>OY970258.1:0-2585060 GCA_963715615.1 Methanobacteriota archaeon | reverse complement strand
AAGCTCGTGCAGTCGTTTGGAATCTTGTTCCTGGATATCTTCGACTTGCTTTCGTATAGCATCGCTTCCCATTGTGCACTAAATATATTTAATCAGCTTTATAAATTATTACCCTTCCTTTCTAGAGAGGCTCTCTCGTATGGAAAGTGAGGCGTGTCGCTGCGCTACTTTCAACTCTCTTTTGCTTCTCTTCGTGCCTTTGCCGCCAGCAGGGTGTTGTAGGGAATGTCCATCACCCTCGAAACGGCCGACCACGATACCCCCTTTGCTCGATACTTATCAACCTTTCGCCAGTTGATCTTGCGGTAGAGGCGGCCGATGCGTTTGCCCTCATTACGTGCTCGTGCCACCCCTGCCTTCGTCCGCTCGCTTAGATTCTCACGCTCCCGCTCGGCAACCCACGAGAAGATTGCCAACATAAGATTCCTGATGGAACGATCGGTCGTCTGCGTCCACGCCTCCTTTGCTGAGAGCGACCAGACGATCACCCCGCACTCCTCTTCGAGCCCGCGCACGACATCAAGCATGATGGATGCAACTATATTTTTCAAAATTTTTTACCAGTAGATAGACTATTTCACACCCGCAAAATGAAGGTACCCCTATCGTAAAAAGCGATGAATTGCCCTTCTTTCTGTGTTTCTTTGGTTAGATGATTCTCTCTCATCCGTAAGCACCACGGGGATCAGGTATCAAAAGACGCTACACACTGCCAAAATCGACGCTGTTATACGCGTCCATAATATCGGCATCCCTAAATTGAAGGTATTCCTGTGTAACTGCCAGACTGCTGTGCCCCAGTAATAGCTGCAATCTCCTCAGATCCTGATTCTGCCGTACCCAGTTGATGGCAAAGCTGTGCCGGAACGTGTGGGGGTGAATGTCAACGTTGATCATACGGCCATATTTTTTGACAGTGTTCTAGACCTGCACGCTTGTAAGTCCAAGCAGGGCGATTATCGGGGGGTTTTGTATCAGAAATGTACTTTACATACCTCAAAACGGGACGGCATCACTCGGGAAGTCGTATAAATTGAGAATAAACTAAAACGTTCTTTTTAGTGAAAGTTAGGAAGCTACAGTATCAGTATCATACGCAGCCCGAATGTCTTTATTATAGCCCCATTTAGGGATTGCTTTAGATGCAATTACGTTAGGCTTGCAGGTAATGCTAAAAGTTTTGATGAGCAAAGCATTTAAATAGCAATATCAATGTTGATATCAATGTTGATATTATAGGATGTGTCACGATAAATGGGTTCCCATATCGAGAGATTTCATTCGCACATGCATCACCTTGTGCAGCATACAACGCAGATTCCAAAGGGCTTTCTCCGCCGCAAAACGCTAGAGCTGCTCGGAGATAAGTCATTGTCTGGTTCGGAGATCGCAGACGAGATCAAAAGAAGAACGGCAGGACTGTGGAAGCCGGGGCCAGGCTCGATATACCCACTTCTCGCATGGCTACAAAAAAATGGCTATGCAGTTGAACAGCCTGTCGAAAAAAGTGGGATTAAGCGTTATATTCTCACAGAGGTGGGCAGACAATTCCTAGAAGAGCAGAAGAATCTCCCGTTAGAACTGGAGAGAAAAGAGAAGGTGATGGTGCCTTGTCTAATGGATATACTATGGTTCGGCGGTCAGGAAGAAATGGCCCGGGAACTGCATACATCGATGATGGGGCTGATATCAGCGTTCAGCGAATTTAATACGGCTATGAATCATAAATTGTCAACAAATGCCGTGAGCGATGCGAAAAAGGTCGTGGATGAAGCCACAAAAAAGATCGAGGCCATAAATGAATTCTTGAAAAAATTGGATTCATAATAGTGATTGGAGGACCGAAGTGATAGTATGAAACATATGAGGGGGGGCACAAAACATACACACAAAATGGGGGGTTTGTTTCGAAGAAACGCGACTAACAAAGATTACGATTTTGGCTGGGGATTCGCATGGAGCTGGGGATTTCTTATCGGCTGGATTCTATTTTTAACGTTATCGATCGGGACGCTCATCACAAATAAGAGCCTGTACATCCTCTCGGGCCTCCTCTTTCTCGTCGCACTTCAGCTCTTCATGGCAGATATTGCGTTGCGGTATATCCACAAAATGGACGCAGAGCTCGTCATACCCTATGTGAATTGGTTAACGTCTGACGATGATCTGGTTTTAGATGCGGGATGCGGAAGCGGAAGAACGTCAATCGGCGTTAGCAAGATATTGAAGAACGGGAAAATAATCGCTGTCGATAAGTTTGATGCGCCGTACATTGACGATGGGGGGAAAAAATTGCTTGAGAAGAACTTAAAGGTCGCGAACGTTACAGACAAGGTGGAAATACAAACCCAAGATATTACGGCCCTTAAGTTCGAAAAAGAGACCTTTGACGCCGTCGTCAGCTCGTATGTGATAGACCACCTGGGCAAAGACAAGCTAAAAGCCCTTAAAGAGCTTAATCGTGTGCTGAAAAAGAATGGGAGGCTACTCATGATGATAATGGTGCCGAACTACGCCGCTTTCATGGTGTTGAACATCATAAGTATTCTTATGCTGACTTCACGTAAAAAGTGGAACCAGCTGTTTAAGGAGGCCAAGTTTAAATGCATTGACGATGGCGATTTAAACGGCGGGCATTACTTCCTCCTAGAAAAAGCCGCATAATTTGTTAAGTAACGAGGCCGCTCGAGACGCTTACTTCTGTAGGGAGGGTATAGAGCGTTTTTGAAGAAGCTCCTCGTATTGTTTGCCGTACTCTTCAAGATCTTCAACGTAGATGAACTCGTTATTCCCAAATTCATCTCAAAGCGTTTAAAATGAGAAATGTACTCATAAAATTCGGGGCTGTTATCAACCTTTATGTGTTGAGTCTCTCTCCCTTTTACCAAGAATTGAACTGTAAGTACATCTAGGCCGTGTTGTGGCCCATCGGTAGAGCAGGCGGAAAAGTCCGCACGCGTTGTACTCTTGTCATGGAGATGGTGGTGTCGGTGACACTATTTTGTACGGTCGCATCATCTGGTTGTCTTCGTGGTCGAGCATGTGACAGTGCCACACGTAGCCTCGTCCTGCGGTGGCATCAAATGAGTAGGTTCTATTCTCGTCAATAGGGGCAAAGCGCACTCTGATGGTGGTGACTTCACCTGGATTCGTGATGTTGATAGTGTCTTTCCACCCCTGTTCCTGCGGGGGAGCGCCTTCAGCGCTGCCAGTCAGGTACGCAGCTGGGTTCACCGGTATCGTTGAGTGGTTGAGCGGGGGCTTGCCGTTTTTCATCACCCAGTCTTTCTTATAGTCAGTGACGTTAACTGCTTGTCGGCTCACGAGCTGGAACTGAACAAGGTGTAAGTGAATCGGGTGCGCATGCTTTGTCAGGTTGATAATTATCCAGTCCTCGGTCGTTCCCAGTTGAGGCCGTTCAGCGAGCGTGATGAAAAGAGTGGTTTGTAACATCCCTCTCATATACGCTAATGCAGTCCGGCTGTTGTAAACATCGGCCGAATATTTAGCCGTCGATTCTGCCACGACATTCGGCACACAGATCGACAATATAGCTGCAATCGAAGCATATCAGCGCACTTTTTTCTTCTCTTCCCTGCGCTAAGTTGTATTGTATAGTAAAGAAGGATCAGTCTGCGTGCAATGTCCTCGCTCAGGAATCCTATTGACGTATTTTCTTCAGGCAATCAGTGATGCGCTTTATGTCCATTAGAGAGACTAAAACGTGACTTTATAACCAAAAGGTATACAAACAGCAATTTACGTAAGCACATTGTAACTCTCGTTTAACACAGGGGGCAAGCGCATGACAAATGCAAAAGTGTCAGCATCTGACGTGTTCTTTGGTATAGCCGCGCCGTCGGAACACTCTTTTAGAAATAAAATCGTCGGGCTCATAGCGCTGTTCGGGATAGCATTTGGTATCGCAATTTTGCCACTTGTAATAGGTATAGCGGCGCTAGCGGGCGTGAAATTTGATGATCTTCGGCTTCTGCAATTGCTTGTTCTCATGTTTCTCGTGGCTGGCGTCGGAAATATGACAAACGACATCATCGATGCAGAACGGGATAAAAAGAAGTACCCACTGAGGCCGTTAGCGACCGGGCTGATCTCGAAATCTGAGGCTGTCATCTATGCTGCGATTTTGTCTGGAATATGGATTGTGATAGCAATAGTGAGCTTTAACTGGCTTTTCTTAGCATTGGTGCTGTTAGGGCTTGCGGGGAACCTCGTTTACTCGCGTTATCTGCGCGACAACATCGGGTATCTTACGGTATTCTTGCCTCAGATGTTAGTTCCTGTGGCAATATGGAGTGCCTTCTCCCCCGAGACCGTCTTAACTCCGCTCCCGTGGCTCTTAGCTCTTTTTATGGTAGTATACACACCGGTGGTACAAATCACGCATGAAGCATTAGACCCAACCATTCCCGCCCTCTTTATCCGACCCCGCCCCGCTATGGAGAGGACGCTCTACGTAGCGTCTGTCTTCGCCGTGTTTTTCGTTGGCATAGCGATCCTATTGTATGCACAGTTATTGTGGCTCTTCGCGGTGGTATTAGCCGCATTTACGGCGGCCCTTTTAACTCAGGCAAGGAATTTGGGGGACAACAGGACTCGTGAAAAGCTGCAAACAGGGTTTAAGATTACAATACTGGGCCGTTGCATTTTTTGGTTGAGCATGGCAGTCTTTGCGTGGATCAAGTAAGGGCCATATTGTCCTGTCCAAATAAAATAAAATAAAATAAAATATCCTTTTAGATCTACCACAGTATCTTCTTATACACTGCGTGCAAGTCCACTTGGCATCTTTGAACTGCAATGTATAGTATATCCGCGTGGTGTTGAGGTTTGCGCAGACTTTCGAAATGAATGCAACAACGAGGCCCTGTAAGATGTGTATAATATAGTATATAATAATAAAATTTGAAATAGCTCAGTAAGATTTATGCGTCCGAGCATGTTTCATGGCTTACCCCTTCTGAGTTATGCATGTGGTTTACCCTTCGACACATGCCTTCTCTCTCATTTTAAGGCTACTTGGATTGAGCCATTTTAAATCTCAGAGTACCTATCACATAAGCATAACAGTAAAATAGAGCACACCTTGTGTTTATCCACGTAGAGCTGCCTTGGCTGCTGACTCCATCGGCCTTATATAGTAGTCAATAAAAAAAACATGTTAAGTCGTATCAGAGGTGATGAGCTTGGGGGTATCGGTAGAAATCGAAAAAAGATCAAGACGAATTAATGAGAAGTTAGCCAACTACATCCCGCCTCGCGAGGGGTGGACCCCTGTTGACGAGGCCGTATATGAACCAACAGACCTCTATCGCGTGCCGATAGACGAAGCGCAGGAGATGCAGCTCAAGGCGGTCAAGTACGCTTTCACGCGCCATTACACCTATAATCACTTTTACCGCAAGTACTGCGAGAAGAGGGGTATCACGCCCGACGACATCAAGACCAACGATGACTTAGAGAAGATCCCTCTCCTCCCCGACACCACTTTCAAACAGCACCCCTCAGGAAAGGACTTCGCATACTGGATTGCAGTCATCTTTACCGGTGAACTGCCCAAAATTGTCATCAAGGGTGCCAACCCTACCTTTGACGACGTGATCAACGCCTTCAACGCGGCGGGCTTGGTCGTTTCGTATAGCAGTGGAACAAGCGGACAGCATACGGTCATCCCGAGGGATATGAAAACGTTTTTAGCGGCCGAGTATGCTTTAATAAAGCTGAGAGCCAGTACGATCGACCAAGATTTCGATCACCTCCTCCAGTTGTTTCCAAAACCAACGATGTCGAACTTATGGATTGCTAAATCAAAGAGTGTTGATCTTGATGCGTATAAGGACGTGCAGTATGCTCTGGACTTCGCGATAACCGCTGACACAACCCAAAGGGCTATGAGCGGAATTCAGGAGTGGAACGGAAAAGCGACCGCTTCTGCCCAAAGCGACATGCAACAGAAGATAGTTGATAAGGCCATGCAGTGGCTCGAGCGCTATGACAAAACAGAGGAAAGCATCATGCTCAGCGGCCCGCCCTTCTTGTTCCTTCGAGTAATGGATACGTTACAGAAGGAGGGGAAGAGTTTTGACTTTGGTGAGAGGGGAGTAGTTGAGACGGGCGGAGGCTGGAAAGAACATGCAAATGTCAGCATCCCACACGCAGATTTTAGGAAGCAGGTACAGGATGTGTTGGGCATCCCTGAGTCGCGCTGTTTAGATCATTACTCCATGAATGAAGTTAATGCGAACATGTTTCATGTCCTGAGGGTCACTACCTCCACACCCCCTATACGTATTTCAAACCACTCGTCCTTGGCGATGACCTGACGCCCACCCAGTACGGCGAGTGGGGGCGCTTCGCCTTCCTCGACGCCATCGCTCAGAGCTACCCCGGCTTCATCATATCGGGCGACCGAGTCCGGATGCTTGAGCGCTGCCCCGTCTGCGACCGACTAGGTCCTGTTCTCGATCCGGACGTTCAACGCGCCGAAGGCGAGGAGGTGCGGGGATGTTCTGTGGTGGTGCGAAGAGTCTTAGAGCAAATATTAACGGAAGACAATAAATGACACAAGTTAGCGAAATCACAGAGCAGGGGCATACGTCGCAGGAGTTGCCAAAGCAGTCGAGGGTAGGGGTGCTATTGGCATTCGCCAAGATGCTGCTCAAGAACCCTAAAGCCGTCAAATCGTTAATGGTAATTTCCGACGACGAGGAGCGGTACGTCCGCCCGCCCAGGGAGTATGAGATCCCTCCGTTTTGCGACGACATGCGATACTGCACCTCCAACGAGAAGTACCTCAGACCCACGCGGTGGTGCAACCCCCGCGAGCCAGAGGTCGTCGCCATGGCGAACAAGCTGGGCGCGTATGAACTGTCAGACTATGAGTTCGCTGACGCTGCCTACTGGTTTGTCAAGACCAAATTAGCAAATGAGATGCTGCCCCTCGATAGCGTGAGCGCGACCTTGAAGAGAGGCACGGGGACGTGCTATCACCTGACCTCCGTGTTCATCGCTCTCTGCAGGGCTGCCGGAATAAAGGCCCGGTATAAGGAGTTTAGTGCGATGTTGTCTGATCTCATGATGAGCCTAGGGGTGACTGAGAGCCTTAACCTAGGGGTGACTGAGCAAGAGATGATTATGACAGCATTTTTCAATACGGGGATAGTCCACGGAGAAGCCGAGGCGTGCATCGACGGCAAATGGGTAGTTGCAAATGTGGGGATGAGGGCTGAGATCCATGCTCAGGCAGGTGTCCCTATAACGAAGTTCGGGGAAGACGCGGTAGGTTTGACGTTTAAACTAATTCCGGGGACAACAAAGCACTTTGAGTCCATCCCATTGCGGCGCGGAATCACAGAGAAAGCTTGGATGTGGTTAGCTCCTGTTGTGAAGGAACGAACTAGTATTGTCTTTAACGGGGCCTTACTACAGGGGAGGAGGATCATCGAGGAGGCCGGCGGCATTGAGGCGTATGATCAGAACGCGAGGAGGAGGGGGGGGGAGCTCTCCGCTATTGAAGAAGAAATAACGAGGCTAACAAAGGAGGCTAAGCGTCAACAAGTCGTGGAGTTTGAGGAGTGATGAGTGAGACAAACGGCACTTAAGGCATTCAAATAAATTTTCGTGACAGATACTTCACGTAATGTAATCGCTTGCACAATTGATCAAAAAATGTTAGAATTCGTTCGCTGCTCTTTCTTCTTGGAGACGCTTGATGGTTAAGTTTGCGTATAATGGGCAAAATGGGAAATTTTCGTGCACAAATATGTGCTCTGCTGGTTTGGTTTGCCCTTAGGACGCCGCTGCTATTCTACTGGCGTCTATTTCTCTGGCATTGCTGATAGCTGCATTCGTGACGAACGAGAGGCAAGCAGGGAGCTTGAGCGCGATGATCACAGTACCAATGGGTTTCCTCGCTGGGGCATTTTTCCCATTGCCAAAGGAAATAATCGGTCAATTCAATGGAAGAACCTATCAGGTATATGACGTTCTTCCGTGGACTCACGCTGTAGCTGCTCTCAGGTCTGTGCTTACGTATGGAACTGGGATCGAGGGAGACGTCCTCTTCGAAGTGCAGGCGTTGATCATTTTAACGGCAATACTATTTGTCACTGGGGTTGCTGCGTTCTCACGAGTGAGGTTAAGAGCTGAAAAGTAGTAAGAAGATTACGCCGAAGCAGAGCCGCTTAAGAGAGTAGTTAGTCAATATTTAGCCTCTGCTCGAGGAGATTGCCCCTATCATAAGGACCTGTAATGATGATGTTAATGCAGTTAAAATGCTCACTCCTTAAAAACTATTGCCGTGTCTTGCCAAATTCCGTTATCAGAGAGAAAAGCTTGTACTGCTCCCTTGCCTTCAGGTCGTATGCCTCTGCTCCGCCAGCCTCCTCGAGTTTCTTCCTTCCAATCTGATATTGTTGCCGGAGGCCGACATTTACTCGCTCTTATAATTGTAATTTTGCCACTAGCTCACTCAGTGTACCGCACCGCCTCTGCAGGCGGTATCTTAGATGCATTACGCGCTGGGACTACAGTGCATACTATTGCTGCCACGTACACCACCGCAAATATAATAGCAAGTTGAACTGTAGGAATGGTAAAGGGAATTTTCTTCATCTGTGTAAAGCTTAAGTAAATCGCATAGGACTGGGCAATGCCCGTGCCCAACCCGATGAGTAACGCAAGAGTGAAAGTGAACAACCCCTCTATTAGTAAAAAAATGAATATCTGGTTCTGTTGAAATCCCATTGCTCGCATCATACCAATGTCTTGGCGGCGTTCCATGATGGATCGTAAAGTAATGGCTCCCAATGAAGCTATGCCAATGACAAGTCCAAGACCAAGAAAGAGCATCAGCAGCTCGACTAACATTTGGTTTTGTTTGTATATCTGTTCCAGTTCAACGCGAATAACTTTGGCATCCATGCCGAACACTTTATACCCTTTCTTAAGGTCATACGTTACGTCAAGTGGGTTAACGCCCTTTGCCACCTTTATGAGGAAGAGGGTATCCCCTTTCACTATAGGAAGGAGCTGCTGCATCTGAGATTTATCCATAAAGATGCCGTGGAGGTAATTCTCGTCGAGCACTCCAACGACGGTGAACGTTGAAGTGCCGTTTACTTCAGGAATTGTAACCGTATCTCCTACCTTGACCACAGAATTGCTGCCGAATTGATAGAGTGAGTCGATGACCACGTTGTGCGGATCACGAAGTGCCCTCCACACATCTTCAGTGGAATTAAGTCCTTCAGCCTTCTCCCTAAACGTATAAGTGGCATGCGAAGTGAAGTTTGCATCAATACCGTAGACGGTATATGGCGTTGGGCCTTGTAATTGCGTAGTCTGGTTATTCGTAGTCTGGTTATTAATAGTGACTCTATTGATAGTGACTCCGTTTACTTGCGTCACATAGAGACCATCGTAATATGTGAGCGTAGACGCGTTTAATGGGGCTAGGTTGTTTGAGAACGACATTGGTTGCGCCGATAGGTCTTGTGGCGGTCCTGCCCTTGTTTGTTCAGCAATCCCTCCCGAACCTAATTTTGGCTGTACGGTCGTTAAATTAGCAAGCGGAGCAATTGAAAGCGCACGGATGTCATACCCTCCACCCTCCCTCGTTATATCTGGTTGGTAAGTCGCCGATAAAACTGACCCTAATACGATGACGAAGATGACAAGGGCGAACATCATCACCGTCATGCCCATCCTAAACTTCTTATTCAGCGGATACGCGATGGAAGGCTTCAGCACTGCTTGTAGAGACCTCACTCTCCCGAGCGTGCGGCTTAGTCCACGTAAGAGCAGGCTTGAGTTGAAGAGAACGATGAGAACCGCACCAACAATGAGAAGAATGCCCCCTAGGACGAACACGACCGCGGCGTCAGAAATCTGCATATTCACAATCGACAGAGTAATATAGAGGATATACATCACTAAGGTGATTCCTGCAATGGAAAATATTCGTTCTCGTGAGAGGAATCGTCGCGAGATGAGTGTTGCACCAAAAATCACCATTGAGGGTGAGAGTAGCTTTATAACGTTGTTTGAACTCGCGACGGTATAGCTGAGTACTCCGAGTATCAGGAGGAGGACTCCAAAGAGAATCGTGCGTCTTGTCGTGCGCGCGTGCTCCGGTTCTCTGACATTTCGTATCGCTTGAATGATATTCAATTTACTGATCATAAACGATGCTAAGGCAATCGTTATGAAGGTTATAAGGACCCCGAGTAAAAATGCATTGAATATGTTTGATACGTTGTAGTGGAAGACAAGTGACAGCCCGCTTACATTTTCGCCACTCATAAATACTGTGCTTGCAAGCTCGTTACCCATAAAAACGGCGTTAAATCCATATACGAGTCCTGCACCTACACCAAGGCCGAGCAGCGCACCGATGGCTGCGGCAAGCACCGAGTAGGTGATTCCCTCAAACATGAACATCTGTATAAGATGATGGCGCTGCATCCCTATTGCCCGCGCCATGCCGAGCTCACTCTTGCGCTCCTCTGCGAGCATTACAAAGATATTGATGATGAGCATAACCCCTGCAATCGTTGAGAAGACGCTCATCATGACGAACAAGCTGGACATCTGAGCACTAGAATCATGCGCTTGCTTAAGCGAATCAGACTTCACTGGTTTGACCTCAAAGCCAGAACCGACCTGTATAAGAGACGCTTTCACAGCACTGATAACGTCGTCAGATTTGGATACACCACTTTCGATATCGCCATTGTTTGAGATTTTTATTTCATTAATTTGCCCGGGCTTTTGGACAACAGTTTGTGCCACCTCGAGTGGCATAAAGAGTGTCTTGCGCAGCCCGTACTGCGCCTTTCCGTCATCTTGTGCGATGTACTTTACTGTGAAGTTATGTGCATTGAGCGTAGAGTCTGGCAGTGCGTAGTAGACAGTAAGCGTATCGCCTTCGTGTGCGTTTAGTTCGTGTGCAAGGTTGTTATTGATCAGAGCTTCGTCAGAACCTAGGTCGGTCGCGTTGGTGTAGGTGCCGTTCATAAGCGTAAAATGACCAAGTTCCTTGTCGAGCGTGAAGTTAACGCCGTGGAGTTGTACGTTTGTCGTGGTGATGCCACTCGTGATATCGTCAATAGATGGAGTGTTTACTGTTATTGCGGGAGAGATACCATCGATGCGGCTCGTTACGCCGGGATCTGATGCAACCTTTTCATAGGCCGAATAATCGAAAAAATTGTAGCCCCCTGCGGAAATCGTCTCATCAATAGCTCCTAATTTATCGTAGGTTGCCTTCTCGATCATGTAGTTCACCGTGTCTCCTGCCAAGAACGACCCGGAGATGATCGCAGTGCTCACTAGAAGACCTGCAACGACGATAGTAGTTTCTTTAGGACGTCTCGAAAAATTTCTCACGCCCATTTTAAATAATATCTTATTTTTAAAAGCAAGCACAACAATTGACAGCAGCATCACTGCCACAATGAGTGAGAATAGCAACATTACTTCCATGCACATCACTCTGGATCGTTTCTGTTATTTCACCGTTTGCATACACTGTTGCAGTTCACTTACCAATAGCAACACTACGTTCATACTGTTACTTGCCTTTCAACAGTGCAAAGAACGTCGTAGTCCTGGTTATCAAGATCAACGACGTATAGAACCTTCAGCACTTGAGGCCAGCCTCTCTCTCATAAATGTAACAGATGGGGGTGGCTCTGCATTTTGACGGTCAACGCCGTGAGGAGGTTAAACTATTGGAAGATGAAGTCCATCTGCTCAACTGTTATGCTTGAATGCCCTATCAGATATAATCTGGAGCGGCGTCCCTTTAATCTCGATATTAGTGGTGATGATATCGCTTAAGGTAGAAAGGCAATTGAGTGAAGTAGTCTGCTTACGCTTTCTTGGACCTCTGATAGAGACTATCTTCCGCTTTTTAACTCCTAGGTCAATGCCCTTTGACGCACTCATTATGATTCCGTCTGCGTCGTAAACTCCGTGTGAATTTTCTTTGCCATGAGCATCAGCATGATCCCCTTTATGAGCATATGTATGTCTGCTGTTGTTCACTAATAGCGACTGCGCCGCTCCCTTATCTTTTAAATATCGTGTGTAATTCCAATTATTAATTTCGATACATTCAATTATGTAGTGGCTAATAAAACTATGACTTAATAAATATTTTAGTTAATATATAAAAGCATATAAACTTATTGTTAGATTACTGTTCGATTTTTAGTGTATATATTACACATTAATACGTTATTGCCAGATTTTTGATCACGCTCGCACAAGTCTCCTAAGGTTTTTAGTAAAATATTCGGCATTGAATAGCTCTCAATATAAAAAATGCCCCATTAAGAAGTTAAAGCACTGACCGTTTTTCAAGAACCCGTTGTGATTGGTAACTCTGAAGCACGAAGGCTAGTATGTAAACAGTATGTTAATAGCCAGGCAGTCTTGCTAATTCTCCTCCAAGTCTTGATTAAATCTTCCATAACATTTCGCTAAACCATTTCACGACAAGAGATGTCCATAAAAATAAAGCACGAAATTGATATACTCAAGATTGCGATGGATTAGGATTTTTGCAGAACCAAAAACAAGTGCGATACTCCAGCAGAAGAACTGTAGCGCTGAAAGATTATTTCTTTGCTTGAAGTATGAACTAGCTGTCGTCTTTATGTCGCGTGTGTTCGCATTGATATAAAGAAACCAGATACGCGACAAAATAGGAGGGGCTGTCCGATTCTTGCTTTATTATATTCGATATGTCTAACCTGAGAAGGATCACTCCTTAAAGACTATCGGTTTATCATACTCGAGGTCTGTTATTGGCAAAAAGATGCCCCGCTCTTCCCGCGGCAAAAAGATGCCCCGCTCTTCCCGCGCTTTCTTATCATATGCCTCTATCCCACCAGCCTCCTCGATGATCTTTCTCCCGAGCGCAAGTTGTTTTTGTGTGCTGACGTTTACTCGCTCCATCAAGGCGGGTGCAAACCATTTGAGCATTTTCATTCCTCTAGTAATCCATGAGGGCATGGATTCGAAGCGCGTTCTCGGCCCTGGAACCAGTTCGACGAACGTGCCCATCGATCCTTCTCCTAACTTCGTTATGGGAAAACCTTGGATCGCTTGCATCTCGGGGCTTGACACGACATCTGCATCCATCCATTTGTCGTTAATATACACCTCCGGGAAGGCACTAAAATTCAGAGCTTCATACATCTTCTCAAAAAATGGGTCTAGACCTAAAATAAAGTCCCTCTGTTCCTCTCTGAAGACAGACTTAACAGAGTATAAGCTCACTTTTATCTCAGCAGCTCTACAGAGGGCAACGAACACATTGATCAAGTGCCAACATCCCCCCGTACCCCTCTCTAAGGTCATCGTCACGTTGTTGATGGGGCATAACTCAAGCTTCATGTTGTACTTGACAAACGCTAAAGCCGCCTCAGCGAACTCATAATCAGTTTTTTCATATGCGCCAAGTTCGTTCGCCATCGCGATGACTGCCGGTTCGCGGGGGTTACAGAATAGGGTAGGCCTGAGATACTTCTCGTTGGAGGTGCAGTATCGCATGTCGTCGCGAAAAAGAGGTAATTCATATGGCCTCTGTGGGCGAACATACCGTTCTTCACTGGGGCTCATCACTAGAAACCTCTTGACAACAGCAGGATCTTTGAAGAGCTGTTTGATGAACAAAACTGCCATCTCTCTCGTCGACAACCCCGGCGTCTCCGCTAACATAGACTCCTCATTATAATCTTGCTCATTTGCATCAATAATATCGCTCGCACTGTCATTAGCGGGGTGGGCTCTTCTTTCTTTCCTCATCGATGATTCTCCTTACTTCTTCAGCGCATCCTCGCGTCTCCTCGCCTTTCGCTCGCTGGACCTCCGGCTCCAGAACAGGGCCGGGCCGGTCGCAGACGGGGCAGTGCTCGAGCATCCGCACTCGGTCCCCTGTTATGATGAAGCCGGGGTAGCTCTGAGCGATAGCGTCGAGGAAGGCAAAGCGCCCCCACTCATTGTACCCCATAGGTTTCAAGTCATCGTCAAGAACGAGGGGCGTAAAATACGTGTACGGGGCGTGGAGATAGTGGCCTTCGGGGCATTGGACCATAAACCCATTTCCTTCACACATGCCGTACATGTCTAAGCAGTGTGTTTCGGGAATACCCAGTACATCTCCTATTTGCTTCCTGAAGTCCGCGTGTGGGGTGCGTTTATCCTCAAGGATTTTCCAGCCGCCGCCCGTCATCACCACTCCCCTCTCGCCAAACTCAAAGCGCTTTCCGTCCTTCCGCAATGTGTTCATTATGCTGAGGAGCATGAAGGGCGGGCCAGAAAGTGTGATCGTTTCTTTTGTTCTGTCATAGCGCTCGAGCCACTGTATGACCCGGTCAACTATCTTCTGCTCCGTTCGGTTTTGGGCAAACGAGATCACCGTTCCTTTCAGTCCTTTTTTCGGGCTCATGGCCATTTGAAGTAACTCAATGGTTATCTCACGGTCCATAGCATATTGCACGTCTCCGCCCTTGATTAGATCAAAGGAGAGACTACTGGCCTTTCCGATAAACAGGTTTGTCTTCTTTGGGTTTGGGGACAACAAAAAGATGTGATCGGCTGATAACAGGTGGGTGTGAGCGTCTGCTTGGTCGGTCATACTGGCAACCGACTTTGCCACCGCATACTCAGCTGCGTTAAACGTTATCTGATCCCTTGGGATGAACGTAAATCTCCCGCTCGTCCCACTGCTGTAGGTGACAACCAAGCCCGCCGCGTTGAAGGCGTTGATCACCCCGTCAATCGTAGGATTAGAACCCTCGATGACAATGTCAGGCAGGTCGCCGGTAAAAATGGTTGCGAGCCAGAATGCAAAGTCCTTCCCTGAAGGGTACTGTTTGAACGAGGTGTCTGGGATGAGAGGAATGGTGTCCAGATCGTCGATAGTCTTGAGATCCTCGGGGCGAACATTTTGCTGCTCACAAAACTTGTGGTACGTCTTGTTGTTATTATAATGATGCGTAAATGTATATTGGAGGGCCTTAAGTTGCATGTCCTGCGCTTCTTCCAAAGGCACTCGAAATAGGTCAACTGGCTTGTAAAGGGCTTTATCGGCTGAATTCCACGTGTCTCGTGGTGGGATCTTATAGCCTAACCGTTCATTAACAGTCATTACGCGCGATGCAAAGTCTTGAACTTCAGACATTATTTCTAAAATGTAAGAAGCTCAATATAAATATAGGTGTTCAAAAACTTCTAACATTAATTAATATCCACCTGTAGCGGAAGCATGCAGCGCGATTTAGTCAGGGCTCAGACCTTTTGGGACGAGTTTTTTTCTATCTTTGGGATATCGCGCAGAAAACTTGCTGTATTTGAGAAGCACGTCGAGCTATTCGGAAAGGGCCGGTCAAAAACACAATTTCATTTGATCGTTGGGCCCCGTTTACGATCTGACCAAAGACGGCATCGAGTGACGGAGATGGTATCGGCCACGTTGTCGCGGTGGACTATTTAAACAAGCGAGTGTTTTACTAATCGGGTTGCAGATTTCTATGACAAACCAACCCAAAAACTACCACGTCACCGTAACCCTTCTATCATTTCTACTTCTCAGAGGCAGCTAGGTGCTATTCACTCTCCACGACAGACTTCGAAATAGACGAAAGCCACGCGCGAAGTCCGTTTGGTCTCAACCAATCGTCATAAGTCGCTGGTTTTATGTAATTAATGTGCCAGCCCCTCTGAAATGAGTTCCTTATTTCGGCTTGCGTAATCCGCCGCGGCCCATCTCTTCCTGGCTCCAATTCACTGAAACAAAGCACGAAGTACGTTCCTCCACGGTGGATAACGGTCGCGAGGTTGTCGACAAAAAGAGGGCGTTCTTCATCGCTCAAATTGTGGAACAGTCCTACGTCGATGACGGTATCGAATGTTCTACCCAGCGTATTCAGTTCTAATACGTTTAAAAGCAGAAATGTTACAGTTAAATGACGCTGAATGGCTTTCTCCTTTGCTTTCTGGATTGCAAGAGAGGTAAAATCAATTCCCCACACTTCGTGGCCGTGTGCAGCGAGATAAAGAGCGTTCTCACCTGTGCCACATCCAACATCAAGGACTGATCCAACAATTTCGCCTGCCTGTTCTAACTGTATGAATTCCGTTTGCGGACGACCGGTTTCCCACGGAGGTCTACCGATCTTATACCGTAGATAAAACCATATCTCACTAAATACCGGAGGTCTACCGATATACCGTAGAAAAAACCGTATCTTACTAAATAAGGACATTTTGGGAAGCGTGTAAGAGTTACCGCGCTAACAAACTTGTAACGCAGTTAGTTCGACATATCATTTACCATATAAGGCATCTGTGTTCGTTGCGTTACGCTCAGAATGCTACCGTAAGATATATAGATTTGCTCGCAGCACACGCGTTTTTAGAGGGGGAAAATAGTCGCGTCGAAGATTTATTTGACAATGACCAAATCTAAAAAAGAATAATTGAAGGAGGCAACGCTGGCACTCACGTACCCCCTTACCTCCCTTTACCGCACCGTCGCTTCTCACATGTCTTTTGTTTGCATAACAGGGTAGACGGCAGTTCAATTGAATGCCCTCCATCACTCTCAAACGCATTGGTTAAGTAGTTACGAAGTTAATGATGTACGTCCCCCCGAAAATGGCGATGATACCGAGGCCTTTGCCAACAAAGTCCGCACGTGTCATGCTCTCGTCAAGCACTCGTGGAAACTGCAGTGACAGTATCGTGGCAAAGAGAAGCACAAACAGAGGTTGTATTGTGAAAGCGCACTAATGAGAGCCACTGGCCCGAGAAAAATTGCTTAGTTAGAAGAGCTATAGCGATGTATGCCACTACCTGTTCCAATATAAGTACCATTCCAATGCGCTTGGTAGTAGTTTTGTACGTCTGAATGAGATCATTTCTGAAACTTTTAAGGGCAAACATTTGACAAAATGCGAGAAACATCCCAACCTGCACTAAATCCGTTCCCTGTATCTGTAGCAAACAATTTTCCACTCACGATTACCGTATCGCCAACATGCACTGTAGTGAGCATTTGAATAACTATAGCGGTAGGAATCCCTGTGGGTGATGGAGTTTACAGACACTTCATTGGGTATACCCCGCCGCTATCGCTGCTTCAGCGGCTTTAAACGTTATTTTGTTTTCAGGTTTAATCTGATTAACGTATGAACACCTCGGATAATGGTACTTGTTGGATTCTTTACTTGCAATAAACGGTCCGGGCGTTGTCCCCGCCATCTTTCCCGCATTACTGCCAACCGTTTTAATCCACCACGTCGGCTTTGCTCGTGCATTAGCCATCGCAATACTAATGACTTAGCATACCGAATTAAAAATAAGAAGTGTTAAAAATAGCGATAATACTTGTTTTTTTCATAGAAAGCCACTGTCTTGTTGGCCGTCGGTTTTAACTGAAGCAGTTCACCAACCATCAGTTTTTTTAAACACGTACCATTGCGTACAGAGATTATAAAGCTATGCGCGGGGTTGTTATTAGCCTGTTTTTTTGTTTTAGATACTACTGCTCGGCATTTAGTACTATTTGGCACTTTTTTGATTATTGTTAATTTGCCTTAAATACATTAAATCATCATACAATAAAGTAATTCACCTTTGAAAATTTTCTTGAATCTTTTCTTCTGGGCAATGTGTTAGTGTGTAATGGTAATATTACAAACAAAGCCTAAAAAATGACTTAGCATCGCGACTTCAATAAGTTTAAACTAAGTCTGAAAATACTTTTATTATTCATGCACGCATTATTATTAGTTATTAAAATGTATTTCTAAGCTGGAAAAAGCGAAGATAAACGCGTCTCCGCCGCGGACTAAAGGAAACAGGTCGAAGAAGTATTGGGCATCCCTGAAACCAACTGCTGGGACCAGAACGGAAGCGTTGAAATGGGCGGTATGGTGAATACGTGTGCTGAGGAGCTGTGTACAATCCTCGCGAAGGATTTTGAGAGGAGGGTCACTAATCCAAGACTTTATGAACGGGTATTTAAGAACTTGCTAGAGACATGTAGAATCTAAGTCATTTTTACATATGGGTGAGGTGAGAAATAATGATGCCAAAACAGATTTGGCTTGATTTACGGGATGAAAAAAATCCCGATGATTGGGCGGATGTTCTTAATATGTCGCCGATCGAAACCGTTCTAGTTCGGCCTAACTCCGTCGAGAAGGATAAAGGTCATTTCGGCGCGAAGATAAAATTTACTTATTGGGTTACGGATGTTGCGGAACTAAAAAAAATCGAAGCGGGAGATACGGTCGTTTCGAGCGACGAGACGGTTTTACAGGCTGCTGGGGAGATGGGTCTGAAGTGTGGTTATTACATTAAGATTGTGGATCAGCAAACGATGGAAGCTGCCGGGAGCAGAGGGATTCACTATAATTATTTGCTTGTCGAAATGGACGACGAAACCAATATTCCGCTCGAATTACTGATTGCTCTTATCGAAAAACACAAGGCCCCAACTGGCTTATTCAAGATTGTTCATTCCCTTGAAGAATTTCCCGTTGTCTCCGGTGTCTTGGAAAAAGGAACCGACGGTGTCGTATTGAAAAGCGACGAGCCGGACGTGATCGGAAAAATCGGCGAGGTTGTTTCGGAGAATGAGAAGGTTAAACTGGATGAGGTTGAAGTTCTTGGTATCGAGTATATCGGCATGGGGGATCGCGGTTGTATCGATACCACTTCGCTTATGACTAAAGATGAAGGTATGATTGTCGGCTCCACATCCGCAGGCGGTATTCTTGTTTGCTCCGAAACTCACTATTTGCCCTACATGGAGCTCCGTCCATTTCGGGTCAATGCCGGAGCGGTCCATTCTTATGTGTTGAGTCGTGATAATTCAACGCGCTATATAAGTGAATTGAAAGCGGGGGATAAAGTGTTGAGTATAAATACAAAAGGTGATGCGCGTGTGGTTACGGTTGGTCGGAATAAAATAGAAAAGCGCCCGTTGTTGCTTATACAAGGAAAGATCGGCGATGTGGAAATAAACACCATTTTACAGGACGACTGGCACGTCCGTGTAATGGGTGCCGACGGTAAACCTCGCAATATTACCCAGCTCAGGAAAGATGACCGTTTACTGGGGTGTTTGATGCAAAGCGGTCGGCATGTAGGGATTTATATAGATGAAACAATCATCGAAAAATAAGCAGAAATTCGTTATAGAAGAATCTGACTCGAATCGTTTAGATTTGTTTTTATATAACGCGGGGTCGAAATCTGGACGGGAGTTCGATCAGCGGTTTTTCCCCCGCTGGACCTCCTTCCACGATTCCATATATGTATCATAAACATTCTCAGCCAGCGATTTCCGATAGGGAGCTCATTCAACGCCGCTCACGCTGTGCGCCAAAATAAAAGCGCGGTTTGAGGATTCGCAGCCAATAATATCCCCGTACTGGTCAGCGAACTTTCGCAGGTCACCGAGCACGAAATATCCATTCGGGTGCGTCAAGGCGATTTTTTGGCAATAGAGCACACCTTGTGTTTATCCACGTAGAGCTGCCCTGGCTGCTGACTCCATCGACCTTATGGGTGCATCGAAACCAGTCCATATCTTGAACGCCGCACCTCCTTCGTAGACGAGCATTTTGAGGCCATCAATAGTCATGCATCCCGCTTTTCGAGCCTCCTTTAACAACGCCGTTTCAAGGGGGCTATAAACTATGTCAAAGACCACAAGCCCTTTGTGCATCTGTTCTGCTCGCACGATAGTCTGCCCTTCAGCGATTCCATGCATGCCGACGGACGTTGTATTTATAAGCACCTGTGCTTCACCGATGACATTGTTAATCTCGTCGAGGCTGAGTGACTCAATATCACCACAACCACAGCTGACATTCTCAGTTACCATTCTGTCAGCGAGAATTACTGCGCGGCTTTTCGTTCTGTTTGCTACGAGCACTCGTGCGCCTTCGATTAACAGCCGTGCAGCTATTGACTTTGCAGAGCCTCCTGCACCGATCATAAGTACACTTGCGTCCTTGACCCTCACTCCCGCTTCCTTTAGCGCTCTCACGGCGCCAACTCCATCCGTGTTATATCCATTTCCTTTGCTGTCTATCGTGTTAACTGCGCCGATGCGCCTCGCCATAGTGTCGGGATTTACATATTGAAGGGCAAGTTCTTTTAGCGGCATCGTTACGTTTAACCCACCAAATCCAAGCGCAAGTGCTCCTTTTATCGCTCTTTTTGCATTTTGTTTTTCCACGTTGAAGGCGTGATAGACGCAATTAAGTCCCAGCTCTTTGAAGGCGGTGTTATGCATTATAGGAGAAAGCGTGTGCCCTACGGGACTTCCTATAAGCGCGTAAACTTGAGTTAGCGCCATGAGTGGACCTCGTCTAATGCATGCTTCATCTTTGCAACGCTTAACATTCCACGAGATATCGGCTTAGGCTTTCCAACATATCCATAGAGCAGGGAAGACCCGTAGGTTCCCATGAGCGGCCTAAGAGGCGACCCGAGCTTTCCCATGGGCACCACACAAAACGTCATGCCCTCTTCTTGTGCGGTAAGACTCACAGTGAGTGGCCTTGGAACATCCTGTAAGCGCTCTATCTTGTCGGCAAGCTTTGCCATATCCCCTGTTCTGTTTGCCGTCCTCATTCTCTCGACTGCCTCGACACTTCCTCCGAGATTTTTTGGTCTGTGATATTACTCACGTATGTTATTTCTATCACCGTGTAAGGTCTTGCGCGAGGATTCTTCTGATTTCCTCTGCACAGCCGCGCACCTCTTCGCCTTTCGCGCGCTCAATCTCCGGCTCGAGCACGGGGCCGGGCCGATCGCAGACGGGGCAGTGTTCGAGCAGCCGGACTCGGTCGCCCGATATGATGAAGCCGGGGTAGCTCTGGGCGATGGCATCGAGGAAGGCAAAGCGCCCCCACTCGCCGTACCCTACGGGCATAGAGGTGTTGTCGAGGATGAGAGGCTTGAAACACGTACAAGGTGCGTGGAAGTAGTGACCTTCAGGGCACTGCGGCATAACCACATTCGTTTCGGTCATGGAGTATCCATCGATGCAGCGCGTTTCGGGGATGCCCAACACATTATGTACCTGCTTTCTGAAGTCCGCATGTAAGAGGCGGACATTTTCGTGCATTTTCCAGCCACCGCCTGTCAGAACTGATCCTCTCTCGCCAAAGTCAAAGCTCTTTCCCTCCTTCTGTATCGCGTTCATTATATGGAGGAGGAGGAAAGGCGGGCCGCCAAGCGAGATTGTTTCTTTTGTTTTGTCATAGTACTCGAGCCACTGTATGGCCTTATCGGCTATCATCCGCTGCATCTCGCTTTGAGCAGAAGACGGCATTTGCGCTTTCAGCTCGGTATTCTCGCTCATAGCCCTCTGCGTTAACTCAGCGGGAATCTCAAAGTCCAGAGCATAGTGCATGTTAGAGAGCTCAGCTAGTAGACTACTATGCTTAGGCATATCCAAGTTCGTCTTCGCTGGATTTGGGACAAACGCAAGGGATTGATCGGCAAATAGGTCCATAACACCATTGCACGACTTTGCAAACGCATACTGGGATGCTCTAAACGTTCTCATATCCCGCGGGATAACCGTAAGCCGTCCGCTTGTTCCAGCGCTATATGACACCGCCAACCCCGCCGCATTGAAGGCGTTGATCACGTCGTCAAACGTAGGGTTGGCGCTCTCGATGACAACTTCAGGCAGTTCGCCGGTAAAGACGTTAGCAAGCCAGTGCGCAAACTCCTCCCCTGAGGGGTACTGCTTGAAGGTGACGTCGGGGATGAGGGGGATCTTATCCAGGTCATCGACGGTCTTGATATCATCGGGGCGGACGCTTCTCATCTCGCAGTACCGGTGATAGAACTCGCTGTTGCGATAGTGGTGCGTGAACGTATGTTTGATCGCTTTCAGTTGCATGTCCTGCGCTTCTTCTACAGGCACTCGAAAGAGGTCATCTGGGTTGTAAAGAGACTCGTCAGCAGGGTTCCATTTCTCTCTTGGAGGGATGTAAGGAGCCAGCAGTTTGTTGAGTCGGGCTATATTTGATTTAACACCTTGAGCTTCGGCCATTTTAACACCAACAGTAACTCTTTTCTGTGATGTTTTAAAACGTTTGAACGTTTAAATCTATGCGCTGTTCATAGCTTTTTATTGAGCAACAATTTGTTATTCTTAACCATTTGTTCCACTTAGGAATAAATTTACAACTGCCTCTCCATTTGAATTAGGTCAAAACCTCTTCGACGATCCAGAAGAGCCTAAAGATGATAAGCAGCGGTGAGCAGTTTTGCCTTCTGGGCTCTCGAAAGCGTCATGAAACGATTTCAAATGGCTTTCTACGTCGTCGCTGGATTGCGTAGCCAAAGGGCACGCGATGAAGCCTGTATGGACTGATGGCTCAGTTGCGCTTGACTGTTCACCTAGCGTTGCCCTTATGGAGTCATAGACTACGCATTTTTGGCGTGGCTTATCCCACCTGTTGGACCCCCGGTGGCGCCCATGCGCCGTTCAGTACAGCCTCCTGCGGCCAATACATACGCAAAATGAGATAGAACCCATTCGACGGCGCGGGCAACCAGTTTGACTCCTTGTCTTGACCGGGCGATGCATTTTGGATGTAGATGTCGAGCGATCCGTCAGCGTTATACTTCAAAGGACTGAGGTGGGGTGAGATCGCACAGCGGTTAAGCGGATTGTCCACGAAGAACTTCCGGTCATTGTACATCGTGAGGGACCAGAACGCGTTAACAGGCGGGGTGCTATTCTTCTCGAAGTGCATGATATACTTGTGTGTACCGGTGTACGCGGCACCAGTGGCGTTAGTGCGTGAGACCGGGTACAACGCGTCCTGCGGGAGGTTTGCGCCAAGTCCTCCCCACGCAGTGCCAGCACGAAGCGTGTAGTTCGTCCTATAATTGCCGAGGTGGTAGTTAAATGACCAGCCATGTATGGCGACGGCGCCCGGGGGGTTCAGACCCGCAGCGTTGACCTGGGCGAGTCCGTCTTTAGCGCCCTGTGCGACCGCTTTCTGGATCGTAGTGTTTACGCTACTCCAGTTAAATGGTGTGCCAGCCGTGAGGCCGATCCGGGCCATCTGATCAACGACCGGCTTGTCCACGGTGCTCGGGGGGTTGGAAGCCATGAGCGTTGCCATCTTACCGTAGAACGTGGCGGGGGTCATGTTCGCTATCTGGTCAATAGGGGGTGTCTTGGTATCCACATTGCGGTTCACCGACACGCTGGTCGGCGGCGCGTAGTTCGTGCCCCAGGCGCTCAGCGGTGTTAACTTGTACTGCGCCTGGAGGGCATTTGCCGCAGGGATATCAGCAGGGCCGTTCTGCTGGGTGCGCCCGACAATCCAGACCATGTCGGTCGGCGCTTTGATCGTTGTCAGTCCAGTAGGGAGGGTGCCATTCCACCTAGGGCCGACGATGGCGTAGTTCCCCGCGCCGGTTCCGGTGGTGCGCGTCCCTGGCGCCGCAAAGACGTTTGTCCAGGCGTCGAGCGTCTGCATCAGGTAGTACCGCCCATTCGTAGTGGGCACACTCAGCACCATCGGCTCTTTTGATAGGTTGAGCCACGCCATTGAGTAGAGTGTGTCGGCGTTCGGGCTCACCACGTTTGTAAACGATGCGTTTAGTGGGGCGGGCTGGGAGGCGACCTGGTTGATGGGTGCCGCTTGCCCGCTAGGAGTCAGAGTCAGAGCCGGCACCGCGGTCGCCTGGTCCTTTGTGACATCCATAATGACGAGGGGGTAGCCGAAAACGTACGCCGCTGCGGCGATCTGCTGTGCCTCTGCCGGTGTCGGGGGGCCCGTGGTGGTGGGGAGCGTGATCCCGCCGATCGTCTGGTTGCCGGAGGTTGCATTCTGGGTGGTCTGGGTCGTGCATCCGGCGCTGGAAATCACTACAACTGCAATAGCAATGATGAAAAGCATCCAGTATGGTTTCATGGGGAGTAACGGTTTCTGTACGTTCAAAAAGCTTACTCCCTTCACAGTCACAACACAGCGCGTGCATCATTTGGGTGCTGTCACCGACAAAGCGCAGAGGTGGTGCGTATGATATTCACAGGTGTTTTATGCGATTCAGTGCAGCGAGGGGGTAACAGGAATATAAATAAGCCGAGAGAGGGACAGCTTTTTAAAGTCTTACCTCACGTATGCTATGAGAATTGAAAACCACAGTGGTGGTGAGGCATGGTCTTCGGTAAGGAGGTGAAAGACCCTAGGCCTTGCCTCGACACACTGGGAGGGTAGTCGCGGTATTGTAGTGGCGTGCAGTACAACTTCTACCCCATTATGTAGTATGTTTTAGTTGCTCTTAACTATTTTTGCCTGCCAATAAATAGCTCGTTATACTCTTTTGAAAAGGAGAAAAAAGTCACCACTGGTTCTGAGACTCTTACGCCGGACTCCCATAACACCCTTAGAAAAAGATGTGTCTTGTAGAAGTGGTAACGTCATGATCAACGTGAATAACGGGAAAAAGCTTAAATTCACAATTATCGTTGCTTGTATTAACAGTTAATCAATGTTGGCTCGAAGAGGTAGTAAACATGAAAAGGCAACTCCTTATATCACTGCCCGTCGTGGTAATGGTAGCGTGTATACTAATAACGGGGTGCACAGCTAACACTAATCCTGTAAGCCCCAATTCGACTGCAGCGTCTGCTTCAACGACTCGATCACCGCTTTCATCGTCGGATCCCTCCTACACCGTCACAATCAAGAACTTCGCCTTTCAACCATCCACGTTAACGGTAGGAAAAGGCACTACGGTTACGTGGGTCAATGAAGATTCAGTAGGGCATACAGTGACTTCCAATGATGGCAAGTTTCCTTCTTCTGGAAATTTAAATAACGGTGATACATATCGAGTTCAGTTCAATGACCCAGGAAGCTACGGTTATCACTGTGCCCCTCATCCATTTATGACGGGTACGATAAATGTGAACTAGTGAGTGGTGGAGAGTAGAGTAGTAAGATGCATCATTGTCTCTAACAAACGTCGCGTGATGTATGCCCCGTCTTTATCCTCTCTTTTTTAGAAGTAGTCTTGCTTTGGGGTACGTAAGGGTCTTAACGTTCAGATAGATTCTTACATGAACACTTTACCTTCTCATACCCCCTCTCGCAAATCCGCACCCTTGAACTGTCGTATATATGCGTCGTGCTGAGGTTACTGTGGCCAAACAGTCTGCTCGCGACCTTATTTTCATATGACTTACTCAAAATAGTATGGCGGTAACATTGGAATAAAACAAACGCAATAAGTTCCTTTAGAAGATATACTTTCATTTAGGCCGTGACGCAACCATATGGGAAACGAACATTCATGCAATCTGCAAACAGTGGGGATACCATGACGATGAGATTGACGGTTTCCTCGAATGTTGGAAACATCTACTTTGATCTCCAATTGTGACTGACAGAAAATCGATGGAAGTTTAAATACTCGTTCACAAGATCCTGGCCATGAATGGGATCTTCCGAACCAGATACGCGACCGCGAAGCAGAGCGGAACCCCGATGATCGCCGCCAGACCAAACTTGAGCAATTGTTCAAGATGGATCCCGCGCAACGCAAGGGCAAGAAGGACGATGACCGGAAAGTGGAAGACGTATACGGCGTAAGCATGCTGATACAGAAACCAGCCAAGCCTTCCCGGACGATCAAAGAAGCGCCGGAAGAGCGTAATCAGGCCCAGACACATCCCAACCGAGAAGATCGAGTCCCACAGTGCGTAGGCCCCAGACTGCCAATACCCCCACCGAGAGAGGCATTCTTGCCGCTGAGTGCGAGGGGGAACAAGATGAGCGTTGTCACTAGTGCCACCCTAAATCCCCACTTTCCCATCGAGTTCGGGATCGTCCGCAACCAGTTGCGTTGAGAAGCTATAATCCCGATGATAAAGAAACTGGTGTACTGTGGAAGGTAGGCTAAGGTTGGGAAGCTAAACACATATGTGCCAAGCGGCATAACGATCCGCAACAGATAACTGACCAGCGCCAATACCAGAATAAAGACAGCTATCGTCCGATAGTTAGGTATTACAGGATTGGTTGTTGAATGCGCCACTCTGTTTTTTGTTGCCATTCGCCAGGCAACATAGCTGAAGTCGAAAACGAGCAACATTATGGCAAACCACATAGGCCCAATCCCGACCAACTTGGGGTGTTGCCAATTGAACGGTGTCGTGATTCCGGTTAGGTTTGCCGGCATCTGGTAGACACCAATGAACGCGATGGGATTGAGTATAAACATGTATGTGAGTGTGGGAATACCAAGGCGGAGCAGCCTACCCTTCAAATATGACGCTGACCCTTTGCGGTCAAAGGACCCGGGCGTGAAGTATCCCGAGATCAGGAAGAAAAAACCCATGAAGTAGGCCTGATTGACAAGCAGAAATACCAGCAAAAGAAACGCCAGGATACCCTGATATGCGGGTTCCTCGAAATAGAAGGGGGAGATGAACGCCAGATGGTGCAGGACCACCAAGATTATTAGCGCTGCCCGGAGGTGGTCAACAAAGAACAGGCGGTTTGCCACTTTTCCAGATGCAGGATTAGCCATGTGAGCCACCTCCTTTATTGATCTGTTAGTTTGCTAATAATTTTTGCTAATAATTTTTAAAGCTCACATGCCAGAGCCTCCACCCGTAACAATCGTTATTGTGTCCTTAATCTGTTTCATAGCAACCATTTTTTGAACAAAAAGGGTATGCCTCGAGCGGTAAACTACATGCGCAACTCGCAGGGGGTAAGGCATAAAAACATGCTCGGAAGTGTATATAAATCATCGTTTGCCACGTAGCCTCTCTCTAATTGTTATATTAATCAATTAACATATTGGGTGAACAAAATAACAGCGAGTTTAATGCGTTAAACAGATAGTTTAACAGCTTAAAACATGGAGGGATTAAATGAAAAATCAAATAGTAAGAGAGGGATTAAACGTTGACATTAAACATGGCGCAGGTTGCTGATGCCGAACCTGCAGATTCCAGCTGGAATTGGATCTGTAAAATTGGTGGCGTGGCTGCCCTGATTGCCGTTCTGATATTCGTGCTGGACATCGCCCTTACTTTTGGGGGAGGGAACATTAGGTACGGTACGCTAAGCGCGATCGACATGTTCACAATGTTTCAGGGCAATTGGCTTGTAGGACTCCGGTACCTTGGTTTCATGAATATTATTTCGTGGACTGTAAGTATTCCGTTGTTCTTCGCTCTCTATGCAGCTCATCGGCAGGTATATAAAGCCTATGCAGCGCTTGCATTGATCCTTTACCTCGTTGGTATAGCAATCTACATTTCGAATAATGCGGCCATTCCCATCTTTGTCCTTAGCGCAAAATACGCTGCTGTCACAACAGATGCCCAAAGAACTCTCTTCGCCGCAGCAGGGGAGGCAACACTTGCCAGGGGTGAAGACTTTACACCAGGTAGCTTTTATGGCTTCATTTTGCCAGGACTCGCAACCATACTATTCTCTTTTATTTTGCTGCGAGGCAACATCTTTAGCAAAACAACCGCTTATATTGGAATTCTGGGATTTGTGCTCTTGTTAATATATACGATGTGGGCAACCTTCGTCCCAGTATTGTATGATGTTGCTATGATTTTAGCCATAGTTGGAGGACTTTTAAGTGTAGCATGGTACATCCTGGTTGCCCGAAGACTCTTCCAGCTAGGGCGAGGCGTCTCGAAAAAGGAGGTGAATCCAAACTGAAGTGGGAGATTAGATCGAGATATTTTATTTTGACATTCAGGCTACGTAGAGACTGCCATTAAAAAAAGGTGGTGCAAAAAAGTGTGTAGTGATCGGTCGGTAAATACATAAGAACGTGCTTATCATCAAAATTCAATTTTATTATATCCCTCCCGTTAGTCCGCATCCTTGAACTGCAGGTAGATAGTCGTCGTTTAGATGCCTGTATGCCCGAACACTAATTGCTCCCGATGGATATCCACCCCCGCCCACACTATGTTGATCGCGTAGCTGCGCGCAGCATAATAGGAGGAGCAGAACCGGCATTCAGCCCTCAATTAGACTTTTTGAGGTTTTAAGTTCCTCCGTTATGTGTGCGACAACCTTCTGCCTGCTTTTCTCCATGAATTTCGCCAAAAATGTAAAATGAAGATATATGGTTAAGATGGTTCTCTCTCCCGTAGGTTCTATGACGCTGTCATACCCGGGCATGATAAGTGATACTGGAAATAAGAACTTTGTCTCAAATCGATATATCCCAGTCGTCTTGTCCAGCTCCGCCTTTGTAACCTTCCCCCTGATTTTTTGTACTCTGCCGGTGATTGGAGAATATTGTTTGAAGCGGAACGAAACATCTGGATTCTCAAAGTCCGGGTTCTTCACGTTTACCACCCGTTCGATATGGTCTGCGCTTACATCTTTGTAGTGCGTTTGATAACCTTCTGGTGTCTCTCCGAAGAAGTTAGGTACCTTTTCCGACGGCGCTTTTATCTCTAGAGATATTTTTTCAATCACGGCTGTCCCCCTTTAAAATTCGACTTTATTATACCCCTCTCACAGTCATGGTCGTTGAACTGTAAATATACTTGCGTGGTATTCAGGTTCGAATGGCCCAACAACCGTTGCACACGCCGTAGATCAAGGCTGGAGCTATCGAGATAAATGGCAAAGCGATACCGGAACGTGCGTTAGTACTGTCAACGCCGATCTTCTTGCTATCCTTCTTGAAGAAGGTGTGAATTTAACACATTTTTTTACGAAAGATGGACTGGCTCTCAAGCGCTCGGTTTCTGCATTACAAGTTTAGCACACGTTGCTCTGCAACACGATATATTTTGAGCCATTTACCGCTGAACAAGAAAGGATTTAAAAAGGAGATCCATACCATATCCTCACAATTACGAACACGTTCAAAGGTGATTCAAATGGTGTATCTTGATTTAGCGTACGTCTATATCCTCATCAGCATCATTGTTGCCATTGTATACCTTCTCACTGATAACGAACCTCGGACGAGGCACCGCGTGATAGAGGTGTTTCTGCTATCCTTCTTGGTGATAGGTATCGGTATCGCTTCGCTTATCGGCTTTGTAGGACACGTCTTTTTTGCTGATCGAACCGCTGCGAGCATCGGATGGGCTGCAGGAGGTCCGTTCCAGCGAGAGGTCGGCTTTGCTAACCTGGCCATTGGGGTTCTGGGCATCACCTGCATCTGGCTCAGAGGTAACTATTGGATCGCGACAGTGATAGCGGCAACGATATTTCTGTGGGGGGCAGCATACGGGCATATTATGGATATCATTGTGCACGGCAACTATGCCCCTGGCAACGCCGGCGGCGCTCTCTACGACGATATTCTTATCCCCCTTATCACGATTATCTTGTTGGTTGCCTACGTGCGGACAGCGAAGATGATTGAAAAGGGCACATGATATTGTGCTCGCCTATGACGGTAGAGATGAACTGATCCCGGAGCAGTATGTGAACTGAACTGGCTCAAACGAGAACTCGAAGCAAAAACCACCTCATCGCACAACGAAACAGTTTGATTCGCTGAGCTGATGCGCACCAAGGATAGTGGTATATTTGAGTTTTTGCTCCCAACGACGTATGATGTTCCGTGAGTTGGGACTCATAGAACGCTAAGTGTAAAAGAAAAAAAGGACCCCCTTTGCCGTTACCGGAGCGTTACATATTGATTCCAGCTTGGATACAGCAAGCCGTGGAAGTTCCCGTTGTAAAACGTGTTCGCGTTGTAGAGTGCCCACTTTGCATTGGAGGGAACGACTGCTTGCGAATAGATCCGGTATGTCTGTCCCGGCAGAATGTGCACCCAGCCGAGGTCTCCGTGGCGGGTCGTAAACGTTGTGGCGTTGTTGACGTAGTAGCCGGTAATTGTACCATCGGGGGCATAGCCGGGTGGGGTTGCCGTTTGAAGATAGAGTTTCGCAGAGGGCGCAACCCACGCGTCAGTGGTGCCCATGTTGGTGATGTCCCATTCAAGGTACTGTGGGGCGACTGGCACGAGCTGCACGATGGTGATGGATATCAAAGGTGCGGGCTCCGGGATAATGGCCACAGTTACGACGTCACTGACCGCCGAGGCGTAGGTAGAGGTACCGGCGTAGCTGGCCCTGTAGTAGTGTGTTCCTGCAGAGCTTTCGCTGACCGTGAAGTTGTAATTGCCAGTTGCGTTGGTTGTCGTGCTCGTTGCACTCGTCCACGTGGCGTTGTCGGTGGATGTGAGGAGCGTGACGGTTTGATTAGATAAGCCTGTTCCCTCAGTGGTGAGTCGTCCGCTTATCGTGAAGTTCTGCCCAACGGTTGTCGTTGACGTTGATGCAGAGGCGGTAAGCGCAATAGACTCTGGGATAATGGCCACAGTTACGACGTCACTGACCGCCGAGGCGTAGGTAGAGGTACCGGCGTAGCTGGCCCTGTAGTAGTGTGTTCCTGCAGAGCTTTCGCTGACCGTGAAGTTGTAATTGCCAGTTGCGTTGGTTGTCGTGCTCGTTGCACTCGTCCACGTGGCGTTGTCGGTGGATGTGAGGAGCGTGACGGTTTGATTAGATAAGCCTGTTCCCTCAGTGGTGAGTCGTCCGCTTATCGTGAAGTTCTGCCCAACGGTTGTCGTTGACGTTGATGCAGAGGCGGTAATCGCAGTAGGCGTTTTAATGGCCGCAGTCACGTACGCAAATGACCAGCCGTAGGTGTTGTCACCAGCGAAAACCGATGCATAGAGATAATTTCCTAGGACTGATTCATTGATTGAAAAGAGGTAGTCGCCAGAGGTGTTAGTCGTCGTTGACTGGTTGACTTCCCAGACCGTGGTAGCTGGATTCCACCTATACAGGGCGATTGACGTGGCATTGAGCGGGGATCCGTCAGTGGTGAGTCGTCCGCTTATCGTGAAGTTCTGCCCCACAGAGGGGCGGGCGGGAGACACGGTGGCGCTGAGGGTTGTGGGTGTCATGGTCCACGTGACCGCAATGTCACTGCTTCGACTTGGATTGTATTGAGTGGTTCCGTCGAACCTTACATTGTATTTGTATGTAGCAGTGGCGGTAGTGGCGTTCGTTTCATTAAAATCAAAGATATACTGCCCTCCTTGATTGGTGGAGGCGCTGCTGTAATCGCTCCACGTGCCACCATTGTCAGTTGACCGGTTGAGGATGACAGTCGCATTAGGAATTCCCAAACCCGTCATACTATCGGTCAACGCGCCACGTATGGTGATGTTGTGGAGCACCGGTGATGAGGTCGCTGATGAGATGGCGATGAGGTTTGTGTCAGTCACTGCTGCTACTGCAGTTATGCCCACTCCAAGGACGCAGAGCACCAGTACCTGATGTTAAACATGCTGTAAGTAATTTTTTCATCTTTTTTTCCTTCTATACGGGCCGCACTGCTATGCGAACGTCGTATAAGATACCGCCTCTTTATTTCAGCGGCGTACTAAACCGACGATCAACGCACTGACGAATAGTACGATGAACACGATGAAAAGGATCTGCGCTATTGCGATTAAAAATCCGGCAATCCCTCCCAATCCGAGGAGAGCGGCGATTATTGCGATCACCAAAAAGATCACTGCCCAGTATAACAATCCTCCGAATGCTATTAAATACTTCCGTTCTTGATCATGGTCAAGAAATACAAAGTGATTAGGGAAAGTAAAAGCGGATTTTCGCTCTTTATTGGTAGTTATGCGCACCTGTGTGCCTGAGTTCGCGATTGCTGGAGTCAGCTTTGCGACAGCGATAAAAAAAGGAAGGATAGGAAAGCTTTAAAAGGACGCGACCGACGATACGGGAATCATCGGTTGATCATTCGATTATCTTACGGAAGCTCAATGAAGCCACTGCAAACATGAGTATATCAAAGAGCGCTATGGCGGCAACGTCAAGCGGAAGGAGCGCCAGATTACCAGTGATCATTAGTCCCCGCACAGCATCTACGGCATATGTCACCGGGTTAAAAACCGCGAAGAGTTGGAGGACGGGAGGCATTAACGCTATCGGGTAAAGGGCGTTGCTGGCAAAGAAGAGCGGTAGGATGAGCGCTTGGCCGATTCCCATAAATCGCTCCCTGGTTTTCAATAACGATGCTACAATGATTGAGAGGGCGGCGAACCCCCCGGAAATGACGAATAACATTGCGAGCGCTGCCACGAAATAGGCAGGGTTGGGGATGAAGCTCACGCCGAGGAGCAGCGCCACGGGTATGACGATTACTACCTGGATGATTGCTCTGACGCCTGAAGACATGGATCTGCCTATAACAGTCGCATATCGGGAAGCCGGTGCCACAAGAAGCTTTTTTAAGATACCAGAGTCCCGCTCCCACACGAGCGTCAAGCCGTACAAGACGGCGACGAATAGGACTGACTGCAGCATGACGCCAGGAGTGATGTAGTCAACGTACGGTATTCCACTGGTCGGTATGGCGTGTATCTGACTGAAGACCGTTCCGAAAACCACCAACCACAACACGGGCTGAACGGCCCTTGTATACACTTCCGTCCGGTCATTTCTGAGTCTCCGAAGCTCGAGCTCCATCATAGCAAGCACTACCCTTAAGGAGTCATTCACGGCGATTGCCTCCTGCCTCCTCCTCTACTCGCCCAGTCGTGCTGGCGGCGCCGGACCCGCGTGTCGTTCCCGCATACCTCAAGAAGACGTCATCCAACGTTGGCTTCGTGATCGCAATTCGCACGACAGGGATTTCCCCGCTTCTGAGCACATCCATGACGCCGGGCAGCGCGGTTTCTGCGTCCTCGACGGTCACGTTGAGGGTGGAGTCAGTAACGACGACGCTGTTCACGCGCTCCAGACCTCGTATCCGACCTAACGTATGCTCATCGACGCGATGGTCGGACAAGCTGAATTTGATGAGCTCGTCTCGAAGTGAGTGCTTAAGTTCTTCAGCCGTGCCTGAGGTGACCATCCTCCCCCTATTGATAATTGCAACCTCGTCAGAGTAGGCGTTCGCTTCGTCCATGTAGTGCGTGCTGAAAAGTACGGTCGTGCCATACTCCTCTTTAAAGGACACCAACTTTTCCCATACAGTGATTCTGGCTGAGGGATCGAGTCCGAGCGTCGGTTCATCGAGAAACAGAATCTTGGGCCTAATCAGCATGGCACACGCGATCTCGAGCTTCCTGATCATGCCACCTGAGTAGGTCTTCACGAGCTACTCCGCGGCGGCGCGTAGCCCCATGCTCTCGAGCATGTCATAGATAACCTCCTTTCGTGACCGTGTTGGTAGACCGTATATCTTAGCGTAGATGAGGAGGTTCTCGTAGCCGTTGATATCGCTCCAGACGCTCGTCTCTTGGGGGACGTAGCCTATCACTTTCCTGACCTCTGCGCCCTCTCGAACGACGTCCAGCCCGAAAATGTGCGCTTCACCGGACGTTGGTTTGAACTGGGTCGTCAAAATGCGCATGAGCGTCGTTTTGCCCGCGCCGTTGGGTCCAAGCAACGCAAAGATGTCGCCGGCCTTGACGTCCAGGTCGACGCCGGCTAACGCCGCAACGTTGCCTTTGTAAACCTTTTCTAGCCCTCTCGCGTCAATCGCAACGTCATGTAGCACTCCTCTCTCGTGCTGCGCCATCATCTTGTCGTCATCCGCTTCTTGCCCATGTCGTGATGCATTCCCATTTCACCATAGTTTCTTTCGTGCATTGTTTGTTTATCTCTTTTTTTATGTTAAGTATGTTCAACAGTTTGAACATCTTCGTGCTTATATATATTTGACATCGTCGGCCCTTTCCATGGCATCGTGATAGCAGACGCAAGCCCTGCTCGTGTGCTAATAAGTCCTAGCAGACGGCCCTCCAAAATGTTATTACCGCTAATCCACTCATCCAATCAATCCAAGGATTTCACAAGCAAGATTTCAGCGGGACATTAGATAGTTATAAAAAACGATAGCATACTACAAACATAAAGGAGGTGAACCAATGCTCGTATGAGCTTTGGAGCGCGATGAGATTAGCCTATGGCGTGGAAGTGCTGGAATTACCGATGCAGAGTTTCGTCGGACGGAGCATCATTCATCCGACACTCATCTGGGTCCGTTCTTTCTTTTTTATATTACCATACGCAATGGAGATTAGTGTATCGAAGCAATACAAGAGCGCAGTTTTAACGCTATGTTAGACTTATTTTATAATTTCAAAGTTTTTATTTTATCCCTTTCCGACAAGTGTAGTCACAGCTGGCTAATGGATCCGCTGTAACGTCGCGAGGTGAGAAAAGAGCTATATGCAATGCAATTGTTGAAATGATTGCCTTATCTGTTGTTTATTGTTTTGTGATAATTTTTTGTGTCTCAGCAAAATCACATTCTGATTCTCAAAAAAATTAATCTCAAATTGTTACGCATCTATTATTAGGACCCGAGGCTAAGGATGAGCGGGATAAACACTGCAATGCTCGTTATCAATCCTGGAGCTTCAAGCCCTGCTTTAAAGGAAATCTTCCGGTTTCAAACCCTGCTTTAATGCTATACCTACACCAATAATGCCTGGAATTACACTTATCCCCATGCCAGCAAGTCCTATGAGCGCAGATGCAACTATTGCACCACCGATTATACTCGCAGATGCAACCATTGCTAGTGAACGAAAAATCATCCGATCACCTCCTATATCAATACATTGTTTTGCATATAATTTTAGAAACGCATAACTAACACGCATTATTTCCTTAAAAATTGTGTCCGTAACACTGATAATTCGCGATTTACTAATTACTGGAAGTCGTCTTATTTCATCTCAGCAACTTGTCTAAAAAGGTGTGCTGTTGTTTAGATTAATTTGGGATGAATGGATCACTAAAGTCCGAAAGCACTAAGAATAAGTGCCAGATTCTGTGGCTCCTGGATCAATATGGCCAAGGGAAATGCGGGCGGGAATAACGTGACTAGTATCATCCATGGAAGGTTTTTGACCAATAAATCAACAAATAGTGCTAATGCGTCTACCAACGTTTTTACCTCCTCTTTTTTTTAGTTTCTATTTATCAGTTCTGCGAAGTCGTCTTATTTCGTCTAGTCTGTGTTAGAACATCAGCAGGAATAGCGGTACGTAAAGTGGATTGCAGGAACACATATTCTGGAGAACAAAAAATATCCCTATTGCCATGAGCGGCCCTATAAATGGAATAAGTGCCAACATCGTTTTTCACCTCCTATTAACCTCCTATTAAAGAACACGTAAATATACGCGACGAGGCAATAAAATTAACCCAACGTTAATCCGATTGTTATTGTTAACTAATTTCTTTTTTATGATATAGTTTTATTCCGCCTCAAAATCCGGTCCCAAATACCGCTAAGCAAATAACAAATTATGCGTCTCCAATCGTTGACTGTTAAAGCGGTATACCAAATAAGGGCAAGATGATCGGGAAGATGATTGGTAGGAGAACCGGAAAGAATGGTATAAATGATGGTATAAAGAGAAACATGCGTTTCACCTCTTTTATCGACTTATTAGTTCGCTGATAATTTTTAAACATACGCATATGAGCTTTAACTCTTTAAATATTGCGGTGCTGCCAATACCCCAAAATAATCTCAAAGTACATTCTGATTCTCAAACAAAAATCAATTTGGAGAGATTCATATTTTAGGATTTAAAGACTTTCTAGGGCTTGCTTTTGACAATAGTGTAAAATTATGGCAACATTTATAACTTAGCGGCTCATCTTAACTTAGTTTTAATAATAGAGGTTGATGGAGCGATGTTTCGCCCAACCAACGTCACCGCCGCACCATCAACCAGAAGGTGATGTACACTCATGACTATACGAAAAGCCATAATAAGTGTTGTGCTTGTAGCGATAATGGTTTTGACGGTAGTGAATTTTGTCGTTGTGCCGGCGAGTCGGGCGACAACTGCAGCGCAGTCTCACAGTAAACGTGTGACAGAGGCTCTTGCGCCTGCTGATGTTCAGGGAAGCGAACCCTGCAAAGCTGCCATCACCGTCTCGCAACCCGCCCCGTACGCCGCCCCGTATCAGGAGATCGAATTCGATGGCTCCGCGTCAACTCCATCTGGCGCGATTAGGAAGTACGAGTGGGACTTCGGAGACGGGAGCCCCAAGGAGGAAGGGGTGAAAGTCACACACTGCTTTAAAGGAACAAAGAGTTACCCGGTCAAGCTCACCGTCACCGATGTTCAGGGCCACACGTGCGAAGCAACACACCCCGTTGAAGTGAAGATCAAGAACTTGTGGATTTGGTACGCGGAAGGGGACAACAACCTCAACAAATCGCTAGCTGCGTATAAGGGATATATCAAAAAAGTGGGCACGACAAATCACCTTTCGGATTACGGTCTATCAGTTATAGCACTGATAGACATGCCCGGCACTGATCAGGATGGCATCTGGTGGCTTTCGGACTATGATAAAGGCTGGCGGCTCCTGGAGAAGCCGATCGGTACTTCCCCGGAATACGACTTGGGGTCTCCTGCCACCTTGAAGCACTTCTTGGATTTCGTGAAGGACTTTACCGCAGACCGGTATATTCTGGACCTGTTTGATCACGGCGGCGGCTGGAAGGGGATCATTTTTGACGAGCACCCTGAAGATAACTTGTACCCAATCGAGCTTCGGAAGGCGTTCGCCGAAAGCGGCATGCACTTCGACCTCCTCTTCCTTCACGCTTGTGAAATGGACATGGTAGAGGTCGCCTACGAGGTGCGCGACTACGCGACCGTGACAGTTGCCTCGGAAGAAGTCGCATTAGTGGGATGGGACTTGTACACCCCGGTTCTGCCATGGCTCTCGCAAAATCCCGATGCGTCGCCGCAAGCGTTGGGGAGGAAGATCCTCGATGAGTACATAAAATTGTACGCCAATGATCCTGACCGCACCATGGCAGTGCTCGATAACACGAAAATGCCGGCCGTCAAGACCGCCCTCAACGACCTCGCTCATATCCTCATCGACAAAAGCTGCTCTGATAACTTCGAGATATGGGAGGCGATTCGAAATACGAAGAATATTTCGCCGGCTAAGGACTACAAGGATATCCTCTCCTTTACGAAACAGCTCGATAAACGCATCAGCGACGCGCAGGTGAAGGCGGCGGATGATGCTGTGCGGACTGCCGTCGGGAATGCCGTGCTCTATGAGGGACAAACTCTCGAGAGTCAGGAAGGGTTGTACGGGATGTCGGTCTGGCTGCCGTGCAGCGGGTACAACATGAGGGACTTCATTTCGTGGTATGACTCAAGGGTAAGTGGAGAGTGTGCGTACGAAAAACTGCAGTTTGCCCAAGACACAAAGTGGGGTGAGTTCCTCATGCGGCAGGTCATGCACCTCGACTGGCCCGAGGTCGTTCCCGCACTCAACGCCAAAGACGTCCCCTTGGACGCGGTCATCAACGTCAAGTTTAACCAGGACATTAAGGCGGGGGACGACTTTGCCAACGTCGCGCTCTGGACGTCGAGTGGCCCTAAGGTGCCCACGACGAACACCATCGCTGGTGACACCCTCACACTGAAGCCAAACGCACTCTTGCATACCGGAACTAGCTACACTGTGTCCATCCCACGTGGTGGAGTCAAGAGTGCGAAGGCGGACGACCTCTTCATAAACGTACCGTTTTGTAGCGATTTCTTCTCGGAGTTTACAACGACAACAGTAGTCGGCCAGAAACTACCAACCAAGTGCACTCTCACCGGTCCCTCACACGTGATGCTCCATGAAAAGATTCCGCTTGAAGGAACACTTCTCACCAGCGATGACAAACCTGTTCAAGACGAGATCACGGTTTTGCAGCTTTACGATAGCAGCAAAGATTGGGAGGTCAGCGGTAGCACCAAGACTGATGAAAGAGGGCACTTTAGCGGGTCGACACAAATAAACGTTTTAAGTTACGGGAAAACGGGATGGGTCAAATATAAGGCAAAGTACGAGGGGTCCGACAAGTACGGACCATGTACCAGTGAGCCTGTAACTGTCACCGTTACAGATCCAACAGCAGCTGCTACGTCGATGCCGGGCATAGCTGCGACCCAGGCTCCGCTGCCGAGCACGGTGCCGGCCGTTGTGGGGACGATCGTCCCTATCGGAGTGGGGGTCGTGGCGTACGGAGTGAGCAGGAGGAGATAATCCCCTCCTCTGTTTTTTCTATATTACATTATACTCGCGTACACGTGTAGAGTAACGTTGGATCTGAATTTTGAATGAAAAGGACATGCGTCGAAGGGTACACTACATGCGTAACTCTGAGAGGTGAGGCATGACAACACGCTCGGACGCATAGATCTTACTGGCTGTCCCAAACTTTCAATTCCCTTTTTCTGATCTTCGTGCCGTTGCCGCAAGCAGCGTATTGTAGGGAATGTCCATCACCCTCGAAACGGCTGACCACGATAACCTCTTTGCTCGATACTCGTCAACCTTCCGCCAGTTGATCTCCCGGAAGGGCCGGCCGATGTGTTTCCCCTCGTTATGTGCTCGTGTAACCCCTACCTTCGTCCGCTCGCTCAGGTTCTTACGCTCCCGCTCGGCGACCCACGAGAAGATTGCCAACATCAGATCCCTGATGGAACGGTCGGTCGCCTGCGTCCACGCCTCCTTAGTTGAGAGCGACCAGACGATCACTCCGCACTCCTCTTCAAGTCCGCATTTGATAAAAGGAACGTATATATTAAAGAAGCGGTCATTTCATCAGATATAGAAATTGCTTTGTTTAATAATACAATTAGAACCCTATACACATAACATATCATTTCCACTATTGGAGATGAGTCAAATCGGTTTTATGTCGAGGTGTATTAAAAATTCGCTTAGATAACCCATCATTCGCGAACGCGAATTTAACAAAAAGAGAAGAGAGACCGACACGCGATAACCGGTCCCTCTTTTCTTTCCTTGTGCCACTTGTGGACTGCAACTTAATTAATGAAACGTCGGTGCTTTTCTCCGTAAATATAAGATTGAAAGCCAATACCCGTAAAGAAAAACGACTGTACAAACTGCTATGATGAAAAGAACCGCGTCGAGTAGATGCGATGGGAGTATTACGGCGTTGGTCGGAATCCTGATAATGTTGATGGGGTCAGGGAATGTTGGGTCAATTATTAAATTAAACATTTTCTACACCTCTTTTGTTTAAGATTCGCCAAATCTTCAAGCCATATCAGGGCCGGAAGAGTATTGGTGAAAATAGTTAGGTGCAAGTCCTTAAGTTGTCATCATATTTATGTCATGATATTTGATCATAGTTGCAAGTTGCACGGCCGCGGAGGGTATGACATGCCCGCGTTAACCGATGAGGAGGTTTTAAGTTAGTACAATTCGCATTATGCGCGTCAATACAAGCAAACACTCTCAAAACTCAGAGAAACGGAATATGATTTGATGGTTACGAAGCGAGAACTAAGGAAGATCCGAAAGGAGTTAAGATTCTTGAAAGGATTACCAATGGATTAGGGGAGGTGAACATAAAATGACTTTATTGGACACTATAGCCCAAAATATGAGTAGTGTGGATCTAAAAACACTCGTGACGTTGGTCAGTAGTATTGACCCCAAAACACTCGTGACGTTGATAAGTCGTGTGGACCTGAAAACACTTGTGACGTTGGGCATGGGAGGGTTAGTGCTAGCAATGGCACTTTTAGGTGGTGGCGCTAATGCACAGGCTCTTTTGAACGCATGGCAGTCCATACTTCCCTTACTATAAGAGGGTTATGAAGAGTAGAATAAATGGCAGATTTAATCAAAAACGTATTCGATATGATGTTTGGCTTCGGGTTGCTTGCATTTTATTTTACAGCAACATACCGTACATACTATTGCCCCATTTGGACAATATGAAACGATTTTTGTAAATGGCGTGATGTACCGCGTTATACGAGTGAAGTAAATATTAACTAACGGCACAATAAATACAACCAGGAGGGAAAACATATGTTCTTTCTGGATTTTCTCACGTTATTAAGCGGCATGTTCCAGAATGTAACACCGGGGGTAATACAATTAACGTTCCCGGATGTAACGGCTACAATGCTATTACTTCAGCAAATGTTGGCGCTATAAACAGACGCCAAAATAGATACAACTGGAGGTGAAAGCATGGTTTTTCTTTCTATCTTACTAACCTGGAGCTTGCTCGGGTGGAGTTTTAATTTGGACAATTATAGGGCCGTATGTAGTCTCTCTCATATACAACTGAGTGAAATTACAAACAAAGAAAAAGAAAAGGGAAACTGGTTCCAGCGAGAGAATCCGGTCCCCCCAACTTAGCACGGCTTACCTCAAGCGAGTGAGATTAATGAAATGTTATGTGTGCAAACATCGGGAGGCACAACATAGCAAATCGGATTATAGTCACACCCGAGAAAGTTGGATCAATTAACATTTTGCTCACCTCTTAACTTAACTTACAACTCCGCACTTGGTTTTAGGTTAGAGGTAATACGGGCATGTATCTTTTATTTAGTTTGTTGATAATGATAATGTTTGTCATTTGATTCGCCACATTCTCATTATGATGTCATTGGCCCCGTATCCTGGGAGATTTGAACGCGATTCAACACGGCCTTTAATAGCTTAATAAAGCGATATCCAAATGTACTTTTAGATAAGAAAATGTGCCTATTACTATGTTAACTGATATGTGTTAATTATAACGTTTAAATGACTAGATATGACTGCAGAGAATACACTGAAGTACCTCTCTTCGACACACAGACCCATCATTTCCACTTGTAAAATAAAAAATTACACAATAATGCTACACTACAATAGTAATACATTCAAAAAGGTTTAATGAAACGACTAATGCTTTAGAAATAGTTATATAGTATGTATTCGCCCATTACACAAATCCATTCTTTGATAATTGGAATACAACCTTACCTATCAACAGGAGGATGAATTTCCATGAAGAGACAAATCCTAACACTATTTTTGACGCTCCTCATTCTTTTATCGGTAGGAGGGGTTGTGAGTATTGTCGGCGCGGCGTCGCACGTGACTTCTGCGCAGATATCGAAACCAACTATTAGAGCGGCAAGTTGCCCGTTTGTTGGATGTAAATGCTCAAATACGTATCATTACGCATACTGTTACCAGGCAATACTAATTAAACCCGAAAATATGGTGTGCTTTAACTCACCGTGCGATGCAGAGGCCGCTGGTTACAGACCGTGCGAATACTGTAAGCCGCCTGTCTGTTGACCGGCTGTGAGTTAATAGACGTGAATTTCGAGGATTTCTCATTTTGTCCACTTCTTTCACAATTAGGCAACCACTAAAACCGAAAGGATATGGTGGGTGGATCACTGGGCAGCGACCAAATTTGATAATACCATAACCGTTTTTAGCTCAATTACAGGGTGGCGCATTGGAGAGCGCGAATATAATTTTACGGGGCCACACGACGAAATTGAGGGCATATGCATCCACCCCTCAGGGACAGTCTACGTCTCAGTTAGCCAATGGACTGTGAGCCAATTTTTTTGGAGTTATGCGTTGCGGTATTCAGATCCAACGCTCACGTAACCGCGGCGTTCTATGTTAAGCTTCTAGCATGCGAGATTGCTAACTGCAGCTACTGGCGAGACTAAGGTAAAAAGTGGTGGCAGTTCTAGAAGCAGCAAGTCTTGAAGTCTTCAAAGTCATCAAAGTAGTTTCTTTATGTTCTTTTGTCTGCCTTAGCCAACTTCTATATAAATAAGCCGAAGGATTGAGAGACAACTTTTTAACGTCTTACCTCACATAAGTCACCGTTATCATTGTCTTAGGTTGATATCCTCTATAGAGACCCATTATGGCAAAACAAAGCGTTGGAAATACAGCGCTTGGCGCAGCGGTGTATCGTTTGATCGAACAGTTCCAACCAGAAGAAACCCGGCTTTTCAATGATCCTGTGGTTAAATACCTATTCGGCACTCCCATCCGAGCGCTGGTGCAGTTTGCCTGCATACGCAATTACACGATAAAACGATATGACATTACGCAAGGAATTTACGGCGCCCAGATTTGTCGTACGCGCTATATCGATGATGCCGTCCAGGCCGCCCTATCGCAGGGGATCAGACAATTGGTGATCTTGGGGGCTGGGTTTGATACGCGCCCCTATCGCTTAGCTGGTATGGAGCGCGTGAAAGTGCTTGAAGTTGACCTACCATCAGTGCAAGAAGACAAAAAGAAGAAGCTCAAAAAACACTTCGGCCGGTTGCCGGAACATGTGACTTTTGTTCCCATCGACTTCAATACACAGAGCTTAGAAGATGTCTTGACCCGGGCAGCCTTCGACCCTTCCAGGCCGGCGGTGTTTGTATGGGAAGGCGTTACGCAATATCTCTCGGAAGAGGCCGTCTGCCGGACACTAGCCTTCGTCGGCAAGTCGGCTCCTGGAAGCATCCTCATATTCACCTATGTCTTGAAAAGCATTATCGAACGGCGTTCGAACATTCCGGGTGCGGATAAAATGATGGATCATGTGGCGAAAAATAATATCCCCTGGATTTTCGGCCTGGAACCCTCCAATGTTCCATCTTTCTTGAAGCCATTTCACCTTAACCCGATAGCAGACGTCGGGAATGCAGATTATCAAGCAAGATATCTCAAGCCTCTGGGACGTACCCTAGTTGTGTCTGAAGGTGAACGGATCGTCCAAGCGACTGTAATTCGATCCTAATTGAACTTATAGCGAAGGATAACGACATAAAGCGGTTAGAAGATAATTTAGCATATTTGAGGCTTGAACACTCGAAGTTACGCGAAGAAGTCGCTGCACCTCTAACGAGACTGCTGACTGCAGCGACTGAGGAGAATAAGGTAAAGAAGTGGTGGCAGTTCTGGCGGAGACACGCATCTGCTTCTTCAAAGTAGGTTTGATAAACGAACGGTTTTAGGGGTAAAGGAGCCGTAGGAAGTTGCAAAAACTACGGCTCCGTGCGGTAAAATCTAAGCACCGTTAATGCAATGTGAAGTAATAGAGCGACGGAGCCATCAAACAAAAAATCTGATGATCTCACCCGGGTTAAAAATAGGGGAAATCTCAAACATTTTGCTACACCTCTTTCTGATAGCTCCGTCGCTCTATCGAATGATAAGTATCGACTGTAATACTTAATATTGGCGAATTGGTTGTTGTTTTGCCAGTCGACGTTGTTTTGCCAGTCGACGTTTGATTGTATCCGTTCTTGTATGGTTGTATCCGGTGTTATCTGTTACATAAATTCAAAAATACAAATAGAAGGTAACTGCGTTTCAAAGGGGGTTGTTACGCTGAGATAAAGCATAGTTTTTTATTGTTAAATGTTAGATGAAAATGCGACAGAATGCCAACACCACCTATGCGGACGAGATGATTGTGACGCTGCGGGTAAATGGGATCATAAATTGGACGAACGACAAAAAAAGTAGGTGGTAAAAATGGCAGATTTATTTACAAACCTAATCGGGGTAGATCTCGGACTCGGCTTTATGTGGTGGTACGCGTTCACGGGTATATTAAACGCTGTGTGGATGCTTACCGGAACAAGCAGTGAGATTTGGATTAACGGACAACATTACCACATTATTAAGGCCACATAGAAAGCGAACCTGTTAAATAACGACCGTACGTACATAAACTAAAACAACGAATGCAGACACACGTGTCGACTTCGACAGAACCCTCAGAGACTGAACATGAAGTTTGTCAAGATCACGGCTAAGGGCATACGCGAAATTTTTAGAGACCGAAAGGGTTTCTTTTTTTTGCTGGTTTTCCCCGTAGTGTTCATCGCTGTCTTTTCATTTGCGTTTGGAAGCGGCACGTTTCAGGCCGGGGGCAGCCTCCCCCATGACGTCGCGGTCGTAAACTACGACGTAGGGACGAGTGTGGTCTCCAATAACACGACTCAACAGGTCAACTACGGCCATAGCTTTACCCAAGTGCTCGAGAACGCGACGGTTGAGAACAGCAGCACGAAGTTTTTTTGTCTGCATAACGTCAGCGAGGAGAAGGCGAATGAGCTGCTGCGCACAAGGAGCATAGATGCGCTTATCGTCATTCCCAAGAATTTTTCGAGCGCGTTCACCTCGATGGTGAACGATTTGACCAGAACTGCGATTACGTCACAAGTCGGCGCGCAGGCTATAGCGGGCGGCACGGGGGGCCAAAACCAGGCAGCAATCCAAGGTAGCCCGACGAGTGCACCGACACCGAAGCTCCAAGACGCAGCTGTCACCACAAATCCAGCAGGCAACGCGCTCCCAAAAAACGTCACGCTCCCCGAGGCGAGTAACGTCACTTCAGCGCTTTCCGTCGAAGGGGATTCCGGTTACATAAATTTTGTGACAGCGCACGCCCTCATCGCGCAGATCTTTGATTACTATAGAAACGACGTAGCAGCGAAAGCGGTAGCAAACGCTGCGCCCGGCGAGCACTACAGACCGCTCGCTGACTACATTCCCATTGAGTATCACCCCATCGCTGGGACACAGTCATTCTCCCCGTTCGACTATATGGTGCCAGGACTCATCATCGTGGCCATATTAATACAGGTAAGCCTTGTGTCCGGTTCACTGGTTCGGGATATCGAGACGGGGACGTTGGACAGGTTAAAGCTCTCGAATATCAGGGCATTTGACCTCCTATTCGGGACGCTCCTCACGTGGACGTTAATCACCATTGGACAAGTGCCGCTGCTCATCGGCGTCGCTACCGGGTTGGGATACCATTACTCGGGTAGTCTGAGTTCACTCGAGCTTGCAATGGTGATCGGGGTGATAGCAGGAATGGCTTCGATCGCGTTAGCACTCCTGATCGCGTCTTTTGCAAAGAACGAAATGCAAGCCCTGGAACTGGGCGCGATGATCGTTTTGCCGGTGGCCTTCTTGGCCGGGGCGTTCTTCCCGCTGCCGAAACAGGTGCTCGGCGAATTTGCGGGGAGAACCTACGTGCTATACGATATTCTCCCATGGACCCACGCTATCTCTGCCCTTCGATCCGTTCTTACCTACGGAAGCGGCTTGAGCGCAGATATTGTCTTTGACGTCATGTGGTTGATCGTTTTAACCGCAATACTTTTCGTCGTGGGAGTAGTGTGCTACTCTCGGATGCGGCTGAGACCCGAAACGTGACCCAGCGCCGTAGAAGTTGAACCCATATGATTCGTGAATTTTTCATTATCCTGACGAGCATCTGGTTCATTGGAGGATGCAGCATTGGAAGCCTCTGGATCATTGTAGATACGCGAGCGAAAAAGAGAGTATTTCCTCCCTATACTCCTGTAGCATCAGTCATTGTCCCCTGCAAAGGAACCGACCACGGTTTTCACGAGAACATACCAGCGTTTCTCACACAAGAATATCCTAGATATCAAATCATCTTCGTCGTTGATTCAAAGGATGATTCTGCCTATAGCGCCTTAGGTCAACTCACCAAAAATAAGTCAAATGCTCACCTAGCGCTCACAAATCCTGTTTCGGGATGCAGTGGTAAAGTTGCTGCACTGCTCACAGGACTTGCGTCAACAGCCGATGCAGAGGTTCTTGTGTTTGCAGACAGCGATATGAAACCAGACACACACTGGCTTCAGAACCTGGTCGCACCACTCCAAGACGAAACCATTGGGGCAACGACAGGATACCGATGGTATTTTCCTACAAACTGGAAAACATTGCTTTTCTCTATATGGAATATGATCTCGATTGTCTGCCTTTTTTATCCAATCCCTTGGTGGGTGTGGGGCGGGTCTACCGCTATCAGAAAGAACGTCTTCGAAAAACTTCATATCAAAGAAAAATGGAAAACCGCAATTTCTGATGATTGCACCGTAACCGCAGCCGTGAAAAAAGCAAAATATGCGATCTATTTCGAACCGAAATGTGTCATGGAAAGCCCGTCAGAGACAAGCATTAGACGTTTTATGCGATTTGCGACAAGACAATTTTCATGGCTACGCTGGCATCACCCTGTGCTCTGGCTTTGCGCGTTCTTTGGCTTTGTCGGAGTCATCATCATCGCACTCGGTCTGCTCCTCCTCCTCTTTTCTGGAGATTACATTCCTGGTTTCCTATTGAGTTCGCTTATTCTTTTCGAAATACTCTGTGGTTGGTTAGGAATTCACATACTATCGAAAAACATGGTATTTCCAAAAGAACGCTATTCTTCTAAGATAGGCTATGCCTTAATGACCCCCTTAGCGTTTCTCTTAATAGCACAAAATGTCATTGCATCAGCAATAACCCAGGAGATACAATGGGCTGGACAACGCTATCGAAAACGAAAGAACTGTTAATAGATATATTCTGGATAACATAGGCGTTCACATCCTGTGCCCCTCATTCTACATCAATATTTTTAATGATAACTATTAAAATATTTCAAAATATCAGAGTTTTTGCCGCTGCAGCAGGCAGTATGGCCACCACTGCTTGGCCCTTGTCGCGACCATAAAGACAACTTTTAAGCGGCTGAATTGTTCTCTATGTGTTTAGTTAATTTTTGCCAAAAGCCCAGTGATCGCGGTCAATCGTATTCTGACATCTTGTCGTAACCGCTGAAAAATTTGCTCGTGCATACCCTTTGGTCGATCCATTAAGTAAACGTCCTTGATCTTGAAAGGCTGTTCTCTACTATACCAAACATTTTCTGGATCAGCAACCTTATGAAATAGTACTTTTAAATGTTCATCAAGTTGACAGCGGCTCTTAACTCGTCATAGGTTACGGTGAGGGTTGGATCTCATCGGCGGTCAACAGCGAGTATAGTGCTTGCGCGGCCGAACGGATGAGAAGCAATGGGAATGAACAGCAATATCAAATGTGTATTTTGCGGCACGAGCACGGCCGAACGACCTGCCGCAGAGTCGGCCGAGGTACGCTGCAATGTCAGGGAGTTCGGTGCCGAGACTTTTATCGTCTGGCGGTGTGCTAAGTGCGGGTCGCTGCACGCGCAGGAGCCGATTGACTACGACCGTTACTATCGGGATTACCCGGTTAAGCGCCAGAAGTATGACTTTTTTGTCAAGGTCCTGCTACGAAAACGGATGGGAATCCTTAAGCGTGCCGGGCTGCAACGCGGCAAAACGCTTCTAGACTACGGCTGCGGCAGCGGGAATTTCGTGGGCTATGCACGGGAGCACGGGGTGCGGGCCGAGGGCTATGACCCGTACTCGGAGGAGTTCGGAGACCCGTCAGTGCTCGACCGCAGCTATGATTTCGTGACTGCCGAAGAAGTCCTCGAGCACGTAGACGACCCCCGCGCCCTCGTCGATGACCTGAAGAGCTATGTGGCCCCCGGTGGCCGCATGGCTATCAGCACGCCCAACGCGGATGCGATTGACCTCCACCACCCGCTTGACCAGTGGCCTCTGCACCAGCCGTACCACCGCCATATTCCCTCGGCTGCCCAGCTGCAGAGGATGGCTTCGGAGGGGGGCTGGCAGATCTTTGAATTCCGAAAGAACTCCGACAAGGATACGCGGGTGCCGTTCGGCAATATGGCGTTTATGTCGCGATATAGCAAAAGCACCGGAGGATTTGTGGATTGCTTCTACGACCCCGTGAGTTCACAACTACACCACATTCTGGCCAACCCGAATCTGATTTTTTGGGGCTTGTTTGGCTCGTTCTTCCCGCGAAAAAGCAAGATGGTGATCATGACCCGTGCCCCCGCTTAATGGTCACCTTGGCGGTCACGATGGACGCACGGAAAGCGAGGCCCCCCGGCAAGGCGACGACCAGCAACCGCGAAAACTCTTCAAGGGTTTCGCTAACGCGCCGCCATCCATTGAGCAGCGAGGCGGCAAGAGCAGCAGCCATTACTTTCGCTATGCGCGTTGGCTAGGTACGTAGCACGATCACTATCCTGTTAGTATTATGTGGTTACCGCGCACGATGCAGCTTTATGTCAAGTGTAAGCGACGCGGCGATCAAGATCACGTTCCGTTCTATTGCGACTTATACCATCGTCCGCGCAGCGTTACATATACCTTGTTTTACTGAGGAACTTATTTGTGGTCACTAACCGGCGAGGAGGCCGCGCCAACATGGCCGCCGATGGCGAATGCATCTAGCGTGTAGGGGTTTTGAGCGGCGCACGCGGCAGGATTCCATGGCTTACACTCTGGCGAAAACGATTTTTTTTCCAATGTCAAACGGACTCGGATTGCCCGCTGATTCGGATCACGGGGCCGTGCTTCAGACAGTCCCGGTCGCCGTGTCGCCGTGCGCAGTGACCTCGTCGATGACCGCGCGGAAGCGGGCGTGCGGATCAAAGCTTGCGAACGAGGCGGACGCGCGCTGCGCCATCTGCTTGAAGCTCGCCTCTCGCATCAAGCGCTCCACGGCGGCGCGGACTTTCGCCGCGGTGACTGTCGCTGGGCGTAGAAACACCCCGGCGCCCGCGTCGCGCATCGTTATGGCCGAAAGGAGCTGATCGGTGAGCGACGGGATCGCGACGATAGGCGTCCCCTCGGCGAGCGCCTGGTACCCAGTGCTCGCGCCGCCGTTACACACCACCACCGCCGCCTTTCGCGCGGCGAGGTCGCCGGGGATCATCTCGACCACGTGCACGTTGCGCGGAACGTTCTTCGGCGTGACGCGTCCGGCGGTGGAGAGCACCACGTCGACGTCCATGCCACCGAGCGCCTCGAGGACCTGCGGCACCGCGCGGGTCGTGCCCGACGAGCCGAGGGTTGCGTAGATCATCGGTCGATCACGACCGAGCTCGTCCCAAAACGCGGGCAGGGGGATCTGCGGCGACCACAGAACCGGGCCGAGGAAGGTCTCGTGCGGGGCTTGGTGCGTGAGCGGGACGATCAGCGGATCGTTGGGGAACAGCACACGATCGCCCCAGGTCATCACGTCGATGAAGTCGCCGAGCTCGGGCAGCCCGTGCTCCCTACGCAGTTTGTTCACCGGCGCAGCTAAGTAACGGAGCACCGTGGGCACCGCGATGGGTAATAAGTACTTCTCGACCATCGACGCACCGAGCAGTCGGAAGAGCGGGACGTTGGGCATCGGGAACCGGTCGCGCATGGTACGACGACTCCAGTACGCGTCGACGAGGGTCGCGCAAGGGACGCCGAACACCTGCGCGGAAACGTTGGTCGACCAACGCATATCGGAGACCACCAGGTCGGGGCGGATCGCTTCGTAGAGGCGCAGCTCATCGGCGATGTATTTCGCGAGGATCGCCTTCCCGCGATTACGTAGTACGAGCAATCCTGACAGGCTGGCACCGTCAACGCTCTTCTCGGGGGAGATCGAGGTGATTGGCCAGCGCTTGAAGCTCGTGCCATGGAACAGGCGCTCGTCGAATCGCGCGGAGGCGAAGTGAACCTCGTACCTGCGCTGGTCGAGCCCGCACGCGAGGACCATCAGCCGGACCATCTGCGACCAGGACCTCTCCTCTGCGATGAACAGGATCTTCTTCATACCGTCCTCCGTTCAGTCGCGCTCACGCGCGACGCCAGAACAGGCCCGAGGCGAGCGAGGGCACCCCGAATGCAACCGGCGGTAAGTAGGCATCAGCTCGTGCGTGGGCAAGCCGCGGAACCTTGCGCCCTCGAGCGCTGATGAATGCTGAGAATGTATGTACCTTACAACGGATATGAGCTTAACTATTTTCTTAAACGGATCGTGGAGGCAAGGCACAACGTAGTTGATTGGGAGAAGAAACTACTTTTGTTTTTTTTTTGCAGCGCTTATCACACCAACAAAGACAATTTATTTTGTTCTTTGAGGCGAATCCAATCCCAAAATAGTCTCTTATGCGTGGTCTCACATTAGCCCTTAATGTCAAAGTCCCCTCAACGTCCCGGATGAGCTTGATATCGTGGGTCGAGTTGCGTTTTAGCCAATATCGGAGAGATGAGAGGGCGAAATTGATCACTTTCCTTTCACATGAAGGTCGACATATTTCTGCAGCTGATGGTTTCGTTAAGCTTCCTGCCGCTCTTTGCTGACCAGCCCTAGCGTGGCTCCCAATAAGTTTCGGAAGATTTGTTCATCCACGGAATCGATCCTTTACTCAAGCCGGTTTTGCGAAAAACGGCGTAAGCTGTCAGTTCTACGTTTGTGTAGACAAGCCCGAGCGGCGCGAGATTGTCGCTCTTTTGTAGAGATACACAGTCGGTTTTTATGGAAAGGCCGTTCTCGTCTCCAGCTTGTGCCCCGCTAGATATGCCGCCTATGGGGTTTATTTCCGAAAAAAGCTTTTAGGAGGCCACTAAGCGGGTTCGAATCTTGCCCTCGGCCTTTGATTTTCTGCGCCAAAACCGACAACTGGAATGTGAGGTTTAGTTAAACAAGCAGAACAAAATTCTTTTGACCGATGGTCGCGGCAACAGAGGCGATTTCTCTTTGTATAATCACGCGACACGCACGGTGGTCAACGTCACGAAAGATTTCGGCGACCGTACTGGTCTTCTGTGAACGAAGCTTGTAGTATAAACAACTGGGGAAAATTGTCTGGCACGCCACGAGCGCTTACACGCAGGGACCTCCAGACGGCACTACTTACCTAACTATCTCTCCTGCGACCACCGCTATTTACACGTCAATGAGTGGTGCCGAGCCACAGCCGTAAGGTCTGGGACACGGGCTAAGGATAAACGCCCGATGTCAGACTGCCTATTGGGATCACAACAAACGTGAATTGGTGCTATTGACACCGACGGACTTGGATGGTCTTATGCGCGTGGGCTACGACGTTCGAAATTTGCTGCGCCGTCCCCCCAAATCAACGCCGTTTTTGACCGAGGATGCGTACGTCAACGGGACTAATCCAATAGACTTGAGCAAGCCTTTTTAGGCGAGAGGAAAAACATAGCACCTTATCGCGTCCCTCGCGAGCGAGCGTTGTCCCTGAGGCACTAAGCGTCTAACGGGATGCCAAGCAGGGCTGAGTGACTGTCTTTCTAAGGGGTTCTGAGCCAAAAATGACCCGCACTGCAGGTAAATGTCGTAAACGTGCCCAGGCAGCAGATGCCTATAATGGCTCCACGAAACGCATCAACCGCGTGCTTAAGGATTAAGCTCTATGCTATCAAACCTTGAATTGTAGCCCTTAACGCTCGACACAGCGTGTTTGACATTTTCTCTTCTTTTTTCAAGCTAACCTATATCTATCATCTAGCTCACACACATTGTGATAGGTGATGACCATTGACGAACAGCCGTTACCTTTACAGCCGTTTCCTTATGCGTGCAGTATTGTCTTTTGTGCGAATCGCAGACAGAGTTTCTTGGTTCGTGAGCGGAAAAAACATTCAGATTGGCGAGTTTTCGTACGGAACCCCAAAAGTTATCATGTACACGGACAGATATCGGCTCGTCATTGGCAAGTTTTGTTCAATCGCATCTAATGTTCGAATTATCGTTGATATGAATCACCGAATAGACTGGATATCGACGTATCCGTTTGGAGAACTGATATATGGGCTGGCGAGGAATCCCGGGCATCCTTCGGGAAGGGGCGATATGGTAATAGGCAATGACGTTTGGATCGGTCAAGATGTATTGATCGTTCCAGGTGTACAGATCGGCGATGGAGCCGTAATTGCTGCAGGATCAGTCGTAACAAAAAACGTTGGTGACTACGAGATTGTCGGTGGCAATCCCGCGCGACATATTGGAAGCAGATTTACAGACAAACAGATAAGCGAACTTAAGAGCATAAAATGGTGGGATTGGCCCCTAGATAAAATCAAAGCAAACTATCAGCTATTACAGTCTTCGAACATCGACGAGTTTATAGAGAAATTCCGGTGAAAAGCGCCTGTTGTGCAGCGCGAGGCTATTTGGATGAAGGCGAAAGACACATGGGAAAATCTGATGCACGATAAGGATGCGTGATTTGCCACACGCTACAGAAGACGTGAGGATGTCGTTAACCCAAGTAATTTCGATCAGTGTCGAGAAGCACCCCCGGAATGCAAGCAAAAGAAATGTTTGCGTAACGCAAGGAGTTACGTAGCTCTTATCGACGGTGCGGTTACTTGCTACACAAAAATAGTCGTCCGAAAACGGCTATTTTGTGGCTTGCGCGGCCGAACGGATGAGAAGCAATGGGAATGAACAGCAATATCAAATGTGTATTTTGCGGCACGAGCACGGCCGAACGACCTGCCGCAGAGTCGGCCGAGGTACGCTGCAATGTCAGGGAGTTCGGTGCCGAGACTTTTATCGTCTGGCGGTGTGCTAAGTGCGGGTCGCTGCACGCGCAGGAGCCGATTGACTACGACCGTTACTATCGGGATTACCCGGTTAAGCGCCAGAAGTATGACTTTTTTGTCAAGGTCCTGCTACGAAAACGGATGGGAATCCTTAAGCGTGCCGGGCTGCAACGCGGCAAAACGCTTCTAGACTACGGCTGCGGCAGCGGGAATTTCGTGGGCTATGCACGGGAGCACGGGGTGCGGGCCGAGGGCTATGACCCGTACTCGGAGGAGTTCGGAGACCCGTCAGTGCTCGACCGCAGCTATGATTTCGTGACTGCCGAAGAAGTCCTCGAGCACGTAGACGACCCCGCGCCCTGCTTGATATCGTGGGTCGAGTTGCGTTTTAGCCAATATCGGAGAGATGAGAGGGCGAAATTGATCACTTTCCTTTCACATGAAGGTCGACATATTTCTGCAGCTGATGGTTTCGTTAAGCTTCCTGCCGCTCTTTGCTGACCAGCCCTAGCGTGGCTCCCAATAAGTTTCGGAAGATTTGTTCATCCACGGAATCGATCCTTTACTCAAGCCGGTTTTGCGAAAAACGGCGTAAGCTGTCAGTTCTACGTTTGTGTAGACAAGCCCGAGCGGCGCGAGATTGTCGCTCTTTTGTAGAGATACACAGTCGGTTTTTATGGAAAGGCCGTTCTCGTCTCCAGCTTGTGCCCCGCTAGATATGCCGCCTATGGGGTTTATTTCCGAAAAAAGCTAGGGACGAGACCTCAACCGGCGGAATCATCGGCGGAGACGCTCTCGGCGAACGCGGAAACCCTGCAGAAAAGGTTGGAAGGGATGCTGCAGTTGACCTTGTCCGACAGCTTAGAACAGGGGCACCTATTGACAGGCACCTCGGCGACCAACTGATTATCTGGATGGCCATAGCCAAAGGTCTCTCATCAATAAGACCTACGGAAATAACCCCTCACCTCTGACCACAATAAACTAGTCGAGCGCGTTACCGGGTGTAAGTTTGCGGTAAAGGGTTATGATGGGACGTCAGATATGATACAGTGCGCAGGCGGCGTCAAACTGGGATAGCTGCGGTGGTGCTTGGCGTTTATTATGGTATACATCTAACTGAGGGCGTAAGGTGATACTAGAAGCCCCTACCTGTTAAGGTAGGTTCTATGTAAATAAAAAGACTATTGCTGCTATACCAAACCCTGTTAAAACAAGTCCACCATACCATTTATTCATCTTTTCAGAAGGAAATATTGTGCTAATAAAAAACAATACACTGCAAAAGCCTAGATAATAAATAGAAACTGGTTTAATTAAAGGTGATACTCTAAGAGAGAATAAAGCTATAACACTTATAAGGAAAGCAAACAAAGCTGCACTTCTTATACCAAAAACAGTAGCGAATGTTTTATAACCAGCCTTTTTATCAGCTGTGTAGTCCCCAATCGTAGTAAAAGCGTGGAATCCCATGACGCAAAAAGTTATTAGAATTATGTCTACCCATACGTCAAAATTGTTACTGATAGAGCCACAAAAACTAAATCCGAGAAAGAAAGGCAAAAAGAAATATCCTACGCCATTGGCGAAAGAATCCAAAGGCGGTCTCTCTTTGAATCTCAGAGGTGGAGCAGAGTAGAAATAAGAGAGAAACAACAATAACACCATTCCCACAATATTAGCAATATTTAACGTTAAAAAAGATGTTAACAGCAGTAACAAAACAACGAGAAATGAAACGTTCTTGATATAAGAGTGATATTCAGGTTCTAATACAGCTCCCTCTGAAAATCGTCCTATTGTCTTTCCTTTTTTAGGATTTATTTTATCTGACTCATAATCATAAATATCGTTAATACCGTAAAAACACGCACAATATGGAAATGATAGCAGCAAGATTTGTGAAATTAATAAAGGGGTCAGCACAGTACTGCCTGAAATACTGCCTGAAACTATTAATCCTAATAAAAAAAACAAAGGAGTTACAGCCCACACTATTGGCCTGCTTACTTTAATTAAGAGCAAAAATTTATCCTTAAAACTATTCATTTTTTGATATTTTTTAACAATTAGTATATAAAACTAAGGATATTTGACACTGGTGTAACAACGGTTGGTAGCACTGGTGGGTTAGCGGTTGGTAGATCGGTTGGGATATACGATGTAACATAATGTTTTTACGAGCAATAATGTGTTATTTTTTGCCGAAAGGATTTTATCTGCACCTTCATAATTTTTTACCGATCTTTAAATTGAAATCTATAATAAATGTATTAGAAGTGTTAGAGCATTTCAATAAAATAAATGATGATGGGCTGCTAAATCAATTATTCTACTGCTCTTTGCTTGACTTTTAAATGCTCCACTATTTCTTTGTCAGTCCACACATGATAGTGGATGCTAAAATCTCTCTTTAACGGTCCATGGACTACACATTCTTCAAACTCCTTGAAATGGTCCTCTCTCGAGATCATCGACCCAAAGCGATGGTCTGCTATCAGGTGTTCAAGGTTAGTAAGACTTCTATCCTTGTCGAACGTATACCTTTTATCCGGAACGGCGAGAAATAATATGCCGCCCGGTCGCAGGACTCGGATAAACGTCTCTACAGTCATTGTGGGATCTTCGCAGTGCTTTAAAAATGGTTAGCAATAACAAAATCTACGGAACTGTCCTCGATTGTGTTGAGGCGCTTGCCATCATCTATGATGTCGATATCAACTAAGCTGGAATCTTTCAGTTGCGGGAACTCTCTACGGAGCTCATCGACAGCTTTTCGATCGACGTATAGTACATTCGCACCGTTAAAAAGTCTCAGCGGGTTATTTAAGGCCCCTATCTCCAATCCACTACCACGAAGGTACTGTTTTGATAGGCAGAGTCTAAATACGTAAGCCTTCAACAGACTAAGTCGGTAAGCCTTCAACAGACTAAGTCGATAAGCAAGTGAGTTCAAGGATAGTTCGTTGATTAGTTTGCTACACCTCACGGTAGAACCCATTCAGCAATAAACACGCATCTTTAAAGTTTTTGGGTTTCACAGCCAATTAGCTGCTAAATGCCTCGCCACTCCATTCTTTTACTGTCAGGCCGTGAACGGAGCCCGTGAGTCAAAGGAAATCTTAAAAAATAGCTTATCTTTAAGCTTTCTTAAGTCGCATCCACAACTTCTATTTAGCAGAACAGGAAATCTGCCCATGACTACCCCAAATGCCCAGCGCTCGCGTTCAATCGAGTCAAACGCGTCTTGCCGCAACCGCTGAAAAGTCCTTTGATGCATGCCCTTTGGCCGAGCCATTGTATAAACGTTCTAAGGATCGGTAAGCGCCAGCTTCCGAGCAGCACGCTTCGTGCGTCTCTGGGCTGTGAAGTGGGGATCTCCCGACTCATTACAGCTGTAATACGTCAGGCTTTAGCAGTAGCGACAAAAGAAACAGGAGCTCATGGGCGGCACATACAACTTGGCCACTCGTCGTCCTCTCGGCACTCCGTTTACTGCGCTCGACAGAGAAAGCAGAAGCGTTTGCCACCGTAGTGGCACGCAACCTACACGACAGGAACTGCATAATCATGTTGTCGCGATCGTCATCACGGATCGCCCGCTGATTTACGTCACGGGGCCACGGCCTTGCTCTCGATCGTCCCGTTCGCCGCGCCGTGTGCGGTGACCTCTTCGATGACCGCGCGGAAGCGGGCGTGGGGATCGAAGCTGGCGAACGAGGCAGCCGCGCGCACAAAACAACGAATGGCATTAATTCAATAAGATTTCCGTTATGTTGTGCATTTGACAAATCCTAAAAAAAAAGGACACTTGACGCAAGCGTGTTTAACACTGAACACAAGGAATGTTATTGCCATAGCTGCCGAGCTCTCAAAGAGGACTCAATAAGCTGCAAAAGGCACGCTATAGACGAACACCAACCACAACCCGAAAGATGCAAGCGCAAAACCGGCCAACCCCCCGGCGAGCGCCTGAGCGACCGTATGTTTATCCAAGTACACTCTGCTCCAGATGACTAGCGGTAAAAGCAATCCGAGCAGCACGCCCCACGGACCAAAGACAAAGAGGAGCACGACGGTCGGTCCTGCGATGCCCATCGCGTGGACGCTGATTTTCCACCGTAGGTTGACGAAGAAGATGAAAAGCGTGCCCACGCCATAGCCTAACATAACAGTGGTGGTGAGAGGCGGTGCTCGGATGAGCAGCAAGACTGCGGTGCCGATAAAATACGAAACGGTCGCTACGAGCAGTGGCTGACTGCGGTCCACCATCCCGGGAACGTCCAGGTCGTGTGCGTGTGTCCTCCGTGCCCAAATGATCAAGATGCTCAGAGGCATAAGCACCGCAAAAAACGTCGTAAGGAACGTTAGCGCGACAAAGGACGGTCCTTTCGACACGGTGTAGTTGATGAGGGCGAACATGAGCAACCCAACGATCGGCGGCATCGTAACGTATGAGATCGTGGTGGCCCACGCGCGTTTTTCCCTTCGCTTAATCTCTATCACACCTGAGCAACTTTTCAGAGGCTTTTTATCTCCCGCACAAAAAACGTAGATTTAGCTTGTTAGCGCCGTTTGCTTTCTTTGATTAAAGAAAAAAAACTCCTAGACGATGCACCCAGCCCTCGCTTCCGCAGTGCGTTCGTTACCGTTTAAATAACCTTCTCGCGTCTATTAGCAGAACGCTTTCCAATAGTATCGGCCAGCTTAAAAAGCAGATTCTTTGCTTCGCTTGACTTCAGTTCCTGAAGCCGCTGCTTTGCCTCTGCGATATATGATGTGGATAACTCTTGAAGGTGTTGCTCATCTTTAAATTTGCCATCTAAAAAGATCAATAGGCACATCGACGGATCCTCTTCCAGGTCCACGATATCATCCTGAATTTGATAAGCTAGGCCTAGTAGTTTACCATAGTCGGATAGCGCGTCTATTTCATTTTTCTGCGCTCCAGCGAGTAAAGCTCCCATCCTTGCTGACGCTTCGAATAGAAACGCGGTCTTCTTCTCCAAAATACTGAGGTACTCACGCATATCTATAGTCCGCTTTGTTGTATAAACTGCAAGTTCCTCAAATGCCCCAATACCCAGGGTGTATCCCGCTTGTGCGAGTACTTGCGTAACTCGATGATCTAAGCACCTCGCCGCTATATCAAGCATCATTGAGGCGAGCATTTCCATATTTAATAGACTCACTTTAAGACCATACGAAGCATGAAACGCTTCAATGTCTCTCCTCGTTAAATCTTCGTCGATAATATCGTCTATCACTAGAGAGCCCGAATGTATGAGCTCCACTGCGACCGCAGCTGGAAGTGGGTCTTTTTCCGAGCCCCCCACGCTTTGAAATGCGAGAAGTAGCAAGATTGGTCGAAGGCGCTTCCCACCAGTTAACGTGTAAGTGAGGGGCTCGAAAAATGGAGAGCTCTTCATCCGAATTAACTCACTCGAGATGGCATCGTCGACGGTTGAACGATACTCGTTCATCCTGTCGGAAAAAATCCTGTCGGAAAAAATGTTGGTTAAGGCAATGTCACAACTCGCATCCATGGATGCTCACTCCTCCAAAATCTTCTTGCATCCCTAACAAACTTGCTTATCCTATAAATATGTGCTCGTTTCTAATGGAATTATAGGTTAGTAAAATGATAGCGGTGAAGAAAAACGTTATGAGATCTCATAATATAAAGTGATTTGATAGCCGTAACAGTAGAATTTTTCGCTTTTTCCCTCTACCTTATAAAAACGAACGTGCTAAACGCAGGTTCACGAATGTCAAATACATCGGTGTGCACTTCTGCAGAGGGGCTGGAATTAGAGAGGAAACGCTAAGCCCTTTTTAACTCTCTTAAAAGATGCAAATAGATGTGGCGATGCTATGGCATAAAGAAAAAGGAAAAAGAACTCGAACCTGTTCTCCAGCTACAAAAAAGCATGAAGATAAAATTACTTATTGTTTTTCAGCACGTGAAGATAACAGCAGGAGAGCCCCCTTCTTATACTTGTGGGTAGAAGGTAACAGACCATGAGATTTTTTGTAGATTCATATGGGATAATTTTAAAGACGATTCTTGCAAACATAGGATGAGCGAAAAAAAAGCGACTCGTACGTTCAAGGACAACCATAGATGGGAGGACCCACTGCGTGATATCTTTTGCTAGAGCTATTGAATATTCCTCACGCATATAGCTCTCGACGTCTTTGATACGTTCAAACTCGTGAACCGCAAAACCCCTCTCAATAAGTCTCATCATAATATCTTCAGACGGACTCATTGGGGCTGCACGATCTTTTCGATATCCATCTGTAACGATAAAAAGCCCATCTCTTTTTAATTTCTTCTTTACTTCACGGAGGACCTGTAGCTTATCAGTCGAGTAGTCTAGAGCGTCTATAATAAAGATAATATCATATGCATTGTCCTCAAAATTGCTCAAATCGTGGTAGTCGCTGAAGTGAAAATGTAAGTTCGGTATCTTTGTAAAGCTTTTTAAAGGCGCATTTGAGATATCAATTGCCTCAAACGTAACGAGGGGATTTCGCCTCGCGAGAAATGCGCTATTCGCACCTAACCCGTATGCAAGTTCCAACACATTTTTTGCGTCAGTGTCGCGGATGTACCTCTCCACTATTTTTGCTTGCTCTTTAAAATCATCCTTCTTATGTTTCCCATCGTAACTAATCCCAAAATGAAAATATCCTTCCCAGCTAAGAGCAAATCTGTACTGCTTTTTGGTTTTTTTATAGTAGTTAACTATATGCGGCTTCTCTTGTGGCTCATTAATGATGCTTGGTATATCAAATAGTCGACCTATCCGTTTAAGGTATAGTTCAAGTTCGTCGTCATATTCTGGTATTTGATCTTCAATTACTGTGTCGGTCGAGTAGTTCATAGCCACTAAGAAATAACTATATATAATTTCTTAAAAAGGTTTCCGAACGTCGACAATCGAACCCGTCTTTTAATTTGCTTCTTTTTCTGCTTTTTCTAATCTTAGCGTCACGCTTAACATAAAAAGTAAGCACCTGCTTCTATAAGAACCGAACTGCTGATGCAATAAGTAGCAGATCCTGCTTTTTCGTGGTTTGAGCACTTGGATTCTTTAATATGAGCAATGCTAAAAAAATATTATGCAACCCCAGATTGTGAATGTCATCGCGTTCTCTTTTTTAGTGCTGTTGTAAGGGGGGTGAATTTAATATCCTCCCAATACCGCTTATACACATCATACGCGTACTCAGGCAGTGGATGTCGATAATGAGTCCATTCCACCCCTGATACACCATGAGTGAGAATATATGCTCGATTTGACTGATCCCACTGAATAATATCACCATGTTGTTCAGCAAATTTGCGAAGGTCACTTAGTACAAAATTGCCTTTAGCTCTTGTTAAGGGTATTTTCTCCCTTTTGACCCACATCTGTAAGCTGTTATATGCAAACATAAGCTCATTATCACCTCTCCCATCTAACAGGGGTGATATGACGGCAATGACTTGAGGATGAAGAGGATAGGGTAGTGCTCCATCCTTATTTTATCTTGGTGACTCAAAACTTGAAGAACTGGTTTCTCCATTTTTGCTGCTGTCTTAAACTGTCCAACGCCAAGACGTGATATCGTCGCCATGCTGCGCTGCCCTGTAAATGCCCCAAATAATACAAATGCAGTGCACTGCAATGCTCTGTAACTGCTAATGCGACCTTCTCGCTCTGCCGCTCGTATTCGTTCAAGGACGTTTTCAATATCCTCTTTGGTAACAATACGTGGCGTAACTGCTTTACGGGCTTTCACATGTTTGGGCCTGTCTAAAAATATGCAAAAAGCGTAATATCTTGTATCAAGCCGTATTTTAGTTAGGTATTTCAAAAAACTTCGAGCAAATGCAAGTGTTTTACAATGCGACCATTCACTTTTATACTTCGTCAAAATTGTTGCACGGAATTGCTCCATCTTATCTCGCGAGATGATGCCGCCTGTGCTATCCCAACAGTGTCGAGTAGCACGCAGGATCCAGTCGCAGGATTTCTTTGCTAAGCCAGCGGTACGAAAATTAACATAACCTTTGAGCTCGTCTTCACTATAAGGCAAAGTGAGAGTGCCAAGTGTTTCCTCCCTCATAGTATTTAATGTAGAATTGGTGCTCGTGACATTTTTTGGCTGCGATCCTGAGCTTTTTTCATATCCACATTTTTGGTTTGTGGAAGAGCAAGTATGAGTAGACAACTTTTGCTCCAGAATAGACAACTTTTTAGTCGAACTGACTGAAGCATTTGGAGGGCTTATTTCATTAAAAAAGCTGAAAAACGAATGGGCTCGGCCGGATTCGGACCGGCGACCTCCGTCGTGTGAAGACGGGGGATTTGACGTTTTTTGGTTGCGTTTTTTTGACGTGTGTGCACTTTTTTTACGTTGCGTTGCCAGGTGAGACAACAACAACGAAAGCAAGCGAACCTTCGTGCACTGTTTGATACATTCGTGTAGAAGTCAAGAACGCTTGGCAAATGTGTGCGGTAGCCGAATGGTCGGGTAACTGTACCAGAAGCCCCGCCGCGAAGGTCGCGAAGAGCCGGTGCCACCTAGACCATCGTCTTGATACCGATCGTGCTCCCAAGGCACCGAACGGTCTACCTCCTGGTGCCCTAGTGGCCGCTGGTTCTGAGCTCCTCAGATTCGGTGGCCCCGAATGTCGTACGTGAGATGCCCGGTCAGCGGGTCCTGGCCGTAGCTCTCGCAGAGCGCGATGAGCACGTCCTCGTGGGTCACGCCCACGTTCATGACCGTATCATTGCCGCCGTAGTAGATGAGGACGCTGCCATCGTCACGGCGCACGACCCCGCAGGTGAACACGACCTGCGGCACATGGATGTAGGCGGCGTCCTCGACGCGGCAGTCAGCCCTGGACGGGAACAGGATGGGGATGCTCGACATCTTGACCCGCGCCGGGTCCGTGAGGTCGTGCAGCGCTACGCCGAGCACGTACGGGTTGCCGTCCATGGTGGTGCGCACCCCGTGGAACACGCTGAGCCATCCCTTGGCGGTCCTGAAAGGCGGCGCGCCAGGACCGATCTTGTCCGAGAAGGCGCTCGGGCCCGCGCCGGTCCTCATGATGGGCTCCGGCTGGATCTCCCACCGATTGGACTCGACCGAGCTCGTCCAGCCGAGCTTGATCTCCGTGTAGATGCCCCCGACCTCGCCGCCCGTGGTGTCATTGGGTCGGAACAGACCCGCGTAGCGGCCGCCGATGGGCTCGGGGAAAACCACCACGTTCCGCATGTCTCGCTCGAGCACCGGGCCGTGGCGCGTGAAGTGGGAGAAATCGCGGGTCGTGGCCAGCGAGACGCGCACGCGGTTCTTCACCGTCGCGTGATAGGCACTGTAGGTGATGTAGTAGGTGTCGCCGATTTGGGTGATCCGCGGATCCTCGACGCCGCCCGCCTCGTTCTCGATGAGGGCCCTGGCATCGGTGCCGGGGGCGAAGGCGTCCCCCTTGGTGGCCGGCGCCATGGCCGGTTCCTGCTCGACACGCCAGTCGTCGACGCCGTTGCTGCTGCGGGCGACCCCGAGCACGCTCTTGCCGCAACGAAGATGAGACCGGAACAGCATGACCGTGTCGTCTCCGTGCAGCGCGATGCCGGCGTTGTGGACGGTCGTGACCCGGAGGCCCGGGTCCTGCCACACCTGGTTCACTTCCTTGGCCGTAAGCACGGGGTTATGCGGGAACCGCGCCACTGGACAGTTCAAATCGACGACCACCCGGTGGTCCTTGAGCATCACTTCCTTGCTGATCATCGGCCATCCTCCGTGCACGACCCTCGGAGCATCACGATCACGTGCGCAGCGATTATTGGAGTCAATTTCGTTGCACGCGATAAAAAGCTATGCTTCTCTTTCATGTCCATGGGTCAACATCATTGTTCGTCTTCCCATTTGTACAATTTCTTCTTCGTCCGCAAGATATCAACGCCGCAATTAAAACAGACTCCGTTATGACAGCACAGCACCCCCTCGCACTGTGAGCACCGCCACTTCACGTTCTCACGTTCCATGAAAGCAGAAAGCGAATGCTGCTTGACAAAGGTGAGATTTTCGATAAGACTCGTCCGGTAATCCTTTTGATACCGTGCGTCGATTCGCTCCAAGTTCCTGCATGGGAAAGTGCCACATTCATAACAAAACCGAACTCTGTGATTCAGAAGAAGATCACATCGTTTCTTTAGAAGCGCGCACTTCCTATCGCGGGGGCGACATCCCACGCAATACGCCATTTTCACCCCCTTGCGTCTCACGTCGTACTTGCGTGCAAGATACCGACTGCACACCGAACAGTTCATGCCGCATGGAGCGATCAGTTCTGTAGTATCAGAAAGAGTTTGAGCATGCTGCATCTAAGGGAAGTACCGCCTATTCGTTCATATAAATGCTAGTACTTGCATACCCGCACCGATGAGCGGCGCGAGCTCCGAAGCGATGCCCCGACGGTGGGTCCACATCCTGATCGGTGTCAGTCGATGTAGCACTGGAGTGTGCAACTTTTCGCTTGTTGTGCAACTTTTTGTCCGTACTGACGGGGAACCGTTGACAGGGGCGATCCGGGTGTGACTTCAATAGGAGGGAGCGTTCGCGCTTCCTTTCTTTTCTCGTTTTTGTTTTATATGTAAACGTGCACTTGTAGTAGGAGTAGGCCGTGCTGGGTTGCTTACGTGAGTTTCTCAATAATGTCCTTTATTGACACGGCGTTAGCAAAGAAGTCTCTCCAAGCATCCTCCTTCGGATAGTTCCTGATGGTGTATGATGTTGGGTTGATATTGGGCAGCTCGTCCCAGACAAACGGGCTCGCTATTGGAAGTCTTGGTTCCGATCGCGCAGCATAAGGCGCTACAGACGTCTGCATCGCAGATAATCTGTTAATATCGATGAAGATTCTGCCTTTTCTTTTTTCTTTTATAAGCTCAGTCGTCACAGTTGCGTCATGTTGTGCGATGGTTTGAGCTATCTTCGATGCAAAGTCTCGAACGCCGCCGTTGTCTAGCTCCCGGATAATGGGCACAGCAACATGATAACCTCTGCCCCCCGTTGTCATTATGTACGATTTGAACCCCAACGCTTCAAGAAAGTCCTTCAATTTACGTGCCGCTGACTTAAGCGACGGTAAGTCAGGTTGAGAGGGATCCAAATCAAAGAGCATTTTGTCGGGAATTTCCGGTCTGTCAGCCCGTGTTACCATGATATGTGGAACGATGACTTGATTGCCGAGGTAGACGATGCCCGCTTCATCCTCAACGATCGTATAACAGGTCGGACTGCCATTATTCTTGAGACATTTGCTTTCAAGCCACGCAGGAAAATAGTCAGGGATGTTTTTTTGGAAGAATTTCTCGCCGTGTACCCCATCAGGAAATCTGAGCATGGACACCAGTCGATCCTTTACATGGGGCAGCATTAACGGTGCTATTTTTCTATAGTACTCCACGAGCTCTGCTTTCGATATTCCCGTATCAAGCTCTTTCTGGGGGTGCGTTATTTTGATTCTATGCCCACCGATGGTGATCTCGTTGCTCAAGCGGTGGTCCTCCTTTTTCTTGACGATCATCCAACCGGTGTCAAGTCGCGTGAATGCGTAGGCCCCCTCCAGCTTGTCTCCTTTCAGATAGATGATGAAATGTCCCTTTTCCAGAGCCTCGCCAAGAGGCTGCACTTTTCCGTTTTTTATAGTGATGTTGACAAATTTTCCCTTATCCCATATTTCGACTGTCCCTGCGCCATATTCACCTTCGGGTATATCGCCGGCAAATGTGGCATAGGCGACCGGATGATCCTCGGTCCTGATTGCGAGCCTTTTATCCTCTGGGTCGTCTGAAAGCCCTTTAGGTACCGCCCAGCTCTTGAGGACGCCATCATGCTCAAGGCGAAAATCAAAATGTATCCGCCTGGCTTTATGCTTCTGGATCACGTACATGGATTGTTCGCTTTGCACGTGGTGAGGGTTACGCTCAGCCTCAGGCTCACCAGTCTTCGTAAAGTCCCTCTTCTTCTTGTACTCGTCAAGCACCTTTCTGCACCTGGTCTATCGTACACTCTGCGGGAAGTTTATCCTCCCTAATCCGTAAAAAAACGGGTGCTCTCAATCTATGATCTCTTGTATATTCGAGGTATTTGACTTCGCACACCTTATGTGGGACAACTGGTTGGACATTCTTGGGAAGGACTACTCCGTTGCTAGAGCGGATAAGCTCCTTTGCCAGTTCATCAAGCACTGATTCACGAAAGCCTGTACCTACCTGACCAACGTATGTGAGCCTGCCGTTGTCGTAGAGTCCAAGCGCCAATGACCCTATTTTCCGTATCTTCGTTATGTATCCGACGATAACGCAATCGACCGTTTTCTCCCGTTTGACCTTGAGCCAGTCGTGCGAACGTCCTGCGACATAAGGGCTGTCCTTTCTCTTTGCCATGACCCCTTCCAGATCTGTTGACGTCACCACTTTCCACAGTTCCTCTCCATTGTGGGTGCTTGGCATTATCTGCAAGTTTCGTCCTTCTTCGATGACGTCTGCAAGCATTTGCTTTCTCGTTACTAACGGCAGCCTTTTCAGATCCCTGCCTTCCAGTTCGAGGATGTCGAACGCGACGTACGTCGCTAGCCGATCGTGGTGCTTTCGTCTTTGCATCAGAGAGAATGATGGGTTTCCTTTTTCATCATAGATAACAATCTCGCCGTCAAGTGTGCAATCGGCCTTAATGAGATCGCCAAACGAGAGTTCTGGAAACTCAAGGGTAATATCTCTGTTATTTCGTGATATGAACCGTAGCCGTTCTGCCTTTTTTTGGCAGAGCGCCCTGTAGCCGTCCAGCTTAGGCTCGAAGATGTACTCCTCAGATTTCAGAATCTCTTGTGTGCCAGTGGCTGCGAGCATCATTTTAAGCTTGCCTTTAACGCTTCAATCAGGTTCTCTTCCGCGGTCCTGACGTATTCCTTCTTTTGGATCGCGATTGTTTCTCCCCTCGCTTTTTTCCTGACGAGTTCCTGGAGCTCCTCCTCAAAGGTATCGTGAAACGTGGTGATGTCAAACTCACTGACCTCAATCTGGCTTAATAGCTGTTTGGCGAGGTCCATCTCGACTCGAGAGAGGTTCGGTTTCTCATCAAGATCGCCGATCTGCAGTATGTCCCGTATTTCATAGGCATAATTCAGTGTTGTCAGAAGCATACCCTGCCTGTATGCTTCGATCGCACAAACGTGTTCCTTTTCCTTCATAACGAACCTGCCGATTGCAGACTTGGCGGTTTGGTGGAGAACTTCCCTGAAGAGGAAATACGTCTTCTCCTTTGGTTTTTCTGGACCGACGTAATAATGGGAATTGAAATAAATCGGGTCGATTTCATGGGAATGAATAAATTCCACAATTTCTATCAAGTCGGATTTTTCAGGCCGGATGGACTGAAGTTCTTCTTCACTGATGACAACGTATTCGTCCGGAGAGACTTCAATCCCTCTTACTATCTCGTCCTGTGGCACCTCTTGCGTGCACTCATCGCACCACTTCTTGTATCGTATCGGTGAGTGCTTGTCCTTGTGCAAGAGCCGCATTTTGAGTGACTTCTGTTCTATTGCTGCATACAGTTTTACAGGAATGTTCACGAGTCCAAAAGCTATCGATCCTGTCCATAGTGCTTTCATTTTACGTCACCGACTGTGCAAGATAAGTGGACTTACTTATCATCTTTTTTTTGGTTTCACCTTGTTACCTTGTTACGTGTGCGTGTTAATAGACACGCTAAAAGAACACATTTTACAAAAAAACAAGCTGTTAGAAGCTAAATCATAAACAAACAAATGGGCTCGGCCGAATTCGGACCGGCGACCTCCGCACATGTGCTGAACAGTACCGTGACAGTATCCAATGGAATGAATCAAATCGAGCCTATATTTTGACGCACGGAGTATCAGGTGTTGATTTGGCGCACTATCGCATCGCCATAAGCTGCCTGAATATGTGTATGACGTGTATATGCTAGTGGAAAGAAATTCAGTTTGCTCATCTAACGCATTAAACGTACAGTCGAACCGAAAGCATTAAAACTATAAGACCTGACGCTTTGGGAAGGTTCACATAACCGCTGCTTAACCGTCTAATAAGCAGATCATATTCTGAGAAGTTAGAGCTGAAACAAAATACTTTAATTTAACGATAAGCAAAGGAGTAATCATGGAAGAAAAAATGAAAAAGTTTATCCCACTTTTTGTCCTGCTGGGACTGGCTGTAGCAGCTGCCGCAATCTACATAATAGTATTCCATGTTGGTATGCCGACCCGAGATATCGATACGTCGGGGGCGCCAGCGAACTTTTGGTGGGGTCTATGGCAAGGTCTTATTATCTACCTATCATTTATAGCCAGTTGGTTTGACAACAATATTGTGCTATACCAGGTTCATAATAATGGATTTTGGTATAACCTAGGATACCTTATTGCCCTTTCAGTCTCTGTTGGGGGTATCGCACGAGGATTTAGAACAAGAGAAAAAGCCAAGAAATAATCGCTTCTGCAACAAAGAGCGCAGATACCGTTTCGTTCAAGAAGGGCTTACATTTGATAGGGGGCACACGTGTGGGGAGAAGGCTCAGGCCATGACACAAGGCGACGCAGTAACAAGGAGGACGAAAGCAGCTAGTATCGATGACCAAGCGAACTATGTGCCAACCGCGTACATCATTGGGTACGTTATCACGGTCCTGGCGGTCACGTGGACGTCCATCGGGCTTGCCCGTGCAGCAGGCATTAGCATCAAACTGTATGATCCCTGGCACGGAATCGTCTTCAGCAACCTGACGATGCTCATCCCGACAGTCATCGCGGTTGTGTTCAACACGCTGCAACGTAAGCCCGCTCGTGTGCAGCTTCGTCCCCTCACCCGTCACATTACCGCGAAGTCGGTCATCTTTGCCGTAGCGTTCCCGCTTGTTTTTATCTTTGGTATCGCCGCCCTTTGCCTTGTCGCAGGGTTTGGTACACTAAACCCGGATGCGCTAGGTGCAGCGTTCCCAAGCACGCTTCTTTTCATTTCGATCGTCGCGACGGTAATCTTATTCCCTTTTGGATTTGGCGAAGAGTACGGCTGGCGTGCGTATCTGCTCCCCGCTCTCACTGTCCGGCACGGCATGACGCGCGCTACCGCGCTCGTCGGCCTTGTCTGGGCGTCCTGGCACTTGGCGCTATGGACCTACGCAGCGCTTGCAGGGAGCGCGTCGCCACTTGACGCTGGCATTCAGGTAGGCGTAAACACGGCGTCGGCGTTTGCCCTGTCATTCCCCTTCGCGTATTGTTACTTCCTGTCGGGGAACGTCCTTCCCTGCGCCCTCCTTCATGTCCTCGTCGATAACTTCCTCATCTTTGTGTTCGGAGCGAATCATGGGCTCGTAGTAAGCGGAGACTTCATGATCTTCCTGATGATAGGCTTTTTCGCGCTCATTCCTGTCTTCATTTGGCAATTTAACAGGATGGAAACGCCGTGGCTGCCAAAGGGGAGGGAGAGACCATACAAGCCGGCTGAGCCTACGTAGCGGGCATGTGGCTACGACTAACGCTATCACGCGCTAAACAAGAACACCGTTTTTTTCTGACCTTTAACTACCGGAAAAATTCTTTCATTCCACTTACTTCAACTATATGACAGTTCGGATAGTAGGATAGACGATACCCTTATTTCATCAGTACTACAGTGCATGCTAGTGCACTCATGCGGCAAACGAAAAGATGCTATAAGGAACATATCAATTCTCGAGAGGCCACTATTTGGCACGTTTATAACTAGAGTGATCAGAAACAGCTACTGGGTATTGTGTTCGCTGTAAAAAAGAATGCTACTATTGCGTTATTTAGGCTAAACCAGTAGATATGTTTGACGTAAATGATATCGTAGCCACAATATGCAGGGAAATACCGAACAACCTCTCATTTGAGCTTACAGATGTACGGCTCTCCGACATTGTTGTTGCTCCCACGACAGCGAATGAAGGGCCGCCACGGATTGTTAGCGTCGATGAGACTGCCCACCTACCGATAGCTTCTTTTCATCCTCAATTTCCGCTTGATCAACACGTCGTTGCAATAGACAGCACAAGCGTCGTTCTCGGATACGTGCCTGAAGGCTTAGTCGGCGCTATCCGTGCATCAGTCATACTCAAACCCAACGGTACAACACACCATCAGATGCAACGCTATGGACCGTACCTTGTTGCGGTCACTAATTACAACAAAGATACCCTCTATGGGGCCATGTGCGAACTCGTTTACGGAGAGGTACTTCCAGTGAGAGCCCCCGATTGCAGAAAAACGCTCGATCGACTGCGCAATCTTCTCGAGCGGTATTTGCAGTTTCAAGTGGTGAACTCATACGCTGATGCACTCGTGCTGATAGATGGGAGCCTTATGGCAGGTGCGGTTGCTGATCCGATGTTTGTCATTAAGAATCTTATCCAGGATGCACACCGCAACCGAAACACTATCGTAGCGTTGTCGAAATCGACAACACTTACATTAAGAGAGAATCAATTGAGCGTCTTCTCACTAATAGACAGCGTCGCAGGGGTGTGTTATCTCGGGGATTTGCGGGAGCGCCTCTCTCAACAACAGGAGAGGTACATGGGCTGCATTTATGTCGGGCGACTTACGCCGCAGGGCGAAGCATTTCGATTTGATATCCCCGAACATACGGCCCTGCAGCATGCGTCAGTCTTTCCCATGTTGAGTGGATTATCTGGTGAGCACGGGTATCCGGAAGCGCTCAAACTGGCGCACATGACGAGTGTGTTCAGCTCCATTGAAGTTATCGAGCTCCAGGCTGCAGCGATCAACCTGCACGGGCTGGTGATGAAGGAAAACGTGAGAAGGAAATTATTCCCGATGTAGTGATTGGTATGTACCTACTGACAAAACACGCAGATGATTTGGCAATCGTCTTTTCGCCACATGAGACGCTCCGGTTAGGAGAAACACTTCAGATCGATGATATCGTTGCACAGGTGGTTGACATTCAGTTTGCCGACCTTCCCGGAGTGCTTGAGCACATTCTACGCACGTCGCTCATTACGCAGGCGGACACCGAGGAGCGCCTTCAGCCCGAAGTGCAAAGCGTCGTTGATTCGCTGACGGATCAGAAGGTTGCGTTCGCGAAGATACGGGGGAGAATTGCCAATATAACAGACGAAGACGGGAACGCACATCCGACTTTCAAAACCGGGCTAAGTGAATTTAACATCAGCAGGGCGAACGCGGATATTCAGGTACTTGGTCAGCGGGATCTTTTTACTGCACTTCATCTCTCATTTCCGGACACGTGCGACTTGTGTACAACGTTATCAAGAGACCAGCAGCCGTTTGACGTGCTCGTTGATAAACTCGGCATTAATCTAATAACGGGGATGAAGGGGTCGGGAAAGTCATACCTTGCGAAACGGCTCCTGTTAAAGCTCATCGATCAAAATATCCTGACAGTGGTCTTTGATCTTAACGCTGAATACCTCGATCTGAGAAAGCGGATGACGGTACGTCAAATCGCTATGCAGAACGTATGGTCACGTTTACGCCGTACCTGGCCCAAGAAAGCGATTATGATCGTTGTCTCATGATCCCCCCGCACGAGATTACCTTTGACGATTTTGCCACCTTTTTGAACGTGACGCGGGACTCTGCCATGTACTTATACCTCATACAGTTCTGGCGAAAGAATAGCGCGGTAGCGTTTACGCTTGATGATCTGGAGCGATTCGTTAAAACGAAGGTTGACAATGAGTATGCTCGGGCAGGGCTGCTCGTCCGGGTGGATGTTGCGCGGGAGTCAGGGCTCTTCGGGCCGAACAACGTCACAGAGTGCATCAAAAGAATGCACAGGACGGGCGGAGCGATACTGTTCAACCTCGCTGATATTAATCATTGGGAGCGCACGGTAGTTGTTGAGTTTATATTGCGGAAGTTAGTCAAACTGGGACAATCTCGAGAAATTGAAGCGATTTCACTGTTCTTGGAGGAGGCACAGTTGTATGTTGAGCAGCAGAATATGATTGATATCTTGACACGAATGCGCCATTCTGGAATCTTTCCGACCTTTATTACGAATACCCCGCGAACTCTGCCAAACGATGTGTACACCCTATTAGACAACTTGATTGCCTTCACCTTTCGCAACGAAGATGAGCTGCGACACTTATCGCGGTCTGGATTAATTGACCAAAAATCAATTAATGCACTACAACATTTAGAGAAGCGACAGTGTATTGCGGTAGGTAGAATATCATCAAATTATCCGCTATTTATCGAAGTAAGTCCACAGATGGGGGCATTAATGGGTGGGGAAACACGAGAGCTTTCGTCACAACAGAAGCACTCATAATATCGAAGCACTTCTTGAAACCGGAAAAAAGTCTAAGATCTGTGTTGCTAATGTGTAACTTTCAATCCTCATTTTATCGAGGCACTTCTTGAAACATAAATATTCTGCTGCCGTTATAGCGGCCCTATTACTCTTTCAATCCTCATTTTATCGAGGCACTTCTTGAAACGGGATTTGACGTTGTGGTCGCAGAAATGGTATATACCTTTCAATCCTCATTTTATCGAGGCACTTCTTGAAACAGGTTTGCACATGTATGTTCCACGGTAGTCAATATCCTTTCAATCCTCATTTTATCGAGGCACTTCTTGAAACTAAATTATGTATAAGTCTTCAATAACTCCCTCAAAACCTTTCAATCCTCATTTTATCGAGGCACTTCTTGAAACATTTTACACAGTTACTGAGAGACGTGCAGTGGTTTTTCTTTCAATCCTCATTTTATCGAGGCACTTCTTGAAACAGGACAAACCAGGGCGACAGTCAAAAGATGGATATATCTTTCAATCCTCATTTTATCGAGGCACTTCTTGAAACAACAAGGACTAAGAACATGAACGAATCAGAGATGGACTTTCAATCCTCATTTTATCGAGGCACTTCTTGAAACCGCATTGCCCGCTATGTTTTGAAGATACTTTGAAACGCTTTCAATCCTCATTTTATCGAGGCACTTCTTGAAACATACCAGTCCTCACGTTTGATATGCCTACAAGTTCATCTTTCAATCCTCATTTTATCGAGGCACTTCTTGAAACGACAATTTTCTATGTCCATACCATCATAACATGCAATCTTTCAATCCTCATTTTATCGAGGCACTTCTTGAAACCATTTTGTTTCTATCTCCTAGATTTTCTGTTAATTACCTTTCAATCCTCATTTTATCGAGGCACTTCTTGAAACGGATGCAAAAGCAACCATACGACCAACACCAGAAAAGCTTTCAATCCTCATTTTATCGAGGCACTTCTTGAAACGCAATAGCAATAGCAATAAGGAGACCACACTATGTTCTTTCAATCCTCATTTTATCGAGGCACTTCTTGAAACCTGGTCGATTAATTCGGTATATTTGTCTTGACTCTTCTTATAGCCTCTCATGCAATAGCTGCTATTTGATCTACTAAAAATCGAACTGAGTTTAAATACTCGTTCACAATCTTGGAAGATGTAGGCATTAATTTTTTAAATTTAGAAATCCACAGCCAAACGCAGACCTTGGTCCGGCGCCTAGGAACAAGCCTACATTCAAAAGCCACTTTCCAACGTCGTCAAGCTCATCAAAAGTGTACTCGGCAATGCCCGTGAAGCCCTCAAATCGTCTCGCACCAGCTCTCCTCGAACGACGCTCCAATCCGTGGAAGTGCTTTGAGATCTGGTTAACCTCACCAGAACATTTAGCCTCTCCTACTTTTGTTCCATCTCCATATTCATTTACGTACAAAATCAGCCGTGACCTAATCAAATCTAGGAGTCTCTCAGAACTTGGTGGAAACTCTGAAGATTTCAATACGATCGGAGTTCTAAACCCAATTTTAATAGGATTCTCAGTGCAGTTATTCAAGTCCGCTACGTCGATCGTTCTTAGCTTTGTGAGACTAATAGTCTCACCATCGTATATTTTCTCTCCAGACAGAGCGCACGTTGCTCCTTCGATAATAAATTTATTCATATCATATCTGCGTAAACTCCCAATCCCTGCGAACCCGAGCAGTTTCATTCCAAGTAAAACGTGGGGCAGATACTTACTAAACGCGCCAAAAAGAAAAACATCGACATCCAGGGTGCAACGCTCTCTGAACTCCATTTTCTGGCCAAAAAATGGCGGCACGATGATAATCGGTCTTGTCGGAGGTGCATATCCTTTTTTTGCTGTTTCTCGCTCGTAACTATAATAAAATGGACATCCATTATTGTAATGACATTTTTTACAATCCTGATTTATGTTGGGGCAGCAGCCCATCCTTAAATATTCACCGAAGCCCCCTCTGAATACAGACCCCATCCACCGGGGTAATATCGTGGGTGTATTAAAATTGAGTTGCAGCGTAATTCTAGAAAAATTTAACATCACATTCTCCAAATTGAAGGAGCAAAGTTTTTACCTCTCCCAAATCTAAATATCAATTGATTAAAATTCTCGCATCTGTTTCCTATTGAATTCAGAAACAAGTGTTCGTCGAATATTGCACAGATATCTTATGAATTAATGAAGTTGGCTAAATTGTAGAATCTGTATTTCTGACTATTATACTCAGTTTCAAGTACTTTTGAACATTTAAATTCTCCGACAAGAAATCTTTGCGAAGCTTCTTTCAATCTAATTCCAAAGATTTCTTTACCTATTTGATTTTCGTAATCATTAAAATAAATGAGATCTTGAGTCGTCCACGCATCATTGATGATAGTATATTTCGTTTTTTCGAGTTCTGTTATATAGGCAACAGCGCTCTTTTTTCCAATGAATAGTGTATTTTGTTCTGGCTTTATCCAGGAGAACGTTAGAAATTTTGAACCGGGCACTAAGTACTCTTGGTATCCTTCTGTAATAAATGTCAAAGCTCCTGTATTTTGCTCCTTTTGAAAATCTGCATTTACATCAGAGAACCACATTCTTTGTTTCTCAACAACCAAAGGAAGTGCTAAACTACAAGGAACTATTTTAAAGTCGTACTCATCTCTGCCTATAAATTCAAAATCTCTTGTTATTGCGGCATATACTTGCCTATCTGTAAAAAAGTCATAACTGTAATACGTTTTTCTGACTATATGTGAAACGTTTTGGCCAAATTCTTCCAATTCGAATTCTAATGCATATAAGTTCATAAAATTACATGGGTTCAGGATAAATTTCTTGCCTATGCGTCTTAATTAAATCCGGTAGTTGGTCTCTCAGTGCTTCAAGGTCTGATACCTCTATCAAATTCGATTGCAGTAATAATCTTACTTGACTATCATCGACGTTCCCTTTTTCATCTATGTGAATACCGTCTAAAAGATCTTTTTGCGAAACATTTAGATTAGTTGTGATCGCTATAATTTCAGTTTGCATAGTTCCAAGAAGAGAACTTCTTGAGCCATATCCTTCAGCATCTGCTCGTTTTACAGTTTCTAAGTATATTGCTAAATCGAATTGTGTAGGCGTGAAAATCACATCAATGAATGGAAATACCGTGTTTGGCTTAATTAGTACCATTTCATACAAACTCGCTTTTTTCTGCTCTTCCGTTTGTTCCATTTTAAGATCAGTATGAATTATATTATGGAATTCTGGTTCATCTATGATAATCTCATCATCTGTTTGAACTGAGAATGAAGTAGTCGTTTTCACGCGAGATTTAATAGCCTTTGTTTTATTTTTTATGGCAATGACCCCTCCGTACGCATAACAGTTGTAGCATTCCATACATTGATGATCGGGTGTAGCACAATTGTAATTTGAATCAAACTCTCTTAGGATCGCTTCGCTTGCTCGTCTCATTACGGCCCGCCTTTTAAGTCCTGTCAAATAAACTCTAGTTTTTCCAGCAAAGTTGATAGTATCTATACTTAAGTCCTCGTGACTGGTAAATCTTGCAAAATCTTTTAACATCTTGTATCCAATTATGGCGATGTATTTGTTATCTCTTACATAGACTCTCTCTAGTTCTGCTCCGCTTGCAGTTCTCATAACTTGCCCCAAATCCTCGAACTCTTTTAGCTCATTGATAATAACATTTTTAATCTCAGGCATCTACGCGATCTCCTTTGCTTTTTTTATTTCATAAAATTTCTTTGAATTAAATAAGTACTTAGTTGTTTGAGCATAATCTTTTAGCTCTCTTCTCTTCTCTTCAGGCAGTTGTTTGAGCTGTGTTCTGAGTTTATCGTGGATCTCTACAATCTTTGCTCTTTGTTCTGCAGAAAGTTTAACATTTTTGAGTAATGTGTTAGCTATTCTATCAATATCTTCAGGTCTTCCTTTAAAGACGCCTAAAAAAGACCCTACGTTTCTACCAGTCTCAAGCCCTCCTCCTATTCGCGCCATTTCCCATATCTGATCTGTAATTTCGTATAACACATCATTCTGCGCCATTTTTTCTACAACCTGTTGTACTTCCTCATCAAAGTAAGCATTCTCTCTCTTAAAAATCTGTGCAATCCCCACCAAAGGCTTCTTGTAATATCGTAAAATATAGTCTCTCTTGTGTTCATAAGAGGCAGTCACAAATACGTAAACGTATTCAAAAAAGTCTAACTCAGTTCCATGAACGATGGTTATCTTCTTCTCTGCAAATTGCAGAATCTCATTATTTAATAAGGACGGGAGCACGTTCACACTGAAAGCTAAAATGAGCGGATTTCTTTCTTTCAATCTTGATGCAATTAATGAGAAGAGGAGATATCGATATTTATCGTTTTTTATTCCAACATTATATTCTGCTAGAGAGAATAAAATTATGTGCAAATCAGTGCGTTTCTTAACATATATTGACTCTTTAGTAATCTTAAAATCCCTCAACAATCTTTCTACTAATTTCTTGTCTGTCAGCTCATTGATCAAATCTTTGTCAATGTCTATACCGTACAGGATTAGATGAGTTTTAGGATTGACTCTTGCTCGCTGGTTCTCAATGGTGATGCCACATAATATAGAATTTAACAGCGCTTCAGTATGACACAAACGACAGACTAAAATCTCGCCCTTGCGGATTTCATCATTAGTTCTATTGAATAAACTCTCTCGATAATGTTGTCTATATCCAAACGTAAACGTTTCAAGGGGAACGAATCCCTCGAAAATACCACAATTTGCACAAACAGTCTGTTTTGCTATATTGTTTAAAGGAATAGATCCATCAATTGCTAAAAACTCGGATAGATCAAACGTGAATTCAACAGGACAACTCCTGACAGAATTAACTGCTTTTGTCATTGAGCAGATTTTTTCATAAACAATTTTCTTTTGGGTTATTGAGCCAGTATTAGCACCTGCTTTCTCTAGTAGATCCTCTAGCCAAGGTCTTTGGGCTTCTTCGTCTACCTCAATATTCTTCAAGTTGAACGTATCTTTGACCCACAGTGAATATCTACCATTCACGTCGGCTAGTAATTTATATTTAAAATCCATCATTCTGCCTGTTATTGGTTGCACTTCACTTAGATTGACAAATTTCAGCAGTATGCCATCGTTTAGTCCAATATCCTCTATTTTTTTGACTTGTGCCTTTTTTAAAGCCTTTAAAATGTCTGCGATGTATTTCTTAATGGTCAGCTCTTCTAACTCAGATTTGAGCTCTTTGGGTAAGGTACAATATTGTTTATATCCATCTGGAGCCCCTCCGATAAGATCTGTCAGATTTTGTTCTTTAAAAAAATGTAGTACGTTAGCATTAAACCTATCACAAATGAGTTCTCTGAAATTTTCTAAGGCTAAAGGTGTGACGACTCTGCACCCATTGAGGGTTTCATACAATAAGCTTGCGGAGGCGTTTAAATCCTCTATCGTTTCATATAATAATTTAAGTAAGAGCAGTTTGCCTATAGAATTTAGTTCATTTTTCGAAAATGAAGGTATTTCAAGATTAAAGAAGTTAAACTTATTAAACCCGCGCATTTCATTTAGGTATGTAATGAGCGAAGAAATTGGCATCTTTTTAAGCCGATTTTTAAGATCTTCGTTGCTGTTCGAAGATGCAATTTGATCTGCAATCGAGACAAATGCGCCAAATTCATCTTCAGAATCGTGATGCTTTTCTATGGCCCTCAACACTTGAACATCTTGGGAGTAATCATCTAGCTCAAAATTCTGTAACAAAGCTTTGTATTCTTCAGTTGTTGTTAGTAGTTCTAACCCCTCTTTTGATCGTGGTGAATGTCCTTCTTTCCCTATTTCAATCACTAACTTCCCAACATCGTGGAAAAAACAGGCATAGAGGTACTTTTTCTTTTCTACATTCAGTTTAAGCCGTTCAAACAAAAACGTACCTACATGATACGTTTTAATTGCGTGCTCGATAAAAGTCTCTTTGTTTATCCCATAATCTTTAACCAGCCTGAAAAGGACATTCCCATTCATGCGTATCACTCGAAGAATGTGATCGGATCAAATGATTTTTGAGTTGGAATGAGCTTTGTTCGATCTATTAACGTATATTGGTATTTTCCAAGCGGGCCGATCTTTACGTTCACCTTAAATTTCACATCTTTCAATTTCACTGTTACAGTACAATATTCAGTGTCTTCGTACCTTCTCATTTGAATTAGGGTGAAAATAGGGAGGTCTCTTTTTGTAGCCCTTTTTGTACTCTCTCCGAATGAACCTCCCGCCATCACGGAGTTCGCCTATCGCAAATGCATCATCACTTGGAAAAATGTTTTTATAAGCATCTTTGAAGTGTAGCAGCTCGAACACATTTATCATAAGATCATTATATTTAACCGAGGGCATCGGCTCCCTAAAGCTCAAATCAGGCAAAAACTCGCTGAACTCCTCAAAATCCCTCTCCATCTCTTTGGTAAGCAAGAATTCAACGTGCGGTTTCAATTTTGTCTGATTATAAAGCTTAAACCACATGGCATTCATCATTTTTTTCAGTTTTTCGTATTCTTGGGGTCTAAAATGTTGGGCCAATAATTCTTCGAACTCATTCCTTGACAGATCAATATGTGCATTTAGCTGATGTAACAAGGGGCTCTTGCTTGTCAGCATTATAAAAACACTATCTTCATGCCGTCCACATCTGCCAAATGTTTGAATTGCGTCTTGCACGTTATGCGGCTCTTCAGTGATTAATCTTTTAACTGAAATATCGATGCCTTGCCTAAAGACTGATGTTGTAAAAGTTAATGCACCTTTTTTACACTTGTTTAAGTTATCTATAATTTTTTTCTCCCTTGTTTTATCATCTCCTTCGTACCATATTTTCCCGGTAAGGCAAGCAGAATCTTTGAAGTGCCGATGTAATCTAATCGCTCTGTCAACGGAATTGCATACGTAAACCGTATTATCTCTGAAATTGTTCTCTTCTAGAAAGTTTATTACTTTGTTATAGTCAAAATAGTCCAGTTCTTTCCCAAAGATCTTTATCTCTTTCGTTTTGCTTGTACCATTGATTACAAAATATCTAATAGGGTCAATTATATCTTTTAATTCTATTGTTGCACTGAGGAGATAGATATGCACACTGCTTTTGATATTTTTCATTATTTCGATCAAATTTCTAATATTAAATAGCGTATAAGTGTCAAATAGGTGCAATTCATCGAATATTACGCTGTGTAAATGGTTAATGAACTCGGAATATTGATACTTAATGTGTTGCGTGTGTTTTTGCCTCAGTAAAATATAAAAAATGATATCGGGGGACGAAATGATAAAGTCATTTTCCCAAATATGTTTAAACAACTCTGCAAACGTGTATCCGCTTTCTAATATTTTGTAAGGGATGCTAAATTTATCTAAATGAACTGTGAGGTTGGCAAGTTGAGAGTGCATTAACAGGCGTGTTGGTACCAAATAAAGTGATTTTACCCTCTCCTCACAATTTATGTAATCGTTGATAAAACTAAAAAGAAAAGCGTCTGTTTTACCTGATGAAGTTGGGGATCTCAAAATTATATCTTGGTTGTGTTTTTTGTAAAACTCATATTGGTGTTTGAAGCACTGTTTGTATGGGAAATTAGGTATTTTCTCAGCAGAGAAATCTGGAATCGAACTTTTAACCTTCAAAATCTTTTCACTTATGAATTTTTGTTTTATTTAATAAAATCGTTTAATACCACTAAATAGTACAAATATATAAGTAGGAGCATTGTGCTTTAATCTAAAAAAATGATGGACTTGATTTGGGGCGAAAACACTAATGTTTACCCTAGTCGTTTATGACATAAGCGATGATAAAAATAGGACGCATCTATCCAAGGCACTTGAAAACTTTGGCCTAAACAGGATTCAGTATAGCGCTTTTATCGGTGAGCTCAATCCACACGATCGGCACGTGCTCCTACAAGACATCAGAAAGTATGTAACTGGCGTTAAGGATAGCATTTACATCATCCCACTCTGCGAAAGGTGCATGCGGGTCTGCGAGATCATTGCCACTGAAGACATCTCCCTTATTGATGACAGCAAGGTAAAGGTGGTCTAGGTGATCTACTATCTCACACCGCTGGAGCACAAGAAACTGATCAGCAACTTACTGCCGAAAGCGCGGCAAGTCGGTGTATCTCCAGAGCTGCGCGGCTACAGTTGGTCTTCTGAACCCTTAAAGCCCTACTATGATGTAAAGATCCCGATGTATGCGGTGTGCGGCAAGTACTGCCCCAGCGACAGAGATGTCTATTTGAAATTTGTTGAAGGAAAAGAGGGCGAAGCGACACACGAAGTCTCGCTCGGCAGCGCTGTGCACGATACAGTGCACTTTCTCTATCAAAAGATTCGCAACGGGGAATGGAATCTGCAGTTTGGGGAGTGGTGGACTAACAGTAATGTCGAAAGGCAACTCATGGGAAATGTGGAAGCAATACGAACGTGTTCTGAGCGATGCTGGAACTTTGTCCTCTCTAATGCTCACTCAAAGTTCATCTCCACGCTCAGCGAGCAGCCGTATGCCAGTGAAGATGATGCCCTTTTTACCGCCGTACCCTTTATGGTTGAACACAAAATCAGCGGCGAACTGCTCGGGCTCAGCGGCATCCTGAGCCTTGACGGCTGATGATTACTTGCACAACATCATCTTCGACCTGAAGGTCGCGGCAAAGCCCAAGGACTTCCACCGCTTGTACCCAACGGGCTACGCCCTCGTGTTCGAGAGCGTACACGAAGTGCCCATTGACATCGGGTGCACGGTGTACGTTAACTTCAAAGGCAATCGCATGTTCATCGATCGAGACCTCTTTATGATCACTGACGACCTCAGGAGTTGGTGGATCGAAGAGAGAGATCATAAAGCGGAACTCATCGCGGAGAAGCGCGACCCGGGCAAAGCAGTACAATGTGGATACTGTCTCTATCGGAGTGTGTGCTGATATGCAGCGTCTCATCGTCGACGGATGGGGTAAGTACGTCGGCATTGATCATGACCAAATCGTCGTGCGGGAAAAAGGAGGCGTCGTCCATCGCTGTTTGCCACGAAATCTGCGGCAGGTTGTCTTCAGTGGCAAAGGCTCCTTGAGCGTCGACGCAATAGAACTGCTCGCACAGCACGGCGTCGATATTTTATTTCTCGACTGGAAGGGTGAAGTGGCTGCTCACTTTATGCCCCCCGAACTACGGACGGTGAATACGAGAAAAGAGCAATACTTTGCCTACAATGACACACGTGGCGTCCTTCTCGCCAAGGAGTTCGTGCGAGCTAAGGTCAAAAATCAGAGCGCAGTGCTTAGCTCGCTGGCAAAGCGCAGAGTTGACACCGATCCGACAGTGGCAGACCTTCTCCACAGGGCAAAGTGCGAAATCGACCAGGTCACTCCTCTCGACCTTGATGCGTCGAGCGTCGAGCGCATCCGCGAGCAGCTCATGGCAGTTGAGGCACGTGCGGCGAAGGTATACTGGGGCGCCCTTTCGCACCTCTTTAAGGAGTGGAATTTCGCGGGGAGAAGTGGGCGCTATGCATCTGATCCGGTGAACGCGATGCTCAACTACGGCTATGCCATGCTCGTCGGTGAGGTCGAGCGATGTATTCACTTCGCGGGCCTTGATCCGCACGCGGGGTTCCTTCATGCCGATTGTCCGGGGCGCGTGAGTTTGGCGTTGGACTTAGCAGAAGAATTTAGGCAGCAAATCGTTGATAAAATAGTGATCAACCTCATAACGAGAAAGATGGCAGATCCGACAGAATTCGAGGTAATTGAGGGCGTCTCTCAAATGAAGGCTCGCGTTCGAAAGCTGCTCCAAACTGAAATTGGTACGAAATTTGAAGAGTATGTGCGAGTGGACGGCGAGCGCATCCTATGGTGCAACCTGATCTTGCGGCAGGCGCAGCGCATCGCAAAGTACCTCAGAGGTGAGAGCAATTACACGGGCTTCTCCATGCGATGGTGATGTCGCGGTCGGCGATTTAGTGCAATATTATTACTGCCCGCGGAAGGTATATTTTCTTCGCGTGTTAGGAGTGAAGGTACCGCCACGGCCAAAGATGCGCTTGGGCAAATCAGAGCATGAAAAGGAACACAAGCGAGTGAAGGAACGAGTCACCGTGTACGGTTTTGACCCCCACGAAGTCGAGCGCGTCTCCCACAACGTCTACGCAGAACACGAGTGTGGGCTGTATGGACAGATTGATACGGTGGTGGTGCTACACAGTGGCAATGTGGTTCCCGTTGAGGTAAAGTATTCTGACCAGATGACGATTTTTCGGAATTGGCGGAAACAAGTGACCGCTTATGCGCTGTTGCTCCAAACAGTGTTTGGTCCGCGCGTCAATTACGGTCTCATCTATTTTCCACGTAAGAAAACAGGACGCACCGTTGCAATTACCCACGATGACATTATAGGGGTGCTAAACGACGTGAAACGGTTACGGCGATTATTAGAGTCCGAGCACCTGCCACGAGGGGCGCGAGAGGCAAAATGTCACTACTGTGAAGTCGCTAAATTGTGCGTTAAGTAGTCATCATTACCGTCGCCGCAAGGCCTTCCGCTCAGCTGCATTAGGTTGCTAAATGTGCGATAAATTTCTTTAAGTGACTGTTTTCCGTCAGTGCTGTAGAAACGCCGCACCAAACCTGCTGATAAGAAGCCAGCCGAACTACCTCACGCCTAATCAGAGACACTTTTCGCCAAATGTTTGGCACGCTGAGCGTCCTCCTCTCTCACCGTTAAGACAGAAAACGACGTGTGCGCTGTTCAAGACAGAAGAGCTGTCACCGTCACAGCGTGCGACACGATCACTACTCAAACGACGAATATCCCCGCCGTCACCTGTTTTGCTCCCGCAAGCGCGAGCGCGAGCGCCACCACGCAATCATAGTGGTACCCCGATGGCGCAGTGTATTTCACTGTGCCGCTTCTCATGATCTGGTACTGAAATCGTGATATACTCGTGCGTCAGCAAAATCATAAGCATTGCGCTCTGGTACCGCGAAACCCTTTTCCGTGACCTCTGTACATATATTAGTATGACAAGAAAAACAGCATTAACTCACAAAAAAATCATTGAAATCACAAAACACATCAAAGCCGGCAACTTCGCCGTTACAGCGTGCAGGCTGGCGGGCGTCAGCGAACGAACCTACTTTTACTGGCTAGCGCTCGGTAAACAACAAGAGAACAGCATCTACACCGAGTTCTATGAAGCAGTTGAACAGGCAGAGGCTGAGCGGGAAGCGCGCTTAGCTGAAAGGGTGGCAAACAGCAACGATTTGAAAGCGACGATGTGGATGCTCGAACGAATAGCGCCAGAGCGTTGGGGCGCGCGCAGAAGTCGAGTCGAAGAACCAGTTGCTGAAGATGTGCAAGAAGACAGCGAACACAGAGCGAACGAGTCCACGGATTTAAATCCAGTGTGGACGGAAGACGAGGGAGCAGAAGCACATGAGAAAGGACATTCAACTGTATAAACCACATGACGCGCAACGGCAAATACACGAGAGCCCCGCACGGTTTCGCATTGTAGCGTGTGGGCGCAGGTTTGGCAAGACCCTCGCGTGTGTGAATGAAGTGGTTCTTCACGCGTCTAAATGCCGTGGTTCAGTGAGCTGGTGGGTAGCGCCGGTGTACCAGCAAACAGAGAGAGCGTACCGAATGGTACTCAATACCCTCCCCCCTGACGCCATAGCGGTTAATCACAAGTCGACGCGGCGGATTGAGCTCATTAACGGCTCTGCCATTGAGTTTAAATCGGCTGACCGGTTTGATAATCTTCGCGGGGCGCGGGTTGACTTCCTGGTCGTCGATGAGGCAGCGATGGTGGATCAAGAGGCGTGGGAGGCCACGTTACGCCCGACACTCAGCGATACGCAGGGACGGGCTATGTTCATTAGCACGCCGCGGGGACGTAACTGGTTTTACGAGCTCTTTGTCCGTGGGCAGGATCCTCAGTACCCGGAGTACGAGAGTTTTTCGTTCCCGACGTCGAGTAGCCCCTATATCAAGGACGAAGAGATTGCAGAGGCGAGCGCAACCTTGCCGTCGGACGTGTTCCGTCAGGAGTACCGTGCTGAGTTCATGGAAAATAGTGCAGGAGTCTTCCGCTACGTACGCAAGTGTGTGAAGGGCACCCTGGAAGAGCCACAGTCACGGCATGATTACGTTATCGGATGGGATCCAGCGAAGCACTCAGACTTCTCCGTCATCACTGTTGTAGATATAGAAAGGAAGCACGTTGTGGCATTTCAACGCTTTACCGGAATTGATTATACGTTTCAATTGCAGCGGCTTAAGGCAGTAGCAACGAGGTACAATAACGCTCGGGTGGTGATGGATGCGACCGGACCAGGTGACCCCCTGTTAGAACAGGTTAAGAAGTTAGGCCTTTCTGTTACGGGCATTCACTTCACCAATGCCACAAAGCAACAGCTCATAGAGAATTTGGCGTTACAAATTGAACAGGAAAAAGTGAGCTTTCCGGAGATACCAGAACTCATAAATGAACTGTCAAGTTATGAGTACGAGCTAACACGTGCTGGAAATGTCACGTATGCCGCGCCGTCGGGGTATCACGATGATTCCGTTATTTCTCTCGCTTTAGCAGTATGGGAAATAACACATCGGATAGTGCCAGGGATTTTTAGTTTATAACGCATCTATTTTCTTATTGCCGTTTATAGCACTCTTTTCTTAGTTGTGTTGTTGCTCATAAATCCCCCGGGTCTGCTACATGTCTAATTGTCGGAAGAGGACACACTACTGTAGCGCGTCAAATGGCAAGGGTTATTGCCGGTAAGGTACACTTTCGCCGACTCGATCGCCGCATAGAACTCGGAATAAATCCCGTTATTGGGTTCTTTTCCACGCTCCCACTCTTATGTCGAGCACGAGCAAGGTGATGGCGATGGCGAAGACGGCATCGCTAAATTGGGTGAGCCGCCAGAAGTGCGTATCCTGTTCACGTACTTGAGTGCGCGAAGCCATAGTGAACCCCATTGGCTCCGGGTTTTATTAACTTATTCCCTGGTATCGCCGATTGCATAGATGATGTTCGTAAATAATAAAGCTACAGCTACAAGCAGCATAATTGGGGAGAGGTATAATGTATTACGTACGTGTCCGTAGAAGGATTTTACGTTAAGGCCCACGCGCCTTACTGCCGTTCCTCCCGGGATATGCATGGTAGGCGTAAGTTATATTATGCTAAACATACTAAGCATACTAAATATCAGCCACCCGGTGAGTGCACCGAAAAGAGTTGAAACATACAATTAAGCAATACGAGGAGTAGACGTGAACCACGGTAAAGTAACGGTTAAGTTAAGCGGCATGCCGGCATCGATGCTCGTGTGCTTATGGAGCCGAGCACAAGTGAGCAAAGAGTACAGCTCACTATTTTATGACGAGAAAGCTATCGAACTCGTCGAAAAAATCGACTACGATTTTTCAACAGGCGATGGGTCGTTCATAGGTATTTTGTTTAATGTATTTCGTACAGTCAATCTACCGGAATTTCGTTTAGGTACGCTACGAGCAAAACAGTTCGACGATAAGGCAAAAGCGTTCATCGCAGAGCACCCCTATGCATCCGTTATCAATATCGCCGCCGGGCTTGACACGACGTTTTACCGCATTGATAACGGAACCATTCACTGGTATGACCTCGATCTTCCTGCGGTCATCGACATCAGGAGGCAGTTACTGCCAGAACCCGACAGGGTAACGTACATCGCGAAATCGCTCTTGGATCCGAGCTGGTGCAAGGACATCGTAGATACCGAACACGGAGTATTCATGATAGCCGGTGGGGTGTTCGGGTGGTTTGAGAAGTCGCAGGTACAAGAGTTCTTTTCAATGTTAGCGGATAACTTCCCTGGCGGAGAGATTGTGTTTAACTTCCGGTCTCGATCAGCTGATAGCATTGATGCGTGGATGGACACGGTTCCACCGGAACACCGAGACGCGATGCGAGCAGCGTGGGCCGAAGCGCTGAAGACCTGGTGGGAAAGGGCACCGCAAGACCAGAAAGATAAGCTGAACGAATTGATAGCCTCGCTCACGATCCCGACAAAGCCGAAGGGTGAGGGGTGGTCCGACATCGAAGCGTGGTGGAACAAGCTTAGCACTCAGGAACATGAGGAGGTAATGGCCGACTTCTTGACATTCTTCCGCGGGGGCGTTGGTCGGTGGGCGCTGGAAGATGCGAGTGAATTTACAAAGTGGGACAGCCGTATCACCGTGCTAGACCAGTTCCCGCTGTACCAAAACATTCCACGAGATACGTTGAGCGCAGAGATCCGGAGAGTAATGGACTACAATGACGAGAGAGGAACAAGGAGCATTATCCACTTGCAAGCGTGATGTCAAGGAGACCTATGATGTAATCGGGTGATATCAAGAATATACCCTCAAGAGAGCCAGGCACTCCGAGGGTTTGCAAGATGATTTCCCATTTTTTGATATTCCACTACCCGGTCGAGCCATTCATTGACCATGCAATTGAACACCACTTCCTGTTCGACTTGGAGTCCATGTCCGGCTCTATCCAATATTGCGAACGTTCCGCGGGGATAATTCTCAATGATTTTTAATAAATCAGCATACCCGACAGAAGCGTCTTGGCGTCCCGCAAGCATAAGAGACGGTTTATCGAATGGACGGTCAAGCTTATCGACGTCAAAAGAGAAGTTGTACCCGTCTTTTTTAAGCCGCTCAATAAAGGCAGTATCTTTTGTTCTAATTCCTGGAAGTATGTCCAGCTGGAACCTCTCCCATCGTCTTTTATCTTGGACTGCCATGAAGTATTCAAACGCTTTTCTTTCGCTCGGTTCAATGCCGGCCAAAAGTTGAGCGTCTCTAATGAACACCCGACGTCGCGGCAAATCACGCTTCTCCCGATCGGCGATGATTGCAGGACAGATAAGAAGAACTCCATCCAGGTGCTCGGGGATATCGTGGACAAGTCCCCGGGCAAGGTATCCACCATACGATTCACCTACCACTGAAAAATTGCGATCTGGTATAATCTCTTCGCAGAACTGGATTACCGTCCGGAGCATATCGTCTGAATTTTTTAACCGGTCACTAGCCTGTGTACGGCCCATGCCAGGCAGATCAAGGTAAATACGTTTCCAGCCTGGACGTCCTTTGAAGATCGGTTCCAAGCAGCCGGTCATGATGTGATGATCAACGCCGCGACCGTGGATCATAAGCACAGGCATGCCATCACCGTACATTTCATAATAGATGTTCAGCTCGTCAATCTCGCATATCATTTTGATAACTGTACATATGTATGTGTGTATGTGTGTAGGTATGGCTAATTGGACTTATTGTATAATTTCAGCTACTTTTCGGGTTGTTACCCTAATAGTACCTTTCGATCACTTCGAAGTCTAGTCTTTACGATTCCTCATATCGGCTTGAGGGGGTAGATAGTTCGTGCAGTTATCAAAAAAAAGCGTTGACCTCATAAACGCTACCTTGGTATGCCCCTCTCGCAAATCTTGGTCGTGAAATTGTACATAAATATGCGTGGTATTGCAATTGCTATGGCCTAACAATTGTTGTACACGCCGCAGGGCTAAGCCGGATCGGACCATGTGAAGAGCATAAGAGTGCATAAAGATATGCGGGGATGCCCCCGATATCAGAGTGCTCGACTCCTATACCTTTTTCTTTTCCTTTTCCTTTTCTTTTTCTATTCTTTTTTCTTTTTCCGTTTTTGCTTTTGGTTTCTTTTCCTTTGGATGTCTCTTTGCCATGGCGGTCTCCAACTCCAACGACAATTCAATAAAGAAGTGTACTGAGTTAAAATATTGCACCAGCTGTTTGGTGTGCTACTGGCATAAGCTTAACACTGATTAGCTAAACGGTATTCAGCATGACATATATATCACAATTCACTCAAGAGGAGAACGATAGCTTTGACAGTATCCTCGAATCCCGACGCTCAATAAGGTCTTTCGCACCAGAAATCCCATCGAAAGATACTATTATACAAATTATTCGGGCTGGATTATTCGCTCCATACGCCGGTCAGGCTGTTGCTGGAGAAGTGTATTTCCGTCGATTCGTAGTCTTTAAAAAAGATAGCCAGCAAATTGCCAAAGTAAACGAGATTGCAAAGCGGCAAGTGAAGTCTATGGCGGAACAGCTTAGTAGAGAGCTACCGGCCAATCTATCCTTGAAAAACCAAGGGCAGGAATTTGTGAAGAGACTGGAACGATTCGCAGAAGAGGGAGTTCCTGGGATTGGCACTGCTCCTTACTATATCGTCGTCGCAGAACGCAGAGGAATTCCACCTGTCGAGCAGCAATCTCTCGCTCATTGTCTCCAGAATATGTGGCTGAAGACGACTGCTCTTGGATTGGGATTTCAGCTTGTCTCAGCGACTGCTCAGATAGCGCAAGACAGAGAATTCTGTTCACTATTAGGTATACCTTACGGAGAATTTGGAATGAATGGATGCGCTGTTGGATACCCAAAAGAAGGTCTCCCTCCCGCGTCACGTCCTGGAGTTGATGAAGTAACGAAATGGATAGAGTAACGTAGCGTATACTTGGGCGCACCGTCGCCGCCCAATGCCAGATTCTGGGTTTGATGCCGGCAAGTTGAGAGCTGACATAGAGGCGGTAGTACGTGAGATGTCCTATGAGTAGTTCCATTGTGCGTAAGGTCGCGCTTCACGCCAAAGCTCAGACCGGAGATTTTGCGGGTGAAATCCTGAGCTTTCGGCAACATTGCGCGTAGAATCGGAAGCCCAATACTGATGATGATCCCAAGCACAACAAGGAAAAACGCTACCCACCAATTCAAAAAGATTGCCTCCACATATTATTTTTATATATAGGGAAGCACGCTTCGCTATGAAAATGTGCCTATTATTAAGTTACGTGGTAGATGTCAAGTGTAAGGATTATATGCGTAGCAGCATTTACCGTACGAGGTGATGCCACATCCCCGTCTTAAGTATCATTTCATGCAGAATGCTCGAAGATGAGCTCACCTCCATTCTTGCCAATGACGACGACGTCAAGCAGCTTGTTATCGTTGACAGCCCAGAACAGCAGGAGCTAGCACGAAAGCTACAATCACAGAACCGCCCATTTCTTATTATGGATTTTGAGGGGGCTTTCAGTCTCGTTAAGAAGCATCGACAGGGGACGCATTCTAGTGGACATTCGATAAAAAGACGTAGCGTTCTTCAGCAGCTGATTCGCCGGCGAACCGTAGACGATCTTGCTGTCGTCGTCCACGTTCTTCCGTTGGGGCTTCATATCGATAGCAAGATCCTTAAGCAAGAAGTATACCGCCAGATCGAGCGCATGGCAGGCTTTTCAGACGGGATCTTTGTACTCTATGGGGTCTGTGATGCCCTTCGGACGCTAGAGCATGATTTCAACGGCAGTACATGTGCACTTTTCTTCCTCGCTGACGACGACGGGGCAACGGTTGAGGATTGCATCGCCCTCGCGCTTGGTGGGAACCAAGCATATGCAAACGTGTTCACGAATGACAACAACATCGTGCTGTTTTTGACGCCCATGGTTGCTGCCCATTGGCAGGATCTGGGCGGGGACTTTAGGTTGATGAAGCATGCACGGTTTAAGAAGATCGCCAAAGTGGATACCGGCCTGTCCTATGAGCCAGACTTTGACGCGAACGTTGACAAATGTGCGAAGCACTTCAGCCTCTACCCCGTGCTGCTGAGGGGTGATACAAGCGTGATTCAAAAGAGTTATTTACGGGCGAAAAAAGGGGTGTACAAAAACGGAGCCTCTCTTTTTTCCTTAAAAGGATTATCAATAAAGCAACCTACAACCCAGCAATAAGCACATAAACCGAATACCTTACAATTAACCGTCGTTTGGTCTAAAACTATCGGATTATCGTTATTTATTTTGGCATTTGCTCTACGTGATAGGTTCCGTTCAAAAGTGATTGTTAAAAGGTATACCGTGTATCATGTGTAAACATGCGTGGAAGCATACCCCAAAACTACCTTCGCGCCTATCGGCGTGTGATAATGATACTTAGTCACTCATCTTTCTCTTTCAAACATCTCCTCAATTGATTGCCCTTTATACATTTTTCACGCATTAGAACAACGAAGGAAACAAAGCAGGAAGTATATAGTATTGAAGCAGGTTCAAAACGTCCCCGCCCTCAGGATAACCCCCTAGAAGTGTCATCCCTATCCCTAATGCTCCTCCAAGTAATGCCATGAATGTCGCTAAACCCTCGCTGCTCGCGAGAGCGCTGATGAGAGTGTATATATTATATCTTCTGGTATGGTTACATCGCCGAGTCAATTTGACATATTTAGCGACGGGGAATGTCACTTAGGCATGATATGGCTTATATCTCCCCCGCGGATGAGGATAGCTTTATGCGTCCGGATCAGCTCCATTTCCTTGATCTCGGCAACGTCATCGAGCACCACATTCAACTGCTCATCCCATCCTTTGAGCGTGCCCACGTAATCCCCCGCGCGTGTTTTAATCACGATTTTTTGATTGACTAAATCGTTAAGGAAGGCGAACGGGAGTATCTCACTCTTATTAAGCGTTTTATTGGTATTGTTATTAGCCATTGCAACCACAACTTCACTCTTTCATTTTCTTTTTCTTTTCCCACCTTTGCCATGTTAATGATTTGAGTGTATCCAGCATCAGCCACAGTACATTCTCCTTTTCCTTTTTATCTACCACTTTAAACGATCATTCGCGATACAAATTCATAGAAGGACCTAGTAAAAGTAATGCCTGTGGAGATTCTAATGACGCAGCCGTATAGTCGCCTACGCAGGGCCCTCACGCGAAGCCTCGAGTTGCACCATCAACAGCTGTGCTAACTCACGCGATTTGCGCTCACTAAACACGGTTTGGAGTGTGCTTGTCAGTTTGGTAAGAGTGACTGTGGCATTACTGATGTCTACCCCGAGCTCAACGCTCTGAAGGACGCCTAAAATGGGGTAAACCAGTGCGGAGATTAAACATTCTTTTATGTCACACTCAAACATACTCCTTCCTTCATCTTGCAGTTCGTCATATTGTGTGAGACAAAATCTGCATCCCATCCCCGTCATCACCGCCCCCGTCCGTTGGGCCTCACTCTCATTAAGCCTGACTTTGGCGATGATGTCTTCCAGCGGTAGCTCATTTACTTCGGCGGTTATGAGGTCAAACACCGTTCTCTTTAAGTCCGTCATTTTTTCCCTCTATACTAAGTGGGCGCATGACTTTTATATAAACAATGGCAGGGGGCTCGTGTCTATTGGAGTTACGGTAGCTACAAGCTATCTCACTTCAGAATGCCTCAACATCCTACGAGCAGACCGACGCGATTGCGGCAGCTTCCCCCAAGTCCTAGTAAAATCAACAGGGCGCTTTCAATATTTTAATACATTAAAAACGTCACGTGGTGGTACACGTCTGACAGGTCCTCCATCTCTAAACTGGATAGGTTTGGGTTGTGTTGAGATTGCTGTGGCCGAGGAGCAGCTGCATTCGACGGAAGTCCACTCTGACCGAACTAGATGACTTGCGAAGACGTGCTGGAAGGCCTGCATTAGACTAATATCAATAGTTATTTACGTGTTGTATAGCGCAACTCTCTTTTACACTTATTGAGGACGATATAATGCACCTCACTGCTGCAATAAACATTGAAGGAGAGAACCTTCGCGGAAATGCCCGGCCCAAGTTAACGATATGCTTTATCACCACGTACCCTCCGAAACCAGATGGCATCGCCATCTACTCAGATGAGTTGATTCGCACTCTTAAAAGCTATGGCCATACAGCGTATGTCATCTGTAACCCCGACCTCACTGTAGGAGGACATGGAGGGCAAGAAGGAGTATTTCCTGTTATGGAGGTAGAAAAGATGGGGTGGCACGGCGATGTGTTCAACACTATCACAATGCTTACCCCAGATGTCGTGCACCTCCAGCACGAGTATGGGTTGTATGACATTGACGATCAACTGAGTACTGATCTCCTTGATCTTCTCGTGCTCTTGCATCTACACAATGTCCCCACGGTAATCACCTATCATTCAGTGTACAGGTACGCTCAGCACGAAAGAACTTGTATTCATGAATCTAAGCCTGCAGCTTGTGGACGCAGGAATCGTACACGAAGAGCTACAGAAGATATTTCTGCCCGTGAATTTGGGCTGGGTGCCCCAGAATGTGTATGTGATACCCCACGGCGCGGGGCTGCTCCAAGAAGAAGGATTGCCCGATGAATCTGAGTCAAAGAGACGCTACGGACTTTCCGGTAAGGACGTAGTAATGTGCCTGGGCTGGTGGGAGCCCTACAAGAAGTTCGAGGACGTCATTGCCATATGGCCAGACGTGGTAAAAGAGGCACCGAATGCGGTCCTCGTTATCGCAGGGGATGCGAGACCGGGGTCAAAAACTGGCATGCACTACGCGCCCACGTTACTTGAGGTCATTGCAGAATCGCCTGCGAGAGATTCTATTACGGTGATACAAGGGTCATTTTCGCCGCAAGAGTACACCACGATACTCAATGCTGCCGACGTTGTGGTGCTGCCGTATGAAAGCAGTACCCAATCAGGAGTGCTGGCGCACGCCTTCTCCCTCGGGAAACCTGCAGTCGTCACTAACGTCGGAGGGCTCATCGCTGAAGTTTCCGCAAGTGGGGCAGGACTAGTTACCATACGCGGCGATCTTGATGAACTCAGGGACCATATCCTACTGCTGCTTAAGAACGAGCAGATGAGGGCTAAGTATGCACAACGGGCGGTGCAATACGTACAGCAGAAGATCGGGTGGAAGTACGTCGCAAGCATGCACCAATCCCTTTACTCCTTGGTAACTAGGGGTAAAAAGAGCGAAGCGTCGACTTCTGATATCTAAGATTGAACCCTGGCAATAGTTCGTTAACAGAACACAACAAAACATAACAGAACATAACTTCAACGCGCCTTCTTATTACTTTAGATTAGGCCAAGCATTCCAAATAACCGTGAACCCACATAATGTGAAGACAATAATAGTGATGATCACATTCGTCAGTTCAGTTAATACGCGCAACGAAATCGCGGCTCATATAATATTAATTATATGTCTTTGTAGCTACAAATATACTAGATAGTATGAACGAATCTTTTGTGCTTTCGGCGAATTCAACCAGTCGTGACCTGCTACCAGTCGCTATGGCAGTGCACGAAATACTCAATCGACTGCCGGTAACGATGCGCAGCAAAAACAACCGTGGAATCAAAATCGAGAACGGAGAAGTAAAAAGTGAGAGCTATACGGGGCCAGTTCTGGAAATAGTGTTAAAGGAAAATCTAACGATAAAGACAAAGCCAGAATCTGGCGACTATAAAGATATACCAGTGATTGTTGCCCCTATACGGGACAGCACGGGGTTGCCGATCGCTGCGATAGGTATTGTCGATATTACCGGTATCTTTGATCTGGCAGACTTAATGAAACATCAAACAGAATGGTGGAAAAAGGGCTGAAGACAGAAGATGAGAGATCTAATTTTTGAGTTTCAATCTTTGTTCTGATCAAGTGTGCTCTGAAAAATTGCCAATTATTGCTTATTTTTCCAAAATGCGCCACGCATATAGCCCATTGAGGGGATAGTTTGTGCAGTCATAAAAAAAGAAGTTACACTTAAAACTCCACCTTGTTGTACCCCTCTCGCAAATCTTGATCGTTGAACTGCAAGTATACTTGCGTGGTGTTAAGGTTGCTATGGCCTAGCAGTTGTTGCACTCGCCGCAGGTCAAGGCCGGACCTCACGAGGTGAATGGCAAAACTATGCCGGAACGTATGGGGGTGGATGTCAGCATTGATCATTCTGCCGTACTTCTTGACGATGTTCCAGACTTGCACGCTCGAGAGGGTAAAAACGGGTTGATACAAAAATCAGCGTTTAAGTGTGAACAGTGCGAGCATGTATGGGCACCCGAAGGAAAAGAGAAGAGCCGAGGGTGTGCCCGAAGTACAAGAGCCCACAGTGGAATAAACCAAGAAAGACATTTTTGAGTGAGGGCAAGCAGTTACGTTAGTGACACCTATTTGAGGTGCAAAAGGGTAATCAGGCACCGATGCCGCTAAAAACTTCGGATTCCTAATGTTTGAATATGAAAAATCGCGATCCTCAACGTATTTCTAACCCATCATAAAGTTTTGAAAAGCAGTTAGGTCAAAGTAGATGGTAAGATTAGCTAGTTTTCCATCCTTAACTTCCCAAACCTCAGCAACATCCTGACTCATCTTCTCTCCTTTAGGATTTATGTAGATGTAGCCAACTATAGCACAAGCATGCTCACCTTCTACAATCATTTGTTTTATTTTTACTGCTTCCACTCCCTTTAAAAACGGGATGAATGATTGAATAATCGCAACTTTCCCTTTTGCATTTACAGTTTGTGAAGCATCAGAAAAAATAGCATCTTCGGAATAAAGTTCTTGCCACTTGTCATTTTTCTTATTAAGACTGTCGTAATAACTTTGGATAACGTCCTTTGTTGACATATTTTCACCTTTCTTCTTATTATTTGTTTGAGGTTTAATAAATTTATTTAAAAATCAGTGACGTTTACTTACAGCTCAAGTGAGGAGTGATGGTCGACGTTTTGCTTTACGATTCCTCATGTCGATTAGGGAGGGTAGTTTGTGCAGTCATAAAAAAGAGGGCGAACTTAAAACTCTCTCTTGTTATACCCCTCTCGCAAATCTTCGTCTTTGAACTGTAAGTAGACCTGTGTGGTATTCAGATTCGAATGCTCCAACAGTCTGATGCACCCGCCGCAGGTCAGGGCCGAATCTGACAAGGTAAATGGCAAAGCAATGCCGGAGAGTGGGCCGGTGGGTTTGTACGACGCCTGCACAGCTGCCATACTCCTAAATTTTTCTGCCCGTAAGTGTAGTCGCGGAGCAGGGTCGTGATAACGGTTACTTGAATGTAGCGCTCGACCACTTGCTATTGGGTGAGCGTATAGGGTGTCGGTGGTGGTAGATAGGGTTCTGGTGTTGGTGTTGGTGTCGGTGTTGGTGTCGGCTTTGTCGCGTTCGTTGCCGACGTGTCGTGGTGTTGCGCGTAAGCCATGCTCTTTTCTGTTAGTGCAACGGGATGCTGAATGGTAGACACTACAGCGAAAATTGTCGTCGCAGCAAACACGGCGATTAAGAACGTTGCTACTATTACTGGTTGTCTTTTCACGCTTTTCTCACCTCCGATGGGACACTATGTCCTAGTTCAAATAATCAAATAATTGTACTTAAATCACTGTTACAACATTTCTTTGTTAATTTCGAGCACTTTTGCTAATCTATGCAATTGCATATGTTCTGCTATCCTTATTCTTCATCTAAGAATGTGAAAATATGTCTTTTATTTATCTATGCGCAGAGGTTGCTGTGTTTGTACATTCTCTACAATTATACAGCGATAAGAGAAAAAGAAGCACCGCAGCTCTTCCTTTTCGAACCGATATATATTTATATGTTCGCATATATGTAAAACAGTATGATATCGCTTGCGCAAGGAGCTCTGATGCGATAAATCGCTGTCATTTACCGTTTATCGCCTCTCTTGAACACGATCAAAAGCGATGTCTACCTCAGAGCGAATATGTGTCTTTTGACACGTTTCAAGCATAAAGAACGTTGTAAGAGGCAATCATGCGCGCGCACAATATCGTTTCACTTTGTGTAGTCGCCCTTTTCATTACTGTATTATTTACAGGCGTTACCACCACGCTGGTGGCAGCGCAGTCGACCCCCGCCATATATTACGTCCCCCAAGCAGGATCAACGTGGGTCAATCACGGGACGGCAGGAGCCAGCTATAACGCTTATGTCAGCACCCCTCGCTTATTTCGAACTCTATCAAATGGACACCCGTACTGGGGTCATATGGGGCAATGTGATTTTATCTCCATCCCGGCCGGCAGTGCAACAAATAACCAGAACACAGCGTCGTGGGAGATAGGGTTTCATTACGCCGGAATGACAGGCCAGCGCTTCCAAAAAATTTGGGACAAAGCGTATGGCGCTTTTATGATTGACATCGACACCTACTGTGGCCCTAATGGGGGCTACCTTACCATCTACCGTGCTACGACCGGCGGCAGCGGCGCGCGGTGGTATATACCAACTGATACCGTTCTTCGCGTGGGCCATACTTATTACGTTCAAATTGCGTGGGACTCGCGTGCAGGCCCGGGCAACGAACAATATCCGACGATCTGGATCGGTGAGGACGGAAACGCGCCAGTGCGACAAACGCACTGGGACGAGACCGGTGGTGCTCTTAAAGGTACCGGATCATGGTACAACGACGCCGCAGGTCCTGCGAACCTAGGGAACACCGCTTCAGGCTGTGGCGGCAGCGCATCAGTCAAGACCAGCTGGCTCAACGGCGGCTTCTTTGTGTACCGGCAATACAATTCGATCGTTGATTTTAGCAGTGGTGGAAGCTGGAGAACCGACAAGCTGGCATGGACAACCGCGACGCGGTAATCAATGTCTCCCTCAGTGTTGGTGACGATTTTGTACGGCTGTGTACGGTAGAGACCCTAATAATACGCCGCGTCATAATAGAGGATTTTAACCCCCTCATTTTTCAGTCTCAAGAATACAGATCAGTTTTTGAACTAGCATGTCTATGCCACTCGCGTTGTATCGCTTCGTCTGATCGTGTGTCTTCTTGGTCCGTCATTTTCTACCGCCTTCTCCCGGATTTTTGAGATGTTTTCCGGAACTCCATTTGTAATTATGAGTAGTATAACGTATGCATCTGATTAATAGTTCCACTACCCTTTTGCCTAGACTAGTTCAAAAAAGAAGGTGAGCACATAATGATTATGAGATTGAGCCAACAGCATCTTTAAAAAAAGAAAGACAAAGAACACTCCACACCTCTCGCGCGTCCATTCCCCCCTCTTTTTTATAATTTAGTGTTATGTTATCTCCTTTCTCTCCTCGCCTTATTATCAGTCCCCTTTCCTTAAAAATTAACTGTTAATTTACTTGAGATAGCGCCATAAATACCGGCTCAGCTGCCTTCCTACAGTTCGACGTACTACCCTTTTACCCACTGCCCTCGGTCCCTTTGATAGCGCGTTTAAATCTGATAATAACCGCGCACTCGAGTACATTAGTGAGCGCACTTGGTTAATTTGATTCTTTTTACGACTCATCTTTCTCTTTCAAATATCTCCTCAATTGATTGCCCTTTATACATTTTTCACGCATTAGAACAACGAAGGAAACACAGCAGGGAGTATGTAGAATCGAAGCAGGTGCCAAAGGTCTCCGCCCTCACCTCCTAGAAGTATCATGCCTATCTGTAATGCTCCTCCTAGTAATGCTATGAGTGTCGATAACCCCGCGTTGCTCACGATAACGCTGAAGAAAGGGCTTATAATGTCATATAAGGTCATTCTTGGCTCACTTCCGCTCAGTAAATTTTAATAACCGAATTTTCTTTGTTTATAATTTCACTTAGTTGTGTATAAGAGAGACTAGATAAGCCCTTACGTAGCTATAAGCGGTCCTATAATTGTCCAAATTAAACCCCCACCTAGCAAGAGCCATGTTAATAAGATAGAAAGAAAAGCCAAGTCAAAAACCATGCCTTTTTCACCCCCAGTTGTATTTATTTTGGTGTTAGATAATGGGATGTGCTTTCTATAAGTGTTGTGATTTTGTCGATAAGCAAGTGATAACCATTTTCCTTTGTTATTCCGCTACGCTGCGCTCCGCTCCCGTTTCTTCTTTTAAAAAACAACGTTATTCTGTAAATCAATAAAGCCTTTATACTACAATAACTGGCCCCACCACGACTGGCCCCATCGGTAATCCTCAGCCATAATTTTTGCATCTTCTTCTTACTTAGATTTGGGGTTTTTTAAAATTTATAACTGCTTTACGTGTACGTGTAAACGGTTTAATGAGGGAGCATTTTTACTTTTCAGATTCCGGAGTTTTTCCTCCCTGCTTTGTAATTCGGATTTGAGCTTCTATAATTCCTCTTTCTAACGGCTAAGGTCTCATTACTGATGCAGAGCATTACAATGACCTGTTAATAACCTTAAGCATAGTCTCTCGATCAATCGTCGACGGTCATAGACCTGCTACTTCACACCTCTCACGCGTCCATCCCCCCGCCGTTCGATTTCTACGAGTCCCATAAGCTCTAACTCTCATAAGAGGGCAGAAAGTCTTCTGTGGGTTAGTGGGCTGCTGCCCAAGTCTTTCGCTTTCATATTATAATGGCGGTAAATGTTCGTAGGCGTTTTATCGTCAACGGTAAGGATGTAAAACAACAATATCTTCTGATTTTCCCCGAGCATGCTGATGTTTCTGCGGATAAACTCAATTTCTTGCGTTTGACGTGTTTTTAGACAAGCCGAGGGTGCGGAAAGTCAGGAAGATGATGACCGCACGGGTGGTGACGAAAGAAGACATCGAACACGTTCTGGCAGTTATAAAGGCGGAGATGCTGAGGATCAATCGCCTCGAGGGAAAATAGAGAGCGGTGGCGGGCTTATCTCCCGCCAGCTCCCCCGCCGCCAAACCCGCCGCCACCGCCAAAGCCCCCTCCTCCATGAGATCCGGCCCCCGAACTGCCGCGGCTTGGGGGTGAGAAACTCATCAGGGGCAGGAAGGCGTAGTTCATCCCTATGGCCCCCACCGGGACGCCTGTGTCCGCCACGCGGATATTGAGATCTTTCATGGCGTTCTCCACTTTCTCCCCGACACCGAGAGCGGTGCCGTAGACGAGCCAGTCGCCCCACATCAGGATGTCCGCCGGAGAGTACTTCTTTAGCATCGCCATGTCCGAGAGAAAATGGGTGAATGCATCCCACTCCAGTTTCTCCCTGTATCGGTCGTCCTTCCAGTGACCAAAGAGTGTAGAGGGGGCGGCAACGGCGATTGCAGCCTGGAAGACGACGACTCCCCAGAGCACCACCGCAGGAGCGAATATATAGGACTGCATGGGCGCAACAAAGAACAGGACAAGAGTGATCGCGAACAATACAATTCCGGTGAGGCCTAGAGGGAGGATGTGGTCCCTGCCGCGAACAATATACTGGGTGGAGAGGCCTGAATCCACCCGGCTCGTCACATCGGTGAGGGAGCGCTGGTATTTCAGCGTTGTTTCCTCCGCGGTCCTGTTCACCTGGGCTTTTTTCGCCAGCGCCTCGATATAATCGGTATCGAGCACACCGTCCTTGGAGACCAGCTGGAGGAACATCAGCACCCGCTGTTCATATGGGTCCAGGTCTGCGTCTGAAATGGTCTTTACAATAATGCCCTTTCCCTCTCCTTTTTCCGTAATGGAGATGTTCCCGCGACGGTGGAGGTCCAGCAGGGTTGCATAATAGCCGTCCTCATCGAAATCCATGGCGTCGCCCTTGAAGAGCAAGTTGACCTGCCAGGGTTTGAGGTTCGTGCCGGGGATGGTGCTCAGGTAGGCTGGGACGATGAACTCCTTCTCCTGTCCATACCTTCGGTATATGACGATGAGGATCATGGTACAAGGATTACCGCGATTGTCCCAAGCAGGTTTAGGAAGTACGCGGCATAATAGGGGATGTTGTACCAGAAAGCCGCTGATGCCGTCGTGCCCCGGACATCGTCAACCGCATTCCGGAATCCGGGGAACCGGCTGAACCCTTCCGACGGGCCAAGCATCTCAACAGCGAGGATCTCATTTGCCGCAAGACTGCCGGTGATGACATAGGTGTCCCCCACTTTCTCGGTTTTCATGCTTGGCGGGTATGCATATACCTCGTCAATACCCTGGGCCGGGATGGTGACGTTTACCTGCCGGTACGGGATATGCCATTCTCCGGCCAGTTTCAGGTTAAGATGGGTAGTGGTGGAATCATATTCGAGCGGGGGGTTGACGACATACGTGTAATCAGCGGTGTACGACCCCGCGTCAAAGTAGGCCGGGTTGAATATCCCGACTTCATCGTGCAACGCGAGTGCCTCAATCGTACGACGGGATGACTCATTCACGATAGGGCCGTAGGCCGTGACAGCCCCGTTATCTTCCTTCACGTACCCGATAGTGCCAGGAGCGGGTGTCATTGACACCAGCCGGATATACGGTTCTTCGCTGGTATTGAGGGTTACCGGGGCCTCCCAGATACGATAGAGCATGCGGTACTTCCCGCCAGCCATAACGTTATACGTGTAGTGTTCCGTGAGCGTCCCGTCACCAGACAGGACTGCCTTATAGGAACTGACGGTGAGATCCCCGTCAAAAAGCGGGCTTACAACGGAAATGAGGAGGAGGGCAAGAAACCCGAGGGCCAGCCCGGCGCCCACCACCCATGCCAGTTTTCGTTTCTCGCTCACAAGGATTGCCCTTTAAAACTCGATCTTCGGGGGGGTCTTGATCGCCTCTTCGAACTGGAGGTACTCAAGCTTGATGAGGCCCATCAGTTTGGCAACGAAATTCGAGGGGATCGTGTCTATCATGGTGTTGAATTCCTGCGAGATGTTGTTAAAGGTGTAGCGCTGGCGGGCAATTTCGTCCTCAAGGCTCTTAACGGAGTTCATCAGGGTCATGACCGTACCTGAGGTTTTGAGATCGGGATAGTTCTCCGCAACGGCAAGCAGCCGCCCGAAGATAGAGCGGGATTCCGCCTCAATCTTGGTTAAGTCCCCGGGCGATGCCGTTGCAACGCTCGCCCGCATTGCCGTAACGCTCTCGAGGGTCTCCTTCTCGAACTTGGCATAGCTCTTGACCGAACCGAGAAGCTGGTCGATCATATCGAGCCGCTTTTTCATGGCAACCCGGATCTGGCCGAGCGTTGCTTCCGAGGAGTTCCTCAGGCTGACAAAGCGGTTATAGATGCTAATCACCCAAATGACCAGAACTACGATAACAAGGGCGACAATGCCCAGAATAATCCATTCAATCATGCTTCTCAGAGTACTGATGATCTTGTTATGAGATAAAATGATTGGGGGCGCGGAGAGAAACTGGAGTATAATGATGAAGTTTTCGGAATGGGCTGGATAGTTTCATACATATAAAGATAAATCGATCAGATCGCGATTTTTTAGTCAAACCCTGATTGAAGTTTTTCATATGGTGACATAGTTCAATCGCTTATCAAACCGAGTTCTTGTAAAACCTTCGTCTCATCTTGGTGCGCTATCAACATGATGATTTTGGGTTGTTGCCCGGTTCTTTGCACGATATAAGAGTCAACAAACTCAATTAGCAGGTCGCCTGTTTTTTGAAACGTTGCCCCCACCGAACTGTAAAAAGCGAATACTGGTCGCTGATCGTGGTTTCATCCAATGACTCAATTTTTAGTGCTTTCTGGCCGATACTTCGGTAGAACTCACTTACTTTGCGTGTTCCCTCTACGAACTCGGCCCTACTGCGAACAGCGATGCCGCTCGGGCCTGCAGATATAACACAGTCGGCGAACAGTCCGCCGATCGCTTCAAAGTCCAGGGCGCTTATCGCTTTCTCAAATTCGGCGAATAGAGCTTTGAGTTCTTGATTTATCATATTCTTCATAGCGTGCAAGTCGGATTATACGTAAATAATTTCTGCGCACCGTTGACCTTACTGACAGGATATGATCGTGAACGCATCATGAAACTTCGTGATGAAATGAACGCGCTTCAAGAAGAATTAGACGAGCCGCGACCGGGTAGGGTGAGTAAATGGCAAGCATTTATCTCGGTCGGGTGGCACTACCACACCAAGGAGAGGCAGACATGCGTAAGAAAAATCAAACATACACAACAGACTCCGTAACCTCCAAAGACGGGACTAAAATTGGTTACCGGAAAATGGGCAGCGGCCCAGGCATTGTTCTCCTGCACGGAGGCGTAAATGCATCACAACACCTCATGAAGCTCGGCACCGCACTGTCAGATTCGTTTACAATATATATTCCGGATCGCCGTGGCCGTGGTATGAGTGGACCAATCGGCCATAACTATAGTATACAAAAAGAAGATGAAGACCTTGACGCGCTACTCAAGAAAACAGGTGCACACTACGTCTTCGGAACGGCAGACGGCGCGCTCTTTGCACTGCACGCAGCGATCACGTTGCCTGCTATCCACAAGGTCGCCGCATATGAACCACTCTTGTTCCTTGGCCAGCCGGACCTGGACCAATTGGTGTCCACCATGCACCGTTTTGATCAAGAGATGGCCGAGGGCAAACTGGGTGACGCGATGGTAACTAGCATAAAGGGCGCGAAGGAGCCTAAGTCGATATACTGGCTGCCGCGGTTTCTGTTAGCACCGTTTTTTGCATTTGCGTTGAAAACTGGGGCCAGAAAGGTCAAAGGCGATGACGTTCCGCTCCAGGAGCTTCTCTCCACAATACACGACGAAATAGAACTCGTTAAAAAAACCGAAGGAACACTTGAAAACTACAAGGATGTATCCGCAGAAGTTTTACTGCTTAACGGCAGTAAGAGTGGGGTTTCATTTAAAGATACGCTCGACTCCTTAAGCAAAGTCCTGCCCCACTCCAAACGCATAGAACTTAAGGGGCTTGACCATAGATCAGCACAAGACTACGGCAAGCCGGAGATTATAGCGCAAGAGCTAAAACGTTTCTTTCAAGCTAAATAAAAATTCTATGAGAGAACAACAACCCATTAACATAGTATTCGATTGCCCTGCTGCATGCAGAAATCAGCGGCAAACGATAGCAAATCGAGCGCGTAGCGAGCGTCGCCATTCCGCTGCGCCGCTAACGCTGCGCTCAGAGGGATGACTGGTCTGTAAAGTACATCTGGGTTAAAAGCCCGCCCTACCCGATACGCTAAAATGTCTCTCAGATGATCGGCGTTATACGGGGGGAAGGGCACTTGGCAGTTCTCCGGATTCGAACCAGAGCGGCTCTTTGCTCTCAAGTGTGCTCTCATCACACGCACAGAAAGGGCACGCGTTCACATAGCCAAGACACTTAATGCACTTCGCAAACTGTTTGGGCCAAAACTCGTCCTTCGCTTCAGGTGCCAAGAAATCATGAGCCTGCCACTGGGCGGCGAGCGTGAGCAGTGACGTGCTCGCTTTTTCGCGAAGCGCAATGCCCTGCGAGCTCACATCCGTTGCTAACACTGCGTTATCCCGTATCGCGTTTTCGTCTCTGTATTCGCGTTGAGGACGTAGACGTTATGATCACGACTCCCAACGTAGACGATGCCGTTGGTGACGGTGGGGGAGGAATTCACAAAGCCTCCGGTCTTATAGTTCCATACCTTCATCCCGGTACTCGCATCGAGGGCGTAGACATTATGATCCAAGCTCCCGACGTAGACGATGCCGTTGGTGACGGTGGGGGAGGATATCACCCAGCGTCCGGTCGTGTAGTTCCACACCTTTGTCCCCGTTGTCGCGTTGAGGGCGTAGACGTTGTGATCCCAACTCCCTATGTAGACGATTCCGTTGGTGACGGTGGGGGAGGAGTCCACCATGTCTCCGGTCGCATAACTCCACACCTTTGTCCCCGTTGTCGCGTTGAGGGCGTAGACGTTGGTGTCATAGCTACCTATGTAAACGATGCCGTTGGTGACGGTGGGAGAGGAGTACACCAAACCTCCGGTCGTGTAGTTCCACACTTTTGTCCCGGTAGTCGCGTTGAGGGCGTAGACGTTATGATCGTCACTCCCAGCGTAGACGATGCCGTTGGTGATGGCAGGGGAGGACTCTACAAAGGCTCCGGTCGTGTAGTTCCATACCTTCGTCCCGGTACTCGCGTCGAGGGCGTAGACGTTGTGATCCCAGCTCCCGATGTAGACGATTCCGTTGAGGGTAGCAGAGGAGGTCAAAATTCCTTTGATCGCATAGTTGCACTTCAGTTGACCGTTTGAAGTGCTGCCCTTCGCTATCAGTATGTGGTCGCCGGTGTGCCGGGCATTGTTGTCGAACGTCTTTGAATAGTTACTGGTAGATGCTGTGGCAACATTTTGAGTGTGACCGACAATACTGACAATTCCACCTACCGACATAAGAACGAGGAGCGTCACAGATAGTGTTAGGATCTGCCTCTTCATGAAAATTTACCGCCTTGTTTATGGCCTTCGCTGTATAGAAGCCACCACGCGTCAGTTTTAAACAAACAAGTGACAATGTGCTTGTAAATAATAAAATTAACTCATTTAGCGTCAAATGTTCAGCTTAGAACTGTGCTTAATGGCGAAGTTTCCCTCCCGGATATATCCAGTTTCAGTAATCTTCTCTTATGTTAAGGTAGTAGTTTTTGTTATTACCACACCCCACATGTTAGGCTGTTGCAGTGTAACATGAACCCTGTGATGAAATTGGGAAAAATTCATAATAACAATCGTTTGATGAACATATAGAAGAATAAAATTATTTATTGATTGATATATTATTAAATTAGATTGCATTAAACAACGCCGTTTTTTACAGCGGTAGAGAATTCATTCATAATTGCAGTTTTTTCTCATCCTGACTGCAGTTATGGCCGCCTGACACAAGACCAGCTAAAGATCCAAGCAGGATAGCTAACAGGTTATCTGAGATGTGTCTCATAAACAATATGGCATGGCTTTCAGACCAGTTGCTAAATCCGCGAACAAACTAGCGCTGAAGCCAAGCCGCGCCTCAATCTTACTTTTATGGTGGCCTCGTCCGTGATTTAGGTGAGTCCGTGATTTAGGTGATGGTGATGGTATACGTGGTACTGTTGACAAGTGTGTGCGCGGGGCAGAAGTCGTCAAACCTAATTGTGGTTATGCCTGTCTTTAAGGCTTTAAAGGTATAGACATCGTATCCGCCAACCCCGACCTTACCCGAAGGATTGGGGTCGCTTTGGAAAGTCTTGTTAGCTAGGGAAACAAAAGTGGGATCATACTTTTCCTGCCACCGATACCCCGTGCCCGGAGATGATCGCAGGCGTATGGCAAAGTTTTGATTTGCCGCAACGCCTATCTTATTTCCCATCGCAGCGGTGGCGTTCTTTGTCACGTTAGCTGTTTTTGTGGCGTTGGCGGTTGTGGTCGCATTGGTAGTTTTGTTTTCCGTAGTTGTGCTTGTGGTGCATCCGGCAATGACAAGAGAGCCCATCAACACGAGAATAATCAATACTATTAATTTTTTGCTCATAATTTCCCTCCTTCCCGTATTCTTATAAAGGTAGTGGTTGCAACGCAAGAGCTGCACAGTAACCCGCTCACACAACGGTATACCGGAGTGAAAACGCAGCAGAACCCTTCCGGCATCGCACTCACAGGACCTGTTAGCTACGCTAAAAAAAGCACGTGGAATGGTATGCCAGTCTATTCTAAACAACTATCAGAGGGATTCTTTCGGATTATTATGAGCAGTCACCTTTCATCCATCGCGAGAGCACAAACCTAACACTGCTTTAATGGAAGACTATGTACATTTTCTAGATTTTACAAAAAAATGCTTAGAACGAGCAAAATAAGTGTAGCACAAATGTAAGTTGCGCAAACTTTATAGAGATTTACATATAACAATTGTCGGGCGACTGGATAGCATATGCAGTCTGCTCAATACGTTCAACTGAGCACAGAGGTGAAATAAATGAAAAAAGCGATTACAACACTTTTATCAGCTTTGATAATTGTGGTAGTCATTGACATGGCTGTTGCTGCCGCTGCTACGTCTACACCGTAAGCCAACGCCCTACAGCCGACAAGCATCACGATTACTGATTATCCTAAACAAGCAGTAAAGCCCCAACAGTACTTTGATGTCAAAGGGCGGCTTACATCAGGCGGCAACGGTCTAGGGAACAAATTAGTATACTATGAGTATCTCAATACCACGGATAACCAGTGGTACTATGATCCAAAACTAAACTTCACGACGAGCGCTGACGGCTCTTTTGATGATCATGGTTATTACAACAACCCGGGCACATATCAGTGACCTATGTGTTCTTAGGTGATGACCAATACGCCTGGTGTGCAAGTGAGACGATGGTGATAACAGTAGTCAGCTAACGGTTAGTCAGCTAACGATGCAACAAATAGTGGTGACCGCCACTGTGAAGACCGCTACAAAAATCTGAATCTGATGTCATAACCGGCGCGGCACGATCCCGCAGTTGTTGCTGAAGAAATCACGGCGAAACTCAGGGCGATGTGAAAATCGCGATCTGATTGCTCTGATTGAAATAAACAGCACACAGGTACCATTATAGAGCTTGCTAGGTAAAGAGCCTAGATCTTCGTGTCGACAGCAAAGCAAACTCTACCTTCCCGCTCACGTGTGCTGTGTCTAAGCGGTCTAGGAACATGGCCATCGGCTCTGACATTTTTTGCCGGTGCGTTGATCCTCCGATTAACCAGCCAACGTTTATTAAAGAAGAATTGAGAAGTTACGTCGAGAGTCGAAAGATTGGGCTTACCGAAAAATCACAGGATTGGATTGAACGAACATCAAAGTCATTTTGGAGTAATACAAAGGGAACAATCGACAAGCGTTGTATGGATCAGTTGCACGTATTACGATCACATAACATAAAATAAAAAAATAAAAAAAGATTTTCACGCTCATTCCAGTGACGTCGCGACGAGGACTATGACAAAATTATCTGTAGTATCTAGGGATATATAGGCTACGAAGCCATTGCTTTCATTGTATCCAATCCACGAATCGCTGCTGACTTCATACGTTGCGAAGCCACTTTGATAAGTGTCGCTTTTTGCTGCAGCAAACACGCTTGCTGTTTGATCAGGCGATTTGGTTGTCTCTATGGAAGCCCCGTAGATATATTTGCCATCCGACACCACTCCCTTGTATTGATCATTCCCTGTTGAAATGCTCGTACCTTTCGTAAATGGAGTAACGATAGTATACCCTTCACTTTGCATATAACTGGTAAAGAACGGACTCAGATCTGTAGTTGATAACGGCAAAGCGGTGGGAGCGACTCTCTTTACTGAAACTGATGCCGAAGGGGAAATGCTGGCACTTGGAGTAGGGCTTGGGCTTGCGGTATTGTTGACATTAACAGCGCAGCCTGCTATCAACACCGTCGAGAACACAACCGCTGCAATTAATACAATTGTGACTTGTTTTTTCATTTAAACCTCCGAGTAATAATAGATTTAAAAATAAAAGACTTTTGAATACAGACAGTCTGATCGGATCACTCAGCGAATTTCTTGTACAGCTGGTTTGCCGCAACCTGGAAGATTAGGATGAAGACGCAGAGCATCACGACATTAACAAGCGGGGCGAAGTGAGTTTCTCCACGAAATCCGGCCTCTATGAGGTCGTTCCCGTACGTGAGCGGTGAGAAGAATGCCACAATCCGCCCGAAGGCGGGTATTGACTCAAGAGGGATGAAGACGCCGGATATGAATATGAGGGGGAACCGGACGAGGTTCATCATTGAAATGATATCGCCGGGACTCTCGGTCGGGTATGCCGCAAAGAGAGTTCCCATCGTCGCGAAGCAGAATGACGTGAGCAGCATCCCGAGGACGAGAAGGATAGCACTGACAAGCGGTATCCGAAAGATGAGTAGTCCTGCAACAAGCACAATCAAGGCGATGCCTATGCTATAGAAAAAACCGCTCAGGCTCTCGCCAAAGACCACAGCATTCATGGAGATGGGTGCAGAGACAAGCCGGTCATACGTCTTCGTTCTCCGTTCGATCGGGATCGATACCGGTTCTATCGACGATGCCGAAAAGAGGATTGTGACGGCAATCAGCCCCGGGATCAGGACAGCGGGCCCCGCAGGTCGTCCTACCGCAAATGCGAGGAACATGAACAGGGGAAACAGCATCCCGGAGACGATCGTGGGCAGCTTGAGGTAATAGATCCTGATATCTTTTTTGGCAATCGCCCACGCTGCAAAGAGCTCGCAGGAAAGACGTTCCCGCACTCCCCCACGGTTAATCGATGACGTGCACCCCACCTCCTGAGCGCTGCAGCCCGGTCAACTTGATGAAGACGTCTTCAAGGCTTGGGCCAAGCGTCGTGATGCTGATCACCCTCACGTCGTGGGCACGGGCGTATGCCATCACGCCGTCGATGACCGTGGCCGGGTCCTCGGTGTAGAGCTTGAACTTGTCGCCTTCTTTGCGTGCCTCATTCACCATCGACATCTGGCGGAGCTCGTCCAGCTGCGTGGGAAAACTCCGGTCAAAAGAAACCTCGATCGACTGGACGCTCTGGATCATCTTTTTCAGTTGTTCCGGCGCGTCGATGGCGGCGATGTAGCCCTTGTCGATGATCGCTACCCGGTCGCACGTGACATTTGCCTCTTCGATGTTGTGCGTCGTCAAAAAAATCGTGACCCCCTCCCTGATGAGGTCCGTGATGACGTCGCGGATGATGAGGTTGCTCTGGACATCCAGCCCGGAGGTCGGTTCATCAAGGAAGAGCAGCCGCGGGCTGTTGACGAGGCCCATTGCGAGCGTCAGCCGCCGCATCATTCCCTTGGAGAACCCGCGCACGATGCTATGCCGTCGTTCGTACAGGTCAAAAAGATTCAAAAGCTCAGTGGCTTTCTTCTCCCGCTCGCGCCGGCCGACATGATAGAGTTCCGCGGAGAACATCATGTTCTGCCACGCGGTCATGTCAACGTAGACGTTGGATGTCTCGGAAACGATGCCCATGGACTGCCGTGCGGCAATGGTATCGTGCGTGATATCATGGCCGAAAATGGTTGCTGTTCCCGACGTTGGGCGCGAGATCCCGGTCAGAATGCGGATTGTGGTTGTCTTGCCGGCACCATTGGGACCTAAAAACCCGAAGGCCTCCCCAACCCCCACGGAGAAACTAATGTCGCTGACGGCAGTGAGGGGGCCGAATTTCTTGACGAGATGGGAGACCTCAATCGCGTGCATGCATTCCACGTTTATCGCTAACTACATTTCTTATTTTTCCCTCTTTTGTGCCGCTAGTAAGAAGTGCTCCCCATAACGTTGGTTTGCACAATCAATGTAGTGCGAAGCCGCTGATTTTATGCTACGTGACGCGTTACGTACGGGTACGTAATCAATTAATTTCAGACAAACATCGGAGATCAGAAAGACAAACGTCGGAGATCAGAAAGACAAACGGTCGGAGATCAGAAAAGCTGACATGAAAGCACTACTGCTACGCGTAGGAATTGACAAGGGGTGTGGGGGAGCGTTGGCCCCCCTCTTTGCGGACGGATCGTTCGAATACATTCCCATTCCTGAACGACGTGATTCAAGCGAAACGCGAACATTTGGCAATACGGTGGGGATACACGCCCACCCTCTTTCTGACTATAACCTGCCGAAAAAGCTTGAACATGCGACAATGCACGTCGATCCCGAATTTGAGACATTTACCTATGGCGACCCATCCATCAAAAGAACCTATCTGTTAAAATTAGAGCCCGGCGACCTCCTCGTCTTTTATGTGGGACTGCACCCGTGGGACTATGATGGTGAGGATGCTCTCTACATCATCGGCTATTTCACTGTACAGAAGATTATCGATGTGCGTCGATTATCAGAAGACGAACGAGAGGACATTAGGAGACGCTATCCCAACAATGCCCATGTGAAACGACGGCACGACGACGATGCGGTGATCGTCATCGGCGATCCCACCACAAGTAGGCGATTGGACAGGGCAGTCCGTATCAGTGTGAAACGGCCCGATCGCCGGGGAAGACCTATGCACGCGGTTTCAGAGGAGATTGCGCGCACATTGGGGATAGCGGGATTTATCCAACAAAGTGTGCCACCGAGGATGGTTACGGCCGCGTATATGGGCAATCTCATGAAGCTTCTTGGTGTGCCCTCTGTACAATAACACGCGCACGGGGAAAACGGTATGTCGTACGCTGTTCACTGTCGTCCTGTGGGAAGGCTGCATCGTGACCGACCTCGATGTGACACAGTGCCCGCCCTGAGGCAACCGGGATTTCCGTAATTTTTTAGCAGACACATTTTAAAGGGGTGAGAAGATGTGGACTCACCAAAACCTGCGAACGAGTGGAAGAAAAACCCATTCCCATTTTGGAGCGACGTACCTGCGCTTAGGCCGCCGGGCTTCTACCGCTTTTACCACCTGTTTTGCGATGCTCTTGGTGCTTTGTAACTCGCGCTTTATGACGCTCTCCTCTTCCCGACGCACGTATTCCATATGGTCTTTATACAGACTATTTGGGCCCATCCACTCGTATTTCCGTCGCATGAATCCCTCATTGAAGCCCGTGTTGTACCCGCCGGGGTTGATGATAATGACTTTGATGCCAAATGGCTTCAACTCCGTTCGTAAAGAGAACGCAACGCTTTCGAGTGCAAATTTGGTCATTCCATAAGGTGCATAAAACGGCGTGGGAACAAATCCCGCCATTGAGCCCATAAACACAATCCGTCCCTCACGCTTTGCGATCAGCTTAGGCAAGACTTTTTGTGTTAATCGTAGCGTTGAAAACACGTTTGTCTCAAAGACGGCGTTGACTCTTTGCGGGTCTATTTCTGCTAAAGGCCCAGAATCGCCGATAGCCGCGTTGTTGATTAAGACATCGATATCCCAGTTATCGACTTTGTCGATGTCGCTGGCTTCAGTCACATCGAGTTTGTCGACAACGAAGTTCTCGCCAAACGACCTCAGGGTAGTTCGCACGTCATTGACTGAGGTCTCACGATGAACGGTTGCATAGACTTTGTGTCCTCTCTTGAGCAGCCGGCACGCCACATCGAGCCCTATACCGTCTCTGCAGCCCGTTATGAGAATACTCGCCACGGATCTTCGCCTCTCTGATAGTATTTCAACAGCCTGTATAAAAATACTTTATTCAGGCAGCAAATCGCGGCATCCGCTGCCTGAGGATATGCATGATATTTACGTTAGGTACCGCTCAACGCTTCACATTTTGCAGAAGTTCGGCAAAACGATCCATAGACTCGGTGGCTCCTTCGTTCATCCCCGATTGGAGCGCCCCGTCGCGATCCTCGACCGTTTGGAAAACGTCCGTAACGGTCACTAATGTCTTGCCGTCTTGCTCTTCGAATATTGCCGTTTCAAGCATTAAATGGCCAGGCATCCCTTCCCATTCAAAAGTATACGCGAGCTGCTCGGGTGGGATCACGGTGTGATACACGCCTTTGAAGACGAACTCATTGCCGTCTGGTCCGCGCTGGACGTATCGCCAAACACCACCAAATCTAACGTCCATCTCATCGACAGTGGTAGTAAACTCCTTCGGCCCCCACCATTGCGGTACGAGGTTTGGATCTTTGTACGTCTTAAACACGAGCTCTCGCGGCGCGTTGAAGACTCGAGAGATGATGATCTCTCGTCCACCTGGTTCTGCCGTAATGGTCACCGGATTATCTTCTGTCATTTGTTGATCACCTTCTATGTGCTAAAAGTGACGCAGAATGGCGTCAGAACCTTACCTATTCTTAAAAAGTTCAGCCTAATTTTATTAGTCAGGTTGATAACTGTTTTCCGCTCTAAACGAGGATAGGTGCCCTCTTTTTCTTTTTTCGCATGCTTGTTCGAAGACAACAGCTGGACGACTTGCACGCGGCGGTTGGGGGCCTGAGGGACGCGACCTAACGCACAATTTCTACGATCGAAGAAAAGTGTAAACCTCGGCCACCGCCCTGGTTTCGATGAGCGAGAGACTCTGTTATAACCCCTTTATTGCTCAAAGCGAAAGTGTCAAATGTAAGAGGCCCCACCATGTCCATTATGGGCCCAATAACCCATCATGACATAATTCGGATCATCGTCCCCCTATTCATCGCAGCGATACTAATTAAAATTCATTCTTACAAGCTGAAAGCAATGTAGTCACTTCTTAAGTGCTGAACATTATCTGAGACAGCAAGGGCCATAACGAAGGGGGCTTTCAAAACCCGTCAAAGATATGTACGTTGAAGGGTATGACGTAACGCAACAAGGAGTGACAATAATAGAAAGCTCTCCTACGTGGAGGGCTGCTTATTACTCACGGCGAGTCTATTGGGTGTTATGGACATCCGTTTCACTATTTTTGCGTGGTAAATAAGGGCATTATATAAAAACGTTGACTTTGAATTAGTGATACTATCTGATTAAGAGCGTGATATGAATGAAAGTTCCCAACACGGATGAAAATTATGATAAGTGTGCATGTTATGCTGGCTACTGCCTAACCTACGAGGTAAATAAGCTTTCTGGTGGACTCTTCTGCGCACGAGAAAAGAGCGAAAAAGCAGCAAAGAGCATACGATGTGACTGTCCCGGCTGTCCTGTATGGGCAGAGTATAATCTCAGTGACTATGACTACTGCATTACTGGGGCTGCCCAAGACCAAGAGTAGTATTCTCGCTTCATGCTGCAGAGCACTTCATAGCTACTTTGCATTTTGGTGCGTTGGGTGTAAAAACCCTTGAAGGGTAGTTATATATGAAAGCTGACACACTGTACGGGGGGATAACATGAGCTTTGTTAGCGTCGCCAGGGTAAGTGAGATTCCTACAGAAAAGATGAAACACGTCGAAGTAAACGGAAATGAGATTCTTGTGGTAAATGTCGGAGGGAGATTCTATGCCGTAAGTGATCGATGCGGCCATATGAGCGCGAGGCTGTCAATGGGCACGCTAACCGGAACTGTTGTGATCTGTCCTTTGCACGGTTCCCGGTTTGACGTTACTACCGGAAAGAAGGTTACGGACCCGGCACCACAAGGCGCAGAAGGGCTAGGGGATTTACCTGAAACGTTCCTGAAATTAGCTCAGCGCCAACTGGAGCTCATTACGCCCATCAAGACGTATGATCTACGCACGTTCCCGGTCAAGGTCGACGGTGAAAGCATATTAGTTGATGTTTAACCTGCACGAATTGGCTGCATGGGTGTGACAAAAAGGGAGAGAAATGAGCGCGTCTGTACCATAACTTTACTTTAAAATCCACATCGAACGCTGCGAAAGTACTTAGGCATCGAAGCATCGCAACCACCCCAGTTTATTTACAGTTCAACGATTAGAATTTGTGAGACGTGTATAACAAAGTCCAATTTTCAAGTAGTTACCTTCACAACGAGAACGGATAGCTAAATCCTTTTTTATGACTGCACAAACTATCCTCTCCGGCCGATATGGGGAGTTGTGAAGTAAACGTCGACTATAACGCTTATAGTTTGTTTTCGAGGAATCACGCATTTAAAAGACCTCTCGCGAACGCACGGGCATTCTCCAGGTCCTTCTCGTCCGGGTGTCCTTTATTTTTTCCTCCGATAAACGCTAGTGGTCCGTTCAAGCATGGAGAGGTTACCACTAGGGATCAGTCAAACCGTGCATACATACGACGCAGACGTATCAGGCGTTGAATAGGCGCACTATCAGCATCCACTGCCTGAATGTATGTATGAGGTGAATATGCGGTTTTGGACAGGTGTCAGATTCATTGAGTAGTATTAACCCCGTGGCTTTTTTATCACGTATTAACTCTTGCATCCCCTTTGCATATGGACTCTTGCATAAAAGGTAACGGGTAAATCACACGAACGATTTACTAGGGCTAAGGTGTGTTTTGATGAGCGATGGAATAGTAAAATATGTTCCGTATGGCATGTTTGGTGCGGCAGTTATTGCTGCAGTGCTCAACGTACTGGTAGGTAAGGCAGCAATCGCTGAATCGTTTCTTTTGTGGTTTCTGGTGATTGGTGTAGGACTGGGGAGCCTATGGGCTTTTATGGGCCACGCTTTTGTTGCTGATGATGTTGCCAAAAGCATCGGCTGGCCAGCTGGCAACCCCTTTCAATTTGAAGTGGCCCTGCATAATCTCGCAGTAGGCGTTTTAGGAATCCTGTGTTTCTGGTTAAGGGGAGACTTTTGGATTGCTGCTGTTGTGGCTTTTTCTGTCTTTGGCTTAGGAGCTGCATACGTCCACATAAAGGACATGCAACGTCATCACAACTATGCGCCTGGCAATGCGGGGCCGATTTTATATCTCGGTGATATATTCACCCCACTGCTGCTCATTGGTCTTTTGATTATCTACCGAGTGCTATAACTCCCAGAAATGGAGCGTCGAGTGCATAGTAGAAAAACCGAAAAACAATGGGCTCGACCAGATTCGAACCGGCGGCCTTTCCTGTGGAAAGACAAATTACCAGTTCAACAACGTGCTAAGCTTGCCGGTAAACGGCCAGTAAAATGATTTTCGTCTCGGCTAAGTACAATCGCGTTGTATTATTTTTTAAATAGTAGTGTGCAGCTCATTATGAATGGATGCATTACATCCAGCCTTTTTCCTTCCAATAGTCGTACTCGTGCGCCCATATATCCTTATTCGCTTCAATTAACCGCCGGAAATGTTCTTTGCTCTCTGCGAGCAGTTGTTCCTGATCAGGGTACCGGCGTCGCGTCAGGATCGCGTCCGTGAGTGTTTGCCCGAGCATCACTGCCTCGTTTATTGCGGCATCAAGCGCCGTGGGATTAGCGCCCACTAGCACGCCGACCTCTCCCACTGTCACTGCGCCCAGCCGGTTCAGGACGTAATTCATGTAGCGGAGCACTTCCGTGTCTCCCGAACCTCCGGCCGTGGTGACGGCACAGCCATATTTCCCTGACAGCATCTGACAGTGGATGGCATCAGCCATACGATCGATCACCGTCTTAAGCTGCGCGGTAACACTGTTAATATATACTGGCGATCCGAACACAATACCATCGGCACTGACAATTTTGTCCAATAGGTCAGCGTAGTCGTCTTCTTGCACGCACGTCCCTTCAGCGTAACACACGCCGCACCCAAGACAGTACCGTATGTCTAGTCTGCAGATATCCACCAGTTCTGTGTCTGCTCCGCGTTGTTGCGCACCGTCAAGCACCGCCTCGACTAATTTCAGCGTCCGGCTGTCCTTTCGACGGGGACTGCCGTTGATCCCAAGTATTTTCATAGTGATACCTCAATTATTTATTAGCTATTCGCGTGGTGAATCTATGTAGTTTTCTCTCCCTGGAAATAGAGCGCCAGTCGGGCAGCGTCGATGAAAGCCCGTATATGATCTGAGGTGGTCTCACTTTAGACGTTTGTATGCTCAGCCTTCGCTCAATGGCACCTTCCGTGGTTAACATATATCTCCCGTTTGGAGCTTCTCATACGTATGCGCTCTTTTTTTGGTGTCTGGGCTATCGATAGATCTCAAGATGCAATTGATTTAAAGCTGATAGATGAAATTAATGTGCTCAAGAACGATATACAACGCCTTACTATTGAAGCCGAGCATAAGGATGAGGTCACACGAATAAAAGATGATAAGATAAAACGGATAGAGAACATGGCTAGATACTATGGGCAACACTCCACACGATCAGTGAGAAACAAGCGGGCATATCCGACGCACTAACAGGACTCTTACCGGCCGGGCCATCACAACCACCAAAAGATGCGGTAGTTGTCAGCGACAGTGGAGGGTCTGCAACAAAAAAATCAATATGAGGACTGGCTAAGACGGAAGCAATCTTGCCTAACTTATTTGAGGATCTCACGTTATGTTACATTCGTGTACCGTCAAGATTTTTGAGCCCCGTTGCTTGCCGCTTCCAGAACTGCCAACAGCAGCCACGTTTCAATCTCTGTAATTAGGTCTACACTCAAACTAACAGGAGGTTAGAGAGCCTTGTTGTGGCCTGGCTCAAAAGAAGTAAGCGAGATGCTGCCAATCACTTCGCCTCGCCTCACTCATTTCCTGCCAACGTATATGCCGTACTCTAGGTATGCGAACAAGCTCTTAATGATCGTGTAGGAGGGCGTTATGTCTCGTGCGTACTTCCTGAACATTGGACTTGTGATATACAGGGAGAAGAACCTGCTCCACGCTCTTACGAGGTCGTTGAGACCTAACTCCCGTCGTTCATTAATGAACTGGCGTAGCGCGGTAAAGGTATACGTTCTCGCTACGATGTCCGTCAATCCAGCGTTATCCATCAGTTCTCTCCAACCAGCAGACGTGTGAAATGTCGCTTTCGCCAGCACGCGATCAATGAACGCAGCCAACTCTGTTGGCGGCGGAGTCTTTACCCACGTGCCCTCATTAAGTCCGACGTATCCTCCAGGCTTTGCCACTCGTACATACTCGTTTACTGTCCTCTGTTGATCGTTTACAAATGCCGTGACGGACTCACAAATGACTGCGTCGAAGAGGTCATCGTCGAACGGTACGTTCTGTGCGTCTGCTGTTCTGAACTCAAGCCTATCAGCCACGCCCTCTCTATTCGCCCTCTTTTGGGCCCACTCAATCATCTGTTCAGAGATATCTACACCAACCACTCGACAGCCATACTTTTTTGTCAGATAACATGCAGTTATTCCACTACCGCAGCCGACCTCCAAGACGTACGTGTCTTTATTGATGTGGCATACTTCAGCAAGCTCTTCTGTGGCTTTTAAACCTCCAAAATGTTTTGTGGCACCCCAATACGCCTGCACTCCAAAGTAGGAGAGTTCTGGTTGTGAAATACCGCCTGGCGATAAGTGCTTTTTATCTCCATTTTTCACCTTATTCTCCTCCGTAGCCGCAGTCAATAATCTTGTTACAAGACCTCTAATTTTTCTCATACCTTTATGTGTTCATTATGGAGTTCCTGAGAGAGCCCACGTCATCCTTACATACTTTATGTCATTATCTTTTGCTAGTAACTATCGTTTTACTCAGGAGACGTATAAAACATCGACACGATACACGGCAATCGGTCTATACCGGTAAAAAAGGAACAAACGGTACGTAAAGAGAGAGCTCTGACTATCTCGTCGACGAACACGTCACGAAAAAGGCGGTTATCGTCCCTATCGAGGAGAATGATACGCTACAACCCACAATCAAATATACGTAAAATACGCTTGATTTCATCTTCACTTACATCTTCCTGGGGTTCGAAGCGTATCTCGTTATCGCCTCGAAACCGCTTGCGATGATCAAATCTGCTTGTAAGAATGCCCTGCGGTATTCGTTTAGGAAATGCATCACAGCGCTGGGTCTTGCGGTAATGTTTACAGATGAGACACATCGGAACTTGATACGTGTTCATTGTGGTCCTCTTCTACTGTTGACCTTATAGAATTTAAATATGCTCGACAGTCTTTTGAGGGCTCATATAGACAATATTTTATGTAGGGTTCGAATTGTAAATTGAGGAGGCCCAAAAACGCTTGAAACGGGATTAATCCCTCCCTACGCGTGAGGAGGCGGATCTGTACAAGCGCAAGGCCGATCGACACGACGTCAGATACATGGTTCGAAGAACGTTGAGGCGTTGTCATTCGTCGGCTAGGTTAACATCAAGCACGTGTGTCGTGTATCATCGTGATAATTATATCTGGCACCAAACCGTTGTTTTTGTTCATTTCCGCAACGGTTTTAAGTGGGATCCATTTGACTCCAGTCACACCGTTTCAGGCAACAGGAAAGCCGTTTGCATAGTTCGCTTCGAAACAAATGAGTAGTACCTGCTTATCCCACTGAGTGGTTGGATCATAGGAAACATACGCCGTAACCTTGCGAATTATATCAACTGTAACGCTCGTCTCTTCATAGCACTCTCGTGCACTAGAGCGGCAAAAAAGAGGTTGAAACGCTCCAAAATGCCCTCCTAGATGCAATAAAGCCTCTCCTAGCTCAGACTAAAGAAGCCAAATAAAGAAGCCAAAGAGGAGGGTATAACATTAGCTCGTCTTAATAAGGTCAAGGTCACACGAAACACAGCAAATTTTGAGGGCATGCTGGCGGCGATGATTGGACCACCTCTAATGTTGACATCCGCAAGGTGCAGCAGCTCCTAGGCCACAGCAACCTCAACACGACGCAGACGTACTTACAGTTCAAAGATGGGGATCTGCGAGACGTATTAAATCACGTGGCGTTTTAATGCTTGTTTGCCTCAGGGGACGTACTGTATTCGTTAAGCATATTAAACGTCAAGCATAGATGTCCCACACGTCAGCCCATTACCACAAAAACTTCTTTTTATGAGACTCTTAAATGAACAATATAGAACATTCTATGTTCATCACTGAAATCCATGAATCTCCGGGCTTCTATACTCCACGAGAGGTCTCGTGGAATGTTCTTGAACAAGGGGAATTGATCGATCACTGTAATGCGTTTGTCCCATTTTGTAATTTCATTTGCGTCTTCCAACGCCCATTTACGTAGTCCCCGGCTAGAGAAGGCTCTGAATTCACGTAGTGTCTCCTCCTTTTCCTGAGTGCTGAGCTGTTCCCACCACGATTCGAGGTCAGCCCACTTTGAGCCGTGCGGCGTGGTCTGAGTCTTCAGCGTGGCTATTAGCGCATCCTTCCGGTCCTGTGGCGCTTTCTGCCACCACTCCTTCAACGCCTCTGTCTGTGCTGCTCTCAACGCTTTCTGCTTATCTGGAGGCAACTGCGTAATCCACACCTCGAAATGATCATCTAATGTTGATTGCGCGTCAAATACGATCTCACTGCTAGGAAGATTATCTGCTAACAATGAGAAAAACTGTTCTACTTGCTCCTTCTGAATGAGGGGGAATACCCCACCGGCTGTCATGAATACTCCGTCTTCGGAGTTCTCGATGTCTTTGCACCAACTCGAGTCGAGGAAGGATTTTGCGATGCACGTTGTCCTATCGCTTTCGGGGATCAACTGTTTTCTAAGTTCGATGACAGCAGGAAGGTCGAGGTCGTACCAGTGAATCAATCCATTATCGATGCGGTAAAATGTCGTATCAAGCCCGGCGCCGATGTTCACAACTGATGCGCGCGGGTGTTCTGCAATGTACGCTTTTATCTTATCATCAAATTGCTTAGCTTTCAGCGCGAGTAGCAAGGGTAGATCACTTTCAAAAGGAATTATGCCAAATGTCGAAAAATCATAATCAAAAGTCGAAAAATCATAATCAATTTTTTCAACGATTTCAGCAGCTTTAGTGTCGTTAATTAATGAGCTATGTCCCTTGCTCAATTGTGCCCGGCCCCATAGCGGAATTAATAAAGTTTTCGACACGCCGCTTAACTTAATTTTTATTTTATCCTGGTGCATAACTGCCCCCGACGTTATGAGCGTGAAGGGATGCCCACCGTATAATACGCGATATGGACATTTATAATTTAGCGAGATTCACTTCTTGCGTGTAGATGAGTGCAGCAGATCGTAAAGGGCACTCTTGATAGCTACGCGATCTTTTCTGTCGCCCCCACTGTATATAATGGATTGATGCAGCATCGGCACGTTAGTTAAAATTTAGGGATTAAAGCTTGAAAGTACTGGGTGTACGTGATTGGTTATTATCTTTGGGCATGGAGCGGGCGAGGATTAAAAAGCTCTCCGAAGATAGTAGCGTGAACAGGTTTGACGTCGTGAACGAATAAGAGCCTTTTAATGCGCTTACAGACGAGTTTGTAGTGTGTTACAAACTCGAGAGGTAAATGGAAGCAAAAACTAAAGGTATAAAAAAGTGATGTGAGAGAAGGTACTCCCCTCGCTCATTCACGAAGCAAAATCCGCAGCAACTTCGACCGCTCAATTGGTCGCACCATATGCTTTTTGTTCGGTGACATGAGGATATATTCTCCCTCTCTCATGCGGTGAGGGGTCCCCTCGATGGTGAATTCAATTTCACCCTCAACCACTACGATCATCGCGGCAAACGGAGTGGAGTTCTCTCCCCCCCTTTTCCGTCAAGGGCTACGAGCGTCACCGACCCCCCCTCCTGCTGCACAATTGTCGTGCGGATCACTGCGCCTGGCTGATATTCGACAGAATCCTTCAGGTTTAATACCTGTTCAAAGGCAGTCTCCATTCTTATTCACCTCCTTTTGAGTTGTAGAAACAGTGTGGGGCTTGTAATTGTGAGCCCACCCTTGTATTAAGGTCTCTCCACGATCTTAAAAACGTTCACTTATTATAAAGTCGTGCTTTATCCTAGCCTAGAGGGGAATGCGTGGGATATCGCGCCCGGGAGTGAGCACTTCACACCCTCCTTCAGTGATCCTCACGACGTCTTCTATTCGAAATCCGCCCACACCAGGAACCGCTAACACGGCGTGGCCGATACTCACTGTCATATTAGGCTTCAGCACAATCTCTCCGTGGTGGGGGTAATGGCTCGGATGCGGGAACTCCTCAAACTCAAGGCCGACGCCGTGGATGTAGCCGGGGACGACGTATTTGCTGAATTCTGTTTTCTTGAGTGATGCAGCCATGTAGTGTGTCACGTCCTTGACCTTCCATCCGGGCTTGACCTCTTCGATGACGCCTCTTTGCGCCTCATCGTATGCTGCAGCAAGCTTAACGAAGTCTGCGTTGATCGGTTTTATCGTGAGGATATCAGATTCTTTCCCACACACGACTGTGCGTGCCATATCGCACGCGTACTTATCAGCGACAGGATGCAGGTCGATCACGACGGGGTCACCGCTTGCGATCGTTCGGTGCGACACAAACCCGTGAAGGTGCAGCGAATTCTCTCCCGAGTTCACGAATGTGATGGCGCCAAGCCGTTCAGACCCTGCCTTTCGCATCGCATATTCCGCTTTCTGCCGCAACGTCATTTTCCGTTACGCCATCATCTAGGGCGGCGATCGCAGCCTTCATTCCTGCTTCAGCAACGCGCGCTGTCTTCTTCATACGCTCGATCTCCTCCTCAGACTTTACCATACGAAGCTCACTCATCACGTCGTCATTTTCGACCATGGTGATCTCGGGGTTGAGCTTCCTGAACCGGTAAACTTCAAAGCCGGGGGCGGTGTGGGTGTCAAAGCCAATGGTCGCTTTTGTCAGATCGTGAGACCGCATCGACATAAAGAAGTTCTGCATGAGTTCCTGCACGCTGTTCCACCCACGAACGTCCTCAACCCAGGTATTCGCTTTTACCTGTTCCACCTCAGGTCCAAAGACGATGATCGTTGGATCGTCATCTCGATAGAACAGCATCCGGGCCTGTTTTCGGTAATCTCCTGTGATGTAGTAGTAGTTCTCCACGCCGGCGATGAGCATCGCGTCGATGTCTTTTTTTTCCATGATCGACTGGATTTGTTGGGCTCGTATTCGATAGTTTACCATACTCTCATCCCTGTTTACAATGCTGTTAAGCTCTATTGGCGGTGATACTCACCTGAAGATCGCGAACTTACCCCGCTCTATCACTTTTTCAAAGGTGCGAATGTGGTCGACTCTCGTTTTGAGGTACATCCTTTCATCTCTCATCTCGATGAACCCACGGTCATTAAGCTCGGCAACTGCATCTCGCACAATCTCTCCGAATGAGGGGTCATGCATCGCCGAGTGATCATGCTCACTGTCATCGTCCTCCTCTAAGCTTAAGCTACAGACGGGACACGCCTCCTGTATCTCGTCGATCCCCACCCCTTCACGCTCCGCAGGGTCGTCCTCCCCCTCCGTCGTAAGGAGCGCATAGAGCACGTTCTGGGCGTCTTGGCTAAGGTTGAGAGCCTTCTTAATTAAGCGTTCGCTGTCGGGCTCTTCGCCACCAGTGTAATTGTACAAATCATTTTGATTGTGTTGCGTCATTTTTTCACCTGCTCACACAGCACAGCACGTTCTACGCCCGAATCATCGTGAGCAACATCTTGAACTGCTTTATCGCCCTGAGTTCGTGAGGGATGTTTGCCGGCATGATGATCATCTGACCGGTCGTTACACGTGACGCAGTACCCCCAATGATGATTTCAGCCTCTCCGTCTATGATGTGCACAACTGCGTCATACGGTGTGGTGTGTTCGCTCAGCCCCTGTCCGGCATCGAACGCAAAAAGAGTCATGGTTCCTGCTTTTTTGTCTACCAGGGTTTTACTCACGACTGAGTCGTTTGAATATTCAATAAAACTCGCCAACTCAATGGCTCTTGCTTTATATGATTCAAGTTCTGTACTCATCTTAATTCCTTCTTACGTTGATTTAGTTCTTTTTCATTCAGAAATTTTTCCACGCCCTCAAGTAATATGGCTTCACACAAAATACTCATCGTTACCGGCAATACTTTTTCTTTGAACGATTGTGGAACCTACTGACCGATCAGGCGTGTTCGCTGCTATTATTCACGCCCCCATCATCAGCTTTATATCGTCTTCAGGATTGCTGATAAGTTTGATGTCATACTTATCGACCAGCACCTTTAGAATGTCATCGTTAACCCACGCTGGGACGATGGGTCCGAGGTAGATGCCTTTGATCCCCAGCGCAAGCAAGCTCCAGAGGATGGCCACCGCCTTTTGCTCCATCCAGCTTAAGACCAGCGTAAGCGGCAGCTCATTTACGCTAACGCCAAAGAGGCCTGAAAGCGCCTCAGCAAGTTCTAACGCGACGATCGCGTCGTTGCACTGTCCCAGGTCGATTAACCTCGGGATGCCCTCTATATCGCCCAGATTTAGATCGTTGAATCGGAACTTACCGCATGCGAGCGTTAATATAACCGTGTCTTTTGGCAGCTTCTGCACGAACTCGCGGAAGTACTCCATTTTCCTCTTCGGCGAATCACAACCTCCCACGAGGAAGAAGCGGCGGATCGTGCCCTCTTCTACGAGCTGTTTTATCTTATCACTTAAGGATAAGATCACTGAGGTGGAAAAGCCTGTTGTGAGCACATAATCACCTGGTTCGTCCTTGAGCGCTGGCAATGATCGTGCCTTCTCAATAACGGGCGTGAAATCGTACCCCTCAATATTCCGCACGCCGGGCAGTCGGACGGGACCGGTGGAGAACATGCGATCCTTGATGTCTTCTTTAGGGAGCAGGAAACAGTTGGTGGTGCCGAGGATCGCCATGGGGTATTTGGGGAAGAGCTCTTTCTGGTCGATCCACGACTTTCCCAAGTTGCCGACGAGATTTTTGTACTTCTTCAATCCCGGATAGCCGTGTGCCGGCAGCATCTCCGAATGGGTGTACACGTTGACATCCGTTCCCTCGACCTGTTTTAGCAATTCCTCAAGCACCTTAAAGTCGTGGCCGGTGATGAGGATACCGTGACCCGCAACGGTTCCCGTTCGGACCTCGGTGGGCACGGGCTCCCCGTACTTCTCGATGTGCACCTTCTTGAGCAGCTTCATCGTTCTGAGGGTCACCTCGCCTGACTCTACGGCCAACTTCAGGTACTCATCCGGGTCGAAGTTGACGTTGGTGAGTGTAGAGAAGAAGGCCCTTTCTATGAACGCATCCGCCACGTCATCGGTATAGCCGAGCTCTCGTGCATGGTAGAGATAGGCACTTATCCCTTTGATGGCAAAGAGCAGGTTATCCTGTAAGCGAGCGATCGTTGCTTCCTTACCGCATACTCCTTTCAAGGTGCACCCGGTCTCAAAGGCAGTCTGGGAGCACTGGTAACAGAACATGTCTAATTTTTCTTTTGTAGCCATTTTGACACCTTTTCACAGTTTCGTTAATATGTGTGTATTACTCATACTATTTCTTTAATTTCGTCGGCAGATGAGACGACATATCTCAGTTTCAGCCCTCATTACCACAGATCACCCACAACAAAACAAAACAAAACAAAACAAAACAAAACATACCATAACATCACTCATCGCTGCAGTAACAATTCGACTTTGTTATAAACTTCTAGCGAGCGTTATTTATTTGCACGCGTTCATGATTTTCAACAAGGTGTTTTCTTTTTTATGTCATTAGCCAATAAGACAGCAGAACTCAATGCTCGTTACTTCGTATCGTCCGAAATAGACGTCAATCGTAAGTGGTAGTGTTAATCTACTTCGAAAGAGCACTTTTCGCATCACCTCATGTTATTTTCTGAATTGTATGATATTATAATGACTGTAGCCTCTTGCTGTATTTCTTTAGGTAATGCTCCCGCTCTTCCTCGGGCACATACGGGGCCCCCCATACCACAAATGGCAGCAGTGCCTCCATGCCAACGTACTCAAATATGGCGTGAGTGATGTAGGTGAGCAGCGAAGTAATATCGCCGTGCACCCCTCCTCGTGAGTACATCTCCTTTGAACTACCGGCAGTAAAGGCCAGCATGGCCTTCTTGCCTTTGAGCAAGCCGGCATCATAGTGCCTCTGTTCCGCAGCATTAAATGCAATTCCTGGGGCAAACACCCGATCAATCCAGCCCTTCATGATAGCAGGGAGGGACGTCCACCACAAAGGGAATTGGAAGAGCAGGAGGTCCGCCCATCGCACCTTTTCAATTTCTCTTTGTAAATCTTCAACAAAAGTACCCGTTTTAGCTGCATGTAATTGTTCTCTCTCGGGCTTGAACTCGTCAGGGTTTTTTCGTTGTAAGAAGTCATCCTGATCAAGGACTGCCTTGAACTTCATCGCATAAAGATCGGATACTTTAACAGTGTGTCCGTTATCTGTTAATGTTTTCACTGCCGTGTCTCGCATGGCTGCGTTAAACGACTGTGGGTTGGGGTGTGCATAAATAATTAAGACATTCATTTTTTGTTCACTTCAGATTGGCGTACTTTTTGTAGGCTTAAATTCTTTTCTACCGCTTCATGCAGTCCTAAACGTTCAAGCCCTCACAATGCAATCACTCTCCCAGTGCTGAATCTGACGTGTTGATATGATCGCAACCGCCTTGTGGCGCAACTATTCATTGTTTGATGTTATATTAAAAAGCAGTGCAACACATCGATTTTATCACACATCTCTCGCAAATCGACATCGTTGAATTGCACATATACCGCAGTAAGTGTCAAGTCAATTTAAAAGGCGTGTTTTAGAGGCTCCAAATTGCAAAATATCTTGTGTTTTGATATAGTTACTACACGTGGACCTGTTTCATAGACGTGAAGTTTAACTTTCCTTGTGCCTTGCGAGTTCCCTTTGGAACATAGTCGAAGTACTTCTCAATGGTATCATCCGATGTCCATTCCGCGCGAATCCTCGTTCGTTTCTCCGCTTTACGCAACTCGGACAGAATCATACGGTTGAGAGCTCGCGCGCTTTCTCCTTCAAGCTCTGCCTTAACTTCGAATCCTTGATCTGTTTGTCTGATGGTTCCCTTTTTAACGATGATCTGTTCAAGAGCCGGTTTGATGACTGATGGATTATCGCTGCTTACTTGTGCCCGTAGCCTGAACTTCCCCTGAGCCATTTTTGCCCCCCAGTAAAGACTGTGTAATGTAAGGGGGTAAAAATAACCGTCCTATCTTAAAGCTGCATGAGGCGATTTTTCATTTCCCGTGTTTTCTTAGGCAAGAACCTAGACATAAACCAAATTACTGCTGTTAATAGTATAATGACTAAACCTATATGATGACTGTTAGCAAGGCTATTAAGCCTGCGCATGGCGCCTTTTACCTCTCGATTAAATAACGCTGATACCGGTACTCCGTTTGAGCGATCTAGTCCTGTTTACTTGGCCTATTCCTTTGAAATTGAGGAAAGCCACGCGTGGACTCCGGTTGGTCTCAATCTGCCTTCCATGATCGCCGGCCTGATGTAATTAATGCGCCACCCATCCTGGAATGAGTTCTTTATTTCAGCTTGCGTCACTCGCCGCGGCCCGTAGTCTCCCGGTTCCAATTCACTGAAACAGAGCATAAAGTACGTTCCTCCACGATCCATGACGGTCGCAAGGTTATCGACAAAAAGTGGACGTTCTTCATCGCTCAACACGTGGAAGAGTCCTGAGTCAATGACGGTATCGAACGTTCTCCCAAGTGTGTGCAGCTCTAATACGTTCAATACGAGAAATGTTACCGTTAGATGACGCAGAGCTGCTTTCTCTTGTGCTTTGTGGATTGCAGCAGAGATGAAATCAGTTCCCCACACTTCGTGATCGTGTTCGGCAAAATACAGGGCATTCTCCCCTGTACCGCATCCGACATCGAGTACCGATCCGACGATTTGTCCCGCCTGTTCTAACTGTATATACTCTTTCTGAGGATGCCCGATATCCCATGGTGGTTCGTCGTGGTAAACTGATTCGAAGAAGTCCGTTTCCATGAAATGACCATTTATCGGCGAATAGATAAAGTTAATGCAACTTTTGTTTAGTCATTAGTGATACATAAAGGCCTGCTTATCACCCCTATCGGAAAGCGCTAGATTATCTATCTCTAAGCAAGATAAAAGTGGGCAAGGGCGGTAATGAAGGGGTATTAGAGTCGCCGCCTCCTAATCGGACTTGTTAGAAGCCTCGGCAATGAAATCCGCAGTCGCATCAAGTTAGGACACCATGGACACGTGGCTTGCAGAGACGTTCCTGACGGTCGCCTTCATTTGCTGCGCGCGTGGCAACCATTAGTGAGAGGTATGTCAAATAAGAGCGTGTTGATTGCGTACGGTAGCCGATATGGAAGCACCGAAGAGATCTCCCACGAGATTACAAAGGTATTTGAAAACGAGGGGCTGACAGCGCGACTGACTGACTGACACGATGCCTGGTACATGGTTCGAAGAACGTTGAGGCGTTGTCATTCGTCGGCTAGGCTAACATCAAGCAAGTGTGTCATTTATCATCGTGATAATTATGTCTGGCACCAAACCGTTGTTTTTGTTCATTTCCGCAACGGTTTCAAGTGGGAGCCATTTGGCTCCAGTTACACCACTTCCGGCCGCAGGGAAGCCGCTTGTATAGCTCGCTTCGAAACAAATGAGTAGTACCTGCTTATCCCACTGAGTATTTGGATCATAGGAAACATACGCCTTAACCTGGCGAATTATATCAACTGTAACGCTTGTCTCTTCATAGCACTCTCGTGCGGCACACTCTTCAAGTTTTTCGCCCATTTCGAGTTTGCCGCCGGGAAGCACCCATTTTCCCGCCCAATATCCGCTCTGCTGTTCCACCATTAGCACGAGATTGTTTCTGATGGCGCACGCCACACAGCCGGTCATGTATTTGCCTATCATCATCATAAAAGAGGGACTTTTGACTTATCAACTTACTTCATGATGCGATGCACGAGAGTCATTAGTAATCAAAAAAGCAAGGCGCTGTCAGGAAAAGTGCATAAGGTCGGCACCGCTAAAGGCACCGCTAAAGGCACCGCTAAAGGCACCGCTAAAGGCACCGCTAAAGGCACCGCTAAAGGCACCGCTAAAGGCACCGCTAAAGGCACCGCTAAAGGCACCGCTAAAGGCACCGCTAAAGGCACCGCTAAAGGCACCGCTAAAGGCACCGCTAAAGGCACCGCTAAAGGCACCGCTAAAGGCACCGCTAAAGGCACCGCTAAACTGACTAAGTTATGAGGGATAATTTCATCCAAGAAGGATGTGAGATTCTCTGAAAATAACAAGGGGTAAATTTATATGGAATTTGTTATTTATCGCTAGTCAATGATGAAAGTTGAAGAGATTGAGGTTGATGACGCTGTTAAAAATTTTATAATGAACCGGGGAGGTAATTATCGAGTTACGACTACGTGTTCTGGAGCGCTCATTTTGCCAACTTCAATAAGCCCCCCGAAAGAAACCGACATCATGATAGAGATTGGTGCTAGTACTCTCTATGTATCGATTTATCAAGCACGCTGGATAAAGCGTATTGATAAACGAATGCTGTACTATGTGGACTTCTAAAGGTAAATAACGAAGTGTATGTTGTTTTCATACCAACAATAGCGGTCATTGGTATTGCCAACGTATAGGTTCAGGTGGTTACCCACGGTTAAAGCGCCATACTTTCACCCAGCTGTATTGCGCGCCGCATCTCTTCTTTCAACGCAGGTGGCAACCCCTTTATGTCAACGTCAAGAAATCCTCGAACAATCGCAGCCGTCGCTTCGTCTTCGCTCAGTCCTCTCGTCATAAGATAGGCTATTTCTTCTTCCGCAATTTTTCCAACCGCCGCTTCGTGCGACATTTCAACGCCAGGCACGGCTCCATCAAGCTCAGGTACTGCGAAGATTCTGCCGTGCTCTCCGAGTATGAGCCCTCGACATTCGAGATGTCCTTTCACATCAGGGCTTAACCCTGTTATATTTCCTCTTGAGATTACCTCGCCACCATTTGTGATTACTCTCGATATCACTTCTGATTTGCACTCTTTTGCACTCAGTATGGCCTTTGCGCCCACATCCATAAAGGACCCTTCAGTCGCATAGAGAAGAGAAGATGATAATGCCGTGGCCTTGTCGCCCACGCACTTAAATGTGGGGTACATCTGTAAGCTCTTGACCGGCTTCATGCAGACATAGTTGCTGATAAACGTGGCATCCTCTTCGATTATTGCAGCGCTTCTTGGCCTTACCTCCACATGTGGTCCCCAGTTGTGTATCATGGTAAATGAAAGCTTTGCGCCCTTTTTTACATAGAACTCGGATACACCGATATGTATGCCATGAGTAACATCGTCCGACGTCCTACATCCAGATATTATGTGCAGTTCTGAGTTCTCTTCGGCTATTATTATATTGTGAACGTTTTGAGAGAGGCTCTCGCGCGCGATAAACAAGCACGCTTGTATCGGCATAATGACCTTTACACCTGATTTCACCCTTATGAAATACCCATTGCTCAACTCGAGTTCTGCTTTTGCCGTGTATTTATCGGCATCCACGGCGACGGCCTTCCACCAATAGTCCTTAAGCCAATCATACTTGCTCAGCGCCTCGGTTGTGCTGAGTACCTCCACGTTTTCAGAAGTAGCCTTTGAATAAACCACGCTTGTGTCAAGTTGAAAGTATGATCCGGCCCGCTCAGCCTCAGCTGCATCGACTCCTACGCCTAAGGACATCCGCTGATAGTCCGGCGAGAGCATCTTAAGTTCTTGAACTTTTTTATGCTCTGGCGCCTTTGACGTGTACACTTTAAGCTCGATATCGGGGCCATACACGGCTTTCTTTTCAGCTGCTCTCTTAGCTTTTTCTTTTACCTCTTCTACCTCGGACATTTGACACACTCCTCGTATCCAAGCTCACATATGTCGTGCAGAAGCTCTCCCGGATTTCCTGAACAGGCAATTTGTCCGTTTATAAGAACGTGCGCTCTATCCGCTTTCATGAAGTTCAGAATATACCCCGCGTGCGTTATGATGAGCCCTGCCTTGCGCCGCTCCTTTGAGCGCTTATCTCTGTGAAGAAGTCGGTTTATTCCATTTCCCACGAGTTCAATGTTCTCAAGGTCGACACCTGAATCTGGTTCATCGAGGAGCACTAAATCGGGGTCCTGTGCGAGCAATTGTAGGATTTCTGTGCGCTTTACCTCACCACCAGAAAATCCAAGGTTTATGTCACGATTTAAGAAGTCCTTTGTGATGCTCATTGTCTCTGCAAGAGCGTCAATATCGACCTTCAGTCCGCGGTGTGTTACTGCAGTTTGAATCACATCTCGCAACTTCACACCATGAATTGCAGGCGGATGCTGGAAAGATATGCCGATTCCGAGCTTAGCCCGTTCGTTAATGGGCATTTCGGTAATATCTTTTCCCTTAAAAAGTATGCGTCCTTTCGTTATTTCATATCTCGGATAGCCCATTATTGTCAGCAGCAGTGAGGTCTTCCCAGAGCCATTTTGTCCAAAAAGGACGTGGCTCTCACCCTCATTGATCGTGAGGTTTACCCCTCTTAGTATTGACTTGTCCTCGATTTCCACGTGGAGGTCTTGAATGTCCAGCATTTTAACACTTCCAGTATTTTTTTCTTTATCATGAGCCGTTTGTCCTTGTGTCATACTCCTCGTTGAGTGCGTCTTTGAATACCTCGCCGCTTTTAACGATGACATTGGGCCAGACCGACACTCCCGAATGCACTGTCACAAAGTCTCCTATTGTCACTCGTGGACCAATTACGGTATTGCTCTCAAGAGCACAGTGTTTTCCAATTGAAACATTTATATCCATCACGGATCCCGAAACGGATGTATGAGGACCGATATGGACGCCATCGTATAAAATGGCGGATAGCAAGGACGTACTGTCATCAATTACGCAGTTGGATCCGATTGTAGTATACGGACTTATCAGCACGTTGTTTCCGATTTCAGTGTTATTTCCTATAACGACAGGGCCTACTATTGCAGAGTTGGAGCCAACGACCACGTCACTTCCAATGACCACAGGGCCGTATAAGCGTGCATCCTTGATAGAGAAGTGCCCCGATATTTCAGTGCTCTTCAAGTTGTCTAACATCCAACGCGACGCCTGTCTATACGCGGTAGCGTTTCCTATGTCGTTCCAGTGGCCACGCGCCATCCACGCCGATATGCTCTCGCCAGAACTCAGGAGAGTCGGGAAGAGGTCTTTTGCGAAGTCAAATCTCTTTTTGGGGATCCACTCCAAGATTCCGGGGTCGCACATATAAATTCCCGTGCTCGCGAGGTTGCTGAATATCTCACCGCGGCTTGGCTTCTCTTTAAATCTGTGAACCTTGTTATTCACATCTATATCAAGTATGCCGTACTCTCTTGGGTCGTCGATTGACATAGCTCCGACGGATATTAAACTGTCGTTCTTTCTGTGAAACTGATAAAACTCGCGGAGATTGAAGTCAAGCACGTGGTCCCCACCGACAACAAGAAAGGGCCCATCCCTCAACAGCTCTTCTGCGTTCTTGACGCTGCCTGCAGTTCCGAGCTTTTCCCTCTCATATATGTAATTAATTTCAATGCCAAACTTCCGTCCATCCCCTAGATAGTCACGAATGCTGTCACCAAGGTACCCAAGCGTGATAATTATGTCATTAAAGGCGCTTGATGAGAGGTGCTCAACGAGATGGCCGACAGACGGTTTATTGAGAAGTGGAACGTTTGGTTTTGGACGTTCAAACGTCAAGGGTCTAAGCCTTGTCCCCGCGCCGCCGCACATTATACATGCTTTCATTGAAAATCCTGCTATCTCAACCGTACTTGGATGTAACTTTTTACTCCTTCATACTCTTAAAGCATTGCTTCGACCCTCACCATTCAGTTACTTTGTTGACAGATGTAGCGTAAATAAGAGAGGAGATTACGTGAGAGGAAATTAAGTGAGAGAGGAGGCTACCATTTTTATAAAACGCGAGAGTGTCATCGAGAATTCCGATCGTCTTTGAACTATTCGTGCGGCTTTCAAATAAACCCAACGAGTTAAAGAGGCAAGGAGAACCGCCAACAAGAAACTAAAAACACTAAAGAACGTGCACTGACGTGAAGTTCTTGCCAAAGCAAACGGTCAGACTGTTTACCCGAACAAGACCCTCTCTAGACCTATCTTTGTTCTTAGAGAGAGCATTAGAGAGGGCTTTCTTTGAATAGAGTGGTTCATTGAGTATCGAATGTGTAGTGTACTGAATCAGTAAGCTGAGTCATATCCTCCATTGAGTCCACGTAGAGTTCAACGTTATTTACAAAATCTTGAAGTTTCTCAAATGGAACGACGAAACACCCCTCTTGAAACACAAGTGAGTCATCTATCCAGCTTACTAAGACCGGTATAACGGTGCATTTAAATGCAGTCTCAAACGCTCGGCAGCGCTTGAAATGCTTTTTTGCTTCTGATTTGATGGATGATGCCCTATAACGACTCTTACCGTATCGCTTCGCGTCGATTAAAATGCAGAGGTCAAACTTATGGGCTATAACGTCGACTTCGTGTCTCTTCCCGTCAGACTTAAATACTTTCCTAAACTCAATGCGATATCCAGCAGAATCGAGCGCATCTCTTACCCTCTCCTCAAATTCTTGCCATGTAAATTCGCTCTCCGCGCCAGAATCTGCATCCTGTGCGAAAATTAGCAACCCCCCGTAAGTTTACTCGCCCTGTTCGCCTCCAGCATCGTCCCCTTTTCCTTCCTCGATCTCTCTGGCTGCGTCCCTCAAATTCTTAGCCATCTCATCCTTGAGCACCTTTATCTCCCGCTCCACATCGACGAGGGGCTGATTCACCTCCTCTTTTGAGGTAGCTTTTATCTTTGTCACCGGCTTCGTGGCTTCTCTTTCTTCTCCTTCGTGGCCCCTCATCTCTGGTTGGAGCAACTTCTCCACGGCCATCTTTAAAACCTGCTTCGTGAAGGGGACTACCTTATCAAGCGTCTCGGTTGACCGCTGTTCCTCTTTGAGGAGCCGATAGAGGAGCAACAATCTGAGTTCCTTTATTTCATTTTTAAGCTCTTTAATAGTCGCTGCAAGCTCTTGAATTTCTTCACTATCTGGCATGGATAATCACTTGCCGGATTCAACAATCACCTTTAAAACATCCTCTGAATCGTACCTCGGTCGTATCTCACGTGTTCTACCGCGTGTCCCCCTGCCGGTAAAATCAGCATTTATAAGGCGAATCGAATCAAGCTTTGAAATTATATCGTAAAACCTCGTATAGCCGAGTTGCGTCTCCTCGTTGAACTTCTCATAGAGGGCTCCTGCTTTTATTTTTTCATTTCCCATAGCAATAAGCTTGAGGAGGGCTTTTTCATCTTTCCGTAATGATCTAATCGAGTAGTTGAGGTGTACAAGGCGAGACTTTTCAAAAGAGGTCGTTACGTCATCAAGCGTTACGTGCTTCCTCGCATCCATCTCTGCCCTGATTCCAGCCTTTCTGAGAAGATCAATGCCGACTCTCAGATCGCCTGACTCTTCTACTAGATCCACAACCTTCTCTAAGACCTCGGCCGGGATGATGTCTGGGTAGAATCCGTACTTCACCCTGTTGCTCAAGATGTCTTTCACCTCTTCAGGCGTGTACAGAGGGAAATAGATCTCTTCCGGGAGGAAAACGGACATTACCCTTGGATCTAACGCCTTTGACATCTCAACTGATAGGTCGCTCGAGATGGCGATGGCTCCAATCTTAGCCTCCGCTGACACCTCATGTGCCCTCAGGAGCGCGTAGAGCACTTCATTTACCGTGTTTTCATAAAACAAGTAGTTGATGTCGTCGAGTGCTACGATGAGTATCCTTTCTTCATCGATCAGGTGTTTTGTGATCTTTTTGAACACTCGTTTGAACGACACGCCCGAATCGGGAGGAGTGTAGTTGAAGAGCCTCTTGTAGATTTCTGAAAATATGGCAAAGCGGGTAGAGTCGATCTGGCAGTTTACGTAAACGGGTACAACCTTGCTCGTGCACTTCTCGACTTCATTGAATACCTTTAGCACCGCCGTAGTCTTCCCGGTACCGTGAGGCCCCGAACATAAACAGTTTATAGCTCTTGCCCCCCGCAACGCTGGACGTATCGCAATCTTAAGTGACCGCATCTGGCTATCCCGATGCGAGAAGTGCTCTGGAACGTAATCAAGCTCAAAATAACGCTCATCTCGAAAGAGCGTTTGATCCCACTGTAATATGTCCTTTGACTGCATCTTTTCGGGCACACGCATCGTAAAAATGGTCGATTCGCATGTTATATAATTATGTTCATTACTTAAAGCTTAGATAAGAGCGCCCTGAAATTATTTAAAATTACTTTCACACCACTTTTGGCATTTCTTTTTATGTGCTCCACCCTAACAGTTCCGCGATGATGACCATGATAAGTGAGACGTTTATCCAGCTCTTGATACGTGCAAACTATTACGCAAAGATGGAAGAATTCCGTTCCCTCGAGGAGGGTTGCGAACTGTCTTGTAAACAGGAAGAGAGCCTAACAACTTCTTGATTGCCCTGTTTGCCCCTCATCTCACTCTACCTTGCCTTCCTGTCGCGCAATCCACTTCTCGGGATGGCTTACCTCGTAGAGGTTTGGCACATCTGTCGGCGAACGCCACACCCTATTTAGATATTCTATTCCCCTGCCTTCTGAAACCTGTCTGACAAACCACTCCCCTATCCGATATTGCTCCATTTTTATGCTCAGTCCGGTAACCTCCTCGAAAAGCTTTTCCCTGCCGCTCTTCCGCCTCCTTCGCGTCTCGAACTCGTGTTTCATGTAGTTGTACGTGCTGAGCATGTCTTTGCCAATTTCGTTCATGACATAATCAGAATATCCTTCCACCACGCTCATAATAGCTTGAAGCCGGTTTATTAGGACAAGCTGTTCGCGTGATAGTGCTATCCCTAATATCGAAAACTGCTGCCCTTCGATGAGGCTACGGGCGACCGTCTCGACACTCGACATTACTTCCCCTGATTCAAACCTCTTGCCAGTCGTCTCGAAATAGTCTTTCACTAGCTGGTTCAGGTAGCCTTTGAGCCAGCTTACTGATTCGAACACAACTGCGTGCGTCGCTTCATGAATTGCTATCCACTTTCTGAATTCAAAGGGCGCAAGTGAAAGTTGGCGCTCAACGATCTCAATGTTTGGCTCAACAAAGTAAACCTGCCCGCTTACTATTTCGCGCCCGAACAGACTCGGGTCATACTGGCCGAGCACCCTTTTTGCGAGATACCCTAAGAGAAGCCCGAGCCCCAGTGTCGATATGACTTGACTCGACTTGTTGAGCCCTCTTCCGATGAGTGAACCCTCAGTTTGCTCCGACGCTATCTTTTCAAGCGGCGCGAACTGCTCTGAGAATGCTTTGACGTTTGTCTCTATCCAGTCGTATCTGTCAAAGACCTTTATGTTCTTTATTGGACCCGATTGAAGCTTTGTTATCTCAGCTATTTTGGGAGTGGACTCATCTATAAACTCTGCATACATCGATGAGAGCCCGTGTTTCTCTTCTTCGGACCAAAACGTCGCGTCGCTGACGTTGGCAGCATTGAGCGCGACTTGTCTCCAGTCGATCATCTGCTCATTCGGGCGCAGAAGCTGGAGGCCGGCATTTAAAAGTAACTTTGGAATGTTGACCATGTTTATCCATCTTAATTAACGTTGATGTTACTTTGGAATTGACTATATAAGTAAGCAACAGTTTTTATTACGGCACTATTATAATTGATCAGATATATAGTATGTTAATCGTGATCCGTCGTCTTTTCACGCGAGCGCTTCGCATACGTTGAGAGATCACATAAAGTCACTTAACCCCATCTGTTTTGACTTGTCGCTCTCAAAAAGTGAGTTCACCGACATTTCAAGGAGCTTAAGGCGCTGCCTCGTGTACATTGAAACTCCGAACTCTTCAGCGACTTTGATTGACCGTTCCATGTACTTCGTAACTGCCCCTTCGTGGACGGTGAGCATCATCTTGCCGCCGCATTTCGGACAGTTTCCGCTTATGGGCGGCCTCCGTAGCTTGTAATTACACTTCACGCACCTCACCTTTTGCCTCGAGAACGCCCGCATGTTGCCTATCAAATCTGGTAGAAAATGGGTGTTTATGACACGTTCTGCCACATCTCTCTCGTCGACCGCCCGTATGATTCGTGCAAGTTCGAGCTGCGTCTCCATCTTGTCTATCATCGATTCAAGCACCTTGTAGGCGCTCTTTAAGGGGCCACGCGAAATTGAGGAGGTACTGTGAGTAAAGCCGAAATCGCTATACTCATTTTCCGTGCCAATCCGAGACTCTACGGTCGCAATGTTCAACCGCTTTGGCTCTTCATATCGCAACGTCGCTTCGTAGAATTCGAGCGGGTAATTATTCACGATATCAAGGTTGTGAACTTCTTCATCTATCTCTTTCGGGTCAATTCTCGTGGTCAGGACGAGCGGGGCGTCCATTTTGCCCCCGCGTCTGTCAGGGAGATACGACTGTGAAAAATTCAGAAGCCCATCTAAAAGCAGCATAAATGAGTCCTCATCGCCGTCGCAATTTCGCCTCTTTGCCGCGTGGAAAAACGGATGGGCGAAACTTGCTGAGGCGCTCGTAAATCCTATGACCCTCGCCAGAACCCCAGCGCTTGTGTGGGGAGCAAGCCCTATCATAAGCTCTCCGACTAAATCCTCTTTTGTCTCAGCCTTATAATATGGTTCTACCTTGTAGTACCCTGATAAGAAGATCATCGATAAACTGTGAAACCCTTAGGAGCCACTCACCGCAGTCATAGGAGAGAATGACATCTTGGGGTTCTAGTTCAATCACCTCTCCTTCATCTTTAGCTTCATACCCAAGCTCCTTGAGTTTCTCTACGCTCGTTGAAATCTCCCTTGGTGTAAAATGTGTAGTCGGAAGATCCGTCAGGTCGTATCTGCACGAACCATCCTTAAATACGTTTATTTCGTGCTTCGCCCTTAAAATTCCCTTTTCAATGGGCTCTGGAGTTTTGTTCTTCGAGGTGAGCCCTAGAACTCCCTTGAAGCGTTCAAATCCGCCCGGTTCTCCGAGCCTCGCTAAAGCTTGTTGGTAAATGCTTCTGAGATCTATCGACTGAAGCTTGTAGCTGACTCCCTGCCTTTTGCACTTGGGGCAACTCTTTTTATCAGAGATAGTTCTGTCGCATGTCGGACAGACGGTGATGACGTGCGTGAATTCTCCGCATTCGCATCGTGCTTTATACGTAGTCGTACGACACTTTGGACAGATACGAACCCCTAAACTTACATCAACGATGCCGAGATATTGAACGTCTATTTCAATTCCATTTTCCACAGCAGCTTTTGATGATCCAGTAGCTTTTCTGAATGACCTATCGCGTCCGCCTGCAATTCCAATGGGGAAAAGTACGTGGGGAGCGGGTCTCATCTCCCGGGCGCTCGACTTTTCTGGCCTCCCCATCCTTCCGCCAATTCTCGAGGGAGCGCGCTCCCTTATCTCAATGCCGCTGAGAAGTGTAACGGCACCAATAGTTGACTTTATTCTCGGGGATCTCAGAGAAAACCACGTCCTATCGAGTGTGTTGTCAAGGCCGAGACAAGTCAAAAACGCAGACGCATCATGTACAATAATATCCCTGCCATCACACTCATGCAAAATAAGGAGAGACTCGAGAATGTCTTTAATCTCTCGGTCGTTCGGCATGATGAGGTCAACTTTTTTATCTCTCTCCTGTTGATCGTCATCACTAGGCTGACCGCTAAGTGGTCTAATATATCCATTTTCACTTACAAAGCGGGCAAGTCTCTCTAGTTCTTCAAGCGTTATGTCGTGCCAAAGGTAAGTAAATTTTGGATGAAGCGGAACGTTGTACTCGGTTGATATGCGAAGCGCTTCGGAGGAACTTAAATCGTTAGCGTCTACTTCAGGAGAGGGGACTCCCATTTTATTCGCTGCCCCGTTGAGTTCTTGCACCCACCATTCGTGCACGTAGGATGAGGGGATAAGCAGGTGGTTATTCTCCAAAAAATCGCCATAGTTTATCAATATCTCTCCGAGGTCGATTATTTCTTCCACCTGAGGCTTGCATTTGTTAGCATCTTCAAACGTATCGATCCGCATAACGCTGCCTCCTTTAAGTCTAACTGTAGGCCCTTCTATCGAGTCCACAGGTGATATACCGGCAGCTTTGCCCGGTCTCTCTGTTTTCATCTGCGTGCCAGGCGCAAGGAACTCGCCTAGTATTACCATAGTGGAAGGGTTGAGCCCTGCGGAGGCTAGTCCAGTGTTACGAGCCCGGCCATATCTGAGCCTGAACCCGCCTCTTTGGGAGGGGTGAGAGAACACGGGTCTGCCAGCTATGATATCTTTCATATACTTCCAATTTGGCTTTATTCCACTATTGGAGCTTATATCATCGTGATCTAATGGCTTCGCAGCGTGGGTTATCTCGTCAAGCCATTCCCAACCATCAAGCCCAAGCTGTGATACGTAGTTCTTCACCTTCGGCGCCTTTTGTGCTAATCCTTCGGCTATGACAAGTGCCATTCCTCCCCTTACTGCATTTGTTCCTACCCTCTCGAGGTTTCTATAGCCAGAGATCTCTTCCTCTTCGGTGCCCTCTCCGTCGATACAGATTGGGCAGTTTCTCACGATTGTCCTGATCTCATCATCTGATGGGGTGTACTGAAGGTTTACGAGCCTCTTGTAAAGTGGCACCTCTTCAACGTATCTTTCTATCTCGTCGTTTCTTGCAGTGTAGCGATCGATACCCACCGCTCGCCTGACATAATCTGCGACTAAAACAGAAAGAGCTTGAGCGGTACCGCCCGCACTCCTAATAGGTCCTGCGTAAAAAATCTTCAGATAACTTGTCTTATCATCGTTTTTCCCGAGCTCCACCCTCGCAATCCCTTCGATAGGCGCAGCGACCACACCTTCCGTTAACATCGCAACGGCCGTTCTGACGGCTTTATCTACAGCCTCAGATTTGTTCTCATACTCTCCGAACTTACCTTCCGCAAAGTCGATGCCTATCGCAAGGGCAGCCTCTTCACGAGACATTGTTTCTTCAAGTTCCCTGATCCTCTGAGCAAGCCCTGTGATACCTATGAGGTTTTCCACCCGCTCAGCAAGGTCACGTGCGGGGAGAATTTCCGGATGCGGCGCAGGATCCTCGCCTCGCGTCCGAGCCTCGGAAGCAACTTTAAAGCAGCTATTGAGCTCAGATTCAAGCCTATCGAAGTACTCATTGATGTGATTGGTCATCTACCTCATCTTTCGAGTGTTCAAATCGTTGCAATTTCGTGCAAAAATACCTGCCGATTTGAAAAGAGTTTATTATTAGGATCTTAGCGCTCGACCTATATAATAAAAACGCTTGACATAACGCTTATTTGCAAAACAAATCTAATAATTGTAATATTCTACAAACGGTAGAATTAAACCTAAATACTTTCAGTTATAACTATTGTTGATTAAAATGCCCTCAATAAACGTATTCAAACTTGGAAACACCTTTTGCTTTAAGCAATTTCTTGATGATAGAGCCTTATTTGCGCAGCTGGGTAGTTATTACAACAACGCCAAATACCGCTTTGAGATACCCCCCGATGACCTTAAAAATGTTCAAGATATGCTACAAGCGGCAGGATATGACGTTGAGGTTATCGAGAATCTGAAGGATTTCGTAGTGAGTATCGGCAAGTTCCAGAAGCACAAGCAAATTCTCAAAAACAGTGTAGAAGTTGAAGAAGTTGATGAAGAAAAAGTATTTTTGATGAAGGATAAAGAATCGGTGGAAATGGCTTTATCTCAAGGTGCTAAGAAATATGAGGGGGAGCTTTTTTCCTGATCGGCAGAGCCTAAAATTTGTTACGCGTAGGGTTGCCGTCAATGAGCTAAGTATCACGATTAAGTGAATTAAGGTATTCCCTTCCCCCATCACCGTGGTCTTTATTTTCTAATTTTCTTTATCAGCTCCAATAACGTTTATGTGCAGGGCTCTATTTTTCAAAGCAGAACACGTTGACATGCACGCCGATTGTTACAGCTTACTGAAGGATATCAGTTTATAACAGGTTTTCCATCACTGCCTCGCGCTAAACAGCCAACACTACTTGATCGATGGTATTTCGATTGAATTACGTGCCGTTGAGAGAGTCTATACCTTATTTGGCCGATTTAATTCAATAAAATTATATATGCATAACCTGTTTTTCAATTTAACGTCAAAGTATTATTGACTAGACTTTGTCACTACTTTACAAACATGGTGATAAAATATATTGATAGTTCTAATATGTGGGGACATGGTGAACGTATATGAAGACTGAGAGTAAACGAAGCCGATCAAATGCTAACCCATTGACGATGTGCATGGTCACACCGTTTCCACCAAGGCACGATGGCATTGCAACATATTCATCTGAGTTGATAAGCGCAATAGAGAGCTATGGTCACACTGTTTACGTTATCAGCCACCCGGATGCTGATGTGGGGGGGCACGAGCATCAGAAAGATGTGTACGGGCTCATGGATATCCAGAAGGAAGGGTGGGAGCGGAGTGTATTTAAGAAGATACAGGAGTTACAGCCTGACGTCGTCCACATACAGCATGAATATGGCCTCTACGCCTATGAGGGCGATTATGGAATACCCGTGCTCGACCTTTTATTTTTATTATACGTTTCTAGGATCCCATCGGTCATCACCTACCACTCGGTCTACAGCACGCTGAGTCGCGAGGAGGCGGCTTTTACCGGCCTCAGCCTCTTTGTGGCTAGTGCCGGAATAGTCCATGAGGAATTCCAGAAGATCTTCTTGCCCGCAAATCTAGGCTGGATTCCCAATAATGTCTATGTCATACCCCACGGAGCGAAGACGACCGTCGCTGAAGCAGTCCCAACTGTGCTTGAATCCAAAAAGTTGTACGGGCTTCAAGGGGAAAAAGTTGTGCTCTGTATAGGCTGGTGGGAGCCGAATAAACGGTTTGAGGATGTGGTGAAGATCTGGCCAGAGGTTGTTAAGGAGGTTAAAAATGCAACCCTCGTCATTGCAGGGGACGCCAGACCAGGCTCACCGAGTGGGATATTTTACAAACCGAAACTTATGAAGGCAATCGAGGCGTCTCCGGTGAAGGATAAGATCAAGGTTGTCATAGGTGCATTTACCCCGAAGGAATACGATACCGTACTCAATTTGGCCGATGTCGTCGTCCTCCCCTATGATAAGGCGTCTCAAAGCGGTAATCTTGCCCACGCATTTGCCCTTGGGAAACCGGCAGTCGTCACTGCCGTTGAAGGTCTAAAGGCAGAGGTCGAGGTAAGCGGGGCCGGCGTTGACGTCCCGCTTGGGTCTCTGCAGGATTTGAAGGCGGCCCTCGTGTCGGTCTTAAAGGACAATGAGTTACGAAAGTTATTTTCAAAGCGAGCATGTGAATATGTCCATAAAAAAATAGGCTGGTCGCACGTTGCGGAGAAACATATCCTACTTTACAAAACAATCATGGAGAAAGAGCGGATGAAAGTCACTCCTGTCGCAGGACCTGATACGATCCGCGGTTAATTGAAGTCACGCGATGTTAAGTGAGTTCACATTTCCCGGGTATGTCGTTGAATGATACGTGTTTGAAAACGTAATACGGTTTTTAAGTATCGTACAGACGTAAAACTGATTTTCCTCACCTCGGAAATTGTGGCACAAACGACTGACGCTAAGCCAATTTTTTGAATTTTTTACTATTTCAGCATATTAAGAGTATTTTTGTTTCAGAATCGGGCATTTTGCCTTTAAATATCTGATTACGTTATAGCATCTAAGAGGTGACTAGAATGACGTAGAAAGAAAGACGGATGTATCATAAGTTTGTTGGCGTCCTTTTCTTCAGAGAGACCGAGAGAATCGATACTTTAAAAAAAGAGAATGATCTGCTGCAAATACCTAGAGAAGTAGAATAATCAAATGGACACGGAGTGATTTGCAAGATGGTATTACGTATTATTAAATGAGGGGTTGCTGACTCTTCAAACTGATAGGTTCAAGAGTGATTTGATAAGCAATTCGAGAGAGCATCACGGAGCGCACGAAAAATTTATAACGTTCAATAATGTATTAAACGAAGAAGTTTCAAGGAATCAAAAATTTAAATATGGTGATCAGAAGTCGCATGCCGATAACTCTTGATGATATAACAATCTCCAGTTTTTTAAATCTGTTTGACCAGATCATAGAACAAAAGGAAAAGGTGGGTTTGAAGCCCATTCAGAATAACCCTCCAGACCTGCTGGAAAGAGCCCGATTATATGGGACGCAGTTTAAAAACGGCTCGTGGAATTGGGCGTCTAACATATGGAGCAGGAGTGCGAGCGGAAGTGTAGTGGTAGAGAGAGAAGAAGATCTGAAAATTGAACACAAACAGTTGATGCTAAGGGTGCTTGAACACATCCTCGACCAGCCCATGATTCAAGTCGATGCTAAGCTTGGACACAATGGCTCAAAGGGTGAAATGAGGTGCCGACTCTTCTGCGATGCTCAGTTCCCGGATGTCGCATATCGATGGTGGGCGGTGAACTTTCCTGGCGATCCAAATTCCGAGCCACAAGCGACCCTGTTCATGATTCCTCATTATCTCGAGAACCCAAACGTCCCTGGCAAGAACGAGATGTTGAAGGTCATACGGTTTCCATTCCACAATTATACGATAGTGACGGCTTCATCGTATATGGGAGAGGCAAAGAAAGGCTTCCTTTCGCACTGGATTTACGAGATATATAAGAGGGGCGGCACCGGTGAACACGCGTCGCTTAAGGAGTACACTATTAAGCAGGTTGATGGAACGAGCAAACGGCTGGTGAAGTCCGTCTGGGGGTTAACGGGCAGCGGAAAGTCGACCCACGGTCACTATATCTACGACAAAACAATAGCCCAGATATATATCGACAAGTTTGGGGTAGACCCCCTTGACTTCATTTCGGAGCAAGTAATACGAAACGATGACGTCGTCGCGGTATTTGAAGATTGCGTGGTAAGCCCTGAGAGGGGGTGTTGGACTAAGACAGAAGATGTCAACGTTACCCAGCACGCCATTTACAAAGCGGGCACCTCTCCTAATGCACTACATGAAAATACCGAATGGGATGAACACGGAGATGTAAGTTTCCGCGGAGAGATACTCCAGTATCACGGAAAACTGAATCAGAATGCGCGGAGCATTATTTTTCTCGAGGATACCGGTTACTCCGATGGAAAGGTCGACTCGTCGGAGCCTTTAAACTTTGCAGTTTTCATCAGTCCGGGCTACGTTTCGGACTATGCATGGGTGAAACTCAACGACCCAGCATTTGCAGCAAAGGTGCTGGCGGACGGAAGGACGATCGGGCACCCCGCTCAAGGAAGGGAGGGGGTAGGCGGCGAGAAATATGAGTCGAGGGTACTGCCTGCCATTTACCATGGGTGTTGGCAATGCAGAGCACGTCCACCGATTCTACAAATTCATGATGGACCGGCAGCACACGGACAATCCTATTGAGTGCTACCTCATCAACACTACGGGGAGAGTCGGCGCGAAGTACGTATGGGTTGATTCTGAACTCGATGGCGAACAGGTATGGCTTGCAAAGGTTCTCTTCGAAGAGGTAAACGGCAAGAAGAAACCAGTGGGCGGCACGGGGCCGACAATTGAGGAGAGTCAGCTCTTCTTAATCCAAGCGCCACGAGGGGCCGTCGACTACGAGCCACACCCATTTTGGGGGGAGAGGGTTCTCGTGCCCATCAAGGTTGAGGGGCTCCCTGATCAGCGGTTAAAAGAGCTGAATCCGTTTACGTACCGATCGATGGAAGAGATGGAGGCGCTGCTCAGGCAGCAGATAATGCTCAGCAAGTATCACCTCAAAACCCAATGCCCCGGACTTCGTAAATCTATTTTACGTGCTATGGATTTCTAGTGTTGATGAACTCTGTGGAAATCCACAGACGCCCGATTGAAAGGGTGCCATAATCATCCCTCGCTACGAGATGCGCACGTATAGATTATCCAGATTAGTAATAGTCGCTCGACCGGTTAACGATGCAGGTGTGGTGGAGCGGGCAAAGTTTGAGTTTGTATATGGTATGCCACTAAGATTGTGATGACCCGCGAAGTTTATACTATCAGGCAATTCGACCTGAAATTAGAGGAATTATGCAATGTGTTTAGTGGCACCATCCTACTAACTAGATATCAACTTAGCTCTTTGATGCGTTGTCTGCACGATGGGACGGCATCCAATAAAACAAAGGTGAAACTCCAGTGTATTGATTCACTTATTTTAAAAATCTTGGCTGATGGTATATTTAACGCCGTTCTTAGTGGAATATAGCACAAAAACCAACATTTCATGAACAATACGTAAAGGGTTTATTGTTGAAGCTACTTTAATAATAAAATTGAATTTACGATGACGAAGATGCTTGTCGTTTAAGTGGCGTGATTAGTCAAGGTGAGTGTGCGATGATGAAGGTGCGCAGTAGCCACGTATCGAGAAATAGATACATAAAAATGGATTACGCGGGGTTTTTGGCCCATTTTGAAAGTATCGCAGACGATATAAGAGATAGATGGGAGTTTTTCTACCCCATAGAATACGCCACATTTACCATTTGCGAAGACGGGAAAATTTTTGCCGGCAGTAAGTACATCGCCAAAATGCCGAAGGATTTTGACTTTGACACACTGTGGAAAGAGACAAAAACGACGGTGCGAAGTAATGCACGCACGTGAATCTTGATAAAGCCGCCTGAAACTCAATCGACAAACAAACACGCGTACGATGAGCCATATGATGCCAGGACTTGGGATAATTGCAGTCAGGAGAAGAAAATACTGCAAGAATGATCGCTGCAACTATGACTGCAACTGATGAGCAGGTACGACTGATGTCATACATGAATTTTATTACATAGTTAAATAATTATTTTCTGTAGTTTTTAATTTAAAATACTGCAATAGATGAGTTTTGGCGAGGCGGGAAACACTCCACTCTTAAGATAATTTAAACAAGAGAAGAATCTTCATTTAAATATATGAACATTATAATGAAAGTATTGTAATAATTATATTTTCATTCTTTCGGATACATATATCTTAGATCTTAGAATGAAATTAGAATTGTTTCGTTCCAATAAGTGAAGCAAGCACAAAGTGTGAAGACCTAAAACAATGTTGTAACGTTTGAGCACCGTTGATATAATTCGGTCGTCTCGTATGTGAACTGAGGTGTGTAACATTAAATCTGACTTACGGTTCGTACATCTAAGTGATACCCATCTGGGGTATCGTCAATACGGTCTTAGTGAAAGATTAATGGATTGGAGCCGGGCTACTAAAGAGATTATAAATTATGCAATTGGACACGAAGTAGACTTCGTCGTTCACAGCGGGGATCTATTTAATTCAAACAAGGTGGATCACACTTCACTTATTCACGCCATCAAACTATTAGGATCGTTAAAAGATGCAAATATTCCATTATTTGTAATTGACGGAAATCATGATAGGCGAAAAGGTGCACAGAAGAACGGCCCAAATGATGTACTTCAGCAGTTAGAATTATGTCGCTACTTGTCCCCAGAAGGTGGAAGCCTCGACAATGCTATCGCGACCATCGGAGGAGTACACGTCATAGGTCTTGGATACCAAGGGATTTACTTAAAAAAGCGACTTGAAGATTTTTATCAGCAGATTCCAGATGGTAGTAACGTAATCTTGCTCCACGCCGGAGTTAAGTACTATTCGGACGAGGCACAACCCGATATTACTCCTGCTCAGCTAAATTTGCTTCGCCCTAAGGCGGCCTATCTTGCTCTTGGACACAGCCATAACAAATTTGAGATTGATGACTGGGTCTATAACCCCGGTAGTCCGGAATACTACCGATTCTCCGATTACGATACCAAAAGATATTTTTACGATGTAACGTTAAAAAATGGAGCCCCCTCCGTGGCTGAAATGGAGGTAAAAAATGTGCGCCACATGGAAAGTCTCACGATCGAGCATCCGAATGATGACTATGTTTTACTTCAACAGGTGAAAGAGGAATTAGACCACGTGGAAAAGAACAAATCGCTGGCCGACTCCCTATTGAGGATTATATTAAATGGGAAAATAGACCGGAGCCCCAACATAGCCGAGTTGATGGCTTTCGTAGAAGATCGATATTCACCACTTTATTGCGCAATTGTCGACGGCACGACACCTAAAGGTGATCTGCTCATTGATGACCCTGGAACGATGGAAGCGTTAGAGCTGCGGATATTCGAGCAGAACTTTTCACACTATAAAGAGCAGGCTTCAGATATCGCGGCTTTTGCCCGGGGCACACTAAAGGAGATAATTGACGCACAGCTTAAAAGTGCAGAAGATGCAGAGCCCATCGCTCAGCACGTATCTGACTTCAGGAGAACCACCATATGAAGTTGGAGAGCATCCGTCTGAAGAACATCAGGGCGTTTGAGGACTCGGGGGAGATAACGTTCGGGGATGGCACAATATCGATATACGGCGAAAATGGTGCAGGAAAGAGCACCATTGTCAACTGCATAGGCAGAGCCGTATTTGGCTGGGACATCGCAGGCAGAAAACGTGAAGTGATCACGTACGATGGCTCAAAACATAAGCAAGGCGAGACCGAATATCTCTTGAGAAAAAGCACTCAAGAGGGTGCAATTGACGTCAAATTTTCACACAAGGATCATAATTATCACGTAGTAAACAGTCTCTCTCGCGCCTCTCAAAGCTGGGAGCTGTACATCGATGGTACGAACACAAAAATGCATGGAAAGGATGAGATACACGAACGCATATGGGACGAATTGAGCGCACCTGAAAGCTATGGGAACTCCCTTGATAGGTTATTTGGTGATGTAATCTGCGTGCCACAAGGCCACGTCGTAAATGAGTTTGAATTTAGTCCTCAAAGTAGAAAAGATCATTTTGATAAAATTCTCGGCCTGTATGCTTACAGACAAGCTTTTGAGGACTCTAAACACGTGAAGAATAACTTCAAGAATAAAATTGATAAGGAAAGATCGGACGTTCTGCTTGCCAAAAACAATATCGACACTTTAAGTGGACTCGTTGAAAAACTCAGAAAAGATGAAGCAGACCTTGCTGCACTACATACATTGATTCTTGGAGCCACTAGTGACGTAGAAAGGCTTTTGAGCTTAAAGAAGCCTTTTGAAGAGCTTTATAACACTATTGAGACGCTCACTTATGACGTAACGTTGCAGAAGTCAAAAATTGAGAGCGCCAAAGATATGCTTGAAACCTTGCATGCAGAGGTTACACAGTGTAGAGAAGCTAAAGAAATTGTCGAAAGACTTAACCCCTCCTATGTGCGATACAATGAAATTTCGCAGCAAATTGAAATCGTACGGTCGCTTTTACGGGAGATCGCAAAGGAGAAAGAGACGCTATCAGACCTTCGCATAACATCCTACGATCTTGAGCGCGAGCGAGAGGGCAAACTTGAAAAGCTTGACACCTATGATTCTAACTCTGAAAGATTGGTAGCGCTTGCGCCTTACTTTGACAACTATGTGAAGTTAGAAAAACTGCTTGCACCTTTGCACATTAGTCAGCAAAAGTATGAATTAGCCTTGGAGCATATGCTCGAGAATCACGCTCTAATGGCTTCGAAAAAGTCAAGGATGAAAGAACTCAACGTTGAGCTTGAAGAATATGATGTGTTACGAGCTGACGCTGAACCTTTGGAAGACCTACGAACAAGCTTTGATCTTCTGACTAAAAAAATTGGGGAGCTTAACGGTCGTAAGACGCACATTGAGAGAGATCTAACAGATTTATTGAGTGGAGTATGCCCGTTCACGAACAACAGATGTGAATCGATCGCGGAGCTCGGATCCAAACAAGGAGAAGAATTGAGTCACATTACGGCAGATCTCGAGCATCTAGAACTCGACAAAGCAACTCTCTTAGAGATAATCACTAAGGCTAATGAGTCAAACAAGAAACTCCACGCGCTTGAAGGAAAAAAGCGAGAGCTTGAATTAATCGACGAGGATATTGAAAGACTCGAATCCGAAATCGAAGGGAGTAAAGAGGTTGCTAACGCAACAGGCGACAAATTAGCAGAAATTGCAGAAGCAAACGCGTCTCTTGAGGAGTTAAAACCGAGGTTTGATGAATACAATTCTTTGAAGTTCGAAGTTGAACATGTTGATCGGGATTCGATTGCAAAAGAACTCGAGGATATAAACGTCAGAAGGGCATCATTGAGAGCGGAAATAGAAGCCGCTAATAATAGAATAGCCGATTTAGTCGAAAAAGGTGGAAACGAACACGTTGAGAAGAGCCTTGATCAGGAGCGTAAGGAGCTTATGCCTGAGTACGATGCGTACGTGGCATCTCTTAAGACGTCAGAGCGATTTGAACGTGCGGTTCAGAGATGTGAAAGCTACAGGGCCTCCCTTTACGCACTCGAAGACGCCTACGAAAGAACGAAGCAAGAACTTAACGCCAAAGAGCGCTTATACAACCGAGATGAGCATGTAAGAATTGACGATGAATATGATCGGAAACGTAGTGAGCTCGACGAGATGAAAGGAACAGAATCACAGTTACTGCGTGAGATTGATGCAGGCAAAGAATATGAGACAGCCTTTGAACAGAAGAAAGAAGAGCTCATGGAACGAGACGTCGAACTTAATGAGATACTTGCCGATAGTAGCTTTTTCGATGAAATTCGGGAGAGCTTTAAAAAATTGAGTGAGATGCGCTCTGCCTTCACCGGAAAAGTCAGCCAGCGTGCGGCACGGCACTGGAGGGAGATGATTGGGGACGGCTCAGAGATCCACTGGCAGGAGGATTATCTTATTTTCAAAACGGTTGGCGACGATGTTATCTCGCTTTACGAGATGAGCGGAGGGGAGAAGATCTCCGCGTGCCTTGCTGCCCGGCTCGCCCTTCAAGAGGTGCTGGGAGGACTTGGGTTGTTCATCTTAGATGAGCCCACGACACACCTTGATGAGGACAGATGCGACAACCTTGCACGACAGATCGGTTCCATTACTGGGCTCAATCAGGTTATTGTTATAAGTCACGATGAGACGTTTGGCGCCTATACAAAGCAGCAGATAAATATAAAAAAGGGTACAAACGGTGGCGGAAGTACGGTAGAGTGGTAATCCGTGCGAGAAGATGACGCCACCCGAAGCTATGCTACCCTTACACGACGGGGGTTTCACTTCGAGGCGCGTGAAAGACCTTATGAACTCTTAGCTTAGCTAATTAGGCGCTCTTGTGCGTTTGCACGTGCTTGTAGAGTGTGCAGAGCTTCACTTGACCCCACAGTGGCATTCCACTATCTCTTCAAATCGTTCGTTTACCACGTCCCAGTTCACGATGCTCCAAAACGCGTCCACAAATTTCGGTCGTTCGTTTTTATAGTCGAGGTAATATGCATGCTCCCAGACGTCGAGCACCAGTGCGATGCCAAAGTTCGGGTACACGTTGACGTTGTGCTTCTCGATCTGCATTATCACCGGCCTGTCGGTAAGTTTGTCGAGCGCTAACGCTGCCCATCCGGACCCCTCAGCGCTTACAGCGGCTTGCGTGAACTCCTTTTTGAATCGTTCAAAACTGCCAAACTCTCTATCAATGGCATCGCCCAACTTTCCACCTGGCGTGCCACCCCCGTTACCTGCCGGCGCTAAATTGGGCCAGAATTTTGAGTGCAGCAGATGCCCCCCTATGTTGAATGACAGCTCTTTTAACGCGGCTTTCATGTCCACGTCGGCGTTCTCTTTTCGTGCTTTGTCGAGTTTCTCATATATCGCATTCGCACCATTGACGTACGCTTGATGGTGCTTGTCGTGGTGTAGCATTAATTGTGTTTCAGAGATGTAGGGCTGTAAATCCTTGTATCCATACCGCAAAGCGGGTAACACATAAAACTTCCCTGCTTCCATTTTCATCCTCTCTTAAGCTGATTTTTTAGATGTGCAACTTTTTGAGAGAAGATATATACCTTTAATCCTCATTTTACGAGGCATACGACAGAAACGCCAGCTTTTCAGCGTAGTCGCACTAAGGGAGTTAAGGTATGCTATATTGGCGAGATGTCGAACCTGCCGCTTGAAGGTGCAGTGGAGCGACCTTGAAGCCTATGCAATCGAACTAAGCCCGTCCGACGCGCTAAGTGGAATCACAGCCTCAGCGCGGACTCACAGCGCTTTATCTTTTTTGGGGCCAGTCTTTCTCCTTAAGGCCCCGAAAGAGACCATCTTGCCAATATTTCATGCGTTTAAGGGTATTTCCCGCCGCCCTGCGAACGAACGTATCTTCATCATGCAACGCAGCGCGAAGCGCCAGAACAGTCTGTCTGTCGAGTTTCCATCCGAGTGCAGTTGCTGCCGCTGCGCGTACATCAGGCATTTCGTCTTCAAGCAGATCAATAAGTGGCTGTATGGCGCGTGGGTCACGTATACTTCCAAGCGCTTTTGCTGCTTCGATACGAACGTTTGGATAATCATTTTCCAATGCGCCGATGAGGGGTTCTACAGCTGGCTCTCCAATTCGACTGAGCGCATGTGCCTGCCGCTGCGCGTACATCAGGCATTTCGTCTTCAAGCAGATCAATAAGTGGCTGTATGGCGCGTGGGTCACGTATACTTCCAAGCGCTTTTGCTGCTTCGATACGAACGTTAGGATAATCATTTTCCAATGCGCCGATGAGGGGTTCTACAGCTGGCTCTCCAATTCGACTGAGCGCTAATATCACTGGATCATCTCGTAGGATCATTTTAAACCTATACGGACGGCCAAACATTTGACGTCTGCTATCTGAACTGCCGAGTCCAGAAATTAACGGGGTCACGAGCAGATCTAGAATCTTAGTGAACCTTTTTCTATTCGAAAGAAGAGCTAAAGCCCTTGCATAAGAAGGATGCGAAAATCTAATCCTCGTTATTTTAGTAACTATTATATTAGGAAGATCTTCAAAGTTCTCCCTCCGAAAATCAAAATACACATCTTCAAAGAGCTCAACTTTGTCTTTCTTGAACCAATCAAGAACTTGTTCAAAGCTCCAAGGATGATCTTCGCTCGCAGGATAGCGAATATCCAGTTTCTTGACTAGATCCTCATACATGTTTTTCACCCATTCGACGTCGAATTCTGAAAGCAGCGGAAATGCGAGGAATAGCACCATGTCATCGGGCATTCTCTTTATTTCATTAGCCAGTACCTCTTCGGTGGCTTTCGATTGAAGCATGATTTCGTTCTCAAGCTGTATCTCTGTCGTATCGTCACCTGAGCTTATTGCGAAGTTTCTGATACTCAATGGAGTGGGTAGTTTTTTGTCGTCTTTGAGGGAATGCAAAACAAAGTCCCTCAGGTCGCTGTTCTTTAGCCACTTGCAATCGAATTTTTCAGCCCATAACAGTAGTATTTTTCTCCGATGTTCTGCGCTATATGACGGCGTTGCCAGTGTCAATCTCTTCTCAACACGATCGAGGTGGGGGCCTAATTGCTCTTTTTCAAATTCTTTATAGACCTCTTCAGGGGATGTTATAATAACGTAAGCTTCGTCGCTTTGTTTCACTAGAGCTGAGACTATTCCAATTTGCCGCTCCAAGCGTTCGGTCTGCTGATATTCCGTTGTTCCAAAAGGATCCTCGAAGTAGATGATTCGTCGTGGGTGCAGTCCATCCTTCTCGATGTTTATTAGCTCTGCACCACATTTCCAATGCGGTTCGTAGCCTCTTTTGAAATATTCCCATAAAAGTCGCACGGCTGTGTACGTTTTGCCAAATTCGCGGGGACCCATAACGAATACGATTCTTTCGTCTTCGAGTGTTCTCTTTATCTCGTCGAACTCCGCTGGTGGAACGTAAACGCTGTCGATTTGTCTGTAAATCTGATTGTTTTTGTGTCCGATTTTTTCTAGGAACTCTTCGACTAAAGGCTGTGATGCTCGGCTTTGTAGGTAATCTCTTACACCCTCTAAGTCAGAACAGGTCTTGTAGTTGATGTCGCTCACAAAACTTGGAAGCTTGAGATCTTTCTGAGTTAGAAACATCAATATGTTCTTTTCAAGTGCATCGGCAATGCCTATCTCATATCCCACCCACATCGATGCCATGCTTTTTTCTGAAATAATGACTAAGAGATCAGTACACTCTTTTATTCCCTGCTTGATGCTCGGCGTGACAGAGTTTCCCCAATCGATATCTTGACAGTCAATAAAGTACTCTATGTTTTCTATTGGTGGATCATTGATAGTCTGAATGAGAGCCTCGACAAAGTTCGTGTCGTCGCGCGCGTAGCTGATGAACAGTTTTAAGGGCATTTAGAGCACTTCGAGCGGATTCGTTGGATTCGTTGATTAAAGCAATATGTACGGACGTTTTTATAGCTCATAAAACCTCTGATCCTTCTTGCTAGCGGCTCGAGAGAGCGACGACTACGATCGACTCGCGCGTTATGCGGCTATCGCCGACAGGACCGTTTCAACCGTTGCTTAACGACAGAGAACCGCTGCTCGACCGCGTTCCACTTCCCAAACATCACCTACTCCCGTGGCATCCTCGTCCACGTACGCAGTCGGCGTTTTAAACAAAAGGAGATGAAACGGAGGTCTATCAAAGAGCGCTAATTCCGAGGACTTGGCGCTGCAGGGCTGGTGGCGTTCGTTTTATGGGAGGCAAAGGTCGAAAGCCCCATCCTCAACATTAACCTTTTTAGAAAGAATCGAGCGTTTGCGTTCTCCAACTTGGCGGCATTAATCAACTACAGTGCAAGGTTTGCCGTGGGATTTCTCTTAAGCTTGTACTTGCAGATTATAAGAGGGTTGGACGTTGTTCCTGCCGGTACCATCCTAGTCTCGCAACCTATTGTCCAAGCCATCTTCTCGCCTCTCGCGGGCAAGCTCTCTGACATGATCAAGCCACGAATCGTCGCCTCGATTGGGATGGGATTAACCAGTGCTGGTCTTGTGCTCTTTACCTTGCTAAATGCAACGACACCGCTTGCATACATTGTTATAAATTTAGCGATTCTTGGGTTTGGCTTTGCCCTCTTCTCATCCCCCAATACCAATGCCGTGATGAGCTCTGTTGAGAGCCGATTTTACGGCGTAGCGTCGGCAACGGTCAGCACGATGCGTTTAATCGGGCAAGTCCTCAGCTTGGGGATCGTCGTGATTGTTTTTGCCCTCTTCATCGGAAGGGTGGCGATTACTTCTGAATACTACCCGCTTCTCATGATAAGCGTAAACCTTGCTTTTGTCATATTTAGTGTCCTCTGCTTTGGTGGCATATTTGCCTCACTAATTAGAGGTAAGGTGTTGTAACAACGTATTATAAGTGAAATTCTTGCCCGCTCGAGCCGATTCGACAGCATGTATCACTTGGCAACACGCGAGTGGGGCGATCTACGAGTCTCAATCATACTTTGATGCGTTCTAATGGGTTAACGATTCTACTGATAAAAGTTGATAGGACTCGTTAAAAAGTATTAAATAGCCTTATCCATTAGCTCTTGTGATGATCGATGTTGCGCTTATTTGGGATCGGCCCATTTTGTTTGAAAAGCTTTTTCTAGAGTACGGGGTCTCGTGTGAACGGGTCTCTCCGATGGCTGTCGGCACCCCGTATTCGCCTGAGTACAAGGTTGCGATTATTCCAGTAGGATTTGGGAACCCCACTTACTCATCTGTGGCAAAAGTCATCAAGAGCATTCGAACCCCGCTTAAAAATTTCGTGATAGACGGCGGGATCGTGATAATATTTAGCCCCTTTATAGATAACTACGACTTTAAATGGCTTGACCTTCCGTGTGGGTTTAAGATGATCTTACGAGATGATCCAGTGAAGATCGAACAGATCAAGGAGCACCCTGCCTCTCACATAGTTGATATATTGGAGGCAAGAACGGACGGATATTTCACCAACGTAGCGGAGGACAATGTCATACTAAAATCCATAGATGGGGTCGTATTAACCTTGATTCCAATGGGTGATGGCTTTATTGTCCTGACTACTATTCACGAGCTCCCCTCAAGAAGATTCATAGCGTGGGCGCTTGACACTTCTAGGGTGGGGTGACCGCCAAACGATTATGTAAATATAGGCTTAACGATTTGGTCCCAATACATTGTGATGGTGTTTTTAGTGGTACAGGGGGACGTTACCATCGATGCCATAGTATTTTTGATATGAGAGTTGGATAAAGTAGGCCTATTATGTCGTCGAAATCTAATAATGTAAACTATAATGGATTCATCGCCATGACTTCCATTTTAAAATAAGAGAGATAGGTTGGAGTCACTATCGTAAAGGGTCAAAATTATATTAAAAATTGATGGAAAGACAACGTATCCGTCCGTTATACACTGTTTATAGCGCAACCGTATAGCAGTAAGTAGTTATCTCCATCTTAAACTTTTAATACTTTAAACTCACCTTAAGTCAAAACTATACTACTTCACCAAATGCAAAGTTGCGCTTAACAGCTTTAATTTCAATCTTAAGCTCATCGTTAATCTGGGTTCCCGGGACAAAGATTACAAAACCGTTTATGCGAGCAATGCCGTCGCCCTGTTTTGCAATATCTTCGATTTTTACATCGTACTGCTTTCCGACTTCAACAGGAGCGTTACGTGGCTCCCTTCTATCGAACTGGTTATATCCTCCGCCGCCGCCGTAGCTGCTTCTAGAGTTCTTCTTGTACACCATTTTCACCCCCGCATATTTTTTACTGTACAATGTGCGACAAGTTGTATATATTTGGTTCTGTTCATCAAAATTGGATACTCGTCATGCCTTTGCGGAAACTTTTTGCGAGGTGAACATGCTAAACTCTGCGCATCCACCACGTAAAAAGTGTCGACTGATCCGCTCGGTTAGTACCGTTTCCTCACCGTAACGAAGCGTATTTATCCCAGTTCGCATGCAACCAGCCGTGAAACGCTCCATCGTAATAGAGCTGTGCGTTGTACACCACCCACTTCACATCAGCAGGAACGACAGGACCTGAATAGAAGCGGTACGTATGCCCCGCACGCGCGCTGAACCAGTCGTACCCACCGCTGTGATAGGCGGTTGTCCAGTTTCCAGTGGTCTCATCACGTGCATAGAGGGCAATAGCGTCGCCGTCTCGAGCGTACCCGGGCGCTGCAGCAGTCTGCTTGTAGAGAATCGCATACGGCGCAATCCACGCATCAGCAGTGCCGGCATTGGTAATGCCCCATTCGAAGTAGTGTGGGTGACTGGGCACCAGCTGGGCGCTGGTTATGGAGAAGGAGGGTGCGGGGGTCGGCACAATTCGAGATAGCGTCTTACTGGCGTTGATTCTACCTCCGGTCAAGATTTTTCCGCTTAATGAACTCTTAACGTCAACGTTCTTTAAAATTGCATCCCTTATTTGGGGGGGTGAATAACTAAAGTTCATGGTCTTAACGAGACCAGCAAGCCCCGAGACATAGGGAGTAGCCATGGAGGTTCCATCGAAGAAGACGTAGTTCTGCTCCGTGCTCGATGGGTCGAATGCTGAAATTTTCACGTTATCGATGTAGACACTACTGGAGCCCTCGCTACCGTCAGTTGTTAACCCACATCGGATGTTAAGGTATGGTGAGGTATCGTAACTTGTAAGGCTATAGGCTAGAAACGTCCACCCATTTGAGTCCCCCGACAAAGAATCGATGGTATCCCACGTGACATTGTCTCTCGATGCTTCGACATAAAACCGATCATGGTCTGTCGTAGTGTTCAGCCTCGCATAGAATTCTAGCGTAGTTCCACATTTATTTGTCAGGTCAAGGGGATTTTTGAGCGTTAACGATGCGTTAAGGATGTCGCCACCTGGGCTACTGACCATCGCGCTGGGCGGAGAACTTACATAATGTGCGTTCGCAATGTTCCAAGGTGCTTGTGCGTCCCACGCAGTAAGGTTGTTGAATGGGTCGTAAAACATTTGGACCCACGGCGGATTAGTACTATAGATATTTGTACCGGGGGCTGCAACCTGCACCGAATTTGGCCCATAGTTTGAAAATGATGCGAGTGCGTCATTCTGGTCAGTCGCCGCAACGGAGATGATGTTGCTGCTCTTAAAAGATGCAGGATAGGAGGGCGTCACGTCAGTATTCATGCCGTTATTCCCTGCTGCACATACACAAATAGCCTGAGAAGCATCAATGGCGTCTTTTTCCGCTTGAGAATACTGTGACCCGCCATACGACATGTTTAGTATGTGGGCGCCGTGTGAATTTGCGTAGGAAATACTCGCTATCTCATCACTCACAGTGCCGCCAAAAGGGCCCAAAAACCTCAGGGGCATAATCTTCGCGTTCCACATAACCCCGGTGACCCCGATGCCATTGTTTCCCGCTGCTGCTATGATCCCAGCTACGTGAGTTCCGTGTCCATTCCGGTCCATGGCATCGGTACTATTCATAATAAAGTCATATCCTTTCATAATATTTGGGGCAAGGTCTGGTTCGTTGTAATCGACACCTGTGTCGAGAACCGCGACGACTACGTCGCTGGATCCTGTTGCATTGTCCCACGCCTCGGGAGCTTTGACGTCAGCGCCTGGTGTTCCTCTTTCTCCGCGAACGACCTGCCCAGTGTTATGGAGGCCCCATAAAGCGCTAAAGTAGGGGTCATTCGGAATCGTGTCTTCGTGTCGTATGTAATTAGGCTCAGCATAGAGAACAGTCGGGTTCTGTCTATATAGTGCAACCGCATCAGACACTGTGACGCCCTTGGGAAGCTTAACCAGCTGGAGGCCTGACACCCCTCTAAACTCTTCTATTGCCGTAGCACCTATTTTGGAGTGAACGGCTGTGGCGATGTCAGGCATCACCGCATCATCTTTACGCGCTTCGGGATTGAATCGAACAAGGACTTCATCCTGTACATATTCAGTAGAGGAAAAGCGGGCGTGCTTAGTGGAGACGGGCGGCGGCGGTGGTCCCGCAGTCGCTGTCGTAACAATAAATAGCGACAGTAACGTCATTGCAATAGCACATAGAGAGATAACTTCCTTTTTCATCAATATCATCGTTCCCGTTGACCTGGCACACGTCAGATTCGGCTGCAGGAAGGCGCCGCATAGTCAACCGTCAACTCGTAGACTATGTATTAATGAGGTCAGAGATAAGAAACTTCTGCTCATTGTATACGGGTATGATCAATGTGAGATCAAATGTGCGCGTAGCCCTGTAATTTTGACGTTTTTTGCTGCACTTAGTTGTGGGAAATAGGGGATAGTCGAGCGTGCACTTTTACAAGGAGAATTCCTCTCCATTTGAAGAAAACGCTTCAATGGAAGCCATTTGAAGAAAACGCTTCAATGGAAGCAATTAGAGCAAATCGCAACGCTATTAAGACCGCTATGCTTTTTAAGGGAGTGATGATGTGTGTGCGAAAAGCGACGTGTGGTCGGTTAAGATGACTGAGAGACTAACATATGAAAATGTATGTAATAAATTTGACGAATTCCTAAAAAGCGTCCGCAACGATAGTAACAAAGATTGTACAACGTTGGTTAACGATGAGTGGCTTACCTCGCCATTGTTCAGCGACACGGTTGGAGACGGAGACGGACTCGACACCGAAGTTGTTTTGATGGAGCTTTTTACTGACTATCTGACGGCTCGGCAGATCATGTGGGAGAGAGGTATCGTGTATCTAATCATTCAAGCGGCATTTAAAAATTCACACTATGGCGTAACGGCAACTGTTTTGGATGTGGCTAATGGGGTCAAACAGCGCTATGAGGAGGAACGTAACGCATACGGTGAGTTTGAGGATGAAGCATGACGGTCTTGCCTCGGAAGCTTTAATAGAAGTCTTTTTTAGGGTATAACGGAAGCAAACATTAACAATAAAATATGATTGCGCCCCTATTACAGTACTATACAGATCACATCTACTTAACAAGAGCAATACGATGAGAAAACAGCTAACTGGATTGATGGCAGTTATAGTGATTACTGCGGTGCTTGTAGCAGGGTGTACGTCGCCCACGTCAAATCAAACGCAAACGTCGAACCAATCAACCACCACAGCAACGAAGACGGCTACCACAACGGCAACTGCTAATGTCACCACAACTACAGCACAACTCCCAAATCCCGCTGCGGTGTTTTGCGGAACTCACGGAGGAGAGTCGAAGATCATAAAGGGCCCAGATGGAAGCGAGAGCGGCATCTGCATGCTTTGTAATGGAACCGTCTGCGACGAGTGGAAATATTTCAGGGGAGAGTGTCCCTGACTCATAACTATCAAGTGGCTTCATTAATCCTAATAGACGGACCTCCAATGCTCCCAGTATTATATTAGTTAGCGCAGCATGGATCTCGCTCGCTGTACCAATTTTGACCAATATACTCTCTACGAGGGAAGCATCCATTGCTAATGCTTGGGAGTAGAAAAGGAGGGCGTGAGAGACCTTTAGTCATTTTGCCGACTTGTATGTATCTTCAATTTTATCATGGTAACCTCAACACCACTCAACACACTTACGGTTCAAAGGTGATTACTCGGAGAGGTCTACAGCGAAATAAGCGTTCTAGTTTAGACGGTCCATCGGCCTATTGACGACATAGAGCGGATTAGTATCATATAAAAACCAGTAACACAATATATTCTAATGTTTCAACGATGAAGGCGACATAAATGAAGAGACGCTTAGCAACCGTATTGACGGCTGCTGTGCTGGCAACGGCATGTGTAGCTGGATGTATGGAAAACGTTACAAACACCACAAGCAATACTACGACTCTGTTATCCAAAACATCGATAACTACAACAACATCAAAGATACGGCTACGCCGACGCCGAGTCCACGCTCGTTACCAACGCGTACCTCCATACCATCTCTCTCCATGAACACTCTTCGATTAGTGCCCAGTCACCCACACTACTTCGAATGGGGCATTACCAATCCCGGCACTGCTGATGCGTGGATTGCGCCGTATGCGATTCTCTACAAGCAGACTGCTGCAGCGCCCGGGTACGCTCGAGACGGCGACGCTATTGCCCTCTATGCACGTGATGAGACCACTGGAAACTGGACAACCGCCTATCACAGCGGTGGGTACGACTGGTTCAGCGCGCGTGCGGGGCATACGTACCGCTTCTATTCAGGTCCTGTCGTTCCTGCTGATGTGAAGTGGGTGGTGTACAACGCGCGATTGTACTACAACGAAGCTTTCCACGGTTGGCTCTATTCGAGCTGGCCCTATGCGACACTACGGTGAAGGAGGGCTACATTACCTCTTCTTCCTTTTTTGCTTTTAAAAATGAGTTGTTCTGTCTCGGTACAGACCCCGTGGCGTTGACGGCAGCTTGCCCATCAGACACTACCATCGCTAACGACGATCTCATGTACGCCTATTGCATACACATGATGATAAGAGCCAGTTTCACTTGGTAGTGCCATTCACTAATAATTTCAGCAGGGCAATTTTCTTCGGAGTGGAGCCCACGCTAAACGTTTTTAACTGGTGCGAACGTAGAATGTGCCCCCAAAATGTGACGGGGCGTGTGTGTTATCTCCCAAGTAATCCGCGGCCAACGTATGCGCTCCCACTGATAGCTTCGCAGTATCTTGCGCAGAGAGCACTAAGAAGTCAGAAGCAAAACAGGCGCCCGGTTCACTTCTTTGCCATGTACCACCTGCCGGCTTACCATCGATGTAAAAATTTACGTATTGCCCGCACAGGATCCTTCCAGGTACCTCTGGGAGACTGAAAATGCTAAATCCGAATGTATATTGCTGGCCATGAATGATGCCGGCTCCGGGGCTCATTGCTATGCTCACATATTTGTCTCCTTCTATTTTTGTGGCTATTCGTTGCTGTGGCGGCGCCGGTGTTGGGGTAGCTGAAACCGTGATGGTGACGACAACCGGAGCTGGAGAAGAGGTGCCCATCGGGTGAGCAGATTTGCTTTCGTTGGAGGGACTTGGACTTGTCGTGTTGGACGTACTGGATGTACAGCCCGCTGTAAGCACGGCAAGTATCACTAAAGCGACCATTAGTCCAATTACAATTTGTGTCTTCGTCATGGTACCCTCCCTGCAGGGATTTAATGTAAAAAATATTGCACTTCTTGTAATAAATACATGGAGGAACGTGCGGTAAGTGATGAAAGGCTCACCCCACTAGTAAGCGAAGCACTACTTTAGCAAAATAACTAAGCGCATTTTTTGCCCTAAAGGAAGAGATTTGTGTCACAAAAGAGTTGCTGTAGCCTATCCCATGTTACCACGCTATGACTGATTCCAATGGACCCCTTACATTTGTATTATGCCCTTTAATACCAGACAAGATCGTGAACGATAATTCCAGTTCTGCTAAAGCCTTTCTGAGAGAAAGTGTTAAGCTCACGTTGGTGCATGCATAACACTAATAGCACCAGAGAGAGCAAACACTCGGACTCGAAGTAATTTAAATCGCTCCGGGCCTCACCACGGGCAAGGTCGCCGGTGTGATTAGGTCGAGCCATTATCTTCATCGATTATTGATCAAGGTAAATATGCACTACGGTGAATAAATGGACAAAGTCACTCAATATAGCGCAGTAAACCTCATTCCTGAAGCTCATGTCGATCCTGAAAAATGGAGCCGAATACCAGCAGATGCGGAAGTGTCCAGGACTATTAAAGCAATTGAGAGGCGTGGAGTAAAAGTAATTCAGGCAAAAAGCGGCCAAGAAGCGCTGGAAATATTGAAAAGCATCATTCCATCAGGTGCAGAAGTAATGAGTGGTTCTTCCACCACTCTAATCGAGATTGGATATGAAGATTTTATTGAAAGAGGACAATCAGGATGGAACAATCTCCACAACGTTATTTTCACCGAGAATGATGATAAAAAGAGACATGAACTTAGGCGAAAATCGGTGATAGCTGATTATTTCATCTCAGGGGCAAATGCAATAGCACAATCAGGCGAAATTGTCGCGTGCGATAAATCGGGGAGCCGTGTCGGTGCTTGGCCGTTTGCTGCAGGCCACCTGATTCTAGTATGCGGAACTAATAAGATTTCCCCCACATTTGAAGATGCTTTGCGCCGGGTTCGGGAGTATGCCTACCCGTTAGAAGATGCCCGAGCGAAGAAGGTATATGGAACTCCGAGCCAAATAGGAAAATGTGTAATCCTTGCAAACGAAGAGATTGAAGGGAGAGTGACCTTGATTCTCATTAGTGAGTCACTAGGGTATTGAAAAGCTTGATAAGGTGTCCATAGGCTTAGATTTTTAAAGGGTATTTGTGGGGGAGGCAGACTTTACCCCACTAAGTCAACAGAGGGATAAAAACTTAATTGCACCTTGCGGGATGAATTGCGGAGTCTGCAGGGGGTATTTGGCATATTCAAGGAATATTCCTAAACTAAGAGGGGAAGTTACTCATTGTAGCGGATGCCTCGAACGCGATAAGCAATGTGCTTATCTGAAAAGATACTGCGTACAACTAAAAGAGCATAAAATCGACTACTGTTTTGAATGCGAAGGATTTCCATGTAAGAGATTAGAAAAACTAGATGAACGATACAGAAAAAAGCAGTGAGACGTGAGCTTTACTGGAAATCTTAAGGAGATTAAGGATAAAGGCATTACTGAGTTCCTTAAACACCAAGAAGAAAAGCACCGCTGCCCAAGATGTGGCGGCGTAATTAGCGTTCACGATGGAAAGTGCTATGATTGTATGTCAGTTATGTCAAATCCTATTACGAGCGAACGGCTCGTTTAAATAGCGGCAATAAATAGATCATCAGCTTTGAGTCAAGCAAAATAGAGAGAGTGACCCTTTGCACGGGTGTAGGCCATTTAAGTCTGGTCAAATCCACCTTCTTTTGGGAGTGAGTTGCCTTTGTCGTTGCCATTTTTGTAAAAAGGGCCTTATTATATAATTTAACTTCCGGGCCAAAAAGATATGAGTTAATTTCTGTTCTAAGTGCGTTTTTTTAGATTTACCCGCTGTTCCTTCTCACAGAACGACTAAAAAGGCTGCGTGATCTTAGCGTTATGAGATTTGAAATGAAGCTACAATCATCGATGTACAGTAAGATGCCAGCAGGACTAAGATTAAACACATAAGGTGCTATCGTACATGAGTGTGTTATTTGTTATTATCCGTATTTTACTAGAAGTTATCAGTTATTATCTACTTATATTATCAGTTATTATCAGCATTTTTGTATGTCAAATAATAACATTTAAGAAAGACATAGCTAACACATAACTTGATACAGTATGCAGATTAGCTTTAATCTTAGCGATGACCTTCTAGGTAAGGTAGATGCGACGAGCACGAAAGAGAGCCTGAGTAGATCCCGCTTTATCGTAAAATGTATAAATGCATATCTGACTTCGGATGAACCCCATGGTAATACGAGACAGTTGCAGAACGAGGTTACGGGGGCGGCGGTTAGCGAAAGCAGGGGGATGATGATAGGAGACAGCACTAAGCAAGCTCTCGGAGAATATGAACATTTAAAAGCAAATAATAGCGGCAAAGAGGCAATAACAAACGGATTCTTCTCACTTAAAGAAGTGATGAGTGCCAAAGATCAGATGATATCGGATAAGGAAATTATTATAGACGAACTAAAGATCCAAAACGAGTTCTTACGAAGCGAATATAAAAAACTAAGCGATAAACTATGTCGATTGCCGCCGTCTGAGTTTTAACGTGATCGGTTGCCCCGAACAAATTCCAGTCAATACATACCTTCCTAACTAGTAAACGGGTACTCGCGCGAGAGTCACCAGTTAGTGCTTCCCGTGACACGAGAGCAGAAAAAATGAAGATATTCTGATAAATTTGATATCATGTAACAACTTAGCGTCATTCAAATGCTCGGTCGAGCCTAATAGATTGTTTAGCCTGTTGAAGCGTGTTTTGCAGTACACTGGCGAGGGACACAACAAACTCAATTCTATTAAGATACTTTACCATGGGGGCTATTAATTATTATCCGTATCTTATCCATAAGTTATCAGTTATTATCAGCTCACCATTTTTCCTATCCCAGACTGTTCTCTTAGTGCATGATAGCGGAGAATTGCACTTCATTCTAACTGCATATGACGCAAATACGCATGCGAAATCATAAGATGTTCAGCAGTGGGCGTTTCACAGATCTTTGTAATTGATCATGGCTCTAAAGCACTGTTGTTAAAATGGGATGTTAAGCGTAGGTTGTAAAAACTTTAGTGCAGAACTTACACAAAGTAAAAATATGATGTTCTATCCAGCAACTTTTAAATAGCCTCAAAAAATGTAGTTTCTTAATGTCTCTTATTAATGAAGCGTTAGAACAGCTAGAGAAAGAATATTTCGATCAAATATTCTACTATCTTAGTTATAACAATGAGAGGATGATTGAAGCACTAGAATCAAAAGAAAGTATAAAAAGCGATTGGTGGGATCGATTCACTAAAATCTCAGATCAGAAGCAGCAATCTGAATTGGCTAGAGGTGCTGAGAGGATTTTTTATTGGCTTCTCACTACGCTATGGATGCCTAATTCAGCTCCTATAGGTTCTGATCTATTTTTCGAATCGTATAATGCGTTTATACATATTGATGTCAAAACAGCCAAAAGTGATAACGACGCTGATTTTAAGGGTAAGGTTGCCTTTGGGAAGAATCAGACGAGTTATAATCCTGACCGAATCGGCGGAGAACCTAACCTCCCTCAGTACTACACGTTGGACAACAATACCAAAAAACCATGTTTGACGTATATATTGCAAATAATACACGATGCTGAAACGTACGGCATTATAGCTATCCTTCTAATCTCAATTCCAAATGGCCAACTACATAGTATCTACGGAGAGAGTATAGTCGGTAAAGGGAAAAATAAAAAAACGTGGTCAATGAGGTACCTATATAAAAATAACTTTACATTTAACACAGTGAACGACAAACCCCATAGAATTAAATTTGTTTATTTCAACGGGGGCACTTTAAAATCCGTCATTAGAGATAAAAAAGATATCACAACGCACGGCGAAATAATTTAATAATAACTACTTAACATCTTATCCTTCCTTCCAAACCTATTTTCCATAATTTGGACATAATCAGGATTAATGTCTATCAGTATTGATTTTCGTTTCAGCTCCATTGCGACTTTACCGGTAGTCCCACTTCCTGCAAAATGATCTAACACTACACCGCCAACAGGACAGGCGCCCTTTATTATCCGTCGTACTAATTCCTCTGGGAATATCGCAAAATGCGCTTCTGATAACTTATCAGTCTTTATAGGCCACATATCGCCAGGGTTCTTTCCTTTTGGATGTTTTTTAACTGCTTGTAAGACGTAATGGGTTTTTGTCATCTCTTTGTCGTAGCGATCATCAAAACCGAGTATACCTTTGAGCTTTATCCAATCCTCCGGCGAAGGCAAAGATCTCCCACCCTTATCAAGTCTGAACCAGTGTCCTGCGGTATAGCTGTAGCCGAGCAGCTCGTCTATCTCCTCAACACTAATACCCCTCTTTATTCGCCAGTCTCTTAGATAAGATATTATTTCGATCTCATCTATGTTTGTCGGCTTGAATTCTCTCTGTTTCGAGTACGTATACCCAAATAGTGAGGAGCGTGCGCCAGGGGACGCTCCACGATTTGCTTCATGCCCTCTGTATTTTCCCGTGTATTTTTTATTATAGCCGTCTAGTATATGTTTGATATTCTTTTCATACTCTTCTTCAGTCGCAGTTAATGGCAGTTCTAAAGGAACGTCTAAGTTTTTAGTTTTATGTTCAACCCTCACAGCATCTAAATTAAAGTAATAATCTGGCGCGAGGTAAGTTCCTGTATCCTTTACAAAAAAGAATACTGGTTCCCACGTATTTGAAAATCGATCCAGCAATGGCGATGGCATGTGATTTGGTTTATACCATACAATTTGATTCCTTAAAATCCAGTCGCGTTTTTGCATTTCAATGGTTAGCCGTGCTGGAATCATTAAAAGTTGTTTCTTCTTGCTGTTGTATTTATCCCCTATATTTAGAAAAAAAGAACCTGTATCCTTTAATACTCTTTTTAACTCATCAGAGACCATCAGTAGTTTTTCTATGTACTTTTTACACTTCTCTTCTCTACCAATTTGTTTCTCTGCCTCATAATCCCCCTTATAATCCCTTTGCTGCCAATAGGGCGGGGAGGTGATAATCAAATCTACACAGTTATTAGGTAAATATTTAAGGATGTCGCATACGTCCCCATTTCTAATTAGGGGAGTTATGTCGCTATTTCCTAAGTATTCTTCTATCTCCTTTTTCATTAGCTGTTGATTCTTATAATCAATTATGCTGGATTCAGACATAATATAACCACTTGTAAATCCGCGATGATGGTCTCAACACGTTTCTTATTATTTCAATAAATCGATATCTACGCCCTTATTAGTCGTACTGTATGGGTTCCAATAACATTACCTTTACCCTTTTCCCAACCCATTCTTTTGGTACGTACACTCTCCCTGAATTACCACTTAATTTGACTTCCTTTTCTATTACTTCATATGCATCCATGCAGACTTGCATTTTAGGACTCATTATTTTTACATTGAATCTAATTAATGTATACTTTGTTGTTATAAATAGCTACAATTGATATTAATAATAGCTATTTAATGACTCAACCCAAATCATATAATTTATAGCCACTAAATAGCTAATAAATGAAATTCCTAAAGATCTGAATTTTGGCTCAAACACTGATCGACAACTGAAAAACTAGGAGCCTAAAGAGATCTAAGAGCAAAGCAAAACTTACCATCCATTTATTTATCTCCCCAATAATCTTTAGACTCTTCCTATTGTGCCGCATCGTCCTCCGACATTATATGATTTGCATCGTGCGAACGTGCGCTGTCTACAGCTTTCAGACTTTGACTTCCAAATAATTTTTATAAAAGCAGATTTAATTAATAAAGTGGAGTTTAACAAACTAATCATTTTTGAGCGTAGAATAATTAACTAATTGCGGTGATAAGCTGCTTCCGCCTATAACCTTAAAACATCTTCAAACGCTTACTGACGATACGGGAATACTGCAGCACGCTAAGTATGCAGTGCCCAACAGGTTTGAAGGCTACTGCACTGATGATAACGCAAGAGCTCTTGTTGTGGCTGCGAAACACTATAATCTATTCGGCGACGCATTGAGCCTTGATCTTATCCGAACGTACATGGCCTACACGTTTCATTCACAAAACGAGGATGGCACGATGCACAACTTCATGGACTATCAGCGAAATTTTCTCGACACCATCGGCGCTGACGACGTCCTCGGGAGGACGCTTTGGGCGTGTGGTTATACAATAAGCTCCAATAATATCCCTTACGGCATAAGGGAGGCCGCGCAGATAGTGTTTAATAATGGGTTGAGACACGCAATTAAGTTCTCGGCCACACGACCGATAGCCTACAGCTTGCTTGGTCTTTACTACTGCAGGAATAACCTGAGCCACGCCCGCGATAAGATAGAGAGGCTTGCAAACAAGATGCTGAATCGATATCGAAAGTCAAAAGATCCCGACTGGGAATGGTTTGAGGATTTCATGTCTTATGCGAATGCCCGGTTGCCTCAAGCTATGTTCCTTGCCTACGACGCCCTACAAATGCCGGAGTACCTCGAGTGCGCAGAAGGCTCTCTCCAATTCTTGTGGGACGAGATTGAAACTGCTAAAGGAGTGGTATGTATTGTAGGAAACGACAATTGGTATGTAAGGGGTAAGCATAGAGCACTCTGGGATCAGCAGGCAATTGACGCTGGAGCGCTTGTCGAAGCATTCGTAGATGCCCACCGCATTACTGGTGAGCTCAAATATTATCAAAATGCTCTTACGAGCTTCGAGTGGTTCCTCGGAAATAACTTGTTACATTCCCCGGTATATGATCCAACTACAGGAGGCTGCTTCGACGGTCTGTCGCTTGAAAAAGGCGTAAATCAAAATCAAGGAGCGGAGTCAACAATTGCGTACCTATTGGCTCGCCTTGCACTTGAAGAGGTCAGGAGACCATTCAATTAAATCTGTTAACTGCTGTTACTATCTTTTCCGATGCTAAGTCGGCCCGCTCGGTGAAAAATAAAAATACTCATATATATACCCAAAATACACCATTATATAACTAGAGTGGGAACCCATAATTTAGTGCATTAAGTGAGTAAGCGCTGCAGTTTCATCATAAAGGTGCGTTTGAATGGAGGAGAATAACGCCACATTTGTAAAGCTTGACGAACATACCAAGTCAGCGATGAAGATCATAGCTTCAAATGTGAAAACTGTGGCTGATGAGCTTGACTATTCTGAGGTGGAAGCATTCATCACCGAAATTCTCACCGCACAGAAGAGCGACAAGCGTGTATTCATATTAGGTGCGGGGAGATCGGGACTCGTTGCTAAAGGGTTTGCTATGCGATTGATGCACTTGGGATTCAACGTTTACGTCGTTGGAGAGACCGTAACCCCTGCTGTCGAATCGGGAGACCTCGTTATCGCTATTTCTGGTTCCGGTGAGACCAGGTCAATTAACGAGATGTGCGCGCTGGCAAATGCAAAAGGAACAAAACTCGCGATTGTCACTTCAAATAAGGAGTCCACTCTCGGGCAGATTTCAGACACCATTGTGGTAATTAAAGGTAGGACCAAGACAAGCGATATGGACTTTATGGAAAGACAGGTAGTTGGCTCACACATTTCATTCACTCCTCTTGGTACAATGTTCGAAATAGCCACCATGGTCTTCCTTGACGGCGTTATAGCAGAAATCATGGCAATTACGGAGAAAAGCGAGGAGGAAATGAGGGGGCGGCATGCAACCCTCGAGTGAGTTGCATAAAAAATTTACGGAATATGTAGCCTGTCCTTCACGACGATACGCGCTAAAAGGTACTAACCACCATACACTGTCACAGCTCGTTTTTCTCTACGACGTGTTTTAGGATGTGATGAAGTTCAGGTAGTATAAACTTTTCCATCGCAAGTTTAACCGCCTTGGGAGAGCCTGGAAGACAAAACACAACGGTCCTTTCTATAATGCCTCCTATTGCCCTTGTAAGTATGGCCGCAGATCCCACCTGTTCATAGCTCATTACCCTAAATAGTTCCCCAAAACCCGGCATCTCCTTCTGAATTAAACTTTGAACTGCTTCAATAGTCACATCCCTTGGCGCAAGTCCTGTACCCCCCGTCGCAATAATGACGTCGACCCGATTTGTAAGGCGACGCATATAGCGCCTAATTTCAGGTATCTCATCGGAAAGCAAATAGTAAAACCTCAGTGTATGACCAGCATCCTGGAGCAGATCGATAATCATTCGCCCGGAATCATCCTGTGCTTCCTCGGGCGTTTTGACACGACCAAATTTTTCAAATCTCGATGTACTAATCGAGATCACAGCACAATCATAACTTGTTGTTTCATCTGCCCTGTGAGAGTGCTTTAGCTCTCCTGATTCCATAACAGCTGATAGCATTTCCGTTTATATAGCGTTTTTCAACACTATACGAACCATAAGTTGGACGATAATTAAAGCAATTGCTGTAAATATAATAGTTATGACGAATAATCTTTCTATTATGCGGGTAATGGCGATTGACGTAGGAACAGGGACTCAAGACGTGCTTCTATATGATTCGGATACCAACATGGAAAATAACGTAAAGCTTGTACTCCCATCGCAGACAGTAACGGTGGCAGAGAGAATTAGACGTTCGACCCACCAAGGTCGAAGCATTTTCTTGACCGGTGAAATTATGGGAGGAGGCCCGAGCAGTTCGGCCGTAAGAGAACATTTAATGGCAAAACTTCCAGTTTACGCGACCCCACTTGCTGCAAAAACCCTCAACGACAATCTCGATAAGGTAGCATCGTGGGGAGTACAAATAGTATCAGAGGGGACGACCGTAGAGAACTCAATTACAGTTGAGATGAAAGATGTCGATGTCCGAGCACTCAGATCATCACTTAAGCAGTTTGATGTTGAGGCTCCTGATACATTTGCCGTAGCGTGTCAAGATCACGGTGAGAGTTATGAGAGCAACAGGCTGTTCCGTTTCCAGCATTTTAAAGAAATGATTGAACGCGGTGGTGACTTAGAGCTGTTTAGCTATTTAAATGGTAATATCCCTAGCTATTTAACAAGAATGAACGCGGTATATAGAACTTTGAAAAGCGAAGGTGTAAATGATGTCCTTTTAATGGATACCGGACCTGCTGCCATTTTTGGCGCCTTGTGTGATGAGGTAATTAAAAAAAGATTGCATATGCCTATTATTTTGGTGAACATAGGAAATGGGCATATTTTGTCAGCTATGCTTCATCAAGAGCAAATAGTTGGCATATTCGAGCACCACACATCGACAATGTACCCTGACAAGCTCGATTATTATATCTCCCTATTTGAATCTGGCGAGCTAACAAACGAATATGTCTTCAATGACGGAGGACACGGGTGTCATATAAATAAACGTGGATTTGAAGATTTATGTCGTGCCTATAAAGAGAGAGGATTTTTTGTATCAGTCACAGGGCCAAGAAGGAATATGATGAGAGAATCGATTCATAATCCATACTTTGCCGTTCCGTTTGGAGATATGATGTTAACAGGTTGCTTTGGGCTCATTAAAGCATTTTATAAATGGGGATGGTGATGGTATAACGCTTGTGTACTCCCACCCAACGATTTCGAGTGAATTAGTTTAAAAATGTTATTATTGCATTATATCCATAAAAAGTTTTATATAATATTAGTTTGATAAAAGAACAACACTCTATTTTCCAACTGTATTATAATAGTATTATCATCAATTTTCCAAATTTGCAGTGGAAATACTGGGGTCTGCACACAAAAGGTTCCAGTTGAAATTATGGTACAATTGCTCCCAAGAGATTGAAATTTTTTGCAAGAGCCCATAATTTAGGTTTTGTAAAATAATAGGGTTTAAATGCACGTAAATCATTTAAAAAATCGAAATCTCAACTTTTTTTATTTTTGATATGCTTGAGTTAGAGTTTGTATAAGTCCACGTCTTAATTGTCTTGTATTGTCTACTGGAAATTAAGGTAAATTCCATCGGAAATGATAGTAAAATTCCAGTAGAAATATATGTCTTATAACCATAAGGTTTATTTACTTATATTTCCACTATACAGTTAGTCATTTTAAAGATACACTCAGTAACATATTTTGATTGAGACTCAGCGGTTCTAAGATTCTAAGCCTGAAATTTATGACTAATGAGGGGATTGTTGGGGGTCAAAAGTTGAAAGGGCTTTTTGACAATTTATTAGAGAGTAAACCTATTTTTAAGGACAAGGAGGTGTTAAGACCATCGTACACGCCAGACTACCTACCACACCGGCGCGATCAGCTTACTGCTATCGCTGTTATTTTGGTTACAGCTCTTAGAGGGGAAACGCCCTCTAATATTTTTATCTATGGAAAGACAGGCACGGGTAAAACTGCTTGTACTAATTATGTCGGAAGGGAGTTGGAAGGTGCGGGCGTTGAGAGAGGGATTCCATGTAGGATAATATACCTAAATTGTGAGGTTGTTGACACCCAATATAGGGTTCTCGCGTATCTAGCGCGCCAGTTTAGTAAAGACGTGCCTATGACTGGATGGCCTACCGATCAGGTATATGCTGAGTTTATCGAAGCCTTGGATTTACAAGGCGGTTGCGTGATTATCATACTTGATGAAGTTGATAGACTTGTTCGGAAAAGTGGGGACGACGTGCTTTACAATCTATCGAGGATAAATCTCGAGCTCAAAAATACTCGAGTGAATATAATAGGAATCTCTAACGATTTGAAGTTTACAGAATTCCTCGACCCACGTGTACGAAGTTCACTTGCGGAAGAGGAGATTATATTTCCGCCATATGACGCTAATCAGCTGCGTGACATCCTAGAGGAGCGTGCACGTCTAGCATTTAAGGAAAAATCATTAGGCGATGAGGTCATCCCACTCTGTGCTGCCTTGGCCGCTCAGGAGCACGGGGATGCTAGACGTGCACTCGATTTGTTGAGGGTTTCAGGAGAGATCGCAGAGAGGCTAAATGCAGATAGGGTTAGGGAAGAGCATGTAAGAACAGCTCAGATGAAAATAGAGCTCAATCGCGTCGTCGAGGTCGTAAGAACGCTTCCCACCCAGTCGAAGCTCGTGCTTTACAGCATAATACAACTCCACCAAAATGGACAGAAGAGTGCGACGACGGGAGAAGTAAACAGGGTTTATGAGGAGATTTGTAAGGAGATAGACATAGACGTCCTCACAAAAAGGCGGATAACGGATCTCATAATGGAGCTCGACTTGCTTGGGATAATCAATACACAAGTCGTTAGCAAAGGTAGGTACGGCAGAACAAAGGAGATATATTTATCTGTACCCATTAATGAAACTTTCAAGGTTTTGACAGAGGACTACAGGTTTGAGCCTTTAAGTGAGATCAAAATTTCACGAAGGCATTCAAGAGAAAGTCTATTCTAATCTCAAAATTTTTATGTCCCGCTCTACACATGCGGAGGTCGGGCATCGCTTGTCAGTACATCATCTATTCACTTGAACCTACAATGCATAAGTAAATGGACATTAGCATAACTTTTTTAAGTTTTGAACGGTTTATGTGACTAGTAGCGCGGTTGCGGGTCATCCACGGCTGGAAGCTAGTGTATCAGTTGCTCCTCACATTGTTAATTAAAGAAGTGATTTAAGTGGTGGATTTAAACAAGGAGAATAAATTTTTTCAAGAGATTTATGATAATGATAAGTTGGTGTGGTTAGGTCAAAACACCAATCATTTCCCTACTTATGAGGCGATTAAGAGTGCCATGATCCAGTCAATGATAAATGAGGACTATCATAAGTACCCCCCTCCTTACGGCCTGGAAGAACTAAGAGCTCGCATACTTCAGGATTTGAATTTAAACTCAAACGTAATGGCTCATATAACGGAGGGGGGCACAGAGTCGCTCTACCAGGTCACACGTGCTCTCCTAAAACCCGGCGATGTTATGATTTCGAGTGATCCGGGGTATTATGTTATCCACAGATTCGCAGAGCTAAGTGGAGCTAAAGTTCTAGATCTAGCCATTTACTCTGAGGATAATGATTACAAATTGACGCCCGAAATGGTAAATGAGGCTATAGATAAACGAGCAAAAATGTTGACGCTCGTAGATCCTTTAAACCCTCTTGGCGTTACGTATACCCCAAAAGAAGTAAAAGCCTTTTGCGAGATAGCTCGAGATGCAGAGATGTACGTGCTAAGTGATGTGACGTATAGAGATTTGGCCAAGTCGCACACGCTTCCGGCAGATTTTTATCCTGAAGGCACGATTACGATTTACAGTTTCTCTAAGAACTGTGGGCTTGCCGGTCTAAGACTCGGCGCCCATATTGCGACAAATACTCTCCTAACTCGCATATCTGAGTACAAGATCAATGACCTCGGCACCTCAATCATAGCACAGGTTGCTGGGATCGCGGCTCTAAAAACCAAAACAGATTGGCTCCCGAACGTTGTAACAGTCACAACGCAGAACCAGCTGCTGATAAAAAACATGGTAGATGAAATAGAAGGAGCTTTTCTTCCGGTTTACCCGTCGCATGGAAACATGATGGTTATCGACATCTCAGGTACAGGAAAGACCCCCGAAACTATCGCTGATGAAATGCTCAGGCGTGGTTTCTTCATAAGGGCTGCGAGCTACACCACTCGCAGATTTACAAACAGATACGTTCGTGTAAGTTTCTCAGTGCCTGCGGTACAGGTGGAGAGCTTTGCAGCTGAGTTTTTGAAACTCTTTTAAAGGAAAAATGAAGCGCCGCTTACGTCGTGGAGTTCTTGTAGCAATTGAAGGGATTGACGGGGCCGGAAAGACCACGCAATCGATAAGGTTAGTCGAAAGGCTAAATGCCCTCGGATTTGAGGCGGTGCGGTTTTTTGAGCCGACTGATGAGACTCACGAGGGACGCATCGTACGAGAAAGCTTTTTGCGCGGGGATGCCATTTCCAACCGTGAGTTAATAACTCTCTTCATTACCGATCGGCAGTATGATGTCGAAACTCACATAGCTCCAGCGTTGTCTGATAGGAAAATCGTCGTGATGGATAGGTACTTCTTATCAACCGCAGCCTATCAATCTGATGACATAGCGTGGCGAGAGATACTTGAAATGAACCGTGAGTTTGCCCCTGAACCAGACATAATTTTTTTACTAATTTGTCCTGTGAAGATAGCTATGAAGCTCCTTGCTGAAAGCGGGCGAGCTCTGACTAATGTCGAAAATGAGCCTCGTCTCCTTCAAGCAAGGGCACGTTACCTTGAGATGGCAAGGGTGGATTCAGGAAATTACATTGTGATAGATGAAATAGCCGATGTGAAGGACGTAGCAGACGAGATACTCGACACCCTGCTCTCCTACATCTATAGCCACGATCTAGTAGAATATTACGTTCAATAAGGCCCTTTACCGAGATTAGCGATCTGTAGCGCTTGCTTCCTTCGGAAGGTAGAATAAGCAATGGGAGTGACGTTTAGCCTATCATTGCAGTGAGGAAGTCCCACTCAGTTATTATGCCTATGAGTGACTCATCACTTATTACTGGCAAAACACCGATGTCGCGCGTTATCATTAACTCTGCAGCTACACCAAGGTCAGTGTCGGGGTGAATGGTGACGGGGGGCACATCTATCAGCGTTTTGATCGGAACGCCAAGTGCCTCATGCATGTTGCCGGTCACAATCTTTTCGAAAGCCTCGCCGCTCCCGAGGTAATTAACTATATCAGTTGCCGTTACTATCCCCAACATCACGCCTTCGTGGACTACTGGAAGCCTTCTGAAGTCATTTGCGATCATTATTTTAGCAGCGGCTTCTACCGTTGCGTCAGGACTGATGGTCACGACGTTCCGGTTCATATAGTCTGCTACCTTTTTGCCCGTTATTACGTCAGCGATGAGACTAATGAAATCGCGTTCCGAAACTATTCCTACGACTTTATCATCTACGTTTAGAATTGGAAATCCGCTTAGCCCCTCATCTATCATCTTTTTTAGCGCGCTCTCGATAGTATCGTAGTCTCTGAGGGTAATGAGTTCTTCTTCCATTATTGAGCTTATTTCCTCGTTTACGGCGGACAACAAGTTTCCCTTATGTTTATTCTCTATTATTTGGGCCTTATCTCCTCCGCCGAGAAAGCTCAGCACATCGGTTACCGTAACTATCCCGACGAGTCTGTTGGTACCAGGATCGCTGACGGGCAGGCGACTACAGTTATGGTGCATCATCGTTTTGACGGCACCCATGATCGTCGTAGTAGGTGGGATCATTATCACATCTCTCTTCGCGACCATCATGATATCGCCGTCGTGTTCAGACAGTTTGCTCTTAAAGCCAAGGCTCCCGCGGTCATGTTTACCGCTGAGCTCGCCATGTACCCTCTTTTGACGCTTATTCTCCCTTAGCATCCTTTCACCATTTTGATTCTAGTAAAATTAGTTAAATGATCACCTTTACGAGGTCTTGCCTATCGACGATCCCGATAAGTTTGCGGTCCTCGACTACTGGGAGCCTCCCTATTTCGTATTGCCTCATAAGGTTTGCAGCTTCCCAGATCGTGCTATCGGATACGACTGTCACGACTGGAGTCTTCATGACCTTTTCCACGTTTGGTGCATGTATACGCCCTCCTCCTCGCTCATCCTCGCGTTCGAGTCTTACATGTCCGGCACTTAAAAGGTCCTTAAGGGTGATTATGCCAACTAGGCGTTTCCTCTTCATGATCGGATAACCAGAAAGCCCGTACTGCGCCATGTTGAGCCAAACTTTTGAAACGGGATCGTCGGCGTTGCAGGTGTGGACCGCCCTCGTCATGATATCACCTACAATGGTCTTCTCCATTTTAAAGTTCAAGTTACTGAACAATTTTTCAGAGTCAATTACACCGATAATTGTACCATCTTCATGTGATCTAGCTACTGGAATGTCAAAGCCCGTGCTTGCGAATATTTTTGCGGCCTCCATTATATCAGTGTCGGGCGAGGCAATTCCAGTCTGCTGAATAAACCCGCTGACTGTTACATCTGATTTTGTCGATGTGACTTTGAGAATACTTGTGAGAGTAACCATACCTTTTATTCTATTCTGTGCATCAACAACGGGCAGGCTTCTATATCCCTCACGCATAACTTGACGCACGTGCGTAACGTAGGCATCTTCCTTTACGGTTACAGGTGTCGACATCAAATCAAGAATCATCTGCTATTCTCCTTGCAGGATTCGCACACCAAGCTCCCGTTCGTGTTCTCTAATATGTCAGAAAATTGTCCGCACATCTCGCAAACGCCTGACGATGCGCTGCTGCGGCATCTGGGGCATTTGAGGGCATCATCTTCCTGTTTAAGATCCTTTGAATACTCCCCGCATTCCTCGCACTCTCCTTCCGAGATAACTACATCTCTGCGATCGAGCACGATATCTTTATTCATCTGTATTAAATTCTCGAGTATTTGACCCATTTCAGAAGAGACGTGAATGACATCGGTATCCGTTATTATCCCGACGAGGGTATCTCCTTCTCCTTCGACTACGGGGAGTCTCCGTATTTTCCTCTGGGCCATTTTAAGCACTGCGTCGTTCACATCGTCACTGCTCTTTATTGTAAGAAGAGGCTTTGACATGAGCTGTTCGAGTTTTATCGAGCTCGGTTTTAAATTGTTAAAAATTACTTTTGCGACCATGTCGCTCTCTGTGACTATACCCACAGGTTTACCGCCCTCTACAATTATGACGCTTCCTACTTTGTGCTCGACCATCTTCTTACCGGCTTGAGCAGCTGTCATTTCGGGACTCGCGGTCACAACATCTTGTGTCATAACATCCCTCACCGGTAATTTCGTTTCCATGCTACTCTCTCCCCTTCACTTGTTGTATCGGTATCTTATCGTATCATCTGTGCTTTAACATTTTCTTTATAACTATCGGTAAAACGCTTTGAGTATATGTAATTAAGGTTAGTTGAAACGAGCAGTACTTGCAAAATGAATAACAGCGTGTTCCAGCAGTCAGATATGTTGCTCGAATAAAATAATTTCTGGTAACAGCAGTGCGAATCATTTCACAGTTATGTCTCTATCAAGGGGAGCAGTCAGATCAAAATCCACACATTTAAAAAGGATAAGCGTCGCTCATGAATATGCTTGAGGTTTATGTAACTCAAGAAAAGCTGCGACTAGGAAAGTTAACACGATCGACAAGAGGCGTATTATGGGAGTATTTGACAGCATAAAGAGGAACTTCTCGGTATGGCTTCGTAAAGTCTTCAAGAAACGCATAGCGCGCATAGGGATCTACGGTCCACCCAACGCTGGAAAGACGACGCTTGCCAATAGGATTGTCCGAGATTGGTCAGGCGACGCCATGGGATCGACAAGCGAAATCCCCCATGAGACGAGGCGAGCTAAAAGGAGAGAAGGACTCACTATAAGCTCGAACGGAACCTCCGTGACCCTCGATATCGTTGATACACCTGGCCTTGCGACAAAGATTGACTTCCACGACTTTATGTCATTTGGTCTCGAAGAAGAAGAAGCTAAACGGCGGGCAAAAGAGGCAACGGAAGGAGTCATCGATGCTATAAAATGGCTTGAGGATCTCGACGGCATCCTCCTTGTTATGGACGCTACAGAAGATCCGTTCACTCAAGTAAACGTCACAGTGGTGGGCAACATGGAAGCAAGGAGATTGCCCCTTATGATAGTGGCGAACAAGATAGACCTCCCTGACTCGGCCCCTGCCAGAATCCACTCTGCGTTCCCGCAGCATCCGATGGTTTCGATATCTGCTCTTGAGGGCTTTAACATTGACAGACTTTACAACGCTATAGCTCAGAACTTCGGAGGTTAACTATGACAGGAGTTCAAATTGATCTTATATCCAGTGATAGACTTTCATCTATGACTCCCATGGAGAAAGTGAGACTTATACTCGATGAAGTAAAGCAGGGCAAGATCTTGGTGCTCGAATCCGGCCTTGAACCTACGGAGGAGACAAAGCTTATAGAAAGCACGATGCTGGAAGTCACCCCGGAGGGATTTATAGGAATCGAGATGGAGAGTTACCCTCAAAAGCACCGGAAAAACATATTTGAAAAGATCTTTGGAAAAAATCCACGCACGCGTCTGACCGTTATAGGACCTGCAAACCAGCTGAAGACATTGCATAAAGATAAAGATCTGATTAGCGCGCTTGTATCAGCTCGTGAAGCGTGAATTGGAATTACGCACACTAGCGTGTTAGTATAAACAACAAACAATGGATATCTCAGTAATTGAGGACTGCTATGCCTCATAAGTGTACCAAGTGCGAGCATCTATTCGAAGACGGATCCCCTGTAATACTACACGGATGCCCGCACTGCGGAGGAAATAAGTTCTTCTATGTAAAGGAAGAGACAGCTGAGAATACCCACGTGTCAAAGCTGGATGAGCACATCGTATCACCACTATCGGATGAGCAGATACCGGTAAAGCCCCAGCGGGAACGGAAGGACGATCATACAAAGGTTGAGAGCATAAAGATAGTTGGTCCCGGCTCGTATGAGATCAACATACCAGCTCTCATCGAGAGAAAGGAAATAGTGATGGCGCTGAAGGAAGAGGGCAGGTACGTCATACATATGCCGTCTGCTTTTAATAAGAAGAATATCAAGTTTAAACCTGAACAAGAAGAAAAATAATTTATTGCCTATTTTTAGCACTTCTACACATTCTCTACGGCTTCATCAGCGTGCGCACACCTATGGGTTGCCGCTGGAAGATAATTGCCTCAGGCTGAGAAAAATGCTACACATTCACATACAGAAGAGATATTTGAGCGGGAGGAAGATCCTCGAGGATGCCGGTGGGGTAGAGGCGTACGATCAGAATGCAAGGATAAAGTACTGACTCTCCACGTCAATAACAGGGCTCAAGGACGACGACGCACTAGTCTTTGAGGAGTGACAGCTTTTCATTTGTATTACAGGGTTGAGCACGATATGGTACTAAGCTAGATCGCGCCGTGTACGATACTCAACACTCTCTGCGCGTAGAGTACGGGTATCACAAGACGAATCACCTGCTATTAAGCTGATTATATGTTTGCTGTACTCCTCACCACCAACACGGGTACCTTTGCCCCGCGGATTACCTTATCAGCGACACTCCCGATAAGCAGCCGGTCCAATCCTCTCCGTCCATGCGTTCCGATTACTATCAGATCAATTGCGTTGTTTTCCACATACGTATTCAATTCATCTGAAGGATGCCCCTGAAGCACGGCAGTCATAATGGCCGCTTTACCGATGCCATGTGAGATGACTGCCTTTTTGGCGTTCTCGGTAATTGCCTTTCCTTCGTCTAATAGCACGTCATACATGTTTTCCCACGTTGAATCGATGGGGATTGAGGCAAACCCCGCAATGTCGAGGACGTAGGCGATGTGTACGGTTGCGTTTGTGAGTCGTGCAAGATAGGCACAGTGCTCGTAGACTGTTTCCATGAGCTCTGAGCCGTCAGTTCCAATTAAGATGTGTTTATACTCCATGGTGCCTCCTCAATCTTATTACGCTGGGGTGACATCGCCCCCTTCTGCTTTACGGACTGAATTTCTGCACATCATCGATACACTTTGTGCATTCGATCCAGTAGCTATAAAGCTCTGCCGGTGGAAGAGACAGCGGCCAGTCTTCCTCCATTCCCTCCGGCGCGGAAGGCGAACTCTTTATATCTGTTGCAGCGGAGCGGTCTAGAGTCCGGTTTGTGCTGTCTCATCGCCCAGTTGCTGCTCCGGGAGCTGTGTGTCTGGCTTCATCACTTCAGGGCCTGTCCGTTTGATGAACAGTGTCAACACTACCCCCACGAGCGAAATACCTAACGCCGTGAGGAAGATGTAATCGAACGCGGTGTGATTGGGGAGGAGCGGGCCTGCAATGACGCCGCGCGGCGTAGGAATCATGATGGGCGATTTGTATCGTGCAAGGTAGACACCTGCTATGGTGGGCCCGATTACACCACCAATCGTTCGAAAGATGGTATTCATAGCTGTCGCGATGCCTGTCTGTGCCTGCGACACTGACTGGATGATGATATTGATCATCGAGACCATCATAAGCCCCATGCCCACTGCCATTACGATCAGCCCGAAAACAATTTCGGGCTTAGTCGAGTTAAATGCGTAGAAGTAGGAAAAACTCACCGCCAGCACTACAGCGCCAAATACGAGCGGTAGCTTCGCGCCCCGTTTGTTCACGAGCATCCCAGCTATCGGACCCACTACGAGGAGCACTATCGAACCCGGCACCTGTAAGAGTCCCGCATCCAAGATGCCGGCACTAAACCCTACGGGGGCGGGACTCCTCACGAGGTACGTGATGGCTTGGAACATCATGAACATCGTTAACCCGACGACAAACGCTGTCATGTTGGTAAAGAAGACGTTCCTCCTGCTCAATACGGCGAGGTTTATCATTGGATCCTTTACCCGCATCTCTATGGCGATAAAGAGCACGATGAAGATGAGCGCTACCCCTAGCAGGCCAAGCGTATTTTGAGACATCCAACCCCATCGCTCTCCTTCGGTCATCGCCACAAGGAAGGACAAGATCGCAACTGAGAATGCCGTCGCTCCCGCGACGTCCACCTTTGACGGCGTGAGGATCGGAGATTCTTTGAGCTTATACGCCGCTAACAGGGTGACCCCCACGGCAACAGGGATTATTGAGTGATAGGTCATTCTCCAGCCAAAGTTGTCAGTAATCCAGGCCCCGAGCACCAATCCGACTGCTGTGCCTACGCCGAACATAGCGCTTACGATGCCCGTTGACATAGCAACCCTCTCCGGGGGAAATTCGTCTCTGATAATGGCGAATGCGAGCGGGAACATCGCCATTCCCAGTCCCTGTAGTGCTCGAAAACCCAACAACGACTGTAAATTCCATGCAAAGCCATTGGCGGTGACACCAAATGTGTACAAGGTCATACAGATAACGAGCAGCTTCTTTTTCCCATACGTGTCGCCGAGCTTCCCGAATATGGGAGTTGCAATAGTGCCCACGACTAAGTAGATCGTGAGTATCCACGAAGCCCACGTTTCAGTGGTGTTAAATTCCGATTGCAACGTTGGCAGAGCGGGGATGAGCATCGACTCCGTGAACATCACCATGACTGCCATGAAGCCTAGGATTATGAGAATGAAGCTAGTGCCGTTTTGTGTTATTTTGGTCAAATTATTGTTCATGCCCGTGATTCACCTAGATGATCAATGCCATCAGTCTGTAGATTGGGGGCTTATATAAGAGGTGCTATGCATGTTCAATTACATACCAACCGATGACATAGCTAACGTAATATGACAATCTATTTTATATCACAATAATTTGTAACAGTAATTGATATATATATATAAATGCCGCTGTATGTATCATATGACTCAAAACTCTGAATTGAAGCGCATTCCATCTAAGCTCAGGATGTACTCTTTTTTCGTGTTGTACTCACTCTTGACCGAGGGGCCTCTAAGCGGGTACGAAATCGCCCAGCTCATTAAGGAGAGAAGCTACGGGTACTTTAAGGCAACGTTCGGCAACGTTTACCCCAACCTCCATGAGCTCAAGGAGAGGGGCGATGTGATTTCGAGTGAACCGACAGGAGGACGTGAAAAAATCATCTACGCGATCACTGACCATGGTCGGCGAGTGCTTAGAGCTGGAGCACTTGAAAAAAAGAATAAGATCGAACAGATCTTAAAAATGATAGACGAAGTTGCAATCCTGACCGCAGACGATTACCTGGAGGATACCTGAAGTCATTTATTGCGCTCGATACCGTCGCATGGTTTGATGTACGCAGTTGCGTGCTGTGAAAGATTGTAGGAGTAAAGGGAAACTGAGAAGAGTAAGGGGAGGGCGCGCTCTCCTAAAACTAATATTTGACTTTTTATATTGTTTCTAGCCCTGCCATTGGGAAGTTCACAGCCGGTTATATGATTCTCGGCTTGGGCCGTATGTCCAGCGGTTCAGACACAGATCTCATCTCTGCTGAAGATCATCGGCTTTGTATAACAGCAGGGGCGGACTTGCATGACACAGATATTGCCGTATATCGAGTAGTGTAAATTTATACGTTGGGGGATTTAAGTGTAAGCACCTAAACATGATGGAAATTTATAAACATATAAGCATCAAAAGTATTTAAGGTCATATTTCGTTGGATTTTGATCGAGCAAAAAATTTGAAATGTACTACATTATCATATATTCAGGAAACGTAGTGCATACGACATCGAGAGGTGTGAAAGGTGTATTCCAAAGAGGTAAAAGATGAGAGTGAAATAGACTCCCTCATTCAGGATTTAAGACAAGGCGATCCAGACGCTAGAACGAGAGCAGCGATCTCTCTTGGGGAGATAAGAGACCCACGAGCGGTAGAGGCCCTTATCCAAGCGTTAACGTATGCGAACCGGGACGTCCGCGAGAGAGCAGCAGAAGCGCTGGGAGAAATAGGGGACGCAAGGGCGGTAGAACCACTAATTAACGCTTTGTTGGACAAGGAGTGGTACGTTCGATTGTGCTCGGCAGAGTCCCTTGGAGAAATAGGGGATATGCGTGCACTAGAACCCCTCATTGAAGATCTGAAAGATGAGAACAAAGCCGTTCGAGAGAAAGCAGCAAAGTCCCTCGGAGAGATATGCGGTCTTGGAGACGCGTGCACTATCAATGAGGTGCAACAGCTCATTCAACGTTTGAAGGATGAAAGTAAGGGCGTTAGATGGAGAGCAGCAGAAGCTCTTGGAAAGATAGGAGAGCCAGCAGTAGAATCCCTCATTGAGGCGTTGAAGGATGAGGATCCTGACATTCGAATCAGGGCAGCAAAGTCCCTTGGAGCAATAAAGGACCCGCGGGCAGTAGATTCCCTCACTGTGGTATTAAAGGATAAAAATCCGGATGTGCGATATGCAGCAGATAAGGCGTTGGAGAGCATTAAAAGAAAATGAGAGCTGAAGCTCTCTAAAGACAATCATTAGCCTAAAACATACCGTGAAAGATCTCCTCATTTAGTCCCACGTGGACCAGAGGTCCCTTTAGGCTGAACTCTCCATTAAGAGTGAAAACATCGAAGGAGCAACGTATGAAGGGCGAGAAGGTAATTGTAAGTTCAGACACGGAACGGAAAGAACGGACCCCTCCTGGGCAAAGAATAACAAAGGACTGGCCTGTTCTACATTATGGAGGGGTACCTCGCATTGATACCTCTAAATGGACCTTTGAGATTTCAGGTTTGGTCGAAAAGGAGCGAACACTCACCTATCAAGAATTTCTTTTGCTTCCGCGCGTAAAGGTCTATTCGGACATTCATTGCGTCACGGGCTGGTCGAGACTCGATAATCTCTGGGAAGGAGTGAGTACGAATGTGATAAAAGACCTTATCGTCATACTCCCGGAGGCGAAATTCGCGCTAGTTCATGCAGTCGGAGGCTTTACGACCAACCTCTCTCTGGACGATTTTTTCGAATCGGATGTTTTGTTTGCTGTTAACCACAATGATGCAGTATTAACGCCAGAGCACGGCTATCCTGTACGGCTCGTCGTGCCGAGGTTGTATTTTTGGAAAAGTGCCAAGTGGGTTGTAGGTGTAGAATTTATGAAAAAAGATAAACGAGGATTCTGGGAATCCCATGGATATCATAATCGCGGCGACCCATGGCTGGAAGAGAGATATAGTGATTGACTGGCGATTCCATTTTGTCTAAAAGTGAGTGTATTTGAGTCAGGCAGGTCACGTTACGTAACTAGCACCCCACGTAACGGTTCAGCGACGTAATCACTACGTATCCTAGCGGTTTGTAATCACTCTGGATTTAATTGCACTTTTTAATTTATCTGCACTCTCTCATTGTGCAATTTTTAGGCAACTGGCCATTATATACCAAGATCTCTGTTTGTTGCACACCTGAGTAGAAATCTAACATTAGAAGGGCTCCTCACTGCTGTGCAATTTTAGACCTTTACTGTTAGATATCTCCATCAAATTTGGCCCTAACGCTGTTTATTTGGGTTAACATAGCTTGATAGGGTTTTGGTATAAAAAACAACAGTTTTGTGAACGTGTAAAAATCATTTAAATGGACATTCGCAAGAAGGCAGCAATGGCTCTGGGAGAAATAGGAGCCCCGTGAGCAGTAGAACCCCTCGTTCAGGATCTAGATAAGGATCCGAATATTCGAAAAAGGGCAGCAATCGCGTTACAAATGATTAAAAGAAGAGGATCGCATCATTTTACAGGGGCAACCACAAGCAGATAGTGTGCGACGTGCGTGTTTCGTTTAAATGCTATTGTCTCAGTGTAGGCCACACATCCGATCCTGCCCTCGCGTTTATCGTGATACGGTGGTCTATGGGGTAAAAATGCGACCTCCGAAAATTAACGTCCTAAGTCGTACTATCTATTGCCACTGCATGTGGGATCACATTTATAGCTACAAAACGAGAGTGTACGATCGTTGTGTTTGAGCGTCTATTACTGAAGTACAGCCCGCTACTTTACCTGGCAAACACACATCGAGGGGCCTCCACCGAAGTTATAGTAACCAAAATGATAATAACTAAGTTGACGTAATGGGACAGACATATCTCCTCCTCATCACTAATAGTAATAGTTCACAAATATGTACGTGGTAGTATTGTAATGATCAAGGGGTTCGACTACACTGACTGGCAAAAAATTCTCGTTCCTGTCTTTTTAATTGCCCTGTTGATTTTCATTGCATACGCGCTGACACCGCTACTGGATGGTATTGCCCTGGGGCTCGTGTTTGCCTATGTAGCACGTCCCATTAAAAAGCGGCTGAATTCACATTTTGGACTCGGCAACAGGGTATCTTCACTCCTCGGCACCGGAATGCTTATCGTGCCAATTGCGCTCATCTTTACCATCGGAGTAGTCGAAGCTGCGCAGCAACTCTCTTGGGTACTGCAAAACCAAGACATCATAGTCGCAACCTTAAAAGATGCCTTAACAAGCTTCGGCGCGTCACAAGATTTCGTGAACGGTGCCGTAAACCTTATTCACCAAACTATAGCAACAAGGCCTATCGAAACCTTTCTAAACTACAGCAATACCGTGAATATCGGAATCTTGATCCTCAATTTGCTGCTTTCCATCATTATCTGCTACTACCTGCTTGCTGATGGAAAAAGACTCGTTGACGCAGTGCTTTCGATAAGCCCTGATAATGGTCGCATCGGCCCACTTGTCGATGCAGCTGACAAGACGATTTCAGGGATATACGTGGGTAATTTTTTGGCAGCGATTTTAATAAGTATCATCACAATCCCATTTCTTTACGCCTTCGCGATCCCCTTAATTGCAGTTCTAGCGGCTCTGATGTTTTTGGCAGCCCTCATCCCGATTTTTGCAGAGTGGATGGTCCTGTTGCCCGTGACACTTTACGTGATCTACACCGGAAATCCGCTATTAGGCGCTCAGTTTTTAATATTGGGAACAATTGTCTTATACATAGTCCCAGAACTAATTCTACGACCGTATCTCATAGGGAAGGTAGCAAGCGTCCATCCGCTTTTGATCCTGCTGTCATTTCTTGGAGGAGGGATCGTCGGTGGGATTGCGGGCTTCTTTCTCGCTCCGGTTGCGGTCGGCGTGATCATTGCGGCTTACAACGTTTATACAAAAACTGATTTAAAATCTGATCGAATCTAACAGCTGTTATTTTTGGCGAAACACTCGTTTTTGTATAGGCATTTACTAACCGGAATATAGCAATGGTGAGAAATGCCATGGTTCTCGCCGCTTCAATAGGTGCATTTGCGTGAAGCCTTTCGTAATAAAGCTACACATTTATCCTAAATCACACAAAAGTCGTATCCACTTTTGAATGTGCGATATTGCGTGCTTCAAAAAGTTAAACGCGGGGAATCGCTACATTTGAACTTATTACATTGTTGAGATAACTGGTCCTACCGTGCTCAAGGCACGCGTTTGGACGCTGTACACGGACGCATTAGATACAACCCATTGATAGATTGGCACGCTGATGCGTGGTGAGTAGAATATCGTCGTGCTCCCTTCATTAACGGGGCCCCAGCCGAGTCCTGCATAGCGAGTCGTGTTGTGGAGGGAGCCGTCCCACCACCATCCCGCGAAAACTGTGCCACCTAACGTATATCCAGGAGGCTTCGAACTCTGCGTGTAGAGTTTACCAGTCGGTGCAACCCACGCATCACCCGTGCCTGTGTTGGCGATCGTCCACTGAAGGTACGCAGGAAATCCAGGCACACGTTGCGCGCCTGTTATGGAGACAACCGGTCCCGTTGATACCACTTTAAAGGGCCGCATCATCTCATTGTCTTCGTGGTCGATAATGTGACAGTGCCACACATAGCCTGGCCCTGTGGTGGCATCAAATGGGTAATTTCTGCTCCCGTCCATGGGCGCAAAGTGAATTCTAACGGTCGTGACCTCACCCGGGCTCGCCTCGATAGTGTCTTTCCATCCCTGTTCATGTGGGGGAGGCCCTACCGGGCTGCCAGTGAGATAAGCCGTAGGGTCTACTACTATGGTCGAGTGGTTAAGCGGCGGCTCGCCATTTTTTGCCTTCCAGTCTTTGGCGTAGGCACTGACGTTAAACGCCTGTCGACTTACGAGCTGGGGAGCAACGAGATGCCAATGAATCGGGTGCGCATCCTCTGTCAGGTTGATGATGACCCAATCCTCGGTCGTTCCCAGTTGAGGCTTTTCAGAGAGCGGTGCAGACCACCTCTGTCCGTCTAGAAGGACCTTGAGAGGCCCATCCGGCCCCTTGACTTCCGTCAATGTGACTATTCTCGTCTTTGTGGGGGTGGGCAAACTGGGAAATGAGTTTGCAAATGTCGGGTTAAGAGCTGCTGGCAGCGTTACTGGTGCGTGTCCAAGTTTGTCTGTCACAGTAAATTGCATGATCTGACCTGTTGTCAGAGGGTCTACCGGATCACCGTCGGGAAACGGGGCATTAGCCGAGTTCGTCAAGATGATCTTCGTTCCGGGAGCGAAATTTGAGAAGTCAACAAGGATGTCCGCCCGTTCACCTGGTGCTATGGTGAGCCGGGTCATGGGTACTGGCGCCTTTAGATAGCCCTCTTCGTTCCCTATCATTGTAAACAACATCCCATTCGAAAAGCTAAGCGTGTAGAAGCGGGCGTTCGACCCATCTACGAGCCTGAACCGATAGAGTCCTTTATCCACATTCATGTTTGGCCAGACCTTGCCGTTCACCATAATGGTGTCCCCGAAGAACTCCGGTTGCCAGTACGGATGGATGCCTGGGTTCTCTCCATCGCTCGGGAAGTAGAATGATCCGTTGGCGTAAAAATTCCTGTCCTGAATTGCAAGTGGCACCTCATAGCTGCCGCTCGGCAGCAGTGGTGCAATGGGATCTGCAGGATCTCGTAGCAGGTAGTAGCCCGCGAGCCCCGACATTACGTTGAGACGGGTCATACCGAGTGCGTGGTCGTGGTACCAGAGGGTGGCAGCCGGCTGTGTGTTGGGGTAGTGGAAGACTGCCGCGTTTGGTGTGGTGGGTTGTTCCGTGTTGTACGCTGGACCGTGTTTCCCATTAGCAGTCCACCATGCGTCGGGATGACCATCAGAGGTGGATGGGACTTCAAGTCCGTGCACATGCGTGACAAGTGGGACGGGTGACTGGGCCTGAGGGTACCCAGGTGGGAACGATTGGAAAGGTGGCATCAGCATCGGCATATTATTTGGATTTGCCCAGTGGAGTGTTGGGTCTACCGCAAACATGTGTGACTCGGTTAGGTCGTTAACCCAATTCACAGAGATGGAGACATTTCTCGTAGCCTCAAAGGTGGGGGCTGGCGTATTTCGGACGACGCCCAATAGCGTTCCTGTTACCGCATCTTTGGCCAACCCTCCGTAGCCCCATACGTGTGTCATAGGTAATGGCGACGGCAGAATTTGCTGTTCGAATGACGTTACCGTGACGCAGTACTCGTTTCCTTTAACGGGAACAAACACAGGCGGTGGTCCGGTAAGTTGATTCACGTACTTAGGAATGGTCTTCGGATCAAGGAGGGAACCAGATGGTTCTTCGCGCACGGGTGATCGCGCGGTTTTTGAGTCATCAGTAGTAGCGTGCGCGCAGGCGACCGCGCATAGCGATACAAACATTATAATGACCAACGATAAAGCTACCATTTCTTTTTTCATGTCGCATCATCTTCCCATTAATGGTGCACCTTTGCGAGAGACTGCTCCTGAACACGACAATGTTCTAAAGCAGTAACGGTGTTCACGCTGTGTGATTCATTGGTTCACAATACTTGCTCTCATTGCGATCATCTTAATTAAGAGGATTCAATGATATTTGAAGTTACCTTTGCACTTTTGATTAGCCATTATGATTCTTCTCGAATTCCAATGAAAAGAACGATTGCCTTGCGCTTGCTTTACAGTCTGTCTTTAAATCAGAGGAGAGAGGAGTAGAGTGATCTAAGCCCCCTACAGAAACGTTTAGCGCCATGAAACTAGAGCCCGCTTCACTACTTTGAGGGCTCAAAGGTTGTTATTTTATGAAAGTATCGTGCAGTATGTGTACAAGAATTAAGTCAGGTAGATTTGTCCTTTAATTTATCTAATAAGTACACGACTCACGATTACACGTACCTAAATTAACTCTAACGAATAGGAATGTGCTGCTTTCCATCATTATCTGCTACTACCTGCTTGCAGATGGAAAAAGACTCGTTGATGCAGAGTGGATGGTCCTGTTGCCCGTGACACTTTACGTGATCTACACCGGAAATCCGCTATTAGGCGCTCAGTTTTTAATATTGGGAACAATTGTCTTATACATAGTCCCAGAACTAATTCTACGACCGTATCTCATAGGGAAGGTAGCAAGCGTCCATCCGCTTTTGATCCTGCTGTCATTTCTTGGAGGAGGGATCGTCGGTGGGATTGCGGGCTTCTTTCTCGCTCCGGTTGCGGTCGGCGTGATCATTGCGGCTTACAACGTTTATACAAAAACTGATTTAAAATCTGATCGAATCTAACAGCTGTTATTTTTGGCGAAACACTCGTTTTCGTATCTCTTCAAGTATGAGAACCGAAAAACAGACTGCGAACACGTATGTGAGATCTAAAGGTTCGATAGAAACAGTCCTGAACGCCACTTGCATGAAGGGCACGTACACGGTCGCGAGCTGCAGAAATAGTGCGAGCGCGATGGATCCGATCAGATACCGATTTGAGAAAAAACTTCTATTCAAAATTGACGTTGTGGATTTGCAATTAAAGGCATTTACTAACTGGAATATCGCAATGGTGAGAAATGCCATGGTTCTTGCCTCTTCAATAGGTGCATTTGCGTGAAGCCTTTCGTAATAAAGAAGCAGGGTTCCAGCAGCGATAACGATCGACATGAACGCTATCCGCTGTTGCATGAGCCGTGATATGATGTTCTCTCCTGCCCTTCTTGGCGGCGTGGCCATGACGTCATATTTTTCAGGTTCCAACCCTAAGGGAATGACACAGATGCCATCAGTAACCAGATTCACCCATAGTATCTGAACAGGGAGTAGCGGGAGTGGTAGGCCGATGTTAATTGCGGTAAAAATAAAAATTAATTCAGCGATGTTCGTTGAAAGGAGGTAGAGGAGGACCTTTCTCAGATTAGCATAAATCCTCTTGCCTTCTCGTATAGCCGTCACAATGGTGGCGTAGTTGTCATCGGTGAGCACCATGTCCGCTGCCTCCTTAGCGACCTCAGTTCCCACCTTCCCCATGGCAACTCCGATGTCAGCGTTGATGAGCGCCGGGGCATCATTAACTCCATCACCAGTTACCGCTACGATGTTTCCTTCCCGCCTAAATGCTTGGACAAGACGTCTCTTATCAAGCGGTCGAATTCGGGCGAACACTGATACCTTTTTAATCACCGTGCTAAGATCTGCATCGGTGAGAGCACTTAGTTCATCACTTGTCAGGACTTTTCCACGCGTATCGGTAATTCCGAGTTGCACTGCTATCGCCTTCGCTGTGTGGGGGTTATCTCCCGTCACCATGACTGTTCTAATACCTGCCCCCCTACTGGTAGCAAGGGCATCTTTTACCTCTGGCCTTGGGGGATCTTCCATCCCGACAAGACCAACAAAGGTCAGCCCCTCACTGATATAGCTATCGTCTAGTCTCGATGACTTGTGGTTAGGAGTGAGATCAGAATCCGGGTGCACCATCACAGCTTGTGGTTCCTTCGTTCCTGCTGCAAGGACGCGAAGCCCATCTGCTGCCATCTTCCGATTTGCCCTAAGGATCTCTTCAACAATGTCCTCGTTCAGCGTTAGGCTCTCACCATTAATGACAGCAGTGTCCGATCTTGAGAGGATTACTTCAGGCGCACCTTTGACGTACACTCTATCGTTAAGCGTAGCCATGTATAGCTTTGAAGGATCAAAAGGAAGCTCGTCACGCCGTGGATGCGCGCTTTCTAACTCTTCTTTGTCTATGCCGGCCTTTTTGGCAGCGACGATTAAAGCGCCTTCAGTGGGATCCCCTACGATGCCGTGATCACGAAGGTGCGCATCACTAGAGTACACGAGTGTAGTGAGTAAGCGTGTGACGCCGGAATCTCCACGTGCATCGCTCCCATCTTCATCTCGTATTAAAGCTCCAACTGGTGTATAGCCAGCTCCCGTTACCGATACAAAAGAGCCCACCCACAGTTTCTCTACGCTCATCTCATTAAGCGTCAGCGTCCCGGTTTTATCTGAGAGTATGATGTTGGTTGCACCGAGCGTTTCAACTGCTGACAGTCGTCGTATTATTGCGTGTGCACCAGCCATTTTTCGTACGCCTACTGTCATCACAACGGTGGCGACTGCTGGAAGCCCCTCAGGTATAGCAGAAACTGCTTGGCTTATCGCAACGAAAAACATATCAAAGAGTGACAGACCCCTGACGATACCTGCGGCAAATATTACTGCACTTATGACAAGGACAAGCGCTCCGATCCATCTCCCGAGTCTCGCGAGATCCTTTTGCAGTGGGGTCTCTTCCCGCGTGCTAGTCTGCACTGATGTTGCAATCTGTCCGAATTCAGTCTTCTGCCCTGTTTTCACTACCAGCGCTTCTCCCCGGCCCTCCGTAATGATGGTGCCTGCATACACCATATTTGACGTATAAGGTACTACGAGCTTATCCACAGTGACGGACTCACCCGTGAGCATAGATTCATCGGCCTTCAAGTTCCGGACAACAAAAAGCCGGGCATCAGCAGGAACTCTGTCTCCTGCTTCAACTAATAGTATGTCTCCCGGGACAATGTCCCGGGCGTCGACGACTTCTACTGCGCCTTCTCTCCGCACCTTGCTCTTCGGAGCTGTAAGCTCTTTTAAGCTCTCGAGGACATTTTCTGCCTTATTTTCCTGTACATAGCCAATCACAGCGTTAGCGATGACAATTAATAGTATGACTCCAGCGTCAATGACCGATTCCGCGAGAAAACTTATGATGCTCGCTATGATGAGGATGTAGATCAAGGGACTTTTGAATTGCCGCGCAAAAATTATCACTTTCGACGGTCTCTTTACTTCGGGCAATGTGTTTTGCCCAAAAATGTGCAGCCTCTTCTGGACCTCGTCGTTTGTAAGTCCTTGCGCATCCGAACGCAATAGTTTAAACGCATCATTTAAGGTAATTTGCTGCCAGTTTTGTGAATCAAAGGCGTGATTCTGTTCGAGCACCATCCTTACCCAATGTTACTTGGTGTTATATTTTAAACTGTCTGTAAGTGCATTCTCATTGCATCTATTCTCGGAAAGTTCGCGTTGACATTACTTTCTTCCATTTATTTTTAGACCATTATACTATACGCTAGAGCTGTAGAAGGAGAAATTACAAGATTAGAAAAGAATAAAAAATCTTACTTTACGCCAGCGTCTCGTGGTTGGGGTTGCATACCTCCCGTGATTTGCCTAAAAACGTTCGTTTGACGTCCTCTTTTTCTTATCCTATTAAAGTGATGTTAATGAGGATGTTTAGAGGTGCGTGAAGTCACGTCGATTTCAGAGCCGATCAGTAGCCCTCACTTACAATGAAGTTCCTCCTTTATGAGGGGGCTCTGACTAATTTTTTTGAACTTTTTCTGAATTTCTGAATAATAGAGCTTTCCTCACTTCTTGCCAGGAAGTGGCTACAAAAGAGATTACGAGAATCACTCCAAACTGACTAAGCGTGATGGCAGAGAGATTCAAATATACGCTAATGGCGGGGGTCCAGATGGAAACGCACATGAATGCGAATGCAACGACGGCCCACAAATCCATTGCTCTGTTGGTTAAGACTCCCAAACTGAAGAGCGTTTCGGTTTCTGAACGAGAGACGTAGGCAAGGAACATGAGCGTGATTATCCAGGAGGCAAAGGCACATGTCTGTGCTATCTCAAGGGGTAACCTCTGCCAGAGGGCGTAAAAGTAAGAAAGCGTGACCGCGGCAAAGAGGCTGAGCGATGACGCGGCAATTCCGCGAAGCATTGGAGCGTCGAGGAACTTTTTCTTGGGATCTCGCGGCGACCTCGTGTAAATAGTCTTTTCCGCGGGTTCCGCAACAAACGCCGCGGAAGCTCCCAAGTCCATAAACAGCTCAAGGACAATAATTTGAATCGGCGCAAAGGGTAGAGCAACTCCCACGAGTATCGGCAAAAGAAAAATTGCGATCAGCGCGGCTTTTACAGAAAGGTAAAATTTCACTCCCTTTCTCAAATTGTCGAAGAATTTCCTTCCCTCGAAGATCCCGCGCCCGAGGGAGACGAAGCTATCGTCTGCCAGCACGATATCTGCTGCTTCTTTTGCGGCATCAGTCCCCTTAATGCCCATCGCAATACCAATATCCGCTGCTTTGAGCGCGAGAGTGTCATTCACGCCATCCCCCGTGACCGCCACTATCTCCCCGTTCTTGTGAAGGGCGTTGACGAGGCGATATTTATCCTCCGGCGTGGTTCTCGCGAACACAGAGACGTCTCTCACCGTATTCTGTAGATCTCCCTCGGATAACACATCCATCTCATCGCCAGTCACCACTTTTTCAGACGCAATGCCAACACTTCGGGCAACAAAGCTTGACGTTTGCGGATGATCTCCGGTGACCATAATGGTGCGTATCCCTGCGTGGTGCGCACTCTCTATCGTCTCTTTTACATCAATACGTGGCGGATCTTCAAGGAAAATCAAACCTCTAAAGGACAAGCCGTGTTCCAATGCAGAAAATGGCAAATCTTTGTCCGCTAATGGGATGAATTTGCTGGCAACAGCGATAACTCGTCTCCCTCTGGCAGTCTCACGTTCAAGTACTTCTTTAACGGCCGGGGTATCGACTTGTTCGCAAAGAGGTACGAGTTCTTCTGGTGCGCCACTCATAAACAATACCACGTTGCCGTTTACCGCTCGGATAATGGATCTCGTCTTCCGCTCGCTGTCAAAACTACGTTCCCGAATAATAGCGCCTGTGTTTAGCTTAAGGTGGAGCTCATCAGCCCTTTCCATGAGCGCCGTGTCAGTAGGTGATGAAGAGAGCTCCGTGAGGGCTCCCATAGCCGCGTCGAGGACGGATACTTCTTTATCACTAGGAAACACAGAGACCACTTGCATTTTATTTTCAGTAATTGTTCCTGTTTTGTCCGTGAGAATTACTGTTGCGTCCCCCAACACTTCAGCCGCTTTAATTTTCTTCACCAAGAAATGCTGTCGTGAAAGCTGGTACGCCCCTAAGCCCAGCACCATGGTAATGATGATGGGCAGCTCTTCGGGTATAGTGGCGAATGCGAGGGCAAGCCCCGTCAAGAACATCTGGTAGAGGTTCTGCCCCTGTAAGAACCCCACAAATGGGATTGCAACGCTGAAAAAGATGGCAACCCACACGAGGCTCTTTGCCAGAGACTTCATTGCGAGCTGCAGCGGGGTTTTTGGCTCTTTGATTGCTTGCGCACGTGCAGCAATGGCACCTACTTTGGTCGCTTCTCCTGTGACAGTAACTTCGGCCTCACCCTCGCCTGATACGACCAGCGTCCCTGCGTAAATCTCATCCTCGAGCTTTTTTTCTTGTGGGTACGACTCTCCGGTCAAAGCTGATTCATCAACGTGGAGGCTCAACGACAAGAGGGCTTTCCCATCAGCAGCAACTCTCGTGCCTGATGTTAGGAGTAAGAGGTCACCCGGAACCACCCGTTCCGTTTCGATGTTAATGCTAGCACCATCTCGCAGCACCTTTCCCGTAGGTGCAGCCAATTTCGAAAGGGATGCTATCGTCTTTTTGGCCCGATATTCATTCCAGACCTCGGCAAAGATTAACGCAGCGATAATGCTGAAAATGGCGATAGCATCTCCGATCTCTCTGCCAATAGCATAGAAAAAGCCCACCGCAAATAAGAGCAAAATCATCGGTTCCGTGATCTCTTCTCTGACGATATCGAGGAACCTGACGGTGTGGGGTTTGAAGAGTTGATTCGGCCCAACTTCTCTGAGCCGCTTGTCCGCCTCAGCACCTGTCAGTCCGCGTGCTTCTTGTTGCTGTGACGCCTCAATCAAAGTACTCTCCTTCTGCTCTTATTTTAACTGAAGATTATTTTCTATTTCCTGTCGTGAGCGTGATGCCCGGTAAACGTGTAACATTCACCTTATCGTTGACTGGGTTATCTTATTTCCGCTCCTTAAAAGAACTGCAAAATATCATCTATTTTTTCAGTCGTGCCATCCTCTCTTCCAAGACGTCCCTCAGCACTATGACATTGTTATGTTCAGTTTCCCTAGAAGCGTAGAGGAGGGTTATATCCTTGCCTTGAGCCTCCTCTATAAGATTGCCCAGCAGCTCCCCCTTTGGAGATAGCTCCGTTTTATACCGTTTTTTGAACTCCTCCCATTTGGTGGGGTCGTGGCCAAACCACTTTCGTAACTCATCACTTGGCGCAATGTCCTTCAACCACTCGTCAAGTTTAGCCTCCTCTTTCTTCACGCCTCTCGGCCACAACCTGTCGACGAGAACTCTAAAGCCATCAGTGTCCTCTGCTTTTTCGTAAATTCGTTTAACTTTTATCATTCTCATCTTCCACATCGGTTAGCTTACCTCTGTAGTGTTGCCCACGTGAAGTCCATCGTGACCCAACAAGATCGCCTTCTAACGCGAAGATCTTAGGCTTCTCCTATGATCTTTCGTATGCGGAGTTGGCTCTCTTCCGGCGTCTCAATGGTATTCACCTCATATACTTTCACCCTCTTGAGGAGTGATTTAAAAAAATTGTTGCGGAGTCTCAGCTTAAACTTGTTGCGCACCAATAAATGCGGGTTAAAATAGCCGTTGTGCTCAAGTAGGGTTAACGTCTCAGCACTCGTGGGCTCTCGGATCGCTTCAGAGTCAGTGGCATCCCGTTTCAGGATGACCAACGTGCGGAGTGTCGTCAAAGGCAAAATGCGCCCCTTTCCTATTACCAATCGCAAATTAACCACCGCACGGTCTTCTTCATCCAACTCTGCTTGTTCAACCAACCAGGCGAATTCGCCCCATATCTTGGCAAGGTCTGCTCGAATGTAAAAGTTCTTCTCCGAGCTGTAGGTCAGGATATCGTCACCGTATACCCGGGCAAAAAACCAGTCGTCTGAGATCACACGTACTTCTGGATCTCGTAGCAACCCATAGGTATGGGTCGTCTTTCCGGCACCCGGTTCGCCGAGAATGCACAGCCCTTGCCCATCGAGATCGAGACACGCGCCGTGCACTGAGTAGATATCATGTTCATCTTCCAAGACGTCTCCGGCGACGCTCAGGGCCAGGGACTTGATCCAACCGTAATAACTGAAGTTCACGAGAAATGCTGTCTTGGATTGAGGGTCATAGTACACCTTATTGTTCCCCTCCGACGGATCCTCAACGACGTAGAGGCGCCCGTGTGAGCGTATATTCTGCGAGATGAAGTAGAAGCTCTCACCCCACCGTTCTTCGACCGAACGTTGTCCAGTGAGGAGCTTGATGCAACACCCGTAGATGTCGGACTTAACCTCGTAGAGAACCTGTCCGCCGTAGCGTTCGGCTAGCTCCTCCTTCTGTTCGATGGGTATGAGCTCTACAGAGTACGCCACGTCCTTACCCCCGTATCTCTACGTTCTCTTCCGCTGGTTACTTTTATCCGTGTAAATGATGGCTCTCTTATGTTAGTCATATACTGATAGGAAGATTCAAAGGAGCAAACCGGGAATCTGGTAATAGCCTTTGAACAATTCCCCCTTATTTAATCAGCTTAGCAGTCCAGGCGAAGATTCCTCCCTCTTTTTACTCCTGACCATGGAAGAGTAAAGAGATAGATGCATACCTGCAACGTATTTCCATCCTATTCTCTTTTGTACATATTGCACTGCTCTTTGTGCGTATTTGGCCCTCTGTAGCCATCCAGCACACGTATTGTCATTTTCGCATACGTTGTCCTGGTGGCCCCCCATAAGTATTTACCCGTTTATCCAACTATCACAAAAGGTTTGATAGATGAAAGAGTTATCTGCTTGGTCTATCTGTATATAACGTTTCTGCAATACGCTTTCCTGTTGCTGTCTTGAAATTTTTACTAATTATTGTCCCTAGGTTCACATTTTTATCGTTCATTAGTCCACTTTCCTCAATATTTACCAATAGGTCTGCTTCCCATAGTATCTGGAAATCAACGTTGTCAACCTTCGAGGGTGTGTGATGACCGCCAATTATATAACAGATTCTCTCAATCGTGCGGTTACTTATTCCCATTTCACGTAAAATTCTCTTTGCAATTGGAGGTCCTTCAATTTCCTGATACGTTCCAGAATTCGAATTGTATTTTCTCTCTGCCTCGCATATGCCGATGTCGTGGAGGACCGCTGTCAATATCACCGTTTCTGCTATTTTACCTGTAATGTTCTCTCCTCGTAATATCTCCTCTGAAAATCTTAAAACCTTTAGGGCGTGGTTAATCCTCCTGTCTTCTTCGCCAAACAATTGTTTCATTTTTGAGATTGCAATTTCCTTTATGTCCATAAGAATCACTTTGTTCCGATCTTTATTTTTTAAGTTCATGATAACGTGGAAAAACGTTAACTTCTCTAAACGCGAAAACACTCTTTGACCCTAAAAGAAGGGAGGTGAGAAAGATGGAGAAAACACACTCTAAGACTGTAGACGTGGAGATGGTTGAAAGGGCGGGGATCGACGTTAGTCACCTGATCGTTAAACTGAAAAAGGCCGCCGCTGCCGAGTTTACGACGTACTATTATTATACACTCCTCAGAATGCACTGTTCAGGGCTTGAGGGTGAGCAGGTGAAAGAAATAGCAGAAGACGCGAGGCTCGAGGACCGACTCCATTTCGAGACGCTCGTTCCCCGGATTTACGAGCTCGGTGGCGAACTGTATAACGACCTGAGGGAGCTCCATGACGATGCTGCGTGTTCTGCGGCATATCTGCCGAGCGACCCCGGCGACATACGGCAAGTTTTAAAGGTGCTGCTCGACGCTGAACGGTGCGCTGTGAGGATATATACGGAAATTTGCAACATGACATTTGGCAAAGATCATAGAACGTACGACCTGTCGCTCGCAATCCTTCACGAAGAAATAGAGCACGAAGCGTGGTTCCAAGAACTGCTCGAAGGACGGCCCTCAGGACATTTCAGAAGGAGGAGACCGGGAGAGGGCCCATACACCCAGAAATTCCGACATATCGAGTGAAGTGGCGAAACTATAAAACTGCGAACGCACCACATTAGGTCGCGTACTGTATCGCCGCCGTTCAATAGATGGTTATCTCTAGAGACTTGACGGCGTGCCTTTACTTTGCGTAGATCAATATCATCACTAACGGTTACCGCAGTAGATCTGAATGATGGACTTCATATACGTCTGCGGCGGGGAATACGGAACGATGGTAACCCGTGCGGGGTCCTCCCTGTGGGAGAGGACAGCAAAAAGTTGAATGACATCGTTACCATCGATGATGCCTTGGAAATCATATTGGCCATGGCCTGGAAGAAGTGGGTTCCGAGGATGTTTGGGTAGCCCTGGTGCATGTGGGTGCCGTTGCCCCTTGGGACGGGGGTCTATGCGTGCGCATCGAAGCGCAGACCCATGCCATTGGTGACTGGTGACGCAGGATGTCCTCGCTCGTCCAGCAGCACCTGATTCCGTGAGCGGATCGACTTCTCCCTCGGAACCGTTAGGAGAACATGCATGAGAACGTATCCTCCTCTGCCACCACCTTCAGAATCGCCTGCGGGCGCGGCCCCTGAGCGTATCCCCGAGGAAACCAGGACGCAGGCTGCCGCTCGCGCGGCTCTCGAGGGTCGCACGAAAGGACTGTTCGCCGTGCTCCCATTCCTGGGACCCGCCTTTATCGCCAGCGTGGCCTATATTGATCCCGGCAATTTTGCCACCAACATCCAAAGTGGCAGTGCATATGGCTACACCCTGCTCTGGGTGATCGCTCTTGCCAACCTCATGGCGATGTTGCTGCAAACCATGTCGGCGAAGCTCGGACTGGCAACGGGGCACAATCTCGCGGAGATCTGCCGTCTCCAGTTCCGCAAACCAGTCGCCTATGCCATGTGGATTGTCTCAGAGGTTGGGGCAATGGCCACCGACCTCGCCGAGATTCTCGGCGCGAGCATTGCCCTCACCTTGTTGTTTGGCATTCCCCTGCTGTATGCCGCGCTCATTGCCGGTATCGTCACCTATCTAATCTTCCTGCTAGAGCGCCACGGGTTCCGTCCCATGGAGGCGTTCATCACCGCCCTCGTCGGGGTGGTTGCCGTCTGTTACCTGATCGAGACGTTCTTCTCCCGTCCTGATTGGGGCCGGGTTGCGTTTCACGCCGTTGTTCCCATGGTCGGCGATGCGCAGAGCGTCCTCCTCGCTGTGGGGATCATCGGGGCAACGGTGATGCCTCATGTTATCTACCTGCACTCCTCGTTGACCCAACAACGGATTATCCCGCGCAGTGAAAAAGAAGCTCGGCGTATCTTCCGATTGAGCATTCCGGACGTGGTGCTGGCGATGGGCCTGGCGGGGCTCGTCAACATGGCGATGCTCTACATGGCGGCAGCCACCTTTCACGTCCATGGACGCAGTGACGTGGTCGATCTCAACACGGCGTATCAGACGCTCACGCCGCTCCTTGGAGGGGCCGCCAGTCTCGTCTTTGCTGTCGCGTTGCTGGCCGCTGGTCTCTCCAGTTCTGTGGTCGGAACGATGGCCGGGCAGGTCATCATGCAAGGCTTTGTGGGCTTCACCATCCCGCTCTGGGTACGGCGTTTAGTGACTATGGCCCCTGCCATCCTGGTCGTCGTGGTGGGCTTCAACCCTACGCAGTCTCTGGTCATCAGCCAGGTGGTGCTCAGCTTCGTGCTCCCGCTCCCGGTGATCACGCTCGTGCTGTTCACGCGGCGTCGTGATATTATGGGTACCTTGGTAAATAAGCCAATCACTACCTGGGCGGCAATCGCCTGTAGCGTTGTCATTCTCAGTCTGAATATCTGGCTGCTGTACTCGACCTTTGTCCCGCTCTTTGGCTGGTGGCTGCCCCGCTATTTACATTAAAATTCCATTTTATCATACATTTCTCGTAAATCTACATCCTTGAACTGCAGATAGACGGTCGTCGTCTGGGTCTCTGCGTGTTCTGACAGCAGCTGCATTCTCTTAATGTCTACTCCCGCCCCTACTATAGTGATTGCGTAACTATGCTTGGATTTTAACCAAAGAAGCACGAGGTATTATCAGAAAATAAGGGTGGGCTCTATGGACTATGTGAAGTAAAAAGGACTTCTCACCAGTGACGTGTTAAAGAGTCAAGAAACCTTTTCGCTAAAACTTCAGAACGGATTATGATACTTATCCTGAAAGCCGTTGGCGACTGTCCGTTTCCCTCCACATAGCCCATAGAGGGTAACACGTACATATGCATCTCTGCACGTTATACCTTTCATAACAATTTATCGCCACATTGCCGACAGCATCGCGAAAAAATGCCATAAAGGGTAAAAAATATGCCCTTTTTATGCTGTCCGTTTTTATATGCAATTATAGAGATGGACGCTTTAAAAACAGATACAGATAAAAAAATTCGACCTTGTTAACCCCCTCCCGCAGGTCCTCGTTGTTACACTTATTTCTAAGTCTCTCAGCTAGAATCGTATAACTCGAAGTCCTCACAATGCCGCACATCCAGCTTGTCGAACATGCTGAGCTCCTTGCCGCTCCCCCTTGGGTCGAGGCACGGATCGAAGAGCTTCACGCACCACTTGCAGATCTCCTTCCGATGCCGTTGGTGGTTCACGTTATACATGCTTAACGCTCGAGCAGCAAGCATAAGAGCGTTATCAGAAAGCGCCGTGCAAGTGTGTTTGGGCGGTTAAAGTTCACCTGCATCTATCTCAGAGTTTTCTACTCACATATAATCCATACCCTATATATGGTAACAATTGGCGTATTGCTTGGCGCGTATCTCTATCCATGAGAAACGTCCTTCTCCAGGTTGGGTCAGAAAATCCCTTCAACAAAGCTGAGAGACGTCTTCGAATCCCATCCATCCGAAGTTCGTCGAAAAACTCCTTTATATAAGCACTTGAATGTAGTGGATAAACAGTTGAATGTATAACTTCAAATCCCGCTTCCCCATAGATAGCCCGCCATTCATCCTCTTGTGGCACCTCAGCATCTGTACCAATTAATTTCGATGAAAGAGAACGCAGTTGCGCTGGAGGAGGCTTTACATACGTTGCCTCATTGTCCCCAAAAATGCCATCCGGCTTTAAAACCCGATACACTTCAGAGGATACTTTGGCCTTTTCACAGAAAACAAGTACTGATTCGGCAATTACGGCATCAAAGGTATTTGATGGGAACGGGAGCGCATGCGCATCTCCTTCAACCGCTTTCACTCTGTTGCTCACCTTCTCTCTTGCAATTCTTTTCTTCGCTTCTTCTAAGACGATCGGAGTGATGTCTGCTGCGACAACGTCAACCTGATATTTTTTTGCCCGAAGACAGGCGGTATACCCGGTCCCGCATCCGACATCCAGTACGTACTGACCCGGGGTGATGCCGCACAACTCGATTAGTCGTCGCGTGGCTTGGAGACCACCCATATGATTGGTTAGTCCGAATTTCTCCCACTCATCATAAATAGTAAAATTCTCTCGTTCGTAAGTGGTTTCTCGTCTTTTACTCGCTTTCATAGTTAACCGCCCCTTTCATATTTACCCCAATGTCAATTAGTCCCACTAGTTTATGGTTTCAATCCATGTTTTAGTGGATGGTGCTCTGTAACCCATTATTGTAGAGCGACGGAACGACGTGCCACGCACATACCTTAGTGGGAGATAGTTTGTGCAGTCATAAAAAAAGAAGCCGAACTTGTTATACCCCTCTCGCAAATCTTCGTCTTTGAACTGCAAGTAGACCTGTGTGATGTTAAGGTTGCTATGCCCCAACAACTGTTGCGCACGCCGCAGATCAAGACCAGACCTGACAAGGTGGATAGCAAACGAATGCCTGAACGTATGGGGATGAATGTCAACGCCAATCACCTTCCCATATTTCTTCGCTATAGTATGCACTTGACACCGTTTAATGCTAAAGATGTGCCGATCCTCAGAATACTTGCAGCTACACGAGAGTGCCAAGCACTATTAGTAATGCAGATACGGTAAATATTGGAGCACAAAGCTTATAGAATAAAAAATTAACTTTCCCCCCGTTTGCGATGAGATGATTGCCATCACAATGAGCATACCCGCAGAAGACCAATAAACAATTCGATTAATGTTACCAGATATGTCGCCGAGTAGCGTGACAAGAATGATCAGTAAGCCTATGAAAATTAGGGTAACCCCTTCAAATATCCATTCCATGGTAATAATACGTTTGTTATCTTGGGAGATGTCGCCAAATCCTTTTACTACGTTCTTTGTTGGGAACATGTGAGCAGTCCCCCAAATGACGATCAACAATGATCCAGCCAGTATGAGAACTGTACCCATATTCTCATCTCCGTATGACGCACATAAGTAAATACGAAGCATAAGGTTAATGGCAGACTCTATAAAACTAACTATACCAAAAAGAAAGACGCTTAGCAAGTGGATGTTCGTATCCATTCAGGTGGTGTGCTAGCCCAAGGTGGGGCGCCTCAAAAATGCCTTCGCACTCATTAAAAAACAAGCTCATCCCGGCTATCGAAGAGATAGTCACAGGATTACGGCAAACAATGGATTGATCACTTTTTAGTAACAGTCGGCAGTTAAAATTCCACTTTATTGTACCCTTCTCGCAAATCCTGGTCATTGAACTGTAGATACACCTGCGTGGTATTCAAGTTCGAATGCCCTAACAACTGTTGCACGCGCCCTCATTGTTTGCGGGAATAAGGAATTTTCATCCGAGTTTCATGTCAAAAACGTACCTTGAGAGCATCGAGATCGCCTTCTCTAGTTCAGCCGTGTAAAATTCCACCCGAAATAGCTGATACATAGACTGACAATCCGAGAAACAGCACTAAGCTGATGTACCCCACTCGTGATGGATTCGGGGGCCGGTCTGTCGACGTCAGTCTCCCTGTATACCCTCGTGACTCCATTGCTTTGGAAACCCGATCTGCGCGATCAAATGATCGAATAAACGCCAACGCAAAAACAGACCCGTAAAATCTGCCGCTTTTTCGTAAACCTGCTATGTTAAAACCGCCCCGTGATCGCATTGCTATGATCGTCTCTTCAAGCCCGTCTAACGTTAAAAAGAGAAACCGATACGCGAGCAGAATGACCTGGTCGAGCGGATAGGGCAACACCTTCGAAACAATGTAGGACTGATGATTATATTTTGTAGTCATTATAACGATAAACGAATAGGTGACGACCGTTAGCGATTTTAATATTAACGTAAGCAACAAGATGGCACCTTGCAGTGTCAGTGTCAGGGGGCCAACACTAAACAACGGCACACCGGGCACGGTCCATATCAACAGAAATGCGATGCTCACGACAAAGAACACTGGCAGCGTATACCAGTACAGAAGAGTCAGAAGTGGAAGGCGCGACACTGCATACAACACTACGGTAATTACAAACATTATGACAAGGATCCTGACATCGTGTATGACTGTCACGTCAAGAACTAGGAGCGGGAGCACGGCAAACTTGAGCCACGGACTAATTCGATGGACGGCACTGTCTCTTAGTTCAGCATATGCGGTTATCAATCCCAAATCTGGGATGTGGCGTTCAAAGCCCAGTCGTGCCATTTTTCGCCTCTCTAAATGTAATACGATGTTATGAATGTTATAGCTAGACCAGTGATACCCCCTAACTTCGTTGACACGTAGGTAACGTGGACAATTTCTCCTCTCTTCTGTTCCACTTTGGCCAGAGTGCTGACAGCAAAGACCCTGTCGGCATCATGAGTATGTATGATGAATCGTATGCGAGCATTAGCGAGTTAGTGTACTCAAAGGATTGAGGTTTGAAAGGAACCGATACAAATACACTCAATCACCTCATTCAGAGATCCTTTTGAAAATTGCGAACTCGTATGACGCAATAGTCATTGACGCTTTGACACGTAGGTATATACGCCGATTCCGATAGCAAACAAAGCAGCCACAATCCCCAGATACATGAGGACGTTCACGCCCTCCGCAACGCTGAAGCCTAAGAATCCCCCTCCACCTCCCTCCTGCCCGTGCCCTGAGGTGTTTGTCAGGGTATTTTCAATGTCGGGCATGGTGACGCGGGTGGCCATCCACAAAGAGAGGGCAGCTGTGCCGATGAGAATCACCGCAAGGACGATGTATTGCCACTTCATTTATGTCACCCCGATCAGGTCTTTTCGTACCTTGCCCAAGTAGTCAATCACAAACCCTGTTACAATCGCCTCGATTACAGCGACAAATAAGTTCAATATGGGGATTTGGATTAGATACGGGAGCAATTCGGCTCCTGTCAGTGTGCTCCCTTGTATTCCTGAGATGAGAATGATGAGGACCGACAGTATGTTGCCAACGAGCAACCCGCCGAACGCAGCTACCGCGCCGCGCGTAAAGAGCTCAAAGCGGCGGGTTGCGACCGTGAAGAGGTAATACGCGCTGATGACCTCGCTTGCATTGATAAGGGTGTTCGCCCCGATCATCCCCCACCCGCCATGGCCTATGAAGGCGCTCAGGATGTTAACGATAAATGCAATCAAAGACCCGAGGACTGGGCCCGCGATGATGCCGATGAGTGGCGTGAAGTTCATGTGCACGCCGCCAGCGAACGGGAGCTCCACCTGAAATATCGCAAACGATACTGCTGTCAATAGCCCTGCAACGGATAGCCGCTGTACAGTAAAGGTCTGCCTACGAGAGGCCACGAGGGCTATCGCAAGCAGAACGAGCGCGAGCGCCCACCACACGATCACCCATTGCAGCGGAAAGGCCCCGTCGGGTAAGTGAATATGCGCCATCGATGATTAGGCATGTTCCTACTCTTGGGCATAAATGTATTGATAAATTAAAGCAGGGTGAGACATCTAGCGAGGGGGCGTCTCGTCACATCGTCCAGTTAAAGTGTCGATCATTCACACATCAGGATTCTGACTGATTACTAATCGGGCATAAAGGATGTGATCTCCTGCTGTATCTCCTTACGTGTTGCGTCAATCGTGACTTTCTAAAATTCGACCTTGTTGTACCCCTCTCGTAAGTCCTCATCTTTAAACTGCAAATATACTTGCGTGGTATTCAGGTTCGAATGCCCTAACAACTGTTGCACGCGCCTTAGGTCAAGTCCTGGCCTGACGAGGTGAATAGCGAAGCTATGTCTAAACGTATGAGGGTGAATGTCAACGTTGATCATACGGCCATATTTCTTGACAATGTTCCAGACCTGCACGTTGGAGAGGGTAAAAATGGGTTGAAACTCGGGATGGTATGGGTTGAAATGTACTCGGAGAGGTGGTTTAGTCTCCGGGTCCAGCATAACCCGGCGTTGCTTGTTTCCTTTCGCCCTCGTGATGTTGATAACTTGGTTGTTTGGTTCCAGGTCCTGGGGTCGTATGGATAACAGTTCACTTACACGAACCCCGGTCCGCCAGAGGATCCGCAGAATGAGGTAGTTCCGGGGACTACAGGCCTGTGCATAATCGAGAAGCGTTTGCACCTGTTCTTTTTCCATGTAGTCGGTGATATTCTTCACACTTAAGAAAAGTCCTTCAGTGCTTCTGTTCCGTTCTCTCTCAAAAAATGGAGGTAACTGTACGTCTTTTGTAAGGTTATACTCATATTTGCCACGTCGTGGAACGAGGTATTGATACTGTTGACGTTGAGAAGAGAGCGGTAGAACAACGACTTTAAGCCCGATCACTCAGAGAAAAGGCACTGCTGGTTGTGCGAGAGCGTAATCTCTCGCATGTATTATCGAGGAACAGGCACGGCGCCGACCACAGTCTTCACCAAGGTGGTAATCGTCGGAACCTCCTCAAGTATGACAGAAACAGCCTGATTGACAGCGACAAAAAACATGTTAAATATCGAATCACCTCCCACGGTTCCAGCCACGTACATCATTACACTTTGTGAAAAAGACGAGGACTCCTATCTGTTTGCTAAGCTTTCACAGGTCTTTTTGTAGGGAGTCTCCTCTCGCATACTACTCTGAACCGATGTTACAGTCCTTTCGAATTCAGTCTCACATCTGATTTTTAACACAAAGCGCTCCTCCTCGGCCCTCCGCAACAATCCCTATATGCACCTTTAAATGTATGTGGCGACGTGAGTTTGTCGATGGTAACTGACTTCCCTGTGAACATTGATTCATGGACCGTGTAAAATCGATTAGGCTATAATAGTGAGGACGAAAGACACAATAAAGCCCACGGCCATTATTAACCCCGTTATTTCGTGCGTTTCTGCGAATGCTTCTGGTAACATTGTATCGGCGATCATAGTAAGCACCGCTCCTGCTGCAAGAGCTAAGGTGGCGGCAGTAACGTCATCTGGCAGGGTGGCGAATATGCTATATCCTGCTAGGGAGGCGATGGCGGCGATGATGGCGATTAATAACCACAACCCATAAATTGAGAGCTTTTTCCATCCTATCCTTTTCATACCAACAGTGCTGGAAAGACCTTCGGGAAAATTTGAGATAAATACTGCGATAAACGTCGCAGCGCTCACCGCACCGCCGGTGATTATGGTAAGACCAATAGCAATAGATTCGGGAATACCATCCAGTAAGGCCCCTACCATAATGGCTTGTGGATTTTCATCGTAGCCTTCCGGTATCCTTGCCTTATCAGAACGTTTACGATGTTTACCACCTCTGCGCGCGAGGGCAACATCAGCAACAGTGAAAACCACCACTCCTAGAAAAAACCCTACGACGGTAGAATCAAATCCACCGAGAGAATAGGCCTCTTCGAGAAGATCGAAACAGGCGGCAGCTATTAAGACGCCCGCCCCAAACGCCATAATAGACGCTACCAAACGCTGCGGAAGTTTAAAATTGTAACCAATAATGCCGCCCAATAAAAGGGCTATTCCGCCTATGAATCCCCATAATGCCGCTATAATCCAATCAGGAAACATGAATTGCTCACATTCAACTTCTTATTAAATTCAATCTCACTCTCATAAAACATGGTCGTTCGAGAGGGCAATAAGGTAGCATATTAATTTTCGAGCGGATGTAATTACGATAAATTAATAGAAAACGCTGTATGACTTATAATAACCACCTCTCATACCCTCATGGGGTGCTCTTTTAACATAATTGTGCTATCGTTGCGCACGGCAATGCTTTCTGCGCGACAACACGTTTGAATTCGTACAGTTTTCCGCGTGGGGCGGTATGAGCTCTTCATAACAGTTGAGCACGTGACGCGTATCAACACTGTAATGTAAATCAGACGTGCAGCTTTGCAGTCCATCAAAGAAACGGTAACTCAAATCAATCTTAAAAAGGGAATTAACATATACCTCTTTTTCATTATGCATGTATTCGATGATAGTGGTAATTTCAATTGGCGGGTCTGTTATAGCGCCGACGCTTAACGCCGAAAAGTTCATCGCGTATGCTGAAGTGATAAAGGAGATTGCAAAGGGCAACACCGCGCTGGTCGTAACCGGTGGGGGGAAGGCCGCACGCGACTACATAGAGGTCGCCCGTTCAATGGGGGCAAATGAGTCGGTCTGCGACCTCATTGGCATATCGCTCTCACGCCTCAACGCTAGGCTCCTGATCTCCGCGCTCTCGAGCGTGGCCTTCCAAGACATACCACACAATTATATGGAAGCAGAAAATGCCATGTCGTCTCACAAGGTGGTGGTGATGGGTGGGGTAGCTCCAGGGCAGACCACCGATGCTGTTTCTGCCATTCTTGCTGAATACGTACAAGCAGACATCTTAATAACCGTTACATCCGTCGACGGCGTCTACACCACTGACCCGCACGTCGATAAAAACGCGAAGAAGCTCGATGAAGTGACGCCCGCTGATCTTGTGAAAATCGTCATGTCGACAGAAATGAAGGCCGGATCGAAGTCGGTAATCGATCCGCTTGCCGCAAAGATAATCGAACGCTCTCGAATCAACACCGTCATAGTCGACGGTCAGGATCCAAGAACATTGTTAGACGTGCTCAGCGGCAAAAAGGTGGGCACCAGAATAATTCACTGACCTTAGGACAACTCATAGAGCCCGGGGTTAATCCTCGGAATCAATGCCATTATTACGCAGAGCTCTGTAAAATGGGTCCGGTCGATTAAGCTCTTCGATAAATAACCTATTGCACCCATTTTCTTGCCAATTCCCACGACTCCGGATAGCTCCTCCATGATGCTGCCTACCTCTCTCCCCCTTTTTATGCCCTCGAGTACAGCCCCTGGGTAGCCGAATCCGGGAGAAGCCCCAACTGTATGAACGCTACCATCGAAGATCGAGCAAATCTGAACGTCAAGTAACACACCGCAAAAATCAAAGAGGCCAGATTCTATTCCCACGCCTAAGTCTGCGTCTTTTAGCAACATAAATGCTCGTCAGCCCTATGTTTAGCCCCGGTCATTACGTCGTGTCCGAAGGGTTGCGCAGGCACGCCGGACTTGACGTCTATCATCGACACCTCAACCACGTCGTACACCCGTGTGAAGATATTTTTCACCGCGTGCATTTTTATCGGGTTTTTTGTTCCAACCGGTACCTTCATAGAAGGACCCCGTGTTCATCTATTTCCCCTCTGTATATCCGAGTGGATGATATCGGCTTTCCATCTTGTGTCAGCACCCAGTCGACAACAACTATCATGATGGGGGGTAGGTCACATGTTTTCCGAACGTCATTAATTCGCTTTGCCGTGTTGAGAGTCTCTGGCGAGACTACTATGTAGTCAAATTGCTCGCGTATTGATGGCCCGTACGGATCATCAAGCTTGATGATCACTGGCTCGAGCTTAATTTCACCTCGCACAAATGTCGTGATGGCCTGCTTACGCGCTTTGTAATTGTGTATGAAGTGACCTTTCCCCCTTGCCATCTCGTCTGACGTTAATCCTATTACGACATCGCCAAGGTCGTAGGCCTTTCTGATCAGCGCCTTGTGACCATCGTGAAGGATATCAAAGGTGCCTCCAAGAGCAACTTTAGCCATATCTTTTTTTAATAAAGTTCATTAGGTTCCTATTCAATAATGCGATAGCGGTTTTACTAATTAAAGTTAATAGAACATGAGATTGAGCATGAACCGTGAGTTTGAGGGTGTCTACATAGCACCTACTGCAACTGTAATTGGAGCTGTTGAGATCGCGCCCGATTCAAGTGTATGGTTTGGTGCAGTGATTAGAAGTGACGTGGCGTCTATCAAAATAGGCCGACGGACAAGTGTACAAGATAACGCAGTACTACATGTGAGCGAGGGTGTGGAGACGGTGATAGGTGATGACGTGACGATAGGACATAGCGCGGTCATTCACGGTAGCAATATAGAAGACACCACCCTTGTTGGAATCGGCGCCATTGTACTCGATAATGCGACGGTGGGGGCGGGCTCTATCATTGGTGCAGGGGCGGTTGTGACCGAGGAGATGGTGATACCCTCACGAAGCCTTGTACTCGGTGTGCCCGGCAGGGTCGTAAGAGAAGTAACATCAGAGCAGATTGAATGGATAAAGAACAATGCAGAGCAGTACGTGCAGTTGGCTCGGCGTTATATGGCGTTAAATACGATCGATCGCTAAACTCCTTGATCGTTATCGATTACTCTGCACTATGCGCACTTGGGGTCTTAACCGTTAAAAACTAAATGCGCACGCTGACCCCGCGCTCTTTTAAATACTCCTTCACACTTTCTATTGATATCTCTCTAAAGTGAAAAATGCTTGCGGCAAGACACGCATCAGCTTTCCCCTCGACAAACCCCTCGTATATGTGTTCTAACGTTCCTGCTCCTCCAGACGCAATCAGTGGCAGGTCTGTCGCTTCTGATATAGCTCTCGTTATAGGGATGTCATAGCCATCCTTAGTCCCGTCCCTGTTCATGCTGGTAAGAAGTATCTCCCCGGCTCCGCGCCTCTCACCTTGGATTGCCCACTCGATTGCGTCGATCCCTATCGGCACCCTTCCACCGTAAATTACGACTTCATACCATGCAGGAGTTCCGTCTTCGAGGGTAACTATGTGTTTTCCCCCTGCCAGATCCGTGTTGCGCCTACAATCTATTGCTAGTACAATGCACTGTGATCCTACTACCTCCGCCGCTTCCGTGATGAATTCCGGGTTCTTCGTCGCCGCGGTATTGATCGCTATTTTATCAGCCCCGGATCTCAGCGTTTGTATGATGTCGTCAAGCGTCCTTATTCCGCCGCCAACGCAGAACGGTATAAATACCTGATCTGCGGTGGCTTTTACGATATCTAGCATTGTTTGTCGTTTTTCGTGAGAGGCGGTAATATCCAGAAAGACCAATTCGTCGGCCCCTTCTTGGTCATACCGCTTTGCCATCTCCACGGGGTCTCCCGCCCTTCTAAGGGAGACGAATTCAATGCCTTTCACCACGAGGGCCTGCTTATCTGTACCATACTGTACGTCTAGACAGGGAATAATTCGTTTCGTAAGCATTACTTAAATTTATGACCTTTATATATTTAAATCACGTTAGCCACTTATTCTAACACCCTTGGTTGCTACCGTTTATGAGTATGCTATCAAGCCTACACACAATCGATCGTTGTTCGTTCTGGCGGCGTCGCAGCAATGTTAACTTGGATGACCCGTTCAGGACAGCAGGGTATAGGGTCTAGTGTCGTCATACCTGATAAAAAGTGGATTACGCGACTTCTCTTAGCGAGAGTGAGTTAAATATGACGGTTGAACAAATACCGCGTTTGAGCAATGTATTTGGATGCAAAAGAACGATAATTTCTGAAGTCTGTTAAGGCACCCCCAAAACTAGTGGCTCCCTCGAGGTTGTTACCATTGACTAGAGAGCGACAGATACAGGGGTGGCAATCAACATGTGCGGTGGTTTATACCTTGACAATGAGGTTGGGTGAGGGGCATCCTGTAGCATTGCATAAGTGCTTAGACTAACTGAATATACCCTTGTGTCTCTCTCCTAGTTCTTTTTATGATCTCGTTTCGTAAAACGTTAATACATAGCCCCTCTTATTTTACGTGGAAACGATCTGATGTACTTCAAGGAACTCGTAGAAGTTTTCGATGAATTGAGCTCGTACGCGTCGAGGCTGAAAAAGGCTGAAATCACCGCTGAATTCTTAAAGCGGGCCCCGGAAGAGGACATGGAGATAGCGTGCACGTTCTTAACAGGGAGGATCTTTCCCCCATGGGATACGCGCGAAATCGGGCATGGCCGGGCAGTCGATTATCAAGGTGATAGCGAACATCACCGGCAAAACTGCTGAGGAAGTTGTGGCGAGTTATCGGGATACAGGACACCTCGGCATCACGGCAATGAAGTTGTTTGAGAAAAAAGCAGTGACGAGCTTCGCAGAGCTCGGTGATATCACGCTATCTGAGCTCTACCGTGTGTTCGCCGACATGGCTGCTGCAAAGGGACCGGGGTCATCACAGAAGAAGCAGAGGCTCCTTTCAAGTGTGTTGAGCAGGGCGACTTCTAGGGAGGCGTGCTACATAGTAAGCCTCGTAATAAGAACCCTCCTTACCGGATCGAAAGAAGGCGTTACAGAAGACGCAATAGCAAAGGCATTTGACGTGCCCTCGGAGGCTGTGCGAAGAGCGTGGATGCTTACCAATGATATCGGACTCGTCGCTAAAATTGCCAAAGCGAAAGGATTAGAGGGCTTACTGGAGCTCAACATCGCTCCCATGCCGACCAGTGCCGTCCGATGCTTGCACAGACCGCCTCGGATTTTAGCGAGGCATTGGATGCAATGGGGGGAAAGGCGGCATTTGAAGTCAAATACGATGGCGCACGACTTCAAGTCCACAAGGTAGGCGACAACATCAAGCTCTTCTCAAGAAGGATGGAGGATTTGACCTCAGCTCTGCCTGACGTGGTGGAGGAAGTGAGAGAGAGCGTCAAAGCGTACTCAGTCATCCTCGACTGCGAGGCAATAGCAGTGGATAAAAAAACCGGGAAAGTCGTGCCGTTTCAAAATGTCTTGAATAGACTTCGACGGAAGTACAGGGTTAAAGAACTCAGTGCGGAGATTCCGATGCAGTTGAGACCCTTTGACATACTATACCTGAACGGAGAAAGTCAAGTTGACGCGCCGTTTCATCTGAGGCGTGAAACACTCGAGAAGGCCGTGATCACCCTCGACGAGAGGTGTCAGTTGTCTAACTTCAGAATACTCGATAATGTAGCTGCGATTGCGACGTTCTTCGATGAATCCATAAACGCGGGGCATGAGGGCTTGATGGCGAAAGAGCTTGACGCTGACTACAGCCCAGGAATACGTGGAAAGAAGATGGTTAAGATAAAGGAGGCCCTTGAGACGCTCGACCTCATCGTGCTATCAGCCGAATATGGTCACGGCAGAAAGGCGGGTTGGATCACATCGTACGAACTTGCAGCACGAGACGAGAACGCAGGCCGGTGGGTTCCCATAGGGAAAGTCGCAAGCGGGGCCTCAGATGAACAAATAAAGCTGCTCACTCAGGAGATTAAGCCAACGATAATTGGTGAACGGGGACGTGTAGTAGATGTTGAACCGCAGATCGTCCTCGAAGTTAAGTTTAATGAAATTCAAAAAAGCCCAAACTATGCTTCAGGCTATGCCTTGAGGTTCCCTCGCATCGTGCGGATAAGGGACGATAGGGGACCTGACGATGTTGACACTCTCGAGGAGGTTGAAGCAATATACCGTTTGCAATTTAAAGTTAGAGCAGCCAAAAACCATCTTTAACAGTAGTGTAACGCTGGGAAATTTAACTTTGAAAGAACGCTCAACTGTAAAGGAACGCATCCGCGGATCTTGTTACCGCATTACAAAATCCAGGCTAACCATGTAATGATTACCTACATGTCAAAATAAGAGCCCGTGGCATCCATCTAACGCGAAGCGTTACCATCTGCGCAGCTTTTTTAGGCCAAAGTTCGCAATCGTGAGGGCGAATGAGGTAAGCCCTCCGCGGGACAGTAGCCGTTTCAACAACATCCTCAAAAGGGAACTTTCGACGACAGAAAGGGCCCTGTTAACGACGTACAAGCCCAGTAGACCGAGCCATATGAAGAGAACTACAAAGGCGCTCAGCGGGAATGACACCACCCTGTCAACCAGTATAGAACAAAATATGGCAATTAAAAGTATAAGTGCGGCGCTTGACCAATTGCCCAGCCGTCGTTTTTTACGTTTTGAATGCCGCGAAACGAAGTTATCGATGAGATCTTCCTTGTATTCTGGACTCTCGTCTGCTGCCATCATTATTGCTTCAAGATCGTCGTCGTAAACGGACCTAGCTGGCATATGCGAAAGATCCTTCGCGTACTATATAAACGTTCGTTCATAGCTAAGATTAAAAATAGAAGGAGCTGAATCCTGCTATTTGACGCCGTGCAATTGTCAGGCGTGAAGATAGGGCGCATACGGTGTAGACGCTAGGTAACGCATCAGCTTTTTTTGTAGCGGTGCTGCTTTCGTTTCTGCCACCGACTGATACCGACATCACCTTGCTACACTTATCAACCGTCTACTTTGAGCGTGAAGCCGGAGTTGACCCTCTCCTGCCGTAGCATTTGCAGTCCTATTTTGACCGTATGCGCCGCAGTGCTTGTCTGGCATGGGGGCCGCCTTTGTTTAACTCGGCGGCGATATTTCTGTACCAACTAGTATCCTTAAAACTGATGAGTGATAAACGGACATATGATAATAACGCACACGTGGCGATCGGGTTATGAAAGGTTGAATTATGCGTTTACGCTATCTCAACGAGCTTAAGGCATGCACATTATGTGAATGGGGGTGTAACGTTGATAGGCTTAGTGGTGAGAGAGGTGTTTGTCGCGTTGGAATTCCTGAGATTGCCTACACAAGCTTTGCGTATGTTCTGAAGAGCTACTCAATCACTTTTCTTGGGTGTTGTTTTCGGTGCATCTACTGTAATGCCTACCGCATCTCGCAGTACCCTGATGTGGGATGGATATACAGGGGATATTCAGAGCCAGAAGACGTCGCTAATGAAGTTCACGCGGCGTTCGGCACACCGCTTGCCCGGAAGATAGGGGTACACCGGCTCAGCTTTACCGGCGGGGAGCCGTCTGTAAACACTCCATACATAGAGGCCGTTGTTGACAGAACGAGAGAGGTTGTTCCTGGCATTGAAGTTGGTATCGCCACAAATGGCTTTTCGACACACCGTACTTTGAAACGGCTAATGACCCTTGCATCATATTTTAACTTTGAAATAAAGGCCTTCAATGGCACTGTGCACGAGGCGTTGACTGGTGCACCCGTGGAACCAGTGTTGCGAAACGCAGAATTTGTCGCCACAAAGAACCCGGAAAAAATACGGGTGTTTCGTACCGTAGTTGTGCCTGGCATCACAGATGCTCAGGTTCCGAAGATTGCTGAATTTATTAAGGACATAGATCCTGTCATACCGTATCGACTCGTTGGATTTAGACCAAGTTTTATACTATACTACCATCCGGGCCCTTCAAAACGCATGATGCAAAGACTGGTAAAGACGTGCAAGGATATAGGCTTAAAAAACGTGGATTTTTCCGGGTATTATCCCACACATGCACCTGTGAAGGCTGACGATACGGGAGCAGATGAGGCTCAAGTTGCCACTAAATATCTCCAATTGGCAGGCTGTTCAACCAATCCAAGAAATTGCGGCATGTGCACGCTTAAAGACAGATGCAAAGCAACGCTTATGGAACCGTGGCTCGTAAAATGATTTGGATTGTTCCATGGAAAAACTAAATCGCCCAATATAGCCTCACCATTTACGCGATGCACCCGCATAGCAGTCATTCAATCACACACAGGCAGAAGTAAATATTACTGACTCTTCGGCCAAAGAGACAACTGTAAAGGGCAGCAAATAGCGTAATTCATAAATTCAGATACGACAGAATTTGTAGTAGCAATAGGGCCAAAGGAGGATGTAATATGTGTGTGCAAAACGACTGGGATAAGGTAATAGAGTTTCATGGGCATTCCTGCGTGGGATTAGCTCTCGGTTACCGCGCCGGCAAAGCGGCTCTACAGCGCCTGGGTTCAAAAAAGTCGCCTGACGAGGAACTGGTCGCCATCGTCGAGACAGACAACTGCGCTGTGGACGCTCTGCAGGTGCTGACAGGGTGTACAATGGGTAAAGGCAACATCTTCTTCTGCGACTATGGGAAAAACGCCTTCACCATTGGCAGGAGAGATACCGGCGGGGCGGTACGCATCGTGGTGCGAAGCTTGGACGATGTGCTGGGCGAGGGCTACCAGCAACTGCGAGGGAGGGCCATGAGTTGTACAGCCAATGAATTAGAGATGCAGCGCTTCGACGAAATCCAAGCCGAAGCACCGCAGCGCATCTTGGATGCTGATGAAGAGATTCTGTTCAAGATCGAGCATGTGCAACTCGATTTCCCGGCAAAGGCCCGCATCTTCTCTTCAGTGGCCTGCAGCAGCTGCGGCGAGCAAGTGATGGAGCCACGTGCCCGCTTGCGCGACGGCAAACTTGTGTGTATACCGTGTAGCGAAGCTGTGCGCAACTGTCAAAACGGGGTGGACTAAGGAAATCTTCGCAGATTTTAGCGTTAGGGCGTGCGGGGGCTGCGATGACTCGCTCCCACCAAATCAATGCCGGTTCTCAGCTCTGGGCAACTGTCGCGTCCCGGTCAGTTCGTTCCGAACAATGCCCCATCCACCTTCTACAGGCAAGCGCGCCTGACCTACTTGCGGCCGTATGATCGATCGGGACCAAAACGCTTCAATAAACATTCTGAGGCTTGGGCTACAGTCTGTCGGAGTCCTATCACAATCTGTAGAAACCTGTGCGTTTAGTGATGGACGTAGTCACAGCACCCCTTTTGTACTGCGAATACCTTTTTTAGGCTGAAGTGCATCCTGCAGTGCAACCCCGAGCGCCTTAAATATCGCCTCTATGGTGTGGTGGTCGTTTGTGCCGTAGGCATTCACGTGCATCGTTATCATTGCGTTAGAGGCAAGTGACTCGAGAAAGTGCTTCACTAAACTCGCATCCATACCACCAACGCTAGAAGTAACTGTCGCGTTAAATACGACGTAACTTCGCCCTGATATGTCGAGTGACACCGTTGCGAGCGAGTCGTCCATGGGAATCGACGCACTTCCGAACCTCTTTACGCCGCCCTTATTCCCGAGCGATTCCTTTATGGCCATTCCGAGCGTGATGCCGACATCTTCAACCGTGTGATGGATGTTTCCATCACCCTGGACGAGCAGCTGCATCCCAATATCGCCATGCTTCGACAGGGCTTCAAGCATGTGACTGAAAAAAGGTACTCCCGTGTCGATGGAGACCTCAGAGCCATCATCCAGATTCAGATGAAGTGCAATCTTCGTCTCTTTTGTCTCTCTTGTGACGTCAGCTGTTCGCATCTCAACCAACACTTACATGCCGCTAACCATCTTAAAAGCATCTATAAGTTTGAACTTACCGGTATAGATCGCAGAACCGACTACGGCCCCGGCGGCTCCTGTCTGTGCGATCGCGTTAACATCAGTGAGGGAGCCAATACCACCTGACGCTATTACTGGTATGTCGACGCGTTCTACGACGCTTCTGATGACATTCGTTCTCGCCCCACTCATCCTGCCTTCCACATCGACATCGGTAAAGAGCAGAGAACCTGCACCGAGTTCTTGGAATATAAGAGCCATATCCTCTGGCCTTGCGCCCGTGCTCTTGGTCCACCCCTCGATCAGAACCTCATTCTTTTTTGAGTCTATAGATACCATAATCGGCTCGCTTCCGAATTCATTTGTGAGGCTGTAGACGATTGTCGGATCTCGCACTGCTGCCGTGCCTAATATTACTCTGTCCACGCCAATGGTGAGTAAGTCATTTACGTCATCATACGACCGCACACCGCCACCAACTTGAACAAATGCATCAAGCTTCGCGATTTTGTATACGATCTTAAGGTTCCTCGCTTTTCCAAACGCCCCGTCAAGGTCGATGACGTGGAGCATATCGGCCCCCTCATCAACCCAATGCTGTGCCACCGCTACCGGATCATCGAGCGACACGAGAACGTTTTCGGGCACTCCGCCAATGAGCTGGACGCACTTTCCGTCTTTGATGTCGACTGCAGGGATCACCTTAAAGTCCACGTTATCAACCTCGTACTTTACATTGTTGTGCTGTATTATGGCAGCTTTTTCGTATTATAGATGGCGCACATCCTCTTGACGCGGTAACGTTGCTGTCGGTGCATTGTGATTTCATACGAACAAACGGGCTAGAAAGCTTTGTTCTACGGTCATCATTTGTACCAGTTCAGGCTCTCCGTGATATAATCAATAAGCGAGATGAAGAAATTTTTTACCTCTTCCCTCATGGTGGTTTCCAAGATCAGCTGTTTCGCCACGTTAGCGTGCGTCCTCGACTGATCCTTGGCCGCTTCGAGTGCTCCGCAATCGGTGATTATCTTTCGGATGACCATCAGATTGTTAGGAGAGCTGTTATGGGCTGCGTGCTCAAGCGTCTCTAATTGCACTCGATCGGCCATTTTGTAGGTGTAGACAATGTGGAGCGGCTTCTTGTGTTTGTACAGATCCTCGCTAGGCCTTCTGCCATACTGCTCCTCTATTGCGAACGTATCGATGATATCATCTTGAATGTCAAAGCAGTAGCCTATATGGAGAGCGGCCTCCTCTAACAGCTGGACATCTCGTTCCGAGGCCTCCGCTAACACAGCTCCAATGCTAAGCGAGGCTTTAAAGAGTGATGCCGCCCGCTTTGAGGCCATGATATACCACTCATCTACGTCTGGAATTGTATGTTCGAAAAGAAGGTCGAGAAGTTGACTGTCATTCACCGCTTGGAAATCAGTGTTGAGTATCGTTATCACTTTAGCTACTTTATCCGTCGCGAAGTCCGACCTCATTATTGCTTTTGAGGCGAGAGCACCCAGTATGTTGCCCGCAAAGACCGCTACTCCTTGGCCACATTGCCCCTCGTACTGAGAGTACTTCGTGTGAATGGTGCTGGCTCCACGCCGTGACTCGTCACGGTCAATGAGATCATCGTGCACCAGTATGGCGTGACGGTAGAGTTCCACGCCCGTACAGACGTTGAAGATCCTATCATCAACGTCGTTTGTGAATCCTTTAAACGTGAGGAGGGTGCTGCAGGACGCCAGCCTCTTGCCTCCTCTGAGTACATAGTCAGTGATGTCCTTGTACACTCTCCCAATAAAATCATGATACGTGCGGGCATTCATACCTTCATTCTTAAGAAAGCGGGACAACCTCTGTTCAATCATCACGCCGTACTCGTCTAACGTGCTCTCCCAATCTGACATGCTTCTCACCGAAACTATAAGATACACAGTTGTTTTTGGGTTTCAATCCTTTGGTCGAGTTTCTGTTTTGTTGGCGCTGTTTAGTACTCTCCTCACTTAGGGGATATCGTTTTGGCACAGTGTAAAAAGCAGGTTTAAATTGACCCAATCATAGTGAGATATGTGGGGCAAAAAATATTGACGTTGCATCCACAAGGGAAGCAAAGGCGTAACATTGACCAAGCGAAATACGACGTGATCAAACTGTCCATAGTGGAATGCTTAAGAAGATATGGTGAACTAACACACACAAAAATAAATGAATACGTTAAGCACACTCTGGAGGGAAGATTTGAAGGCTCAATCGGATGGTATACAGAAACGGTAAAACTTGACCTTGAAGCGCGGAGTGTAATAAAGAGAGCCCAACAGTCACAAATGCAATTTGATTGTACATTTCTCGCAAATCCTTGTCTTAAACTGCAGAAGCACCTAAGTGATGGCAAGGTTGGAGTGACCCAATAATAGCCGTACACGCCGCAGATCCGCTCTGTTTCTTACCAAATGGATCGCAAAGCTGAACCTCAACGGATGTAGAAGATGTCGACCCTGATCATCCCACCGTGCTTCTTCTACAGTCGTATCAACGCAGCATCGATTACCGTCAGATTGGACAGCTCTCCTAACATGCGCCAATCCGAGTCAATTTTAACCCTTAGATCTTGTGATGTAACGTGATGTGGTGTGGCTTATAAACGATTTTGATACCTAACTAGTAAGCCACTAAATTTAGAGAGTTCACTTCTCTCCTTTTACTTCCTCTCCTTTGTAGTAGTACTCCTTCTTCTTCTCAGCCTTCCCCTTTACTTCTTTCCCTTTGTAGTACTCTTCTTTCTTCTCTTCTTCTGCCTTCTTCTCTTCTTCTGCCTTCTTCTCTTCTTCTGCCATATTGAGTCCCTCCTATTTTTTAAACTGTAGTCGTATACTATAAATAAACTTCACACGTTTTTCATTGTTATAAAGAGAATAGTGTATTTTTTTGTCGGTTAAGCGTAATTACGCGCTCCCGAGTGCACTTCAAATTCCGGCACATGTTGAGGGGTAAGGTGATCAATTCACTCTCTCTTGTAAACCCTCATCTTTAGTCATCAAAAAATTGCCGCGGGATTATATGTACCTATTAAGATAGGTGATAACCATCGGTACTTCTAATATGGCGATAGCGTACGTCAATTTGACATACGTGGCGACGCGGAATATCACTTAGGCGTGATATGGCTAATGTCTCCCCCCCGAATGAGCATGGTCTTATGCGTCCGAATCAACTCCATCTCCTTGATCTCAGCAGCGTCAGCGAGCACTATATTCAAATTTATATCCCACCCTTTGAGCGTACCCACGTAATCCCCTGCCCTTGTTTTAATCACGATTTTTTGATTGACTAAATCGTTAAGGAAGGCAAATGGGAGTAGTTCGCTCGTATTAAGCACGTTATTGGTATTGTTATTAGCCATTGCAACCACAACTTCACTTTTTCATTTTCTTTCTCTTTCTCTTTCCACCTTAGTGATATTAATGATTTGGATGGATTCAGCATCAGTCATCTTAATGTCGAACGAGTAGGTGGTGTTCTCCATTACTGCTGTTGTACTTTAACACTTCGACTTTGTTATACACGTCTCGCAGATCCTCATCTTTAAATTGGAGGTATATTTGGGTGGTGTTTAAGTCGGCGTAACCAAAGAACAGCTGCACCTTACCGATGTTCATCCCATACCTGACAAGGTGAATGGCAAATGAATGTCGAAAGGTGCGGGGTTGGATAGCACCGTTTACCCCAGCGATGTTCGCACATTTCTTGGCATTGTTCACACCTGAACGCTCGGGAGGCTAAACACCGGTTGATCATCGGGTTGTTTTGTGCAGAAATGTACTCCGAGAGGAGATCCGGAGTCTCGCTGTCGAGGATGATCCGCCGCTATCTTCCGCCGCTCGCCTTTACATGGTGAGCATCTGGTTAGGCGGCTCGAGGTTCTGCGACCGTATGTTCAGCAGTTCTGAGACGCGAACCGCTGTCCGCCAGAGGATGCGCAGCATGAGCTAATCCCAGGAGCCGCAGGCCTGCCCGCACTCGAGGATCAGGCACCTGTCCTTTTTCGAAGTAGTCCGTAGGTGCTCCATACTTAGAATAAACTAATCGACAAAGGCATCTTGGACAATGAGTTTTATGTCATCTATGAATTCAATTGCCGCTTCTTCGGATGCTACACCGTGCACATCGACCCGTCCACTTCTATATATGGTTATATCGTATCCCTCATGAGAAAATCGTGCGACCCCTAATCTCTCTGAGCACTGTGCTACACCTTGTAACTTGGCGCATAACTCGTGCATAGAAAATGCCCTGCCGAAATGTCCCTCCACGACGATTCCCCCGCCTCGGCAGGGCCGTAACGTCTTCACGTTGTACGCTTTCACAGTCATCGCTACTCCGTCTTGGGACACCGAGTCGTCATTTTTTTGTACAGATCACTCCCTTCCGGTGTTAATTCGAGATCGTTGCCGCGCTGTATGGCATACCCGGACTCAATGAGGCGTGCCACCTCCTTTTCCACTATCTCATCCCTGAGAGCGCCCCAGCTCTTGACGTATGCCTGTTTGCTCGCAAGGGACATGCGCCTCCAGAGGAGGTCGTGCGCGTCGATGTTGACGTCTAGTTCCATCGTGAAACTTCCATGACCGAGAGAGTGTGGTTGCGTTAAGTAATTAATTGTAGTGATGGTAAAATAGGCTGTATGACTTATGAGAGGTATCAACATCCGCGTCTTTGGACAGTACGCCCGAGACTATCACGCGTGGTTTGAGTTACACGTCTGTACCTGCGAGTCAGAAACCTCCGCTATGCCCCTTTCGGCACGTTCTTTTAGCTTCTCCCGTTTCAGCATACCATTTTAAATCGACGTTATGTCCCTTGTTATCATATAAAGGAATTACAGTACTTTAGAAAGAAACTAAAATTCGATTTTATTATACCCTTCTCGCAAATCTTGATCATTGAACTACAAGTGCACCGTCTTATCATCTTTGAATCGTAAGAACCCAAATCACAGTAAAGCCCCTACCAAAACGCCATTCATGATTTTACTAATTTAACATACTCAACAGGAGCGCTTGACGTGTCAGCGGGATCTTGTATCACGTCCATACTTACCACAGTGAAGCCAGTTTGTTCAAGAAGATCTTTTACTGAACGAAAACTTACTGGAGGAAGGTTAGCACGCCACGCAATGAGGCTCCGGAACAAAAATTTAAACATATTGAATCTGCTTAACAGCAGTATGTTAGGGTTTGCAACAATTAACGTTCCTTGAGGCTTCAAAATACGATAGCTCTCTCGCATGGCTTGTGGTTTGTCGTCTACGCAGGGGACTACGCATCCTGAGAAGATCGTATCAAACGTTTCATCCGCAAACGCGGTATGTTGCCAATCTTCATTCTGGAACGTAACGTTATCCCATCCATCTAGTTGCCGCTGTGCAACTGCGAGCATATCGTCTGAGAAGTCAGTGGCACACACGCTCTCTGATTTGCTGGCGAGGGTTTTGGTGAAGTAGCCTGTCCCACACCCAAATTCCACCACCTTCCCCAAATAATTCTCTTTTTGCAACTTCTCATTTATTAACGGGCGAATGTTATCGCCTAACGCTTTATCAACTGACGTATCGTAGCTCTGCGATGATTGAGATCAGTATTCCACCTTACTCTTCGTCATTTTATTCTCCAACTACTAGTGATATTATAACAAACTCAGCAATCTTCTCGTGCACATCAGCCAGCATCTCATCACGTTGAAAATCCTTTTTTAGGTTATATGCTTCTATCATATTGATATCATCATTCTACACACAGTGCTAATGGGTGTGAACACGGTGGAGGTTTCAACGTACACCCGTGCCACCGTCTCGTCTCCCCATGACGAGTGACCATCGTGCATTTGGTTTCACTATAATATTCTGTATGACTCTATGGTCAAATACTAGTAAGTATTTTATATATATAATTATTTCTATTGGATACCCATAAGTATGTTTTAAATAGTAAGTTCACCTATGCACTAGTGGTGATACCATACCCAAAGTACTTCCGGGATACAAAGAAGAAGCAAAAATTCGAATGATCGATGCTGCTCTCGATGCCTTTTCTGAGAAAGGTTACGATCAGACCACCATGGACGACGTTGGACGCCAAATGGGCGTCAGCAAAGGGGCGGTCTACGTGTATTTTAAGAACAAGGAGGAGTTGTTCCACGCCATCGTTGAGAGAGCGCAACACGACCTACAAGAAGCGATGCGCCTCTCGTTTGAAGGCAGAAACGTGCTTGAAGGGGCCGAAGCGTTCCTTGAGTATTCGATGAGCCCCGAGCTAAAGAGCAACCTCTACCTGACGTTCGAGTTTGTCGCTAAAGCATCGCGTGACGAAGAGCTACGAGCGATGCTCAGGGAGGATTACGAGCGGAGTCTCAAGGTTATCACGTCATTTTTGCAGAACCAGCGACAGCTCTCAATCATACGAGACGATGTAGATATCGACGCTCTCGCTCGGGGCGTCATTGCACTGTATGTGGGACTGCGCGTCAGCCTGATACTTGGGGTTGATCAATCAGACGTTAAACGAGCGTGGATTGAATCATTTAGGGCGATGGTGTGCCCTGCACAACGCTCGACATGACATCGTGAAGACCTTATCGGCGTACTCATGTCCATGCCGATGCCGTTATCTCTGACGGAGAGAAGCAGCTCGTTCCGCCCCGCATCGCGCCCCGCCAAGTATGAAACGGCATTTGTCCCGGAAATTGCCCCGGTGAGTGCGTTATGTTATTGTTGTATTCTTGAAAAATTCGTCAGCCACCTTGTAACAATTGCGGCGAAACCAAAGCCTCGTGATTCAGTCGATCAAGCTACAAACGAACCGATATGCCCTACAAAAACGGGGAAAACTTTGTAATAAGAGCGTGCACTGTGTTGAGTAGATGTGAACGATGACGTAGGGGAGTCAATGAATCACAACAATCACGAAGGACACGAAGGTCATGATGAAACGCACGCTCCCGTATCTCAAGGCGCCGCAGGACACGTACATGAGCACCCCACCCATCCTCCTGCTGAACGGAGGGGAGCACCCCACCATCTCGGCCACAGCGTCGCCGACTTCAGGAAGCGCTTCTGGGTCTCTCTTATCGTTACTATTCCAATCCTCATCCTCTCCCCGTCGATTCAAGAGTTCGCCGGCATCGGTGGAGCGCTCAGGTTCCCGAGTGATCAGTACCTGCTCTTTGCGTTAGCCTCTTTCGTGTATTTCTACGGCGGATATCCGTTCCTGAAGGGGATCGTCAATGAGCTCAGGGCGCGGCTGCCGGGTATGATGACGCTCATCGCTGTCGCCATCACGACTGCGTACCTTTACAGCAGTGCCGTGGTGTTCGGGTTACGCGGCGGCGTCCTGTTCTGGGAACTTGCGACGCTGATCGACATCATGCTCTTAGGCCACTGGATTGAGATGCGCTCTGTCATGGGGCATCGCGGGCGCTCGAGGAGCTGGCACGTTTGATGCCGTCAGCTGCCCACAAGCTCATGTCCGATGGGAGCGTGCAGGACGTCCCCTTGGACACGCTCGAAGTGGGAGACCGCGTCCTGGTAAAACCAGGCGAGAAGGTCCCTGCTGACGGCGAGGTCACCGAGGGGGAGACGTCGGTAAATGAGTCGATGCTCACCGGTGAGTCAAAGCCGGTGGCCAAAAAGCCCGGTACACAGGTTATTGGTGGCGCGATTAACGGTGAGGGATCCGTGACGATCACAATAAGAAAGACGGGCAAAGATTCGTTCCTCTCACAGGTGATCGAACTCGTGAAGGAAGCGCAGGAGAGCAAGTCACGGACGCAGGATTTGGCAGACCGAGCGGCGCTCGCTCTGGTTCTCATTGCCCTTACAGGCGGGGGCATAACGTTTTTCGTGTGGCAAGCACTCATCAATCAAAGCGTAGATTTCGGTCTCGAGCGGGCAGTGACGGTCATGGTCATCGCGTGCCCGCACGCCCTAGGCCTTGCCATCCCGTTGGTTGTTGCCGTTTCGACCGCACTTGGGGCGCAAAAGGGTCTACTGATACGGAACCGTGCCGCCTTCGAACGTGCGCGGAATATCCAGGCGATCATCTTTGACAAGACGGGCACTCTTACCGAGGGGAGGTTTGGCGTAACTGATATCATTACTTTTACCGACGATCCGGCACTGGATACGCAAACTCTCTTGAACTATGCCGCAGCCATCGAGGGTCGCTCTGAACATCCCATTGCCCATGCAGTAGCGGCATCAGCCAGCACGCCGCTTCACGTTGAGGCGTTTAAGGCACTTCCAGGGAAAGGAGTAGAGGGGAACGTTAATGGCAAAGAAGTACGGGTGGTGAGTCCTGGGTACTTGAAAGAACAGAGCCTTGCTATCACGGATGAACGCATTGCGCGCTTAAATTTTCAGGGAAAAACGGTGGTGTTCGTGATGATTAATGGCGCGGTAGCGGGAGCAATTGCTCTTGCTGATATCATCAGGCCTGAGTCGAAACAGGCGATTGCCGCCCTCAAAGAAATGAGCATACACACGCTGATGCTCACCGGCGATGACCGCCAGGTGGCACGGTGGGTAGCAGAAGAAATCGGACTTGATGAATACTTTGCGGAAGTGCTCCCGCAGGAAAAAGTTGCGAAGGTAAAAGAAGTCCAGTCTAGGGGCTTGGTGGTTGCCATGACAGGTGATGGGGTGAACGATGCGCCGGCCTTGGCACAGGCGGACGTCGGGATTGCCATTGGTGCGGGTACGGACGTTGCGGTAGAGACGGGGGATATCATCCTCGTGAGGAGTAACCCCCTTGATGCGGTGGCAATCATTGGGCTCTCCCGTGCGACGTACAGAAAGATGGTGCAGAACCTCTCATGGGCGACGGGGTACAACGCCTTCGCCATCCCGCTGGCGGCCGGGATCCTCTATCCCTATGGTATCCTGTTGACCCCTGCGGCGGGTGCAATATTGATGTCTGTCAGTACGGTGATCGTGGCGATCAATTCACGTTTTTTGAAGCTTTCGAAATAGCTGGCGCGACGAGAAAGTTTCCTAAAAGTCAAAAGTTCGTTCTTGCCTGTATCGTGGGGTGGCTCCTATTTTTCTGAACTATTTTTCAACTAGAGCAAGTATTCCACCGAGTATGCCGAGAATTGCCCCGACTAAAAATCCCCCCAAGCTCAGCAAGCTTAGTAGAGAGAACGTCAAGATTAACGCTCCCCACGTCGTTCGTCCTTCGGGCTTATTTTTAACGGAGAACGCTCCGAAGATAACAATAATTCCCGATGCGATGCCAATTACTGAAACGGTAATTACTAAAACGCCACTTAACACTCCCGCCGTCCCAAATCCGTCCATCATGCCGAACATGTGCTCCATCATCGACCCCACGAATCTCATGCCAAACGCGCCGAGTATGCCAAGGCCAAGTATAACGAAACTCCCGATGAGGATCAGTACGCCGCCAATGAGGGATAATAAAAATGCTGCATATGTCTCTTCGGCCATAATTTTTCACTTCATATACTACTACTCAGATATTTGCAATAGAGGTATAACGTCCTTTTTCATGATGCGTCATTTTCCTGTTAATGGCGCGCGTTGCTGGAAAACTGCCCCTAAAAACGATTAATGTGCGATCAACCTAACTTACCCCCGCCCCTTCACGTTCTCTCTTCCATCATGGGGCCTCCACCATAAGGCATTCCACCCATGTGCTCGTACATTTCTTCTCGCATGTGTTGCCGCATGGCAGGTGTCAGATTCTGACCCATATACGGGCCCATGCAACAGTACCACATCTCACCCCACATGTGCGACCACATGCTTGGTTGAAAGGGTGCCTGCGGACTCTTAGAATAGCCCGTCATTGTCATCACATAGTACGGCATCAGCGGAGAGGTGCCGTATGATACCCCCGCGCCCATAGACGACGCAGAGTTGAAACCTGACCACACCGTGCTGTTCTGCTGCATCATCGTGTACCCGCGGGCCATGTACCCGTTGACCAACTCTTGGTATCGTGCCTGTGCAGCCTGCGGAGTGTTAAACACTTCGTACGTCACGTTATAGGTGCCGTTAGAATCGCTCACCACGCCACTGTACGGCACAGCCCCGTTTTGCATGGTGGCCTGACGTGAAAAAGGCATTACTATGGTGAATCCCATGTTCTGCATGGTAACCGTGAGATACTGGCTCACGTTTGTTGGTTCTGTGATTACAGTGGTCGGTTGTGTGCCCTGCGACGGACTGGTAGTGTTATTCGTCGTGGTGGTCGCACATCCTGCGATAAGGACAATCATTACTATCAGGAATACTGTTGCTCCTGCTAACAATAGCTTCTTCATCGAACTCATCTCCATTACGTGTAGTCACCTACAGTTGTACACAAGTTAAAATACGCCGTCGAAATAAAAATGATATCCCTATTTTTCCTATTTTTTGCCTAATTTTTTGCGATTTATATTAGATAATAAAGGATAAACTTGAACTGCGTAAGAAAAAATATCTATGTAATGTTGAGTGACCTATGTCTTAACAGTAACTAAACCCACTTCACATGGATTATTTAAACACTCGATTTTAATGGTTCGCCCCAGGAAATCACGTTATAGCAAAGTAAGCGCGGTCTTACTGATTTTAGCTTTACGCTTACAATTACTATTAGGCCACAGCAACCTAAACACTACACAGGTGTATTTGCAGTTTAAAGACGAGGACTTGCGAGAGGGTTATAACAAGATAGAATTTTAAGTTTATACTTCTTTTTTTATGACTGCACAAACTACCCACTCTAACCGATATCAGAAATCGTAAAGTAAAACGTCGACCCCTCCTCTAGCTCCGACTCCACCCATATCCTCCCGCCGTGCCGCTCCACAATCTTCTTGCAGAGCGCTAAACCAACGCCAGTACCTCCTGTCTCATTGAGCGTAGATATGCGAAGAGTAATGGACTAGAGTGATGAGAGTGGAGGAGCAAGTATTTTTCACTTACGAGTGTAACCGCTACGAAAGTCACCATGGCAATGTGTTCGACGCTGTAAGATCTGTAAAAATAGTATCAAGGAGTAGCATGGTGAACGCAGCGCTTTATGCTGTTGTATCGAATTAAGGTGCATTAACTAGCGTGCAGACATCATATACTCGTGTTCGGCTCCCGGTTACTCCAGTTTCTTCCTGATCAGAACAGAAGTGTTATTTACCTTGCCCGTCGGCAGTATCTTGTCCAACTCTTGAAACCCTGCCAAGTCTTCCTTGATCACAGGAGCGTAGAGTATGGCCCTCATGCCGCTGTATGTCCGGTAGAGGATTTTTGTCTCCGGGGCGACTAAGCGTCGAACGTTCCTGAATGCCCTCCTTTTAGGCTCTGCAAGGGCAGCCACCATTACTCCATCGTAATGCAAATGCGCTAGAGCGGTTTCATCTCCGCAAACGACCTCGATTTCTGGACTAAACTCCAGCTTATCAAGTACCCGCTCAGAGAGCTTCGCCATCTCTGACACTATTTCGACGCTGATCCCTTTCACGCCATAAAATTTGTTCAGCAGCATCAGCGTTAATGGAAGCGGCCCGCCACCAACAAACACGACCCTGTCCCCTGCTGAGAAGCTAGCAAGCTGCCTCTCATTGTGAACTAAGATTGCGTATCGGTCATAGAAGTGGAAAGACTCTAACTTCACCCACGGTTCTTCAGCTGTTAATATGTCAAGAGCGTTTTGCATCTCCAAATTTGTTCCAGCCGCAACATAGAACTTTCGAATGATCTCTAAGGCATTGTTCATTTTTTTGTTGTCCAGAATATGCCTAGCCTTATCAAAGCCTATCGTTCTATCGTGGGCTATCACCTCTATCGCATCAAGCAGGGGTATGATCTCGTCTAGAGGCATGCTTTTAAAATTGGTACTATCGTATGTGGTTAAAGAATCAGCTATCGCTGAAATCTTTTTCCAGTATTTGTAACAGCTCATATCTGTCTCCTTTGAAGTAAGACCTCACTGTCACACTGTCCAAGTTCATTCAATCTTGTACGTAAGCTTTAGTATCCCAAGTAGTACGTTACGTCCATTATTACGAAATTTATATATATAACATATTTGGTATTACTAATTTAAAAAATAGTAATAACTAATTGGAGAGTTGTGAGATGCACATAGGCGATGGCATAATGGCCCCGCCCTTCTGGGTGTTGGGGTATATCATAGCAGTATCCATCTTAGCGTACGCAACAAGAAAGACAAGGGATACTCTTGGCAACACCCAGATACCTATATTAGGAGTGCTTGCCGCGGGGATATTTGTAGCCCAGATGTTGAACTTTCCCGTAGGAGGGGGGACGACGGGGCACCTTGTCGGCGCAGCGCTTGCTGCGATACTTCTGGGGCCATATGCTGCAGTCGTTATCATAACGATAGTCCTCATCGTGCAAGCATTTCTCTTCGGCGATGGAGGCGTAACAGCGCTTGGCCTCAATATCTTAAACATGGCTATAATTAGCTCTTTTGTGGCATATGCCATTTACATGTCCATCAAAACCATCGCGTCGGGAAAAGCTGGAACGTACATAGCTATATTCATCGCATCGTGGGCCGCGGTTGCTATAGCTGCCATCGCATGCGGGCTCGAACTCGGTGCCTCTGCAGCACTCTCACCCGAATTCGGCATTCCAATATACATTGCTGTCCCCGCAATGGGGATAACGCATATGTTCATCGGAATAGGTGAGGGAGTTGTCACGGTTCTTGTCGTGGCATATATCGCAGCTGTGAGGCCAGACATTATCCTTACTATGAAAGACAAACGGCTGTCGATTACGCCTGTTCCGACAACACAGATGGGAGGATAACAATGCAGATCGATAAAAGAAACAAATCACTGATGATCGGGTTACTAGGGGTTTTTGTCCTCTTTGCGGTGTTGGTGCCCGTTTACTTTGCTGTTTCGAATGGACTTCCCGACGGTCTAGACAAACAGCTAGAGGAGAACCACGTTCAGGAAAAAGAGCCAGTTTATAATCCCCCATTTAGCCAGTTAATCGACTACGGGTCAGACATCTCCTCGTATATTGTTAATGGGTTGATTGGGGGCATTGTGGTTTTAGTTATCGGGCTTATTTTAGCGAGGATACTTTCTGTGCGCGGTTCTAGGAAAAAAGACAGCCGACAAAAGAGAAACCGAATATAGAAGAGAAATTTAAGAAAAAATACAAGATACCAGAGGTGATGAAATGATTATAGCCCAAGTAACGTTAGCAGGATTAGATATGTTTGCCTTGATAGTAGCAGTTTTTGGTGGTTTAGGGGCACTCCTCCTCCTCCCAGCAGACGCCTTCGCAGTGGGAGTAGCCCTATTAGGAATCCCTGTAGCCGTATTTACACTAGCATCGGACGCGGCTCTTGCAACAGGAGCGGTAGTACTCGTGCTGGCGTTATGTTGGCCGTTGCTCAGCCTCGTTGCATGAACTGCAATAGCTTTTAAGTTAAAATATTCATTTTAATTTGCTATATTTCACTTTATTAATAACATGTAAAAATCGGTACGGAAATGCAGGTCAAATCGCCACATATTACATCGAAGTCAAGAGCTAACATAGTATATCCTCTATTGGTTTTTCAAATCTAGATGCTTCGGAGTGCCTCAACATGACATTTCGAGAAGGATTTCAACAGAGTCGCTCTCGTCCCTGTTTCACTCGTCAGCCTTATCGATCCGAACGTCCCGCCGTACTGACGGCTGCCAGGATGCCAAAGAGTTTTACTGCTTGGGATTGGCGTCCCATTGTTGCAGCGGCGGACCACCGTGGTTGTATGCCGTTGAATCTAGGACAGCCAGCCAGTCGAAATCGGTGAAGCTTTGAGGAGTTAGTGGGAAGTAGCTCAGGTTCTTCATACTGCCCGAGCGAGTCGGAAGAGTTGCGATTGCCGAGGTTGGAAGCCCAAGGCCCAAGTGAGTTGGAATGAACCGCCCCGGCCCTGGGCCGGCAGTCAGCCGCGCCTCAAGAGTGCCGGCTTCGGGCTGGCCGATGCCATTGGCATCAGAAACGCCCACGGCCGTTCCGATGACTGCATAGCGCTGACCGAACATCTGATCGAGGTGTGATCCCACAGGCCACCATATCATTACATCAGTGCCCAATTGCCATTGTGCTTTTCCGCGCTGCAGATGGTTGTTGTGAGCGAAGGCAAGCACTTTCCCCCGACCATGCTCACGGGACACCATGTACGCTAGATTATCCGCCATCATCAGGTCGCGAATACCGAGAAGCTCGACAAGCCGTTTGCTCGACGAGCGCGCGAGCGCCGCATGATAGTTCAATAATTGCCGTGCGACTGTTGCATACTGCTCGGCTTCCAGATAGCGGTGCTCATCGCTCTTCGCCACCAATTCGGGACGGCGTAGGCGCAGTTCTGAAATGAGATCCTCCGTCTCAATCCGCAGCGCAGTTGCGGCGGGGGAGCGGCCTACCGATTTCGTCGGATCCATCATTGCGGCAGGATTCTCCCAATCGGCGTCTTGGCCAAGAAACTCTTCGATGCGCTGGCGACGCTCCTGGGCGCTGGCACTATCAATCGAGGCGAGGTAATCGAGAACAAAATGCAGGACTTGTCTCGGACTATCGCTGCCAGTCATTTCGGTCGGACTATCGAAACCGTAGAACTGGAGTTTGACGCGATGCGTTGGATTGGCATTGAACGCCCTCATCCACTCCACGAGTTCTCGATTCGCGTCGAGCCGGCCGAAGCCGTGGCTAAACCCGGTATCCTGCACAGCTTCATACGATGCCGGGCCGCGACCGGCTATGTACTCATTCACTACGTGGGCCCGAGGGAAACTGCTCTCGATGGCAATGGCGCTGTAGCCATGCGTCTCCACCAAGCGTTGGAAGAGCCGGTTGCGGAGTACGAGAATGTCCTCGCCGCCGTGGAGTGCTTCTCCGAAGCCAAGCAACTCCACCGAGCTGCCAAGTGATGTGATGACCTTGTCGATGGAGGCGTTGAAGGTTTCGGACGAATCGACGGAGAACGCAGTCGCTTCGCGCGCAATCCAATCATCGAGCGTTATGTGCGTGGGAGTAGGACGAGACATGGATTGTATTGTTACCCTTTTAGGACAAATGTGTTATCATTCTATGGCTACTCGCAAATCCTGGTCATTGAACTGCAAGTATACCTGCGTGATGTTGAGGTTGCTGTAACGCAACAGCAACTGCATTTGCCGGATGTCCACTCGCGAATCCTCAGCACGGCATTGGCATTGGCGTGGACATTGACATCATGTTCATCATGGACATCATATCAGTCATGGGCATCAGAATATAGCACACCATTAACACCATGTCTGGCATAATTGGCATTAAACAAAACGGCATTTTTTCACCTATAGAATTTTTAGCACGTCTATTTAATCTAAATATTGTGGTGACAAATGCTCTTTCTGCTACTAAAAATTGTCCCTACCACAAAAGAGACCATGTTCAAACGGAAGGCCTTAGAAACGTTAATGCTCTTGTTGAGGCACACAGTCCGAGTTTTTTTAATCTTTGCCCAGGCGTGCTGGAGTACTGTATTATGTGTTACTATCCAATTCGGCTGTTCAATCTTTATACCTAAGTTTAACGATTTAAAGAGTGGTATAAACGGAAGTTAACAGTGATAGAAATGAAAGACATCATCGCAAGATATTACAGCGTAGGGGGTATAAACCTCGAACTAAACGGACATACAGTTGCCAGTCTGAATGATGTGTCTATCATTGTTTCGGAGGAAGTGAAAAATAAGCACTCTCTTAGAATATCCGGGCGGACAGGAAAAAAACGTGTAAGGGAGACCATTAAAGGTGAATTCACTGTCGATAAAGTCCCCTCTCTCACTTACAAGTTAGAACTGACGCACATGAAAGAGCGCATGAGAAACCCAAATGCGATCGCTACACTCAACATGACTGGGTTATTTCAAGAGCGTTTTACGAGTACCAACCACAATGTGGTGCTTAGAGACGTCACAGTTAACGGTATGTCGTTTTTAGATGTCTTTAAACGTTTAGAACCTGGAGTCACATTAAGCTTTGAAGCGAGTCACATTGAACCGCACCGTGCGGAGTAAAAAGGTCAGAAAGGCGCACTGCTGTGACTGCCGAAGTAACGCGGTTCCTGATTTTTCTCAGCATTCTGTCGTCGTCTTTAAGGACGGATCTGTGTTCCCGCTTGTCGGGCGATGTCGGCCGGAGAACCGTTCTCTTGGCTTGGAGCCATGCCGAACAGTGTGAGAGCGCTGCCCTGAGCAAGCGACTTCTGAACCGTGCCGTTTGCTGCGTACACGTGCTGCGTCATGGTGTCTACGCTTTTCCCCACATTGACATTGAGGCCATTAAGAGCTATAATTACCGTGTTAATTCCGTGCAGGTCCCCCACTCGGTCGACGTAGCGAACGATGGCCTTCCCTGGACTGCCCCCGTAAACCGGAAAGCCCAACACCAAGAGGTTGTACTTCGAGAGATCAGACGGCGCCTGCGAACTCGCGGTGGTCCTCTCTACTCTCCACCCGCTCGCCGCAAGCCCGTCCCCGAACGCATATGACGTGTCCCTCGGGAAAGACGTCCATCCAGCCTGGTACACCACGAGCGCTGTCTTGCTTCCGCTAGGATTTATAACCTCGATCCCGCTCACAACGTCCTGATTCACCACCGAACTGACGTACATGCCCACAATCGCTGTAACCGCGATGGCTGCAAGAAAGAAGACAAAGAAGACTAATGACACCTGTTTCCACTTCTTCTGCGGCCAAAACTTCATGTAAACAACCGCAAACCAGTCTCTATTTGTTACCCATAAAACTTGCGGCTCTAATCGCGACAAAGCTACGGGGAGCTACGATCTGAATGAAGATAAAAAAGCGATTCTTTCGTGGCGGTCTGACGGTTTGCACATCAGGGCCAACGAAGATCTTATAAAGTGAACGTGATATGTCTCCCTTTGAGACGAATGAAAATGATGAATAACGCCCCCTTAACAGAGAGACCGGGTTCGAATGTGAACGTGATGGTGAGCCGGCTTGGATTCTGGTCGGCAATCCTGACAGCAGTGTTTGCCGCCGTCTTTATCACGGTCGGTATCGCGTCGCCTGTGAGACACATCCCCTATCCGTATGTCGAGGGGGTTTCCGCGTTCATTCCCGTCGATTACATATGGATGTATTCACCATTTCTGTTGGCGCCGACATTCGTCGTGCTCATGGCGTGCATCCACTACTACGCAGCCGATGACAAGAAGGTGTTCAGTCTAATCGGTTTGTCGTTCGCCGTGATCTATGCAGCCATTATTACCGCAGACTACTTCATTCAGTGGACGGTAATTCAACCGAGCATCTTAAGCGGGGAAACCGAGGGCCTCTCTCTACTCACGCAATATAATCCTCACGGGGTCTTCATTGCTCTTGAAGGTCTCGCATACCTGATGATGAACGGAGCGTTCCTCTTCGCCGCCGCTGTTTTTGCCGGAGGACGGCGTGAACGCGCACTACGATGGCTTCTCGTCATAAGTTTTGTCGTGGCAGTCGGTTCTTTTATCAGTCTCTCTCTGCTGAGGTATGACATTGTCACATTTGAAGTGACTATCATCACGATAAACTGCGCAGTACTGATAGCTTCAGGTGCCTTACTGAGCATCGTGTTCAAGCGAGCGGGGCGATAACACGGTCAAAACACATCCGTCGCTCCCACTGCCAACGTTCTCCAATCTGTGATCCGTCTTTTGTCTGACCACCCCCCCAACATTCGCTATGTAATAACTATATATTGCAGGGGCTTTTCCTGTTACTCGCTCATATGCCCCGCCGCCAGAATAGAGGCAGTGGGTCAACCGGCGCTAAAACTATTTTCTATTATACCTCTCTCGCAAATCCAGACCTTTGAACAGTAGGTATGCCTGCGTGGTGTTGAGGTTGCTGTGGCCCAACAACTGTTGCACACATCGTAAGTCAAGGCCGGACTTGACAAGGTGAATGGCTAAGCTGTGCCGAAAGGTATGGGGATGGACGTCAACGTTGATCATACGGGTCGGTTTCTTGATGCATGTTAGCAACGTGTGTTCACACTCTGGTATGCTCTGCTGAAATTAGTTACATCATAAAACTTAAATGTGCATGGGAGACAGTTAGATTATGAGGTGTACATGATACTCAAATTTGATAACGATGAAGAAAAAATGCGCTGGTACGCCATACATAGGCGTGATTGGCCCCGCTTTTGCAAAGAGATTAAGGGAATTATGTATGACACCATTCGTGCGCAATTCATTGCAAGGCGAGAGGCTGGCACTTTTGAAGTGAGTGAAGGTTCACGAGGTATCGAGTGCTTGTACAAGGCGATTGAAGGGTACTACTTCATCCACATAATTGTGTACAAGCGCGACAAAGCCGCAATCGAGCATCAAGATATCCGCGCTGTATCAACGCCAGAAGTCCCCGCCTTCCTCGAAGGTGCTATGGTGTACCTCACTCAACCGGAAGTGGATGACCTCGAGTTGGACCGGGAAGGCTAGGCCACCTCCGTTCTGAGGCATAAACAATGGCACTTGTTACCGTGTTAGGTGGAGTTCGTTTTGAGTTTCTAACAGCCAATTTAGCGTGACAAGACGTGTCTTGGCTGGGCGCTACAGTCGGAAGTGTCACTTTTTTGTCAGCAAGGCGCGTGACCACGACCGATGTACTTACGTGAAGAACAGACGTTGGTGATTTTCCAAAAGGTTCGGGCAACGTTGCTCCAAGCGGCATAGTGATAAATCCCGACGCTCCCTTTCACGCACAAATAACCACAGCAGAGAGATTCTTATAGTGGCAACGGTAGTTCCAGTGTTTTAAGGCGGAACTAATATCCAAATTATCTTAGATTATTTATTCTCAGCTTGGCTTTTATCCTTTGCAAGAGCGGTTGCTTTGGCGGTGGCAACAATCGTTGGCTTAAAATGCTGTACTCATGCCGTAAGAAGTTGAGCGAGTCCTGTAGTTCACTTATTCTCTCATCACGCTGCTTCAGGCTCTCCTCTTTTAGTTTAAGCGTTTCTTCTTTCATTGTAAGATCGGTCTGCAGCTTCATTGACTTTACATCATCAGCGTGGGTTGATCTGAAATACGCGTGAATACACTGCACGACGAACTTTGATCGACTTAAAGAGTGCTTCGACGTTTCTCGGTCAATGAGTGCAACTAAGTCTGAGTCAGCGTGCACAGATATGGTGTGCGTCATGGTTATGCACGTTTCATTCCGAGCTAGTATAAAAATGAGTCGAAATGATTCGATCTTATTCAGAGTAATCCAAAAACACTTCACAGTGATTCACTTGTGGATCGCGTGCAATTTACGTAAAAATCAGCGCGGACACACGTCAAGATCACCCAGAGGCTCCGTGAATGCAGAAGTACCCCTTGCTGAGATCATATTTTGCCCATAGTGGACAGCCCGCGCAGTTGCATCCCTTCATTTCGGGGATCGTCTCGCTCTTCCCCATGGCGCAGAAAAATCCACCTTTCAAACTATTCTGAGTGAACGTGGGGCAGCTGGCACAGATGCATTCCGCCATGTTTTCGTTCGTATTAGGAACTTTCATTTCGCTGTCACCTCCCGTGTGCTTCTACAATTCCGATAGTAAACGATGCTCGGCTATTACGATTGGGTGGCTTCTCTACGATGCGTCACTCCAAATTAAAGCTCTAACCTATTGAACGATACAAAGGTGATTTCGAGTACTGAAATAGTTGGCCAAAATATGTAGAATACTTACTTCTCCCCTTTTACCTCTTCTCCCTTGTAGTACTCTTTTTTCTTTTTTTCCTCCCCTTCTTTCTCTCCTTTCACTTCCTTCCCTTTGTAGTACTCTTCCTTTTTTTTCTCTTCTTCTGCCACGCTGAGTCCCTCCTATGTTTTCAACCTGTGACCGTATACTATAAATAAACTTGGCGCATTTTCCGTTGTTTTCACCAGTAAAGGGTTTTGATTGATCCGTTAAGCGCAAAGATACGCTCCCGAGCGCACTTCAAATTCCGGCAAATGGTAAGGGATAAAGCGATCAGCTCAATCTTTCTCGTGAATCCTTATCTTTCGTCATCAACACGCACGCGCAGAACAGCCGAAATGATAATAGTAAAAGCCGAATCAGTAAGAGTGGAGCGGAACCTAGTTGCGTATAAACCGGAACCACTCCACACTATTGTCGGCGCGGTGCACCTTAACCGTTTCGCTCCTCTTTCACGGGCATGATTAAAATAAAGGTATTACAATCTTGATGTTCTTGTATGTGCTGATGATTAAAATGCGACTGTATCATAAACCTATAGCTCTTATTGCCTATGGTTCATAAAAAAGCACTGAAATAATAATAAGGGGGGGATTAATGCCTGAATTAAAATTAAATCAGGTGACTGATGCCGAAACTGCAGATTTCAGCTGGAATTGGCTCTACAAAGTCAGCGGCGCGGCTGCCCTGATTGCAGGAGTATTAGTTCTGATTGCAGGCATCGACCTCATTACAACAGGTCTTCAACCGAGCACAATATACAGTTGGTTATCGCTATTTGGAAACAATTGGCTTATTTTACTTTTCAAACTGCATGCTGGGGTCAACGGAGTTCACTTGGACCATTTGTATGTACTGAATCTCTTAGACATTGTTATTATGGTTCTTGTTGCCACAATGTTTCTCGGTCTCTATGTTGCCCTCAGGAGAGCCAGTAAAATCTGGTCCATAATCGCTTTGGTCCAACCCTTCCTGGGAATAGTGATCTTCATCGCGACGAATTCAGCTGGCCGCTCCGCAGTAATGGGCGCGATGCTAGTAATTTCTTTTGTCATGCTTCGGAGCAACACTTTCAGCAATGCTACCGCTTATGTAGGAATTCTGGCAAGCGTCCTCCTATTAGTCGGAGACGTCAGCGTGTCTATCGCTCGGTCAAGCATCATTGCTATCCTCATAGCTATTGGATACGTTCTTTTAATAATATGGTTCTTCCTGGTTAGCCGAAGACTCTTCCAGCTAGAGCGGGGCGTCTCGAAAGAAGAGGCGAATCAGAATTGAAGTGGGATATCAGCGCGACAAGAGCAACAGCCTCAACAGTCGGTGTTCTTACCGGACTGCTCGGTATCGAACATGGTTACTTTGAAACGCTCCAAGGTAGTGTTGCGCCAAGTGGCATACTGATACACGCCATTGGTCCCCCTTGTCAGCCGGATAAGGTGTGGCATGGCTGCGAACCCGCCATGACACTCGTTCCCAACTTTTTCGTAACCGGAGTACTTGCCATCATCGTCGGCCTCATGGTCATACTTTGGTCAGCGGCGTTTGTTCAGAGGAAGAACGGCGGTGTAGTCCTGATTCTTCTCTCCATCGCACTGCTCCTTGTTGGTGGAGGCCTCGCGCCCATACCTTTAGGAATCATAGCTGGTGCTACCGCGACCAGGATAAACGCGCCGTTAACATGGTGGCGCGCACATCTCTCTGTTGACGCACGGCGCTTACTTGCAAAGCTGTGGCCGTGGTCTTTCGTCGCTTCCTTGGTACTGTTTCCTGTCCCTTTCACCCTCGGGTATCTCCTCCCGAACAACCAGACCCTTCCTCTCATTCTTAATTACCTCGATCTTGGACTTATTCTGTTGACTGTCGTTACTTGCTTTGCGTACGATATCCACCATAGTGATCTGAACGCAACGACAAAAGCGGGTGTCTGACCGATCAATTTTCACAATGCTCTATCTGGTCTGATGCGTTGTGCGGGCTTGTGCTAGTTTTGTTGTCACTCGTAGTTTTCGAGATCGTCTGACGACAATTAAGGTTTAAGTCTTCGTAAGACAATTTCTACACTTGCCATTATAACGAAGTCCGAAAAAGAAACGAGAGTGATACATTGGATACCTTGACACTATTGAGAGTTGTTCTCCCTGCGATTGGGATAGTGATTTTCGTTTTGGTAGCAACGCTGACAAGAGCACCGCGATATGTTGCGTACTCGGCACTCGAGGTATGCTGGGTTGCGGGACTGATCAGTGTGGTGGCCGACACATTGGCGAACGTGTTTAATATCTGGCACTATACATTCAGCCCCCTCTATTACGGGCTGCCAATTGATTTTTATGTTACCGTCAGCCTGGTATATGGGGGCGCTGTCTCACTGATCTACTGGCGGATCGGCCACTCGAGATATAAGGCACTTGCTCCCTACTTCGTCATCGCTCTGCCATTTTATGGACTAGCGCGCGACTTTTTCACAATGCGTTTATCAGGCACGACATTTCTCGTTTGGGACCATCCCTTGTGGTGGATTGCTGATTTTGTCGCATGGGCCGCAGGGCTGTGGACGACCATTCTCGTATTTCGTTTAAAAATACGCCGTGCAGAATGAGGGATACGCCGAAGAACCCCCAACAGTAAACCTATACGTCGTTTCTGAATTATCAATAATAAAGAAAGACACCCGTTCAACAAGCTTGGCTAATGTGATGATATGATAGTGTTCATGACCACTATTAGTTATGCGATGGCTGGCTATGTTTAAGATAGCGTTCTCGTTATGTTTCTAAATAATTGTTACGTCAGGCGGACAAGATTGATGCTTAGAATTCGACTTTCGTATACACCTCTTGCCAGTCCTCATCTTTGAACTGTTAGCAGGTCTGAGTCGTGTTCAGGTTGCTATGATCTTGGACCAGCTGCACTACGCCACAATATTTCACGGTTTATTGCCAATTCACCACAAAATTACGGTGAATTCACTACAAAAATATTAGTAGCTACTTGCTGAATGACCTGTGGTGATATAATTTGACTGAGCAAAGTTCAACAGCAAGTGAGATGCGAACTAACCTCCAGACGATTTTTAAAAGCATTGAATCGTTTTTTAGCACCGTTGAATCGGTGGAAAAGCCGATAGAAATCGGAAATGTGGTACTCATACCGATCTCCACGGCCTCTTTCGGTACCGGAGGGGGTGGTGGGGTCGGTGGCAGAGGCGAACAGGCAGGTAACGGGTTTGGATTTGGCCTTGGTGCTTCAAAGTCCCCGATAGCCCTCGTAACCATCGCAAAGGATAAACCGGGGATAGAAGGGGTGCACATTCACGAGTTTAAGAAGGGTAAAACAGGGGTGGGGGAGGCACTAGTCGAAGCTCTTCCAAAGATAGTTGAAATGTGGCAATCGCAAATGGGGAGCGAGTCACCACTATCCAGCGAAGAAAAGGAGAAGTTGTTGAACATTTAGGTCAGGTGCAGTTATGACCTCACAGGACGATATTGAACGCCTCATTGAAGCGTGTCGGGCCACTGAACGTGGCGTCATGGAGCTCTCAACAGGGATTGAGGAATTTGAGCGCTCAGTTAACAAGCAGCCGATATTTGTAAAGCCGTTTGTGAAGCGGGACTTTACGTCGAATACCGGAATGAGTGTAGAGGAGTGGAAGCGCTTTACGGAACGGTTGCACAGACGCTTCACCCTCATAGAAGATGATTCAAAAAAGGTACTTGAAACGTATGAGCAACAGGGAAGTAAAGACAACATACACGCGGCGATAACAACGTTGAAGGATACTGCAGCGCCATTCATAGACAACGGAGAGATCGCGATAAAGACCATTGAGGGCTTCGCAACCTACTTGGAGAGCGTGCCGAAAAAAATCGAGATGGCCCCTAAGCAGTTTTTGAAAGAAGAAGAGAAGAAAAAGCTGATAGAAACGATACCTGAAAATGTGGAGAAGGTAAAAGGTCTGACAAAGCTTCTTAGAACATTAAAAGATCAGGTAACCGACATAACAGTACGTTAATTGTGAAGATATAGTGAGAAAAGTATAGTCACAAAATTCCTATGTCGCAGCTAAGAACTAATACTGCAGATAACGTCGAGTTACGTTGTCGAGCGTGTCACATCGTCAAGATCCAAAATGATCGAGAGAATGCGTAGAACTCATTTGAGATCCGAACATCCACATTTAAAAAGATGTTATGCCAGACATCAAATATTACGTAATGTCACTTCTTTATTGTTATGGCAATCCTCATACAGCCTATTGGACACATAGACAATAACGTCATTTCAATGCTTGAGAAATCTTTGGGTGACATATTTGATACTGAAGTCTTTCTCTCCAGTAAGAGGCTTGAAGTACCGGAAGAGTCGTATAATCCTGCTAGAAAACAGTGTAATTCAACGAAAATCCTCTCTTTCATGATTGAAGCTATACAAGAGGCGTCCGCTTACGTGCTTGGAGTGACAGCCGTCGACTTATACGTGCCGGGGCTAAATTTTGTGTTTGGACAGGCACAATGCCCCGGGACGTTCGCAGTAATATCAGTACATAGATTACAACACCCCAGATGAAGCGGTATTTTTAAACCGAGTCGTGAAAGAAGCTGTGCACGAGTAGGTCATACATTAGGACTTGCCCACTGCGACAATCTGAGATGTGTCATGCACTTTAGTAACAGTCTCATAGAGTGAGACTGCTTAGGCCTTAACCTTTATCTTTCTTTATTGCGGATTAAAAAGGTTAAAACGGCGCACAGATGTGACTGCCGAAGGAATGTGGTTCCTAATTTTTCTCAGCATTCCGTCATCGTCTTTAATGCTGGATCTGTGCCCCCTTTCTGTTGAGCTATGTCGGCCGGAGAACCGCTCCCTTGGCTTGGAGCCGTACCGAATAGGGTAATTGTGGTGCCCAGAGTAATTGACTGTTGAACCGTGCCGTTTGCGGTAACGCGCCGCTGAAGGTGAAGGGCTTGTTGCCAGCTACGCTCGTCGGTGTGGCAATTGCTGTGAGTTGGGTGGGAGTTGACATCGCTGTCCCTGTCCTTGTAAACGCTTTTAAGCACACATTGGTATTTGCATAAAGACTGGTAAAGTCACTCCACGAGGTTCCATAATGGCTGGTGTAGCTCTGCCCTGCACGAGCCGATGCGGCACTGCTGTAGCCTTCTTCAGGCTCTTCTATCGGAATAGGGTAATTGTAGTTGGGGGTTCTGAGCTTTATCACCACTGAGAAGTTGTGACCAGCTGTGAGCGGGACTTTCGTGTTGAGCTGCACCGTGTGATATCCTGGCGCGGGGATCGTGCCCGATGGTCCAACGTACCTGTCAGGACCTATCGGGCCTGAGGTGGGATCGGTATAGACGTATATCTCACACTGTGCGTTGAGCGTCACGGTGTAAAAGCTGACCGCCGATAGTTGTTCGTTTTCCGTCGCGGTAAAAACATTTGCAAACCACGCCGTGTCGTCTTTATACCCAAATCGGTTTACCAACCCGAGAAGGTCATACTGGTACACGTGATCGTAGTTCGTCGTAGGATTAGCGGTAAATACCGCACAACTTTTCCCGATACAAGAATCATAATATGACACGTAAAAGTAACCTCTCTCTCCCCACTGTGAACCCCAGCTGTTCTTTACGATAAATGCACCATTACCTGGTGGAACCCCAGATGATGCGCTGAATAGATTTTTGTCGAAGGTATCATCCCAGCCAACTATCGTTACAGAATGGCCTTCTAACGTATCCGGTCCACTATAATAGTAAGTGTAGTGGGTGGCATCGTAGTACGCATTTTTATCCATACCCATATGAGACACTACACCCCCATAATTAGTCAGCGCCCATTTAATGTTGTTGTTGTCTAGCGGTCCGCCCCGATTAGGGAGGAAGTAAACGGCCTGCACGTGCTTTTGTACCGGTAAATGTGAGGGTGAAATGCCGGAAGAGGGATTATATGGATCATCGGCTTCTGTAACAGGACCACTCCACCGTGCGAGATATGCCGTGGACTTGGTGTATCCTCCTCCGGTGCACGGGCCACCGTCGAATCCATTGGTGTTCTTTAAGTTGTTTTCTGAAAAGTCCCAAGACTCTGACGGCAGAAGGTACGATTCGAGGGAACCATAGGCGGCAAAGGTCCAGCAACACCCACAATCACCTTGATTTTTGACCGAAGATACTTCTCCTAAGGTACGGAGATCGTATACGGATGGATAGCCACGCAGCGCGGTGGAGATGGGTTGCCCGGTAAGATGAGAGAGGTCTATAGGGGGAGGCACGTCGCCAAGCCTATGTCCCCCGCTGTTTTGCGTAGTAGCCTTACCGGATGCCAACTCCCGTTGGTACTTGATAAAATCGGGGTTGAGCGGCGCTTGACTGAAATTTGACGAGGTCTCTATGAGCCGCACTGTAGGTGTTGCGGCACTGAGAGGCGTAGTATGAGCTAAAGCTCCAAATAGCGAGAACACCATAAGCGCTATTAACAAAAGACATATCATTTCCTTTTTCATAGTGTTCACTTCAAGCTGACATGTTTCGGAATCAAGTAAAGATGTGCAGACACGTACAAAAAATTAATCCTATTTTGTACAGTTTCTTAAGTTTTCCCTCGGAAAAGAAAAATTTTAACGGTGACACGTTGAGGCCAACAGTCATTAAGTCGAAGGGCAAAGAGAGTTTGTAACTAGTTTGAGTAACGGTTAAAAAATGGTTGGACGCATAGATCTTAGTGAGCCATCTTAAATAGTGACTTTATTGTACACCTCTCGCAGGTCTTCGTCTATTCGAGTGAGTTGACGGATTTCTCACGCTGTTTTTTTATACCTGCACATATGCTGTCAATAAGTGGCATGGTGAGCGTAAAAACGGACACGTGCTGTGCTATGGCTTTGAAGGCTGTGTACCTGTTTAAACATTTTTTTGACTTTACTATTTGGTTCTTCCGGTACAGCCAATATGCTAAAACTAAAAAAAGCATAGACAAAAGACGATGGCAATATGACTGCCTACATCATCAAGACTGACGCCAACGGAAACGAAAGTTGGCGTCGATTATTTGACAGCAAGAATGTCACGGGGCTCTGGTCCATCCAGCAGACCAGAGATGGCGGTTACGTCGCAAGCGGCCGAAAGAAGTGCTACGAGTGTGAGTATCCCTTAGGCTGGGTGCTAAAGCTTGATGTAAATGGATCCACAGTCTGGGATAAAATGTATGGGAATGGCCAATACAATAATGCTGATTTCATCCAACAGACTGCCGATAACGGCTACATCGTCGCCGGTACGATTTTGCAGCAGGGTCATAACACCTCATACGGCTGGCTATTCAGACTTAATTCGAACGGAAACTCGGGAGGCTTCGAGCACGAATATGGAAATCTTAATACTAGCGAAAACGTATTCTTTTGCGTTCAACAGACCAGAGATGGCGGTTACGTCACCACCGGTATTAGTCAATTTGACAATGATACCGCGTTGACTTATGTAATGAAAACTGATTTTAATGGACAGGAGCTGTGGAGTCAAACCTTGAACTATAAAGAACACACGAATTGTACTTGCGCGTTTTGCCAACAAACCAAAGATGGCGGCTATTTTGTAGTAGGAGGAGTAGGCACCGACCGCTCATTAAGCGCTGGTAAAATCTGGGCGGCTAAATTAGGGCCTGATACGGCAAGCCTAGGTTTGATACCAGAAAAGGATTTTCTTACCAGTGTAAAAGACACCATGAGCAATACGGTAAATCAAGTTATTGCACTCGTGTTCGCTGCCATTATACTTGGCATAGGAAATAGACTACTACAAACACTTCGTAGCAAGTAGATCCATGAGCTCAGCAAGCAAACGTGCAACACGATAACCGCTGCAGTGATCGGCGCTTCATATAAATCGTAATGTAGCTCTATCGCGTGAGCCGGTTGATTTGATCATTACGCCGATGTTAAAGCTTTTTATTTCATTGTTATTCACGTTAATGTTATGTTCCTCCTGTGTTGACGTTTGCAAGAGATATTGAGAGGCTGACGAATAAACAATGGTTGATGATTGTTATCATGAGAAAGCGTTCGATCATGATCCCTCCATACAGGAAGTGGCGGATGTTTTGAGCACGACGCATCAAAACGCTAAACAGCTGGCCACCCAGCTGGAATCAAGAGGGTTCTTAAAAATAGAGCGAGATAACGACAACCGCCGCATATTACGGTTACGGGTTACCGATAGCTGTCGTGAATAAGAGGAAAGAAGGGCCATGAGGATATTAAAGCCATATCTGCCCTTTTTAAAGCCCTGGATGACCACTAAGTTAATTGTTATTCGAAATTATGAGTAAGCTGGAAAAAACATCCGAAAGCTTATATCAAGAGGGTAAAACATACAAAAGTAGACAAAACTAACAAAATGGTGCATTTATTAGAAGTAAGGAGAGTAGATAAAATGAAAGCATTAATCGTTTTTGAATCACGATATGGCAACACGAAGCGTGTAGCAGAAGTAATCGTCGAGGGGATGCGGCAGGTTGAAGGAATAGAAATGGTTCTGAGCGAAGTCAAAGACGTTGATCTTGCTGCGATCCCTAGCTATGATGCGATTGTGCTAGGTGGCCCAAACCATATGGGCGGACCAACTAGAGGTGTTAAGAAGTTTATCGACAAACTTGGCACACTTCCCTTGGAGGGTAAATGGTTCGCTGTGTTTGATACCTACGGAGGCGGAGACTTTGAAAAAGCAACGAAGAAAATGGAACAGAGTATACACGAGAAGGCTCCCATGTTGAAGATGATCGCTCCGGGGTTGTCAATAAAAGTGCAAGGGATGAAAGGTCCAATTTCTGAGGGAGAACTCCCAAAGTGCAAAGAGTTTGGAACCACGATAGCAACCAAGCTAGTAGCCCCGTCGTAACATCAGCGAACGTGCAGTTTGAGTTGAGTTGATTTGATTTGATTATACCTCTCTGGCAGACCCTCATCTCTAAACAACAGATTCTGTGAGCCGTTTCACAATCTCTTCAGTGGTAACAACCTCATATGAGATGAATCCGTAGCTCGTGGTGCGGGTCAACAATTACTATTACTAAACTAACGCAGTTTTTTTTTCCAAACAACGCTTCACTGTTTACTACCCGCAGAACGAATGGATACGTCAATTAGAAGTGTGTTATATAGATTCATCACTGGAACTTAAGGTATTGATTCAACCAACGCAGGCCGCACTCCTTAGTTTTACATTCCTGCTTTTTGGACTTTGCCGGGATGCAAAGTCGTGCCCAGAATGAGGTTAGCTAATAAATAGCTCAGCAATACAAACGGCCACATGTACCCCGCGAATACGTTCCAACCAATCAAAATTTCTTGGACTGAACGCCCTATGACAAGACTGCCTCCCCATTCGAAGAGGAGTGTCAAGCCCAGCCATAAAATTCCAACGTGGAGCAAATCCTTCGTTTTATACTCCTTAACGTAGAGAAGCAAGAAATAGGCGAAAACAAAGATGTACACAATTCGGGTAAGCATTCCGATTTGATGTGCCGCTAGCACACCCCACCTCGGTTCGTAAATGAGGTTCATAAGGACAAAAAAGTTGAAACCCGAAACTAGGACCACCATCAACCAAACGCGAGTTGCCGTCTTCAATAACGAAGTGTTCATACATTCCTCAACTCAAATAACCCAAGACGTTTTATTTTTGCTTCGCTAGACGTTGGATGGCATACTTCACAAGCTCTGTTTTCATCCACCACCGAGACCGATTGATCATTGCGGGCGGTTTCGGTAAAACAGAAACCATATCACAAGGAGTACCAGTGCGACAAGTATCAACAACGGGAGTAAGCGGAAGACGATGGTGATTACAAGGAGCGCAATTACCAGGATGAGTGCTATTTTGATGAGGTCAAACAATATGCCCATGATTGGTTGAAGAACGGCTCTGACATATAAATACGTATCTCTCTTCTGTTCCTTCCTGTCGTCTCTCGACTTTCTTTTGCCCGTCACCGATCGACTATTGACACTATAACCGACGTGCACGTACGGTGACGCTTTTTTGCCACTTTCGTTATACCTCACTTCAGTTGGCATACAAAAGCACAGACAGCGTGTACAGCTTATTACAACCACAACAAAGGTGCGATTATGTAACCAAAGGCATTATTGATCCCGTGCACGACAAAACACGGCCAAACGCTGCGCTCCTTGAGGTACACAAGCACAAGTCCCGCTGAAAAAATTCCCCCCTCGAGCGTTGGACCTAGACCGAAAAACGTGAGGTGGACGAACGTAAAGGCTATCCAGGATATCACTCCTGCCAGCCACGTTTTTCCTGTTAATGACGTTACCCGTTCGATGAGATAGCCCCGGTAAAATATCTCCTCAAGGAACGTCCCTGTGAAAAAAAGGCTCAACAGGAGGGGGAAAGTATAGTGTCGTAACAATGGCTGTAGGGACCGTATTCCCTCAAGCCCCACTGTTGTCAGAACAACCTCAAACCCTATCGAAATTATGAAAAGTATGAGATATACAAGAATGCCCAGCCACAAATACCGCCATTTACGCCTTCCAATACCAATACTTCGTAAGTCGTTGCCTTCAACGCGAGGGATCCAAAAGGCAAGCAAAAAGACGAGAATCAGCCACTCTATCAATACGGCTGTTCCAACTTGATTGGCACTTGGATTTTTTGGGAGAAATACGATGCGCAGTAGAAATTCGCTTCCTAAAACAATGGTTAATCCTATTACATACAGCCACTTTTTAGACAATTTTTTAGGTCTCTCTTCATTTTTTCCTACTTTGTCCATACGAGCGCAGTATTTACTTTTACTGTGTTCCTAACTTCATCTCTTATATATCTGTATGAACAGAACAGAACAGAATTTGTGAAAAAACACTGTTGACACGTGATCTCATCACCGCCTCTCTACAATCACTGTCTTAAGATTGAGAGACACCTAACGATGATGAAGTGCGTGTCAAAAACGCCACGCGTTATATACGTCTCGCTCGCACTCATCTTTGAACTGCAAGGACGCCCGCGTCTTCATCATCATCTTTAGGGGATTGCCGAACGTTTCGGGCGAGATGACGTGTTCTTGGCGGATAACGTATTCTGCTGGCCGTTAGAGCCCGTAGTTGTTCGTGAGAATTATTAGGTGCTGAGCGTTACGGATTCACCCGTAGTGCTCGTAAGCAGCCCCTCATGGAGGGGAGCATTCTGCTGATGAAAATGCTGATGGGCAGTATAAGTCCCGTCAGCACGATTCCTAAAACTTCGCTCTGTACGAATGCAGCTGGTGGCTCAGACACGAGTACCAAGGAGCCGTGTATCAGAAAGATCTCCTGATTGAAGCCAAATCTGGTAGCTATAAGCGGGTAGAACAGCGGCACTCCGGTGCTGGTGAAGAAATCGAGCACGATGTGCGACAGCAGGAAGAACCCGGCAATGAGCGCGATGTTGCAAAGACCATCGTTCTTTGCCTTCAGACGCGCATAGAGAGCGACGCCGAGAACGGGCAGAAGAATGAATAGGTTGTGTAATAGGATGCGGTGCTCGTTGGGGATGAGGTGATCCACGTCGGGGAGCACAGCTAGGGGAAACAAGAGGAGGGAGATACCGTCGGTACTTTTTGTCATAAAAGAGCAACAAAGCTAGAACGGTAACTGTGACATGAACAAATGGATCGGGCATTTCAAATCAGGTGTTTTAGTACCAGTTTCACACTGCGGTCTGTTATCGACATTATATATCACTTTTGTTGGCGCTTGTTTCTACGACAGCCACAGGAGACAAGCGGCGGCTTTCTCGCATAGAGGGAATAATACTCGCGAACACAATTGGAGCATTGTGTACTACTGAATGCGATACCCGTCCGGTGTAATCGTCAGCATCCAGTGATCAATCGCTGAACTCAGTAAAAAGGTATTTCAACAAGTGTGCTGAACCAAGGGGCAGAGGAATGTGCAAAATGAATCCATTAGTGGTGTTTTATTCAAGAACGGGAACGACCAAGAAAGTGGGAGAAGCCATAGCGACTGCACTTAACTGCGACAGTGAAGAGCTCGTTGACACGAGAAAACGGTCCGGACCGATAGGCTTTCTGCGATCCGGACGAGAGGCACAGTCGAAACAACTCACTGTGCTGCAACCGGTGAGGTACGATCCTTCGCTGTACGACATCGTGATCCTTGGCACTCCTAATTGGGCCCACACGATGTCGAGCGCTACGAGAACTTACATCACAGAGAATAAGTTAAAATTCACCAGTGTCGCATTCTTTTGCACGCAGGGAGGCGATGAAGAAAAGAGTGTATTTGATGATATGGAAGCGCTATGTGGTAAGCAGCCAGTCGACACTCTTGCCATTCGGCAAAATGAGGTCAGAAAAGGAGACGTTGAGGAAAAGGTTCGGCAGTTTGCGGACAGGGTGCGCGAAGCATAGCTCTCGGGCGGCGTGTGCACCGCGTGGATGCTCGATAGGCAGCATTCAGTCCCTGTTGGGTGTGACTATTCGTGAAGGGGTGTATTAGTTCATTCTGCATCGCTACGGTATTTTTACGTGGAACCCGTTGGACTTCTCTGTAGGGGGATTAGAATGCTTGGCTGCCGACGTGCGGCAGGGATGGCACGACTGTTTAAAACCTTGTTACGTGCTGCTCAATAGCGAGAAAAAGAGTAAAAATTGCTGGTAATTGGTCGATCGTATTATAGTAACGTTATGCATTCATTCGCACTCAATGGCCTCGACATACAAATTAAATCCAGCCCCTTTCGACCCACCAATCGTACGCGTGCGCTAATAGCTCCTTGTTCGCCTCAATAAATTGTCTAATGCGCTCCCTGTGCTCTTCGATCGTGCGCTCCTGATCCGGGTACCGGCGTCGCGTCAGGATTGCGTCCGCGAGCGTTTGCCCGAGCGTAACTGCTTCCGCAATTGCCGCATCAAGCGCTGCGGGATTCACATCAAGGGTCACCCCTACTTCACCTACCGTGATAGCACCTAACTCGTTCAGGATGCGATTCATGTAGCGAAGCACGTCTTTTTCGCCTGAGCTTCCCGCAGTGGCGACTACGCACCCGTACTTGCCCGTAAGCATCTGGCAGTAGACAGCATCAGCCATGCGATCGATCACCGCCTTAAGCTGCGCGGTGACGCCATACATGTACACCGGCGACCCGAGGACGATGCCGTCGGCATGCACCATTGTGTCTAACAAGTTAGAGAAGTCATCGTCGCGCACGCACTTTCCTTCAGCGTAACACACCTGGCATCCGAGACAGTAGCGTATATCCAATGCACAGATATCCACCAGTTCTGCGTCTGCTCCGCGTTGTTGTGTGCCGTCAAGCACCGCCTCGACTAATTTTAGCGTACGGCTGCGCTTTCTCCGGGGGCTGCTGTTTATTCCAAGTATTCTCATCAAGTAACCTCGAATGTATGCGGGATATTCGCAGGGTGGACCTATCTCCTGATATACTCTCTCTCAAGACTTAAGATTGTCGCAGAACATGTGCCCCTGCGGCAGCACCACCCTGCAAACGGTTGCGTTGCAGCTTTTGGAGAAGATTAAGATGTTTTAAAAGTAATTGAAACGGTATAAGTTGACATCATGAGCTATTATATATATTTAGAGCTTCAACGAGATTTAAAGCAGAATAGTAGGCGTGGAACGTTTGTGGATGAATTTAAAAGCTGCTGCACTGATCATTATCATTATTGGAGGACTCGCTTTAATCGTCGGAGTTTCAGTATTGAAAAGCGCACTCAACTCTCCTACTGCGAAGACGCAACATCAGTATGATGTCGCTGTTGCCTTTCCTCAGCTTCATTTCAATAACCCGGTTGGAATCTACAATGCGGGAGACGGGAGTAATCGGCTTTTTGTGGTCGAACAGGCCGGCGTGATCAAGGTTTTTAAAAACACCCAAAACGTGAGCACTGCTGATGTCTTTTTAGACATAAGCGACCGGGTGCGTTCCGGCGGGGAATTAGGGTTGTTAGGCTTGGCATTTCACCCAAATTTCAATGAGAACGGATATTTTTATGTGGATTACACAGCTGACGCTCCACTGCGCTCGGTCATCTCGCGTTTTTCGGTTTCACAAACCAACGGTACCCACGCAGACGTAAATAGCGAAGTAACTGTGCTCCAAGTCGTACAGCCCTTCTCCAACCATAACGGCGGACAAATAGCTTTTGGACCGGACGGGTACCTGTACATCGCGTCAGGCGACGGAGGTGGGGAGGGGGATCCTGTAGGCAACGGGCAAAACCGTTCGACATTGCTAGGTAAAATTTTGCGCATCGATGTTACTTCCGCTGTATCGGGAAGCGTAAACTACAGTATTCCACGTAATAATCCCTTTGTTGGAAACGCTCAAGGATACCGCGAGGAGATTTACGCCTATGGCTTGCGCAATCCTTGGAGGTTCAGCTTCGACTTCGTGACGGGTCAGCTGTGGGCCGCGGACGTCGGTCAAGATAGGATAGAAGAGATTGGCATCATTCAGAATGGAAAGAATTATGGCTGGAACATTATGGAAGGAAGCCTCTGCTATTCTCCTCCGTCTGGATGTAATCGAACCGGCCTCGAGCTGCCGGTCTGGGAGTACAATCATACCCTCGGAAATGCCGTTACCGGCGGGTTCGTCTACCGAGGCGCAGCATTCCCCGATCTCGTGGGCGCCTACATCTATGGAGATTACGGGTCGGGTAGGATTTGGGCTCTACGGTATAACGCCACAGGTATTCCCATAAACGTTGAGCTCGCATACACCAGCCTTAATATTTCCTCCTTTGGCCTAGATCAGGAGAATGAACTCTATATCTGTGCTTTTGATGGTTATATCTACAAACTGCGCGTGATCGATGGCGCAACTAGAGCGCCATAGGAGCTGGCTGAGCTGCATCAAGAGAGGCAGATGTTAGAGCAACTTCCATAAAACAAAGTTGAAACACACGCTCCACAAATGAGAAACGTTACAATAAGCAGTACCAGAAGTCGGGGTTGCCAAAGCTCGCACCCGCAAATGCAGCTGTACCGAGTGGCTTGATAAAACTATGACGTTAATAATTAACCTCTGCAGGGTTGTAATTCCGATAATCTTATTTCGAAAAGAGGGCTTGGTGGGCGCGGCGAGGCCAAATAGTAGTTCAGAAGCCGAGCTAAAACTCGTTAACTCTTCAGCCTTTCGCTTTATAAAACTAATTAAATTGTTACTTTCAGCTTTTAATTAAAAAGGCTTAATTACTCTCTAATATTATTAGTGGCTGCGTGAGTGAGCACAGTAGATAACTCGCTATGAAAGGTCTTGTAGGAGGTCAATGCGGGAGACTACTATGAAAGAAGAGTACGACGTCATCGTGGTGGGGGCTGGGCCAGCAGGGTCTATCGCGGCACTGACTGCTGCTGAAGAGTGCGATGTGCTGCTAATCGAAAAGCGGCAGGAGATTGGAACGCCGGTGCGCTGTGCAGAGGGCGTCGATAAAGATAGGCTCTCAAAATTCATACAGCCTGACAAGAAGTGGATTGCGAATAAGATCTACGGAGTCAGAATTATCGCCCCTGACGGCACAACGCTTCATCTATCAGGAGAGGCGGTGGGCATGGAGGGCGAAATGGGCTTCATCCTAGAACGAAAGTTTTTCGATCGAGAGCTGGCGAAGAACGCGGCGCGGGCAGGAGCACACGTTATGGTGCGCACCCGCGCGACAGGACTCATCGCAGAAAATGGCGCGATAAAGGGCGTAAAACTCAACCGGCTTGGGGAGTACTTCGAAGTACGTTCAACGGTGGTCATCGGAGCAGACGGCGTGGAGTCGCAGGTTGGACGGTGGGGAGGGATTAGCACCACGCTCAAGCTCAAGGATATCGAGAGCTGCGTCCAGTGCCACATGGCACGCATAGACAAACCAGCGGATACCATTGACATTTATCTTGGCTCAGCAGCTCCAAGCGGCTACGCGTGGGCGTTCCCCAAGGGCGAGAGAGAGGCAAATATAGGGCTTGGCGTGCTTGCGAGCAAATTAAACGGAAAGCGGCCCGTAGACTACCTTAACGAGTTTGTATCGAAGAACTTTCCTGACGGACAACCACTTGAACTCGTGATGGGAGCGGCTCCTGTCAGCGATGAACTTACGACGATGATAGCGAACGGGTTGATGTTGGTCGGTGATGCTGCACACCACTGTGACCCGCTCACCGGCGCGGGGATTATAAATGCAATGGAAGGCGGGCGGATCGCAGGCAATGTCGCGAGAAAAGCCGTCCGCCAACACGACTCGTCGAGCAAGGTGCTGAAAGAATACGAGACGAGGTGGCACAACTCGTATGGTAAAATGCAAAAGCATAGCTACAAAGTCAAGGAGTTCTTCGTAGGCCTATCTGATGACGAAATTAATAGAATGGTACGGGCATTAAAAGGCATGCCGATCACCGCGAGAGGTGAGCTTTGTGGACATCGGACGGCGCTTGCTTACAGCAAATCCGAAGCTTCTGTTCCTGATGCGCCATCTAGCAGCTATAAGGGAAATACTGTTGGAACAGATGGGGCTTCCTCCATAAACGTTTTCGATTAATCCACCGCGCAAGCAGGATGAAGCCGCCCTGTGTCGTGGATAGGGATGCTTTTGCAGTCAGCAGTAGCTAGTGAAACTTCGATAGTGCCGTATTCTTCTGTGCCTCTGTTTATTTAAATTGACTTGGATTAATTTGCTACTTTTAAACTTTTTGATCATTATTTAACAGTCTAACGGTAGTTTTATCGATAATGAAGGAGTATGATGCATCATGGAATACGCTGTGGACCGTAGCACAGACGAAGCAGCAAATGAAGAGTATGAGTACCTCGCCTTTGAATTGCCCGAATTCTATCTGCGTCGCATAAAAAAGGAGTGCATTGACAAGAACATCACGTTAAATCAGATGGTTGTCGATCTTGTAGGAAACGCTGTCAAAAACTGGCCAGAAAGGGCGCGTGAGGAGCAGAAGCTCTCCTATAAACGAGTGACCGTTAAGGTACCAAAGAAGATTTACAACAAGCTCAACGCCCGGAAGGAGGAGACGACCGTTTCAATACGGAGCTTGGCTATGTTCATCATAGCACTACATTATTTCGGGCCTGAAATGGTGTATGAGGGTATATTCGGCGACAAGCTGCCCCCTTTACCCCATATGCAAGACGCAACGTCATAAATCTCAGTACGTAGCAGGTAGACTTACACTCCCTCATGCCCTTTGATGATTACGTACTCTATTCAGTAGAGCGATAAGCCTCATCAATGGGACATAGTAGAACGGAACCTTCGACGTCTTATTTCTACCGGGTTATGTTCAACTCTTTAATGTAAACCGGGTTATGTTCAACTCTTTAATGTAAGGTGGATACATCACTTATCAAAGGCTATTGCCTCGCCACGCTTGACTTCTATTACTGGTCAAAAGAGCCCTCGCTACTGTTTTACTAACTTTGTTGCGAGCATCACCACTTTTTTCGCCAACTCGATGCACTCCTTCGTGGATTGTTCGTCGAGGTCCCCGGTCGAAGCTGCGCCATAATGTCCGCCAGAGGACATTGGATCCCCACAAACGACCATGCCATGTACTAAAAGGGCTTGTAGGAGTGCTATAATGGTGGTTTCCTTGCCTCCAGCGGGGTGTCCCGAGCTGGCAAAAGCAGCCCCGACCTTGTTTTCGAGCTGCCTCCTGATGCTCACTGAATTGTCAATAAACGTCTTAATCTCGCCTGCCGGCAGACCAAAGTACACGGGTGAACCTATCATGATGCCATCGGCCCACACAAGATCATCATTGGATGCATCCGACACCGCTTTAAGCCTGACTTCGGCGCCCTCTTTTACCGCAGCATCTGCTGCTATTTCTGCCATCGCTTTCGTATGCCCGTTGCGCGAATAGTAGACCACTAACACCCTAACCATAGTATCCTCCTCATAGTAATGATAAGCGAAGGTTCTTCAACCTTGCGGCATTTTCATTCTCTCTTTGTGTCATTCGATTTAAATAGTAGAGTGCCCAATGCGTTACGTGTCTGACTGACAGTAATAAGACCAAGCACATATATGCCACTCATAGAACTTCCCATAGTTCGTCTCAAACAAACAAGTTTAAGAGAACACGAGCGCGTTACGCGAGGTTTAGGGGGGACTTTATGAACAAATATTTAATAGGGTTAGTTATTCTCGGGTTAGTGGGCTCAACATTCATTGCAGGATGCACCGCAAGTGCAACGCCATCAAGCCAAGCGGTCAACGCCGCTGCTAAAAGTGCCTCGGCGACCACCAATACTACGAGAACTGCCAACGCAATGACGAACGCTAATGCTATGCAGGAAACTCAGCTGGTCGTGGCACAGGGTCAACTCTTTACTATAGGGCTGCGTTCAAACCCATCGACCGGGTATCAGTGGCAGGTACACTATGACTCAAATTATGTTACCTTGATCAGCCAGACCTTTATAAGCGATCCCCATCCTCCAGGCAAGGTCGGGGTCGGTGGATGCGATCTTTGTATCTTTACAGCATTAAAAGCAGGCACAACAGTAATCAGGTTTGACAAGATCAGCCCTGCACAACAAGTTGTCAACACCACCACGTATACCATCGTCATCACAGTTTGAAGTGAAAAACATTGAACATGCCATGTTCATCGCTGAAATCCATGAATTTTCGGATAGCTGTGCTCAGTGAAGGGTCTCGCGGAATATTTTTGAACAACGGAAACTGATCTATCACGGTAATGCGATTATCCCATCTCACTATTTTGTCCGCATCTTCTAACGCCCATTTACGTGCCTCCCGGTGAGAGGGGGATCTAAAAACGTGTAGTGCTTCTTCCTTTCCCTCGTTGTCAAGCTCCTTCCACCACGTTTCAAAGTCAGTCCATTCTGTGCCATGCGGCTTAGTCGGGGTTTTTAGAGCTGCTATCAGCTCATCTTTCCGATCCTGTGATGCCCTTTGCCACCAGCCTTTCAACGCCTTTCCCCACGCTGCGCTGAGCTCTTCCCGCTGCTCTTGTGGGAGTTGCTTCATCCATACTTCGAAGTCACTCTCTAATGTTGATGGAGCATCAAATACAATCTCACCGCCTGCCAGATTGTCTGCTAAAAGTGAGAAAAACTGCTTTACCTGTGCTTCCTCAAAGTACATTCATACCCCACCAGCTATCATGAATACGCCCTCTTCGGTATTTCTAACATCCATACACCACGTCGGATCGAGGATAGATTTAGCAATGCACGTTGACCTATCCGTTTCAGGAATCAACTGTTTTCGAAGTTCTATGACGCTTGGAAGGTCAAGATCGTACCAATGAATGAATCCGTTATCAGTGCGATAAAATGTCGTGTCAAGCCCACAACCAATATTCACTAGTGATGCACGGGGGTGTTTTGTTATATATGCCATTATCGTATCGTCGAATTGCTTTGCACGTGCCGCAAATAGTAACGACAGATGGCTTAAAAAAGGAATTTGAGGGGACGTTGGAAAATCATAGTCAAGTTTTTCAACGATTTCAAGAGCTTTTGGGTCGTTAAATAACGAGTTGTATTCCTTGCTAAATTGTGCCCGCTCCCATAATGGTGTCAATAACGTCCTCGATACGCCGCGTAGATTAATTTTTACTTTGCCCTCCTGCATACTTACTCCTTCTCTGGATAGTCGATGATGTCCTTCACCACTGATGATACAAAAGATTTTGTATGATCTCGGATGCGATTTTGACAATATTTGCAAAAAACCATTAGCACACGTCGAACGTCATGAAACTCTGGACACAAATAAGTAGATGTTACTGAGCGCGTCATTGAATAGTGCGTAGTCCAGCGACCCCTAAACAGAACACTCCAATTCCGAGAAGTACTCCAATTGTGTAGTATGACGCGACCGACAGTATTGAGAGTACTACGCTAGCTACCCCCAAAGCTAGCGCAACTGCGTATAGTGCGAGAGATGCCGCTATTTTCTCACGAGGTGAATATCTCATTCTCATCATGCAGTTACCCATATTTCTCTCAAATAATTGTTATCATTTTGACGCGCTACGCTAATTTATCACAATTCAATAATAATGCTTGCAGGTGGCCTAGGGTTCGCTGTAACATCGCGAGTGAAAAAATGAAAGGCCCTATTTGCTAACGTCAAACCAAATTGTTATCCAGAAAATCTCACCCCATTCATAACGCAGACAAAATCATTGACGATTAACAGTCGAAAGAAACAACTAGTAATATGAAGAAACCAGACAATGGAAATCACAATTATCGGACAATCGCAATGCCATAAGGAGATATACAGCAGATGACAGCTCAACAAATATTTGAGGATGACCAACCGTTTGGAGATATGTGTATTAAAAGTGTAGCGGAGGTGGGGTCCAATGAACATACAAGACTTCATAGAAATATATGGCGAAACTAGAACCGAAACTATGCGGTCTAATATTTTCAAGGCATTAAAACCAGAGGTTATAGAGCGCTTGGGTCCAGACGCCGTCACTGAGGTCATTAATCAAACGGAGAATAATTTGATCGTTGAAGGGATCATCGCTCTACAAATGGAGCACAATGGCAGTAACCCATTATGTACAAGATGTGGGTCATGTTGCAAAAAGTCACACCCAATTGGACTAACCGATGATGACATACCATCATTAGCAAAAGGATTATATGAATCAGAAGAGCGCATAATCCGAAAGTACACGCGGCCGTTCAAGGGAAAAAAAGCAAAATATCGCATAAAGAAAGATAAACCATGCATGTTCTACGATGATGGAGCAAAAAAATGTCGTGTTTATCATCATCGACCCGAAGTTTGCAGAATTTATCCCTTGACCGGAATCGATGAAGCAAATAAATCAGCAATGTGGCCCAAAGAATGCGATATTGTTCCTAGATTTTTTGAAAGCATTGTAGTATTTAATGTAAATATTGCATACTGTAAGAAGTTTGATCCACCCGCATATGCTCACTATCAAAAGCTCGCACACGCAGAAGTACAATCGCTGAATGGTTCAAACTTCGAAGCAATGTCATTACTAGAACGCATTGCCGTGCTTCATGATCACAACACGCGTTATTATTCACCCCGCACACAAAAGGGAGATCACTAATGCCCCGCGATCCCCCTGAAAAACTGCTATTGTCAATTTATGATACGTTTTGTTTAATCATTACACTAGGAAGTTGATTGTGAGTAACAAAGTAGAGATCTATTATTTTTCCGGAACTGGTAATTCGTTACACGTAGCAAAAGAATTACAAGAACGAATTCCAGAAACAACTCTCATACCTATTGTAAGTCTTTTAAACAAAGATAGTGTGAACACCAATGGAGAAACGGTTGGGTTTGTTTTCCCTATCCATGGTATGACGATTCCTATTCCTGTAAAAACATTCCTTAAGAAACTCACTCTACAATCAGCTCACTATCTATTTGCGGTAGCGACACGAGGCGGCACCAAATGTTTTGCGTTCAGCAAAATAGACGATCTATTGAAGAAAAAAGGTAAGAGTTTAGATTCATATTTTATTCTAAATATGGCCAGCAACGATCCAAAATTTAAAGATTGGCTCCCGGCAACAACGGAAGAAATAGCAGAGCTGGAAGCTGAAGTTCAGGAGGGACTTGACTCGATTCAGAAAGTCGTCATAAATAAAGAAAAATATCGGGTCAACGACACTGGGTATATTTATCCGTCTAATTATTTACTGGAGCGTCTCGTTCTTTTAGGAGTGACCTATGCTGAATTCGATGGCGCAAAGGACTATTTTTATTCTGATTCAAAATGTGTAGGGTGTGGTATATGCGAAAAAGTGTGTTTATCTAAAAAGATAAAAATGACTGATAAACAGCCGGTGTGGCAGAAAAATGTCAAATGCTATATGTGCTACGCCTGTCTTAATTATTGTCCTGAACAATCGGTGCAAATCAAATCCAAATGGTGGATGAAATCATACACTGACGAAAATGAACGGTATCCTCATCCTTATGCGACAGCAGGTGACATTGCCAGAGAAAAAGAACACAAAACAGACAAGTAGTCTACCTGCAGACGTAGGCTTTCATCGTATTTAATGAGCGCCGATTTGTGCTCAATTTGTGGTGCTGCTTTCAATCGATGTAGAGCAATGGGCATTAAAGTGCGTAAAAAAAGGTTCAATAAACTATGAATTACCAATGGGACGCGGCCGACTATGAAAAGCACTCATCTCCCCAGCATCAGTGGGCTCGAGATGTCCTTCGAATAATTGACTTTGCGGGGGATGAACGCGTGTTGGACATCGGGTGTGGCGACGGAAAAGTGACGGTAGAGCTTGCTGCATTTGTGCCGCAGGGTTCGGTGCTTGGTATCGACTCCTCTGACGCAATGATTCAATTCGCTCACCAACGGTTCCCCCCGTCACGTTTCCCCAATCTGCAGTATCGGTTGCAGGATGCAACTCGCCTTGCGTACGATCACGAGTTCGACCTCATCGTGTCGTTTGCAAGCCTCCATTGGGTGCGGGATCACATCACTGTTCTTAACGGAATTAAAAGAGGTCTCAGATCCCACGGGCGGGTCGTGCTTCAGTTCGGGGGAAAGGGTAACGCCGCACCACTTTTCGGTGTAACAAACGAGATCATTACGCACGAACGATGGCGGAGCTACTTCGTCGGGTTCACCGATCCGTGGACCTTCTACAGCGTTGAGGAGTATATGTCGTTCCTTGCATGCGTTGGTCTTGCAGCGCGGCGCGTCGAATTAGTTCCAAAGGACATGGTGCATCACGGGAAGGAAGAACTCAAGGGCTGGTTACGTAGCGTCTTCCTTCCTTACACGGAGCGTCTTCCGGAAGCTCTCCGTGAAGACTTCATTGAAGAGATCGCAGCTACGTACATTGGGCGGCATCCGCCTGATAAAGAAGGACGGATCCAAGTGCAAATGATACGCCTGGAAGTGGAAGCAACGCTTTGACAAGCCTGTGCACATTGTTCGCGTGGTCGGGACCCAATACAGAAGGAGTTTTGGTATAACGAGGCGTGGGGCCGTTACCCATAAAAACTCCACTACAGGGACTAGCGGCAACTATTGTGCAAAAGAAAAAGTTGAAAACTTAAATTAAATTTAAATCTGGAAAATCATTTATTTTAAATTACGTCTCTACGGCAGATATTATGGCAAAAATTGACGCTTTAAAACAATTACTGTCTGAGTTTGTCACGTAACGATTATTTTTGATGTTATAAGACACTATGCCCGAGACCACTCACTTATGTCGAGGATGTTTAGGTGTAAACAAACATAAACGGTGATTTTCCTGCATGCGACCTTGGGTGGCACCGCGTGAAACATCACTCCTGCATCTGCCACAGTCGTTCAAAGTCTATGTCATCTAGAAACATTACGTCACGCCGAAATATCACAGCACCATTGTCCAAAATGGTTACGGAGTGCTTGAACGCTTCTTTATCCGTCAAACAATATTTATTAGACATTACAGCACGAATGTCGTAGGCTAAGTCGGGATCAACTTCATTCAGTTGTTTCAATTGCAGCGTTATGTATCGGCCTTTACGTGACATTTTTATCTTTACTTGACTGCACTTCTTATAAAATGTTGCGGCTCTAGTTTTTAGACTTAAAAAAACGCTTGCGATTTTGCAGTTTGTCTCTTCCGACAAATACCGTGGCAGCCGGCCGGTCTATGCCTCGAGCCCATCCGACCTAAGAATCGATTGTATGCGCAGCAATTGAGGAAACTGGCTCTCTTATTTGCCGTTTCTCTTTTTGTGGTAGTGTTTATCATCTAACGATGTCTGACCCGATTGTTCGACTTACATGGTTCGTCAAATTCATCTCTGTACCGCACAACGCCGTGGCATCCATTCAGGGCAACTTGGTTGAAAACCAGTATCATGAATGCCTCTCTAGGAACGCCATTCCATTGGCTTCTGATCCCGTATCTTGAAGCAGTTTCGAATCCAAACCGCGGATAATACTCCGGATGTCCGAGGACAATCACAAAGGGACAGTCTCGGTCCTTGAGGATGTTAAGTCCACGGCTTATCAAGGCTGCACCAATGCCTCGTCGCTGACACTCCGGCAGTACGGCCATCGGTGCCAGCCCCATGCCGCAAACGGTGCGATCGTCACATTCGACTGTAACAGGACTGAATAAGACGTGTCCGACGACCATAACCTCATCGACTGCCACAAGCGATAGCAGACCATCACAGGTCTGACGAAGTTTGTCGACGACATTCGCTTCAGTAGGCTGCCTGAATGCGCGTTCGTTGACCGCCCGTACGGCAGGAAGGTCATCAGGCTCTTCTATCCGTATCGAGATCATAGCGACGTTTGCCTCAATTCCTCACAGACTACACAAAACTTGGTAAGAACGAGCTGCTAGGAGATAAAGCATACCCATTAAAACATACTTATCACATTCGAAGTTGGAACTTATTAATGAGTCAGTAACGTTCTGTGCTATATTAGCATCGACGTGCCCAGATTTCAGAGAACAGCGGGGAGGACTTAATTATTTCTGCACTAGTAAAGTGCGACGCTTTTAATTTTAATCCGTTTATACAACGAGATCCTTCAGCGCATGCAACAGCACCTTCCGCGCAACCCATCCCGTCGGCGAAATGTAAAGTCAACGCCTCGTCCTTTCCGCTTTAAACAGCGCCCCAGATAACGTGCCATACCACATCGGTCCAAAAGTGGACGCCAACAGCAGCAAGGAACCCATATTTCCTGAAATAGTAGGCTGCAAAAAGGGATAACACTCCGTTAAGAAGGATGATCTCGGTCATAAAAACCGTTGGAATTTCATTGATGTTCTTCAAGCCGAAAGAAATCATAACCGTGGGAATATGTGCGAGGGCAAATAAAATCGCTGAGAGAACAGCGACTATCCAGAAAACCTGATTTTGCCGACTTCCTTTTAGAATTACACGGGAAATAAGCCACACTCCTAAGGAAATGAAGAACAGACGGAATATAATCTCCTCTCCAATGGCAGCACCTGCTGAAGCGACGATAGAGAGAGGAAATGGCGGATGGGGAAGTGGCCCTAAACTATTGAAGGGGCGTAAGATCACGTCTGTGAGAATAAAGAAGACACCGATAGCCACACCTATGATAGCAGGGATTAGAAATCTTTGTTCGTTAGAGATTCTTTGCTCCAAAAGGTCAGGAAAGTCGAGTTTCTGTGCAAGTTTTATTCCGACAAATCCCACACCACCGTATAAAATAAGCGCTACGCATGCATTCACAAGAGCAAGTAGCGGGTTTGGAGCTGGGACTCCTTGTGATGGTAAGGTACCTTGAGGTAAAAAGACTCCGATCGCTGACAGTATGGCTAGGACTACGATGAGCCCCACGTAGATTTTCATTGAGTTGGATACTTTCATGTTACCATCTTTTTCACTAGGTGGCAGTCCTGGGAGTCGTAGATTTTCGCACAATCAAGGATAGCATGGATCTACTCTCTTTCCATGTAGTCTGTGATGTTCTTCACATTGAGAGAGTTATTTTAAATAACGGTTGCGATTTTGACTCGCTTTTGTAAGGCGATATATAAAATAAACACCACGTCCTCTCCCCCGCCCTTTCCGTCCTACTTCAACGAATCGGTAGAGTTTTATTCAGCGACTAATTCTGACAACGTTTTGTGTGATACCTGTTAACGGCCAGTCAACCCATAACGTTATTGAACTCATAACGTTATTGAACTCGCGATACTTCTGTTGGCGACTGCTGCTCACCTTTACCGTATACACCTTCCAGTAGCGCCTTTTGAGGTGGAGGCAACCTCATAATCGTCACTTTTTGTGTCCAATCGAGATGATATAAAGGGGGTGGTACTCACGACTGATCCCTAGTACATCTTGGACTTTCGCGTCGTCAAATGCCCCAATAGGCACCGCTCCCAAATGTAGTGCTGTACACTGCAACAACACGTTTTGAGCAACATGCCCCGCTTCAAGGTGAACGTATCTCTCGGCCCTATCGCCATACTTTACCGCCGTTCGCTCATACACTCCGGCAATGACGAGGTCAAGCGGGGCTTGTCCTACAGCATTTTGATTTAATGCTGCCCGCATCAGATCGCCTTTCACATTTCCCTCCTTGATCTTCTCAAGGCTGTGGTTCAACGGAATGTAATGATAGACGCCCTCAGTATTAACGACGTATACCTCTATCGGATAAAGCGCTCCCGCTGAAGGTGCTGCTCGAAACCCTTGCGAATCCGTTATCCCTTGTGCAGCCCACACTATCTGTGAAAGGTCGTTCTCCGATAGGTCAGTGCTTGAATACTCGCGAACTGACCTCCTGGTACTTAGTGCCTCTTCAACCGACATGGTCCCCTTTACCGTGGGGGGCGGGAGTCGTGACATCTCCAACGGTGCAGGGAGTTGTATTGGTTCCGATAGTCTGTTTTGCCCCACATCTTGAGCGTTAAGAATCAGAAATGTCGCCACCATCAAGATGCCAAGAGACACTGCAGCAGCTATTACTATCCGTCGCATTTTTATCTATAGACCCCTGTTACGGTGAAGCAGCTAATAATTTAATGTTTTGTTACACCTTATGACTAACTTTAGCAAAGCGTAGAGCCTCATGATTGTCCTCGCTGCTTTATCATTGCAGAATCATTGTGTTAGCAGGCAGGCCAGGCCTTTGCTATTAGGTTGATAAGATCATAAAGAGTTTTGTTTCTTAACGGCGATTATTTTGACGCGAATAGAGGCGTTGTATCTAATTTCTCTTCTTGGGGTAGTGTAAACTAACATAAGTCATATCGGTCTATGCTGTCGCTTTGCGGCACGAATCGGAAGCTACACAATGAACGCTAACTGTCACTGTTAACTAAGTACACTAATAAGCAGGCTACTTCTGTGCGGCTTCTGCTCGGGCGTTCCAAATCACCTTCATGTTTTCTACAGCTGTCTCATAGGACACTATCTCGTTCACCTCGGCCTCAATAAAGGGGTAGGATGAGAATATCCTCCCGAACGTATTTGCGGATTCTCCGATGCTAATTGAATAGCCCGATTTAGTTTAAGAAGTAGCCGAACTCTTGTATTTCACCTGTCTTTAAGTGCTGGTCTATTTGTGCATTTAGCATATCACTCAGCTTTACCATCTCAGCTGGATCAGTAGGCCATGGTGCCAGCGGGGTTGAAGCGCCAAAGCACTAGAAATATCGCTCTGTTTTTCAACTCCATTCTCCTTAATTTAAAATTGATAGATACTACACTCATTGGCATTAATCGTTATGTGACAGAATTTCGTTGCCACAGATTTATTGCCACAGATGAGAGGGCGTGCAGCTGGGCACCGGATCCGCAATAACGTCGCGGGGCTGGAAAAGGATATTATGAGCAGCAATTCGAGATATAATAAGTTTAGCTACCGTTTATCGTTTTATGTCACTACCTCCCTCTAAGTTTATCCCACAACGACTTTTTCTTAGGTGGTGGTAACAGTAGCGCATTAAGTCTATTAGCATTTGCTTGGAAAAAGAAACAGTTGTTCATGGTACTGTCGTTTATGCTGCGACTATTGCTGCTACGATTGCGTCGAATATTAGGACAAACGGTTGTAGCCCCAAGCTGTCAAATAGCATACATAATAGTGAAGGTATTAAGGCCAACATCCCTCCAATAATCGGTCCGAAAAGCCCTGTCATTAATACTCACCTCCTTTTCATTGAAGAGCCATCTGCAACGCAATTATTGAAATGATTGCCCTATCTGTTGTTTATTGTTTTGTGGTAATTTTATTTACTGCATCTTATTATGATTGTGATATCTCAATCAAATAACTTAGCAAATAACAAATCGTTCGTCTCCAATCGTTAATTGTTAAAGCGGCATACCAAATAAGGGCAAGAGGAGGGCCAACAAGATGGAGATAAAGGATTATACAAGCCCTATAAGCGCTGCCATAATCGTTGCCCCTGCGGTTATGAGCGAGGCGATGATTATCACGAAAGAGTCAAAGATCATGCGTTTCACCTCTTTTATCGATCTATTAGTTCGCTGATAATTTTTAAACAAAAGTTAATGAGCTTTAACTCCTTAAATATTGTGGTGCCGCCAATAATTCAAGATACCTTCAAATTACATTCTGATTTTTAGCGCCAACCCCTCCTTTTATTGAATAATGATGCGATTTTAACCTAGAGAATTTTTCACCTTCATGTGGGACGACGCGATGAAGGGATGGCTGCTCCGCGTTGGGATTTGCACAGGCATAGGAGCACCCTAAGCCCCATTTTCGATTATGGATAGTCTCTGAATACTTTCATTTTTCGATCGAAAACCTTTACTCCCACTGTATCATACCGATGTGTGAAGAGCATGACAAGAACTACGATGCTAACCCAGCAAAAGATCACAGAAATTGCAGAACACATTAAAGCAGGCAACTTTGCCATAGTTGCGTGTAGACTCGCGGGAGTGCGTGGACGCACCTACTATCACTGGCGTAAACTGGGAAAAGTTCCCGGAAATGGCATATATTCTGAATTCTATGAGGCTATTGAGGAGGCGAATGCTGAACGCGAAGCACTTATAGTGAGGCGCTTAGTTGAAAGCAAGAACGTAAGTGCAGATAAGTTTTTACTTGAGCGAATGGCTCCAGAGCGATGGGGTAAAGCCGCGAATACAAAGCATGAACCCGAACAAGCAGAAGAGATGGAAAGCAGCGATAGTTTGAAGCCTCTCGACCGCTTCAAGCTCTGCGCACGTGCGTGGCAGCAAAACGACGAGGCTGAATGTGAACGATTGCTTGCATCGTGTCCCCGCTATACCTATGATATGCTTGATTATGAATTCAAACGCATACTCGAAGCGGCGCAGCGTGTAATCACCATGTTTCAACAGCAGTGGTCAATATTACTGACACATGTTCAAATGATTGAACTAGCATTTGCCAACATGAACAGTGCCCTCGATTATGCTAAAGAGTGCTATTACGGAGCATACTATGATGGATACGAAGCCGCTGGTGGTGTAATTACGTATTCCGACTTCGATGAAGGGGATGATGAGACGAGCTCCCCTTATGACCCTCCCCAATTTAAGATGCCAGAGGTCTATACAGGGCTACAAAATGCAATCGTTCAGGAATACTTGGAGCACGTCACTGAGCTCAAGGCGATGTGGACCGCCCTCGAGAGACTCTGCACCGTGTGCCACATCTCGACGCAAGACTTGCTTGCGTGGTCGCCTTACTTACAACAGAAGGTTGCCGCTGCGCAGGTGTACCTCACGAGTCCGAATCCTTGTACGATCCTCCTCCTCCCTATACTGAAGACAGATAGTGCAAGTGTGGACAAAAAGCTTCTTTCCATCATTGAGGAGGAGGCAAGTAAATACTACTCGGAAGACGAATGGCAATCCAAGCTTGAAAAAACAGTTGATTCTTATCTTGAGATGTTTTATGCCCTTTGGGAGGGCGATGAGGCAGCGGACGAAAGTTCATTGTGATTGACACATGCTCGACGATCTTGTTGAAGTAGATTCTCTCATTCTCGATTTGGCCGATCGCGACTATGTACTTTCTGCCAGTGCTTATCAGAAGTTAAAACAGAAGTGCTCGCACAACTGGGAGGCCTTTAACTATTTGCAAGACCGGGTGCACGATGTGCCGATATCCGAGCGGGCACAGAACAAGCTACGTGAGATTATACGTTCTATTAAGATGTAGATATACGTCAACCGATTGTTAGGTATCTGGTGAATACACTTATACTATACCTCTTTGAAATACAGCCTCGTTCTCCCCGCGGTTTGAACTGGCAGAGGCTTCGTGTTTATCACGAACGGATAATGATTTGTCACCTCACCGACGGCAAGACACGTTCTAAAGGGCAGCGCTCGTGCAACCTGAACGATGGTTTCAGGATCGATTCGCGCGGTCGGCGAGATGTGAACATTAAGGATTTTCAAAAAGGCCCAGAAACTACTCTTTTAGCGTATCATCTTGCTATCACAAAGAGTTGAAGCATTAACAAGAAGAAGATGCCCCTTGAAACATAGGAAAAACTATCCCCGAGGTATGTAAATAACATGAGAACTGCACGAGGGATGAGTAAATGGGTTGTCGGTATGACGTGAAATGTGCACAATGTGGGCATACATTTAACATCAATGAGAGTGGGGGATTCTTTTTTCATCTCCTGCACTGCGACTCGTGCGGCGAAGAGATCTCAGTGGGATTTGATGAAATCGGAGAGACACATGTGAGGTATCTTAAAGGGCTTCCCGGACCTTATTGTGTCGCGTCAAGCGAATTTGACAAATATATGCGGGATAATTGTCTTGGTGAGCCTCTGTCAGAAGAAGAATATCATATAATAGTAGAACAAATCACAGGTGCATGCAGCTGTGGAGGGTCATTTAAGTTCGATGCACCTCCGAGATGCCCAAAATGTAGATCAACTAAATTAGAATATGACCCTAGAGGATCGTCGCTTATGTACGATTAACAATTTGATAGAATTATTAATTAACGCTTTCCATTTTGACGAGATTGAAAGAATGATTGAAAATGATGAAAAATGATTGTACAAAGCGATCATTTTTAGCAGTTAAAAGCTTTAATCGAACATAGCGTGACGCTATAGCATATGCGATCTAATTGCTATGGCAACTGAAATGACTACCGCAGCAATAGCAATATAATAAGCACTTCTTGCGTAACGAACCATCTCTCGTTGGTTCTCGTCTCGCTCCTTTTCTCGGGCCTCTCTTGCTGCAAAAACCTCATTCATTTGTTGTGTTAATTTTTCGCTAGGATATGGTACAATCGGATTAAAAATGGATGGAATCGATGTAAAACCATTTTTCATAAGGCTTGTATTCGGATCTATCGTCCTCTTCATTATCAGGTTCGCTTTTCATTATATCTGATATCTACGTGATAATTACTTACTCTTTCGCCTGAACCAGTCCCAAATGCTCTTCTTTGGAAGCGGTAGTAGTAGAGCATTAAGCCTATCATTCTATGAAATGCACGATGAAGAACAGATGAATTGTATGAAACTCTGATAATCGGGCTCATACCAAATAACATAATTGGCAATCTCCCAGTGGTAGAGGTTTTATTTCAATTTTGTTTTAATGGATCGTGCACAGTAACCCTAACGATTATTTCAGTATAGAGTCACAACATGTATTAATGACGTTTTTGCAATAAGATTTGAATAGTTCACTCTCATACTCGAATGAAACATATAAGGTTATAAGACGAAAGAGGATTAAGATATAGTCTGAACAGATGCGGGATATGATATCAGATGAATTTGGCCTGAAATTACTGGATCTATCGGGTAAAATCATCAAAATTGTCAATGATTTTAAAGATAGAGATGGCGTTACTAAAATCAGAAGAACTTATTTCAAATATAAAATTAGTGAGATACATCCTATTTGGGGATCCGTCGGTTTCAGTCCTCCGGAAATAGAATATTTAGAGAAGGACGAGTGGGATCTAAAGAGCGACCTCATATATCGTGTACAAACTATCCCACAATATAAAGAGCTGCGGGATGAGAGCCAAAAGAGATATGCACTTACAGGATCGGAACAGAACTATTTTCTGTCTTCATTCGTACAAAATGTTATTAATGCAGCGCTGGATGGTCTTGGTAAAACATATTTGGAAAATTTAGTACTCGCTTTTATTAGAGATCTCAACAAAGAGCCGATTAAAAGAGCCGTTAAAATATGGATCGATGGAATCATAATTGGCGAGGACAGAGAATACGAGACCGATCGAGACTATAAGATCTCCAATGAACTGAGAATAAGAACGCTCACGCCGAACGATACTGAAATAGAGAGGCCTTTAGACTCCCTTTACAAAGTCCCCCTGTACGATTATATTGAACTTTCGCCTGTTATATTGGAATTAAACTGCAAATTGAGGAGGGATGAGGTCCATAATGAAGTGATTGCATTATTATGTTGTTTAAGGCTTTTCAGAGTTGGCTCTGTTTTTTCTAGAAAGGTTCAAACACGTCAAAAATCAATCGTGGAAGCTGACGGTACTTTTCTTTATAATTTTTACTTCCGGTATATCCCACACTACAATTATTCGATCGGGGATAACAATATTCCGATATTAAAAAAATTTATGCGGACTACCAAAGATTTGTTGCCAAAAGCACTTTTTGACTCATCGAATAAAATAGATCCAGTAACCATCTCGATTCAAAGGTATAACGAAGCATTGTTAAAAACTAACGAAAAGTCCATGGAAAATAGAATCGCTTCTGCGATAATGGCTTTTGAGGCTCTTTACTTAGGAGGTAGTGAGAAACTAGAATTAACGCACAAGTTGAGTCAGAGGGCATCTGCACTGCTCAATTTTTTCAACGTCTCCCCACTTGAGGTGTACGATACCCTTAAACTGGCCTATGATATAAGAAGCACATTTGTTCACGGTAGTGATTTGAGGAAAGATACTAAGAAGAAAATAAAAGACAGGCTAGAAAAGAAGAGGGCTGAACGCCTTCCCATTAATTTACGCGATATGACATCGATGCGAAAGAATGGTATAAAATTGACTCATGAAAAAATTTTACAATTTTATGACGATTTTTTAAAGACTATCCTTGAGTATGCTCGAATCTCTATTTTAGCTTTTTTACAACTAGAGAAATCAGGTATCAATAAAGAAGAATTGATCAAGCAAATTGACAGATCTCTGTTGGATAAAAAAAGCTATTCAGATTTGCAGAATCAAATTAAAAAGAAGTGTAGCCTCTGTTTTTTGTAATCTTTACACTCGATATGCCCAAGTGATTGCCTCGGCTATGAGCTAATTTATAGTTTGTGAAGTGTGATATCCATCGAGAAATACTCAATGTTCATATTTCGGTAATATGACGCTATAAAACTAAATCCTCCAGCGCATCCGCAACACCTTTCGCTCAACTTATCCTGTTGGGGGGATATAAAAGTCAACAATCTCAGTTTGTAGCCGCACCTTCATTGCCTAGGTCTTATTGAAATCTAACATAAAGTGCTATCTTGTCTCCTAGCAAACACTATGCGCCTATGGCATCCTGTTTTATACCTAGACCTGAAACCATGACAAGTGATAACAATGGACATTAAGGTGATGTAATGGACGTATATTATGCTGTGGAGAATGCTATCTCATACTGAACGGACAACGTGTTGCCTTTGAGCGCTGCGCGGTTCATAGTTCGCGAAGAAGTCAAACTAGAAAATAAGTACTCTATCGGAAAAAGCGAGCGAACGGGAATAAAAAAACACGTGCGGAAATCTATTACGGGGGCAGATCAGACAATGACTAATAAGATAAATAACATTTTGGATGACCTGATCAAAGACATAATTGATTCGTTCAACATCAATGAAAACGGCAAAGCTGAGTTTCCAGATATAGGAGATTACAATGATAAGGTGATTTGGCTCTATATTTTAGAGCCTCGAATTGCTGCAAAGCTAACAGAAATAAAATTCTCGCTTGGTAAAGGGGCTATTGGGCTTGAAATACCTGAGGTCTTTCGAAAATTAAAAAAAGAAAATAAAACCACTTTTAAGGAATTTGAGATAGAATTTGATAAGAAAATCCAAGAGTGGTCAGATGGATATCCCGTTGTGACATATACGTTGGTATATCCTCTTAATTTTAAGGTACACACAAGAATTGACTCGGAAATAAATGGAGACAAATTTAAAATTATTTCTTTTGAAGAACTTAAGTCAGAGTTTTCAGATGCAGATCGAATGATAAAAGAACTGGAAAAAGATCTTATAGCAAAGCATAAACAAAAGATGACAGATGTCTTCCATGACTTCTCATTTTTTATCATTGATGTTGACGCAAGAAACTCTCTCTTTGCTGGAGAATATTCTACAGAAAAATTGCAGTACATTTTAGCATTGTTAATTTTTGCACAAAGCATTCACAAATTAGATAAATATACTCTCTACGGACAACGAGAGAAAATATCTCAACTAGCATTGAGCTATATTTTGATCCGTGAAGGTAACAATTACCTTGCTTATCTAACTTTTAACAGGGACGTACCCCCACTTGAAGGTGTAAAAGGGTATGACTTTAATTATTTATTGAAAGCTCTTAGATACTACAATAAAATAAAGAGCAGAGGCATAGCTGAGGTCTTACAGAAAGGATTGATACCTTACTATTGGGCGTCCGTTGATGAAGATTCTGCAGATTCTTATTTGAAATATTGGATCAGTGTTGAATCACTCTTATTGAAATCGCGAGACATTCCTGGAAAAAAAGGAATCTCTGAGAGAGAGGTATGTAATATAATTAAAAATATGCCCAACTTTTGGAGAGGAAACAAGCCTCTTATAGATAAGAGAATAGAAAGCGTATTTTATCGAAGAAATAAGTACGTTCACGAGTTCGAATCGGACATCTTTGAACAAGAATTGTATTATGTGAAAGCGATCGCAGAAATGCTCATAGAGTTTTTACTAGATAATAATGGTGAGTTCTCGAGTAAGGATCAGTTAGAGATATTCTACAAGTTAGTTCAAAAGGATGATGCTGTTATAAAGCATAAACTTCTAAAAGACGTTCAGCTTCAAAATGACCCTCAACTTTTACAAGATAATCAAAAAATGAGTGACCTGATTATGAGATTACGTCACTCTTGATGAGGGGCATACCTCTTCAAAATACAACCTCGTTTTCCCTGCAATTCGAACTGGCAACAGCTTTAGGTTTATGATGAATGGGTAATGATTTATCACCTCACGCTCCCGTTGCTGTAAAAGTTACTTATTTTTTCCTTCTTCGTAATCCATTCACCCATGACTTAAATATCAAAGCCTTGCTTACATTTGCTTCTTTATTTCTTAACTAAATTCCTTTTACATGCCGATGGGATGATATAAATTTTATTACGCTAATCTTACTGTTTGGCTTGCTCGTCGGTAAGCAAAATTTAACACAATACGGAAATAATCGATCAAAGATAACTAAGAAGAATGTATGACGTATGGACGAGAGGAGCATTTTATCAAAGTTGTATCTAATTTCAAATCTTACAATACAGGAAGTAAAAGAAGCTATAAGAAGTGGCGAACTTTTCAATATTTCATTAGATCACATTACAGGTTATCCTCGTTTTGATGCAGAGCGTGCTAAGCAATTAATATTTGCTTACAGTATAATCAATAAGATAAAAGCGCGTGGGGAATACAATACATTAGTTTTTGAAATAACAAAGTACAGAAAGCGACTTGGAAAGATAGAACACTTTACAGAAAAGTTACTCCCTGAATTTTTCCTCAGAAACATCATAAACAAAATACTTGAATATTCTAGAGAGAACCGAGAAGTACCGAATGAAGACCTATCAAACGAAATAGAGAATTACATCGACGATTTTATTAGGGAGCTCAAAGGAGAGCCACTATATTTTAAACTTACAACACAGATTAAGGGTGTAGAACTTGAACCCACAGAAGAGGCGTACCATATTAATGATAAATTGATCATTAGAAAGCCTACGGCCTCTGAACTTGAAGAGAAGTCTCACAGTTATTCAGGTAGAAAAGACATTGCTTTTGAGTATCTAATTCAAGCGAGGCCTCCTGACGCCGTATTGGAACAAACATTTTTTTCGCCATATTTTGAAACAAACATGGACGTCATAGAGGGCAGAGTAGACTCTGCAATAGCTTCTTTGCAGCTTCTTAAAGTCTGTTCCGTGTTTAAGCAGGAGACAAAAATAACTATTAACTTGAGCTTAAGACGCGAGGTTATTCATGATTACAGTGCCCTCTCCATACCTGTTCTGGAATACCCCTGCTCCATTAAGATGCAAGAGATTTCAAAACTACAGAAAATAGTTGAGATTGCAGCAAACCTCCTACCAGAAAAATTTTCACACCAGACACATCCCGTGAGGCAATCGGACATCATTCCATCAGATATCAGTCCGATAACTATTGCGCTTCAACGATTCAATGAGGCTTTATTTAAAACCAAACAACAGGGCATAGAGAGCCGGATTACATATGCGATAATGTGCTTAGAAGCCCTTTTTCTTGGTGAGAGTGAAAAGCAAGAGCTTAGTCACAAATTAAGTCAACGAGTTGCCACCCTGATGCGCCTTGTAGGTTTAAAGAAGATACTTGCTATCAACGTTTTCGATGATATCAAAAAAGCGTACACAATACGAAGCGACTACTTACATGGTTCTACTAAACCCCATGATATAGATGAAATAAGGCAACTTGAACAGCGAGTCCTAAATTATGCACGCAGATCACTTCTAGTATTTTTACAGATGAAATACTCTGACGTAGCCATAGAAAATGGAAAAGATCAGAAGAAAGGCAAGAAAAAGAAGGAGAACAGAGACGAGAAAATGAAAAAAATCTTCATTTCAAAAATTGATCGCTCAACGCTTCATCAGCCTATATATCGTGAATTGAAGGGGAAGATCAGCCATTTTATAACATAGTTTCTATTCTTATCGTTGAGCGCTCGCTCTAGATTAGGATGTGTGCTATATTATGGAATGATTTGCGCGTATTTTGATTACATTTTACTCGTATAACGCATATATTCACGTATATTAGTGCATTGTTGCGCGTATTTTGCGCGTATTTTATGCCCTAGAATATTTTATGTATCATTCATCTGATTCGTCGGTGTATTGTCGCCTTTCCAACTCCTTCTCTCTTGAGAATGCCTCTTTTCACTAAGTCCTGTAAGTCACTCAATGCAGTTCTTGGAGGACACTTGCATAAATCAACATAAATTGAATTCGTGATCGTCTCGTTCTCTCGAAGATATTTCCAAGCTTGTTTTTGCCTTTCGTTCAGAGTCTTAAGAATCGCTTCAGCCTTTCTAAATACCACTTCAAACCCGCCACGAACCTGAACAAAATCCGGTTCGGGAAGATCGTAAGCAAGCGTGTCTTGAATCATGCGCTGGGTGCCTGTCCCCCACCGTTCGATGTAGCGGACTTCACGCAACAAATTAGCGATGTTCGGGTTCCGCAGCACACTCCTCTTCCCAAAATCTTCTGGCCGTAACCCTTTGACGAGACCACCAGGATTCGTAATCTCGATTCGATCATCGAACATCTCCACCATCACGTTTGCTCCTCTCTCGAAGTAGTTCCTGTGTGTGACGGCGTTGATGACCGCCTCCCGCAAGGCGTCGTAGGGGATTTCCGGCACCTCCCTTCTTCGAGGAGTACCGGTCATCTCGTATCGCACGGGGATCCACTGCTTGAGGAAGTTTATCGCCCCATCGATGCTGCTGATGAGATCCTCGTTGAAGTCCCGTCTATCCAAAACGTCGACCTTCTCCATCCCCTTTTATAGGGCACAGGTCACGGCGGTGTGGTAATAAATGCCTTGCAGATTTCGTGCAAAGAAGAGAATGCCCGTATTGTTAAAGATGACCTTACCCTCCTGCTTTTCGGCAACGCCTAAATTGACCAGAATGGAAGGATCATCGAGAATCTTTGAGATGCCCGCAAGCCGCAAGAACGTGTCAAGTTTGCGTGGGTCAAAATGCGCGTCATACTCGAATTTTAAGTTGATCAGCTCGTCAAACCTGATTTTTCCCTCCTCTTTGAAGAACTCGACAATTTCATCTCGCGTAAGCTTTTGGGAGTTGGGACCAATACGTATGTAAAATCCGGAAGCGCAGCTATAGGGCTTATCGTTGCCCTCTCGCACGTTGATAATCAATACGTTTTGGAATTCTTCGAACGAGAGGGCTATGGCTGGTTGACATTTCGTGGCGATGTCCTGGAGCTGGGATTTGAGTTTGTTCGTTATCGTTATGCCTTTGATACGCTTGTCATCGGTGATCCCCAGAAAGACTCTGCCTCCTGATGCGTTGGCAAATGCCACGAGCTCTCGGTCAATGGTCGATAGAGACTCTTTGAACTCTATTTTATAGCCCTCACCCTCTGCTAAAATGAGTTGCAGCTCTTCGTTTCTCACTATTTCACTTCATCCTCACTGGCCCTCACTGGCCTCTTTTAAAAATGATGATGAACTGCAATTGCAGTTATAGCCTGAAGTCTTCCGATTTCATAGTTACAGAGACTATTGTTTCACCCCTCTTTTTTACAATCGCGTGTATTTGATCTTTTTTTCAAGGTGCTGATAGTTCTTAACTAGCATGTCTCATGGACCACGGAACCCACAATAGAATCTGTAGTATCGCCGCAACGACGATAGACACCAAGAAAATCGCTATGTTTTGGAGAATGCTAAAACCAGTGGCGTAATAGAATAACCATAACGCCAAGAATAACAGCCATCCGAACGCTATAATGATGGAGGCATATATCCTCTTAAGGCCAGGCTGTTGTTTATCCATATGTGAACACCCCCCGTTCTTTTTTCAAGCAATGAATAATTGTATAAGATTCTGCTTCTCATTATTATTATTTACGCGCTATTCTCCGGTTGCTACTGCATAGCCAACTGTGTCGTAACATTGAGAGACAAAATCAAAAAATTTATAATAAAACAGAAGTTGTCTCTTCTTTCTCTGAAAACCCGTAACTGATTAGCGTTATAGAGAAAAACCATAAGGTACTCTATCTTAGTCAATTCCCCCTCATCAACGTACCGGATCTATCCCGTTTTCTGCACGACTCCAAGACCCGTGCGCTGTACAGTCACCTGAGGGGAGCCGTGGTAGTTAACTGATCCGGTACCGCTTATGTTGGCGGTGAGAGTGTTCAATGCGGTTACTTCAGCTGAGCCGACGCCCGTAATGGAGACCGTCGTTGAATCGGTTTGCAGTTCGTAACTGCGCAGGCTTCCTACTCCAGTTAGCGTCGCGGCATGGGTTGTCGCGTTACCGCGCAAAAGCACGGTGCCCACACCGGACACTTGCGTTGTAAGCTGGGTAACGTTAACAGCAATATCAATACTTCCAGCACCTTGCAGCGTCAGGTTGAGTGCGTTTGCGTTCAGAGGGGAGCTGCTTAGAACGGTTCCTGCGGCGCGGTTAGTTATGCCGGTAATATCAGTGACGGACACGTAGACAGTGAGTGGCGTCGTAATTGCCGAAATCGGACGTGTTGCATCAATCTTTAGGACTCCATTTGTTACCTCTGTTCGAATATTTGGAACGACACTGTTTTTTGCCTCAATTGCCACCGACTGTGTGTTATTTTGGGTAATGTACAGCGTGCCAGGAAGTGCAAAGTCTATGCTCGTAAATGAAGCCACGCCTCTTGTCTCCCTAATAATGTTTTCGGGACCTGTGCTCGTGTTCACCTGGAATTGGACACAACCACAGACTAGGGTGGCACTAACGAGTGCAAGTGCTATAACGTAGACGACCTTCACTTTTTCCACCTTCAGCCACATTGCATATCAATGCATTCGCTATCTATTAACGGTTTGGAAGCAAGATGAAGTATGATGAGAAATATTGAGTTTAAGCCATTAAATGCAAAGCAAATTGTGGTCGATATCTCATAGCAGATCGTCTAAGTCTAAAAAATTAGGTAATATTTGCTCCAACAACAAATAAAATAGTGAAGCACGATTTTAACATCGTGATGAGACACTGAAGAAGCTTAAATTACTATTTTAATTGCACCTTACAGGTGCGTCTGTTGAGAATTTTTAGCCTTTGAATTAAATCTTTGATGTGGCGTTGAAAAGCTCTTATAGGGTTGGTAGAGTAGTTACCTATGAGGGAGTACCACAATGGAAAGAGATGAACATGACTTACTTAAGGATCTCGTAGCGGAACTACCGCCCCATCTTGCAGACGTGTATGAAAGCGTCAGAGCCCTCATAGCCGGGCATTTGCGTGACATCGCCGACAGACGAACGCATCATTTTGTAACCCGTATGTTCTGGACTGCGCTCATTGTCGATATAGCGCAGTCCAATGATAAAGAGCACCCGACGCTTACCGATGAGGATATGACCCTGCTAGAGGACATAGCAATGGAACTTGAAGATGGGGGCGTTCGAGAGTGGTTGGCAGGGCTCTGTACGATGCTCCGTATGGATAAAATCGTTCGTTTCACAGAGAGGTGGCCAGAACTTCCTGCTGAAGACGATGAAAATGCTATGATGGTGTTCCGTGCAGACCTATATCAAGAAGTGGTGCCCTATGTAGGCGATGTCAGGATAGATGAATTAGTTAAGTGTTTGCCGATAAGGAGAGATGACTAAGACGCTCTAGTTGGGGCTACCTTACCTTAGGTGTAGCTTTTTAGTGGTATTATTGCAGTCATGCTTACGACCTCTTTGAAGACGAATCTTTATCGACGTGCATTCAAAACACATCCTTTTGATACTGTTAATTTGACAACCGAGAATTTCCACAGCGGCAGGTTTACAAAAGTTCTCGGAGCCTCTCCTTGTCAAACGCTATGAATAATTCATTAATTGGTTGATACCTCCCTAGTTCTATTTTTGCCTTGTGAAAGGGGGCATCCCGCTGTTGAGAACGAGGTGAGCAAGTACAGCTCATTTTTAAATACGCTTGTTTCATAAAGAGGGTTTAAAAATGAAAACAAATAGTTGAGCACTTCTCTAATACCACTGAGCTCAACGAGCGTCCTATAAACGTATCGTTCTTCACCCGCAACGACGTTGGCCATCGTGACTCCTACAACCACTGTTATCACTTATCTGTAAATTACTAGGCTATTTAGAGATAACTATGTCTTGAGCATCAAATCAAAGCAAGAAAATTAGTTTCGTTTGTTTCAAATTACAGTGCAGAATAGCGTATAGCACAGCTGCGCTACCCTACAGAGCGTGAAACTCTCGTTCAAAATCGCGTTGAACTAAAAGGGATAAGTGCTGAGCTTTACTTTTTCTTTATTGCGGCGATCCACTCGTCTACCGGAGTGGCGGGCATACTTATGATCTGAACTGTCCCGCGAGAACCCAGCTCTACCGAAGCCCGACCGATCGCCTCGTTGTCCGGAGCCTCCACCACATTAACGAAGTCGTAGGGCCCTAGCACCGCATATTGAGAGAGAAGTTTTACGCCAAAGGCTTCAATCTCTTTATCGACCTCCAGAATTCGTTCAGGCCTTTCCTTAATGGTCCTCCTCCCCTCAGCCGTGAGAGTGGAAAGAAGGACGTATGTGGGCATACATGCACCTCCAACGATAATTCTGTGTTCATGCCATTTCTGTCTTTCGCTGCAAGGAGAGTTGATAAGCTGGCATTTGTTGAGATAATCGGTGAAGTGTATGTCATATTTTTAAGGACTTTTGAAAAATGAAGGTTGAGCAATGACGGAGACTGTATAAAAATAGTTTGATTTTATTATAGTTATAACAGTATTTTTAATACAGTTAGGATATTTTAACCTCTTATGGGGATTATTACCACTTCGCTCACTCACCTAACCCTTATTCCAAGCTAATAGCTGCGCAATAATCGGAGGAATCGGTAAATGTTGATTGCGCCGGGATGTATGCTGCGTATGCTTTATTGATACCGCAAAACGTGTAAAGCAACACTACAAACATCACTTCGTAAAAATACAAGTTGGTAGAATAGGCTACACGGGCTTATGACAACCTATGAAATTGTAGTTATTATAAAGCCTGTGAATTCGGGCACATCTGAATGGAAGGGCATAATTAGATGAGACGTGTAATGGGTTAAGTGGTGCAAACTTGTGAGAAATTTGAGAAAATGGCTGACCATCTCACTAATGTTGAGCGTCATATCTATCATAGCCTTAATAGCGTTTACAATCAGCACTAATACAGTTAACAGTTTAATCCACATAAATCCCATATTTCTCTTCGCAGCAATTGCCTTCCAGTTCCTATCGTGGGTGACGTGGGCGGTGAGGATGAAGACAATGTCAGAGGCAATTGGTGGGAAAATTTCACTTAAAAACTCCGTCGCAGTCATTCTCTCAAGCCTTTTTGCAGCTTCAATTACTCCTGCACACGCGGGAAGTGAAGTTGTGAGAGTTCAGCTTTTACGACGCTTTAAGCTATCAATAGGTAACGCTTCAGCCGTGGTCCTCGGAGAGGACATGCTCGATGCACTTTTCTTGGGTATAGCTGCACCTATAGGCTTCATCCTGTTTCAACATCAAATGAAAAGCAACATCGGGTTAACCGCGCTCTTTGCTTTCTGCCGCGATCCTGCTTCTCATCATATTTTTCGTAATTTTCTACGCAATAGCAAAGCCAAAAAAGGTGAAGTTATTAGTTACAAAATTTCGATGGCTGTTCATAAAGTTTCGTGGTCATAAAAAAGCTGATGAAATGATGACCAGGATACTTCGTGAGATTGACGTCTTCCACGACAGTATAACAATATATCTAAAGGAGGGGAGGGGGGCACTTAGCAAGGGGTTCGTATACACCATAGCGTTCTGGATGTTTCAATTTTCCATAGCATCCCTCATACTCGTGGGTCTAGGATCCCAACCTTGGATACTCCCATCGTTTTCTGCGCAGACGGTGTTAACATTGATTGTAATACTCCCTCTCACTCCCGGCAACAGTGGCGTAGCGGAAATAAGCACCGCTTCAATTTATTCAGCTTTTGTTAGCACCTCAATACTGGGCGTGTTTGTCTTAGCGTGGAGGTCTGTAACGTATTACCTGAATATTTTAGTTGGCGGGTTAGTAAGCTTGAAAATTTTGAAGGGCACGAAGGTAATAGAAGGGGCAGTTGACGAGGTCATTGGGGAATTAGAGTGAAGGAGTTATGTTCAAATATTAGTTGTTTTTCATCTACGTGCTCTTGTCGTTGTTCAGCACCAGTATCTCTAGAACGCGATGGGCACTGAAACGTTAGGCCTCCTTTCCGGCTCCATTTTAGGGCGAACTATCCGTTAAATTGGCCCTTTGTCGGCATCCTAAGGGCACTTTAATAAATTTACAGTATTAGTATCACGTCATAAACCTACAATAACAGCACATCCCGAACACATTTAAATCCATCCGGTGTCAGTCGCGCCGCTACTGTTTCGGCACCCAAAGTGCGCGTTACTTCAATACAATGGTTTGTCTCCCAATAGTCGAGGAAACTCTCAATTTCATCGTCACAGTACCCCCACTCTTTGCCGATTGCGTGAACGTCCATTTCCCATACGGTTGTGTCACCGCCTACATGAAAGTATATTTTCTGGAGGAAATCATCGCGTCGTTTGTTTATATCCAACGTTACCACCATACCATATTTTTGGGTAAGTCATATAAAAAGTAGAGCTGTGAGCAGCTCCTATTTGGCTACAGCAACATCAACGCGATACAAGTTTAGGTGTAGCTGAAACGCTCGAAGAGAAACAGCACACCTCCATCTCCTCTTCGACAATTTCATCTCCCACTGGACAGGATACGCACGAAGCCATCCAACTGTGAGAAACGCAGAGAGTTTTGGCTCAGTTCTACCTCGCATTTGATCGGTTCATTCCATTCTTTATATGTCACATCAATGGGGAGGAGCATGTCCTGCCCACCTTCAGGAACCTTCGCACCACTGAGGAGCTGGAGGCCACATGGAATACGCTCATCGCCAGCCAGACGCCAAAAGAGGCTATGGACAATTTCAAGATATGATCCCCGCCCTAAATGTGGATGAACTTACTCGCCTCTTACGATGGCTAAACCAGTGCACCACCAGAGGCATTTCGAGCCGTAAGCACGCTTGCAAAACATCTCCTCACCGCGTGAGGACTGGGCAACGCTAAAATCACGAGTCGAGGGTATGTAAATAAGTAACGGGTTTCTAAGCAGGCAGACGTGGCCTTAGAAATTGATTTTCTGTTGATTTAAGAGGAAAAGCTCAAACTACCAAAAAAGAATACAGGAGAAACAAGGTCACGATGTGAGACACTCACCGATCGATTGCATTGAATCGGACGTTGGTTGAATAGTACGGGATCCTTCCTGATACACTTAGAGTTCTATCGTAACGACTTGTTAACTGCATCGTTATATGTTCAAATATTTGCCTCTTTGTGCATTATGCCAAATAATGCCCTTCTAAAGCGCCTTGAATATCGCGAAAGTTCGTTGTAGGCTGCAAAAAAATCGTCATCTGATACGTCATGCAACGAGTGACGAACTTTTTTTCTAATTTGTATACGGGTGTAAAATGTTTTATCGCGTAGAAGTATGAAGAGTACCTCCAAGATATGCACCTCAACAGGTCCAATAATAGCCCGGTTTGGCGATTTTCTTTGGCCGCCTACTGTTCCATTCACAGCGCCTCCTCTGGTGGGCATGTCCAATCCTATTTCTTCATACGTTACCATGTTTCACCTTTATATTAGAGCGAATTTTGTTAACTAACGGTGGCGATTTTGAATTGAATATATGCGTATGCGAATTACTCACTTTAGGGTTCTGTCTTTCTGCACCCGCATTAAACTATGCTACGCACCTTGCTTTAGTATTGAATCTTGATAAACAAGCGCGTGCTTCTTCGCTATGTTTTCCCACACGATATGATTTGCTACATATGCTTGTGCCCGTTCCGTGTACGTCTTGAACATCACGTCACTGGTAAGGAGCATGGTGATCGACTTCCGCAATTGGTCGAGGTCACCGACGGGCACAGCAATCCCTGCTCCGCTCGCCTCAATTTCCGCTTTTAACCCTTCCAGCGAAGTTACTATGGCCGGTTTATGCAGGGCAAATGCGTGGGCCAAGTTGCCACTCTGGGATGCGTGTTTATACGGCAATACGACGAAATCGGCTGCAGATACGATGCTGTCATAGGTATCAGGATCAAATGCACCGATGATGGTCTTTATGTTATCCCGTGCTGGCGACTCATCGATTGCGTTCAATAGCGCGTCCTTGTAGTCGGTCAGAACTGGTGAGGCTCCTGGCCTCACATCACCTGCAATCACGAGGATGACGTCATTACCCGCCTCTTTTATGACGTCAGGCCATATTTTAATGACGTCTTCAAAGTTCTTGTTCGGGTCAAACCAGCCTATGCAGAGGGCGACCTTTTTACCCGAAAGACCGAATCGCTCTTTCGCATTGGTTATCGGGACGACTTTTTTTGCACCGTGGGGGATGACGTTGACGTTTGTGGGCACCCAATTCAGATTGTATGGCAAAAAGAGTTTTTGCACCTCGACGTGAACTATGGCAGAATTAACTAACCGTAAGCTAATGTCAGTGAAAAGGGCCTCAGATCGTCCTAGTGAGGTATAGATGCTATGGTACGTCATCACAGAAGGGATTCTGTCGAGGTTTAGCCGATACAACAGTGGCAATATCTTTCCACTATAATCTCCGTTTGTGGGATAGAGCCCGTATTCGTGCTGAATGTGAACCACGTCCGGCTTGAGCTGCTTTATGGTTTCATATACTGTTGCGTCCCACCCTGGATTGTTAAGGTCAATGACGGGATAGACGTTCGCTTCAGTATGCCCTCCACACTCCTCATCCGTATGGCAGATTATGCTCACGTTATGTCCGTCACTTCTCAGAGCTGATACAAGCTCAGAACTATACGTAGCTATCCCACAATGCCGCGGCGACCAACTTGTTAGCATGACAATATCCATAATAATCATTCTCCTCGTTGTGTAAAAAAGTGGCAAATACACAACTATACGATCTGTCTTGCTGTTCGCACAGCCTTTCCCAAATGTTCTTGTAGGTTTCCTAGCTCGTTGTCAACATACTGTTCACACAGTTTAGCCCTTCTGGCCCAGTCAAACGTAGTTGCCCATGCGCTCAACTGCTCCATAAATAGCGGTCTTTCATCAGTTACTTGTGCTGTTGCGTTCAACGAGCGTCCACTGCCCATATTGAGGTACAGGCAAAAACCGCCGTATGCTTCACTGCTCTCCCCAGGCAGTTCGTGCCACGGCTTTCTTTTACTTTCATCCATTTTTCCCATTCCACATAATTTCATCGGTGTGATCTCCTGACTTCGTCTCGTTGCCGTAATGACAATTGAGATCTCTTCAATTCCCACTATAGAGCACTCGCAGCGACGATATGCCAACACGAAAGAACATTGCCGTAGTGTCACATTCGGCTTTACAATAAGGTTGAAGGTTAGGCATCACTCGTCTGGGACCGTTTAAAAAAACATCTTCATGTCAGCGTTGCCCACGTGCATAAACCCCACTGCACTTTGTTATATATACAATACAACAACGATAGTATAGTATATAGCTCTTTTTGTATATATATAACAAAAAATTTTTGTACATCTATAACGATAAAGTACTCCATTGAATGAATGCTGAAGGCCACCTACAATGAGCAAAGAGATTTACGAGAGTGTTACGGCGTTGAAAGATGATAAGGCACACGTAAGCGCCATAGCTGAGCTCGTTCACGGGTGTGCGTTCCACTATCTCGCGTATGGCCGTAAAAGAAAGTTCGGCATACCTATCGACACCCACGCCGGCCTTCCATGGCTTCCGCGGGAGCGAGGCGACGATGCAATTGCCGATGTATTTGGAGAGCTGGGAACGATCAGGCAAGGGCGGTGGCAAGGTGAGAAGGGGAATGGAGAGATCATTTCGCGGGTTCTCGAAATACTTGACACGATCATGCGATGGAGCAAACGACGATGAACGGTACTGTGTTATCCGCAGCGTTTAACCTTGCGCAAAAACTCAAGGCGATTCCAACACTGGAGGCCGTAATCCTCTTTGGCTCTGCTGCCACAGAGGAGATGCGCAAGAAGGGCGACGTTGAACTTTTCCTGTTGTTCGACGCCGACCATAATCCGGAAGCAGGAGAGGAGGGTAAGATCGTCTATAGGGCTGCGGGGGAAATAGAGCACAGCTACAAGCTTGAGAATCCCTTTTCGTTCGAGTTCGTCAACCGCGGGGAAGCGGTCAACTCGGAGTTCCTGTGGGAAGTTGCCAAAGATGGCATCATGCTCTACTGCCGGCCGGAGAAGGTGCTGGGAACGAAGGAGTCTCTGAAGCCCGCCGTGTTCATCTCCTATACGTTTGGCGAGATTCCACAGAAAGATAAGATGTACGTGGGGAGAAAGCTCTACGGCTATAAGGCGAGGCTGACTTACAAGGGGAAGGAATATGTGATCGAGAGAGAGGGGTTAATAACACAGTACGGAAAGCGGCTTGGAAGAGGAACACTCTTAATTGATGCGCGAAGAAGCGATGACGTGATACGGTTATTCAACGAAAAAGGTGTGGACTACACCATTACGAGGGTATGGGTCTGACTGTCTCCAGAAGTTTCAAACGTTAGCAGCTGCAAGTATCGTATCGACCTGCGCCTTCTCCATGTAATCGGTGATGCCTTTCATTGTGGTGCGATCATACAAAATGCCCCCCTTTGTATGATAACGGTGGGGATTTTGACCTCCACTTAGTGAGTAGGACGCAGTCGCACATATAGGACAAAACAATAGCACAACTGGGATGATTAGTGGTCGATTAAGGATAATTTAAACGATGAGATTGTACGCTACACTATGATGTGCTACACTATGATGTAAGCCTGTTATACAGCGATAGGACATATGGAATATAGAATAGGGAAATACTACTAAGAGTGTTAAAACCTCAATCTTGCCACACCTCTCTCACACGACTACTTCTACAACTGCAAGCCCACTTAGATAATTTAAAAGCTGCTATTGTAACCTTCAAGTCTCGGAAAAGTTATTTAAGGAATTGAATTGAACACTCCTACGGTGGTACTCATTGGCTAAAAAAGAAAGGATCTCGGTTCTACCGGATGCATGTATTTGGCACGACAGAAAAAATTATATGATTGAAATAGGACTTCCCGGTGTTGACAAGAAGGATATAGAATTTGAAGCCTCGGAAACGGGCTTTTGTCTCTGGGCTCCCAGAGATGACACCCAATATGTCGGCTGCTGGTTCCTCACCCACACCATCGATCCGAACAAGGCGGAGGCCACATTCTCAAATGGACTGCTGAAGGTTACAATACCGTTAGTGCAACTATTCGAAGGCGTCAAAGTATCGATAAAATAACTAAATACAGTAACTATATCATTTGAAATTTGAACTTAGTTTACTGATCATCACCCGCGTAATTGCCGCTTTAGATCTTCAAGTTGCTTACTTCGTACTTCTTCTATTTGTCGTTCTTGTGCCTCTTCTCGAGCGCGGGTTTCTAAAATCTCGCGATATCTTTTATTTGCATCTGCAACATGAGCATCAAGAATTTCTCGACAGATGCCCTCTCTAATAACTTTTGCGTCTTGCTCGCATTCAAACAGGATTTGCTTTCCGTGTATCCGTGTGTTCGTCTTCGGTAAGGTTGTGGTCCACTTAAGTGGCATCAAATTTATAGTATTCAAAAATATAAGCTCCCACTCATGCGGGGGTGCGGCAGAGAGGAGGTAAGGAACACTTAGGGTGCCCTCCCCCGTCTGGACGATCCCATCTACATAAATATCCTCAATATAAATATCCTCAAATGTCATTATATACGCTCCTTAGTTCGTTTGTGAGATAGTTTGGCTTGAAGTTTTTCGTCAGTGGGCAATGTAGTAATATGCTGTAGTAATTTCTCAACTTCTTCAGGTGTCCATGCAATCATATTGTCTGTCTCCGTCTTGTCGTCTGCAATACTATGTTATGTTGTGGACGATACGGCGCAAAATGTCGTCAACATTTTTTTTATCGTGACCTTTTTTTGTCAGAGCCTGCTTTTTTAGTTTTTAGCTTCTTCTTCAAGTTCTTTTATATCTGCTTCTTCAGATTCTTCTTCTGTTTGAAGGTTTTTAGTCAGAGCCTTCTTCTTCATCAGGTGATGTTGTTGTTGGTCATTATTCTGGGGATGAGCCATTCAGTCAATTCACCTCTTTTTTCATATATCAGTAGTGTAACAATCACCTCTATTATAGCTTTCCTCTCGGTGCGATAACCCCTCACTACTTTTCTTGCCCGCGAAAAAATAGAAAAAATACCCCCACTTCTGTAGTAATAAAATCGAAAAAATGGTCTAATCGTAAAAATAATTAAGCTACACCCTCTCCTGTACCATTACCCAAAAAACCGCTCTAGCGCACCTTAAACCCGATCCGAGAAGTGTGAATATTTCATCTGTATGCCTTTTATACGATATTTTAGTAAGTCTATTACGGGGAGAAAATGAATACGAAACAGGATCGTGAGAGATTTATGTGCAAGCTCTGCGACTACATAAACGCGGACACAACCAAGCAAACATCTGATATTCGGCCGATTGCTGAAAAGTGGGGGATTAGTAAAGAAGAAATTGATCATTTCATTGCATATTATAGAGAGAAAAACTACATTAAAACGGGCGGGTTTGGCGATTTTTACTACAGATTAAGCATCACTGCCGACGGCATTGATTTCGTGAAAAGTGTAGACTGTTCCGCAGTGAAACTTTAGGTACGAGAGCTCCTTTACAGAGTGCGTTGCGCTCACTTCTTTTTATTCAATATGTTTGTCAATGATCTCTGCTTCTAATAGCGCCGAAAGCTGCGACATCAATAATCTCGCTAACACTCCACTGTTCATGCGTTACTTCTATCATACGCTGTTGAACAACCTGCAATTTACCAAAAACAGTGTCTTTTACTTGAATTGTTTTCACTTTTGCTCGCTCTTTTGTGCTTCTTCTTCAAACGATCTCGTCAGCTTTTTTGCGTGATTCCAAATCTGTATTATCTCTTTTAGTTCTTGGTCGAACTCATCGAGCCCATACCGAAGCCTATGAATCCTATTCCGTAGGTCTTTCAAGACAATTTCCAAATCAGGTTCTTTATCACTCATCGCTTACTCCTTCTTTTTTAGTGTAGTTTCAATCTTAGTTGTAATGGATGATGCCCTGTAACAGTTGTAGGCCGTGCTTACTCCCTCTTTTGTGCCTCTTTTCCGAGTTCTTTTATATCTGCTTTTTCAGATTCTTCTTCTGTTTGAAGGTTTTTAGTCAGAGCCTTCTTCTTCATCAGGTGATGTTGTTGTTCATTAGTTTGGGGATGATCCATACAGTCAATTCGCCTTTTTTTTCAAGTCGCGGTACTGTAACAATCACCTCTATTGTAAATATACGTTCGGGGAGGTAATCCCTCACTACTTTTTTAACCTTGAAAAATAGAAAAAATACCCACGCTTCTGAAGCGATAAAATCGCTGCGTTTATTGGCGTAGGGTTTTTCGTTGAGGTGTCCTCTGATGCTAAGATAGCAACAAGTGTACCAAATGCTGTGTTAGAAAAGGTATTTGGAGTGGCGTTATTCCTTATTGCGTTAGGAACCCTCCTTAGTAAATGAATGCAGTTCAATTTGGGCGGCTTCGTACATTCGACTTGCCAGTCTCCAATGTCTAAACCCGTTCTACATCAAGTAATGATGTGGCCACTAAAACGCCACGTGATTATACACATTTCGCTGGTCTTCATCTCGAACTGTAAGTATATGTGTGTCTTGTTGAGGTTGCTATGGCCGAAGAGCAGTTGCACTCTTCGAAGATCATCCCATCTCTCACTACGCGGATGGCGTAGCTGTGCCGGACGGTATGGGGCATTAAGGTGGTATAGGAAACTCCTCGAGAAGGGCACAGAAGTACTTAAAAAGTATCAATGCCACCGTGAAGAAGCGTGAGCACTTTTTCCCTAACGCAACGTCACTCCTGGCATTGCATTTGAATATCGGGGAGTTCCCAATTGCTATGTAATTAATAATCATTCGAAAGAGCACCTGCCCGTAAATTTCCCGAGTAAATTGGTACCAAATTGGATTCTGATCTTTATAGCTGCTGTGGAATGCCATTCCACTTGACAAACTTGTCACTGCAATCACCTTACGAAATTAACTCGATGTATCGCACTGCTTCAGCAGGAGGTATCTTAGACGCAGTTCTCGCTGGTGCCATTCACACATTGCAGTTAGGTGGATGCCAGGAAGCAGCAATTAGCTGAACAACGGGTACTGTGAGGAGCTTTCCAGGTTTGAGCAGAGCGCAGGGTAATGGCATATACCATTACCCGTCTCGTGTCTGATCCTCCCCCTCCTTATGGATCGTATCAATTGTTATGATATTTCACTCACGAAACAGCAAGAATCGCATAACGCAAAACACCCGCTAAACACGACAGAGCAGACTAAAGGAATTTTTTTGTGGATAAGGGGTAAATAATAGCACGATAACAAATGAAATATAATATAGAATAACACACAGAATAAGCAGAATAGTACTGCCGTATCATGCGTTATTAACCGTAAGGGGGGATGGAGGATGACAATATGGCAGCGGTAAGTCGAAATAAGTACTTGCGAAACGGTGAGTACGAAACCTCTGATAATTCGGCACCGTTATTTTCAACCCTCAACATAGCAACTATAGTATTGGGAAACAGAGTAATTAGACAAATTTTTAAAGGGCTTTATGCCAACGATAGCACTATTATTTATGATGCCTTAAAGAATTATAGCAGTGAGAACAATATTAGTTATAGTAAAAAGCTGAAGTTTTTGCCCTTCTACGCGTTTATTGAACTCGGCAGAACATTATTTAAAGTTGACAAAACGGTGATGAAGAACTATTTTGGTCGGCAACCCAACCGCAGAGGGATGTCAAATGTCGTTAAAAGTATTGCTGAGTATGGGGTAACAAAGCCGCAAAAATTGCACGCCCCTTTTTTAGCTGTCTGGAATTTTACAAACGCGTGCAATTTACGATGCAAACATTGCTATCAAAGTGCCGGTAAGCTCTCTCCGGATGAATTAACTCTCGAAGAGAAGCTGGATGTTATTGACCAGTTGGCTGAAAATGATGTCGTGGCCATTGCCTTCTCAGGTGGGGAGTCCATGTTGCACCATGATTTTTGGGAGGTAGCCCAGCATGCCTCTGACATGGGCCTTTACCTTTCATTAGCAACGAATGGAACACTGTTAACAACAGACGTAGTGAAACGGTTAAAAAGCGTTGGCGTTCAATACTTCGAGATAAGCCTTGACTCAATTGCCCCGATGAAACATGATGAATTTAGAGGCGTTAGCGGAGCGTGGGATCGTACAATTGCTGGAATAAAAAACGTCGTCGCTGAAGGTGGGTTCTCTTGCATCGCCACAACATTAACCAATGAGAATTATACTGAATTAGACGATTTAGTTGCTTTAAGTAGAAATTTAGGTGTGAATAGAAGCTTGTTTTTTAACTTCATACCGGTGGGAAGAGGCACTGAAATTATTAATATGGATCTTTCCCCAGAAGAACGAGAAATGGTAATGCAAAAAATGTATGAGCACCTCAGCAAGAGGACGGAAGGATATGAGGTTCTCACTACCGCGCCCCAGTTCTCGCGGGTCTGCCTTATGAATTCAGAGAGTGGCGTCATGTCGCTTGCACACGTCGGAGCAGCTGGGTTTAGCGACAAGGTGGGGGCGCTCGCGGAGTTTATCGGCGGTTGTGGCGCTGGCAGAATGTACTGCGCAATTCAACCCAACGGGATAGTCACTCCCTGTGTCTTTATGCCGATAGAAGTAGGAGATCTGAGAACAGAATCATTCATCGACATCTGGCAAAATTCTGAAGTTATGCAGTCTTTGCGAGAAAGGCACGATCTAAAAGGACACTGTGGCTCCTGTAGTTACCGGAATGTCTGTGGAGGATGCAGAGCGCGGGCTTATGCCTATTTCGGCGATATAAAAGCTCCGGATATCGGCTGCATTAATAATTGTCAGTTCTACTATGATACGGTGAAACAGACGGGCGTGGCAACAAGCTGTCAAGCGTATTAAGAAGGGACATGTTTTGCGGGGGAACGCGGGTAGGCCTTCCCTACTCACGCTCGTAAATGAGGAGGAAACGAAAATGAAAGTTGTGGGTTTTAACGGCAGTGCGCGTAAGGACGGCAATACTGCCGCTCTCATCAAGTATGCATTTCGCGAACTCGAAAAAGAAGGGATTGAAACAGAGTTGGTGCAGCTTGCAGGCAGTAAGATTCAGGGCTGCATCGCCTGCTATAAGTGTTTCGAAAACAAGGACAAGCGCTGCGCGGTGGAGAGCGATGTGGTGAACGAATGCATTGAAAAGATGGCAGAAGCGGATGGGATCATCCTCGGCTCGCCTACCTATTTTGCCGACGTCACCACGAACATGAAAGCCCTCATCGAGCGGGCAGGCTTTGTAGCGAGGGCTAACGCGGATATGTTTCGGCGTAAGGTCGGTGCGGCAGTGGTAGCGGTGCGTCGAGCTGGGGCAATACATACCTTTGACTCCCTCAACCACTTCTTCTTCATTAGCCAGATGATCGTCCCGGGCTCCAGCTACTGGAACATTGGCGTCGGACGGGACATCGGGGACGTGGAAAAGGACGAAGAAGGTGTGGAGACCATGAAGAATCTCGGTCAAAACATGGCGTGGGTGCTGAAAAAAATTCGCGAGTAAATCACTGGTCCGTAATAGCGTCAAAAAAGTACTTTACATCGCATCTATCGTCTACACTTTTTCGTCACTGGTCAAGTTATCGTTCCAGACTGTGCTTCTAACCTTGGTTGGGCGACCATTTTTGAGGCGAAAATCGCATTTGTTCCCGCCTTCACTAAGGGTTTGCGTTCTATGAAGTCCGTGTTTTCTGGCCACGCTCAGAGGGATATCCATTGCACATAGATAGGGTACAAAGTCCGCCATACCGTGTTCTTGATAGAATTTTAATATACCGCATTCAAGCATATCCACGCCACTATCAAAGTCCTTTCCATCCCCTTCCAGGAATTCATATACCCAGTCTTCAGGATACAGGCGTTTTTGAGAGATACGTGCCCATGCTTTCACCTTTTCTTCATATGATGACTCTTCACGCAGCGCAATGGCGACATTTCCAGAACGGTGCATGTCATCCATCCACGCTTTGTCAATTTTTGGAGATAACGCTCCGCTCTCCTCTATTCCTATCCCTTTTCGTTGAAGTACTTTATAAAAAGCCAAGAATTGAGCAGATTCTACCAAATTTACTGTAAAAGGATTATCGTCACCGCCTATATAGGGTATATCGGGAATTAACTTTTCAAATTCCTGATAGACCTCGGATATGAGTTCATCGGCCAATTCCTGACCAAATTCAGGAATCATAATGTCTTTTCCAGTGTTTAAAATCTGATCTAACTCCTTTAAAAACGTAGGTTCCAAGAACTTGTAGTACTCTTTTCCCTCGTGATCTTTCATTTTCCTTTTCTCCAAACGTATGCTATAAAATTTATCGTCTCGATCGCTAATGATTTTAACGCACAAGTTCACGTTTGCCATTCCCTTAAATATAGCGTTCGCGCTGCTGATAGCCCAAGATAACCTTAAAAGTCGTATTCTTTTTTCAAAAAAACGGAGAGATTCTTATTTTGATAATTGGGCGGTGTGGGCTAAAGTGTGCCCCTTCGAAGACAGAATTGTAGGCGTGAAAAAAGATCTATCAGCCAGAAAGCGTCGTTTCCCTGTGGTTAATTCCTCTGGGGCATCAGCGGAAAACCGCGCAGGACAAATCGACTCAACTCTTCATGAGTACATCACAATAGCTGGTAGCTCTATGCTAAAGGGCCTTTTACTGTATGAAGCCTCTAAAAATGGCGTCTAGGAGGAGGTGCTAAGGGTGAGATCTACTCAGTATAATGAGTACTGCAATAAAGTATATTTGAGTTGAAGCCCTACCACCAGCTAGACTATCCCTCCTCGCGCATTACTTACTTGAACATTTTAAATTTGTTTGTTTGGGCAATACTAGATAATAGAATGGGAAACCGCGATGAACAGTAGGCAGTATTTTGATGAAGTCGCCCACGAATGGGAGGAAATCAGGGAAAGGGCATTCTCTGACGAGGTGGGGGATAAGGCAATATCTGTTGCGATGGTGCAGCCCGGAAAATTAGCTGCTGATATCGGAGCCGGAACCGGATTCATTGCGGGGGGACTTATCAAGAGGGGACTTAAAGTAATCGCCGTTGACCAATCCAAGGCAATGCTTTTAGAGATGAAGCAGAAGTTTAGCAGCGTCATCGAGAGTGAGTACTGCGTAGGGGATGCTGAACATCTTCCTATTTCTGACAAAGTGGTTGATTTTGTCTTTGCTAACATGTGCCTCCACCACGTTCCATCTCCATCAGTAGCGATTGATGAGATGGTACGCATTCTGAAGAGCGGTGGTAAACTTGTTGTTACAGACCTTGATAAACACGATTTCCAATTTCTGAAAAAGGAACGCCGCGATCATTGGTTAGGTTTCAAGAGAGAAGATATTAACCGATGGTTCATTAAAGCGGGGCTTGAGAATGTAGTTGTTGATGATGCAGGTGAAAATTGTTGTGCGCAAGTCCAATCGGTTTGCAGCGGCGAGTGTGCCAACATCAGCATATTTGTAGCATTCGGTGAAAAATGAATCGTAGATGCTCCAAAGATGCTTCTCCTGCTACACTCATGTTAGCCCTTCTTGTGGATATCCTCGTGGGGTAGGTAGCTCTGTAAATACTTTTCTTCCTATTTGATTAGAGCCCTCTTCATCCTCTCCTCTTCAACAGCCCCCATGAAGGACCACTCAGTTCTACTTCTCATAGTTATCTCTTGCGCCTTAATAGATGTGCTAGTGTTATAATGCCTACAAGAGCAATGACCGCCTCAAATCCAGGCAGAGCAGAACTCGGTGATGCAGACGCAGAAGTTGCCGTCGTTGTAGTTGTTGTATTGTTGACTGATGTACTAGTGCCGATGGGCAGCACTGACACGGATGGTGATGGCGTTGGACTTGGCACAGCCGGAAGCACAGTAATCGACGTGGTTACATCAACCGTCCACCGACCCAGCGCTGCATTCATTGAATCATAGACGATGGTCGTTGCGGAGTAGTCCCGCACGGTGTGCGCCCCCGGGGTGGCAAAAGTGTAGGGAACCTGTGCATAGCCATTTTCATCCGTTACGGCTTGTCCGACCTCTATACCGTCTACGAAGAACTGCACAGGTTGACTCGGAGCAGGATGCGGTGTAAGGTTTGGCGCATCGGTCGACGTTATGTAGGTTATACGACAACTCAGCGTTGTCGGCACGGCCACACGAGCAGGTTCCTGAACTGTTACCGTCCCATCAACTCTGTATTGCGCAGCCGCCGCAAGCGTTGCGGTAAGCACCACTCCTGTTATAAAGATTAGCGACATTGCGATACTACATAAGATCGGAAGCACGTTTTTTTTGCATGTTGTGCTTAATGATATCAGCAAGAGGAGATAAATGTATCACTCCCGTTGAAACAAGGTTCAAGAGGGGTCTGAATCCAATTTAGCAATCAATTCGGTTTATTCATTTATACAATTTGAACGAGACTAGAAGACTTATCAAAAAGGCCAAGGAATTTCTTAACATAACTCATGTATTTATTAGCCCGGTCATTTTCACAAAATGACCTCCCATATTCAAGAGGCACTGCTTGAAACATCCCCCAATCATGCGGTTTATGCAAAGGAGGGGTCAATACGGTTCTTTTTACGCTTTCCAGGGATCAGAACTTTATTCCTGTACATCCCTTTACATTTGAGAGTTGGTTAATATGAACTCACACAAACGATGGATCGTATTGTTGATTGCCCTTACGATCGTAGCAGCAGTGAGCATTACAGGATGTATGAAATCTACTACAAATGAAACAAACACAACTACTAGCATGGCTAATAAGACCGTTACGGCGAGTACTACACGTATGCCACTAGTACAGCCAACAATAAAGGCCGCAACACCAACACCAACCCTCGCTACGACTATGGTCACCATCCAAAACTTCGCCTTTATTCCCTCTACCGTAACCGTTGCGAGAGGAACAACGGTGGTATGGACGAACCAGCAGGCTGGCGTCCCGCATACTGTAACCTCAGACACGAGTACTTTTGCTTCAGGGACTTTAAACACCGGAGCTTCGTTTCGATTCCAATTCACTACTCCGGGAACATACCATTACCACTGTAGTATACACCCATCTATGCTCGGCACAGTAGTTGTCACATAACGACCTGCTCAGGGTATAATCGGCAAAAAATCTTCGCATTGACAGATAGTTTTCTTAATTTAATTTTTTTTACAACTCTAGTATGCTTGTGCTCCCGCTACATTTACTAAGGGGGGCCCTCAGTGCACGCATGTCTTTCGGTCTTACTGGCATTTTATAAGATTTTGTTTGAATCTCCCAGAGAACGCGCATCGTCGTTTATAACTAACAAATTACAGAAACTGTGAGAAAGGTCATTCCTAGTGCATCATGAGGCAAAATAGTGATTAAGAAAATGAACCCTGATTGGAGTGACAAACAGTAAGCTAAAAGTCGCTTTCTGAATTTTTATAACGTCTTTGACAATCAGTTCTGCTTCTTCACGAATTAAACACAAATTTTAAACGTGAAGTTTAACCTATTTTGTACTACTAGTCAGTTCATATCACTAACTAAAGAAGGCAGTTCGATGTTAAATCCAAAAATGAACGACGGACCAAAGGAAGTAGCTCTGATGTCAAACCTACAGCAGATAGCTATGTGGCACATCTATCAGACGCGGGGCGATGGGCTGCGCTTGTGGCAGATACAAAAAAAGGTCGGTACAGCGCCAAAGGAGGAAATAAAAGAAGCTCTTATGGAGCTCGTTGAGGCGGGGTATATTGATATAATCTCAACTGGTGGCGGACCGAAATACTACAGAAGACATTCAAAAATATATCTTCTGGATACTTTGTCTTCGATTATGGAGACTTAAACTGTAATTTTGTTGATACGACGTTGCTTAGTAATCTCTTGTTTGATCGCGGGGCCTTTACTGTGGGTTACCGTAGTCAACTTGTCGGTTCCCTGTGAATATTCAGGGTGAGTTGGCGGGCGTACCTCAGGTACATGCCTTTTTCCCCCATTGTTCATCAGACCGTCTAATGTCGATTTTTGAAGCACGAAAGCAGTTGATCCAATTTTAGGTCCAAAATACTCCGGTGCGGGGCACCTTGCGCTAACTCGATATCGTGTTACGGCACAGAGCAATTCCCCGTCACGTACAGAAATTCAACTCATTGCTATATGAGAAAACGGCAAGTACCACCCTCTCGTGAATTAATTAAAAAAAATAGCGGCATACTGAAAGAAACCCTCTCCTCGTCCGCTTGTCTGACTTGACGGGCATCCCCTTGCAACATTATAATAAGGTGAAGAAATTTAGAGCCATCCTACCAATGCGGGGAGAGCAATCCCGAGTGGGCCAGTATTTAGAGCTACAATAGCGTTTAACCAGGTTGTAGGTCCCAATATATAGGGCACTACGCCACTTATAAGTGCCCATAAGCACGACATCAAATCCATCTCGTTTCACCTCCCCCTCAGTTTATCCAGTTGTGATCTTATGTAATCACTAATAAAGGTTTCTTTTCTACTTCTGATCTTATGTAATCACTAATAAAGGTTTTCCTTTTTTTCTGTGAATACGTTTATAAGGGTATGATAGGAAGGAATTGACAAGCTAAGCAATACATCCGATTGTGTCGTCAAGACCGAGGAACTGCGTCGAGTGAGATGCCACGCCATCATACATACATTCATACGGCGATTTGCGGTAAGCAATCATCCGCAAAACACATAAAACTAACGAATTTATAAGCGTTGTAGCGCCGTTTGTACGACCACTTCACAATTAAGTATGTTCGATGGAATCCTTCACCCTGCTGTCTCGACTTTCATCATCTCTACCAATTTCTCAAGCAACAGTATGGTTCCTTTTTTATCCAATGGTTTGTTCTCATTTCCACATTTCGGAGAGTAGATACACGCAGGGCACCCCTCCTCACAGTTACAATCCTTCACAAGCTCAAGAGTCATCTCGACGATGTTTTCGATTAGTTCGAACGCTTTTTCAGTCAGTCCGATCCCCCCCTCAAACCCATCATAGATGAAGACGGTTGGGTTTGCGGTGTCGGGGTGATGCGGCGTAGACACTCCGCCTATATCCCACCGGTCGCAGAGAACGTGAAAGGGCATTATCCCGATCATTGCGTGTTCGATACCGTGTAATCCACCCCCGAAATCCACACGCTCCTCGTTTATTTCCGCCCGTATAGCATCTGGCACGGTAAACCATAATCCTGCTGTCTTGAAGTGTAATGGCGGCAAGTGAAGGCTCTCAATTCCCACAACGTGGTCATAGCGTAGTATCTTGTAGCCGACGTACTGCTCGGTGACTTTGACATCCCCGAACGAAACAACAAACTCTCCTATCTCCTTCTTCTCCATTTCCTCTAACACTTCTATGTCTACCGTCTTCATTGGTTCAGTGTGAAAATCGACCTCCCTCTTTTTGACGTGAACAATAGCACTGTTGAGGTCGAACTCCTCTACGATATAGGTCTCTCCTTGATGTAGTAAGACTGCCCCGTTATGGGCCTCTCGATATGCCTGTACTCTATCAATTGTCTCCAGCAACTTTCCATCACAAATGACTTTAAATGTATCTGAGCTCAAGGCATCTAAGCGAACAACCTCTGTAGCTCTACCTTTTCCTGAGTATACCCATCCTCTCAACGTATTTTGCACCAAACCCTGCCTCCCCAGCTCCCTTAGCCCTCCTTTGCAGGAATCACCAAAAAATAACTCCCCATCGGCTAATGTGATGGGCATTTCCGCCGCAGCGCACATGAGATGTCCTAAAACGATGTAGTAATTCGATAGGTCAATTATTGCGTGCTCGTGAGACTTACCAAAAAACATCTCCGGATGCTTCATAAAATATTGATCTAACGGATTTTGGAAGGCAACGAGTGTCGCAATGGATTCCTCCACGCCTCGTCCTGCTCTTCCTGCTTGTTGCCACGTTGAGATAATCGTTCCAGGATACCCAGAAATGATGACGCTGTCGAGTGAACCGATATCTATTCCGAGCTCTAGAGCATTGGTTGACGTTACCCCCAACAACGTCCCATTCTTGAGGTTGTTCTCTATTTCTCTTCGCTCTTCAGGAAGATATCCCGCTCTATACGCCGTGATTTTGTCTACGAGGTATGACTCAGCCTCTTTAACCTCCATTTTTGACCACAACGCAATGAGCTCAGCCATTTTCCGTGAGACTGTGAAGCAGAGCGTTTGGAGATGATTCCGCACAAAAAACAGGAGCAAATTTTTCGTCTCTTGATGGGTGGAGAGTTCACCCACGTCACGGCCACCCACGTCGAAATAGGGATTATAGAAAACGAAGTATTTCTTACCCTTTGGTGATCCATCGTTAGTAATAAGGTCGAAGCTGCATCCGATCAACTTCTCACCAAGTTCAACGGGATTCGCGAGCGTGGCCGTCGATAAGATGAACTGGGGGCTAGAACCATACGAGTTGCATATCCTTCGCAATCTTCGCAACAAAAACGCAACATTCGATCCAAAAACACCGCGATATATATGCCCCTCATCGATGACCACGAACTTCAAATTGCTTAGGAACTTTTGCCATTTATGATGCCAGGGTAAGACATGGTGGAGTTCATACGGGTTGCTAATTATTATCCTCGCCGTCTCTCTGATCTTGGGTCGTTTACCCGTAGGCGTATCGCCATCGTACACATTCGGATGAACGAGTACCCCACTTAATCGTTCAAACTCTTTAATTACCTTCAATTGATCGTTGGAGAGCGCTTTTGTCGGATAGAGGTAGAGGGCCGTAGCACTCTCGTCTTGGAGCAACGTTTCAAAGATTGGAACATTGAACGCCAGCGTTTTTCCCGATGCTGTTGGCGTTGTAATTACCACATTTTTTCCGGATCGCAACGCATCGAGTGCTTCGCATTGGTGTTGATAGAGAGTAATTTGTTTTTTTGCTAGGTACCGTTGGAGGTGTACTGGCAACTCCTTTTTAAGTTCCCCGTATGTAGGTTCTCTGGCTGGCAACACCTCGATATGCTCTATTCTATCCCTGTATCGGGATCCGTCCTTTAACCCTCTAATTGTGCCTTCTACCGTTATGCAAACTCCTCACACAGTCTCGAGAAAAGAAATGCAAGAGCGATTAGATCCTGTTTGTTGTGATCAACTACGGAAATGAGTGGTCCTATATTGTTGGTTCTCACGTAGGTCTCGTAGAATTCTGGCACGAGTGCGCTTGGTACATCATCTTTTCGCGTTCCTATGAACTGACGCTCTAATGTCGTCAATTTAAAATTGTCCGCGATGTCTTTCCACGCACGCCTTGAAAAGTGGAGCACATCAAAATGAGGCCTCTCTAGATCTCCCCTCATTCTGTAATATGCTAATCTCTCCTTAATATATGGTATGTCAAAGGTCCGCCCGTTGAATGTGATGAAGGCACTACCACTCTTCAAATGGGAGAGCACTGCCGTTAATGCAGCCGGCTCTTCCTGAATGCTTCGTAACAAATATTGATGTATTACTAGCGTATTATCAGAGAAGTGCGCTACGCCAAATAGTATAATCGGTCGCGTGAAAAGTCCTAACGTCTCGATATCCACGAATAGAAAGTCCTCTTTTTTGTGAAGGCCAGAAACACAAAGAACGAGTGGGTGTGATTTTGGGAACCACTTGCAAATCCAGTTAGCGATGCGGCGCGTATCGCACCCGTTAAGGAGGTCTAAAAACGTGGTCGCTTCGGGACCAAAGCGTGGATGTCCTGTAAGATCTTCAATGGTCTCATACCCACGATCTTTTAGCACACGTTCAGTCGTCTCCCCTATGCCATAGAGTAACGTAAGACTCCCTAAGATTTTCCCCCTTGCTCCATCAGGTGTTACTGTTTTTAGACGTACCATGTGCCGGCTTTTTATGCGATAACAAGTGCCGCTCTTTGTGACCACCTCCTCACCAACAAGAGCTTCTTCTAGTGTTTTTCCCTCATATTGTTTCAACAATTTTAGTTTCAATTGTTGCGCGGCGTGGTACTCTTGATCGCTTATGTTAAAAAAAGTTGGAGCAAACCCTTGAAAGTGCTCTCTATCGGGCATAAAAATGTCATATTCTTTAATGCTATCGACGTTTTCTCGCAATCTTTTGCCCACTTTCGCAAACGGTGCGTTAGAATCCCTTTCATCGCGTAACATAGCGTCCGTCACTTGAATGTCTTAAAGACGTAGTGTCTAAGCTTCGCTATCCCACTCACATGTTGAAAAGATTGTTGTATCTTTTTCATAAGTTCTTATGTAATGCATCTGATGTGCTAGTTTACACTTTCTTGATAGTCACTTAAACCTATTAAATTGTTTACTCTACTTGCTTCATTTGACTCGTCTCAAGACTATGTTTAAGAGCGCATTACTTCCGAAGTGGTCTTGCAGAAATAACAAAAGCATGAGCTCCCATCAATCGTATAAGTGAAAAAGTTACAGCTTGTGATGGCATGGTCAACCTCGGTACCCCACGTTGTGCACTCTGTGAGCATTACGACAATGATTTAAAGTGTTGCGCCTTCCCTGAGGGGATCCCATGGAACATTTTGGTGGAGAGCCACGATTGCGTCAAGTCTTATGTCTGCAGTTGCGGGATACAGGATGAGCCGGATGACGTCGTCCGTAACAAGTTTTGCGTCGACTAACAGCACGATAGGGAGTTGCCGTTCCAGTAAAAATCGTCGATTGTGCTGGCCTTACGATACATAACCGCACCATTATCAAGAGTGGGCGCTCTTAAGTAGTCGGCAGGATACTTGTTTAGGTTAGACTCCGGCACATAGGAGGCATTTTTGCTTTTATGTCGTTTTCACTTTTACATGTGAAACTCAATGCCAATTTTTGAAAAAAAGCTCAATGTTAGTGGAGTCTCACCAACAGTTTTTGCATGCCCCTCATCCGTATTATGCTTCGTCTGCGAATATTCTGTCAAACCAGTGTCTCTCGTTTAGGATTTATAGAGAGGATCTATCATTGATCATAGATCTCTGCAAATCGCATTGTTATGTTATCAATTGTTCGATATAAGTGCTAAAATGACTATTTTGCGTGATGCTGAAGGGTCAAAATGCGCCCGTTGCGATACTAGATGTACCGGGACGTAGAATGTCGGGTCAGCTGTGACTCTTATTTTCACCGTAATTCACAATGTTATCAGTTTGGATAACATAACTAGTGGTTGTGGGTTGGCCTATTGGAACCTGCGAGGATTTAAAATAAGCCGCATATGTCGATGGTTTGTGTCCTGTCGCCTCATTGTAAGGTCCGTTATCGGGTGGTCCGGTAGGATCTAATTTGTATCCAGTGGTTTGACTTTTTACAAATTTAGACGCATCATCAACGGTACTGAAACGCAGTAGCGTAAAATTGCTGAAGACCATCGTTGTGTCGTTGGACGGATCCCCTGACACTTCAATCACCTTCACAGTGTTGGCGTCTATCCAGGTTTCGTTCCACGATTGCAGCGATCCTGTTGTTGCTGCTGGAACTTCACGTATTTTTGCTAACATTAATTTCAACGTTTGGTCTTGGTTTACTCCAGAACTGGCTTGCTGACTCTGATTTGTTTCATTTTTGTTATTTGCTGACAGACACCCTGCTACAAAGACGGAAGACACTATCATAGCAGCAGTCAATAACAACAGTAGTCGCTTTTGTGCGTTCATTTTTTACCAACGCTTAACATGTAACAAGCGTATAAATAAGCTTCTCAGATGACAGTAGTATCTACGTCGTCGAATACCACACTCGTGACCCAACCCGACAGGGGGCATCGAGGAGCTATCACAGAATGTCATGATATTCAGATGTAGGACGGTCGGTGGATGGCACTCCCACTTCAGGAGCGACAATATAGCATATCCTTATCAGTATCCTAATAGTTGTGTGACTGTAATTTCGTTTGTGGATTGCGTTCAAACCGCTTTCAATACAAGGTGCCAATTGCTAAGCTCTTTACTTTTTCTTTATTGCAGCGATGAATTCCTCAACTGGTGTGGCGGGCATGCTTATAATCTGTACTGTCCCTCGGGATCCCAGCTCCACCGAAGCGCGACCGATCGTCTCATTATCAGGTGCCTCCACCACGTTAACGAAGTCGTAGGGCCCCAACACTGCATGTTGAGAAAGGACTTTCACTCCTAAGGCCTCAATCTCTTTATCCACTTCAAGAATTCGTTCAGGTCTGTCCTTAACGGTCTTTCGTCCCTCAGCCGTAAGAGTTGAAAGAAGGATGTATACGGGCATACGCGTACTTCCAACAATAATTCTATGTTTATATCATTTCTGCCTTTCGCTAGACCTGTTCTTCTTGGGCCACGTTCAATAGCCGTTTCAGCGCGTTGTCGAGGCATGCCCTATCGCTTATAAAACTGGCATCCTCACTTTGGCTACGCTTTAAACAACACAAATGCGAGGCAAACGTCATACGCACATCTCAAGGACACTAAAAAAGCCGCGCTAAGACAAATGGTGTGAAATCTTGAGAGTAAACAGCATTGAACTACTAAAACAGCTGACTACGATTAACAGAAATAGCGTACTAAGATTGCTAAGACCGCATCACCCCACATTTCTCGTCTTTCCACAGAGCCAACTTAAGTACATGCTTGGCCCACGCATCTTCGCTCTCTGTGGAGCCAACATTACCACATCAACAGCCTTAGCGACCTTAGTAGAGGTGTAGTAATGAACACTGATACTTGGTAATAGGTTATATTAAAATGTTTGCAAAAAAAATTGTATGTTATAACTCTTTTTACAAAATGTGCCAATGCCTTTTATGGTCTGCGGGCATGCAAAGGGGCAGATCTCGTCAGAGATTTGAATAATAGCAGTCCGATAATTAGAACACCGTATTTCAATTTGAGGAAAGCGAGAGGCTGAGCGCTTATAATTCCTCTCAACACGAACGACGACGCTTTCTCTCGTCACTGTTTACGTCACCCCCTCACAATTTTGGCCTAGCTTGATTCCAAGTGCCGTGCCTGGAATCTCATCCGTTCTCATGCCGTTCACTCTGATGGGCGATTAGTTGATTTTGTAAGAGCGGTGTTAGTGAGCATCTCGACTATTTGGGCATGAAACGCTCGGTCAGCGGCGCATATAAATGCTATTCCAGTGCCGGCAACGTCTGCCGTAATGTTATTGCCGCTCTCATCAGTAATAATCGCGTTGCTCTCGCGTACAATTAGTTGTGCAGCTGCAATGTCGTAACTGCTCACGAGACCTCTCGTATCTATTACTGCATCAATTTTCCCTGCTGCTACTAAACACAGGTCAAGGGCCACGCTTCCCAACGTTCTTACTATACACTCCTTTTCGAGTTCTATCAAGCCTTTTGAAACAGTCGGCACTCCGTACGAATAAGCTGATATAATCGGCTTATACCTCTGAATCTTCGTTGTTTTTAGTCTCTTTCCATTAAAATACACTCCCTCCCCCTTCTCAGCTGCATAGACGTTCTTAAAGTTTGTTATTATAACGCCTATCTCAACATCGCTGAGCGTTATCCCCTCATGCTTCTGCGCATACGCGAGGGAAGAGCAAAAGTAGGGAAGACCGATCGAGGCGTTTGTGGAGCCGTCGACAGGGTCAAAGATCAAAGTGCACGCAGGGTACTTACCGACTATCCTGTCACCGAACTCCTCGGAAATGACCCTGGCGTTTATCCCTCTATCAATGAGCTCACGCTCAAGTGTCTCCTCTGCCACGACGTCAAACCTTCTCGTAACGTCACTTTTCTTAACGTTGGTAATGGTGGCGAAATCATCCGCTGTGTTTATAAAATCAAGCACGGAATCCATCGCTGCACGTGCGATACGAGTGACCTCATCAACGTCCATTGAAACGCTGTCCTATGTACTTTACGATAATCTCCGCGGCCTCTTGCGGGCCTGTTTTTTCACTATCTATTACGATTTCTGGGTTACTCGTCTCTTCATAGGGGACGTTTATTCCAGGAACGGTGGCACTTTTCGCCACCGAACTTCTATAAATCCCTTTTGGGGAGTACTCAGCTAGTCGCGCGGACTCTCTCTCAATACAAACGTCAAGCGTACACTTCACATAGATCTCGGCAAAGTTCGGTATCAGCTGTCGGGCAAGATCTCGATAACGTTTACGATTCGCCGTTGCATCTACTATAACGTCTATGCCGCACTCTGTGACCACCTTTGCCATATACGCTAGCGACGAGTAGACGATATCCCGCTCCTCCTCAGTGTACTTAGGCTGTGGGGTGACCACCTTGCGCACCTCATCAAGCTGTAGTATTTTTAACCTCTCACCTTTGAGCAGGGTGTGCACCGCTCGTGCTATCGTCGTCTTGCCACTTCCAGGTAGTCCCGTTATCCATATAGCCCACGCCACGGAATTGATTAGCCCTCCAGCAGCGAATTCACTTCTGAATAGTCAAATGTTTCAATTTCAAGTATATTCTGAACGAAGTTAAAGAGCTTGACCCTCACCTCTGCATCGAGGTGTGGGTACCACAAAGGGCTAGCAACGACGAGGCCCCGAAACGCAAAGAAAGGCTGCACCACCTCCAGTAGCTCATCATCACCTGTCTTGTCGAGATAATTTTTTATAAACGTGCTAAACAGCGTTTTAAACTCATGTGATAATTTGCCGTATTTTTGAACAGAATAAAACAGGTAGTTGACGCTCATGGCAGTAATATCATCAGCCGCCTCTCCGCACTCCCCTCGACTCCTATCAAGCACCGTAAAGTCACTGTTCTTTCTGAACATGACGTTCCACGGATGGTAGTCCCCGTGCACTACACAGAGCCTGTGGCAACGATCTTTGAGGGTATATCGCCAGTCTACACATCGCTTTTCAAGCGCCAAAAACTCATCAGGTGAAAAAAATTCGAAGTCGGACGGGTAGCTGTCAATCAAGCCCATGATGAGCTCTCCATGGCCGATGAGGTCTCGTATCCGCCGGGTGTAGAGAACGGGATCGTTCCACCTGATCTTATGGATATCGACCAGGTAGTCAGAAAGAACCTCAGCACGCGCGACGTCGAGATTGTCCAATACCCCTGTGTTTTTGATTCTGTCCAGATCCTTAAAGTACTCCACCCCATCTACCTTGTCCATGAGGATAAAGTACTCTTCCGAATCGCCCGCAGAACGCATCCCCCCCTCGGTCGTGAAATACCCGACATCGAGGGATCGTACGTGTCTCGGAAGCTTTCCGAACGTCGAGTGCTGCCAGATTAATATCTGTGCCCTATCTGAAAAGTGGTCGTGGCCAAACCCCCCTTCCGGGCGCATCGATGACAGGACAACAGATTTGTAGTCGCCATCGATCATGACATCAATTTGATACGGCTTTCCGTAGCCGAAGCCCTTGAGCTCTTCATTAACAGGCACGAGGCCCAACTCTCTTATCCCTTTCACCTCTGCACTGTGTCCAAATACTTCCCTTATATAATCTTCAATAACCGTCATGGCATTTTCCAGCACGACATTGAGTATGTTGTTTTCGGTTCTCTCTTATCTCATTAACACAAATAATCGCTCTTACGTCTAAGTGCCGAACGTCCACGAATGCAAATATTTCCTCTGTTCGTCTGTGAGCTTTTCAATTTCAATCCCGAGTGCCTCCAGTTTAAGCTCCGCGACCCGTCGATCTATCCCTACCGGAACGCTGTAAACATCGTTCACAAGAAGTTTGTGCTCAACAAGGTACCTGACGCATAAGGCCTGATTGGCGAAACTCATGTCCATCACCTCGGGGGGGTGGCCGAATGCTGCTGACAGGTTTATGAGTCTCCCCTCTGCAAGGACATATATCCTCCTCCCATCAGCCATGAGGTACTCATCAACGTTCTCCTTCACATTGGACATGGTGGCCATCGTATTGAGCTCTTTTAGGTCAAGCTCTACGTTGAAGTGGCCCGAATTACACACTATGGCGTGATCCTTCATGACAGCGAAATGCTCTCTGCGGATTACCGATATATCTCCCGTTACCGTGATGAGAAGGTCCCCAATTCTCGCAGCGTCAATCATTGGCATAACCCTGAAGCCATCCATTGCAGCTTCAAGCGCCTTCCTCGGCTCAACTTCGACGACGACCACATTTGCGCCCATCCCCTTGGCCCGTGCCGCTACACCTCTGCCGCACCACCCATAGCCTGCTATGACGACGGTCTTTCCAGCAAATAAGAAGTTTGTGGCGTTCATAATCCCATGGAGGGTACTCTGGCCGGTTCCATAGCGATTGTCAAACATCATTTTGGTCTCTGCATCGTTCACTGCTATTACGGGGTACTTCAGTCCGCCCTCTGCTGCTAAGGCCCGCAAGCGTATGACTCCCGTGGTGGTCTCCTCACATCCCCCTATGATGTTATCAAGATATTCAGTGTGCTTCTCATGGATTGTGGCGATTACGTCGGCGCCGTCATCAAGGGTAATGTGCGGTTTGATCTTCAGTGCCTCCTCTATACATTCATAGTACCTGCTGTTCGCTTTCCCCTCTAAGCGCACATACGCCGATTCTTTCTGCCACAAGCGCCGCTGCTACGTCATCCTGCGTGCTAAGCGGGTTCGATCCTGTAAGAGAAATGTTGGCCCCTCCAGCCTTCAACACGTGAATGAGATTTGCAGTTTCAACCGTAACGTGCAAACACGCTGTGATGTTAACTCCGTTAAGCGGTTTTTCGCGCTCGAACTCTTCCTTTATTTTTTCAAGAACAGGCATCTGTCTTCGAGCCCACTCGATACGCTTTTTTCCCCCTTCAGCAAGATTTATGTCCTTTATGATGTTCCTCATCGAGAGTTCCTCGTTTCTATTTACGGTCACTTGATAAAAGTTACCACACATTTTATAATGGATACAATAGATACATCCATTGCTTATAAGTTCGTCGAGCAAATCAAACAAAATGAAAATTCGTGGTTACAATGAGTAGAGAAAGCATTCTTTTTACCTCAGAGTCGGTCACTGAAGGACACCCCGACAAACTCTGTGATCGGATTTCGGATGCCGTCTTGGATTCAATCCTTATGAATGATCGAAGGGCGAGGGTGGCCTGTGAAACTGCCGTAACGACAGGGTTAGTAGCGGTAATCGGTGAGATAACAACCTCGTGTTATGTTGATATACCGACAGTTGTGCGAGACGCGATACGCGAGACGGGATATACCGGTGCTAAGTTTGGCTTTGATGCCGATACGTGTGGGATAATTGTATCGATAAAAGAGCAGTCACCAGATATTGCTCGAGGGGTTGTTAAAACGTATGACTGTAACACTTCTTTGGAAGATGAGGCGAGCTTATACAGCGATATCCACGGGGCAGGGGACCAGGGCATGGTCTTTGGATACGCGTGCAACGAAACGCCGGAACTCATGCCGATGCCGATCTCATTGGCGCATCGGCTTGCATGGAGACTTACACGGGTGCGGAAAGCAGGCGACATTCCCTATCTCGGTCCCGACGGAAAGACGCAAGTAACCATAGAATATGTCGACGGCAAGCCGCTAAGAGTCGATACCGTCATCGTTTCATCACAGCACTTGTCAGGGTTCGAAGATGTGATTGAGCGCGATATAAGAGAACAGGTAATCAGGGACGTAATCCCCGCACGCATGATAGACGACGCCACGAAAATTCACGTAAACCCGACAGGCCGTTTTGTTATCGGCGGACCACAGGGCGATGCAGGCATGACCGGGCGTAAAGTCATCGTCGACACGTACGGTGGAATGGCACGCCACGGAGGGGGCAGCTTCTCAGGAAAAGACCCGACAAAGGTCGACCGGTCCGCGGCGTACGCTGCGCGGTACATCGCAAAAAATATCGTTGCCGCCGGTCTTGCTGACAAATGTGAGCTACAAGTGTCATACGCTATAGGTGTCCCAGAACCAGTGTCAATGTGTATCGATACGCGGGGGACTGCTAAGATACCTGAGGAAACAGTTTTGAAAATTGTGAAAGAACATTGCGAGTTCACCCCTAAGTCGATCATTCAAACCCTTAACTTGCGCCGTCCGATTTACAAACAGACAGCTGCATATGGGCACTTTGGGAGACGAGACGTAGACCTCCCGTGGGAGCGCACCGATCTTGCAGAAATTTTTAGACGTGAAGTTGCCGCTCTCGAAGCGACGAAGAAGACGCCTGCACTAGTAGGTTAGCGCGAATCAAATTAAGCGCATTGAACATAACTCTCACTATAGTCGTAACATCAAAGTGCTTTGCTCACACATGGGGGCGGTCCAGTGAAGATAGGAATTCTCGGAACAATCTCGTGGCGCACCCCACCCCGACATTATGGGCCGTGGGAGACCGTCGTCTACAATCTGACCGAAGGTCTTGTGGAGCGAGGCTATGATGTAACGCTTTTCGCAACAGGCGACTCTATAACGAGGGCAAAACTCGAATGGGTATGTCCACGTGGGTTCTACGAAGATGAGTCACTTGATGCAGGTGTCTATCAATGGCTTCACATATCCACTGCATTTGAGAAGGCACATGAGTTTGACATTCTCCACAGTCACTACGATTTTTACCCCCTCACGTTCACGCGGTTCATAAGAACTCCACTATTAACGACGATTCACGGGTTTTCATCGCACAAAATACTCCCGGTCTATAAGAAGTACTGGGATAACTACTATGTCTCCATAAGTGACGCTGATAGAGCGGAGGGCCTGAATTATCTCGCTACAGTATATAACGGAGTAGACGTCAATGCGTTCGAGTTTAATGACAAAGCGGGGGAGTACCTCCTCTTCTTTGGCCGTATTTCACGTGATAAAGGCACCCATAGGGCTATAGAAGTGGCAAAACGAACTGGCATGACACTTAAAATCGCGGGATTAGTGGCAAGCGAACACCGGAAATATTTTGAGGACTTCATCGTGCCTCAAATAGATGGAGAGCAGATACAATTTCTTGGAGTGGTGGATGAGAAGACGAGGAATGACCTATTCAGCAATGCTTATGCTAACTTACATTTGATATCTTTTGATGAGCCATTTGGCCTCACCATAGTTGAATCTCTTGCTTGTGGCACGCCTGTAATCGCCATTAACAAAGGAAGTGTGCCTGAAATTATGATCGAGGGTAAGACTGGATTTATTGTAAATAGCACGGATGAGGCAGTAGAAAGGGTCGATTCAGTGGGCAATCTCAGCAGGAAGGACTGCCGGAGTCGAGCCGAGTTCTTTAGCATTGAAAACATGGTAGATGGCTACATTAAGGTTTACGATCGGATAATGGAGCTTGAAGCCCATCGTTAGGGATTGTTAGATGATCTCAGAAACCTTAAAAAAATTGTACAGATTCGTACTTCCAGATGACGCATCCGCTTTGATTTTTTATGCATCGCTTGCACTATTTATCGCAATTTGGAACATCAACATATTTATAAACGATGAAGTTACGCTCGCAGGGCAACTCTTTAACCTTGTACACGGTTCACTTTCAATGGCTGTAATGCCCGAGAAAATTTATGAGGGCTTGGGCTTTGGAAACTCTGCGCCGATTCTCGGTTTCACGTTAGAAGGAAAAGTCTACGCTTTTTATACCCATGCGGTGCCGGTGTTTGCAACCCCCTTCTACTATCTCATTTATGGCGCTAACATCACAATCGGAATACGACTCTTCTTCATAACTGTCGAATCATTTTTGATATTTATGGTCTCAATGCTTCTAGGGCAGCGGTATGGTAGGGTTAAGGTGGGAGCTTACACCGGAATTTTCGCCGCTCTTGTCCTGTTCAGTGTAAATGCATTCATTGGAAGCAAGATGGCGCCGCTCGTGTTCGAACAGTGGGGTGCCCTAATGGCCATACAATTGCTTAATATTGTGGCTACAGCGTTAATAATGGTCATCTCGTACAGGATTTTTAATCGATACTTCCGCAGTACACGCCTAGGTGAATTTGGCGCGATATATTTGCTTGTCGCTACTCCACTCACTTTCTGGGCCGTAGCCTCAAAAGACCACACGATGGCTGTCCTCTTAATCGTGGCAAGTATCGGAAGCTTCTATAAGTATCTCTTAGACGGCAGAGCGGTGTACCGGTACCTATCGTATGCACTTGTAGGGCTCACAGTGTGGGTACGGATTTTTGATGCGCTGCCCCTTTTTGCGGCAATTTTTTTGACCGATTTACTGACATCGAGAGGAAGGATAAAGAGCGCACTAATGGCTTTTGTAACGGTTGCTCTTTCATTTATACCGTACTTCATCAACAACTACTTATTATTTGGAAATCCACTGTTGTCTCCGGTTTATCTTAGTGCCCATCAGGATCTTGCGAGCGACGCTTCTCTAACAACCACAGGTGGCAGCTCCGGCATTCTCGGACTTCTGCTGAAGATTCCGTCTTTCTTCTTGGACACATGGAAGCCCGAATTTCTTCCGTATATCCCTCAAAACCTCTACAATGCACTGTTCTATGTCAACATGCCTGTGACTCTCTCGCTCTTTCAAATATGTCCTCTCCTCATACTGCCAGTTATAGCAGGCGTCCTGTACTTAGCCAGAACGGTCGGTCGGATACTGAGGTTGGAGTTATCGCCCCTCAATATTAGTACAGATTTCGCTGTAAATCTCATATTTGCTGTCTATATCGGCGTACATCTCCTAGTTTACTCGCCCTTTGGAGATCAAGGGTTCGGGCTTGACATGAGATACTACGTACCTCTTTATGTGCCACTTCTGTTCTTTTTGTTAGTTGTAATCAAGGACGTCGTCAAACGTGGAGGATTTATCACACGGTCCTATGTCCTCTCTTGGGGAGTGTTAATTTTCGCCGCAGCGTGCATAGCGTATGCTCCGTTGAATTTAGATAGTATTTTGAGGGGAATTGGTTTTTCGCTCAATCGAACAATCGGGACGGCTACATTACTAATTATGGCCCTGTTCATACCTTACTTTGTGGGCTTTAAGTGTAACATAAAGTGGCTTTCAGCGCTGGTAGGATTTGCTACATTTGTATCGTCCTTCTGGCTTTTCGTCGCTGTCTTGATATGGCAAAAGACCCCGATAGGTATTCCACGTCCTGGAATGATGCTTCCCTTAATGGATATGGTAAATAAAGCAATAATAAGTCTAGCCCTTTCAATCAGATGAGTCCAGTTTATTATATTGGCTAACTATCGTCTACGCCTTTCGGACCTTGTTGAAGTGCTTGTTTTGCGGCGCCGCTTACGTACGGCTTCGCCGTCTACATACTCGTACCTGTCGAGGAACTTGTCGAGCCTTTCAAGAAAGCTTTCAGGAGGCGTAAAGTTCGGAGTTCTGTTGACGCTTCTTGTATCTATCTTTCTCTCGCGTACATCCGCCCTCTGACGCACATCCGCCCTCTGACGCACATCCGCCCTCTGACGCACATCCGCCCTCTGACGCACATCCGCCCTCTGACGCACATCCGCCCTCTGACGCACATCCGCCCTCTGACGCACATCCGCCCTCTGACGCACATCCGCCCTCTGACGCACATCCGCCCTCTGACGCACATCCGCCCTCTGACGCACATCCGCCCTCTGACGCACATCCGCCCTCTGACGCACATCCGCCCTCTCGTACTCGCTTTCAGGCATTCCTCGGGAAGCCGTACGCATTAATCCTAAAAGGAAGTAAAAGGCGAACAGCACCAATCCGCTCAACATGAATACCTCAGGTGACTGTGCTCCGAGGAACAAGAATAATATGCCCAATGATGCTATTGGATACGCCGTAAGTACCAGCGTGTGTGTTATTTTTTTGTTTAAGTTCAGAGCAAAATATATCAAAATTGTGGGGATAAGGAAAATGCTGAAATACGAAAAAGACCGCAAAAATAAGGTAAGCTTGTAAGATTCGTAGAATGCTGAGGTAGGAGTGAGGGAGCTATATATTGACAGAACAAGAAAACTGAAGACGAGATATGCCAAAGCCGGTAAGCTCATCACATCTGCCAATCTAAAATCGTAGACGCTTTGAGATTCATAACTCGCATCGTTTATCGTTCTTCCGTAAGGTTCTTGCATCTGCTTACTCAAATCATGGTATGTAAGGCTATATTTAAATTATTTTATTCTTAGGACTAATGACACATTGTGATTCCAGTTAACAGAGTTGTAAGTAAATCTATAAGCGTAGTTTATTGCTTTAACTGTTAAATTAGGCGTTATGAACAAATTTAAGAAAATTAAGGCCATTAACTTGATGTTGGGCTATCTGCTTACGATGTGACTTCACTGTATGTCGTATAGGTGTATGACTCAGCGAGGGAGGTTCCCTATTTTAGAAGAGGAGCGTTTCTGACACTGTAGTGACACTTCAGCATACACTTCGATTTTTATGACTTGAAGATTAAATCATTCAATTTATATAGAGTATCGTATTGATTATTGATGATAGCGAGCAATAACGGCGCATAAAGACGTCGCATAAAGTAAGTGTATGTATAAGTTCCCTGTAGCTGTTATTAACACGGCGAGGGATGGTTAGGAAAAACTCCAATCTAAAGATAGTTCGTTAACAAAAACAACCGCTGTGATTGAAATAGAAGTAAAGAGGGAAGACTAATTAATGCCGAAGAATGGGGAGATATTCAGAGAATTAGCTGAGCTGTTACCCTTATCCGTTATTGAGCTTGATGAAAAAGGCGATCTTATGTTCGCCAACAGCGATGCCTTCACATCCTTTGGGTACACCCAAGAAGATTTGCATAAAGGATTGAGCATTTTCCAAATGGTGGCTCCTGAAGACCGAGAAAAGGTCAAAGAAAATGTACAGAGGATTTTGAGTGGAAAAGAGGCACTCGGGAACGAATACACAGCACAGAGAAAAGATGGGAGCACGTTTCCAATAATCATACTTGCAAGTCCTATTGTCTCTGAAAGTAGTCTTGGGGGTGTGAGGGGCATTGTGATAAACATCACTGAGCGCAAGCGTGCGGAAGAGACTCTGAAATGGATGGTATCTCAGATAGAGCAGCAAGCAAGGGCGCTAGACGAAATACTCTCGGCATCTCCTGACCATATCTACATGTTTGACAGGTCAGGAAAAATTACCTATGCGAGTAGAGCGGCGGCACGGGCACTGAGCCTTAAGCAAGTTGACATGATTGGCAAGACGTGGCAAGAGCTGGGGTACCCGCCTGACACTAACGAGAAATTTGAAGCCCAGTTGGAAGAGGTGTTTATCACTGGACAACCTGTTGTGGATGAAACGAGATTTCCTGTAGTTGACGGGGTCAGATACTACGAATACATCTTGACTCCGATACGAGGAGCAGACTTTGACATAGAGGCAGTGGTATCCGCCTCCCGAGATATCACCAAGCGCAAGCACATGGAGGACGCCCTGCGCAAAGCGCAAGATGAGTTGGAGTGGCGGGTAGATGAACGGACTGCGGAGCTAAAAAACGCAAATGAGGCATTGCAGATTGAGATCATCGAGCGTAAAAAAGCTGAGGTGGCATTGCGAAGACGTACAGAGATGGTTGACCTCGCCAACGATACCATCATGATCCGCGACCTTAGTGATGCGATAACCTATTGGAATCACGGCGCTGAGCAGCTTTACGGATGGACTAAAGAAGAGGTACAAGGACAATACGCCAATGAGGTTTTACAAACGGTATATCCAAACCCCATTGAAGAGATTAACGGCACGTTATTGCGTGAGGGGTATTGGGAAGGCGAACTCTCTCACGTCAAACGTGACGGCACAAGAATCACGGTTGCAAGTCGTTGGACGTTGCAGAGAGATGAAGTGGGAAATCCTACAGCGATTCTTGAGATCAACAATGATATCACTGAGCGCAAGCGTGCAGAGACAAAGATTGCCCGTCTTAATCGACTTTACACCGTGTTGAGTAAGATCAATGAGGCTATCTGGCACATCCGCGAACCAAAGAAACTGTATGAAGAGACGTGTCGCGTCCTTGTCGAGGATGGGCTGTTTCGGATGGCGTGGATTGGTAAGACAGATCTTGAAACCCATTTTGTAAAGCCCATTGCTTACTGGGGATTTGAAGATGGCTACTTGGATTCCATTAAGATTTCCGTCAAAGACGTTCCAGAAGGTCATAGTCCGACAGGAACTGCGATTCGTGAGGGAAGATATGTCATTTGCAACGATTTTGAGCATGACCCACGGTTGCAGATCTGGCGCGCAGAAGCTTTAAAACGTGGCTACCGGTCCAACGGTGCGTTCCCGTTGAAAATAGGGATGCGCATTATAGGAGTTCTAACTCTCTACGCCAATGAGCAACATTTCTTCGATGATGAGGAAATACAGTTGATAAAACAACTGGTAGATGATATCGCCTTTGCGATAGAATTTATGGAGCGTGAGAAGCAGCGTAAAAGAGCAGAAAATAATCTACGAAAGAGCGAACAGCGGTTCCGTTCAATTTTCAATAATGTAGCTATACCCGTAGCCCTTTTTGATTTAGACGGTTGTATCCTCATGGCGAATGAAGCCATTTGCCGTTTCCTCGGGTACCCCCTCACAGAACTGGTGGGGGTTCATTTTTCGAAGTTAACACACCTCGAAGATCTGGATCTTGACATGAACTTGTATAAAGACCTGATGAAAGGTGAGAAAGACAGTTATTTGGGAGACAACTATCAAATAGATAAGAGGTATGTGCGAAAAGACGGAAAAATCGTTTGGGGGCGCCAGAGTATAACATTAATACGGGACAATCGCGGCAACCCTCAATACACGGTCATTGTTTGTGAAGACATAACTAAGACGAAGCGTGCAGAAGAAACCAAGAGAATCCATCAAAAAGTCGGGGCGCATTAACACAATTATTAATAAAATTAATGCAAATTTATCTCTTGCATAGAGACTGTTTCGGGGGGAGCATTGCAGGAAAATAGAACGGACTGGCAACTATTCTCTCGACCTTACGACAGAAGGTTATCGTGGCCAAAATTAGTTTCACGCAGCTGCTTAGTATGACAAATGCCTGCACATTTTCCGTTAATTTGATAAGAAATCATTAACATTAGAGAACTCATCTGTGTTTGTGGTGCCACTGGTAAAAGGACTGTGATATAAATGAAAAGGAGATTTATCGTAGCACTAATAGCAGTCTTTTTGGTCGTGACACTTCTTACAGGAGAATACCTAGCACTACAAAAAAAGTATGATAAAGATAATCTCTCCGACTATTTAACACAATCATATTCACACAAATTCAGTTATTTGGATAGCGAGGAGATAACGCCCTTTAAAAAGTTTACCAACGAATACGGGAATGATGTGTATATGGGAATACTAGAGGGGCGCACAACAAAGAACTTCACAGACCGATCGTCGTACCCGCCTAGAAACGCCACGGCAATAGACTTGTATATGTTTAATATTACCCTCGAGTTAATCAAGCCGTCGTCCGATGCAACAAAGAGATTTGATGAGATCAAAAGGGATATAGAAAGTCAGGGGTTCCACTATTTTTATGGATATCATCAACAGAAGAAAAGTTCCAACGTAACAGATAGTGATACGTGGGTCGCACGCAAGTCTTGGGGGGCTGAAAATCACACAATAACGTATATTGCAACCGTGACACTCCACAAAGGTGAGACGTTAACCGACTTTGACACCAGAATTGTCGAACCGCATATAGTACTTATTATTGAAAAAGATGAGAACTGGGGGGGCTACGAGATAGTTTTCTGACTATCATCGCATACACCAGAGAAAATACACTCGCTGAACAGCCAATTCCAGAAGAAATGATCAGCCATACACGTCTGCGGATTTATCTCGATCGTTTGAGGGCAACCATGACTTTTTCACCGCTGTAGAATCAACTGCGAACCGTGAAGACACTTGCGTCTGGATTCCATAGCACTGCTAACATAACGATCGAATGTGAAATGTGATCCATTAGAAAAGTGCACGTTATTTTTGATTGTAAAACTATAAAGGTTAGGGCACCTAAAGATTAAAACCTAGCACAAGAGGCACTTGTTTAAGTTATTTGAGCACACTTAACTCATTCGACATAAGGATCATCGAAATGACACTGGAAATAAAGGAAAACACACCAATTTTAATTACTTGTGGTCTGCCCTATGTGAACGGGCCGTGTCATATAGGACACCTTAGAACTTATATCCCAGCAGACATGTATGTGAGGTGTCTCAGGAAGCTTGGGTATAACGTATTGTTCGTCTGCGGCTCAGACACCCATGGCACACCCATCGTGATTAATGCCGAGGAGGCGGGTACGACACCTGAAAACTTCGTCGAGTTCTATCACAAGTATTGGGAGGAAACGTTCAAGAAGCTCGGAGTGGAATTCAGCCACTATGGGAGCACAGATTCGCAAACCAACCACGCTAGAACGCAAGAGATAATGGAGACTCTTATGAAAAGGGGCTACATCTATTCGAAGATAATCCAGCTCGCATATTGCCCCGAATGCGATCGGTTTCTCCCTGACAGGTATGTGGAAGGCGTCTGCTTGTTTTGTGGCATGCCGGCACGGGGGGACGAGTGCGACCAGGGATGCGGACGGCATCTTGAGCCCGGTGAAGTCCTGAACCCAAAATGTAAGGTCTGCAACTCTGAAGCGCTATACAGGCCTGAAAAGCATTACTTCTTCAGACTCTCTGAATTCAAGGACTTTTTGCTCGACTATCTGGACACTCTCGGAGGAACCTCGAATGCTCGAAATTATGCGAGAGAGTGGGTCATTCATGAACTCAACGATTGGTGCATTACGAGAAACCTCAATTGGGGGGTGAAATTTCCAGGAACAGACCTCGTAGTGTACGTGTGGGTCGACGCCCCGATTGGTTACATCTCCTTCACTGAGGAGGCCACGGATACGTGGAAACATTACTGGAAGGATACTTCCTGGATCACTCATTTCATTGGGGGTGATATTATCTACCACCACTGCGTTTTTTGGCCAGCATTGCTCAAAGGAGCTGGCTATACCTTGCCCTCAGAGGTCGTAGCGTCTGGCATGGTAAAAGTCGATAACAAGACGTTTTCAAAGAGCCGCGGATATGTCGTGTGGATAGATGAGGATTACTTTGATAAAGGGTTTCATCCCGATCAGTTGAGGTACTACCTCGCAGGCTACACCTCTCACACAAAGGAGTTAAACTTCTCGTGGAAGGTCTTCGGCGAGAAGGTCAACAGCGAACTTGTTGGCTCCCTTGGAAACTTCATATACCGGACATTACTCTTTACTCAGAAGAACTTCGGCAAAATCCCCGACGGAGAGCTTGAAGAAGAAGTTGTTGAAATGATAGTTGAGACGAGGGAGAAGTTACTACATGCACTTGAGGACTTTGAGTTCAAGAAAGTCGTTGACTCCATTATGGCGCTTTCTGATTTTGGGAATACGTACTTTCAATCACATGAGGTCTGGAAACTCATTAAGGCCGATAGAAGCGCCTGTGCTAACGTGTTGAAGAACAGCCTTCAGATAATAAAAGCGCTCTCCATATTTTTTGAGCCAGTCATGCCCTCTACAATGCAACAAGTGCAGGCACAACTTCATCTGACGTCCACGAATTTTGACGATGCGACAGTGGAAATAGCTCCCATTACACTGTCTAAACCGAAAATGCCGTTTACTAAGATACAGGATGAGCAAATCGCTGAGATGTCTGGCCTATTAAAAGAACGAATGTCGCTTGCGGAAGGTCAAGCGGGAGGACAGAAAATGGAAGCTATCACTATTGACGATTTTAAGAAGATGGACATGCGCGTCGCCAAGGTAATCTGTGCCGAGAAAGTGGACAAATCTAATAAGCTCTTAAAAGTGACCGTCGACATTGGCGGTGAGACGAGACAAGTCGTTGCTGGCATTGCAATGGAGTACGGCCCTGAGGAGCTTGTAGGAAAGGAAGTCGTTTTACTTACAAACATGGCGCCAGTAAAACTCATGGGAGTAGAGTCCCGTGGTATGATACTTGCTGCTGACAACGATGGGAAACCGGTAGTTCTTACGCCTTCGAAGGATGTGCCGGTTGGCACGAAGGTAAAATGAAACAACAAGAGTGACCACGCTTGACACAAGATGAACCAAAGCAGGAACGGATTGTCATAACGGTAACGGGATCAGACCATCCCGGGATCATAGCGGCTGTTACGGGCTTGCTCGCAAGCTTTGACGCAAATATCGAGGATTTGAGCCAAACGGTCGTTGCGGGATTATTCACAATGATAATGATTGTGAGCATTGGTGACGCGAACTTTGATGAGCTTAAAAAAGGCCTCGAACGCGTAGGAGCAACTCAAGGGGTAAGAGTTACAGCTCAGCATGAGGATATCTTTAGATTCATGCATCGGATCTAGTGCTCTCGTTTCAATATGTGTGCGCTTAGGAGCTTTGTTATGTTTCTGGTATAAGATTCTCGAACGACTCTCTCTACTTGTTGCACTGTAACGCCCAGCAGTTCTACCGTGATGGTGGTGCAATTGTGTTTCTTCTATTCACGTTCTCTCTGTTACTGTCTATCGTGAAAAACGGGGTCGTACCTTTCATCAAGCGGCTTTGAAGCCTACGTCAGGAAAAGCATATCGGTATCCGAAGCGAGTGTCTCGTCGTGCGCCTAACCGTAGCGGCGCTGTCCTCTAATTTCAACATTCAATATGTACTACTCTTGTCTCAGTCATGAAGGATGTGGACCTCGTCAAGGCCGGGCTTCGCAGCTTTTTAGCTTCGCCTCTACCTTGTTGCGCCTGACAATGTCTATTTTAAGATCATCAATCGCTCGCTCTAGCTTCGTCCTGGGTAACTTTAAGCTCTTGGATCGTGTGCATGAGAGCCGAGATATTTGAAAAGGTAACCACCTTCCCTTCAATAACATTGTCAATCGTGCGGTAAGGCATGATGCGCGTGAGATAACAATCCCCATCTTTTGTCTCAACCTGCACTTCCTTCGGAACGAGTGTCTCAAGCGCCTCTAAACCGCCTGCCGATGCCCCTATTCCGACAATTGTAATTGAATTGATGATTAGAAATAGCTACCTTCTCTCCCCCCGTTTTTTAGGACCACCTTTTTTCTTAGTGCCTGATTCTTTCACAGTCTGCGCTTTATCCGTACCTCACTCCTCCTTTCTGCGTCTCTCACACGAGTCCCCGCGTGTTTACGGAAACGGTGTTATTTCATACCCATTATGATGTATATGATCGTATTCCGCAGACGAGTGTATGTGCCGATCGATCTCAAATAGTACAGATTTTTTGTCACTGAGAAAAGCTTTTCTATCCTCTCGATTACGCTTTTGACAAGCACGTAAGGACAGAATGCGTTATATTAATCAGAAGAAGTAAATCATTGCACCCGTTTTGTGGTACTATTTTTTTGCTACTACTATCGTTCTTGTCAAGCTCCTGTGCACGTACTGCATGTGACGTTCATCGATCGAAAATCCCGCCTCTTTTACCTCATTTTCAATCGGAGTGTAGGATATTATCACCGCGCGCTTGTCTTTTTTTAGCACCCGATATATCTCTGCAATTGCCTCAGACCTCAGCTGCTCATAAGATTGCGCCTGAATGCGACTAGAACGCCCGTAGGGGAGATCCGTCACCACCGTATCCACGCTCTCATCAGCCAAGCCAAGCGTGCGTCCGTCCTGAATAAGCAGCGCGCAATCTAATCCATAGTATTCTATATTCATCTGCGTGCCGCTCACCATCATGCTCTGCACGTCCGATCCTACCGCCTTTATCCCCATGAGCCCTGCCTCTATCAGTATGCCGCCCGTGCCGCAAAACGGGTCAAGCAGCAGCTCCTCGGCTTTGATACCCGTTAGGTTGACGGTAGCTCGTGCAGGTCGTGGGAGCAGTACGCCAGGATAAAAAAAAGGCCTGAGGTGGGGTCTCCTCTCCTCAAAGCTGCCCCTGTTGAGTGAGGTAATGAGCTTACCGATTATGCACACGTCATTTGTGAGGAGTGCCCGTACTGTCACCTCAGGGTGCTTTAAGTTAACCTCGTAGCCGCGTTCGAATAGAGCCCTTCCTATTGTGCGTTCAACATCAGTGCTCTTAAGCTGTGAGTTTATCCGTTTTGCCCTTACACGTATCGTGGCTTTGGGAAAGTCCATGTGTAACGCGGCGTTGTAGATTGCATTTAAGTTCTGCGCGCACGTGGCGGCGACCGCAATTACTGAGTGAGTCATCGCAAGACGCTCTCCAATCGCTGCGTTGTATGAATTCACGTCCATAATGAGCACTCTCTCCGCTTTGTACGCTAGTGTATTGCCGAAAAGGGAGAGCACTTCTGATCGTGGGATCGTCGTATGCTCTCCAGAAAGTTCAAATGCCAGTTTCATTTATTGTGAAATAATCAGTTGAAAGTAGTGTAGTTAACCGCTCAAGTGGAACCATTTATGCCCTACATTCCCTTGGGATCGCGCAACTTTATGGATTGCATCAGTCAAGATATTGTAGAGTATCCGTAACTCTTGACGTTATAACTCGTATCTTCATTAAAAGTTAATGACATTTAATTTCGTCGCGTCAATTTATAAAGTACATTGTTATGGGACGACGAACAATGCTCGAGGGCTATGTATGCCTCGGTTTTCTGTGCTTCTCGTTGTATTTTTTATCCTCTACCTTGATCTTTTCCACTTCTTCATCATCTCGCGGGAGTCTTAAAACAAATGCACCGTAACATGGTTTGACGTACGTTAACATAATATAGTCATTTCCGACGCCAATCGGTATGGGCGGTACGCCAATTAAACGCCTGTCGAAGACCTTAAAACCGGGCTCTACGTAATATACTATTTCGGAATTCTTACGTATGAAGTCGGAGCTCTCTTTAAAAAGGGCATTCTTGAGCATAATTTCATAGTTCATCTTTTCAATACACTTGCCCATGTGTCCACCTCGTCTATCCTCTTTTTAAGCTCCATAGGATTATGCACGACCTTCGCCCATAAGACCACACAATTGTCTATGTTCTCCTTAATCTCATTACTTAATTCTTCAGCCTCTCTCCCAAATACGATAGCTATCGGAGCCCCATTTGATAATGCGGCTACTGTCGCGAGGAATTGAAGTCCAGAATCCTTGTGTACGAATCCAAAAGACACATCGGCATCAAATTTACCGTCACCCATCTGATCTATGCATCTTTCTAACTCCATATACGAGTCAATATATGTTTTTTTCGGATCTGCCACTCTCATTAAATTTATAGCGCTTGGAGTTCCTGCAGCGATGACTTCAAACCCTTCGTCCTTTAATTTATTTGCTATATATAATGCAATTCCAGTTTGTACCTGGTACTTCGGGACAGCCTAGTAAGAGTAACGCTCTCATTTATATCATGGTAATAATCAACGTTCTTTTGATTAAACTTACCTCAAGAATATATTGTGCCATCTGATGTACATTTGGCTCTCACAACATTTTCGCCACGCGAGTGCTATAAAGTTGTGCCGTGGTGAAGTACTGCATCGGTTAGTATAGCAGGAGCAACCCGTACGAATTTATGTTAGTGTGGGTTATTCTCCCGTAAACGTTCTCCTCACACGGAATTACATCAATCGGCAAGTTGATCTTTCTCACCGTGGCGAATACGTCTACTCCAACAGCTTCCATAGAGGTTCTCACCCTCTCAGCGTGTCTGCAATCTCTTTTTAGCGAGAGATCTACAACACCTTTTGACTGCTCGGCTATGCACTCCTCGCAGTAAATGGCATGGGTACGCTGCGAAGGCCAAAGATTTGTAGTAGCCTCGGTAGAATGCGTGTTGTTCAAGGTCATACATCGTATCACCGATCCACTGTATCAACCCATTTAAAAATGGGTGCCAGTCCTCCGGTATGCTCTTAGGATCGACATCTTCCATTCCTGGTATCCCCTTGAAGCGTACAATATAGCCTTTTTTATATTCCTTTAATAGTTCTCTCGTCTCAGAAGGGCCCGGGACGTATGGAGGGCAGCTAAGGTGTTTTGCAAAGCCCTTGCATCCAAACCTACACTTCCACCTGACCCAATTGCTCACCACTATTTCACGTGGTTCAATACTGTAAATTTCAGTGTTGTTTTTCTCGGCAAGTTCCTTAAGCTCATTTTCTAACATTTCATCGTCAATTTCCATTTCAGTCCCCCCTTAAGAAAAATATTAGATGACATTTCACGATTTCTAAGGATTGTAAGGCGTGTATCTTCAGTATTTTTTCTTTGATTATATAGGTAATTCAAATAGTTATCAACTACTTTATTTTTATATATTTTAATAGATAATTATGTTTCCTATGGAACTCCACGAATACTGGGATCAGTAAAATGAGTCACGAATTAGAGAGGCACGTCTACGCTGAAGGTACTTAAAAATGAAGTGCTGTGTAACGCTCGAGTTTATAATCATCAAAATGGGATTCGATCGTCAGAATAATTTCGCTCAAGTGTATCACCTTTTAACATAAGTTTCTAGAAGCATGCCAAATAGGGAATCAGGCGCATCATTTGTTTTTAAACGTATGTCAGCTTCAAAATCTACATTGCTCTTCAGAGCTTCGAGCCATTGATCACCTGTTGATTTAAGTCCGATATTAATCGCGTAGTCGATGATAGACGGGATCAGTCCGAGCGTTTGGTGTACATTTTGGGTGATTGAAAGGTCTCGTGTCATTCTATTCCACTCACACTTCCTCTTTAACTCGTTCTGTATGTTCACGATAAATCTCATTTTCTCTTTTGACTCATCTGTTTTCATTCTCGCGATATCGGCCTTAACAGCGTTTAGGGCTGCTATCGCGTCATCGACATTTGAGAGAATACGGCTAAGTTCGCCTGAAACTGTGTTCAAATTACGGAGCTCACTCTCTTTTGTGAGATTGTACTCTGAGTTTATCCTCAGAAGCTCTAACACCGCATCCAGCTGTCCAACGCCTGCATATACGTCCCGTGGCCTCCATGCTGCTACCACCGGGAATGCCACGTTGAGACCGAGAGCGACTTTTTCAGCGGCTTCAAGGTACTCAACTCCTCCTACTCCTCCAACGTACAATGATATGCCGACCCCGCTGAATGCAATCGGCATGGGTTCAGCCCTGAGCGAAATGTTGGGCAACATCTGTTTTAAAGCGGTCTTTATTTCACCTTGGAATTCATACGTTGTGCCGCAGCTTCGGCACTTTGCTGCGATCGCCCGTTCAGGTAGTGTTTTAACTTCAACGTCGGCTTTTCCATTGCACTTGCAGTGGTACCAAATAGGTGTATGTACTCTACTCTCCTCGCCATATGCTTCAGACATAAGCTTTGAGTATAATTCGAGGTTTTCGAGCATGGCAGCTATCTCCTCGAAAAGTACTTGCTGGCTTTCAGAAAACCTTGCAAATGCTGTATCATAGCCAAAATCGTTAATGACGTTTGCTAAAAAGAACGCGTTGAAGTCCGCCATATTTGTGCTTCGTTCATAAGATTTGTCAATCACATCAAAGATTGAAGTAAGATCTAATACAATTTCTGGAACTTGTAACCCCAAAAAACGGCAATGATGCATGACCGAGTTCTTTGAGTCTATCGCCCAGCGTCGGATCTCTGCTTTTATTTTTTCAATTTCAGCTTCACCGGGGGGAGGAACTGAAAACATGGTCTTATTTTTGTAATCTTTGGACACGTTCAGATTTAGCTCAAGTATCCCTCCTTTATGTTTAACACCTGGAAGTTGAGCTGATTTAAACCATCTCTCATCTGCGAAGTCTTGGTCGGCAAAACAGAACAACTCTGCAATTGGACAGTTAAGGCTGTTTCGCAGGTTCTCAGCCACAGCATGAATTAACGTAGCTTTCCTTACCACACCACTATAAGCGAAAAGATTTGGTTGGTGCGCGCTCATCAGTACAATCCCACCGTAGTTAATATTCACGGAAATCTCAGATTCCTTGTGAAACTTGTGCACGTAATCTATGAACTTTTCACGCTTGTCGAGCATCTTAGAGTCGGGAACGACGGCTCTCTGTCTCACAACTCTCGTAAGTTCTTCCAAGTTTTTACACTGCTCTCTTTCCATACATACCTCAAATTCGCCACGAGTTAGAAACTTATGGTAACTTCAATGAGCCCGTCTTACTGCCATTGGACACTAAGACCACTTTAATATTTAAGAATACCTGGGGTAACCCTTACTTAAGAAGTTTAATGGACTGGCTATCAAATGGATTTCAAAGAACTCTGTAAACGGCGGTTAAAGCTACCCTATTTAACAACCACGGCATTTCACAGATCTCTATGAGGTATGAGGTCACAGCCGGTGCACGGCGCACACATTGTCTGTGCTATATCACATCTCAAGCCGTATCGATCAAGTATCTCGCGCTCTTGTGCAGCTAACCGTAGAAGTCGTTCTGCGTTAGGCCTTTTAATGGCGACGTGACTCCTCAAGGGATGCTCAACAGCCGCTCTGAGTATGGGAACTACCCCAATTTTTGCCAGTTCCTCCACACCACTCACTACAGTCTCGTCACTCTCTCCGAGACCTATGATGATGTTCGAAAATACTTTGTTTTTACCAAATACTCGAACTGCGTCTTTCAGCGCACTGATGACAAAATCAAGGGAAAGTCCTGGGCACATCTTCTCAAAGAGATCGCGATCCATCGTTTCAACATTGTACTTGATCTCGTCAGCGCCGGCATCCTTCAACATCCTGTTGGAATCAGCAGTGGGGTACACCGACACCCCAAGGGGGAGGTTATATTTCTTAAGCCTTTTGACGATGTCGGCAATTCTCTCTACTTCGTCCTGTGGCGATTTCTCCACTCCCGACGTAAGTGCGATGGCGTTAAGCTGGCCCGCGAGTTCAGGATTTGCAAGAATATCTTGAATTTTCTTCTCGACATCGTCGGGACTCTTAGTGTGGCCGCCGAGGAGGGGTACAGGGCAATACTGACAATCAAAGATGCACACTTCGCTCACCGTTATATACGCTTGCTTCGGACAGTGGGCCAGGGCATCCTCTAAATGCCCTCTTACAAGCTCTTTTCCGTTTTCCCTAATGACAACCTCATTACCATCAAGTGAAGCCTTAAACTTAGAGCTGTGCTTTACTCCTAGTCTTACACGGTGCCCATTGAACCGTAGGAAGAACGATGTCAATCCCGCTCCGGGGCCTGACGCGGGGGTGGTGATTCGACCCAACAGTTTTTCATCGATGTCAACCCCGCCTTCAGCGATGAGACGAGCTTTTATCTCTGCTTTTTTGCTCATCGTTAAGCCTCCATGTGAGCTCCTTTATGTTGAATCTTAACAATGGTTAATGTAGCTTTGCAATTAATTTAAGCTTTGTTACCTAGGCAACGTTTATCGCAATTCTGCATGGCCAATCTCCTCCACACCTCAATGACGAACGTGGTGTTTCAGAAATATGAGAGAATTTGTGTGATATTGGAAATCGTTCGGATTGTATAATCGCGATAGTTTTATCCTCCAACCAGATGTTTGCCGCGAGACAGATATCACTTATAATCTACCGATAAGCACTAGATGCGTAGAACTTACTCTAAGACGACTTCCTCCCTCATCATTTTGAGTACTTCATTTCTCAATTTTGTAAAATCGTAATCTGTACGATCTCTCGGCCGCGGTAGTTTAATTTCTAATATATCCCTCACATTTCTATTCTGTGCTGACATGAGGATGATCTTATCTGCAAGAAATACCGCCTCATCGACGCTGTGCGTTACGAATAAAATCATCTTGTGCTCGGCCCGCCATATTCGTAAGAACTCCTCCTGCATTTGATTCCGTGTCTGAGCGTCAAGCGCCCCGAAGGGTTCATCAGCAAGAATTATGGCGGGATCATTTGCAAGTGCTCTGGCAATCCCAACTCTTTGTTTCATTCCGCCGGATAATTTATTTGAATAACTATCTTTGAATGGTGTAAGTCTTACTAAATCTATGTACTTTTCAGCTATCTTTCTTCTATCACTTTTTTTTAAGCCTTTGAGCTCTAGCCCGAACTCTATATTACCCACAACGGTCCTCCAAGGAAAGAGTGCGTACTCCTGAAATATCATCCCTCTATCGCTTCCAGGACCCTTAACGACCTTACCATCCATCTTGATAATTCCGCTCGATGGCTGCTCGAGACCGGCAATAAGCCTTAGAAGAGTTGTCTTTCCGCAGCCTGAAGGCCCTACAATACAAACGAATTCACCTGCATTAACAGTAAAACTAATCCTATTCAGGGCAGTGAAACCGTCGTACATTTTGCTAACACTTTCCAAGCAAAAATGCCCATCGCTTAGCTCCACGGCAATAGCCTCCTCTGTAGGTATAGAACCCCCTCACTCATAATGAAGCCAATAATTCCGATTACTATAATGCCTGAAATAATTTCAGGTAGCCTTCCACCGACTTGATACATAGACCAGATGAAGTAACCCAATCCGGTACCGCTTCCTCCCACGAACTCTGCAGCGACTATTGATGCCCATCCGACTCCAAGGCCTATTCTCATCCCAGTGATCATTGAAGGGACTATTGCTGGGAGAACAACTTTAATTAAAATCTGTCCCTCATCTGCACCGAGTGTCTTTGCAGCATCGATTAAAATTGGATCTATAGATTTCACTCCGATGGCTACGTTTAAAACAGTGGGAAAAAACACTCCAAGAGCTACTATAAATATCTGAGCAAGCAACACGGTATTTCCATATACGCTAAACAATACGTACGCCAGTGGTATCCAAGCGATCGGCGGTATAGGCCTAAATATCTCAATTAAGGGGCTTACAAAATTATTAAAGCGTCTATACCAACCAATTGCCACTCCCACAGGGATCCCCAATATAAATGCAATCAAAGCACTTTCAAGTACTCGTGTAAGACTTGCCGCCGCATGCTCCTGCAATGTTTTTCCAAGGATAGGCTCTCCCTTTACGATAAGCGTTAAAAAAGTAGCAAAAGTCTCAACGGGAGTAGGTACTGGCAGCAACTTAAAAAAGGCTACCAACTGCCATAAAATGAGAAAAAGAATAACGGCAGCTATTCCATAAATCGCCCGCGTATGTTTGTTTTTCAGCTTATCACTCTTCTGCAGCGTTTACTTTACACTGATTTTTTAGATTGGATATGTCATTTTACTCATTTTGACGAGACGTTTAGACTGTTTTGCCTTGCAGCTTTCCGTAGAATTACATCCTGAACCGTTCCGTAACCAGGTATTGCGATGGTTTTTCCCGTTAAGTCGCTCAACGATTTTATAACGTCGTCTTTTCCGACAACAAGACTGGACCCGTCATCGTTGACGCTCGCAATGATGTTAATTTTTATATCATCGTTTATTCTCTTTAATGTCGCGGGTGATAATCCGAAAGATCCTACGTCAATTTCATGTGTCTTAAAGCCCTCCATTAAAGCGTTGCCATTTGCATACCGTTTTACAATCACGGTGAGTCCTGCAGCCTTATAGTATCCTTCCTTCTCAGCTATGTAGTCAGCAATGTCGTGACTGTTTGCTGGCAGTACGCCAAAATTAATTGTCGCATTAGTGCCTATCGGCTTCCAATCGGGATCTCTTGTGAGATTCTCTCTCACTTCTCTACTATAATCTTGGACAATAAAACTAGTAAAAAATTGATTTTCATCTGAATATCCAATATCGGTCACTTTCTTGTTCAAGTACGGCGAATTTTTCAGCTCATCGTAGTACTCCCGAACAGAAGTTACGTTAACTTCAGATGTATAGTGGATATTTTTTAATGACATATTTGCAGCAACGCTGCTCACGCCGGCATGCTCTACAATGTACTGGACAACCTTATCGTGATTTCTGGGATTGTTGACAAAATCTGTACCTTTTCATGGGCCCATACTATCCCAAGAACGGCATTTTTATCTAGATGCTGTAGTGAGCTCGTTGCAGCTGTGAGTACACAACACGGATGGTCTGACCATATCTCTCTTGAATACGCGAGTACTTTCCCTGTTCCTTGTTGCACCGCTGCAGAACTCACAGGCTCCCACGCAATGAACCCATCGATATTTCCCGTCTTCAGTTGTTCACCCATGTCCCCTACGTTCAGTGATACCTCGTACACCGTACTTCCCGCTTGCTCGCGGTGGGATAAACATCCAGCAGAAAAAACTGCGCCTATCATAGATAGCGCTATAAAAATACCCCACAGTCGCTTCACGTGAATAAAATCTCCTTTTTTTTATAAACGTTTATTTTGAAATGTGATGCTACATCTACGGCGCTCTAATAGTGGTCCTCTCTCTCCCCCTTTTCTGATCAATAACGCTTGGTAAAGATAAAGCTGTTGTTTACTCTTCTACGATCATACGAACCGTGGTAAATACGGGTCCTCTGAGGTCAATTTTTTTATTTTTACTGGTGATGTAGCGCTTTGCAATAGGATCGATTCTGATGTTGATATCGTTTGGACCCCGCGATATCCGTACCCTCACCTCAAGCTCCCGTTTTCCCGCTGTTAGCGCTCTTTCAATCTCATATGCCGCTTCCGGAGAAAAAGCTGTGATGTAAGTAATACCAGTTGTAATGCCGTCGGATTTTGTTGCTCCAATGATATTGCCATCCTTCACAAAAACCTCATTCAAAAAAGCAGGGCCACATAGTTTTGTGTTCTCTTCGGGCTCAACAACTGAAACTCTTATGAATTTACTAAAAATCTCCCCTTCCCATGCTATGAATTCAACCGGACTTGGATCGTTACCGTGGATCTTGCAGACCTCTACTATGGCGCTTTGTAACTCTTCTCCTTGATCCGTATGCGGCATTAACCTTATTGAAATAAGATTACAAAGCTCTTCGTCAGTTAAGGTAAACTTTTCATGGAACTGAGGATAGGCGAGCTCTCTTATGTCCTCATAATTGTAAACTATCATTGCAATCCTTTCAACGCCCGGTCCGCAATTTAACACAGGAACTTCTATTCCATAGTTAGCGAGTGCGACTGGGCTGTATAACCCAAAGTCCGACACTTCAAGCCACCCATTATTCTCGCTTGTTCCGAGATCGAAGTCAGAATGATACGCATAAGCCTCATAGTGTTTGCCCGGCGCATAGTATGTGTCTGTTCCTGTTTCAATCCTGTCGAACTTAAATTCTTCAAACCCAAATGGTTTTAACAGCTCTTCTGTAATCCACTTCCCCACGTCAACTGATACATCCTCGTCCATTACGACACAAGACGCAGAGTTGTGAACCCTAAGGTGTGTGGCATTCTCACGTTGTTCTCTCCTAAAACGTGGACCGATCGAAAAGAGCTTTACTGGAAGAGATCTGTAATGTTGTAGGGCGCTTAACGTATCAAACCACGCAGACGTCATATGCGAACGAAGCGTGAGGTTCGAGGGCAATGGTTTGAGCTTCTTGAACTCTGGAAGTATTTTTTCAAATACTTCAATTGCACGCGGATCATCAACTCCCAGAACTCTAGCGATCTCTCTTACGAGCTCATCGGCTTCAAGTTCACCTGTTTTTAGCTTATGGAGGGTTTCTTGAAGCTCAAGCACCTTATCTTCTGGCAGTTCGATTCCAAGTGATCTTATTTTGTCTTGCTTCTTAGCGCTCAGTCCGACATCCGGCCTCGGGAGTGCAGCAAGATAGTAACACCGATCAAGAATAGCGTACCCTGTCGGGCCCCATTGTTTCATCACATCTTCAGCGGGGAAAATCGTTTCATTTATGACCTCATCAAATCCCATTTCCAACAGTCGTTGCCTTAAGTTCTCGATGAGATCGTTTACCTTATGGCTTTTGCCGCGCATCCCCGTCGGGATGATTCTTGACATGTTGTACGTGCTGCTGTCATTCAACAGTTCTCCGCCGTATTTCCATGCGCTCTCAAAGTCCTGCTGCTCTTTGATCCTCAACAGTTCATCTATAGGTATTCTCTTCAAAACATACGCCTCCACGCCGAATGCAAAAACGATCAAAATAGGGCGATCTCGAATTAATACAATTACAATTGTAATTGATAGGGGTTTACCTCTCTACCGCTCTAGTACGTACGGCTTTTTATGTAAGATCTATATCAACTTATATCAAATTATTCGTACAGCCTTGTAGTCTAATAAAATACAGCTTATTTGTAATGTCTGATTGTTTCCAATAAAGCCTTACCTGGAACTGGACCGAGATAAGCAGTTCTGCGGGCGGCTGCGTCACTACTCCGTTATATTATCGTTTCATTTCTTTGGGCTCTCATGTGAGGAGTGGGAACCTCTGCTATAGAAGAAAAGGACGATAAGAAGGACACTCCAGTGACAGCAATGTGCCTATTATTTAGATTCACTAAAGTCCTCTAAAACCCATTGATAATTCTTGTCAGGATTGACGCGCTCCCATGTTATCGTATCCATCGCCTCTCTCTTCAATTTCTCGATTTGAATCTGAGATTCGGCCTTCATCACTGCCGCTATATCCGCATTTGTGCTTGGATGATTGGGGGCCGCTTTACAGGGCGTTTGCCCCCCTGCTGTTGACAGTGTGTAAGTGCCAATAGACCGTGCACGTTGTATAATTTCGGTTTTGTCCATACCTATGAGCGGCCTGAATACAGGTACCTCAGCTGCGCTATTTATTGCAAGCAGATTAGGCGTTGTTTGACTTGCCACCTGTCCGATACTCTCCCCCGTCACAATGCCGTGTGCTCCCTCCTCACGCGCAAGTTCCGTCGCTAATCGATACATCATCCGTTTGCATAACAGACATGTCAACCGTTGGTTTGCTTGCTTGGATTCTTGTAGTATTGTTTCATGTTCATGCGCGCCATATAGAGTGGCCCTCCTGCCCATACTGCGAGAGCTTTGATGCAATTAGTTGCCCTCTCCCTGCTTATGTCACTCATATATAACCCACAATCGTAAAATAAAGGAATTATATGGCACCCTCGTCTCATCATCATCCATGCAGCAACTGGCGAGTCTATGCCACCTGAAATCAGGGCAATTGTTTTGCCTTGTGTGCCTAGTGGCATCCCTCCGACTCCGTGAAACACCTCAGTATATAAGTACGATTTTTGGTCTCGTATTTCAACAAATAGCTCAACATCTGGATTGGTTAAATCGACAGAAGCTTTCGTTAAGTCGGCTATTGCTTTTCCTATGATAATGCCAACGTCCTTACTTGAATATTCATGTTTTCCCATCCTTCGGGATCGTATCGCAAATGAGCTCGCTTTAGAAAGAAGTGGAGAAACGATTTTGACACCAAGCGATTCTATATCTCGTAGCTCCGCACTAGTCACATCTGCAGGACTTGTAGAAACAACTCCAAATACCTTTGCCGCAACGTGTGCAGCTCGTGAATCTTCGGTAATTATAAAAATTCTTCCGAAATCCCTTTTTATTGCTTCAAAGGATGTTTCGGCAAATTCTAACATAGATTTCAAATTTTTTACAAGTAATAGCTCATATCTCTCTCTAACTTTTTCGCTTTTAATCCCGATCTCTCCGTATCTTACCAAAACTGAATCCATATGCTTCAAGCTCTGCCATCGACTATTGTGCTTTTAACATTTAGCTCTGTCTGTGATCAATGAGCTATACTGGGAGTTAAAGGTGTAGGAGCGTCAGTCCACACTTAACTGAAAATGGTAAACGCACGCGCGTATACCATAGTAGAGAAACTTTGGGTGGCGCATTCGTTTTAATTATATATGCAAATATCAGTAATAGAGCCAGCACCCGGAATCGAACCGGGATAAGCCGCTCTGCAGGCGGCTGCGTGACCATTCCGCCATACTGGCACTACAAGTAGTTGTCGACACTATATTATTGCACACGGGTGCATAATAACACCTCTTATAGCGACAAAATTTGTTGTACTCATCTAACATTAACTCGTACCACGCTATGAAGTTGCAATACGTCTGATCAGACCTTGCGCGTACTCCAAATGCAGAGATATGTTGAGGTAATGAGTTGGCAGTAAAATACAATGTTCTCAGAAGTTACTCTATCCGCTCCTTATGCGAATAAACTGAGAATTGCCTTTCACCTGCAAAACAAACTAGCGTGACACCAGTTTTAAGTGCCGATTCTATTCCGGTATTGATTGGAGCAGCTTTGGACACGATTAGGGGTATACCAGCCCGTGCTGCTTTCAGAACCATGCCCGCAGGCTGTCTACCTGAGGATAACAAAAACACGCGGGAGAAGTCGTTTCCTGCAAAAGCACCTATTACTTTATCAACTGCACTGTGCCTTCCTACGTCGACCGCTTGAGCCAGTAAGTTTCCGTCACTGCTGAAGAGTGCTGCGGTATGAACACCGTGGGTTTTCTGTCGCGTATGCGTATTTAGGAACTGTAAACTATCTTTTATCACCTGTTTACTAAAACGTGCATCAGAGGCGACACTTATATCCTCGTTGGTCCACCACTTAATACCGATGCAACCTGACGATCTAATTTCGTGCCAAAGTTCTACCTGATCAAAAGAAGAGACCTTTGAGTACGCCTCCATTTTATTTTCTTCGACTACCACCTCTTGTATTTCATCGAAGCTAGTAACTACTCCTTCGGATATCAAATAGCCAATACAAAGCTCTCTCAGCATGTCCGGGGACGCGATAAGCGTAGCAATCCGTATGTCGTTCACAAATAAGGTGATGGTATCTTCTACAGCAACATCGTCGTAGTCTGAATACTCAGCGCCGTCATAACGTATATTCGTCCTGGAGAAAGCTTTGATGGAGTCCATGCTCAGCTATTGGTTTATAATCTAAAATACATTTGTTAACTGTCAATCTTGTTTTTATATCGTCTCGATAAGAACTGATTCAGATTGTATTATTTATCTATTAATTTTAGTGTGAGCCATAATTATCAAATAGGTCTCTTAAACGGGTTCTAGTAACCTGTAAGTGCCTCCTAAATACGTGCGAAAACAGTTTCCAAGTCGGTCACCCTACAATCCCAATCTCGTTGCAAACACACGTTGTAACTCGCTTCAAACAGTAGACGTATCTCCGTTTCCAACGTGTGAACTAATGAATGTTGAGGATGCTGCCACCCAACCAGCTGTGGCAGTGTGCTAAGCTTCTCTATGCCTCTCTATATTACTTCAATCTGAAAGTTCCTCAAGGTCTTCTGATTGACAGGAGGGGCACATTACGTCCTCACCTATCCCCTTGAACTTCTTCCCACAGACGTTACAGTGGTAGTTCTTGGGCCACACTATCTCTTCATTTCCAAATGGGCCACCCACTGAACACATATTTCAATACCTCCATGGTTCTGTAGATCTCGACCCCATAAATACTTATTTCAATCTTGTTGACATTATTATAATCTATAGGATTTAGCCATCAAATAGAGTTCGATGCGTTTTTTAAGGTCAAAGCTGTCCTATCTTACACCCACAACATTTTACAGTGAAGATGGAGATCACCGCTTGAGGAAGGGTTGTCGCCCACATCCCGGGCTCTGAGGGCCACGAGACCCAGGGGCGTGGCACCCTCTAATGACTCTCTGTAATCACTAATATGCTTAATCACTAATATGCTCCTTCAGGGTGATGCGCAGAAAATTCTGACATCTTCATTAGTCAAGCGACGGGAGGAGTGAGAATAAAGTCTCTATCGAGATGCGAACTCTTAGACCAAAACTATTCATACCAGAGATTGGCGATTGCCGCCTGCCTTACATCTGGGGTTCGTCGCTGGATGGCTTTGCTCTATCACTGATGTACGCAAGAGCCGCTTAATTTCATCCATCCGTTCTTCAAACGACAAATTGGGTAGATTTAGGGTAGATTTACGTCCTTCTTTCTTTCACCATATTACCTGAATCGCTTCTTCGAGTGGCATTGCAGGTGCGATGTGGGCCACACCAAGGGTGCTGAACGGTCCCGTAATCTTGAGCAACGTCTCTTCATTGGGTGCGTCGAAGATTGCAACAGACATGTGCCTACCAATGAGAACGTAACGGCCAATCACCTTCACCTCTTCGGGATACTTGAAGTGCTTCCACAGTTCGCGCACCTGATTGGTGCGATCGGGATCGAATTTGAACCATAAAACGAATAGCATTTTCTCTCATTCTCCAATAATTAGTTAATTTAGTTACGCCCTTCTTGAGCGCTTCTGCTCTGGGTTTCAAGATGAGGAAACCTAAATGTTGGATGTTATTTATCATGCACACTGGGCTTCCCAGTATAGAGCATTAAAGGGTAAATGGCAGTCTCGAGTAATAACTCTTTCACCCTTTTTTCGAGTTCCGGATTTATCAACATTGGACATGGCACAGTTACGACGTGTTGAATACCAGCGCAAAGTGACAAAATAAATACTTATGAATGCTTTTCGCTTCTTTTGTATCCCGTTCCTCGGAGTTTCGTATTATTTTCGCCTTTAATTTTGTAAGCTTTGCACTATTGTCAAGAAACATGGTAAAATAATCAGCTTGGATATTCACCTGCATTATGCAGAGCGCGCTCTGCGCGCAAATGACGGCGAGATGTCGCAAGACGGGGTGGGGAGGGGTGACGGAGAGAAAGTACAACGTGAACGCGGTACGGCCGTCCAGAGGTACCACTACCGACCTCCACCTTAAGCTTTGTTTCGTCGACGCTATTGTACTCCTTTGCCGTTTCAGCGCGCGTACAACAATTTTTTTTCCCCGCTCGTGACGCCACTGCTTCGCCTCCTTATGCTACGCCTCACACACACCAACGTACTGCACCACGTCTGCTGCCCTCATGTATGAGAGCCCGCAGTGCACGAGCACAATCCCCAAGGTATGAACTGACGCTGACGTCCTGTTCTGGACAAAAAACCTTTCGAGTTTCAAGTAACAAGTAATTCTGTTAATCGTGTGAGCGTGCTTTTACTCTGATACAGAGAGGTGCTCACACCACTATCTTAACTTGACATCTTCAACATTACATAATTAAGCCTAGAGTAATGCACAATATTGTTTCTAAAAAAAGAGTTTAATATTATTAATAATATAATATTATTAAATGTAAATTTAATTATGTGTGCATAGAATAGCTGTGTCTAATCTTTAATTGGAAAAAATGTGCATTTTAAATGCGCATTTAGGAATTGTTATGACGCCCCCTGGAATTCTTATAATCGATGCAAATGATCGCATGATCTACACTATCACAATGCTCCAACTGAGACGCATCGATCGTGAAATATGCAGACATGAACAAAGTTTTCAAAAAAAGCATAAAACACATGTAAAGACAGTGTTGCATTTCATTCTACCAGGCATCCATAACATCGAGATTCGGGCTAAAGAGGTCAAAGACAAGAATCTAAGACTCGAGCTTCGAGAAGAAATAGCCAAGCGGAAGAAGAAATACTATGAACTGTATGACGCAGTACAGGATACGATTTTCTTGAACTGAGGTTCTTATGATTACCATTAATCCAGAAAACCAGTGTCCGCTTATGAGCGTTCCTGTGTATGAAAAAGACAAAAAGATCCGCAGGTACACCCACAAATGCGTTGCTCATGAGTGTATATTCTATCCCAAGTGGTTTGTAAAACAAATCCCTCCGTGTCAATACGTGATGTTAGAGGGATTTGAAAACTGAAGATATCAACATAATTCCCTCTTAGGTTGTATAATGCCACGAACGCCCGACACCGCGACAACGCATTTTCATACCCGCATAATGCGCTCTGCGTGCTACTGATGGGCGGCTTCAAATAGGCAAGCACGTTAAAAAAAAGAAGTTGCCAGTTGATTTACCGACTCCACTAACACATCGACCTCCTCAATTGTATTGTACGGTCCAAACGACGCCCTCACCGTCCCTTGTACATCTACGAACCGTAACGCGGGCATGGCGCAGTGATACCCACTTCTTGTACATATTTTATTCGTCTCATCGAGAATCAAGCTGACGTCATGTGGGTTTAATTCACCGACGTTAAACGAAACTACGCCAGCCCTATCTTGTGGGCCGTAAACTTCAACCCCCTGTATGTCTGATAGTTCCTTTGCAGCAAGCCTAGAGAGCATGTTCACGTGGTTGTGTATGTTCGTGAGACCGAGAGCTTGAACGTACTCCACTGACCGTCCCAGTCCGATAACTCCCGGAATGTTGGGGGTTCCCGCCTCGAATCGCGCAGGTGGTTCAAGGAGTTCATATTCACAGCCCCTTACTGCTTCAACGGCCCCTCCGCCAAGCACTGATGGAGTTAAACTCTCGGGCTTATCTGCAATGAGTATCCCCGTTCCTTGGGGTCCAAGAAGTCCCTTATGTCCCGGCATAGCGAGAAAGTCGCACCCGATTTCTCGAAAAGAGAGCTCTGAATGCCCTGCCGATTGTGCCGCGTCAATGAGTACTTTAACGCCGTTTTTGCGCCCTATTTTCACGATCTTCATGATGTCTTGCACTGATCCAAAGACGTTTGAGATGTGAGAAATCGCTATGAGTTCGGTCCTCTCTGTAATCGCATCTTCAATGTTTTCCGCGTTAATAATCCCCTCACGATCAGACTCAATCAAATCAAGTTCAACGCCGTATTTTCTCAATGCGACCCAAGGGAGGTAGTTTGAGTGGTGCTCAATGATTGATGTGATGACCCTATCTCCGGAGGACCACTGCAGGCCGTTTGCCACAATATTTATGCTTTCGGTGGTATTTTTTGTAAAGATCACTTTTTCGGCTTTAGCGCTAAAAAAATTCGCGACTATCTCGCGAGCAATTTCAAATCGCTCTGTCGTTTTCCGCGCAAGCCTATGGGCCCCCCTCCCATAGTTAGCTGCGTACGTAAAAAAGAAGTCATTCATCGCTTCTACGGATTGCCGCGGCGTCTGACTCGTTGCCGCGTTATCGAGATAGATCACCTCGTTGAGAACCGGGAAGTCTTTCCTAATGGAATAAACATCGTACATATGTGTATCGTGCAGTAGCTATCTCCAAGTTGAAGTTTGGATTGCACTTACTTCAAAGCTCGGGGAATGTCGAACTAAATTGATCCGTTTCTAAACAGTTCACATGGACAAAGGTAGTCTTGCTAAACTTTTATAAGTATTTGCGCTCGATGATAAAGTAATTATTTTCAGACACCGTCGATTTTTGCTGCACAGGGACGCCACCCGAGGTAACAATAACCCATCTGAAACGCAGTTTTTACTGAAAGAATAAGTAACATCTTTAAGTTCGCGGTATTATAAGCTTACAAGAGCTTACAGCCGCACGAAGCTGCTGAAATAACTATGGCCGAGAAAAAGTATCATGCAAAAGCTGTGAGACCCTGTAAGGGTGGTGGAATCCTAGTGGAGGGTGACTTTGGAAGAGCATTCTCTATGCAAGCGCTCTGTGAGATGCTGAAAGAAATAGGAAGATGCTCCGAGAAATTGGGAGTTGCGCGGATTTTTTATGAAGAATCCGGGATCACCTTGTATAAAAACGGTAGGGTTGATGTTCACCGTGTAGATTCTGAAGAGAGGGCGATCAGACTTCTCGACGACATAAAAGTCATGGTTGAGAAGGCATTCATCGACGATTCTGCTGACACTAAGTAACTTCCTTCTTTTTTCCCTTCATCTTCGCCTGATAGTCTTCAATTGCCGCATGCAGCGCATCTGCAGCCAAGTTCGAGCAGTGCATTTTCACTGGTGGCAACCCCTCAAGACTCTCAGCCACATCATTTCTGGTGATTTTCAGCGCTTCCTCTATCGTCTTGCCCTTCGCAAGATCAGTGATCATGCTACTCGTTGCAATTGCTGCGCCGCAGCCAAACGTCTTGAATTTAATGTCAACGATGACACCATCTTCAACTTTTATCATAATTTGCATTAGATCCCCACACACGGGATTTCCGACTGTCCCAACCCCGCTCGGGTTCTCTATTTCCCCCATGTTGTGGGGCTCCATAAAGTGCAGCATCACTTTGTCGCTATACATTGTTCCTCCAGTTTACTCATTCGGGTTTTCCGTAACCCGCGTCGTTACATTTATAAAGCGGCGACATAAGCCTTAGCCGATGTACAACGTCGGGAAGTACTTCTAGGACGTAATTTATATCATCTTCTGTGTTGTCTCTTCCAAGCGTTAGTCTCAAAGAACCGTGTGCGTCCACGGGATCCAATCCTATTGCAAGGAGAACATGAGAAGGCTCAAGCTTCTTTGAGGAGCACGCAGATCCCGTCGAACCTGCAATGCCTTTTGCACTGAGACTCAAAACTAGCGACTCACCTTCAATAAAGCTGAAGCTAAAATTGACATTATTAGGGAGGCGCTTCTCTCCGCCGCCATTTAGGTGCACATATTCCATGGTGTTCAGCACGGTGTCTATCAGTTTGTCTCTCAGCTTTTTGATCCGAGCATTGTCCGAAAAGTCCTCTATTATTAGCTTTATCGCCTCTGCAAAGCCAATGATGCCAGAAACGTTTTCAGTCCCGCTGCGTAACCCCTTTTCGTGCCCGCCGCCAAACAGCAACGGTCGTAGTCTAGTTCCTTTGCGCACATAGAGGCAGCCAGCGCCTTTTGGTCCATAGATTTTATGTGATGATATTGAGAGCATGTCTGCGTTCAGATTATCCACGTCGACGGGAATTTTTCCGACGCTTTGCACCGCATCCGTATGCAGGCACACATCGTGCTCGTGTGCTATCTTCCCGATTTCTGAAATCGGCTGAATTGATCCTATCTCATTGTTTGCGTGCATGATCGAAATTAACACAGTGTTATCCTTTATCGCGGCTTCAACGTCAGCCGGATTGACAATGCCATCACGATCGACAGAAACGTACGTGACCTCATGGCCTTCCTTTTCTATGCTCTTGCACGTCTCAAGGATGGCAGGGTGCTCTATTGCTGAGGTGATAACGTGGCTGCCTTTTTTGAGTAAGCCCCGTAACGCCATATTATCGGATTCAGTTCCTCCCGACGTGAAAATGATATCAGTCGCATCTGCCCCAATTGCACGTGCAACGGTTTCCCTTGCTTCTTCAATAGCACGCCGTGCTTCAAGCCCAAAGGCGTGTAGGCTCGAAGGGTTCCCAAATTTCTCACAAAAATATGGCATCATCGCCTCGAGAACTTCCCGGCGCATAGGAGTCGTAGCGGAATGATCGAGGTAAATCATATCATCATCTCTTGTTTCAATTGCATATCAAGTGAACGTACCTAACATTGTCTTAAACGAGTTAAATTTACCTACAAAGAATAGGTCAAAGTTCCTCCAAAGAATATAGACTTTTCTGCAATCCTTCCACATCGTGTAGCTTTATAGGATTCGTACAATAGGGACACAGAAAGTCGCATTCTGTTTTTCCATACGGGCAAATAATCTTTGACAATACTGCCATCGGATGGCCCTTGCTCTTCAAGTCAAACTCTTTGTTCCATCCAAATGGGGCCCTTTTAACCTCAAATCCCTCATTCTTCAGGGAATTTTCTAGTGCATTTAAGATCAACAAAGCTACTTCAGGGGAACCAAGTGTGCTAGTTAAATGGGCAAATGGGAATATCATAATTTTGTTCTCCTTGAGCTTGGCCATAACGTCAATTATGCCTCTCTTGGCAGCATCAACTACGCCTTCAGGATTGATCTCGTCGAGCTTTTCAACGCATGAGAACACCACAAGGCAGTCTTCCATGCCATCATTTTTTGCTTCAATTTTTTCAGCCGTTTTGGTCTTTTTGGTGACCTTGTAGCTGATATTATCTGCATGAATCAAAAGAAGTCTAATATCTCTCCCTCCGAGTAGCTACGTAATATTATATCTTCAAATGAGCTAAAATGGAAAGTTTTTCTAAATACTTTCATTTAAATAGTACGCTTTATTATACAATTAGTTTTATCTTACGGACATATTTTGTCCATTTGTAAATGTTGAATATACTACATACTGATACTATAAATATGAAATAATCTTGATACTGGGCTAAAAGGGAAGTTACTTGATTTATGTATACTAAACATCATTGAGGAGCAAGTATGGATGAACGCATTAATAGTTTATTCGAGGCTTTATTCGCATTGACGGATTTACGTGTGTTGTTTAGGGAAACAGCACCACTACACACGTTTAGTGAAGAGCAAAAGGCTTACGCGAGAGATGCTTTGAACCGTGCAAAAGATGCCCTCAACAGGCTCGAGGAGGCATTCTGACAAATGAAGATCGCAAGCAGTATACCTGTTCGTGAAGTTGAGGAAAATTACATTAACATACAGCCCATTCAGGCAGCAGGACGTTTGACTGCAGAGGCTATGAAGGCTTTGATTGCATATGGCGACGGCTACTCTACGTGTGATCAGTGCAGAAAACCGTTCAGGCTTGATAAGATTACGAAACCTCCTATAGCGGAGTTTCACGATGATCTGGCAAACTTTGTTAATATGGACCAGGCACGGGTTACCCCCGGTGCAAGAAGAGCGTTTCAAGCGGTGTGCCAGTCACTCGCCGAAAAAGGTGATTCAATTATAGTCACGGCTCTTGCGCACTACACTGAATTTCTGGCAGCAGAGGGCGCCAAGGCAGTAGTGAAGGAAGTTCCAATAGACGATAAAAACATTATTAAAGGCGATGCGGTAGCCCAAAAGATTGAGGACGTTACTCGAGAGTCTGGCAAACCCCCTGTACTTGTTATGCTTGACGGGTTTGACTACTCATTTGCCAATGAACATGACACTAAAGGAGCTGCCAAAGCTGCCCATCAGTATAATATTCCTATATTGTACAACGGCGCATACACCGTCGGGGTAATGCCGGTCGATGGAAAGGCTTTAGGAGTTGATTTCGTCGTAGGTTCTGGGCACAAATCGATGGCATCTCCAGCCCCAAGCGGAGTTTTAGCTACAACGGAAGAATACGCGAGCAAGGTACTTCGGACAACACAGATGATGGGCGACGTGACAAGCCGAAAATTTGGCATAAAAGAAGTCGAAATGCTTGGCTGCACACTCATGGGCGGCAACATACTCGGCATGATGGCATCATTCCCTGCAATAAGAGCGCGTGTTACACAGTGGGAAGAATATGTGAAGAAATCAAACTATATCATAGATTCAATTTTGAGCATAAAAGGAAATAGATGTCTGAGTGAATACCCTCGAAAGCACACGCTCACAAAGATAGACACCACTGATAGCTTTGATGTAATAGCACGGACGCATAAACGGCGGGGATTCTACTTCAGCGATGAATTAAAAGAACGGGGAATTGTAGGCGAATTTGCAGGAGCAACGCGCACATGGAAATTGAATACCTACGGTTTAAGCTGGGATCAGACGAAATATGTAGCAGATGCCTTTAAGGACATAGCAGGTAAATATGGACTATTGTAAGACATGACGTCAAATGATGTACCTTCAACTATGAGGCCTCGGTGTGAGATTATTGTGCAGTACATCCTGCCAGCGATAAGAGCTGAGATGGCTATACAGATGCAAAAACAGGGTATAAGTCAAACTAATATCGCAAAAACACTTGGAGTAACGCCCGCAGCGGTAAATCAGTATCTAAAGAGCAAGAGAGGGGCAACCGAACAGGACAATGAAATTTTGAAGGTTATTGACGAGTTTATTGAGGAATATAAAACTAACCCCGATGCGCTTGGTGAACATTTGTGCGAAGTTTGCAATAGAATCAAAGTATTATTAGATAAACGTGAAAATACAGAATCAGGATTTAGCCTTTACTGCTCCTAATGGGGGATGGACCCTCTTGTAAGAATAATAGGGTCTAATCTCTCTCTCGCAAAATATTATACGTACGCTGTAGTCGGCTTGAATAGACGGCTTGAATAGATTTAAATGTAAGGAAAGTCTCTCTTCTGCCTAGTTCCGTCCACGATACGATACGTGGCTTGACCGGGTAACCGCACTGTATACGATTTAGGAGTCGCTGCGACACGGGGATGACGAGACTTCTTCTTTTGAGGTAACTAGAATAGACTCCGCAATTTCCCTGCCGAGGGCGATTTGTGCGTCTTTCACTTCAATGATAGTGGGTCCCTCACGGATTGCACGCAACACTTTCACGTTAAGGCCAGGTATAAGCCCAAGTGAGCACAACCTGTTGATCGTTTGACGCTCTTGAGGTGTTACAAATTCTATTGTATGTGCTCCTCTATCCACATCAGACAACTTTAGTATCGCTCCTCCGCCTTTGCCGTTCATTCGTTTGAGTGTCGCACTGCCGCTATAAGACGTTGGCAGATGCCTAGACTGTGTGACTGTCATTCCAATCTCCATATCCGAATTAATGTTCTTGATTCCACAGGTTTTTTTGCGTGATTCCGCTTTGTCTATGCTCACGTTGATGCTAATAGCTTCAATTAGTCGATTTGCTTTACTTTGGCTGCAACATTCTATCCAGCGGCGCTCTTAAGATCACTCAGCTAATCTGTAGAAACCTTGTCTAGCGTCTTTTACGTAAAAAATTTTAATTACGAGTCCTTCATCCTTTAGCCTGTTAATAGCGTACCTGGCAGTTCTATATGGTAAGTAAGTCTCTCTCTCAATCTCGCCAAGCGTCATGGTGCCATTTTTTTCAAGGGTTTTGAAAACAAGCTTCACGCTGGGGGGAAGTTCTCTTAATCTGTCTAAAATGCTCAAATCATTGTGAACTAAACCAACGAGGCTGCTCATTTGCTTCACCATGTATATTAACGGTGTTAATAATATAAAAAATTAACGGCGTTAACTAACAGCAGCATAACACCTTATTTTAGATCTCAAGCATCTTATCAAGAGACCGCTTTGCTCGCATTCTCACTTCTTCAGCGACCGTTATCTTGTATTCCATATTTTCAAGTGCTTCCGCAACTTTCTGAAGGGTCGTAAGTTTCATGTTTGGGCATACCGCGTGCTCCGAGGGGGAATAAAACTCCTTATTCGGATTTTCCTTTTGCAGCCTGTAAAGCAGACCGACTTCCGTCCCTATGAGCATCCTCTTCGCCTTACTAATTTTCGCGTGTCGCAGCATCCCCCCAGTGCCATACACATAGTCAGCGACCTCGATAACCTCCGGTCGGCACTCAGGGTGCACTACCACCTCGATGTCCGGCATCTCGTGCTTTCTCATGAGGATGTCGCCGAGGGTGATGCTCTCGTGCGTAGGGCAGAACCCGTTCCAAGCTATGATCTCCTTGTCAGTCTTTGACTTCACATAGTGAGCGAGGTTTCTGTCGGGCACAAATATGATTTGGTCATTCTCAACTGAGTTTATCACATGTATTACATTTGCAGACGTGCAGCAAATATCGCTCTCAGCCTTGACGTCAGCTGATGTATTTACGTAGCACACTACTGTTGCTCTGGGGTGTTCCCTCCTCAGCGCTCTGACATCGATAGCAGTTATCATATGCGACATTGGGCACGTAGCATTCTTCACCGGTAACAGCACGGTCTTCTCTGGAGACAAAATGTACGCGCTCTCCGCCATAAAGTCGACGCCACAAAATACTATGACATCACAATCGATTTGTGAGGCAATTCGGGAAAGCTCAAACGAATCTCCGACATAATCAGCTGCTTCCTGTACTTCCCCTATCTGGTAATTGTGGGCGAGTAGTATGGCGTTGCGCTTGTCCTTTAACTCCTGTAAACGGTTGTCCATGGTTTCACTTGCCAAGTGGTTTGCAGACGCCGCCTTCACCCTTTATGATGCCACAAATCTCGCAGATTTTTACATTAATGTCAACATCTTTGTTATCAATAATGTCACGTGATAGAGCTTTAATTGAACTTTGAACCTCGTCGCTAATTGGAATGGCACTCCCTCGTTTACTGTTCACATAATAGCTCACTGCTGATTGTGTTATCCCCAGACATTCTGAAATCTCCTTTTGGGGGAGTCCTAGTTTCATGAGTTCTTTTGCAATTTCAGCACGAATTTTTGGAAGGATATACCAGACGGCTATTTCGCATGGCGACTTTTGTGCTTTCATTACCTATAACTGTATGGCTTGAGTTATATAACAATTGTTATAATATTAGGAGCAGTTTCTGTCACTTCCAAAAGATTTAATAGCAATATTTTATGTATAACAATTGTTATATTTGAATTGTAAATTGAAACAGGTGAAATAATGCCAGGGCACGGAACGAAAGCTCTACACGGAGGACAAATACCAGACCCGTCAACAAAGGCACGAGCGGTACCGATATACCAAACGACTTCGTTTGTATTTGACGGTCCTGAACATGCCGCAAACCTATTTGCTTTGAGAGAACTTGGAAATATTTATTCGAGGATCATGAATCCGACGTGCGACGTTCTCGAGCAGAGAATAGCACAACTTGAGGGGGGCAAGGCAAGTCTCGCGGTAGCAAGCGGTCAAGCAGCTACCACATTATCACTTCTGAACATCGCAAAGTCGGGAGATGAGGTGGTGTCCTCGTCGCTCCTATACGGTGGAACGTACACACTGTTCTCTTCAACTCTTGCAAAAATGGGCATTAAAATACATCTGGTAGATTCACGGGACCCAGAAAATTTCAACAGCTACGTCAACGACAGAACGAAGGCGTTTTTCGGAGAGACCATCGGAAATCCTAGCTTAGATGTGCTAGACATTGAGGCCGTTGCTAAAATAGCGCATGATAACGGGGTACCGTTAATTGTTGACAACACTGCCGCGTCTCCTATCTTGAGCAGACCGATTGAACATGGGGCAGACATAGTCATGCACAGCCTCACCAAGTTTCTTGGTGGCCATGGCACATCGATTGGGGGTATAATTGTGGATGGCGGAAACTTTGATTGGACCAACGGGAGATTCCCTGACTTCACCGAACCTGATTCGACGTACAACGGCATCAAATATTCTGAAGCTTTTGGGGACCTCGCATTTATCGTGAAGGCGAGAGTTCATCTGCTTCGAGATATTGGCCCCGCACTAAGTCCGTTTAACGCGTTTCTCACCCTTCTAGGAGTTGAAACGCTTCATTTGCGGATGGAAAGGCATTCCTTCAACGCGCTCGAAGTGGCAAAGTTCCTGCAAGGGCACGACAAGGTCTCGTGGGTGAGCTACCCCGGACTTGAGGGACATCCCTCGTATGAGCTATCCAAGAAATACTTGTCAAAAGGGGCAAGCGCCTTGGTGGGCTTTGGGGTGAAAGGCGGATATGAAGCGGGAAAAAAAGTTATTGAAAGCGTGAAGCTTTTTAGCCACCTTGCTAACATTGGGGATGCTAAATCGTTAATTATACACCCCGCGAGTACCACGCACCAGCAGCTGAGTGGTGAAGAGAGGGTAACCGCAGGGGTAACAGATGATTTCATACGGTTGTCAATTGGAATAGAAGATATCGAGGATATCATAGAGGACTTGGATCAAGCGTTATCATGCGTGTAATAGAACGTGTTACGGCTACCGAATACTACACATTCGAAGAACTTGAGTTGGACTGTAAGCGAATGCTATCGCCAGTAACAATTGCATACGAGACGTACGGGGAGTTAAATTCTAAAAATGATAACGCAATATTAGTACAGCACGCCCTCTCAGGTGACGCCCATGCGGCATTTATAAATGAACATGGAGAAAAAGGCTGGTGGTATGACTTCATAGGCCCCGGAAAAGCCATCGATACAGATAATTACTTCGTAATTTGTTCTAACTTCATAGGTGGTTGTGGAGGGTCAACAGGTCCCGGCAGCATTGACCCTGAAACAAGAAGGCCCTACGGGCTTCGTTTTCCCGTTATTACTACAGGTGACATGGTTCGTGCTCAAAAACGTCTTATTGACCATCTTGGTATTGAGAAGCTGCTGAGCGTTATCGGCGGATCGATTGGAGGTATGCAAGCGCTGCAATGGGCAGCCGACTATCCTGAGAGTCTCACCTCAGCGATAATTATTGCTTCCACGAACAGGCTTTCAGCTCAGGGCATTGCGTTTAATGTGGTTGGACGACAGGCGATTATGTCGGATCCTTGTTGGTCCGGTGGGTATTATTACGACAGTGCTCCTCCCAGCAACGGCCTGTCTCTGGCACGTATGATAGGACATATTACCTATTTAAGTGAGGAAAAAATGCACGAAAAGTTTGGCCGCGAGCTGAAAGAGGTAAATAGCTATAAGTATGGCTTCTCAGAAGAATTTCAAGTCGAAAGTTACCTCCACTATAAAGGCAACCACTTTGTAGGGCGTTTTGACGCAAACTCATACCTCTATATAACGAAAGCGATGGATTACTTCGACATTTCTGATTTTTCCTCTGTAAAGTCAAAAATGCTCGTTATATCATTTTCATCTGACTGGTTGTTCCCTCCAGCGCAATCAAAAGCAATTGTAAGGGCTCTGAGGAGGAGGGGCGTTGATGTATCTTACTGTGAAGTTCAATCGTCCCATGGTCACGATGCGTTTTTACTTGAGGTGCCCCCGCTGACAGAACTAATCTCAAGCTTTTTGAATAACGTTTTTACTGGACGTTGATATGCAAAGATTCGACTACGAAATCATCGTAGATATAATAGAAAATGGGTCTCGAGTACTCGATTTGGGCTGTGGAAATGGGGAACTCCTGAGTAAGCTCAAGCAAAGGCGCAACGTCGATGCGCGGGGGGTAGAACTTGACGATCGTTGCGTGGCCGAATGCATACGCAGAGGCTTTACGGTATTCCAAGGCGACATCGATGAGGGGCTCGGGGATTACGCTGATAAATCTTTTGACTATGTAGTGTTAAACCAGACACTTCAAGTTGTGCATAAACCTACACTCGTCATAGAGGAGATGCTGCGGGTTGGGAAGAGGGCAATCGTGAGTTTTCCTAATTTTGGGTATTTCCGAATACGATGGTATTTACTCACAAAGGGACGGATGCCGAAGGTTGATTTTTTACCATGCGATTGGTATAATACACCCAACATTCATCTGCTCACCATTAATGATTTCATAACATTTTGTGATATGATGAACATAAAAATAGAGCGGTTTATAGGCTTGAGAAGTCACTCCACAGGTAAAACATCAAAGCATTTTCAAAATCTGCTATCCCAAATAGGTATTTTCGTAATTAAGTCCCTCAAATGACTTTGCTTTTCAGCTCCCGTTGCCTACCTAGTGACTGCTTCGAATGGATATAGCTCGTGAAGTTGGGCCTTCAGTCGGCTAAATTCCTCACGGTATAGAAGTCTATTCCGTGTGGCTGTAGTATGAGTACAGGGTTGAGAATTGGTATATCGTGAAGGGCGGTCACGTTTCTACTAAAAAAGAGATGGAAATAATAAAAGAACTCCCGTCTGCTTCCTGGCAGTCTGCAACGTGCCACTCACAAATGTCACTGATATCGTTAGGCGAACTTGACATATAGTGCACCCCCCTTAAGCATGTCTTGCGCGACAACAACAGATCCGTTCACTCTTGATACGGGTGAAAGTATATGAGGCAAGGCCACCTGCATCGAGAGAACAATAGTTTAATCTATGCAGAATAAAGGTTGATAACCTCTCCTTTCTTTCTCTTAGGCTCCTTTTGTGAAATATTTGACTTACTGAACGTACGTTCGTGTTTATTTTTTACTCCGGGCATCGCGGTCAATCTCATGACTATGCACATTACACGAGTCATCGAAGCTTTTATGGTTTCGTAGCTGACTATACGTTATCCAAGTGTACCCCCGTTCAACTATAAGATATAAACGACGTGTATGATGGGATAGAGTTTTAGGATTTTTCTTGTGTCGCACTACCAGATAGCGCTCTTTTGTGAGTGCTGTCCCTTGCAATACAGAATCCGATATACCCGCCTAATGCTCCTGTTGCGAGAGCATACGGGATGAGAAACCCCCCGACGCGAATCCACGGAACCTCAAGTGTAAGGGGTGTGGGGTAGAACGCGTATGTCGCGAAGATTGTCCCAGCAATTACGACAACAGTGAAGATAAAAGCAGAGATGGCAGCTGCCCGAATCGGCGTTCGTTCTGGACGGAGCGCCTTGAATGAGACATCGGCTGAGAGCCCCATTATCACGTAGAGGGGAATCCACAAGAACGCAAAAATAGGTGCAGTGAGATTCTTTTGAACGACCCAATCAAAATAGTACTCGACTGGTGCTCCAACTACTCCCATGAGGCCGACCAGCACCGTGGATGTCCAGCGTATGCGAAGTTTGAACGCTACAAAATAGAGTATCATTGCTTGAGGAAGTGCCCACATGTAGACGTATAAGAAGCCAATGTTGGTCAGCGTCGTATCAAAAAAGAACACGTAAGGGAACTCGAGGATGAACATTATAAAGAACGCGAGCAGAACCCACATCGCTGTGCGGCGCGTCCACGGAGAGTACCACGAAGCGCTCGAGGCAGATTCCGACAGTGTCATTCTATCACTCAAAGTCCTTTATACGTTTCCTACTAAAAAGAATGCGGTGTTAAGCCTATATATCGAATACATAGAAATGCACCATGAATATTTATTGAACTGCTCATGTAGAACTGTCCACTTTTTTACTTTAATAATCTGAATGGAGGATTTTATCGTACCCTAGGTAAGAGCAAAAAATACCAAGCGGTAAAGGGGCAACTGTCGTAGATGCCCGGTCCTCATTAAGTATACTATCAAGAGGGGATATTTTTGTATGGGGGAGCTCCTCAAGAGTAATCTAATTAACATTATCACTTGTATAACGAGATGAGATGATAAAAAAATGAAAGTTCCAAACACTTTTAAGAACATGGGATTCTGTATCTGTTATAAAGGCACATGTCCTACGTATTACCAGAACAATCTGAGTGGGGGGCTTTTTTGCTCAATAGCCACTTGCGGAGCGTCTTTAAAAAGAAGAGGATGTTCTTGTAGCAATTGCGAGTTGTGGATGGAATACGGCCTCACAGAACTCTATTTTTGCGCCGAGGGGGCTGAGGAGAGGTAATATTTCCAATGGGTGTGATTTGATAACCGTGAGCCGGTGATGTTGACTAATTAATGACAGCAGCTCTCATCAGCGCACCTGCTTATTAGCATTTAATTCAGAGACGAATTATAAACTTGAAGTTGAAATACAGGGCTGTCGGGGGTATTTTGATCAGAGGAATGATGAAAATGGCGCTCCTAATACTTGAACACACGGGGAAGAGTATCTATCATTACGGCATTTGCCCGACATTCAAACAAAGCAAATTGACAGGAGATTATTTTGCTCGCTCTACAAAAGTGAAAAACCTTGAGGTGAAAGGTAGTCTCTGCAACCAGTGTCTGTTCTGGAGCGAGTGCGGACCAACAAGCTCCTGCAGTTATATGGACGAAGCTGCTGAGCGTTAATACCCCTGATTGCTAGAGATTATGAACATTATTTAATGGACTCTCCCACCCGACAACGGAGCCTTAAAATGATCATCATGGCCGCTATCTTCGATGACCTCAAACTTCTATATCTTCTCAATGTCGGCCCAAAAAGGAGCCGGCAATGCACGTCGTGAATCATAAAATCTGCTTAAAATTACGACGGAAAAAATGCATAAACAACGTAGGCACACTCTTATACATTACCACAAACAATGAACGCCTCCATCCATAATTACGGTCCCTTAATTTCAGTGAGGCTGTATTTGTGGGGAATGTCCTGTGAAAAACAGATACGGATCTCCCGGATTCTGTTTCTATGCAGCGGGTGCGACGCAATAACGGGAAAAGTAAAAAAGCCCCCCTCCAAAGGTCAAAACTATGCGCGGAAGTGCTTTGCTGATTTGGATATTCTGTAGACACTTCAGAGAAAGGCAGAGAGAAAAAAACAACTCAAATTCTGGAAAGTATCAAGAAATTGGAGGACCTCCAATCACAAATAAAATTTTATTAGAATTGTGGGTAGGTAACCTCACTATTGGGAGAATCTGTTACATAATTGGTGGTCATCACAGATTAGAATGCTGGGATATCCGTCGCAATGCTTAATCCTGGGCCGATAAATGGAAGCCAAATTAATACTGCCTACTCGCCTCCTACTCATTGGTGTATCAAGGTCTTCGATAATCTGTTACCAACTCATTGACGAATGCGTTACTTCACAATGTGCATATTTATAAGCTTTTTTTGCGTTTTATACTCATTTTTCGCAGTATCTGTAGCAGCCTACCTTCTCAAGGGTAGCACCTGCATGAGCCACTTCGTGAACACCAACGGTACCATCACCTATGTCCAGATACCCTAGTAGGGATTCTAAAGTGGAGGCACAATGCCTTGCTGTGATCCTCCCTTTAAGAAATGAAATAAAGGGGAGTTTTTAGTAGAGTATAGCGCGTTTTTCGGCTATGGCGCTCTTTGTGCAAATTCTATGCCATCCGCCGCCAACTTGTCTACCTCAGAGCCAGGGATTACGGGCGTGTACATAGGATAACATCCAAACTTCTTGGAGACAGTTAGCATGAGTTCAGCTGCTTTGGCCTCATCGAGATCGATAACCATCCAAACTGCACGGCGAAAAGTGCTCACATAAAATGCCTCTGGCGTGAACCGGTCGGCGAGGTACTCAAGAATGGCACCAGGTCCTCCCCCCTCGAAGTCAAGCCTATTTCCTGCCCCGGGCGGTATTTCGATGTGTACCATGTAGCGCATTGTATATTTCACCTCCGTCACGCTAATTAGATCGTCAAAATGGTGGAACGGAATACAGTGCAAAATTTCTCTCTCGTAGAGATGCCAGCGCGCTTTATAGGTTTATCCCGTGAAATCCAAACCTGTTGATGAAGTGCGTTGCTGTGGGCGTTTATATATTATTAACCGCGGAAGGCATTTATCGGTTTTTATGCGGCTCCATTGAGTCCTCTGCAGTTTAGGGCGTCTATCAGCAAATTATGAACTGTAATAAGTGGCATTGTGCTCATCATATGGCACTGCTATTGCCCACTTCTCAAGCGCAGGTGTGTTAGGCATTCGAGCCTCAACCCACTTAGGCCTATTTACAGCTTAGAGATGGAGCCCCGAAATCTATTTACAATTGCTTGGCGTTTTGATGTGATAAAATATTAAATCACTCTGTTTACTTTACAAGGCAATGCGAAAAGCGGCGTTAGATACATATCAAGCCATTGCAGTCCTCTACTTAGAATCGCTTCCACGTCGATGAATCAGTCAGAAAGCTTTAAGTCGGTTTTTTCGGTATAGTACCGTACTATGTTGACTATCGACTTCCTGTATACTGATGATTGTCCACATTGCCCCGAAGCTCTGAACATTCTGAACGAGGTACTTTCAGAGGAGCATGTTGAAGCAGATATCAATACGATCCTGGTTACAAACAAGGACGTTACAGAAATTTCTTCAGCGCTTCTCGAATCATCTCTTTTGGCGGCCAATCAAATACCTGCTCGTGGTAAACGTATATTCTGCAGTGGCAATTGTGGTCTGTGCAGATAAGAATTTGGAGAAGTTTCCCGGGTTGTGGGTGCAAGATTGCTCTGCCGCCACGGAAAACATGTTGCTTGCCGCTACTGCACGGGGTCTGGGGGTGGTGTGGACGGCGGTGTATCCCTTTGAAGACCGAGTAGAAGGCATAAAGAACCTGCTAAATCTGCCGATGAACGTCATCCCACTGTGTGTAGTCCCCGTAGGGCACCCGGCAGAGACCCCAGTTCCTGTTGATCGATTCAATCCTTCATGCATTCACCGTGACACCTGGTAATCTCATTGTATAACGCTATTAGTACGAGAGTGCATTCTAACAACACAATAGTCTTCTTTTACAGGAAGTGAGGTTATGTGCAAATTGATCCAGAAAAAGACATTTAATTTCTTTTCCGGCATCAATTAATTCAAAAGTATCTTTCTCAGTCACGTCCGTGCACACCTTTCCCCTATACATCGCTTCGAATGTTCTGATGCGATAACTCGTCATCAAGCACGACTGCATAATCGGCTTACAAGCTCCTCTGATTATAGTAGTTACACCTGAAATTGGACAACATGGGATAATGGTCGTATCTAACCAATTGCCATGGTTTTAACCCTTACACTATGAGGTTAGCGTATTGCCCTCCGTCTGGTGAGATAGTTCCCATCTGGAGGAGCATACCCAGTCTATCCCGGTAGCCACCACTCCACGATCTTGTCTCCAGCGGTGAGGAAGATTCCGATCAGAGGGATGATATGGATTTGCCCGTCGGAGGGAGGGTTATAAGTCGCCTTTATTGATACCTTTATTGTCGTGCGTACAGCTTCTTGTTTCCTGATGACGTCTTCAGCGGTGAGGAGTGAGTCAAGGAAGACAGCTTTATTCGTAGCATCAGTGTAGTTGACGCTGTTGACGTGGGAAGCTCGGTGTAGAGAGGCATTTCAACATGGCATAATTCATGAAAGGATCAAGTAATCCTGTACAAGGCTTGGCACAATGCTCGGAGAAGTTGGGTCACATCATTTGTCAACAAGGGGTGGCGTATCACCTCATGTAACAGTAGGGCAGCATAAGTTCACGGTGTCGAATCTGACGAATCTTGAATTCTAACAAGACCGTATTAACGCACTATAAAAGTCCTGTGAGTATTAATGCTACACTCAACCCTATCGTGACAACTATTGTCGCCCCCGCAATGTAATTGAAAGATCGCGTGTTGACATAGCCACCCATGATCTTTCTGTCGTTGATGATGATGAGCATGTATATCAGCACAAACGGAATCAAGATCCCATTAGCCACTTGAGAGAGGTACAGTATGGAAAGAAGCGGCACATTAGGAAGTGAGATGATGAAAGCGGCAAGTATGATGATCCCCGCGTATAACCCATGGAACACCGGGGCATCTCTAAAACCATACGAGACGCCTGCCTCAAACCCAAGGCCTTCGCACACGGAGAGTGCCGTTGATAGGGGTAGAATGCTAGCTGCAAACAATGATGCACTTAGAAAGCCAAAGGCAAATAGCGCAGCTGCATAGTTTCCCGCAAGGGGGGCAAGTGCCTTGGACACGTCAGCGACATTATTGACAGGAATTCCGTACACAAAGATTGTAGAAGCGCATGCTAGAATAATAAAAAAAGCAACGACGTTCGTAATGGCGGACCCAGTAATTGCGTCGAGCCGGGCGTAGTTCAGGTATTGTCGTGAAACTCCCTTTTCTACCACTGATGACTGAATGTAAAACTGCATCCATGGCATGATAGTGGCGCCCACTAGCGCTAAAATCATCGTGACGTACGCGGTATCTGCGGTTATTTGAGGTACTACAGACCGTACTCCTGCTGTGCCCCAATCGGGACCCGTCAACAGTCCTGAAATAATGTAGGAGACGTAGAGCACTGATGCCAGTAAGAATACCTTTTCGACGCTTCGATAGCTCCCCTTTACGACAAACCCCCAGACAAAGAGAGCAGCGAGTGGTAAGGACAGAAAAGGTGGAACGCCAAAAATGGAAGCGCTTACGGATATGCCCGAGAACTCAGCAAGGGTATTTACGAAGTTAACTACAGTGAGCGCAAATAGGATGAAAAACGTGAGCCTGATTCCTGCCCTCTCTCGGATAAGGGATGCGAGACCCTTTCCCGATACCACCCCCATTCGTATCCCCATCTCCTGGATGACGGCCAACGCAACGGTCATGGGGATGAATATCCACAGCATGGCGTATCCAAACTGCGACCCTGCCAGCGAGTAGGTGGTGATGCCCCCGGCATCGTTATCCAAGCTTGAGGAGATGATGCCTGGCCCTATGATCGAAAGAAAGAGAATGAGTCTCGTAAAAAGGGGCCCCTCAAAATAACGGAGGGAGATCTTGAATTTCACGCTTGCTGCCCCCTCATTGTACAAACATCGTTGGGATCAGCTGCTTCCAGGTTATGGTTACTGTGATGTCCATGGCATCATCGACGGGCGGCATCGATGTCTTTCAGATTTGCCTGCCCTCTCCACAGCGAGGGGCCCACACGGGCTACCATCGTTTTATACCATCATTCCGGCCTACTGTGGCGGGCCGTTTGTTATGGTATGATCTACGCAACGTAAAAGGCATACCGTTATCTCTTTAGAGGCAACTGTCTATTACGGGCGATTCAGCACGCGACCTAATGTGGTGCCTTCGCAGTTTTTATAGTTTCGCCATTTCACTCGATATGTCGGAATTTCTGGGTGTATGGTCCCTCTCCTGGTTTCCTCCTTCTGAAATGTCCTGAGGGCCGTCCTTCGAGCAATTCTTGGAACCACGCTTCGTGCTCTATTTCTTCGTGAAGGATTGCGAGCGACAGGTCGTACGTTCTATGATCCTTGCCAAATGTCGTGCTGCAAATATCCGTATATATCCTCACAGCGCACCGTTCAGCATCGAGCAGCACCTTTAAAACTTGTCGTATGTCGCCGGGGTCGCTCGGCAGATATGCCGCAGAACACGCAGCATCGTCATGGAGCTCCCTCAGGTCGTTATACAGTTCGCCACCGAGCTCGTAAATCCGGGGGACAAGCGTCTCGAAATGAAGCCGGTCCTCGAGCCTCGCGTCTTCCGCTATTTCTTTCACCTGCTCGCCCTCAAGCCCGGAACAGTGCATTCTGAGGAGTGTATAGTAATAGTACGTCGTAAACTCGGCAGCGGCGGCCTTTTTCAGTTTAACGATCAGGTGACTAACGTCGATCCCCGCCCTCTCAACCATCTCCACGTCGACCGTCTTAGAGTGTTCTCTCTCCATCTTTCTCACCTCCCTTTCTTTAGCGTCAAGAACTGCTTTCGGGTTTTGATATGTTAATGTTTTCCCACGTTATCACGCTTTTTAGAGGCAGTGATCAGGTGGCGATGTGGGGGTTCAAACTATATATTATTATACGCAGATAATTATAATTAATGATAGGATGCACGAACTTGATACTCAGAACCACCGCTGTGGAACAGTCACGTGTAGCTAATGAAAGTCAACAACTTCATTACGGTGGGGGGCACGGACCGGTCATTGTATGGAATGTTACGAAGAAGTGCAACCTCGCGTGCTCACATTGCTACATTGATGCAGGGGATGTGGCTGCTTCCGATGAGCTGAATACCGACGAGGCTAAAAGGCTCATAGATGATGCAGCAACCTTGAACCCCCCTGTCATGCTTTTTTCCGGGGGCGAGCCACTCGTAAGAGGTGATATCGTTGAACTCTGCACATATGCGGTCTCCAGGGGAGTGAGAGTTGGCCTCTCTACCAACGGAACCCTCATCACGAAAGAGTTTGCTCGAAAGATTGCAGAGGCGGGCGTTTCCTATGTCGGCGTCAGTATTGATGGGATGGAAGCTACGCATGACAAGTTCAGGAACAAACGCGGCGCTTTTAGGGCGGCGCTTGAGGGGCTGCAGAACGCACGAGATGCGGGCATAAAAACCGGCATTCGGTTCACAGTCAACCGGCACAACGTCTCCGATCTTCCTGCAGTTACTGATCTTCTTATTAGACACCAGATTCCTCGCTTTTGCCTGTATCATCTCGTGTACGCAGGGAGGGCGAGTGCTGAGATGGATATTACAAACGAGATGAGAGTTGAGATGATGGATTATCTCATTCAAAGAACTAAAGTGCTCGCAGATCACGGAATCGAGGTACTCACCACCGACAATCATGCAGATGGCATTTACATTCTGACTTCGATCGAAAATTCCGATAAGAGCGCTTTGATGTCCCTCCTTACCGCACACGGGGGGTGCTCTGCGGGACAGAAGATCGTCAATGTCGATCCGTACGGAAACGTATCACCTTGTCAGTTCTGGGAAGGAGAGGCAGTGGGCAACGTGCGACAGAACAGCTTAAGCGACATATGGAATAGCCAGAATGAACTCCTTCTAATGTTGCGCGATAAAAAGTCACATCTTTCAGGGCGATGCAGCACGTGTAGGTATGTAGACGTATGCGGCGGCTGTAGGGTCCGGGCTCTCACCCAAGGCGACCTCTGGGGAGCGGACCCAAGCTGTTACCTGAATGATGAGGTTATACGAGGTGGCAGCACGTGAAGATGCCCGTCGTTGTAGCGTGGGAAGTCACGAAAGACTGCAACCTTGCATGTGGCCACTGTAAGGCGGATGCAGGAGGAACGGGAAGAAGCGAACAAAGCAGCGGACGAGAGCTTACCACTAATGAAGCGCGCACGCTTGTTGACGAATTTTCAACGTTTAACCCCCTCCTCATTCTTACTGGCGGTGAACCGCTTTTACGAAAGGATATTGACGTCGTGATAGAGCACGCTGCAACTTCCGGACTGAGAACTGCACTTGCAACAAATGGGACTTTAGTCAGCGAAAAGCGAGCAGAAAGGCTCAGGGATATAGGTCTCACTACAGCTTCGATTAGCATTGATGGTGCAGACGCGCAATCCCACGACTCCTTGCGGGGTGTTAACGGGGCGTACAACGGTGCGCGTAACGGGGCGAAGGCATTAAAGGAAGCGGGAATCCCGTTCCAGATCAATACGACCATCACGAACGCTAATGCATTATCCTTGCCGCGTATTTATGAAATGGTGCGAGAATGTGGTGCAGCGGCGTGGCACGTCTTTGCTCTTGTGCCTACCGGAAGGGGCCAAGTAGCAGATCTTGCATCGAAATCTGACTATTATGAGGCGCTCAAGTGGCTTGACGAACGTGACAAGACCGGAACGATTCCGATCAGGCCAACGTGCGCCCCACAGTACCGGCTCACAGAGGGGCGTAAGGGCTGCCTTGCTGGTTTAAGTTACGTCTTTATATCGAGCACTGGCATAGTCCAGCCATGCGGGTATCTTCCGCTGGCGGCGGGCAACGTACAGCGTATGAGCTTTTCTGAGATATGGGAGACCTCTCCCATTTTAACTTCACTGCGCGAAATCTCAGGGTTTACTGGAAGGTGCAAAACGTGCCTCTATGCGGGTACCTGCCGGGGCTGCCGAGCACGTGCACACGCAATGAGCGGTGATTACCTCGGTGATGACCCATACTGTGGTGGTCAAGTTGAAAACCTTTGACGGGATGGATTCGCAACTAATAAACCTGCTACAGCACGAGTTCCCGCTCGTAAAAGAACCGTATAAAGAGCTTGCGAAAAAGCTCAACACTTCTGAAGCTGAAATCCTCTCAAGAATCAAAAAGTTAAAAGCCGATGGGGTGATACGGGACATCGGCCCTATCTTCAATTCAAAAATGATCGGACTAACAAGCACGCTTGTTGCCTTGAAAGTTGCAGAAAATATTCTCGAGGAAGCTGCCCAAGTCATCAACTCGTATGTGGGGGTAACGCACAATTATGAGCGGGAGGGCGATTACAATATCTGGTTTACCCTTGCCGCAGCATCAGAAGAAGGACTTGCATCGACGCTCGAAGAAATAAAAGGGAGGGTACACCCCCTGCGCTTCCTTGTGCTCCCGGTGAAACGGGTTTTCAAGATAAAGACTAATTTTAGGGTGTAAGGTGTGCACGAGAAGAGCAATTACAAAACAGCAGACGATAGAATAATACGCCGTTTGCATCGCAGTCCAGCAATTGAAAGCAGGCCATTTCTCGCACTTGCGCGAGAGCTCGGCACGACGGAAGATGAACTATTAGAGACTATACGTTCATTGATTACTGACGGCGTGATTAGGCGATACGGAGCAGTAATAAGGCACAGACGCGTAGGGTACTCATCGAACGTACTCGTTGCGTGGAATATACCCGAAGAGCGTATTGATGAATTTGCAACGGCTATATGTGGCGTTAATGAGTTAAGCCATTGCTATGAACGAGTGCGCTATCCCGAGTGGAACTATAACGTCTATACGATGATCCATGGACACTCACGAGATGAGTGCCTCAGTGTGGTAGAGCGCATCTCCGACGCGGTTAAGATAAAAGATTACCTATTGCTTTTCACTAAGAGGGAATTTAAGAAACATAAACTCGATTTAGAGGGGCTCTAGGTTCAGTCTAAGTGTCTAACGTCGAGGAGCATGTTACAACGCACATCGCGTCTCTCAATGTCATTCTTGCGGGGTCTTGCAGATGCTTTGAGGTATTCAATGGTGTTCTTTTGGTGTTTTAACAATCATTGTTATGCAAAATAATTAAAATATAAATTACCGATACTTTTTTGTATGATCGGTTATCGTGAATAGCATCGAACAAAGCGCATTTTAACCTCCAGCGCTTTTAGCGTGGCCACGTAACTCAAAGTTTTGTATTTTAGATCAGTTTGATAAAAGAGCCTCGTTAGTACAATGTTAATATGAATCTCTTAGAACCACATAACTCCGCCACTCTTCACGTTGCCCATTGGCAAGCGTGACCTACAGATAAAAGGAGGTGAACATGAGATGCCATTCAACGTTCTAGGGGTCGGCTATTATGAGCGGCTATTAGCATTGATATGATTAATAACAATGGCATTCGTAGCGGCAGGTCACATTTTCGACATAGTAGCCGCTGCCCTGGCGTAGCCTCCGCCTTTTAATAAAGGTAAAGCAAAAAGCGAAACATAACGCGATGTGAGCAATAACGAAAATTATTAAATATGTTGCAGAGAGATGCTCTTGAAAACAGTGGGGTGATTATCATTTACTTTGGGCCTGTAGGTGAACTTCTTTGGTCAATGTATGCGTTTTTAGTTACCATGATGACAGGGATATCACCGATACGAATAATGTGAGCTGAGAGCGCTTGATTCTGTGTAGTGAGGTAGTGGCTGGAGGGAGATTGAAGAGGTAGCCCTAAAGAAAAACGTTTGGAGTTTAAACACTTTTTTAATATCGATACCGCCGATGTGATGCCAGCCCCACTACTAGCGCGCGGTGAAGAGTTACACATATAGCCCCATTATCAATCATCGCGAGCGCTCGTCTTCGCATCAAATATAAAATTAGAGCCCACGTCGATTTTTATTCCACATATGCGATAATGTTGTCAATCGCTAGCGGGGACGTAGAAGAAGCGTGCTTCGAATACCTTGTAATGCAGTACACTATATGGAAAATAAGCAATTTTGAGAAGCTTAACTATCATATCAACCTCCAACAATAAATTTATAAAGTAACTAGTATATTAATAAATAGTTAAAAATGGTGCAGGTAAATTGTTGAGTATTGTTTTAATGGTAGTCTCCTACCGATCTCGACAAGAGATATTGGAATGATCTGACAACCATCTGCAGCTGCGCAATACGTGCTGCTGAGATGACAGCGAACGTAAAAACAGTGGCGGTCGTTAGGTCGACTATTAACAGCTCTCACATATTACCATTAAAAAAGAGCGGCGAGGTAGAGCGTGTGTCAGCAGTGATGTCAAGAGAAGTTAGAATCGAACAATTGAACGTAAGACTACAGTTAATGGGAACCAAGTTACAAGAGCTGAAAGACAAACAGCAAACGCTAGAATATAACACGCTCACGACGAGTTCTCCATACCCGCGTTTAAAGGAAAAAGAGCGTTTTAAGAAAGAGTTAAGTGAGATAACCGATCTGACGATGGAGTTAGGCCAAATGCTAGAGCAGATTGAACGTCTGGCAAGCCGACTTTTGCTTGAAGCATAATTACAGTGTCGCTCTTAAAATGTTGCTGCCATTATGGAACCATTGAGACCAATTTGTGATGAGATCACCGATCCCATGTGCCAGTTGACGATAATTCGCGCTACAGCAACCACCGTTCCCGACGTAAGTAAAAGAACGAGGAACGCACGCTGGCAGAAAACGACTGGCAGACTCATGCTCCATTGTAGGACAACGGCATAATCGAACGAAATAATGCAAGAGAATCAGGCTCTCAACAATTAGTAAGCTACGATGACTACAACAAGACAATCAACGTTGTTGGACTACATTGCAGTCGAACTCAAAGGTCTACACTATCACAGTGATAATTGGAAAATCGCACATCAGCTAAAAAAGACACCTGGGCTATCAGCATCAGAACTCTCGAAAAAGTGTGACTTGTTGTCGAGGGGAACCTCGCGTCGGCTGCATTTTTTAGCATCGATTGGCGTTGTCAAGTGCGTCGTCGCTGGAAAAACCAGGCGTGGCGATGACGTGGAATTGTGGTATTTAAATATTTAGCCTCTTTTTCCCTGCCGATGATATGAGAGCTAGTAAGATGGTCAGGTTTGAACGCGACGTCAGGGTATAGCAGGTTGAAGACAAGGGCTTGAAAAAGGCATGCAATCACATGACGCATCGATTCTTGCTATAAGATTGTATATACGTGTGCAGTTAATAGTGATTAAATAGCGAATAAAAGATCAGCAGGGTGGCTCGCGCTCTGTTATGCCTCATACAATGAGGCTAATTACTTTGATGCTGGTTGACGGACCTCCTCGTTCTCACGTGTACGGATGGAACGTAGCCATTAAAATGCATGCTCTTCGTGCTCTTTGGAAACGCACTTGTGCTCGCCGGCGTGCCCTCTCTCCAAAGTGCACTTCTCCGCACCGTGTTCTGGGCATTCCGCTTCACACTGTTCGCCACGTGCTCCTCCTTCTTGGCTCGTAATGTTCACCTCCCGTCTAATCATTCATCCCACTTTTGGTGGGATTACCACAACATAATGGCACTACGGAAATAAAAGGGTTAGTTGATAAAACGGCAACTGGCCCTTATAAATCTGTTAATCAGAGGGCTCTTGTTTTAATATTAACCTCTCGTCTCTGCCGATCTCTTTAGTATACATATTTACTGTGTCACGATCGCGACAGTTAGTTCCTAACACTTTTTAACTTTGTCTACTCCCCTCTGCGTCATGACAGTTTTTCGTTTCATTGTTTTAATCGTATCAACATGTTTGAATCGTAACGCGGATCAGTTATTGTCAATCGCAATTTGAGAAACTGCCTCGAAGTCGTAGGGGCTCATTAAACCCCACGCTTTAGTTCTGCTAATGTCAGCGTCATATCTCTTTGACTTGAGAGCAAATTGGGGCGCTATAGAAGGAATGTTGGAGTATCTCAATGTCACTGTTGCGCTGAGTATACCAGCAGCCCTCAGGTATGCGACCTACCATCAAAGGATTATGTCACGGCTACAAACGTGACCATGCGTCATATATATAAACAAAAGAGCCACTTGTTGGTAAAAGCATGGGCATCCCGTTCACCCTGGTATCTGTATACTATGGACCGCTTGACTATGACATCACCCACGTCATTCAGGGCCTCAACCATGGTGGAGTGCTTGACAGTCTGTTTATGTATTTCACGTTCACCGGCAGCACAGTCTTTATGGTGCTCGTCATTGCCGCACTCCTAATCGGTGGCGCTCGGAAAGAGGCGGTGATCTTTGCTATCGTCTTGGCCATGGTGAGCGCACTAACACTTGGGCTTAAGTACACTGTCGCACGCCCTCGCCCGAGCGACTTAGGCGTGGTGCCTGAAGCTGAACCTGCCTTCCCAAGCGCGCACACTGCAAACGCGTTCGCTCTCGCAACGACCATCTCGAGCTACCACCGGAAGTTTAGGATTGTAATGTTTATGTGGGCGCTGCTTGTCGCGTTTAGCAGGGGATATCTTGGATTGCACTATTTTACTGATATCGTCGGGGGAGCGGTGCTCGGCTTTGTCGTGAGCTATGTAATCACTCGAGTGGCATTGCAACGAGACGAAGAGCTCACACGCTTCGTGGACCATCCCCTTACATTCGTGCGGTCGTTGCTGCAATCCCGTCAACGCAGAAGCCAATGACGCTCTTTGATTCAAGTGCCACCGAAGCATATTCACTATTTGCGGAGCAAATATGAGTGCACTCTGTGATGCGATCTCATTCTAGCGTATGCGCCAAATGAACCGCTCGATTCAACTTATGCCTTAAGATCCCTCAATCTTCAAAAAGTCTGACGCCCGACTCCATATTTCGCTATCCACGACGATGCGCCAACACCCTGGTAGTTACCATATGAAGCGATTGCATGCCCACGCAATTTGTGATCGTGTTCGATGCGCTTGAAGATTAACCAGACTAACCTCATCGGACATTCACGCGATGGGTGTCTGACGAGTAACACCGGGTTATGTTATCAGATCGATTAAGGAAGGCTGTATTGCTCTCACCAGCCGCGCTGTTAATAAGATCCTCAAATAGACAGTCACTCGTATAATCGTAAAGCTCATTATCTCCGACCGAAGTAGTAGCTCTTGTGAAAGCACTAACTTCTCCCTATTGCCCACAGTGTGGAAACTGGAATCCCCCCAGCGCTCAATTTTGTATGCGCTGTGGAGCGCAATTGGACGGTACGTCGGCAGATCACCGACAACCATGGATTAACCGATCAGCGGACTCACCGTACAAAGGAGTAGCGATTCGGTTTGTAGCGTTGTTCGTTGATATGCTGATTATTACTGTCGCTATATTCTCTCCCGTGTTTACAGGCGCAGTTCCCTTAGTATTTAGCATGTCGGTTAATGAACCTTTAATGCTCCCCTTACTTTGGCTACTTCTCGCACTCAACGCGGTCGTTACGTTCGCGTACTTCACGCTGCTCGAAGGGAGGTATGGTCAAACCATTGGCAAAAAAGTTGCACGCATCAAAGTGGTTCACGCAGGCAACCGGCTTGGAGAGGGTGAGGGGGCGCCTATTGGCTATATACAAGCTGCACAGCGCACCATCCTTCGCCTCCTCGATGGACAATTTTGCTACCTTGTTGGAGCACTACTCATTTGGTCCCCGGGCAAAAAACAGCGTCTTGGCGATATAGTAGCACATACTGTCGTTGTGCGTGAATGATACGACCACTCCATCGCGCGTATAATCCCCGTTGACATGGGTATATTTTCGGGGGAACGGTCGCGAACAAAACAATGAATCAATAAGATATTGACAATAGTCTCAAAAACGTACAAGAGTGACCATAATTTTTCAATAATTACTTGAAAATCGAGTTATTTACCGAGATATTAAGACAATTTCTCACTCCTGTTGTGCTCCTCCACCCGGTCGAGCCATTCATTGACCATGCAGTTGAATACAGCTTCCTGTTCAACTTCGAGGCCATGTCCGGCCCTATCAAGTATTGCGAATGTTCCATAGGGATAATTCTCAATGATCTTCAGTGAGTCACGATACCCGACGGAAGCATCTTGGCGTCCGGAAAGTATTAGTGATGGCTTATCGAACGGGCGTTCAAGTTTGTCGACGTCAAAAGAAAAGCTGTACCCGTATTCTCTAAACTGCTCAATAAAAACAGCATCTTTGGTTTTCATCCCCGGGGCTATGTCTAGTCGGAACCTATCCCATCGTCTCTTATCTTGCAGTACAAGCATGCGCTGAAACATTTTTCTTTCATTAGACTCGATACCAGCTAAAAGTTCAGCATCTCTAACAAATACGTGCCGGGGTGGCAAGTCACGTTTCTCCCGATCGGCAATGATAACCGGACAGATTAAAAGAACCCCAACCAGACGCTCAGGTATATCATGGACTAGTCCGCGAGCCAGGTATCCGCCATAGGATTCACCTGCCACTAAAAAATTACGACCCGACATCACCTTTTCGCTAAACCGGGTCACAATTTCGAGCATTTGGTCTGAATTTTTCAATCGATCATTAGCCCTCGTACGACCCATACCCGGCAGGTCGAAGTAAATGCGATTCCAGCTTGGCCGTCCTTTGAAGATCGGTTCCATACAGCCGGTCATGACATTGTGGTCTATGCCGTAACCATGGATCATAAGCACTGGCATTCCGTCGCCGTACGTTTCATAATAGATTTTCAGATCACCAATCTCACATATCATTACTAATATATTGAAGGAGATAAACGAAATAGATAGTGCTTATTAAGGTTAATCAGCATTATTTTCACTTCTTCTTACGTCCCAACCCTCCTACACTATCTCTGTCTTCAGTACTACCTCTAATCATTCCTCACTGTAATAAGGTACTGCACTACGATGGTCCGCAGCGTTGTATCTCCAAGCGTCCCTTTACTATTTCGATCCTCTCACCACTCGTGGCGTGGGTCTGGGTAATGGTGCTCTCATAGTACTGCTGACAATTGAAGGAGTATCTCGAGGCACGATGTATAATTGGAATACCATGTTTAACTCCGCAAATCATCCCAAATTTACCCGTTTTGGAAATAACCACGTAGACAAGCGAATGTACCACGTTCAATTCTCTGTAACTATTAGAATCCTTGGGCCATAAAAGGAGCATCGTGACTCTCTTGATGTAGTAGAAAAGATCGACTCTGTTGATAACTACTAAAAAGGAGGATACCGTGTTAACCACCAAAGACGCAATTGAACAACAGCGTAGCATACGAAAAATTAAACCTGATTCTGTTCCGGGTGAACATATGTTGGCCTTGGTGAAAGCTGCCAGATGAGCTCCATCAGGGAGCAATACACAACCAGGTTGTTTAAGATCATTACAGACGAAGCAACAAGGGTGAAATTAGCGCACGCGTCGTTTCATCAGTTATTAATTGTCAAGCTCCGGTCGCTAGTGTGCTGTGCAGACATACAGGGTTATCTCGACGGTTCTCTGTATGAATTCAAGATCTTGGAAAAATAGGTGCAATTGGGAGGGAAGTGGAGCGACGAATTCGTAGTAGGGTGGAAGAAGCACTGAAAACAATGCGTAGAAGAAGTGATTCCACTCGTTGCTTTCAATGTCACGATTGCTATTGAACACATCGTTTTGCAGACCTTGGATTTTGATTTGGGGAGTTGTTGGATTAGATAGGAGGTGAATAGCCCCATTTTATGATGGCATACTAGGTCACTCAAGCGCACTACTAACCTGTTGTCCGCCACACAGCTACCTTATAAGGTGGCGATTAACAATGGTATATCAGTTATTGATGGATTTTTCTGCCATTGAAACAAAGTAGAGGAATCACACGTTCCGCCAAAATGCATATATAGAAGAGTGGCTTTAGAGAAATCACTAGTAATTAGTAATGATTAATCATTATTAATACAATAGCAAATAGGTGATAGGAGACACCGATTCTTGTGACGATGCATACAGCAGCCGACAGTGCTTTGAGAGGCAAGACGACCGAGCATACAAAAACAAGACATAGCTTGAAAGTGGCGAAAATGGCGGAATGTGACGCGTAATGAGTGTTTTTGCTATCGAGTATCACTCATACTACGCGTATTTGTTCTATGATTTCGTACGACTTACGCTGACGGTTGATGATGACGAGCTTGCACAGATAGATGCTATTGCTCGAAAACATGTCAAAATGAGTTATGACACTGGAGGAGGTGAGCAATCACATCACACACGAAGTCGTACGTTTGGACACATCGTTGTACACCGTGGGTATCTACCAGCATTACTCGACGAGCTTGTACCAGTTTTCGAAAAAATTGAGTCAGTCAAGAAGTGAGTAAATTGTAGTGTGCAGTATTATGGCAAAATGGCAATTTGAAGGCTAACAGGAGACGTCAGAGAATCTCGTACACCGAGTGACAAAAAGACGTCCAAGGAATTGACATTACAACAATCCTGTTGCTAATCATTTTAGAGACGAGTAAAATAGCGACAGAAATACTGGCAACGAAACGCTGTCCAAAGTGTAGACAAAGTGTAGAAAAGAGCACGTCGGTAGATACAGTTACTGCGACATGTGCCGAACCTATTTTAAAGTGTGGGAAGCACAGCACAAAGAACGGAGACGGAAGCTGTAACGCGAATTAATGCAAAAAAACGTGCTTCGTTGAAGGAGGTAAAACGAGCGAAGATGTAGCTCACTAGGTAACTAACGATATTAACGCTGTTAGCTTTTTTTCCATTTTTTACCTTCTTATATCGAGCAGCTTGCTAACGAATTTTTAAGTACATCAAGTTTGACAAAGGCGAACAGAGTTTTATGCAAAGCCCATGCATGATTTCTGTCGCCCTTCTACTGTTTTGCTGTCACATTCTGCAGTGTGTTCTTTTGTCTTGCAACACCTCCTTTGTCTCATTGATCCCTTATTCTCTTTATACTAAAGTCAATATACTTATCAGCGGCGCGATCAACGGGAACATCGCAGTCAATGCAAGGCCGATGGATTGGATAGCCACTGTTAACAACTCTAGAAGCAAAACGGCCATTTTTTCACCTCCATTTTCTATTTACTTTGGTGTCTTTATGTGAAACAACGATCTACGTATTCGAGAGCTAGCTTATAACGTATGAGTTTGGGACTAGTTTTAAACTAGTTCCACATACATGGACTATAAGGTCGCTGTCTTAACATGAATACACTTAACATGAACGCAAACTGTAAAAGCGAAGGAGGTGCATAAAAATGGCAGGCACGATTGGCTCATTACTACTTGCTTTGTGGGGCCCTTTAGCTCCGATCCTATATCCCCTGCTGGGTCTAGATACGCTGGGTATAGATGCAGGGACTGCTACAACTATCTTAACAGCGCTTATTAATTTGGTTGGAATCTGATTAGAGCAGATTCCGCATTCTTTTTTACTTATCGTTTATAACTCAAATTCGGCTAACAAGACCTTTCGCGCACGCTTTTAAATCATCATCTCAAAATCGTAAGTAACCTTGCATGATTCTGCAACGTGTACGTCTATTGTTCGGACATCCAAGTCGGAGTATCACCCAAATTTACCTGAATTTCAGGAATGAGCAAAAATGCCACAATCATGTGGGGTTTTGACGTTTAGAAAAATGACTAATTATAGAGGGAACGGCGTGCCATTAACATACATGTCATTTCACCAACACGACATTCCCCATTCCCTGTCTCCTCCGCTCAATGAGGCCCTTACTTTCCAACACGTATAACACCCTACTTACGTTCGATTTAGGCAGCCCCGTCTTCTCCACGATCTGACTTTGGGCAATAATCCCCTCATCAATTATCGCCTGGTACACTTTCTGCTCATCATCCTTCAGCGTTTTCGCGACCACCTCCCACTGCTTCTTCCGCTCCTCCAGCAGCGAGGAACCGACCGACGACTGGGGCACCGCATCAAAAAACAACAAATACATCCCGCTGATGCTCAGAAGACTCGCTGCAACCGTCATGGTGAGCATATCAGCATACGTAAAGAGTCCCGGGATCTGATTCACGATCGTCGTTTCGTTCTCGACAAATATCTGCACGGGCGTCGGATTGAGCAGTTTTATGCCGAGCACAACAACCGATGCGACACAGACCACCGCCATGAAGGCGGTCTTTTTGCGCATCATCAGCCCGTCAATTGCTCTCTTCCGCGCCAACAACGTAGGTCTCTTCATCGTCATCCTCATCCTCATCCTCATCCTTATCCTCATCACGGCCGCGTATAGGAGCTTCGCGCGTCTATCGATATCACCCTCTCACTACGCACATCGATGGTGACCTTGTAATAGTCTCCCCCGACCCGGAGTGCCAAAAATGCGGTATCGGCGGCATTTCCCGTCGCATTATTTCCCGTCGCATTTCTCACGGGATTCTTCAGCGCGACGCCGACGACCGTGTACTCCCTCCCCGCAATCGTCTTCTGCACTCGTTCATCGTTCAGGGCAATGCCAAGGAGCATGTTCGTCCGTGCCTCATACTGTGCGCGACGCTGTTCCCGTTCTTCAGGCGTCAATGCCGTCGGGCGTGCTTTCACTACCCCTATGTTCTCCTTTCCTGTTCCCGGAACCACTTTTTCCGGCCCTGAAGAGGTCACTATAACCCCTATCAGCACCCCCGCCAGCAACAGGATGCCGAGCAGGGCCACTCGTTTGCGTAGTGTGTTCTTCATACCCGTCTCGCGTTACTTACCCTCTTCCTAAATAGTTCTCTTCTCGTCATTCATAATAAATAAGCAGGTCACATCGCTAAAATCAGAAACATTACAACGTCACCACATCAGTGTGCCACCTATGTCTTCACGAATGATAAACCTCTCGTGTCGTATTCGTGACGAGCTGCCGTACGCCCTCCACGAAATGCACTACGACCCGTGCCTCGTGCACCGTCGAGGTCACCACCCGGGAAACTTACCTCCGACAGTACCCGTATCGTTCCTATTGCGTCTTTCTCCTGTGCAGTTGGCGTGGTCGGCGCACCACCCGCTTTGGACACATTTCCCTGTGGTGGGCTTGTTTTTCGTGGGTGACGTGATACACCCACCCACGTATCGTTAGCAGCACCACAAGTATGGTGATTACGTAGAACGCTTGCTTTTTGAAGTCTCTTATAGGACATGCTTGCTTTACGGGAGCTTCACACCTAAATGCTGCGTTTAGGTTGCGTTCTCGTTGTTCGTGGGCCCTCCTATTCTTGAGCACGTGGATAAATAAGAAACGGCAAGATGAAAAGACAAAAACAAAACAAAAAAAAAGAAAAGGGAGGAGGTTAAAAAGAAAGGGAGGTGGTGGGTTGAGGCATCCGGCGCGAGCGACACCCCTTAAAGGACGCCACTCGAATGCCACATGCCCCAACCGGTGCGCGATATCCACGTCACGTCACTTCACTTTACGTTACACTGTAGTACACTGTACCACGACTACACTACGCCACGCGCGACAGCCTCTCATTCAGCGTATCCCTCAGGTCCTGCGGCATCGTATCCTTCAGATCCTGCAGCACCTGGTCAAACCACTCCTTAAAGGCATGCTCGCTGTTCCTGCCGCAGCGCACTTCGCTGTTCCTGCGGCAGCTGCCTGAACCACGTTCTGAACTCATGCTGGGCCCCTCCCCTCTCGCACATCGGGTGTGGTGTTTCCCCACTGAAGGGCCCGTCCCTTGTGTTATCTGCTGTGCGGGTACAGTACTCTGTGTGGTTGAACTGGTCGTCTGCTTCGCGTAGGCCACTCCGGCGACTATCATCACCGCAGCGAGCGCAGTAATGATGGTTGCCGTTAGTGCGTGTTTTCTCGTGCGCTTCTCACCTCACCTCCACTTTGCATGCCACGTATGCGGACTCATACATAGTGCAGAGCTGCACTGAACTATGCGCCTTCCTAGGTTATGAAAGAAGGGTGTGAAATTAGTTTCCAACTCGTCCCAGACTCATAGACTATAAGCTAGCTTTGGAATATGCTAGTGTCGTCATCCATACCGACACCCATACATCCAGTTGATGATGTCGCACTAAGTGAAATTGAAACGATATCATCAACTTCAAATTTTTATTCGAAGGGAACTGGATGCACAGACTGTAATCAACGACCTTAAGGGACTCAAAAAAGCAGGAAGGCGAAGAGGGAAACAGGAGAGTAAAATGAATAAGACTCAAGATCGTTCTATTTACTTCAGTCAAGAAGACACCCCACATAAAGATACTCAGATGGATACTGGCGTTGTTACGATTTACGAGAGACGAAACAAACGCAAAAGGAACTTCTATTTTTTTGACGACGAAAGAAATGCTTGGTTTTAGACAGACAGCTGATTAGTTAGTAAATAAGATAGTTCGGATTGCTTGTATGTCTAATGAGGAAGGTGAACAACAATGATTGCTGGGCTTTTGTTTTGTCTTGCAGTGCTCGCATCATTTTTTATGGGGTATTACGTAAAACTGGCATTGGACGCCATCATAGTAAGCACACCATCAGGTGATGGATAAGCACATCCCTCTGCTAAAAACCAGTCGCGAGCAATAACAGGCCGATCAGCAGCACCATTCTCTATTTAACACGTACGTTCGATTTAACCGCTTGCAGTTTGCACAAAAACTCACTTTTATTCGTTTAATTCGGGCTTTTGGAGGCAGGTTACAATAATGCATTAAACCTCATTCAACTTGGCATATTGGCTGCGTGGCATATTCGCTACGAAAAAATCAGGTTTGTGCTTCAAACTCTACAATAGATTTTTCAATGTAGTTTCATCGAGGCTGATACTCACTCGCATGTTTTGGTCAACTGAAAAATGATTAATCTGAACACTTGTTATTTGATTCTAATTAACTCTTAGTAATGTTTAACTGATAACTGTCAGTTTTCAAAGTTAGCTGAATCGACAGTAGAACAGACCGTTACCGATGAACCAACAAGAAATTATTAAAAAAATCAACAATCTTTAAACAAGATTCGACAACGTTAGATGATTGCCCCAAAAAGGCCTACATCGGTGCCAGCACCACTCTACCTCTACTGGCTACGCCAATTCTAGGGTCGCCGCTTATGCTATTTCCAGCATAACTGCCCCAACAAAACAGTAAGACGAAAGATGCAACTGCTTTTTTCATCTCCCATCCAAAAGTACCCTTTGTTTATTATCAAAATCTATGAAAAATCTCTGAGGATTAGCCAAATTCAATATCCAATTCGACTGGTGCATCACATTGTGCGCGGTATGGAGATGTTATCGGTGTTAACGCCCCTCTAAACGCGTTCCGGCATGATATTTCCTTCTTATCATAATAGTTCTAAAGGCAACTGATGTTTCAGAGTGGTACAGAAATACCTTTATTTATCCACAAGATAGACATAATCTCATGGATTTCTTCGAATCGGTGTACGAAGGAGAACCACCGTGGGAAACGGGTCGCCCTCAAAAGGAATTTATACAGCTAGAACGGGTGGGTGAAATCGTTGGATCGGTACTCGATATCGGATGCGGCACAGGGGAGAATGCCCTGTATTTTGCGGAACACGGTCACGAAGTGTGGGGAATTGATTTTACCTCTCTTGCAATCCAGAAAGCAAAGGAGAAAGCCATTCAGCGTCATTTAACTGTAACGTTTCTGCTATTAAACGTATTAGAACTGTATAAACTCGGAAGAACATTCGATACTGTCATTGACTCAGGACTGTTCCACGTTTTGAGCGATGAAGAACGTCCTCTTTTTGTCAGTAACCTCGCGACCGTCATGGACCGTGGAGGAACGTACTTCATGCTTTGCTTCAGTGAACTGGAACCGGGAGAATATGGTCCGCGGCGAGTTACGCAAGCGGAAATAAGAGAATCATTCCATGACGGATGGCGCGTTAATTATATCAGAGAAGCGACCCTAGAAGCACGATTGAGACTAAGCGGAGTTCATGCGTGGCTCTCATCAATCTCGAAGGAGTAGCCACGACTAATAGCTGTAGATCGCATAAACGGGGTCAGTGCCAGATAGCCTTCAGTTTTTGATTGCGCATCTATGAGATGACCGTAGGACTTAGCCGTGTGCACCACGAACAAAACCGTAGCAAATGGCTGTGAACTTTTTATTTTAACCATACTGCAGACTCACCGTACCAAAGTCGACTGAGTTATTGCAGAATAGAGAAAATCGGCTTATCACAAATTGTGAAAGCGTGATTAGAGGACTCACAACGCCGCGTTTCTCTAGTAGCCCTCTTTAATATTACAGCATAGATTACTACCCTAAAGGTGCTTGACGCCGTGACGCACACGTGGTCCTCGTCATTGCCTTCATTATCTACACATTAAATAGTGTACGACACGAAGGGAAATCAGTAGAGCATTGAATAGATTACACAAAGTTTAGCTACACATTTATCCTCTTTAAAAGCAGCAAGTACTTGTGCCCGTCAAGTTTTAAGATCCAAGAGAGTCCTGCGATAACACTGCGTTTATACGGTTCCATGCATACGTTTTTGACACAAAAAAACTGCTTCAGTGATTGACATATAACTCCCCACCTGAAATAATAATTTAAAGGATCACAGATTCTGGCGAAAAGCATAAATAGAAAGGTGATTGTAAAACAAGTACTATCAAATTAGTAATGATTAATCATTACTAATATAGCAAGGACGAGGAGTGGGTAAGAAAGGCGCTACATCGTACACGCGCATACCGGAAAAGGACGCGAATAGGAGCAAGATGAGGATACACGTGGGTGTAGAAGATAGCATGGCGGGGGAATTTATCATGGATGAGAACGTTATTACGATTCAAGCGAAACGAAAGAAATGTAAGGAAATACAGTACGTGATTAGTGGGTGTGCTGGAATTTCTTATTTGCGAACGCCGACACTCACCATTAAGAAGTGCCCGCAGTGTGGCGTCGACGTGGAACTTTTTTCCTCAGATTTTGAGGTACAGTGCAATAAGTGTGAATTTATTGTGTTTAATGATCAGAATTTGTGTATCCAGCGGTGTGCATATGCCAAAGACTGTGTGGGATCTACCTTTACGGGGTATTGAAGAAGAGGAACGTGAAATAAACCTCTTAATCGCTACAATGCACTATCTGCAGCAGCCCCGCGGGAGAGGAATGAGGTCCCTCCAGCTATTCATTTCGAGGCAATTCTTATCTTTCTGCACAGCCTAGTCTCAAAGGTGCTTTGTCATCCTTAGTGTTTAAATATCTGACTTGCGACATCGGTGATAACAATGGTTGTAGGAGTTACAATGGTAAATGTCGTTCCTGGTGAAGAACGATACGTCTACAGGACGCTTGTTGAACTCAACGGAGCTAAAGAAGTGCTACACGTTTTTGGAGAGTATGACTTTTTGGTGATACTTGAAGTGGAGGGGCTTGCCCCCCTCAGTAAAACGGTCGATACGATAAGGGACATAAGGGGGGTTACTGCAACGCATACGATCATCGGTGCGGAACTTCAAGATGGACAATTATAAGTGGTTGACACTGTGAAGCGATTCGTTTTAATGTGGCATTCTGTAGGCGATCCGTAGGTGTGAATTAAACTAACAGCGGGTTGACGTGGCACTGCTAGGAATCATTAACAGAGTGACAGGAAGTGAGCAGATGGAGCAAAAAGTGATATCGCCTTAGCATGGACTACCCTGAGAAAGCGATGACGCCTATAGCGCTTTTTTACCGTTATCTAAACATGGACAATGAACGCTCGCTGGACAACTAGGTGCGTTACAGTAATCGCCTTCTTCTACATAACTAGTTATTGGGGGACGTCAGGTCGGCTGCATTCTCTAGTATCTATTGACGTTGCTAAGTGCGTCGCCGTTGGAAAAAGCAGGCGCTTGTTGATGTCGAATTGTGACATTCTTGAGCCAAATATCGCAGCCCTTTTCGGCTGGTCAAGTCACTTCTAAGCAGAGACGATTTACGTCATGCCCTCCATCATAACGTTTTTCTTAGGAGCAGCGCTCTTCTTTGGCTCGACTACCTTTTATGGTGAGATTTATGTCATCCAGTTAAATATGACGTCTTCTTTGCGTGGCGGCGCCGTCTGGATATCTTTCACCGGATAACCGAAGATGAGCGGCACCATCAAACGGTAATCTTCGGGCACCTTCAGCTCGACTAGTGTGTCATGGTCAGAACCCAAAGGCATACCGAACCCTATCCAGCAGCTGCCGATGCCAAGGGACTGGGCGGCGAGCATCATGTTCTCGGCTGCCGAGGCGCAGTGGTACTGCGGCGAATAGGCATCTGGCACCGCGAAAATAAGGATGAGCACTGGGGCATTATAGAAAATATTGAATTCTGGTATTTTCATGATGTTTGCCAGCCTCTTAATCTCTGGGTCAGAACTCTTGTCTATGCTGTCCAGCCACAATTTTTTCGCCCGTTCGGAAAGCCTGCTGATCATCTCTCTATTCTTGATGACAACGAACCTCCACGGCTGTTTGTTCACGGCACTTGGCGCATACGTGCCGGCTTTGATCAATTCCCTGATGATGTCGTCGGCGACGTCATTCGGCTTGTAATCCCTCACAGATCTCCTCAGATAGATGTTCTTGAAAACGTCGTTCATGGTATCCCTCCTCTGCCTCCATGGTTGCTGTAACCTCTGTTAAAGGTATCGTAAAGAGCGATCCTCGCGCGAAAAGGAGGAGACCGTGTCCGCCTTCATAGCGCACCGAGATGAGGTTACGCCCGGTTCCAGGATCTCGAAAAAAGAATAAGGGAGCGGCTTTCAGGGAAGAGTGCCTTAAGGCGTCGGCAGCATCTAGCAATAGCGCACAAAAAGGCTTCCACCCTGCAATAAAATGGTATCTGGCTACATTAAGTGAGGATTTCCTACGGTTTAGCTCTGAATAACCAGACGAACATGCCTTCGGTGCCCTTATTAACGTCCAGTGATGATGCAACTCGAGACGTCACATTAAGGGCCTGTGTAGGCTACCATTAGGGCTGCGTCGTTAGAATCTCCCTAAGTGGTATGTGCGCTTGGTCTTCCCACGAGTTTTTTTATCATGAATGATCGGTCGCTCCAAGCATTATATGGATTATAGAGCAACGTCCACTAGAATAGGGACTGAAACCAAGTTGCTACATTTGAACCTTAATTAGATCTGTATCGCACGAGTAGGTAAAAACTCTTTTTTTGCCATCCATTTCCTCCATCGCCGCCTTATACTGTCTACAGTCCTATTGTATAATTATGAGAATAACTACTTCAGTGGAATAGATGACCATGCGACCTTCACATTCTAGCTTTTTTTTAAGCAGCATCATCATGAAGCGGTGCACGGCATGCTCTTCTTAAGTGCCCCCCCGCGTCCTCCTCAAGAGACTTCTAGAAAGCCTTAGAAGGTATCCAAGAAAGACTCTCTGAGTCCGGGCGACTCTTGAAAGTATCACCTCTGTGGAATAAAACTCTCTCTTCAACACTTCCATCTCTTTACGCGGTGAATATGCGAAATAGATAGGAACTCCGATTAATAGCGTTGTAATCCCAGCGATCACCGTTGCGACGCCACTCTCAAAAAGCAAAAAGGCACACAAAATTATGCCTGCAACGGGTATAATCGGGCCCACTATCCTCTCAATCGTCGTGTGTCCTGCTTCGATCTTTCCCCCTCTTCTAAGCACCAGAACCACCGAGCACGTTACAAGGTAAACGAATGCGAGGTTAAAAATTGAGAAGGCGATCAGCTGCTGTAACTGACCTATCAATGAGCCGATAAGGGCGAAGATGGACTGCGCTATGAGGCTTTTTGTAGGGTGTGCCATATTTCGGATGTATGTGGCTAAAAAACTTCGGAAACAGGCCATCGAGGCTGATTGCATAGGACAATCGTGAAGTTGCCAACGTGCCGGACTCGTCGGATCCCGAGACGGAGATGAGCGCTCCAATCCCCAACACGATGTCCCCCAGTAGAGCTAATGTGGGAGTCAGCGAGAAAACGACACTACCTGCCGTAGCCAGAGGCGCTGGGTCATATTGAAGTGATGTCCAGTTGACAGCGCCAAGTATCATAAAGTTGGTTAATATGTAAAATATAGTCACAATAGTCATTCCAATAACTACGGCTTTGGGGATAGTTCTCGTGGGGTTTTCAATTTCATTTGAAGGGATGACTGCAAGTTCAAATCCCGCGTACGCCCAGATAATGAGGATGAGCGCCGACCCAAAATTATTAAAGCCAAGTGGGGCAAAGGGGATGAAATTTGCGTGCGTTGTGTCGGGGTGCGTGGCTAAGTAGATACCCCCTGCAACGATCAACATCAAAAGGGGGCTCAATTTTGCTAGCGTGAGCGCGTCATTTGCTCTCCCCGCGAGTTTCGTCCCTCGTACGTTCACTGAGGTGATTGAAACAATAAACAATAACTTGATGATGGCCCCCTATACCCACGTGAGAGAGGGGATAAAGAAGGTGAGGTAGCGGACAAACGCGACTGGAAACACTGCAAGAGCTGCAACCTCCGCGATCCAGAGCCCCCAACCGACAATAAACCCAGCGAAATCTCCCCATGCCTGCTGTGCGTAAGCATATGTCCCTCCTGCCTTTGGAATGTACGTAGCACATGCTGCAAAGTTTAATGCAATGACTATCGCTATTACCCCAGCCACAATCCACGCGACAAGGCTTGCTGGTCCAAGATACCCGCAGCCTAACGACGCGACGACGTAGATGTCAGCCCCGACAATCGCTCCGACGACTAAATTGGTAACATCGAATAGATCGAGCTTTTGAGACGGTTGGGCGGTCTGCACGCAGCGTTATCTTATTGATATCGACAAGTACTTTTCGTTTTGTCTATCGTTTTTTCTAAACGCATCCTTTTATCTTTTATATTTGATGTACCAAGTCCTTTCAGCCGTAAAAGGTATCCAAACCTTGATCCAACATACTCACACACGGTGAAATTTGTTTTGTTGTGGATCCAAACTGATACAAAGTACTCAAGCCAACCGTAAAACCTATAATATTTTCCAAACCTGAATAACTGAAATAGCCTGAAGGAAACCGAAAGCTCATCTTATGTTACTTATTTTATTCGGCCAATACAGCGAAAGTTATGATCTCTCAATTTTTCCAATTCAATAATAGCAACCCAAAAGAGCGTACGGTACGGTTATGTTTAGACATTAATCTGTATCGGATTGAAATAAAGGTCGACATGTTTTTGACAGCGAAATAATCTTAATCTTCGCTGCTGTTAGCCTATAGATATCATTCTTTAAGTTGTCTTTGGTTATCAACTATGCGTTGCTTATCTTTAAAAGAGGACAACCATAAGCGATCATTTAAAACAATTCACAAAAAGGGAGATTTGCATCCATGTTGTGAAACTGAATATAAAGGGTTTTTATTGCCAAAAATACCGCTAAAAACTCAGGATGGCGTGCTACATAATATACTTTGAAAAAGCTTTGGCGTTCTTTACGTTACTTTCTTTGCCAATACCATGATATTACCTGATTACACGCACAATAGCCCCTCTTTTCGTCGAGATAATTATATACCCACATCTCAGAGTGTCATGTTCGACGCATGTAATGAATGCGTTGAATGGAGTCGAAATACAATGTGGGAGAAGAAGGAAGAAGAGAAAGAGTCCGAGATGATGATGCTATGGGAGAAGCTCGGCGACGCTGAAAAGAAGATGCTCATGATACGGAAGCTTGACGCGAAGATCATGAAGAAAGAACAGTGGATCAAGAACCTGCAGTACAAAGTCGAGACCCTAAAAATGATCAAGATGTGGATAGAAAAGATGTGAGGAGAGGTGCTGTCACGCTTTTTTTTATCTGACTTCTGGTAACGTGGAGAACGCTACGAAGCGGTGACCGTGCATGCAACTGTATCATGGACATTCAACGAGGTGGATCTGTACAAAAAACGCCTATTAAGAGGTACTGGTGCAAACAAGTGATGCTGCACACACTTGTGCATAATGAATTAGTCTGCAAAATACTTTTGCTGGTGTAGCTTTGTCTTTACGTAACAACGTTTAAAATAGGATTTTTTGCTCAATTATTTCGCTATAAGAGCTTTTAATGGTTAAAATTAATTTATTGACGATATTTTCCACTTTAACGCTGTTTTCACCAGCTGGAGCCTGAGTACCAGTTTACGTTTCTGTTGCCGCATCGCTAAACTGGTACTCAGCATCGCTAAGACAGCAGAACTGGTACTCAGACAGCAGATGCAGTGGCTCCTTTAGTTTCCATAGGCGTTCAGAGCCTTTTCGCAATTTCCGACCAGTCCCTCCCTTTAGTAAGGAAGCTCTCATCGACGTTGGCCTCCATCTCAAGGAAACGATTGAAGGGTACGCTGAACGATAGCACGCACTTGTCGATGTATTTTCGAGCGGTAATATCAGTGAGGCCGATGACAGCCTTTGGCCATTTAGAGCCCGCCTGTTCGAGCACTTGATGTACGACGCTTCCACAACCCGATCCAAACAATGTGATAACGTTGTCATTCGTGGGCCTGTCGAAGTTAGCGAGGGTTGCAAGCGCCGAGAGCTGATCAGGGTTTACCATGAAGACGACGATTGCCGCTTCAGCGATTTCTTCGTTGGTGACCTCAACAAGGGGTTTCATCACCACGTAGCGCGTCGGCACTGAGACGTCGGGAATGCTTCTAATGTACTCCCGCACCAACTCGGGAGTCTTCTTTCGATACTCACCTTCAATCTCCCCGTCCCTTCCGCTCGAGAGAAAGTACTCTATGTAGCCCAGCTGGAAAGCGCCAAAACACAGCCCAACTTGCCCGCCAGGGCATTGGACGGTATCTTTTTCCAACACCGCAGTACGCCCATTCGCAGCGGCGACAAGCATTGGGATGATACAGCTCTCTCCCCTTCTTTCTCGCGCTTCTTCCTGTAGCTCTCTCCTGAATTGTAATGCCTTTTCAGGTTTGTGGTCGGTCAAGAGAATGGCGACAGGCGCATTTTTCAACTTTATCGCATGAGCGATTTTACTGTGCATAGGTCAATCCTCCTTCACATTGGTTGTTTGTTTGTACACAAGTTATCCTCCGCCTTAGTCAATCCACTGCATGTAATGAAGAACTCGGGCCCCTTAGTCAACCTATACTAATTGCCTGAAAAACTCTTTCCTCTCGGCAGTGGCACCCATCTGGCTAAGGAACCGATACTTTGTGTTTGCCACCTCCACGAGCGCCCGCCACTCACATTACACCGTGCAGCCATATGGAGAGGGCATCGGTGTTGACGTTCACCCACCTACCTCATACGAATGATTGAAGTTCGTGAACGTGACATCTCCTCTATTTTTCAAATAGTCCATATAGTCACTCAACAGCTTTAGTTTGAAAGCATTTGTCGTTCCACTTGCTCCACTAAATGACCAGTAATGGTAGAGCACAACGATCGGATCATCGGTATGTGTATCACTGAGCAATCGGTCCGTCTTATCCTTTAGTGATTGCAACGTTCCCACGTCGTCGAAGACAATCGACACCGCATCGATCCGCATTCCGTCTTGATAGCCGTGGACAATGCCAAAGTCGCTCGCAGCGGTGCTGTATTCAGTGAATCCAAGCGCCTTGGTGGCGAGAAGCGTGTTATCATCACTACGGTCGAAGGGCGGGACGAACGTGGTCGGCGTTATGTTAAAAGCGCTTTGAATGTCCGCCTGCCCGCTCTTGATGAGAGTATACTGCCTGGCATAGGGCACTCCGTAAAATTCGCTCTTGTATGCAGTCCCTGTCACATCTTTGTGGATATAGCCGTGTTGCGCGAACTCAAAGAGTGTGTTCGTAGAAAGTGACGTCAAGTAGTTGAAAAATGGTGTATCACCAAGAAGCTCGTCGCCGGATCTGCTAGGATCAGGGTGAGGGATGATGCTGAGCGTCACCGGGACGTTCTTGTCCATGTGTATCTGGTTGACCTTCTTCAGGGTAGCCAGCGTGTACCACGGCTCGACATCATCATCCCGAAAGATGACGTACTTTTTGGGCTTACCGCTCGTCTCACCTACCACAGCGTATTTGTCCCAGCTTGGATAGAGCCAGCCGTAGGAGATTCCGTTGTTGTAGAGTTGGGCGTTGTACAGCGCCCATTGAGCCTCAGGTGGGACGACTGCCTCTGAGTAGACCGTCACCGAGGTATTGGCATGCACGTTTACCCAGCCATATCCAGCGTGCTGAGGTACCACTTGCAAGCCTGTCGCGTTCATTTCATAGGAGCCGACAGCGACGCCGTCGTTGTCGTAATACGGTGGTGTGGGAGTCTGTGTGTAAAAAGATGCAACGGGGGCAACCCAGACGTCAGTGTTAGTAGCGTTATTAGTCACATTCCACTGTAAATATTCGGGATGGCCGGGCACACGCTGTACGTCGCTCAACTGTACGTCCTTCATCCCTGCGTCACTTTCAAAAATAATCGGAATAAGCATCTCTGGCGACAGTTTTGCGCTCATTCCAGGACCTAATGCATAAATGAGTAGGACTGCTGTAACAGAAATTAGGAGTAGCGTTCGTTTATACCGTATAGTGTTACCTCCCCGCAGGGTTATTCACTTACTGATATAATAATTTTAACACCGAATCATTGGTATCATCTACAAGTTGGCATTGAATTCTTGCCAGTTGGCGAAAAAACAGTGAGGACGGACAGCCCTCCGCGCTTTTGTTTATCTCTCAGGAAGTAAGGCTAATATGTCAGGTCCACAAGATTGTAAAGGCGTGTGAGATGCTGATCGGTGCATATATTCGCTACTCATAGATGTTTATTAGGCCAAAGTAACCTCACCACGACACAAGTATATTTGCAGTGTAAGAATGAAGACTTACGAGACGTGTAAGCCTCAGCACCTTTGTGTATGTTCAAAATGCCACACTTTTCCAGTGAATAAACGACCGCTCTTATCAGCGCTGACAACAACATTGATGCTGCTCTTCTGGTGGTGACCATGCTAAAATCATGGGAGCAAGCTCTGATTCTTTTACAGCGGGCCCATCATCTCGTGTGCAAACTCAAGATCCCATTGAATGATGTGCTGCAATAACCTAACATTTTCATCGTGGACAAAGAGGAAAGCCATTATCACATCAAAGAGTATATATTCAAGTCACTGCGACACAAGAGTACACGACAAAGGAAGGAAACATATGCCAAGAGTAATTCACTTCGAGATCCCCGCTGATGACCCAGAGCGGGCGGTAACGTTCTATAAAAAGGTATTCAACTGGAGCATCAGCAAGTGGGGAGGGCCTGTTGATTACTGGCTTGCCTCAACTGGTCCTGATGACGCCCCTGGCATCAACGGTGCAATCACCCCGCGCATGAACCAAGGCGTTACCACTAACACCATTGACGTTCCCTCAGTCGACGAATTCACTACGAAGATCGTGGAGGCAGGTGGAAGCATCGTAATGCCGAAGAGACCTGTTCCCGGTATAGGCTACCTAGCGTACTGCATGGATACTGAGGGGAATGCCTTTGGGATCATGGAAATGGATCCGTCTGCCCAGTGATCATAGCTGTGCTTTCTAGTACTTTTGACGCAATATACGCTTTTAAAGGATTGATCTGTCGAAAAACTAATAATGAGAAACAATCTTATACAATTATTCATTGTTTGAAAAAGGACAGGGGTAGTACTATATGGATAAACAACAACCTTACCCAAAAAAGAGGATATATGCCTCTATTGCTATACCTTTTGGATGGCTGTTATTTTTGGCTTTATGGCTCTTCTATTATGCCATGAGTTTTAGCATTCTCCAAAACATAGCCATTTTCTTGCTATCTCTCTTCGTCGCTGGAATACTATTGATTGTGTTATGGGTTCCATGGTCCATGAAACATGCTAATTAAGCAATATCAGTACCTCGAAAAAATAGAGACCAAACACACGCGATTGCAAAAGGGGGCGACAATCGGCTTATTTATCGGCATATTCCCTCACGGTAGTGGCACTTTGGGCACCGTGAACATTGTATAGTAAATGAGCTTTTTATCACCGAATGATTGGCGGAGATATCACTGATCAGACGGGAAGCCGTGAGGTTACCTCCGCATCAAAAAGTTCTGCTTGAGTGTGTATACAGTAAAGGCGAAGGGAAACAAGCAACGCCGAGTAATGCTGGATCTGGAGACACTAGTCCTCCTCTCGGACTACATTCAACACACAACATCCCTGAGGTTTGACTCGTTTTTACCCTCTCGAGCGTGCAGGTCTGGAACATCGTCAAGAAGTACGGCCATGTGATCAACGTCGACACTCACCCCCACACGTTCCGACACAGCTTTGCAATCCACCTCGTCAGGTCCGGACTTGATTTACGGCGGGTGCAACAGTTGTTAGGTCACAGCAACCTCAACACGACGCAGGTGTACTTGCAGTTCAAAGACGAAGATTTGCGAGAGGGGTATAACGGGATAGAATTTTAGTTTAACTTCTTTTTTATGACTGCACACACTATTGTCTCGCAAGGCAGATATGGGCATCATTTTGAAAAAATAAAGGATTAAGGATTTTTTGGCAAGATTGCAGGGCATTATCTAGCGCAACAAGGGTGGTAACTGTGGATCCGCTACAATAACCCTCTCGTTAAATGAGGTTTTAGAGCACCATTGATCAGAACAAGATTGAAACGTAAACTTAGACAAGGGCGATGACGGTGAGCATCAGCCACGCAGTATTAGCGGTTCCTGGGGCGTAGACGGATTTCGAATGGAAGACGTCGCGAGGATCACCGAATTAGGGCGTAAGGTGCTCACATCTGGGGGCGATATACCTCACATTCTGCTCTATGTCAATTAGCTTTAAACGCAAAGAGCTGTAGAATTGAACATTAAAGAGGTAGAGGTACACTATGCCACCACATTGCGATACGAGAGACGGTCCTGTTATCACAGCTGCACGAAAAGCCCTGGAAACGAGAAATGTGAACTTTGCCCTGATCTGGGTAGCAGAGAGCGCAGAAGAGGAACTGAAGGAAGCGTTTGAGAAGACCCTCCACGTGAGAAAGGCCAGCACGGAAGCGCAAGAGCTTGCCGATGAGTGGTTCTTCGAGACGACGGTACGTTTGCACCGGGCGGGAGAAGGGGCGCCGTACACGGGCCTGAAACCCGCAGGACTTGATTGGGGGCCTGTCGTGCCACGGGCTGAAAAGGCTATTGAGACGGGCGATGCAACTGATGCCATTGGCTTTGTCCTGCACATCGTCGAGGAAGACCTACAGCAACGATTCAAGCACGCACTGTCCTGGAAGAACTATGACGTAAACGATGTAAAGGCAGGGCGGGAATTTGTGCAAGCGTACATCAGGTTTGTTGTCTACTCGCACCATTTATTCAGCTATGTGATGCAAGGGCACCCTGGCAGTGAAGGAGGCGGACACCACCACGCATAGGTCACATCCTCCTACGAAGAAAGCTACGCTTCCTGATTGTAGTATCCGTTAGATGGGAGCACTTTATTTCATGTTCTTAGAGCTCGTGGTGATATTTGCGTAGTACCTTCTTTCACACGAGACCCATCCTCTGGGTAGCACGGCCTTGCACATATTACACTCAAAAGTGCCGATGCGTCCTCAATTGCTCGTAAAGAGAACCTTGGTGAAATTGCGGTTCAAGCTCCCGTGTACCTAGCCAAAGTAACATACATCGTTTTCACCTGTGAGACACCGCAAGGAGTGTCGTGTGCCAACCGCACTACACGCCCATTGGTCGTGAGCTCCACAGCGAACACCTGCTTATCCATCCACGTATACGACAGAGTGTAGCTGTCAGTGGTTGAGACGAGTACTCAGCCGGTGCGGTTGAAGGCACGGCCCGAGATAGGAACGGTCCAAGCATTGTCGGTATTTGCTTGCTGAAATCAAGCGGCAGGAGATCAGTCACGATGAACGTGACGAGATCAACCATCGTGATGTGGTCGTTCTTGAACGAGAATAGGTTAACGGGTTCTTGACCACGCGGAGAAGTGTAATGCCCAGGATTACCGTATCTTATGGTTGGTTGTGAAGGTTCGACAAGCGAGTTTCTGAACTATTATCACTTGCATCAACGATCTGGAACAACATGGTCAACCATAGTTATACGATTCACCTCATTAGATAAGGCATAAACTCATGGCAGTTACAAAAGTTGTTAGAGCACTCCAACGTCCAGACAACTGCCATTAACCTGCAGTTCAAGGAAAGTCTGGTATATACAATTATACGGCGATTTGATATGCATTTCAGTACCGATTTTTACATGTTTTGATAAAGTGAAAAATAGCAAATTAAAATGAATATTTTAACTTAAAAGCTATTGCAGTTCATGCAGCGATGCTTAACAACGGCCACAATAACGCCGCCACGAGTACTACCGCTCCTGTTGCAAGAGCCGCGTCCGATGCAAGTGTAAATACGGCAAATGGAACTCCTAGTACGGCCGATCCAATTGCTGCGGTGTCTGCTGGGATGAGAAGGAGCGCTCCTAAGCCACCAAAAACTGCTACTATCAAGGCAAAGATATCTATTCCTGCTAACGTTACTTGGGCTATAATCATTTCATCAGTCTGGTATCTTGTATTTTTTCTTAAATTTCTCTTCTATATTCGGTTTCTCTCTTTTGTCAAATTCCTACCTCCTAAATGATACTTAAATCTACCTAAATGATACTTAAATCTACAGGCTCGCATACTTCGACCGTTATTGGGAGGTTATCGCCCTCTCGAACATGACGAGTGCAACTGTCAACAGGATGATACCAAACCCAAACAGTATTACAATATCTGTTGCTATTGCCGGGACGCCTGCTCCCAGCACCACTACTCGCCGCAAAGCAGTGACTGCGTATGTCAGAGGAAGGAAACGTGCTATGACTTGCATAAACTGCGGCATCTGCTGTAAGGGGAAGAATACGCCGCTGAGGAACATCATTGGAAACATGAGGCTCATCATGACCATGTTGGCCGTTTCTTCGGTACCCGTAAAGGAGGTGATGAGAATGCCCAATCCGACAAAGCTGAACACGCTTAACAGCATGAGTCCAATGACTAACGCGACACTCCCATTGATGACGACACCGAAGAGAACCACGGCGAGAGCAAGGATGATGAGCCCTTGAATCATGCCGCGCGTTGTCTGGGCGATGACCTTTCCTCCTATCACTGACATTCTGTGTACCGGAGCAACGAGCATGCCGTCGAGGGTTCCTACCTCGCGTTCATACGAAATGGCGTGTGGGAGGCCCGTCATCAGGGACATCATCACAACCATTGCCATTATGCCCGGTGCGACGAACTGGAAGTAGTTTGGCTGTCCTGGCACGATGCCTGTGCTCTGTACACTGTACGGGGTTATTTGAGCTAAGGTATAGTTCAACGGTGTTTTATATGTCTGATTCAGCGAGTGCATGGCCGTCTGGGTCCCCATTTGTCCGATCACTTGCGTCAACGCCGTTTGCATGAGTGCCGACATCTGAGGGTTCGACTGATCAATGACGATCGTGATATCCCCCTGCTTTCCTGCCATGAGATTAGACGAGAAATTACTGCCTATGATGATGCCAGCGCTTTTGTCACCGTTTTGAATGGCCGTTTTTACGTCGTCGGCGCTCGATACCGTAGTCAGGTCCATCATTTTGGTTTTGCTGTTTGCGGCCTCGAGCTGGGCAACAAACTTCGCACTGACCGAGGCATTGCCGGATGCTGTATCAAGGTTGGCGAGCGCGACCGGAACGTTATTGGGACTGTTATTTGACGGAAATATGAAGCCAACCATCCCCATCATGAAGAGAGGCATCACGACGAGCATAACAAGGCCAAGTCGATTCCTGCTGAAGTCTAACAGGTCTTTCCACGCAATCCAGAAACTATGGCGAATAGCCCTCCTCATTCCCATGATCTCACTCCTACCGTACTCTCGACCGTATTCTTGGTCCATGTCGAGAATTAGCCGACGCCGTTTTTACCCTATCGGCTGGCTGGTCTCTGACTTCACGACCGGTAAGGTGCAAAAACACGTCTTCTAGCGTTGGCTCTACGTTACGCACTGAACGAATCTTCCCCTCAGCAGAACGCACCGCATCAATAATATCCCCGCACGCTTCGTCCCCTGATGCGTGAATCTTGATGCGTCTCTCATCCTCTACCGTGACCGTTTCAGCGCATGGCAACGACTTAATGTGGGAAACGATATCTGGAGTAACGTTCATCACATCCAGTTCAATAACGCTCGTGTTGGTACCTGTGATTACTTTTTTCAAATTTGCCGGCGTATCAAGTGCCACAACTTTTCCATAGTCGATGATGCCAAGGCGATCACACAACATGTCTGCCTCCACCATCGCGTGAGTAGTAAGGATGATTGTCGTTCCGTTATCGACATTGATCGTGCGTACAAACTCACGGATGTCACTCGTCGACTGCGGATCTAAACCGAGCGTGGGTTCATCTAAGAACAGGATTTCGGGTTCATTAAGGAGGGCACGGATGACGTTAATTCGCTGTTTCATCCCAGTGGAAAATGTTCCGATCTGGTGATTTGCCCACTTCTCCATGTGCACAAGGTGTAAGAGCTCATCTGTTCGTTCACTGAGAACGTTACGTGGAATGTTGTAGAGCTCACCGAACAACCTGAGATTCTCTCTTGCAGTGAGCCGATCATACATAATCATTTTTTCGGATACCAAGCCAATATGCTCGCGCACCCTGTCATCTTCTTTAACTATATCAAAACCGGCAACGGTACCCGATCCTTCCGTTGGCCTGCTCAACGTACACAGCATCCTGATGGTCGTCGTTTTGCCCGCACCATTTGGTCCTAGAAACCCAAATAGCTCGCCTTTTTTGACGTCAAAAGATACGCGATCAACGGCGAGAAAATCGCCAAATTTTTTAGTGAGGTTTGTAGCCTTGATTGCAATCTCATTCATGTCGTTAGTCACCACGTTATGTCCGTGTTTAAGAAGCTGTTAGTGTTCTGAAACTCGTCATAGTATCTGGATATATCTTTAGATATGTTTTTAGGTGCTAATATATATAAAGATTTCACATTGAGATAATAGTGCTCTCGGTAAGATGCACCTACACCTTTCGCTTCAGTTTTGCCTTCATCTCGTGACAAATGGGGCGGGTTTTCGTGGGTGCTATTATTGCTCAGACACTCAACCACATTCCATAGCGCTGATAAATGCAATCTACTCGTCGGTTCGGAAACAGACTATTGTTCCTCTCGTGCTTGTTCTAAAATGTCATGCAGCTTCCCGCCGAACATGTTTTGAACGATTTGCGAGAGCACATCAGCTTTTACGAGAACAATTCCCCACGCTCCCATCTTCTCTCCTGCTAATACGAGAAATTTGTCACCTGCTTCTATGCCAAATTTTTTTCGCAAGTCAGCGGGCACGACTATCTGACCCTTTTCGCCAATGACCGTATCACCATAATACTTCATTTTTTCAAGTAGATGGGCCATAGCATTATCTAATACGAACATGGTTATATAATTTTCATATAATACCTACTAATCATACATATAAGTCATATCCTACATAATTGTTGCTTGTGCTACGCATAGCACATAGCTCATCATTAACACACGGTATCGTTACAAATTTCATATAAAATGAGGCTTTTTATGAAGTACTATCTCCTGCGGATAGAAACAAAACAAACAATAGAATTTGCTACAATTTTATACAGTCAAACGTAATGCAATTGCCTACATTTTATCCTTTACTTTTCATAAATATGCCTCGTTCTCTGTAATTACTGGCGCAGTGATCAGCAGCCACATGGCAGTGTGTCGTGCTTCGGTGCACATTTATGAATACCTAAGGAGTACGTAGAGTTAGGATAAATGGAAGAACATTATGAAGCAGATCGAAATAGATAACATTTACAGGAACATACCCCTTGAGGAGATACCTTGGAACATTGAGACCCCTCCAAAAGAGTTAGTTGACTTGGTAGAAGGTGGAAGCATTAGCCCGTGCAAAACCATCGATCTCGGCTGCGGTGCTGGCAACTACGCGATATATCTTGCCAGCAGAGGGTTTGACGTCACGGGAGTTGACATATCTCCCACCGCCATACAGATTGCCAAAGGCAATGCGCGGAAGAGGGGGGTCACGTGCACTTTTCTTGTTGCTGACATTCTTGGGGATTTGCATGAGCTAAAGGAAACGTTTGATTTTGCTTATGATTGGGAGGTGCTACACCACATTTTCCCGGAGCAAAGGAATCACTACATTGAAAACGTGTACAGGATACTTAACTCGCGAGCAAAGTACTTCTCCGTCTGCTTCAGTGAGAAAGATCCCCAATTTGGCGGATCGGGAAAATACAGAGAGACTCGGTTAGGTACTGTCTTGTACTTTTCGTCTGAAGACGAGTTGAGGGCCCTCTTTGGTCCGTACTTTGCCATTAGTGAATTAAAAACTATAGAAGTTAGCGGTAAGTTTGAGCCACATCTTGCAAACTATGCGTTTATGGAAAGGAAGTAACCAGGATCGGTCAACTATCCCTATCTTAAAATATCAGCAATATAGAACCCTAGAGTTCGAGGATCGAGACATTCGGGAACTGTCAGCACGATTGAGTTTGCGCATTGGGCACGGAGTAGACAAAACACTGATCGACCGCTCGGACGCCGCTTTCGCCAGGGCACTCCTTTAAGGGGAAAAACTAAAAAACTTTAATACTTCTGGAACTTCTCCGCCTATTTGTTAAATAAATAGAAGGAAGGGGTGATAGTGGCAAATCTTTATTACATGCGTTCCTGGAAAGATCGGATATTGCTCCCCCTAGCAGATTTTGCGCATCGTTACGGCGTCACACCAAACGTGGTGACAGGGCTAGGGCTTCTCCTTGGGATAGCAAGTGGTGTATCGCTCGCGCATCGAGCAGTGCCATTCGCACTTCTTTTACTGTTTGTGAGCGTTTTTTGCGACGTATTGGACGGGACTGTTGCTCGTACCTTTCGCGCAAAGACTGCATTTGGGTTAGCGTTTGACTCTGTCGCAGATCGCTGCACTGAATTATCGGTAGTTGTTGGTGCTCTATTCAGTGGAATCATATACCCAATCGGAAGTGTAGCCATTATCGGTTCTATTACGCTCCTTTTTATGCGCACATTGAGCTATCTCCACGGATTCGATACCAATTACGTGCTGTTCGGACGTGCTGAGCGGATTGTATTTATTTCTCTCGGCCTCATTGCGCCCTCAACATCTATAAGCACCTTCTGCTTCGTTATGGCAGGGGTGTTTGGCTTGCTCTCATCGTGCCAGGTGGGCATTTCGCTTTGGCATCAACGTACTCATCTGTTTCGCGTATGAGACATGAACACATTCGGACGATCCAGGTAATCCAAAAGTTACATTCGGCTATCTTCTAAACAATGCAGACGTTCGCGAACCGATTTGATATAACAATCTGACTAACCTGTGGCTTGCGTTCCAACGCGCCACAACACCGCCGGCAAGGCAGTAGAAAGAGGGAAGGTAATAGCCCGAAGACACATACAATAAACATCAGGGGAACGTTCCCCTATTACAAGAGCTTAGGTACCGAGAATCCATCAGCAGTTAAATCTTCCCGAACCACCTGTCCGAGCCTCCCTCTCACGAAGATCGAGGTTCTCAAAGAGGAGGAAGTTCCAGCAAAATACTTCCACACTGCTTTCTGACAAATCTCATATGGTCGCCCGCGACAGCATAAAGCATGTTTGATGCATATTCTCAAAAGCGAGGCCATCGTAAGGTTATTTGCAAGTGGTGCATGAAGCTCTTTGATCCATCCCTCGACCCAAATGGCAGCGGTAAAGTGCTGAGTCTATTTCGAAAGCTGGATGTGCAACAGTGTGAGAACTTCGAGCTAAACGATTTCTAGCTCGGTGTTTTCACATAATTCGATGACGAGGATCTGTGACGTGTCCGTCACAGCCACAAACCAAGATCCCACACGATAGGAGTTCTCCGTGTCAACGCGCCAACCCTAAGCCGTCACTGGATCGTCAAGGATTTCCACTTTAACAAGACTCAGCTAATAAAAATACCCACTTTTGCTAACTATGCCACTAATTGACACATACATTGCAGACATAAAAAGCATCGTGCAGTGAGGTATCGCTAGTTGTTTCACGGTCTACCGAACAGTAAGCAAATGGAATCAGCCCCTCACAACGCCGACAACAAACAGCACAGCACTACCAACAATACACTACCCCGGCCCACCTAAATACTACCGCCCCGTGGCAATATAACAAAATCAGCAATCTTTTCATGCACATCAGCCAGCGCTTCACAGATTTCACGCACCTGCACTCGCAACGCGTTATACAGACCTCGGTCTCGGCAGCGCTTTGCCCTCAACTGTAACTGTACTGCTTCCAACGCATCAAGCAAGCTATCATACTCAGCATACAGTGCGACAACCTGTGCGGTCGGTGTCATTACTGACCCCGTCATGTTATGTCAGTCGGCATCTCATCACATTGAACGTCGTCAGCCGCGCGTGCTGCTCCATCCCTACTATAACTCGGTTCGACGCCTATAAAAATGCGTGTGATAGTTCCGTACCGTCACAATGCTTTATAAATATGTAGAAATTATGGCATTTATGTCCAGTAATAGACACCGTTGCATCATGTGATGCGTTAAAAAGAGATAGTATCACATCATACTGAAAAAGAAGACTGTAGTGATCGCACCAAGAATAGGCAGATCTCTCCTTCGCCTATCCGTGAGCTACGTGCTATACTTCAGCTGTCGAACTTGCTTGGATGGGAGTTCTTGATTTCGGAACTCGATGATGAGTACATTACCAACTCCAAGGGAACGAAACGAATCATTTGGCATGTTCTAGCAGGTATTCAACGCTAATAAACGGTTAAACGATCAGGTCGGATACCGTGTAGTCGTACATACCAACACAAAAAGAGTGATGCACTTTGTAGTCTCTATTTATTTTGCTTATTACTGGATATACCATTCTTATCTTGCATTACGTGCCTCGGCTGAGCCATTGGTTAGCTGTATATATCTCATTGTCCAATTCGTGAAAAAATGTTGTAGAGCGTCAACCTAAAAGCATCATTTAGAATAGAATAGACCTATCCTGAAAACGAAGGAGAAATGTGTCGCTAAAAAGATAACCCCTTGTAATTAAAAGTTTATGTGATGAAATGGCTGTGCCAAATATCAACTAACGCTGTTGGATCCATAGCAGTGTCAAGAGTGCATCAGGTCCGCGATTAAGAACAGATATGGCGAATTATCAGGATGAAATCCCCTCAGAATACGCGCTAATAAGGCTATTATATATACAATCACTTGGAGAAAGATGAGCAGAGGTACGGAATAGTGCCATATACAAGAGAGCCCCCTTAGAGGGGGATGAAAATGGGTAACACACCAGCAAACGGTCTTCTTGAAAAATTGCAATCCAATATCGAAGAACATGGTGCGCAAACAAGTGATATACTCGCAGAAGCACGACAGTTCACTACCGTTTCTGGACTCACTCTCGGTTTCCTGCTGACCGTATCAATCGCCTACTCATCTCAATTTCCCGGAGTTGTCCCGCGCGTACTTCTTGTTTTAGCACTTATCTGTACTGCTTCTGCGACTCTTATCTTTATCCTGCCTCCACTGTACCATCACCTGCGATTTCCCATGGATAAAAAGCAGATACTACAGTTCTACTGGCGGAGTCACAAGTTTATATTATGGGGAATTGTGCCGCTCTACGCCGGCATATTTTTCTCCGTATTTCTTGCCTTGTGGAACGTCATCGGGGTGTATGCTGTCATACTCGCAACAGGTATACTTATGATCCCCTTTGTCGCATACGAACTGAGAAAAATCGGAGATCCACGAGAACTTGGATAAAGAAGTAGAACAGGCAACAATGAGCTGTGCGTCACTATACGCGTGCACTTTTCACTTACAACAGCGCCTTAGCATCATCAAGATCAAGAGGGGAGTAGTCGTTTTGGACGTGGGAGGACAATGCGCGCAAATCTGCAATTGAGCCAGTTCCGTTTTGCATTGATAGGCAAGGAGACCTATGCTACGTTCCTCATTCTTATTGAGTGCCAATGTTGAACTTCTAACATTGTCATGGTTCTAGACTTCTCAGTTTAACCTCGCGCAATGTAGATTTCAATAATCAAGTCGTGAACATCGTAACGGTGAAGGGAAGTAAGCAAAAGCGGGGCATTGCAAAGAGTAAAACTTCAACAGTATTTCACACTATATTTCTGTGCGAAAAATCCCATGATGATGCACATCTACTTTGATCTTGAGGTGCTCCAGTATCAAGCACGGCCTATAGCAATAAGTAGTGGGGCTTCACATGATTATTTGCCCAACAGCGTCGGGAGAGCCGCGTAACAATGCGGGCTACGAGAATTGAACACCACGAAATAGAGCAGTTTGTTACCCACTGTATGGGGGACGCCACCCGCTGGACTATTGAGAGCATCGATTTTAACAGCTGGTGCATTAAAAATAACAAAAGTGGGGAAGGTGCAGAAATGGAGTGGCTCACTAATGTTGTGATCCCCTATCTACAACACCAATTCGACTATCTTGAAGTCCGCGAAGACGGCCGCCTTTACGGTTTCCGGAGTGGGATGAATAAGGAACTATGTCCTGGTTTTTACAAAGCTGATTCGTTGAGCATGTGCATAGTAGCAGAATGCCCTGGTCAAGAGTGGAAATATGCCTTGGGATGTTGTAGGAAGCGAATGATACTGCGGTGAAATCGCGACGGCCGCCTTCTCGTCGACGGTTCTCCTCATCAACCTCGCGCCATTGGACCTAGACGCTGGGCTTACGCGCTTCTTGCCGGGATCGAACAATAAACGTGCCTCTATTCGACCACCATGCTTATAGCGTACTGTTTTGATCGCTGTCTGGTGGTTTACAGGAGCTGGCTTCCCGTGGTTCATTTTCGTGTTATTAGCGGGGAATCGGCATAGCCGCCCATAGAATCGGTACGTTTGGACGAACAGGGATGACGGATAAAATGGTTAAACGGGAGTACCAGAAACTTAAACAAGGAGGGAAAGAATAGATTCGCGTTTATAATAGATTTATTTCTTCATTTATCCGCATAGATCCGCTCACAAAAACACTTCCGTCTGCCACACAAGGATACACTCGAGTTTTTGATGGCAATAAGTGTACGGTCTGAATAAAAGTATGTATTCGAATGTATCGCAGAGAATCTCCTTGAGTTTAAACTCTTAAGTGGAAAATATTTGATATCCTGCATCTATCATTGAAATCCATCAATCTTTGGATATCTACACTCCATGAGAAATCTTGTGGGATATCTGTAAACAGCCCTCTGCTCCATGAGGGGTCTCTTGAGATATTTTTGAACAATGGGAATTGATCTAACACTTGTATGCGCTTGTCCCATCTTGTAATTTTGTTCGCATCTCTCAACGCCCATTTGAAGGGAGCCGAGAGCCCAGTTCCGTGTATCTTTCTTGATGGGACATCAAATACAATTTCGCCACCTGGAAAATTGTCTGCTATCAACGAGAAAAACTGTTTTACCTGCAACTCCTCGAAGTAAACTAATACCCCTCCAACTACCATGAATACTCCCTCCTCGGTATGTTTGACGTCCTTACACCAACTCGGATCGAAAAGGGATTTTGCAATGCACGTTGTTCTCTGAGTCTCGGGAATCAACTGTTTTCGGATGTCAATGACAGCGGGAAGATCAAGGTTGTACCAGTGAATCAATCCGTTATCTACCCGGTAAAAGGTTGTGTCAAGCCCGGCGCCGATATTCACTACCGATGCGCGGGGATGTTCTGCTATGTATGCTTTTATCTTATCGTCAAATTGCTTTGCTCTCACTACAATTAGTAAATCGACTTCTGGAGGAATGTTATGATCAATGGTTGAAAAATCATAATCGATGTGTTCGACGATTTCAATCGCTTTCGTGTCGTTAAGTACTGAATTGTGTTCCCTACTTAACTTTGCTCTGCCCCATAGTGGACCCAGCAGCGTTTCGGATACACCGCTTAATTTAATCTTTATTTTATTCTGTTGCATGCCTGCCCCTAAATTGTGAGCGTAAAGGAAAACGCCACCTATGCTATGTTATACATACACTTATAGCTTCAGATCGACTAACCAGGTGTGAAACTGCTGACATTAGTATTGTCGATATACTTTGTAATCATCTACGTCAGATAACGTTACCGCATCAAGAGAGATATTTTCACAAGTTGAAGCTGTCCGAGGTTGTCGAGTTAAGATGGAATGGGTGGAAAAAGGCTGTGGTGTTGATTGCTGTAGTTCTGATGTTGTAACATAGTAAAAACTGATCAACGTTGTGTGTTAATTATGATTTGCTGCTAAAAAAGAATACAGTAAGCGACTACACATAAGCCATATGAAATCGAGGGACATCATAAAACTGATCATATCTATTGGTGTGCCTTTGCAGTGGGTGGAGCGGGGGGCTGGTGACCACACTTGCTATTTCAACGTGGTATACCACGCTGAACAAGCCCTGGTTCACTCCTCCGAGCTGGATATTCGGGCCCGTCTGAACAACCTTATACATCTTAATGGGCTTGGCGTTGTTCTTAGTATGGCGATCACCCAGAAGTAGAACACGTGACATCGGCATCGCTCTCTTCGCGGCACAGCTTGCTGTTAACTTATTCTGGAGCCTCGCCTTCTACGGCATGGAGAATACGTTGTACGGCGTGTTCACTGTCGTCCCACTGTGGATACTAATCGTAGCTACTATCTATCAGTTTTGTAAGGTGAGCAAGGGAGCTGCGTACCTAATGGTGCCTTATATCCTGTGGGTGACATCGCGTCTGCCCTCAACACGGCCCCCATTTATTGAACCGATAAGCGGTTGTAGCGAGTAGATCACGTAATAACTCGTGCTCTTAATGCTTGATAATGCTTGAGGCCATTGAAGTTCAGCGTGCCAAAGGGGGCGTGCCAAAGGGGACGAGACACGCGGCTGTGCTGAGGAACTTCGAAGGATCTTCGCTCAGGAACTCACTGGGTAATAAGAATGTAACCATCAGCGAAATCACAGAACAAAAAAACTACCACAACAAATAATTTATCGTACCGTCGTTACCTATACATAGTATGCTATTTATAACTCTCGCGAAACGTGGCTTATTTTATAGATAAACTCGTTAATCAGAAAATACTTTAAGGCTCTGTTAGACATTAGGTCATTGAGATGCTCCCCGATCTGAGGAAATACTACCGCGAACCGCTCTATCGTAATTCGCTTTCCATTATTCTCACTCAAGTCTTCGCCACATTTTTTGCTCTCGCGTTCTGGATGGTCGCGGCACGCACTATGTCGTCGACGACCGTCGGACTTGCGACGGCCGCCTTCTCGTCGACGGTTCTCCTCATCAGCCTTGCGCCATTAGGCCTAGACGCTGGGCTTACGCGCTTCTTGCCGGGATCGAACAATAAACGTGGGCTCTATTCGACCACTATGCTTATAACGTTACTGTCTTCACTCACGCTCATGACTATATTCCTAAGCGGTCTCCAGGTTCTCTCGCCGCAGCTCGTCTTTCTGCGCGAAGGATGGTCTCTCGTTACGCTCATCGGGTTCGCAGCCGTTACTGCAGTCTCTACAATGCAAGCCACTGCACTCATTGCGGCGAGGCAAGGGCATCTCTATTTCATTCAAAATACTATCCTCGGTTTACGAGTTCCATTGATAATTGTTTTCGCTTCACTCGGGACCTTAGGCGTCTTTCTATCGTGGGACATCGCATTTTTAGCGACAGTACTCTTTGGCACCGTTGCGCTTTACTATTATGGACTATCGATGAAGTGGGAGATTGACGTAACATCCCTGCGAGAGATTTTTCGATTCTCTTTGGGCAATTACACTGCTGGGATATTCCAACTGGCTCCTTTGATAATTCCGGTGATGATCATTAACGCTATCGGTGCGCGGGAGGGCGCGTATTATTACATTGCACATGCTGTGGCTGCCGGGCTTTTATTTATAATACCAGCCGCTGTTGGTCTCTCTCTATTTGTCGAGGGATCTCATGGAATGCCACTGAGGGAGACTGCGATAAAGTCCTTGAAGTTCACAATTTTGATATTGATTCCCGCGATTGCGGTGATATTTTTGTTAGGTGACAGGTTGTTACTCCTTTTCGGCACGCAATACTCGACGCAGGCCCTTGAACTGTTGTGGTTGCTCGCCGTATCCAGCCTCTTATCGGTAATCCCTTCGATTTATTCGTCAATTGTCACTATTCAGAAAAACATAAAAATGCTCAATTACGTGAATTTTGCGATATCGGCGTTAATGTTAGCGGCTGCGTACCCGCTCCTTCTGAAGTATGGAATAATTGGCATTGGATATGCTTGGGTAATATCGTATGCATTGGTCTCTATAATTGTGGTGTGGCTGGTGATATGGAGGGAACGGTGGTTGTAGGTTATCGCCTTTGGCAGAGGTTGAGAGATCAAAGAACAGATTCAACCATAAATCAATACGCGTCTGAACTTGCTGATGTGAACAAGATGTTCCGGGTAGCGAATATCCTCCTTTCTTAACTTATCCCCTAGAGCAATATTACTCCTACGCGGGTGGATCTCTATTGAAGGTAAATATTGGCGATGCTTTCTGAGCACAGTTCTACACACCGATGAGTTACCGTTGGGCTAAGAAGACCGACGAGACTCCGTATCGTGCAAATTTACACACGGTGACGCTGGTGGCGACAGCCAAGATTAACGTAGTATGAATCTGCAGTAACACGAGAGGACATGACATGAATACTTATCCAAATCCGGATTAAGATCTAAACTGCCCTCCACTTAGTGACTCAGATCTGAAGGCGCGTGTGCGCCGTGTTCAAGGCAATATCAGTCTGAAGCGGACACCCTTCGATGCACATTACAATGTAAACCTGAAGGCGCTGGTCGACCTTCAGATTATGTGACTGAGCGTATACTCGTTGTCGTTGGTGCCTTGTTATTTCTCAGCAATTGAAGGAGGTGATCACAAATGAACCCATTGTGTGCTATACTGCACTGCATAGCACTTTTATTCCCACAAATATGGTCGATTCTACCAAATCTAATTGGCTGGTGTATAGAGCCATAGTTAAACGATCGTTTCTTACGAAAAAGAATTGTCGCAGTGAATACAACAAGGTTATAGTTGGATTGCTTCGACATAAGCTATTTATTTTTGCGACAGTGATTTTTTACGGCGTATGAAATCGTGCTATAACCATCAAACTGCACAACAAAAGTTCCATTGACATTTAAACGAATTTCTCTACACCGTTAGATTACTAAAATAGAAGCACATCTTCTCCGTCGCTTGGTCGAAGAAAAAAAAAATGATGTTCGAGGTTATTTATTCTATGCGGTAACGTAGCGAAAGTGGTGGCCGGAGCGGGAGGACACCGAGGGACCCAGGCCACCACTATCTTTAGAGGTTTATTATATTAGTCGACTCGTAACGTCGCGCACAAGTAATAGTCTACCTACTGATTTATGAGCGTTGTTTTTTGCTCTGTTTGCTTCCAATGGAGATTTCCAGCAAGCGTATGCAGCGAGGAAATAAACCCGCGGCGAGTGATAAAATCAAAAAAGCACCATCAAAAAATGTACTCGTTTGGGTATCCATTTTTTAGCAAACAGCACTATGCTTAATAAACAGTAGTAGTTAACTGTAAAAATATGCTATCGGTTGGTTTCAGCTCCCTCGTGGAAGCCGACGTTTATATTGAAGGTGTTTAGATGTATGCAAAACAGGATGGTAAAGACAAAGTACGGAGACTAGATGAACGCCTCGCCCATTACATCCCGTCAAGAAATGCTTGGACCCCCGCTGACGAAGCCCTTTACAAACCAGTGGACCTGTATCGAGTACCCGTGGAAGAAGCACGGGAGATGCAACTGAAGGCGATCAAGTTTACGTTTATTAATCATTATAACAACAATTATTTTTACCACAAGTACTGCAAAGAGAGAACCATCTACCCCGACGACATCAGAACCATCGATGACTTTGATAAGATTCCCCTCATCCCCGATATTGTCTTCAAACAGTATCCATCCGGGAAAGACTTTGCGTACTGGCTCGAGACCATCTTTACCGGCGACCTTCCGAAAATCGTTATTAAGGGCGCCAATCCCACGTATGATGATGTTATCAACGCCTTCAACGCGGCGGGCCTGGTTGTTACATACAGCAGTGGAACGAGCGGGCGGTTTACGATCATCCCGAGAGATCAGAAAACGTTTAGAGCATCTCAGTTTGCGGCAGTCAAGCTGAGCGCCAGTATGGCCACCACAGCAGCCGATCATGACCTCTTCCTGTTCCCAAACCCAACGAAGACAAACTTGTTTGCTGGTAAAATAAGCAGCGCATACCTCGACCTGTATGAAGACGTGCAATATGCTTTGGACTACGTGATAACTGCTGAGTTGACCCAGAAGGCCATGAGCGAGAACAAGGAGCTGAAAGGAAAAGCGTCCTTGTCTGCCCAAAGTAAGATGCAGCAGACGATTATCGACACGACCATACAGTGGCTCGAGCGCTATGACAACACGAAGGAGAGCATCAGACTGAACAGTCCGCCCTTTATGCTCTTCCACGTCATGAACACGCTGGAAGGGGACGGAAAGCACTTTGATTTTGGCGAGAGAGGTATGGTCGTGACGGGCGGCGGCTGGAAAATCCAGGAAAATATCCGCATCTCACACGTGGACTTCAGGAAGCAGGTGAAAGACGTGCTGGGCATCCCTGAAACGAACTGTATAGATGGGTATAGCATGTGTGAATCGAATGGAGCTATGATCCAATGCCCTGAAGGCCACTTCCTTCACGCCCCCTACACGTTTTACAGGCCCCTCATCCTTGACGACGACTTGTTGCCGACGGGGTTTTACGAATGGGGGCGCTTTGCCTTCCTCGACGCCACCGCGCAGAGCTATCCCGGCTTCATCATATCGGGCGACAGAGCGCGTATGCTCGAACACTGTCCTGTCTGCGACCGGCCCGGCCCCGTGCTCGAACCAGAGGTTCAGCGCGCAAGTGGCGAGGAGGTGCGCGGCTGTGCTGAGGTAATACAAAGCGTCCTCGCGGAGGAAGGAAAGAAGAATTCCCGCTGAGGCTCGTGCGTGGTGAAACGATGGCACAGTTTAAAGACATAACAAATCACAAGTCTACTTCCGAAGAGATGAAAACGTCGACGTTAGAGGTAGCAGTATTGTTTATCAAGACACTGCTCATGGACCCTGCTGCTCTCATACGGTTCCGAGTAATGCGCCACGGCGAAGAGCGGTACATCCGCCCGCCAAGGCCATACGATTTACCAGTTTTTCATCAAGACATGCGGTACTGTATCTCGGATGAAAAGTACCTCAGGCCCACGTTGTACTGTAACCCCCATGAGCCTGAAGTCATCTCAATGGCGACTAAATTGGGTGCCTATAAATTACCAGACCATGAGTTCGCAGAGGCTGCTTTGAAATTTGTCAAGCACAATATGCAACTTGAAGTATGCCCCTTCAATAATGTAGCGGAGACCCTAAAGAGGGGCACGGGGACCTGTTACCACTTAATTAACGTGTTCGTTGCCCTCTGTAGGGCTGCCGGAATAAAGGCGAGGTACAAGGCTTTTAGTTTTGTCTTGAGGGAGGATCAGCGGAATCTTCTCTTAGGTATGGACCCATTGTTTGGGAAGATGTACGAAGCTGTGAACATGTTCTCACAGGGTGAGGCGCACGTCGACGGCAAATGGTTGGATGCAGACGTAGCGTTGAGCGCTGAGATGGATGCGGTCCGTGGCCAACCAATCACGAAGCTTGGGGAAGGATTGATAGGCTCACAGAGTAATGCCGGCGAGTCTGGGACCGTAAAGCACTTTGAATCCATGCCCTCGTTCTTAACTACAGTATTTAAGGTTCAAAAGTTCCTGATGCCCGCGGTGGTGGAGCGTATAAATGTCGCCGCACAAAGGCAAAATACGCTCGGCAGAAAGATCATCGAAGAGGCCGGCGGAAAAGAGGCATACGATCAGAAAGCAAGGGAAAAGTTGAAACTTTTCTCACCAATAACAGACTTCAAGGACAGCAAAGCAATAGTTTTTGAGGAGTGAAGGTTTTTTACCTGTTTATTAGAGGGTCAAATACAGTAAGAAGCTGAAGGGACCTGTTCTATTATTTCTATGCTACAATCAGCAGTATCTTTAGAGGCGATACCGATGAAAGATTATACGATTTGAGTCTCGTGTATAACAATGAAGCTGCCAGTGATCTAACTACCTTAAGGCGAAAAAGTGGTTAATTATGATAAATCGAGGAAAAAATCGCACTGGTCGACGCGTCCCTCTTACTTTACCAGGTTATGAATACTTTATAAAAGTTTGGCGGGCGCTTTGACTTTGGTGAGAGGGGAACGGCTCTGACTGGTGGCGGCTGGAAACTAATTCATCTTGTATGCATCCAAATTATACTGTAAATAAGCTATCTGCCCGTCCTTGAAATCGCTTTGTACCTCGATATCACTCTCTCGTCAAGGCAACGATTAAATCTCGAAATCTCGGGTGGGACAGTAGTAACTCGCTTCTTCGCCCTATTTCGAAGTCTGCAAATTCAAATCCAGGAGCTACAGTCGTTCCCAAAAGAGCACACTCCCCGCCCGGAATAAGTCGAGATCCTTGCCACATCCCTCTCGGCACAGTCACCTGTAGATGCATCCCATTCTTGATCTCGTCGCCAAGCCTTATCACACTACCGCGACCATCAGGCAGAAGCTGTAGCATCTCAACAGGGTCACCGAGGTAAAAGTGGTACACCTCGTCAGTTTTAAGGCGGTGGAGCGCAGAAAATGTATTGTAGGTGAGTAAATAGTAAATCGCCGTGCTATAGGCTCTATCTCCCTTATAACGACTGGGCAGCGCGTTGTTAGGAATCGTCTCCCCGGACCGGTAGCTCTCCCGATAGTATCCTCCTTCTGGATGGGGTGTGAGATTAAGCAACGTTATTAGTTCTTCGGCAGTGATCATGATGCCTCCGTATGTGTCAGCAATACTACCCTAATCTTCATTTCTAGTATATTTTACATTTGATTGGAGTAATGGTGTGCGATTTATAAAGACGCGTGATGAAGTATGATTTTTGCCCGAGGCAGCGTTGCTCAGACTTTTTTTTCACCTCTAAGTGCTCGCTTGTGTGAGAGTATAGTTAAACAGAGCTGTGGTTTAATACCATGCATACAATTGTACGGCATGATATAATACCTAAAAAAGTGATGAGTGGAGTTCTTGTATGACGTTGAAAGTTGTTGACCTAAACGACGTTAAGTGCATACGAGGACGCACGAACATAGGTCTTTTTAAGAACTATTTGATCGATACCGCGATCACGGATCTTCCACTTAACCTGACAGCCATTTGCATTACTCACGGACACGGCGACCATTTTACCTGGGCACGCACAATAAAGAGGCGAACGGGGGCTATTGTTATTGCGCCCAAAGAAGATGCGATGTTAATTGAAAATCCAGAGATAAATGTACGGGGGTTGTTTAACTGGGCGAGGCCGCCCGTAGACATGACAACGAGATTCTTTCTGGGAGACGCGTGTCAAGTGGATAGTTTTGTCGAAGAGTATGCATTTGAAGAAGGGATTACACCTATTCACTTGCCGGGGCACACCGTTGGACATACGGGATATCTCTGCCATGGCGTCTTATTTGCCGGTGATGCGCTGTATCCAGAGGAGATGTGGGAACAACATAAGCTGCCTTATACGATAGATATTGAACTTACCCGTCGGTCGATTGATGTTATCAAGGGCACACCATATGAGTGGTTGGTCCCCGCTCATGGTACAATATTGTCAACTGAGGAGGGTGATCGCAATGCAGACATTCACCTCACGAGACTAACAGCGATCGATGACATGATACTTGACCAGCTGAGCACGCCGAGATCAACGGAAGAGCTGATCTGTCTCTTACTCAAATCCCTCAACATTGAAGATAATCTTGCCAAGTACTGGCTTTCCGTAACAACCATAAAGGGCCATTTAAGTGGACTTGTTAGCGCATATAGGGTCGCGTACAATATTACCAATCATAGGGTGTATTGGAAGGCAGTAAAATAAACAAGTGGTAAAGAAAAAGAGAATTACTTATTTAAAGCTCCAACTAAACGATGCGAGCACTGCGCATATTCTTTGAGTCACATGGCACAACTACGCTGTTTGTCCGCAACAATTAGCATTACAAAAAGGTGCCAAAAGCATTGCTAAAAATATGAATACATCACTAATAACGCATTAGCTTGAGCTTGGTATATATATCGGGCGAATTGTTGGTTTTGCTTGTTAATTTTTCTGTCACATAGCTTTTGTCACTTGTATGTAAAGTGGTGGACGGTGTTCAAACGCCGAAAGAATGTGCTGAAACTCTTGATCCAATATGCTCGGACCTCACATGCTCGCGTTTAACCCCTTTATACTCACCACTTCGCACAAGTTTGTTTCATTTTAGCAGTCCACATTGGTGTCAAGCTACAGAATCGAATGAGGAATCAACTTCATTTATTTACACATTCGTTGAGGGCGTGAGTTAGCTGGTGGCTACGCTGTTATTAAATATCCTTTGCGACGTGCTCGATTTGATAGCACTCCTAGAAAGAGGGTTGCAGACCGGGTGCCACAAGGTGCAGCTGGACTCGACAATTTACTTCGGACTGTTCTGAAATTAGTTCACCGCCAAAGGGAACTCATTACGCCTCAAACGTATGATCTACGAAAAGTATAGGTGAAGGTTGACGGTGAAAGCATATTAGTTGATGCTTAATCCGCAAGAATTGGCCAAACAATCGCGATAACGTTAGGTCAGATATTAAAGACTGAAATGTCACGCTAAAAGCAAGCAATAGCTGGAAAGCTGTGAATCGAAAGCGCTGTAAGATGTATTTGACTATATGAAAAATACTTCCACGTTCCACACTTAGGTTACGCTTTAGTATGTATCACATTGAGCTCATAGTATGAGCAACACAAACCCATCCATTTGCATCGCGTGCCTTCATTTCTTCGATTCGTGCCCGGATCCCGCTGGTCGCGGTCTCGGCGGCACAATCGACACGCGACGCAAGTGGAATATCAGAAAGTGTGAAGGATTCGAGCCATATGACCCGTAAAATAAGCGTGCAACAAACCACTCACGCGCCAGGTCTAAGACGGACATTTGAAGGTATAAGTGCTTTAGAGCGCAGCAACCTCAACACGAAGGAGACGTATTTGCAGTTCACAGTAGGAATATGTCAGGCATATCGGCTCACGTAGTTTTGACACAGCTAATGTTTAAGGCCTAAAAGTACATACTGTGCTGAGTATAGCACTATCATCCCCTACCTCTTCGTCCGATCCGTAGTGCATTGAGAATCACGGCTAAACTCAATCCCATATCTCCCACTGCAACGGCCAGCCAGAGCGTGATAATCCCCGGGAAAGTCAGCACCGCAAATGACCCTTTTATGATGATTGATGCCGATATGTTTTGTTTCACAATAGCCATCGTCTTCTTGCTCAAATTGATTAAATAACTGACTTTTGACAAATCATCGTTCATCAATGCGATGTCGGCGGTCTCAATCGCCACGTCAGAGCCAATGGCACCCATCGCAATACCGACGTGCGCCTTTGCGAGCGCGGGGGCATCGTTTACCCCATCACCCACCATCGCTACGTGCACATACTTCTCCAACAAGTCTGCAATTCGCGTCACCTTATCTTCTGGCAGCAGTTCAGCGTAGTACTCATCAATGGCAAGCCTGTTCGCAATCGCCCGTGCTGCCCGCTCGTTATCCCCCGTCAGCATTACCGTCCTGATTCGTTCGTCTTTCAACGCGCGTATTGTGTCAAACGATGCGTCCCTTATTGTGTCCATCAGCCCGAGCACACCAATAATTTGAGAGTCAGTGCCAACGAGCACAACAGTTTTCCCCTCATTCTCCAGCCGTTCAACCACTTCATTAGAAGTCGCTCCGCTTGTACCGGTAAAAAAATCCTCATTGCCAACAGAGTACATTCGCCCGTCAACCGCGCCTATGAGTCCCTTTCCGACAACTGACTTGAATCCTGAAACGGGCATCAACTCAACGTTCTTTGCTGTTGCCTCGGCAAGTATGGCTTCTGCGATAGGGTGACCAGACCTCGACTCCAATGAGGCGGCTATCTGCAGAACCTCACGCTCAGAAGGTCCATTTAAACTTATAGTATCCACCACTTCCGGTCGTCCTTTGGTAAGCGTCCCTGTCTTGTCAAAGACCATTGCCTTTACATTTTTCATCTCTTCGATGGTACTGCCCCCCTTGATGAGGGCGCCATTTTTTGCTGCAGAGGTAAGCCCCGACACCATGGATACCGGCGTAGATATCGCCATGGCACACGGGCACGAGACAACAAGCAACACCAATCCCTTATAGAACCAGTCTGTGAACGGTAATCCCAACAGCAATGGCGGGACAGCGACCACAAGCACTGCCAGTCCAATCACTGCCGGGGTATAGTACCGTGCAAACCGGTCAATAAATGCCTCTGTTGGGGATTTCTGTCGTTGTGCCGCATCCACCAATTGCACGATCTTGGACAAGATCGTCTCATCAGACCGCTTGGTGACCTGCACTTCAAGATAACCCTCCTCGTTAATTGTCCCCGCGAAGACCTCATCCGCCGTCGTTTTCGTGACGGAGACGCTCTCCCCGGTGATGGGCGCCTGATTGACCGAGGAGATGCCTCTTGCCACCACTCCATCAAGTGGTACCTTGTCACCGGGCTTTACGGCAATGAGCTCCCCGACTCCTACCTCGTGTGCGTGGACAATCTCTTCTTTTCCGTTTCTAATCACTATGGCCGTCTCCGGGGCGAGTCTGAGGAGCGCTGCCACCGACTCCCGTGCCCTATCCCCCGCATAATCTTCCAGAAACTCGGCGAGGAAGAACAGGAACAAGACGGACGCTCCCTCCTCGCCGTGTCCGATTGCAAAAGCCCCGGCTGCGGCAATGGTCATGAGGAAGTTCATGTCGAGACGCCCGTGCACAAGCGACCTGATCCCCTTGGTGATGATGCGATATCCTGCTACCAGCGCAGCAATCAGAAAGAGTCCTTGGGCAGCCATCGGCAGTCGCAGCGCAAAATTGAGATAGATGCCGGCACCGAATATACCACCTGCGATCACGATAATAAGAGCTTCTTTCTGCTGCCACAGCGGTTCCCTCTCCTCAAAAATATCGGTCGCGCACACCGAGCAGCTCTCTTCTTTGGCATGCACATTATCGTTCTTCGGCATGTTCAACTCCCATGTCAAGCAAGCGAGACACGTGCGCGTCGGCGAGCGAGTAGAAGACCACTTTTCCTTCCTTCCTGAATTTGACCAAATGAGCGTCCCGTAATACCCGCAACTGGTGTGATACGGCAGATTGTGTCATGCCAAGCACCGCTGACAAGTCGCACACGCACAACTCCCGGTGGGAAAGCGCGCATAACAATTTGACTCGTGTTGGATCCCCAAGCAGTTTGAAAATCTCCGCTCCTTTGAGCACTGTCTCATCCGTGAGCATTCTCGACTGCACGTCGCGGACTGCTTCCTCGTGTAAACAGACCATCTCACAGACTTCGTTCAAACTCATATGAATATATATTCATATAATCACATATAAACCTTAGCTCCTGTCCGTATCAGCATGACTGCTGCACGCGGTCTTATCGAGACGTGAGACATGCTCACATCATCACTGCGCTCTATACTATTCACCAGCTGAATGGCACATATGCTTAATGATTGCACCTTTATACAGTTGCCCAAGGAAGCACACTTGGTGCGATCAAACGGTGCTGACCCACCCTCTCGTCTATATTGTTCGCGACTGGCCGGAAGTAGGCATTTATAATGACGGTCCGCGATTCCTGACATTCTATTTAAGACCGTCTGCACAGTTTGACCAATCTTGTCGATTAGCTTCGGTTGTTAACGTAAAATGTTATGCCGATTAAAATGTTCAGCGTCACACTTGCTTGTATCAAACCTTTTATCTTTAAATCCATTAAATACTAGAAGGTTTGAATAAAAAACGCCATAATTGTAGTAGTTGCGGCAATTGCGCTCTCTACGGTCTTGATAGCAGGTTGCGCCGTTAATGTCAACAATACCATAAGCCCAAGGCCTACTCCAAGTGCCAGCGTTGCTCCTTCGACATCAATATCAGTAAAGACAGTCGCTCCCACCGCTTTGCCGTTGTCAACTACAGATCTGAGTCTGTTCTTCCCAGCTATACCAAACTGAAGGGTATACAATCGTCACGACATTTACGAAAGGTGTGAGCGGCTCAACGTGGAATGACCAGTATATCTGTCACTATCACGCATTGCGTTCTGTCCAAAGATGAAGGTCTGCGCAGGGGATAAACTGAGGCAATTTAACGTTATCTATATATTCCAGGCGTGTACTAGTATGTGTTCTTAGAGAACTACTCTGAGGTTCTAACGTGCACACATATACACTTCTTTCACTCATCGCAGCTATACTCCTTGTTGCCACCCTAAGCGCCGTGCCGGCAACGGTCCTTGCCGCAGGAGCGGGCGAGACCGCCATGTTCCGCCACAACGCACAACATACCGGCGACTACAGCCTCGTGGCAGGGGGCAATGCGTCGAACGGCCGTTTAAATTGGAACTATACGACCGGAGGCATCGTAGAATCTTCCCCCGCCATCGGCTTCGGCATGGTCTACGTGGGGGGTCATGATCACAACATCTACGCCCTCAACGCGGCGACCGGGGCGAAAGTGTGGAGCTACAAGACTGGAGACCGTGTGATCTCTTCCCCTACTATCGATAACGGCATGGTCTACGTAGGGAGCAACGACCACAACATCTACGCCCTCAACGCGGGGACCGGCAAGCTGGTCTGGAACTACCCGGCCAGAGACGCGGTGTGGTCCTCCCCCGCCATCGCCAACGGCATGGTCTACGTGGGGAGCAACGACCACAACATCTACGCCCTCAACGCGGCAACCGGGGCGAAAGTGTGGAACTACACGACTGGAAATGCCGTGTGGTCCTCCCCCTCCATCGCCAACGGCATCGTCTACGTAGGGAGCAACGACTACAACGTCTATGCACTCGATGCTGGCACTGGGGAACTGGTGTGGAGCTATGCGACCGGAAACAGCGTGGAATCCTCCCCCACCATCACTGACGGCATCGTCTACGTAGGGAGCGATGACGGCAATGTCTACGCCCTCAACGCAGCGACCGGCAAGCTGGTCTGGAGTTATACGACCGGAGACCGTGTGCTTTCTTCTCCCAATGTAGCCAACGGCATGGTCTACGTGGGGAGTCATGACCACAACATCTACGCCCTCAACGCGGCAACCGGGGCGAAAGTGTGGAGCTACAAGACCGGGGGCGGTGTGGACTCCTCCCCCGCTATCACCAACGACTCCTCAGCCATCGACAACGGGATCGTCTACGTAGGGAGCAACGACTACATCGTCTACGCCCTCAACGCAGCGACCGGCAAGCTGGTCTGGAGCTACATGATGGGGGGTATTCCGTCGTACTCCTCGCCCGCCATCGCCGACGGAGTTGTATACGTAGGGAACTGGAATCACAACATCTACGCCCTTGGGACTCCTTGAAGCTGGTCCAAAGCGCGTGCGACCCTCCGCGTCTTGTTGTTTTGGTCGTCGCGAGGTGTGTCCGGCGTCGCGCAGGTCGACTGAAGAGATAAAAGGGTAGGGTGAATGCACTACTGAGAGACCGTAGGAGCCAACATAGTTCCACATACAAAGAAGGAGGTATAACTTTTTCATTTATGGCAAATAGCAGTGACCTATATATCCTAGATGTCTATTAGTATGTATTCTTAGAGAACTACTCTGAGGTTTCTAACGTGCACACATATACACCTCTTTCACTCATCGCAGCTATACTCCTTGTTGCCACCCTAAGCGCCGTGCCGGCAACGGTCCTTGCCGCAGGAGCGGGCGAGACCGCCATGTTCCGCCACAACGCACAACATACCGGCGACTACAGCCTCGTGGCAGGGGGCAATGCGTCGAACGGCCGTTTAAATTGGAACTACCCGACTGAAGGTATGGTGGATTCCTCTCCCACGGTCGCCAACGGCATCGTCTACGTGGGAAGCTGGGACCGCAACTTCTACGCCCTCAACGCAGCGACCGGCAAGCTAATCTGGAGCTACGTGACCGGTAGCCCTGTGGAATCTTCCCCCGCCATCGCCAACGGCATCGTCTACGTGGGGAGCGATGACGGCAATGTCTACGCCCTCAATGCGAGAACCGGCAAGCTGGTCTGGAGCTATGCAACCTGCGCCGCTGTGCTCGCCGCCCCCTCCATCGCCAACGGCATCATCTACGTGGGGGGTGATGACGGCAACGTCTACGCCCTCAATGCCGCGACCGGCACGCTGGTCTGGAACTACCCGGCCAGAGACGCGGTGTGGTCCTCCCCCGCCATCGCCAACGGCATCGTCTACGTGGGAAGCTGGGACCGCAACATCTACGCCCTCAATGCCGCGACCGGCACGCTGGTCTGGAACTACACGACCCGAGGCCACGTGGACTCCTCACCCGCTGTCATCAAAGGCGTCGTCTACGCAGGGAGCGATGACGGCAAAATCTACGCCCTCAATGCCGCGACCGGCACGCTGGTCTGGAACTACGCGACCGGAGGCTATGTAGATTCCTCCCCCGCCATCGCCAACGGCATCGTCTACGTTGGGAGCAACGATGGGAACGTCTACGCCCTCAACGCGGGGACCGGCAAACTAATCTGGAGCTACGCGACCGGAGGCTATGTAGATTCCTCCCCCGCCATCGCCAACGGCATCATCTACGTGGGGAGTCATGACCACAACATCTACGCCCTCAATGCCGCGACCGGGGCGAAAGTGTGGAGCTATCCGACCGGAGACTTTTTATCCTCCCCCGCCATCGCCAACGGCATCGTCTACGTTGGAAGCGGCGACCACAACATCTACGCCCTCGGTAAGTCCTAACGCCAGGCTTAACGCACATGCTCGTTTCGATCGATGATATGCGCGAAAACTGCGGCTGGATACCGCCGTTATATTTCGTTATCTTATCTATATGATCACTATATCAGACAATGAAAGTTAATGCACGCTTGAGGGTTATTCGTTAACTGTTATCTGCTAATTAACCATCACTGTTACCACATTGCTTGCTGCATGCGTGTATTGGCTGTCACCATCGAAGGTGACTCTGAAGTAATAGGTGCCTGCGGCGTGTGCCGTAAAATTATGATGGAAGATGCCTTTCTCATCGGTAGTGTATGCACTTCCGAAGGTAATCCATTTGCTGATGTCTGGATTCCACTGTTGGTCATGAATCAGCGCGCCGTTTATACCTTCCTTACAATTAACACAAATTAAAGTTCCGGAAACTGGAATCTCTGCGTTGACCTTTGCAGTTGTTGGGGCAGTAAGTGTAAGTTCAGTCCTCAGCTGATTGGCCGTGAGGGGTAATGTCGAAGTGACAATAGGACCAGTTGAGGCAGCAGACTCGGGAGCTTTCTTAGATGCATTGCTCACCGTCATATTATCTTGCGTGGTTGATGTGATACATCCCGTGAGGAGTAATACTATTAGTATTGTAGTAGTCGTCGCTATAGCTACGAAATGTCGTTTCAGATTCTTACCTCCTGTTAAATAGACACGTGTAATGCGTATTGAAATAATAATAAATATTGCTTGCTCTGTTGTGACAAAGCAAGAATCTGCTACATCTATACTGAAGGCTGTTAAAGAGGAGGAGCCAAAGATCGTGGGAGCGCATTACCAGTTGAATAACTGTGACATAGAAATTGATTTTTGAAGCTGTAACTGGTACTATACATAAACTGCACGCGCTTGAAAAGAATTAAATTCATCGTATTTTTCAATACGTTAAGCACAACTAAGCCCTACAAAGAGTGCTTCAAGTCTGGGCACATGTAGGGGTAAGGCAGTCAATTCACACTTTTTCGAACATCATTATCTGTTCTTGATGACGTTGTAGATCTGCACCCATTATACGTTCTTCACGGATGTATGGCATGAAAGCACTCGACGTGGCGACCCTGAACCTCCTAGTCTAAAAAATCGGAAAAAAAGGATGAAAGAAAGCCCAGTTGCTGGGCCTCTCCTATTTCATCGCCGAATAGGGTGTGTTACTATAGAGCCAACCATGGTACGCCCTGTTGTAGTACGCATACGTATTGTACGCTGTCCACTTTGCCGTGGGAGGGACAACCGCCGGTGAGAAGACCGTTACTGATCCCCCTGCAGGAACCTTTATCCAGCCATTTCGCGTCGTCTTTAGGCCAGCGCTGTTGTACACGTAGTGGCCAGCAGCAGTCGGCCCTTTAGCGTATCCAAATGCATTCGCCGCCGGCGTGTAGAACGTCGCATACGGTGCCACCCACACATCTGAGGTGCCCGTGTTTGCGATGTCCCACATGAGGTGACGTGGAGCCCCGGGCACTACTTGCACATTGGTGATAAACGCATAAGGCGTCAGCGAGGGCGCGGGCTTCGGCGGGTAGTATTTCTGCAGTTCTGCAACGATCGACTCAAAGCCCAACTGTTTATAATTAGAAAGCGTCGGCCCTATGTCAAAAAAGACGTGAAAATGCGTAAATCCGACGTTGTTCGCATAGCTCCAGTCGAGGAGGTTCTTATACGTGGCAACATTGCGACAGTCGTTCTCTGGACCCCACACGCCGGCAAGGATGCCCTGTTCCTTCCCGAGAGGGTAGGACTCAAGCGCTCCACGCTGTATAGCGGGGATTTGTCCTGTCACGAACGTCTCCCACGACATCTCGGAGGTGAAGGGATGCACGTGGAAGTCCTTCCAGATCCCACAGTGATCGCAGTTAAAAAAGGTAAACTCACTGAAATAGTTCTTTAAACAGTCAAGATCTCCCGAGCGCCCCCCTTCTGAGGCGACGTGCGTCCAGCCAGCCCGTCTCCACGTGTCGAACGCGCCGTGAAACGTGTGGATCGGTACCGACGTCTTGCCCGTCCAGATGACGCGTTCGACGTCTAAAATGGGGTACATCCCCATCTGCTTTATCTTCTGAAGTTCGCGCTGGTAAGGGGAGGCATCAGCGGCAATAAGGACAACAGTCGTGAAGCCTCTGTCTTTGAAGTACTCGATCGTGCCGTCCCAGATTTGCTTTGGTGAGAGTCCCACACGATACTCAATTTGCCGAGGAGACTGTACAGCGTTAAACGAGGCTGCCTCTGCTGATATCAGCGGCGTCGCGATCACAGGGAGCAGCGCCACCGCTGCCATCAGCACGGTTGAAAACAGCCGTTTATTCATTGGAGTCTACGTTTTATTTTGAACATATATAAACATGCGAGGCCATGTTCCACTCGACCAGATGGCGTTTTTGACCTGCATCGATCATTACATGGGGTAACTGTACAGGCAAAACGGGAACTGATAGGGCTTAAACTGTCGCACATTGGTTAGCGCAATGAAATAGTTTAGCTAATCTTCTTCCGATTCGTATGTCGATTGACTCTTTTGGAATGTGTGACACTGTAAGCCCTCACGTTATCTAACGTTATTGTATGTCACCATAATGCGCCTTCTCGACATGGAGTCCTTGTTACTAAATGTCCATCCGCGAGCGTCTAATCAGGGGATCGCATGCCGAATCAATCTGTGCGGCTGTTCAATGATTGCAGGCACTATTACGAGCGAGGAGACCTGTGAATACCCTGAGACAAGATCTGTCGCTGCTTAGAAATGCCCGCGGTTGGACTCCAAAATCGGATGTCAGTCCCGTCCGTGAAGGAGCGTTATCTTGCTGCACAACAGAGGTCGCAGCAATACGAAGTAACCTATATAATGCACGCTCACTTATCCGTAGGAGAAATTAGTGATGGCCACAGAAGAAGAATCGGAAATTCAGATGATATTGAAACAGATTGAAAACTACTATGGGTTTGTTCCGAAAATTTTCCAAGAACTCCAGTATAACACAGAAGCTTTCAAAGCGCTCTTTTATAAAACGTTGCAATTGCAGGCCGATCGTGGGTTGCCCGACGTGACTAAAGAGCTTATCGCGATCGGGGCGGCAGCAGCTGGCGGAACAGAGCACTGCCTTTTAACTCACATCAAAGTTGCGCGACAGCTAGGCGCGCCGGACAACCAGATTTTGCTCGCTATACTCATCGGGGCAGCAGTCACGGAAACGTCAGCGCTCTCGAAGTCGCTGCGAGTGGGCGTGAATGAGTTACACGTGCGCTCATATGCTCGATACTTTGCCATCTACGATTGTTTAAGGGCCCTCCTTTCACAGTATTAGGCTGACCACGACTGAATTTATCTTTTAATTCGGTCATTTTTATGACACGACGCCTTTTCGAACACCATATCAAACGAGTCTGTTATCCGCTCGGCAAATTTCCACCTCATCCGGTCGCCACTTGTGTTTTGTTTATCATTTGACTAATTTGAATTGTAATGACTTAAGCTGTCATTTCGTCTATAATCAACTATAAGCTATGCCAGAGCTTTTTTGACCTCATATTATTGGTTATCACCTGAAAGGTGAAGATTGTCTGAAAAGGAACGCTATCACACGCCGGCGTGACGCAAGTAGGAAGTCTTGAGAAGATAATAGAGGTGGAACTACTGTCGTCAATACAGTCGTTCACCCTAACACCATCCCCTCGTCGATCTGACGTGGCAGTCTGCGCACCTACTCACTTACCCCAGATCTAACTCCACATAAAAATCTAAAAATTTGACAAATCCATAAATAGCGTGTTGGTATTATTCCCCTCAAAATCGCTTATTTAATCTTAGTGGCGCTATGATCGCTTATTTATGTTATAGATGCAAAGAATTATTTTAATCCTTATAGTTTTTTTATCCTGCGTATATGGGGATGAGTCATCGAGAACTGCTCTTTAAACGGGAAATAGAAGCGGCGGAAATTAAACAGCGAGGGGATCGCAACTGACGCCCGAAGACACAGAAATGTACAACAAATCACCGCTAGACTTTACAGATGAGAAAGTCGTTATAGATTAAATCACGCCATTATCCCGCTTACGTGTTCACGAGAGTTGCGTAAAAGCATTTGCCTCTACACGGAGGATTGTCGTTTGAGGTCTGTGATGGCGCACTGACGATGGATTATTTCCAAAAGCGCGGAATAATCCGACCAGTTCTGGTCATGTATGCGCGGTACTCGTCTCCGAAGCGGTCGAGCATCATCTGTTCTTCACGCCGAACCCGTTGCAGGTAGAATGGGAGGAAACACACCAGCTTGGAGAGACCTGCGATCCAGTTCCACAGTAATAACGCTTGGGCAAGTCCCCAGAGCCAGTTTGCGGCGTAATTCGGGTGCCGAATGTAGCGAAACACCCCGTCCGTTACGAGCGTCTGATCCTCTCTGATTTGCAGCAGAGCAGACCAGTTGCGCCCGAGATCTTTTTGCGACCGCCAGAGCAACAATATAGCGGCGACAAAGATTACCACGCCTATCCATCCGGCCCACGCTGGCAGCCAGTAATCCGCAAAGTCTAACCACGATGTGAATAGGTAGACGAAAGGTATAATCGGCATTCCTATGAAATTAAGATAGACCGTTAGCAACTCCGCCTGTGTCCTAGGTTCTCCGGCGATAATATCCTGTCTGGTTCGCCTGAGAGTCGAGAGTCGCAAGACCCATGTTACAATCAAACCGATTAAGAAAAGCCACTTGAAGGGGTTATCGAGCACGGATACGCCCCCATTCACGTGCGGCGAAGCCACTGCAAACTGAGCTCGTTTTGAGCATACTCATATTGGACATACTCGACGCCGTAAAACGTAAGCTCGACGGCCGAGATTCTGCCACACGATTCGTGCAATTTTAGATACCCTCTTTTGTTGAAAAGCCGAGAAAGGCTGATAATTTCATCATCATTGTAACCCCAGTCTCTAGCAACCGTATGAAAGTCGCTTGCCACTCTATAGGGGATGCCCTGTACGTAGTCATATATGCCACATAGGAATTTAACGCGGCGGTCGCGTGTATTCATTACTATCACCGGTTTTTCCTCGGAGCAATAATATAAAAGTATTCTCTTTTTGTCCTTGATGTGTACCTTCGTTTTGGTGAAAGGGCATCAGCACAGCTGTATCGAAGAACGTGCCCTCTTGGACTTCTCCAAAAACATGTCGAAGGCGAGATAGCGAGATTCAAGGGTGAGCCTCGCCTGATACTCTAAGAATCCCTTCATGAAGTTCAGCACCTTGCTCTGCGCATAATGGTCCGTATACTTGCTGAATAGAAAGCACGGAGCGCCTCTAAACTTGCCTTGCTGATTGTTCCCTTGGTGTGTGACCAAACGTGGCTGCTGCCTGTGGATTACCGTTTCCATAATGTGCGGCTGTTTGAGGACAGTGTTGTCTCCTACCTTTTTACATATAGGCATCGGAGCTCATCCTCTCTCATTGAATGCGACAGCTTTTGAAAAACTGCCCCGAAGCACGTTAACATCTGACATGGTAGGAGTGGACGCACATTGTTGCACGAAAATGTTGTCACACATCTTTATATTGCACTTACTTCACGATGTATAGCTGAAGAAGAGCGTGAACATCTGTAGCGCTGGGATGGGGTGGCGTGACGTCACCCGCGTTACCCCTCCCGAATAAAAGTTGAAGTATGCTTATTTCTCCAAGTTTAACGTGCAGATCAAATGACACGGATGCTCTCATGTTGGCGTGCGTTCTCTGTTGATGTAGAGCCTCGTTTATAGGGAGCGGTCAATCAAAACTGATTAGAACGGTAATGCTAATGAGGCCCAACCACTGAATGGCGGTGCGGCAGTAAACGATACATCTGCTGGCGAACGTCTTGGCGTCGTTCAAAAAGTATATCAGAGAGCTTCTGCGTAAGTATCTTTTCTGATAGCGATCTTGTGTAATTCTCTTCTCGTCATATTAATTACTGTGTCACGGTGCGATACGTGGCGCTCCCGTTCTCACTTTCGTTTGTGGTCTGTTCAGCCAGCACTTTAAGAACGTGGTTCATCTCGTCGAAGCCGCGTTCTGTTGCAGCTAATGTGTGAACAAACAGAGGGACGAGGATGCCGGTGAAGGTTTCTTGCTGTACAAAGTGTACTTTATCGGCTCCGCGAGGCGTTAAGATAAAGCTGTGCTCGCCGTCGAACAACTTCGGCATCCACAGCCGCCCAATCCAGCGCAGTTCGCGGTTTTGTTCAGCCTTTAGCACAACGGGATGAAAGGTCATCCCCCGCGCTCCAGGAGGCTGGAGAAATGCTTCAAGTCGCGCTCCAGCCCTTGCCTCCCCGCTGATTCGTCTAATAAATGGATTCCACTGAGGGAAATGAGCAAAATCAGTGAGGAGCCCCCACACGCGCTCCGCCGATGCGTGGATCTCGATCTCAGTGTTGATTGTTTTCATTATCTTGCTTGATGAGTTGTTTACACTGTATTTTGAACATTTTGCTGTCTATGTAGGATAACTTTTGTGTTTTTTCTGTTTGTAGTGGAATTTGCAACAAGTATCACTAAGTTCACACCGAACGTCGTCTTTGTCTGGTTCCAAAACGTTGACCTCCGTAGAATGCAGTTGCCGCTCGGCCGCAACAATCTTAACGCTCAGCTACAGACGCCTACACGAAACACGATCTAATGTTCTAGCAATGTCTCCACGAGGTCGAAGACATAGGCTCCAAGACGTTAGATCTACTAACCTGAGCGACGTCAGCAATTCCGATACCCCTAAATAGCCAAAAACATATACCGTCTAAGAATGGATGCAGTTGAACCTACAGCTCAAAAGCTTCGAGCGTCATCCGTTTCTGTTTATGTCAATGTGATGCTTCTATCGATTAAGATCGTCGTGGGAGTTTTGACAGGTAGTTTAGGGATACTTGCCGAAGTGGCACACTCCTTGCTTGATCTTGCTGCTTCGGGTTTTGCTTATCTCGGGATAAAAAGGGCCAACGTCCCACCAGATGATGAACACCTCTACGGACACGAAAAGTATGAGCCTTTCTCAAGTTTAGTCCAAACTGCACTTCTTGCCATAACGTCGATCTGGATATTCTACGAAGCCGGCTTACGATTGGTTCACGGCTTTGAGATTGCGACTGGTAGTATCCTCTATTACGGGATTGCTGTCATGGCAGTCGCTATTTTTGTCGACACAATGACTTCACGGTACTTGTTTAGAAATGCAAAACAGTATCACAGTTCCGCACTCGAAGCTGATGCCTATCACTTTTCCACCGATATATATAGTTCAACTGCCGTGTTAATAGGCCTCATCGCATCACGATTCGGGTATCAGGTTGTCGATCCGATAGCAGCCATTTTGGTCGCTGTCATTATGCTCTCCACCTCAATTAAATTAGGAAGACGCTCTATATCGGTCTTAGTCGATGGCGCCCCACCGAAGGAAACCATTGAGAAGATTAACGAAGTACTGACGGAAAGTGCGGGAATCGTCAGTTATCACGATCTCCGGGCTCGGCAGGTGGGAGGCAGGGTATTCGTGGATGTAAGTATTCACGTCTCTCCAGACTTAAGCCTTGATTATGCGCACAATATTGCTGATGAATTAGAGATTAAACTAAGAGAGGAAATACCGGCCGTTAAAGAAGTTATCATTCATATCGAACCTGACGCACGTCAGTAGTAATGGTGAGAGAATGGTGTTGCTGTGCCAATACTTATTATTATCCCCCTATCGCCATTACCGTACATAGTCATTTTCAGACACACCCGGAGCGACTCGGGTAATAAACGGAAACTAGAAACGGGAAATCGAAATTCATGCTCTCTTACTCGCTACCATCTGTTTCGGTTCATCTGTTTCGATTACTCCGGTACAGATATTCGGAGAGTACCGTTGCTCCTCTGACACAGCAGCCGCGTCACTACGCAAGCGTATAGCTGGTTTAAGCCAAGATCTGAAAGGGATTTATAAGAAGAGACTTCTAATGGGATTTATGCACCGGTAACAGATCGGTAGAGCAAACGTAGACGTCTGACTTATCGACCTGTAGCTATAAAAAGCCTAAAAGCTCATAACGGTGTTCCAACTATTTAACGCGCTATGTAGGCACACCACGAGGCGAGTCAGCAATGGTATATGAGGTAGACGTAAGTACGCTTTCAGGGCTCTCAGAGCAGGAGGCACAAGCGCGATTACAGCAGGATGGGTACAACGAGCTCCCGTCCGAAAAACGTCGCAGTGTCGTCTCTATTTTACTGGGTGTCGTCCGTGAGCCGATGTTTCTTCTCCTTCTTGCTGCCGGAAGCATCTACCTCATCATCGGAGATGCACAAGAAGGGTTTGTTTTGCTGAGCTTCGTCTTCGTCGTCATCGGGATCACCTTTTACCAAGAACGGCGGACCGAGCGCACATTAGAAGCGCTTCGAGACCTCTCAAGTCCACGCGCGCTCGTCATTCGAAGCGGTACTGAGCAGCGGATTGCCGGCCGCGAAGTCGTCCGGAACGATATTGTACTATTACGGGAAGGCGATCGCGTTCCCGCTGACGGGGTTCTTATTTCAAGCACCAACCTCTCCATCGATGAGTCCTTGCTCACGGGCGAATCAGTGCCGGTCCGTAAAAAAGCTGGTGGCAATGCGAAGGACGTGGGACGCCCTGGTGGAGAAGGAACTCCCTACGTGTATTCGGGTACGTTGGTGGTGCGCGGGCAGGGGGTTGCAGAGATACGTGCCATAGGGGCGAATACGGAAATTGGAAGGATAGGTGCGGCACTCCGCTCAGTCGATGAGGAAAAAACACCGCTTCAAATCCAAACCGGAAAGCTCGTACGTAATATCGCGCTCTTCGCCATCTCCCTTTTTATCATCGTCGTGTTCACCTACGGAGCAGTGCGAGGTAACTGGCTCGAGGGGCTGCTTGCCGGCATCGCCTTGGCAATGACCATGCTGCCCGAAGAGTTTCCCGTCGTGCTGACTGTTTTTCTCGTGCTCGGCGCGTGGCGCATCTCACAGCAACAAGTGCTCACCCGGCGGGCTCCTGCGGTCGAAACGCTCGGCGCTGCAACAGTGCTGTGCGTGGATAAGACGGGCACAATTACGCTCAACAAAATGTCGGTCAAAACAATCTGTGCTAACGGCGAGCAGTACGACGTGGACTACACTGCGCGAAAACCGCTGCCTGAGACCTTCCACGAAATCGTTGAATTCAGCATCTTGGCGAGTCAAAAAGATCCATTTGATCCGATGGAGAAGGCATTCAAAGAGCTGGGCGAGTGCTACCTTACCGCTACGGAGCACCTCCATGCCAATTGGACGCTCGTGCGAGAGTATCCCTTATTGGAGCAGTTGATGGCGCTTTCACACGTTTGGCGGTCCCCCAATGATGATGAGTATATCATCGCTGCAAAAGGGGCACCCGAGGCTATCGCTGATTTGTGCCATTTTACTGAGGTGCAGCAGCGTGAGCTTGCTGGGCGCATCAACGCCCTCGCCAGCATGGGGTTGCGAGTGTTGGGGGTGGCAAAGGCGCAGTTCCTGAAGACAACGCTACCCTCAGAGCAGCACGAATTCACGTTTGAATTTCTTGGATTAGTCGGATTGGCTGATCCCGTGCGGCCGCAGGTGCCACAAGCGGTCCACGAATGCTACACCGCAGGGATACGCGTGATCATGATTACTGGTGATTACCCCGGCACTGCAAAAAACATCGCGCAACAAATTGGGCTAACGCCACAGGCCGAGATTATAACAGGGCCTGAACTAGAGGAGCTCAGTGAAGAGATGCTTCAGGAGCGCATTAAAACCGTAAGCATTTTCGCTCGGACGGTGCCCGAGCAAAAACTCCGTTTGGTCAGAGCCCTTAAGGCGAATGGTGACGTTGTCGCGATGACCGGTGATGGCGTAAACGATGCGCCTGCGATGAAAGCGGCAGATATCGGTATTGCGATGGGCGGACGGGGGACTGACGTCGCGCGCGAAGCCTCCGCACTTGTGCTGCTCAACGACGACTTCTCCTCTATCGTACACGCCATTAAGCTCGGCCGAAGGATTTATGACAACATTAAAAAAGCAATGGCGTATATCGTCGCCATTCACGTTCCCATCGCGGGGGTCTCGCTGTTTCCTGTTCTCTTCAATTGGCCGCTCATTCTCCTGCCCGTTCACATCGTATTTTTAGAACTCATCATCGATCCAGCCTGCTCGATCGTCTTTGAAGCAGAACCAGCGGAGTTAAACGTGATGGACCGTCCCCCGCGTAACCCACGAGCGCCTCTGTTCACAAGGCAGGCGCTGAGTGTCAGTCTGTTTCAAGGGCTCAGCATCCTCCTCCTCGTCATGCTCATTCACAACACTGCCGCACATTACGGGCTAAGTGAAAATGCCGCTCGTGCCGTAGCGTTCACAACGCTCGTCATTGCAAATCTCTGTCTCATTATCAGTGATAAATCGTGGGCAAGCAGCATCATCAGCGTGCTACACAGCCGCAATGTTGCCCTGTGGTGGGTGGTCGGCGGGGCGCTTACCTTCCTCGCCGGTGCATTGTACATCCCGATCTTGCAAGACATATTCCATTTTGCGCCATTATCGATCGGTTGGATTATCGCGAGCGTCGCTATAGGTATGAGCAGCCTTGTATTGTTTGAGCTGGTGAAGATACTTGCGCGACGTTATATAAAAGAATGAAATGCGTTCTTACTTTGATATTTTGAGTATCTACAAGTTACGTTCTTTTCACCTCTATGCCTTACTGTGTAATACACTGCTATAGCACGGTAGATCGGATTAATATCATTTAAAAAAGATACACAACGCAGCAGGCGTCAAATTCGTGTGGGGTAATGGCATGCTGTGTAGTCTTCTGACTACAACAACAAGTATTTAAGCACCTCCTGCGTTGGCGAGAATGCAATGATCGGCATCATCGCTACGTTGAGCGACTTCATCGTCTACGTTATCGAACAGCTCGGTTATTTCGGCGTCTTTATCGGCATGGCGCTTGAGAGCGCATGCATCCCCCTTCCGAGTGAGATCATCATGCCGTTTTCAGGATATGTGGCTTGGAGAGGCGAACTCACCCTCATTGGCGTGACGCTAGCAGGAACGCTTGGCTGTCTTGTCGGTTCTCTCGTCGCCTACACTGTCGGGATGTACGGGGGTAGGCCCTTTCTTGACCGATTCGGCAAGTACGTGTTGATACGGAAACGGGAGGTAGACCGAGCGCACGAGTGGTTTGAGCGGCACGGAGAGGGGATCATCTTCATAAGCAGGATGTTGCCTATCATCCGAACGTTCATATCGCTTCCCGCCGGGATTGCACAGATGGATATACGAAAATTCTCTGTGTACACGGTGCTGGGGTCGCTCCCCTGGTGCTTTGCTCTCGCGTACGTCGGGGTGCTGCTCGGACCGCATTGGAAAGATATTGAGGCTGCGTTCGTGTACCTCGACATTGCCGTGATCGTAGGGTTGGCAGGTCTTCTCTGCTACTTCATCTATCACCGGGAGTGGCTTATAGCTCACATGCAGTCGTAGTGAGCCGACAGGTAAAGAACCCGAGGAGGACGACGCGCTTTTTAATGCCCATCTAACGTCAGTTGGTCGGGTATTTCACGTAGTCCAGTGCCACGTGGTGCGCAGTCGACAGACGCTGTCAATGTGTTCTGTTTTTGAATTATCACCATCTACAGAGCTGTCACCGTTCCACGTTAATGTATCAAGCCATTTATTGTGGTATTCGCGATCAAGTTGTTGATGGTCCTAAAGCTAAAGGTGAGAAGTAGCAAAAGTGTTGTCGGAAGTGAAACATCGAATTGCTCTCCCAACAGATGTGACACGTAACGTCGCGAGGAGCAGTCAATGTTTGGCATCAAATGGTGTTAGATACTCCCTCGTCAAGCGGTACAGAAAGATCCCCGGTTAATACACGCCCACGCACATTTCGTCATAGCTTCGCGACTCGTGTAGTGCTACACGGGAGGGAACTCCAGAGGGCGCATGCTCCTCGGTCATAGCAACCGTAATATGGATCAAAATATTCACAACGTAAGACCAATATCTGCGAGGGGCCTATGTTTCACTCCCACTACCTGATGTTACAATACTGTGTCTTCTTCTATTACCACTATATCGCCAAGTAAAAACAGCCAAATAGACTGTTTTACACTTACATCTTTCACGTATGCTTTGTAAGGAACAGGCGCATGTCCAGTTAAGTCTTGATATGCTCCTCCGGGGTAGATCGTTTCACTGAGCGTATATTCAGTAACATTACGGCTATTGAAATAGGCAGTGGCATCGTCAGTTGACTTGAAATGCATTATAGTCTCGTTTCCCCTAATGACCTCTTGAGAAGTGTTATTCACGATAGTCCACACCAGGTTTACCGTCGTGCTATTCAGCCATTTTACCTCCCACGCCTTCAAAGTGTAGTTAGCATCTTCTAACGTGGTATTGTGATACTGCATCATGTACTGTTCAAGAAACGCGTCATGAGACGCCGCAGTTGAAGATGTTGATGTTGAAGTTTGGTTTGTTGTAGTTGTGGTACATCCAGCTGCCACAACGACGCTAACTAACAAAAAGGTGACTGCCCAGAATAATAACGATTCTCTCACTTTTTATTCACTTCCTTTCCTCTTATCTCTCAGTGCACGGGAGTGTCGGAACCTTCAATGATCTTGGCACCGTTATGCGCAATCAAAAGACAGGACAGAAACGTACAGAAAGCGGCAGTAGCATCGGCCCTAATGGTGGGAGCAGAGTAATTAACAGTCCGAGTACATGACACACTATCGACATTTAATACCACCTGGTTTAATTGACAACATCGCTGCTGATAGAAATTCACAATCACGCTGCAACTATCTCTTTGCAACCGATTTTTTATATACCTTCGCTCCAATCCTATTTTGTGGGGGGAAAAAGTTAGAATCATTGCACTAGTTCGGTATTAATCTCTACTGTGACGAAGTTGCTGCTAGCTGCTTTTTAAAACTACCACCACTTTTTCACTTTGTTCTCTTCGGTCGCCGCAGTCAGCAACCTCACAAGGGGCGCTGCGACCTCCTCTTGGAGCTCCTGGTGTTCGAGCCTAGAACAGACCATATTGTTCTTTATTTTTTTATAGGGAGCACTTCCCTGATGTTGCCACCTGCATTCGGCTTCCCCCACCTTCCCCTCATCACAGTTGGTGCACCGTTTTATTCTCATCGTCCCATTGCAAGAGAATTGGTCCATCGCTGTCTATGTATACGAGAGTGTTATGTGGAATGCCTAGAACTTTTGCCCAAGAATCAACCCAAGAACCGCTGTTAACAAACATCTTCTTTAACGTTTTTTTGACAGCTGGACTGCTTATATCGCTGCGTATCCCCGGTATGTGCGTGTGGCCAAATACAATTACGTCGGCCGCGATGGTGTCCTTACCTCTCTTATAGTAGTGCTTGTTTATAAGGGGGTCAATGTTGATGTGTTTCGCGCTGCCTGCCATGCGTTTCGCGCTGCCGATAAGTCGGTCGGTCACGGAGACCATCATATGTCGCATCGGATGTTGTGGGCGGGGATGAGCTTTACCCCATGCTTTCTGTAGCTGCCTCCAGATCCACGCGCACCCGACAACCCCAAAAAGGGCCCATATTAGTAGTAACGGAATGGCATATGCGATTGGCCATTGCAGGAGCAAACTAGGCCATGTTATAAAGAGCGGGGATATCAGGAGGAACAAGGAAAGCAGAAGGAAAATGAACCCAACCCGCCCCAGTCTGGGGTCGAACCCATGATACACTGAGGAGAGCTGTCCCATCAAGGTTACAAACTTTAGGACACCGCCATGTTTGAAAACCTTATTAAATTGATGGCCGTGAAGAAAGAAGTACGTTGTATCTCCAACCTTTACCCACTGGCTGGTCTCCTCGGGATAGTGCTTAGGAAATACTGTAAATCGGGTCCCATTTTGACAGGTATATGTGCCGCCGAAACCGCTTACCATCTCGTCGTGATTGCCTGCGACATAAATTTTCTCACAGTTCAATCCGAGGAGCATTTTGAAGATATCGAAACTATCTCTTAATGGGCCAATAAGATCACCCTCCCAGGGCCCCCAAAGCTCGAGAATATCTCCGAGAAGGATAATCTGCTGCGGTGCTTTCAGGCGCTTGTCTCCACTTGTTGTCTCGATGACCGCTCCTTCTATCGTCTGTAGGGTTGTGAGCCACTCGAGAAAGTGTGGAAACGCTGTAGCAGACGGCGGCAGAAGGCCTAAATGAGTGTCAGAAATCACGATTAATGGACCGTCGCTCATTGTAATCCACTCTCAACGCGTTTACGGATAGAAAGTGGTCGATTTATAAAATATTACCGAAAAGTGACTGAAATAAGTGTTGTCACGGCCGCAAGAAGTGCAGCACAATGCAGTGTACAAGTCGAATATTCGGGTGAACTAAGGAGACATCGGAAGAAGGAATTCAAGATATAACTAACACCGCTACGCGGCGTCAATAACGCATTCTACTTTTGAGGCCTGCCGTTCTTCTTGGCGTACAAAATTTTGTTTCGATGTGTGACACAAACATTTTGTCATCGAATCAGACACATCAGCGTCGTCACACAGATTTAAAACCGCTCCCGACGACCGCTGTACAACAAGTCTGTGAGGCGATTGAAAATGAAGTTCGTTCGAAGGGTTGTCGGAAAAGTGAACAAAAAGGTCATCGCGATCACGGTCATGGGTGCAGCGGTAGGGGCCCTGTTGCTAGCCATGTCCGTAGGGCTGATATGGCCTATGTTCGTCTCGATCGGGTTCTTTGAAGAGATTCACGCTATCCTCATCGGTACGGAACTGCTGCAAAAGATCAGCAGGTCGTAGATATGCGATGATGACGCGAGCTCGAGGATTGTACAGCCTCACGTGTAACGGGGAGTTATAGTTAGCGTTGGCCCGTTTGTGAGTTCACGCATTTAATACCATTTGCTTCTTGGAATGATCGTTGTTACCACGGGTTTGACTGATATCTCGTGCCCTTTCTTTTGAAAAGTTTGACGGTCACTTTTAAGACCCCGCTGCTTGCCGCTTCCAGAGCGGTCACCACTTCTCGACTCGATTCTTTTAGTTGACGCAGTCGGCAACCTCGTGAGCGGAGTTGTGACCTCTCCCCGCGACTTTGCACGTTTGTATTTAAGACAGACCAAATCACTCTCTACGTGATAAAGAAGGATCACTTTTCCGATGAAGCCACCTGCTTATAGCTCTATGCCGCCTTTATCTGGTGGGACTTCGCGCACCGTTCCCGTCTTGTCGCACCACTGTAAGAGCAGCGGACCAGCTTCGTCGATGTACACAAAGGTATTGTATGTATACAATCTGGATGGGACCCAACTGCCGGTATTGACGAACGTCTTTTCCGCATGCAGCGAGCGTGTTGGTCTTTGCGGTTTGTGAGTATGCCCAAAAACGATGACGTCAGCTGCACTGGTATCCATATGTTTCTTATAATAGTGCCGCTCAACAAGGTCGTCAATGTCGACTAATCTTGCACTACCCGTGAGTTGTTCAAAACGGGATGGCGGTCGCTCATACCGCAGATGGTCCGGATAAGCCCGATAAAACAGATCCTGAAGTTGTCTGCCAACCCACGCAAGAACTGAAACGCCGAAGATAATCCACAAGACGAACCACATGAAGAGCACGGGAATTGCCACGATGCTCGGTGCTGTTCGAATAAGGCGAATCCAATTTTTGCGGAGCAACGACAGTAAAAAGAGGTTAGATCCCGTTGGCATGATCCAGGGATCAAGCCCGGGAGACGCTGAAGAGAGGCGTGCCCAGACCTCTAACCCCTTTCGTGTGGTGGCAGATTCGAAAACCTGATCGAACTGGTATCCGTGCAGGAAAAAGTATGTCCTATTCCCCACCTTCAGCCACCGGCGCGGATCCTGCGGGTAGTGCCCGTGGACCACGTCGAATTTGGAAGCATTGTCACAGAAATACGTCCCCTTATAACTGGCTATCTCCTCATCGTGATTGCCTGAGACGTAAATCTTCTCGCATCGCAAACTGAAGAGCCGGTCAAAGATGGTGAAGCCGTCGCGTAACGGGTTCGTCATGTCGCCTATCCTCGGGAACAAGAAATCAAAGATATCACCCAAAAGAATAATCTTCTGCGCCTTTTTCAGTGTCTTTTTTTGACCATTCTGCATCTCGACAGATTCGCTCCCGTCCGTCTCCAGTCGCGTGAGCCATTCCATGAAGCGCCCAAACACTTCTGCAGATTCTGGTTTAAAGCCAAAATGCGTATCAGAAACTACGATTAACGGACCGTCGTCCATTGGCGTTCACTCCTGCTGCGTATACGGTTAGAGGGCGTTCGAATTATAAAACACTACTGAATTGTGCCATTGTAACACAAAGAGGGCACATTCGTTCATTATTAAGAATTTTACGATCCTACTGCTTTCCGCTTACAACATTAACAACTTGACGCCTTAAATCTCAGACTCATTCACAGATAACGAGTCATGCTCTGTTTTTGGGTGCTGGAATGAGAAGAGTCAACGTCCCCCGTGCATTAGTGAATTCATTTTCTGGCTGCCCAGTTGGTGCTGCAAATCAGCTATTCTTTATCTTTGAGTTGTATCGTGTCTTGACTGTGTTCCAGATCCCCTTCTAGTCCACGATGTTATAGCACCCGCTGATGGTAGCAATGCCTCCATCGAGGATGGGTAGTTTTATACAACATGCCCTCCTTATAGCTCGCTATGATCCATACGGAAGTGAGACACACATGAAACGAGCAATTCTAACAGTCTCTCTGTGTCTGCTATTGATAGGAACTATTGGCACCGCCGCTGCAAGCACAGTGGCAGTCCCAATCGCGGGGAAGTCCGGATGTAGCTATGATGTCCTCGGCCCAAATGGTAAGGTATGTGGTAAGATTGTGATCGACGGCTCTGGCAGATTCATCAGCAACTGTTATGGCCTTACGCCTGGTAAAGAGTGGAAGTTGGTCTATCACGTGACCGGCCTGACCGGAAGTGCGTTTATCAAGTCTGGCGTTGCGAGTCCTAGCGGGGCTGTGCACTTAATGGGATCTCTCGATCAGAGTCAGCTGAACTTGTTCCATCGCCCTGGACAATTCTCGGTTGTACTTTACGTACCATAAAGCCTCCCTTGTAGACAAGTCGTGCTATTGCTATGGTGGGGAAGTACGGTGCTAGCTGCCTTTCCTACCCTGTCAATTTTTTTTGAGATTTTTTATTTGGTATTTCCAGAATTGCCAGCACTTCTTGACTTTGTCCATCCCGATGTTCGCAGTTAGCAGCTGTTTGAAGGGGGCCCGAAAAACTTATGAAGCTCGAGTACTAGAAAAAGATAGTTGCAGCTGTGAAAGAGATTCCTTGTTGTCGTATCCGCTTCTCAAAAGCGAGAAGTGTAAACACCGTTCCATGTAAACAACCGTCGTGCTGCTCTCGCCGTCAACAAGGATGTGATCTATACATGAACATAAGAACGCAAATAATAAGTTTGTCGACTATAGCGATAGTGACGCTCTGCGTACTGAACGTCACAGCGGCATCGACGAGTAACATGGGGACCGCTGCTCACAGTGAATATGCAACAGGTACAACTGCCCAGCAGCAAACCGTGCTTGCCATCGTACTCAGCAACAACACAACAAAGATCAACGAACCGGTGTATCTCCTCGGTGGTCTGGCGTCAGGTACGCAAAGCGCACCAAACTACATCGAAAATGCACGGGCGACCCTTCAACAGTTGAGCGCTAACGGAACATGGATACCTATCGGCACCGCCACAACTGAGACAGGTGAATATAAGGGCAGGTTCGTCGTGTCGCTAACCCCTAGAGCTGCAGGGTTCAACATCTATAGGGCAACCTATGATGGCGATAGCCAATTCGCGCCCTCTGTGAGTAATGTGGTAGTGTTAACAGTGTATTAGTAGATAAAGAACACGATGCAGCTGCCGTACACCTTCTCTTCTCTCCCACTGTGAGTTGTAGTGTCCACGCCTCAAAATATCCACTTCTCAAATGTGAGATATTTATTTTAGTTCTATCAGCTCTGTTAAGTAATAAGGATAAAATAGTATGTGTTATCCAATAACACGCGATAAAGAGCATACAGAGCTTAAAGCATGATCATTTTGCAAACTTTTATTTAACAAATAAGATAAATGGTAAATAGTTACACAAATTGTTGGTGCTTAAATGACTGTAGTACAGGACGTTTTGATACCCCAAACACCGCTTGACGAACGCTTAGCTTCTTACATCCCCCCACGCGACACCTGGAACCCCGCTGATGAGGCCCTTTATCAACCAATTGACCTGTTCCGGGTACCCCTAGAAGAAGCTCAAGACATGCAGCTGAAGGCGATCAAGTTTACGTTCACGCACCATTTCCACAACAACAACTTCTACCGCAAGTACTGCGAGATGAGAAACGTCCGCCCCGATGACATCAAGACCGCAGATGACTTGGACAGGATCCCCCTCCTCCCTGATGTTTTTTTCAAACAGTATCCGTCAGGGAAGGATTTTGCGCGCTGGCTCGCAGGCGTGTTTACCGGCAAACTGCCCAAAATCGTCATCGAGGGCACCAATCCTACGTATGACGAGGATCAACGCCTTCAATGCGGCGGGCTTAGTCATCACCTACAGCAGTGGCACGAGCGGACGGTTCACGTTTATCCCGCGGGACCAAAAGACGTTTTTAGCTTCTGAATATGCGATTGCAAAGTCTATTGTAAGCATGGACTGTAGAAGCCTCGAGGATGGCCACGAATTCCTGTTGTTTCCTGACCCAAGGAAGACGAATATCTTCATAGGAAAGGTCACTGCGGTTAACTTTGACATACTTAAAGACATACAGGTGGCTCTTGATCGGGAGCTGACGACTGACGTCATCAAAACGGCTATGAGTGAGAAAAAGGGCCTCAAAGGGAAATTGGTCTCGTATGTCCAAAACCGCATGAGTCAGAAAATAGTTGACCGGGTCATACAGTGGCTCGAGCGCTATGACAAAACAGAGGAAAGTATTAGGCTTGTTGGCCCGCCCTTCCTCCTTTATCAGATACTGGGTAAATTACGAAAGGAGGGAGAGCGCTTTGATTTTGGCGAGAGGGGAATGGTCTTGACGGGCGGCGGTTGGAAAATCAATGAAAGTGTACGCATCCCGCACGCAGACTTCAGGAAGCAGGTAGAGGACGTGCTGGGCATCCCTGAAGCGAGTTGCGCTGATGTTTACGCGATGGTTGAAGGGAATGGATTTATGTTACAGTGCCCTGAAGGTCACTACCTTCATACTCCTTATACGTATTACAAGCCCCTCGTCCTTGATGATGACTTGATGCCGATGGGATACGGCGAGTGGGGGCGCTACGCCTTCCTTGACGCGATTGCACAGAGTTATCCAGGCTTTATCGTATCGGGCGACAGAGCACGGCTGCTCGAACGCTGCCCCGTCTGCGATAGGCCCGGTCCCGTGCTCGAGCCGGAGATTGAGCGCGCGAAAGGTGAGGAGGAACGCGGATGTGCTGAGGAATTACGCCGGGTCCTCGCTGAGGATTCTGAGGAACTACGAAAGGCCCTCAGTGATGACCACGCACGGTGATAGAAATGATGCAACGTGGTGATACAAACGACTCAAGTTAGCGAGATAACAAAGCAGGAATCTACCCCGCAGACGATTCCCTCGCAGGAGGTGCAGAGGCAGTCGAAGCTAAAGGGGGTGCTATTGTTCGCTAAAATGCTGCTCAAGAACCCTGCCCTCTTCAGAACGTTCAGGGTCATGGGTCCCGATGAGGAGCGGTACGTCCGCCCCGCAAGACGGTATGAAATCCCCCCGTTTCACAAGGGCATGCGATACTGCACCTTCAACGAGACGTACCTCAGGCCCACGCGGTGGTGCAACCCCAGAGAATCCGAGGTCGTGGCGATGGCGAACGAGCTGGGCGCCTATGAACTGCCAGACTACGAGTTTGCAGAGGCGTCTTTGGAATTCGTCAAAACCAACATGACGAATGAGATGTGCCCCCTCGACAGTGCGGGGGCCACTCTACGGCGGGGCACGGGATCGTGTTTCCACTTGATCAACGTGTGGATTGCCCTCTGCAGATCCGCCGGAATTAAGGCGAGGTACAAGATTTATGAGATAGTATTCAGCGAAGGTATGCAGAGTCAGTTCGTGGTTGCAGACCCATTGCTTTTGATGTTGACCGACTCGGCGGGGGCGGCCTCCTTGAGGCGGAGGGTGAGGCGTACGTCGATGGCAAATGGATGGTAGGACACCCGGTATTAAGCCCCGAGATGCAGGCGGTCGCCGGTTGGCCCATAACGAAGTTAGGGGAAGACTCGCGCGGCTTGGAAGACGTGACAAACATAAACATTAATGCGATTCCAGGGACAATGAACCACCCTGAGTCTGTTCCCTCTGGGGTCAGCAGAGGTATGCAGATCCTCACGCGGCTAGCGCCAGCATCGATGGAGCGAATGAACGTCAACATACAGACGCAATGTGCTGCCGGACGGAAGATAATCGAAGAGGCTGGCGGAATAGAGGCATACGATAGAAAGGCAAGGGAGAAGGTCAAGATTCTCGCACCAGCAATGGAACTCAGCGACGAAGAAGCGCTAGTCTTTAAGGAGTGACAGATTCTCACCTGCTTTAGGGGGTCGTGCACAGTACACTAGAAGCTGAAGGTACTGAGAGAAGCTCTCTTGTCGAGAACCGAGCAAGGCGATAGAAAGGTTCCACGTGAGCAGGATCCCTCACTCTCCTTGGCACCTTTAATGTCCAACGATGAGTGGAGAGTGACCATGAACGACCATGTAAACGACAAGCACCTCATCGCCTGCTGCGGGCTCTACTGTGGAAACTGTCCCAATTATAACGGAGAAATCGCAGACTTGGCACGGGATTTGCGGAAAAAGTTGCGAGAGTACCACTTTGATCGTGTTGCGCCGGGGTTATCGAAGTACTTCAAACCGTTTGCCAACTACCCCCAGTGCTACGAAACGTTAGGAGGGATGGTGAAGCTGCGATGCAAACGAGCGTGCCGGCACAAAGGCGGCCCACCTCAGTGCACAATACGGAACTGTTGCGAAAAGAACGGCATCGAGGGGTGTTGGGAGTGTGATGCGTTCGAAACGTGCACAAAATTGAACTTCTTAACGCCCACCCACGGGGACGCCCACCTAAAGAACCTCCGCACGCTCAAAAAGCAGGGCGTCGATGCATTCCTTAAGGGAACAAAGCACTGGTGATGGTGCGCCCGAGCGGTCTCTACTAACTGTGGTGGTGAGAATTGTGCAGTACGTGTATAGCATCGTGCTCTACGGCGCAGGGGCTACTACAAGAAGAGAAACGAACTATAACGCGCCTGTTTTCTTTACTGCCTCATGTAATTCTCGTGTCTGTCGTGCTCGTGGCGTGCTCCCGTTAGTCGGCCTTTGGCATCGTTAAGGTTGTACTGTTCTTTTCTTTAGTGGTGTGGGTCGCAGAGAACGGAAACTATTGATGTCAGTGCGACAGGAGAGATCAGTACGTTCCTCGACAAACTTCATAGCGGGACATTTATTAAGAAAACCTTATGAAATAATTATACGAGGAGAAATAATTGTGCAAGACGATGACTCTGCAGATCAATCAGAGAAGAGATACTTTGTTTTAAAGCTTATTCCTCCCAGGCCAACTTTTGCCGAGGATATGACGGAAGAAGAGAGAACTATCATGACGCAGCATGCTGCCTACTGGATAGACAAAGCTGATAAGAGAATCGCTGTCGTTTTTGGGCCGGTACTTGATCCTAAAGGCGTCTATGGGCTGGCTATTATCGACGTTGAGAATGAAGACCAAGCTCAAACTCTCGCTGCAGAGGATCCGGCGGTTAAATCTGGGATTCAAAGATTGGAAATCTATCCAATGCGGGCAACTGTGCGCAAATAGAGTTCCGAATTTATAGCGCGGCCCCATACCGTTCAGGAGTGAGGATGTCTTGACGGACCTGACCTGATGACCGGCCCATCGTTGAACACCGGGGTTATCGGAAGAAACCTTGAGCACGTGTGCCTCATGCCGGCCAGCACCAAGTAATTATAAAATTGGTGCGGTAAGTAATCGAGTGAGCGTGTAACCCCGGCTCGAACGTATCTCTTAGTGAATATAGGTAAGAACGCCACCAGCGCCCATACATTCGCCAAAAAGGCCAGAATTTGGAACACTCCCCGTACATTTCCCCACCGCCTGAAACCGTCAAAGGCCTTCTGCAGCGCAGACATGTCGTCACCAATTCGGCTCACACTCATCATAATCGGCGCGGCCTTAACGGTGGCCAACAACCCCCCGAGCGCCAAAGCTACAGACAAATAGACGGGTAGGGCTGCCGGCGCTGGAGCAGTATGGTCGAGCTGGAAGGAAACCGCCGCAGCAATGGTAAAAAGAGCACCGCCAATTGCCTCCGCGGGATACAGAAAAAATCCATTTTCCAAATCTGCGTGTCGGCTGTAAGCCGCCCAAGCTTGCACCCCGACCTTTCGCCAGGCCGGCATCTGGACGAGGCCCCGGTCAACATTTCCCCCGGCAAGGAAACCGTTGAAGATGGTTGCCGCGGTGATGAGGCCATACGTAGCTATGGAAGTTATCTCCTCTTTCCCCCACTTTTTTAAAGGTTCATCTCGTCCTCTACAAGCTATGTATTTTAAATTATCTCTAATTGAATGAGGGTTGAACAGACAGTCGACCGTTCGTCCCTCGTGGCGCGTCGCTACATCTTGAGCAACCTACTTCAGGTTAATCGTGACAGCGTGTACATACTCGCCAGCTTCGGCAGGTCATTCAAAATGTACACGAACGCCATCCATGACCATTGGCCCCAGCGCTCACGCACCGCTCTCGTCACCTCGTTGATTTCCTGCCGGGGGGTTACGGGCGCTCGTCCGAACAAAAGCTCACTCATGATGACGACACTCCAGACATCTACCGGGACCGAGCTTCGACCGATTATCAACCCCGCCGAGTACCTGCCGATGCCGGGAATTTCCATCACGTTTTTTATGGCTTCAGCCTCGGGTGTACTGTGCAGCGCTCGTAACGACATCGGATGTTCGACCAGATAGCGGGCAGACTTGACAAGCCGCTCCGCTCGGTAACCAAGGTTTGCTTTCTCCCTCAGCTTGGCCGGTTCCAATCGAGCGATGTCAGAAGGCCTGGGCCAGAGCACTACCTCTCTACCATCGAAGGTAATCTTGGTGCCATATTCCTCCAGTAGTTGTGCCATCATGCGTTCGCTTCGCTTGAGCGGCGCCATCTGGAGGGTTATCGCCAGTATAACCCGACCAAAGAGGTCATCCAGCCGTCCCACTCTCATGCCATAGAGATCTTTCACCACGACTGATAGCACGTCGTCACCGTGGGCGAAGGAGTAAAAAGCGTTGAGGTCTTCGTCTTCTCCGAGTCCGCGCGTTATATCTGCCTGCAGCATAGTCATCTCATCTTTTGTCAGCTGCAATCGGGTATAGACAGTCACAGCGACCTTTTTACCGGCCATAGCCATCTTCAGCCCTACCGGCCTGTCACCCACGTACGTGCCGCTCCAGAGGGTGCCGTTTTCGAAGACCTCTCCGGGAGTTGACCAGTGCCAGCCTGCTGGCTTAGCGACAGTGAGCGAGAAATCAAAAGGCTCCGGCATGACGATTTCGAGCTGTTCTGTAGTGTTATAATCAGTAAGCTTGTTCATTGTCTCTAAGAGCCATTCTCACAGAATGTATTAATAATGGTTGCATACCGGAATGATCCGAGCGCTACTCAAAGCGTGAGACACTAAGGTTCGTATACAAAGAAGCGATCCAAGAGGGGCTTTCATTTCAAGAACTGCTCCAATAAAATGAGAATTGAACGCTGGGTTACCGTGCTTGATTTACCGCAACGTAAATATCAGCAAAGACTTGTCAAGAGCGCTTGATGCACCGCAGTATGGCCTCGGAAGCCCTTTACGATGCCGAGATGTGCTTCTCCGATTTCATCAAATCCCGTTGGTCGGTCTTCGTCACAAGAGTTCATGGCAATGACAAAAGCTGACCCCCGCCGAATACTTCACGAACGCTCATACATATGCTCAGGAAGCGAATAAAAGAGCGGTTGTATAATTTCCACGGGGGCTCGTATGGGTGGATTACTACTGATACGAGTAAAAGAAGCAAAAGTGCTTCGCCATCGAAGCGCAATTCCCAAGAAAGGAAGTCTTAAGTGGCAGTGAGCACATTACTCCGCACGAGGTCCACGTATGGCGCAGAACCACGCGGTGAACGGGAGAAGTGTTGATGTTACCGATGTCGACGCCCAGGCAAACTATGTCCCGGCAAAGTACATAATCGGGTACGTTATCGCCGTCCTACTTGTCACGTGGGGGTTCGTTGGACTCGCCATTTTTGCCGGAATTAAGCTGTACGATCTCTGGAATGGGATCGTCTTTGTCAACCTGACTATGCTTATCCCTGCCTATCCTGGCGTTTCTGTTCAACACGCTGCAACGCAAGCCAGCTCGTGTACAGCTCCGTCCCCTCACCCGTCACGTCACCGCAACGTCAGTTATTTTTGCCGTGGCGTTCCCGGTTGTATTTACTTTTGGTATAGGCGCTCTCTCCCTTGTCAAGGGATTGGGAGTGGTGAACGCTGATGCAGTGGGCACATACGCGCTCCCGAGCACGCTCTTTTTTATCACAATAGTTGCGACTGTTCTCTACTTCCCCTTTGCATTCGGTGAAGAGTACGGCTGGCGCGCATATCCCCTCCCCGCCCTCACGCTTCGGCACGGCATGACGCGCGCTGCAGCCCTCGTTGGTCTTGTTTGGGGACCTTGGCACATACCGATATATGTCTACGGGGCACTAGCAGCTGGAGCGTCAACGTTCGACGCAGGCATTGAGGTCACAATAGGCGTTGCCACCGGGTTTGCCATGTCATACCCCTTCGCTTACTGTTACTATTTGTCAGGTAACGTCCTTCCGTGCGCTCTACTCCACGTCCTCTATGATAACTTTCTCGTCTCTTTTGTGTTCGGTGGCTTCAACGGAGGGCTTGTATCAACCGCTGGGATGTACACAATTCTCGTGATGGCGGTAGGCTTCGCACTTATCCCCGTCTTTATCTGGCAGTTCCATAAGATGGCTACGCCACTACAGCCGAGAGGGGGAGGCAGTACTAGCACGTCCACTTAACGACAAAGTAGCAATTGAATCGATGAATGCAACACAACAGTCCTGCTAAAAGCTCAGTGGCTTCGCCATTCAACGTCTACCTCTCTCACGTTCCTGATGTAGATATTAAGACACGACAAGTTTTTACGTAAAAGAAGTGATAGAAGCGTATCATGGCATTTCGTTTGTCTCTTGTAATCTTAGGGGTTATTTTCGGCGTAGTTATTGGTGCTGTGCTTGGTATTCTGCTCGGCGCCATCTTTGGGTTTGTCATTTACCTCCTGTTTAGCGTGTTTTTCGGCGGATTTGCACGTTCAATAGGCTTACTACAGTTTATTGCTGGCGCATATATCGGTGGAACGATAGGCGTTGTGCTTGGTGGAATTGGGGGGGTGGCGCTCGGTGGAAAGGCCCGCGTAGCCTTCGACGCTGCCTTTTATTCCGTGTTTGGCGCAGCAGTCGCTGTAACGGTGTATGCGATGTACGGAGAAGTGCTTGGTGGGACGTCTGGCGTGATGCTCGGCGCCTACATCGGCGGAATTGCCGGAATTGTCGCCGGGACTATCGCAGGTGCGGTAGAGGGTGTACGCGCGCATGTAAGCGTTCGCACGCCCATCGGTAACATTCCAGGTGGGGTAGGCAGTGCCGTCGGGAGCGCCGTCGTTGGTGCATACTTTCTCCCGTTCACAAATGGCTCTGCTAGCACAATAGCTGGGTTCATCCTCCTCTTGATTATAAGCAGCATATCCACATTTTGGAATGTCAAAACAAAGGGATAACTCGGTTGCTGGGATGGAGGTAGCCGGCACTTTATTCAGGTTAGTCGCTGGAACGCGGCGGACGCTGTGCCTAAGCTTACTGTACATAACGTGATGAACTTGCACCCTTTATAGAGCTAATCGCGCTACTTTGGAGGCCACATGAAGGCGTGCGTGGTTCGTCGCTGCGCTTCAGGAGACGTGAAAGCTATTTACTGAGGGATGTACTACATGGGAGGCAGATATGGACGTCGGATTGTTCCTCCTCAGCTTTGTGCTAATCTATGCGGGGAGTACCCTCTTTACGAACGGGGTCGAATGGCTCGGGCGCAAGCTCAGGCTCTCTGAAAGCGTTGTCGGGTGTGTGTTGGCTGCCGTGGGTACAGCGCTCCCGGAGACGCTCATCCCCATCATAGCAATTTTCTTTGTAGGGGGCGTAAGCGGGCACAACGTCGGTATCGGCGCAATACTCGGCGCGCCCTTTATGCTCGGCACCCTCGCGATGTTTGTCACCGGGGTGTCGATCCTCGCATTTCGGACCCGTCGGGAGCAGGGTACCACGTTGAACGTCCGTGGCCCGACCAAAAAGAGAGATTTGCGTTTCTTCCTCATTACGTATTTCATTGCAGTGATGGCGTCGTTGATACCGATTGACACCATAAAGCCTGTCATTGCGCCTCTTTTCATCGCTATTTACTGTGTGTACCTTGTGAGGGTCTTCAAGGCTGCCGATGCACGCTGCAGAGCAGTGCTTGATCCGTTGACACTTGACGTGCTCGCTGCAAAGCTAAGAAAAGGGACGGCGAGGGAAACTCCCACTGTTTCGCATACCGTTCTACAGGTGGTGCTGTCACTCGTGCTGATTATCGCAGGAGCACAGCTGTTCGTCAATCAAATCGTGAGCCTTGCCGAGTCGCTGCGCCTCGATGCCACCATTCTCTCACTCATTGTCGCTCCGATTGCCACAGAGCTCCCCGAGAAACTCAACAGCGTCTTGTGGGTGCGCCAGGACAAGGATACGCTCGCGCTCGGGAACATAACCGGCGCCATGGTCTTTCAAAGCTGCATCCCCGTGGCATTTGGCGTCGCCTTTACGCCGTGGGTTCTCGGGCGACTTGAAGCGATAAACGTATCACTGACCCTTATCGCGGGCGTAGTGCTGTACCTTCAGGCGACAAAAGATAGGCTGACTGCACGCTCCCTTCTGTTCAACGGGGTATTCTACTTCGTGTTCTTGGGCCTCGTTGTAATGGTTGCGTACTACCCTCTTTAATATTAGCCTTACAGGCGTAGTGACGCACATTGCTACTTATTTTTTTTACCTTTAAGGTGAAAACCCGACTACCTGTTTACTTCGCCTACAGGGTGAGTTCGGGTGAACTGCATCTGGCAATGGCATATTTTTGTCCGAGAATTTGTATTCATCCAGACCACGAGAGGCGAGGTCATTACCGTCTTCACCGCAGGCGTACGACCTCCGCTACTTGTGGTGAACCTCCGACGCACGGCACGCCAACGACCACTTGAATGCTCCCTTAGGGGCCACAAACGTAAACTAACACCTCACATCGTACGAGATGGCCGCCGCCGATACACCTGAAAAGCTCATTTCCGTTTAATTTTTATTTTGTCGGAGTGCTTAAGCGCTTGTGCGCTCAGGAGTTCTTCTGGCGAATACAGCTCACGCTTCCTCCGCGCCTTCTGGTCATATGCTTCGATTCCGCCAGCCGCCTCGATTTCCTCCCACCCTATCGCGAGTGCCTTGTGTACGGTCACGTTCACTCGTTCCATCGTCGCGGGCACCAGCCACTTCATGACTTTCAACCCCAATCCAAGCTGGAACGGGAGCGACTCGAAACGTTTTACGGTCCCTGGGAGTGCGTCAAAATACAAGCCTATCGAGTCTTCCCCGAACTTCGTTATGGGCCAGCCGGGAGCTGCCGAAGCTGCGGCGTTTTGCGCGACATATGCTACCGTCCATGTGTTGTCGATGCACGCCTCGCCCTCCCCCTCGGCGATAACGCCTCCCATCGCGTTGAACAGCTCTTGCATCGTCTGGTCAGCAGCCAAGACGTCCTGCTCTATCCCGCGAACACGCATCTTATAGTTCTTGTACCGCGCCTTTATTCCGGCAGACCTGCAGAGGGCGATGAACACGTTGATCAAGTGATAGCACGACCCCGTACCCCTCTGTAGGGTCGCCCCCGCACTATCGAACGGGCAGATCTCAAATGCCATTTTGGTTTTAATAAACCAGTACACCGCCTCCGCAAACTCGTCGTCTGGTAGCTCATAGGCGCCCAGCTCGTTCGCCATCGCCACGACCGTGGGTTCACGTGGATTGCACCACCGCGTGGGCCTGAGATATGGTTCGTTTGAGGTGCAGTATCGCATGCTCTTGTGAAACGGGGGGATCTGGTCCTGCCTCAACGGACGGACGTATCGCTCTTCATCAGGGCCCATAACCCTGAGCTTTCTGAACACGCTGGGGTTCTTGATGATTATCCTAGCAAGCGTTACCAGTAAACCCGACTGCTCCGGCACCTCCTGCGAGGTATCTTTCTGCTCTGTGATCTCACTAACTTGTGTCATTCCTATCACCTTACAAGGTCTTGAGCGAGGATTCTTCGCACTTCCTCTGCACAGCCGCGCACCTCTTCGCCTTTCGCGCGCTCAATCTCCGGCTCGAGCACAGGGCCGGGCCGGTCGCAGACGGGGCAGTGTTCGAGCAGCCGGACTCGGTCGCCCGATATGATAAAGCCGGGGTAGCTCTGGGCGATGGCGTCAAGGAAGGCAAAGCGCCCCCACTCTCCGTATCCTGTGGGCTCCAAATTGTTATCAAGGACAAGGGGCTTGAAATACGTGTAGGGGGTGTGGAGGTAGTGGCCTTCAGGGCACTGCATCATCCATCCATTCCCTTCAACCATGCCATAAAGATCCAAGCAGCGCGTTTCAGGGATGCCCAATACGTCCCCTACCTGCTTCCTGAAGTCCGCATGAGGGATGCGGACATTTTCTTGGATTTTCCAACCGCCGCCTGTCGTAACTGCTCCCCTCTCGCCAAAGTCAAAGCTATTCCCCTCTTTCTGTATCGCGTTCATTACGTAGTAAAGTAGGAAAGGCAACCCGCTAAGTCTGATGCTCTCGTCTGTTTTGTCGTAGCGCTCAAGCCATTGTATGGTCTTGTCGACTATCTTCTGCTGCATCTCACTTTGCATATAAGAGGTCACTTTTCCTCTCTGCTCCTTATTCCCACTCATAGCCTTCTGGGTTACATCAGCGGTTATCGCAGAGTCAATAGCATATTGTAAGTCCTCAATTAGGTTGTAGCCAAAACTAGTTACCCTCCCAACAAAGAGGTTTGTCCTCGCTGGGTTTGGGGATAACAAGAGAGCGTGATCGGCACTTAAACTGATCATACTGGCGCGACACTTTACAAACGCATATTGAGATGTTCTAAACGTTCTCATATCCCTGGGGATAAACGTATGCCGCCCGCTCGTCCCGCTGCTGTACATAACGGCCAAGCCCGCGGCGTTGAAGGCGTTAATCACATCGTCATACGTAGGATTAGAACCTTTTATGATGATTTTGGGCAGTGTGCCGGTAAATACGTTAGCAAGCCAGTGCGCAAAGTCTTCGCCTGAGGGGTACTCTTTAAAGGTGGTGTCGGGGATGAGGGGGATTGTGTCGAGGTCGTCGACGGTCCTGATGTCGTCGGGGCGGACGTTTCTCGTCTCGCAGTACGTGTGATAGAAGTCGTTGTTGTTGTAGTGGTGGGTGAACGTATACTTAATCGCCTTCAGCTGCATGTCCTGCGCCTCTTCGAGAGGCACCCGGTACAGGTCAATTGGTTTGAAAACGGTCTCGTCGGCTGGGTTCCAGGTGTCTCTGGGGGGGATGTAATCAACTAATAGTTCGTCGACTTGTGTCATTTATATCACTCATCAATCCTTAAACTCCAGTGCTTTTTCACGCTTAGCCTTTGTTATCCTCATTACTTCTTCCGCAGAGAAGAGTTCCCTCATCATCCTTGCGTTCTGTTCGTATGCCTCAAGTCCACCAGCCGCCTCAATCGTCCTCCGCCCCTTCACAAGTCGCTGATGTACTGCAACGTTCATTCGTTCCATCGTCGCTGGCGTCATCCAATTCATGACTTTCAACGTCAGTCCGAGCTGCAACGGGAGCGACTCGAAGCGTTTTACGGTTCCTGGAATTGCGTCAAAATACAAGCCTATCGAGTCTTCCCCGAACTTCGTTATGGGCCAGCCAGCAGCTGCCGACGCTTCAGCATTCTGCGCGACGTATGCTGTCACCCATTTATCGTTGATGCACACCTCGCACTCTCCCTCAGGGATAGCGCCCCCTGAAGCGTTATACATCTTCTGCATTGACTGGTCAATATTTACCATGACGTTTGCCTCTAACTCGCGAAAGCGCATCATATAGTTCTTGTACCTGTGCCTTTATCCCGGCAGACCGGCAGAGGGCAACGTACACGTTGGCCAAGTGGTAACACGACCCCGTGCCTATCTTCAGGGTCGCCCCCGCACTCTCGAAGGGACGGAACTCAACTGCCATTTTGGTTTTGACAAACCAGTACGCCGCCTCGGCGAACTCGTAATCTGACATTTCATACGCGCCCAACTCATTCGCCATCGCCACGACCATGGCTTCACGTGGATTGCACCACCGCGTGGGCCTGAGGCACTTCTCGTTTGAGGTGCTGTACCGCATGTCCTCGTGAAACGGGGGAATCTGGTACTGCCTTGGCGGGCGGACGTACCGCTCCTCGTTGGGGCCCATCACCCTAAGCTTTCTGAACGCGTTGGGGTTTTTAAGCATCATATTGGCCATCGTTACCATACTCTTTAGCCTCGACTGCTTCGGCATCTCCTCCGAGGTACTCTCCTGTTCTTTAATCTCATTAACTTGTTTCATTCCTATCACCGCGTTGCGTTTTGTATCACATTAACATATCGCGAGCGAAGACTCTTCGCAGTTCCTCTGCACAGCCGCGCACCTCCTCGCCTTTCGCACGCTCGATCTCCGGCTCGAGCACAGGGCCGGGCCGATCGCAGACAGGACAGCGCTCACGCAACCGGACTCGGTCACCCGATATAACAAAGCCGGGGTAGCTCTGGGCGAGCGCGTCGAGGAAGGCGAAGCGCCCCCACTCGCCATACCCCATGGGCGTCAGGTCAACGTCAAGCACGAGGGGCCGGTAATACGTGTAGGGGGTATGGAAGTAGTGACCTTCGGGGCACTGCATCATAAATCCGTTCGATTCACACATGCCGTAAGCATCCAAGCAGCGCGTTTCTGGGATGCCGAGCACATCCTTCACCTTTCGCCTGAAGTCGGCGTGTGGGATGCGTTGATCTTCATTGATTTTCCAGCCGCCGCCGGTCGCAACTCCTCCTCTCTCGCCAAAGTCAAAGCTCTTTCCATCCTTCTGTAACGTGTCCAGTATGTGGAGGAGCAAGAAGGGCGGGCCGTTAAGTGCGATTTTTTCATTTGTTTTGTCATAGTGCTCGAGACACTGTATGCCCCAGTCGACCGTCTTCTGCAGCATCCCGTTCTGGGCAGAAGAGGATGCCTTTCCTTTCAGCTTCTCGTTTTCGGTCATAGCCCTTTGGATTACATCAGCGGTTATCACGTAGTCCACAGCGTAATGCACGCTCTTATACAGATCTAGGGCCAGACGGCTTACCGTAGCCATAAACACGTGTGACTTCTTCGGGTTTGGCATCAACAAGATGGCGTTGGTATCGGATGATAGGGCACCTGTATTGATGCGCACATTAGCGGCGGCATATTGACTTGCTAAAAACGTTTTCATATCCCTCGGGATAACCGTGACCCGTCCGCTCGTTCCACTGCTATGCGCAACGACCAAGCCCGCCTCGTTAAAGGCGTTGATAACGTCATTAAAGGTAGGGTTAGCGCCTTCGATGACAATTTCAGGCAGGTCGCCGGTAAAGACGTTAGCAAGCCAGTGCGCAAACTCCTTCCCCGACGGGTACTGTTTGAAGGTGGTGTCGGGGATGAGGGGGATCTTATCCAGGTCGTCGAGGGTCTTGATGTCGTCGGGGCGGACGCTCCGCATCTCGCAGTACCTGTGATAGAAGTCGTTGTTGTTGTAGTGGTGCGTGAACGTAAACTTGATCGCCTTCAGTTGCATGTCTTGAGCGTCATCCAAAGGCACCCGGTAAAGGTCAATTGGTTGATAAAGAGCCTCGTCGGCGGGATTCCACGTGTCTCGCGGCGGTATGTAATGGGCTATCCGTTCGTTGAGTTTTCTTATTGTTGACTCAACATCTTCAGCTGATGCAATATCTTGAGCTAACGCCATATTAAACTCCAAACAAAAAGAAAAGTTTTTCTTTGTATAAAAATTGTTGTAACAATTTCACATTTCTCTCAATTACAACCTTTTTTGTACTCGTTGTTACACGAAGTTGCTTTAAAAAAAGTCCATCAGGCAGGGTCGACTTGATCAAATAACAACGACGCGCTGCTAGGGGGCAGATGAGCTCAGCCATGCTGCAGCGAAGAGGGAGTTGAATAAGAGGTAGTTTAATAGAACAGGTTAAGCTAACAACTTATGTTTACGAGAGCTTCTAGCACCTCGTCTGTTACAATAACTCGCTCATAATATTGATTGCGATCTGGTTTTTTATATAACCCCTTTTCTTTGAGATCTCCTAGCGTTACGCCATTGTTTATTACACTGGCAGAATCCCAAATGGCAACAAGCCTTAGTGCATACATTACTGACGTTAGTGTGTCTCTTTCGTGGCAAATGTTCGTTCGCCGATACTGTCGATATATTGGATACAATCCAAGTTACCGTTGTGTAAAATGTCATGAAAAATCGAGTGCCAGTGTGAAAATACTACCTATATAGTAGAGATCTCGATCGCCCCTTCTTTTAAATCCCGATTATCCACTAACATAAAGATGAAAAACGTCCTCCTAATGATATCATTATCTTGGCAAGCGTTACTAGTAAACCCGACTGCTCCGGCACCTCCTGCGAGGTATCTTTCTGCTCTGTGATCGTACCCACGTGTGTCATTTCTATCACCTTGCAAGGTCTTGCGCGAGGATTCTTCGCAGCTCCTCAGCACAGCCGCGCACCTCTTCGCCTTTGGCGCGCTGCACCTCCGGCTCGAGCACGGGTCCAGGCCGATCGCAGACGGGGCAGTGTTCGAGCAACCGGACTTGGTCACCCGATATGATGAAGCCGGGGTAGCTCTGGGCAAGAGCGTCGAGGAAGGCGAAGCGCCCCCACTCGCCGTATCCGGCAGGCAGCAAGTCGTTATCAAGGACGAGGGGCTTGTAAAATGTATAGGGTGTGTGGAGGTAATGGCCTTCAGGGCACTGCACCATGCCCCCGTTCGATTCACACATGCCATACACATCTAAGCAGCGCGTTTCTGGGATGCCGAGCACATCCTGCACCTGCTTCCGGAAGTCCGTATGTGCGAGGCGGGCATTTTCATTGATTTTCCAGCCACCGCCCGTCGCAACCATGCCTCTCTCGCCAAAGTCAAAGCTCTTTTCCTCTTTCTGTATCGTGTTCATTACTTGGTGAAGGAGGAAAGGCGCGCCGCTAAGCCTGATGCTCTCCTCCGTCTTGTCATAGCGCTCGAGCCACTGTATAGTATTGTCGACTATCGTCTGCAGCATCGTCTCGCTTTGAATGTACGAGGGGAGCTTTTCTTTCAGCGCTGGACTCTCGCTCATAGCTCGTTGGGTCATTCCAGTGGTTATCTCGTAGTTCACAGCATATTGCACGTCTTTATACAGGTCGAGGTACACACTCGTTGCCCTACCAATAAACAAGTTCGTCTTCTTTGGATTTGGCGACAGCTGGTAGACGTGATCGGGAAGCGGGGGTTCCATGCTGACTCGACACTTTGCGATTGCATACGAAGCCGTTCTAAACGTTCTCATATCCCTCGGGATAACCGTTTGCCGTCCGCTCGTTCCGCTGCTATATGACACCGCCAGGCCCGCCGCATTGAAGGCGTTGATCACGTCGTCAAAGGTAGGGTTGGCGCCCTCTATGACAATTTCGGGCAGGTCGCCTGTAAAGACGTTAGCAAGCCAGTGCGCAAAGTCTTCGCCTGAGGGGTACTGCTTGAAGGTGGTATCGGGGATGAGGGGGATCTTATCCAGGTCGTCGACGGTCCTGATGTCGTCAGGGCGGACGTTCCGCATCTCGCAGTACTTGTGATAGAAGTCGTTGTGGTTATAGTGGTGCGTGAATGTATACTTGATCGCCTTCAGCTGCATATCTTTAGCTTTTTCCAGAGGCACCCGGTACAGGTCAACCGGCTTGAAAACGGCCTCATCGGCGGGAATCCACGTGTCTCGTGGAGGGATGTAATCCGCTAGCATTTCATTGAGTTTCTCTGCCCGATAGTCAGCGTCTTGAATTACACTTGTATTTCTATAATTACTATCCCGTTGCATTGAAATGAACTCCTCAAATATAGAATGTCAGTTTCCTCCGTAGAAGCTGAAGGTACCGAAACGTTTTATGAACTAAAATGCTACTACTCTTTTTCGTTTATGATATACTTTTTGTTACAATACGCAGGAGCCCAGCACCCGCTCGTTTACACAGCAAAGTGTCCCTTCACAGCAACTTCTGAACGCGTTGAATTTTTTGAGGAGTATCTTGGCAAGCGTTACTAGTAACCTCGACTGCTCCGGTACCTCCTGCGAGGTATCTTTCCGGTCTGTGACCCTACTCACGTGTGTTATTCCTATCACCGTGCAAGGTCTTGAGCGAGGACTCTTCGCACTTCCTCGGCACAGCCGCGCACCTCCTCGCCCTTCGCGCGCTCAATCTCCGGCTCGAGCACGGGACCGGGCCGATCGCAGACGGGGCAGTGTTCGAGCAGCCGGACTCGGTCGCCCGAAATGATGAAGCCGGGGTAGCTCTGCGCGCTGGCATCAAGGAAGGCGTAGCGTCCCCACTCGCCATACCCCATGGGAGTCAGGTCATCGTCAAGGACAAGGGGCTTGTAATACGTGTAGGGGGCATGGAGGTAGTGGCCTTCGGGGCACTGTAGCATCCATCCATTTCCTTCAACCATGCCATACATATCCACGCAGCGCGTTTCAGGGATGCCTAAAACATCGTGCACCTGCTTCCTGAAGTCTTTGTGCGGGATGCGTACACGTTCGTTGACTTTCCAGCCGCCACCCGTCACAGTCATTCCCCTCTCGCCAAAGTCAAAAGCTTTTCCATCCTTTTGTAACGAGTTCATTACTTGATAAAGCAAAAAGGGCATACCGCTGAGTTCTATGGTTTCCTCTGTGTTGTCATAGCGCTCGAGCCACTGTATGACCCGGTTAATTATCTTCTGAGTTGTCTGGTTTTGGACATACGAGGTCAATTTCCCTTTGAGACCCACTTTCTCACTCATAGCCGTTTTTATCATGTCAGTGGTCAGTTCTCGATCAATAGCAAATTCTATGTTGGGAACTATTTTAGGGACAAAAGCGAGCAATTTACCAGCAAACACGTTTGTCTTCGCTGGATTTGGGGATAATGAGAAGGTGTGATCAGCATATATGTCGATCATACTAGCACGACACTTTGCGAGAGCAACTTGTGCCGTTCTGTACGTTTTCTGATCCCTCGGGATAAACGTGTGCCTCCCGCTCGTGCCACTGCTATAGAAAACGGCCAAGCCCGCCGCGTTAAAGGCGTTGATCACATCATCATACGTAGGATTGGAACCCCTTATGACGACGTTTGGCAGTTCACCAGTAAATATGTTAGTGAGCCAGCGCGCAAACTCCTTCCCCGACGGGTACTGTTTGAAGGTGGCATCAGGGATGAGGGGGATTCTATCCAAATCTTCTGCGGTCTTTATGTCATCGGGGCTGACGTTTCTCATCTCGCAGTACCTGTGATAGAAGTCGTTGTTGTTGTAGTGGTGTGTGAACGTATACTTGATCGCCTTCAGCTGCATGTCCTGCGCCTCTTCCACGGGCACTCGAAAGAGGTCAACTGGCTCGAATACGGACTCGTCGGCGGGGTTCCACGTATCTCTGGGGGGGATGTAGTCGGCTAACAGTTCGTTGATTTTCTTTATCCGATACTGAACGTCTTGGGCTTCACTCATATGTCGACGGTTATTTTCGAGTTGCATCTTTATACACTCCTCAAGTGTAGAACGTTATTTCTCTATTTGTTAAAACAACAGCTTCAAGTACAGCAATTCCGAGAGCAATCCCTAGTCCGGCAGGGAATAACAGCTTAGACATGTGTGCGCTACCTGCCGGAGAGATTCGGGTTAAGGGTAAGTGCCTGCTAGGCGTCGCAATAGAGTTCGATTTGTGTCCGCAATAGACACTAACGGCGAGCTCATCCGAAGTTGTTAACGCTATTACTATGAAGGCTACGTTCTTCACATCCACGTTATACAAGCTCCTTTGGAGTCTCATCATCAGTTGTACGTGTGTGATCGCCACGAGAAACTAGTAGGGGATCCCACGAGCTGTATGGAAGCGACTAATTTTTGTTACGTCGTTTAACTATGTAAAGGCACGGTTCACTAAATAAATTTTTTTCCATGATTCATCACTAATTTTGTTGAAAATAGCGCGAAAGCTAGTAAAGAGCCATGTACTAAAATTAGCCAGAGCACGCGCTACAACGTTTAAAGGAACGCCGCGCTAACGCATGCCATACGCGGGACGCCCGCTGTTGACGGAGGCGGTATTTGTTATCATGCTGCATTACGGTGCTGCTGTGGCGGGCCGTAAGCTGTTATATCGTTGACTGACGATAGGAGCCCATTCGGGACAGAGGAACTATCACGCACTGCTGGCGGGGTTCTGCATATGGGGCAAAGAGGGGAGCACGTCGCCCAACACAATCTCCCGCATCGCGTCAAAGTCGAGATAGTGTAACCCCAGAATGAGCAGAACTAACGTCTTTATCGGAATGGTCGTTTCTTCCTTTCGGGCGTTGAGCTTGGTGTAGATCCACGATGGGACCTTAGCGGTCACTCGTTTATAGCGCAGTCTCTGCTCGTCGCGGGCCTCGTCCGGCCAGTCTTTGACGGCATTCCCCACGAGATCAACGATTAACTGGTTCAGCGTGATGTCCCTGTCAATGCACTCCTTTTTTAAGCTGTGTAAATAGAATTCTGCCAGCTCGAACGCAAGGTAGTCATACCCCTCATGTGTCCGTTTCCTGGGGCTCTTTTCTTTACCGTTACCCATGATGGACTATAAGCATCCCACCATCATAAAATTACTTGTGGTCATTAACGGAACATTTTACAATAGCAATTCAGTAATGAATAATCCCACTCCATATGTAGCTCCTACTGCGTTACTCAAATTTACATGAGACATCATCAGGCCGGCCTTGAAGTGCGTAGCCATGCGCTGCGGCATGATAACGTCATCAACACGGTCGGAGTGAGGTAGACATACGGAAGGTGCGGTTGTTATTCGGTTTAGAGGCTTTGAGCGTAATACTGCCTCTAATAGCGGTATCGCGTCACTAACAGCACATCGATTGCAGTTGCTAGTGGGAGATCGACCGAAAATATGGTCGCAAAGAGTGGGGGTGTGAGGGCTGGGATATGCTTACAGCATTACGGCATCGAACGCTTGCGCACTTATCCGAAACAGCAAAAGGATGACCAAAATAACCTTGGCTACAGCAGGCTTTTTTGGCAGAGGCATATCTTGTTTCAAATAGCGTCGTGCCGGTTGCTATGCTTTGCACGCGATAGAGGAGTCTTGTGTCCTTTCATGTGGCTCCTACACTCGCCACTACGTTATTTTACGTTGAAGACACTAACAAACTGCGATGGAGCATACGTCGTGTCTCCGGTGTAATCAACCGTTAACGTGTGCGCCCCTCGCGATAACTTGGCAGTATCCTCGGGGGAAAGCGTCAGGCTTGCAGTGACCCAACAACCGTTGACGGGGCCAGGACTGCTTATTGTCCACTTACCGCCTGCTGGCTGACCATCTATGTAAAAGTTGACCGCTTGACCACATAGGTAGTGAATTTGTGACGATCCCGCAATTACCACTCGAAAGCCTAAGGTTATTCCTGTGCCTCGTGTAATACCCGAGCTCAATGCTAAGGAGACCTCTTTGTCGCCTTCTATGGACGTGGGCACCCTCGGGATTGCCGTTGCTGTCGGAACCACGGTCGATATCGGTGTCGGAGTTGCCGTAGATTGCATCGTGGCGTTTGTCGTTTGGCTCGCGCTTGTGCTCGGAGTGGTACTATTTGGAGCAGTACGAGTGCACCCCGCCGTCAGTACTGACGCTAGCATTAATGCAGCCGCGAGTACGATGAGTACTCGTTTTTTCATAATATCTAGCATATATCGTTGTATGCCCCTCTTAAAAGTTCCGACCAACAGAAGGCAAAAATTATTTAACATATTTGAGTAATGCGTTAGTGTTATAGTGCCGAAACACGCTCTGGGGTGCACAAGGCCGAGGGGATTAATCGCTTCATAACCGGGGCAGAGCGAGGCAAGAGGGGTGTCAGTGGTAATGAGCGTGAACTTGAGCAGAAAACTGTTTGCAGCACTCTTAATAACAGCAGTGATAGCTCCCGTAGTTAGCACTACGGAAAAAACGGAGGCAGCAAGCGGAGGCCCGCGACCAATTGAGTACCGGGTAGGACTCTCCCCCGGACAAATCTGGGATGGCACGATTGAATACTTCAGAGATCAAGGCTTTACGACTGTTGTCCTCATTGCCACTGATTCCTCCCCCTACCAGCAAGAACTTCAGAAGATAAAGCAACTGGGAATGTACCCCATCCTCGATATGGAGCGCATTATTTGGCAGGGAAGTAGATTAGTGTCAGTGCCGATTGACACCTATCAAAGCACGTTCGACATGTGGCGACAGGCTGGCTGGACACACGTCGCATCAGAGGGGGGAAGGGATGGCGACCTCGACTATTTACAAAAATACTTTACGAAGTTCACCTTTTTCAACTGCGACCGATGCGGAATTTGGGGTAATTTCCACATGCACCCCCTTACCAAGAGCGTCTCGTGGGAGACGTTCTTTGAAGAAGAGATCCCCTACATTCAGGAGGGGGCGCGAGAGTCATATCCGCTCGGCAAAGGGCAGGGCCTTCTCGCTGGCGTGTGGGAACCGAATAACGAGTGCTGCAGATTTGAAACGTATAAGGCGCTCCTCGACTGGAGCTATGCGGCAAACGTGGGCTTTACCCACTTTCAGGTGTGGTTCGATGTTGGTCCGACGCTCAATGACTACAAGAGATTAGGGTTTGAAACGATCATTTCAGAACTGCAGAAGTACTATCCAGCAACATCAGCCGCGGGGCACCGTCTGCCATATCAATAAGCAATGTTGCACTTGTACCCTCGTCGCCGAGGTATTTAATGTGGGAAATGACGTACACCGGTTCGGGGTACGGCGCCGTCGCACCAGCTGCAGGGCTCTTTGCCCAAACTGCAACTCGGCCAGGGTATGCGTATCTGGGCATGCCGAAAGCGAGTTACGTGTATGACGTGACAACGGGATCCCTCGGCAGGACAACGATTTCATACGGGTATGGGTGGGCAGAAGTCAAACCAGGACATACCTATCGGTTCTTCTCTGGGCCGGTCGTTCCCCCGAACGCAAAGTGGGCAGTATATAACGCACAAGCGTGGTATTACGGCGCTTATCATGCCTCGATATATACTAACTGGCCATATACGCCCCTGAGATGACGTGTTTGTCTGCAATTTTCAGACGATAAATGAGACAGCAGATTAAACTAATCTACGCACCATACGGAGAGGAATCAAACGGACTTCAATTGACGTGACAGAGGGGAGATATTCAGGCACGGAGCAGCACATGGGAGAGCACAGGCACTCGCAGAACGACATTGATAGTGATATTGATACGCACCCACACCGCCACGGCGTGGTAGACCCCGGCCTCCTTACATCACAGCGCGGAATCCGGGCCCTTAAGTGGTCCTTGCTCGGGCTTCTGGCGACGGCACTTTTCCAAATGGGCATCGTCCTTTATTCAGGAAGCGTGGCGCTCCTCGCTGATACCATCCACAACTTTGGCGACGCACTGACCGCGATCCCTCTCTGGATCGCCTTCCGGATGAGCGTATGGAAACCAACGAAGCGCTATACGTACGGCTATGGGCGGGTGGAGGATCTTGCCGGAATTGCCATCGTGCTTACCATTTTGTTTAGTGCGATCCTCGCGGGCTACGAATCTGTAGAGCGCCTCTTTCATCCGCAGACGGTGCGGTTTCTGTGGGCGGTCATAATTGCATCGCTCATCGGGTTTGTGGGCAATGAAGTAGTAGCGGTATTTCGCATTCGCGTGGGCAAAGAAATTGAGAGCGCGGCACTTATTGCTGATGGGTATCACGCCCGTGTCGACGGAGTGACCAGCCTCGCCGTGTTTTTTGGGGCACTTGGAGTGTACCTCGGGTATCCCCGTGCCGACCCACTCGTCGGCATTATCATTACCGTGGCAATTATCCGGATTGTATGGAATTCAGGCAGGGCGGTAATTACGCGACTCGTCGATGGCGTAGATCCGTCCATTCCTGACGAGATTCGCGATGCGGCGCTTCACACTAACGGCGTGCAGGAGGTGGCTCAGGTGCGGGTGCGGTGGAGTGGCCATCGGCTCCTTGCGGACGTCAACATCGCCGTTGATCCACAGATTCCTGTCGAGGCAGGACACACCATCGCTACAGACGTGCGCCACCACCTCTTACACCGCCTCACGTATCTCTCTAATGTGGTTGTTCACGTTGATCCCATACACGCGTCAGGAGAGGAGCACCACCTTGTGGAGGGGCACGATTATGGGGACCTCTCCCCGCATTCACATCCATAGGGCGTCGCATATATCCGTGAGGTGCTCTCCTCCAATCGTAGCTACTGGAACAGCTCTCGTCATGCCAGTTACTAAATGAGTAGCGAGCGAGAAAAGTAGCAGCAGGTCATAGTGATCATGCGATATAGGCCCCCCCTTTAGACTACCGTGTGGTGGTACGTCCCTCGCTTCTTCCGCTACAGTTGTGCTATCCACGTGGTTCGCTCCGGTGCGTGTTGACATGTGCGGGTGCAGATATCAACTATGCAGTGATTACTAAGGCGAGAATTATTCTTAACGCGCGACGATCTGATGAAAAAAAGATCTCCCTCAAGGAAATTAACAGCATCAATTTGAGGGGTTGCTGCTCGTTAGGTTCGTAACAAGTGTACAAAGTTACGAGGAAACACGTTCGTTTGCGGCGTACACGAGGGTTTGCGTTTTGTGAGCTGTTCGTTGATCCCTCTCTAATCCGTGCCAATAGGAGACGGCTACAGTAAACTTGAATTTTAATCCTTACGAGGCGTAATGGTGTGTGTAGTATTCTTGAGCATTGCGCTGCGTCACATGCATGACGTCACGTAATTTACGTTGTTTCCTTCCGATTTTTTAGTCAATAGGCACTTACTGGGGTTCGAAATGGTGAGTGGCGCTTTTTCAATTAAAGTTATTTATGTTAATGAAACGAACGCTGTTTCGCTACTGTTATAATTTGTAAGATGCCACCATATCCGGCGAGGTAAACGTATGAATCACATCATCCGCAATGTAAGGGACGAACTGATACAAACTGCTGACGATAAGACAAAAAACAGCTTTCAACGGTTCTTTAAGGAAGAAGTCAAATGCCACGGAGTAAAAGCGGCGGCGGTTGTTAAAATTGCCAAAAAATATTTTCCCCATGTTCAAGGAATGGGCAAGGGGGCGGCATTCGATTTATGCGAGAAATTGCTTGAATCCGGCTATTGCGAGGAGGCGTGGGTGGCGGCCAACTGGGCGTACTGGTTTCGCGAAGAGTATCAGCCGGGCGATTTCAAGGTTTTTGAAACGTGGATTGAAAAATATGTCGATAACTGGGCCGAATGCGACACCTTGTGCAATCACGCGGTTGGTTCGTTTATTGAGCGCTATCCGCACTATCTCACTAACTTGAAAGAATGGGCCACATCGCAAAATCGGTGGATGCGGCGCGCTGCCGCCGTTTCGCTCATTATTCCTGCCAAAAAAGGTAAATTTTTGGAAGATATTTTTGCGTTAGCAGATATTCTTTTGTGCGACAACGATGATCTGGTTCAGAAAGGCTACGGCTGGATGCTCAAAGAGGCAAGCCGCTTGCATCAGGCCGAGATCTTTGAGTATGTCATGATGCACAAAGGCACTATGCCTCGGACAGCGCTCCGGTATGCCATAGAAAAGATGCCACCTGAACTTAAGAAAACGGCAATGAAAAAGGACTCTTAAAAACAATGGCCAAAGAGGAGGTGCTCACACAATAAGGCCGAGCTTTGGTGTCCACCCGCACAAAAACTCGTGTTGAAGGAAGGAGCAGTAAGATCCGCTTGTTGTCAGAACTGATGTCGTGTCGGGCATCATCGTCGTCGTGCGATGATAGTATGAAAAGTGTTCAAGCGTTGCTCTTTGCCGTTGGGCGGAGCACCTGGTTAACAGCGTTTGTTAAACGCTCCACACATCTCGTGCAGTCTGGATCCCCATGCACGTTCACGCATCCGAAGTGAAGGCCGTAAAGGCACGCGGAATTTTTTATTGCCATTATGTTTTCCTCCTCTGATGAACTCCTCTCAGTTTGAGGTTTTAAGCTTGAGTGGCACTCATTTTGCGTGTTAAACTGTGACAGAACTCTTGTTTCCGGATCTGTGACAAAATTTTTGTGTCACACCCTGCATAACCTCAAGAAAAGAACCTAGACAGATATACGGAGGAGATCTTTAGAGGTACCCGAATGCCGTGCGGTGAATTATGTTGCAGTAAGATAGCTCCGAACTGCTACAGTTTCAGAGTGCAATATAGCAAAAAATAGGGTACACAAGCCGCTCGGAGTTTGCTCTTCTTTTCATCTGATCAGGAGGATAGAGTGATTAAACTCATGCATGTTTTCAGTAACGACCACGTGAGCATCGTTACTTCACGTTACACACGTCTGTGTGTTACACTGCACACGCGTAGTGCCTCCTGCGTAAATAACCCTACGCAAAAAGAAAGGTTTATTGCACCACCCACGATACTCCTACGCTAAAAGCTCTATGGGGTGAGGAGAGTATGCCAAAATCTCTAATCATCATTGGCGGCGGCATCGCTGGCTTAACGGCGGGCTGCTATGCCCAGATGAATGGGTTCAATTCTGAAATTTATGAAATGCACAGCATTGCCGGAGGCTTGTGTACCTCGTGGCAGCGAAAAGGATTCACGTTTGATCTCTGCGTTGAGTGGCTCGTGGGAAGTTCTCCTCGATCAGCACTGCACGCGCTGTGGGAAGAACTCGGAGCAGTGCAGGGCAGACAGTTCATCAACTACGCGTACTTCAACCATACGCTCGATGAACGCGGCAACCGGTTTATCAGTTACACCGATCCTGATAAGCTGAGAGACCATATGCTCAGCTTTTCACAAGAGGATGAAGCACTGATAACTGAAATCACCGATGATATCAAAACGCTTATGAAGGGGGAAATGTTCGACCCTGAATCGATGCGGCTATCTGCAAAGTATTCCATGCCCGTGTCAGAACTGGCAGCGCGGTTCACCAATCCGGTCTTGGGACATCTGTTCAAGTACGCTTTCGACTGGCACGACATGTCCGCTATTGTGGTGCTCCGGACGTTAGCGTGGATGGGGCGCGGCGACGCTGGCTACCCGATCGGGGGATCACGGCCGTTCGCACAGTCAATAGAAGAGCGGTATCTCACACTTGGTGGGACTATCTCATATAAATCACAAGTTGACAAAATACTCGTTGAAGGCGATACCGCTGTGGGCGTCAGACTTGCAGACGGAACGGAAAGGAGGGGGGATATCGTACTGTCGGCCGCTGACGGATTCACTACCATCTTCAAATGGCTGGATGGGAAGTACAGTGACGACACCATAAAAGGCCTTTACGAAACCTTAGAGCTGTTTCCACCTCTTGTCTTCGTGTCGCTCGGCATCAACGGCGACTACTCACAGGAACCTCATTGGTTGTGGTTTTCGCTAAAAACACCGATCGAAATTGGTGGAGAGGAGATACAACGTCTCTGGTTACGGAATCACAGTATTGATAAATCCATGGCCCCTGAAGGCAAAACAGTGTTTAGCCTCATAATACCAGCCAGCTACGACTATTGGGCGCAGCTGGAGGACAAACAGGAAGCGTACCTCGTTGAAAAAAAGAGGATTGAAGGAGCAGTAATTGGCGCCATCTCGGAACTATATCCCGATATTAGAAACAACGTTGAGGTGGTTGACGTAGCCACCCCGCTGACATTTGTGCGGTATACCGGCAACTGGCGGGGCTCGTATGAGGGGTGGCTTTTTACCGAAAAGACCATGTCGCTTCGGATGCCGTTAACCCTGCCGGGCCTCTCTAACTTTTATATGGCTGGTCACTGGGTTGCACCCGGAGGCGGACTGCCTGCGGCGGCTCTCACCGCACGTGCCGCGGTTGAGCTCATGTGCAACAAGGAAAAGATACGGTTTACGACTTCGAAGCCGTAGTAGATATAGTATAGTCAGATGTGCAAACCTCTGCAAGAACGGAGGACTCTAAGCAACTGCGTCAATCCCCGCCCTGGCATTTAGTTCACACCGCGACTGATTGGAGAGCGCCTCTTTCTATTGAAGTTCAGCGGGAGATATGCTAACATTTACCCTTGTCTTACGTTGACGTCCTCGCCTGATCGATATCCCATGCTCATCTCTCTTTGATAGGCAACGTACGAATACACGATCAAATAGACTGCAACAACGAGCACCGGGATAAGAACGAAAAAAAGTGCATAGTTTGGAAGGAGAACCCCAAGGAGTGCCACTACGCCCGCAATCTTGAACAGTTTTGCGCCTATCGCATGGGTCTTATCCCATACGTTCTCACTGCTCAGCGTCCACGGCGTTCTAATTCCCACAAACCAGTTTTGTTTCGCGTGCTCTATCATAACGCCAATGTAGTAAAAAAGCCCTCCGAATGCGGGCGCCAGCACTTGGCCAAAATTGTACCGCATGCCAATATTCCAGAGAATGGTGAGAAGGTACAGATACAAGAAAAATACCATAAACAGTACGACGAACTTATCGTAGAACGGTCTGAATTTCTCAATATTGACTTTCAGTGGGTCTATTCTCGGGATAGCAACGAACAGTAACACAAGTACAACCGAAATTAATGGCAACAAGAATAGGCCCCACAATTTTGACATATACCCATTCACGTGGCCTTGGGCATCCCAGTGAGAGGCTATGGTGTCTGGGAGCTGGGGGTACATGTAGATACCAACAGCAAATAAGATGACAACTATCCCAACGGCTATTAGTTCACTTTTTCTCATTGTGACATCTGTGCGTTTATTAACGCTTTGTACTTTTAATCTAAGGATACAGACCGAAGATGTGGGTCTGTCGACGTATAATAACAACGTAGCGTTTTTACTTACGTTATTTCAGTCCCCGCCAGAGCATTCGGCTCACGTACCGCCCAGCGGTTCTTCGCACAATTCGCTTACCAACCGTGCCTTTTTGGATTGCGTCTAAATCTCCGAGAAGACGAGCCGAGCGGTACAGATTACGACGGACTTTTGATATTGTCATGTCCTCCTCTCTCCTTTACTGACGCGATTAGAATAACCATATAATAGTGCGGTGAAACACAATAAACGTGTTGGCTTCCTATTTCACTTGCTATCCACTTATCGTAATTTCACTGTAGTATTCTTAACTCTTCTTCATTGTGTTGCGGCACGCTCACGCTCACTCTCGAGACCGAACACGATAAAACTGAGGGCCCCACCATTGATTATTATTCTGGAGAGCACTGTGCGGCGTCAGCAAAGTGATAAGATTATACAAGCCACCACCATCTACGCCGCTCGTTAATACACCACAATATTATCGCGACTTCTCTCGCAGGCTTTCCGTCTTGACTGACTTTGTTGCCTTTTATACAGTCATTAGCAGGCAACAGAACAGAACTGTATAACCAAAAAAATCTCTTGTGCACCGCGTGCACTCTCTCTGTAAATAGACCATCAGTGTATATACTTCCGGGCATTGTAGAAACTGCGCTCGTGCTTAAATAACACCGATCAAGTAGAGTATAATTGCGATTATTGCTCCTGGTATGCCGGCTATCGCGCTAAGAAGAATGGTAATCCAGTTGATTGGCACCTTGACGCCAACCAGGTTGACAACACCGAGAATGATTAAGCCGAGCACTGTATTGACGACCAGAGACTTTACCACTCTGAATCCAAATAGTATCACTGCAAACGCAATGCTGGCAATCACAACGATGAGAAAAATCCCAACTAATAGGCTTATAAGATCCACGAGCGATGTGCGCGTGTCTGTTCCATATAAAGCTTATGAATCTCATCGCAAATTGCTTACCGTCACTGAGCATCAAAGTCGTTAAGAGGAGTGAGACAGATGAGAGATCACGTCCTCGCACACCAATGTAACTACAAGAGGAAAAAGCACGGGGAGGAGTAGTTCGAGCAGCCTTTCCCTTCAGCGACCACCTCAAACACGTGCGGATACGGACGCGGAACGCAGAGCAGGCAAGCTATGATTGATGAGAAGGAAGAGAAGGAGCGCCGCGCGCGGCTGAGAAAGGGACCGGGAAAGTACAGGACAATGCGATCGGATGACGTTGTGGAGCGGTATACCCTCATCCTCGAACGCGACAGGAAAACATTCGAGGACATAAAGGCCTCGTGGATTAAAGGTCTGTGTGAAGCACCGGACGTGATAGAGCGGCTTATCACGCTTAAGCACGAGATACGTCTTCACATGGAGGTGTGTTTCCAATACAAGGCCGTCATGCAGATGATGAGGATTTGGGGTGACCTCGACGCACTGGAGGACGCCGTTGATTGGACACTAAACGAGGTTGCTATACAACGGAGTATGGATGAATGAAGTGGAACGCACGCATAGCCCCATGATATCCCGTACTGTGGCGTTGGATGCGCGCTTAAGCTGGTCGTGCTTGAAAGTAAAGAGCCACTCTCGTTCGAATCGGATCGAGCCCATTTTTTTGGTTTTTCTACTATGCTCAAGTAACGATCTTTAAAAAAATCTTAAATATTCTCAGTTTTTTATTCTAGTTTCAACAGGCGAGTTTAACGTCGTTATCTCAAATCTTAAGACTTTTTGATTTGTCTACTTCATTAGCAGATTTGTCTACTACACTAAAAATGCTGATACATAGTCATGCTCAGTCTGATAGATACTAGCGATTTTGCCGGCGATACTTTGAGATCTCTTGGCAATCTAATGATAGGATACAAATACTGGGGATTCAAGGATTGAAGAGAAATTTTGACGTTATATGTCTTTTTCATAATCTTTAATCGTCATACAAATATAAGTTAGCGGTTGAAACTAAGTATCAGCTGCACTTTTTATAAATTGTCAGCAAAATTACGAGAGACTGATTACCTTTTGGCGGATTTCCTTGAATGCTACAGGTAAAAAAATTAAATTACATTACTTTTGCTTTAGAGATTTTAATCTTACAATCTTTGCTTTTAGATGCAAGCAGCGGTTGAATTAGAATCGGTAATTCTCTTTGCCCTCTTCAAACTTAGCAAGCTTGTTGAGTTTCTTTTCTGCGTTTTTAATTATTCATCTAATAAACAAGACCCCTATAATACCACCAATAAAAGCAGATAGTAACGAAACGGTAATTGTAAGCCATAGGCCAGCTAAACTTTTATAATCAGTAATATCATGCTGTGCTAACTCCAATATGTTCAATTGTGAGTTAAGAGGCAAGTCTTCTTGGCTAAGTTCTTTTATTAATCTATCAGAGATAGTCAGAAGAGGATTTTTCAATCGTTCTTGCAATTCTGATACTTCGATCTTCAATTGATTTTGAATATTAGACCAGATGGTATAATTCTTGTAATATTGGTGAATAAGAAGAGCTAACTTTTTTGCATTTAATCGTTTTTTAAAGAAACTATAAGCGGCATATGAAAGAGCTTCATTACGAACGCGTAAAATTTCGTTGCATATATCTCGCATTGTATAACCAGCAAATCTTGCCTCAGAATATATATTAGTTAATGAGTAGTAATCCTGCAGAACAAAGGCGCACATATTAAACAAATATTTAATAAAACCGTCTATATTTGATATCCCTTGTTGGGTTTTGATTTCAATGTTAGAATCTGTGTTAAGGTACTCAATATCCAAAGTATCTTTAGAAGGATTACTATCGACTATAAAATCTTCACGTAAAGGATTTGGAGCTGTATGGATGACTTCAAATTTTGATTGAATAATCTGTCTAAGAAATTCGCGAGCAAATTGTAATGTAGTAAGTAAGGGAATAAAAAGTTTCCGCAAATCGTTGGCTCCGTTTGTGAAACTATCTAATTTTGACATAGGCATATAAAAGGCGTAGCAACAGCCATTATATAGTAACGTAAAATCTGTGTAACTATCAATTTCAGCCAATGAAAGGCTAGAAAAAGCACCCACCCCTTGTGGTATTTCTTGTACATGACATTCAAGTTTTATCGGATCCCATATCATCGGTACTCGATATTTACCTTCATAACCAAATGGTCCGTAGCTAAAGACTGTCTTATCTTTAGGTAAAAATTTAACATTTGTAATTTGGGAAGATTTCTTAAATACACCAATTAGTTCATTATAAAAATCAAATCGTTCTTTTTCATTATTCCCTTTGCTAAGATCTCCCTCTGTTATGGTCATTTCGGATATATCGATAGGAAGAGCACCAAATTTTAAAATGTATTTTACGCATTGCTCAGACATATTTTCTTAACTCATATTCATGTTTGATTAATTTTACATAAAGTGAATTCTTTAATGTAAGATTCCTCTTTTGAAGATTAAACTCTATCCATAATTACATTTGAAAATAAAGCAATGTTACAACACGCCTGGAATCGTATGACAATGTGGCCATGAAACATGCAGACTGAGGGTGTCAACGATCGCAAAAATCTTGGAATCCCTTTCTTTTCTTCCTATTTTTCTGATATGATTTCTTTACAGTCTAATCTGACCGCCCATCGCCGCAGGATAAACGTAACTTAGCTTAGCTTAGCTTAGAGGGGAGGGGCATCGGGATCGCTTGGGTATAAGAAGTTATCTAAACCGACTTTGTGCCCCACCGTATTAGGGTTCTCAGCGCAAGCGAGCACGTAGTTAGTCACATTTCTGTCCCGAAGTAACCCGATATGGTCAAGACCTGTGTACGACCGGAAGTCAGCACTGTCGATCCAACTCTGCACATTCGCCACCGCTCCATCACCACGCAGGGTCAGATAGCAGCATCCCCGAGGCTCTTCCCACTTAGGCAATGGTTTGCACACGCAACCTGGCAGGCTCGCCCACGATTGGCCCTTAAGTAAGATATAATAGATCTCTACGGGTAATCCTAAAGAGTTCACTTCTTTAGAACTGGCAATGTCAGATCCAAACCCAACACGATTGTTTTTGTTATCTCCTACGATGACCCGATACGTGACACCGGGGGCGAGGTGATGGGCCTCCAAGGTTTTAACGGTGTCGCTGTCCGTCCTCAGCTGCAGAACTGCTGGTCTGCCGAGCAGTGGATTTAAAAGAAACAACAGCGAGTCTGGAATTTTATTTGCTAAGGCGGAACCATGGTTTACAGGGCCAATCCCAATCCACTGCGCAACGTTTCCAGCTCCCCCCTCCACTTCCATATAGTAGCGAGTTACCATTGCACCCATCGAGTGGCATACGATGGTGAACTTGATGTCATCACGCGCGTATTCCTTGCCATCAGACTTACTGAAATTATATAGGGTATCTTTTGTCTGTTCGATGAACGTCTGGAACTTATCGGTAGCGTTCCGAGGGTCATCATAGCCATTGTACGTGAATGCGAAATAATCTCGATTTTTGGCAAGGCCGGCATCATCCAACGTTTTTTCCATGTCAGTCCAGTCAGCTTCGGATCCGAGCCAGCCATGGACGAGGATAACGGGGTATGTTACAAGAATTTGATTTACCGGACCGGGGTCCCACGAGCCGGGGTCCCACTCGACGTTAGCTCGATAATAGTAGGTTCCAGGAGCGTTCTCCCTTAAGTTGTGAAACGGGCAATAGCCGTTTGCGTCACTTATACCCTCTCCAATTTTTTCCCACTGATGGGAGATGGGATTCAATACAGACAGACTCACATGCTTATTTACAATACGTCCGGGATCAGGACTCGTGAGGGCCTCAAAAAAACCGAATGGGCATTTGACGGGAACTATAAGATCATATTGATGAGATTGCGAACCACGCGGGGCCGGAGCTGGTACACCGCTTCCACCTGCCTGTGGATCGTTCGCAGATATGCTGATTGATTTATAGTAGTAGCTATTCTGACCGGATTCATTAAAAGGCGCACTGCCGCCCGAGGTACGGCCGGATCCCCCGCCGTCAGCAAGCGACGTGGAGTGTGATGATATGTGCCGCCCACCGTATCCAGCAACTGATACGAGCCCTCCAAAGGCGGTAAGCATAAAGAGTGACGCTAGTAATAATGAGATTATTTTCTTATTCAATGCACTCATCTCTTCCGACAATATGGCCTCGCAGAACGCATCGTACGCCGAAGGTCCAATTTAAATAGATATACATAATGTGGGGGGAGAGAGAAAAGGTTTCCGGTGTCTCTTGATGGTTTTTTATTCGATCTTTGTAAAGTATGCCGTTTTGTACATCGTCGACGGCGATATCTCGAGACAACCTATCACAGAAAAGGACAGACTCGAACATCTCTCGATCGAAATTGCACGCATGTGGGGTACTGTACTGAATGGGATGCGAATGTGCGCCAACCAATTGTTCGACCTACGGTGAGACGACGGGACGGCGTAGTTAGGGGGTGTACTCGGTGTATCAACGTTTTGAATACGCAGGCGGTCTATTTCCGAAGATCTCTTGAGACAATCACTACACAAGCAATCTTCATTTAAAATATGAGTCATCATTTAAGACAAGAGAATTGAATAAGGACAAGAATGGTTATGCATGTTCACTGATCGCTGTACAAATACAAACTCAAATGCAACAACGACTGAGGATGCGCTTGAACAAGCACTGAGCGCAATTGCCAAACGTTACGGGGCGGCACTGTGTCCAATAGACCCTCGCGACATTACGGTGCGTGCATGGGTCAGCTGGAAGTGCCGTTTCGGCTGTGCAAATTTTGCAAAGCACTTTTGTTGTCCTCCGTACGGTCCCAGTCCCGCCGAAACGAGGGTACTCCTCAGAGAATACCGAAGGGCCTATCTCATTCATTTTCGAGGCGTTCCAGAAATGGAAAGCGTCAGTCCCGGTAACGTGCCAAACGAGTGGTCTACGTACCGCACAAAGTTCGTCATTCGGATTCACGATGCCGTGTATGAACTTGAGCAGTGCGCCTTTTATCAGGGCTTTTACAAAGCACTCGCTTTTGCTGCATACCCGTGTAGCTATTGCAATGAATGCATTGTATCGCAGTCGGCTGGTGTTGTTGATCTCTCACTTAAGAGGGTGTGTCGCCATTCGGAGAGAGTGCGGCCTTCAATGGAAGCCGTCGGCATTGACGTATTTTCAACCGTAAGAAAGCTGCATTTACCAATCGAGGTTATCCCGTGCGAAGATAACGTTCACGGACGGATCATGCACACACACCTTAACTCGTACGGCTTGCTCCTTATTGACTAGTGAGGGCAGTCACTGACTTCGAAGACACGGCCGACCGTTAATCTGAGTGATGCGATCACGTCAACTTTTCGAAGACTCCTTCGAACACCCTCCCCATTAGCGACCTCGAGAATCTGCTGCCGCGTTCGCGGAACCCTGCGGCAGTCATCACGCGCCTGATTTCTCCTGCGGAGACGCCGTGCTGTTCTCGGGTTGGCTCCGAAATAAACAGTCTGCCGCCCTCTTTCAGCTTCCACACGGACGTTTTTGTCGACGTGGTGCAAGACAAAATGAATGACAACTGCATCATATGCGCCATCTTCAATGTCGAGTGTAGCGATATCGCCAAATTTGAAGTCCACGTTCGGGTACTTCTTCAGGCGCTTTCGTGCCGTATCTATCCACACCGAAGGGATGTCGACGCACGTCAGATGTCCGCCGCCCGTGAGCAAGCGCCGTGCGATGTGTCGCGCTATCCTGCCCGAACCGGAGCCATAGTCCAACACCCATTCACCACCTGCGAGCCCAAGCTGGTCGACGTAGCGCTTGTACACGGGGCTTAAGATGGTGTATCCGACCACTGCGGTGAAGAACACGTGAAGGGGGTGCGGATCGCGCTCGCTCAATAGCTGCGTCACCTCCTGATATGCTATTACGCAATGCACGCGACAACTATATTCCAGTAACATCATCAAATCAGAGTGAATGGTATATAAATAAACCACATTACGCTCTTTCTAGATAGTTTGACTATGCTCTTCATTAATTACGCCAATCTCAATACTAACGTGAGAGAACGACCATGGTTTATCATTCTAGTAGGGTTACCTGGTTCCGGCAAGACTACGTGGCGTAAGACGAAGGTAGCTCAGAGCTATAAAGGAGTGGTACTAAACCCTGACGATATTCGGAAGATCGTCTTCGGCGTTTATTTCGATCCGAAAAAAGAGCCTGATGTCTGGAGACATATTTACAGGGAGTTAAGAAAGGCCCTTTCAAACGGTGAAGATATCTGCTTTGACGCCACAAATGTGAAAAAGGCGCGGAGAAAGGCTCTCATCAGACTTGGGCACGAATATAATGCTTACATTGAGGCAATTTATTTTAAGGTTCCTTCAGAGGTGGCGCTCAAAAGGAATATAGAGAGGCCGGCAGATGAGCGCGTCCCCCTTGGAATAATGATACGAATGATAAGAAACATCCAGCCCCCCGAACTTTCAGAAGGGTTTGACAGTGTGGAAGTCGTTGACATGGCTACGAAAGGACAAAAAGTCGAACATGCCACTTAACCCCCCCTCACGTTGTACGTGCAACTGTCTGACGCAATGATGAAACGATGAGTGAGGCCGCTTTCGATCCCTGCGATGCACCGGGTGTACAGTCATCGCCGTCACTGCCAGCGGGGCAACAATATCGAACCCCGACCCGCACTACGTTATCCCTGAAGACTCCACGCTTACCGTCATTGGCACTCGAGAGCAGATGCGTGAATTCAAGCGTGTCTTTGGATAGCCTTTGTGTGGTTGGCAACAACGCCCTGCTCAGATTGATTTAAAGAATAAATCTTGGATGTCACAGCTAAGTCGAATGCGAACAAAGGACCGATACGACAGACGGCGCAGACAGCGCTGAATACAAGTAAAAAGAGGAAGAATATTGCGCTCCACAGAAACAAAGGCTCAATCGCAAAACTGGTTTGAACCTACAGTGACCTCCGCCTGACATAGGTGATCACAAGTTGGTTTTTACCTTTTACCGACCATACCGTCATGCAAGACGGGAAATTGGGCGGGGAAATGAATTTTAAACTTGACTTATTAAAATAAGACATAATTAAAGGAGAAGGATGAAAATGAAAGCTGAAAAGAAACTAACCACAACCGCCGGCGCACCAGTGGTGGACCCAGAATATCATGACCGCCGGCCCGCGGGGGCCCGTACTGCTGCAGGATACTTGGTTCTTGGAAAAGCTGGCCCACATTGACCGCGAGGTTATCCCCGAGCGGCGCATGCACGCCAAGGGCTCGGGCGCCTACGGCACATTTACGGTTATCCATGATGTCACCAGCTATACCAAGGCTAAGATCTTTTCCGCCGTGAGCGAAAAGACAGATCTCTTCGTGCGCTTTTCAACGGTGGCCGGCGAAAGGGGCGCTGCCGATGCCGAGCGGGATATCCGCGGATTTGCCGTGAAGTTCTATACCGAGGAGGGCAACTGGGACCTGGTGGGCAACAATACGCCTGTATTCTTCCTGCGCGATCCGCTCAAGTTCCCCGACCTCAACAAGGCCGTCAAGCGTGACCCCGCACCAATTTGCGGAGCGCCAAAAACAACTGGGATTTCTGGACCTCACTGCCCGAGGCGCTGCACCAGGTCACCATCGTCATGAGCGACCGCGGTATACGCTATTCCTACCGCCACATGCATGGCTTTGGCAGCCATACCTTCAGCTTCATAAATGCTAGAAACGAGAGGTTCTGGGTGAAGTTCCACCTGAAAACACAGCAGGGCATCCGCAACCTCACCGATGAGGAAGCCGCCTCGTACTGGCGTCTCGATACTTTCAGCGACGATATCTTCGCGGTTGCGATGACACTGCTCGTTTTCAGCTTTCCTGTTACCGCTGTGCCTGACAATCTCAGGCAAGCCCAGCTCGAGAATCTGATTCTTCACGAGTGGCCTCATTTAGAGTCGTTCATCATCAGCTTTTTGGTAACGGCTATATTTTGGATGAGCCACCATGTCGTACTTGACCGCATAAAAACGCTACGATGACGCGTTGGTGTGGCTGAACTTTGCGTTCTTGCTGTGCATCATATTCATCCCGTTCCCCACCGCGATATTGGTCGAATACGGTCAATATTGGCTCGCTGTAGCGTTGTATGCCGCTACTATATCAGCAGCAGGGCTTGCTTTTCTTGCGCTCTGGCTGTGCGCGTCGCCTGGCTACCGTTTAATCGATACGGCCTTGGACCGTCGCGATGTGCAGTTGACCACCATCCAAGCGGTCATAACCCCGTGTGTATTCATGATGTCAATCGGAGTTGCGTACTACAGCCCGCGCCTTGGGCAGTACTTCTGGCTCTTAAGCCTTGTCGCCGGATCGATTGCGGAACGACGGTTAAATAGATATACAGCGCACTAACGCCGATCTGTACCACACTCATAATAGAGAGGTTCAATTCAAAATAGAAAGGGGGGCGCACCCCCATTGTTTTTAGCTCTTCTCTCTGCACACACTAGGCTAATGGCTTTGGTAGGCATAGTGTGCGGTGCGTCGTTATAGGACGCACTCGTGTTGAGCAGTTCAGCACGAGATATTACACGGTAGGCAACAGCAATCTAACAGAACATTCCTGGGAACTGCCCAATGATACCATCAGCAAGCCCATCTGCCATCATCATTGCTTGGGTAACGACCTTGTCGTACGTCTGTATATCAGTTGTCCAATCTCCATGCAGCCGGGCGACAGCTTCAGCCGTTGTGAGGTTCAAGTGCTCATACAACATGCTTTTTATCGCCGATTCAGGCCAGTAGGTTGGGTTTGCCTGGCTCAGAAACACTGCAATTTGATCAGCGTTTGCAAACCACTGCTTATTTGCAGCATCGAGTGCCGTGCCATTCCCCGCCTTAGCTGCGTGTACCACGTCAGCAGCGATCACAATGTGTTGCTTGAGCAAGGCGGTTAATTGGTTACCAGCTGCATCACCATAATACGGCTTTATCGCGTTGCCGATATCCTCTTGGTTCTTGAGCAGCCGCGCTACTGTGACGTCATTTGAGATATTCGCGGCTGTTTCTACGACGAACATCCGCGTATACGTTACGTGGTCTTCCCAGAGTCTTCGCATCTCCATCTTAAAATCCACTTGTGCTTTTGTAAACGTCTGTCCTTGCGCAACTATGAGTGGGTTTGCGATACCACCGACTATAGCCCCTATCATCAGGATTGCCAAAAAGATGCCTGTTAAAGGTTTCTTTGACATAACAAATCACAGTGACATATTTCTGTGTTACGTTGATAAAATTAATCTCACATAAAGACATTTTTTGTAAGGGAATTACAAGTTTAGAGCGCAACTTTAGATCTCATCACCACTGCGCATCAAAATGCCAAGAGGGTACGCACATCACTGGAGCCGAACCCTTGCGCGATGCATAATGCCGTATCTCGTTCGAGTCTACAGTCTTGTGCAAAGCCGACAGCACCACCTGTGAACAGATAAAACCCTTATTAAAAAGGTCAACTGTCTCGTCTGCTTTTGTCATAGTCGACCATCGTAGGTTAAGAATAATAGCGGTGACGCTTCCTGATACTACGCAAGTTGCGTGTAATTCCAATAGCGCATATACACATCATACACATACTCAGGTAATGGATGTTTATAATGAAACCATTCAACGCCTGATACGCAGTGCATGAGGATATACGCACGATTTAGGTGTGGGGATATTTGCCCCTCGCAATATTTGTAGCGTTGGGAGAACCTTGGTCTATGTTAATTTGTGATGATCGGCGCTTGGCGAATATACTTTGTGTCCTTCACCTGTTTAAGCATGAAATCGGCTAAGTCAGCGCGGGATATACGTGTTCCCAGCTCATTACGACCCGGATAGCCGGTCTTGACATTTCCTGTCTTCGGCTTATCATCGAGCAGAAGGACACGCACTAGTGTCCAATCAAGATTCGATGTCCGAATCACTTCAGACCAGCCGACTATGTCTGCATAAGCGTCTGGTGAGGTGGTCTTGACCAAGGTGATCATTGTCTTAATCTTGATGCCCTGCTTATCATTCGGGTCTTTCGAGCTGGCCGTAGATAGTGCGATCAGTCGGCGTACACCGTGTTCATTCATGGCAGCTATTATGTATTTCATTCCTTGCGTTATGGGGGTACCTTTTGATTTGCCTGATGGTCCCATCACGCTGATAACGGCGTCGACGCCGGTGATAGTACGCTCGATCATTGCTTCGTCGGATAATTCTCCCTGCATGATCGTCAGGCGATCGTGCTTTATTGTAAGCTTTGACGGGTTGCGGGCATATGCAATAACTTCGTAACCTTCCGTAAGTGCCTGTTCTACCAGTAATTTTCCTACGTTCCCCGAGGAACCAAAAACCGCTATTTTCATTATTCGCTTACCTCATAAATCCAGACCGTCAAAGTAGGTAATAAGTGCACGCATAGCATCTACAATACTTTGCTTCCAGTTAAAGCGTTAAATGGAGAATTTACACGGCGAAGATCACCGGTTCGAATCCGGCCTGGTCCATTGTTCTTTAGGCAATCGGCCACACTAGAGTCGTCCATTTAGGACTTCTCGGATACCGATTATGGGAAAAATTCTATCCATACTTTTATTTAGAGCGCTATATTATTTCCCCATTTACAGAAATCGTGTAATCTTTCACTATTATGTTTTTTTGGGCTTTTTCCAGTGCCCTTCTGACGATAATCTCAATACCTGAGCAGCAGGGAACTTCCATGTGCACAATGGAAATCGATTGTATATTCTGTTTCTGGAAGATTTCAGATAACTTATCCACGTATTCTTCTAAGGTTGTATCCAGTTTGGGACAGAAAATAATTAAAACCTTATCCTTTAGGAATCTTTGATGGAAATTAGCATAGGCAAATGGGGCGCAATCGGCCGCCAACAAAAGATCAGCATTTTTCAGGTAAGGTGCATTGGGGTTCAAAAGGTGTAGCTGTATGGGCCAGTTTCCAAGTTCTGAAGTTAACATCACCGGCTTATGAGTTTGATCGCCAGATCTACGTAAATCACGTGTCATTGAACCGGGACAACCGCAGGCCAATGGTTCTTCTTCATAATCCGGAATTTCAATGTTATTTTCCTTCAAAAAGTCAAGAGCCTCATCTAAAAGATCCTCTTGGCCATGTTCATGAAGATGCTGCAGGTGGGCTTTTATGACATTAGGTCCTGCTTTTGCGATATTTCCCATAACCTTGTGCTCATTATAAGGTTCAGCTTCTCTTGTTTCAATTTCTATAGCGCCCTCCGGGCAATCACTAATGCAGGCCCCTAAACCATCACAGAATAAATCACTTATAACTCTGGCCTTCCTATCAATTACTTGTAAAGCACCTTCAGGACATCCAGTAACGCAACTTCCACAACCAGTACACTTTTCCTCATTTATTCGGATGATATCTCTTTTCATTACTATTCACCCATAGCCGCTGATTTATTGCTCTTAGGGACCATCTGCCCCACCATCATTGTTAAGGTACGTAGCACTGATTCTATATATAAAAATAATCTGATAAAATACCTTTATATATGGAAAATAGGGTTAATTTAATCTTATTTTTGTTTTTAGTTGTATTCATATACTGCCAGATATTTGCTATATCCATTCCCAGATATGGCCAGATTAAAGAAGAAAAAGCAGATATTCTTTCTAATTAACTCTCTGTCTCAGTGAGGCGGAGGACGAGGCACTCGATCCATCCGCTACCAATAAGGATGTTTTTTATTATTCCCAATTTTTAGATGCGATTGCCTCTTTATCTAAGCTTGACGCTGTAACTCTTATATTATATACTCGGTATGAAACCATTCACGGTAATTTTTCTTCGTATTCGCAATTGCGCTTCATTAAGGGGGCAATGACGACTGCCAGCAAGCAGTCAGCTTGCACCGCTCATCCAGCACGAGGCCGTTACGAGATGACGTACTCTCCACACGTGCGGCAGAGGTGGCTTTTGATAACGCGAGTAAATCAGAGAACCTCGGCAACGACCTCATGAGGGTCAGGACTCTCGCGGTGCGAAACCGCAGGTGCAATTGACTTGGGCGCATTAAAAAAATTGTGCGGTAAAAAAACGCCCGTTTACGACGATTGAACTGGCAATCCGCTGCGATCAAAATGGATTAGTAGAAAGAAGGTCATATAATGAGCAGATAATCAAAGGAGCCATACCATGACGAGAATAGTGGATATTGAAGGCGGGCTCAAGAGGACTGTGCTTGGCGGTGAAGACATCTCGTTTGTTGCTCAAGGTAGCGCGATCGTTGGTATAGCTCCTCCATATGGGGGGGAGATATCGCGTTCAGGGCGGTGCGGCCACGCCGGCACTGTGTCTCGCACAGGGAGGGACAAGCCGTGAGCGAAGCGCGAACCGTCGTCCTGCGACGAGAGGAGTTCGACGCTGTCGTGTTCGATATGGACGGGGTGGTCACCAAGACCGCCGTCGTCCATGCGAACGCGTGGAAACGGCTCTTCGACGACTACATGGAAGAGCGCTCGCGGAGTACGGGCGAGGACTGGCGTCCGTTCGACGCGGAGGTCGACTACCGCCAGTACGTCGACGGCAAACCGCGCTACGACGGGGTACGCAGCTTCCTCGCATCGCGCGGCATCGTCCTAGCTGAGGGCACACCCAACGATGCCGCCGACGCGGACACAGTGTGCGGGCTCGGAAACCGGAAGAACGGCTATTTCCTGGAGGAGCTCGAGCAGCACGGTGTGGGCGTGTTCGAAAGCACCGTCAGGCTCGTGCGCATCCTCCAGGGCGTTGGCATCAAGACCGCGATCATCTCGGCTAGCAAGAATGTGACGCTGGTCCTCGGCGCCGGTGGCGTCGGCGACCTCTTCCCGGTCTGCGTGGACGGCATCACCGCGGCCGAGATGGGGCTGCCCGGCAAGCCCGATCCGGCCGTCTTCGTGGAGGCCGCGCGCAGGCTCGGCGCCACCATAGAGCGCACCGTCGTCGTCGAAGACGCCCGCGCCGGTGTGGAGGCCGGCCGCCGGGGCGGCTTCGGACTCGTGATCGGGGTCGACCGCACCGGCGATGCGGACGGTCTGCTCGCCGCGGGCGCCGATGTGGTCGTCCCCGACCTGGCGGACGTGGTCGTGAACTCCTCTTTCAGCCCGTCCGCACTGATCTGCGCGGGTGACATCGGGCGGCGGCTCTGTCAGGCCACGCCGGCGCTCTTCCTCGACTACGACGGCACGCTGAGCCCGATCGTGGCACACCCGAACCTGGCCGTCCTCTCCGACGACATGAGAGCGGCGCTCGAGCGCCTGGCGATGCACTTCCCGGTGACCATCGTCAGCGGCCGCGACCTGGCCGACATTCGTAGGATGGTCGGCATCGACGGCATCGTGTACGCGGGCTCGCATGGGTTCGACGTCGACGCCCCCGAGGCGCTGGGAGGGTGCGTCCAGCAGGGTCTCGCGGCCGTCGACGACCTGGCAGCGGCGCGCGCCGCCCTCACCGGGACGGTGGAGGACATCCCCGGAGCCTGGGTGGAGCACAAGACCTTCGTGGTGACGGTGCACTACCGCCAGACGCCTCCCGACCAGGTGCCGCGCGTCATGTCCGCTTTCGATGAGGTCGCTTCCGTCTTCCCTGGACTGCGCAGAACCAGCGGTAAGATGGTCCTTGAGCTGCGACCGGCCATCGACTGGGACAAGGGAAAGGCGCTGTTGTGGCTGCTGGAGCGTCTGGAGACGACAGCAGGGACGTACGTGCCGGTTTACATCGGCGACGACGATACCGACGAAGACGCGTTCCGAGTGATCGCCGGGCGCGGTGTGGGTGTGCGCATCGGTGACCCGCACGACGTGACCGCCGCCGACTATCACCTTGCCGATGTGGAAGAGGTTCTGGAGCTCTTCCGCGCGCTCTTCGCCCTGGAGGAGCCATCGTGAGCGGCATCGGTCCGGCTGCCTCTAGGCGGAGCGGAGATCGATGGACGCTAGTCTACGAGGGGTATCGCCCGGAGGACGAGGGGTTGCGCGAGGCCCTCTGTGCCGTGGGCAACGGGTACTTCGTGACCCGCGCCGCCAGCGCGCAGAGCTCGGCGGACCGCGTGCACTATCCAGGAACGTATCTCGCCGGCGGCTTCAATCGCCTGGTCAGCGACGTTGCTGGACGATCCATCGAGAACGAGGACCTCGTCAACCTGCCCAACTGGCTTCCTCTCACATTCCGCGTCGACAACGGTCCGGAGTTCGACGTCGACGGCGCCGATCTGCTGCAGTACCCGGCAGGAGCTCGACCTCCGCCAGGGCGTCCTGAGGCGCTCGGTGGTTTTCAGGGATGACGCGGGCCGCGAGACCGAGCTGACCGAGCGCCGCTTCGTGAGCATGGCAGACAAGAACCTCGCGGCCCTCGAGGTGACGCTCACTGCGCGTAACTGGTCCGGTCACGTCACCTTCGTGTCGGCCCTCGACGGGTCGGTGGTCAACGCCGGCGTGCCGCGATACCTCGACCTCGTGTCGGACCACCTCGAGCCCGTCGCCGCCTCGCGCCCGGACCCCGACACGATCTGTCTCGTGGTGGAGACCTCGCAGTCGCGCATCCGCATCGCCGAGGCCGCGCGTACGCGGCTGAAGGCCGGTGACGACCCCGCGCCTGTCGCCGCCGAGCTGACCGAGCGGACCGGCTACGTCGGGCTGGTGCTGCCGGCAGCGGCTCAGTGCGGCGTCCCACTGACGGTCGAGAAGACCGTCGTCCTGTGTACGTCACGTGAGAGCGGCATCTCCGAACCTGCGTACGCCGCTCTCGCGCGGCTGGAGGACGCCGACGACTTCGCCACCCTCTTCGAGAGTCACGTCGAGGCCTGGGACGCGATCTGGCGCCGCTGCACCGTCGACGTGGGTAATGACGATCACATGGGCATGCTGCTACACCTCCATCTGTTCCACGTGCTGCAGACCGTATCGCCGCACACCGTCGACCTCGATGCCGGTATGCCCGCGCGTGGCCTGCACGGCGAGGCCTACCGTGGTCACATCTTCTGGGACGAGCTCTACGTGTTCCCGTTCCTGACCAGCGTGTTCCCCGAGATCACGCGGGCGCTGCTGTTGTACCGCTACCGGAGGCTGCCGGCGGCCGTGCGGGCCGCGCGCGCCGAGGGGTTCCGGGGGGCCATGTTCCCGTGGCAGAGCGGCAGCGACGGCCGCGAAGAGACGCAGGCGGTACACCTCAACCCGAAGTCCGGGCGCTGGCTGCCGGACAACAGCCGCATCCAGCGGCACGTGAACGTGGCCATCGCCTACAACATCTGGCGCTACTACGAGATCACCGGCGATGCCTCGTTCCTGCGCTCTCACGGGGCGGAGATGCTGCTGCAGATCGCCCGTTTCCTGACGAGCCTGACGAGCTTCGACGAGTCGTGCGGGCGGTTTGTGATACGCGGCGTTATGGGGCCCGACGAATACCATGACGCCTACCCGTGGTCCGACGAGCCCGGCATCGACAACAACGCCTACACGAACGTCATGACCTCTTGGGTCATCCGGCGTGCTCTCGACGCCCTCGACCGGCTCCCCGTTCTAAGGCGCAACGAGCTTGTCCGCATACTCCGCATCGACGAGACCGAACTCGACCTGTGGCGCGACATAAGCCGTCGCCTCTTCGTGCCGTTCCTCCCCGACGGCGTCATCAGTCAGTTCGAGGGGTACGAGCGGCTCGAGGAGTTCGAGTGGGACGCCTACAGGGCCAAGTACGGCGATATCGCTCGCCTCGACCGCATCCTCGAGGCCGAGGACGACACGCCGAACCGTTACCGGCTGTCCAAGCAGGCGGACGCCCTCATGCTCTTCTACCTGTTCCCAGTCGACGAGGTCCAGCGGCTGCTCGCGGGGCTCGGGTACGAGGTGGACGAGGCAGCTCTGCTGCGCACCGTCAACTTCTACGCCGCGCGCACTTCTCACGGTTCCACGCTGAGCCGCGTGGTACACGCCTGGCTGCTTGCACGGATCGACCCGGGTGTGTCGTGGTCGCTGTTCCTCGAGGCGCTCGAGAGCGACCTGTACGACATTCAGAGCGGCACGACGCGCGAGGGAGTGCACATGGGCGTCATGGCCGGCACGGTCGACCTAGTGCGCCGCGGGTTCGCCGGCGTCGAACCAGGTGATGGGTTGGTGTCGGTCGACCCGCGGCTCCCGCCCCAGCTGGCCACGGTGCGGTACTCGCTGCTCGTCGGGGAGTGCTGGCTCGACGTCGGCCTGGCGAACGGACAGCTGACGCTGTCGAACCGGTCGAGCAACGAGGCCGACGTGAAGGTCAAGCTGCGAGGCCGGAAGGCCGTGCTGGGTCCCGGTCGGTCGATGGAGGCGACCCTCTAGCCCGGCCGCTCGGCCGCGCCGCCGGCGACGTCCCAATAGACGTGCTCGTAGCGCGCCACCAAGCCCTCCACGACAATCTTTATCGGTGAAGTCGTGGCAAGATCGGGCGCCTTCGACGCGATAAAGGACGGCACAAGCTTGTGGTTTTCTGGATTACCGCCGTAGAGAAAGTACGTGAATGGAAATCCCGTGGGATCAAGGCCCAAGCTGCGGAATCGGAATGGGGAAAACTCATTCCAGCAGAAATCGACTTCTCACAGATTGATCCGTGGCTAGTAGAGGTTCCACGTCCATGGCGAATCGACAAGCCTGCCTGTGTCAGGAATTGACCTCAACCACTCCTTTTAGTAATGTCATTGCTTGGTCGGCAAGATAGAAGCATGTCTAATAGTACTCTCTTTGAATCTCCGCTGTTAGAACTTCACATGAACAAAGTATCAGCACATCACGCTAAAGCGGGTTACGATTACCCTACAATTCGCCTCCCGCACACTTTTGCCTCATTAGTAGGTCTTTCAACGCGATCTACCAAACCGTGCATGACGGGATGCTCGCATTTCTTGTAGTTGTTTCATCCGCAGGCGCAACAAGAAACGCTTTTGGGCATCATGAAAAACAGCGCAGCATGCACTAGATCCTCCGTCTTTACACGGCGAAGGTCACCGGTTCGAATCCGGTCGAGTCCATCTTTACGGGCTTCTATCACTCCTGTAATCATTGCTCGAGACTATAGTTTTTGCACTATGCACAGATACTTTCTCGCTGCTTCGCAGTTTTGGAATATAAACACATCACATTATCTTCGCTATATAATAACCAAGACTGCACTAACTTTGTAGTACACAAAGTCACGTATTATAAACAATGTTAACGCCCCCCCATATCCACTTATTATCAAAATAGGAGTCTCCCTAAATTGAAAGTTTTTTAAATAATCCGAATGTATTTAAGTTGTACGGTGTTTTCGGCAATAAAACCGCAATATTTAAGAAATTGAGCATCGCTATAATTGTAATTACAATTGTCAGACAAAACTTAAAAAAATTGGTAAAGGAGGTGAATAACGATGATGGTATTGATACCAATTATTGGACCGATTATTAGTGCAGCGATAGGTGCGACAATAATAGCTTTTGCAGCATCACTTCAGAGAATAGGGATCATCGGTCCAATATTAAGTGCAATGCTTTACTTTATAGCATTTTAGTTACAAGGTTGACATACAAGTTACAGGCCTAAAAATGAACTTGGGGGAGATTTTCATTGACTTTCAACAGACTTCTATAAGTCGTTCGATTGTAAAATGAACATCTCTCCAAATTTGTATTTATTGATTCTTGTAGTCTGTGGGCTCAGATAGCTCACATCATGCACCCGCTTGTGCGTGTACGTAAATGTTTCCCAGTCTTGCGATCACTTTCGCGGTAACGTCTCATTCGCTCCATCGTCCCTAGTCCCGTACGTTCTCTGCTCTTGCAGTGGCGCAGAGGATCTCAACATAGCAAAGGGCTTCTTACTGATCTCGCATCTCAGACAATATATTTATAAGACTAAAGAGCGCATTATGACGTTTAGGAGGGATATTATGAGCAAAAATCTAATAGCGTTGATTATTCTCGTGTTGATGAGCTCCCTTTTAATTGCCGGATGCACGACAACTACCCAAGAAAACAAAACAGCCAATGCGACTACGAGCGCCACCGTAACAACGAGCGCCACCGCACCAATGGGCACCACCGCACCAATGGGCACCATCGCTACGACGGGAAATCAAATAAGCGTCGCAGAATATCAAAACTTCACCATACGCCTGCGGTCAAACCCGAGCACGGGGTATCGGTGGCAGGAAAGTTATGATTCCACGTATGTCTCCCTAGCTAACAAGACGTTTCAGAGCGATCCTAATCCTTCAGGTAAGGTCGGGGTTGGCGGATACGATGTTTATACCTTTAAAGCGTTGAAGTCAGGCACAACCGTAATTCGATTTGACAGCATCAGCCCTGCGCAACAAGTTGTCAATTGCACCGCGTATACAATCATCATCACGTAAGTCAGGGGCACGACCCCTATAACGGTAGCATTAACACGCCTTAGCGTGCGATGTACAGGTTATAGCGTCCAGCCATAGAGAGTCAGCCCCGGTTCATCGATAGCTCGTGGCACGCTACGCCGACACTTCGCGCTACACCCTCGACTCACTCTTACTACGTGATTTTCTGTGACCACTCTCTCCGAATTCAAGTGCGGTGAGGTAGAGTTATCGAGTTTTTACCACTCGGCAAATATCACAGCACTTTTGTACTTTGGCGCAAAAAAGGGCATTAAAACACATCAACAGGCGACGGGCATTAAAACACATCAACAGGCGCGTGTAGTCGTATCGCTAGACACTTCGCCTCACGATGGCCGTATATCGCCTGATCTATTGACGTTATAACGTGCTACTGATTGTGTAGCTGTGTTTTTGGTCTTACTTTTGCGTCAATCTAGCCAAAAAACTATATCCAGATGAACACCTACTGTCTTGCCGTGCTACATAAGTTCGGTGAACTTCCAAAACGTGCGTCTCGCGTGTACATCGAACGAAATAAAACGGTTAATTACGTCCCTGACGCAGAACACGTAGAACGACAAAAGTTCGTCTTGAGGGGCTCATCAGCGATGTGTTACGCGAGGAATTTCACGCAACCCCGTCGTTTGATTGTAACTTCTGCGGGTACGTCGGCTTGTTCGACCATGGAAGAAGGAGTTAGTAGTCGCCTGGCTCACAAAGTAGTGACACCAAAAATGTTAATGAGATGACGCAAGCTTCTCTTTCAGTCCCCCTAACGACTCTATTCGCCAAAATCATCCTTATTAACATTATTCTGCGTGTTATCAGTTGGTCGAAAGGTCTTCTCCGTATACCAACCAGTGAACAAAGGTATTAGCCTTGGTAGACCACTCACTCTCGTCTAAGTTAGAGATCAATTTTTCTAAGTACAGAAATTCACAGGCCTTAAAATGATTTGAGCGCGACATCTTCCGCAAACTGGATCGGTTGTAAAAGTGCTATAGTGTTCATTGTGAGCTTTTGTGGTGTGAGTTGCCGTTGTGGTAAACACAGCTCTATAGAGTCTTGTCCATCTAACAAATATATCTTTGAACGGGAATAAGTATGAACGATGTGAGAACCAAACAAGTTACTATGCAGTCGCGCCGTGTGACGACGGAAGGTGATGAACTGTACTACGAAGTGCCTGGCCAGGGACAGCCGCTGCTGATGATCCCGGGTGGTAGCGGGGATGCGTGGTTGTATTCATTCGTTGCGGATATTCTCTCTGATGAGTACAAAGTCATTACCTACGACCGCCGCGCCAATTCCCGCAGCACGATGAACGATCCCCAGAATTTTGAGATCAGCCAGCAGAGTCGTGACGCGGTGGCCGTGCTGCGTGCGGCCGGCGAGCAATCTGCATTCGTTTTTGGCAACAGTAGCGGCGCGGTCATTGCGCTTGACATGGCGAAGATCCAGCCTCAGGCGGTGCGGGCGGTAGTGGCGCACGAACCGCCGATTGTGCGTGTGCATCCGAAGGCTAGGAAATGGCAACGTTTCTTTGCAGGCGTCTATTGGATGGCTTTTTGGTTTGGTTCTTACTTGGCCGGACTTCGGTTCACGTTTGGCATTGGGCTTCCCATCCGACAGCTGATCAAGGCTCAAACCACAGCCAAGTATGCAGAAAGCCATCGGGAACAGAGTAGCGAACGCCGCATCAGCTCGAAGGATGCCGGCGATTTCTTGGTGAAACAGGAGTTGCTGCCCGTCACCAACTACCTGCCGGATGTCACGATGATCAAGAAAAACGGGGTCAGGGTGTTCATGGCTGCTGGAAAAATGTCTCTCGAGAAAAAGAGGTTTTACGCAGAGACGGCTCCAATTCTGGCTGAGAAGCTCGGCTGTGAGATGATTACTTTCCCCGGCCATCATGGTTCTTATCTGGATATGCCTGACGAATGGGCTGCCACGCTGCGCCGTATCTTACACAAAGCGGAAGGAGTAAACCAATGAAACGAAAAGGCAGCCTATTTTGGCGAAGGCATTAGTATTGTGCATCCATATGGATCCGCGTGCCAGCTGCAGATCTAATTGTCAGAAGACATAGACTAAAAAAGCACGTCAAAAATGACAAGCGTTATGCAAGAAAGTCACCAAATGCCGAGCAATTGTTTGACATAGATCTGCATCCTTATGGATGCGATAATCTCACGCATCGTGTTCCGCGCCCGCTCAGAGATCCCTGCGTCGTGCACCCGCTCCTGCACATACATAAATGCCTCCCAGTTGTGCAAGCACTTTCGTTTTAACTTCTCGTATGCGGTGGCAGATGTGACATAGTCACGTTCTTCTAGATCAAGGATGATACAATCGACTTCGACAAGATCTTCCAGCACTTGTATCTCCCAATGACATCGTATGCCGCAACTATAATAATAACGAGGCAAAAGCGGGGCGGAATTAACAATGTGGTGGGTTTTGAACCAGAGCTCTCGTGATAAAAGAATTAGCGGAAAGTGTTATTAGATGCGCTAAAATACTTGGTGGTATAAAGAGAGCACACTAGTATCAAAAGAGATTTTTATGTCCTTTAAAGAAATCGAAAACACCATCAAAAGGCCTGGGTGTATTATCCATTATTGGCTTTCTGGCAACCCCGATAACCAACTGATATTTCTTGCCCATGGGGCAGCCGTTGATCACGTGCAATTCGACCTGCAGATGCCCTGCCTAATGGAAGATTACCAGATCCTCCGATGGGATATGCGGGGGCACGGCCAATCGAGGCCGCTCGAAGGACCTTTCAGCGTGAAGAATGCGATAGATGACATGGTGAACATGTTAGATAGTCTTGGCAAGGAGGAGGCCATATTCATGGGCCAATCAGCAGGCACCTATTTGATTCAGGAGATGGCTTTCCAACACCCTGAGCGGGTTAAAGCCATGATTATTATCGATGGAACGTGCATCACGGCTACATTATCACTGGTTGAATCACTGGCGGTCAGGATGTCACCGCTGATGTTCAGGCTATGGCCTTATCAGAACCTTAAAAAAGCTATGGTTGACGCATCTTCTGTAAACCATAGTACAAAGCACTATTTAAAGGCCAGGTTCGACAGACTATCCAAGGATGAATTTGTCAAAATATGGGATGGCCTCTCTACGTGCATCCACTATGAGCCTGGTTATCACGTCTGTTGTCCTTTGCTGCTGGCTTTTGGTGAGCACGATAAAACGGGAAACATCCGGAAATCTATGAAAGAATGGGCAGAGCGGGACAAGCAGAGTAAATACGTCGTCATTCCTGATGCAGGGCACTGCGCTAATCAGGATAATTATGAATTTTTTAACAAGGTGATGGTGGAGTTTTTGGAAGAATTAGAGGTATAAGATATTGAAAGTCATCCTCCTTTAGAGGGAATTTATGTAAATAAATTCTTTATTTATTTATGTTAATTACTAAAAAATAACTTAATAAAAAAGGTGCCGCATTTACCAAATGTAAGGAATTAACCGGTACTTAACCTTCTTTGTATAATCCACATATCCCTCTAATTCTTCCACCAGCATCTTTTCTTCACCCACAATACGGACCAAGAATAAGACGGAGAGAAATATACCAAGTATCAACCCATATACTGATCCCAGAAGCAGTGGTGCTCCTAAAAATAACAGTATTCCTCCCAGATACATGGGATGCTGTACAAAGCCATAAACTCCAGTAGAGACTACTTTTTGATCCCTTTCTGATTGAATTCTAACCAGAGGCGATACAAAGGCGTTGTCCTTGTAGGATCTAAACAAAAAGAAGGCCGAACCTATTAAGAAAATTAATCCCAGAGGTTCTAACCAGACCGGAAAGTTAGTAGTCCAGGCAAATCTCTGTGCATCCAAGGGCATGATTACAAACCAGATTACGAAGCTCGGGAACAAGATATACACAAAATATTTGTCCCATCCCTTCTCCTCGCCGCTTCCCGGTTGTCTGTATCGTTCTTCTAAGAGTGCCGGGTCGTACCGATACAGATAAATTATGGTGAGATAGCACAATCCTAAAAACCAGATGCTGAATATCCAGCCCTCCGGCCACAACCAGTTCCCGGAAATAAATAACAGGACGGCGGGGAAGATAAGGACGTAAATAAAAGTTAAAAATAGTTTGATTTTGGATGTTTTCTGGTTTTCCATGGATAGCCCTCCTGATTACGTTAATAAATCTAAAATGACACTATACATCGTATCTTTACACCTCTTATATTCTTCGAAATGAGAAAATAAAACTAATGGTAGGGGTGGATCAGCCCTACCCTATTTTTCAACTTTTTTAATTGTTTATTAAATAATTGAGACGAAAATATGTATTATTTTTATGTAGTTAAGGTGTTGCAGCCATGCAACCTAAACAAAAACTGAAAAAACTCCAACAACGCTACAGTTACTGGAAAAACTAGAAGAGTTAATTTTATGAGGCTTTTCCGACCTGAAAGAAAAGTCGGCAGGGCCGAAACATTTAAGGAAACACCGCATAGTAGGTATGCGTTTTTAAAATTATAAGCACAACAATGTACTGATATAGGAGGTGACCGGATGACCTTTTTTTCACTCGCAATGGTTGCATCTGCGCTTATAATAGGCGGTGCAATGGTTGTATCTGCGCTCATAGGAATTGCTGGCGTGGCGATAAGTGTAGTTCCAGGCATTATTGGTGTAGGTATAGCATTAAAGCAGGGAACGCAGGGCTTGAAGAAGCTAGAGGATTGATAACGAGCACAGTAGTGCTTATCCCGCTCATCCTTAGCCTCGGGCCCTAATAATATTGCGAAGTGCATTAAGTGCCTTGGCTGTGTGAACGCGTGCCCTGTCTGTGTGTGTGATGAGTGCAAGCTTGAGAGCAAAGAGCCGCTCTGGTTCGAATCCGGAGAACTGCCTCCGTCGCCGAAGCTCCACTTTACGAGAGCCGCTCACATGGCACATGACTGCGTGAATCGCGGACAGTGTGAAGACGCGTGCCCGATTGAAATACCGCTCTCTACCTTCTTCCAGCAATCAAAAAAAGAATTTGGGGAGCTGCTCGCACGATTTGACGAGTTGACGTCGATTTAATTAAGAGTACGTAGGGAGTTAATCTTTTAGTTAAACAACGTCTGGCATACTATCTTTTTTGTCTCTTCATAAAAGTTCATGCCGAGTACAGCATGTCTACCTTCGAGACAGAAGAATCTAATCGAAGAGGATATAAGCATCTCCTCCTTGACGTGTCGGTATACAATACGAGGAGGAAATTATGCCAAGAGTAGTTCACTTTGAAATCCCCGCTGATGATCCTCAACGAGCGGTAACATTTTATGAAAAGATATTCGGTTGGGAGATAAATAACTGGGGTGGCCCCGTTGAGTATTGGCTTATCGAGACAGGTAACGGCGATGAACCCGGCATCAACGGCGCAATTAAACGGCGTGTGGACAAGGGAGGAACCGTTAATACGATCAGTGTCGCTTCAATCGATGAGGCCACACTAACGGTCGTGGAAGCAGGAGGAAGTATTGTCACGCCAAAGGTGACCATTCCGGGGATAGGCTATCACGCCTACTGCAAAGACACTGAGGGCAATATCTTTGGGATCTTGGAGACAGATGAGTCCGCACACTAGCATTGATGACTGGCGGAACGCTCTTATTACGACGTACATTTGAATGAATCACTGGAAACACTATCTCCACGTTGATCTGATTCCTGTACTCTTGAGTTCAAGTCGCCGTGAGATGTTACAGGTTACGTTGGTTTTCCCACTCGCGATGGCCACAACGGACAACACCTCTTTAGTTTAACCAGAGAAAAGGAAAGAAGAGAAACCCCTCGTACGGTAGTAGGCCGCGCGGTACTGGATCAGTGATATATCAGATAGGGCCAATAGAGTAGTAACAATGCCAGAGCAGGAACCAATCGGCATCTGATTGAGCCCGGGAGTGGTGATGTTACGCTTACCAAGTCTGAAATCTACGTGGACTATGAATACGGCGACCTCAAGGAGGTCATCGTCGGCGTGCCGTTGATGATTTACCCGGATCTGGACGTGGCTGACTGGATGCAGGAGGCCTTTACGGTACTGCCCGAGAGCGAGCGAAAGAAATTTGTCGAACGATCGGGCAAAACCTCAATAGAAATCGGCAAATACGATGCTATGGAGGTGGAGAACCAGGAGCTTATCGCCATCTTTCAGAACCACGGCATTAAAGTGTGGCGGCCTGAGGTCCTTTCCCGAGAGCGGCTAGTGGCCAACCTCGGGGAGAACGCCCTCCGATACTGCGGGGTCGCCTTCCAGTATGCTCGCGACCCGATAGCAGTCATCGGCGACAACGTGATTGAGCTGACTCCCGCCTCACTGTCCCGCATCGCCGACCTGTTGGTATATCGCCGATTGTTCATGGATCGCGTGTTTGGGTCAAACGCCAAGTGGTTTGCGATGCCCAAGGTGGACTACAGCACGCTGTTCGAGGGCGGCAGGTATGATAAGAACACGTTTCCGATGCTGGAGGGCGGAGACATCCACGTGCTTGGTAAGAAGATTTTGGTGGGCACCTCCTTGAACGCCGTGGTGGGCTCAAACGAGCTGGGCTGTAGGTGGCTTACGTCCATCTTGGAGCCACAAGGGTTTGATGTCGAGCGGGTGCCGATCACAGAAGAGTTTCAGCATCTGGATATAGTCCTGTCGGTGGTGCGGCGTGGCCTGGCCATCGTGTGCCGCGATGCCTTTGTCAACGGCATACCGTCATACTTCGATGGCTGGACGCTTATTGACGTCTCCAAGGACGATGCACAGCGGATGGCAATAAATGGCATGCCCATCGACTCCTCCCACTACATCTTGAGTTACAACGAGCACTATAATGGTAAACGAGTCCAGCAAGAGCTGGAAGCAGAAGGCGTTACAGTCTACCGCATATTTTTTGGCAACCACAACGAAGATGGGGGTTCCATCCGGTGTTCGACGCATCCCCTGTTGAGAAGGCTCATGAGTAGTTAAAAAAAACAGACACATCGTTGCCCTGTATAAGACTGGCCCATTCATCTTCTGTGAATGATGGTTGGAGCTGGTCTCATGTCAAGTAGGGCGAGATTTGACTAGTTGACGTCCATTTAGTTAAGAGTATATGGGGTGTTTAACTTCCGTCATAGTTCAAACTAGCGTCTTTACTATCTAGTACAGTCGTTTGCAGTTCTTTGCGACGCCCATCAAAATTGACATTAGAGCAGTTTCAAGATGAAGATTTGCGGGAGGGTATAACAAGATAGAGTTTTAAGAAGTTAACTTCACAATGTGAACGAGGACTTAAATCCCTTTTTTATGACTGCACAAACTACCCACGCCGGGCCGATATCAGGAATCGTAAAGTAAAACGTCGACCCTTCCCCGGCTCCGACTCCACCCAGATCCCTCCACCGTGCCGCTCCACAATCTTCTTGCAGAGCGCGCTAAGCCCATCCGTGTCCCCGGGTAGCGTTCAGTCGCGTGCAACCGCTGAAATTTACGAAGGTTCCCGTTTATCGTTTGTTATGTAACACAAATCACAAAAAATTAGGCAAAAAATGGTAAAAAATAGGGATATCGTTTTTATTCCCACGTCGTATTCTTACTTGTTTAAAAATGCAGGATGACTACATGTAATTGAGATGAGTTCGATGAAGAAACTATTGTTAGCAGGAGCGACAGTATGTCTGATGGTGGTTGCTGTCCTTATCGCAGGATGTACGACCACCACGACGAATAACACGACAACGACCGGTCCAACGCAGGGCACGCAACCGACGACTGCAACCACAGGAGCGACAAACGTGAGCCAGTACCTCACGGTTACCATGCAGAACAGGGGCTTCGCCATAGTAATGCCCTTTTCACGTCAGGTCACCGAGCAAAACGGAGCTGTACACTACAGTGGCGTGGTGAGCGATTCTAACGGCACCTATAACGTGACGTACGAGATGATGAACAGCCCGCAGGCTGCACAGGCACGATATCAAGAGTTAGTCAACGGGTATGTGGTCCGCGGGTACACGATGATGCAACAGAACAGCACATCGTGGTCAGGCTTCAACTTTACGTCTTCTATGGGCGCGGGAGTATCGTACGACACCTCTCCGCTGATGCCGTACTATGTGATGACGATGACGGGCTATTCCGAGAGTCCACAAACGCCCCTGCAACCGGGCACGTGGTCACACGGGTGGGGTGAAATGTGGTACTGTTGCATGGGCCTGTATATGGGTCAGGATCTGACCTCTGATATGCGGAAACACATGCGAGAAGAGATGTACGAACACATGGGGGGAACGCCTTATAGTGAGGGACCAATGACGGGTGGAAGTACGTGACTGCCGATGGAATACACGGCGAGGAAAAGATGGGCGGGCACAAACACTAGCGTTATCACAGTAGTGAGTTACAAGCAAAGGTTCAAGCGTCTCTATCTCGACTTTATGGCGGAACCCATTAGCGGTTTGATTGTGATCAAGGCGTAAAGTGTGGTCGTGACGTCGCACAGTATACCATTCAGCGCGGCATGAATGACGTTTCGCACGCCGCTTACGCCGTTGAACTTATAGGAACTCCTTAATTATTTCCACTCTTTTTGCCTCCGGAATTGCCGTCAACGTTTCCGTTTTTGCTGCTCCGGTGCTCCCGATAATGAGCAACGCTTTCATTATTGCCTCGTCACTGGGCGCCTCGATAATGGAAACGGTGTCGTACTTCCCAAAGGTATAGTAGAGCTCTCTGCTCTTCAGCAACGGACTTGACCGCGTTTCGAGCGCGTTCTATTCTCTGCGGCGAGTCCTTCACCCTCTCGAATTCTGCTTGCGTCCACTTGACAAGCATAATGTAGGTGGGCATGCGTGCTGTCACCTCCCTTCTTCTTACTCTAAGCGAGGTTCCGTATCGTAAGATGTTAACGTTTTGCCGTGTTATCGTGCATTTTTCAGAGTGCCGCGCTTCGTATGGAGTGCCGCGCTGAACCTATCTCTCCGATACTCCTTTTAGAGTGCCGTCGGACTTTTGACCATAAACGAGTGGTTATGATAGTAACACAATTGATATTAACACAATGGGGCAACTTGTGGACAAAACGAAACGGAGAACTCTGTTGATTTGACCATGCTGCTTTTTATACCCAATGTCCACACATTTCTGTTGGTGATAATCACCATGAACGAGAGAGATAAGCGCAACGAATTCCTTTGTAGAATATATGAATACGTAAAGCCCAACATAAATCAACCGGTAGAGGATATTCATATCGTTGCAAAAACTTGGGGATTTACCGACCACGAAATTCAAGCATACGCCAAATATTGGGAAGAAAAACTATTCATTCAAACAAAAAAGGCATTTGGCATTGGGATACTATGGGTACGACTCACCGCGCATGGTGTTGATTACGTTGAAGATATTTGTGCATAACCAACATCACCCCTTTTCTACTCTTTTTATCATGCCTTATGGTGGAGGCCCCATAATGGAAGGGAGAACGTGAAGAGGGGGCAGAGCAAGCAAAGCGGATTGCACGGAAAAGGGAGAGTGTACTCTCTCCTCCCCATCTCTCCGCTTCCTTGAATACCGTATCTTATAATCAACGATTATGACGGCCTAGATCAACCATGTGATAGTTACAATAGGCTAATCTTTGGTCTGTTGTATTGCATAGAGATGCAGCTTAATGATTGCGCAGCTGTTATTACGTCATTGCACCTCCCTTTGCCCATAATCTCTCAAAACGATGGATGACGGATACTACTCCTATACAAAGCAGTGGTTTGGAAGATTAGCTCCCGTGTATTGGATTTTTGACAGAGTTGTTGCGGGAGTGCGATGCAGGGTAGTTGACGTGACCAATGCACGACTTGGCTCGAGAATACTGGACGTTGCGGCTGGGACGGGGGAACAGGCATTTGCGTTTGCACAAAGAGGGTATGAGGTTGTGGGAGTTGATATCTCTACGGACATGTTAAGAATAGCAAACGAGCACAACGAATACAGAAATGTAACCTTTCGCGTTGCTGATGCTGCTAATATGCCCTTTGAGGATGATTATTTTGATGTCTCCTGCATCTCCTTTCTCATCATTTGCATCTATTTTTTGCGCATTTCACCAGTTTGTTTTTTAGCTGGCCACTCGCCGGTTGATGGTATTTTTGCCATTATTTTGCTCACCGCCGACGAAACGAGGATGAGCAGATACCGGAGTGGAATGTTCACGGGGTTTGGCAATGGAACTCTGCCCTACCTGAAAATAATGCGAAGTCTGATACGCCACTCAGGGTGTATGGGGCGGTAAGGTTTATGGGAGGAGAAGGGGTTATGGGAAGGCATGAGGTAACCCGACGGGGTAGTGTTCTGATAGATGGTATCTCGCAGAGTGGGAAGGGGAACGAAATTCCTCAACACACACTGAAGCTTAATCACGAATATTTTATCTCACAGTAAGGAGGATATATCGAAGTGAACGTTAGATTTGCACGTCTATGCCGAGGGGGTTTCAAGGATGAGGTGTAATACCAACTATTTCAGCAAGGAAAAAAACATGTGCTATTATCTTGACAACTATTTGATGGGGTTGAGGCTCTGGCGTGGGCTCTTGTTAAACTCCGTTGGAATAAAGGCTCCGTTGTTTTGTGGACACAAGTTGACCTATAATTGCAATCTCCGATGCAAAATGTGCCCGTTTTGGAAAAGATCCACCCCGGACTCAAGTCTTGAGGGAGAAAAAGCAATTCTCAAAAAGATTTATGATTCGGGTGTTACCGGGATTGCATTTGAAGGTGGGGAGCCTCTCATGAGAACTGATCTGGTCGAAATTCTTGCTTTTTCGAGATCCCTGCCTTTGCATACGAGCTTAGTCACAAATGGAACTCTCCTTGAATCCAGGATAGATGAGGTTGTATCATACATCGATGGAGTTATCTACGTTTCATTAGATGGTCTAAACGCAACCCACGACTTGATAAGAGGGGTCAAGGGATGTTTCAGAAGAGCGATAGACGGTATAATCGCGTCCAAAGACAAAGCGTTTGTGACAATCAACACCACAATAATGACTGAAAACCTCCATGAGATAGAAGATATGGTAACATTAGCAAAGGAATTGGGTGTAGGGATGTCGGTAGCCTTAGCATACGAGTATTGTACTGCCAGCGTGTCTGCACCTGTCGCCGATGAGATTTCAAAGATAGCAAAAAAACTCGTGGAGATGAAGAAAAACGGGTATCCCTTGGTGAATTCAGTCAATTATTTTAAAGTCCTAGCACAAGAAAAAAATTGGAAGTGCAGGCCTTGGGCGGTAATTAACGTAGATCCAAAGGGAAAACTGGTCCTGCCTTGTTATGTCCGTAATGAATACGCAAAAGGCGTTTCTCTTCTTGAAACCGACATCAGGACCGCCATCTCTGGATTTAACTGGAAAGAAACACAGAACTGCAAAAAATGCAGTCTCCATTGTTATGTAGAGCCTTCTCTGGTGCTTTCATATGATTTTTTGGCTTATAAGAACTGGGCGTCCCGGGTCAGGATTTAATCTAAGAAGTTAATTAATTCTAATTTGAGTAAATTATTATTCGATAAAAGAGAGACATTTAGTGATGTGAGCCTACAACAGCCGATTTAAAAGCACCTAGGTCTTAACATTAGAAGCTAACACAAAGAAGGCGTAATGTTCCAAACAGGCGAAAAAATGAGTCTCAAGTCCGTGCTGCTGACAATAATCGTTGTATTGGTTATCCTTTACATCGTATTTCGTATCTTCTAACGAAATGGAAAGAAGAGGTGTGTAGTATATGGTAGATATAGGCGATCTGAAAAAGAAAGGCAAAGAGATTATTGGAGAGGTAGAAAAGAAGGAAAAAGAGACTGAATGAGGGTTACCGAGCGTCCACGAGGTGCACCCCCACACGTTCCGGCACAGCTTTGCGATTCACCTCGTGAGATCCGGTCTTGACTTGAGGCCGGAGCAACAGTTGTTGGGGCATTCGAACCTGAATACCACGCGAGTATATTTGCAGTTCAACGATGCCGATTTACGAGAGGAGCACGAAAAGCGTTTTAAAAATCACGTAAATACTTCCTCACTGCACACTTACATAGCTATGAGACCTCTCGGTAATACGTCCATCTATGAGCTTACAAGCCCCGAAGTGCATCTCCTGCAAATGGTTTTACGCGATCTGCCCGCAGCCGAAAGGCCAGCGCTTGGAGGATCGTATCCACCCGATTAATAAGTGGCGCATCGATAGCTGTCAGCAGTTCGAGCCCGCTCAATTTAAATGAGTCCCCGAAGATCGGTTCATATCAATCTTAGATGTGTCAGGTACACCCCTGTGGCTACCACATTACTTTACCGCAAGAGAGAGGTCAACGTTACAACAGTGTCTTCACTATCAAGAAAGCTCCGACTGTCTTACGGTGAAGACAGAAATGTTTATCGTAAAGTAAGCTCTTCTCATCGATTATCCTGAGCGCACAGCTACAGGATTGTAATTTGGTGTTGACAATAACCCGCACGCAATGAAAGGAGTGCCACGTATGGAACAGATCAACGTAAAAATGATTGAAGAGAAGCAAGTAGCGTGTATATTTCATGCAGGCTCCACCGCAGAAATAGGTGAGGATATGAGCACGCTCATCACAGAACTCGTGAACTGGGCGATGAAGAACGGCGTTCAGATGGTAGGGGCGCCCTTCACCATACACTATAGCAGCCCAGAGGAGATATCACGAGGGAAGCTGAACTATGAAGTCGGATTCCCTTTCGTGGGAGAAGCACGGGCTGAAGGTGACATAACGATTAAAACGATCCCGGCGCAACAAGTCATCTCAGCCATCCACAAAGGATCGTATGGGGAGATAGGGCCGGTATATGCAGCGTTGATGGAGTATGCCGCGAAAAATGGGTACGAGATAGCCGGAGCACCCATGGAACTCTATCTCAATAACCCAATGGAAGTCTCAGAAAGTGAGTTGCTCACCGAGGTACAATTCCCAGTAGTTAAACAGTAGTGTTGAGAGATGGGATATGATGAGTGGCTACAGATTTTCCTATCTCGTGCTGGGTGTAAGGATAGTTGCGCTTTTGTCGTTAGCGAATCGTTCCAGTAGTTGAGCCCTTTATGTAACCGGTAAATTTGCATAAGTTAATGAATGCACACCGTGTGCATATCCGGATTTGTCTATTGCGAAGAACACAAAAGCTAGAAGCAATTCGATGAAGCGATGGAAGCCATTAGTAAGCAGTTAACAAACGTACAGCACTACAGCAACAGAAACAAGAAAAATAAATAAGTAAAAGGCTTCAGATTCTCAACGTTACCAGTCTCATTGAGTATAATTATAAAGCAAAAATTCACAAACGTCGTCTTCTTGTTTCAAACAACCAGTGGAGAAGAAAGCTTCTTAAAAACATAGACGACAGCGACAGGTTGCGGAAGCTACGATTGACAAAATCCTTGCCGAGTCGTTTGCATCAACACCCTCGCATCAGACGTGTAAATTCTGTGACTATGTGCCGCTCTGCGACAGGAAAGAATCTGAATGATTGACACTGCCACTCGCCAACGCACTCGTAGCGTAAAAGACGAAAGTGAGACGTTGTTTAATTAACGCTCACTTATACCTATATAATGCACATTGGACGTCGTACAATGCCTATTTTCGTTCTTTCGTACTTCTTGTACCATACACATCTTATGCGCGCTTTTCTTTTAGGATGCGTTGCTTGATTTTTTCACGGCACAACGTCTTTAGTTCCCGCCGCCTTCTGTAGGATTGAGTCCCACGTAAATCCATATATCACGGCGTTAGCCCACGTTATACTGGATACACCACTGCCCAAGTACGCCAATACGATAACTGCGGTAACTATTGAGAAAATGGCCAAATAGAAATAAGGCCGTGCTGCTTCAGAGAATATTGCCCGAAATGTAGGCGTCTCGTCCCTATCTTTTATTGCCTTCACGAGCGCATTTCGCCGTCTGGGAAGCAGTGCGCGAAGAATTGGGATAATGACGCTGATTATTATGCCAATTACAATAAAACCGTATATTTTGAGCAAACCCCAATCGATCCAGTCCACAGACATATAAACACCTCCGTAATTTCTACAAATGAATTACATTTGGTTCTATTTTCTTACATAAGGATTGCGATTTTACCGATTGTCATGCACCTAAAAAATGCTCAGAGGACTTTTTTTAAGGTGTTTTCGCTATGAAAATTCCTTTAATCCACAACTCCATAATGTTTTATCGTAGTTAAGGAAAGGCTTCAGTAGCTGGAGTTAAATCCAAAAATAATAAACGATAATCTCAATACTTCACCACTTCGCAAAGTGTTTTTTTAAGACGTCCGAATTTGTTCCAGCCCGCACATCGTTCTTACCGCCTCCCTCTCTTGTGACGGGTATTTTCATAACGATAAACGTCCTACTTAACAAAAGGTAAAAGCTTAAGACTCGTATCGCAAGTATTCTACAGTGGAGAGCGTGTGTGTTGTATCCAGTACATCGTGGTACGTGCACCGTGAAGTAATGACCAAAGCGCTTGTTATCTACGACACAAAATTTGGCAACACCGAGAAGGTTGCGAATGCGTTAGTGCAGGGACTGGCCGCACAGGGGATTGAAGCCGAGAGCGTTAACGTTGACCGCGTAGCAATCGATAGGTTATCAGAGTACGATGTGCTGTTAATCGGAGGACCGACGCACCGGCAAAAAATGTCAGAGCCGATGGCCATGTTCCTCGACCGCTTAGACAAAGCACTCGTGAAAGGGAAGGTGGGGTTTGCCTTCGACACGAAGGTGGAGCACCGATTTGCAGGCAGTGCCGGTAAACGCATAGAGAAAAAGTTGAAGAAGCTCGGAATGAAGGTCGTCAGACCGCACGCGTCTGCCATTGTTGCGGGGCGAGAAGGGCCGCTTCAAGAAGGGACGGAAGACATGTTCAGGCAGATCGGACAGCAGATTGCACACGCATTAACAAGTTTGACATCCTAAAGTTAATAGCGATGTTGCATTAGTCATGTAACACTATAGGACATCATATTGTACGAGCTTATAGCATTAAAATTCCTAACTAAAACTGATAATGACATCGCCTTTACACGGCCTCTTTTTCTCAACATAATCCCATTTCTTTTTTTTAAGTGAGCAAGCATAGTCTTCTTACATTACTCACTACCGATGGCAACTACGCACATCAACACCTACACCGTAGCCTTGCAGAACGTGAGTTTCCGTTAAAAAGACGAATTAGTGAAGTACACCGAACGCAGGAAAGCGTGGCTACGCGCAAGGATTTCTTGGGTCACAATTCGGCATACATGCAAATCAGAAACGTACAAAGTTTTATTGTCGAGGGGAACCTCTCATGACGGAAAAAATTTCCCTAAAGAAGGGATGAGAATGAGAAAACAATTTTTAGTTGTATTGGTAGCGACTATCGTACTGGCGACGGTGTTTGTAGCAGGATGCACGGGAGGGGTCAAGAATATCACAAGTCCCTCACCCGCGACGTCGACGTTAACCTCAACTCCGGTTCTAGGTAGAATATCTCCTTCGGCATCTAACCTCACCATGACCGCCATTGACGTGGGCCAAGGCGACTCCTTCCTCATTACCTTCCCTCACAATGAATCGCTGCTCGTGGACGGCGGCCAACCCGATGAGGGGCCGACCGTCGTCTCATACCTCCGCTCTGTCGGCATCAGCCACCTCAACGGCGTCATCGCCACGCATCCCGACGCCGACCACATCGGCGGGCTCATTGACGTGCTGCAGTCCATGCCCGTCGACAAAGTGTACGACTTAGGTCTCGCAAAATCAACCACGACGTATGAGACGCTTTTGCGGATAATTATGGATAAAAACATCTCCTACGCGACGCCGCGGGCGAGCGACACCATCAACCTTGACCCAGATACAACGGTTCTCGTGCTCAACCCATCGCTGCCGCTCTTCTCGATGGCAACTGACGCTAACGACAATAGCATCGTCATCAAAATTACGTATCACCACGTAAGCTACCTCCTGACGGGCGACGCCGAATCGGCAGCGGAGCGCGCATGGTCTCGCTGTTTAACAGCAGCGCGTACGTCTTGAAGGTAGGGCACCACGGCAGCAAATACTCCTCGAGCGCCTCGTTTCTTAAGGCGGTCAAGCCGCATATCGCAGTGATATCAGTCGGGGCGGACAATCGGTTTGGGCATCCGGCACCCGAGACACTGGCGCGGCTCGCGGCGGTAGGAGCGACGGTCTACCGGACAGATCAGCACGGCACGATTGTTGTGACGACGAATGGGCAGACGGTGGATGTGGGAACGGCGCGGTAGCGACGGCATCAGATCTCAGCTTTATTTGATAAGCAGCGAACGAGTACGTGAAGATGGTGACGCTGGAGGTGATGATACCGAAGAAGTTGTACGTAAAGCCCGTCACTACCTCTGCTAGACCAACAAGTATCATCAAGAATGCAACGATGATAATACCGCGAGGGCGACCCTGATTCACCGCCTCCATTGATTTTTTGACGCCACGCGTCGGGTAGCATTTTAGGAGGTCAACTCTTTTTTAATGACTGCACGAACTACCCTCTCAACACGTGGATGTGCGGCGGTGTGAGGGCTTCGAGCCCTCGCTTAACTGAGCTACAGGCGCGTGTGTGCCACCTACCTTTATGAACAGGGAACCGTAGACTACAATATTACTATGGAGCAGATTGACAAAGAACGTATCAATAAAATTTACCGGGAGGTGCCGCTCGAGGAGATTCCCTGGAACGTTGAGGTCCCTCCTCAGGCGCTGGTTGAGTTAGTGGAGAGCGGGCGCGTCAGCCCGTGCAAAACGATCGACCTCGGCCGTGGGGCGGGCAACTACGCGGTATACCTCGCGACGAGAGGCTTTGACGTGACGGGAGTGGACGCCTCTCCCACCGCGGTGCACATCGCCGAACGCAATGCACAGCAGAAAGGCGTCACGTGCACGTTTTTTGTCGCTGATATCCTCGGCGATCTGCACGAGGTTACCGACACGTTCGACTTTGCCTATGATTGGGAGGTGCTGCATCACATCTTTCCCGAGCAACGGAAACGCTACGTCGACAACGTGCACAGGCTGCTGAATCCGCATGGGAAGTATCTATCGGTCTGCTTTAGCGAGGACGACCCACAGTTTGGCGGATCAGGAAAATATCGAAAGACACCATTGGGCACGGTGTTGTATTTCTCATCTGAAAGCGAACTGCGCGATCTTTTCGAGCCGCTCTTTACGATTCTTGATTTACGGACGATTGACGTGCACGCGAAATTTGCGTCACACCGCGCAAACTATGCGTTCATGGAACGAACATAGCCTTATGGGGACGTGTAGGTATAGCGTGTTAGACGCCACTAGTACGGCTCATCACTGCGCTTTCTTTCTCACAGTGCCCGACCTGATCGCACGTTCGTTGTCTTGTGTCGGCGTCAAGCTCGCAAATGAATAATAGTTGCTATCCTCTTTCTGTCACTGTAGTCCATGAAGTATCGGATAGCTGCGCTCACTAAGTCTCGTGGGATGTTTCGGTACAACGGGAACTGATCTAACACGGTGATGCGGGCATCCCATTTCGTAATGTCGTTCGCGTCTTCTAGTGTCCATTTAGCTAAACCCCAGTTTGTGAGGGTTCTGAACTTGTGCCATGCCCCGTCTTTTTCCTCATCGCTGAGCTGGTTCCACCAAGCTTCGATGTCTGCCCACTCCATACCCTTCGGCTTGATTGGAACGGTTAACGTGGCAATCAGCGCATCTTTCTGGTCCTGTGGCGCCTTCTCCCACGCGTCCTTTAACGCCGCCATCCGCGCTGCTCTCATCGCGTCACGTTGCTCCGGCGGAAGCTGATCACTCCACGCTCGGAAGCCGTTATCTAATGTTGATTGAGCGTCAAACACAATTTCGCTGCTGGGAAGATTATCTGCTAACAGTGAAAAGAACTGCCTTACCTGCACCTCCTCAAAGTAGCGTAACACCCCGCCGGCTATGATGAATACCCCCTCTTCGGTCTGTTTGACGTCCTTACACCAGCTCGGATCGAGAAACGACTTTGCGATGTACGTTACCCTGGCAGGTTCGGGGAGCAATTGCTTTCTGATGTCAATGACAGGAGGGAGGTCGAGGTCATACCAGCGAATGGTGCCGTTGTCGACTCGATAAAACGTCGTGTCAAGCCCCGCTCCGATGTTCACAACGGATGCGTGAGGGCGCTCTGTGATGTACGCTTTTACCTTTTCGTCGAACTGCTTTGCTCGAGCCACAAAGAGGAACGGTAGGTAACCAGGAACCACTTTGTCACGTGTTGAAAAATCATGGTCAATTTTTTCAACGAGTTCAACAGCTTTAGCGTCATAAAATAGTGCGCTGTGTTCCTTGCTTATCTTGGCTCGGCCCCATAACGGACCTAACAGCGTTTCTGATACGCCGCTTAACGTAATTTTTACTTTACCCTGCTGCATGCTTACCACTCCTGACGTTATACTATGTATGAACGTGAAGGGACGTACTATCCTTTGCTACGCCATATATAGATACGTGCAGCTTAAGATTGACCTCCAACTGCCATAGACTCACGCGGTGCACCTGATGGCCGTTTAAATGAGATGATCGCGGCGAACACCGTGATCGCGGCGGATACGAGAAATGCAGTGTGCATGCCCGACTCGAAGGATGCCAAGACCTGCGGGGTGCCGCCCAAGCCGCCTCCGTACAAAAAGACGTGAAACAAGACACTCTCAGGAATATGGCTCAGCACGAGGGGAAAGGCAATCGCAATGGAAAGCATCTGACCAGTATTCGTAAGCATAGCCCGGATGCCGGATGCCGATCCGCGCTTGTGTGGCTTCACCGCACTCATGATTTCATTGGTATTTGGAGAGAAAAAGAGTCCAGAGCCACCCCCCATAAGCACCATATACGCTGCGAGAACCAAGTACGGTGTTGTGCTCACCACGGTGCTCAGTCCTATTAACGCTGCAGCAGAAGCCATTAGGCCACCCGTGGTCAAGTATCGAGCGCCATATCGATCCGACAGGTACCCCGAAATCGGCCCAACGAGTAGGAGAGCAGCGCCGAAGGGAGCCAAAAGAATGCCGGCGGTCAGCGGATCATAGCCGTATGGCCCTTGCAGAAAAAACGTCAAGACGAAGAGCACAGCCCCTCGGGCAAGTCCATTGAGCGCGTTCGCAAGGCAGGCGTAGGAAAATCTTCGATTGTTAAAAAGGCGCAGATCGATCATCGGCTGGAGTATGCGTTGTTCTGCGATGAAAAAAGCCACGAGAGACACGCCAGCCACAACACAGAGGAGGTACACCACGCCGATGCCGACAAGGGGAAATGCAAAGAGAGAAACTGCAAGAAGGAGCGCTCCTATTCCTAACGTGAAGGTGAGACTTCCAATCCAGTCAAAGCGCTGATCTGCAAGGGGTATGACCGGTTCCCTGAGCTTTAGTACCCCCCATATTGTACCAATTATGCCTATGGGCACGTTGACAAGAAATACCCAGCGCCACGAAATGGAGGTAAGCACACCTCCAACGACCGGGCCGAGGAGGAACCCTGCAGAAAAGGCGATCCCATTTACACCCAGACCGAAGCCAATTCGTCCTTTACGAAACGCATCAGCCACAATCACTGCACTGTTGGTGAGGAGGAGGGCGGCCCCCACTCCTTGCAGCATGCGCGACAGCACCAAATCCCAGCCGTGAAATTGTGCCTGTGATAAACTGCAGAGAAGTGATCCGATGATGAAGATGATGAAGCCCGCGTTATAGAGGTTCTTTCGTCCGAACATATCTGCGAGCCTCCCAACCACAGGGACGACCGCTGCGATGATGAGCATGTAGCCTAAGAGCACCCACATGAGCGTTATGAACTCTGCACGCAGACTCGCCAGGATATCTGGCAGAGCTATGATGACTGCAGAGGTGTCAATCGACGCGAGCAAAGCACCGATCGTCGTCACTGAGAGCGCAACCCATTCATAGCGGATGTGTGCATGTCTATCTCTTTTCGTCACTATGGTAGGCAAGTTTCCCTCACACATCACACTATACTAATATCTCATAATATGTGTAGTTCTAAAAAATTATCACTAGTAAAACAGATACTATTGGGAAATGAGACGGGGTACCAAAACGTATCACAGCCGTTGAGCTGACGATAGACGTCATTGAGGGGAGATTGAGGCCTCTCATTGCGTGGATACTGTCACAGGGACGTATCGCTTTAGTGAGCTCGAAGCACACGTTTCAGGGAAGGTTGTTGCGCGGGAGGTCTTCGGCGGCTACTTTGACCTTGCAAAATTGTCAATGAAGACAGGCGCATCATAGAAGCCTTCTCGAAAGTAGTGGGCATCTGATTACTACAATGGATCTCCTTGACAAGGATAAAGCGAAAGGATTCGGGAGAGAGATTATGAACCTTCTATTAAGATTATGAACCGTCTATTACCTAGTTAAAGCTTCTGAATCTTCGTATTCTACACATCGTCGCGTGTTCGCGCACGTTTCATATCCCAGCAAACGGTGCAGCAACAGGTGCCTCTACGCTGATGTGTATCACGTTAATAATCAAATGCAGTGATATCCTCAACACGACGCAAGTCTGTTTGCAGTTCAACGACCAAGACCTGCGGGAGGAGTATAACATGCAGCATCAATCGCGATCTTATTTAGCGTCAAGGAAAAGAATAAATGGTTGAAAATGGAGGTCTATATCATGGATGTCATCGAAGCACTTAATGTCCGTTCTACGATCCGCGCGTTTAAGCCTGACCCTGGGGTAAAGAGACGATTCTTAAGATCTTGGAGGCGGCAACACGCGCACCGTCGTGGGCCAACACCCAGCCATGGGAACTCTTCGTTGCAGGCGGCGACGTCCTCGAGAGGCTTCGCGAGGCCTATAGTGCCCGCTTTCAGCAAGGGGTGCCGCGGAATCCCGATGTTCCAGGGCCGGCGACCTGGCCTCCGGCCATCCAAGAGCGCATGCGCACGTTGATGTCTGCGCTCGCACGCTCTGCTGAGATGGGCAAAAAGCCCGACGAGGCGATGCGACAAACGTTCTTCGCGGATAATTACCGATTTTTTGGAGCGCCGGTAGTGGTGTTCCTCTGTATGGATCGCACCCTCACGCCGTGGTCGATGTTTGATATGGGATTGTTGGCACAGAGCATTATGCTCGCTGCTCAACAGTACGGGGTGAGTTCAGCAGTCGCATTCATGTTCGCCTCGTACCCTGATCTCATTCGGGCAGCACTGGACATTCCCGAAGACCTCGTCGTACTCATCGGCATCGCATTGGGGTACGCTGATGCAGACGACCCGCAGAACCGTCATCGAAGCTCACGACGTCCTCTCAAGGATGTGGTGCGTTGCGCGGGTATTTAGCACGGTAAGATCGATTCCCTCCAGTACGTTAAATCATTAAAATGCCTTATCGCATGAAGAGTGGCGCGGGTGTAGCGGATAGTGATTCTACCCTAATGTAACTATCTGTTAAAATTGGAACTACGCCGAACGGTAGAAGCGCATCATCAATTTCAGGCGTTGCTGGCGCCCTCGTGCGATTGCTTCAACATAAAATCGGTAGAAGAATACACGCGCTTGATGAAATGAATCTTTGAGGTATTTCAACGCGAGATATCATAGGACGAGCCATAATACGGCGGCGATCACCACGAAGATGGCGATAATCCAGAAGAAAAAGAACGTGAGCTTGAGTAAAATTCCAAGGACAAATATAGCGATGATAATTATTAAGGCTACGACGATGCTCAGGGCAATAGCTTTTAACAGGGATCAAAGTATTGAGCTCATCGAAGAGGCACCTTCCTTTTACTGCGACTACACATAGCAATTGAAGAACTGGGTTCCATCCATTATTTGATGTGAATTAGCAGTCGTTCATCATACTAAACTTGTGCTGCGTAAAGCTTATTGATCGCAATTTATCAATCTATTCATTTTTGTTTTACCACGAGTTATAGAACAATGCGCTCGAGAGTTACCTTAAGCAAACGAGCTATCCGCTCTCGGTACGCTAGCATTTCCCGGGCTTCAGCCAGCGCCTCAGGATCTTTTATAAAGTGCGTAACGCCTTCGTGTGTGCTCTTAAAGTACTCGGCAAGCTTATTGAGCAGTGGTATCACATGAAAAAATTGCCCGTGAATGCGCTGAGCACTTTGAATATCCCCCGATTGTACTGCATCGTCACATTCTTCAAGCTGAGTGACAAGCGCGGCGCTCGTGTGCAGCCAGTCCTGCATGGTCATGTTAGCTTTTTTGTGAAAGTCGCGTAATGCCCACGTGCGTGCAAACGGGCTCACCTGCTGAAATTCTGAATTGGCAGCTTCGAGGAGTTCCTTAAGCTCCTTTGCATACATACGCGCTTCTTCATACGTAGGAGACGTTTCTGAAGGCGTCTCTGCTGTTCTTGGTCGTTCGGGCGAGCGCCTCCATGCTTTGCTCGTCGGACACATCGGTCTTTACGAAGAGGGCGGTTTCGCCTTCTGAGCGAATGAGCTGCTCGACTGCAGCGCCGGTGTCTCTAATTTCGGCGATGATGACGTTGGCTCCGAGCCACGCCAGTGCGCGCGACAACTCTTTCCCGATGCCTTGCCCGGCGCCTGTTACGACGGCCACTTTCCCGGCAAGGGACGAGCGGGATAACCCCATTCTTTCAAGCAACGTTGATAGAGTGGTCATCGCTGAAGATCTACCGATATTCAGCATATAGTTTGCGTTCTATTTAGCGCACATGAGCAGATGTTCGCACGGGCGAATGTGTTAAACACGTTGCGTATTCGCCTGCAAACGCTAAAATGACCTAAATAGCTTGCCATCGTCTTGAGCGAGGAGCAGTAATTCTAGTGTAATGTGAAAGCCTAGTTAAACCCTTCTCTTGATTTTTTTGTTTCATTGCTCAACCAATGTTTGAAGATCTACATGCGGGGGGATCCCCACACAGCACGGCGGTCGATGATATGAAAACACTGTGCGGCGAATTGTGTTACGCTAGCTTCAAACACCTGACCATTCCATAGCATAATGTAGCAAAATGGGCGAAACGCACCAGGTTATGCGTGCTAGCGCTAGCAGCGGAAAGTCTAAACCTCTGCACAATATACATTTCATTGTAACTGTCGTCGGAGTTGGAGACCGCCATGGCAAAGAGACACCCAAAGGAAAAGAAACCAAAAGCAAAAACGGAAAAAGAAAAAAGAAAAGAGAAAGAAAAGGAGAGAGTAAGAGAGAAAGAAAAGGAAAAGGAAAAGGAAAAGAAAAAAGCATAGGAGTCGAGCAAGCCTAAGTATGAACTCACTATAACCATAGAAATAGCAAAATCAAAAGACGAGGCAACGCAACTCTATTCACAAGCTGTAATTAATAAGGCGAATGATGGATATAGTCCTTACACAGCGAAGCGGAATAATTATCCAGAAGCGATGCCGATGCAGAATAATTATCCAGAAGGTGACTCTTGGTACGGGAACAAAGGGCCGCTAATGGCATTAATCAATTACTATCAGAGTGCTACAGTAGACGGACAGTGGGTGGCATCAATACAAACAGGAGGGATACAATAGTCTTTCCGACTTTATCGAACCTATTTTTGATACATTTAAAGTACACATTAAAGAAGGAATGCAAAACGGCGAACAGCATATGAGGTCAGGACATTGACTTTTATATCTCGCCGACGGGATCGGTTGATAGGAAAGTGTTATTGGATGCGCTGAATGATTTAGTGGTGTATATATTTAGGCTACATGGCGAAAATGATTGTTTTGTGCAACTATGCGAATAATTACGTGGAGTGATTATTTATGCCTCTCATCTTTCTAAGGCATTGTTTTCCCCTCTATGTCTTGTACCGCTGATGATCAATAATTGCGTGTATTGAGATGACGGAGAAGGAGGAATAAGGAATGGGCGATGAAATAAAGGATATATTTGATTCAATTGGGTGGCGGCGCATTGCTGAGGATATAGTAGGTGATGGTACATATTGGATCTCAACGGTGAAGCTTCCTGACTTTGGTATGTGGCATGACACTGAGTTGGGTAATTATGAGACAATGGTACTTGACAAAAGCACTGATGAACTGGGCACCACTGTTGACATGCGGCGATATGCTACAGAAAAAGACGCGATAGAAGGGCATAAACTGTTTGTTGAAGTGTTCAGTCGCCGCGCTGCTAAAGGTACAAAGGAGAAATCTGAGGCATCAAAACTCACACTCGAAATAGAGTTAAAAGACAAACTCATCGCACAACTACAAAACGAGAACGGATTTTTAAAACAAGAGTATGCAAAGGCAACCGAGACGTTAAACCGGTCTTTGTTGTCTCCACCTCAGAAAATGAGCATTTGGGACAGACTACGAAGAAGAAGTAAATAACTATACAACAATGGGAGCCCATTGTTTCAAACGTGATTGTACAAGAGGGTAGAGTGAATATGAAAGTTATAGGATATGCCCGGGTCTCCACCGATCACCAAGCACGCGACGGCGTGAGCAATAACACTACCACTAAATGAGAGAACCACTATACGTCGCTCATTTGACTCGTTACTTCTCTCAGAATAAGATCACTATGTCTCTTCGCTAATATCGCTTATAAACCGCATTCCACCTATCAGAATGACTATCGCAATTAATACAATGACAAGTTCTTCAAATGCGATCGGTTCGACACCTAGTACAAGAAGCCTTCTTACCATTGCAGTGATGCCTGCCCCGAGGATTAATTTGAGATTGACCGTTCGATGCTTTATGTAGCCGATAACTGTTACCAAAAGTTCGGCGACGATTATCGTAATAAAGACATCATTCAACGCTAACAACGAAGAACCGAAACGAGGAGTTGTTAAAATAACGTTAACCACTGCCGCAACGGATAATAGTGCAATGGCTACTAAAAGCGCGCCAATTAATCCATAAATCAGCAGTTCAACGCGCTCAAATATCGCGACCATGGCTTTATTTAGTATATTTTCAGGTTGTTGCACGTTTGGTTAAAACAGGAAGATATTATAATAAGGTTGTGGTCAGTGAGGGTGCGGACACTACCGCAACCTGTAATGATACTGCGCAGTTTATGGGCAAGGTTGCGAAGGAAAAATAAAATTACCACAAAACGATAAATGGTATATAAGGCATTTATTTGCTCGATTGCTGCTCATATAGTTCTCTTCTCGGTATTATGTAGTCCGGCGAATCCACCGGCCAGCTACAAGTGTAATTGTCGGAAGAGGATAAAATCGTATAGCGCGTCAAAATGACAACCGTTTTTTGAGAATCAGAATGTACTCTGAGATTATCTTGAATTATTGGCGGCACCGCACTATTTAAGGGAAATGATGTGCATAAAAGGTTGTTTAAACTTATTAACCAAAATTAACAAAATTGGCGAGCACATAGGATTGTGTTTTGAAAATTATCAGCAACTAATGGATCTATAAAGGGAGATGATTTATACGCGTTTGTCATAAGACGCTTATAATAGACGGCGCAATTGTTTTAGCAGGTTATTGTTGTAATGGCCCCGCTCTTGATCGGTTTATTAGGTTTGACATAGATGCTTAACAATTTGAGATTAATTTTTTTGAGAATCAGCTGTGATTTTGCTGAGACGCAAAAAATTACCACAAAAGTGCTTTTGGGCGTATTTCCCTCATCAACTGACAAAACTCAGTTAATACGTGCTGTCGCTTGAGCGAGATCCTGTTTTACCGCAGCAACTACTTGTTCCACTTCGCCGTCAGAAACGGCAAAGGTGCTCTGCTTTTCTATGCCGAGCTGTTTCACTATTGTGTGGTGATCCACTGGCAGCCCCACCTGCTCGAGGATTGCCTTCCCGCACGCAGCGTTACATCCGTCAATAACGATCCGAACATCCGCCTCTTGCGAAAGGACCATCTTCTCAGCTACTTCCGCTCCAAGTGCGGCAAGACAGTAAAACCGTCCGCATCCTTCTTCATGAAGCGCCATCGCCGCCATGTTGGAGAGCTGCCCGAGGTTTGATGCTCCAGAACATGCAAAAATGAGTGTTGTTTCTGCTTCGCCGGTAGATTTTTCAGTCACGTGTGTACCTCCTCCATATGCTAAAAATTAATAGTGAGTTAATAATTTTCGATTTGGTTTTAATAATAATTAAAAACTTTTAAAGTGTTTAATAATTTATCCGAATTTTTATTAATGTTTTATTACCTGTCAACTACAAGAACATTTTCATATTTCGTGTGCCGCAGAAGATCTCGCTTATTGTCAAACGGAGCTCAGCATTACCTAAATGTACGGGTAATTCAAGGACGAGGACCTGCAAGAGGTGTATGACAAAGTCGAGTTTTAAGAAGTTACCTTCACTATGTGAACGAGGATTCGAATTTTAAGTGTAACTTCTTTTTTTAATGATAGCACAAACTACCTCTCCGGCCGATATGAGGTGTCGTGAAGTAAACGTCGACTATAACGCATATAGCTTGTTTTCGAGGAATCACGCAGTTAAAAGGCCTCTCGCGAACGCACGGGCATTCTCCAGGTCCTTCTCGTCCGGGTGTCCTTTATTTTTTCCTCCGATAAACGCTAGTGGTCCGTTCAAGTTTAAATTGAGTCTCAGCGCGCCGGCAAACTGGCCGAGGCAGGAGAACGCGCCGATGACTGTGCAGCTTTTTTCCGCAAGCTTCTTTTTGATGAGCGTATGATGCCTCTCCCGTAAGTTGCCGGCAGTCGAAAAAACGAACACTTTCTTGTCCATTGGGGGCATTTTCTCTATCAGCTCGAGCAGTGTTTGGTTGTGCTTATACCCGTAAATGCCCGAACCAAAGCCGATCAGGTCGTAGTCGGCCAGCTCTTCCGGTTGGACATCCTCAACCTAAGCGAGCGTCGCATTCATGGCCTCCGCCATGGCCTTCGCTACCTTCTCAGTGTTCATGTGATGGTAGGATTTGTAAATGATAAGGGTCTTTAAAAACTCACATCCTTCGTCACCTATCGACATCCGTTTCACTATTTTTGTGTAGTAAATAAGAGTATTGTATAAAAACTTTGACTTTGAAACGTTAGCGTTAACATACTATCTGATTAAACGCGTGATATGAATGAAAGTTCCCAACACGGATGAAAATTATAGTAAGTGTGCATGTTATCCTGGCTACTGCCTAATCTACGAGGTAAATAAGCTTTCTGGTGGACTCTTCTGCGCACGAGGAAAGAGTGAAAAAGCCGCAAAGAGCATACGATGTGACTGTCCCGGCTGTCCCGTATGGGCAGAGTATAATCTCAGTAACTATGACTACTGCATCAATGGGGCTGCCCAAGAGTAGTATTCTCGCTTCATGCTGCAGAGCACTTCATAGCTACATTGCATTTTGATGCGTTGGGTGCGAAATCCTCCATTGTTTTAGCGCTGAGGTGCTGAAATACATTCAAACAACCTCCCTAAACAATCTTGTTTCCTGCATTCGGCCCTGGAGCTACGTCGAACACGTCTGTGACTTTCATGACGATGCAGCCTTTTGCCGGCAAGTTTGGATTCATTGACTTTATTGCCTGCTTCATCGTTTCGTAGTCAGGCCCTTCAGTCACGTATGTTCCTTGGCCCTTGACCTGATAGCCCTCCATGCCTACCCACGAAGTGACTCCCACGTTGAAATTTGGCTTCTTCGCGTTTTCAGCGGTCTTCTTGAAGAAATTATCGCCAATAAGTATCGTTTCGGGGTCTTTTATGACAATTGACCCCACGGGGACGGCATTGGACACGCCCTTATCATCGACCGTAGCGACAACGACAACTTTCATCGCTTTGATGTTCTCCATCACTTTTTCTGGCATTGCGACCATTTGATATGCCTCCTATTTATATCACTATCAGAAGGTTCTGATATATACTTGTTCACTAATTTCGTGCTCGGGGTACCCGCGATTACTGTAACTTGTCAACGGTCGCGGCTTGACCTAAGACGTGTGCAACAGTTGTTAGGCCATTCAAACCTGAACACTACGCAAGTCTATTTACAGCTCAAAGACGAAGATTTGCGAGGAGGGTACAACAAAATTGCGTTTTGAAAGTTAAACGCGCGAAAACTCGTGATACAACAACAATTTGGTTTGATGTTATGAATAGGGTTACTTTTCTTATCTCGCGAGCATTGTTACGTGTTTAAAAACTGACAGTTGAAGGGTAGAACTTCCACGATGCATCGATCCAAATTACAATTTTACCCATGAAATGATGAACAGGTGGTTTCATCACCTAAACGGATGAGCGAGATCTCATTTAATCAAGGCAAAGACTGCCAAGCTAAACAGAGAGACGGCCATGCTAATTGTGATAATCTTAAATGATTTTTTCACCACTTCCGGAGACCGTTGGCTCCACAAATATTTTGCTGCAGTAAGCGCGTACGCCGTTATTGCCGCCAGTACCACAACATAGAGCCACGACACCTGTGCGTACAAGACGATCAGTATACCTATGAATAACGCGATGATGACAGCTGCAACGTAGAGCACCATCTCCGTGAAGGGCCTGAGCGGGACGAAGAGGGCTTTGACAGGCACTTTATCAGTCGCTTCATTAGCGACGTTTACCGCTATCGAGTAGGCCGCCATAAGAACAACCAGCAGCCATGGTACCGGGGTTACGATGGTCTCTGGGGAGATTGCGGCCCAAATTGCTAAGGGAATCAACGCTACAGGAACGATCACTGTGAGGTAACCAATGCCGTCACGCGTATACCGTGCATAAATATATCCAAGTATAAAAATCAAAAACGTTATTGCCGCACCGAGCCAATTGAAGACCAGAAGTAATATCGCGAACCCTGGCCCGGCCAGTATGAAAATATAGAGCATTGCCTCAGTCTTTGAGATCAACCCCGTTGCCAATGGTCGCAGCGGCCACTTCAGCTTATCCCGCTCCGAGTCAACGACGCCATTTACTACGGAATTCGATGCCACGAGAAGCCACACCATTACAATCCCGAATGGGAACCGAGGATCATCAAGTCGCATACCCGCCAAAGCCGCTGTAGCAATTACAAGTGGGAGGGACCTTACTACAATTGCCGCTAACCGCTGCAGGGCTATAAACCCGATAATTCTATTTCTCAGTGAGACTTCCGTAGGTGCAGCGAAACCAAATAGTATATCACCAACTGATACTTGGGACACCGTTATAACCTCTTCCTATCTTCATTAGTACAACATCATGCTCAATTTTTTAAGTGTTTATTTTATTTCAGCAGTCTATATATCTATTTCCACTCATTATACCATCACACCTAATGGCGAAATTCCAAGCTCTTCAATATCCTTCGACGCATGCTTCGTATAAAAAAAATCAAACCCACACGGTCCGGCACAGCTTTGCGATTCATTTAGTACGCTCCGGCCTCGATTTACGGCGCGTGCAACAATTGTTAGGCCATTCCAACATTCAGACGACTGCCATTTATTTACAATTCCGGGACCAGGATCTGCGAGACGTGTATAACAAGGTTGGGTTTTAGGAGGGCAACGCTTTTTTATTATTGCACAAACTACCCTCGCGATGAGTACATGCGTGGGCATTTTGGAAAAATAAGAAAGAATTGGCAGGGTTTCAGAGTCCCATTGATGAGAACAAGGTTGAAGTTTCTCCTTTTCGGTTATGGGCGCCGGAAGTTTTTCGGCAATTGGATATGACTTCTGCAGGAGTTGTTTCTGATATCCATGTACACCGGCTGTATGCGGGAAGCGTCTAAAACAACAAATTGTTCGACGGTAACAAAGTGAGTTGCCGTTATCATCTCTATATAATGCAGATCCTATTGATTTTTTTAAGGCTTCGTGGTCACAAAACGCATTTTTTCATTTTTGCACATGAGCTTAACCGCAGCACGCCCGGTAATAGCCGCTCCGGGCAGTCCCCCTCCTGGTGAGACCCAATGGCCGGCCATGTAAAAGTGAGAGAGGCCCGGCAGGGTCAGTGGCATCCGAAGCGTCATGGTCTTTTTAGTTAGAAGCCACCCCTCATAGGAGCCCCGCCAGTTGCCGGTATACCGTACAAATGTCAGCGGGGTGGCCACGTCAACCACCTCAACGTTGTCTTTGATATCGGGATACTGTTCCGAGATGGCACCAATTACTGCCTCTTCAATCCTCTTTTTTTCAGCGAGGTACTCATCCTTTTTATCCTCCAACTGCACCCAATAGTCATAGTTGGTCGGTATCATGAGGCTCAACACCGTTTTGCCATCCGGGGCCAACGTTTTATCAAAGCTGTGATTTTTAAGCCACAGACGTTGCATCTCCTTTCCACCAATTTCGATCGGAGTCTTAAGCGGAAAAGATATACTATGAGGCTCGTGCGAGTAGTCGCCGTTGATGCCGAGCGACACGAAGACAAGGGGTGGAAACGGCTCTAAGGTCTCATAAAAGCCTTTTATCTTATCGTTGATGTACTTTCCATCCAGCCATTTGAAAATAGTCGTATAACCATCCGCAGCCGAAAGCACGATATCGCCTCGCTTCTCTGTTCCATCAGCAAGCCTGACGCCAACAGCCGCATCGTTTTCAACGAGTATTTTCTCGACCTGTGATTTGTATGAGATGTTTCCTCCAAGTGCGAGGTACCGCTCTTCTATTGACTGTGCGAGCGGTCGCGACCCCCCGATCGGGTAGCCAGCGTTGCCACTCCCCATAGAAGCTAACGTCAAGAGCAGAAAGGCAACGGGTTGATCGCCCCAGTCAAAAAACGCACACCTGAACAAATGTCTCAAAACCGGATTGTTGAACTGCGCGGCGAGTTCGGAAACAGGCATGGAATATTTTCTAAACATCCTCAGCACAGAAAACAGCGCAATGAGGTCGCGAACGCCGTAGTCAATGGGGGTATCCATACTTGTGAGCTTTTTGATGTCATCGGTGATGGCGGTTATCAGCCGTTTATCCTCCGGTGAAAAGCTGAGCATGTGTTCTCGTAGCTCATCAGGATTGGTATAGCTGATGAACCGGTTACCATGTTCATCAAGATCGTGTCGAAAATAGGTGTAGTTGATAAACTGCTTATCCTGAACCAAGCCAAGTTCTTCCCACAGCGCGTGCACCTTTGATTTGGGAGAACTCCCCACGAGCCACTGCATGCAGAGGTCAAACGTGAATCCCTTTCTCTGCCACGCGGTACATAAGCCTCCGGCGATGTTGTGCATTTCATAAATTTCAGAATTGAAGCCGTTCATTTGAGCGTAGCAGCCAGCAGATAACCCCGCGATCCCGCCGCCAATGATGATGAGCGATTTTGACATAGAAACTCTCCTATTAACGTGCACCTTAGAGTTTTGCACACATTGCCCCATAACACATAATGACATAATGCGTTAAATAGGTGCACGGCACTCTTGTTCGGTTCACATTTTCAGCTTCCGACGACTGTTTATCTCCAGTTCAAGGATGCGGATTTGCGAAAGGTGTATAATGAAGTCGAATGTGACTACTTGTGTGATGTTTCCTACCTTCATCTCTCTAATGTTAGTATCTTCCCGAGTTAAATGAAGGAGGCTGTGCGAGTCAACCAATAAGGAATTAAATGTTGGCATCTGAATGATGAACGCTATTGAAGAAACGCATTTGGAAATGAAAAACCATGACTGAACAGCGCGATTTTGAGAGTGAAGAGGTTACGTGGGACGTAGACGGAACTGCGGTCTATGGTACCTTGACACGACCGGCCGACAAAGGCCCCCTCCCAGGAATCATCCTCGTCGCTGGCAGCGGACCGACCGATCGTGATTGGTGCTCACCACTGCTGCCAGGGATCAATTGCAGTGCTCGGCTCTTGGCCGACTCACTTACCCGCAAGGGATTCATGACTTTGCGGTACGACAAACGCGTTGCAGGGCTACATGCACGGGAGAACATCCCGCGACTGATAGGCAAGATGAGCATGCAGAGCCACGTCGATGAACTCGTTGGCGCCGTCGAGACGTTTATCTCTTACGTAAACGTGGATGTCACTCGTTTGTTTGCGTTGACCAGTAGCGAGGGCGCTATCCATGCCTTGAACTACCAACTACAAGCAACCAGTAGGCGATTCAAAGGTCTCGTGCTCACCGGTGCGCCAGGCCGCCCAGTTGGTCAAGTGGCGCGCAGCCAGGTGTTGGCTCAAGTCGCGCCTCTCCCTAATGGAGATGTCGTAATGAAACACTATGACGATTGTATCGCGGCATTCGTTGCCGGTAAACCCGTCGTGCCGGATGCGGCTCTGCCAGAAGTCGTGCAACTCCTCCTACGCAGCCTGACGGTTCCCGCCAACTTGCCGTTCGCACGCGAATTATGGTCGTTAAACCCAGCCGATCTCATTGCCAAGGTGCCAGAACCACTCCTCGTCGTAATCGGCAAGAAGGACATCCAAGTCGATTGGAAAGCCGATGGCAGCGCGCTGGAAACTGCGACCGCCAAACACGGCAACGTCACCTTTGTTTATCCGGACAACGCCGATCATATACTTAAATACGAGGAGAGACCACGTGAAAAGCTCGTGGCTGCTGACGTCGCAGCACGTTACAATGTCGAGGGGCGGGTTCTTGACTCAGATGCTCTAACTGCCATCGTGGACTGGCTAAATGAACAGTCATAAAAAATATTCTGAGCTTAACCGTTTTTAAACTGTCAGAGAGAATATCTATAGATCTTTGTGTCCGAGCACGTTTTTCATGCCTCACCCCTTCTGAGTAACACATGTAGTGTGAGTCGACGCACACCCCTTTCATTCAAAATGGACGCCGCACTGCTAAACAATAACAAATCCTTCCCGCGAGCAAACTATATATTATCGGCGCGCATTTTCACCTAGTTATAATGCATGCCACCAGCGGAGCACGATCGCTGCTCGTGGCGCCCCACTCATTCACCATTAATCTTATTAGAAATGGCGTTGACATCCGTCAAGTGTAGCTGCTACTTGGACATCGAAGTATGGCAACTAGCAGATTTATCTAAACTTCAATGACACAGACATTCGTGCCGCGTACGATATTGTGATACTTTAATCGTCTATCTTCTCAAATCGGAATAAACAGTGACAATGCAACAAGTGTTCCCAAGATTGGCGTAAAAAACACTGCGAATAGCTGGGCGAGTACAACTAGCCCAGTCACAACGAGCAAAATTGGCGTTATAATTATCCCCATATTTTTACCTCCTTTCACCTCTTTTTGCACTGATAGCAGTTATCATTTTAAAGATTGTCTTTTGTTTCTGATAACCAAAAGAAACAAATTGGTTTAGCGCTCGCAAACCTTTATAGTATCACCACGCATTCTCATACAGTTAACGCATGGCACCACCGGAGCACGGCTCTACCAGTGGCACTTCACTTCACAGATTCGTTTTTTTCTTGGGAGTGCTTCTCCCGCCGTGCACGCGAGACGCGCTGCCGCGCTTCGCTGAGCTGAGGTGATATGTTCTCAGTCGCAAGAGCGTGAAAAGACGCTGTGACACGAAACTGTTGTCACAGAGCTTTATAATTACTCAGCCCGTTTTTTAAACCAACAAAGAAGAAAGCACGCATCATTTCATAAATACAAGCTGATGTTCAACAAACGTGTGTGTCGTCGTAACCCCTTGAATGAGCCGTATGTCATCAACCGCGTGGTTCAATTCGGAAAGTTCGTTCACTTCGATGATAACGATATAATCAAACTCTCCAAAAACGTGCACAACTCTTGTTACGCCATCAATCTTCACTAGTTCCTGCCACACTTCGTATTCTGTGCCACGAACAACATTCACCATAGCGAAACCAATTACCATTGATTAGTCCCCCTTTGTAATTATCACACAACATCAACATATCATAGAACTTATCTAACTTTATTGCACCTCATCGCGTTTATATATTCGTCGCAATCGCACCTAAACAGACCAAGCACGATAACCATAGACTGTTCACATTAGTGCAATTTTTGCCCTATCAAATGCATTTTTTGCGGCAAGACACCAGCAAGCATTTTATAAGCAGAAGCAACTTTTTTCTGCCCTGATTAGGCATTTTTTTTGTAAACGCTCAGCATCTCGTGCTAAACGTTCGACAACAGCCGGTATGTGCTGTTCTGGCACTGTTGAAACTCGGGCTCTCGATAATTACTAACAATAGATTGGATTGCTTTAGGGAGTTGTTTGACATCTACACCACCGTCGGCTAAGAGATAGGGCAGCTTCCAGGTATTTGGAGTATTGGCATCTCCTACATACATACATAAACACTGAGCGGGAAGGCTATACTTTAGATGCAACAAGTGGGGTTGGATCTCCTTAGAAGTCCAAACATCCTTCTCAATACCGGTAAACAATGCAGAGGACTGCAATGAAGAGAAAGCGGCTTAATCACATAATAGTCTTTCCTATCATAGCATAGCTGACACAATAAATAATAGATAGAGAGGAGCAACACAATTGTATGATTCGAATCCTCGTCGCATATGACACAAAGTACGGGTCAACCGAACGTGTTGCACAGTGGATAGCCGAAGGAATAGCCGAACGTGAAACACGCGAAACAACCGTTGACGTCAAAAACATCTCACACATCGTCGAAGTAAATTACGAGTGCGTGGCGATCGGTTCACCGATTTACGAGGAAGAGCCTCTAAACAGTGTTATAACATTCCTCGAAACACGTAGAATCTCCCTTGAGTACGTCAAGGTCGCGCTGTTTGTGGTCTGTGGTGACTATGGACACTTACCAAAAGACCAGCTCATCGACGCGTACGTAAAAAAGCTGGAAGCACATGTTTCAGGGAAGGTTGTTGCGCGGGAGGTCTTTGGCGGCTACTTTGACCTCGCGAAATTGTCAGATGAAGACAAGCGCATTATAGAAGACTTTTCGAAAGTAGTGGGGCATCCAATTACTACAATGGATCTCCTTGACAAGGATAAAGCGAAAGGATTCGGGAGAGAGATTATGAACCTTCTATTAACTAGTTAAAGCGTCTGATCTTCGTATTCTACACATGGTCGCGTGTTCGCGCACTTTTGGTATCCAAGCAAACAGTGCAGCAACAGGTGCCTCTACGCTGACGCGTATCACGTTACTAATTAAATGCAGTGATAAATTATATTATATTATATTATATTATATTATATCCAGCCCTTCTCCGCCCACCACTCGTACTCGTGTGGCCATAGGTCCTTATTCATCTGAACGACCATCTTGAAACGCTCTCTGCTCTCTACAAGCGCACGTTCCTGTTCGGGATACCGACGTTGTGCCGCTATTGCGTCCGCGAGCGTCCGCCCGAGGGCTGCAGCATCGCGCAACCCAGAATCAAGCGCCCCTCGACGGCTGAACAGTGCCACGCCGACCTCGCCCACCGTCAGCACGCCGAGCCGGTTCAGGATGTACGTTATATAGCTCAGCACGTCGGTGATCCCTGAACTTGCGGTCGTGCTCACGGCGCAGCCATACGTGCCGGACAGCATCTGGCAGTGAACCGCATCTGACATCCGATCGAAAACCGTTTTAAGCTGTGCACTTATATTGTTGAGGTATACCGGCGACCCAATCACAATGCCATCCGCACTGAGCATTTTGTTGAATAAATCGGGGAAATCATCTTTTTGAACGCACGTGCCTTTTGCATAACAAGGACCGCATGCTCGACAATACTGTATGTCCAACTTACAAATGTCGACCACGTCAGTTTTTGCTCCGCGCTCGTGTGAACCGTCAAGCACCGCCTCGATCAATTTCAGCGTTTGACTCTGCGTTCCGCGGGGGCTGCTGTTGATTCCAAGAATTTTCATCTCTATGCCTCGATTAGAGCGTATTTGTAGGGTGCACCATATATTTTTTGACACACCACCCGCGGTAAGGACGACCTCCTGATGGGGATATAACGTTGTGCATCGTAATCGAAAAGGGGGCTATAGTTCTGAAGATTGGACTGAACGCCTTAAAATCTACCGGAGTATACCTCTTTGATAATGTGATCCATTCTGTCTTGTCGCATGTAACAACAACATCACGATGTCAGATAACTGTGCTGGCGAAACAATCGATCCTCGCAGCAGTGCAATATATACGTTCTTGTGCACGCACCTATAAGTGGGGTGCATACCATAGTAACACCGATGAAAGCGCTTATCATATGCTGGTCCGAGCACCACGGGAACACGAAAAAGATCGCCGATGCGATGGCATCGGTCTTGCACAGCGAGGTTATCAAGCCGACAGATGTCGACGTCGAGACGTTGGATGACTATGACCTTATCGGCTTTGGGTCTGGCATTTACTTCTGGAGTCATCACAAAAGCCTGTGCGATTTAATTGACAAGTTACCCCCTGTTCATAAAAAAGCCTTTGTATTTTCCACACGAGGAGTCAGCCGCCAGGGACGAACCCACAGCGCACTTATAACGAAATTGGAAGAAAAAGGCTTCGAAGTCGTGGGCGAATTCTCGTGCAGGGGATTTGACACTTACGGCTTTTTAAAGCACTTTTCGGGAATTGCGAGGGGAAGGCCCAATGACAAAGACCTTCGAGATGCGCAAGAGTTTGCGAGAACATTAGAAAGCACCTGACAGTTACGACATAATGGTTTCACGCACCAGGCGGTCAGTGCGTTCAACGGCCAGCGCACATAACGTCTGAATCGGCTGGCAGAAGAAGCGTCGACACTTTTGCGTTCGTACCTGAACTCACGACAACATTCAACAGAGCACTATGGGGCTGGCTGTGGGTTGCTGTAGTGGTCGTCTTCTCGATGCACTACATAGGGAAGTGACTGGCCGCAGATTGCCAGGCGAAGTGGCGGATAACAACGCATTGACACTATCTCGTTGGATCGCTGCGCGTCAACACTGCTAATGTGACAACACCGGTACTGTGGGCACGTCAACCATGCGATGTGAGACCATCACAAGAGAGAGAAGAGACGATCAGAAAAAGAGGCGTTAGACATTGAAAGACGTTGACGATACCGTGCCTGAGGTGGCTCGTGGTGAGCTGTCCGTGCAGCCCGCGCAGCCTCAGGGCAGGCTAAAAAACGTGCAGACATTTAAAGCGCTCAGGTACAGAAATTTTACCCTTTTATGGTTCGGGCTCATCCTCTCGAACATCGGCACGTGGGTTCAGATTATCGCCCTATGGCTGCTCGTGCTAGTGATCACGAACAATTCTGGCGTCGCTCTTGGTATCGTTTCATTCGCCCAAGCCCTCCCCTTTTTTCTCTTTGCATTGGTGGGAGGTGGTATCGCAGACAGGGTCGACAAGCGTAATCTCCTCCTCTTTACGCAAAGCCTCCAAATCGTCTTTGCCTTCACCCTTGGCGCACTCGTCCTCACGGGCACTATTCAGCTCTGGCACATCATTGCAATTTCTGCGCTTACTGGCATAACGCTGAGCTTCGACGGCCCAACGCGATTTGCTTTCATTCCCTCGCTCGTGCCACGCGAAGACCTCTCGAACGCCATCTCATTGAACTCGGCTGCCTTTAGTGGCGCACAAATTATTGGCCCGGCACTCGGCGGGGTCCTTGTCGTCCTCATCGGCTATGCGGGGAATTTCATTCTCAACGGGTTTAGCTTCATCGCAGTGCTTATAGCGCTGTTGCTCATGCAACTCCCCAAACGCGTCAGTGCGAGCACACGCCCGGTGTTACGGGACATTCGTGATGGATTAGGATACATTCGGCGGGAGCGCCTGCTGCTCTCGCTCCTCGTCAATTACGGATCGCTCGCATTTTTTGGCGCGACGTACACGGTCCTCCTCTCGCTCTTCGCTGTGGTCATCTTGGGTGAGACCGCTGCTGGCATTGGTGTACTCTATGCCACCCTCGGCCTCGGCACCATCATAGGGGCCCTAGGGCTTGCATCGCTGGGCGATTACGCGCGCAAGGGGCACCTTCTCATGGTATCGTCGCTCTTGTTTTCACTTTCCATAATTGTCGTGACATTTTCACGCGTATTTTGGCTCTCACTTATCCTCCTCCTCCTTGTAGGAGGGACACAGGTGATCTCATCCGCTCTCACCATGACGCTCCTTCAGCTGAACGCACCACGACATATGCTCGGATTAGTCATGAGCCTCAACATTCTCATCTGGATGGGACTTCGGCCGATGGGCGTTTTCCCCTTTGGTGCCGTGGCAAACGTGATTGGCGTCGGAACGTCAATTGCGCTCGGGGCAGTAATAGCAGGGGTCATCAGCGTGTACGTGTTCAGCAACAACAAGAAGTTACGCGACGCGTAGATACATACGCTGCATCGAAAAACTCTTGCGCTTCACTAAGCGAGGCGCATGAGTAGGGTTGTTCGTGTTGGGAGAAGTTATGACGTGAGAGGATGGTGCGGCCACAAAACAAACACAAGCGTAACCACGACAACAACCGCGTAAATAACTATCGCAGCGATTTTCTTTGAAGAGAGTTGAAAGGGTGGTTCAGCTAAAATCGTTGCAACAGTTACTGTAACGCACAAAGAAACGGCTGCTATAAGGGTTGTGGTTACATACTCCCACATTACACGTGGTACGTTCAACATTTGTAGAGGGATTCTGTCCACGGCGATAAGTATTACGTCGATGCCAGTGAGGACAATAGAAATGGCAACGAGCTGTTTCTTGATTCGTTCAAAAGTTGGCATAATCGCGTTAGTTTTTCTATGGTTCGCGTGATAAAGCTTGCCAATACGGGTGATGCAAACCAGATTGTGAATAAATTAACGCTCCACAGGACTGAAATAGTAACGGTAAATACCGGTTTCATCCACGTTAAGTGGATGTTCGTTAGAGAGGATGCATCAAATCAACCTCATGATAATAACGTGATGTGTAATTCAGCAGTCCGCCTTACGGTGGGGTACGAACTATTAGTATAAGGCTTGATGCATCATCCCGAGGATAAAACCGTAAAAATGGATCTTCTGCATGTGTTCAGCATTTTTATAACGCTTTGACAAATTCTTGAGCAGCGCGAATGATGACATGCACTCACCAAGACGGGTGAGGCCGATCGTGAGCTAATTGAAGTGTGTATTAAAAGTTAAAGCAAGAGCGAAAGGTGATTCATTTGAACACGAAAAAGGCGCTGATATGTCTGTGGATCGCAGCGATAGTGGCTCTCCGCGTGCCGAATGTTGCTGTAGCAATAACTCTTTAAAAAGAGAAACGGTGGCTAGACTGGAAAGAGGGAACGATTCATTTTAAAAAGGAAGCAGAGTTTTAAAAAAGCTCAAGAATCAATTGTACTCGCTCTGTAGGCGCTCTATTGTGTTTAGCAGAGAACGCGTGCGAGTCTTGTGCCATTCAATTGTTGCCTATACCGCGTTCTAGCTAGCCATGGTAAAAGCTGACACGAGCGGGGCTATCAACGGGAAAGTTGCGATTAGCGTAAAGCCAAGAGTCACGACTACTTCTGTTAACACGCTTTGAAATAAGACAGTCATTTTTTCGAACTTTCTTGCTATCCTAAGTTTGGTGTCGTTATGTGCAGCCACGATTTACTTATTTGAGAGCTAGCTTATAATCCATGAGTCTGGGACTAGTTTAAAACTAGTTTCGTGTATGTACGCCACTTTTGCTCCTCAACGGAGAATGCAAGGTGAGGGCAAAAGATGTGATAAAAAGTCAGTGATGTTGAAGTGCATGGTTCTTCATTACTAAGTCTGATTGCCTAGGGCGATCAGGATATTTCCCACCGATATTCGTCGGGTGCAGCTCCTACTTGGGCACCGCAGTGTCGCGGCACAACAGGTGTATTTACAATATGATGATAAGGATGTCAGGGCGGTACGACACCATATGTTTTAATTTTTATCTATGTGTCTCTGGAACACCCGGAGCCTAACTCCCTGCTACTTTCACGGGGGTTATAGTGGGTGCAGCCGGTGGCGTGGCTGAACTATTAAGTGCTGAGGTGGCAACTCTGTTCCTGTCTATGCCAACCACTTATGGATGTTATTACCCGATCGCTTGTCTCCGTTGCATCAAAATCGCAAGTGAACGATGTTTGATCCCCCTCTTTTATCGCTGTACTCCATGAATTGTCGGATATCTGCGCTCAGTGCTGGGTGTCGTGAGATGTTTCGGTACAGTGGAAAGTGATCTACCACGGTAATGCGGTTATCCCATTTCGTAATGTCATTCGCATCTTCTAACGTCCATCTGCCCCACAATGTCTGCTCAAAATTCCTGTCAGAGGATGCTCTGAAATCATACCACGCCTCCTCCTTTTCCTTATCATTGAGCTGACCCCACCACGCTTTGAGGTCAGCCCACCCATTACCCTTCGGCTTTGTTGGGGTTTTGAGCGCGGTTATCACCTTATCCTTCTGGTCCTGGGGTGCTTTCTCCCACCACTCCTTCAACGCCTCCATCAGCGCTGCTCTCATCGCGTCCCGTTGTTCCGGCGGATACATGTCCATCCATGCCCTAAAGTTGCGATCTATTTTTGATGGGGCATCGAAGATAATTTCACCATTAGGAAAGTTATCCGCCAGCAACGAGAAAAACTGTTTTACCTGCGCTTCCTCAAAGAAAGGCAACACGCCGCCAGCGATCATGAATACGCCCTCTTTGGTGTGCTTGATGTCCGTGCACCAGCTCGGATCCAAGAGAGATTGTGCGATGTACGTTACCCTGTCAGGTTCTGGAAGGAGCTGCCTTCTGATATCAATGACCGCAGGGAGGTCGAGGTCGTACCAGTGAATCAGTCCGTTATCGACACGGTAAAACGTCGTGTCAAGTCCTGCGGCGAGACTGATAACCGAGGCACGAGAATGTTCAGCAATATACACTCGTATTTTGTCGTCGAACTGCTTTGCCCTTAGTGACCACAGGCTGAATAATGAGAGGTCGTCTTTAAAAGGGGTATTAAACAAAATATCTTCAAACGGCGCATTACGTGCTGAGAAGTCGTGGTCGATTTTTTCCACCAGTTCAATGGCTTTCTCGTCATAAAATAGCGAGCTGTACTCCGTGCTCAACTGTGCCCGGCCCCATAAGCACCCCAACAGCGTCTCCGATATGCCGCTTAACTTGACCTTTACTTTACCCTCGTGCATGTCTTCTCTTGTTGCCTAATTACTCGTGCCATTGTGCAACATATCGCCATAGGAATTTCATTGCTGTTACACTCGCAAGTGAAAAATACTCGCTCTTCCTCTCTCATCACTGTAGTCCATTAACCTTCGCATATCTGCGCTCAATGCATCTCGTGGAATGTTTTTAAACATCGGGAACTGGTCTATCACAGTGATGCGGCTATCCCACTTTGTAAATTCACTCGCATCTTTTATCGTCCACATGCCAACCCCCTCGCGGAAGGCTGTCATGAGGCTGCGCATTGCCCCCTCCTTTTCCTTAGCGCTAAGCTCGTTCCACCACGCTTCGAGATCGAACCACTCCTTGCCTTTCGGCTTTGTCGGGATCTTCAGCGTGGCTATCATATCATTTAGCTTATCCTTCTGGTCCTGGGGCGCCTTCTCCCACCACTCCTTTAACGCCTCCGTCATCGCCGCTCTCATCGCGTCCCGTTGTTCCGGCGGATACATGTCCATCCATGCACCAAAGCCGTCGTCTGATCTTGACATGGCATTAAATACAATTTCACCATCGGGGAAGTGCTCTGCGAGAATCGAAAAGAACTGTTTCACCTGCGCCTCCTCAAGGAAATGTAATACCCCGCCGGCTATCATGAATACCCCGTCTTCGGTATACTTTACGTCATCGACCCAGCTCGGATCGAGGAGGGATTTCGCGATGTACGTTACCCTGTCAGGTTCCGGAAGTAGCTGCCTTCTGATATCAATAACCGGGGGGAGGTCGAGGTCGTACCAGTGGATGGTACCGTTATCGACACGGTAAAACGTCGTGTCAAGTCCTGCGGCTATATTGATAACGGATGCATAGGGATGCTCTGCAATGTACGCTTTTGCCTTATCGTCAAACTGCTTTGCTCGTAGCGTAAATAGACCAAATTCTGGTAGATTGGTTTTACGAGAGATGTTAAACCAAATGTCTTCGAACGGCACATCACTTGCTGAGAAATCATAGTCAATACGTTCGACGAGTTCAATAGCTTTCTCGTCATAAAATAGCGAGCTGTACTCCGTGCTCAACTGTGCCCGGCCCCATAAGCACCCTAGCATCGACGCCGATATGCCGCTTAACTTAACCTTTATTTTATCCTGAGTCATATCTACTCCTATTGTTTAACTCCTCGCTGCATTATGTGGGAAAGATGCGTGTGCCACCCGTGTTACATCCGTGAGACATCACACCAGTCTTGTGCACTTTTGTAACGTAAAATCTCAGAAACGTACTTCACTATCCTTCCTGGCTGGGGCAAGGCCAGTATGCTTGTCAGTGGCAAAATCAATGGAGCTACAGCATCTCTCCCTCTTCATCAGCGAGTTCCACCACCTTCAGCTTCAGCGCCCTTTTCTCTGGCACCGCCTTCATAATAAAATATTCTCCCCCTTTGAGGTTGAGCATCGTCCGCATCTCTTTGGGGATGACCACGTAATACGAGGTGCCATCAGGCGCATGTACCCCTTGACGAGCACCGGAGGGTGCGTCGCCTTCTCTTTTATGCTCTCTTTCTCACGATCCTGATCCACGGAGCTCACCTTTTGTGTGAATAAGTGATAAAAAATAAGAGGGGCAGGAGCCCATCACATCTTCTCTATCCACGACTTTATCGTCTTTAAGGTCTCCACTTTGTGTTGCAGCAACTTGATCTTGCTCTCTTTCATCATGATCTTGCCCTCAAGCTTCCGCAGCATGAGCGCTTTCTTCTCGCTGTCGCCAAGTTTCTCCCACAGCATCATCATCTCAGGCTTCTTACCCTCTTCTTCATGTCCATGCATTGTGTTTCAACTCCTGTAGATGCACTCAGTGAGTGCACTTCACGTTAGTATGCTTAGTATGTTCAGCATAATATAGCTTGCGCTCATCAAATGTGGGGAACATCTATTAACAAGACTGCGCAGTCCGCGTGGTGATTCCCAGGCTCTCCGTGCCCCAAAGTTCTTTTTTTAATATAACGTATAGGCCCGCTCCTGGCTTGTTAAGAAAAGGAGTTAGATAGGGCCCACTGTATGAAAAAGCGAGTTCTAGTCACCCTTACAGCTCTCTTGATGTGAGCGACTTGGTCATAATTCTCTGCCTCCGTATCGTCAGACAGGGTAATGTAACTCTCATTTGTTTACACGCTAAAAAGATATACGATATATCAGAACAATGATATGGATGTATGGCGTTCAAGGACTTGAAAGATCAAATAATCAAAGAAGACAAGGCCAGAAAACGACCGATTAATCTGGCTGATGCAAGCGCTAAGAACAAAGGGATTAGTGCGCTGCAATTTCCCCAAATGGAAGTTAAAGACCTTGACAAAGCATTTTCAGTGAAAGTACTGCCGGAAAACCTGTGGAACAGTGAAGAAGCAACTGAAGTCCTCACTAAAGTAAAGCGAAAAATGGTTTACCTCAATTATTCTGAAGAAGATATAACGACCGCTGTGGAACTGGCCCTCAGAGACTATAATATGACAATATCAAGCAGTGAGAGTTTCGAGCGAGAAAAAGCGATAATAGAAGCGTTTAAACGAAGTGAAATAAATGCTCAAGAGCTTAATTTACACGACCCAGTCGACCGGTATGTTATCAATGTCATCTATACAATCGTACAGGAGCCTGTCAAAATAAGAGACTATCATTATAAAAGCGACTATGTGAACAAGCTCTTAATGACATTAAATGAGAAGATACGACAAACGCTTGTTGAAACGCGCTAACGAACCGACTCACGATGTATTCCGTTTCGAATAGCACGGGTTTTTTATAATCCTGATCAGTTACTTTTGAATATCGCTTTACAGTGTTATGTTGCCATGTGCCCTCTTCCTATTCCGCTCGACTGAAGGTGGCGACCGCGAGCATAGCTCGCCAATCGCACGGATAGATCTGAGACAATCGCACAAGTAGCGCGAGCGTTTCAGTTTAGTAACCCTTGCCGTCGGTGAGATAACGCGCGGGTAACGATTCGTTATCAACATAAAGTCTTCGCCAGTTCAAACCGTGGGAAAAACCAGGCTGTATTTTAAAGAGGTATAGTACAAGTACATTCACCAAATGTGAATCACGTGTTTGACATAGAATCACAGTAATACCTTTTAAAATCTTTTTAACGTTTTTTGCTGAAACACCGTCCAACCATTGTAAAGAGGGGTAATGAACGACGTTCAGCGGTTATATTCAACAGAATTAGCTATTTTTTGCGCTTTTAGTGAAAATGGAAACAAAGTGAGGACAAATTATATATATAGAGCCTTTGTGGTTATTGTTACCCTACAAAGATGTTGAGCGTGAAGACATCGTGCGCGATGATACGACACATCAGTAAAAGGGAGGTGAGACGAATGTTTATGCTTCTTCCAGGACTCCAGCTGTTTGCACTCATGGGAATGGGTTTAAGTTTTTTGTTTATGCTTATTCCAGGACTCCAGCCCTTCGCACTCATGGGATTCATGCTATCATTCTAACCAGTTTCTTGTTGACTATTCCGTATAAACGAGGCTCATTATCAAATTAGAGAACGAGCTAACGTGCCTAAAGTATTCGATGCACGCGATAAGGTGGGGCGGGAAGGTCGAGCGAGAGCTTATTGTAACGAGGAACGCCAAAGCACGCAGAGAGCTGAAAAAACACACAACAGGGAGGTAATATTTCACAGCGTTATCTCCCTCAGTTATTCTTTTTTAGATGTGCTCACTACCGCTGCTTCCGCTCAAACCACTCGTATTTACATTCTTCGATGTCTCTCCAAGAGAGCCTAAACCAACTTTCTACTCTACAATCAACGATGCTTTTGCATCGCTATCGAAATAAGTGCTAGGAACGCTTTAAACACCAAAATAAAAATGCGCAATATCGATAATTTCTGATGAATTGAAACACGGTTTAAAGGTTGTTGATTTCATTCGATAATATGGTCTTTATTCAGGTGATGTGCGTATAACTTGCTGTGACCATGTAAAAGGGCATCAAGACAATTAGCGTATTCTTTCAACGCCGCTGTCATTCCTCTCTTTTGCTCATCGTTGTATTCCGGTCATCGTGATAAGTCTATTTTATCAGTTGATGGCTTGAGGGAGCAGGTATCGACGCGATAGTCGTTAGGTTTGGTACCATGACCTGCCATTCAGGGTCTTTTTATTTCATCAACGATCATAGAGCTATAATCGTCTGAGAATTGAACGGTTCTCTCTATTTCGGCCTCTTCATCAATTGGTTGCGGTGATTTTATCGTCTTTCTAAATCGTTTAACCGTTTCTCGGTTGTCTCTGCTATCATATTCTTTCATATCCTCGTTAATCAGTAGGTCTATAAAATCTAGCAGCTCCATCGCAGCTTCTAAGCACTCGGATATGTCCTTAAATGCTGAAAGCGACTGTGGGTGCACTCTCCACTAATTAGTTTTATATGATCACCGACGAACGACGACCGTAACTTTGCTGTCGAACATTTCTCGTTGTCTCGGGTACACATAATGTCGAATCCTTTCATGAGATTCGAGTACACCACTGTATGAGGTTACACTCTTTGTCGTTACTCACCGCCAGAAGGCAGCCCTTTAAGTTCCTGGTTTAAAGAGTAGCCAACAACCACCCGTATCCCCACAATGAACGCCAATATCACAACCCGGTCTAACGTTGGCTCAAGAACGCCCTTTATTAAATCACTGGCGATGAAGAACTCCAGAGCGAGGACTATTTTCAGGGTAAAATCCCGTCTGATGCCACTGTAGTCGAGCGGCTTTCTCCGCAACCCGGTTGCGACGATACGAACTATCGCCTGCAGACCCCCGTAAAAGATGATGACCGCACCAACAAGAGCAAAAAAGGTCGCAACTGCTGTTACTATGTTTTCATACATTCCATCAGTGATTGGGGGCAAAACAAGTTAAGATTTTCGACGGTCGAACTGGTGAAACAGGTAGCCGCGCAGCACAGCTTTCCATCAAACACCTCATGTACCTCGTGGGAAAGCCACAACTCGCGAAAACACCATTTGATTTATTAGCATTGATTTATCAAATTAATTTTCAAAATTACTATAATAATAAAATGCTTGACTGATGCTTATGCTCCCATGCGTTACGCATGCTGTATTTCCCATGTTTTACCTACTTTTGTCTACTTTTACCCTACTTTTATCCCACTAGGTGACGAACAAATACAAAACCACGCACGTGAGTGCCCTACGTTATCGTTACACCGTAAAGGTTTCACTTTCAAACAACCATGGATTAATGCGCTGCATCAGCGCACCTCGTAATCGATACATGCGTCGTGGATGACGCTCGGAAACATCACGACATCGTAACTACAGCATATTGTAAGTGTTTTTTTCCCCCTCCTCACACAAACGGGGATTTTATTTATATATATAAAGGAATGTTTTTATAACTGCGGAGAAGGGTGTTTTATGGTTGAACCGAGAGATACTATTAAGATTGAAAACGTCGTTGCGTCGACCGGTATTGGGACGGAGATAAACCTCAAGGCGGTAACGCTGGCCCTCGAGGGAGCCGACTATGACCCGGAGCAGTTCCCTGGCCTTGTTTACAGGACGAAAGATCCAAAGACTGCAGCCCTCATTTTTCGATCCGGAAAGATCGTCTGCACCGGCGCTAAAAGCATTGAGGATGTCTATAAAGGGCTTGAAAAAGTATTTGAGAGCTTGAGAAAAATTGGGATAGAGGTAGAAGGCACGCCCGAAATCAAAGTGCAAAACATCGTCGCATCAGCAGAACTCGGTTCAGTGTTAAACCTGAACGCAATTGCAGTGGGACTAGGGCTCGAGAACATAGAATATGAGCCGGAACAGTTTCCAGGACTCGTCTACCGTCTGTCAGATCCAAAAGTTGTCGTCCTTCTGTTCGGTTCGGGGAAGCTCGTGGTCACCGGCGGGCGGAAACCGGACGATGCTAAGGAGGCCGTCGACAAGATTGTAAAGGAGCTTAAGAGTTTGAGCTTGTTATAGTACCGCTTTTCATCTCTATTCATACGACAATCATATTTATTTATATTTCACATGATAATTCCCGAGGACGAACGCTCAGACACGCCACTCGTGGGAGAGAAGGTGTTCTCTCACCCCGACATGATAAGGGCCAATGAGTACATTTTGACCGAGTACATCGCCCCCGTACGGGATATATGCGTTTTTGTGCCGTGCGCCAAGGTGAAGCCCTATCACACCAGTCCAAGCCATAAAAACTACGATAAGGTAATCTTCGGCGTATTAAAGCCTGAACAGGTTCATATCGTGACCTTCGGAACGTGCGGTGTCACTCCGAGAGAACTTGACGCCGAATATCCGTTTACCAGCTATAGCTTTGTGCTCGGGGATTGCAACGTGACGTCAGTCAAAAAGCGATTTATAGAGCTTGAGAGCGACAGGCTGTATCGGTACTTTGAAAAGACCCGACATAACTATAAACACAGGATAGCCTACTGCAGCGGTGATTTCAGGAAGGCAATGGTAAAGGCGTGTGAGATGACTGACATCGAGGTGGTCATCGCGCCAAAAGATGAGACGCTCGAGAGGTGTCGCGTGCGTGGGCGGAAGTTCGAGTACGGAAGCCTCAGCAACGTCGAGTACCTACGTGATCTAAAAGAGGCCCTCGCCTCGATTTATCCCCACGCCCATGCTGACTTTGATGTGGAGGGTGAGACGAGACCGTTGCTCGATACTGACTGGTATGTAATATAGGAGAGGGGGTATAGTATCGTAGATGTGACACAGCATACGCGACAAAATGGAGCATATGCACGACAGGAGAACAGCAGAGCATGACTATTGAATCTTTTTACTCTGATTATCTTGAAAGATACGTGCGAATTGCTGCGGATAACAACGTCGTACGTGAAATCTCGTTTCATGCGGAGAGACCGAGAGAGCTCCGGACGGAGAGGCCGACAGATGGCGACCCACGCATAGCAACGAGCGTTGCCACGGATATTCGTGACTATATCACGGGTGCCGACGTTGACTTTAGCAGCTATATATTAGACCTCGAGGGTCTCACAGACTTTGAAACCTCGGTGATACGCGAAGCGCGGAAGATACCCAGGGGGGGCGTGCTGACCTACTCAGAGCTCGCACAACTGGCGGGGCGACCGCGAGCTGCGAGGTCGGTCGGGAGTGTCATGCGCAAGAACTCTCATCTTATCCTCGTGCCGTGCCACAGAGTTGTGGGGAAACATACTCTTGGCGGCTTTTCATCAGGCCTTGAGGTAAAGCGTAAATTATTAAGACTCGAGGGGTACCTAAAGGACGCGTAACATACTTCTCACGTCATAGGTCGAACCGGAAGGAAGGATGCTCACGCGTGCACAGACGACAAATCGCGGCTACAGATTCTCCCCCTCTTCCTCTCTCGACTGACTATTCTTATCTTCAGTTAGAAATCGATTGTAATGTTGTCTCCAATCTGTAGGTTGAGCGCTTGTGCCGCACTTCCCCTTTTCAAGGCTATTTCGATCAAATCGAAGCTTCCTACCACGAGTAAAAGTTCCCCTCCCGTACCGTACTTGTACGTTCTCGCAGATCGTAGTGTAACTGAATTGTTTAACGTGTGATAGCCTCCAAAATCTGTTCTCGAGGTAATTGTGCTCCCGCTAATATTCGTCACACAGTTTCCGAACCGGTCGACGTACAACACCTTCCCTACCACCGTGTTGTCACGAACTGAGGGCTCTTCAATCGTCGAGTCGACGTAGTAAGACGTCTTTGTGAGATGCTCCATAATTCCTATTGAAAGGCGTGCGCCAATCGGAGCAAAGACATCCCTGCCGTGGAACGTGTGCGACTTTGCTTGCATATCGATGGTCATCACCTCGACATCTCCGAGGTATCGAGCTGCCGGAATCAAGAGTCCGTTATCAGGCCCAACGAGGTATTGGCCGCCGGCCTCCACCACGAGCCCGCATCGCTCTGTCCCCACGGTTGGATCCACGACGGCGACGTGAACTGTGCCGCGCTGGAAGTACTTCACCGCTTCGCGAAGTATAAACGACCCCTCAGTTACATTTTGAGGTGTCACGTCGTGCGTGATGTCGATCACATTAGCGGAAGGTGCAATGCTAAGCATCACCGCTTTCATGACGGATGGGTAAAACGACCCGAAGTCTGTGAGAAGAGTAATGATTCCCATGCTATCCTAACCTAACCTATCCTAACTTATCCTAACAAGACTCAGATCAAACAAGGTTTAAGTCCCTTGCGATCGTCTGTGCCAGATGGATCTCGTCCGCTCGCAAGTACCTATTGATCGCGGGATAGTGTGCGACGTTGTAGGGGGTGTACTGGAACATAAGGTTGAATTTAACCTCCGGCATATGTTCTTGCACCCACTCTACAATGGGCTGTGTGCAGCATGTAATATGTCCGGGCATCACGAGATGTCGTATCAGCAGGTTATCCTTAGATGATAGCAGATTTCTGGTGACGATAGCAACGTAGTTGTCAACGTGAGAATAACGCTTTGCGCATGCATCGTTCCCGTATTTAAAATCGCTCAGGTATACGTCAATGACGCCATTGAGGAGCCTTGCAGACTCTGAAGAATAATACACGTTGGAGTTAAATACCATCGGGACGTTGCGGCCAGTCGCATCGACTCTCCCTGTGTCCGCGCCTGCGAGATCACAGAGCGTTCGTATCGTCTTTAAAATTATGTAGGTATGCGGCGTGGGGTCACCTCCGACCCAGTTGACGGTGCGGCTCCCCTGTCCAGCCCTCGCGCGCACTCTGAACGCAAGAAGTTCTGGTACAGCTCTGATCCCTGCTCGTGGGGTCTGTGAGATCTCCCAATTTTGGCAGAAGACGCACGAGAACGTGCAGCCGGTGAAGAAGATCGTGTGAGACGGCACGAGCTCTCGCTCTTCGCCATAGTGGAGAAATTCAGACGAATAGTTGGAGTACTTTACTCCGCAGAATCCGGGTTTTACGCTCCGGTCTGTGTGACATCTCCGCTCGCAGAAGTGGCAGTCATGAAATATGCGTCGTGCTATCTCGATTTTAAGATCGAGCAGCGACGTTTCCGGCGCGTTAGATCTGTCTGTGTCGCCAACCGCGTCGTGTATGTCCCAGAGCTCATCAATCGGAGCGCTTAAATCAGCCCTCGTTTCAATGCGGTGTGCAGTTCTAAAAAGCGGAAGCTTGTCCATCACATAACGTCCTAGAGTCTCACGTGACGAAGATTGTATGAAACTTACGAACAAAACAAACTATTGAGGGACCGCGCTTTTATGGCCCCTCACGTCAAGCGGATCTATTGCAAATTTCTTCAGCCGCTCGAGCAACCCGTCACGCTTTCTTCCTAGAAGGCTATTTTCGAGAACCTCGCTAATCGTGCTGACGGGGATGATCTTTACCCTCTCTTTATAGTGTTCCTCAAGCATAACGTCGCCTTCGTTGTCCTTTGGTATCAGTATGCTTTTAATTCCCGCCTTCGCGGCTGCCTCGATCTTGGGCGTCACACCGCCGACCGGGAGAACCTCACCCCGAACTGAAAGCGATCCCGTCATCGCCACGCTCTGGTCTACCGGCACATTCTCAAGGGCGGAAATCACGGCAGTGGCGATCGATATTGAGGCAGAATCACCTTCTACCCCTTCGTACGTTCCTATAAACTGGATGTGGACGTCTTTGCTCGATATGTCTTGACCGGTAAATTTTTTAATGAGCGCTGAGACGTTCTGGACTGCCTCAAGTGCAATCTCCTTGAGGAGCCCTGTCGCGATCACGCGACCCTCTTCTTTAGATTGTGCAGGAGTTACCTCGGCCACGATCGGTAGCATCACTCCTGAGTCATTGCCCATTACGGCAAGCCCATTTACTCGTCCGACTTCGGCTCCACTGTTCCGAAACACTTGGTAATCTCGTCTCCGCTCGAGGTACTGATCAGTAAGCTGTTGTTCGACCGATCGCGCCATCTTCTTTGCTTCAACTACTTGCTTAGCGCTGGTAAACTCAGATCCTTCAGACTGCGCGACATCGCCTGCAACCCGTATCAAGCCGCCCAAATCTCGCAACATAAGGGTGAGATGTCCCTTTCTGCCGGCACGTCTACGAGCTTCTCTGATTATCTCCTCGACTGCCCCCGCAGTGAAGTGCGGTATTTTCTCATCCTTTTTGACCTCCTGAGCGACAAACCGCACGAGCTTTCTGCGGTTCTCCGGCGTATCTTCTATTGAGTCGCGCATATACACCTCGTAGCCATAGCCCCGTATACGCGATCGGAGTGCGGGATGCATCCCTTTAACAGCATCTAAGTTTCCAGCAGCGACCATTACGAAGTTGCACGGCACTGGCTCAGTCTTTACCATTGCCCCACTCGAGCGCTCTGACTGGCCAGTTATTGAAAATTCGCCCTCTTGGAGCGCAGTGAGCAGGTGTTGCTGTGATTCAATTCTCAGCGTGTTGATCTCATCTATGAAGAGCACGCCCTTGTTGGCTTTATGAATGGCTCCCGCTTCAACTCTGTCGTGTGCAGGAGTTTCGAGTCCGCCTGATTGGAAGGGATCATGCCTGACGTCACCGAGGAGCGCTCCGGCGTGTGCGCCTGTTCCATCGATATACGGCGCTATCTCTTTAGCCTCATTTGAGATGAGAAGCTTTGGTATGTTGGCGTCTTCACGGGGAGTGATATAGCGGAGCGCTATAAACAGCATGGCTGCTGCAATAATCCCCATTATGGGCTGATTAACGGCAAATGAGTAGGCCACTATTGCGAAGATCAAGATCATCGACATCATGTTTCTGAATTGGCCCCGCTTCTGTGCCTCCCGTTTATGAGAGTCAACAATCTGCCTCCCCTTTCCGGCGGGCACAGCGCGGATTTTCGGGCTGTTGCTATCCTCAAAATTATGATAGATTAGTACGTCCTGCAGTTCTTCCTTAGGAAGCAGTTCGGCCATCGAGCGGGCAAGCATAGACTTACCGGTGCCAGGAGAACCAATTAACATGACGTGTCTTCGCTGTTTTGCGGCCTTCTTTATGACCTCCACGGCGTGTTCCTGTCCTATGACTTGATCGACGAGCAGCTGTGGTACAGCTATTTCACTCGTCGCGGATATGTTCATCCCACCTAGCACGTCGGATGCGCCACTTGCAACCTCAACGCGGTCCGTTTCGACTAATTCTTCTTGTGACAACTTAAAAACAACACTCCATGCTCTATTTTATATGATTATATCAAATTGATGAGTTAAATATTTTCTGCACAACGCGATGTTCTCGCGTTTATATATCAAAAGGCTATTATTACACCTTTTTTTGTGAGCCAGTAGGGTCTAGCTCAGATACTGATCTATCGATTTTGCAGCACGCTTACCAGCTCCCATTGCGCTGATAACGGAGGCCGCTCCCGTCACTATGTCTCCTCCGGCAAACACGCCCTTTTTGTTGGTGCTTCCAGAACGTGTATCAGCTAAGATGTGCCCACGGTTAGTAGCGGCTATATCGGGGGAATTTTTTGCGATCAACGGGTTCGGATTATTACCTATCGCGACAATAGCTACGTCGCACTCTATTGTAAACTCTGAACCCTCAAGAGGCATCGGCGTACACCTGCCTGATTCATCCGGCTCGCATAATTCCATGCGCACGCACTGTACGGCCTCGAGCCATCCGTTCTGACCAAGGAACTTTGTCGGATTTGATAGAAAAACAAACTTCACGCCCTCTTCTTTGGTGTGCTCAATTTCCTCGCGTCGTGCTAACATCTCCCCCTCACCACGTCTGTAAATTACGTAGACATTTTCAGCGCCAAGCCTTCGAGCGCTTCGCGCCGCATCCATTGCCACGTTCCCTCCACCAACGACGGCTACATTTTTGCCGCGTTTAATCGGAGTCTCGTAGTCGGGAAACATGTAGGCCTTCATGAGGTTCACGCGTGTTAAATATTCATTTGCGTAGTAGACTCCATTGAGGTTCTCCCCTTGCATATCGAGAAACTGCGGAAGACCAGCGCCTGTTGCGATGAAAACTGCTCCGTACTCCATGCGTAAGAGTTCATCAATGGATATCATCTTTCCAATCAGCGTGTTGAGCTGTATATCGACCCCAAGCTGCCGTATGTAGTCAACCTCATGCTGCACGACTTTCTTTGGAAGTCTGAATTCCGGTATGCCGTACGCGAGCACGCCGCCGGGAGTGTGGAGCGCCTCGAACAGAGTGACCGTGTAGCCCATGCGTGCAAGGTCGCCAGCAGCGGTTAATCCTGCTGGACCTGAACCAACGATTGCCACCTTCTTGTCTTTTTTAGGCGCAATTTCTGGCTTTTCACTGCCATAGTCAGCAGCGAAACGCTCGAGCTTTCCGATCGCCACAGCTTCTCCTGTCTTACCAGCCGTGCAGTACCTGCTCACACTGCATCTCTTGAGGACATACCCTCCCACATATCGCAGGCAGGTTGTTCCTTCGCTTTATACTGTCTGCTGCTGCGTCGAAATCCCATCTCCGGATCATTTCTATGAATTCTGGGATATCAACCTCAACAGGGCATCCGTGAATGCAGAGTGGCTTTTTACAGGTGAGACAGCGCTCAGCTTCTGTTACCGCTTCTTCAGGTGTATATGTAAAGGAGACCTCGTCAAAGTTCCTAATACGCTCTTCAGACGGCTGCTTTCTCTCGATCTGTCGTTCTTTTAGAGGCATGTGCACTGCCTCCTCGCTGCGACACCCTCCTCCTCGAGATACATCTTCTGCCGGTTCAGGAGTAGGTCAAAGTCAACTGCGTGTGCATCAAAATCTGGACCATCGACGCAAGCGAACATCGTCTTGCCGCCGATAGCGACGCGACACGACCCGCACATCCCAGTGCCATCGACCATGATGGGGTTGAGACTGACAATCGTCCTTATCCCAGAGAACCTCGTGATGTCCGCTACAGCTCTCATCATAGGAACTGGCCCTATTGAGAGTATAAGGTCAACGTCGCGATATTTTAGTATACGTTCGAGAGGCGCCACTACGAACCCTTTTTCGCCTCTTGTACCGTCGTCAGTGGATATATACAACTCATCGCTGTTCGCCGCAATCTCTTCGACCTGCACAAGAAAATCACTCGAGCGAGCGCCAACTACTGAGATGACTGTGTTTCCGGCCTCCTTCATCTCTCTCGATATGATTTCAAGCGGTGCTGCGCCGTATCCTCCACCTACGAGCACAACCGTGCCGTAGGTTTCGACTTTGGTCGGGGTCCCAAGTGGTCCTATGAGGTCGAGAATCTCACCGCCTTCCGCTAGACACCTCAACCTCTTTGTAGTCAGTCCCACCTCTTGGAAAACTATCTTTATCAGGCGGCTATCGGGGTAACGCTCGGCTATAGTGAGCGGTATCCGCTCACCTCTCTCATCAATTCTTAGTATGACAAATTGCCCACATTTTGCTCTTTTTGGCAATAATTGGCGCATCTATAAGCATCATATACGTTAGCGGTGCTATCTCTTCTTTCCTCATTATCCTATACATTTAAACCACTGTATCACAAGCTAAAGAATTGTAGAAGATCCTGGTGGAGTACTAGGCAGATGTTTGACGAGGTATATAAACAATACTAACATCGCGTTGTAGCTCCCGTTCTTCCTGGCTTTCTGATTAACGCATTTACGTTTATTTATATACATTTCTAACAATAAAAATGCTTGGCTGCGTTTCAAAGCGCTCTACAATCGTACAAAAATCACAAATGGCGTAACCTGGTAAGAATGATCTTTCGCGCGGGCTCCGAGGAGGCATCCACTTCACAAATACGTAGAGGGGTTTAGAAGGTATACTCCTACCACTATGAGCGCAAGTCCTGCAATCCGTCTAATCCATATCATTTTTGCCGTTTTACCTGCTAGGGCTGATGACATTTTTGTTGAATAAGCGATTCCAAGCATCGGGACAGCGAACCCGAGAGAATACACGAGCAGCAACATTCCGCCTATGAGCACGTTACCTTTTGCGGCGACCCACGTGAGTATTGTGCCAAGAACGGGACCCGTGCACGGCAACCAAACTATACCGAGTGAAAGTCCTAAGAGCAAGCCGCTTCCTATTCCCTCTGTCGGAAGTTTATACGACTTGTTCGAAACCTTGTTTATAATTCCAAGACTCGGCACGTTGTAGGGAAGATGCAGATTAAAGAGCATCCATACCCCCATCGTTATTATGATTATTATGGCAGCTGCGTTGATGTAGTCTTTGAAGCTCTGAAATATCGAACCGAATGCCGATGCCGTTAATCCCATCATCGTAAACGAAATACTGAGACCAATTACTATTGCGAGCGGCCTGTATTTTCCACTTTCAGTTGATGATGCTACTATTGCCGGAAGCAGGGGCAGCACACATGGAGAAAGTATGCTCACCACTCCCGCGCCAAAGGCAATTAATGGATTTACTTCCATTTTCTTGTGTCCTCAGTTATTTTCTTGCGTCCTCAATTGCGCTCTTTAGTGTGTTCTCGTTAGCTACACCAACAAATTTGGCTATATCTCCGTTTCCACGTATTACGATCGTTGTTGGCGTTGCAGTTACCCCATAGTTTTTGCCGGTATCCTTATTCTTCGCGTTCTGTTCGATATTTATCTTTATAATAGTGACGTTTGTGCCATTGTATTGCCCCACAAGATTTGCTATCGTGGGTTTCATCTCATCACACCCAGGGCAATTATTTTTCCAGAAGTAGAGGACTACTGTTCCATTTTTCAGCAGATCAGTAATCTCCTTTGGATGGGAGACCCCTCCGACGAACTCATAGCCCGACTGGCTTATGCAGCCGCTAATGCCTACGCTCAAAACGCCAAGCACAGCAATCACTGCGGCAAATTTCAAATTAACCATCTGTTTCACCCCTTGCTGCCTCCTTGTATTCTTTTGTGACGAAAAGCCTACAATGACAAGTTTCACCTTTTTTTAACTCTTCTTCGTGATACGCGCACGGACAGATGATCTTTCTATCTTCGATTTCATTTCCTGTAATGATCCGGCATGGACAGTAGCGCTTCCCGAATTTCTCTTGCCGTGCTGCGAGACCTTGCGCTACTTCATCCACGCGTTTCTCATCAGGATACAGTTCAAAGCCCTTTCTTTCTGCGTATTTCTGGGCCCACTCTTTTATCTTTTTGGCCCGTTCATCAATATCCATTAAGTCACCTTACAATAAAGTGATTCACCTTACGTAATTGATAGAACCAGCTGTAGTTCATATAGCTTATGATATATCACTTTTCTCATTGAAACACAAGAGGTACTGGCACGCATCCTCTTTACGAGCACGACGTCAGAAATGCTCGGCACGACGGTAACGCCAATGCTGCGGGCATCTAACGGGCACATTTCCGAGCCACTTCACTCTCTTTTTAGAGATAGCAAACACTGTTTAATAGACTTTCGATCTTCGGATTTTGTACGCTTACGCTTACACTGCACCTCTTGGGCACTCTCGTATTTTTTTATCAACGGAAATTTGGTGCTTTAAATCCGTTTAGCACTAGTACTAAACCAATCAGTAGTGGCATCCTTCTTGCCGGCAGTAGCTGCGTCCGAATTTTTGCCGCTTGTTGATCTAAATTCAGGGAGAATCACCGACATTACACCTTGCCATTTGTCTCTTATATTGCCAGTCCAATCCTGTGTTTCTAATCTGTCCATCTAGTAGTTTGTTAATCTGGCGAAACTTTACGTCGCTACTTATGGGATACCCCTTAGAGCATCGAGAAAACTCAGCATGTTTGCAAGATCACTCAGAATATAACGTTAACCCTCAAAACACGAAGCATGTGCTCCTTCGCTCCGTCTTAAAAATTTCAGCAGGAGGTTGCAGTTACAGGTCGCACAGTTGTGAGATGCTCCTGAGAGCATATCACCGTCATTTAAGTAAAAGTTCTCGAATAAGCCACGGACAGTGATAGTAGCTTTACGGCGGCAGCTATCGTCTTTTAAGACTATGCAGAAAGATCACGAGAGTCGAAGAGTAGCAGTTCACCCTCCCTCCACCGATACCTTTTCAAGTTGACTTGCGATGTTCCAGATAAGAGTCCTCGTGTGAAGCGGTATATTTGGGTCATTGCTTATGTCATCGAGGATCGATATCACATAAGCTGCTCTAACTGCCTCAGATTCCTCCTGATTTAACAGTCTGTTTTTCGCCTCATCTGCAGCGCGTCGAATATTTCTCGGCACGGAGTCATCCTCTATAATCCGGGTGAGGATGTCAACGCTCTGTTTAATTACATTCTGTTTATCTGACATTACATCACCCGAGAGAACCGTTGAAACTACTCTCTCAATATCGGGAAAATTCAACCGAATTTTCGTAATATATACGCTCTATTTAAGTCCTGATTGTTACCACAATAGTTGACACTATATATAAATTGTCTTTAATTAAGTCAAAATCTAAGCTATAAGTCACCCCACCGGCGTTTTTTCGAATCGCTTTTTAGCCCTTTTGCATCCCCGCCCGTTAGGCGTTCGGGCCACAAAGCCTCAGGGCCATAGTCTTCTGCCTGTGCGCTTTGACTTGTGTCGACTTCATAGTTCAGCTGTCTCTTTGTGTAAGAATTTTGACCAAGTCCGCTCTCATCTCTATATTTTCGAGATCTGTTGTTATACTGATTTACCTCATAGCCGGTATCAAATCCCACCTCGTCGCTAACACCACCACCTGCATCATAATCGGAGCCGTCGTACTCGTCGTATAGTTCACTGTCTCCACGATCTCCTCTGAAGATGGATACCAGCAATGCCGCAATAATAAGCGCTATTGGAAGTAATACTAAGAGAAAGAGAGGAGAGATTCCATTAGGTATTTCAGGAAGTAATTTTGCCCAGTCTCTTCCTCCTCCATCCACAGCAGTAGTTACATTAGCGCTTTTAGTTGGCGTAGGTGAAACCTCCGTTATAGGATTTGGGCTCTGAATCGGTCGTATCGATGGTATCAGCACGGTTGGCAGTTCAGTCGTCGGCGTCGGCGTCGGCGTCGGCACCGGAGTAGGCGTCGGCGTCGGCACCGGAGTAGGCGTCGGCGTTATAATAGGGGGAACGGTGGGCGCAGCAAGTGCAGCGACATCAGTGCCATCATCAGCATTTCGAGCTGAGGCTACCAACTGTAGTGAGGCAATTAACAACATCGATACGAGGACAAACCCTGCAACTTTGAACGTGGTCATGGATTCAAGCACTGCTCTCTTTTAGGTATAAGTTCTTTTATAGACTTAGATATTAGGTATATGAATTTCTCCATTATAATCATATGCGTCGATAAAAATGAGATCAAGAAAATCTTGACTTTACGTCATCCATGAAGAAAGTGAACGCGAGAAGCTGATGTACTCCCCTCCTATGGCCAGACGGGAAAGTGGACAGCAACTTCTCGTGTGTTCTCTTGACACGTTTACGATGCACGTTTCTATTGCGTGTAGTGCTGCACGTACATTTGCAAGTGACGTCTCACGCCGGTTATTCACGTGCTGGTGCGACAACTTCGCTTTACAGCGCGACTTATCACAGCATTCCGAACGTGCTTCTCTCAATTCTCGGGAAAAACTACCAGCGTCAGACCACTACTAATTCCGTAAAAAAGAGCCACGGGAGCGTTATTTCAGCCAAGACATCATCGCTCTAAGCTTTGCCCCTACGATTTCAATTTGGTGCTCTCTCTCCTGTCTGTTACGAGCATGGAAGACAGGGCGGTTCGCTTTGTTTTCGAGTATCCATTCCCGCGCAAACTCACCGTTCTGGATTTCTTTGAGTAGCTGCTTCATCTCCGTCCGGGTTTCCTCTGTGATGATCCTCTTGCCTCTCGTCAGGTCCCCGTACTGCGCGGTGTCGCTTATAGACTCCCTCATCCATGAAAGCCCTCCCTCGTATATGAGGTCGACGATCAGCTTTAACTCGTGCAAGCACTCGAAATAGGCGATCTCTGGCTTATACCCAGCGTCGACAAGTGTTTCAAATCCGGCTTTAATCAGTTCTGCCGTGCCACCGCAAAGTACGGCTTGTTCGCCAAAGAGGTCAGTCTCGGTCTCTTCACTGAATGTCGTTTCGAGTACTCCCGCCCGAGTGGCTCCTATCCCCTTGGCGTACGCAAGCGCCTTCTGTAAACTCGTTCTAGTGTAATCCTGGTAGACAGCTACAAGTGCTGGCACTCCCTCACCCTGCTCATAGACCCTCCTGACAAGATGCCCAGGCCCTTTTGGCGCGACCATAAATACATCGACGTGTTCTGGTGGTACTATCTGGTTGTAGTGAATATTGAATCCATGGGAGAAAGAAAGCGCATCGCCGTCTTGAAGGCTTGGTTTGATCTCTTCACGATAGACCTCAGGCTGGTGCTGATCTGGGAGGAGTATCTGTATTATATCTGCTTCGTCTGAAGCTCCTTTCACGTTTAAAACTTCAAAACCATCTTTTACGGCCTGATCCCACGATTTCCCCTGTCTTAGACCAATGATAACGTCAAGTCCTGAATCCCTGAGATTTTGGGCTTGAGCGTGTCCTTGGCTTCCATATCCAATTATGGCAATTCTTTTACCCTTAAGACTGGTAAGATCTGCATCAGCATCATAGTACATTTTAATCATTTTTCAGACTCCGTTAGGTTAAGTAGTTGGCGAGATAGCTTAGTATTTACTGATAAGGATATAAAAACATGTTCAGCTCTTGGCTCAATGCTCCTTCACACGAGCATGAGCATGACCATGACCATGACTCTTCCAAATCGACGCAAAAACGGAAATCTTAAAAGATGAACATTGCTACGGCGGAACGCGTTAGATAACAGAAATCCCTGCACGAAAGCGCCACCAGTAACCGTGAACTAACGGAAGCGGTTGAACGCTTCACTCCTTGGCTGAAGCTATGGCCTTTGGCCCTCTTCCGAGCGCCAGTTTCCCGGTTCGTACCATCTCTTTAATCCCGAACTGCCGTAACATGTAGGTGAGAGCGTCAATCTTGCCCTCACCACCAGTAACTTCAATCACAAGACTTTTCGGAGCAATGTCAACAATTCGAGCCCTGAAGATATCTGCGATCTGCATTATTTCCGCGCGGTTCGGCCCTTCAGCTGCGACTTTGATCAATACAAGCTCTCTATCGATGAACGATTCTTGTGTTAAATCAGAGACTTTTATGACTTCAATGAGCTTATTGAGCTGCTTTGTGACCTGTTCGACAACCATGTCATCGCCGGACACGACGATGGTCATCCGTGATATATCCTGATTCTCCGTCACGCCGACAGTGAGGCTCTCGATATTGTACCCTCTGCGGCTAAAGAGCCCCGCAGTTCTTGCAGCACTCCGGGCTTGTTCTCAACAAGCACCGATAGCGTATGTTTCATCTCTATCTACCCCCTCCTGCTCTTGAGGTCAATAATCTCGTTCAACGCTGCTCCTGCAGGAACCATTGGGAAGACGTTTTCCTCGGGTGTGACTCGAAAGTCGATGACGACGGGTTTTGGCATCTTAAGCGCCTCTCGAAGGGCCGGTGCTACCTCGCTTGGCCTGTCGACTCGGATTCCGTGTGCTCCAAATGCATCGGCTAACTTCACGAAGTTTATTTCAGTGAGCTTTGTCTCGGAGTACCGTTTCTCAAAGAAAAACTCTTGCCACTGTCGTACCATGCCGAGATATCCGTTGTTGAATATCGCTACTTTTACCTGAACGTCGTAGGCGACGGCAGTCGCCAACTCCTGACAGTTCATGGTGAAGCTACCATCACCTGCAATGTCAAAAACGGTCTCATTGGGCCGCCCAATCTTCGCACCGATCGAAGCGGGAAATCCGTAGCCCATCGTTCCAAGTCCGCCTGAAGATATGAAGTTTCGCGGATGTTGATGATTGAAGTACTGAGCAGCCCACATCTGGTGCTGCCCGACATCTGTGCAGATGATCGCGTCTGGGCATATCTCGCTCAGCTGCTGCACGATATATTGAGGTTTAAGCCCGTTCCCCTCAAATTCCAGGGGAAACTCTTGTTTCCACTCCCGTACTTTGTCGTTCCATTCGTTTCTGCGTGTGAACTTTACGAGGGAGATAAGCTTTTGAAGAACTTTTTTCGCATCGCCGACGATGGGAATGTCGACTCTGACGTTTTTGCTGATCTCCGCTGGATCTATATCTATGTGTATAATTTTGGCGCTGGGGGCGAAGCTTGCTATCTTGCCGGTGACTCTGTCGTCAAATCTCACTCCTATCGCGATGATGAGATCAGATTCCATAACGGCATAGTTTGCGTACTTCGTCCCGTGCATGCCGAGCATGCCGAGCGATAGTGGATGGTCGGCAGGCATTATGCCCATTCCCATGAGCGTCATTGTCACGGGAGCCATTATGGTTTCTGCGAGCGCACGGACCTCCTCAGTCGCCCCGCTCATCTTCGCTCCTCCACCGACATAAATGATCGGGCGGTGTGCCTCGGAGATGGCTTTTGCCGCGCGCTTTATCTGGAGCGGGTGCCCTTCATACGTCGGCTTGTAGCCACGCAGGTTGATCTTTTTAGGATACTCGAACTTCATCGTAGTCGTCGTGGTGTCCTTTGGTATATCGATCAGAACTGGTCCCGGCCTGCCCGTTGATGCGATATGGAACGCCTCTTTTATCGTTTGTGGGATTTCGCTCGCACTTCTGATTAAATAGTTGTGCTTCGTAATAGGCAACGTAATGCCCGTTATGTTGACTTCCTGAAACGCGTCGTTTCCGATCAGATCGGAGGGAACCTGTCCCGTTAATGCTACGAGTGGCACGCTGTCCATGTATGCGGTGGCGATTCCCGTCACGAGGTTTGTTGCCCCGGGGCCCGAGGTGGCCATACATACCCCTACCTTCCCGGTCGCTCTGGCGTACCCATCGGCAGCGTGCGCTGCCGCTTGTTCGTGCCGCACCAGATAGTGGTGAACTGCATCCTGCTGATACAGCTCGTCATATATCGGTATGACAACTCCACCAGGGTAGCCGAAAATTGTATCCACATTTTCGTACTCCAGACTTTTGATCAGCGCCTTAGCACCACTTATTTCCATCTCATCTCTCACCTTCTATTCAATCGATAGCAGCCTGTTCATTCCTTCAAGAACCGCTTCTACGGAGGCCATTATGATGTCAGCCCGCGCTCCACGAGCAGTAATAATGCGATCACCTTTGCTCAACTTGACCAAGACCTCGACCAACGCGTCTGTTCCACCGGTGATGGCATCTACGTGATACTCCTCAAGCGTTATGTCAGCCAGCTTCCCTGTAGCCTTTTTGAGGGCATTTATAGCGGCATCCACGGGGCCGAGTCCGACTCCCGCTTCAACCACCTCCACCCCATCGACCAGAAGCTTAACGGACGACGTTGGGGTAACGATGTTCCCGGAGACGACGGTGAGCTCTTCGAGCGTAATTCTCGCTTCTCTGTCAATTTCAAGCACCGTTTCTGCAATAGCTTGGAGATCCGCATCGGTGACTCGCTTGCCTTTATCGCCCAGCTCCTTTATACGTTTTAGCACGTCATGTAACTGTTCATTAGTTGCTTCTAATCCCAATTCCTTCAGCGCAAGCCGTACAGAGGTGCTTCCGGCGTGCTTTCCCAGCACGATCCTGCGCTCCCGTCCCACGAGTTCTGGCGTTATCGGCTCATACGTCCTCGTGTCTGCGAGCAGACCGTGAGCGTGAATTCCTGACTCGTGCGTAAAGGCGTTTTCACCGATGATTGCCTTATTCGGTGCTACGAGAACGCCCGTGAGTCTGCTCACCAGCCTTGAAACGTGGTAAAACTCGGCGGTGTTGATTCGCGTCTTATAATGATACAGTGATGCAAGAGTCATAACGACCTCTTCCAGCGATGTGTTTCCCGCGCGCTCTCCGATGCCGTTCACGGTCGCGTGCACCTGTGTCGCGCCACCTTTTAGGGCAGCAATAGAATTTGCCGTTGCAAGACCGAAATCATCGTGACAATGGACGCTCATCGGCGCAATGTTGCCCAGTTCTGAGAATATCTCAACGGTTCTTTCAGGGACAAGTACGCCAACGGTGTCGCAGTAGCAGAGGCGCTCTGCGCCTGCTTCAACCCCTCGCGTGTAGAACTCCTTGAGATACTCAAGTGCCGCTCTTGATGCGTCTTCGCCACTCAGCTCAACGATGAGGCCATGCTCTACGGCGTACTCCGTGGTATCTGTCGCCATGGTGAGCACGGTCTCCCGGTCTTTCCTGAGCTTCTTTTCGATATGAAGATCTGACACCGGCACAACAAGGTGCACAGAGTCGACGTCACACGAAAGACAATAGTCAATATCGCTCTTGACCGCCCGCGCATAGCTGCATATCTCGGCGTTTAGTCCTTCGTTCGCTACGGCTTTTATTGCGGCACGCTCACCCTCAGAGGTGACGGCAGATCCGGCCTCAATGATGTCTACGCCTAGCTTTTCAAGAGCTCGTGCGATCCACAATTTCTCATCGACGGTGAGCGACACCCCGGGGGTCTGCTCTCCATCCCGCAGCGTCGTGTCGAGAAACCTGATATCGTTAAATAAAACAATCCCTCATGGTAGCGCCTTCCAAGTGCTTAATTAAGCCATCACTATATAAAGGCTCCTGTGGAGCGCAATTGTTGTACCGATACGTCGTTCGTGCTTCCTTAGAAATACTCTCCGACAGTCTCAAGCATTCTCGCGATCAGCTCGGCCGCGGCATCGAGGTCGTTTAAATCAAGCACCTCGACAGGAGTGTGAAGGTACCGCGTGACGACGCTCACGACGCCTGCGGGGATGCCCGCCCTCGTCAGATTTATAGCGGTGGCGTCGGTCGTCCCGCCGGCGGCAACATCGCGTTGGTACGGGATGTCGAACTTCTCCGCTGTGCCTTCAATCCACAGCAGCACCGAGTCGGGGGTGATGAGGCCGCGTCCCTCTCCGTCCACCACGGTCACAGAAGGGCCTTTACTGAGCTCTAGGTGTGCCATCTTCTTCTCTATCCCTGGGTAGTCCCCCGCTACATTGGTCTCCGTTGCTATTGCGACGTCCGGGTTCAAGCCAAAAGACGCGGTTCGTGCTCCTTTTAACCCGACTTCTTCTTGAATTGACCCGACAGCGTACACCGTCGCTCCTGTTGTGGTGCGCCGCATCGCCTCTATCATCATAGCGCACCCGGCCCTGTCGTCAAGCGCCTTTCCCGTGACGAGATCGTTCACGAGTGGCCTGAACTCGCGGTCTATGGTAACTGGTGTTCCGATTTTAACGCCGAGCTTTTGCGCGTCGTCGGCATCGCGCGCGCCGATGTCTATGAACATATCCTTCATCTTGATCGGCTTCTTCCTCTCCTCCTCCTCCAAGAGATGGGCGGGCTTCGACCCTATAACGCCGAGTAGATCACCCTTGCTGCCGTGCACTGTTACCCTCTGATTGAGCAGCGTCTGGTCAAACCATCCCCCGATGCCAATAAAGTGGAGGAACCCATCATCAGTGATGTAATTCGTTGACAGGCCCACTTCATCCATATGAGCGGAGAGCATGACTGACGGCCCCTCTCCAAATTTTGTCGCGATTAAGTTGCCTAGTTTGTCAATCGTAATCTCGTTTACGTAGGGTTCAAGCTCTTTCGCTAGTATTTCTCGTGAGCTCCCTTCATGCCCGGATACGCCATGCGCGTTCGATAATGTTTCGAGCAAGTTCTTTATACGCCCTAAATTGTCTGCCATCACTGTAAGAGAAAAGCGTACTACGTTTAATAATTTTGCACAAAAAAGCGACGTAGTTTCATAGGATACCGAAGAAAAAAGGGGCGTTCACGCACCTGCACTTATTCAGCGTTTTTTCATGCCGCGTGCCGGTGTGCGCGTTGGTGATGGCGTCCTTCACGCTTTGAGCGCGGGATCGGGTGAGCATCTCCGCGGGCAATAGCTGAATCGAATATATCGCAGTTAAACGCGTACAAGACCCGATACAATAAATAAACGCTGCGCTTCGACGGCAAATCATAGACCAGCGCCCTTTTGCATGCGGTCTATGGAACTCCAGTTAGAGCGGACCTGCCGGGATTCGAACCCGGGTTTGAGGCTCCGGAGGCCACTGTTCTATCCAGACTATACTACAGGTCCTTAGTCCTATCAGCGGTCTAAAAGGGTATATAATTATCTTATAGTCGTTATGGCGCTCTAAGAAACTATTAAGTCTACTGACGCCTATGGGAGAGATATCCCAAATCGACAATCGACAAAAGAAGGAGTTTTAGATGAATTCGGATCTCAAAGTTCTGATGAATGGCACCTATGTGGGGTGGAAGGACGCACGCGTGCACATCTCCACTCATGCCCTGCACTACGGTACGGCAGTTTTTGAAGGCTTGCGAGGATACTACAATGAAGATAAAGGGCAGATCTTCGTTGTGCGCCTCATGGAACACGTCAATAGAATGTACAGAAATATGCGCGTACTCAGACTCGAGATCCTGCTGACGAAACGGCAATTTGCAGAGGCCATCGTTGACGTGGTCAGGGTGAACAAGTTCACCGAAGACGTGTACATACGGCCGCTGATCTACTGGGGGCCAGGAACCGTCGGACTCTATCCATTTGGCAGAAGTAACGACTTTGCCATCTACGCGGAGCCGATGGGTAAGTACTTCGAGGCCATAGACACGGGACTTAAGGTCTGCGTGAGCTCGTGGACAAGGCTGTCAGACAACTCCCTCCCGCCAAGTGGGAAGTTCGCTGGCGCCTATGTGAACAGCGTCCTCGCGAAGATCGAGGCAGTCCAGAACGGCTACGACGAGGGCATACTGCTGACGAAAGATAGCTTTGTCTCAGAGGGAAGCGGAGAGAACATATTTCTCGTGCGAGACGGGAAGCTCGTCACTCCGCCTCCCTCCGATGACATCTTAGAGGGTATAACACGAGACGCCCTAATGATCTTGTGTCGCGACATGGGCTATGAGGTGATAGAGCGGAGAGTAAGCCGTTCTGAACTCTACGCAGCCGATGAGCTCTTCTTCACCGGCACTGCTGGCGAAGTTGCCCCCATCACGAGCATTGATAAAATACCAATAGGCGATGGGACCATCGGTGAGATAACGCGGGCGCTCAAGGAAGCCTATTTTAACGCTGCACGGGGCAACAGCGAGAAGTACTGCCATTGGGTGACGCCCGTGTATTGAGGGTTGTGAAATGACGAGCGAGGGACGTTATAGCGATGTGGACCGTCGTGTAGGACTATACCACCGAACCGAGTGGTACCAACATTACTCTCTCTCTACGCCTCTTCGGCTCTTACCGTAGCTGAGACGCGTGCCCAACGATTCACCTGTACAGTCGCCTAACTGACGCCCATCGTTAACTCTTCAGTGGAACTCGCTATGGCACTCCGCTACGGTGCTGAATCGACGCTCGACCGAGCCCATGGCCAATGATGAATGAATGGGGCATTCCGACGTTCTATTTAGAAGCGTTGGCCTATCAATTTTGCAGGACACTCTCAGATATGGGAATGCGGGTTCCTGATATAGCGATGACGCTAATGGCAGCGCCGCGCAAACGACCGCAACATATGCATCCCTCGGCTGCGGTGCCGTCCCAGTGAACGGCGGCTTCTGTAAGTACTCCGCACCTATCCCTAACAGCACACGCTGGGCAGTGTCGGCAGGATACGTGTATGACGTGAACAACGCCGTCGTCAGCGCGCTGTCGTCTCAGGCGGATGGTGTATAACGCAAGAGGCGTGTCGAAACGAATACGTCCATTTTCGGGAGTTGTGCGCCCCCTCTTATTTCTATCATCACACTTTTTTTTAATCGGTTCACATTTTCACGAAGCATGCCAGCTGTTTAGTCGACAACCGATGATCTAAGAAATACATGTTTATCAAAGCACAAGGAGCCCCCGCGGATTTGAACCCGAGTCGAAGCCTTGGCAAGCCTCATTTTAGCTTCAAGCCTTTTTTCCTTTAAGCGATATCTTTCACTAAAGTTAAAGCCTATTAAGAGAGCCATAGGGAAAAGTGTCAGTTGAGCTAATTGCATGCTCGTTTGTCACCAGCGGTCAGTTGAACCAAATGATCGGTTGATTTTTCGAAATAAATTTACGTCAGTACAGGACACACACTGAAGACTTGAACCATGTCGAAGTCAACGCTCACTTTACACTTAATATCTCACCGATAAAAAAGTAAGTTGAAGAAGCAGGCCTTTTATGACTTACTATATGGCATCAGACAGCTTCAGGACCTCTTTCACCCGTCCTTATTCTAATTACGTCTTCAACGGGAAACACGAATATCTTGCCATCTCCAATTTTACCAGTTTTTGCGCTCTCTCTTATAGTCTGAATTACTCTCTCCACATTTTCCGCCCGTACCACCATGTCAATTTGAGTTTTGGGTAGGAGATCCACCTTATAGTCAGTCCCCCGATAGCGTTCCGTAATGCCCACCTGTTTCCCGTGTCCTTTCACTTCGTTCACCGTCATGCCGGAACATCCAAGGTCGATGAGCGCTCTTTTTACTTCTTCAAACTTGCTTGGTCTGATAATTGCGGTGATTTTTTTCATGTGTTCACCTTGCAAATTGCATATATGCGTGGTACCTCTTATGTGTGGTGCTCACGACAGGCGATACGCTGATTCGTCGTGCAGCGTGAGATCCAAGCCCTGGATCTCTTGGTCAACGGTCACGCGCAACCCCACCGTTACGTCCACTACTTTCGCAATGATCAATGTGAGGGTAAACGAATAGGCGAGAGTAGCGACAATGCCGAGGGCTTGTATTCCGATCTGGGACGGATTGCCGTAGATAAGGCCTTTTCCCAGGGCGTTGATTGCCGGACTGGCGAAGATGCCGGTTGCCAACGCACCCCACATACCGGAGAATCCGTGCACCCCAAACACATCGAGCGCATCATCATAGCCGAGGCGAGACTTTATAGTCGTTATGGCGAAGAACGACACAAATGAGGTAACAAACCCAATAACCATTGCGCTCGGGATATTGACGTATCCGGCTGCAGGCGTGATGGCAACCAGCCCGGCCACGAGCCCCGTTATCGCACCGAGCATCGTGGCTTTGCCATTTTTAAGCCATTCAATCAGCATCCATGACAACATGGCCGCTGCTGCTGCGGTATTCGTGGCGATAAAGGGAGAACCCGCGAGGGATCCAGCCGTGAGAGCAGATCCTGCGTTAAAGCCAAACCACCCGAACCACAGCAGCCCTGCACCAATGACCGAATATCCTATTTGATGTGGCAGAAGTGTTCGCTCTCTTCGTTTCTTGAGCAGCAAGATGAGCGCGAGCGCGGCAATTCCGCTGTTGATGTGAACTACCGTGCCACCAGCGAAATCTAAGACTCCCAGCTGCGCCAGCCACCCGCCGCCCCACACCCAATGAGCGATGGGGAGGTAGACAATAGTAATCCATAAGGGGATAAACAGCATCCACGCGCGGAATTTCATTCGCTCCACTAACGCTCCTGATACAAGAGCGACCGTGATGGCTGCAAATGTCAACTGATACATGGCATAGATGCTTGTCGGTATCGTGCCGGTCAGCGACTGTGACTCGGCAATATTGGTGAAAAAAATGTTAACCGGCGTCCCTATGACACCGCTAATATCGGTGCCAAACACGAGGGGAAATCCATAGACAAACCAGATGATACTTACGATGGCATACGCGACGAACGAGAGGAACAAAGTGTTGAGCACGTTGGTCTTCCTCACGAGGCCTCCGTAGAACAACGCAAGGCCAGGAACGGTCATCAACATTACGAGCGCGGTGGACATCAACATCCACGCCGTATCGCCAGAATTGAGGGCTGGATCCATTGTCAATCCTCTTTTTTACATGTAACCGTAATGGATGTGCTCTAGCCCCTCCGCCATAACAAAGCTCGCAGGATGTCACTTGTTGATTGTTGCAACTGAAAGTTGTATAGCTCTGTGTAATTATGTTTAAATTATCGAGAGATTCGAAGTGTATTTTTAATGTCTATTTTCAATGGCACGTGTGAAATTTTTTTATCAGACTTCAGAACCATTTCATTTCTCCAGCATTGCCTGTGAATTAGGGGTTTGAGCTCACATCTTGCTATTTTTAAGCATATCGGAAGCAGGAAATTCAATTCCTAGGAAGAATGCATCCGACTTCTAGTAGTATTTTTACGATATATATATGTTCCGATAGCACACAGCAAAAACTGTCAAGATAAGTGCGACTGCACATGCACACTAGCGACGCATAAGAATTAATATGCAATAAATCCCCAAGATTCAAATAGCACCGTTGTTGGAAATGTTTATATCTCATTAATGCAAAGAGGAATTGTTTTTCCTACTTGAGAAATTTGCAGCAGGGGAGAATGTAATGGGACAAATTTGGGACAAAGAATACGTACTCAATCAGGTCGAAGAAAAGGGAATCAAGTTCATTCGGTTGTGGTTCACCGACATCCTTGGTAATCTAAAAAATTTTGCGATACCCAGCCAAGAGCTTGAACATGCCCTCGATGAAGGAATGGGATTCGATGGTTCGTCGATTATTGGTTATCAAACCATCGAAGAGTCTGACATGATCGCCAAACCCGACCCGAGCACGTTTGCCGTTCTGCCGTGGCGACCAAAAGAACACGGTGTCGCCCGACTGATTTGCGACGTCCTTGAACCGTCAGGAGAGCCGTACGCGGGGGACCCGCGCTATGTCCTCAAGAAAAATATCGAAAGGGCGAGAAAAAAAGGGTTTGAATTTAATTTAGGACCTGAATTGGAATACTTCTACTTTGCGAATAGTCAGGGTGTGGATATTATTGATAAAGGCGGCTACTTTGACCTTACCCCGCTTGACTTGGCGACCGATCTTAGACGGGACACCATATTCGCTCTTGAAGAGATGGGAATTAAAGTCGAGTACAGTCACCACGAAGTTGCTCCGAGTCAGCACGAGATTGATTTGCGGTATACCGAGGCGCTCACGATGGCTGACATCGTGATGACACACCGTCTTGTGATAAAAGAAATAGCATTATGCTCTGGTCTTCACGCTACCTTCATGCCTAAGCCTTTACAGAACGAGAACGGTAGTGGGATGCACACACATCAGTCTCTCTTCGAGGGCAAACACAATGCATTTTTTGACGCAAACGATGAGTACAATCTATCTGACGTTGGAAAGGGCTTTATCGCCGGTCAGTTACGTCACGTAAAAGAGTTTTGCTTGGTGACCTCGCAGTGGGTCAATTCATACAAACGGTTAGTGCCAGGGTTTGAAGCACCGGTGTATATCACGTGGGCGCGCAGAAACCGGTCTGCCCTCATACGAGTGCCAATGTACAAACCCGGCAACGAACTGGCGACGCGAGCAGAATTGCGCTGTCCTGATCCTGCGTGCAACCCCTATCTTGCCTTTTCAGTCATGCTCGCCGCGGGGCTTGAGGGCATGGAAAAAGGCTATGACCTACCCGACCCTGTCGAACGTAACATTTACAAGATGACCCCTTCAGAGCTTGACGCTCATGGCATCGGATCACTTCCTGAAAATCTGGGCGCAGCGATCGCCGAAACCGAGCCCTCCGATCTCGTGCGGCGCGCCTTGGGGGATCACGTCTTTGAGCATCTCATTGAATTGAAGACGCGCGAGTGGGACGATTACCGGGTGCAGGTAACCGAATACGAACTCGAGCGGTATTTACCAGTGCTGTAGTAGCTAAAAATTTTGCAAAATTGGAAAATTTCACTCCAAACAGACGTATCATAACAGTATACTGGTGTTATTTGAAGGGTCCTTCTGTTTGCTCTAACGTAAGGGCTCCACTTTTTACGTGAATCGCACCTGCTGCGCTCCGCAAGCTATTTTCATGCTGTCGTTTCTGTAATCAGATGAACCAAAACAATCAAGGGCTTTACATCGGTGAGTTCTTTTAGAATCGCGGTGAGATGTCGTTGAACTTGAGTTTCATCGGAACTTGAGTTTATCGGGGCTAGTCGCTTGTATCTTCATCGTTATTCTTTTTTATTACCTATGCGGAGCTAACGCTGTTCGCCCGACATCTAGTGGTATTCCCTTCTTCCGAGCTCCAATCTTTGCGATGGCGTCGACGTCAACTCCCTGCCGTAATGCAATATACCCGTGCGATGCCGCCCGTGTAAGGAACCCCTCACCTGTTCTATTTCGAACGATCACTACGGTAGCACCTTCTTCCGCGCCCACACTGCCGAGGGACAGGTCGGCGTCCTCACTCGTAAAGTCAACGCAGCACGCACACCCCCGCCGTTGTAACGTATTCAGATCTTTTAAAGGGATCTCCACGGTATCAGCGTTATGGAGGGTGACGACGAGCTTGCCCTTCACATCAAAGCTCTTGATGTCAACGGCACTTATACCGTAGTCTGCTTCAAGCTTCGCCAGCAGCGCATCGGTAAATATTTCCGTGCAGAACAGCCCTAGAGACAGACGTATGGCACGTTTATAGATCGACAGGACGTCGAGATCCGATTCCCGGATTTTCCGCACCGCGGTCATCACGCATGGCGTGCCGACAACCGCTATCTTTTTCAGCTTTCGCTCCTCCACTGCCTCCCGCAAGACCTTCAGCATGGGCGCCCACACGTACCGCGACCCCGACGCTCTGAGGATCTCATCGCGGGTCACGGCGAAATACGGCTCCGGCGTTTGATCCCACCGATCAACTCCCATCAGAATGACCCCGTCGATCAGCCCCAATTCGCGCGCAGCGACAAGAATGGCACTTACCACCCCACCTGACTGTGCGTAGGGCACCGTAATTGTCGATGTTGACTGGTACACGGCACGAACGGCACCAAAGTCAGTCATATTCGGTTCGTCAGTCCGTGGACACGCGGTGAAACACGCTCCACACGGTACGGCATCTCTCGTGACCTTACAGTAGTCATTCGACGTCGGCGACGTCGCCTCGTTCGAATCGAAGAAGAGCGCCTCAGTCGGACAGACACCGACACACGCCCCGCAGCCGCAGCATTTCTCTGCGTCCCACACGCGCTCCTTTAAATCCTTGTACGAGATCAGTTCCTTTGCCATCCCCTCACCACCGTCTAATCGCACGTGTATAGCGCCGCATAAGGCCTGTGGGATAGCGGCGCAATTTTCGTGAATTTACTGTTAATGACTGCATTAATATCTAGATTAAACGTCCTGCAGTAATCCTTAAGCACGCGTCTTACGAGTTTCTCATCATCGGTCGTCATGGGTAACAGTGACGTCCCATTGCCCAGCTTGCTCTCATCAACCGCTCCCCGGACGTATATTGCCCCGCCGTGCTGGCCGGTCCCTACCCATTCGCCCAACAGGTCAGATGCGTCGGTCGTATGCAGCCCGAGGATTATGATGACGCCCCCTGCCATATATTCGCCGAGGAAATCCCCCGCTGTTCCTCCCGCGACAATGATCGGCACACTCGACTGGTAGGTCTTCATGTGAATCCCTACGCGGTACCCGACGTCGCCCTTCACGAAGATGGTGCCGCCCCGCATGCTGTGCCCGACAATATCCCGCGCATCCCCGTGGATGACGATCCTCCCCGAACTCATCGTGTTCCCCACGCCGTCTTGGGCGTTGCCATGCACGGTGATGGCCGGGCCGTCCATGAACATCCCGAGATCGTTGCCTGGAGTGCCATAAATGTCAATGGTGATCTTCCCCGTCAGTCCATCGGCGATAAACCGTTGCCCGTTCACGTCGTCGAGGATGAGCTCCTTCGCACCGTTTTGTAAGGCCTCGTGCACCTTCTCGTTGAACTCTTTGTAATGTAGGCCATCCGCCATAATTCGCATGTTACTGTACTCCTACCAGTTGCCCTACCACCCACGCTTACTAATTGCCCGCCGCTTCCACACCGAGAATGTCAAGCGACGTCTTATCAAGCCCTAGACCTCTGAGCCGGTCGCGGTTGCCCCGCAGGCTCTCTATTGAATTGATGCCCGCCGCTCCGAGTATTTCTTTTAATTCAATCGACCACGCGGCAAGCAGATTGGCCACTCGTCGTGCCCCTTCGTCGACATCAAGCCGCGCCCTGAGTTGGGGATCCTGCGTAGCAATCCCCCACGCGCACTTGCCCGTATAGCACCGCTTACACACCGTGCACCCGAGGGCAATAAGGGCGGCCGTTCCGATCTTCACGGCATCGAGCGCCCAGAGCGATCGCCTTCGCGACATCGCCGCTGCTCCGCATGCTCCCGCTCGCGATGATACTCGTCTCATTCCGTATCCCCTCGTCCCGCAACCGCTGGTCGACGCGTGCCAGGGCGAACTCTATCGGAATCCCCACGTTATCGCGAATCACCTTCGGCGTTGCCCCCGACCCCGCCCGGAATCCGTCGATCACGATGGCATCGGCGCCCGCCCGTGTGATCCCACTCGATATCGCGGCAACGTTGTGCACCGCCGCGATCTTAACAAACACCGGCTTTTTGTACCGCGTCGCCTCCTTCAGCGAGTTGACCAATTGGGCCAAATCCTCAATGGAGTAAATATCGTGGTGCGGGGCTGGACTGATTGCATCGGCGCCTACCGGGATCATCCGCGTCTCCGATATCTCATCAGTGATCTTCGTGCCGGGGAGATGCCCGCCGATACCAGGCTTTGCCCCCTGCCCGATCTTAATCTCAATACCGGCGGCGACATTGAGGTACTCGGGATGGACTCCAAACCGCCCGCTTGCCACTTGCACGATGATGTGGTCGGCGTAGGGGTACAACCGCTTGTGGAGGCCGCCTTCACCCGACCCCATCGTCGTGCCCTGCATCGTCGCCGCACGGGCGAGCGCCTCGTGCGCCTCGAGGCTGATCGCCCCGTACGACATCTGCGCGATCATGATGGGCGTCTCGAGTTTCAGGTTGGGCGTGAGATGCGTTTTTAACGTGACGTTCTCTCGTCCACCAGTATCGTCCCGTTTGAACTCCAATACCTTCGGCTTTTTCCCGATATATGTCCTCAGTTCGATCGGCTCGCGCAACGGATCGATCGCCGGGTTCGTCACCTGACACGCGTCAAGCAGCAGGTTGTCGAACACCACCTGTTCGTGCAGCTCATTTCCCGTACTGGCGAGAATAACCGCGCCGGTCCTCGCCTGCATGTAGATATCCCGCCGGATATCCTCCGTCCACGTCGGGTGGCGGCTCATCACCGACGGTGTTCGCGTAAGGGTTATCGCATCCTTAGGACACATGCTCACGCACCGTTGGCAGCCAACACAGCGATCGTCGAACGACTTTATCTTGTCCTCCCGCCACGCGAGCGCGTCAAATGAGCAGTTTTCGATGCATCTCTCGCAGAGCCTACACCGGTCTCTGTCAATGTTCACCCGGAATTCGGGAACGGCGCTATACACTGCAGGTCACCTCGAGAACGACGCTATACATGTTAACACACCTGCACCTGCGCAATTGCGGGCTTGCCGGCAGTCGGCGCCCACACCTTATCCGGATTGTCACACACGGCTCTGATTGCACTCTCCTCACTCGCCATGAACGTCGTGCCATCGTTCTTCGCACACACCAATGGCCGCAGCTTGATGCGGTCAGAGAGTCCGATCATCGTGTTCTCACACGCGATACCGGCGAGTCCTGATCCGGTCGCCACAACGATCCCGAACGGTCCGTTCACCATCGCCGGCGCATACGTCATCCGCAGCGCCTCCATAACGTGCCGCTTGTCCGGTGGCATTCGCTCGATCTTCTCCCAAAAGGGCGGCGCGAGCACCTCTGCCGCAAGTTCAATGGGAAGTGCGTGCCTCCGCACAAGCAAGTCCCACAGATACGCGAGCACCTCAGAGTCGGTAAAGAAGTTACACTGATACCCGTACGACTCGAGAAACCGCTTGTTCGTGCCGTAACTCGTGATCTCGCCGTTGTGAACGATGCTCCAGTTCACGATACTGAACGGGTGCGCCCCACCCCACCAACCGCGCGTATTCGTCGGATACCGCCCGTGTGCCAACCACGTGTGCGCGCGATACTGCTCAAGCTTGTAGAGCGTCGCCACCTCATCCGGATATCCTGTCGCCTTAAAAACCCCCATATTTTTCCCGCTCGACACCACGAGGGCTCCCGGCAGGGCATTAAGCTTCATGGTGAGGTTGATAATGTAATCGTCTGCACTCCCCTCATACCGCTCCGGCACGTCAACAAAAAACCGCCACGGGATGTACTCCGGCTCGATCGTCGCCACAGGACGCGTCTCGATCTCCTCATCCTTGTAGATGTTCACGTAGTTTTTCAGCAGCTCGTCTACTTGCTCCTTGACCTCAAAATCCTTGAGGAAGATGTGCAACGCATAGTACTCACTGTACTCGGGTACAGTCCGTACGCTGCGAATCCCCCGCCCAGACCGTTACACCGGTCATTCATCACTTTTATACCCTTCACGATGTGCTTCGCGGAGAGGAGCTTGCCGTTTTCACTCGTAATGCCCATAATGCTGCACAAATCACGTACACCTCTGTGTTTACTGACCAATTTTTGATAGTTATGTGTTAAGAGTAATTCGTCTTTTTTAAAGTACTCGTTTTAATGACAGAGCGCGACACCTCTTCGATGTAGTACTAAGCATAAAAACGCGCGTGTACCATTGAATTTATATACGTCAGTCTACGCAGTTAGCATCTACACACTGTATCGGGAAATAAGTGTCCATATTATTATATATATATATCTTAGTAAAAGCGTTTCGTTGAACAAATTTCTCGCAGAAACAGTCGAACACGTATCAAAAACGTTGTCCGTGGACATATGTCGGGTTGTTTCGTCGCGCCGACGCGAAGGCATGGCGTGAGATAACTCGAAAACGTCCCACTCTGTACGGCACTACATCGTAAACCAATACTGTAAAAAGGGAGGACGTAGTAAACAGTGATAATGCTGTAGATGTGAGTAGGTTGATAAGGGCGGCACTTCAGCGACTCGTTTCTCACATGCGCACTATACTCTCTCCCCTCTCCTCTTATCTCCCCACACCCTCATCTGAGCGGTTGAACTCATATGATAAAAGATATAAAGACGTATAGAACGATCATTGAGATTTTAAGAGCCATCAACGAAAGCGATTCGCCCGTGGGGGGACGGACGCTCTCTACCATCTTGGCGCATCACGGCTATCCTATCGGTGAACGGGCGGTGCGCTATTACCTTACGTCGTTGGACCTTCAAGGCTATACGGTTAAAGTTGGCCACTTAGGCAGAGTGCTTACAGAGAAAGGGGTAAAAGAACTTAATGAGGCGATTGTTGGAGATCGGGTAGGATTTGTCGTTGCACGGATAGAGGAGCTTATTTATCAGACAACCCTTGACGTAACGCATAAGAGTGGTGACGTAATCGTCAACGTCGCTACTGTTGATAAAAATGATTATGATACGGCAGTTGAAGCCGCGGGAAAAGTAATCGATGCGGGATATACCGTCAGCCCGTACGTGCGGATCATTGAAGAAGGCGATAGGATCGGTGCGGTCTTGGTCCCCTATGGATCGCTTGGCATTGTCACGATGTGCAGCATGACTGTAGATGGCATTTTTGTCAAGCACGGCATTCCCACAAGTATCTTGTACGGCGGCATGCTTACCATAGAAGATACCCTACCGTCTGCATACACGGACGTGATCGCGTACAAGGGAACCTCCTTGGATCCTATTGCAATTTTTACGTCACGACGGATGACGTCAATTCTTCAGGCGGCTACGACGGGCAGGGGCGCCGTCCTTGCAAACCTTCGGATAGTGCCTGCGATTGCCCTGGATAGAGCGAAGGAACTATTGCACGACGCGAAGAAGTTAGGCATAATTGGGTGGGTCGCGAATGCCAAAGATGATTCCCTTGGGATACCCCTTAAAGAGGGGATGATGGGCATCAACATGTATGCGGGCGTTAATCCAATGGCCGCGCTGTACGAATTAGGCATCAACGTTAAGGTCTATTCTATATCTTCTCTTATGAACATTCGACTCTTAAAACAGAGAATTTAATACGGCAATGTATTGAGCGCATAGAAGCGCGTTATTACATTTTTTGTATCATCACACCGTAAGCCTCCACAGTCGAGTGCCATTATGTATGACAGTTCAATTCGGATAACGGTAGGTTATGTGGCGGCAGCACCACCTCATATAACTTACGATTGCACAATCGCTTATCAGTCAAACGTCACACATGTCGATCTACCTGTTATTTTTTTGTCGCCATGTGAATGCGACGGGAACGTCGGCGAGATAACGCAGGCGCTCAAAGACGCATATTTTAACGCCGCACGGGGCAACAGCGAGGATCACAGTCACTGGGTGACGCCGGTGTACTGACCGTTATTGAGAGGAGCGGGGACATGCGAGGTGAGTACTAGTGCTCTTCGGGTCGCAGTGTTACGAATAGCATCCCTATTCTACCATACTCCCATCCGGCTCTTACCGCCCCTGAGACCAGCCTAAAGATTGTACGTCACCACACCATGATGCGCTTCATCTTTTAACCTGAGTATCAAATTATACCACTTGCTCGAAGGCATCGTCACTTTTCGGAGGATCGAGCGTAGCGTCATACGTCGATACATCGACGCTTTCTGCTATTTCAACATAATGATTGAACAATGCCTTTCCCCACTCAATTGCCCTCTTATCGCAATTTATGAGGTCAGAAGACCAATCGAACACCCCACCTAAACGATACGGGGCTAAGCCCATGAAATGATCAGTAACGACAAAGATACCGATTTTTGGATTGTGTCTTACTATATAGAGTTCTAAATTCTTCTCGAGTGCCCTTGTCACTTTCTCTTTACCTATCACGTCGATGGTAGGATACAGCACATCTTCAGTTGCTATAACGCGCACATCCTTTTTTTCTATAAGCATATCAAAAAGGAGATCGATATCTGGAATAATAATAGAGGTGATCATCTCTATTTCTTTAGCCTCTTTCGATAATGTGATAATGGTATTGTAGGCTTTAAAAACATTGATCGGCGTTCCTGAGATGATGCGAGAATCCTTCAACCACCCAATCTTATCAAGCAGATGGTCGGGAATAGCGCTTAGGTCGTGCGCAAGCCAGAAGCTCTCAAACGTGTCCAAGGTCTCCATTAGATCCTTACTATCGATCAGCCTGTGTGTGAGTATCGTTCCAATATTAGTGAGCAGATAGTTTCGCGCTGCATCTTGGTAAACTAAGTTGCTGTTTTCAAGCTCTCGTAACGCATGCGAGGCGGTTGAGGAGCTGACGTTTAGCTCTTTTCGTAGATCGTCGAGGGATTTCTTCCCTCCGGCTAAACTGATGAGTGCATCCGTTCGCAGGTTAGAATGGGCGAGAATAAGACTGTAATTATCTCCCATAGTCACACACTCTTTTTTCAGCTTTAATACGAAGGCTTACAGCCGTTGCACGCGGTAGCAGGGTAGTATCTTCTTTGTTCATTCCACATCCGATTGGGTTACTCATTAGCGTTTCTTTTGGGAACATAAAAACTCACTTCGTTTGCCGTATTTTAACAAAGTTAGTAATTATTGAACTTATTGGTATTAAATATTGTGTGACACACGTTCATTGTCACAGTTGTGAGGGCCAGATCAAAACGCGGGTGGAAGACGGAACGGAGTTGCTCTACGCGCCCTCTGTTAGCTTTAAGCGGTTTCTTGAAATCGAGCACAGTGAAAAATGATATGTTTATGGCTTTAAGTGCTTCTTTTGTCGGAATAATTGATGTTAGCCGCTTATTCTTATTATAAAAACATGAGTCGTTACTCTCTTTCTACCCCTATTCGGCTTTTGCCGTAGCTGAGACGTACGCCTAACGATTTTAAGTACGTGCACGATTCGCCCTGGCAATGGATGAGCACTTCCGCTAAGTCCTCTGGCTTGTCGATGTCAGTGCTCATGTAAAATGAGTCTAATATTTTGAGTGGGAGCCCCCGTTCCTTTGCGATCTTCACGTGCTTAAGGAAACTGACTTCATAGAAGTCCACCCTGTACGCGGACGGGTCGTGCATGTAGATCGCGTTCGTGCCGCCTCCACGCCCCGGGACGAGCGTGACCCCCTCTGAGATCAGCCATCGTACGTGCCAGCTCCTCATAAGCGGGACGTCCGACATGACAATGAGCGTCGGCTCGTGCTGGTCAGCGATGAACTCATTTAATGCCTCGCTTAGGTCCTGATGATTTACCCGTATGGTCGCGTTACTGATGCCGGTCATCTCACTGGTATCCATCGTCTCACTGGTATCCATCGTCTCACTCGTGTCCAGCGCGAATGCTTCAGTGGCCAGTATCGTAATATGCGTGTCCTTCAGGCTGTTCAGGACGTCCCTGAGCATCGCCATCGAGAACTCCCTTCGCTCTTCTGGCGAGAGGAACGGAGCAAGCCTCTTTTTTGCCCCTGTTGTTTTAAACGGCACTACGGCGTTTACTCGCGTCATCGCGTTTCCCACTCACATTGGTGACATGCCTTTGTTTATATAGCAACAATACCATGTAACAGTTAAAAAACGTTCGCTTTCACGTGATTTACTATGGGAATAGGCGCCGCAGAGCTACTTACTGCACCCATCGATTCGCTTCCAGAACACTCGCCGGGACGGGTGACGTACACGCGAAACGTCTTCATCCCCGTTACGAACGTCTGTCGAAACGCGTGCGGCTACTGCGGGTTTAGGCGAAGCGTAGGGGACGCAGAAGCGCACCTTATGCCCCCCTCCGAGGTACAGGACTTACTTGTACGGGCGCGAGCAGCCGACTGCACTGAGGCACTGTTCACCTTCGGCGAGAGGCCGTACGAGGTCCCGGGTTTTTACGAGATGCTGAAGGAGATCGGATACGAAAACAGCGTCGACTACCTCGTTGACCTGTGCACAATGGCCATCGATGCCGGGCTGTTGCCCCACAGCAACCCAGGGCTCCTTACCTTTGATGAACTTAAGGAACTAAAACCTATCAACGCGAGCATGGGGCTTATGCTCGAAACGACCGCTTCATTGGAAGCGCACCGGGGCTGCCCCGGAAAGGAACCGGAGCTGAGGATCTGGATGATTGAGGACGCCGGACGACTTAAGATTCCGTTTACCACTGGGCTGCTGCTCGGGATAGGGGAGACGTGGGGGGATCGGGTGCGCTCGCTCGAGGTGATCGCAGGCCTTCACCGGCGGTATCGTCATATACAGGAGGTCATCATACAGCCGTTTGCACCAAAACCGGGAACCGCGATGGCAGCGGTTCCGGCGCCACCGCTTGACGACATGGTGCGGACGGTAGCGCTCGCGCGATACCTCCTTCCTGATGACATCGCCATTCAGGTCCCACCAAATCTCACGGCGGTGAGGCCGCTGCTGCTGCGGGGGGCGTCGGACATCGGTGGGCTCTCACCCATTACGGTGGATTACATAAACCCCGAGCACGAGTGGCCTGATATCACACGGATGGGCTTCGAGCTCACCGAACGGCTGCCGATTTACCCACAGTACGTGCGTGGTGGGTGGTACAGTGAGACCCTCGCCGGCCTCATCACCGAACTTGCAGATGAACGCGGATTGCGAAGAGTCAGCTAGGAGAAGAAAAAGGAGAGAGTATGGACATCGTTCACGTTGGAAAGGCGAAGACCGTGTATCGAACGGACAATGCAGATGAGTTTATCATCGAGTTTCGGGATGACGTGACCGCATTTGATGGAAGGAGAAAGGGGAGCATCGCTCAGAAGGGGTTCTATAATGCGCAGATATCAGCGCACCTCTTTGAACTGCTGGAGAATCGTGGCATAAAGACCCACTACCGGCGGATGGTGAGCGATACCAAGATGCTTGTAACAGCAGTAGACATCGTGCCTCTTGAGGTCATCCCACGAAACATCGCGGCGGGGTCGATCGTCAGAAAGTATCCGTTTACGGAAGGGCAGACGTTTATTCCGCCCCTTCTCGTCATCGATTACAAATCGGATGAATACGGTGACCCCATGGTCAATGAGGACATCATTGCGGCTCTTCACCTTGCCACCAGGGAGGAATTACAGGCGATAAAGGATCTGAGCCTTCGGGTAAACGCGATCTTAATGGAGTATCTCGACGAACGAGAGCTGTTGCTTCCGGATTGTAAACTCGAGTTCGGAAAGGCGAAGACGAACGGGGAACTCCTCGTCGCAGACGAGATAAGCTGTGATACGTGCCGCTTGTGGCTTAAAGACTCGAGGCAGTCACTCGATAAGGACATCTTCAGGTATGAAAGAGGAGACCTCCTCACCGCGTATGAAGAGGCGGCGAAGAGAATCTTGAGTTGAACCAGTTGCGGTACGAGAAGTGAGATAAGCTAGCACGACACGTCACGATCGGAAACGTTCATTCGCGGCAACGAGCGTTGTTCGCTGCTGTCCGAAAAATGCCGTTCTCTGATATTACAGCACAAGGAAATACAGGACATGCGCCACTGCAAGAACTTCGAAGAGAGTGGCGAGGGTCTAGCCGATGTCCGGCATTCCTTGTACGATCTGCGCTAAGGTTAAAAACATACCGCCTAAGAATATACCAAGAGGCGCGAGCAACATTTGATACTCTCTCCGTTTTGATAGGCACGGTTAGCGGACGAGTGCCGCCACGTTTGGTGACCGATCTGATCCACTATTCTTAGTATGATATATAAGCGTATCCAGCGATCACCAGGGGCGCTTTGTCGTATTAGAACAACGATGGCCGTGCGGCACATCTACTTCCACTACAACGCTTACGAGCAGTCACTACTACTACTTTTAGGCACACCGTCGCATTGTTACGGCCGTCTCGTGGTCGGTTGTTGTCCTTAGCATTCAAGCACTCGGGCAAAGCATCGTTCCTTCACTCGTTGCGCCGCTTAAAAGAGGACGATCCCTAAATCCATTTTTCGTGCCGCACGATCAGCCACCCTGCAACAGCGCTCACAATGGCGTTTGCTGCGATCCACACGTACCCGAGCCCGAGAAGTCCCGTCGTGATGAGGGAGATATAGCCAAGCACTATGATGAGCATCGAAATTGCAAAACTCACGTACGTGATCATCCGTACATCTTTCTGGATGCGTTTGATGGTGATGTAAATCGACGGCACGACCGTGAAGATGCTCGAAATTGCGAGCAGCCGCAATAGTCCAAAGGCCTGGTCCGAGTACTCCCTGCTGAAGAGGAGCAGCAGCTTATCGCCAAAAATAAGGACAAAGAGCAGTGTGGGGATCAACAGCAGAAGCACGAACTTCAAAGACTTTATGACGTTGTCCCGCATTGGCATCTCGTGTGACCCCTCCACAAAGAGGGAGGTGGAAACGGCAGTCGGTATAACGTTAAGGAGCGCCGCAACCGAGTAGGCCACGTAGAAGTACGCGCTCTGTTGAGCGCCGATCGTGTTCACGATGAGCACGGGCATGATCGTCATCGGAAAGATCACGAAGATTCCTGCGATATAATTCCCGAGCGAGAAGGTGATAATTTCACGCAGGGATGACGTATTCGCCTTAAACCGAAACGAGAGCCCATAGCGGTACAACACGTACGCGCCAAAGGCGAGTGTTGCGAGGAGTGCGATATCGAATGACGTGAAAATGCCCAGCACCCCGAACCCTGCCACGGCAAATAGTACCGGGACTCGAAGGCCGTACACCAGATTCTGGATGAGGAAGAGGTCTCCTCGTCGCAATGACACCAAGGCGTTGTTTTGCGTAGAGAAGATCGCGTAAATCGCCGCGTATCCCAAGAACACAAAGAGGAACGCTCCTTCACGTAGGAATGCGAGTTGCGGGGAGATGAGTCCGATGACTAAGAGAAATACGGCGGTAAATATGAGTGCGAAGAGAAGCGTGGCAAACAGAACCGTGCTGTAGAGTGCACTTCTGTCCGTCGATTTCGGCAGAAAGCGCGTGAGCCCGGTGTCCATGCCTAACCGTGAGAGGGTAAACACTAGTGTTGCTGCCGATATCGCCGCCGTCGCAAGTCCTATCGTTGTCGACGGCATCGTGCGCGCCGCGACGATCCAAAAAAGCAGACCAAAAAAAGCTGAAAATGCTGAGTTGAGCATGATCGCAAGGGAGTTGCGGTACAACGGCTCGCGATAATACTTCTTTATTCCAGGGAACATTTCAATACGTGTTGTGCTTAAATCCTACTTAAGAAATGTGATGGGTACCTCTTACGCGCGCTGAGGAAGGTAAGTGTTTGTAAGTTTTAGGACAATCGACACTAGCGTTGTAGCGCAAGCAGAGGGATTTCAAGTATCGTCCATTAATCATATCACTAAATATCTTACTTTGTTATCCCTTAGTAGCAACCTTTTAATTGTTGTTTTCATCTAGAGGGCAAACATTTCGCTATCTTGTGTTATTGGGGACCTCTCGCGATATAGATAACACGCATCGACTGTCTGCTATCAGCAGTCGATATCGAGAAAATATCCGCGTGCTGAAAGGCAGACGTTTACTTCATCCCTTCCTATCATCGATTACGACCTTTATGAATGCTATGCCACGGGGTCAATGATGATACCATCAAGGCCCCTCACTTCAACCGAAGGGGCAGTGAAAGAGGAACGCTCTCGCTTCTCGCCACATAAAGAAGTGGTGAGGAGAAGAATGTGGGTCGGGTGCACTAGGTTAATTGTCATGTTGTAACACGATAATAGGAGTCGTGGTGACGATTGCATAAGCTGTAGAAAGGTCTTCATTCTTCAGATACAATGAGTTAGGGAATCATTGTGACAGTAGGCCGACTAATCTGGCTTTCTCCTCTTTGTCCTTACGATCTCTCTCATGATCCCAGTAGTGATCCGTCACTGCATCGGAATAGTCGACGTAATTGGCTTTTGTCGGCTCTGGGAGAAGCCCTCTGCTCGTTCGTTCCGCCCGCACTGCCCGCTCCCATAAGCGAATGAGGTCATGTAGGGGCGCTGCTTCGAGCGACGTCGTCTCCAATGCCTCCATGACCATATGTTGAATCTTGACGGCGTCCCGCGTGTGACGGTCGGTCATCTCGCGAATGGCATTGCGAATGACGTTCTCTTTCTCTGATTGTGCTATCTTTTCCATGTGCAGGTCGTAGTCGCGGCAGCGCCAGTTCCATTCGTATTTTGTGCCCCATTTCCACAGTGTTTGCTTGTAGCCTGGAGGGCGGTTCATCGCGAGTGCAGTTTTGGCGAATGACCGACTCGGGCCCAAGTCGCGATAGACACAGAAAGCTCTGTATGCCTTCGCGGATTCAGCAGGGAGCTGTTCCCAACTGTCGGCCTCGTCTTTATTCATTTCCATAGGAAGTCCATTTATGCCCATAGTGCTGAGTTGGCAGAAACTGGTCAAAAGGTTGTTGGTAGAAAAACTTCAAGATTAGTAGATAAAAGGTATACAGATACCATACAAAAGGTAGACAGAGCAGTGATCGCTCCTCTACTACACCGACCGGAGAGCGACTGTCACAGCGTGTCGTATCACTGTGAGGAGTCGATTGTAGGTGCATTTGCTTATGTATCTGCCAAGACAATGACTCAGTGCGGCGCGTCATGTTGTGTGTTATCACACGTTGCTATGCTTCCATAATAACATATAATTATTATTATAATAATAATTATATTTTTAAAGAATAATTTTAATAATAGAGCGTTCTCTCTCTTGTTCGAGTTATTACAGGAATGCTGACCATCTAGAGCATGTGCGGGAATGTACTGCGTTGACATCCACCAAACACCCGACATACCTTGGTACTACTGATCATGGGGATATACGAGGAGCCTTCTCTTTCTCTAATGTCTCCAACTTCAATGTTCTTTTACGGGCAAGTTTCCATAGATACAGAAGCCACCATCGTTACGTTTGAGGCAACTTTATTACGCCGGATCACAGAACTCTCATTAACGAACGGTACCTTAGCATGAGCGATGTCATAGTCATAGGTGGTGGATGTACGGGCACAGGCGTGGCACGAGATCTCAGCCTGCGGGGACTTAACGTAACTCTCATTGAGAGGGGCGACCTTGCTGCGGGAGCCACTGGCCGGTGCCACGGGGTGCTCCATAGCGGGGCACGGTACGCCGTCACCGACCCGGAATCCGCACAGGAGTGCGCGCGGGAGAACGTCGTTTTGAAGTCCATTTTGTCCCCCATTATAGAGGATACTGGCGGCATCTTCGCCTCTCTGACAGATAACGACTACGTGGAGCACTTCCTGAAAGCATGCCACGTTGTGCGGCATAACAACAGAGGAATTATCCCCACAGGAAGCGCTCGGTTGTGAGCCCTCTCTAAACCGCGATATTTTACGTGCAGTACTAACGCCTGACGCGTCGTGCGATACGTTCAAAGCGACCGTTGCAACGGCACTCGATGCCGCGCAACACGGTGCGGAGATACAGCCCTATACAGCCGTTGTAGGCCTCGTTGTCGAGGGGTCATCTGTGGTGGGAGTTCGGGTACACGACGGTGCACGCGTCTCTGAGCTCAGAGCGGATGTCGTGGTGAATGCCACCGGACCGTGGGCGAAGAGCCTCTCGCCCGAGCTCGAGTACTCCTTGGTGAAAGGGTCGCACGTTGTGGTGGGTGAACGGCTTGTGCGGCGCGTCGTCCACCATCTGCGCCCCCCTACAGAAGGTGACATAATTGTTCCCCTTAGCGGGAGCACGATACTCGGAACGACGTCTGTTGACGTCGCTGCGCCGATACATACGGTCACGGAAGAGGAGGTGCGGCACATCGTTGAGGAGTGCGCAACCCTCATTCCGAGCGTTAAAACCTCGAGACTCATACGGGCGTATGCCGGGACGCGAGTCCTCTTCGGGGGAACTCGACGGTTCTGCCTGATCAACGACTGGGAGAACTTCTTTACCATAGCTGGGGGCAAGTGGACCACGCATCGACTCATTGCCGAGGTGGTGTCTGATGCCGTATGTGACTATCTAGGGGTACACGTGCGGTGCAGGACTGCTATTGAACCAGTTTTGGAAGGGGCTTCAGATGGTACGTTCGCATGTAGTGGACAAAGGAGCGTTGACAGAGGCGTGAGGGGGACAGCGGACGTTACGAGCACTAGGAACGATTCCACACGTCCGATACCGATGGATACGACCCTCCAGCTCTCTAGGTCAGTGGGAAAGTTCGGAGACGGCATCGTGCGCTACGTAGTAGAAGGGGTTCATGCCGCTGACCTGACGTGTTTTTGCGAATCCGTTCCCTCGTATGAGGTTGCATATGCGATTGAGCGGCTTCGTGCGCAGACCATTGATGATGTGATGAGGCGGACGCGCGCCGGCTTTGGGCCGTGTCAGGGCAGCTTTTGCAGCGTGAAGGTCGCTGCTGCATTAATCTCACATGGACAAGATCCAATGACCGTGCAGGAAGACTTAAAAGCCTCGTTGAGGCGGCGGTCGATTGGCGTGCGCCCCGTTATGGGGGAGAGCACAGTGCAGCTGCAACAGGAGGTCTTGAAGCGGTACCTCTACGGACTGTATGGAAACTACGACGATTTCGATCACAATACACTGTACAACGAGTGAGAACGTGCTATATGGAAAGAACGGTCAGTATCAACACTGAGTGCGTGGTCATTGGGGGTGGCACCGCCGGACGCATGGCTGCCGCAACGGCGGCGGATACACGGGATGTTACCCTTCTTAACAAGGGGGTTGGGGCGTCGTACTGGTCATCGGGATGTATCGACGTCGTTGGTCGTGTCGGAGGAGAGTACGTGAAATCTCCTTTAGAAGGAATCCAGATGCTCGTTGAGGCAAACCCCGCCCATCCCTACAGCGTACTTTCACGGTCCGACCCTCGTGAAGCGGTGCGGGTCGTCGACCACGCGCTTGAGCGCTTTACGTCATTGACCTCTTACTCATATGAGGGAACCCTAAAGAGAAATGTATGGGTCATCACGAGCTTTGGGACGCTACGGCCCACGTGCTTGGCGCCATCAACGGTGTTACGGGGACACATCGGAGAGCTGAGAGATGCAACAACTACCCTTATCGGGTTCCGCGGACTCGCTGATTTCAATCCAGAATACATCGCAGCGTTGCTACGCGTTAACATGCGGGCCTGTGGTCTCGACCCCCTCGATCTTACCGCGACAAACGTAACGATAGGTGATAAGGCCTCAGTGCAGCCGTCAGAGGTCAGTGAGTACATAAAGACGGACGACGGTTTTTCGCAGTTGAGGAGCGATGTTGCAACTCACTCGAGAGGGTGTTCCCACGTGGGGTTTCCCTCGGTGTTTGACCGTGAGGCGACCGAACGGCTAGGGGAGCTCGGTGACGCGCTCGGTGTCACCACGTTTGAGATCCCGATGCCGTTTTCATGTGCAGGTCACCGTCTGCGGGAACTGCTCTCATCGAACGTTGAGCGTGTTGAAGGTATCGAAGGGGTACGCGTTCAAGAACTCGTATTCACCGATGACCTCTGCACAGCCGCTCGTGCCGGAAGATGGGACTTTGAGGCTCATTCGTTTGTGCTTGCGACGGGTGATTTGTTGGGCGGTGGAATCGTCATTGATGATGGATATGTGAATGAACGGTTAACAGGACGGAGAATTGGACGAGCACACGGGGTACCGCGATCGGTGGGGTTACGTGTTAATGGCAGCCTTAATCCGTTGCTCCCTTCTCCCGTTAACAACCTCTTTGCGTGTGGTTCTATTCTCGGTAATTATGACCCTGTTGTAGAGTTGAGCGGTCACGGGGTGTGCATCACAACAGGATATGTGGCAGGACGGAGGGCTGCGCGGTATGGGAGATAGGTGCCTGCGGTGTAACGCCTGTACGATCAACTGTCCAATTACGCGGATTATCGGTTCGGATGTATTCCCCGGTCCGCGCTCATTCACCAACATCTTGCGCACGCCACAGTCGCAGGAGCTTGGGTTGTTGCGGGACGCACTGACATTCTGTACCTCCTGTGGGCGGTGTGAGGAGGTCTGTCCGCAAGATATCGAGACCTGTCCTATAGAATTGAGGAAGCTAACCTTCGACACGTCGAAGATGGTGCCTGGGCACACAAGGCTCCTCGACACGGTGGCGAGAACAGGATTTGCCGTCGAAGGTGACGTGGCGGTGGCGCGAACCGGCATTCAGAACCCGGATGTGCTACTGTTCCCCGGGTGCATCGCAGGCATCAGGGTACCTGAGGTGGCGCGCGCCACCATCACGTTGATGGATGTTTTTGACGTGTCGTTTACCATTCCCGAAGGGTGGTGTTGTTGTGGATCCACCGCAGCGAAACTCGGCGCTCGAAGCCTGAGTCGGCAGCTGCGGGAGAAAAACGCTGAAGGGTTTGAGAGGGGTGGTGCCGACGTCATCGTCACGCCGTGCCCTGGCTGCGCGTCACACCTTAGGTGTACGTGCGATGGGTATGACGTGTATCATATCGTCGAGTACCTTAATGAGGTTGTGGGATTCGATGCAATTGCAGAGCGAGTTGCCGAGGGTCACGCAGCAGGCAGCACCACACCCATCGCTGTGCACTACCCGTGTCATTTGATCCACGGGGGAAACCCGTTGGCAAGGAGCTACGTGCGACGTCTCGCCGAACTCGTGGCACGTCCAGTTGACACTGAAGACCTCTGCTGCGGTGCTGGCGGCGGGGTGCTGTCCGGCGCCAACTTTGTGGCAAAGGCGCTCAGGGAGCGAAAGCTCAGCGACGTTGCTGGCTTCGAGCGCCTCGTTACTGCCTGCCCGTTTTGTCTCCTGAACTTGAAAGAAGGGGCAGAGGAGCTGGACCTTAAGGTTGATGTGAGGGACATGACGGAAGTGCTCGTTGACATCATCTATCGCCTCTGAGGAGGCGGTTCGTTATATGCCCTGTTTGCGGCTCCAGCGTGCTATGTGGCGTCGACACTTTAATTTCCGCAGTTTTTTAAAACTCAATGATAATGATATTCAAGCGATGCATGATCGTGTGACAGTTTAGCAAGAGCATTTGAATTAGATAAAATCGTAAGTTTTATGTATTGTGTTAACGTCGCCAAAATACACAAAATTAGTGTACAAGTCCAATGAGCAATGTTTTAACTGTAAAGCTCTAGGTTAACGGACGTTAGATAAGTAAAGGAAAACAGAGGGATGAGGAAATCCCCCTTTAAAAACCAAACCTGTTAGAAAACATAACTTCAGTGCTTTAGATCGTTACTAGTCTTGGTTTGTATGCTTGAATTGATACGTGAAAGGTTTAACGATCTAGCTGTCGCATCCTCTATGCAAGTCTTATTTACCGCACTTTGACAGGTGGAGTTACGGATGCACCGGATGCACCGGTTCTACCGGCTTAACCGGAACTGGCTGCACCGGAACTGGCTTTACCGGTTCTACCGGCTTAACCGGAACTGGCTTTACCGGTTCTACCGGCTTAACCGGAACTGGCTGCACCGGAACTGGCTTTACCGGTTCTACCGGCTTAACCGGAACTGGCTTTACCGGTTCTACCGGCTTAACCGGAACTGGCTGCACCGGAACTGGCTTTACCGGTTCTACCGGCTTAACCGGAACTGGCTTTACCGGTTCTACCGGCTTAACCGGAACTGGCTGCACCGGAACTGGCTTTACCGGTTCTACCGGCTTAACCGGAACTGGCTTTACCGGTTCTACCGGCTTAACCGGAACTGGCTTTACCGGTTCTACCGGCTTAACCGGAACTGGCTGCACCGGAACTGGCTTTACCGGTGTTACGGGCGCTGGTACTACCGGAACAGCTGGAACAGCCGGTACTGCTGGCGTTGCCGTCTTTGCCATGGCAGTAGCCGCGGTGCATGCGGTAAGCATTGTAACTGATACAATTAGTATCATAATGAGTCTCTTTTTCATTTGTTGTGTTTCACCTCCTTTGTACAGTTTAATTACGAATCGGACCATAGCTCCCGCTGAGGGGAAATAGAGGTATATCAAATCCTCTAAAAGGAATGAATTTGAGTTACGCTGAACGCACTGCTTATAAAAGGCACGCTAGATCATTTATAGTTAACCAAGGGCAAAATTGACAGTTTAAAGCAATTCAAATTATTATTGACGTCTGATTTTAATTTCTTAACGATAGCTCTTTTTTAAAAATGTGTAGTGAGGTTGAAAAAAACAACAGTATGTACGAGCGAAAAATTGCTTTATTCTCTTCTGTTGCTATAATAAGCCGTTCAAACAGAAAACTCTGAAAGAAATGTAGTTGTTTTTCCACGATTTTTCTTTTAGAATAGCACTGTGCATGAAAATATGCTGAGAGCAATCAGTGCTTTTAAAAACTAAACCCTGCGAACAGCAGAGGATCTTGTCGACCTGTATCCTTCTCTAAATAGTTAATAATGCCTTTCGGTTGGACATCTCTCTTAGAATGTAGTTATAGCGAAGAGAATGTGAAATCGCAGTTGTTGCTATCAAGCGGGCTAGACGGCGTAGGTGCTTTACTTTCAGCTGCTTTTCTTAAGATTTATAGTTGTGGTTACGATAAGACGGTCGGCCTCTCGCCACCCTCAATAGCATTTTCCGGATGTCACGGCCAAATGCTAAGAGCAGCGCTTGTTAGATCATGAAGGGCATCATATGTCTGTGATAATATACTTGGGGTTCATTATACGTTTCAAGTGGTAAAACGTAGTGCAAATGCGTTAAACGGCAGTTGTTCAGTGATCCTGATCGTGGGGGCACTTACCGCGGGTACAGCCGTCTATTTAGATATACCAGGAATAAATAGGATCTTATCTGGATGAAAGCTTAGCTGTGGTAAAGTAGTGCAGCATCTGGGGGCTATCCCACAACAAAATGATTTTTATAAATCATCTATTTTTGGCATGAGCCGTAATCGCATACACTCGTACACGTATCATCATCACAATAAGATAAGAATGGTGTAATGCGGTTATCTAGGATAAATCGACGCTATCTGATACTCCAGCGTAATGATTAAACAATGCCAGTCCCCAGTCAATCGCTGTTTTATTGCAACTTATCAGGTCGCTGGACCAATCGAATACCCCTTCTAGACGATAAGGGACTAAGGCCATAAAATGGTCAGTAACGGTAAATAATCCGATTTTTAGATCTTGTCTCAGTTGATACAGTGTAACGTTCTTCTCGAGGGCCTCCCGGAAGTGCTCTCGACCTATCTCTTCGATGGAAGGATGCAGCACTTCTTCAGTTACTATGATCTGTAAGTCTTTTTTTGTTACAAACATATCAAAAAGGGACTTGATATCCGGGATTAGAATTGAGGTGACCACCTTCATCTCTGTCGCATCTTTCAATAATGTAATGATAGTACTAAAGGCTTTAAAAACGTCGATCGGCGTTCCTGAGATAACGCGAGAGTCCTTTAACCACCCAATCCTTTCAAGCAGATAGTCAGGGATAGCGCTCAGGTCATGCTCAAGCCAGAAGCGCTCGAACTCGTGTAAGGTCTCAATTGTATCGCTACAATTGACCAGTCCGTTTGTGATGATCGTTCCGATAGCGGTGAGCACGTAGTTCCGCTCTGCATCTTCGTAAATTAATTTATCCTCTTCAAGATCTCGTAACGAATGTGAGGCGGTTGTAGAGCTGACATTTAGATCGTTTCGCAGATCATCGAGGGATTTTGGCCCTCCACTTAAACTAATGAGGGCTTCCGTTCGCAGGTTAGGGTTGGTCGTCAGACTGAGATTGTAGTGAACCTTCATGTGTACACCCCCATACAAAGGCTACGGTGGTTGCAAGCGGGAGGGGAATTATTATCTTCTTTGTTCATTTCATATCTGATTGTTGTAAAAGTGGGGTTTTTTTGCACTCTCTTCGTCGCTACGCTACTGTGGTTTTGAATATATTTAAATATAGATATTACACACGGCGGTGGTAAACACTATGTGACAAGCATTCATTGAACAACGGTGAGAAGCAAACCAAAGCATACTGTTATAGATCGAATAGTCGGGCACACGAGGAGCACCATAAATGCTACCACAAAAGAGAGACGCGATAAACGGTGCTTATTTTTGCCATACACACCCACATATAGCGAGGGATCTACACATCATCGTCAAAAAAACAACACATCCTCCTCCCTTTCTCTGCGGCTTCGCAGCGACGTATTCTCTCCATCTTGTAAGAGGTTCTCGTTTCTATCCCCCTATCTGTTATGCCGATAACTGAAGAGCACTCCCGTGGCAAACGTCAGGAGGACACCCATACCTAAACTTGTGACCCCTTCAGCAAATCCGGTTGGCTCTTTAATGTCTACGCCAACGGCTGGCGCAAAGACTCCCCCGTGATATACGAGGTCAAATACGAATGAATACGCGTGGGTCGAAAGCGGATAAAAAAGCCACGCCCCACCATTAAATGAGTCGAGGATAAGGTGAGACAACAGGTAAAAGGTCGCTATTATGGCCATGTTGTACACTCGATTACCTGTGTCGTTCTGATCACCTCCATCTCTTGTTTTGTAGAAAAACAGAGCTAATACGATCGTGGGTGCTAAAATAAACACGTTGTGGAAGAGCGCACGGGGTAAACTCGCGGTGATGACATGGTCAAAATCGGGAAGAATGGCGAGGGGAGCTAATAGAATAACATAGTTTCGATACTTCTTGTCGTAAAAAAGTAGCAACGCTGTTAATGGGATTAGAATGTGTATGATTAGATCAGGCATTGTTGACTTACATTCCTTTTTATAGTAGCAGTAGTTGGCTGGCAATCTTTATGTATAGCACTATGTCGTTATGATGATTACGGGCACGTGGCGCTGCCATCGGCGACCCATTACACTGTGGATTAGCTTCCATTGAGAGCGGCAGGCTGATGATCCCAGAGTGAGGCGCCTTTGCCCTTTTTACTATTTTCATTCAGCGTATCTGTTGCAGGGGTAACCCTATCATTGTTCGGCATTACCGTATATGGATCTGTGCCAGGTGCCAATCCACGGGCTGTATTTTACTGTCTTCATCCCGTAACGTCACACGCGAAGCACCGATTTGTTGAAGATAAAAATATGCAGAGTGACTATCCCGAAAAGCACTGCGCCAAGACCAATCGACACGGAAACGACATATTTGAAAGCGCCCCAAAGGGGAAGCCCGCGAGCGGCCGTACGTGCAAGATCAATAGCGTATTGAGGCTCCGACAAACCCGAGCATCTCTCTTGGTGCGCGGAGTTGAAGTACGGAAGTCCTTCTGAGAATTGCCGATTAACATTAAGAAGAGTACTTCGCCTATACACGCTTTGCGACGTAAATAACGCGCCAAACTGCAGTCAGGTTAGCGAGTACGGCTACTATGATCACTGCAGGGGCAGCAAGCCCTAAGAGTGCGCCCGCGGCGAGTATAATAAGCCGCTCACTTCTCTCGGCAATGCCGACGTCGCAGCCTTCGACGCCAACGCTTTCAGCCTTCGCCCTGATGTAACTCACCAGAAGGGAGCCCATCAGTGCAAGGCCTACATACAACCAGTTCACTCCGCCGAGGCCGAGGCCGAGTAATATGATACTGTCGACGTAGCGGTCAAAAATTGAGTCCATAACGCTGCCCGAAATGCTAGTCATCTTCGCACTTCGAGCCATTACACCATCGAGTATGTCAGCAAGCCCTGTAAGAAGGATCAAGATCCCGCCAACGACGAAGAACCCGAAGGAGAGTGCGACACCTGCTAGTATACCAATAAGAAACCCTACTGTGGAGACGATGCTGGGCGTTATTCCGATTGACGTGAGCACCATAGCCGGCCGGTGGAAGATGCGGTCTGTCCTATTCTTGAGCTTACTGAGCACTTCCTCTCACTCGCCTCGATTGATATGGCTACATTTAGCGGCATTCAGCTTAGCATCGCATGCGCGTACCATCTGTTCCACATACCCCGGTAATCTATTTTAATCTATATGGTTTAGGCGCGTACATCTAGTGCCCGGCTGTCAGAGGCATGACCACTCGCTGGCGTAGGCGACGTTCACGTTAATGGTCTGGTCTACCTATGTCTTCTCCCCTCTTCTGTTCACTCGTAAACTCTAAAAGTTCTAAACGTGCCAATATACACACGTACTGAAGACGTGTGTAAACGTACTTCACGAAAAATCCTAAGATAAATGTTATTTTCTTAAATCACGATTTTCATTTTGACGCGCTTTTACAGTTTGTCCTCTTCCGGCAATTAGACTTGCAGCTGGCCGGTGGATCCACGCAGATCTGCAATGTCCTAAGAGAACTATATGAGCTACTTAGAGAGAAGAATAGATTTTAGCCCGTTTCTCTTTTTTGTACGTACTTATTTTAATCTAGTGCTTTTAACGTACGCGCACTATCTCACACTAGTTAATTCATCAAAGATTACTAGATCATCTAATTGTGAAATATAGTCGATTTGGTGCCCATGTCCTTTTCATACATCTTATAGACTGTTGGCTTATGTCCAACTGCGTTTTGATACGGCCCATTATTGTAGATATTTTCCACCAGCAAATTCCCGTACGATTGAGACTATTGAAGTATGCTGTACCACTAATTGCCTGCCAGTGGCGATGTGTGCCACACTTAAGACAAGTGTTACATTATAAGAACAAGCGAGATAGAAGATATAGAAAAGTAACTTTTGCTAACGCAAAGAGAGTTATCGCCTTGGAGTAGTAAAGATGATTCCGAAATTTAATGCAGCGAGCCATATCCCTCTCACGAGCGATCGCCTGTCCCTTGACTGGGAAAAGGTTGCGCGTGAGGTGACGTGGCTGGAGGACGAAGGCGCGGAGAGCCTTGTTATATCGGTGCCAGCTGGTACGCCGTATCTCACCAATGATACCATTGTAGAATACGTCGAGGCAGTCGGAGCAGCGAGGCGCTCTCTCGCGATTATATGCGACGTGGGGGCCCGGCGCACTGAGGATGCCGTAATGCTTGCGTCAGAGGCTGAGGATGCCGGGGCCGATTACATCATGATTTGTGCCCCGTATATGTTTCCGCTGAAAGAACCGTCGTTACTCAACTACTACGCGACGATCGCGGGTGCGACAGCCCTTGAAGTCGTCGTGTATAACCTGCCGCGATACACGAACAACCCACTTTCGGTGGAGTTGATTGCAAAAATGATCGATGCCATCCCTAACGTCGGAGCAGTAAAGGAGACGATCACCAACATAGACGAGTTTAAGCGGGTATATGATGTTATTCGTACTTTAAGCGGTGATATCGCTTTAGTGATAGGCGACGACCAGATGATCTGGGACGCCTTTTGCGTTGCTGAAGACATCGGCACGATTTCCACGGCTTGCAGCATGTTTCCCGCCTTGGTGCGCGCGATGCGGGAGCGGGCCAATGCCCGAGACGAGAGCGGACGACGGCTCCAAGATACGCTCACAGCGTACAAGCAGGAGGTGATACGCACCCTCGATTACCTTGTCGGGCAGCAAGCAACGGCGCACGTGCTACGAGAGACGGGAGGGTACAACCCCTACCCCATGTCATCGCCGACAGAACAGGACATCGCGCGCGCGCGCGATGTCCTGTCGAAGCTCGAATTGGTAGAACATACTTCATAACCCATACATGACAATACACATCGGGGTGATCGGCGGCACCGGCTTGTACGAATTGAACGCTCTCGGACGAGAAGAAATCGTGCAGACCCCCTTTGGTGACGTGACAGTAAGCATTGGAAACATTGCAGGAAAAGAGGTAGCATTCCTCCCAAGGCACACAAAAGTGCATGATACACCCCCTCATGCAATCAACTACGAGGCAAACATGACTGCGTTATCACAACTCGGGGTGAAAGCAGCCATCGGGATCACTGCGGTTGGCGCGCTACGTGCCACGCTGCGGGTTGGCGATTATGTGATTCTGGACCAGTTCATCGATTTTACTAAGTCACGCCACACCGTGCTCACCAGCGGGGTTCGCCACGTCGATATGCGTCGGCCGTACTGCGAGGTGTTGAGGGTTGGGTTAAAAAACGCTTTGAGAGAAAGGAGATCTTTCGGGAAGGGCACGTATGTGTGTGTCGAGGGTCCTCGGTTTGAAACTGAGGCTGAAATCAGGATGTTTCGTGCGCTGGGGGGTGACGTGATAGGAATGACAAACGTTCACGAAGTAACAGTTGCACGGGAGCTTTCCATGTGCTATGCTGTGCTCTCGCTGGTCACGAATGAGGTCTCCGCAGCAGATACCTCTCACGAGGATGTGGTGCGCGTTGTTACATCAAAGAGAGCGGAGATAGAATATATCGTATCAACTGTAATCCAACACTTCACCCAAGGCCTGTCGTGCAACTGTAAAAAAGGTTAATGTTATGAGCCCTGAAGGTTATTTGGAGCCCATATGAAGCTTAATTTTGGTGTGAGCCTCGTTGAGCCCGAGGTACGACGGCTTAACGAGTTACGTGACGTCGCTTGTGACGCGAGTTGGATGGAGACTGCACCTGACATTGCGGTGTACTGACATGTACAGGGACCTCTACGCCACACGTGCACACAAGGACATCATAGTAGAACATCAGTTGCGGTACGACATTACGATAATTCCTCCCCTCAAGATGGGAGTTGAATACGTGAAGACTTTGGGGCACTACCATCCCCCCATCGCCGTAGGCTCACCGTATACGTATCCGGAGCTCTATGAGGTTCTTGAAGGTGAGGCGCACTACTTACTGCAGAGGCCGTCGAATGGACACCCAGAGTGCATAGCAGACGCCCTTATTGTGCGGGCGGGGAAGGGTGATAAAGTCGTGGTCCCGCCAAATTACGGCCATGTAACCATAAACCCGTCGGAAAAACTGTTGAAGATGGCGAACTGGGTCTGCCGGTCATTCAACTCAGTCTATGAACCCTACAAGCTGTTCCACGGTGGCGTGTATTACGAGTTGGTAAGCGGGAAGTTCGTGCCAAACCAGTGGTATGTAGAACAACCGGATATTAGGATGTGCAGTCCCGCGGAAGTTCCGGAACTCGGACTCATACGAGAGAAGCCAATGTATGACTTGGTAAATGAAATACCCCTGTTAGAGTACTTGGTTTCCCCCCAAAAATACGACTGGTTTTTCAACAGGCTGTATGAGTGAGTTCTCAGGTTTATGTGCACCGCACCGTAGAACCTAACGCGAGTGATTGCAATGTATGTGATGAACGGCACGTGCTGTACGACTTCAAAAAAAGCTTCGCCGGCGAAGCGCTAACGTTACGATGCTAAAAGAGATTAAGCAGGTGGCACGGTAGAGCGGCAGCTAGTGATGCAGCACATGCAATGAGGAGCCATTCACCATCCACAAGAAATTCTATGGACTTTCGAACGGGGTTACCTTCTCTGCAAAAGTGTAGGGTATACCAGCATCCATACCCGATGCTCAAACCAAGGACCGGAAGGTATCTGCAGAACAATCCGTGAAAACAGCAAAACGCAAGCCATACACTGAGAGTTACGTTGAGGAGGAGTAACATCACTCTTGTTCTTTCTGCCCCAATACGCACGGGAATCGTGTGTACGCCGTTCTTGCTATCACCTTCGATATCCCGAACATCGAGGACTATAGTATTGATAAATATCTTAAGAAACACGAAACAAAAAATCAGCACGACTATCACAGAATCACACGAGTGGATAGCTAGCGGGAAAAATGCCGCGCAGACGGCGAACGATGCCGCTATTGCCGCATTTTTCAACCCAATCACATCCTTCAGTCTGAAATTTGCTATTGTTACGCTGTACATGAGACCTATGCAGAAAGGAACAAGAGCAATCCCCATGGCGTACGGGGTTCGCAACAACGAAAGGGAGAGCGCACCAAGGGACGATAACACTATCAAAAAAATCATGTGATGCTTATATTTCTCGATGAATCGGGCTCTCTCCGGTAGGTTTATTGCGTCCTCGTTTAGGTCTGTCAATTTATTTATGTTGTATACGGCAAAAATGAGAAGGAATCCTGCGAGGAACAGGCTCACGTCGAATCCCACACCGTAGAGCGAGAAAGAAACGTAGAGTATGAGAGCACCGACGAATGCGGTGAACACTGACGTCACCGTCAGGAGAGATATGACGGTGCGGAGTGATTGGTAAAGAGCTACTAGAGAGCTCCGTTCCCTATAAAACAACGGGTTCTGATAGCCTGAGATAGTATCCAAATAATTCACGTCCCCACGCAATTGCTTCTTTGCTATAAGAAATTAAATCCTCTGAGTAGTCGTACGTCCCGTCGGCGCGAAAGAGGCCAAGGGAGATAAAATTATCCCCAGAAGAAAATGCAACTTTGGGGTTGTGCTCCAGCACGCGCAGCTGAAGATTTCCGTGAATCGATTGTTTTAGCGAATTGAGATCTGCAGTCTCGAGTATTTTGTGCAGGACGTCGCGTGTGACAATAAGCTCTACTTTGGCTCCTTGACTGACAAGGTCCGCAAAAAGTTGGGTTAATTCCGGAAGGAAAATGGGGGAGATCCCCTGTATCTCCTTAGCGTTTGTCACCAAGGTGATGAAGTTTGTGTAGACTTTAAAGATGTCCGTTGTAACACTTGTCAGAAGAATGGCATCATTTAAGCATCCAATCTTATTGAGTAGATAATCCGGAATGCCACTCAGGTCACGCTCATCCCAGAACTTTTCATACCTTGTTAGGATCTGTGCCGCGTTGCTGAGGTCAGTAATCTTCCGGGCGATAATCTCACCCGTATTGGTAAGCCGATAGTCGCGCGCACCATCTTGATACGTGAGGCTGTGCTTCTCGAGCTCTCGCAACGCGTGTATCGCTGTGGTAGAGCTTACGCTCAGTTCCTCTCGCAGATCACCTAAAGATTTTCCGCCCTCCATCAAGAAAAAGAGGATGTCTCTTCGAAGATCAGAGCAGATCGCAAGGTGAAGGATATCCCTCACATTTTTTTGCGTTACCTCTTCTGCTTTATTGTTGTCTGCCCTCATTTTGTTTGTTTCATCAATGGCAGTCATGATGATCGCACGCCACCCATATGTGATTTTATATATGCAATCGCAGCAATTTTATTGCCTTTTATTCATATTTGTACATCATTGAGATGTTGCTCAAACTGAGCAGTTTAATTTTGACCGTTATCCTACATATAGTTAAATAGTGAAAAAGTTGCTTTTATTGAGCAACTTTTTAAGAATCTGATATTGCTTATTTAACATGTTGGCCACAGAGCGATAATAGGCCATAATGGCCCGCCTTAATCCGTTGCTCCCCTCTACCGTTAACAACCTCTTTGCGTGTGGTTCCATTTTCGGTAATTATGACCCTGCTGCGGTGCAAGCGGCGGGGTGCTGTCCGGCGCCAACTTTGTGGCAAAGGCGCTCCGGGATCGAAAGCTCAGCAACGTTGCTGGCTTCGAGCACCTCGTTACCGCCTGCCCTTTTTGCCTCCTGAACATGAAAGAAGGGGCAGAAGAGCTGAGCCTAAAGGTTGACGTGAAGGACATAACGAAAGTGCTTGCTGACGCCATCCATCGCCATTAAGGAGGCGGCTCGTTTATATGCCCTTGTTTGTGGCTATCCAGCGTGCTATGTGGCGTACACGCTTTATTTCAGCTGCTTTTTCGAACTTCATAGTTTTGATTGCGATAAGACAGTTAGTCTCCCATCCATCCTCATTAATACTTCTACCAGATATCACGACCGCAACGCAAAAGACGCGCTTTTTAGACCACGAAGGTTTCATATTTCTTCGATAATTGTTTGAGATCAATCATACCTCAGATGTGATGAGACATGGTGCAATCAGATTAAACGGCAGTCGTTTAGTGTTCCGAACGGTCATGGGGCGAATGTCGAGGACATACCCGACTAGTTAGAGAAACCAGAAGTTGATATGATCTTAGCTGCGGTGAAGTTGTGCAATATCTGGGATCACCTCACCTCAAAACGAGATTTATTCATCACCTAGTTTAACGTGAGTTTCAAATCTCATAAGCTCTTAGGCTCTTAAGCATCACCACGCTGAGAGAAGATGCAGTGTGGATCCGTGCTACGATAAATCGACGCGTTCTGCTATTTCAGCATAATGATCAAACAATGCCAGTCCCCAGTCAATCGCCGTTTTGTTGCAGCTTATAAGGTGGCTGGAGAAACTAAATGTCCCATCTAAATGATGAGGGCCTAAGGATACAAAGCGATCAGTAACAGTAAAGATACCGATTTTTTGATTTTGTTTTATCATATACAATTTAACATTCATCTCGAGAACCTTCCTTAATTGCTCCCGACCTATATCTTCGAGATAAGGATTCAGCACTTCTTCAGTTAATATGACGTGCATATCTTTTTCTGTTGCAAACATATCAAAAAGCAGCTTGGCGGGAACGTGAACGGACAAGATCGCCTTCATCTTCTTAGCGTCTTTCATCAACTTAACGACGGTGCTATAGGCTTTAAAAACATCCATCGGCGTTCCCGAGATGATGCGAGAATCCTTCAGCCATCCGATCTTATCAAGCAGACGGCCGGGAATAGCGCTCAGGTCGTGCTCAAGCCAGAAGCTTTCGAACGTGTGCAGGGTCTCCGCTGTATCGTCAAAATCGATCAATCTGCGTGCGAGAATCTTTCCGATAGTGGAGAGATAATAGTATCTTTCTGCATCTTCATACACTAAGTTGCACGTTTCAAGCTCTCGTAACGCATGCGAGGCGGTGGTAGGGCCAACATTCAGATTTTTTCACAGCTCATCGAGGGATTTCCCTCCCTCAATTAAACCAATAAGTGTAGTTGTTCGCAGGTTAGGACTGGTAGTGAGACTGAGGTTGTAGCAATCTCTCATATGTACACACCTCTACGCCAGCTTACAATGGTTGCAAGCGGTTGCAAGATTGGTATTTTCTTTGTCCATTCCGCACCCGATTGTTGTAATATAAAGTTTTTTATTTACGCTTTTTAGCGTGATGCACGTTGACCTCATTTTACGTTATTCTAAACTCACTAAGTATTGCACGCATAGCATTAAAAGCAGTATTGTACTAAAAGCAGTATTGTACTTTTGTTATTACAGTTGTGAGAAGCACGACAAACTCGGATAGAAAGGCAGAACGGTGCTCTCTGACAAGCTCTTTGTAAGTTTACGTATCTTGATTGAAACAAAAAAGAACGACTAATGTAAGCCTGTGACTTCTCATTACTTCTCTGTTATTCTCTGTTATAGAGAATCAGCCCTAGTGAATGAAAGCGCACTATCAGCGATAAAGAAAGTTAATTTGTTCATTAATACTAACGTTCGAATTAAATAATTGAACGGGGGCTCCTCGTCGCTGATGAGATAAGCCGTGACACGTGCTGCCTATAGATTAAAGGGTCGGAATAATCCTTCAATAAGAACATTTGGTATGAGAGGGGGGTTTCACGGCGTGTGCAGAGGTCGTGAGAAAAATACTAAGATAAATTTACGCGGTTTGACTTGATTTGCCGTTGTCGTGACTTAAAATAGATCTAGTACAACGATTTTATGTAATTGCCGACACATATCGATCATTCTTTATGCCAAATATGTATATCGCGCACTGACTACGACACCAAGGGGAAGATTGTCTGCTCCGGTGAGGTAGTTGGTGCGGGACCCTTTTGAGCCGTCAACTCGTCAACGGTCCCTAACGTGGTCAACGTCGGGGTATAATATGATCTCTTCTCGATAACCTCCACCTCCTGTGTAATAATCTATACTAACGCGTTATACGGTTCGTACTATTATATTTGATGGGCTAATTTACGCTTCCATATGATTACACTGCCTCAGCTATGCAACTTAGTGTTATATTAAAAATAGCAAAGTTCTGATTAGAGAGTTCTGATTAGCGACATTGCGCGAACTAACCCTACTATATGTGACATATTTTACGCCTACTAATTCGGTTTAAAGGAGTTTGACGCATGAAAATGCTTTGTTACTTCATCATAGTACATACCATATGAACTTTCGCACTTTTTGATACAAACAAACATGCAGTGCTGAGCAATTTTTACCATTAACAAGCGTGCGATCATTCTGTATGTTGGTTTTATTGCACTCTCGACACGATTATAGTTGAATTAAACCACTGTCCACGCTAAATAGCAAAGACTCGTCGTTTAGGTCCGCGTTGTTCACGACCATTTTACCGGTCAGCACAAGCCATGTTACTGCTGATGTGAACCGTTCTCAAGCGCTGGATTTCGTCATATACAGTGATATCGCTGCTTTACGGTATAATTACGTTAACGAAGTCACATCTTATATAGAATGAAAATGACATTTCTTGACGTAACTCAACAAAATAAAGGAAGTTTCAGTAATGGAAAGAAAGATCTCAGGACCTTCAACTGTGATCGTGTCGAAAGATCAGCTCTCTTGTGACATGGCCGGAGAGGCTGCTATCCTTAACCTCAAAGATGGGGTATATTATGCGTTGGATTCAGTTGGAGCACGGATATGGGCCCTGATCCAGGAGCCGCGAACCGTGCGTGAGGTTTGTGATGCCATTGTGAACGAGTATGACGTTGAACCGGACCGCTGTGAGAACGACCTCCTCGCGTTGTTTCAAGACCTCGCGGACAAGGGGCTTATCGAGATTAGCAATGAATGAATACACGGATACGTACTTTCACGCGCCTCCCCTCTGCTGACCGGTGTCTATTAGTCAAAATATCTCTCCTGCTTATTATAATCGCAGTAGGGTTGAGGGTGCTCCCGTTTCGAATCTTTCAACGGCTTATAGCACGAGTGACTGCGGTGCCAAGAGTGGCAGAAAGTGCTGACGACCATTCCATTAATCGTCTTGTCTGGGCCACGAAGACGACAGGCAGATATGTGCCGCGGGCAACCTGTCTTGCGCAGGCCATAGCATTAAAGGTTCTTCTTGCCCGGAGGGGCTACCTAACGCAACTTCGGATTGGCGTTACTCGAGATGAAACGAGGACGTTTCAGGCTCATGCGTGGCTGGAGCATGAGGGTGCTGTCATCTTCGGTGAATCAGATATTGACTATACCCCCCTGCCCCCGCTGGACGGTGAGTCGTAATGAGCGGAATCCTCGGCATCTACCGTCTCAATGACCGCTCCGTCGATCCCACCGACCTCACCCGCATGGTGGATACCCTCGCCCACCGAGGACCGGACGGCTCCGGCACCTGGCACGAGGGGCCCGTCGGCCTTGGCCATCTAATGTTGTGGACTACCCCCGAATCCCTCCACGAACACCTCCCTCTTCTCAACGCCAGAGGAGACCTCATCATCACCGCCGACGCCCGGATCGACAACCGCGACGAGCTCATCACCACGCTCGGCCTCACCGACGGATTGAGATCGACCTCCACCGACACACTCACCGACAGCGAGCTTATCCTCCGCGCCTACGAGAAATGGGATGACCGCTGCCCTGAGCACCTCCTCGGCGACTTCACCTTCGCCATCTGGGATCAGCGCAAACAACAACTCTTCTGTGCGAGAGATCACATGGGCGTCAAGCCCTTCTACTACTATCGCTCGGACAAGCTGTTCGCCTTTGCTTCTGAAATCAAAGCGCTTCTCAGCCTGCCAGAGGTGCCGCGCCGCCTTAACGAGGAGCGGATAGGCGATTTTTTGTTGGGTATGTTTGAAGATCGCGAGATCACCTTTTACGAGGACATCCGTCGCCTTCCAGCTGCCCACACCCTCGAAATACGTCCCGACTTTGATGATGTTCAGCCGCGTCTGTACTGGTCTCTTGATCCCGCGCGTGAAGTAACGTTCAGCTCAGACGAGGAGTATGCCGCAGCTTTTCGCGAGCTTTTCATCCAGGCAGTGCGGTGCCGCCTGCGGAGCGCCTCTCCGGTGGGCGTTTTGCTAAGCGGAGGCTTGGACTCCTCCTCTGTTACGTGCGTAGCGCGCCACATTTTGACGCAGGAAGAACATAAGCGGAAGATGGTGAACGGTGCACCTTTACATACGTTTTCTGCCATCTTCGATGACGTCCCTGAATGTGATGAGCGTCTCTTTATCAACGCTGTCCTCGCGCAGGGCGATCTTGAACCACATTACATGCACGCCGACCGAATCAGTCTCTTAGCAGAATTGGATTGCGCCTTTTGGCATACCGACGAGGTGTACTACGTCCCGAATCGATTCTGGCACTGGCCTCTGTACCGCGCCGCTCGAGAAGCGGGTGTTCGCATTCTGCTTTCTGGTCAAGATGGCGATACCGTCGTTTCGCACGGTGGAGGTCTTTTGGTGGAACTTACGCTTGCTGGACGGTGGGCCACTCTTGCTAGGGAGGTTAAGGAGATTTCAACGCAACTTGAGCGCTCCCCCTTCAAGGTTTTATGGCGTTATGTTGTTACGCCATTGGTCATGCTACCGTTAGCCCTCGTGGTACGGCGAATACTGCCTAGACGTCTCAGACAGAAGTTGACTGCTCAAATCATAAAGCCCGAGTTCGCTCGGAACGTGCGGCGCGTGGAACGCTCTAAAATATCACAAGATTTGCGATCGATAATGGAGGAGTGGACTTCAAGGGGAGAACACTATTTAGGTCTCACCAGTGGCTTAGAGCAATACATTCTCGAAGCAATAGACCATGAAGCTGCGGCACATAGAGTCGAATGCCGGTATCCTTTTTTTGATCGACGTCTTATGGAATTCTGCCTTGCTCTTCCCCCTGAACAGAAGCTGCACCATGGGTTTTCACGGGCAGTCATGCGGCGTGCCATGAACACAATCGTTCCTGCGACTGTGCAGTGGCGGGGCGGCAAAACAAACCTCACTCCGAATTTCATCAGAGCGCTTACCTTTGAAAGGGAACAGCTGGAAGAAGTGATCCTCCATAATTCGCAGGAAATCGAAGCGTTTGTGAACATGTCTGCTCTTCGGAGCGCGTACCATCGATTTATGTCTAAGTGTCACTATCGTGATGCAATGAGAGTGTGGGAGGGAGTGATGTTGGCACTATGGCTACGCTATGTAGATCTTACCCTCAGTGACGAGGCAAACCAGAGAAAAGAGCAAACATAATTAGCACTGTTGCTAGCAACAACTTTAAATAATAATAAGGTAAAATGTTGTCACTATTATACATTATTTCTTAAAAAAAGCAATATTGGTTAAGTTGAACAATATTAAGAGGATATAATAATGAATGAAGCAAAAGATGCACTTAAGAAAGTCTATAAGCCACCAAAATTAACTGTTCTGGGAACCGTTGCCAATCTGACGCACGTGAAGAACCCTGGCCCAGGAGACGGACAAAGCAACCAACACCATTCGTGAGAATATCTCTTTTTTGACTTTACGAAAGTTGGATAGAAGACTAAGCACAAAGTCTGATGTGATCATGTTTATCTTACAATAGGTGGGGAATCGTTTAAATCATCGTTGATAATAGATCACATCAACTTTCACGCGAACCAGTTATGTTTTCATACAGAGCGTATAATCTTGGCATTCGTTCAGCCTTCCCCTTGCCCGAGCTTTTACCGGATGAAAGACCCGTAGACGTAGTCATACGTTTAGGCGACGTCGAGCCGCGATCATCAGAAGCAAGGGCTAAAGGGAGCGAATTCAAGGTGACTCCAGAGGGGGACTACCTTCTCTCGGATGACGTTGCGACGCTCTTAATAAAAGGTGGCCGGGAGATCATTGTGAACCCCGTTCCCGGCGCAGACGAGCACACACTTCGAGTCACAATCGTTGGACCCGGGCTCGCGACGTTACTTCATCAGCGAGGTTATCTCCTCCTACACGCTACCACTGTAGCGCGGGGAGAAGCTGGCATTGCTCTGGTCGGAACATCGGGACAGGGCAAGTCCACACTTGCCATGGGTCTTCACGCACAAGCGTACGCTGTGATGACCGACGATCTCACTGCAATCACCATTGACGATAGCGGGAGGGCTATGGTGTTCCCCGGAGTCCCGCGGCTAAAATTGTGGCCGGACTCAGTTATCTCCCTTGGGGATAATCCGGAACGTTTTCCGTTGGTTATTCCTGACCTCGAGAAACGCGCTTGCCCTGCGACAAGCGGGTTTCCAGAGACCTCCGTCGCATTGGAACACATCTACGTTCTAGCCGAAGGGAATGCCCATAAGATTGAACCTATGACCCCACAAGAGGCTTTTGTGGAACTCGTGAGCCACACGTATTACGGTTGGATGTTTCACTCATGCAGTCCCTCTTCATATGCGCTTCAGTATGCGAGAATCGTCAATGCGGTACCTATCAGCCGCCTAACTATACGCAAATCCTTTGAAGCCCTCCCCGAAGTGATTCGGATGGTGGAAGAGGATCTAGTATAAGTGCAGGGCGCGTGAAGAGAAAAATGAAGTAACCATTTTAGGACTTCAAACACGTTTACAAAAAGGCGCTTAGTGATATTAGGAGGATAGTTGGAAGTATCGGACTGCTTGGTTCATACGCGTGAGGAGGCTGTCCGTAGGAATCGCAGCGGGCCGTTCATCACACACTGCTTAGCCACTTACCTTCAGCTGTTTTTTACGGTCCAGTTCTAGCGGTCACTTCGGTATCAACGGCATCAAGAAGAGATTAACAGAGATCACGAAATATATTTACCCTAAGAATGGCAAAAGATTGTCTTAATTGTGGAGCAATATTAGCCATGATGAAAATATTTTGCTGTAATTGCTTCAAGTCTTTTCGTTAAAGCGACGGCGTAGCTTTTACAAATAAGGATTATAGTGCACATATGATATTTACTAGCGCTCCAACGGTAAACATCCGCCCTGAACATGAGATCCTCCTGTGCTGTGCCCGCACCCACCTAACCTCGGAACAAGCCGCTCGGCTATGTACCTCACTCCGTGAGGACTTAGACTGGGATTATCTGCTCAAGGCAGCGGGATGGCACGGCCTCATTTCCATTCTATACTGGCATCTCAACGCAAACTGTCCGGATGCAGTTCCTGCCGAGATCTTACACCGCCTTCGCGAACATTTTTACCACAACGCCCAACACAACCTGTTTTTAACTGGAGAGCTGATCAAGATTCTGAAGTTATTCGAATCCAATGGGATTCCGGCAGTCCCCTACCGAGGGCCATCCATCGCCCTCTCCGCCTACGGAAATCTTGCGCTCCGATCCTTCGTCGATATTGATATCCTTGTTCACAAAGAAGACGCATTGCGAGTTAAGGACTTGTTACTCTCCTTAGGGTACCGGCCGGAACATCAGCTGACGGGTCAACAAGAGGCGTTCGTCCTCCAATACTGTAATGTGTATCCATTTTTTCGTGACGATAACGGTGGCATTCACCCCCCAATGGTCGAAATTCACTGGAATTTAGTCGAGAACTACAATATCTTTCCATTCGATTACGAGGGCCTATGGAAACGCCTCGAATCTACCCCTCTTTTTGGCATCACCATTTCGGCCTTCTCCCAGGAGGATGTGCTCTGGGTTCTGTGCATGCACGGTGCGAAGCACGCCTGGAGAGAGCTGAAGTGGATTTGTGACATTGCCGAGCTGATCCGGGCTCATAATGGATTAAATTGGAAGTGGTTACTACAACAGGCCCGCACATTCGGGGGGGAGCGTCAGCTCTTTTTGGGTCTTTGGTTGGCATACGATTTGTTGGATGCGCCCCTCCCGAATGATGTCTTGTATCTGGTGCGAGATAATTATTCTGTAAGAGCTCTCGCGGATCAAATGAACAAACGGCTTTTCATTACTAAACGTCTTCAGCTTGTTGACATGATATTGTTTCATCTTAGGGTAACGGACAGAGTGTACGACAGGATCCGATATTGTCTTCGCATTGCTACCCTCCCTCACATCAAAGATTTTAACCTTTTGCCACTACCCACATCGTTATTTTTCTTATACGAAGTATTGAAGCCGATCTTTATAGTGAGAGAGACTCTACTGAATTTACTGAGGCATAATAGATGAAAAAGAAGCTGCACGCTCGCATTGCCACATCATCACACAGCACCTTTTGGCGCTACTTGACCGCTCTTGTCGGGGCGATGCCGCGGAAGGTTGGGTTGGCCTTGGTACTGATGTTTGTTGTGAGCATGACTGAAGGTATTGGGATGCTCTTACTAGTACCGCTGTTGCAGGTGGTCGGCGTAAATACCCAGGGGGGCACCGTAGGCCAAATCGATGCGCTCGTGTCATCGATCTTCATCAGCATCGGCGTGCCCCAGACGATGATCACGGTTCTCGGCTTTTTTGTGCTCATCTTGAGCATTAATGCGCTCATCTACCGCTGGCACTCCAACGTAAGCCTCAGCCTTCAGTATGAGTTCACGAATCAGATACGACAGCGACTCTACCGTGCAATTGCTAATACCAACTGGCTCTTTTTCTCTCGGAGCAGGCCATCCGACTTTACCCACGCATTGACGAGCGAGATTGATCGCATCAATTATGCGACAAACAGCCTCTTGGGAGTCATCGTCAGTATCACAGTCGGAACGGTCTACCTTCTGCTCGCCCTTAAATTGTCACCTGCGGTCACTGCGCTGGCATCTCTCTGTGGGGTTTTGTTGTTGCTGTCCCTCAAGCGAAAGGCCGCCATAGCACACGAGACCGGTGAAGACCTCTCACGAGACACTAAGAGTATGTATAGTACTGTCGTTGAGCATTTGGGTGGTATGAAAACCGCAAAGAGCTACGACACTCTCGACCGTGACGTCAACCTATTCTCGCGGCAGGCTGAACGCGTCGCGCAAACGTATGTCAATACAATCCGGAATTATGCTGACGTGCGATTCTGGTTTGACATCGGCTCAACCGCAGTGTTGAGCATCATCGTCATCGTTATGATCAGCGTCCTCGCCATCTCAACTGCTGAGATACTGTTATTGCTGTTCCTGTTCGCTCGAATCATCCCCAAGTTTTCAGATATCCAACAGAGGTATCAGCAATTTGTAAATATGTTGCCGGGGTTCGCTACGGTCACAGAACTACAAGCCCGGTGCGAAGCAGCTGCCGAGCCACGGGCAACGCAATCAGAGCCTGCTAAGTTACATCGTGCCATTCAATTTGAGCGCGTTTCGTTTGCTTATCATGAGGTGGGCACTGCCGCTGCCATTAACGATCTTGACCTGCTCATCCGCGCAGGAGAGACCACCGCGATCGTCGGACCTTCTGGCGCCGGCAAGAGCACCATTGCCGATCTGGTTATGGGGTTGCTCACACCCACTGAGGGTCGTGTGCTGGTGGATGACACGCCGTTGCGGACGGATCACGTTCACGCGTGGAGAAATGAGATTGGATATGTTGCACAGGAAACTTTTCTCTTCAACGACACCGTCCGCGCTAACCTTCTCTGGGCGTGTCCTAATGCAAGCGATGAGGAAATCCGAAAAGCATTGCGATTAGCCGCGGCGCAAGACTTTGTCTCTAGACTTCCCAACGAGATGGAGACAGTTCTCGGCGATCGGGGGGTATGCTTATCTGGTGGGGAACGGCAACGGTTGGCCTTGGCTCGTGCTCTGTTGCGCGACCCTTCCCTGTTGATTCTGGACGAGGCCACCAGCAACTTGGATTCTGAGAATGAAAAACGTATTCAGCGAGCAATAGAAATGCTACGTGGATATGTAACGATCTTGCTTATCACGCATCGGTTATCTACCATCCGTGGGTCGGACATCATTTATGTCATTGAACGCGGTCGGCTTGTCGAATCTGGAACGTGGGAAGAACTCGTTGCAAACGAACATGGGCGTTTTTATGCAATGTGTGCTGCGCAGGGTATCGACGTAGCAAACAGTATCGATCGCTCTGTCCTCCAGGATCAAGAGTTTACGTTACGGGTCTAATTCGTTTGTTCACCCTTTTTTAAAGCGCGAAGCACTATCTTTTTCGCTTATTTACCTGTCAGTGCAGATAACGAAAAAGTCATTTAGGTTATGTTAAAATTACACTTACTATGACCAGTCAAATGCTTTCTACTACTAATTCTTTAACGAGCAAGTTCGCAAAGAAAAAGAAGGGTGACTATCTTCATGCCTGACACAATTTTATTACGCTGGATTACGGAACTGTCGGTTAAAAAAGATATGATCGTTGCTGATGATGCGTAGATTTTTGCAGGGGCGATCAGCTTGCAAGAAGCATAACCCCTTCCTAGGAAGTACTCGTCCTTACAGGGTGATATGTTCTGCTGACTCGACATAATAATTGAATAGTTCGGCCCCCCACTCAATCGCGTCTTTGCTGTAACTTATCAGATCGTCTGAATAATCGTATGTGCCGTCAAAACGGAAGAGTCCCAAGGAGATGAAGTCGTCTCCCGACGTAAAAGCTACTTTTGGGTTTTGTTGCAGTACGTAAAGTGTAAGATTGTCATTTAGAGATCGGTGTAACTCTGCTTGATCTGCGGTTTCGAGGTACTTTTTCTAACACTTCTCCTGTTACGATAAGTTCTACCCGGGCTCCGTGAGTGACTAGCTCTGTAAAAATGGTAGTGTAGTCAGGAATGAAAATGGGTGAGATCCCCTTAATAGTCCTGGCCTTTGCCACTAAATTGATAAATGTGGTGTAGACCTTAAAAATATCAGTCGTGGCACTTGTCAGAAGAAGAGAATCTCGCAAGAATCCAATCTTGGTAAGCAGATACTCTGGAATGCCACTGATGTCGTGTTCAAGCCAGAATTCCTCAAATTTTGCTACGGTCTCAGCTGCATTGCTTATATAGATGAGCTTGTGAGCCATAATTTTACCAGTATTAGTCAGCACGTAGTTCCTCTCCTCGTCTTGGGTCGTTAGGTGGACCTTTTCAAGCATTCGTAGTGCGTGTATGGCGGTTGTGGAACTAACAAGTAGAGCCTCTCGCAGGTCACTTAGTGATTTTCCACTCTCATTCAAAGTGAGAAGCAGACCTCTTCGTAGATCAGAGCACATTGTGAGGTGGAGAATGTCGTTAGCGCTTTTTTTTTGATCGCACTTTCTGCTTTATCTTCTTGCATCTTTCTTTTTGTTACTTCATTAGTGGCAGTCATAATTAGGGTGCACCACCGTTATCGGATTATAACTCATATAGGCACAATTTTGCCCATTTATATGAATATGATGAAATGGCGAATACATTGCTTTTGTTAGACAACAGAATTTACTTTTTATTCTACATACAATTAAATACTGGGAAAATTGCTCAACTTAGGCAACTTTGCAGAGACTGACATTAGATTGTAACAATCTTTGACGAAAGAGCTTAACAGGTGATAATGACCCCTCTGCATCTGGTAAATTGCCGGAGGCGCATACGTGCTGGAGCGATACCGATTTGCATAAACAACTTAACAAAGTCTAAAGAACAGGCATTTTCTTTCACTCATATCCAAAAATTGAGCATCACCGAGTATGGAGTTCCAGGAAGACCAATTGAATGGGAAAAAAGCTTGACAGGCGAAAAATATGAAAAGCTCAACCAGTAATTACTCGGTTCGAGCACAACTATCGACAAAGAATGAGGTGACGATCAAATGGCAAGTGCTCTGTTCATCGACGACTTCTGCGTTTTTGTCTTGTGTAATCTACACAAAGTATTGCCATGAGCGTAAAAGGAGGTTGCTGGAGCAATTACCATTCGAAGAAGCAATAAGGAAAGAGGATCTTCTAAAACGGAACGGCAGGATAAGAACGCACCCGGAAGATCGGAATTCCGTGAGCACGCGCTAGAGAACAACGGGCCGAGCAACCCAACGACAGGAAGGAGACATAGTGGCAACCACTCATCTAGGTGAAATCCACTCGTTACTCCTTGGAAGACTGAACTTTAGTGTCAGTAACCCTCAGCTGTAGCGATGTCGGTGGCGAGTCTATCAGGTGCACCATTGCAGGGAAATGAGAGCCCCCAGCAAGCAACCTATTATACTCATGCGACATTTACCCACAGGTGGGCTTCTCGATAGGGGGTAGCCATATTGCCATCAGCGAAGAGCAGGAACTCCATCGTCATGTTGGTCCCGACTCGGTCAGGCTTCAAGTTGATGGTTTTTTCCCACGTCTGGTTATTGTCGCGGGCAACTTTGTCGGTGTAAAGGGTCGTCGAACGGTTGCTGTTGGTGAGTTGTACAACGACGTCATACGTCACGTTCCTGAACTCGTGGTTGACAACCCCGACGATGACCGACTGTTGTTCTCCCAATCGAAAGGAGGTGGGGTAGTCTTCAGCTTTACCGCCAGGTCCGAGCAGATAAAACTCCGTGAATTTCTCGCCCTCCTTTGGCGTGGCGATTACATACGCCAGCGTGCCGACTGATATAAGGATTGAAAGTATCAATATAATCGACAGCGCTCTGTCAAGACGTCTTCTATCGGTTGGAAATATCCCCCTTTTTGCTTCGCTGAAGAAGTGTCCGAAATCTATTGAGAAGCGCTCGTGCGGCGGGAGCGAGCAGTCTGCGCGCGTTTGCGACGAGTGAGCAGACTACCGTGAAGGCCCCGAGGCAAATAGTGATAGGCACGAGTCGAATGCCCCACGGCGTGTAGTTCAGAGCGAATCCTATAAGCGGCACAAGGGCGACGCTGAGGCCGAAGGACAGGACCCCGCGCTCAAAATCGCTGATGTCGGCTTTACCCGGGAACAAGACAGCGATAAAAGTATAGCCCGGGAGGAAGAGCACGAGGACAAGGCCCAACGCTGAGCGGATAATTGTTTCGTTGATATAGGGAACGAAGATGAACCCGAGGGTGATAACAGTGAAGCCCAGCACCAACGTGAGGTCTGAAGCCAAATCGATCATAAAACTTCCCCCGGTCGGTTCGCGTGTTGGTTCTTGGCCGGACTGCATTGGAAAATCTCGTATGCGATCGCTTCGTCTTGGCATTTAGATCTCTTCTCTGATGAGCTTAGCAGGGTGATTCTGCGTGGTGATTGTGGTTATTCCGTCAGTTGATGTTGTATTACTGTGTATGTTCAAGCCTCTAGGCGCTTCTCATTGAACCTTCATACTGATGCAGAGGTTTCGGGCGTCACCGCTTTGGAAGGGATGTAGTCTTCAGTCGGTTGAGAAAGCGCTTTATAACGAAGATGAACACATCCTTTACTGTATCGTCTAACTCACCTCTCTTGTTACCGATATATACAGTTTTGTGAATCTCGGATGATTATAGGAATTGTTAGTCTCAAGCGGTAAATGTCATTTTAATCAGCAGTGAAGATGACATAGTGAAGATAACAGCATGAAGCTACTGGCGATGCCCTTCGAGTGCAGAGTGTGGTGAAAAAAAGACCCCACGCGTCAACAAGTATGTCAGCTAATGTGGAGAGCTGCCAATTATAAAAAAAGTTTTTGGCGGCGAGTAGCACTGCAGAACCATTTACGTTATAGACAATTATTATCAATCTTCGGGAGAATGCGCAAGATTGTATATTTTTAAAAGATTGCCTATTTTTTACTATTTAAGAAAACGAATCGATGTACGTAGCCCGTTAATAATATTCATATAGGAAACTTTATCTGTCTTGTTTGTTATTTTTATTTAAATTTTGTGAAATACGTCCGCAAATATGTTTGACAGCGCTGAGTCAGCACCGTTTAGTATAAACAAGCAACAAGTAGATAATATCTCATTTGAGTCAGTTACTAACAGCACTATCGCGACGTACGGGTCCAAAGGCAGTTCCATCGCGGCGAGAAACGGGAATATCAGCATTATGGTTGCCATTCCATGTTATAACGAAGAAATTGCCATTGGGAGTATTGTGTTGGGTGCATTGCGATACGCAGACGACGTGGTCGTGATTGATGATGGCTCGAACGATAATACCGCGGAGGTGGCGAAGCTTGCCGGAGCCGCCGTCATCGCACATCCGAGGAACTTGGGCAAGGGAGCGGCGATAAAGACCGCATTTTCGCATGCAAGCGAGTCTAATTATGACGTCCTCGTGCTTATTGACGGTGATGGGCAGCACAATCCAGAAGAGATACCAAGGCTGGTGGCCCCGATTTTAGCGGGTGAAGCGGATCTCGTGAACGGCAGTCGATATCTGAACGGGAATGATAAAAACACCCCGCATTACCGTAGATTTGGTCAATTGGTGCTCGATGTCGTAACCAATGCGAACAGCGGACTGCGCCTCACCGATACGCAGAGTGGTTTTCGTGCGTTCGCGGTGCATACTGCATCGTCATTCAGGTTTCAGACGGACACGCATTCTATAGAAAGCGAGATGTTGATAGACGCCGCTCAGAGTGGGTTGCGGATAAAAGAAGTTGAGATTGGCGTGCGATACGATGTGGGCCAGTCCAAATCACATCCAATACATCACGGCCTTCACGTGCTGATGCCGGTGCTACACGATATGGAGCTGAGGAGGCCGCTCTACTACTTCACGGTACCTGGATTGCTATTTCTCACTATAGGGCTTATGATAGGGTTAGTCTCTCTTCAAACGTTTTTCAATGGCGGAAGTTTGTTCTTTGGACCGACGCTTTTGATGGCTCTCCTCACATTGATGGGAGTATTTATGGCGTTTACCGGGATCATCTTGCATTCGATGTCGAGGTTGTTGCATGAATTTAGACGAGAATCTCAGTGACACTTCTTTTGGGACTTTGAAAGTCAATGCAACCCAATTGTTAAAGTACGCTATGTAGGAGCCGGAGTCGCGGTGATAGTATGCTGGAGATTACGGTGCACGAAATACGGGGTAGTTGTCCTGTACACAACGTTGGCGATAAGATAACTATCGTCGATCCTGAAATACTCGTAAGTAAGACCGATGCTTTATGTACCCATGCGCTTGCAACGCTCCTCCACTATGCGACGATTCTGGAACATGATTGGTGCCCATTAAAGCTTGGATTGACAAAACCTGATGACCCTGATGTAGCGTATCTTCAATGCGTTGATCCAGGGATGCCCTATACTGATGGTGGGACTGTTATATTTAAATGTAGGAGAATTTAAAGGAGCACTAATATGCAGTCTTCAAGTATTTTAGTAACAGGAGGTAGGGGATTCATCGGAACGAATTTGGTGGATGAGCTGAGAAGAAGAGGACACGCAGTGCGTGCCCTCGATCTTTACAACTCAGAGAGAGCCGATTATGTACGCGCAGATGTCAGAAATTACCGCCAGCTCGAACGGGTTTTTGAGCGGAATACTTTTGACTACGTGTACCATCTGGCAGCTGAATATGGGCGGTGAAATGGGGAAGAGTATTACGAAAACCTGTGGGACACCAACGTCATTGGTAAAAAACACCTCTTGCGCTTACAGGAAAAAAAGAAGTGTAGGATGATTTTTCTCTAATCTGCCGAGGTATATGGTGACTACCTGGGAATCATGAGTGAGGACGTGATGGAGAAGAACCCCATACAAGACACGTACCAGATGAATGATTATGCAGTAACTAAGTGGGCCGAGCTGATGAGCATGAATTCTGCCACGATGTTTGGAACCGAAACCGTGCGTGTAAGGCCTGTCAACTGTTACGGTCCTGGAGAACATTATCCACCCTACCGGGGATTCATTCCTAAGTTTGTCTATAACGCTCTTTTTAACAAACCCTATGAAGTCAATAAGGGGCATAGAAGAATTATCGACTACGTTGATGATTCTTGCCGGACCTTTGCGAATGTTGTGGATAACTTAATACCGGGAGAAGCGTATAACGTTGGAGGACGACCCGAATGGGAAATGGACATCAAACAATATTCAGATCTTGTCCTCAATACGGTCGGCAGAGACGATTCAATAGTAACGTATCACGAGGCGGAGCCGTTTACGACGAAGGTCAAACATATAGTCTGTTCAAAGGCAATGCGTGACTTGCAACACGATCCAAAAATTCCTCCAGAAGAAGGCATTACGAGAACGGTAGAATGGATGAAATGGCACTATAGAATTGGTGATTGAGATGGAGGAAGTGCACCAGGGGAACGAAGGGAAGACGGTACTGGTAACCGGTGGAGCAGGGGCAATTGGCGAGAACCTCGTGCGAACGCTGAATGAACTGAAACCACGCAAGATCATCATTCTTGATAATCTCTCTTCGTCATACGTGTGGAACGTCCCACGAGGGCCGAAGATACAATTCGTACAGGGCGACATTCTCGACGATGAGAAGTTGCACTTCGTATTCAAAGAGAAGCCTGAAATCGTCTTTCATTTAGCTGCACACTTTGCTAATCAAAATTCAGTAGATTATCCGGAAACAGATCTGATGGTAAATGGGATGGGCATCTTAAAGGTTCTTCAGTATGCGAACCTTGTAGGTGTGCACAGATTTGTTTATGCATCTTCAGGTTGTGGCGTTTACGGGGTGGCCTCTACACCTCCTTACGATGAGGGTGATGTTTCAATAAGCCTTCACACGCCGTATCAAGTGACAAAATTGCTCGGAGAGCTGTATACTAATTATTTTTATAATCTATACGGTCTTCTAATCATAAATGCTCGTTTTTTCAACAGTTTTGGTCCTGGTGAAGTTTCCGGAAAATATCGAAATGTCATTCCGAATTTCTTTTTTTGGTCTATGAATGGACGGGCGCTGCCGATAACTGGTGACTGTAATATAGCCCATCCGTCGCTTGAGAACCCTAAATAATTCCCTCATCGCTTTTTGATCGTCCGAGATGTGCTCAGAACATGTGAGCATAAAACGACATCAAAAGTATTGTCTTCAAATTGAATGCTCGTGTATCCACTTTCCTTTTATTGCTGTGATGTCATCAGCGCTACAGTCTAAGAACTGACAAAAGACTTCATTTTTCATGAAAGATCGGCTATCACTGTGTGTGAATGAGATATCAAACATGATAAGTGAACAGTCATACAGAGGCCTTGTTGGTATAATCGCTAGTGCCATAATCACGGTGAAAGTGTTGCTTTGTAGATCACCGTCTCATTTCCCAAGTACGTGCTGTCGCCAACATAAGTGACTTTGACATACCCAGTCATCGACAAGTGCACAAACGAACCAACTACAGGTATTTGATTAGCGATTGGACGCGAATCAGGTAATTTCAATGATAGATCTGAACGCTCATTCACTAGTTACACCAATTATATAAAAAATGTGCTTCTTAAATCCATTTTTCGCGCCGCATGATCAGCCGCCCTATCACGGCGCTCACAATAGCATTTGCTATGATCCACACGTACCCCAGCCCAAGTATTCCTACCGTGATGAGGGATACATAGCCAAATGTGACGATGAGCGTCGAGATCGCAAAACTCACGTACGTGATCATCCGCACATCTTTTTGAATGCGCTTGATGGTGATGTAAAATGACGGTACGATGGTGAATATGCTTGATATGGCAAGCAGCCGCAGCAGTCCAAAGGCCTGTTCCGAATACTCCCTGCTGAAGAGCAGCAGTAGCTTATCCCCAAACACAAGGATAAAAAGCAGTACGGGGATCAACAGTAGCAGCACGAACTTTAAGGATTTTATTACGTTCTCCCGCATCGGCATGTCGTGTGATCCCTCTACGAAGAGGGAGGTGGACACGGCAGCCGGTATGGCAGAGAGGAGTGCCGCAACAGAGTAGGCGACGTAGAAATATGCGCTCCCCTGTGCGCCCACTGTGTTCACGATGAGCACAGGCATGACACTCACCGGAATGATCACAAAGATTCCCGCAATGTAGTTGCCCAATGAGAACGTCATGATCTCACGCAAGGACGTGGTATTGGCCTTAAACCGAAACGAGAGCCCATAATGGTACAGCACGTACGCCCCAAAGGCGAGCGTCACGAGGAGCGCAATGTCGTACGACATGAAAATGCCCAGTACCCCCAGCCCCACCACGGCAAATAATACGGGGACTCGAAGGCCGTTGAATAGCAGATTCTGGACAAGGAAGAGGTCGCCGCGCCTCAACGAAAACAACGCGTTGTTCTGCGTGAAAAGATCGCATAAATTGCGGCGTATCCAAAGAACACGAGGAGGAACCCCCGCTCACGCAGAAACGCGAGTTGGGGGGAGACGAACCGGATGACTGAGAGAAACACGGCCGTAAACGCGAGCGCTAAGATAAGCGTGATGAACAGTACCGTGCCGTAAAGTCCGTCTCTATCCTGTGATCGGGGCAGAAAGCGCGTGAGGCCGGTATCTAAACTTAACCGTGAGAGAGTAAAAACGAGTGCCGCTGCTGAAATCGCCGCCGCCGCAAGCCCTATCGTAGTTGATGGCATGGTGCGTGCGGCGACAATCCAAAATAGCAGACCAAAAAGAGCTGTAAATGCTGCGTTGAGCATGATCGCGAAGGAGTTGCGGTAAAGCGGCTCGCGATAGTACTTCTTTATTTCAGGAAACATTGCAATGCGAGTTGCACTTAAAACGTACTTTTAAATGTGATGTTCAACTGTTATCGTACACAAAGGAATATGTGTGTTCGTTTAGTTTAAAAATCGATCATTGAGTTGTAACTAAAGCATCATTGATTTCAATTATCGTCCATTAACCATATTACGAAGTCATTAATCTATTTTGTCATAGCTTAATTGGCAAACTTCTAACTATTGTCTATCATTGAGATCGACTAACATTACGCTATCGTGTGCTACGGGGCATCTGACGACATGGACAGCGTGTATCAGTTGTCCGCTATCAGCGGGTCTATCACTAGAAGCCACCAGCGTCCGGAAGGGCAGATTTTTACTCCAACCCCCTCATCATCGATTACACGCCTAATGAATACTGCGACCACACGGTCTACGATGATGCCATCAAGGCTCTATACCTCACACTGAAGGGGGAATTGAGAAAGGGATTCTCTGACTGCATGCAAGAAGTGGTGTGGAGAAGAATGCGTGTATGTTGGTTAGAGTTAGTTGTTACGCTGTAACCTAAGAATAGGACCCGTAGTGACAATTTGATGGACTGCTGTCAACGTTATCCCACTCTTCCGAGCGCAATGAATCAGAGCATCGTATTTGCTATCAAGTCGTCAAATTCAGCCTTTTGCTCTTTATTTCTACGATCTCTCTTATGATCTCTGTAATGATCTGTCGCTGCATCGGAATAACCGACGTAATTGTCTTTTTTTCGGCTCTGCGGGTAGTCCTCTGTTCGCCCGTTCCGCTCGCACTGCCAGCTCCCACAAGCGAATGAGGTCATTGGGCTCCGCTGTCGAGAGACGTTTCCCTCCAATCGCTCCATAAGCATTCGCTATATCTTCACTGCATCGCAAGTGTGGCGTCATCATTTCGCGCATGGCTTTTTCCCTTCTAGTTGGAGTTCCTCTCTATGTACTGATCGTAAACTCACAGCACGATTACCATGCGTGTTTTTTGCTCTACTCCCACAGGTTTGCGTGAATCGTTGGGACTAGTTCAGTGCTTGCACAGTCATTGCCAAAACCGTGTCGGGATCATATCGCGGTAGACAAAAGGTGCCGTGCACTTTAATTGTTCTTGAAGCTGCCTTTCCTGCTGTTGATCTTCGTTTTTTTGTAATAGTACATTGTAACCCATCCGGGAACATAGGCTAAATACAGGAACATGTCTACATCTACGATAAGTTTATCTTGATATCTTTTGTACCTAGAATTCGCTAAACTGTCTAAGGGGACAATGGTGAACCAGTTGACAAAGCTGCTAAAAAGAAGTATGAAGGGGCGGCAGAAATGGCAGCCTGAATATGAATTCTCTTTTTTTCACGTTGATGATGATGTAATAAGATCACATATTTCAAAGCAAATTTTGTACGAGGAGGAATGTTACTTCACTGGGTTTAAGATAGCTCGTAATATGGGAGTTCTCAAACAGCAAATTCTCTTGGGCGCTAAGGTACTAGATATCGGTGCTGGTGAGTGTGCGTTATCGGCAGCTTTGATCCGAGCTGGTGCGTCTGAACTTTTTGCCGTGGATGCCGTACCAAAACAAATATGGGCTGCAGCAGCGCATCAAGGTGCAACTGATGGGATGCATTTTTTAATTGCAGACGCTTTTGACTTACCTTTTACAAATGCTTCGTTTGATCTCGTCGTGTGTAATGACCTCCTCCACCATCTAGAACCGTTAATGCCCGTTTTGGATGAAGTATTTCGTGTGTTGCGCCCTGGCGGTCTTTTTGTCGCCTTTGAGCCTGGTTCATCACACGCGAGTTTTACTCTCTACATCGGGCCAGGGCATTCCAAGAATGAAGCAATCGTTTCCTCAAACGCATACAGAAAAGCTTTTAACAAATCTAAATCTGGCTTTGAAGAAGTTGAGGTGAGATATACATTCCCATCGCTATCTCTTATACATCCCAGTGTTCCAACTAATATTCTAGGTCCTCTCTCCCCTCAAATCCTTATTTCAGCTAAAACTCCTGGAGAGGGCAAGGCGATAGTAAATTGCTGCCGTAAAATAAACCCAACCATTCTACCAAACTTGTATATAGACACTGGTTGTAACTTCGCTCCTTTGGCACAAACCCAAATTAAGGATATAGCCACACGATGGCTCCAGATTGAAGAAGGAATGAACAGGGATAGAAAATGACACTTTTAAATGTTATTTTGATATCCTCATGGATGTACGATAAATTTGCTAAAAACCAGCATATCGTATCGGACCAATTCGAGAGGAGATTGAATGTAATATGCTTTTAAGTATGTTTAACGAGAAGTCACAGAATTGAAAGTATATTTGTGTTTCTTTCGTTACATTCAGATCTCACAAATAACCTATTGCTTCAATTCTTGCGGAAGTATCTTTTCTCATTTCTCTATTTGAAGTTTTTAGGTCATTTAGACTCTTACGCGAATTACAGTTTAAAGAATCAAAGGAATTCAAATGTGGTATCATGAGCTTAGTTCTTGGAGAAACAAAAATAATAAGCTGATGCTGCGTAAGATAGTGCATTATTTTTTCGAGAAAATTCAACAAAAATATCTTTTATCTACGTAGTAATAGATTCTGTATCCTTTGCTGTTAGTATTAAAAAATTATAAAGCTCTAAAAGCCTTTAAGCGTTCAGCGAACAAATACACTTGAATAGTAATCAGTTCCTATGTTACTTCCTCTTTCAATTTTGACCATTTTTTCGACGGTTGGACATAAATAATTGCTATTTGACCAAAAGAGTGGAACTCCAACATTAGCATAATTCTCTCACACTAAGCTGCTAAGTCTGGTGTAGTTTTGCAAAAAGAGCTTCTTTTTTAATATTCTGTGAACTTCATCCAAAAAATGATCTGGATTATGATCATGCTCTATGGGTTCTCCTGCAAAGACTGTATTGAAATAATTATCTTCTATTGGACAGTCATTGTTATCTATTTCTACTTTAAAAATCCCTCCCCTTTTGAAGAGAAAAAGCGTATTCGTTACATCGAACGTGCTTAGGAGTATCTCAACATTGTCGCTTTTATTGTTGCATACTAAGTAACTTGCACCTATAAAAATGTGTTTGATCTTATCGGACAAATCTACCAAAGTTAATCGTCTTCACGTCTTCACAATTGTTTCCACTCGTTAATCGGAGAATGCCAAGATTGTGATGTTTTGTATAGTTTGATGACTGGAGGATGATTAGAGGGTAACACTGGTGGCATTCGTAACCGTAACAGTGACGGTGTTGCTCTGGGATCCATAGTACAATGAAGTTTGGTCGAATATAGCGTAGTACTTGAGGGTAGCCACGGTGTTGTAGGTTAAACTTTTGGAGAAGGTGCATCCGCTTGAGTGGTAAGCGCGTAAAAAGCGTGTATCCTCCATCATTCATTTAAAAAATTGCAAAGCCTGGCACTTCTCTGATAATTGCCATAGCGTTATTCTTAATGGAGCTTATAGGGTCATTTTTTGCCAAATACTCAAATATTCTGTTCATATTACTGTTCAGAGATCCAAACTCAAAAGGGAGAGCAAAGCTTTCAAGGTGCACTACTTGTAGATCCATACAATTACTGAGGTAACTACACGTTTTGAACGTTAGGTACTGCAGGTGTTCTAAACCCAATCTGAAAATAACTGGATCCCTGTCATAGCAGGCAAAAGAAGTGTTATGGGTTGAGATCGCTAAAATCCCACTTGGAGTAAGCAAGTCTTTCGCCTTTTCAATCATCGATAACGGATTGGTCGGGTGCTCGATGCGGCAACTAACGCGAACAGCGGACTGCACCTCACCGATACGCAGAGCGGTTTTCGTGCGTTCGCAGTGTATACGGCTTCGGCATTCAGGTTTCAGACGGACACGCATTCTATAGAAAGCGAGATGCTGATAGACGCCGCTCAGAAGGGGTTGCAGATAAAAGAAGTGGAGATTGGTGTGCGATACGATGTGGGCTGCTCCAAATCACATCCGATACAGCACGGTCTTCGCGTACTAATGCTGGTGCTGCACGATGTGGAGCTGAGGAGGCCGCTCTACGACTTCACGATACCTGGATTAATATTTCTCTTTGTGGGGCTTACGATGGGGTTTGCGTCTTTTCAAACGTTTTTCAATGGTGGAAGTTTGCTGTTTGGTCCGACGCTTTTAATGACCCTCCTCACACTTGTGGGAGTACTTATGGCATTTACAGGTATTATCTTGCATTCGATGTCGAGGCTGTTGTATGAATTTAGACGAGAGTCTCTATGACACTTCTTTTGGGACGTCGAACGTCAATGCGACCCAACTGTTGAAGTGAGTTCTGTAGAAGCCTTTGGGCGTGTCGAGGTGACGTTGTCCTGGAAATTACCGTGCACGAAATACGGGGCAGTTATCCCGTGCACACAGTTGGCGATAGAATAACTATTGCCGATCCTGAAATACTCGTAGGTAAGACCGACGCGTTGCGTACTTACGCGCTTGCAACGCTCCTCCGCTATGCGACGATTCTAGAGCATGAGTGGTGTCCGGTAAATCTTACATTGACAAGAACCGATGAAGTGGATGCTGCGTATCTTCAATGTGTTGATCTTGGAATGCCCTATACCGATGGCGGGATTGTCATATTTAAATGTAGAAGGATTTAAGGAAGCACTAACATGGAGCCCTTGAGGATACTAGTAACGGGGGGAGGGTTTATCGGAACGAATTTGGTGCATGAGCTGAGACAGAGAGGACGTACCGTACTTACCCTTGATCTTACACCTCATATAGAGACGATTACGTACGAGTAGATGTTAGGAATTATCGACAGCTTGAATGGGTTTTTAAAGAGAAGACCTTTGACTACGCGCCCCATATGGCTGCTGAATATGGGCGGTGGAATGGGGAAAAATATTACGAAAACGTGCGGCCGATCAACTTCATCGGTAATAAACACTTTTGCGCTTATACGAAAAAAATGCAGTTTAATGTGCTGAGGATTCTCTACTCAAAAGCGTGCGCAGCACTCAGAAGCAAGCTGCTAATTTAAAATTGTATGTAGCGTGAATTTGAGAAGACCTCTCTACTATTTCACAGTTCCCGGTCTGGTATTCTTAGCGGTGGGTGCCACTATAGGGTTAACCCTCCTACAATCATTTCTCAACGGAGCAAATTTGCAGCTCGGGCCGACGCTCCTTATGGCATGTCTCACATTGGTGGGAGTGTTTATGGATTTACTGGTATAATCTTACATTCGATGTCACGGCTGTTGCACGAGCTTAAAAAAGGAGAATCTGCGTAATTCTTCAGGCCTCGTGCGTAAACCATGTGAACGTGTTTTATCTCTCACAATAGAAATAGGCTCAAAGTTAAATTGTTTCATCTTGAGATCCTTACTTTACACATAATAAATTTGTTTGATTATCTCCACTACGGAAATGTTTTTCCAATTTAGAGATAATAACTGGTTCTACCTTCCTTTTTTGCTCATCTATGTTGTATAATTTGAACCCGAGTTTGAAAAGGCATGTTAAAAACTCTTCTGGATTTTTACCAGCGCTTTTAAGTCTTGCTGGCCAATATTCAGTAAAAATCTTTGTTTTATTATTTTTATTTAGCAAATTAAGCACTCCTTTAATTACGTTATATTTAGCGCCTTGTACATCCATTTTAATTAGATTAATCTTCGGATGAGAGTCTTCAAAGTAGTCATCTAATCGTATGGCCTCCACTTCAATTGATTGACGATTATCATCTTCGTCGTTGTTAAATATCTTGTGGTCACCTGGATTGTCTTTGCTTAAATATAAGTTGAGCTTTTGTGTTTTATTCGTCACTGCTTTCTGTATTAATATTACGTTCTTATACCCATTTACTTCAATATTCTTTTTTAGTAACGCAAAATTTGACGGATCTGGTTCAAAAGCAAAAACTTTCCCCTCCTCACCAACGCTTTTGCAAAAATCAAGGTATAATACCCAATAAAAGCTCCGATGTCTATAACTACATCCCCGCTCTTAATGTGTTTTTTCAGAAGTCTTGTCTCAAATGGTTCATAAGTTCCGTAAACTGAAAGTCGCAGTTGATCTTTTGAGTCCAAAAACATCTTATGGCCTTGAACTATTGCAAAATTAGATTCAAAATGAGAGGATAAAAAGCGGTCGACAGTTCGAGCAATAATCTTAAGAGGGTAAAATCTTTCAAGCCTGAGGTAAGCAAATAGTTTAAAAGAACCTCTATATATCGATAAAAAAGGTCTCATTGTGATAGTTTACAATGTTACTGTCATTATATAACAGTTGAGGATATCACTTTAAGACAATTGTAAATGTGAGCATGTCTCCAGTTGTATAATGAAATAAACATGATCGGATTAAAGAACTATTTGCAAGCAAAAGCTTTTTGTTCTAAATGAGATGGCATCCTCGGTCCATGAACGAGTGAAGCGGTTCTACCGGCGGTGGCCTGCGAATGCACGCGCAGAGAAGGTGGTGTCATGATGGTGAGGCATTTGTGGCGTTGTACAACGTAGGAAGGGCGTAAGTTGACATCATCGAACAATTGTGAACGAGTATTTAAACTCCTATCGATTTTTGTCAATCACAGCTGGTTCTAAAGACGGAAGGTTATAATACGTGTTGTTCTCTATACTGAAATAATCAGCAAGGTTACAATGTAAGATCTACTAAAACAAGGATTGAAACAGCGACATGCAGTCAAAGAACTCGAACAAGCCACTCATCGGTTATATCGACTTCACAAGCGAACAGAACCCGGCAGGTGTAGAGTTCAAGCTGGACTTCGAGACTATAAGCGGACACAACGTGCTCTTGAAGACGAACACGGCTTAACTGAGTTTGGGAGTACTATCTCCTTTATTTTATTATTACACAACAGGAGATGTAAAGATGGTAGTAATTACTGGTGGAATTGGAAGATATATCAACGCGCATTATTTGGACGGACAGCTCTTATCAGATTTGGATAATAGATACGCGGTATTATCAGGGGCAACGTTTACCGGCGCGATTACAATGACCCCTCCTAGCGGGAACAACGCATTTATTTACCTAAACGCCCCATCAGGACACACGAACTATATCATGTTCAACATCGCGGGGACTAGCCCTATACAAATCATTGCCGACGCCACAACTTGGGGGCTTTTCGATACTGTTAGTGGTGGCTATGCGATGTGGTATCACTATGGCACGGTGTGGGGTGTTGAGGGTGCATGGTATTTTAGCGGTGATACATATAGTTTCCTGGGCAACGCTGTATTCGGGGGAAGCGTCGCAGTCACCCCATATACCCCGAACGACGCATATCTTTCCCTAAACGCCCCATCGGGACACGCAAGCAGTATCGCTTATACTATCGGGGGAACTGTGTATATATCGATGTACTCCACTAATTCGGTTTTTGATGTGTACGATAATTTTGGGGGGGACTTGTTGTACGCTATACCTATGGCACGTCAGGCAATCTGGGGATACTAGCATTTTCTGGGACTGGTTTCACCTACAACACCAATACTATATGGCATGCTGGCAACGACGGAACAGGGTCGGGTCTGGATGCTGATTTGTTGGATGGCCATCATGCTTCGTCATTTGCTGCGTTAAGTGGTGCGACGTTTAGTGGAGATATAAATATCGTTACTACTACAGGTTGGGCTACGACAGCATACCTATCAGATTCAAGTTCTAGTATATGGGTAGGTATCCATTCAAGTAATTTATTTGCAATTTTTGATTATACCATTACTAGATACGTACTTCTGTGGCATCCAAGTAGCAAGATATTAGACCTCACAGATAATGCAGATATGACATTAACAAAAAATAGTAACACGATATGGCACGCTGGCAACGACGGAACAGGGTCGGGCTTGGATGCAGATTTCTTAGACGGCACCCATTTGTCAGGTTTGGTATTACAGGGGACTGTGAGTGGCACTACCGCCGGAACGAACTGGGGAAGCGGCACGCCTGCATTTGTAGCGGATCAAAAACGGTTTCCGATAGTTCTAGGTGGCGTCACATATTGGATTCCATTGTGGGCAAGTTCGTAGATGAGATAGATGTCAAACGATGAAATAATAAAGATAAGCGACGTGTGGCAGTCTCTCTTACGTAATAGATACGTTGACGAGACTTCAAATATACGGTTCAAGGACATTGTTCCTTTGTACAGAGCTATAGACAAGGAAGCTGTTCTCGAAAAGAACGCGGGACGTTTCAGTTATAAGGTGTGGGACAAGAAAAGCTCTCTCGACGGGATGTCTGCAGATGAGATCATCAAGAACCATCTCGACGGGAACAGGGACAACGCGGCGTACCTCCTGTTCGACTCCGGCAACCTAATGAGCTTCGTGACAAACAGCCCGTTCGACCGGCAGAGGATGACCGCAGAGAACGTCATGGAGACCGCAGAGCGGCAAGTTGTACAATTATCATACATACATACAAACGAAGAGATAGTGAAGATAGTCATAGAGGGACTCTTGGAGCTCCTCGATAAGAAGGAATAATTAATAACCAACGAATGACAAGAAGGTGTAACAATTGGTAGAATACAAAGTAGGAGCGGAGGACACGGTCGCAATGGTGATCGGCTTCGCGAAGGACGGGTCGCCGAATGTTAGAGCAATGGCTCCTACGGTGCAAGACTACGACAAGGGAGAGAGCACGTTTGACCTCAAGGAGAACAGACACTACATCCTCACCCCGCGAAAAGGTGAGCAACAGCACATTGCGGTGGAGGGAGAAGGAAGCGTAAAGGAGATCAAAAGGGAGCAGTTGGATCACCCAGATAACCTTGAAGCGCTTGCACAGGGCAAGCAGCCAGTCGTAGAGATAGCAAAACCAGTAGAGACGAAGGTGATCGGGGAAGCACCCTCAATTATGCCACCTGAGAGAGAGTAACAATGACTGCAACGGGCGATACATTTAGCAATATTCAGCCAATAGAAAACGGGAGCTACCTCGACATCAAACCCGAATCAGGTCAAGAAGCGCGAATACACAATATCTACTATAATGGAAAAGTCGAGTTCTACTTCGGGAACGGGACGGACAATATAAAGTACGACAGCGACTCGACCGCCACGGGTGGTGCTCGCATGGAGAACTACATCAACGTGACCTCCACGAACTACGTGCGGGTCAAGAACGTCGCCGACAGTGGCTCCATCCTTATTGGGTACGACGGAATCTACACAAAAGTGTAAATGTAAGGATCTATGGATGGTCGAAGGATACACCGAAAGCGGGTGTGACAGTGACGGCATTGCCACTACATCACGGGCATTACGTACTGGACGGTATAACCGACCAAAGTCATTACGCCTCTTTTGAGACACAACTTATTATCGGTGTAACGGCCGGTCCGTTTTGTTTTCATCGACCACAACTACGGTAGTCGAGGGCATACGGATAGAAACCTTGACGAGCGAAATAGACGTCTCGACAACGACTTTTTCGATTCCCCTTGGCATCCGCATCGATGCAGTGCGGGTGAACTCGACCTCGCGTTGACCACTGTGGGACACGCCTACGACATACGAATTCCGCTCACTGCTGGCGAACTATCGTTCTGAGATGCGTCACTCTCAGTCCAATGCATTATATCAACCACTGCTCGCGAGATCTCGCTTAAGGGCACGATCGTCGATCGCCGCTGCGATACCTACATCCACCTAGACGTTGTACTCCATTATGCTAGCAGAATGCAAGTCAATCTAAATTCCAGAATATTAGATGTCGGTTGTGGTTCAGGGAGTTTCTTGCATTTATTGAAAGAATGTGGATTTAACATCTTGACAGGAGTAGACCCATTCATAGAGAAAACAAATTGGATGAAAAAGCTCTAACAATATTTAAAGGAACAATCGATGATTTAAAAAATGAGGAGATGGAACGGTAAAAAGGAGAATCAATTGCCTTGAATCCCCAAAGCAATTGGCCTAGCTATTAGAAGTGCAAAGTTTCAGCACATCTATAAAAATTGTTTCAACGTATATGCTACGCTATCCTACCTCGTCTCTCCACGTCTCTCTTACTTTCACTCACTTATCTTTTCTTAAATCCTCGCTGCACGGTTATGCAAGCCAAAGACTTTGCTTCGTAACTCCCTTCCTGTCTTCAAAAAGATCTTGCAATTTATGTATTAAACTTTAGATTCAAAGCAATACCCTTTTGTCAAGCCTCTACTTGTTTAACTTATGGCCTCTCTAATTCTTTAACCACCTCTTAACAATTAAGAATATTCTGAAGCAGCGAAATGGTATTTAGATTTTTGTAGTCAAAGGAGATTTAGTTCAACAAATAAATTCGTATAAACAATGAATTGTGAACTTAACAGATTATTATATTAAGCATCATTGATCGAGCATAAGGAACCATACTAGTGAATTATAAATAGACAAGTAAAGTATACTCACACAGAGCTGTAACTTCCATGAAGCAGAAATATTATGATTGGCATCCAGCGGAAAAAGGATTTATGGATATCATAAAACCTTTTTTGGATACTAATGTAGTTTTGGATATAGGTTGTGGTAAGGGTTGGGTGGGAAAAAATTTGAAAGAACATAACGGAAATGTTATCATAATAGGTTTGGATAACGATTTAATTGCGTTAAAAGAGGCAAAAGAATATGAGGAACCAATTTTCTGCGATGTGAAAAAATTACCGTTTAAAGCTCAAGCTTTTGATGGAATAATCGCAAAAGATGTACTTGAACATTCATTTGATGTAATATCAATAATGCACGAATGTAATAGAGTACTAAAAAATAGCGGAAAGATATTTATTTCAGTTCCAGATGTAAAATCTAAAACTTTTTGGAATGACTATACACACGTAAGACCTTATAATAAAGCAAGTTTAACTCACTTATTAGAAGATACTGGCTTCACTGTTGAAAAATTGTGGTATAACATGAATTGGCCAGGGTTAGGGTTATTTATGCGTTTTTTTAAAATGACAGAAACACCAAATTTTGTAAAATTTGTAGCCAGGTTAGGTGCAAATAGACAAAACGTAATTGCTATTGCTACTAAAAATGTTTATAATTGAATCCAAATTTGCGTAATTTAAACCGAAATGCTTTGTTAATTTAAATTAATTTTTTGAAACTTATGACTACTGTTTTGTTGACAGTATTATCCTATTCTATTTCTGTTTGTTGTGCAATACAACTATATTTGATATTCTTTTATCCAATTCCTCTACTAAATTAAAAAAAACACGCCAAGCTTAGCAATCCCTTGAAAATTATCGTCACCCCGGTATCGTAACATCTGCTGCACAATTTATTCTGCAAAGTCAGCGAGAATTAATATTAAATGGGTTTGTTTGCAAGGTTCTACGGTGCAGTTTTACTCATTGCTGGCTTATATACTTCCACCTCCTTATTGCTGTATATAACGTCTAATTTTTGAGGAAGGATATTTTTTTCGTTAAAAGACTCAGGCTTATTAGAAGAAGGCATACTAGGGTTAATTACTACATAGTCAAAAGTAACATTTCTCACGTCTCCGCTTTTTGAATATAAAAACCATAGATTCCAATAAGGGATTTTACCGAAATAGAATAGGGGTGCTAGGGTATCAAATGCCACTCCGTATTGATGTGTCATAGGCTCCTTATAATTACCAACCCACTCACTTGTAACCCTATATTGATCCATTGCGGGTAACCTATCGCTGTACCATAGATCCGTGTTAACGCTTGTATCGTGAAAGAAGTATGAGGGGGTTTGAGAGCCGAGAATACCACCCCCAATAAGAGGTACAATAATTACGAGCATAATCACAGTTTTTTGGTATTTTTTTATTGAGGGGAACCAGACATTTTTGAATTTATAAATAGTCATGGCTGCAAATATCCCCGCAAGCGGATAATACAATGCGATAATTCGATCGATAGGCGCAAAAGCACGTACTGTCGAGACAGCGCCTGCAACCATAATGACTGCTACCCACAGTGCAGCGTAACGCTCGGTGGTATTCTTAGATTTAAAAGCTGGAATCAATGAAACTGCTGCTAATACAAACAACGGATATTTTAATAACTGTAAGATTGTTAGGGAGGGCTCTTTTTGAGACATTGTTGTTGTAAACGGGGCAGCTTCTGGTAATAAATGCGTATATGCATATAGGGATTGTCGGGTAAAATCAGGCCAAATTATTAACTGGTAGAAAATAACTATAAATCCCATTATTAAAAGGATAAGGTATTCATTCCCCCTCCCAGAGTTGAAATTATCGAACGTCTCTTTTACCTTTGGCATGTTTCGTATGACGGCTAACGTTAATAACAATAAGATTGCCAAAATGCCGAGAAGCCATGAAACCATTTTATGAGAGAGTGTTGCCTCTATTGCGATTAAAATAAGTAAGATGGTAAAGGCTACAGTGCGCGTTGCCGTGAGCGAAGCTTTGTATCGTAGATACACGTACATGAAGAGTGTAAAGACTGCTATCCCAAACCCCTGCGTTTGGTATTCCCCAAATCGAAACACTACTTCTGCCGCTGAACAAGCGAATACACTTGCAAGAAGTGCAATCCCATCGTTCTTGATGAGGTTTTTTGCCAACAAAAAAACTACAAGGAAGAGTATCGTTCCTACTATTGCCTCTTGAAATCTAAACAATTGCATGAGATCAATATTTGAAGCTAGATAAAGTGCTGTGGTGAGTAAGTGCATCATGGGAAAATGAAGTATTTGATCTACATTCGAATACCACGATGCCACAATTGGACTTAATGTTCCATAATCTATGATATTGGAAGCTGCTACGTAGTGATACCAAGAATCGTGCAGCGGTTGATAAGAAAGCCTGAGATTTGGAATCATATAACTGATAAAGATGAATAAAGCCGTTTGCGGTAACAAGAAATAAATGTCCTGTGGCTCTTCGACACAAAGCGTCCCATAAACTAAACAGCAAATGAAAACAGAAAGTAACACGATGAAGCAAAAATTTGTAATTTGTGAGTTTAAAATGGTTGGAAAGTACTTAAAGTAAGCAGCTAGCAGTAGCAGCTGTGGATACATAACAATGGCAAGAACTTTCAAGCGCCGTTTACCCATTATCAAATCACACTTTCACGTTTAACGTTGCATAATCACTTATTATAAAAACAATATAAAAATACTAGTGTGCAATTGTATCTATATATTCCATTTCAATGAGCGTCTTATATAGATTGCTAGTTTTTTTAGCTGTTGTTTCCCAGCTGAACTTTTTTAGGGCTTCCATAGCACTTCTTTTAGGATATTCATCTAAGCTTCCTTCTTGCAAGAATTTAAACATATAATCCGAAAGTGCATTTACATCGTCGGGGTCGACTAGTGTTGCACTTATGCCCAGTTTAACGAGTTCTGGTATTGCCCCCACCTTTGTTGCTATTATTGGCTTTCCCGCAGCTGTAGCCTCTAATAGTGGCAGTCCAAAGCCTTCTAGTCTTGAAGGGAAAACATAAATGTCGCACAATGCAAAGCATTTCTTTAAAGTGACTTCGTCTACAGCTCCTGTAAAAACTACGTTTTTTAAAATCCCTAAAGAACTTGCGACTTTTTTCGCCTTTATGTTGTTACCAGTTCCCACAATTAACAAGGTTGCATTAGTCCTTTCCACTAACTTCTTGAATGCTTTTAAAAGAAAATCTAACCCCTTCCTGGCATCATCGACTGCTCCTACAAATAATATTATAGGTGTTTGTGGCAATTGCAATGCCTTTCTAAGATCCCCTAGCTCTTGTTTTGCAAAAGTATACCCATCTAGTTTCACTCCATGATGAATTGTTTCAATTTCATCAGGCGAAATTTTGTAAGTTTCGGTAATCTGATTTTTTGTAAAATCACTGACAGATATTATTTTTTGTGCATTTGTAACAACTCTCTTTTCAATGAGAGGGGCAAAAATGCTGGTCTCTCTGCTAACATTTAGAAGCCTTTGAATTATGTTTTGATTACTATTTTCTATTACGTCTTTTACTAAATGATGTGCAGTAACTACGTGTGGTGCTTTCGATATTTTCTTTTTAAGAAACGCATAACTATAACCATTAAAATGAATTATATCAAATGCTCGTTCTTTTTCAGCTTTCTTGACTGCCCCGGGTAACAGTAACCAAAACTGTAAGCCGGGATAAGGCAACCTCTCTCTGATTTTTACTCTTCTAACTTGCAAATTTTTAATATTGCATTTTTCTAATTCTGTTTCATCGCTTTTTGCTGTAAATACGATTATTTCGTGACCTAATTTTGCCAGTTCACGGGTAAGATATACAGCATATTTATCCACGCCTCTTTGGACGCAGGGGTATTCCAAAGTTATAAATGCCGCTCTCACGATGTTCCTAAATTATCAGTATCTGCATTTATCGTTTTGCATGCGGCAGAAACCCCATAAATGGTAGGATTGCGTTAATGTTACTTTAATAGTCCCGCCCCGATTACAAGTTGGACGCAATTACTCAAGAGCATCTAAGAGCAATAACAAAACCAATAACAAAACCAAAAACAGGACTAGTAGGGTAGGCAACTCACTCTTTTTAAAGCCCATAGTTGGTAGAAAACCTCCGTCTATCACGTGAGCAACTCCCATCAGCACCAAAGTGGATAAGGAAAGCGTTATAGTTATTGGAAGAAGAGAGTGTGGGTTAGTAATATGGAGGTGAGGTGAAAAACAATTAAAACAACACAAAAAAAAACATCATGAAGGCAATACTAAGCCCCATAGAATACGCTAAGCCTTTTCCATGCCCAAATTATAAACTTTTGAGATTCTGAGAATGAGAACTTAAAACAAATGTGAGGAATAAGAAGCCAGTCGATTGCCTTAAAAAAGTAGATCGAAGCCTAGAACATCTGAGCCAATTAGACCGACAAGAGCTAACAAAACGTGAGGCGAAACACAATGCAATTTCTGATTTTCCAGTTGTTAGGCGGAATCATGTATTCTTTTATAACCTTGCAAGTCAGACATAGAATTAAGTCGTCGTAATAGCTTCCTCGAAAACCTTTTCTATATTACTAACAATTTTATCTCAAGTCACTCTCTTTTTAATAAACCTTCCCTTTTGAAACCATTCTCTCTCTTTCATCTGGGTTCTGAAGTAGGTTTAACATCTTTTTGTCTAATTCATTTTCGTCTCCACATTTCACTAAGTATCCACGATTTGCCTCTTTTACCACTTCGCAACGTCCACAGTCATCTGCTACAATTATCGGAACACCACAAAATAAAGCTTTGAAAGGGACTAATCCAAATATTTTATATAATCATCCCTTCAGTTCCTAACACAATCTGCTATAAATTACCTCGCTTGTCGAAGGACCCATTGATTCAAAATCTGACTTTGCAAACGTTCCCGCACCAATAATCTGTTTTTTATAAATTGTTTTAAGGATCTCAAGTAGATACTTAAATGCGATGGATGCAATCCTCATAAACGCTCTCCACTTTGTCTGTAACTCTCTCCCAAGTTAAATTCTCCCTAATGTATTTTTTCCCTCTTCTTACCATTTCACAAGCCTCTTCAGGATTTTCAAGAATCGAATTCATCTTTACTTTCAATGAATCTATATCATCATAAGCCACGATATATCCGCAATTTGCATCTTTTACGACCTCTCCACATCCATTAGATACGATAACAGGCGTACCACATAGTATCGCCTCCAATGGAGCTAATCCAACACCACCCATATATATCACACTATGGACAAATAGATCTGCATCCACATATGCTGAAATTTTGTCTGCTTCATCGATAAAGCCAACAAATTTGACTTTATCAGCTACGTTTAATTGTTCCTTTAATTTTTCAAGGACTGATCTGTATCCGTCATCAGGTCCAGCAACTACGAAGATAACGTCACTTCTCTCCTTAGCGAGTTTAGCAAAGGCTTTAATCGCATAGTCTATCCCTTTTGACCTGTTAATGCGACCTAAGTAGAGGATCATTTTTCCGTTTATGCCATATTTTTCTTTGAATTTTCCACGTCTGGGGAGACTTTTGAAAGTGCCTAGCTCCATTCCACAGTAAATAGTCGAAATCCGTTCTTCTTCAACGCCCATCTTATGATCACATAATGCTTCTTGTTTCGAGATCGCAATCACTTTATTAGCTTGTTTCAAGATCTTATAGCCAAAAACCACATCATATAAGGCCTTTAATTTGATATGTGGTATTACCCTCGGGGTTGCGGCGTCGGGCTGCAAAACATATGGAATCTTGTGTTTTTTTGCATAATGGTACACAAGTGTCGATTGAAAACAACGAAATAGGTGAGCATGAATAACATCATAATTCTTAACATCTCGTTTTAATGCCGACATCATTCCTAACGCAATTGGTATGTTTTTCGAGGCTAATTTATTACTCAAATTTTTAAAATGGTAAACTTTAACTCCGTCGATGCACATGGGGTTCTTCGCATATCTGAGACGTGATTTTGAGTCGAATATGTCAGTTGTATATACCGTTACGATATGCCCTCTTTTTACAAGTTCTTTTGAAAGTTCGTATACTACTCGGGCAGGTCCACCTGTCCCCCATGCCGGAGGAAACGCATTAACTACTTGGAGAATCCTCATATTACTTCACTAATTCCAATAATTTAACCACCAACTGCTCCATCTATGTTCGCTGCATGTCTTACATAAATCTTGATTAAATTGACTCTTTAGCTGGCTTTGGCGAATTGCCTGTATTCTTTTTCCGTTCCATATGTTTTTTAAACTCTCTTCATTAATATCGCCTAAAATTAGCTTACCTTCATAATCTAAACAACAAAGAGCAACACGTCCATCCCATAGTATTGTCAGTTCAGACCATAAATTGGTACAAGGAGCAAGGTCTGTTTTATTACTCTTTTGAATAACATCAGCATTTTTAATTTCTCTTTGTCCTGCCCAATTATGTGCATGCGCAATTGAAACATAGTCTGCTAAGCCCCTCATCTTTTTTACAAATTTTTTTTCTTCCAATCTATTTTCGTCACTTATAGTCACATGAAGTTCAATTTTAGGTTTATTAGCTCTCTTTTTCTCTCTTATAATTAAGAAATTTCTTACATTTTCTATAACCTCATTAAACTTCAAATTTATTCTTATTTTTTCATATGACTCTCTATTTGTTCCATCCAGGCTTATAATCAGATAATCCAAACCTGAGTCAATCAAGTCTTCGGATGTTTTTTTATTTAGTAGAGAGCCGTTACTAAAGCAAAATACTTGAACGACACCTTTTTCCTTTGCATATTTTATCTTCTCTATTAATAGTGGGTCCAATAGAGGTTCGCCGATGTTATTCATTTGCACACGTCTTGTAGCAGTTGATGTTGAATATTCATCTATAATCTTCTTAAACAATTCAAAAGACATCATCCCTTTTCTTCTGATCATCTTTGGGTAAAGACACATTGTGCAAGCTGCATTGCATATATTTGTGCTCTCTAGAATTAATTTTGGTGGGAATATGTTTAAATTATCATTTATCTTGTTCGATTTTCTCTCTAAAAACGTTTTTACAACAAAAAAATCTGAAATTGTTGTTTCTTTCACCACTTTTCTCATAAAAGGAGATGAAATTGAATGTTCGAAGAGCCATCTTTTTGGTCTCTCTAATAATCTCATATAGTCCAAACCTACATAAAATTCGCACTTGTTTTTAAAGAATAACAAGAAATACGTATGTTTTTCAAGTCGCGTTTGCTATTGCTCATAATGGAAGAGCCCTTTAGGCTGTAAAATATAGGAATTCTGTTTTTTTATGATAAAGCGCAAAAATATCTTGAAAAAATCGATATTCGCGTAAATGGATCGAATCAAAGCCTCTTATGCCATTATACGAAGCTAATGTCATTGCTGGTATTATGTATAAACTTTTATAATTAATTTACTATTTTTGTAATACTTCATCACATATGAGACATTCTTATCCTTGCTTATAAATGGGGGGATAAGACTGTCCCGAGGGTACGCTATCGATTTTAAGTTAAATGTAGTTAAAGAGTACCGCTTCTCAGGTAAGAACATATCAGAGCTCTCTATGGATCACTCGGTCTCCGGAACCACGGTTGCACGATGGATCGGGAGATACAAGGAAGGGGGGTAGAAGGCTAAGGGATCGTTCCCGAGCCCCACGATGCGTCTGGAACAAGACGGTACAATGAATAGAGATGTCATCCTTGAGCTGAGGATAACGAACAAGAGATTCGGCCCTTATAGGATAGCTGCACTGATACGGAGAGTGTACAACGTCGTCCTCTCCCCATCTACCCTATCGGGTTCTTAAACGGCTTCACCTCAGCCGAATGAGGGATTAAAAGGGGAGTGGAGACGCTTCGAGAGACGCGCTCCTAACCAGATGTGGGCACTTGATATCAAGCGCAGTTTCACGATTAGAGGATGTAAAGGGGAGACTCTACACCGTATCCATACACCGTATCCATCATCGACGACCACAGCAGGTTCATCGTCAGTTTGTACTATATCAAAGTTTTTGACGGCCTTATTCAATGCTAACGCCATTAGAGGTGCTAAGTATAAATGATTGTAAGCAAGTTTGTTACTTAAGTCCTTAAAACGGTAGACTTCTAGCCGTCCATCCGTATTGGATTCTTTTTGTAACTAAAACGATATTTTGAATCGTATACATCAGTTGTAAAAACGGTAACATCATGTCCTCTCTTTGTTAACTCTCTGGACATTTCATAAGCTATTTACCAGGACTACCGTAACTGTATGCCGGAGGAAAAGTTGAAATCACTTGAAGGATCTTCATTTGACAACCTTGCTTTTTTCACCGACTATCGAACAGCACTTGCCGAAAATATGCAATTTCTCTCTTAAGAAGTCGCTGTGTATCAAAGGAAATTCAACCGTCTCAATAGCGACAATTTTAAAACCAGCCCTTTTAATGTAGTCCGCCCAGCCGTAAGATGAATGAGAATGTGTATGCATAGGAGAGATATTCAAAACTATTTTAATTCTCTCAAACATTCCAGGACCAGTAAAAATAAATCTGCCACCATTTTTAAGGAGAGCGTAAACGTTATCTAATGCTGTTGTAAATTCTTCTAATCCGATATGTTCTAATACATCGCAACATGTTATGTAGTCAAAGCTCTCATTTGCGAATAAATTCTTTAAATTGTTAATATTGCTTTGCATAATGTGAATGCTCTTATTATTTTGAAAGCGATTGAGGCAGATGTTGACTGATATCTCACTAATATCAATCCCATAAATTTTACTAAATTTTTGTTTTTCCAGTTCAATTAACTCTCCAGTGCCTATACCAATATCTAAAAGACACTCTCCTCTATGTATATACTTGTCTACAATTCGCAGTTTCTTATACATTAAACTAAAAGGGTCTAAATACTCTGAATGAAGTGATTCGTAATTTTGCTCATGGTGCGACATGATCTCTTCACCTGTTTGTGATTTTTTAACGTTAGCAAATTCTTAAGCAGATGTCCTTATAAAAATAAACGACGGTAAAAGCAATAAAGAAATATCCAGTTTTAAATAATCCATTTTCATGCCTTTAGTGCCCAGTCAACCTCCTCTCCAAATCCTTCACTTTGAAGTCTTTTAGGAGACTTTCACGAATTCTTGATGTTTCCTAAATATTTCATTTTTCATATATGTATACCCGTATGCGATTCCTATTGTAGATAATAGGAGGGGATAGATTGACCATGAGAGATTCTTTTCTTTGAGTAAGCCTTCAATCATACCCTTTGTACCTAATACAACTTGTTCATACAATACATCTTTTTTAGAGAGTCCCATAAGCTCAGAACCAGTTTGTGTAAAAGTTCTTGCGCTGGTAAATTGCCGCTTTATAAATTCTTTATATGTTCGCATTGTATCGTGATATAACATATCTCGGATAATGACCACTTGATAACCTCTGCTCCGTAACTTTTGCGCCCAATCACAATCTTCTCCCCAATGAAGGGATCTATTTACTCCTCCAATTTCTTCGATACATTCTCTTAAAAATAGTGCATTTCCGCCACCAAATATGCCTCGCTTTTTCTTAATCCGGTCCTTGAAAATCTGATGCGCGTGATTGAAATGAGATTTTGCAACTAAGGATGCCCACGGAGGGCAATCTGTTTCACACCAAACTGTACTAACCATCTCACTATAATTGAAGTATTTAATTGCATTTATCAACCACTTACTATGTGCAATGACTATATCAGAATCAAATAATCCGAGTATCTGACCAGTTGCATGCTCAATACTTGTTTGCCTGGCACTTCCTAACGGTCCGTAATCAAAATAGATCTCATCTGTATATCTTTCAGCAATTTTAATAGTGTTGTCTGTTGAACCACCATCAACGATGATTATTTCTATATCCGGATACTCCTGTTCAGTTATACTCTTTAGGCATTTATCTAGGGTATTTTCATTATTTAAGGTTGGTATACAAAAGGAGACTCTTGGCAGAGTGCTGCAATTGATATTCTTCCCTTTGAATATGTAATGTGGAGGATCAAATATAATATAGTCTTCACCAGCGCTTCCTGAATACGTTAAATATTTGTTTAATCCCGATGTTTCTGACATTTCTCCCAAAATGATTCATTCTTTTCGATTATTGGGTAACAGTACACGTTGCCATCCATGTGGTGGTTGGAAATCGAACTTAAACTCTGAAATATCATTATCGAAATTTGAATGTGGTGAGAAAGTTTTTTTCGCTCCCACAATTTGCGGGATTTTATTCCAATCAAATCCCATTATTTTTGCCGACATGAGATCTAAAAAAACTGGATTAAATCCCCCCATTATGACACCACAATGTTTGGGTGTGGGTGAGAATGGCCCATCTCCTTCCCCCGCTATAATTCCATCAACTACAGCAAAATACTTCTTTTTGATCTCATTTTGAATGTTACCATCTTTATCTGCGTAAAACAGTATTTTATTCAAGTCTACAATAGTTCTCCAGATTGTGTCATTTCCATACCAACTGCCAGCGGAGTGCACCATTACATTTTTACGACTCAAAAGTCCGTATATGTGTCTTGGTATGTTCATTGATTTCATGGCAGTTGGCCCCATTTTTGACATTGCTTTGAATGTAAACTGATAGAATTTACTACTAATTGTTTCAGTACAACTTTTTCTTAAATATTCGTCCCCCCCGTCCTCTCTTGAGCCGAACCGAAAATGAGGAAGATAATTCTTATTTCCATTTATTCCTACCATATTTTTTAGACACACCGTAATACCAGCCTTTTTATGAGTCTTTAGTTTTGGTACATTTATGACTACGTCTGCTGTTAATACGGTGTTTGAAATGTAGTACTCGTGTTTCCCATTAGCATGATGTTTTCGCACTTCTTCAAAGTCGTAATCTGCTCCATACGTTTTGTTCATATATGGTTCTATATCACAAAATTCGCTTTTATCCCCCAGATCAATTGTAGAGTAGCCTTTCGGATCTCCATCAATTTTGAACCTTTTAATTACTAGTCCGTTATTAGTTTGTGCACATTCTTCTCTTAAGTCTAATAAATTGACTTTTAGAGAAGAATTTTCGTTTATGAAATTTAAAACGTCTTGTATCTTTGTAGTCTCTTTTATCCTCTCAAAATTCGAATCAGTTTGTGGCGCGTCTGCAATTACTATATTACCCCTTCCTTCCAGAGCAATTAGGCAATAGTCAATAATGGGTCGAATCACAGATGCATGTGTTACGATGCCTTGAGGATCGACATTGTCGTATCTTGATTCTGAAACAAAATTTGGTTTGATGACTATGTCATCGCCAGGTGTAATTATTTCACCGAGAGGGTTCCAATCCTTTTTCCCATAATTCTCCTTATCTAATTTTAATTTTATCAGAAGGTCTCTAACCCCTTCATAAACTGCATTACTTTCATCAGTTTCTGCAAAAGGATATTCAGGCCACCTTTTTGGAGGATTAAATGGCGGGCTAGTCGGATACCCATTCTTTTCTATCTTTATTATGTTTATCTTGTCATTCATTTTTTATTTCGCATTCAATCTTTTGTGGTTATTTCACAGATTCCTTATGTCAACTGGCAGCTTTTGAACCAAAAACTTGAATTTTCCTGTTTGTGTGCGACTTATGTGATCCACGAAGCATAGTTCCAATTCCACATCGTGTCCGAGTTTCTTGAGGAGCTCGTGGAGAATATATTCTGAGTCTCTTTTAGAATACGTCCCCTTTTTCACAATATTTAGAATCAACTTCCCCTCTTTTTCTTGGTAAAATTGGAATTGATCAACATTGTCAAAAACGTCTGAGTGCATATTCAATGCTGTTATTGGGATATATCTACGATTTCTAGCAACGATTAGTTCCTGGGTCCATCTCCCCTCAACTTTTTCAAATAATCTAAACTCCCTTCTGCAGCTACATTTATAATCTGAATAAGCTCCGAAATCGCCAGTCTTGTACCGTATTAGGGGGACTATAAGATTATTAAATCCAGTGGTCACAATTTCACCTGTCTTACCGTTGTCGGTTACAGAGTTTCCATCCGTGTCAATAAGTTCAACAACTCCGTACTGAGGAAAAATGTGATAATATGGACTGTGTTCACATTCACCAGCCAAAACGCCCATTTCTGAGTGGCCATACCAACTGAAGATTCTACATTGAAAAGTCCCCTCCAACAGCTCACGTTGCCAAGTATACAGATTTTCCGAAGCAAGAAGTAGAGCCTTTACGGTGGGGAAGGGCGGTATGTTATTTTTTTTCATAAATTTTGCTAATATGGTTATCGTCGATGGATACGCCTGTATAAACTTTGGTTTAAACTTATTAATTATGTCAATGTATCTTGGAAGATTCTCATCAGCCATATGGTAAGAGGATAAAAATAACCATATTCCAAACAACGTAGTGTCCCAGTATATTCCTTTGTCTGCTTTATCAATTACACGGCCTCTTAAAACAACGCACTTATCACAAAATTTATACCCTAATCTTTCCCACAAGGTTTTTATAAAAGCCCATTCTTTAGCTCGCGAAACGTCACGTTCGTAATAGAAACCTAAAGGAACGCCAGTGGTTCCTCCAGTTGTCACATATTCAAATTTGTCAGGAGGGTAATTTGTCGCCTTTAAATCACCTAAGTTATCCCGGACGAGTTCTTTTGTTAGAAATGGTATTTGTTGTAGATCATTGAAATCCTGAATATCACTTGGCCTCAAACCTCGTTCGTCAAAAATATTTGTATAATAAGGAACATTTTCATACGCATGGTTTAACAATTTATCTAACTGTTGCAGCTGGTATTCTTCTAGCTGCTCTCTGCTCCACCATTGTGATCTCTGCAGTAAGGCATGCGTACTTCTAAATGTTTTATAATATGGAATTAATTTTAGGGCTTTTGACGTTACAGTGTTGCGAGAACGCATTTTTACTTTTCAACTTTTATTTTTATATTTTTCTTCATATCTTTTGACGATCATTTCCATGACCTTGACCGTTTCCCGCCCCTCCTCACCTGTCACTGGAAGGTGAGAACCACTCAAAATGCTATCGACAAACCTCTCGATTACCAAATCAGTGCCTATCTTCTGTCTGCCAGCAATCCCCTTTAATACATTTGAGACTGTGCCACCTACCATTTGAGAGATGACGCTCAACGAAGATCGGGCAATGGGCACGCAATTTAGACTTTTAAGGCTGTGGCGGATCAACAGCATTCTTTGAGTATCTAGCTGCAATGTGGCTTCTGTGCCTATAATGGTAGTGTCATGAGCCCAATAGTTGTTAGTATATGAAAGCGTGACCGAACTCATACCATTATCTCCTTCCAGTTCTATTCTAAAGTCATCGTGCGGTGCCCAAGGATGCTTCAAAAAATTCTTTGCATAAATATCTACATTATAAATTTTGTTCAAAAATGCTAATGACATATATGCTATGTGCGGTCCCGTCTCTCCAATAACTCCACCCGGGAGCTTATGATACCAATGGTCTTTTAAGTCGATCATATCATGTCTCGGGGTAGATAGAAATATTCGCATGCCAACAAAATTCCCGATGGACCCAGCTGCAACAAGTTCCCTAGCTTTAAGAAACGGTGGATGGAAGATGTTGTTATGAATAACGCACAATTTCACGCTTCGCTTTTGAGAAGCACTTATCATTTGGTCACAGTCTGATACTTTGAGAGCCATCGGTTTTTCCATTATTACGTTGCATCCATTTTCCATTGCTTCTATTGCGACTGGAGCGTGTATTTGTGGTGGAACACAGATATCAACGATATCTAAGTCCTCCTCTGAAAACATCGTCGAGGTGTTAGTGTATGCTTTAGCTATACCAAACTCCTTAGCGGTTTCATTAACAAGACCTTCATTAAGATCACAGACTGCACAAAGATCAACGCTCTTTTTCATCTTCTTGAAAGCAGGTATGTGCCTAACTTTCGCTATGAACCCACAACCGACAACTCCAGCTTTAACTTTTTTCATGGTGTCTCCCTCTCTGAAACATATTTGATAAGTTGAACACACTGATCGCCACTTTATGTAGTACGATTAGGTCTTTTGTTTCGTGAACTTGAACATCCCTGCAGAACTTTTTCAAATTCATCTACGATTTTGTTCCAATCATTATTTTCAACGAACTTCCGCGCTTTTCTTCCTTCCTTTTTTATTTTGTCAGTTTTGATCATTTCAATTGCTTTTTTCAATACATCTTCCGGCCTATCTGCATATGTGACTCCATTATCTTTGCCGAATTCCTTAATTACACCAGGGAGTTTTGTTGCTATAACTGGTTTTCCCATTATCATATATTCGTACATCTTTATTGGGACGATATCACGCGTGATTTCGTTATTATATGCTGGAAGCAGACAGATATCAGCAAGAGATATAAACTCTGGAATTTTTTCAAAAGGCTGTTTGCCGGTTAAAATGACGCGGTTATTTACATCATATTCTTCTTTTATTCTCTTAAGCGATTCAAATGCCTCTCCGTCCCCGACTATCATAAGTTTGATGGTCGGTTCCACATCTTCAACTTTTGCCAGCTCCATTACAACTTCTTGCAATCCTGAAAAATGGTAGAGCCAACCCATAAAAAATAAGAGTATATCATCCAAGCTAATAGAGTATACTCCTCTCACTTTTGTGGCATCTATTTTCGAATTGTATCTTTCAAGGTCTATTCCCGCCCTGATTACAGACGTCTTTGCAGGACTTGCTCCGTTTCTTATAGCATATTCCCTAAGTCCTTCATTAATGACAACGATGCTATCAGCATTCTTCAGAATGCTGCTATCTAATATTTTTCCAATTGGCTGAAGCAGCTTAAACGGTATAATAGTTGGATTAACGTCATTCATCTGATAAACAAGTGGAATATCATATTTTTTAGACAATTTCATAGCTAGGTAATTGCTTAATAGAGATTGGCTCACTATTACTGCAGGTTTAAACTCTTTTATTTGCTTTTTTATTTCCCTGTAATAAGTGAAAATCATTGAAAAATAATCTAAGACTGGAATTTTTAAAATACTTGGCCGAATGACGGTGATGTTAGCGTCTTTGAAAATCTTAGATGTATTATAAAATATCTGCCTTTTTGATACAAGTTCCTTTTTTCTATTAGTTCGCCACAGAATCTCATAATCAATAACCCTAATTTCATGTCCCCTCAATTGCAGTCTCTCTGCCAGGTGATGTTGTTGTCCGGGATTGCGCTTAATCCAATCTGTATCTTGTGTAAAGAGAATTTTCATAGCTTCAAAGTACAGCGGTATCCTTTTAACTCATCTTCCAAGATTTAACCTTTTCAATTGCGACACTCATACCGTGAACCAGATAATAATAAGACTCATCACCATATATTCTCGTCTCGCCTTTTATCAATGACTCTCTAATCTGGCTGTTCACGAAAGTTATTCCTTTTCCTATCTCAAAACTGAAATGTACATCGCTTCCTGCAATCATCGGCTTATTAAATCTTGCCCCAAGTGCATATCCCCTCTCGTTATCTTCCTTTGTTGAACGTGCATTGAATCCTTCAATAATGTCAACACTATCAATTAGCCTTTCGGGGAATGTATATTGTCTGTATGGATGCGCTAATACGCTTAATCCGCCTTGTAATTTTATTTCTTCTATCACTTCTCCGAACTTCCTACTTCGTATTTCTTCATTTAAGAATAATCCAATTACGTCACCGTATTCAGTTCTAATCTCAGCCCCAATTATTACGTGGAAATCTGAATCATCGTTAACTTTTAACACCTCAATCCCACCCCGCACAGTATTGTGATCAACAATGGCAACCCCATCTAAGTCTCTCTTCTTCGCCATTTTTATGATGGTCCCGGGGTTTAAAAGTGAGTCATATGAGTACCGTGAATGAACGTGTAAGTCAAACTTCATACAAAACATCTTCCACTGGCTTAAATTGAAACTCCCGTAATAGCGCCTTCACCTTTTTTAATGCCGAGCTTATTCCGTGGTAAGCTTCGAACCTCGATATAAATGGTGCCGGTAGCCGTGGAGTTTTAGGGTTTACTTCCCACGGGTGGATATACATGATGGCAGGTCTGGTTTTATTAACCCGTTTAATCCCCCATTTTAAAAACCAAAGCGGTAACACTCTAAGATAAAAGCCACCCGCGATCGGTATATTTATGCCGAGAACCTCGGCCACAGTTAAAGGGAACTCGATAATTTTACCATTTGGGTCTTCAACAGCCACATTTTCTTTCGATGGTCGGTAACATTCCAATGGGGCATTCGGCACCCCATAAAGCATCGTGGACACTGGATATATGCTCGAATCATAATCAAACCCATATCGCTCCAACACCTCGAAAGCCCAACCTGTTCTGTTGTTAATGGAAAAAGAGGGAGACCGAAATCCTCTTGGCCTTTCATGCGTTATGCGATAGAGTAAAGCAATTGATTTTTTTATCTCAGCTTGAAAATCCTCTTTTGCTAAGTGATATAGCTGCTTATGAGAATACCCATGTGACGCAATTTCATGCCCGTTTTGATATATCTTCTCGATTATTTCAGGATGTTCTTCTGCCACCATTCCTAGCACAAAAAACGTAGCTCTCGTATTATTTTCATCCAATAAATTTAGCAATGGGGTCAACGAGTCTGAAATATGATCCTCTCTCTTCTCGGGTAGATATTCAGTTAAGAATTCGTTGCACCACCAGTATTCCAAGTCAATACTAAATGCATTGATCATTTTTTTAGTATGCCGAGACTATAATAAATGATAGGTCTTAAATTAACCTGCTTTGAGAATTTCAAGAATGCTTCGTTCCATGTTACGTCGTGAGACAACAAAAGTCCACCGCTTTTGATGTGCGGCCAAGCGGTTGAGTACTCGAATATCATATGTTCGTAAGTGTGGAGACTATCATGGAAGAAGATGCATAAACTACCAATTTTATTTAAAAGAGTTGGTAATTCCTTTTTAGCATCACCAAGAATCAGAGTCCATCTCTCTCGCAAATATTCTGGAACAAAAGATCCTGTCTGGTACTTGTCATAAATTCTGTGTTTTTGCCCATCTTCAAGCTCCAACAAATTGCCAACAACATTGGAATACGTTTCATAAGGAGGCAAATCTATCGAATATAAATGTCCTTTTTTATTTTCATGCATTGCGCATAATATGAATGCACTCGATGTACCTTCTCCTACTCCAGTTTCGACAACGATTTCAGGTTTATATCTCTTCACGACTGCATAAAGCAGTAATCGAACTCCATCAAGATCAGTATATCCACTCTCTTTCAAATATTTTAAAAAGTGCTGGGGGAAGAGGCTATACAAACAAGAGATAAAGTTTAAGTCCAAGCTACTTTGAAGTGCCTTTGACAGATAATGCATCGAGGGAGTTTGGCGTGTAGCAAATAGCAGGGAAGGGCTTCGCAAAAGATACTTTAGAAAACTTGTCTTATGCGGGTATCTCATTTTTCCTTTTAATACGTGCAAGTTCATTTTATCACAGTCTTTTATCTCCGTATAATGAATTTTCGCATCTCTCCATCAAAGATGTACCTCAAAGTTGCAAGTGTGAAACCGAGCGTGGGTCCTGGATCCTCCCAAGAAATGATATCATCGGGACAGTCGAATTTCAAGAAGTCTTTAAGATTTTTTATTTTGTTTGGGGCGCTTAAAAACCACAGTATGTCTCCGGGCAGCAGCCATCGGCATCGGATGCCTGCGTCATAATCGAGGACGGGGTCGATATCGCCTTCTATGATCATCTTATATAGCAAATAGGGAAAGTCTACCCCAGACAAGATGGAAAGTTGTAAAGAGCCCCAGAATCGTGGATTTACTTCCATCAGCTTTGGTACTCCATCTCTCGCATCTATCCTGAATTCAACCATTGCCACTCCCACCCATTTCATGGCTTTCAGCAGTTTAAACGCGATCTTTACGACCTTCTCTGTGATATCGTTCTTAATTGTCTCCCGAAGCGTGCTCGCCCCCCCGCTACTGGATACGATCTCAATCTCTGCTGCACTGTTAACGCTCGTGGCTCTGACGCTTGATTGAATAAAGCATATACTCCCAGTTCTCCGCCCGACGGAATGTACTCCTGAATAAGCAACTTGTTGTATTCAACCTCAAGTTTTTTGTATTTAGCAGTAAGTTCGTCGAAAGAATTACAAATTTCAATTCCTCTCCTTCCTGAACTGATTCTAGGCTTTAGTACAACAGGATATTCCACATTGTCTGCGAGGCCATATATTTCATCCAAATTATTCACAAAATAAGTTTTTGGACAGGGAATTCCACTTTTTGTGGCAGTTTTTAAAGTTATTCCCTTATCATAGCCCTGCATAAAAATGTCGCGCTGAGGCAGTGCTATTGTCGTATACGTTGCTATCTCTCTCTCATTATCAATGATGGGCGCTAAGCACGCATCTGCAACAGGGAAGAGCACGTTATAGTCGCCCCCCTTTAGAATCCTAAGCAGATAATCCGCAAATGCTTCCTTATTTTTACTAGGGGAGGGGTATACCACATGGCTTTTACAATACTTCGAAAAAAAACCAGTGGCAAACCTTGTCTCTTCCCCTGCTGTAACTGTTATTCCTTTCTTGCCCAACGAGCGAATAACCGCCAAAGAACTCCTCATTTGGGCATCTGTGACAAATACTTGTGAAGCAGCCACTTAAAACTCCGCACATCGTTTAATGCTATCCCAATTTTCGACAAACCACCTGTGCACCTGCTGCAGCCCGTCTTTAAATTCCATTTGCGGTTCATAACCTAAAACCCTTCGTGCTTTAGAAATAGAAGAGAGGATCCTCGTTTTCGCGTCCCAGTCCCTTCGTTCAGCGAATACGACTCCTAATTCGTTACCAGTTAACTCGTTGACCATATGTGCCATATCGATAACTCTGTGCTCTTTCCCGGAGCCGAGGTTGATAGACTCTCCCACTGCTCCCTCTTTTGCTCCCGTTGCTAACAGGCCAGATATTATATCGTCTATGTATGTCCAATCTCTTGATTCCGTTCCATCACCTGTTATTGGCAGCGCTTGCCCGCTCATAGACCAAAAAAAGAAATTTGGGATGACATTTCTATACCTCCCGGGCACCTCGCCAGGACCATAGCTATTGAAAAACCGTGCATTTACAATGGGTAGATCATATAAGTTGTAAAAACAGTTCGTGTAAAGCTCCCCGAGCAATTTTGTCACTTGATACGGTGTATGAAGGCTTATCGACACATCATGCTCTTCATAAGGGGGTGTGGAGTCGAGGCCGTATACACCGCACCCCGATGACGAGTACACGAACCGCTCTACCCCGACAAGATGCGCGTACTGGAGGACCTTCAGAATGCCCATCCCGTTTACCATCAGGTCAGTTTCCGGATTGTCGACGGAGTTTTGATTAGCAAAGTGCGCAGCTAAGTGATAGACAATGTCGGGCTTGTTTTTGAACGCCCACTTCACCTTTTCGTCGTCTAAAATATCTCCCTCGATGAACTGTATCTTTGGACCTCGCGGCACGTTCCACTCATACGAAGAGGAGAGGTTATCAAGAATTGTGACCCTTTTCGTCTCCAATTCGTTGAGCGCTCGCACAAGGTTCCCGCCGATTGCCCCTGCCCCACCCGTTACGAGCACCGTCTTTCCACGAAACGCGTTATATACTTCTTCCACTTCTCTCGTCTCCTATCCTGTAGTACCACTTCATCCAGTCTACTGTCCGTTTGATACCCTCTCGTGGTGACACTTTGGGGTTATGCTTCAGATCGCGAACTGCCTTTGCACAGTTGACACGCTTGACATTTGTTGTAAATGGTTCTGACTCGTGATACGTGACGAACGAATCATCCTTTCCCACTGCTTTAAGGACAAGATCTGAGTATTCTTTAATGTCTCGTTCCCATTGAGGCTTTCCACCAACGTTGTACACCTCTCCAGGAATGAAGTTATCGCAGATATTGGCAAACGTCCTGCACGAATCCTCAACGTAGTCGATAATTCTTTTATGCCCCTCGTAGACTTCATATGGTTTGTTGAATAGGGCGTGGTAAATAAACTTGGGGATGAACCCGCGGTAGGGGGTATAGTGTTCACCCGGCCCATAGCAGTTGACAGGTCTGACCCTCACCGTCTCGGTGCCGAACATCGCAGCAGAATTCATGCACATCAGCTCGCCCGCCCACTTTGTTATTGCGTAATCGTTCATCTGATACGTATCCCGTATGGGATGTCGTTCCATCACATCCTCTCGCATGACGCCTCGGTAATCCCCGTACACCTCAGCAGACGAGAAAAACATCATCCTGAACTTCAGCTTCTCCTGCAGCCGGAGCATGTGCTTGGTTCCTATGACGTTCGTTGCCCAGAGGTTCTCATAATAGTCCTCGCCGTTCCACCGCCCGTATTCGGCCGCCAGATGATAAACGTAGTCAAACGTCCTCCTGTCGAACACTTCTTCAAGTTGTCGGTAATTCCGGACATCAGCTCGAACGTAATCTTCTCTCTCTGTATTATACACATCGCTAGCGATAACTGTGTGACCCCTCCTCCTCAGTTCATTCACCAACTTAGTTCCAATAAATCCGGCACCACCGGTTACCAATATTCTCTGGGTTTCCACGTTATCGCCCCTTTTTCACTCTTCTGCATTTGAATATGACAGTTCCCCCATCCGTGTACGGTTTGCCGGGATCAACGCACTGCATATACGCATGATTGGGATCTTCTGGCGTTGTCAATCCAAGCTCTACCGGGCGCCAGTCGTGCTCAAGAATTGTTGTATAGTGTAATAGCGTTGAAAGCGCGTGCGTGCAGAGCGCATCTGTTTCACTCACCACTATTTCGGGATCGTTGATCACAATTCTATCACCAGCTTTATGCACGGGGCACTCCCCTCGTACCTCGTGGACGGTAATTTCTAACATAATTTCCTAGGTAACCAATCACAGCAATCATGGAACGTGTTTACAACCATAATAGCGCATGCCACTAAGCCTTGCCTTCAACAGTTGCGCCGGTTTCCTTCTTACAATAGTCCTGATATATTACTATTTTAATATTTTAACTATTCTAACAGGATCTGTGAGTATTTATTTAGCTACATTATAAAGCAGTATATCTTAATACATTGTTGGAGTTATTAAGAGCAAAATGGTGGAAAATTTAATGATCGTAACACAAGTGCAGCGATTCGTTTACAGCCTTATCACATTGATTTTCGCGACAATTTTCTTGTTAGTATTATTAAATATATACAGCATCGAGATCTTTACCGTTTTGCTCATCGTCGAATTTCTTATCGTGGTAGAACTGACGGAGCCCTTTCACTTCCAGGCAAAGTGGAGAAGAAACATCATCTTTTTCATCCTAGTTTGCATTATAATTTTCTCACTAATCGTGTATCAGCACGTCATTGAGATATTGAGATATTGAAATGAGGGTCATTACTGTATATCCCTCCGTTGACCCTCTCATCGCCCGTTTTTCGTCGTTTTTAACAATAGCTCCGGTGTGCTCACTCGGAGGTCGGGCACTCGAATCGTTCCGAGCCCATTGTCTTTTGATAATTCATCTGTGAATAATTCATTGTTTTGGAAAATAAGTTTTATCAGTTTGTTAATTTTTGATTCAAGGACTTCAACGGAAGATTTGAGGACTGATCGGGGAGTTTCGATGCTGGGTTTTGTCATACGTAGCACAACTTTTGCGTTAGGTTGTGCAATCTCCTGCGTAACCTCTCGCCTGTTTTATTATCGGGTATAATCACAACTACAGATCGCCCTGTTTATTCTGTCTATTGTATTTGGACTGAGGTGCCTGCAGCTTTAGAACATTGTAGTGGTAGGCGAATTATAGGGTAGGTGATAGTTGGCTTTGAATATTGTTTGCCTATTTTCGATTTTCCTAAGTAGTGCATATATTCAACGATTTACAGGTTATTAAATAATTCAACCTTTTTAGGTTTTATAGACTGGATCAGTTGAGCGGAAGGACTTGTTGGGCGCCTGAAGAATTTCGGCATATAGAGTGAGAGCTAGGCCACTCAAATAGATTTCAACTATCGGAGGGGTATATCGTGAAGAAAAATATGATTGTAGTCCTCAGTCTTGTATACCTGTTACTCGCTCCAGAAGGAGTGGATGCAGCGGAGACTAGTATTCAAAATCCGGCCACAGCGATGGTAACCTGGACTCGACCGCACTCTCCCGTTCTGCATACACCGATCCTAATGCCGCCCGCTAACAATATGGTGTTCTATTACTATCACCGAGACACTATGCTGGCACCGAAACCAGTGCCCGTGCGGACAGCTGACTAGTGAAGATATACTACGATCTAGGCAAAAACTTAAATGCCTCGGTGCAAATCTTAGGATCATAATTATGCAGGGGATCATAACTGTGCAGGGTTAGATGGTAACGAATCAGGTTAACTTTATTATATCCTCGCGCATCGTTATATGTTTTAAAAGCTAATAGTTGGTGAGCTTAGATACAACGAGGGCCTCAACACGGCGGTGAATTTCTATTAAAAGGCAAGTCTTAACGCTATTGTTAACGCTTCTTATTCTATTTTCAGTAGGGGGAGCTGTCAGCATTGTCGGTGCAACGTCGCACGTGGCTCCTGGGCAGGTATCAAAAGTCGTTGCGGCAACGAAGGGTAAACAGACAATTGAGGTTCAGGGCGGCCATGCTTTGGATGTGCCAGTCAAGGAACAACCAGTACTCGTTCCCTCGTGCAACCATATCATAACAGCAGTCAACACGTCGGTCGATCTTTTTGGTGGTATCGCTGTAGGCACGTCAAGTGGGATTAACGAAAAAGAAAAGGAACATGATTATACTTTGAGCAACGGATCAACGCCTCTTAAAGTGCGGATTGCATGTTCCACCCGCGCACCAAAATGGTCTCCTTGGGGAATAACTGCAGATTATCACACTGACATACCTTGGTTTGCCGCGCACGGCGTGAACGAGATCCTTGTTTACGGAGATAATAAGTGTGATCCCATGCCCGAAGTGTGTCAACTTGCCAAACAATATAACATGCGGGCTGTGTATGACATCGAGGCCAGCCAAGCCAATCCCAATCCCCGATACACCGACGCCACCCTCTACTGGCCGTCGTATACACCTTACGAAGAAGCAACATTGAGGGCGCATTTGCAGGCGCTCAAGGACGCCGGTTATTCCGGTATAAACTGCGAGGGGCTCAGCGCCCTGACGGTTTCGATCATCAATGAGTACTTGCCCTATTACGGTTCCGAATGGTGGTAGTACCCGAACATGACGCAAGCTCCCTATCAGCACGTTCCCGGGACACATTGGGCGAACTACGTTGAATGCTACTATAAGGATGTCGTCTACGGGAGTGGAAAAAAATAATTAATAATTTACTAGCCGTCTAGCCTTACATCTATTTTGACAATTTCAATATTTAAAACAAAGGTACAGCTCTGTTTAAAAAATCGATTACTTTGTCATATACAATGATGTCCGTCCCTCATTTTGCATATGATGGATTAATTACTCAGTACAAAATAGAAAAAAGGGACTTTCCCCCTCAAACGGCTGACATTGCCACGTTATCTCAACGTTATGTACTTATCCCAGCTCGGATAGAGCCATCCCTGAAAACCGGCGTTGTAATATGTGTTGACATTGTAGAGAGCCCACTTCGCAGCAGTGGAAACAACGGCTTGTGAGTAGACCGTAACCGATCCGCCGGCAGGTACTCGTAACCAGTTGTGGCCCCCAGAGGGTATGGCTTGCCCGAGTGTATGACCATTCCAAACGTAGAAGCCAATCGCACCGCCGTCCTTGGCGTATCCGGGTGCAGCGGCAATCGGCTTGTAGAACATCGCATCGGGTGCAACCCACGCATCAGCAGTGCCAGTGTTGGTGATGCTCCACTCAAAGTACCGGGGGTAATTGGGCACAAGTCGCGCGTTGGTTATAGAGAGAGACGGTGTGGGAGTCGGCGTTGGCGTTGGAGTCGGCGTTGGAGTCGGCGTTGGCGTCGGTGTAGAAAGTGGTGTTGTAAACGCCTTCAAGCACACAGTCCCGTTCGCACTGTGGGTGATAATGTCGTCCCACGAGGTGCCGTTAGTGCTAATGTAGCCCCGTCCGGCACTCGCCGTTGCCGCACTGCTGTATCCTGGTATCGTTGTCTGTATCGGAACCGGGTAGTCATAACCAGGAGTTGTTAACTTTACCGCGACGGAGAACTCGTGACCAGCCGTAAGCGGGACTGTCGCGTTGAGCTTCACGGTGTGGTACCCCGGAATGGGTATGGTTCCGGCCGATTCAACGTACTTGGTAGCGCTTATCGGGCCGGAAACGGGGTCGGTATAGACGTATATCTCGTACTGCGAGTTGATCGCTCCGGTGTAGAAGCTCACCGCGGCGAGTTCATCGTTTGCAGTGGCGGTAAAGACGTTGGCAAACCACTCCGTGTCGCTGTCATTCCCTCCGCTGTTTGTCCACCCAAGAGGGTCATACTGGTACACGTGGTTGTAGTCCGACGTCGGCTCGGCTACATAGACCGCGCTTGCCAGCCCGTCCCAGATGCCAAACTTGGTATCATAGTAAGAGACGTAAAAGTAGCCGTTCTCTCCCCACGTCGTACCCCAACTATTTTTGACAATAAACGCGCCATCTCCTGGTGGCGTCGTGGAAAACTTGTTTTTATCGAAGGTATCATTCCAGCCAACGATCGCAACATCGTGGCCAGGGGTGGTGCTCCCGTTGTAATAGTAGGCGTGGAACGTTTGATTATAGTACGCAGAGTTCAACGTTAAACCGGTGTGCACCGCGCCGTAGTTCATCACCGCCCATTTTAGGTTATCGTTATCCAACGGCCCACCCCTGTCAGGGATGAAGTAGGCGTCCTGCACGTGATCTTGCGCCGATAGATTGCCCGGCGACGACGTGGAGTGCGTGTTGTATGGGTCGTCGCTATTATTCACCGGCCCGCTCCACCGTGCGAGGTAGGCGGTTGACATGTACATATTTCCTCCCGCGCACGGGAGATTATCAAAACCATGGGTGTTTTTGAGGTTGTTTTCTGAGAAAATCCATTCTTCAGCTGGCCTAACGTAAGACTCAAGAGCAGCGTACGTAGCAAACGCCCAGCAGGCTCCGCAGGCACCCTGATCTTTTACCGGTGATACTCTCCCCATGGTGCGGAGGTCATATGACGCAGGATACGAAACGGCCGCCCGGGTGCCCCCTCCTCGTTCCGCGAGCGGCAGTTTTTGCCCGCTGAGATGTGAGACATCAAGGGGCGAGGGCAGTCGACCAAAGTTGTAGCCGCTTGGCGTACTTGCATCAGTCGTCCTATATTTCCCGCTGTTAACGTATGCTACATAGGTGGGGTTTAGGGGAGCGATGCTGAATTGCGTTTGTGCTGCGCCGTGCGTGTCTGTAGTGGTGGTGCTCCATCCTTCGGTGGTTGCGTGAACGCTCACTGCTCCTATTGAGAGCACCATTATCGTAACTAGCAATGCTGAAATCAGTTGTTTACTCATGCTCGAACCTCATCCCGTGTCAAACTTCATAGCGTTTAGTCTAATCTAATATCTATAGTCCTAGTCAAAAATATCTATAGTCCCAATCAAAAAATGCAGGGATAGGTTTTATGCTTTTCCCCGTCTGAAGTCGACTATTTTACATTAACGTCGTGGTAAGCATATCTCTTCGTGCGGCGGCAGATCTCATCTCAGTCATCGCATTCATTATGGGTGAAGCCGTCGGCATTCTCCGGGAAAGTGACGTAACGCATCTACCTGCAGTAACGAATAAATGATCTTCACGCATGCTGCTGTTCACAATAACAAAGTTTATTTTAAAGCACACACCCAAACTACTTGTGTTGACAGCACACAGTACAATCATCATTGCATTTCGCATGACAGTCATTTCGTCATTCGAAGATCGACGCGCCGAGGGGTACTGACATGCGGCGGATTAGTCCCGTGCACGCCCTCACGACACTGGCGCTCGTTGCCCTCCTACTTGCCGTGGCAACCGTTCCGATGAGCGCACAGGATGTCCCCTCACACGTGCAAACCAGCGTCATTTCAGGCAGCAGTTTTGACTACCGCACGTACCTCTACCTCTTTGATTCGCTTGCAGCGTTTGCCAACGGAATTAGCGTCAACGTCAGTCGACTTAATTTCGACGGGGCAGACGCTAACTTCGCCAAGTACGTCGACATCGTGAACGAATTCAATAAGCTCGACGTTAAAAATCCTGACGACGTACGACTCATCAATTCGATTGGCTTGTCGAGAGAGGATTATCGCCAACTAATTACGGATGCCAGGCAGTACACGACGCTCTACAACCGTCAAATGGCGTTAATTGCCCTCGACCCCTCGAGCGCAGAGTCACTTCAAAATATGATGGAGCTACAGAGGGTCTCGTCGCGCCTTAACAGCCTCAAGAACACGATTGAGGCTAGAAATAAGGACATCTATGAGAAAGCGATTGCTAACGGATTGGATGCCGCAAAAGTGAGCGCTGTGAGTGCGGTACTTGACACCTACATCAACCAAGTGATAAGCCAGGTCTCTAACGCCACGAACTCCGTATTTAGCAACGTTCAAACTACCCTGGCGGCAGATCGCGGCAATGGGACGTACCTCGACGTTATACGGTTTGCTGGACGCGTGCAGGTGGGCAGCACAGGCGTGCCCAACAGCTCCGTTGCTCTCGCAATGGACAACGCCTCTGTTGCAACGATCGTCACGGATGCAACGGGGAACTACGACTATGCGTACACCATAGAGCACGTAGAAACGGGAACGCATCCCGTTGTGGCAAGTTTCGAGGTTCCCACTGTTCCGCGCACGCTGTCGAACAGCAATGCGGTCAGCGTGAACGTGACGGCAGCCAACGTGACGAACACTGTTACCTCTACGTCGGGAAAGACGTCGCTGCTGAGCGGATACACGGTCAAGGGAATGCTCACCGCTGAGAACAAACCACTCAAAGACGAATCGCTCTCACTGTACGTCGACGACAACGTGGTCGCCAAAACCCTCACGGATAGCGAAGGGAAGTACGCCTTCACCTACAGCGTTGGGGTACCAGAGTATTTTGCCGCTACGACTATCAGACCGTCAAACCACTCTGCGTATACGCTCTTCGAACCGGGGGACCTCCCATTAAATAGCGCCAAAAGTGATGTGTATGCAATGGTGGTTGATTCGACGGAATCGTACGCCGTGCTCATCGGCGCGATCGTTGTTGCGCTTGTTCCTACATTTGCGTATCTCAGGGTGAGGGCTAGGCCACGAGAGGCCGCCGATGTTACGTCCGAGGAACACGTCGAAGAAAGTGGCTACGGAGACTATGATATCTTCGAGTCCCTTCCGCCCGAGGCGCTCGAACGAGAACGCACGGAGGGGCCCGAAGCGATCGGCGGCATCGATGACGTGATCACGGGGGCGAGGGATGCCACAGAGTCTGGCAACTTCAATGGCGCAATCACTGTCGTCTACGACGGCGCGTTGGGAGTACTCTCTAGGACAGGCAGAGTTGAATTCACCCCGGACATGACGCATTGGGAGGCGCTTTCAGCGATTGAAAACAGTATCCCAGAGGTGAGCACGCACATGCGCACGCTCACCTATCTCTTTGAACTTGCGAACTACAGCGGTAAACAGATCACTCGGGAACAAGGTAATGCGGCTCTCCATGAACTTACCGCACTATATGACGTGATAAGCGGCCGTGGTGGAGGCAGTTGAAGCTCTATTATCTCGCGGCCGTTGCCGTCGTTGCTGCTGCATTTGTGCTCAGCGTGCCGATCCTCAACTCCTCCAAGGAGGATTTCAGCACGTATAATACTGATTGGAACGGGTGCTCCTCGCTAAAGGAAAGTGCAAAGCAGAATTACTCCGTCGGTGACGTCTTTTCACTGGCGGACGACCTTAAGGGCACAGAGCGCGGGGTGGTTATCCTCTTGAATCCAAACAAAAATTTGAGCGTTAGTGACGGCGACGTCGCAGCACTCCAGCACTTCGTGCAAAACGGCGGGTCGCTCTTCATCGCAAACGACTTTGGCAACGGCAATGACGTGCTCACTAGGTTGGGGGTGGGAGCTGCCGTTACCTTTAACACGTCGCTGCTGTATGACAACTCGAGCAATTGGGCAGGAGCCGAGTATCCAGTTATCTTCATTTCACCCTCCAATTCCACTGTTACCGACGGCATTGAGGAGCTGTACTTTAATTACGGGACGGCATTAGACGTTAAAGATAGCGCGGTTACGGTGCTCGCCAAGAGTTCCGGTTCGAGCTACTTTACGGTACCGGGAGAGGGCAATGTGAGTCGTGGTGAAAAGCCGGTATTAGCGTATATGGACTACGGAAAGGGAAAAGTTATCCTCTTTTCCGATCCGAGCGTTTTCATCAACGGTATGAATAGAGCCAACAACACAAAGCTTTTCAATAACATCGTTGCTACTCTAGTTGGCGGAGATAGCGGCGCTCACGTGCTGTTTGACGAGTCTCACAGGGTGGTACAACCGCTGTGGAGTGTCGCGTACGATAGGGTACACGCAAATGACTCACTAAAGTACGCACTTGTTCTGCTCACGACGGCACTGTTTGTAGCAGCGATAAACGTGCACAGGGTAACAGCAAGGCGAAAAGAACGTCCAACAGTCAGTCTCTCTAACATCAATATAGATGAAGATATCATCATAGGCGACATTGTCAACCGAAACCCAGGATGGGCTAAGGAGCGTATAAAAAAGGTGGCGCACCGCTTGAGGACGCGGAAACGGGAGGAAGAAAACGATGATGACCGATGAAGTTGACGATTATTTTAACAGTGCGCTCTCGCCGAACATCGGCCTCATCGCCGATACCGCGCAGCGGATTATGGATGAAGTGCATCGGTTCGTTGTCGGCAAGGACGACTTAATTGAAACCTTGTTCATTTGCCTTCTTGCTGAGAAAAACCTCCTCATTGAGGGCAACCCAGGCATAGCCAAGACCACGATAAGCAAAACGTTTGCCCACACCCTCGGCTGCACGTTCAACCGGCAGCAGTTCACGCCTGACATTATGCCCGCGGACGTTACCGGAGCCTACATCTACAATCAAAAGACCGGTGAGTTCGCTCTCAGGAGGGGAGGCATCTTTTCGAACATCGTCATGGTCGATGAGATCAACCGCGCGACCCCGCGAACGCAAGCGGCGCTCCTTGAATGCATGGAGGAACGGAACGTCACGATTGAAGGCACGACACTCCCGCTCGAACGACCCTTTATGGTGATCGCGACACAGACCTATGTCGATTTTGAAGGCACCTATCCACTTCCCGAAGTGCAACTTGACCGGTTTGGGATTAGAATGTACCTCGAGTACCCCAGCCCTGAGGAAGAGCTTGAGATTCTACACGTGAAAAATAAGCCTGACGATGGCGTGCAACAAATAACTGACAAAGACGCGCTCCTTAGCATGATTGACGCCGCGAAAGGGGTGTACGTCGACAAAAAGGTCGCGCAGTACATACGGGACATCATCGTCGCAACACGAAATCACGAGGATGTGCTCTTGCCATCAAGTCCACGAGGCTCAATTGCGTTGCTCCACCTTTCCAAAGCATTGGCGGCCGTGCGGGGGAGGGAGTACGTCATTCCCGACGACGTGAAACTGTTGACGCCTCGGGTATTGAACCACCGACTTATCCTGACCCCGGAAGCGGAAATGGCGGACATCACCCCTGAGAAGGTCATTGACGATTTACTAAAAACAGTAAGAGTGAATGAAGTAAGCCCATGAAGCTAACAGAACGAGCGTATGCCCTCTCGGCATTCGCTGCACTTTTAACTGTGTTGGGCGCTACCCTGGATCTGTGGTTCTATACGGTCGGCGGGATAACAGTCGCGCTCTATATTGCGTGGCGGTATCTCGCATTTGACGCCATTACGAAGAAGCTTGCGCTCATCATCGAACGGCAGGCTGATAAAGAGGTCGTCAGTAAAGATGGCCACGTCACGGTGACGCTCGGCGTGACTCCCAACGTGAACGGTACCGGGGTTTTTTCCGATGTCCTCCCAGATGGGTGTGACGTCGTAGGCGGGACGAACACGCTCGCGGTGCACCTGCGAAAAGGTGAACGGATCCCCGTGACGTATACCCTACGAGCCCTGAAACGGGCAGACATCACCATTGAGCATTCGACACTTACCGTCGAGAATGAGTTATTTACTCATACCTGTTTTATCACGTCTCGGCCGCTTGAGCTCAAACAGCCCGTGCACGCCCTTACCATCGAAGGAGGTCCGAGCGAGGTCATCAAAGAGGCGATGAAGGTCCCAGTGCGAGAGCTGTACCGCACCCGTAGAATCGGCACCGGCTTTGAATTCTCACACATACGTCCGTATATTCCGGGTGACCCCGTGAAGAAAATACATTGGAAGGCATCTGCGCGATTCGACAAATTGATGACAAAGGAGTTTTTTTTGGACGTCACTGGCGAGTTGCTTGAAGGGCACATCGCGCTGGTGATCGATCAGGGAGCACCTATGGCGCGTGGCGTACCGGGGCACACCGAGTTAGACTTCGCGGTGAATATCGCAAGTTACTTCGTCAAATTTGCGGTAAGCAAGGGAAGTAAAGTCAGTTTAGTTACCTACAATGAGGATGGCATTGTCCACGACATCGGTCTTGGCGATTCACAAGCTCACGTAACAGGGATCGTAAAGGCGCTCAACCAACTTGAACCGCACAGCGTTTTCGACGCGCCGTCCCACAAATCGGGAATGACCACACGTCAAGCACGGCGCATCAAAAAACACTTTGAATCGGCACCCGATGAGGACCACAGTGAGGACATCCGCCGATTTAGGGAGATCATTACGTACCTGTATGCGCGTGAAGAGGGCTACCAGCACTACATACAGAGCTCACCGGCGTATACAGCGCTCCATACTGCGGCACGACGGGCATCAAACAGGGCGACCTTAGTGATGCTATCGGACTTCGAAAGCGATTTGGATCCCATAATGGAGGGAGTTAAGGCCGCGATAAGCCGCGGGCTCTCCGTCTACTTGCTGGCGATATTTTCAAAAATGTTCGACCTCTACGACGACCCGCTCATCGCAGTGGAGGAGGTGTACGCCAGCTATGAGGACTACAAGGAACGGCTGAGTACATTACGGGGAATTTCCGGCGCGAGAGTCGTTGAGGCAAATTTGATCGACTATCTTGAGCCCGCGTTAAAAACGGTTAAGGTATAGCAAAGGAAGAGGACGAGACAAATGAAAACGGACAAGGAACGAGCGACAAATGGAGGTATAAACAAAACACACTCGTATGGAATTGAATAAATCCCTCGCGGCCGTATCGACCAGTGCGTTGGTGCTGTTGAATGTATACCAGCTCAACATCGCTACCATACTTGCTGCTGCGATTTTAGCTGGCGTTATGATCCTTCACCTGAGAGGACGCACTATCAACAATTTTGCCATGTATGCGTTCATCATCGCAGAATTGAGCCCTATTAGCCTGACATGCGGCCTCCCTACAGCGGTCGTCTACCAGCTTTTCAGCGTGGCACTGCTGTTTAGCCTCACCGTACCGTTTGGCCCGTTCAACACCATCGCCTCATACAGGGCTGCTCTCGTTAAATTCGTCCCTCTCGCCCTCGCGCCACTTGCGGTGAGTGGCATCCTCATATACAAGGGAGTACTTACGTACAGCTATAATCAAATAACGGCGGTTTCAGCGCTTTCACTATTTCTCTTGCTGTGTGTAATAGTGGCAATTGTGCACTATGGCACGCCATTAGTAAGCAAATACGGAAGTTAACCCAATGGATGCAGAAAAGGATTTGCTTCTCCACCAGCTCAAAAGCAGGATTTACGAACTTGAGGAAGACAATGCGAACTACAAGAAAAACCTCAGCCTCGCGCGAAAATATGAGTTCAGAATTACTGGCGCACTGCTTCTGATCATCGGGACGGTGATCTCCCTCATCGCGTACCCCTCGGTACACCTATTCGAACTTGGCAAGCGTGCTGGTGATGGTGGGCATCGGGGCGATATTTTTGGGCGCCATTACGATGTTTCTTAACACTGAGAAGTTCATCAACCAAAAAGTCGCCGAGCACCTCAACCTCAGCAGCGTAATCGTGTTGGACGATCTACTACGAGATCTTCGACTCAGAAATAAGGGCATCTACCTTCCATCGTCAAAAACGGAGGGCACGACAAAAATATTCGTACCGTTAAAGCGAGAGTATGAGCTCCCCGCAACGACTCTGCTGAAAGGCGATCGGGCGTTCATCATCGATCTCCCTAACGCCTCACAGGAAGGGGTCTTGTTGAAGCCCCTTGGGTACCACCTCTTCAAGTACACCGGCGACGAGCTCAAAGTCGACTGGCATGAGCCGGAGACCGACGACGGGGCGCAACAATCACCGCTGAGCGAAAAATTGAACGACGTCTTTGTCAGGGGGCTCGAGCTTGCTGATAAGGTGACCGCCTCAATGTCTGACGGACAGTTTACCGTCAACATCATCAACACCCCGTACGTGAGCACGTGCCGTGCATTGATGGAGGACGCGCCGCAAGTCTGCGAACAAATTGGCTGTCCGCTGTGTAGCTTAGTCGCCTGTATCTATACTGAATACATGGATGATGCTATCACGATCGAAGAGTCAAAACCTGAAAAGAGAGACATCCGCATTGTGTGCAAAACGGTAAAATAAGCCACGTGCTCTCCCATTCGATACCCGCTGTTATACCGTGGAGAACTGATTTTTAACCCTTTGAGCACTGCAGCAGACATGCTGAAATAGATAAGGCGTTGGAGATCAGTTGAAGAAGACACCCCACGCGTCGGAAGATGCAAACCAGAGTTGAGTACCGGAAACATACTACTTCATATAAAGGGTATGTCTGGTATACACCGTACACAAATGTCAATACGCCGTACTGGGCAGGATGTCAGCTCTAATTACGAGATGGGAGTAAAAAAATGACAAGAACCGCCTTAATAACGGGAATAACAGGACAAGACGGATCGTACTTGGCAGAGTTCTTACTGGAAAAGGGCTATGACGTATACGGCCTTATCAGGAGGTTGAGCACTCCAAACCTCTCGAGAATCGAGGGTATACTAGAGAAGGTCGTTCTTTTGGAGGGGGACATGACCGATCAATCATCGCTCAACATCGCGGTGCAGACGGCCATGCCGGACGAGGTGTACAACCTTGCCGCCCAGTCATTTGTAGCGACCTCATGGAACCAACCGGTGCTCACGGGTAACGTGACGGGGCTGGGAGCCGTCCGCATGTTAGAGGCTGTCAGACACTTCAGCCCTAACGCGAGATTCTATCAAGCGTCAAGCAGCGAGATGTTTGGCTTGGCAGATCAGATCCCGCAAAACGAGCACACACCATTCCACCCACGGAGTCCATACGCCGTGGCAAAGGTGTACGCCTACCACGCGACGGTCAACTACCGCGAAAGCTATGGGCTCTTTTGCTGTAACGGCATATGCTTTAACCATGAATCTCCCAGACGAGGGATAGAATTCGTCACGCGAAAGATCACTGATGGCGCGGCACGGATCTACTACGGTCTCGCGAAGGAGCTGCGGTTGGGGAACTTAGACGTAAAGCGGGACTGGGGGTACGCCGGCGACTACGTAAAGTCGATGTGGCGCATGCTTCAGGAAACAGAGCCGGACGACTACGTCGTTGCCACAGGAGAGAATCACTCGGTCAAGGAGTTTGTCCAACGGGCGTTTGACGCGGTGGGCTTGGAGTGGGAAGAGTATGTCAAAGTGGATGAGCGGTTCATGCGGCCTGCCGATGTTTCTGAGTTGAGAGGCGATGCATCAAAAGTGAGAGAGAAGCTGGGATGGACGCCGGAAACGTCGTTTGAGGAGCTTGTGCGAATGATGGTGAAGGCAGATCTTGTTCAATATGGTAGGTAGGTGAGTCGTACATGACACGACTGCGGTCTGAGAGGATACGGCATAGTACTATCTCACTTGTCACCACCAACGAACGCTACACTGTGGATGTACATGAGGCCCACACCGCAGAGGCACTCTCTTATTCTCATCTCTATGGATTCTTGCTCATCGCTCATGACGCCGTACAACGCGCGCCGGAACGGTGGTGAGTGCGGTGGCGTATAACTTTACATCTGCTGAACTATATGAGTACGTCAAAGCGACGATGAAGACCATTGCCACGTCAGTTGCAACTGAAGCGGACGACCTCCATCCCGTGGAAGTAACGGCGCTCATCGACGCAATCCTCAAGACGTACAGCGATCATAAACGTATATTTCTCATGGGCGCCGGGAGGTCAGGATTGGTCGCGAGCGCCTTTGCCATGCGGCTGATGCACTTGGACTTTGCCGTCTACGTCATCGGGGAAATTGTCACCCCGGCGGTTGAGCCGGATGACCTCGTCATCGTCATTTCGGGGTCAGGAGAGACAAGTCCCATCAATGAAATGAGCGTCATCGCAAAGGCAAAGGGCACAAAGCTTGCTGTCGTGACGTCGAACACGGATTCCTCCCTCGGATCTATTGCCGATATCCTCGTGCAGGTCAGCGGGAGAGTCCGCGTAAACGGTGTCGGCTTCCTCGAGCGACAACTCACAGGCACATCTATTTCCTTTGCCCCACTCGGCACCATATTCGAAATCAATGTCATGATACTGATGGACAGCGTCATTGCGGGGCTGATGCTCGCGACCGGAAAAAGTGAGGCGGACATGAAGCAGAAACACTTTTAAGGTGATGCCATCGGATCTATATGTGATCGGCGCTGTCAAAACGCAAAACGCAAAAGTTAAACGAGCTGCCGTGAAGAATGCTGCTATTCGACCGTATCATCTAAGGGATCACTGCGGAACGGCGGATGCTTACCACGTGACAGTCTACGTGGTGCACCAGAAGGAAACCTTTAACAACGTCGCGTTCTTTAGCACGTGCAGGGGACGGGAGACCCTGTGTGTCTGCAGATGTGGAGTGGCTATGCAGGGCAACGTCTGTGCAGGTGCGTGGACTTACCGCATAAAAGTGGAAAGCGGCGACGACGTGCAGAAAGTGACGGCTTGCCAATGATCTGGAGTCCATCGCGTTTAATAGCTCCCCATTAGTACGATCCAATGAGCGCGTATGAATTACGGAGTCGACTGATATGATGTTTTACACCTCTGAAGTGATCGTATGAGACGGATTAGTTGGCAGGTTCGATTTGGCATCTTGCTCATTGTGACCTCTGCACTTCTCTACCTCATTCATTACGTGATTTTTAGGGACCTGTATCACCTTGAAATCTACGGCGTTGGTGACATCGCGTTTCTTCCCATTGAAGTTCTGTTAGTTACCCTGATTGTTGACCGGGTCATCACCAATCAGGAGAAACGCGTGCTGATACAAAAGCTGAACATGGTTATTGGCACGTTCTTCAGCGACGTCGGCACGCCGCTGCTAAAGTCAATATCTGGCTTTGACCCGCACATCGACAGAATTAGAAACGAGCTCATCATCACGGATCAATGGTCTCGTCAGGATTTCATCGCCACGAGTGCGCGCCTCAAACAATACGAGTACACGATTGAACTCCCAAAGCGTGACCCAAAAGCGCTCGATTTTCTCGAGGAACTGCGCACGTTTCTTACGGGAAAGCGGGAATTCCTCATGCGCCTCTTGGAAAATCCCACGCTGCTCGAGTATGAGTCATTTACTGACCTGCTGTGGGCGGTCACACACGTCGCAGAGGAATTGGCGTATCGAGGGGATCTTCGCTCTTTGCCAGGCCCTGATTATGTTCACCTCGCCTTTGACATAAAACGGGCGTATAGTTCGCTCATCCTCGAATGGCTCAAGTATATGGAGCACTTGCTGAAGAAGTACCCATACCTCTTCTCCCTCGCGCTCCGGACGAATCCGTTCGATCCCACCGCACGGCCTGAGATCACGTCCCCACCCTGACTGAGCTGATTGTCCAGTCTCGTATCTCCGCCCACTCACGGCGGAGGTCGGGCGTTCGAATCGCCCCGAACCCATTGTTTTTAAGTTTTTTGGCTTCTATAAGTTTGTTATTTTGTAAAATGTAGTCTTTTAGCTCTTGAATTTTTGATTCGAGAGCTGTTAAACGAGATTCGAGAGAAGTTTCTAAACTTTGTTTTAAAACTTTTCCATCATTTTCTGTTTCTTCGAGAAGAATGAGAAATCCTTTTTTGCCCTCGTAATCTGTCACAAAAAGTTATGCAGTATTACCTATGAGGTGCTTATATCTTGTGGCAACCGAATTAATGGGTACGAGACGTCAGGTTTGGAATGTAAAGTACTCATTTTCGATTTTCCTATAAATTGCATATGCTCACCACGATTAAATATGTTACAAATAATTCAATCTTTCTAGATCGTCGACAAGATCAATAGAGCTGAAACTCATCACTTAGTAATTTCCTTACTACAGTGGGTCAGGTTATCGTTTCCCCCTCTTTCTGTCGTCTATGCTGAAACTACTCATACCCTGAACCAAGTATTCCCGCAGGTCAAGCGAAGAGTCCAATTCCTAGGAAGGCGATTCACCTTGTCAGATCTGGACTTAACCTACGGTGTGTTCATTGTTGCCATTCGAACTTGAATATCACATGAAGGGAAAAAGCACACACTCCCTTAACGCCAAACAGAATGACCCTTCGGTTTGACCTCCAGAGGTGACTACCATTAACTCGCTGCAGGTACTTGCGGCGGTCATTTAAATCACATCTTCGTGCACACGCGAGAGGTCGTCTCTTACCATTTGTATCACGTCGGGGAGGGCTTCATAAGATTTTCGCATAGTCAGGCGTCTAACGGGCACGGCGTTAACGATCTTCGCAAACTGCAAGAGGTATGAAGAGGGCTCGAGAAACCGAAGCAATGCACATAAAAAAGCGTTGCGCACTAATTCCACAAAGGCGTCTTGCGGTCCTATGGGTTCGATCTTATGGGTACTGCCTTCGTCGAGGATATAGATACGCGTGAGCGGAAAGGGCTTTTGTGGAAGGTCAAGGCTAACAGGTCGGGCACGTTTCTTGGCGACTTCGAGCAGAGGAAATGACTCCGGATCATCTCCCATAGAGAGAATTGTGTCTGAACACAGTTTGAGCCATTGAGGGCCGGAGATTGCTACAGGCTTCTCCTCGTCATCGATGGTGACAGCGGTGATATCATCGGCTACCACACCGTAGCCCGCGCTGTGGAAGGCCATGGCAAGAGTAGACTTGCCCTGTCCAGTGTTTCCTATAAAAGCAACGGCGTTGTCATCAACCGCCACGGTCGCGGCGTGGAGCACTAAGAACCCGCGCTGGTGGAGCAACACGGAGAGAACAGGTGCACCGATAAAATGACAGAGCACGTACTCATCGACATCAGGGGCGGGATCCACTATGATCTCACGTCCGCCTCTCACTAAAAACATCCCTACATGTTGCCAGTGGAGGTAGACACCTTCCGCGGTCACTCGGAAAGTGAGTCCCTCGCCAATCGCTTCCGATGATGATGGATCCAGTTCTCCCAAACGGATGACCACGTCAGCTGGTGTCTCCTCGGCTGCAAGCTGCGGCAGGGGCACTTCTGAGCGGATACCAAGTTCATAGATCTTATATGAATACATTGTTATTCAATTTGCGAATGGCTAATGTGCTCATGCTATTCATGGTGAAATTAGTGATTAGCACTGATGAGTGAAGGGATGAGAATAAATTGTAAAGCGTACCAATCTGCTTCTCACGTGTTCTCAACCGTAACCCCTACGGCCGAGCCAATGTTGATAATCTGCGAAATAGTGTAAAAATCGAAATGAATTATTATTATGGTTACTTATGTATCTTCGATCATAATAGCATAGCTTTGATGCATCCCTTTGCCCAATAAATAAAAATATGAGACCCATCTATCAAATTATTCGTGATCCCGGAGGGCGTTGTATCTCCGGATTATGGCCGCTGCCTCCACGTGTAAGCATTTCTACAGTGCCAAGCACTGTTAATTTAGGGGGTTTATAGGGCTTTTTTTCTGTAGTCTTTTCCATAGTTCACCTCCTGTGACGTTCTTTTCATCTAAATGCATAATAACAAAAAAATAACAAAGTTGGCTTTATTAAGCAGTTATCTATTCTTTGTCCTGCTATAATATTTATAAATGGCCCATTTTGCAGCGCTTGACTTTGATGCACGAACGCCTTATGCTGCAAAAATAAGCTGTTTGTTGTGAAAATGAAGTGTGTTGCAAAAGTACGCTGTTTGAAAGCCTCTGCAACAACGCAACAACGCTTATATATCACATCTTTTAACTAAGATCGTTTTATACAACCACAAGAGGTCAAACGATGCACTCACAAGCAGATTTATATCATCATAGCTGCGCACCGTTGTATATCGCTCATACATTTTGCGCATCGCGTCAACATTAAAATATCGATTCACTACCTCACAATCGTTAAAAAGCACCTGCTTTAAAAAATTCTCCTCAGAATCGAGAAGAGTGCGCCCGACGCTGGGGCTGAGGCGTGCTTTGTCCACCCGCCATTGAACTTCTGTAGGGAGGATGCCTTCAAGTGCACGGCGCAGGATCATCCGAGTCCACCCGTCGGAAAGCCGCTGGTCTGGTGGCAGCGCGAGGCAGAACTCGACTAATCGGCGGTCACAGAACGGATGGCGCAGCTCGATTGAGAAGGCCGCAGCAATCATATCGCACCACTCCAAACGAAACATTAGTGTGCCGTCTGTAAGTCCAGCATAGTGGATTTTTCTTGTTGTGCTCCCTTTCAAATACGACTGTTGAAGAGAGACAGCTTTTGTGCGCCTCTTTTGATCCGTGCGCGTGGCAAAATCAGGGCCTATGAGGGGAGGATTCGGCACTTTACGCCTTAAGAGCAGGAGCAACGCGCGGTATAAAGATTCAGGAACAGATGGGAGAATGGCATACTCAGCAAGAGGTTCCCAAAGAGGGATATTGCGGCGCCTAGCGAATTTTTTCGCCTCACGAAGCAGACGTATCCATCGCATTGTGCGGAAAAGCTCATTTAGATAGAAAACGCCATGTAACACGGTTTCATCCCCTGCCCACCCGTCTAGAAGGATGCGGACGCCCTCGTCATTGGCAACTCGGTAAGCTGCCCAATCAATAGGTAGGTTTGCGGGGAGATGGGGTCCATCTTCGTGCCACAGAATGCGTTCGATGTCTCCTTGCTGCAGCAACTGGCTGCCGTGTACTTCGCTGTGACGCACATGCCCCCCACCCACCACGGCATTGATGAACGGTCGCTCATCATATTCCGCGCCGTCGGGAAAAATGACCGAAAAGGTGTGCAGGAGCCCCCTCCCCTCTTTAAGCACGTTACGCGCAACGCATGCAACTGACGAGGAATCAAGACCTCCGCTTAGCTCAGCGCCGATGGGGAAGGCGCTTCGCAAGCGACAACGCACCGCTTCAGTAAAAAGGCTCCTAAATTCGTTGGCATACGCGTCGTCTGAATCCAATGAAAGTTCACAAGTGGGATCGAGCGACCAATATTGCCGTATTCGTACTTCATCATGAGAGACGGTTGCACCATGACCAGCCATGAGCCTAAAGATGTTTTTATAGAAAGTGATAGTCTTATCTCCTGTATGCCCAGTTTTATCCGTAAGGGCTATCAGCCAATCTGCAAAGGCAACCTCATTGAACTCGCATGGTATCTCAGGGATAGCTGAAAGCCCTTTGATCTCGGAAGCGAACGCAAAGACGCAATCAGATTGGTAATAGTAAAAGGGCTTGACGCCGAGGTGGTCTCTCGCACAGAAAAGCTCTTGCGTTTGTTGATCCCAGATGGCGAAGGCAAAGTCGCCAAGGAGGTACTCGGGGCAGCGGTCGCCCCAGCGTTCGTAGGCGGCGAGGATGTAGGCGCTGTCAGGAGCGTGTCCGGTGAGAGTAGGGTCGCTAAGGACGGAGGCGAGCTCCTCTCGGTTGTCGATGCGGGCATCGGTGGTGATTGTATAACGGCCGTTGGCGCTCGTAAGCGGGAGGCGTTCGTGGAGGGATTCCTGGGTAGTCCAGAGCATACGGTGACCGAGGCCGACGGGGCCGTCATGCCAGGTGCCCGAGCCGTCGGGGCCGCGGTGCGTGAGGGTGTCCACCATGCGGGTGAGGTCGGCAGGGTCGACGGGGCGGCCATCGAGATAGTAGATGCCTACGATTCCACTCATTGCAGTTAACCGTCCAGGAGAGGATATAATTGCGCTTACTTAATTTAGCCCTGACTTTATATATAGTCACCAATGTGAGAAGCTTAAATGCGGGAAGCCAGCGTGTATGATCAGCGTGGCCTCCTGTTACCTCCTTTTTAAATAAACCGTAAGAAATTAAAAAAATGAAACTATAAAAAATATTTGAATTGCCGTTTTGCCGTTTTAATTAGATATTTGCGCTTTTTACTGTTGAATTTCTTGTATCCCTGCTCGACAGTTTCACTCACACTACGTCTAAGGAGGTGAGCTCATCCGCGAGGATGGGCAATAACGTCCCCACATCTGTCACCAGTCCGATGGCCTGCGCCGTGCCTCGATCAATGAGCTTAGTGACCGTTGCGGGGTTAATGTCGACGCAAATGGTCTTCACGTACGAGGGGAGCATGTTGCCGACGGCTATTGAGTGGAGCATCGTCGCCATCATGAGAACGAGGTCTACCCCTTTCAAGAGCTCCCGCATGGCGTCCTGCGCCGCCATAACGTCAGTGATCACATCAGGAAGAGGCCCATCGTCTCGTATGGATCCGGCAAGCACAAACGGCACATTGTTGGTGATGCACTCGTACATAATTCCGCTTTTCACGACCCCCTGCCGCACCGCCTCGGCGATAGAGCCGCAGCGCACAACCTCGCTGATTGCATAGAGGTGGTGCTTGTGCCCCTCGCTCACGAGCTCAGCAGTTTTTATGTCGAGTCCGAGCGACGTGCCGTAGAGATCGCGCTCGATATCGTGCACGGCAAGCGCGTTTCCCGCCAGCAGGGCGTTGACGTAGCCGCGACGTATGATTGCCGAGAGCGCTTCCGCAGCTCCGGTATGCGACACCGCGGGACCTGCTACGACAGCGATCTTTCTCCCCTGAAGTTTCGCCTGCACCATCTCCTCTGCGACCTTGCGGATAAGCGTTGACGACGGCCGTTCGGACGAAGCCCCTCCTCCCATGAATTCGAACAACGATCGCTTGCGCGGACGCTCCGGCGGCGTCACGCGCACCCCTCGCTGGCCGACTACGATCTGATCTCTTGCTTTAATGCGGCTTATCGGGGTGCATACGGCCTTCTCGTCCGTTACGACGATCATGCAGTCCATCTCGATGCCCTCGACGGGCATCCATCTGCCGACGTGATGCACATACGTGGGGTGATTGGTGGTGGAGTAGAATCCCTTCGGCACCACTTTGTCCCTCGGCGCCGTATCCAAATGCACGTCCTCAACTTCCGGTATCCGAGCCCCGAGCCTGTGGAGCGCGCTCAATAACGCGTCGAGGTGCTGTTCGTCCCTTCCTTTAACAGCAAGCCGTACATAGCTAGGGTCGCGCTTGTGTACGCCGACAGTAAACGTGATGACCTCAAACTCCCCATCAAGGTCCATGATCTTGTCGAGTACCTTCGTCAGTGTAAGCGAGTCAATTACGTGGCCTTCCAGTTCAATTTCCCTCGTCGCAGTCATCGTGTCCTCTTTCACCTGCAGAATGTGTGCGCGGTTTATACTGCATATGCACGCATGTATATTTTAGTATGTCCGTCATCAGAGCCGTGACGACGAACTCCACGTTACTTAGCTATCATTGTTCCCACGCCTTCATCGGTGAACAATTCAAGGAGAAGCGAATGGGGGATATTCCCGTTGATTATGTGTGCGTTTTGAACTCCTGACTCGACAGCCCGTATGCTCGCATGAATCTTCGGGATCATCCCCCCCGCAATGATGCCCGATTGTATGTACTCGCGTGCTTGCGCGACCGTCATTCGTGAAATCTTCGTGGTTGCATCGTCTGGGCTTCGTTGCACCCCGTAGACGTCAGTGAGCGAGATGAGCTTCTCGCCATAAGTGCGGCGGCTATATCCCCCGCTACGGTATCGGCGTTGAGGTTAAGGCTGTGGCCCTTGGCGTCGACGGCGATGGGAGAAATAACGGGAATGTAGCCCTTTCCCGCCATGATCATGATGATCTCCGGGTTAATCACTTCTGTCTCGCCAACCCAGCCGAGATCCACCTCGCGCTCGGCCCCTTCATAGACAACCCTCTGTGGCCCCTTCTTCCGGGCGGTGATCATTCTTCCGTCCTTACCCGAAAGGCCCACTCCTTTACCTCCGTGTTTTCCGATAAGCGCCACAATGCTGGTGTTGATGTTTCCGACAAGCACCATGCGCGCAATCTCGAGCGTCTCCTCATCAGTTATCCGCAATCCGCTGACAAATTCCGGTTTCTTACCCATCTTTTCCATCTTCTCGCTTATTTCAGGGCCTCCGCCGTGGACGAGCACGGGCTGCATCCCGACATACCGCAGCAGGACAATGTCCTCTATTACGTGTTCCATTAAACGCTTGTTCACCATCGCGTGCCCGCCGATTTTAACGACGATGAATGACCCTGAGAATTCCCTGATGTACGGCAGTGCTTCAATGAGGATCTGCTCTCTTTTCATTCAGCAGTCATTAGCTTTTTACGTAGAAATATTTTGCGAACAGCCGCTGCAAACCCCCTTTTTTCGAACGTGTGTCAGACGGCAAGCAATGTTGATTGTTACACTGAGGTTTTTAATTACGAAGAGGACAGCACTCTTTTTAGCGTGAAGCAATCCTGTTTCTGGTGACATCTCTTATAATGCACACGTCGTAGACATAGCGTATGTTAGTGTTAGTGTTATGGCGGTTTGCGATCGACTGTAGGCGCAAACTATTTACGTGATTTACATATGTTGTCGTACTATAGGTTGATACCATGAAAAAGTTCATCATCACGTTACTCGTAGCGAGTGTGATTGTCATGTCAGCAGTCCAGATTGGCATGGCCGATACAAGCGCTACAGGGTCACAGCAAAAAAGTCAGTTGAAAGCAGAAAACCTCAACGACAAGAGTATAACCCCTCCCGCTACCACGGCCGGTGCACCGGTCGCCGGAGGAAGGACTAACAGCCCTACGAGAGGAGCGGGAATTATCCCGACTCAAATAATGGTACTAGAACCCACAACGACGGCGTTAACGTTGCATGTTGGTGACAAGTTCACCGCACGCGTAAAACTAATCCGGACAGATACCGGGGCCGGGATCCCAGGAGCAGTTATCGCGGCTGCAGGATCGCTCGATGGAGTCAATTGGTTCAATATTCCCTATACCCTGACGACTGATAGTAACGGTGAAGTTGGCGCTTCGGTAACTATACCCGACCCGAGCTCATTAGGCCTCAAGGTTCCGATAACGGGTTATGCCAAAGCGACGTATTCTGGCGACAGCACGTATGCGGTAAGTGAAACTGCTGTCTACACAGCAACACTTTTGGCTGCATCGCCATCTCCAACCCCAACTCCGACGCCAACCCCAACGCCGACGCCAACCCCAACTCCTACCCCAACGCCGACGCCAACCCCCACACCGTCTCTCTCCATAACTAGCGTTCAAGTGGTTCCTGGGTATGCACAATACCTCGAATGGGACATCACCAACGCAGGTAACACGGATGCGTTTGTTGCACCAAATGCTCTTCTCTACAAGCCGACTGCTACGGCACCTGGTTACGCTCAGCTTGGCACGGCCACCACCGTCTTTTATGCGTATGATTCTACCACAAGCACCATGACGACCGTTTACCCTTACGCGGGAAATGGCTGGTTCAACGTGCAAGCAGGACATACGTACAAGATCTTCTCGGGCCCGGTCGTTCCTGCTGACGCAAAGTGGGCGGTGTACAACGCGCAACTGTACTACGCTGGGGCCTTTCACGGAGTTCTCTACGCGAGCGGAGTGCATTATTCAACGTTACGGTAAAGACTGATAACGCCACGCGCTCTTTACAGTAAAAAGGTAGCATCACCTTTTTACACTTTATTTTATAGTGCAACAACCTCATTTAGCAGTGTGTTCTGATGGAGTGGAGTGTAAACTGCGGCATTTACGACACGCGCCTCGAACAAGGGTATTTACGTTTTAATGAGGAATATTTTGGAAAAAAATCGAATCGTAACGTAACGCTAGCGCAAGTGCAGTCCCCTAAACGTGGCAGGTATAACTGCAATGAAACGTATGTGAAAGCTGAAGAATTACGCTCTGAATCGACAAGCGCCACAGTAGAATGAATCCCTCGTATACAACACGCGACGGCTGTACTTTTCGTAACCAAAGGACCTCTTGAAGTATGTCCAATCATCGGACGTAATTGAATGTCGCCACAAATTATTTACAAGAATATATACAACGTAACCAAGTTGATAGTATGAAAAGGCGACTGCTCATTTCACTTCTCGGTATCCTAATCCTAGTTTCGGTATCACAAGCCGGCATGATTGATGCCGCCGCCGCAAGTTCACAGCAAAAAAGTCAGTTAAAAGCAGAAAACATCAACGAAAACGGTGTATATGCTTCCCCTCTCGCAATTGGTGGCGCTGTCACTGAAGGAAACGGCAGCCCGATCTACAGAGCAGGAACAGTTCCCACCGCTCTAGTTGTTAACGCAAACATTACCACGGTGCATGTTGGTGACACGGTCATTGCGAATGGAACTTTGATTAACAAGAACACTGGCGAAGGAATTCCTGGCGCGACTATCATGCTACAAGTTTCATTCGACGGGAACAGTTGGACGACGGTCGCTCGAGTAAGAACTAATAGTACCGGCTGTATCAGTTACACGGGTACTATTCCTGACCCGCGCTCACTCGGCTATCAGGTGCCACTGACTGTCTACGGAAGGGCCCTATATGCTGGTGACGAAATGTACGCCGGAACTGCGAACACCTATGTCGTAACAGTTCTGCCCGCACCACCGTAGTTAATGTCTCCTACGAGCGGCACGACGACCTTCTACCCTCATGTGGATACCACAGGGTCGGTGCCCTAGCCAGACGTGCGTTAGGAGCTCCTCGAGTTTAGTCGTTTCCTCATACACAATGGGCCGTGTACAACGCACAATTATGCTGCGATACGCCGTTTAGGACTCACTGTACTCCAGAGGAGCGGTATTTGACGTTTGCCCACCGCTAACACCACCTGTTTCAACAGTAAAAAGGGAGCGTTATTTTTTTACATACGTTTATTTTACGATGTAACAACCTCACTGCACGTCGTATTTTGACGGAGCATGCGATCGGGCTACGAGCAACAATTGCCCAGGATAAGAGTATCGACGTTGTAATGAGGCATCTCTGGTATCTCTCAGTCGGGGAGACGTCCATGCGCAGAAACTTTGCCTCTGTGAGCGCGAGAGTAGGCGGAAGTCTCTTATCAACCGAGGTTGCAGACGTAAACTTGACCACCTTAGAGACAGTGCGGAGACCACTAATTCAGTTCAACACGCGCCCTTTCTTGAAACTTAAAACGCTATTGGACGGCAGATCAGGGGTTCAGCATTTTATGCTATCGAATCATCGGTGCGATCGAATTCTACCACAAATTATTTACAAGAGTATATGCAACGTAACCCAAGTTGATAGTATGAAAAAGCGACTACTCATTTCCCTTGTCGGTATCTTTACGCTAGTTTTGGTATCACAAGTTGGTATAATTAGTGCCACCGCAGTCAGTTCACAGCAAAAAAGTCAGTTAAATGCAGAAAACATCAACGAAAACGGTGCGTATGCCTCCCCCCTCGTGATTGGTGAAGGGGGCGCGGCAGGACATACAGACAGCCCGATCTACAGAGCAGGAACAGTTCCTACCGCTCTCGTTGCGCAAGCGAGCACTGCTACAGTGCGTGTAGGTAACACGGTAACCGCGAGTGGAAAATTGATAAACAAGAACACTGGTGCAGGAATCCCTGGCGCGACGCTCTATTTGCAGTACTCTTTTGATGGTACTAACTGGATGACGGTCACGAGTGTAACAACAGACAGTAATGGTGTTGTCAGTCACACGGATACTATTCCGGACCCGCGCTCATTCGGCTATCAGTTGCCACTGACTGTCTACGGCAAAGTCATATTTGATGGTGACGAGACGTACGCGGCGACTGCGAGTACCTTTTCCGTAACAATCTTGCCCCCATAACTATAGTCAGCCGCTTTACGCCGATGCGTACCCAACCCGACCCCACACACTACCGATATGTGGGGCATAGATACGATGCTGCAAACGGGTATAATTACCAGGGCTTTGATAATCGGGCATCGCTGCTGATGTAAAGCAGGTAGTTCACAACGTGTACCATACCATGCCGATAAAACTTGCGTGTATCCAAATGGGCGCAACCGGCACGCGGGACGATAACGTGCAGCGTGCCGTCACGATGATAGAGAGCACAGATGCCGACTTCGTCGTTTTACCGGAGCTCTTCAACTACTGCAAGGACTTCACGACAGGGGAAACAATCCCCGGGCGCACCACCGAGGTATTTACGTCGCTTGCCCGGGACAAGGGCATCTACGTCGTAATGGGAAGCATTTTAGAAGTCGAATCTGAGCCACATGCGACAACGCCGCCGCGGGTGTATAACACGAGCATTTTGATCGATCCCAGTGGCTCCATTGTGGCAACGTACCGGAAGATTCACCTCTTTGCGTATCACTCAAAGGAGAGATACTTTTTGAAGCCGGGGCAAAAAACTGTTGTCGCCACGACAGACATCGGCCGCATAGGCCTCTCAATTTGCTACGATATACGGTTTCCAGAACTCTATAGGGCGCTTATCAAACGAGGAGCGGAGATTATCGTGTGCCCTGCTGCGTGGCCGTACCCGCGACTTGAGCACTGGGTCACCCTCAACAAGGCGCGAGCTATTGAGGGGCAATGCTACTTCATAAGCTGCAACCAAGTCGGGGCACCGCTCGAGACGCAGACCTTTTTGGGGCATAGCATGATAGTGGACCCATGGGGGACTGTTGTGGCCTCAGGCGGCGACAGGGAAGCAGCAGTCGAGGGAAAAATCGACATAGACCTTGTTCGACAAATACGAACTGAATATACGTTTTTAGATGACATCGTAGAGCTCTAGATACGTCCCTCTACGACTCGTGTGACAAGTCTTGAACCAACCATCGTCAACACACAGCGGTCTTACCTGTAATGCCTCTATCACATCCTTCCGGTCACCGTTAAGCTTCTCTTTGTGATGTGCCGGTACGGCAATCTTCTCTTTTTACGATAAACCCTCCACGAGCTGAATGACGTTTTCCCCACGTGCGTTTGGTAAAAACGGATAGGCACACAAAGAAACTCCTAATCCGAGACAGGTACCGTTGTCATGCCACAAGGACTCTGTTAGTGGGGTTGTTTTCCTCATGTGCGAGACAGCCGTAAAGGTAAGGTGAGGTGATGCGGCAAACTTTAATATCCCAAAGGCGATATTAGAAATTCGGGCTCCGGTAGTGTAGTTCGGCCAATCATGAAGGACTCTCACTCCTTCGACTTGGGTTCAAATCCCAACCGGAGCATTGTTATTTATCCGGTTTTTTCAGGCGTGATGGTATCTGCCCATCATGCACATGCACACACTCACTTACTTACTCACTCACTCACACGCACAAGACGTCCTTTGCGGCTGTGATTGCGTTGATAGCAGCAGGAAATCCTGCATACACCGCCATCATTATTAGGGTCTCTACGACTTCCACTTTCGTACACCCCACATTCATCGCGGCCTCAACGTGGTCTTTCAACAGCTCCTCCTTTCCGCCAAGTGCCGCTAGTGCTGAGATTATGCAGAGCTCTCGCTGGCGCGCATCAAGTCCTGGTCGCGTATAGACATCGCCGAACGCAAATTCTATAACGTAGCGTGCGAGGTCTGGAGCGATCGGCTCCAAAAGATCCATCAATCTCGCTATGCCTTCTTTGTTGACCTCCTCAAGCGTTCTTAAGCCTTTGTCATATCGTTCATTTCCCGTCAATGTCACCACCGTCTGCTTGTATGTGTCCGCGGCGTATAAGAGTTGAGGTGAGGTGAGGTGAAGAGAGGTGTGGTGTGGTGTGGTGTAACTGGTGCACTATCGCTGCGTGCCCCTCATTTTCCCCTTATTTTGACTGACGTAGAAAGTAGGGCTTTTATGAAGGACGGATCCTAACCATACTGTGATGTTGAGACGTGAGGGTCGGTGAACATGTATGCCATTGATGAGTGAGTACGGCTTGTTGGAGCTCTTTGCGGTAAGCGCCCTCTCATCAGTTCTGCCGATACCCACCGAGCCCACTATTGTGCTCTTACTGCAAGTTCACGTTAATGTGGCGCTCATGCTTGCGGTTTTATTCGTAGGATCGGTTATCGGCGCATCAGTCGGGTATGCCCTTGGAAGATATGGGGTGCGGAAGATCATACCGTTCCATAACCCTGAGCGGGAGAAACGGACGCGCGAATGGTTCACGCGGTATGGGGCAGCACTCTTGTTAATCTCTCCGTGGATCCCGTTCCTCGGGGATCTTGTTCCCATCGCTGCAGGCGTTGAGGAATACCGGGTGAGTCGTTTCTTGTCCGTCATCTCCGTTGCCAAGTTCGTCAAGGGCGCTGCCATCATTTATGTTCTCTCATTTTTCACCCCGCAGTTCGCACGGCTCTTGGAATACGCGCACCTATGAGTGTGCCATCTGGCTCGGTTCCGCTCGTGATAACGACCGCTGTAGAGCGTAGCAACTTCAACTGCCTCAGTGCGACCTACGGTAACCATACAGTTAAGAACAACTGAAAAGGAATAGAAACAAAAAGTGACTAGTGCATCGGATAGAAGTTAATCACTCTTCTTCAAAACTAATGGCCTCTGTCGGGCAGCTATCTGCAGCCTCTTGACAATCACATTCGCTGCAGGCATCGCTCTCAATGACGTGAGATATCCCGTCATCTTGGACCTCAAAGACTTCCGGACAAACGTCCTCGCACGCTCCACAGCCTACGCATAACTCGGCATCGACCTTCGGCTTCAACATGACCCCTCTACGCTATTTTGCCTCCTCTCGTTTATATCTATCGGTGTGCTGTATAGTATCCGCGCGCCTCCGCACGCGCAGATCGTTAGCGGGGCGTCGCTGATGAATGTGGACAGACACGTCAAGGCAAATGGATAAAAGATCGGACGCTAATCTAGGACCATGTTTGACACTCACGCGCATATGGATACACGACCGTACGAAGATCTCGAGCTGATGGGGGTTGCGGGCATTACACACGTATTGACGCTTGCCCATGACCCATGCGGATGTCGGCATCGTCAGTGCTCTTCGATCACTTCCACAAGCTCATCAACGGCGAGGTACGACGGGGCGCCGAAAACGGCGTTTCCGTACATGTCGGGCTGGGGGTGCATCCGCGATCGATAAACGACGAAGTCGATGTAGTGTTACGAGAGCTGCCGGAATACCTGTCACACCCAGACGTCGCGGCAATCGGCGAGATCGGCCTCGAACGGTGCACAGCCACAGAGGAACGGGTGTTGCGAGACCAGCTTGCACTAGGCTACTATCCAAAGATCATCCATACCCCGCGAACTGGCAAATTGGAGGCAGTCTTGAAGATTGTCGACATCCTCGAGGACGTAGGAGCAAAAGACGTCGTCATCGATCACCTTGATGCTGCTACCGTAGAAGCGGCGCTCGAAGCGGGCGCGTACATGGGTCTTACGGTGCAACCGGGAAAGCTTTCTGTACAAGAGGCGGTGTCCCTAATAAAGGAATACCCTGAGGCTCAGTTTCTCGTGAACAGTGATATGAGCTCACAACGGTCGGACTGTCTCGCGGTTGCACGGGTGATGCACGCTCTCTCCACTGAAGGGTACAGCGACCTCGGACGGAGGGCGTGCGTTCAAAACGGCTACGACCTGTTCTTGCGGTAAGGTGATACCTCAGCGTGAGAAACCATATACCACATGAGACTAAGGAAAAGGGTGCGAGTAGTTCCCGAGAAGTGCTTTTTCTGTTACCAACCTTTATAATGTTTCAGTGGTATCGTCCATTAAGGGAGGCAATCGTATGACTGATGAGAAAAAAGAAAAGAAGGAATTGACACCCAGAGACGACTGGATGTACGACACAATCGCCGAAATGAGACGCATGCTCGAGGGCGTCCGCTCAAACATGGATGACGTATTCGGGAAGATGCCGTGGCCTGCGTGGAGGCCGTGGAGGCCAACAACCCCCTCTGCGTACCGCGAGCCCTATGCTGACATCATTGATACCGGAACGGAGTTAAAAGCGGTTATTGAGTTGCCGGGGGTGGTAAAGGAGGATATCACGATCAACGCCACAAGTGACACCCTCGAGATCTCGGCTGAGACAAAAACCGAGAAGGAAGAGAAAGAGGGAGAATACGTATACCGGGAGCGCGGGTATGCATCGTTTAAGCGGGTGCTGACCCTTCCGGCGGAGGTCATTCCAGAAAAGACGGAGGCCATGTTTAGCAACGGCGTTCTCGAAGTGGTAATGCCGAAGAAAGAGCCCACCCCGGCGGAGAAGAAGGTCAAAGTTGGCGTTAAGTAAGGAGGTAAGCACATGGAGGAAGGAAGGAAGTATCCCTTTGAGATCACAATCACGCCCGAAGAAGTTGAACGAGGGCGCCATTGGATCACAGCACGGTTGACTAACATCGCCACGGAGACCATCACCGACGTCAGTGCAACGCTCTACACGTACAACTCGTATAACGTCGACGTGTTGCAGAGCGGTTCGTTTCACTTTATACGGGCGATACAACCGCAGGAAACGACGGTCATGAACTTTCACATTTTTGCGAATCACAGTGGCAGAGTGTACTTGCACGTGACCGGATACCGCGGCGAAAATCTACTCGGGTGGTACTCGCCCGACCACGAGATCAGGATAGCGGAAGACCCAGCGGAAATCCAGATGTTTTTTGTAAACCGCCCATACTGGGCCTATGAGGAGACCATCGAGACGGAGACGGTCGTAAAAGCTCGCGACGACGTTCGCGACTTACGCCTCGAGATAGCTGCGAAGCCACCGTCGAAAAATCACACGCTCATGGATGTCATAGACATCGACTTCATCGTCAAGGGCGGCACAAAGCGGTACGTCAGCGAGATCTTTGCGATTGAAGAGGGTAATTATCTTCTCAGCGCACGGCTGTTTCACGACAACAAGCTCATAAGTAGCAAAGAAGCATCGTGCTATGTGGCGCCATTCGAGGAGTGAGTTATCTCAGCGTGTGCTCTTCGTTGTGACCCCTTCACTCTTTTTTTGTCGTATGGCGCGTTCAACGGCGGCAGTGAGGGTCCATCTAGCACAGCTCCGCGGCAAAACTCTTTCGTCTCAGCTCATACTATAGGATACCTGTTCGGTCTCCGAGCTTCACCTCATGAATGAGCACCGACCAACACGGCGGGCGCAATCACTTAGAGCCTAGAGCAAGGATTGAAGTCCGCCTATCACCTGGATTACCTAGTCGTAGTCTTCTCTCCACCGTCTCGCCGGGTGTGTGTGGGATATCAGGGCAGCACAGCACAGCACAACACAACACAGCGCAACACAACACAGCGCAACGCACGAAATGTTAATATCATTGAGCGAAAAAACAGAGTACTGGCATGAACAGGAATGTACGCGCGATACGAGGGTATGTGTCAAACTACCTGCGGCGAGACTTCGACAATCCTTTTTACGCCTCCTTCAAAATAACGCATCGGTGCAACTTACGATGCGGATTTTGCAACGTCTGGGCAACCAAGGTGCCCGATCTCCAGACAGCAGACGTCTGTACGGTGATCGATAACCTCTCGAGCGCAAGCACGTTTACCATAAGCTTTGAAGGCGGTGAACCGCTACTACGGAAGGATATGGGAGAGGTATTGCGCTACACCCATGATTGCTCAAACTATATCTTGTTTACGACGAACGGTCTTCTCATCGACAAGCGGCCCTTTGAAGAGTACGCGAAATACTTCGACTTCTTGCAGTTGTCAATTGACGAGGGGCACGAGAATGTGCACCTGTTTGACAGACTAGGGTATTTCACGGATCTTGGAATAAAAACGACCATTCAGACGGTGGTCACAAAGTACGACCTCGACAAGATAGAGGAAAAGGTGGAGAAGGCCTACCAGTACGGGCACAAAATTCTTGTCATGCCCGCCTTCGCCTTTGACGGTACAGAGGATTTAACACCTGACCTTGCGCAGCTTCGGGAGATCCTGCTGCGGTTGAAAAAGCAGTACGGCACCACGCTTACGACAAGCAGAGCGTACATCGACAGCTTTGATGAGCCCTATACGTGTAAAACGCTGTCGATTATGGTAGAGCCAAACGGAGATCTAATTTACCCGTGCATGGCGATAGGGAACAGGCTAGGAAATCTCCTTGAGACCGATCTCAGTGATTTGATGAAGTCTGATAGAGCGCGGGACGATCGGCAGAAGATGTTAGCCTGTAGGAAGCATTGTTTGATCTACTGCCACGCGGAGACCTCGCATCTCATGTCGCTCAAGAATCTTATCCCGTATGCGAGGAATGTTGTGGGCTTCCGTCTCTTTGGCGGAGGATAAGGGCACCGATACGGCACTGGTCCGGCGTCACCTCATGATATTATAGCTTTCCTCCCGGATATGACGGTCAAATAGTAAAAGCATTGGGGACTATTAGTACTACCGGAGGGTTAGGTACGGATACGTCTGAACCAACACAAAAAGAGGCGATAGAGCAGCTCTCAAATGATGTTGAGAAGCACTTAAACCAGCTTGAGGTTTACCTTGGAGCGGAGGCGGTTGATGCGTTACATAATTATGTCACATCACAAATTGCACTCCTCCTTCTCGACTTTGAGGCGATAAAGCAGGAGCTTGCGAGCGACAAGCGCGAGATCGGGCCATAAGGGGTATGCAATCTAATCTGATAACGTCCGTGCCGTAAGCACGGTTACGAGGGTAATATTGGCGAGGTAGGTGATGACTATGATGAAGGACGCCATGCTCTGGGAGCCTATGGGCGACGACAAAGTTCACTGTTTTTTGTGCTCGCATGAATGCAAGATAAAGCGATGGGATCGCGGGATCTGCCACGTACGGCAGAACCTCGATGGAAAGCTCAGCACGCTAATCTACGCAGAGGTGAGCTCGATGCACGTCGACCCCATCGAAAAGAAGCCTTTGTATCACTTTTATCCTGGATCACGGGTTTTTTCCCTCGGCTCGGTGAGCTGCAATTTCATGTGCGAGCACTGCCAGAACTACCAAATTTCGTTTGCGAATGTAGGGGAGCTCGGGACGACGGAAGTCCCACCGGAACAGGCCGTCCAGATGGCAGTAGAGCGAAACTGTCGCGGAATAGCGTGGACGTATAACGAACCCACGATTTGGTTTGAGTACACCTATGACACCGCAATGCTAGCGAAACAGGCCGGACTGTACACGGTGTACGTCACGAATGGGTACATGACGCCACGAGCTCTTGACAAAATAGCTCCGTATCTCGATGCGGCAAACGTTGACGTGAAGGCCTTCTCTAATGACTTTTACAAGCGCACGTGTCGCGCGAAACTCGAGCCGGTCCTCAAGACGTGTGAGGGCATGCGCGAGCTCGGCATACACTTGGAGGTAACGTACCTCATCATCCCCGGGTTAAACGACGATGACGAACAGCTCACCGAGTTCTCGCAGTGGGCAGCAGGTGTCGGAGAGGATGTGCCGGTGCATTTCTCGCGATTTCATCCCGACTGGCGGATGCTCGAGAGACCCGCTACTCCCATTGAAACGCTCGAAAAGGCCCACGATATCGCCACAAAGGCTGGGTTAAAATACGTTTACGTGGGCAACGTCCCTCACCGATATGAGAATACGTATTGCCCCAGCTGTGGGGAAGAAGTCATTAAGAGGAGCGGATATACAATTAAAAAGCGAGGCACGATGTGTCCGAAATGCGGCCGTAAACTCAGTATCGTTGATCAATAGTCTTTCTTGGCAATCTTACAGCACGCTCTGATTACTTTTTTAGCCCTGTTGATCCCAATTGCCTTACGAGCCATCACAATGTCGCTCATCAGCTCTTTTCTGCTCATCCGATTAGTAAGGACAATTCCTGCTATTTAAAACATTCGAAATGATGTGAATTCGACGAGGCGCGGTGCACACCGCACGTGCCCCACAAAGGTTAATAATCACGCGATCATATCGATGGTGATGATACGTAAACGATTATCCGATTTGACTGATGCCGAGTTTGACTGCATTCTTGATCGTGGTGCCGAAGTCAGGAGTGTGCTGGAATACGTACGGACAATAGTGCAGGACGTCAAGGAGAACGGTGATACCGCCGTTATGAAATATACCCTTGAGTTCGACAAGGCTGACATCGTCGAGCTTAGGGTCACAGAGGCGGAAATTCTTTCGGCGTATGAGAATGCTTCTCAGGAGGTGCTGGATGCACTGTATGACGTATCCGATAACATCACATCCTATCACTTACGACAAGTGCAGAGTGATTTCTGGCTGCACGAGGTTGCTCCTGGGGTAACCTTCGGTCAGAAAATAACCGCCCTCGACAGAATCGGTGCGTATGTTCCCGGAGGAGTTGCAGTGTATCCCTCTACGGCGCTTATGACGATCATACCCGCAAAGGTTGCAGGTGTTCGAGAGGTGATCTTGTGTATCCCGCCAATGCCTGACGGCAGCGTGCCCGTTGCAACGCTGTTGGCTGCCGATATTGCTGGGGCAAATGCTATCTACAAGATAGGTGGCGCACAGGCGATTGCCGCGATGGCGTACGGGACACAAAGCGTTACGAGGGTTGATAAGATCGTGGGACCCGGCAATATCTATGTGACCGCCGCAAAGATGATCGTACAGGGCGAGGTCGAAATCGACTTTCCGGCTGGTCCAAGCGAAATTGCAGTCTTGGCCGAGAGTGGAACGCCAGCCTTCATAGCTGCAGACATGATCGCCCAGCTGGAGCACGGGCCACTGTCGGCGAGTTTCCTCCTCACGACGTCGCAAGATCTAGCCGATGGGGTGGAAGCAGAGATCAATGCGCAGATGAAGACGGCGATGAGAAAGGATGCAATCGATTTGAGTCGAAGCGCTCTCATTGTGTGCGAGAATCTGGACATGTGTATAGACTTCATAAACGACCTCGCGCCGGAGCACCTCGAGCTCATGGTAAATGACCCACTCTACGTCTTGGGCAAGATAAAGAACGCGGGCACAATCTGTGTCGGCGAGTATTCACCGGCGGCCGCCGGCGACTACGCTACCGGGATTAATTCAACGCTCCCGACAGGAGGATTTGCAAAATCAGTTAGCGGGCTCAACGTCGATCATTTCGTAAAGAAGACGAGTCTCCAGATGCTCACCCGGGAAGGGCTGGAAAGCCTTAAGGATCTTATCACTCAAATGGCGAGCATAGAGGGATTACCAGCGCATGCCACTTCAGTTACGAGGAGACTTGAATGAAGTTTACCCACTCGAGCAACATCGTTCCAGAAACTGACGTTACTGTGGTGGGGTGGGTACACGAGCTGCGGGACCTCGGCGGCATAGCATTTCTGCTGCTCAGGGATCGGGACGGCATAATGCAAGTGACGATGCCAAAGAAACACGTGTCCAGTGATGTGATAGAGCAGATCAGAGGGCTTAGCCGAGAGTCAGTTATTGCTGTATCTGGTATCGTCCAAAGCGAACAAAAGGCGCCTCGGGGGTTTGAGATCATCCCCTATGAAATAGACGTGCTCAACAGGGCGGAATCTCCCCTCCCTCTTGACGTCACGGGCAAAGTCAGGGCTGAACTCGACACGCGGCTTGACGCCCGCTTCATCGATGTCAGGCTGCCACGTACGAGAGCCATCTTCATGGTTCGCGCCGAGATGTTGAGAGCAGTGCGGGACTTTTTGGTCTCTCGAGAGTTTATTGAAATACAGACCCCTAAGATGGTGGCGACTGCGACTGAAGGGGGCACACAGCTCTTTCCGATCGCGTACTTCGAGCGTGAAGCATTTTTAAATCAGAGTCCGCAGCTGTACAAGCAGATGATGATGGCAGCAGCCCTTGAACGGGTATTCGAGATTGGTCCGATATTCAGGGCTGAGGAGCACGATACGAGGAAGCACCTCAACGAGGTGACTTCAATAGATATTGAGGCCTCGTTTATGGATCATAGCGACGTCATGGCTCTGTTGGAACAACTCGTCCAACACACCTACGTCCACGTGATCGAAAATTGTACCTTACAGCTGCAGTCATTAGGAATCGAAGTTAAGATCCCTCACCTCCCCTTTAGGCGGATAACCTATGGTGAGGCGATCGAGATAGCTGACCTCGATTGGGGGACCGATCTCGACACAGCGGCAGAGAAAGCGGTAGGAGACGAAATAGGAGAGCATTACTTCATCGTGGACTGGCCAATCGGCACCAAGCCTTTCTACGTACAGCAACACGACGATCGTTGCTACGCGTTTGACCTCATGCACCCGCGAATGGAGGTTGCGTCAGGTGCTAAGCGCGTTCACGAATATAACGAGTTGAGAAAGCAGATGGTAGAAAAAGGCATTAATCCTGATAGTTTCTCGTTTTACCTTGATGCGTTCAGGTACGGCATGCCACCTCACGCCGGTTGGGGCATGGGGGCTGAGCGCCTCCTTATGACTATGTTGAACCTCTCTAACATACGAGAGAGCGTCTTATTTCCGCGGGATCGACGACGTCTCACGCCATAGTTTTGCACGGGCCCGTACGTCTCATCAGATTATTGACGCAAAAATCACTGCGGACGAAACCACAAACTATATCTTAGGCACTAGTAAGTAATGTGTGGTGCATAGTGATGCGGTATCAGGATGGCTCCTCAGAAAGTATCCCCCCACGCTTGAAGCTCAAAGAAGGAGTCTCGCGCTCACCTTTCGAACAGAGGATTGCTGTACTTGAGCAAAAGCTGTCCGAGCTAACCAGTGTGCTGCGGTATCAGGATGACCCCCCCGAAGCTGCTCCCGTGCGCATAAAGAGCCAAGAAGGAGTCTCGCGCTCACCTTTCGAACAGAGGATTGCAATGCTTGAACGAAAGGTCTCAGAGCTCTCAAAAGTCATTAATGGTCTTGCAGTTCAACTCGCAGAGGTATCTTCTGTGGTCCGTGATATTAAGCGCCCTGTGGCAGTTCAAGACGATGTCGAATTACGGATTAAAAAGGGAGAAGCTAAGAAGGGGGAAAACAAGAAAAGAAGGGTAAGACCGAGTACATCATTGCTGAAAATGATTACCCCATACAAGAAAAGCGAAAGTCAACGGGCAACATTGTGGTAGCAGATAGGGACTAAAGTTCTTGAAGGCATAGATGTACATTAAAGAATTAGAAATTTATAACTTTAAGTCTTTTGGAAAAAGAGTAGTTATTCCGTTTTTTGACGATTTTACAACAGTCTCTGGTCCAAATGGATCAGGCAAATCAAACATCGTCGATAGTGTGCTCTTCTGTCTTGGGCTCTCAAGTTCAAGAAATATGAGAGCTGAAAAACTCATTGATCTCATTTTCAATGGAAATGGTTCACATGAAGCTACGGTGAGACTCACTTTCAATAATGAAGACTTTGAGCTTCCCACTGACAGCCAGCTCACAATTCTGAGAAAGCTTCGTCGTACGCAAAGTGGATACTATAGCTATTATTACCTCAATGGGAAACAGTGTACGCTTTCTGACATCCATGACCTCCTTTCGAAGGTTCGCATCACACCAGAGGGGTATAATGTCGTCATGCAGGGTGACATCACGCGCATCACCGAGGAAACCCCTCTTGAGAGGAGGAAAATTATTGATGAAATCGCAGGAGTAGCGGAATTCGACAGAAGGCGTGATAGAGCATTACACGAACTTGAAATTGTCAAAGAACGCGTTGAAAGAGTTGATATCATCCTCACCGAAGTCGATGCTCGGATTGAACAGCTAAGCGTCGAGCGTGAACAGGCTCTCAAGTACCAAAACTTAAAGGAAAAGAAGAGGCGCTATGAAAAGTTCCTGTACGCCTCGAAGCGCGACAAGCTTCAGAAGGAGTTGCTGAACGTCGAAAATGGCTTGTCGCGGAAGCAGAGAAGCAAGGATCAGCTCATCGCTGATCTTAGTGACACCAGAGATGCGATTTATGAAGTCGAAGAGCAGCTAAGCGTGATTAATGATAAAGTATCGCACAAGGGCGAAACTGAGCACCTTGAGATTAAAAAGCGAACCGAGGGAATTAAGGGCGAAATAGCCAGAAAGCAAAATCTCGTTGACTTTGCCAAGAAAGAAGTTGAGGAACGCGAAGCGCAGAAGCGAAAGGCACTCATTGAAAAAAGTACTCTTAAATCAAAAGCTGAGGTCATAGCTGATGACCTCTCTTCCGAGGCTATACGAAAGGGAGGTCTCCAAAGTGAGCTCGAGGAGCGGGAGGGTGAGCTTCGTGGTCTCAAGGAGGCGATATCCTCCTCTGACGCTCAGTCGGCGAGCATCCGAGAGAGCCTCTTTGAAAAGCGTAAACTCCTCGGGGAAGCAAAGGATAAAAGGGCGGACATCGTGAGGTCGAGGGATCGGGTCCTCGATGCACTGCGGAGAAAGTCATCACACGTCCAAATTGTCGAGCGAGAAATTAACGACGTAAAACACGACGCTGCGACGGTATCTAGCGAGCTCGAAGAGGTCTACCAAAACATATCGGCGCTAAAGGCGAAAGCATCAGACTTGTTCGAGGACATCAAAGATTTAGACGAAAAACGCGAGGACGTAAAACTCGCAGTTGAAACCGTTGAACGCCGTCTTCATCAGGCACACCAAGAGTATGTTAAGGCTGAGGCGCGACTTAAGGCTGCCTTTGGCAAGGCAGTCGAAGCGGTTGTTGGCGCTAATTTACGGGGCATACGAGGGGTAGTGGCGGAGCTTGGGAAGGTCGATCGTCAGTATGCTACAGCACTTGAAGTAACGGCCGGATCTCGAATGCGGAACATCATTGTCGATACTGATGCTGACGCAGCGCGGGCCATAAGTTTCCTCAAGTCGCAAAACATCGGACGAGTTACGTTTCTCCCCCTTAACAAGATGCATCCCGTTGCCCTTGATAAACTTGAAAAGCGTGAGGGAATCGTCGATTATGCGATTAACCTTATAAACTACGATCCAGAATATAAAGCTGCATTCTCGTATGTGTTCGGAAGAACCGTTATAGTAAGGGATCTAGAGGTCGGACGGAAACTGATTGGCGCTCATCGTATGGCGACGCTTGATGGCGAATTGCTCGAGCTGAGTGGTGCAATGACTGGCGGCATTGACCAACACGCAGCGAAATTCGTTGCGAGCGAGGAAGAAGCGCTTGAGCGGCTTGGACAGCACGTAAAGCAGTATGACAAAGAGCGTGAACGGCTACAACATGAGCGCTCTACTATTGATGAACACGTGATTAGTGCAAAGCGTGAATACAGCGTAACTGAAGGTGAGGTTGAGCTGTTGCATAAGAACGCTGTGACTCTTGAAGAACGAAAGGGGAAGTTAGAACAGAACATACGAGAAAAATCCATAGAGAGCAAATCGCTGTATGATGAAAAGCAAAGCCTGAGTGGTGAGATCAACGAGATTGAGGAGCTCCTCGCGAACTGTAATAGCACGATTGATGCTCTCGAAAAAGAGCAACAAGGGATTGAAAGGTTATTAAGGGGATCTGACGACTCAAAACTGGCAGAGAAGCTCGGAAAGGTCGCTGATGAGGTACGAAGGCTCGAAGGTAGAATAGGGCAAACTGATGCTACGATTACTGCGCTAAGACTTCAGGATGATTATACGACAAAGAAGCTCTCAGAAGTGAATGAAGCCCTCCAAGTTACTGAAACCCGGATTCGTGAGTTTAGAGCAGATTTTACACAATATCTTTCTGACATCGAACAGCTTGAAGGAGAACTAAGTGCGATTTACGGACGCGAGAGACAACTCGAAGGTGAACTAAACGAGCTGAGGACTGAGAGAGATGGGATGTTGGGCCAAATAAGTGCGAAAGAATCTCAAAAATCCGACATTCAGAGAAAAATTGACCGAATTGAAGAGCAAATAGCGAGCCTTGATTACCAGCGGCTTGAAACGAGATCGAAGATTGAAGAGCTCAGAGAAGAGGTGGGTGGGTTCGATGTCGAGGCCTGTGACGAACCGTACGACGTGATAATGGACACGCTGAAGGACCTCGAAACTAAGATGGAAGCAATGGATGATGTTAACATGCGAGCAATAGAGGAGTATGATTCGGTTACGGAGCGAAAGAGCGGCCTCATCGCTCGTAGAAACACGCTCTTCACCGAAAGAGCCGAAATTTTAGAACGAATCGAGCGTTATGGAAAGATGAAAAAAGAGGCGTTTATGTCAGCCTTTGATGGCATAAACGCGAATTTTAAGCACATTTATGCAGATCTATCCGGTGGAACAGGTGAACTCGCGCTCGAAAACTATGACGATCCGTTCGACGGGGGTCTCATAATCCGATCGTGGCAGCACGGAAAGCACATGCAGAGGTTAGAGGGCATGTCGGGAGGAGAGAAGAGCCTCACTGCTCTCGCTATGATATTTGCAATACAACGTTATATGCCTGCGCCGTTTTACATCTTTGATGAAATCGACATGTTTCTTGACGGAGCTAACGCCGAGTTAGTGGCAAAGATGATAAAGCAACTCTCGTCAAACGCTCAGTTCATTGTGGTATCATTGAGGAAGCCAATGATTGAGGCAGCAAACAGGACTATAGGGGTTTCTATGCAGGAAGATAGCATCTCAAGCATCACTGGGGTGAAGCTCAATTAATGACGAATGTCGATGAATATAAGGTGTCAGAGCTTCTTGATGACTTGGATGAACGATCTATTGACATCCTTGTGTCCCTCGCAAAAGACGGGGAGATAGATCCGTGGGACATCGACATCGTCGATGTGACTGATAAGTTTTTAGCTAAAGTTGAACAGATGGAAAAGCTTGATTTAAGGATTTCGAGTAGAACGCTTCTTTTTGCATCGATGTTGCTCAGGATGAAATCCGACGCCATCACAGCACACGAACATGGGGAGGAAGAAGATGTGGAATATGCGGAAGAGGATAGTGGCCCCGAATATTTCCCTGCGTTAAAACCCAAAGTAAGGAGGCATGCAAAACGGCGGGTATCTCTTTCTGAGCTCATTGAGGAACTAAAAAAGGCTACGAAGCGGAAGGAACAATCAGACATTAGACGGTTACGGGCAACGCGTTCGGAGAACGTCGATGCGTTCGCTGTCGCACACGCTGAAGATATAGAGCAGCAGATCAAGCAGTTAAGTGGTGAGCTCAAAAAGAGGCGGGATGAAAGAGGATACATCCTTTTTAGCGAACTAGTTGGAGCTAAAACACCTGCGGATGTCGTAACGACGTTCATACCACTGTTGTTCATGGCGAACAGGCGACAGGTCAAACTTGAACAGCAAGAGATCTTCGGTGATATTTTCATTACGTGTAGAAACCTTTAACTTGTTCTTAAGCTGTATTTTTACGGAAATGAACGACAGAGATCTTATCGAGGCAGCTTTGTTTGTTGCAGGACGCCCGCTTGCACTACGCGACCTTGAGACGCTAATCAGTATAGAAACAGACGCTGAAGAGTTGCTTGCGTCACTCATTAAGGAGTACAATAGCAAGGAGGCACTCGAAATTGTCCGTATGGATGAGGAGGTGGTAATGCAGGTACGCGCCGAATATGCGGAGGCAGTCAGGTCCATCGCGCAACGGGATCTTGAGACTCCAGCGTTACGCACTCTAGCAGTTATCGCGTATCACCAACCTATAACGCAGTCAAGAGTGGCGGAAATTAGAGGAAACAAGGCGTATGGGCACGTTCATGAACTCGTAGCACGAAAGCTCATTGAGGCGTTGCCGCATGGAAGGACAAAGCTGCTCCAGACTACCGACGCTTTTGCGGACTATTTTGGCTTTGAAACTAGTGATAAAGAAGAAATAAGAAAGAAAATTGAGACATTAACTCGCACGCCTAGCCGATGAATTGTTGTTCAGAGAGAGTAGCCTTCACGGTTAGGATCACCCCGCTTACATAAGAGTTTGAGTCATTTTAGCACCAGTTGCGTGTTCACCTCTTCTCTACTCGATTCGATTCGATTATTTCTTGTTTTAGCATTTTCAAAAAATAGCTTCTCTATTGTAGTGCTGTCGCATCAGCCCGTTATGAGAGATGCAGAGCCATGAAGGACTTCAAATGCGCTTTGTTCTGGCCGTCCGAAGTGCCACCTTCACGGCAAAAGCTCCTGCCACAAAACCGGCATCAATATTCACCACAGCTAACACTGAACAAGATTGTAACATTGAAAGTAACGCAGCTTCACCTCTGCCCCCCATCCCATAACCTGTTGAAACAGGAACTCCTATCACAGGCACATCTGTGAGCCCTGCAATTACCGTTGGAAGCGTTCCCTCTCTGCCAGCAACTACGATTAATACGTCAGCACTCATTATTTTTGGAAGCTCAGGATACAACCGATGGATCCCTGCAACGCCGACATCATAAATGCTTATTGTATCACACCCGAATTCTTCTGCTATCACACGAGCTTCTTCTGCTACCGTAATATCTGCAGTGCCCGCTGACACCACTCCTACAAGCCCTCGCGGACTCTTAAATTCTGGTTCGTTTCCGACCACTGCGACGCGTGCTCTGCTGTTCCACTTTATCTTAAACTTCTTGAGCGCCTCATGGTGCTCGTTCGAAACCCTAGTGAGTATTACTCTTCCTTCCAGTTCAAGCTGCGCGTTGACTATTGCCAACACGTCCTCAACGCTCTTTCCTTCTGCAAGAACTACTTCAGGGATGCCCGTCCTGTACAAACGTGTCGTATCTAACTTTGCGATTTCAGAGACTCGTCGATACCCATCGATTCGAACCTCTCGTAAGATGAGATGCTCTGCTTCCTGCAACTCTATCTCACCGTGAGAGAACCGCTCTAATATGATTCTTATAGGTGGCATAACTCCACATACGTATTATTATTAAGTCTATAAAGTTTATGAGGTGAACTTCATTCGATGCAACAATGCACATATTATACTTATTGCACGTTGATCACTCCTGACATCGTCAGAAAAGCCTCCTTTGAGAATTTGTGCAAGATAATACCGATCATTCTATTTTTTAGCTGCTTTGAGTCACCTTTTGTTGTTCGTTCTGTACGAGGTAAATGATAAGTCCTCGAGAGCCTTCAGACATATGTTCTCAGTTAAAATTTTTAGCACCTTCGTTTCTCTATTTACTTCGAGGGGAAATAGCTCGGGTGACCTTCACAACACGGGATTCCGCGGGCAGAACGAGAATTTCCTTGCCGACATCGTAGTTAATGTCGTGTTGGTGACCGCTTAGAGGGTTATACGCTTGATCCAATCTGTATTTAGCTCTCTCAAATAACGGATACTCCAATGTTATTGTGTGAAGTCTCCACCGACGCCCTTGGGCTTCTCCTTGAGGCGTGGTCTTGAGGCGGCGGCTCACGATGAGGTCTCAGGACAGGCAGAAGCTTGAGAAAATTATACTGAAAGAATCTCACTCTTTTAAGGACACATACTGATTTCGAGTGGTGAGTCCAATTGTCGCTCGCATTTGGGAATAACAGCAATCAGCTATTTCAATACCTATGACTAACTTTGTTACGTCAGGCTGCTAAAGATCAAAATGGTGTATGAAGCAAGGCATATCGGACCAGATGTCAGATGCTGTATAGCTCTTAGATAACACTGACTGCGGAATAATTTGTTTTTAAAGTGCAAGACAGATTACACAGATTTTTTATGGAAAATGAGAAATACTAGGTGAAAGCTAGGTCGGTATCGATATAAGATTTACAGGAGAAATATGATGAAAATATGGATTATATCACTAACTCCATCTCAGTTTAAGCTCTTGAAACGTACAACCTTTGCACGCTGGCAGCCACGCGACGAAGGGCGACCAAGCACAACACTCGAGTTGCTCGCCAAGTACTCAGCGTTCCAGATACGAAGCGATGGCATGCTAATTGGGCTTGCGATCGACTCGCTGGGACGATCCAGCCACCATGTTTTGGATGAATCCTTTGTTGATACAGCCGGGTTTAAGGCGCTGCAGTTTAAATTCGCTTCTGTTGAAGCGGAAGTATAGCGTGAAACGAATAAGGCACACAACTAAATAATTCGTTGAAGACATCTCACTTTTGGCAACAATTTCAGGAGGGGCCCCGTCAGGGAAAATGGTACTTAGTAGAGTTTATCAAAACAGACTTACTCACCGATCGCTAATTGAACACTTGTCCAACAGAAATTTCACTGATACCTCGTTAAGTATTAGAATTTGTTGTTACTTAATTACCATCTCGTAATCCGAAACCACTCTGGATGCAAGATGTGTGCGTAGTTTCTTTAGTTTTTTCCACATCATCTGTATTACCGTTACCTAGAAAAGTTCATTCTGTTTTTCAAATTTCAGATAGATGTTAGCAGTGAAACAGTAAAATTAAAACCCAAGGGGAAGTTATAATACATAGGATGTTCAATTTTATGAGGTCTCATAATTATGTTCGAAGCTGAAATTATTGGTGATACACTAAAAGATGGCATTGAAGCATTAACGATTGTAGTAGATGAAGCACGGATACACTACAACAACGATGGGTTTTACGCGAGGAACGCCGATCCTTCATATGTAGCTATGGTTGAATTTGAGCTCTCAAGTAAGGCCTTCGAAAGCTACAAAACAGATTCAGAAGAAGGCTTAGTAACACTCGATTTGAAGAAGATGCAGGATATCCTCGAGCTTGCTAACAGGACAGATATTATCGGAATGCGCGTCGATGATAACAAAATGCTGCTATCGTTTGGCGACGTAAAATATAACATAGGACTTTTAAGCCCGTATTCCATAAAGAAGGAACCGAAGGTGCCAAAGATCGACTCACCTGCTCACGTTGTGTTAAATGGCAAACAATTCCGGTGGGCGATAAAGGCAGCAGAAAAGATCAGCGATAATATCGCTCTTGGATGTGTTGATGAAACGTTCTTTATGGAGGCGGTTGGTGATGCTGACACAATGCGGCTCGAACTGCTAAAAGATCAGCTCATAGATATCTCACGTACTGACGGTAAAAATGATGAGGTTAAATCGCTATTTAGCCTTGAATTTTTGCTTGAGATGTCAAAAGCTGTCGGAAAAGCTTCTGAAATCGCTATTGACATCGGAAGGAACATTCCACTTAAAATGAGATTTGATATTGCTGACGGCAACGGGACCATTAAGTACCTTTTGGCTCCAAGGATTGAACAGGAGTGACTTCATTTAGAAAACGTCGATGATACGATATGGATGAGTACCTCGCGCTATTCCCATTCACCAGAGCCGCAAGCGAGTACGTAAAATCTTCGGGGCGCGTGCCTGATGACCTCGTAAGAGGTGAAGATTTCTCAAAAGAAGTTTTGACCCGCAGTTCACAAAGAATAAAACAGGCATTAGAGGGAGAAATAGAGCTAGTTAAACTTGAAGAAGAAAACAAAGTTGACATTGAGCTCTTGTCGTACCCCCTTGCGCGGGTCATGGTTTCGTGCGTTAACAACCACCTCTTGACTCAAAGGTATGCCAACGGTGAAGCACGATTCGCCTTTCAGAAGTTAAAAAGCGCCAGCGATGACGAGGCAATTAAGCTCATTAATAGACTGTTAGAGGACTTCAACATAATACCGGAACCTCTTAAAGATCCGAAAACTTTTGAAAATAGCTACACATTTCATTTCACGGATTTTGTCAGATTTACAAGCAGATTAAGGGATTCTAAGTGGAAGCTGGCAAACGTTATGTGTGAAGGGCGCGTTGAACTTGCCAAGAATGAGGTAATGGAAATATTACAGGAGAAAATAAGATTAGAAGTGTTAAGTGACCTTCCCTTAAAATTATCCCGTCAAATGTGTCAATCCGTGTCATCGTACACAAAAGATATCTTATCAACGTTTGACGTCAGTGTGTTTAGATCAGGGGAGTTGGGGGCGATCGACGAAGAGGCATATCCTCCATGCATACACGAGCTCATTTCATTAGTGAAAAGTGGCAATAACCTTTCGCATCCGGCACGGTTCGCACTTACTGCCTTTTCTTGCAAATATAGGCATGAGCGCAGAAGAGATCGTGCGTTTTTATGAAAGCTCTCCAGATTTCGATTTTGAGCTCACGCGATATCAAGTTGAACATATCATGGGCTCTTCTGGCACAGAATACACGTCCCCAGGGTGCTCCATAATGGAGACGTACGGCAACTGCGCTAAGGGGGGTGAGATATGTAAGTCTATCTCACATCCACTATCGTATTATCGCAAAAAGTTAGCAAGAAAGAGGAGTTCAGCAAAGAGCAATGGGAAGTATGTGGATAAGATGATTTAGGCCGCTGCCGTATTATGATTGATAATAGTGCCAGCGCTATAAAACAGATATTGTAGCGTCTCTATTACAGCGTAAAGACATCGAAGAGATACATGGTTATGAACAGCGACACTAAACTATTCTTGCAAAATAAGTTTAGAGAGTACTATAAGGGTGCAAGAATTGAAACGCCCCAAAACTTCAGAATCAGAAAAAGAGAATGGGCATTCGTGTTGCTTGATGATGCTTACCCAAGACTCGTAATGCGCAGGCACAAAGCTTTTAGCTCATTGTCGGACATTAATACGTATCTTGCGACGGTGGCACCTGCCCACGTATATCACTCGACTGCTTATTATAAGTATCCAAGTGCCACAAAGATGGCAGATAAAGAATGGGAAGCGGCTGACCTTATTTTTGACCTCGATGCGGATCATATTGTTAAGGGAGAAATCAGCTCATATTCTCAAATGCTTGAAAGAGTTAAAGAAGAGACAAAAAAACTTCTTACATTCTTAACAGAAGATTTTACTCTAACAGAAGATGAAATTAGAGTCGTTTTTTCGGGCGGAAGAGGCTATCATGTGCACGTGACGGAAGAACGACTTGCTAAACTTGGGAGCCACGAAAGGCGGGAGGTAGTCAATTACCTGACAGGTAACGGCGTTGAAGTTGAGCATATCATAGATTCTGGAAGAGCCCGCGAATCCAATGAGCGCGAGAGCTGTTGGCAGAAAAGAATAATTAAATGGGTTAAAAGTGAGCTTGAATCTCTAAGAGGAAAGCCAGAGCGGGAGGCAATAGAACAGCTTAAATCCTTTAAAAATGTCAGTGATCGTAAGGCCAAAGAGGTTATTGAAAACTTGGAACAGATTATTGAAAACTTAAACGGGGGTTCAGAGGGTCGGCGGTTCGTCCCACCGCAACTTAATCCTTTTTGGAAAAGCATGGTGAGAAAGGCAGTTTTGGATTCGAAGGTGAATGTCGATGAGCCAGTTACTGCTGACATTAAACGCTTGATACGCCTCCCATCGTCACTGCACGGAGGTTCTGGATTGTGTGTTGCTCCCATTGGCATGGGGGGAACTCGACAAATTTGATCCGCTGTATGACGGTGTCGTATTTGGTGAGGAAATGACACCCGTTAAGGTGCTCACAAAAACTACAACAGAGATAAGAAATGAGAACATAATTGCAGATGAGAAGACAGTAGAACTACCGGAGCATACAGCGATATTTCTCATGGCAAGGGGGCTTGCCGAGTATGAACCTCGACGATCTAAAAGTTATAAGAAGCAATGAGCGCAGCTCAAGAAAGCTTACACAATTAAAGCCTGATTTTTATTTAGATGTCAAAGCATACCTCGATTCATTAAGGGCCAGAAAAGATCAAAGAAAGAAGGACGAGCTTGTAAATGCATTGAACGTAATTGAAGCCATCTACGACAAAAGGGTCGTAAAGATAATAAGATTGGCCTCTCTTAGAGCGAAAGGACTCGTGAAAGATGCGCCATTAACCGACGAAGAGTTAGAGATTTATGACGGCATTTATCAACTTTTTACAGGATATCGGGATCTGATGCTTGGCGTGGGGGTGAGCGGTGAAGTTAGCAATGGTGACACAGACAGTATGACGAAAGATAAACTAACTACTGATAACCTCGAGCGTACAAGCGACGGCGTGCCTCATGAGGACGCTGCCATGAACGTTAAAGAAAAGCAAACGATACAGTTGGGGATAGCAGCCGTATCTGAGAAGGGTGAGGATGGTACACGCGGCGCACCTGTTGACGATGAGTTAGAAATAGACGATACAAGAACTTTAATACAAGAAAGTAAGAATATAAAATACGTAATAGTGCGTGTTTTAGCGGATATTCCTGCGTTCATTGGACTTGATGGTAGAGATTATAAATTAAGTAAAGAAGACGTGGTCGTGCTCCCTGAGGGCAATGCTAAAACACTATGCAATCGTAACCTAGCTATCCAAATAGGTGATTTGAGTTGAAGATGCCAAAGAGAATCAGATCAATATGTCCAATTTGTGGAAAGCATACCATTCAAGAAATAGAAAAGGTAAGGAAAGGTCGTGCATCATCATTAACGTGGATTGAAAGACAAAAGAGGCGTCGCAGCGGGATAGGCAATCTTGGAAAATTCTCAAAAGTGCCCGGTGGTGATAAGCCAACAAAGCGTGTCAATATAAGATATCGGTGCACAGAGTGTAACAAAGCGCACTTACGAAAGGGATTTAGAGCATCAAAATTTGAGCTTGTGGAGGTTTAATTCTACTATGAGTAAGTTTTTAAGAGTTAAATGCAACGACTGTGAAAATATTCAAATTGTCTTCGGGAATGCTTCTTCAGTGGTGGACTGTTTTGTATGCGGTCGCACGCTCGTTGTACCGACCGGCGGGAAAGCAGAGATAAGAACTCAGATACTTGAGGTGCTATGAAAAAAGGCTGGCCTGAGATTGGTGATTTAGTAGTCTGCACCGTAGTAAATGTGGTCGATTTCGGAGCTTTCGTCGAGCTTGATGAGTATATGCGGAAGGAAGGACTCATACATATATCTGAAGTCGCTTCCGGTTGGGTCAAGTATATAAGAGATCATGTACGGGAAGGGCAGAAAATCGTATGTAAGGTTCTAAATGTAGATCCTAGCCGTAGCCACATTGATCTTTCATTTAAGGATGTAAATGAACATCAGCGCCGCGCAAAGATTCAAGAATGGAAGAGCGAACAAAAGGCAGGAAAATGGCTTGATTTCGTTGTCAATACAACTGGTACAAACAAAGAAGAGTTACAAGATCGAATCGTCGAGAAGTTTGACAGCCTCTATTATGGTTTCGAAGAGGTTGCAATTCGAGGGGCAGCAATCCTCGAAGGATTTGATCCTGCTGTAGCTGAGGAGATAGAGAGGATTGCAAAAGAGAATGTGAAGGTACCCTTTGTAGACATAACCGGCTATATTGATTTAACATGCCCCAAACCCAACGGTATCGAGGTAATAAGGCGCGCCTTGAAAGCAGCTGTAAAAATTGAAGATACCGACATACGATATGATGTTAGTTATATGGGGGCTCCACGTTATAGGATTAGGACCATTGCGCTCGATTATAAAAAGGCAGAAAATGCATTGAAGAAAGCTGCAAATGCCGCAATAGATGTCGTTGTAAAGGCTGGAGGAACAGGCAAATTCTACAGGGAGTTGGCATCGTAACGCTCCTCTTTTCTGTGAAATCGTGATTTGTGCTGAGTGTCACATGAAGATCCGTAAGTGCCATATTTATACTTTTAAACAACAGTGCCCCATTTGTGGGAAGGACACTCACGTTCCACGACCCCCGAGGTACTCTCCAGAAGATCGCTATGGTATTTATAGGCGGATGTTGAAGCGCGAGGCTAAAAGAGAAGGTAAAACAAATTTGTAAACTCTAAATAACTAGTGGTAAAATTGTTGTGATGAAGGAGTGGGTCTTTATGGAAAAAATTCAAATTGTAAGGATTGCGGACGTAGAATTGAAGAAACCAATTCTAATAGAGGGGCTCCCAGGAATAGGACACGTCGGCAAACTCGTGGCGGAACATATAATTGATGAACTTGGAGCTAAAAAGATCCTTGAAATTTATTCGTCGCACTTTCCGCCGCAGGTGTTAGTTCTTTCAGATGGTACTGTGAGGCTTGTAAAGTGTGAATTTTATGCCGTAACATACAAAGATCTAGATCTACTCATCCTCGTTGGTGATCACCAAAGCGCGACAAATGAGGGCCATTATGAGCTTACTGATGCATTCCTAGACGTTGCAAAACAATACGACGTGAGGAGAATATACACGTTGGGCGGCTATGGGCTTGGGCAACTCGTAGAGAAACCTGCCGTATTAGGGGCTGTGAATAATATAGATCTCGTCGAGGAGATGAAGAGCTACGGCGTCGTGTTTAAGGAGAATGAACCTGGAGGCGGCATCATTGGAGCTTCTGGATTGCTTCTTGGACTCGGGAGCTTGGTGGGAATTGATGCTGTATGCCTTATGGGTGAGACCTCTGGGTACTTGGTCGATCCAAAGAGCGCACAAGCTGTGATGAGTGTCCTCTCTGCGGCTTTGAATTTGGAGATAAATATGCAGGCGCTTGAGGAGCGCGCAAAAGAGATGGAGAAAATTGCGGCGCGGCTTCGAGAAATGGAACAAATGGGTCTCGTTCCCGAAGCAGCAAGCGAAGACGATCTCAGATATATCGGGTGATATAACTAAAGGAGGCTAGGAAAATGCCGTTATATCGCCGATTTATATCGTCTCGTGATTTGTATTTATTTTTTGGTAGGATAACGTAGCTATGCGAGACCAGTAAATCACGACAAATTCAATGGCGGTTTCACTCCTGATTTGTTACGTTTTTATACTTGCAAGTAGTAACCTACCAACGTTTCCCGCAAGGTGATGTAAGATGATCGTTGTAAACATTGAAAAGTGTGGGCACTGTGGCGCATGCGTCGCGGTCTGTCCGACCAATTCGATCGAGCTCATTGAGTCCTGCCTCAAAATAGGCGACACGTGCACGACGTGTGCGACGTGCGTAACGGTCTGCCCGGTAGGAGCCCTAACGGCAGAGGAAGGAGCATGAGGGACGAGTACGATGTCATCGTGGTAGGGGCAGGGCCAGGAGGGTCTATCGCGGCACGGACTGCTGCTGAAGAGTGCGATGTGCTGTTAATCGAAAAGCGGCAGGAGATCGGTTCGCCCGTGCGCTGTGCGGAGGGCGTCAATAAGAGGAGCTTGGCGAAATTCATACAGCCTGAAACGAGATGGATTGCAGGCGATGTAAACCGGGCTCGAATTTATTCCCCTGATGGGACGATGTTTGAGCTGTCAGAAGAGTTAGCGGGAGGCGAAATAGGCTACGTGTTGGAGCGCAAACTCTTCGATCGGGAGCTCGCAAAAAGCGCAGCACGCGCGGGAGCATACCTCATGGTGCGCACCCGTGCAACAGGGCTCATCGTAGAAGACAGCGTGGTAAAAGGCGTTAAAATCAACAGGCTTGGAGAAAACTTCGAGGTCCGCTCTAAGGTTGTCATCGGCGCTGATGGGGTGGAATCACAGGTCGGACGGTGGGGCGGAATCAACACCACCCTCAAGCTCAAGGATATCGAGAGCTGCGCCCAGTATCTTGCAGCAAATGTAGACATATCGGACGACTCGTGCGATTTTTACATAGGTTCACAGGCCCCCGGTGGCTATGCGTGGGTCTTTCCAAAAGGCAACAGGACGGCAAATATTGGGATTGGCGTGCTTGCGAGCAAACTAGACGGTGCAAGGCCCATAGACTACCTCGACGAGTTTATGTCGAAGAGATTTCCCGACGGACAGCCAGTAGAACTCATAGTAGGAGGTGTTCCTGTAAGCGGCGAGCTCAAAACCATTGTGGGTGACGGGATGATGCTTGTCGGCGACGCAGCGCGCCATACTGACCCCATTACAGGCGGCGGGATTATAAACGCGATGGAAGGCGGCAAGATCGCTGGCGGAGTCGCGAGTAAAGCCGTGCATCAAAGCGATGCTTCAACGAACGCTCTTATGGAGTATGAAACTGCGTGGCGAAGCTCATTTGGTAAAAAGATAAAGCGCAACTATAAAATCAAGGAGTTCTTCCTAAGCCTGTCTGATGAAGAACTAAACCAGCTTGCGCGATCCATTCAAGGTGTAAAAATTGAAGAGATGAGCGCTGTTGGGATCGTAAAGTGTTTACTTAAGGCGAATCCGAAGCTCTTGCTCAGCTTACGCCATCTTCTTTAAAACATCTTTTGCGACATGAAAATAGCAGGAGTAGACGAAGCTGGAAAGGGGTCGGTTATAGGATCTATGTTTGTCGCCGGCGTCATGATCGAAGAGACTTCACTTCGACGCCTCGAAAATATGGGCGTGAAAGACTCTAAAGTGATTTCGCCGAATAGGCGCACATTATTGGCCGTTCGAATACAAAAAATTTGTAATTACCACGTACATGAAGTCACCGCAGGACAAATTGACGAACTACGGCGCATTATGACAATGAATGAAATTGTGGTAAAAGCTCACGCGCACGTACTGCGAAACCTAAAACCTGACCGGGCATACATAGACGCAAGCGATGTTGATGCTTCAAGGTTTGCAGAACGTGTAACAGCTGAAAGTGGAGTTGTTAACGTCATCGCAGAACATAAAGCTGACAAAAATCATCCTATTGTTTCTGCTGCTTCCATTATTGCCAAAGTAGCGAGGGATAAGTGGATCAAAGAGCTTGAAAATAGCGTAGGACTTAAGATTGGAAGCGGTTATCCATCAGACCAAACCACTATAAAGTTCTTAAGAAGTTGGCTGCGCGAATATGGTCAGCTGCCAGTTTTCACACGGCATTCTTGGAAAACGGCTCAAAACGTTCTAACACAGTGTGGAAAAGATATGGAGACGGTGATATAAAGGCTAACGATGACATCAACGACGCGCTTATCTATCTCTTGTTAAACGTAAGTGATGATTTCCAGTCTTTTTATGACAACTATTTTATCACCTAAGTTTTGCAACAACTTTGTCAAAAAAACTCCTCTCTCCGACTACAAAGAGTGACTCTGTAAGCGCTTTCTTAAACGTCAGTAAGTCGTCTTTGTGAACGACTTCGCTGTATTGCCCGTCTATTACAATGACCGCATCTTTCCCCATCATCTTGACGTTGACTGTGCTTTCACCGGAGATCACCCAAGGCCGAGCGGAGAGTTTGTAAGGAGCGAGTGGAACTATGATGAATGCGTCAACTTTAGGATCAACAATGGGTCCTCCGGCGCTCATCGCATATGCAGTTGATCCTGTGGATGTCGCAATGACAACGCCATCAGCTCGCAGATCATCGAGCAAGCTCCCATCAACTTCGATGCTATACTCAAGAATCTTTGCCGGTCTCGATGTGACAATCACTGCTTCATTTGTGGCAGGTGGGAGGTCTTTACCATTTATTGAAATCGCAAGCCTTGAGTGGGCCGAAACTTCAAATCCTCCGATAAGCTTATCGACCGCATAAAATGCATTCTCTGGGCTAATTTCAGCTAAAAATCCAACTTTGCCCATATTTATGCCAATTACTGGAATAGGGTAGGGGATATTCTGAAGAATTCTTAATATCGTTCCATCTCCTCCAACTGCCACTATTACGTCAACTTCAAGCTTTTTAATCTCTACACCGCAGTTACCTAGCTCTTCTGCCGTATCTTTATCGTACACGATCTCGGCATATTCCGTAAGGTGTGTGCCAATCTCCCTTGCGAGTTCTATTGCCTCTCGCACGTCACACCTTGACACGATGCCTATCTTCATCTCTCGCTCCACCTTTTTTATAGATACTGTAGAATATCCCTGTGTCTTGTGCCATTTGAAGCTACGATCTCTACACCTTGTGTCACATTAAGAGGTGTAGTTAGTTTTCGACCAAAGCCGTCCGTAACAACCCCTCCAGCTTCTTCTACAAGAAGTATACCGGCTGCCACATCGGTGACCCTTAGCGTACCCCTCAAGTCAACGAATGCGTCAAGTTTGCCAGCAGCAATAAATGCAAGTTCAAGTGATGCACAGCCGAGAATTCTGACCCGTCTTATGTGATTAGTGAGCCGCACCATTCTCTCAACGTTTCTCTTGTAGCCATATATACTAACGCTAAACCCGTTGAGATTATTTGTATCGGATACGCTTAATTGCACATCCTTAGAATATGCTCCTTTGCCCTTTGCTGCCCAGTATTCCTTTTTGGTGTAAAGATCACGAACATACGCAAACTTGATATGAGCTAGGTCATCTCTAGCTATAGCTATCGATATTGAGTAGAATGGGATGCTCTTTAACGCGTTGTAAGTGCCATCTATCGGATCAAGTACTACTGTGAACTCTGGGTTCTCGCCTATTACGCGTTCACCGACTTCTTCACTTACTATTCGAACCGCACGATCGTGATTTTTTAGCGCTGCTATTACAGCGTCCTCTGCGACTTGGTCGATTCTTGTCGTGGGAGTTCCATCAGCGCCAATTTTCACAATTTCCCACGGTCTGTCAATCCCGTTTGACAGGGCTGCATCAACTTCATCTGCCAAGCTTCTACATAATTTTAGCATTCAAAAATAATAATAATGGATTGTTTATATTAGTTACTTAAACTCTAACGGTTTTAGCTAAATAAAGTACTTCAGCGTTCTGATATTGCAGGTGCTTGTTCAGGCGGTCAACGCCTCCTGATACGTTTTTACGCTTGTTTACAAGGTCTCTGTTATAGAGATATGGGACGCCCTCTGCGTTACAGATGGTCAGCGCTGTTGACTTTTATGTTTACTTTAATTTTATCCCATAGTAAAAACTTACGGCAGTCATGTCAGAGGCCTATATTCTCTCTATGTACGAAAAACTCGATTTTTTATTAGATTACGCTCGAATATTGTTTGTCGTGATACGGTATAGCAGCATTCATCAGAAAGGCAGTTACTGCGGCGCCACTGGTTATCTCGCTGTTAAGCTGAATAAATTTATAAGAAATGTTGTGATATAGCTCATTATGAAGGAGCAAACAGAAGTAAGAACGCTCAAAGTAGGACGTTACTTAGTTATTAACGATGAACCTTGTGTTATTATTGGTATGGCTACATCGAAACCCGGGAAGCATGGCTCAGCAAAGGCAAGAATTGATGTCACTGGCATTTTTGATGGTCAAAAACGGTCTATTGTACAACCCGTGAGTGCCAAAATATACGTTCCGATTGTTGAGAGAAAAGGCGCACAAGTCATAGCGATAATGGGTAAAACAGCCCAGCTTATGGATCTAAATGATTACTCAACATTTGAGATTGAGATACCCGAAGAATATGCTGATAAGATAGAATCGGGTAAAGAGGTCACATACCTTGAATCTATGGGAAAGCGCAAACTAGATTTAAAGTGATATAAGCCAAGCTTTAAATTTTGATACGCTAAGAGACATATAAACGTACTTTTATCCGCATGATTTTTGCAGATTCAAGCCTCGATTACAAATCAAGCAAATATGTAATAGTGGGCGTGTTATTCGATGCTACTTCATCGTTTAGATCCGGTTCTCGATGGGCTCCTGATGCTATGAGAAGAGCTTCCTACAATTTTGAAACTTATGATTACGAATACGATATTGACATCACGGAGCAGCAATTCCACGATGCAGGTAACATTGAGTTTGGCAATCTTTGTGATATGATATCTGAGGTAGAAGTTGTGATATCAAGCACATGTGATGATGGAAAAGTTCCCTTAACGCTCGGAGGTGAACACACTATAACACTTCCTTGTGTCAAAGCGCTATCTAAAAGTGCAGACATCGGTGTGGTCATACTCGATGCTCATCTTGATTTTAGGAACGAATATTTAGGGAATAAATACAGCCATGCGGGTGTAGCAAAACATATTTCAGATCTTGGTGTGCCGCTTGTTCAGATTGGAACGAGAAGCGGAACAAAGGAGGAATATCGACTGGCTGCAGAAAGAAGCATTATTTATGCAATGGATGAAATCAGAAAGAGAGGAATCGTTCAAGTGTTAAACGAAATTGAAGGATTTTTGGACGTCGATAGCATCTATTTGTCTATTGATATGGATGTGATAGATCCAGCGTTTGCTCCTGGAGTCGGAAACCCTGAACCGTATGGGTTAACGCCACTAGAAGTAAGAACAGCCTTGAGAAAGTTATCACCTGTAACATCAGGCTTTGACATAGTGGAGATTACTCCGGACTATGACATGGGAATGTCTGCATTACTTGGCGCAAAGCTTCTTAGAGACTTTATATTTGCTTCTTCGCAGAAAAAAGGTGTTTGATGACATATGAATGATAAAAATTATCTTGAGAGTCCCATACTCCACGCAAAGGTCACGCAAGGAATGACTGTTGCAGAACTTGTGGAGCAATATCAACATTGTGCATTTGGTGCAGGGAGACTCGCTAAAGCGGTGAGCATTTACCGAAAAATGCAAGCTTCCGACGTGATGAACTTTTTTGGGTTAGCTGGTGCTATGATTCCCGCTGGGATGAGGCGAATCATAGTTGATCTGATACGAGCAGGTGGCATCGATGTCCTAGTCACGACGGGAGCGAATATCGTTCACGATATGATCGAGGCTTTTGGCGGCAGGCATTGTCTCGGGGAGTGCGATGTTGATGACCTTGAATTGAAAAATAACAAAATAGACAGGATATACGACGTATATTTGTCTGATCAGCACTTCACCACTTTCGAAGAGCGATTTGATGCTATATTAGAAAATATACTTGACTCTCATAACGGCAGGCAGTTTACCATATGTGAGTTTCTTCGAGAGGTTGGAGTCAGAATAGACGATAAACATTCGATATTAAGGGTCGCTGCTGATAAAGAAGTCCCTGTATTCTGTCCTGCGATAGCAGATTCTGCTATTGGACTTCAAAGCTGGATGTTTGGATATAAGCGCAACTTACAGGTTGATACTTTCAAGGACATCAAGACGATTATGGAGATGTGCTACCGTGCAAAAAAGTCGGGGGCGCTATTTATCGGCGGAGGGGTTCCTAAGAACTTCATTATGCAATCTATGCTCCTCATCCCGAAGGGTTTAGATTACGCTGTTCAGCTCACTATGGATACACCTGAAACAGGAGGTCTTTCGGGTGCTACTTTAGATGAAGCAAAGTCGTGGGGAAAGGTAGGTGAAAATGCTGAAACTGTAACAGTTTATGGGGATGCAACTATTACTTTGCCCATCCTAGTAGCTGCTACCCTTTGAAACAAAAATTTGGCCCTCCTTTGATTAAATTTGTATCAGGACAATCTGCTTTTTCGATTCAGTTCTTAGGTACGTTGTATTTTTGCGAGCCTAGCTAAATAATCACTGTGTCTGCGTGTCAGTTATAAAAAACTAAAAATTAGGTAAATTGATATGTTCCACGCCGATTTTGGGATTTCGATTTTTTGAAGCAGAAAATGTTTTACTATAAACTATTTTTTCAGATCTCACGGAACCATACTGGTGGTCGAACAAATTGGGTGCAGACGTTCATTGATTCCTTTTAATAGTACTTTTTTTCTTCGAACGCTAAAATCTTCGCCCTTTAACTCTTTCAATGTCAAATTCCGCTGTTTCTGCAATGGCCATTACAGCAAAAGTTCCGGCTTGAATCGGATCGGTAACTACAAGATCAGCAACATCGGGCACGCTCCCAGCCATGTTAAGTGCTATGACCTTGACTCCCTCCTCTTGTAGTTTTTTTACCTCTTCAGTGATTTTCCCCCCCATAATTGAACCAGCTAACACTAATATACTAGCTCTGTGGGTCCTTGAAACTGCATTGACCGCTTCAGCAATATTTTCTTCATTTACTATCGGCATCGTGTCAATACTTATGCGTTCTCCACGTATGTTGTGTCTGTCAGCTTCAGTTATTGCTCCGAGAGCTACCTGGGACACCTGAGCCCCCCCGCCGATTATTATAACCCGTGATCCCCAGATCTTCTCGAAGGGTTCATACTGTGTAACTTCTTTAACAGAGCTCACTGACTTAAGCATTTTTATGAGGTCATTGACTTTTTTTATATCCTCGATTTCCATATGAATTATGGCAAGATTTTTATGTAGTCCTCTAGCTAGTATGAATTGCTGCAAGTACTTTATATTGCCATTAAATCCTGCAACTACTCCTGCAATGTCTCTTAGTACACCAGGTTTATCTTCGGAAATTACATTTATTGCTATGGACATTTTACAACATCTTCGGGATTAACACCATAAAATCTCGTTAATGCGATAATACATCACCCTCTGGCTCTATATATTCAGATAAACTATCGCCTTATATATGCCAGTCACGTAGTGAATTATCTTTTGATTCTGTTTTAGCCGAACTATCTGGGTCACCTTCTCATCAATTCCAGTGGGTCTCTTATTCCATTTTCAGTTATTATTTTAGTAACCAATTCAAGTGGCGTGGCATCAAATGCGGGATTTTTGACTTTTACATTTTTAGGCGCTAACTGTTTTTCTCCACAATATATGAGCTCATTAGGATCTCTTTGTTCAATTTCAACTTCCCTGTCTTGAAAATCACAGGTTGACAGAGGAGCAGCAACATAAAACGGTATACCGTGATGCTTCGCACATATAGCAAGCATATATGTTCCAACCTTGTTGTAAACTGCCTGCCTTGTTATCCTGTCAGCTCCCACTATTATGCAATCGATTTTGTCTTCCTTCATCATCCACGCCGCCATATTATCCGCAATTAAGATAGTAGGAATTCCTTCCTCGAGCATTTCGAAGGCCGTGATTCTACTACCTTGATTAAGTGGCCTTGTTTCGCAAACATACACAGTGATACGCTTCCCAGATATTGTTGCGGATCTTATCACGCCTAAGGCGGTGCCCCAGCCGACTGTTGCAAGCCTTCCGGCATTACAATAAGTCATAACAACATCGCCGTCTTTTAAAATGGATGCCCCAACAGCGCTCAAGGCTTTATTTTTTATTATATCTTCATCTGCTATCTTTTTTGCCTCTTCGACTGCGATTTCCTTTACCTCATCTAGAGTAGCGCAAGGTTCAATCGCTTTTAGAATTCTATCAACTCCTGTAAAGAGATTTATTGCCGTCGGTCTTGTAGCAATAATCGATTTCGCCGCTAATCTAACTTCTAATTTTAACGTATCAAGATCATTGGCATCACTTGTGTATGCTGCTAGTGCCACGCCAAATGCTCCGGCTGCTCCAAGTGCAGGTGCGCCCCTCACTTTAAGCTTTACTATTGAGCTTCGTAGATCTTCAACAGTTGTTATTTTTATATGTTCATAACGTGCCGGCAGCATCGTTTGGTCTACTATTATAATTCCATCATCCCAGTAAATCGTAAGTTTATCAGTAGGATTTAGGTCCATAATTATCATGTCTAATTATAATAGATAGGATCATTTGAAGTATAAAAAATGCTTCGATTGAAAATAAACCTATCGGAATCGACAACACACTCTCGTAAAGTTGCTATTTGTAAAAATTACCCCTCTTTAATAATCAATATATAATGGGATATTACTTTTTTGTAGCTAGTGGTAAGTTATGCTGGCAGATGATTTAATCAGGGCAGCCTTCTCATCAGACGAAGAGCTAAAAAGCACATTAAGTAAAGTGATTAAGGACCTCGGGTTTACTGTTACCAAGTTTGCTGAAATCTCAGGCGTATCGTTGAGCACGTTATATAAGATCATTTCTGGAGAGAGGGAACCTAACCTCAAAACTTTGAGAGAGATATTAAAAGCGGTTAGGAGACTTGAAGGAACCACTAAAAAGGGGGATCTCATCGCCGTAGTTGCTGCGAGGCCTGTCTTAGATAAAATAACCGAGAGGTCAATGGTGATCGGGGGCAGAAATATCACTATACGGGAATATCCTGCAACATCAGTTGAGGATGCATTAATTGCTGCAATTCACGCCGAACGTGACGGGGCCCTCGCGCTAGTCTGCGCCCCCATCGTAAGCCCGACCGTTGAAAAGATTTTAAGGATTCCAGTAGCGTCAATAATGCCACAAAACAGTTTGATAGAAGCTATAAAACTAGCTGCACGAAAAATTGGGTGACTCTTGGTCTTCACGTTATCGTCGAGGGGCCCAATCCCCATCATACCCAGTCACAGTCATGTCTATGCCCTTCAGGTTACAGAAGCATGCAATATGACCTGCGGCAAAAAAGTAAGTGCTCTGCTGGTACGCTGAGATAAGTAGCGCTCCATTTCTTTAAAGCGGATTTGGATTAAGATTGACAATTTTAATTAGAATAGTTGCAGCATTTAGTATAGCAGTAAGGATGACTAATCTCGCGCCGTTGTCCACTAGAGTCCCGGCCACTACATATGTTTCGCTCTAATCACGCATATGCGCAAAGTATGTGAAATGTACTTGCAGCATCAAATTAAATGCTCTACAATGTTATTCTTAATGATTCTCTCGCAATACAGGCATCGTAACGCCAAAGGATGTATCACTGCAAACTTAGCAGTAACGGGCTCATCCGTATTTGAAATGCAATTTGGGTTAGGACACTGTACTATGTTCTCAATCGAACCAGGCAATTCGACAGAGCTTTTTTGGACTACCTCGTAGTCCCTTATGATGTTAATTGTAGCATTTGGAGCAATTAATGCTATTTTGTCAACCTCATTAGAGTTGAGCTCTCTATCTTCAATTTTTACTATGTCCTTTGCTCTGTTTCCCGGTTTCTTGCTTGGAACGTTCATAACAACACTCACAATAGAGCGAGTACCTCCTTTCACGCCCAGTATCTTCAAAACGTTTAGCGCAGTTCCGGCGGTAATATGATCAATAACTGTCCCGTTTTTAATCGACCGGACTCTAAGCTCGTCTTTTTGTCTCTCTAACATCAGGCCTCCCCTGTCATCACTAGTAATAGGATTGCCATCCTCACGGGAACTCCATAAAACGACTGCTTGAAGTACTTAGCATACTTTGTAGTATCAACATCAGGTGCTATTTCGTCAGATCTTGGCAGGGGATGCATGATTATAAAGTTATCTCGAACACCAGTTAAGGTGTCAGAAGATATCCTGTAGCTGCTCGCAACTTTTTGGTACTCATTGGGATCTGGGAATCGTTCCTTTTGTATTCTCGTCACATAGAGAACATCGATTTCTTTAATCACCTCATTTATGTCATCGGTTATTGTAACCCCACCTAAGTCATCTACGATGTATTTAGGCATCTGAAGCTCTTCGGGCGCTACAAGGCTAATGTTTGCATCAAACATCTTAAGAGCATAGGCAAGCGAGTGTACCGTCCTTCCGTATTTAAGATCGCCAAGCAGTGCGATGTCAAGATCCTTAAGGCTGCTCTCTTTCCGTATGGTGTAGAGATCAAGCAACGTTTGGGTAGGATGATGGCCAGCCCCGTCGCCACCGTTAATCACGGGGATTGCTGAGAGCTCACTTGCCATCCGAGCAGCGCCTTCTTTTGGATGCCGTAGGACAGCCGCATCAGCGTAGCCCTCAATTACCTTTATGGTGTCCGCGAGAGTCTCACCCTTCAGAATAGAGCTTCCCTCTGATGACAAACTCAAAGTCTTGCCTCCCAGTCTCTTCATGGCTGTGTCAAATGACAACTGCGTTCTTGTGCTCGGTTCGAAAAAAAGGAGGGCGAGTAATTTGTTATGTAGTATATTAGTTCCGGTTCTAGCGAGGGGCTCAACTTTTTCAGCGCAACTTAAAATATATTTTACTTCTTCATAAGAGAAATCTCGCATAGAGATGATGTGCTTCTTTTCAAACATTCATAATTATACTCATCCCGTTAACTTTTTATAGTTTTTTAAAATGCTGCTATGTTTGAGTGGCTTAAAAACGCTTTTAAGTAGTATCCGTTGCGCATCAGTCGATGAATAAAATCAAAAAAGTACTTTAAAGGCCCATCAATACTCTTTCGGCTTCGTTTCTAAATTCTTCCTGGCTAAATCCTTTCATCGCAGCAGCGGCCATAGCACCGCCTGCGCCTACACCTTCTTTAACCTCTCCTAGTTCGTAAGCTTTAAGCTGGTGAAATTTACTCCTTCGAAAGTCAGGATAAGCTCCAAATGCGTCAACTTGTAGTTTTTGTACGAGGTTTATGAAATCTGCTCGCTCATCATCGAAGATATATTTTGTTGTTCCTAGTGTAATATCACCAACAACGTTAAGTGCTCTCAGGATGGCAATTACCGCGCCCATCTGCGTTCCTCCCGCAAGCATCACGCTCTTACCGGCTCTAGTTAGCTCTTCAGTCAGCCCCACAGCACAGGGCATCATAGGATCTCCAAAAAGCTCAACTGCCTTTATAGGGTCGCGTTTTAGTATATTAGAAGAAGTCATTGAACGTGCTAAAGCTTTTTTAACAACCTGGTTTTTAAGCTCAATCGGGTTTTTTGAAAAACTGCTGCTAACGCTCGAGCCATAGCCAAGTGCCCTTAATACTGCAAGAGCTGTAGTAGTCCCTCCCGGTATTGATTCACCTACTATTGCAAGACTGCAGTCAAGAAGTTTTGCGAGTTTTTTTGAGGACTTGTATATGTGTTGTGCATCCCTCACAGCTAGTCCGGTCTGTATATCCCTACCGTGCTCGGCTCTCATGTCATAGTACGGAACACCTGGGGTAACTTTGAGACCCGAGTTTATTAAAAAACACGGTATTTCAGTAAGGTTTAACGCAGCTTTAGAAAGCACGGCTGGAGTAGCTGCCCCTGAAGGCGAATCAGGTAGTATTTGAACGGTTTTTAATGCACCGCACGTGATAATCTCAGCGTCAGCTGCTGGCGTATATTGTAAAAGTGTTTGCGAGCTTCCGGCGCCTGAAATCCCAGGTACGTCAGCAACTTCAGTGTTAGAGAGTATTAAAACAAACAAGGGATTTTCAAAATCGCTATACCGTTCTTCAATACTTGAAGATTTTCCCGATTGGTTATGGTAAATCCTGACCCACATAGACTTATAACATGTCGAACTCTGTTATTTTTCTTTCGAAGCATTATCTATAATGAGGCATAAGGCTGGAGGTTGCCTTACGGTTGATATCGTGGAAGAGTATATGCACCATAGGGCATGATGATAAGTCTTATATCTGATCCATACTTTGTAATGGCTACATCAATTGCTTCGTTAACATCATTAGCACAAATGAAAAATGCCCTCTCAACAAGTTCTTTTTCAAGATCAGATATTAAATAGACATCTACCTTTTCCATAAGTTTTGCCAAAATTCCTGCCTTATGTCCTCCGATCTCAAAAGCAATGTCCATTCTGTCTATGAGTTCCTGCCTATTCTTAGCTTCATTAATCCATCGCTCAAAGACTTTTTCTCCCAATCCTTCAGGGCATTTTGCTATCAGAATTATGGCGCCGCCATTTTTCACCGCGTATTTTGCGTTATCGAGAGCTTTTTGTGATTGAAATACGTTTATATCTTTTGGGGTCCCTCCTGCTGAAACCACAACAACATCAGCAAGCTCCTTTATGGGGATAACGTACATTGAATCAACGATTTTTATGCCCTCTCTATGAGCCTTAATCGGATCTCCTGCTACCGCTTTTACGATCTGCTTGTTCCCGTTAAGCACGACATTAAGGATGAAGTCACAGCCCACAAGCTCTCCTGCTTCCTCCATGTCAATCCTTACGGGACTATCAATCCTCCCAGCGTTCGCAGTTGGCTGTAACATAAGCTTATGATTAGTTTCAATTGTACTTCTTGCGCAGATCCCCGGCAAGATTGATTTGTATCCGCCGGTATAGCCTGCAAAATAATGGAGTTCAATTGACCCCACACATACCCTTATGTCAGCTTGTAAAACCTCTCTATTAGCCTCAACAACGGTTCCTTGCTTAGTGGTTCCGATGAAGACGCAGTTAGTTGAATCGTGATTTATGCATCTATACCTGTTGAAAATGTTATCTCCAACCAGTCGTGCCATTTCTTTTGTCTCTAATTTTCTGTGAATTCCAAGTGCAAAGATAATCGTGATATCTTCATCGCTTATTCCTGCATCAAGTAATTCGTTAAGAATGTACGGAATCAATCTTTTTGTGGGTGTCGGCCGCGTTACATCGCTAACAATAATAACGACGCTAAGGCGCATTTTGTTCCTTCTTTTGTCCGATATTATCTCCCTCAATTGCTTCGTTCCTATCGGATTTTCCATGGCCTTTTTAATTTCAGGCTCTTCACCTGTAGCCTGTATTTCAAATGGTTCAACTACTTGGATAACATTCTTGTTTTCTAGATTTGCAGTAATTTCACCTGTGCCGTATTTTAGCTGCATTGTGGGCTGCTCCAAACGAACAGTAGTTAGCTGTAATTATATATCAAATTGGGGTTTACGTAGTTAGCTCATAGAGAGGTTGATTTACCTGTAGACTAAAAAATGGACGAATAAAGTTTCATATAGATCTAATAACTATATAAAATGTGGACACAGCGTGACACATCGTTTTACTTAAGCGTAGATTGTATTTAGGCAGCACCTTTTGGAGGTTACTGAAATTGTACAGGTCCTATGAAGAGATACCCAAAATCGAGATCCCAGGTAGCCAGGATATTAAAATTAGCGATAGCACTTTAAGGGATGGCTCGCAAATGCCGGGGATTGCGATGAAGAAATCCCATAAACTCAAAATATTTGAGCATCTACATAAAATGGGAATTGAAAAGCTTGAATGTTTTTTGTTTAATGAGAGGGATCGGATTGTAGCACGTGAAATGCTTGAACGAGGCTTTGAGAATCCGGAGGTGACGGGATGGGCGCGTGCTAACACGAACGACATAGATATGACCTTAAGCATGGACGGGATCGAAGAGGTCGGGATTCTGATGTCGATATCTGATGCACATATTTTTGACAAGTTGGGCCTCGCAAGTCGCGAACAGGCGCGAGATAAGTACATTAGTGCCCTCGAATATGCAGTGGATCACGGTTTAAAAGTAAGGTGTCATCTTGAAGACACGACGAGGGCGGACCCCAATTTTTTACTTCCGTTCATCAAAGAATTATTGAGCATAGCACCAAATGCGACACTAAGGATATGCGATACGATTAATTTTGGCCTTCCTTTCGAAGGTTTGGGCCTCCCCTTCAGTATACCTGATTTGGTGACGTCTTTTAAGAAAGCGGGAGCTAAAAACATCGAAATGCACGTTCACGACGATTTTGGGCTTGGAGTGGCAAATACCCTTGCAGGGTACTGGTATGGTGCCAATTGGTCGAGTCTGACCTTTATGGGAATTGGTGAGAGGGCAGGTAACACTGAACTTGAAAAGATTTTAATGTTCCTATTTAATAGGGTAAAGGGATTTGAAAAGTATAATCCTCGATCTTTAACTGAATTAACTAGATACTTAGCGCAAGAACTTTCCTTCAGAATACCGAGTAATAAAGCGATAGTAGGAGAGAATATCTTCGCGCATGAAAGTGGGATACACACAGATGGTATTTTGAAAAATTCGTTTACCTATGAACCTTTCCCACCAGAACTTGTTGGCGGTCAGCGGTGTCTCCTCATCGGGGACTCATCAGGGAGAGAGGTTGTACGCCACAAGATAGAAGAAGTACTTTACGAATTGTTAGGAATACGGGTCAATCTAGAGAAAGACGACGAGCGAATAAAAGCAATATCGTCTGATATCCACAAGCTCTATGATGAAGAAGCTCGAATTTCAAGTATCTCGAACGACGAACTGAAAGAATATGCTCTTAAGTATATCCTCAGCGATGAAGTCACTCTTCAGTGGCATCGATGACGGCGAATTCACGAGCGATACCAAAGCTACGGAGATCATAAATTGAGTGACTGCAAATACCGCCGAATCCTGAGCATCCCATTGGGGGTAAGCAACCTCGAGTATGAAACGTGTGTTCTCGCTGATGAGGGGGCAATGGTTCATCGCGAGCAGTGTTTAGAGTGTACTATTGCAGAACTCGAAAAAGGCTTTGACTGTGCTCATATGAGGCCTGTTAAGGTATTCACAAGTGGCGGAAAATCTGAAGAACTCACGGAATGCATAAAAAATAGGGAGATTTTAAACCAGGGAAGAAGCAAGTGCAAGCGCTGTACTCAGAAGGAAGAAAAGAATATTTAGCGGGCAGTACGTGGTACAGCATCTTTCGTTTTAAGGTTATTTTTATGACGTTAGCTCTTCTCAAGTTTATTTATAATGCAGTCAGTCATTTCAGTCGTCTTAAGAGTACCTCCAAGATCGTACGTTGTTTTTCCCTTTGCAATTGTTGCTTTAACAGCATCGAAGATTAGCTTTGATTCTTCAGTGTAGCCGAGGTAACTTAGCATCCAAGCTCCAGCCAGTATAGTAGCTGTCGGATTTACCTTATTAAGTCCTTTGTACTTAGGAGCAGAGCCGTGTGCTGGTTCAAACATCGCGTAGTCATCGCCAATATTAGCTGAGTAAATCATACCAATACTCCCCACAAGCGCAGCGCACTCCTCGCTCAAAATGTCCATGAAAAGATTCGTCGAAAGCAGAATCGATTGATTGAATATCCCGGGGTTTTTAATAAGCTGTTGCGCGATATTGTCGATGTGGTATTCCCAAATCTCTACATGAGGGTACTCATCGCCCACCTTTCTTATAGCGTCAAGAAACGCCCCATCGGTTTGCTTAAGTATGTTGCTTTTGTGTATCGCCACAATGGTCTTCCAATCCCTCCTATTTGCTTCTTCAAATGCGAACTTTGCCACTTTTTTGCTTGCAGACTTTGTGATTTTCCTGAATGCTATGAACATATCATCAGAAAGTTGAACTTCACTCCCGAAATACATCCCTTCAGTCGCCTCCCTTACACAAACGAAGTCAACGTCTCCGAGAGGTTTTGAGGTGTTAGGGAACGTCTTGATCGGACGAACGTTCGCATACAAGTTTAGCCGTTGTCTAAGCGTCACCGAAACACTGCTTGGCGATCTCGGTCCGCCTGGCGTGGTTGTTGGACCTTTGAAACACGCTTCGGTCGAACTTATGACGTCCCATGTTTCTTCTGGTAGTAAGGTCTCTCCTCCATGAGTTTCATACCAATCAGTTCCAGCTTCACACGCTACCATATTGAGCGCCGCGCCAGTTGCATTGACAACTCGCATCATCGCTTTCACGAGCTCAGGACCTACGCCATCACCCATGATAACAGCTACCTTTTTCATTGTCATCTCCCACATAAATACGTCAAATGAAGTAAAAATGGATTACACGCATCAGTTCATCAGTCAGTATATCCGCCGTAGTTTCTCAGATAATTCATAAGCCCACCAGCTTTAAGGAGTTCCTGCATAAAGATAGGTATACGTTTAAACGCGTAGCTTTCTCGCGTAGTAAGATTTAGTATAGTGCCGGTATCAAAATCGACTCTCAGTCTATCTGCTTGAGAGACGCTCTTTGATATATCCTTGCATTCGATTAGCGGCAGACCTATGTTATAGCCATTTCTATAAAAAATCCTCGCAAATGATTCGGCGAGAATGCAAGAAATGCCACAAGCCTTTAAAACTTGTGGGGCCTGTTCCCTCGATGATCCACAGCCAAAATTAACCCCAGCTACTATGATAGATGTGTTCAATTTTTTAGCGTCTATATAAAAATTTGAGTCTATTGATTCGAATGAGTGAACGGCAAGCTTATTTATATCTAACTCGTCGTACTTATACTTCCCCGCAATTATCTCGTCGGTGTTTGTATCTCTGGGGAATACTCTTATCACTTCAGCTTCGATGCACGTCATACATTCCACTCTTATATGCTTATTGTTCAACGCTGCTTTTCAAAATTTCTTGGGTCAGATATCGCGCCCGTGATTGCACTTGCAGCTGCAGTTGATGGGCTAGAAAGATAAATAAATGCGTCGTCGTTGCCCATCCTTCCCTTAAAGTTTCTATTTTGGGTTGAAAGTGCGACTTCTCCGTTGCCTAGAGCTACGGTTCTCCCTATGCAAAACCCGCACCCTGGCGGACATACCGCAGCTCCTGCGCTTAATAGCGTTTGGATTATCCCCTCATCTATGGCCCTCATAAGCACTTGACGGCTTGCGGGGTATACTACGAGCCTTACCTTGCTCTTATATCCTTTCAATATCTGAGCTGCTGCTCTTAAGTCTTCAATTCTTCCATTTGTGCATGAGCCAAGACAGACTTGGTCGATCTCCTCCCCTTCGAGATCCGTAACTGGGGCAACATTGTCGACCCTGTGTGGCTTTGCTATCATGGGCACGACGTCTTCTGCCTTTATGTGAACCTCACTCTCGTAATTTGCTCCATCATCTGCGTAAAGTGGTGCAAACTCGCTCCCACGCCCGTGTTGCTGGAGATACTCCCTAACTTTTTCATCTACCGGGCACAGTCCAACTTTCGCGCCAGCTTCAACGGCCATGTTTGTAAGGGTTGCCCTTGACTCAACGCTCATTTTATTTATTCCAGTTCCTCGGTACTCCACCGCCTTGTAACTAGCACCATCAGCTGTAATCCTGCCGATAAGCTCTAAAAACACATCCTTAGAGTGGATCTTTTCCGGCAATATCCCTGAAACTTCTACTTTTATTGTCTCTGGTACTCTAAACCACGTCTTCCCGTAGGCCATCGCAGCTGCGACATCAGTTGAGCCCATTCCCGTCGCAAATGCTCCGAGAGCTCCGTGCGTACAAGTATGACTATCTCCACCGACTATTATCTTCCAAGGGGCAGCATATTTTTCAAGCACGATTTGATGGCAAATACCATCGCCGTTTTCGTATAAGTCTATACCATGCGATCGTGCAAACTTCCGCATCATTATTTGAACGTTTGAGACCTTTTCTGATGGTGAAGGCGATGCGTGATCGCAGATTGCTACTACCTTTTCAGGATACTTGATCTTAAGATCTCCAAGCTGCTGAATTGCCAATGGAAGGGTGCCATCATGGGCAAAGACGAGATCAACATGCACCGCGACAATATCTCCGCTTGTAGCGTCAGCTCCGCTGCGCGTTGATAGAATTTTCTCTGATATGGTCTTCAATTATAATACCTCTAAAACGTCCTTCAGCGTGATATAACGCTAGGAATTCTTGAACTTCTAGTAAAATTGACAAGTACGTGTATGTCTTTAATCGATAATAACTGTATCCATACAGTCTCAGATGATAATAAAACAGATCATCGCGAAACTTTTGCAATAATAGTTCATTCTTGTCGTGATGACAGGCTTAGCCGATCTCTCTCAGACAATTGTTACTGGATCTTGTCTCGTAATAAGAATCTCCCGATTTAAGAATATCTCAAGTGAAATTTTAACGGTCATCACCGTATGTCTTTGGAACGTTCCGTAAAAAGCATAAAAATGGGATCTCTAACTGACTAGCAACAACTATTGACAGGACGATGAAAGATCAGTGCTAAGTGTACGACAGTTACAGAAACTTGATTTTCATCCCAAAAGTGCTTTTTATTTTATTACAACATTTTTAATTTTTGAGAGTTCATTTGCTATGGGTGACCGTCTTGCTCAGTCAAAGTCTTAACCTTATTAATTTTATATTTGTACAGCAAAAACATTGTAGCGCTCACTAACAGAGCGAGTATTACTATAGTGGCACGATTATATGAAGATTCAATGGCTCTCCAATTAGCGCCGAGGTACACGCCAGCGTAGGCAAGCCCGATATTCCATGGCAACGATCCTAGAAACGTGTAAATTGAAAACTTTTTAATATCCATCTTAAAAATCCCAGCTGGTATTGAACTGTATGCACGTATCCCTGGGATCATCCTGCTGAAGAAGACGGTGGCTTGGCCATATTTATCGAACCAACGTTGCGCTGCGTCAAGTTCTCTCTTTCGTATTCCCACATATCTACCGTATTTCTCAAAAAGCGGCGCGCCACCATAATAACTTATACCGTACGTTACGAGCGACCCTGCAAGGCAAGCTAAAGTTCCGATTAGTACAACTGTGATAAAATTTAAGTGCCCAATGTAAGCGAGATAGCCGCCGTAGGGCATTATCAGCTCACTTGGTAGAGGGATACCGATGCTCTCAATGCCCATCCCAATGAAGATACCGCTATAATCGTAATGATCTATAACACTCAGTATGAAGCCAGAAGCGCTCTCTATAGCACGATAAATCTGATCTTGATATGGACTCGAAAGAGAAAATGCGGCTAAATTTGTCATGGTGTTTTGAATCAACCCCAGGTGTGTTTATAATCGCTGCTTCTAAGCATTATTTCAAAAAGCGACAACTTGTTCAGGCAATGTATTGCATAAAATGCAAATTTAGTACTTAATTTCTCTCTTTTTTCTTCTCTCTTTTTTCATTCGAGTTTACGCTTTATATTGGGATCTTATGCTTGAAATAATCTTCTTCTCTGTGACATATTGCGTATCTGAACAGTCCTGTCGTTCGTATCACACGTGTCGAGGGAGGCGAATGCCCTCTCAATACTCATCAAGTTTAGTCTTGTTATGACCCCCCCAGATATGCAAGATCAACACACCGCGAATGAATCCCAAAACTGTATAAAGTGGAAATTTTTCATTTAGTCTTAGCATTTCCTGAAGGGCGCGATACGAAAGTGCGTAATGCAATAATAAACTCTCGCAAAACATCATTTCTGCGTTCTTTAAAACCGCTCGTATGTTCTATGCGTCTCTTTCTTCCATGTCAACATTTGCTTCTAATTTATCAAGGATAGGTCTCTGCAGTAACTTATTACAAAGTTGAGAAGTACTGGCCAGCAATTCATCAAAATGCTCCTGCTACAGCAACTCCAATAATACTTAGTTCTCCACGTAAGACATATGATCTTAACAGTGTGATAATCTCACTTAGAAGCAGGATACAAGCAATCGTGAGCCATACTGATAGATATGCCTCAATACGTTAGTCATTCAATTAGTTGAATTGAGAAGTTGCGTCGTCTTCAGTAATGCAATCCTAAAAACTCTCATAGTTCTTAAGATTAGTAGAGTTCATCATATTGCGCGCTGTTATCACTGCCACATTCGCTTGTGCGTACAAGTCAAGTCTATAAATGGTTTGACCTTTTTAAAAAGTACAGTGCAACAGGAATGCCAAGTACGGTCCCAAGCCCCCGCGAAATACTTGTGGAATATGCCGCTCCTATAGCCCCTATAATTGGTATGAGGTACAAGTTAAGCCCGAAATTTGCAACTGACATGTAGGTTGCGTTTAGAACGTGTACCTTTTGGTTGTTCGTAGCATCAAGTAGCAGAGCTGTAGGAACGGCTAAAAGACCAATCGCAAAGCCCACAATGAGGACGTTTAAGAAATCAACTGATTCCATAAACTTTGGGCCGACCGTATAGTAAATAAATTGACTACCAAATGCAAAGGTAACCACTGTAATAACAATTCCTGCTATTGTAAAGTATGACACATATCTAAAGAGTTCTTTTTTTGTAATTTTCCTTTGATGGACAGCTCGTGAAATCACTGGAAAAAATGCACCAGTTACCGCAACAACTGCCATATCTCCTATTCCAACAAAGTTGACAGCAGGTGTATAGAGCCCGACAGCTCGCATATCAAGCAGAAGCGATATCATTATAGTATCTATCTTCTGCCATATGGTTCCAAGGAGTGCTGCCAGTCCAAACCATACAGCTGGACCAACGATGTTCCTATCAAAAATTGGTTGGAAATTTAGCTTATAATAATGAATTTGCCGGCTTTTGATGAAACTCAGCAGCATGTTTACAAAAGCGCCGATGATCGTGGCATATATGATACCAACGATCCCAAATCCCAAGGTTATAAGAATGACCGAAAAAACTACGAATACAATGCGTTCGATGATCTTGTAGAGTGAAATATACTTCATATCCTGATATATGTTAAAGACTGAGCGGAACAATCCGCCTAGCCCCCCCATAAGCAGAATTGAAGAGGTCAACACAATTAGCAACTTTACATCATATGAATACGGGGTGAAAAACATGCATACGGTAAGAAGTACTATTGACCCAATCGACAGAAGCATCTCTAATCCCATTGTGCTAGAGATTAAATGGTGTGTGCGCTCAGGCTCCTTTGCTCCTTCACGAATAACGACCGTATTTATCCCAAAATCCGTAAAAATTGCGAAAAGTGAGACAAAAGAGATAATGGTGATATATGAACCAAATTCCGAAACCGGAAGCACCCTCGCGATGTAGATAAAAAAGAAGAAAGATATCAATGCTGAAGAAGCCTCACCAAGGAAAAGAAAAACACTATTTTTAATCCCTCTTTTAATGGATATTTGGCTCACCTTCTGCATCCGTTAAGTTCATATGTCGTTAGGCGCCAATGAAGGGACAATACATTACTGTAAGGAATTACTCCTCTGTTAAACTGACAGTAGTTATGTGGTCAATATCTCAAGCGTGTAAATTATTACTCTATATCACTCATCAACTAAGCCGTAATAAACATTTTCTAAGGCATCGACCACTTTGTCCCACGTGAAGTTATCGGTAACCCTTTTTCGACCCTTTATGCTTTTCGCCTTCTCTGACTCTACGTCGTCCAGCACTTCAATAATATTCTTTGCAAGAGCTGCAACATCTCCGTATTCAAATATCCTTCCATCATCTCCCACAACATACGGAACCCCTCCCACATTCGAGGCAACTACTGGCGTGCCACAGACCATGGCTTCAAGGAGTACTATCCCGAATGCTTCCCATTCACTTGGTAACACAAACACATCTGCTGCTGAATACGCTGATTTGAATAGGTCGTAATCGTTGATGTGACCCGTAAATAGGAAGTAATCGTCAAGGTCATTTGCCCATATCTCTCTCTTTAGCTCTTTTAATATTCCCCAGTCTTCGCCTACCATGACGAATTTGGCTTCGGGATGTTCCTTAATCACCGCACTTGAAGCGTCTATTAGATAGTTTAAACCTTTATTATCTGCAAGTCTTCCTGTATATAGAATTACTTTATTTTCGCCGTTAATTTTATACCGATTTCTAAATAGAGAGCCGTCAGGAATCGGAGTCCAATCTTCTATATCTATGCCGTTTGGCACCGTCACGCACTTCGAAAGGGGGACAAATCCCTTTATAAATTGCTTTTCTCTATCAGTTACGATTATTATCTTGTCAACAACTCTATATATTCTCCGTGAAAAAATGAGGTCTTCGAAATTCATAAGAAATTTTTGTACGAAGGAGTTGTGTTTTGATGGCGGGTGGTAATGCGGCGTTACCACTAAAGGCATCTGGTATTTGCCATTTTTTTTCCCTCTTTTGAGCTTAGCTGCAGCACAAGCAAAAATTTGATAGTATCTGTGAGAATGAGCGTGTACTACGTCCGCATCCGAGTTGTAGATAGCTTTAATTAGGCCTGGGATCGCAGGAAAGTGGATATATGGTAAAACGTGCCTCCTAAGAGGAAATCTTATTACTCTGACCCCATTAACATAGCTTTCAGGTTGCCACGTTTCAAAATATTGCCATGGAATTTCTGTTTTAAGGGCAGTCGTATAAACTGTCACTTCGTGCCCACGATTTACAAGCGCCTCAGATATCTTCTGTATATGGGTTTCTGCCCCTCCAGGTGCCAAATATCTGATGCAGACCTGTGCTATTTTCAACTGACCTTCACCACTTCGGGTAGCCCAAAAACAAAGGCATATAATCTTGAGTCGCTTCAATATTTATTATTTGTTATAAAGTTGATATTTATGGTTAAAGCTAATTCGGAGTCGTAGAATGATTAAAAAAGCCGTTATACCGGCAGCGGTCTGAGGACAGGCAACGAGCTACAGTTAAGTGACTCAATTAAAACGTAATGAATAGTGACTGTGCCTATGCGTATAAGTGAGAGGGAACGCGATATGACGTGGGAGACAAACTCGGGTATATAAACGCGACTATAGATTTTGGGTTAGAAAACGAGAGTTTAAAAGATGCGCTCATTGAATGCTTAAAGGCAAGAGTTGTAACCTAAGAATAAACCGATACATTTTTTGAGTTTTATTGGACGATAATGGATGATCAGCATATCATTGTAATGATTTTTCAGTGGCAATGCTTCTCACACTGTCCACACTTTGTTAATACGACGTCAAAATGGCGCGTTGGTTGAGTAGTATGTCACACATCTGTTCACTATCTCATACTAAATATTTAAAAACTACATCAAAATAAGGATGATACTTTGCAAGTTAATTGTGATCGTTAGCGCGAAATCAACCACAGCTACGCCAGAATAATGACTAATATAGCTAAAAGGCCCCCTCCAACGAGTAAAAATGTATCGAGCTTTATAAATTCAGTAGTTTCGAGTATCTATATGGAAAAGTTGACTTTACAAAGACCATACAACACTATTGAAAAAAATTTGCTAGGTAGGCGTTGAAAATTTAATTAATTGTTGGCCTGTTAAACGCTTCTAAGATAAATTGATATCTTGACTATGAACATTGCTGTATTCGCTCCATTTCCGCAGAAGAAGGATGGAATTCCGAGAGTTGCTGAGGAATTGCTAAAAACGTTTTGTGATTCTAGTGAAATAAATAAAATTTCAATCGTAGCGCCTTGTGGTGAGGATTTTATTAGCGAAATAGTAGTAAAAAATAAAAAAATTTCCGTACAGTCTCTGCAAGTTTTAATGAGACCAATAAATTTCTCTAATATATTGCGAGTATTTTATAATTTTTTGAGCCTAGTCAAGCTATATAAAGAAAATGATATTATTCTTCTTTTTTCATTACCTTCCAGTAATTTGTTTTTCAAGATACCTATTGGAGGATTATATTTTATCTTTCTGTTAATAAAATTTAAGTTTTTACCTAAGAAGGTAGTTCAAGTGGTCCACGATTTTATTCCCTATGTGTATCCAGATGATGCTGAAGGTTCTGAAAGAATGATCAGAGTATTGAATGCTTACAAAAAATACTTTTTAGGAATACCTAACAAATATATTGCAGTTTCTCAAGCCACAAAGATAGATGCAGTAAAGTTTTGGCATATTCCAGCGGACAAAATAGACGTGGTATATCATGGATCGTTCACCAATTCAAAAACACCGCGCAGCCATTTCGGGAGTAATAAGGTATTAATCGTTTCTGATATTGCGCCTCGAAAGAACCATATTCGATTAATAAAAGCCTTTGAAATTGTTCACAAGCGAAATCCAAATGCGGAGTTAATGATTGTGGGCAAGTCTCGCACACATGTAAGAGAATTTGAGCCAATCCTTCAAGAAATTAAGGAGCGAAACGAGGATATAAAGATCACGGTAAGTGGGTATCTATCAGACGAAGAACTCTTATCATTGTACACATCTGTTGACGTTTTCATTTATCCATCACTTTATGAAGGTTTTGGCCTGCCAGTGTTAGAGGCAATGGCAGCAGGCTGTCCAGTTATCGTATCTAACGTATCTCCTTTACCAGAAATTGTTGGAGATGCGGCGATTCTCGTTGATCCTTATAGTATATACGAAATAGCACAAGCAATACTAACGGTTTTGCAGGATATGGAGCTAAAAACACATATGAGCAAGAAAAGCGTTGAACAGGCAAAAAAGTTTACGTGGCAGGAAGCGTCTACTAACTTCTTACAAATTTTTAAAAGCGTCCTTAATGAAAGACGGTCATAATTCTTTTAGTAACCTTGTAATATTTAATGAACTTAAATTGATACAAAGTTTAAAATGCCCGCCATTCTCCGAAAAGAAACTCTTCAACCTAAGCACTTTTTGTTCTTCCCCTAACTTTAAGAAATATCGAAAGCGCGATCATTATAAAAAAGAAAACTTAATCTGGACTTTTTATCATACGAAATCTCTCCGATTGTTTTTATGTTTGTCAAGATTTTTAATCGATTTGAGATAAGTTAGCACCTGTGTGCCGAATTTTTTCAGTTTTATGGTGACTAATGAAATGTAAGTCGCTTCGTCTAGCTATTAATTTTAGCATCCTACAAAATACAGTGATTTCTTTGTCTCTCTCGCTGTCGCCGGAGTGCTATTAACTCAATTGGAATTCCGCGATCCATGTAAACGTGCTTTTAAGAAAAATCATTGCCTCGAAGGCATACTAGTAGAGACGAAATGCATGCAATTGTAAAAAGCGTATGGTAATCGCTTATTTGTTTGTTTTCTTTAACGGTAACAGGACCTGTGGACCCGCCGAATATTCTAAATGCGGTAGTATTTTATCGATCGTCAGCAACAGGAATACTCTTTCTCCTTCTCCTTTCCCCTTTTGTTCACCACTGAAACCGTTCGTTTAAGCACAAGTTTTAATTATAAAATCGAAGCGTTAGAGCTTTGTAACTCTCTTTTAAGTATTTCTATAACTTTCGTCCCAGCACTGCCATCCCCGAACGGGTTTCTCCAATTGCGTTCCTTATTAAGCATCAACTTTGCGCCTTTAACTATATCGATGGGGTTAGCGCCAGCGAGCACATTGGATCCAACGTCAATAGTTTCTGGCCTCTCCGTGTTATCTCTCAACGTTACACACGGCACTCTTAATATACACGCCTCCTCTTGTACACCTCCAGAATCTGTTAAAACAAGCTTTGCGTTTCTTTCAAGCCATAAGAAATCAAGAAAGCCAACAGGATCTATAGGCGTGACGCCTTTTAAGCTTACGTCAAAATGTTCAATCTTCTTGTGAGTTCTCGGATGTATTGGAAATATAATTGGAATTGAAAACTCATTATATAGTAATTCTAGCCCTTTCATAATTCCCTGAAGCCTCTCCTTGACATCGACGTTCTCTTGTCGATGAGCCGTCGCAAGAAAATATTCTCCTTTTTTCAGCCACGACGTTTCGACAATTTTTGCTTTTTCGTTAGCAATTTCACTATTGCGGTAAACGGCATCTACAATCGTGTTCCCAGTAACAAAGATTTTACTCTCAGCTATTCCCTCTTTTTGCAAGTTTTGCTTCGCCGTCTCGGTAGGTGCAAACAGATAGTCCGAAAGGTGGTCGGTGAGCACCCGGTTAATCTCTTCGGGCATATTTCTGTCAAAGCTCCTTAAACCGGCTTCAACATGCCCTACGTTCATGCCTAATTTAGTGGCAACTAGAGCGCCTGCGAGCACTGTATTTGTATCTCCTTCCACCAGAATGGTGTTTGGCTTCTCTTCTGTCAAAATTCGTTCTATCTCTATCAGCATCTTACCAGTTTGTTCTGCGTGTGATCCTGATCCTATGTCTAGATTATATTTAGCTCCTGGGAGTTCTAATTCTTCAAAAAAAATTTTATCCATCTCATAAGAATAATGTTGACCTGTGTGTAAAATAAAAAAGTCAATTTGTTGCTTTTCACATTCGCTAATCACTGGCGACATTTTGATTATTTCAGGCCTTGTGCCAAGAATTATTGATAGCATTATCCAACCGCGTGTGATACCTTTGTTATACGAAGGTGTTACGTAATTACCAGAGCTTAATACTTATCAACTTATGCAAGTAGTCGGGGTGACGTGAATTTACGACGTGCTCATCAGCAAATATGCAAATACTTTTTGCATACGGTATATAACAGCGTCTAAATCAACGCTATTTTAGTTGAATATTGAATGACTGATTAACGTTTTTTCTCAGATTCGAAGGGATTAACTCGGCATAGAAACGTTCAATAATCAAACAGAGGCCTATCATCAAATAAAAAGAACTCAAGCGCAGAAAATAGACTTGCCCAGGGAAATCAGCATCGGAATTATTTGTATGATTTTTAAAAGACTATCTATTCTTTCTAGTCGCCCTCGAAAGGGTGTGATGCATAAGTTTCGTTAAACAAATAGTAAACAGTAACAAAATCGCACACGTTCCGGGTGAGCCTAAAGTTAATAGATTTTTGTACATGTTGAGTCGCTAAGGCCTCGTAAAACCGACGTTAACGTGATTCTAAACGAGTAAATACCCACCGCGCAAAAAGGGTGCACTAAATTAAATAGACACCCCCCTTTGTAGCGCGCTTTACTTTTTCAATCGTCGAGATCCATCGATATTCGCTTCCCGGAAACGCATCTATTAACACTATATCAGCTTTCATGGGGATATCTTCGAACTTCCTTAAATCGCCATGATAGAGCTCTATTTCACACTCCGCTGTTTTGGCTTTACTTATCAGATTTGGCGTTGTTGCTACTTCTTTCAATCCATCAAAGTGTGCCCTTTTGATGGATGTTATCCCCAGACTATTCTTGTTAACGCGAAGATTTAAGTACGCATTTTTTATGAAAGGTAGCCACGCATCATTTAATATCACCTTTGAGGCTCCCATGAGCACGGTCATAAGTCCAAGGGTTCCAGGACCTGCGAGGCCATCGAGCACGACTGAATCCTCTATAGGCAGAGACCCCAGTTTGAGCATCTTTATAGCGTTGTCGCGCTCTATGTGGACTTTTGATTGGCTCTTGTAAATGAGAAGCTGTCCGTAAGCTGAAGTGATCAGGTCTGCCCGCATGTCGCAGCCTGCACTGACATCACACGTGTAAGGTGGTATATTCGAATCAACAAGTCCTATAATTCGTTCATCTGCTCTTTGTATGACTCCCTTAACTTCAGCCACCTCATCGACTATTCTGTGCGCGGCGGCGGCAATTTGTTGTTGCATGGTTAAAACGATGAGATTGTTAGGCCCTAATACAGGGACTGAATATGTACGGACACCTGGGCATAACAGTGGCGCACCGACTTCCCGTAAGGTGATGTTTGGACGTTTCTGATCTTCACAGGACAATGCAAGAATATGGGCCATTACAGCATCTAACGGTCTTTTACCGCATTTGTCACAGTACATGTCATTGTACTTAATGTTAGAAAGATCGAGAGCAGCAGTCTTATCTAGAATTACATTAATGCACTTATCACATTTTTGATACAAAGTGTCAGAGGCTGCAATAACCTGATCTGGTGATGCGATACAATAGTTGCTGCTACACGTAGGACATTTGATGTGCATCTAAAAGTAAGTTTCACTCCAATTTATAAACGTTTGTGCACTGCACTGATGATAGCTGCACTGCACTATGATGATGATAGTCGCAGTGCTCGTAGAATCAGAGTCTCCAGCCTTGTCATAATGATTGCCACACATAATCGCCGAGGAACGATATGAGCGCATTGTCTATGTTGAACGGAAATATTTGCGAGTTTGCCACTAGTTGGCTTCGGTCAAATTAGAGCAGTGATAAATGTTGCCTGTGACGCATGGGATAGGATAATACAGGTTTATTATGCGCAGCAATCGTCTCTTTGCAGGCGGTCGGCACTGATTTTTCCTTGACTTAAAGTAATACACTAAGAAATGGACCGGTCGGGAATTGAACCCGAGGCCTCTACCATGCCCAAGGTAGCGATCTACCCCTGATCTACCGGCCCTTTAGGTATTAAATTATTGAGTAACAACGCATTTTGTTACATGCTTCAACGAGGCTTCAGAAGCAATTACTTTTATCTGATTGATTATTAGTGGATATAAGTCTTGCTTTACTTTTTGAATAGTCTTAAGTAAACCAGTGCGATTTACACAGCGAACACATCTGTAACTATTTCTATCGTTTCAAGAGATGAGAATTATTATATATTAAATTGACCTATAAGGGAGTGCCTTATAAGACGCATTTAAGTTAAGGGCCCGTAGCTTAGCCAGGTTCGAATCCATCCCGACAGTTATTTTGGTATGGAGAGTATGCGCACGGCTGATAACCGTGAGGTCAGGCGTTCAAATCGCCTCGGGCCCATCCCACGTTTTGTGCTAAAGCATATCCTCTGTTCTGTAAGCGAAACCTTCACAAGCGGCTATTCCTCTTCCATCTTCATTTGTTACAGGCATCTTAAAGAGTGCCATCGTTTTGCCTCAACGCTCTTCTGCAGTTTAGCCTCACTCATATCTAAAATCATGTATTCTTTCTTTTCTCTATTCATCAAAAAAGTTAGCCAGCGAATTTTTTAGTATACAACTCGTTGATCTTTGCTGCCATGATAAAATCGTTCTCTGACAAACCGCTTATGTTGTGCGTCATCAGCGTAATTCTTACATAATTATATGAGATGAAAATGTCCGGATGATGTCCTTCGGATTCGGCGATATTTGCGACTTCATTCACAAATTTCATCGCTTCCACAAAGTCCTTGAACCTCAACGCTCTCTTGATCATTTTTGTGTCTTCTACCTTCCACCCGGGTACCATCGGTAAAAGTCCGTTTATAGTCTCAAGGTCGAACGGCTGTGTACCTATTTCGCAAGGCACACAATGCTTCTTTATCAGATCGGCGGGTGAGGCATCACCTTCACTTGTCATAGTCAATCCTCCTCTACAAACACTAAGAGTGGCACAAACTCACTAATAGGGTGGGTGTGTCTGCTCGTCTCTATCGGACGTCATTCTAAAACAAGAAGCTTTTCCGCAAAAATGTTCATAAATATAGTTCAAATCCTCGTTTAATTGGGCGTTGCTCTGACAACTACTGGGTCTTCTTAGTGTAGTCGCTGTTGACACTTCAGTCGGTAGGACACTTTTGACCGGACCAGTTCAGCACCCTTCGTTTCCCATAATACACTATCTAAATCTCAGATTCATTCGGAATAAAATTACCTACTTAAATTTATACTACTGTCGCATAACAACATGAATTAACTATCACGTGAGATATCACCAAAAATAGATAAGTTAAATTTACTGACAAAAGGGGGGGAAGGCATCGTGAGGATATTCTACACTTTAAAAGCAGCCGAACTTGAAGCTGAACTAGTCGAAAATGGTATACGCTTTGAGCATCCAAATGAAGATCTTCAGCAATTTCTTGTATCGGACGATGATGTGGATACGATAGACGCAATTGCAAAAAAAATGGGCATTAACGTTTACATAAAAGATGATTATGTAACTGAAGAGGATGTACTGGGAGATAGGGAATCTGAGCTTGATTGAGTCGTACCACGTGGCATGATTTTAACTTGGTGCACCACTGTAGGTGACCGAACTCTCAAGCGCACTTGAGGTGAGGAGTTGATGTGCACAATCCACTGGCCACTCTTTGTCGTGAAGTTGTTCGTAAAAGAGTACTTTAGCACTCTTGTTACGGTGGCAGCAAATTATTCGAAACAACCTTTTATCTATTTCTCCGAAGCTCCGAGCTACACAAATGTCTTTATGTTATAAGTCTAGTAGTGGCAGAGCTCGGCAAGACGTAGTCAATTTACAATTCTCACGCGAATGAGCTGCAAGTGTTAAACGTATAGGAATTAGACCGTGCCCTTATTATCTTCGGCACTCTACACTAAAGTGTAAGATTCTATAATAGGAGTATGCGGGGGGTGCGATTTGAACGCACGAACTCCTATGAGAATAGGCCCTGAACCTATCGCCGTTGACCTGGCTTGGCAACCCCCGCTTGTTTTATAGAACAGCTTAAAAATTGTTCACTTGTAATATATCTGTTTTCGTTTATCTTCCACAGTGCGCGGAGATTGTCTTTTTTATACGTCAAAAGATTTTTAGATTTGTAAAGTATTGAACTTTCGAGTTAAACTCTGCCTAGTGTTTAATAAGTGTATGAATAAATAAGGTAATTGATGTCTCGTGCAAGGCCTAACAACAATCGTGAACGGAAAGTTAAATGACAATAGTAATTTTGAGGATTGGACATAGAATTTATAGGGACAAAAGGATAACGACTCACGTAGGACTTACTGCTCGAGCGTTTGGGGCTGAGGGTATGCTACTCGCAGGATCCGATAAGTCGGTAGTAAATAACATTCAAGACATAGTGAACAGGTGGGGGGGTAGCTTCTGGGTGGCTGACTGTATCGATTGGAGACAGGAAATTAAAAGATGGCGAGCAGAAGGCGGAAAGATACTCCATCTCACCATGTATGGCAAAAACCTGCCTGATGTAATAGGTAAGATCGATGTGAACAAACTTATGGTGGTTGTAGGCGCTGAGAAGGTTCCGTCGGAGTTATATGATCTTGCAGATTACAATGTGGGCGTAACAAATCAGCCGCACTCAGAAGTAGCAGCACTTGGTATACTTCTCGATTGGCTGCAAGGAGGACAAGAGCTGAATAAGGATTTTGGAGGAAAGACGCAGATTGCAGGAAACCTTAAGGGCAAGGGAGCAATAACGTTTGAATGAACAGGAAACAACGTCTATGATGAGTCAATCCGACGGTAAAAAGGTTCTTATAATCGGTTACAACGCACGGCACGTAATATGTTCTGCAAAGCGAGCCGGGTATAACGTAACGTCTGTGAGCCACTTTCTCGACTGCGACCTTATAGAGTGTGGGGATCGAACCTTGAAAATTAAGGAGGAGTTCACTGGCTTTCTCGCGGATTTAGATTATAGCAGCGTAAAAAGTGCTATTGAGGGTATAGAATATGATAGTGCAATTTTAGCCTCAGGGTTTGAAACCCTCGAAATCCCAAAGACCCTCGGAAATGATCCAAAGGTTGCAAATTTAGTTAGCAATAAGAAGATGCTAAGAGATAAACTAGAAAACTTGGGGTATAGAGTTCCGAAGCATTTCGGGCTTGATGATAACATCAAATATCCGGTGATGATAAAGCCGCAAAGCGGAGCGGGAGGATTCAGGAATACTTTGGTTAATAACTCCACCAAGTTAAACGACGTTGTTGACTCTTTTCACGAAAATGACTGGCATGAATTTGTTATTGAAGAGTATATCAGGGGACTGGATGTAAGCTCATCCATCCTTTCGACAGGAAATCAGGCTACCACCTTAACGATCAATGAGCAGTTGTTAGGGTTACGGTATTTAGGTCCGATGAAGCGTTTTAGCTTTTGCGGAAGCATTACTCCGCTAAAGTCGGCGTATGCGCAGGAAATAGAAGCAGTTTCTGAATCGATAGCTATTGATTTTGGGTTAATCGGATCGAATGGCATAGATTTTGTAATAGGACCAGATGGGCCAGTTGTTATTGAAATAAACCCAAGATTTCAGGGTACGCTTGACACAGTGGAAGGGGCACTCGGCATCAACGTGTTTGATGCACACGTTAAAGCGTGCCATGGCGAGTTGATACCAAAGCTTGAGTCCCGCAGATTTGCTGCAAGAATTGTTTATTTTGCAGAGCACGACTTTGAGATAACAAAGAGACTTTCCCAACCTTTTTATATGGACATCCCTTGTAAAGGAACTCATATACAAAGAGGGAAACCTGTTATTTCTGCAATCGGATATGGTAAGTCAAGGGATGTCGCATTTAACGTTGCAGTGAGGCGAATTGAAGCTGCAAAAAAGGTTTATAATGCTTAGGTGTTTGCTTGCGCTCTGACGTCGTTGGAACTTATACGGTAGTGGCTACGTGCAGTAAGTTTAAGTCGTTTTAGGTACCAAATATAATCTGATGGTACAAGACATAGCAGTAGAGGGATACCTTAGAAACCTCGTCGGGGATGAAGGGCTGGAAATGATAGAAAAAGTGCCGATTGGTGAATTAACAGACGAGAAAATAGCCGAAGAAACGGGTGTTAATTTAAACACGGTGAGAAGAACACTCTATGTTTTGTATGAGAATAGACTTGCTTGGTATCGACGCGAGCGAGATAGAGATAGCGGATGGCTTACCTATATATGGAAAGTTGACTTTAGTGATGTCGGGCGCAATCTTGATGAGGAAGCCAAAAAGTTTATCAATAGGCTAGAAGCAAAGGCAGGTTTTGAGCTGCAAAATGTGAGTTACACTTGCGAAAACAAATGTGGACGCTATTTATTTGATATGGCAAGTGATTATGGATTTCTGTGTCCCATATGTAACATGAGCTTAGATCATCAAGATAACTCGGTTGTAGTTGATGTGCTTGAGCGAAAGATTAGCGAACTCAGAATCGCCTTTGAGTAAGTTCCCTTCGTATAAAGAAGCTTGCTCTTTGTTACTACAAAGCAGATGTAGTGCACCGGTAATAGCGCATCTAAAAGCAGTCTCAGACTATGCTGTTGAAGTTGCTGGACTCCATAACGGGGCAGATTTAGAACTGGTCAGAATCGGAGCGCTTTTGCACGATATAGGGCGGTGCCAAACTGCGGGAATCGATCACGGCGTGGTCGGTGGGCAGATCTTATGTAGTTATGGCATTGATGAGCGTCTGGTTCGAATCGCTGAGCGGCACGTAGGAGCTGGCATAACTGATGATGAAGCTCAAAAGTTGGGGTTCCCTCCGGGACATTACGTGCCCGAAAGCATCGAAGAAAAAATAGTTGCCGCTGTCGACAATCTTATTGAAAATACACGTCGAATAACTATAGACCATGCTGTTGAAAATTTCCGTGGCAAACTTGACGGGCATCCATCTATCGACAGAATTATGCGACTACATCAAGAAGTTTTTGTGATTGCATAAGTTAAGGGGGAGAAAATAATAGCACTCAAGAAGATAAGCGATTGCCTCCACTAAAAAATTATTAAAATATGCGCACTGTTACTTTAATGGAAAGGGGTTATGGCGACATTGAAAAAGCGAATAAAGCTTTTCAAGCGACGTTAAAAAACAAGCTGAAATATCTTGATGTTAACATAACTGTTGACTCACATAAATGGATGAAAGTAACCCTCACCGGCAAGGACGAGGAATTTGCGGCTAATTATTTAGTAAGCATTTATGGTTCTCCGCACAAACTGAATATAGGGGATATCATTACCGCGAGACTAGCAGACATTGATGAACACTCTATTAAAGTGGATGTAGGGCTTAAATTTGCTTTTGTACTCGAAGGCAATCTTAAGCACTTCGGCGCAGGCACGCCTAAACAGATAGCTTCAAGGTTTGGTTTTGTGGAACAATTGCCCGTCGAAGTGAGAGTCACAGGCATCAGAGAGGTGGAATTTACTAAAAAGCAGATTGATGCATTTTGGAAGTGGAAAAAGGGAACCGATCGGGTAATTGTAAATGGAGCTACTAGGGGGCAGATTAGATCAGTGCTCAAGAGGACGGGCCATCTAAGGGATATCATTCGCATAGAGAAACTCGGGATTTTAGAACATTCAATAATTTGTAAAAAAGGGACAGATGCGCCGGGAATTATATCGGACATCGGACCGTATCTAAAGTCAGATTTGGGATGTGTAAGGGGTTCTTTGAATAATGGCTAAGAGTAAAATGGATTTGGTCAATCCAAAACTCTATGACTTGATTTAGACAAAGGAATTCCGGTAGCCCAAAAATTTTTAATAGATCGTTACGCTTTTTACACTCCGTAGTTTTAACAGGATGTCTATTAGATCGCCAGGAACTTTTGTGTCGCAGATTATGGTCAACTTGGGGTCGTCAATAAAATATGGATCGTCAGAGACAGCTTGTCTAATGCGTATTCCGCATCCAGCTATCGCCTGAGAAACTTCCTCGATTATCCCTGCACGTGACGCATCAAGCGGGGTGATGATGACGACACCCAATCCTAAAAGTGGAGCCACATCACGTAGAAAAACGAAGGACTTTAGGTTGCTGAAAAAATTTCGCAACAGATCATCCTTTAGGATCGTCTGAGTGGTTTGATCGACCGCTCTCCAGTCAACCTTGGCCTCTTTTGCAATTTGCCTGTGCGGTATCTTTATAATACCAGAAATGACTAGTCCATTCTCGTTGACTTGGAATCCGTGGTCTAGTAAAACCTTTGCAACCTTTTCTTGGGCCGGATATTTTTCAAATTTTGCTAAAATTTCGCCCCACATATGCTCGCAGCTTTTTGTCCTATAGCTTTTACAAAGGTATAACATAAAAGTCTTATGTAATTCCATGAGATCGGACAGTTATCTTGTTGAAAAGGGTTCCATTAAATCTCGACAATGGGGAAACGGGGCGTAAAGAATGGGTTAGCACGCGTAAACCGAGAAACTAAAATCGAAGTCGGCACTCAACTCAAAATTTAAAGATAAAGTGGTACTCTCATCGCGCTAACAAACCTGTGAGGTATTGGACATTAAAAAAATTACTGAAAGAGTTAACGTCATAAAACGTGGCGACGTGGTTTTAGATATTGGATCAGGTATGGGGCCTTCTTCTTTGTGCATCTTAAAATTGCAAAGAGGTTTATGGCATGGAATTTAGCATAGAGTTCCGGTCACGCCTCGATTCAATCGAAGAAGCATTAAAGGGCAGCGTTAAAGTTATTTATGAAGATGAATTCTCTTTTGATTTTAAAAAAGAGTTTTAACAATGTGTTGACGTGATATTAAATGATATAACAACACCACCACCAGATGAGGCACACTACCACCAGATGAGGCATTTAATGTGCTTGGGCAGTCAAAGGGTGTTCTTATAGAGGGGGACGGTTTTATAGGTTAAAAATGAAGCCTGGAGATAAGCAAATCAATAGACTATGTAAAAAGCTCATAGGTATGGGGTTTGAGGTACTCCACGCAACAACATCCGGAAAAAATGAGTATTATATAGTTATCAGAAAGTTGGGTACTTAATCGCACTAAGTAACAGCGCCGAGGAAGGGATTTGAACCCTTGCGAGGCAAAAGCCTCACCAGCTACCGGGTTCAAAACTCCAGGCTGGCGCCGTAGTCCACTTGGCTACCTCGGCAAAGAAACACAGATGCGCTAGCCGGGATTCGAACCCGGGTTTGAGGCTTGGCAAGCCTCAGTGATGACCACTACACTACCAGCGCAAGCATCAACTACTGCATTATCTTCATTTATGTAATATATAAGTTATGAGTAACGGTTCCGATACTCAATGGATTAAAAAACAAAACGCTTATAAGTAATATCTAAATCTCTTGTTAATAAAAGTCATGTGAAGGTTATCGAATCGTGTTATCGTGTTAGAACTGAACTCTTTAGATTTGCATTGCTAACATAGTTTACACTCGAAAAATTCAGTATTTTCTATATAAGTCAATCTTGAGGGATTTGGCTGATTAACTTAACTGAGGTATAGTATACCCTCAACTTTAAATCTCAGTTTAGTTACAGCTTCATTAATATCAAAGAGTGACATTTTCGTATCATCATAGGATACCACGGCCGTACCTTTATTCTTGTCTATTTCAACATAAATAATGCCGAGCTTATTTGAAAAGGTCTTCTCAAAAATAGATATGGTATCGTCATCATATAATTCTGCTATCTTAAGTTTTATTGTTTTTAAATGTTCGATACGTGTCAAAATATCACTTGTTTTAGCTTATATTGAATTAAATTTACCAATTTTGTTTGTTACGAGGTTAAGAATAATGCTTAGGAATCCTAGATTCGAGCAACCTATAGCGTAATAAATGTATTAAAACTACTTTACTTATAATACTGTCTCGGCGTTTTTTATATAGGCAGGTAATAATATTGCAACTAACTTCGAAAATCGCTGGTGCCGTTTCGGTCTGCTCACTTGATTGAAGTTCTAACGATAATTCGCAGTGGAAAAAGATATTCACACATGACCAGCATTTAAGAGACTGTCATCAAGTGCTTCATACCTCTCGGTCGATTTTAATCTTTTTCACAATCTTGCAGTTTGATTTTTTTTTAATTGAGAAGTATCCGATTGTTCACGCGATGTCCGCGATAAAAATTCACCGTTCCTCTTATTTATTCACCAGAATTAGGCTAATTAATGTCAAATATCTATAGCCAGCGAATTATCTCACCCCGATAAATTTAGCTGTAGGCAATAGCGTGCAGGCAGAAGCAGGGATTTAGTTGCTTGATTCCAAATGCGCGGGCAAGCGGTAGGAGTGCAGATGGTTTAAAAAGTGTAACGGGAACGCTCTCAGCGATGTGTTCAGTGCAATGAGCCCCAGCTATAGAACTTGCTAAATCTTAAAATACACTTTTTAAACGTTAGGCCGCTTGGAAATAGATATGAATTGACTTACAGTTGGCATATGACCATCGTAGCGTTTAAGGAGCTTTTAACTTTTACATATATTAGGGTAACATCAATTCAAAATAACTCGTTAGAGGCCGTGGTAAATCATCAGACCGAGCGTTAGTTTGGAACAGTAAATAAAATCTTTATCAATGCCTAGACTCATTCAGCCAGACAATTGCGGAATAGGCTAGGATATCACATCAGCTCCACTTTAAGTATTGTCGTCTTGCTCATAAACATACAAAAAAAGCTAGGTGCCCCAGCCCGGATTTGAACCGGGGACAACCAGATCTTCAGTCTGGCGCTCTCCCAGGCTGAGCTACTGGGGCAGCATATAAATCTAGATCCCGCCTCCCCGATTTGAACGGGGGACAAGTCGGTCTACAGCCGACCACTCTGCCAGGCTAAGTTAAGGCGGGCAACCTCAATATCTATGGCGAATGTACTTATTACTTTCTATGCGGTTTTCACTGCTAATAGCATCAATCATCGTCGTTTTCATTAATAATAGCTGCATCTCTTAGGGTTAAAAAACTGTTAAAATCACAGAATTTTTAGTTTTAACGGTTTATGTTCAACCAGTGAAGCTAAGCATCTTTTTGTATAAATTCAATCAATATTATAATAAAACAATAACGCAAGATTAATAATCCCTTCCATCTTTTGGAGTGTCAGACAGGAATCGGACTTATGTCTAGCTTAAAGAAAGTCTCATGCTTTTTGGCAGTTTTGTGTGAATCAATATCTTACAATTCAGGCACGCAAGATGATTATCATGGAACGAATAACGCTCAGGCTCCCAAAACAGCAGCTTGAAATCATTGATAAGCTCGTAGTTGCAGGGGAATATCCCTCAAAAAGTGAAGCAATAAGAGCAGCTATTCGGGATCTTGTTAACGCTCATTATGATAAAGTATTTAACAGGATAGAAAAGCACACTACTTAATTTAGGAGAAGGGATGAAGTTGCAGAGCATCATACAAGAAGCATTAAAACGTTCCGAACTGGAACAACATAAGCGGTATTTGGTTGATGAAGATATCGAGGAGTTCGGCACGCCTAAGATCACCATAGTTGGTTGCGGCGGCGCTGGCAATAACACAATAAATAGGCTGTATAATATAGGTGTGGACGGTGCAGAAACCATCGCGCTTAATACCGATAAGCAACACCTCGATATGATAGAGGCCGATAAAAAGGTCTTGGTTGGAAAGTCAATCACAAAGGGGCTCGGCGCCGGCGGGTTTCCGGATATCGGAAGGAGGGCAACAGAGCTCGCAAGGAAGACCATTGAAGATCTGTTAAAGGATTCAGACATGGTGTTTATTACGGCGGGGATGGGAGGGGGCACGGGTACTGGTGCCGCTCCTGTCGTAGCTGAAATTGCTAAGGCTCACGGCGCAATCGTTATAGCTATGGTATCTTCTCCTTTTGATGTCGAACGAGCCCGTATCATGAAAGCCGAAGAGGGACTTGAAGAGCTTCGAAAGGCGACAGATACAGTGATTGTACTTGATAATAACCGCTTGCTTGACTATGTCCCCAATCTCCCGATCGCTCACGCGTTTTCCGTTATGGACCAACTTATAGCTGAAACCGTGAAAGGAATAGCTGAAACTATCACTCAACCATCGTTAATAAATCTCGATTATGCTGATGTTAGAACTGTTATGAACAGTGGGGGAGTTGCAGCGATGCTCGTCGGAGAGTCGAAGAGCCAGGATAAAGCTCGAGATGTGGTTCGAGAGGCGTTCAACCACCCGCTCCTGGACGTTGATTGTCGAGGTGCAAAAGGTGCCCTCATTCATATCACGGGTGGTCCCGACTTAACGCTTAAAGAAGCTGAAGAGATTGCAAATGCCCTTACATTTGAGCTTGATCAGCGTGCTAACGTCATCTGGGGAGCAAGAGTACAGAAGGAGTTTGAAGGCCGTGTTAGGGTTATGGCGATAATGACCGGGGTGCAGAGCCCGCAAGTTTTAGGCCCAGTGAAAATCGAGTACTTGAATCCTTATAAAAAATCGGTCGATAGCTTGGAAAAAATACCACTTGGTCACTTAAGTAGTACCAACTATGATTTTGGCTTTAAGGGGATTGACAGAATTCATTAAAGACTGAAACGCTGTATCCAAACCTATCCCAAATAGTGATAAGTGTGAGCAAGTTTGTGTTTGTTTGTGACATACTCCGTAGTTAAGTTAGGTCACCGCCTTTCCGAGCTTTATTAATGCTTTACAGGTCTGACAGAATTCATTGACTGATGGCTCACCGCATTTCTTGCATTGCCTCAGTTCAAAAGGCTCTCTCTTTACGAGACCCGAAATTCTGTTTAAACCGTGTATGAGAGAGTACTTCGTGCCCGGGTGTCGGTACTCAAAATCGTTCAGCATGTCCCTAACTTCAGCCCTGAATGCGTCCAACGAGAACTCACACTCATTTAAATCAATAGGCAACCCTTTTAGAATCGCATACAAAGCAACTTCCTTTTCTGGAACATCTCTTAGAGGCTTCATTCTTGGTATCAGTCCCTCTTTGACACTCTGTTCAAGCCTCAAGAGCCTGTCGATATCTCCTCTGAGATAGTTCATAAGAACTGTTTGCGCCTCGTCATCTAAATTGTGACCAGTTGCAAGCTTAGTTGCGCCGACCTTTTTAGCCATCCTATTTAGAAGGGATCTCCGAAAGATCCCGCAGGTACGCTGCAGGGTCTCTCTCTTATCTGATCGATCCGAACGTCAAACTCCTTTTGGAAGGAGGTTACCTCCCACCTTACTCCAAGTTCTGTAACGAGCATAGCTGCGGACTCCATAGCTTTATCCCGATATCCTGCGATACCTTCATCAACAGTAATAGCTACGAGTTCTACAGCAGATCTTTGGTATATTTCGCTTAAGACGTACAGTGCTGTAGCACTGTCTTTTCCACCACTAAGTGCAACTGCTAACGTTCCTTCTACATAGTATCTTCGGACACGTCTTTTAATTTTTCTCTCAACATCTTCAAAGAAATGTCGTTTGCAGAGGTGTAGTCCTGAATACTTCTGAAATATTACAGCATTAGCGTTACACTTATGGCATCTCATTTGTGTTTATATCATGATACCTACGGATATTAAACTGCTTGCAGATGATTCCTCCTCGGCTTTCAAGCAGGACGTCGGGTCGCAACCCTAAATGTGGCATTCTACGAGGGATGGCAAAGTGTTGGAAGATGTAGCCCAGAATTTTAAGGATCTCCAAGATTATGACTTCAGAGTAATAGGAGCTGTGGAAGTGGGGATGCGTTATTTTGACTGGGTACCTGTTGAAGAGATTCCGAAATATAGCAGGCTTCCGAAAGATGAAGTTAACTATCGGCTTAAACGCGTATCAAAGTTTAAGATGGTGCAGCGCAAGATCACTCATTACACTGGGTATAAATTAACCTTTACTGGCTATGATGCGCTTGCAGTGAATACGCTAGTTAAACGTAACGCTATCTGCGCTCTAGGATCCAGAATAGGCGTTGGAAAAGAATCGGATATTTACGGCGCTAAAAGGGATGAGAGAGAAGTAGCAGTTAAATTGCACCGAGAGGGTCTGACGTTTAAACACGTAAAGCGTACACGAGGTCACCTTTTTGATCGTGACCACTATTCGTGGCTTCTTGCCTCAAAACTCGCAGCCGAGCGGGAGTTTCGGGCATTAAACGAACTTTATCCGATAGTGTCGGTACCGGAGCCAATAGACTATAACAGGCATATAGTTGTTATGGGGTTAGTCAACGGCATAGATCTGGTGAAGGTCGACCTCAAGGATCCGGAATATTTTTTAGATCTGATATTCATCCAAATCAAGTCTGCTTATGAACAAAAAATAATTCATTCCGATTTAAGCGAGTATAATGTGATGATAACCGCTGATGGAACAGTAACAATAATAGATTGGCCTCAATACGTTTATGTTTCGCATCCGAATTCGGAAGAGCTTTTAACAAGAGATGTGAGCAACATTTTGTCATTTTTCAGAAGAAAATTTGGGATCAGAAGAAATTTTGAGAATGTTTTTAGCTATATCACTACTGCATAAAGTTGAGCGAGAACCTTAATTTCAACCGAAGTTTAAATTTTATATGGCATAATAATGTATTATTTTATGGAGGTACGAACAAATCAACACTTCTTCTACGAAGCTTAAGCGTTACGTTGCGCCGAGGCGGTCATACACTATAGTAGGAATAGACCCCGGCACAACGACGGCCGTGGCCGTTTTAGACTTGAAAGGTAATGTAATAAGAACAGTTAGCGCTCGATCATTTTCGATTTCTGATATTATAGAAGTAATGGTCGAGACTGGTCGTCCGATCATCGTAGCTACTGATAAATATCCTCCTCCTGCGACAGTAGAAAAAATAAAACGGGCATTTAATGCTATTTTACACGCTCCCTCCACGTCGTTATCAATCGAACAGAAGATTAAAGATACCAGGAATATTGCGCACTCAAATGACCACGAACGAGATGCGCTCGCAGCTGCACGAGATGCCTATAGGAGTTACAAGAATAAACTTGAGCAAATTGAAAAAAAAGCCCCAGAAGAAGTAGATCTAGATGAGCTTCAGGTGCTAATACTTAAAGGTCATTCCCTCGAATCTGCCGTTGGATTGCTAAAAAAACCATTTGCTGAGGTTGAAGAGGAAGGGTTAGAAGTAACATCGCCAGCTGGGGGCCTTCAGCAACAACCTGACGTCTCGTTCTATCGCCTAATTATTAAAAGACAAGATGAGCAGATAACTCGGCTCGTAAGTTATGTTAAAGAACTCAAGCAAACTATCGTTGAAGATCAGCAAAATATCGTAAAATTAACTGAGAAGATTGACTTTTTGAAGTCAAAGGAGGCAAAACGCCTCAAGATGAGCAAAGAGATAGTACTGCGGGATAAAGAAATTAAACGCCTGTCCGAGGAGTTTGGTAAAAATAAGAGAATAAATAAAGATCTACAAAGGCGCATTAAAACGCTGAAGAAGATAAGTTCAATGGAGATAGAAGCGCCTCTAAAAGCGATTAGCGTCTTAAAATCATTTAATAAGGACTCTATTCAACTTGCGGATGAACAGTTTGGCCTCTTTGATAGGATAGTCCTTTTTGAGGATGCCAGTGGAGGCGGCATTGGTGCTGTAGACATGCTTGCTGAAAAAAAGGTGAAAGCTATAATAGTTAAAAATGAACTGTCGCACACTGCACAGAAAAGACTCTTTGAAGCTGAAATTCCGGTATTTTCGGTTGATGATCTACGCTTGAGGGTTGCCGCCGATATGGTGACTATAGACCGAGATGCTCTAGACAAAAAAATTGAAGAGTGGCACAAAGAAACTTCAGAAGTTAAGCGGCAAGAACGAGCAAAGTGGCTCGAATCTATGGTTGAGACTTACAAGACTAAAAGAAGCAGTTACAGCCGGAAGAAGTCAATGCCATAATGTACTCACTGAATTTATGACTACTATTTGGTTAAAGCAGCTCTAACAAAGCGGTTACCTACAGCGTGTAGAAGTCTCCCGCACGAGCTCATGCAACCTGCGGTTTGAATAAGTTTCAACTTCTTTGTACAAACTATGTCGATAAGAATCTATTGCGACTACAAGAGGTCCAAAGTTTTCAACTTTCAATTTCCAGACTGCTTCTGTTTCTCCTAATTCTGGATAGTAAATCTGTAAGACATCAACGATTCTGCGCTGCGCTAAAGCTCCACACCCGCCCGTGAAGGCGAGGTATAGGCACCGCCCTTCCATAATATCAACTGCTTGGTCCGACAACCCACCTTTTCCGATGATAGCCCGCGCGCCGAGTTTTACAACGTCAGGGATGTATTCATTCATCCTCGCGCTCGTCGTTGGACCTGCCGCAACAACTTTGTATTTTTCGTTTGATTTTATAATGATAGGGCCAGAGTGGTATACGCAGGCTCCCGCTAAATTGAACGGGAGATGATTCCGATTCTGTCGAATTTTAATATGTGCTCTGTCGCGAGCTGTGTAAATCTCACCGCTTATAGATGTTATGTCTCCAACTTGCAGCTTTTTAATATCGCTTATTTTAATAGGAGTTTTAAGCCTGACTGGCACATCGCAAGCCGCACGAATGAAACGTTTCTCGGCAGACATACGGAGGTCACCACTTCATCTTAAATGATGCTCTTCTGTGAGCCCAACACTGAATGTTCACCGCAACGGGAAGAGATGCAGTATGACAATCGGCTACTTCAACGAAAACCTTGAGTGCTGTAGTATCGCCCCCTAGCCCCATAGGTCCTATGCCCAGCGAGTTTATGTCCTTTAAGAGTTCCTCTTCAATTGAAGTGTGCTCTTTGCTTAGACTTTGAAAAAGAGTTTTTTTTGCTAGCCAAGCGCATCCATTGAACGTGCTCCCTACTCCTATGCCCACAATTATTGGAGGACACGGCTTTCCACCTGCTTCAACTATCGTTTCAAGCACGAACTTTCTTAGATCATCTGAAGGGCGAAGCATCTTCAGCACGCTCGCATTTTCTGATCCCGCACCCTTGACGAGAAGGTCGACCACGATACGATCTCCTTCAATAAGTTCATAAATTACATCGAGTAAGGGTCTGCTCTGAGCCTCTCTCGTTAACGGATTTACTGCATTTTTTCTCAGTGGTATTAACTCAGTTGCCTTTTGTACAGCAACATCCAAGGCCTCTTTTATGTCAAAATCAATGTTCGCCGACCTCCCAATGTGAACGTAAAATACAGGGATGCCGGTATCTTGACAGATTGGAAGTCCTTTGTGGCCTGCGAAATTCACGTTTTCAAGTATAGCTCTTATCTGCTCTCGCGCGCGCTCATTAGTCTCAGCATTTAACGCATTTTCTAGTGCGGCTTTGACGTCAGCCGGAAGACTTGTCTCAGCTTCCTTTAGCATCGCCACCGTGCGGTGTATGAATTCTTCTTTCCGTGCACCCATTCGATCACAGATAGTAATCCATTTCGGCTCTCTTTAGCTCTCTTTTCTTCTTCTCAAGGAAGCCATACACAGTGCCGTGAGGTGCACCTTCTACGAGCATCTCAATCGCTTTTCGTACAATCTGCGTTTGTTCAGGATAGCCTATCACACTTACCGTTTTCCCGTAGACTGAGATGAATGAGCCCGTAAGACTCTCGATGAGCTCCCTCGTCTTTCCATCTTTTCCAATTATGCGCCCCATGATCCTCTTCAACTCTTTTGGCGTACCTACCCTCTTAGAAAGATCTAGTATATCGAGCATGACCATCTCATCATCAAATAGTCTATAAGCCCTTTCGGGACTAAAGCCTCGCGCCATCGCTTTGACAACGTCAACTGCTCGAAGGGCGTTAATCGAGTCGCTTTCGATTATGACTACTCCCTCTTCACTGTCAATATCAATCGTAACTTCCCCTCTTTTTTCAATTTCGCTCTTGGTACTTCCATTAATTCCTATTATAACTCCAATTCTATCACGCGGGGCCTTTATGTTCTCTCTCATCCTTTATCTCCTTTAAGGTCTTATCAAAAGACGCACAAACTCCATTTTCTGAAAAGAAATTGATTATGTTTTTGAGGTCTCGTTGTAGAAATTCTTCAGCGTTCGGGTGATCGAGTGTTACTGACTGCCCCATGTCTATAAAAACTGGACCGTTCCGGCGATCGTATAGTATGTTGTACTCACTGAGATCAGCATGAATCAGATCTGCCCTCGCATAGAGCCTCTTCATATATTCGATTGTAACATTATAAACTGCTTCGATGTCATCAATTTCATTGACCGCGCTTTTTAAAAGTGGAAACGGGATCCCTGCGTGACCCATAAACTCCATAACGAGGATGTTTCGCTCATAGTCTATTGGCGCGGGCACTCTCACTCTCGCTTTACCTGCCCTCATAAGATTTCTAAACTCCTTTTTTGTCCACGCGAATACTATATCTTTTTTGGTTCGGCGGATGCTCTGAAATCTAGGATCTCCTATAATGTAGTCCTGCATGGCCTTGAAATCACTGGTTTGAATTCTATATATCTTTACAGCAAGCTCCGTTTGAGAAGGGCCTAGTGCATGGAAGACATTTGCCTCCTTGCCCGTTGATATCACCCCACCTAATGCCTCAATGATGTCATGGTTTGAAAGGTAATATAGAGCTTTAAGGGTAGGAACGTCAAAAACTTCTTCACGTACCTTGAACTCGTTTGCATCTTTTCTTCGAATTCTGAGCTTATCGACTTCCTTATCTATGCGCTTCAATTTTCTCTCTATCAATTATGGTCCCTTTACAATCGAACTGTCACACAATCTTCTGTTTTATGATACTAAAAACACTTAGCCGCATGTTTATGAATGAGGCTATAAATAGCCCTTTCTTTTCAGCCACTCGACCTGCGATCCTTGGTAGCGCCAGACGACATCTCCTTTATCATCTTGAAAGCTCCAAGGTTTAATGATGATCACATCGCCCACCCTAAGCCAGACTCGCTTTTTCATCTTGCCCGGGATTCTTCCCATTCTCGTCTTTCCGTCAAGACAGCGAACGCTAACGTGGTTTGCACCGAGCAAAGCTTCTACGATTCCTAAGATTTCATTCTCATTTTCTCTCGGTAACCTTACTTTAGTTACCTCTTCTTCATTTATCAGAAAAACACCTCATTTTTTAGCAGTGTTATTGCTGTGCACTATTAATATCACAAGATGTAATGGCGTTTAATCCTTATTTAAAACAACCCTTAACGGCTCCATTATCTTATTTATATAGTGTGTCGCCCCATTTTTAAGGTCAAGAGGGTGGAGCTTGCCGCTTGCATAGTCTTGTTTGAGCTGTGATAAGTCATCGTAAGTGATGTCTCCGCCATATCTTTGAGATCTTTTTATTTCTGCCGCCTCAAACTTTGGAAAAATATAGTACTCATATAACTGTAAGACCGGGTTGTCTTCTATCACTTTTGCAGGACAGTAACTGGCTGTTATCTTTCTCTCTATCGATTTAGCATCATCGTCAACCGAGAGGAAGTTACCCTTGGAAGACGACATTTTGTTTCCGTCAAGTCCAAGGAGTATCGGCGTATGTAGGCATACGGGCGCTTTAAACCCCAATCTAGGGAGTTCTTCACGTGCTAACATATGGATTTTTCTCTGGTCTATCCCGCCTACGGCAATATCAAGCTCCATATATCCGATGTCTGCGGCCTGCATGAGCGGATAGATCATCTGAGAAACTACTGGATCCTCAGCATTTCTCGAGACCTCATCCATGCTCCTGCGTGCTCTGTTGAGGGTTGTATCTCTCGCCATTTTAAGCACAATTTGAGTATAGTCTGCATCAAGTTGATAGTCAGTCCCAAATAAGAATTTCGTGTCCTTGTCTAGACCGAGTGCAAAAAAAGATTTTTTGTATTGTTCTGCCCGTTCGTTAATTTGTTCCATGGTACCTTTTTCATTCAAAAAAGCGTGCATGTCAGCCAGGAGCACTCTCACCTTAACTCCCACTGATTGAAGGTCTATAAGCTTATTAACCGTCAATAGGTGCCCTAAATGTAAGTCACCGCTCGGTTCGTAGCCAGCATAAGCCTTAATTGGCTCATCTGTTTCCAGAAGCTTTTTTAGTTCTTGTTCAGTTACAACCTCCTCTGTGTTCCTGACTACCCTCGCAAATTTCAATCTTACCACAACTATTAAAGTAATCTATTCGTTTATAGGTTTTGTCGACACTAAGAAGGAGTAACCTTTACGCTATATATGTCTTTGAAACCGACATTTTTTTTAAACTACCGTGACAATTTTGCTATATGCACCCGACAAGTCCAGTGGACGTAAAACTTAGAACAGTGGGAGAACTTGCGGAAGCGATGTTGAACGTTGGGTTCCAAGGTAGAAAGTTAGCAGAGGCCATCGAGGTTTGGACGCGCATGGTAACAGAAAACGTGACAATCTTTATGGGGTTTTCAGGAGCGATGATTCCTGCAGGAATGAGAAAGTTAATTGCATTTTTAATACAACACCAGCTTATAGATTGTCTTGTTTCAACTGGCGCGAATATCTTTCACGATTGCCACGAGGCGCTCGGTAACAGCCACTACGTCGGTACACATAAAGTAAATGACATTGAACTCTGCAAGCTGGGAATAGATAGAATTTACGACATTTTCGCGTACGAGCAGAAATTTGAAGCGACAGATTAGCTAGTGAACGACTTCGCTAAGACGTTACCAGCTAAGCCCTACTCTTCTGCAGAGTTTATGAAGTTACTCGGACAGCACGTCGAAAAAGTAGGTGAAGCTTTCGGGGTTTCTGACTCCATCATTATAAGCGCTTACAAGCACAACACTCCACTTTTTGTGCCGGCCCTTTGTGACAGCTCTATTGGGCTCTCTCTCTATCTTGCTAAGTTGTCGGGCAAGGACATTTTAATTGACCACATAGAAGACATACGCCAAATCACTGATATGGTGCGGGGGGCAGAAAGCACGGGTGTCATTTATATAGGTGGTGGAGTGCCAAAGAACTTTATCCAGCAGACTGCGATGGCCATTAAAATTTCACGTAGTGATGATGAAGATTATGGTCATGATTACGCTATTCAGTTTACGACTGACTCCCCACAATTCGGCGGGCTTTCAGGCTGCACTTTCGAAGAAGCAGTTTCATGGGGAAAGGTTAGAGAACGTGCACAAAAAGTGCAGGTTTTTGTTGATGCTACCGTAGCGTTGCCGATAGTGGTGCACGCCGTAGCTGAAAACTTGGGGCTGGTTTAAAAGTAACTTTAATTCAATTAATTCAGCATTAAAGTGAATTGTAATTGACTTCTTTCTTATACTATCAACCACTTACATAAATAGCTCTAAAGAGTGAGTAATATTGGTGTGACAAAAATATCGAGTTTTGTATTTCAGCTTTGATTATGAATATCTTACAGTCTGATAATCACCAATCTATAGAGAACGGCGCAAACTTGATGTAAATTGAAATAATATCAAACCTTCTTCGCTCAATAATTTTAATATCAATCGCTTGTGTGAACTCGCCCCCTCAGAATAATAGTTTATCGAGTCCCTTGTGCTCACCAATCTCAATGCCCGCCTCTTTGATCTGCTGTATCGTGTCAAAGGTGGGGACGATGAGCATACCCTTGCTTTGACAGTCTCTGATGATTCTATGATTACTAGAGAGATAAAGGAGTATTGGGAAGTGGGGAGGATCGTAGCCATAGGTTCAACCTTGATTAAAAGGTACGTGAGAGATCGGACTAACAGAAAAAACTATGGCCCAGACGCCAAGTGGGGTGCAGCGCAACAAAGGAATGGGTCTTCGTATACAAAGTTCACCTAGCTTAATGCTCAGTTAGAGCTACCACTAGCTTTCGCAGTCAGCCAGCAAACGTTTATGACAACAAAGAATGCTTTCCCACAAACAAAATCGCTAGAAGTGGAACGAAGTCTCAATACTTCATCACCGGTGCTGGCTATGATTAAAAAAACAATTACCATGTGATTGGCCGATGCTATACTATACTATAGTGTACCTATAATCGTAATGAATAGAAGAAACTTGAAAAAGTCCGCAATAGAAGTCGAAAGTTATCTGCAGATAAAACGTGACACGGATCTTTGGAAATCTCCCTATCAGAATAGAGGCGCTGTATAGAGGGTATTTTTGAGGCTGAGAGAGGAATTAGCCCTAAAAATGATGAGGGGCCGCAAGATCGAGAATATGAAGATTCATTTTGCAGCCTCATTAATAACGATGCTCTTTGTAGCATTGGTTGCTAACAGGTCAGGTAACGTAGATCTTTCAAAGAGTATTAATTCGTTAAGTTTAGCAAGAGGAACCAAGGGCATAAATATCAGCCACAACAGTTGAGAGGTGGGAAGGAAACATGAATATGTTTGGATGGTGTGAGGGTTGCCAAGCCATTGCCCTTGAAGGATGGTGCTCAATTCACGGAGAAACGAGACCGATTCCGACAATCAACAAGATTGATTTGTGTCCTCTGCCAGAATTTGAAAAGGAATTTCTAAATGATCGCATGGACAAACTTCAGTTTGGAGCGGGGATATTCCTAATTTACGGAGACAGGATGTACCACAGAACACTAGTAGCGCTAGATAAACCCTTAGTTGAAATTAAAGTTAGAAAAGATGGGGTGGGCGTCACACCTTTAATCAAGGGAGAAGTGGAGGGTATAAATCCAGATTCCCTTTGGGATGCCAACAGCAAAAGAATAAACAATCTAGTCAAAGTGTCCTCATCCTTTGCTAGGCAAGAACTTGAACAAAATAAAAATGCAATAATCTCGTTTAGTGGCGGGAAGGACTCTATGGTCTTGGCACATCTACTCGAAGACTACGGCTTGAAAAAGGTTTTCATTGACACAACAATCGAGTTTCCAGAAACCTACAAGTTCATCAATTCCCTAAAAGAAATGGGCTGGGATATTGATGTCGCTAGAGCCGAAAAAAACTTCTTCAAACTTTACCCCGAGAAGGGTTATCCTAGGCGTAAGAATCGCTGGTGTTGCAAGACTCAGAAATTTGACCCTTTTGAAAAATATCTTAAGGAACATTTTAGAGAAGAACCCGTTTTAGTATTCGGCGCTGAAAGACGCTGGGAAAGCCTTCACCGCATGGATCAACCTTTCAAGAAACCTCATAAACACATTTCCAATCAATATTCTTGCCACATAATGCTCGATTGGACTGCGATGGATGTCTGGATCTACACGTGGAGAAATAAGCTCTCAGTTAACGAAATCTATCATTATTATGATCGTGCAGGATGTTGGCCATGCCCATTTGGGTTGACCTACAGAGGATTTCTTATGAAATGCGCCCATCCTAAACTATACACTTTCTTAGAAAAGGCGGGAGCCACATCAAAGTTCTATGGTATTTCCATCCAACCATGTACAGAGGGTAAACCGATGAAGCATTTGGTGTTTTCTGATAAACGCCTCATGAGTGCTGTGTCTGTGCTTATACCGAAGGTATGCGAAAACTTTGAGATCCATGATGATAGCGGGGTGATATGTGTGCCTGATAGCCTCTCAAAGACGAAGCTTGATGCCCTTTTGAGGGAAGCAAAAGCTAGCTTAACGAATTAAACTAAACATGACCAGCCGAGTATCTGCTGAAGATATTGAATTGCAGCTGCTAGCATTGGAAAGGAAAATGAGTTTATTAGAATTATATATAAAAAAAGTAACCATATCGCCAAGAAAACAAGTGGTAGTACGTAAGCAAGGTGCCGCATTTCAAAACCACCTAGTTTCTCAGGGTACACATCAGTTGTATTCGTTAATTCTGCCAATTTTCGTGCTTCTTTCTTGTAATAATTGATGTATCGGCTACTTCGGTCTTGAATGAGAAGCCATATAACACTTAAAGCCATTCCTAAGATTGAAATAAGTACTTGAAACGATGCAAGTTGATGTAAGTTCTCAACTGACCTTTGACCCAAGGCCAAAAACAGAATACTCATCACAACCAAAAAGTAGCTATTGCGACTCCAATGGAGCGTCGCTTCTGTTTGCTGTCGCTCTGTAAACAATTTCAGTAAATCGTATTGTTTTTGTAGGTCTTCTGATTCCGTGGGCATTTTGTATGATATTTATATTGAGCCTTATTTCAATGTTTGTGTCAAGTATCTCTATAGGCTACGAAGACCCTTTCATTTTACATTAAAATTAATAGGTTCAAGTATTTTTATAAAGACCCCATCAGGCAAAATGTCCATTGACATCCCTTCACTAGGAGCTTTTGTCACCACTTGGTGAGTTGGATCAACAATGATTCTTACAGTCCCACAATCCCTGAAAGGATACTGTGAATTACGTACCACAGCTGGATAAATAGTAACATCATTATAAATGTTGGTGGGCCTGACCGGATTTGAACCGGTGACCGCCCGGTTATGAGCCGGGCGCTCTGACCTGGCTAAGCTACAGGCCCTAAAACGCCGCCAACAGGGCTCGAACCTGTGACATCGTGGTTAACAGCCACGCACTCTACCAACTGAGTTATGGCGGCTAGCAGCTGAACAACGTTTTAATAGAAGCTTTTTTTACTTAAGCTTTAAGGTAGTGGGATCAAATAGCTACGTGGATGACCAATACGTGACAAATTCGACAGTTCTCACTTGTATTACGTCCTGAACATATTTTGATCATTTGGTTTGCCGCTTATAGTTAGTTTTTACTTCTTCCAGTTTCTTCAGTGATCTGTCGAGTACATTCTTGTAATCTTTTAAAAACTCTGAAATCTGGTTTGTGGTGACGGCTCCATAAGATGACGGTTCTATGAGTCCATCGTGCTCAAGTATCCTTAGGGAGTAACGTACTTTGTATTTGGAATGCCCCGTCATCTCTGATAACTTTGATATTCCTATGGGCTCATTTATGACGACGGCGTTTAGCACCTCTAAATGCCTTTCAAGCATTTCTATTTCGCTCTCAAGTCTATGCAGCATGGTCACCACGTTTATATAAATTGGAATTAATCACTCATGTGATATGAACGTTAAGATATCAAGCTCAAAGATTAAAGGTCGGGTCGATGCTCCTCCGTCTAAGAGCTATACACATCGCGCAATTATTATGGCAAGCCTCTCTAAAAACTCGAGAGTACTCAAGCCGTTAATTTCAAATGATACTTGCGCTACAGTTAGAGCTTGTGAGTCTATAGGCGCTTCTATCACCAAAGTAGGAGATGAATTCATTGTTGAAGGGGTGGGAGGTAAACCAGAAGTACCGGAAGATGTTATCGACTGTGCGAACTCAGGCACGACGCTTCGCTTTATGATAGCCGTGTGCTCTCTTATCGATGGGATGAGCATTCTTACAGGGGATTCAAGTTTGAGAAAAAGACCAAACACGCCGCTCATCAATACACTCAATGATCTTGGTGCACATGTTGTATCATCAAAGGAAAACGGAGCTGCACCAATTGTGGTAAGAGGAGCGCTCACTGGCGGACGTTCTAACATAACCAGTCCTATAAGCTCTCAATTCATATCGGCACTTTTGATAGCGTGTCCCCTTTGCCAAAATGATACCACGCTTAGCGTTCACAATATAAGATCACGGCCTTACGTAGAAATATCACTTGAACTTCTCAAAAACGCCAGAATAAATGTAATTACAGACTTCCAAGAATTCATGATTGCTGGCGCCCAAGAATATGCGGATATAGATTATTATGTACCAGGAGACTTCTCGTCTGCTTCATTCCATTTGGCTGCTGCTGCCATAACGAACTCAACATTAACGGTAAGTAACCTCACACGGTCTAAGCAAGGTGACGAGAGGATTGTAGACATCTTAAAGGAAATGGGAGCAAGCATCGAATGGAGAAACGATGAAGTCACTGTAGATGGTGCAGAACTTATTGGTATAAAAATCAATGCGAGCGACGTTCCAGATCTTGTTCCAATCCTTGCCGTGCTTGGCGCCTTTGCGAAAGGGACGACTGAAATTTTTAACGTATCACATCTGCGGTACAAGGAGACAGATAGATTATTTGCGATGACAACAGAACTGAGAAAGATGGGCGTTGACATCAGGGAAACTGAGGAGTCCCTCGTTATAAAAGGAACGAAACCTGCGGGGACGAGACTCCACGGGTATAACGACCATAGAATTGTCATGGCCTTAGCTGTCGCGGGACTTGCATCAGAGGGAGAAACACAGATTGATACTACAGAGTCAGTTAACGTCTCCTATCCCGACTTTTTCGATGATCTGTTCGCTCTTGGCGCAAATATTGAACTAGTAACTTTTGAATGACTATGAACGAAGCGCGTTGATGTTGCTGTTGTGTAAACATGAATACGTACGGAAAAATGTTCAGGGTGACAACCTGGGGCGAGAGCCACGGAGCGGCCGTGGGGACAATTGTGGACGGTTGTCCATCAGGGCTTACAATAACCAGGGAGTATATCCAAAAAGAGCTTGACATAAGGCGCCCTGGTCAAAGCGAAATAACCAGCCCACGCGCTGAGAGTGATATTGTAGATATTTTATCTGGTGTTTTTGAAGGAAAGACGCTTGGAACTCCAATTTCGATGGTCGTACGAAATGAGGATATAGATCCTAGCACCTATGAGCCCATAAAATACGTACCTAGACCTGGGCACGCAGATTATACCTATTCCGTAAAATATGGACATAGGGATCATAGGGGAGGTGGGAGATCATCTGCACGAGAGACCGTAGGTAGAGTTGCCGCTGGAGCAATAGCAAAGAAGCTGCTCGAACACTTCGGCGTAAGGGTGCTTGGGCATGTCGCAGAAATCCATGGGATCAAGTCGAACTATACCTTTGAAACACCCGAAGACTTACAGGCGGCTAAAATGAGTATCGTAAAATGCTGTGATCCAGATGCGTCAGCTCAGATGGAGGAGTGCATAAAGCGCGCAAAAATGGTTGGCGAGAGTGTTGGAGGGGTCGCTGAGGTTGTTGCGTTTAATGTGCCTGCAGGAGTAGGAGAGCCAGTATTTGATAAGCTTGATGCTGAACTTGCAAAGGCCCTGATGAGCATAGGGGCGGTAAAAGGTGTTGAGATAGGTGCCGGATTTGGGGCCGTAAGGCTCACCGGGAGTCAAATGAACGACCCATTTGCAATGAATGCCGGGAGAGTTATGATGACATCAAATAGGGCAGGAGGCATTCTCGGTGGCATATCTACAGGTCAACCAATAATCTGCCGCGTGGCAGTAAAGCCAACGTCTTCTATTGCAAAGCCTCAAAAGTCGGTAAACTTAAAAACGAAAGAGGCGGTTGAACTGACGGTCGGAGGGCGACACGATCCGTGTATTCTACCAAGGGTAGTCCCGGTCGCTGAGTCTATGGTCGCTATCGTGCTTGCGGATTTAATGATAAGAGGGGGATTTATACATCCGGTCAAGCTCGAGTGAATGTGTGCACCCCTAAGTTGTGATCTTACTTGTCTTGCGCCTAAATTAATACCGTTCATCTTAGAGAGAAAACAAGGGCGGTTAGCAGTTTTAGGTGAATCAACAGCAAAATAGATTGTAAAAAAAGTTTTATCGACAAAAAGCAGTTTTACACCACTGAGTTCACGGCATCACGGAACAAACTCTTGGGTTGTCGCAGACCATAATAAACTCGAAACAACTCTGCTTGGAAGATGAGCGCCGATTCTGCAGACATGAACTTAGCCCTCCTGACACTAAAAAAACGCAGATCTGAAAGTTGTTGTTGTAGAAAATCGATGAAGGACAAGCTGAGGGGGTTGTGACATGATTGATTTTTTCGTGCTGCAGTTGGCAGTCCTCTTGTTCGCTTTAGTGATTGATGCCTTTATCGGCGAACCTCCGGCTCCGTTACATCCAGTAGTCTGGATGGGCAAGGTTATATCCTCATTTGAACCGAGGCTCTATTCAGGCAGCACGACGCACCAGAGAGCCAAAGGCACACTTGCGGCGATGTTTACGATCGTCCTTTTTACAATTCCCACAATACTTTTTCAAATCGCTGGATTCAATTTTGTGAAGGGTAATCTGATTTACCTTTTGGTGTACGTAGCTGTGAGTGCATACGTCTTAAAGTGCTCTTTTGCTATAGCGATGCTGAAAAGGGAGGCGGTGTATGTGTCAGACCTTGCTTACAGCAACGTTGAACAAGCCAGGTTTCACATGCGGTCGCTTGTAAGTCGCGATAGATCGGCGTTAACGCAGGAACAGATACTATCGGGGATATGCGAATCTATTGCTGAAAATTCGGTCGACAGTGTGGTAGCCCCGCTTTTATTTTTTGCAGTATTTGGAATTGCCGGCGCAGTGTTTTATCGAGTCATCAATACCCTTGATTCGATGCTTGGGTACAAGGATCACCGAGAAGCAGCCGGAGCTTTTTCTGCGCGACTCGATGACGATGCTAACTATCTTCCTACGCGCATTGCTCTTCTCCCCATGCTTTTAGGATTTTATTATATAGTGAGTAAACAAGCGTGTTCTCAAGCTTTGAGGATCTTGAAGAGGGACTCTAGAAAAAAAGAAGCAATTAATTCAGGTCTCACTATCTCTCTTTTCGCTGGGGGGCTTGGGGTTCAGTTTGTCAAGCAGGGAAGTTACACAATAGGGGATAGCGATGGTGCTATAACCAAATCTACAGTAAACAGAGCCATCAGCGTAATGAAATTCACTTCTGCAAGTACCGTTATCATTGTGACGTTTATAATTCTTTTAATAAATGTCGCAATTTCGTAATCTGATATTGATAAATTCTCTGAGCACCCCTCGACCCCCTTCTCCTCTCACCACCAATAACAACAATTAAATGCCAGCACCACCACACCACTCACGATAACCAATGCTCACCGGCATCACCATAACCCCCCTCACCACACACGCCGACGAACGCGGCTTCTTCACCGAAATCCTCAGGCAAGACTGGCTCCCCGACGCCGACCACATTCAGCAATCCAACTTCTCCATCACCTACCCGCAAACGATACGGGCGTGGCACCGGCACGTACGCGGGCAGACGGACTACTTCATCGGTACTAGCGGGAGCACTACAGCTCTGCGCCTACAACGATCAAACGAAAGAGCTCACCGAGATCATCGCAACAGGGCACGTCCCACAGATGGTACCAGTACCCGGCCACTACTGGCACGGCTTTAAAGTCGTGGGAGATGAACGGGCACACCTCATCTACTTTACCACCGCCCTCTACGACTACGCCGATCCGGACGAAGAGCGGCTGCCATGGGACGACCCCAGCGTGACCCCCTCGACCATAAACGGGAGAACAGACGACCCGCGGTGTCACACGCCGTGGAACTGGTGGTATCGCCCGTTTAGGTAGGGGCACGAAGCATGCGTATTAACTGCGTCGAACATTTGAGTAGTTATACACCACGTGAGGGAAAAACTAACCTTCAACTTCTTGTATTAGGTTGGAGTGAAGGAACAGACTGATGGAGTTGTTATATTCCCTCAAATGAAGAATGTAAGCACGCGTAGAAAACGTCGCGAAATAGCATACACTCCCGACAAAAATTATAACAGAAAAATAAGGTAAAAGAAGGGGTTGTTGACCCCTCTTTTCAACTTAATTTTTTATATTGTTGCTACTTTAGGACCAATCTGTGGCATGAACTTCTCTGAGAAGGCATCCCACACTTTTGCCCACGAAACGACGTAGCGGTCACACTTTTGCATAACACCAGGCGTGACGAACGTTGTTGCGCTCATTGGATTCACTTTACCCCAGCCGAGACCCATGGTTGGGACCGTTGCCTGTTGTCCATTGCCAGTCGGGAAGTACCAGTTCGCAACGACCTGTTGGTCAAACTTTCCATCTGCCGTGTACACTCTGCCCCACGGTCCGACCCACGCATCACAAGCTCCGTCGTTTTGGAAGCCCCACATCAGGTAGGACATGTATCCTGGTACGCGATTCGCGCCCGTGTATTTGACATCAGACGGTCCTGCACACTTTGCTGTTACGAACCTATAGACGCATGGAGCTGGTAGCTGGTTGTTATTCACGTCAAGAACGCCGTTCTTTGCAATAGTCAGCGTGTATTGAGTGCCGGGTATTAGGACGTTTGCTGGTATAATCATGACTGTGTACGGGTCTTTTAGCACTTCAACCGTTATCGCCTGATCTTGCGCCATTCCGCCAGCATAGTAGGACAGGGTTATGCCTGTTGGCACACCACCGACGTTTGGAACCTGTATTGGTCTGTTGAAAGTCACCGACAACGGCGCGGTTAGTGCGACATTTGTCGCTCCATTTGCCGGCACTGCAGAGATGCAGTTAAACGGCTGAACCACGTCGCCTTCCGTTAGCTTGACCAGCCACATGTTCAGGGGCGACTTGAAACAACTGTCAGTGACTGCTTGCACCGGGTTGTTTCGTGCACCTACCGCGATGTAGCTGCCGTCACTCGTCTGCTGGATCGAATATAGTTGGTCGAATTTTGTTCCACCAATAATCTTCTCCCAGGACTCCTCACCGTTTCTGTCGGTCTTGACTATATATCCGTCAAACCTCTGAGATTCTGGTGCTTGAATTGTTCCCGCAATGACGTAGCCGCCATCCCTGGTCTGCTGAGCTGAAAATCCGCGGTCATCACCAGGGCCTGCGAACGATCTCGACCATGCTAGAGTTCCATTGGGATTGATCTTCATGAGCAGCATGTCATTTGCAGTCGTGCTGACTTGCGCGTTATTGTCGTACGCTGTGCCGGCTACAATGTAACCGTTATCACTAGTTACTTTAATGGAACGGCCTACGTCGTTCTCTTTACCGGGCGCGCCGTACATGTTTGCCCACATTGTGTTTAATCCCGTATCCAGCTTGGCAACCATAACGTTAAGATTACCTGCCGCAGTTTGCGTGTAACCGGTCACTACAGCGCCACCGTCTCCCGTGAGCGCAATGTCATATAGTCCATCTTGCGTGGTTGGCGTGCCGCCCGATCTCGTGGCCTGTAAAACTCCTGCATTGTTGACCTTCAGTGCGAAGGCATCTAAGGAGTTGGTTATGGATGAAGTTACACCAACGGCGATGTAGCCATCTGGAACCTGTGCGACTGCCATGGGCGCATCAAACTTACCTAAGTTGTATGTTTGCTGCCATTCGATCTTCCCTTGGTTATCAGTCTTGATGAGATAGGCATCGGTCGTTGTTATGGCTATTGGGCTTAACGAAAATAGGTTTGCAGGATCAATAGGAATGAGTTGTGGTGATGTTACAGCCCCTATGATGTACCCGCCGTCACTAGTCTGCTTGATGTCCATTCCGACATTCCACGTGTGGAGAACGCTGTCGGGATGATAGGTCTGCATCCACGTTGTGGTACCATCGGCATTTGTCTTTACTACGAAAACATCGAGTAAATTAGGCGAATCGGCGAACGAGGCTGTCGTACCGACAGCAATATACCCGCCGTCACTAGTTGCCGTAACTTTGAAGCCTGCGTCACCTGTCTGGCCGCCGTAGGTATTTGACCATACAATTGATGCAGGCATTGCTACAGCCGCTGCTGAACTAATGCCAAAGATTGTAAGAGATATTATTGCCACCAGGAATGCTGAAAGCAATTTCTTATTCATTTTTTACCTCCTTTAATTTGATCATACTACAAAACATCATTTTTAGAGCCATATTTGTATTAGTGAATAACTGAAAATGGTAGTACAACAGAGCTTCAGCGCTACTGAATCACTGAGGCGGTTGGTTCTTGGGCCACTGTAAACGCTCATTCTATGTTTTGTTTAATAATGCTTACAGTAGATGATATAAATATTTTACTAATGGATTCGCTAGTATTTTACAATGAATTACTGCAAATTCTCGGGCGTGTCTGGGTCCTAATGCCACCATTGGATTGATACTCAATCGATATTTTGTTTTCGTTACGTTTGGGTTGGATTATATAAATATTTTACGAAAATATCAAATATTAACGAATTTTCCCCGGTGTTCATATGTATCGATTGCACTTAAGGGTCAGAGGTAGCGACTGAGATCGTAAACTGGATCCGGATCTCTATCACTTTTAATATTTCTAATCCTGGCGTTAAAAAACCCTACAAAGCGGGTATTATATAAAGTGCCTTCTCCCACGTGATTCATGGGGAGAATTTAGCAAAGGGCGAACTCTAAAGATGCTGCATGGCATACAGGTGTACCCTACTGCTTATCGATATAAGGTATCTGGCTTCGATGTAACTGTAGATTTTGTAGTTTTTACGTACACCAATCACTTTATATAAACATAAAGTGACAGGTATAAACACGTGTTGTAGTCTTGTGAGCAAATACACTTTTTTGCATAGTACCTCAAAGGGTATGCAAAGCCCCATTGAGGGCGAGAGCTTCAAGCGCTCGTTCGATGATCCCGACGCGCCAGAAAAGGAAACTCAGTTCTATTCGATGCTCGACCAGCGCGCTATCTACTCTCAGGGCTGGCTGGCAAACACGTTATACCCTCCTCTCTCAGGGTGGGACAACTTCACGCTCGACACATGGGAGCTCTACAAACTGAAGGAGGATCGATCGCAAATGAACAATGTCGCTATCCCACACCCCGAGAGAGTGGAAACTCAAAGGAGTGTGGAGCTTCTACGCCGGCGTCCACACCTCTACCACTCGACGATCGCTCGGCACTTGAAATTGTGTCTGCGCAGCGTCCTCCGTTATCTAAGCCACGAAGTCGCTACGTCTACTATCCACATGCCGCAGAGGTGCTCGAATTAGTGGCAGTTAGTATCCGCGGTCGTTCGTACATTCTCGCCGCAGGCGTTGTCGTGACGCGATCGGTGCGGAAGGGGCCTCTTTGCTCAAGGTCATGCTATAGGGGGTCATAGTCTGTTTATAAGAGATAAGAAGCTCCACTACGTCTACAACTGGCTTGGGGAAGACATTCAACGAGTCGCCTCGAACGTCGAAATCCGTACAGGTCGGCACCTCTTCACTGCGGCATTTAGTAAAACGGGCCAAGATCCGCAGACCCGGAGCGCTCTCGGTACGCTCACTCTCTGCATTGATACGGAGTAGGCGGGACAGGCTGAGATTAAGACGCAGCTCGGTCTCTTCAGCGGGGTGGAAGCGGGCCACTGCGTCGGCCGCGACAGCGGGTCACCGGTCTCATCTGACTACAAGCCGCCATTGACTACAAGCCGCCATTGACTACAAGCCGCCATTGACTACAAGCCGCCATTGACTACAAGCCGCCATTGACTACAAGCCGCCATTGACTACAAGCCGCCATTGACTACAAGCCGCCTTTCACTTTCACCGGCGGCACCATTGATGGGGTGGCGATAGACGTCGCGGGTGAACCATACATCGACCATGAGAAAGAGGTCACGGCGTGGCTTTTGAGGGACTACAAGCTGCCGTGAGTGAGTTAACTGTTGAGGCAGCTGTCGTAAGGCTCTGTGCCAAGAGGGGCGTAACTCCAAATGAGCCATTAGGTGCCTACACCACACGACGGTGATCGGGCACCTATCCTCTCATTGATATGGAGACGTTCAGGGTATCGATAGCGTTAGAGAGGGCATCGTCGAGGTTGCAGCGGTTCGATCATTTGGCATCGCGTCATCACCCGTGAATGGGTGGGCAGATCTTTGTGCGGTTATGCGGTTATGCACTGTTATGTAATCAATGTAATGTAATGTAATGTAATGTAATGTAATGTACTTGCGTATTTTGGAAAAAAAGGAAAAACGGGCGGATTTTTTACCAATGCGCCGTGCAAAGACCGCCCATCGATAGTTGACTTTTTAACGCATAAGAAATGTGTATTATCCTCTCTCTGTTATCGCTGCCTCATTACTCACAGATGGCACGTCTTAAAAAGCTAGCGACGTTGCTTGTTATCACTATCTTATTTTTACAACGACTACGGCCTGGAGCACCAACACCTATACCTGGACGAACGCCTACGCCTGATACAGGACCACCGACGCCTATCCTAAACCTCTATGCCAGCCGAGGCCTGGAGCACCAACGCCTATACCTGGACGGACACCGACACCACTTCCGGGCATTCCGACGCCTATGCCTGGCCTGAGAGCGCCTACAAGCGCCGCAGCGGGAGTTGTTGCTACGAACAAGAAAGTTGTTCCTACGAACAATATTATGAACACTATTGCTAGTGCTATTACAATTTGCCTTTTCATTTTTTTCACCTCCCTCCCTTATATTACCACTATCACATACTTTCATCCAGCCTATTACGCTCTTACGCGGGGTAATCACCTTTATAGCACACACATACACAGAGAGACGCGTCAGCAGTTGCTGGACTTTTATTGTGGGTTGCCTCTTACGACTATAATGGTGCTTACTCAATCTATTCACTTCGTGATAACTATATAAATATATTTTTCTCCCGATTAAAGAGAAAAATGGAGGACATTTAGACGTCTGAAACAACCGCCGTTGTTTGGAACCTGTATTGGTCTGTTGAAGGTCATCGCCAACGGCGCGTATACACTCCCAACAAAAATTATATCAGAAAAATAAGGTAAAAGAAGGGGTTGTTGACCCCTCTTTCTAACGTTAACTTTTTTATATTGTTGCTACTTTAGGACCAAGCTCCGGCATGAACTTTCCTGAGAAGTCATCCCACACTTTTGCCCACGAAACGACGTAGCGGTCTCCGTTTTGCATGATGCCTGGCGTGACGAACGTTGTTGCGCTCATTGGATTCACTTTACCCCAGCCGAGACCCATGGTTGGGACCGTTGCTTGTTGTCCCATGTCAACCGGGAAGTACCAGTTCGCGGTGACCACTTGGTCAATCTTTCCGTCCGCCGTGTAGACTTTGCCCCACGGTCCGACCCACGCTTCACACGCTCCGTCGTTTTGGAAGGACCACATCAAGTAAGACATGTATCCTGGTACGCGCATCGCGCCCGTGTATCTGACATCAGACGGTCCTGCACACTTTGCTGTTACGAACCTATAGACGCATGGAGCTGGTAGCTGGTTGTTATTCACGTCAAGAACGCCGTTCTTTGCAATAGTCAGCGTGTATTGAGTGCCGGGTATCAGGACGTTTGCTGGTATAATTGCGACTGTGTTCGGGTCTTTTAGCACCTCAACCGTTATCGCCTGATCTTGCGCCATTCCGCCAGCATAGTAGGACAGGGTTATGCCTGTTGGCACACCGCCGGCGTTTGGAACCTGTATTGGTCTGTTGAAGGTCACCGCTAACGGCGCGTTTAGTGCGACATTTGTCGCTCCATTTGCCGGCACTGCAGAGATGCAGGTAACCGGCTGAACTTGAGCTGCTGCTGAACTAATGCCAAAGATTGAAAGCGATATTATTGCTACTAGGAATCCTGAAAGCAATTTCTTATTCATTTTTTACCTCCTTTCATTTGATCATACTACAAAAACGTCATTTTTTTGATTCAAATATAAGCATTGGAGCATCACTAAATTGATACTTTGTTTTGATAGTCTTGTATTGAATTCTTAAATGTTTTTAAGAATATTAAATATTTGGCTTGAATACTTCGCGAAATTACAATCTCTCTTGTTTGTATTAGTCAATTGCCCTACGGATCAAGAGAAAAAATAAGATCGTAAATTGGGATAGTGTCTCACTCATTTTCAGTTTGATCATGTAAACAAGGCCAAACCGTGAAGCAGTATAGAGGGCAGATTCTCGTATTGACGTAAAACAAGAATTTAGCAGACTATGCTCCCATATTTCGGCACTACATATAAGTGATAGTGACCTAGCGTTGAGTCAATATGTCACCTTTCTACAATCTGATCGCTGATCTTGTAGTTTGCGTGCGCCAATCGTTGCGTATAATGATGGATACTTAGAACATGAGCGGTTCATTATGTTGTTGGCTGATACACTTTTTTAGAATAGTCCCTACGTTTCTTCTTACAGTCGTAAGGGGAAAACGAGAGGTGAATTCGCCGTTAAACTTGCATTTATATTGAATTCAAGCGCAAAAACTAGACTATTGAGAAGCTATGGTCTAAGATTCTTAAAATATATCGTATTCAATCCGAAGTACGACATCTGGATACTAAATCCGTAAATAATTTAAAGCTATTACACATGAATTGAAATTTCTGTCCAACATTAACCAAGAAGTAATATATGAGCGGACCCGGAGGGATTCGAACCCTCGACCGCCGGCTTAGGAGGCCGGTGCCCTATCCTGACTAGGCTACGAGCCCACCTTAGGTATACTTGATCTTTTTTCTAACTAGACTACTATACTGCGTTGGCAAGAAATGGTTGGGGTAGGGCAGATTCGAACTGCCGTCCAAGCGTCCCAAACGCTCGAGGATAGACCAGGCTACCCTACTACCCCTGACGTAGTATTTTGATATAACATCTTACTAGATAAAAATCTTGCTTAGTATCTCAGCTACACAAACTGATCGTCGAAAGTTATTCGATCAATTAAATAGGATAACCTCCCCCGTTCGCTCGTAAGTCCGTATCCCCGCAGGCAGCGACCGTGCAAACTCGCTTGACCGCAAGGAGTCGAGGAACTTCTTTATGGCATTTTCAGTTAGCCGGTCTTGAGGTATTACAAAATCGTATTGCTCCTCTGCAATCGGATGAAATTCCAACCCATTTAATTCTGCAACAGGTCTAATGCCTATGCCCACATCTGCCTTTCCAAACTTCACTGCGGATGCAACAGCGCTGTGCGTTCTCGCCTCATAGGTATACCCCTTAATTGATGAGATCAAGTCGAAAAATGGGATCTCTCTCTTTGCCGCAATCTGTTTTAACTCCATATCCAGTAGCACACGCGTGCCTGAGCCCTTATTCCTATTTATCAAATGTTTTTCAGGCAGATCGTCGAGCGCGACTGTCGTGCCTTTTTTTGTGATAATGCCCTGTTCCCTCAGGTACCCTTTGACAAGTGCTATCTTTCGTAGACCATATTGGGCTAAAAAGGGCACATTATACTCTCCGGATTCGCTGAGCAAGTGAATGCCTGCTACATCGGCGATTCCTTTTCTAATAGCAACAAGACCGCCTTGGGACCCGACATTCACGACTTTCACGTGAGGTGCCACATCTGCGATCATCCCAAACAGAATGTCAAGCCCGATATCGTGGCTGCCGATAAACATGAGATCAGTCGTTTCAAGCTCTCCAAACAGCGAGACAGAAACTTCTTCTCCCTCGCTGACGATCTCTACGTGCGCTGGTATCTCGATAAATCCGTCTGAAAGAAGCGTTGTTATTGCGTCTGAGCTCTTCTCGATTGGATACGCGTTGCCTCTTACGAGGCTCACCGGTATCAGGTGATACCTCGGTTCTGAATGGATCTCAATTGCCAGCTTTGACGTTACCTTTCGCACTGATTTTGTCCTGCCTCGAATGAAAGGATCGATAAAGACGTAGTAGACCATAAGGGCCGACACAGGATATCCTGGCAAACCGAAAAATGGCTTCCCATCAATTTCTGCAATGATAAGGGGTTTTCCTGGCTTTATGCTGACGCCGTGAGCGAGCAGCTTTCCACGTTCAGCGATCTTGTACACGACATCACCGCGCCCTGCTGATGTACTTCCCGATGAGATGACCACATCACACGACGTGATGGCGTCTTGTATCGTGTTCTCGATTTTAGTGAGGTCGTCTTCCACGACGCCGTAGTATACTGGATCTCCTCCACTTGACTTAACTGCTGCTCCAAGTGAGTAAGTATTGACGTCGTAGATCTTTCCCGGGACCATCTGCTCGCCGGGAGTCAGGATCTCGTTTCCTGTTGAGAGTAGTCCAACTTTTGGCTTTTTGTAAACCGCTACATCTCTTAGGCCTATTGTAGCGAGAACTCCTATCTCTCGTTCTGTGAGAAGAGTGCTTTTTCTCAGCACGAGCTCTCCTGCCATCACGTCTGAACCAGCTGAAATGACGTTCTCGTGAATAGCAACAGCCTTTCTGACTACGACATCATCTCCACGCACGTCGATGTTTTCGATCATAACCTCGGCGTCGGCGCCGTTCGGCATCATTGCACCAGTGGCCATCTCCATCGCTTCGTGACGTTTGACGTCGTGAACGGGAAACACGCCGGCCGGAAGTGAACCTATGTTCTTCAGCGCGACAGGGTCCGACTCATTCGCCGTATACGTATCGCTGGCGATCAGGGCAAACCCATCCATAGCAGCTCTATCAAATGGTGGCACGTCAATTGACGAAATAACGTCATACGCAAGCGTCCTTCCAAATGCTGCCTCAATGGGGATTTTTTCAACCTCACGTCGTAGCGTGAGCCTACTGATTATATCTTGCGCTTGTTCTACCGATACCAGTTTTCTGAACTCTTTTCTATCTTCCATTTTCGTTTTGTAAGTTCCCTACAGTCAACGTTCAGTCAAACAGGACAACTTCTACTGATTCCCCCTTGTTGTAGCCTTCTACATTCTCAGGTATGATTACAAAGCCATCCGCTTTGGCCATAGAGCTTAGTATTCCTGAGCCCGATATCATCACAGGCACTGCTGTATCATTGTTAAGCGCAACCCGCGCGTACGTTCGGGAGCCCGTTTTTCCGACAATTTTTCTTTCCAGTTTTGCCCTCACAGTCCGTTCAAACGATTTTGATATGTGACCGAGACGATAGACAGCAGGCTTTACAAACGCCGTTGAGGCGACAAGACACGCAACCGGAAAACCTGGTAGACAGGCTATAGGCGTCTCGCGTATCACTCCGAGTGCCGTGGGCATTCCAGGGCTTATTGCAATTCCGTGAACTAAGACTGTCCCCAGTTTCTGCACCACAGTGGGAACGAGATCGCGTATACCCACTGAGGTTCCACCCGTTGTAATTATTAGATCTGCGTCAATATCTCGTAATATAGCGTCTTCAATAAGCTCGGTAGCATCAGTCACGATACTTCGATACCGAGAGCGTGCACCCCACTGCGCTGCAAGAAGCGAGTTCATAAGACCGTTGGTCTCAACCATCTCGCCTTCTGACGGTCTGCTGGTTACTAATTCTTCACCAGTTGGGATGATGGCTAGTTCAGGCTGTCGATAGACGTCAACGCTGTTAACTTCAAGCGACGCAAGTAATCCAATATCTGCTGCTCTCAGGCGATGTCCCTCGTTAAGAACCACTTCGCCGCTTCGCACGTCTTCTCCTTTCGCCCCCACATTTTTAAATGGGTGAACTTGCGCTCTGATTTCGACTGCCGAGTCTAATAGCTCAGTGTCTTCCACCATTACAACTGCGTCGGCTCCGTCAGGCATCCGGGAGCCGGTGTGAACCCTCTCCGCTGTATTAGGTTCAACTTCTCGACTGATCTCTAACACAACCGGAGAACGCTCGCTTGCCCCGATCGTGTCTTCTGCTCGTACGGCGTACCCGTCCATAGCTGCCCTTCGATAGTTGGGAACATCTCTATCAGCAATTATGGGGCGTGCAAGCACACGACCAGCCGCGTTTCTGATGGAAACATTTTCTGTCTGAGAAATTGGGCTCACACGACTAAGGAACATTGATAACGCGTCGTGAAATGGAGTTCTTGACCTGAATTTCATCGTTATTATTAAGAGCGCATGTCCTATATTATATTTTATCAGCATGAAAATAAGACCAAAGCTCAAGCTGTGGTTTGTTGATGATAACGGCGAATATGTATTTGGCCTAGGGACGATGAGACTGCTTGCTGCAATCGATCGTTTGGGATCTATAAGTGCTGCATCGCGTGAGTTGACAATGTCCTATCGTTATGCATTAGAGCGCATCACGACCGTAGAAGAACGACTCGGAAGATCGCTTGTTGAACGTACAAGAGGGGGAAAAGAAGGAGGCGGTGCGAAGTTGACTGCTTTCGGTCGGGCCATATTGAAAGAATATGAAGAACTTGAAACGTCGCTCGAACAATTAACAGATCGGCATATCAATCTAAGCGATTAGCCACCTGACACAGGGGGAAATATTGCCACTTCATCGCCTTCTGAAAGGGCTGACGTTATCCCGTCAATCTCATTGATATTTCGTCCGTTGAGCAATACCGTGATATATGGGCGCAAGGCTCCATCTTCAAAGAGCACATCTCGCAAGTCGGGTTTCATAGAGGTGAGCGTATCTAACACACCGTTTACCGTGGTCGAGTCTAAAAAAAGTTCACGCCCCCCCACAATCTCCCTGATATTTGCAAACAGTCGAACTTTTATATGAGCCATCAGCTGTTAAATACACTCCCGTTTATCATAAGGATCTCCCTGCTTCTTTTGCGACCATATACATATATACAACAACTGCCATATAAACTAATGTAGGAAATTAAATTCTCTTGTTCTGTCAAAATCTCGCTATTTCGAAGGTAGCAGAATGCAACAAATGATTTACTCTTATATTGCTAAATGTGCACAATACAGTCCGCTTTTTTGCAAGCACGTCGTGCGTGATCACTCTTTATGCCAGGGATGGCCCGTTAGTCACAGAACTTCACTCGCTCAGCGAGAGGTTATATAAGAGAAACGGAAGAGGTACGCCGCTGCTTATGGTGATCGCTAGATTTATCCCAAAAAACTGTGTAGCATGCAAATCGTGTGAGTTAGCGTGCGCACTATATCACAGCTCGTCTGATGATATTAATACAGCAATGGCAGAGTGTCCACCCCCGATAGCAAGGCTCATGATTGGCTACAAAGATGGGAAATTACATCTTGCAAGGTGTTTGCATTGTAAAAAGCCTAAATGCATAGAAGCTTGTGAATTAGCAGCGATAACAAAGGGTGAAGATGGCACGGTGACGATTAGACAAGAGATATGCACCGGCTGCTCTAAATGCATCGAGGCGTGTCCATTTGGGGCTATACAGTTATGGGATAATAAAGCGGTGAAATGCGATCTTTGTAATGGGGCAGCAGAGCTGTCATGCATAACAGCGTGTAAGTGTGGTGCGTTAGTATATGGACAAGAGGCGTAACATAGTGGGTTCTAAAAAGGTTACTACAATAGATCCCGCGGCGATCACGATGCTTCCGATTGCCGAACGGGACAATATGGAAACGATGTGGGATAGGGCCGATTCGGCGAAGCCGCAATGCGGCTTCGGTGAATCAGGGCTGTGTTGCAGAATCTGCTTGCAGGGGCCTTGTCGCATCAATCCGTTTGGAAAAGAGCCGCAACGAGGTATCTGTGGGGCAAAAGACTACACAATTGTAGCTAGAAACTTGATAAGGATGATGGCTGGCGGCTGTGCCGCCCACTCCGATCACGGAAGGCACCTAGCGTACGCGCTTAAAGGTGTTGGGGAGGGCAAAGCGCCCGACTATCGGATCAAAGAAGAGGCGAAGTTACGAGCCCTTGCAACAAAGCTAGGCGTTGATAGTGGTAAGAGCATGAGTGAGCTTGCCGTGGCAGTTGCAAATAGTGCATTGGAGGACTTCTCCCGGCAAGATGACGAGACGTGCAATTGGCTGAAGATCATGCTCCCCGAAAAGCGGTTAAAACTTCTCGACAGAAATGATGTCATTGCAACTAATATTGACAAAGGAATAACGGAAGTCATGCACAGAACTCACATGGGATGTGACGCTGATCCCGTGCCGCTAATGTTCGGTGGTATTAAGTGCTCGCTTGGAGACGTAGCAGGCGAGAATATCAGCTCCAACTTTTCTGATGTGCTGTTCGGCGTCCCTCAAATGGTAGTGTCAGAGGCCAATCTTGGTGCATTAAAAGAGGAGTGCGTGAATATCTGTGTACATGGGCACAATCCTATTCTCAGTGAAGTGATATGCGACGCCGCAGATGAGCTACGAGATGAGGCTGTTGCTGCAGGCGCACAGGGCATCAACATCGTCGGCATTTGTTGCACCGCCAATGAACTGCTGATGAGGAGAGGCATACCGATCATAACAAATTTCGCAAGTCAAGAATTGGCAATTATGACGGGCGTCGTCGACGCAATGGTGATCGACTATCAATGCATTGCGCCGTCGGTAGGATTTTGGACGCAATGTTTCCACACAAAGCTCATATCGACAATGCCTATCACCCGTATACCTGGCGATACCCACATCGAGTTCAACGAAGCGGCGGCGCGCGAAGGGGCAAGAGAGATTGTTCGGGTAGCCATTGAAGCGTACAAGAACAGGGATACAAGCAGGATTTCCATACCTGCCATTACGAGCAAGGTAGTTGCGGGATTTAGCCTCGAATATATAAAGACACTGCTGAGCAACTTTAACGAAAAAGAACCCCTTCAGTATCTCGCAGACAAGATTCTAACCGGCGAGATTCAAGGGATAGCGCTTATTGCGGGATGCAACAATCCTGCCAAAGCTCAACACGACTTATGTCATTTAACAATAGCAAAAGAACTGGTCAAGAACAACATACTGACACTCGTAACTGGCTGTGCTGCTCAATCTCTTGCAAAGCACGGTTTGCTGACGCCGGAGGCGGTAGATGAATACGCGGGAGAGTCACTCAAGACGTTCCTCAAAGACGTGGGCCAGAAGACAATTGGCGGATCACTGCCGCTGATACTCCACATGGGGTCGTGCGTGGACAACTCGCGAGTCGAGAATTTCATCAGCGAACTCGCACAGGTGATGAGCGTCGACATACAGGATCTCCCTATTGTCGCGAGCGCTCCCGAAGCGATGAGCGAAAAAGCGGTGACCATTGGCACGTGGTGCGTAGCGACTGGATGGCCGACCCACGTAGGGGTCTATCCTTTCATAAAGGGGAGTCCCCTAGCGGATGAAATCGCACAGGCAACCGCTAAGGACGTGTTTGGCGGCCACTTTATCTTCGAGCCTGATCCCACACTCGCAGCACAGAAGTTGGTGAATGTTGTACAATATCGGAGATGGAAGTTAAACGCGCACAGTGAACTCGAAGCTCCTGTCACGTACTGGAATGGTGCAATAGCGGGTGAGAGAGCACCCCTACTCTCGCAAGAGGCGTTATACAAGAAGGCAATTGAGGGCGCCATCATTGCGACGGGATACGCAGATCACGTGTTGAGCAAGGCACTCCGAGAGCATGGCAGTAACAAAGAGATTGGCTATCCGAATACGGGATACTATCTGCCGTGTATCACCGCGTGGACCGGTGAACAGGTTACGAAACTTGGGCAACTGCCACGGTTGCTCGGTGAGGTAAGAGGAAAGATACGGGAAGAGTACACGTTCGATAACGCGGTGGCGTCTGGGGAGGCGACAATGGTCGCTGCAGAAATCGTTGAAGCTCTCAAGTATATTGACAATCGAGATCCATATGCGGGAACTCCTTACACTGGTTTCATCGGCGATGAAGTCTTGAGAAAGTTGGGCATCTCATTTGTCGACGACACTATACCGGGCGTTCTAGTGTTAGCGGGGAAGGCAAAGGATCCAAAACTGCTAGCGAAGATCATCAGAGACTGCCAAAGCAAGGGTATGCTCATCATAGCCACCTTTGACACGATACAACAGGTCAAAGAGGCGGGTATTGAGATTGGTGAGCACAAAGGACTCGATAGACTATTATTCTGCGTGGGCGAGTTCACACAAGCGATTCACGGTTTAAGCTTTGCAATCCGTGCCGCGCTGACTTTTGGCAACATCAAGCCGGGAGACAGGGAGGGGCTGTACAATTATCTTGCAAAACGGCCAAAAGTGGTAGTTGTCCAACTGGGTCCAATCGACGACATTAAGGCGGCGATTGACTTCGCCGTGCTGTTCAATGGGTCACCGACGGTCACTGATCAAGATGTGGTGGAAATACCTGGCAAATACGAAGTGGAAAAGGATTACAATCAAATCGTTGCCCACGCGATAGAGATACGGAATATGAAGGTGAGGTTCGGAGAGGTCTCGTTGCCTGTGGCGTATGGTCTTGCATTTGAAGGAGAAACCGTGCGGAAGCCACAAACCTACGTCGAGTGTGGGGGTCCGACAAAGACAAGGGTATTTGAGCTTGTAAAAATTCGCGATGTTGACGAGGTCAAGGATGGCCAGATCACGCTCATTGGCAAGGACGTCGATGAGATGGAGGAGGGCAGTGCGTCAGCACTGGGGATTCTTGTCGAAGTGTATGGCAAGAACATGAAAAAAGAGTTCGAACCCGTGGTTGAACGCCGCATCCACCAGTTCATCAACTACGCAGAAGGTGCATGGCATACAGGACAGAGAAATCTGCTCTGGGTGAGATTAAGCAAGAGCAGCGTCGCAAGTGGGTTACGTTTCAAACACTTTGGTGATATCCTCTACAACAAGATGAAGGAAGAGCTCGGGGGCATTATCAGCAGGATACAAGTCACGATAATTACCGATGAGAAAGCGGTGGAAGAGCATCTACCAGAGGCTATGGAGTCCTATGCTGAGCGGGACAGGAGAATAGCTGGACTGACCGATGAGAGCGTTGATGAATTTTACGCGTGTACGTTGTGCCAGAGCTTCGCTCCGAGTCACGTGTGCATCATATCTCCAGAACGACTTGGATTGTGTGGGGCACTAAACTGGCTTGATGCGGCTGCTGGTTATAGCATCGATCCGAATGGTCCAAATAAGCCGATTGAGAAGGGAGATGCCATTGATGAACTGAAGGGTCAATGGCCAAACGTCAATAATGCGGTGAGGGAGCTCACCCACGGTCACATTGAAAGGATGAATCAGTACACCATGATGGAGGATCCACAAACGTCGTGTGGATGTTTCGAGTGCATTGTGGCGATTAGCAGCGACTTACAAGGCGTGATAATAGTGAACAGGGAGTATACTGGCATGACTCCCATCGGGATGAAGTTTTCCACTCTCGCTGGGTCAGTTGGTGGCGGTAATCAAACACCTGGGTTCATTGGCATTGGGAGGCAGTTCATCACGAGCAAGAAGTTTATCCACGCCGATGGGGGGTTAGCCCGAGTTGTGTGGATGCCAAAAGAATTGAAAGAAGCGCTAAGGGAAGATCTTGAGAAGCGGGCAAAGGAGATGGGGCTGCCTGACTTGGTGGATAAAATCGCAGACGAAACTATTACGACGGATGCAGGTGAATTGATGGGATACATAGCAAAGGTAAACCACCCTGCATTGGCCATGCCGCCCATGGGTATGTTCTAAACGCAGGCAGATGTGTTAAGTGGGGTAACGTAATGGTAACAATTCCAAAAGAGAGTTGGACTGGCAAGATAAAAGAGGTTGTTTTTGGAGCAACTAAAGAAGAAGGAGGAACGAGAGACAAGAAAATCATTTTGGGGGGGGAGACCACCCTGCCGTTTCTGTCTTTCGAAGGCAACGTATCAAGGCCGTCTATCGGAATGGAAGTCGTCGATAGAATCGGGGATGACTACCCTCAGATAATCATAGACGAGTTTGGTGATGTGATCAGGGATCCCGTTGCGTGGGCGCAAACGTGCGTTCACACTTACGGCGCAGATTTCATCTGTTTTAAGTTGTTGAGCACCAATCCTGAGGAAGAAAACATCAGCGCCGAAGATGCTGCCACTCTCGTGTCTAGGATGCTTGCGCAGGTCAAGGCGCCACTAATAATTCAAGGAAGTGGCGACTATGAGAAGGACGCACGAGTAATGGAACTCTGTGGGGAAGTTGCGAAGGGAGAGCGATGTTTGCTTTCAAGGGCTGAACAAGAAAATTATAAGTCGATAGCAGTAGCTGCTACAGCAAATGGCCATGCAGTCGTTTCTTTTTCAAATATTGATATTAGTATTGCAAAACAGCTCAATATCATGCTAACAGAGTTTGGCGTAAAACTTGACGACATTGTCATTGACCCCCTTATGGCAGGGATTGGATTCGGGGTTGAATACGCGTACTCGGCTATGGAGCGGATTAAACTCGCGGGTCTGGTGGGCGATAGAATGATACAATCGCCGATGATCGCGGACATAACTATTTCTTGGAGCGCCAAAGAAGCATACCGGCACGATAAAAAGCTCGGCGATGAGAAACAAAGAGCCATCTTTTGGGAAGTAGCTTCTGCGCTTGCGGCTTTAATGGCCGGCGCGAACGCTTTAATACTGAGACATCCTCAGTCTGTGGCGATGACGAGGAAAGCTGTGGATGAATTGATAGGGTGATAGTCAATGCCGATGACAGCCTTGGATATATTCAAGTTATTAGCTAAAAAGAACTGCGGCGAATGTGGCGTTCCTACATGTTTAGCATTTGCCATGCTGCTCGCAAACAAGCAGACCGAACTGACGAAGTGCCCGTATGTGTCGCCGGAGGTGCTGCAACAGCTGGAGAGCTCATCGTTGCCACCTATGCGCACTGTGACGGTAGGCGACCTCGATATTGGGGGTGAAACCGAGCTTTTCAGGCACGAGAAAAAGTTTTTTAACCAGCCAGCGTACGCCGTGATAATCGAAGATGCCCTCGATAATGACGCAATCGTTAGAAAGGCTAAACAACTCGATGTGATGAAATTCGAGCGGATCGGCATCATTTCAGGAGTTGACTTGATCGCGATCAAATCTACAAGTGATGAAAAGCGGTTTTCAGAAGCGGTCAATCTCGTGAATGATAACAGCGGTTTGCCGTTGGTGTTGATCAGTGACGACCCGCAGGTCATCGAAGAGGGCTTAAAGCTCGTTTCGAAAGCTAAACCGTTAATTTACGCCGCCACTATAAGTAACTGTACTGCTATGGCTAAGCTCTCGCGACAGGTACATGTGCCCGCTTGCGATTTGTTCTGACGATATCGATGAGCTCATATCATTATCGGATATGGCAAAAAGCGAAGGCGTAGAGGACATCGTTTTAGATTTGAACCTCGGCAACAAGAAATTACGTGAAGCTCTTGAATGGCTCACCATATTGCGACGGCTCAGTGTTAAGAAATTATTCCGCCCACTGGGCTATCCGGTAATGTTGAATTTAGACAACGGCACAGATATCGAAACCCAAGCAATAAAGGCGTCGATAGGGACGATGAAATACGCATCTCTAATCATCTTTAGCGACATTGATCCTGCGCGGTTATATCCGCTTACCACGTTGAGGACAAACATCTATACGGATCCGCAAGCACTAATACAGGTCAATCCAGGTCTGTACGAGATAGGAAAACCAAATAGGAATTCACCGGTCATTGTGACGTCAAACTTCTCCCTCACGTATTTTACAGTAGCGAGCGATATTGAAGCGAGCAAAGTCCCATCGTATCTACTTGTTATAGACACAGAGGGCTTGTCTGTGATGACGGCGTTTGCAGCCGATAAGTTAACCCCAGAGAAGATAGCACAAGCGCTAGATGACTCTAAGGTTGCAGAGAAGGTGAATCACAAGAGACTTATAATTCCGGGCATGATCGCGATGATGAAGATGAAACTCGAGGACCTTACGGGGTGGGAAGTCTTAGTGGGGACTAAAGACTCATCGGCGTTGCCGAAGTATCTGAGGGAGATGGCGAAGGGGTAATGCAATCACGACATTATCGATTGCTTCGCTATTTCTATGACGGCTTTAAATGCAGCCGAATCGCCGGGAAGCTCTAACAAAGATCTCCCCTGAATAGCATAATTTTCAATGAGCTTGTCTACGGGAATGACACCGATAAGGTTGAGTCCCTCCTCCACAATTTGATCTTTAATGCTATCAGGTATGCCATCCCGCAGTTCATTTAATACAAGATACGCCTTTCCTATGGTGATGTTTAGGTCCTCAGACAGTTTTTGAATTCGACTCGCGGTGATTATGCCGAGCTTTGTCACATCGCTCATAATGAAAAGCGCGTCGACATCTCTTGTTGTTCGCCTCGACAGGTGCTCCATACCCGCTTCATTATCGATGACAACATAATCATAGCTGTTTGAGAGCCTGTCGATGACGTCTCTTAATACATTGTTGATGTAGCAGTAACATCCGGGCCCTTCAGGTCGTCCCATAACAATGAGATCAAACAAATCTCCTTCAATGAGAGCTAAGCGAATTTGATACTCGATCAGTTCATTTTTGGGCACGCCGGCAGGAAGGGACTCTTTGAGGAGATCTTCTCGCAAGTTTCCGATTGTTTGTTCAACACTGAGTCCCAATCGTTCGTTCAAATTTGAATTGGGATCTGCATCAACAGCTAAAATGTTACCGATGCGTGTGCTCAAATATTTAAGAAGAAGTGCCGCAAATGTCGTTTTTCCTGTCCCGCCTTTACCTGTTATTGCAATCGTTGGCATTTGGCCCTCCTTTTCGTTTTGTCTCTGTGGCGTTTTTTATACGGAGTAATATCAGGCATCCGATAACTCCATAAGACTATCTCCGCCCCCTTTTTGGTTGGACTACTGCGTTGTTGTTAGACCTTTAAGCTTGTTAATTAAAAACTACGTATAAACTCTTCCTACGATGCTGGGAAACTGATCGATTTCGGTGTGAGGGATAAAGAGTGCAGAGGTAAACTCTTTAAAGAACATGCTATTGACACTCAACTCAATGTGTGTCATATTTGCGACAACTTCTTCCGCTATATCTTGCATGCTCCTCGATAGTAATACCATTCTCGCTCCTCCGAGAGCGCCATTGCCTATGAATTTGAAGACGTCAAGGGGAAGATCAGGCAGCAACCCGATCGTTATAGCTTTTTTGATATCGAGGTAGTTGCCAAAACTGCCGGCAATAAATACGTCGGTTAAGTCGGTAAATTTATATCCAAAAGTCTTTAACAATACGTTAGAGCTCGCATAAACGGCGGCCTTCGTCCTCAGTATATTTTGAATGTCAACATCAGTTATCACGATATCTTTGTTAATGGCCGTCTCGCCCTTAAATGCCACAACGAATTGGCTGCCGCTACTACCCACTTGAATTCTGATGTTATTTTTATCCGGTTGTATTTTTCCTACTCTATCGATTACACCATTGCTAAATAGTTCAGCTATTAATTCAATAAGTCCCGACCCACAAATGCCTTTCGGCCTTACGTTTCCGATAGTCGAGTAGTGCACTTTATTGTCGTCAATCAAAATCCGCTCTATAGCGCCGTACATCGCCCGGGTGCCAAACTCGACCTCCCCTCCTTCAAAGGCCGGACCCGCTGAACACGAACACGATACAAGGAAGCTCTCATTTCCGAGCACTAGTTCCCCGTTCGTACCGACATCGATTAAAAGTGAAATCTCCTTTCTATCGCTCATCCCAGAAGCAATCACGTCAGCTGTGACATCGCCGCCCACGTAGCTACTCCTACAAGGAAGCGCATAAATGTAGGCGTTCGGATTTACGCTGAGTCCAAGCTTTACTGCTTTCATCTGTGGAACGAACGACATAACCGGTATGTACGGCTCGTGGCGTATATATTTCGGATCTAATCCATAAAACAAGTGCATCATGACGGTATTGCCTGAAATCACCGCGCGGCAAATTTTTTCGTATCGCATCTTGTTGTCTATAACAAGTTCTCGTATCAAGTCATTTATGGCATATCTGACGGTAGTGGTAAGTTTATGAATGCCGTCTTTATGTTCCTCGGTGTACAATATCCGTGAAAGAACATCCTCACCGTAAACAACTTGTTTATTATAATCGGATCGTGAGTCAATGACGGTGCCGCTTTTTAAATCTACTAACTCTACGACGATCGTCGTGGTGCCTATATCAATTGCCACTCCACTTAAGTCATCATCTGAAGTGGGACCAATGTCTATTATCTCCTGTCGATCCCAGAGGTCCATGAGTGTCACAATCACATTCCATTCGTTCTCCCTCAGAATTCTGCTAAGCTTTTTAAGCGTTGGCAGTCCTATGGTCACATTTTCTATACCGAGATTGCGCAACGCTCTCGTAACTCTGTCGAGATCGCTCATGTAATCAGTTAACGATGGTGGGCTGAGTGAGAGTGAAATTTTCGTCAAGGGCGGCTCTATGGCGGGTAACGGAACTATCTCGCTTTTCATCAATATCTGGTGCGATTCCACTCTGCTCTCTTTTGGGATGGTAACTGTTAAATTTCCCGCCACTCGAGCCAAACACGCTAAATAGTAGCCTCGCGCCGTCTCCTCAGCGCTTAACAGGTCTGTCGCGTCAGCGTGGACGTTCCCATCGATTATGACCTTACACTTACCGCATTTGCCTCTGCCCCCGCATATGCTATCAATGTAGATATCAGAACTCGTAGCCGCATCAAGTACGGTAGTGCCTCGCCCAACTTTGACAGTCTTGTTATCAGGCTTAAAAACAACTTTAAATTCTTTCGTCAAATGGCCTAAATCCTCTCACGGTATACAGAAGTAACGTGACTTTATATACTATATTTTTTTATATATAGGTTGCGAGGTACTGTGGAGTATGAGCTGTCAGGTGCTGGCGTTAAAGTAAAAAGGCACTCCTATTAAAGCACCGGAGCGATGGAGAATTGCATGATAATTATAGGCGGCAATATTAATGGGTATTCAAAATCTGTGGGGGCCATTATCGACATACGGGATACAAAAACCATCCAAACCATGGTGCAAAGGCAAATTGACGCGGGGGCGCACATAATCGATCTAAATGTTGGACCAGGGAGGGATGATGCAGTTGACGCTATGAAGTGGCTGGTGACCGCCGTGCAGGACGTTGTCGACGTGACTCTTTCCATCGACACAAACAAGATAGATGCAATGAAAGCGGGCATTGAAAGGGTTAACGGCAAGTCCATGGTTAATTCTATTCCCGCCGAACAAGAGAAGATGGCTGCCCTCTTTCCGTTAGCTGCTGAGCACGATTCTGAGATTATTTGCATGACGATGGATGAGAAAGGCATTCTCGGTGATGTGGATAACCGATGCGAGCGCGCCGCAACACTTGTCGCGAGTGCGTGCGAGTACGGAATCGATCTTGAGAAGGTCTACGTAGATCCGGTGTGTCTGCCGGTGAGTTCGGCGCAAGATCAAGCGCCAATAGTAGTGGAAGCTGTACGGCGGATTGGCTCGCTTACGAGCCCAGTTTCAGTTTTAAAAACTACCGTCGGGCTCAATAACATCTCACACAATACGAAGAACCCCCGATTGATAGAGCGGAGCTTCTTAGCAATGTTGATGGGTGCGGGCCTATCCTCAGCGATAATAAATACTGAAGATACCGAGTTGATGGACACCATCAAAACGTGTAACGTGTTGCTCAACAAAGAAATTTACGCCGATGATTATTTAAAAACCTAAACTGTCAAACATTTTAAACTTTGCTATTATATTCCGCGTTTTAAATATATATGCTAAACCTTTAAATATAATCTCTTTTATTATATGGGGTGGGTTTGATCAAATGAAACTACAGATATTGCAAGAGATCAAAGATGCTGAAGCTGAAGTCCAGCGGATGATCGATGACGCACAGACCCAAAAGCACCAAATGATAGAGGATGCCAAGCGGAAGTCTTTGGAAATCATCGACGACGCAAAAAAAGAGGCTAAAAGAATCGAAGATGAGATGAACGCCTCTGCGGACGCAGCAATTGCTCAGATTAAGCGGGATATTCTCAATAACGGTGATAAGGAGATTTTTGAAATAAAAAAGAGAGCTAAGGGTAGAGTGGGCGAAGCTCTTTCACATATCATAGAGGAATTTAAGAGGGCAAGCCATGCTTAAACCTGAAGATATGACTAAAGTCATCATCGCAGGATCCAATGACCACATGGGTGCTACTATCAAAGTTATGCACGCGCACGACGCGGTGCATATCACAGATTTTGTTGAGGAAAGTGACGACTTTAAAATTGGCAAACCTCTCTCCAAAGCTTCAAGCCTCTCTGAGCGTGCAATATCACTGAGGTCCATCGCTAGTTACTTGAAAATTAAAGGTAAAGAGGAAGTTCCTAATAAAATTGCGGTAACGTCAATAGAAGCCACGCTTGACGAAATAATTGAGCATCTTAATTTCGAGGTCTCAAAGGTCACGCAAAGGGTTAATGACGTTGATGCCAAGATTAAGGACATCGATGACAAGAAAAAGCAGCTTGACCCCTTTAAAAACTTTGACATACCGCTTGAGATGTATGGTGGTTATGAATCACTAGCGGTTCTTGTAGGTCTTATCAGAGGTCACGTAGCGATCGATGAAATAACCGACAACTACCACTTAGAGAGCGCCCCATACAGCCGAGGTCAAGTTATTGCGCTGTTTGTTTCGAAGGAGTTCGAAGCGGAAGTTCTTTCAGCCTTACAAGAGCAGAATTTCACGGCGATTCCCATACCGGAACTAACGGGCGCCCCGAAAGACCTGCTGTTGGAGCTTGATGCGAAAAGACTCGAGCTCGAATCTGAACGGGAAGAGCTTGATAAGGATCTAGAACGCTTACAGAAGAAGCACATCACTGATGTCTTAGCGCTGAATGAGTATCTCTCGATCGAGACACAAAAAGCTGAAGCTCCACTAAGATTTGCGACGACGAAAAACGCATTTATCGTTGAAGGCTGGGTTCCTACAAAGGATCTTGATAATTTAGAGAAAGACATTAAGCACTCGACAAATGGCCACGTCGTAGTAGCTGTTGATAAATCTGAAGCTGTCGAAGCGGAAAAAGTTCCCATAGCCCTTAAGAATCCACTCCCGACAAAACCGTACGAAGTTTTGATACGAGCTTTTTCACTCCCGAAATACAATGAAATTGATCCTACGACTATCATATTCTTGTGGTATCCCTTCTTCTTTGCATTAATGCTGGGAGATATTGGTTACGGGCTCGTGGTTGTCGTCCTTGCTGTTTTAGTAAGCCGTATGATAAAATCTAAGGGCCTTCGAGCGTTGGCGGGCATAGGGCTCTACGCCGGTATCTTGTCGATAGTATTTGGCTTCATTTACAATGAGTTTTTTGGAGTAGAGCTCTTTGGGCATCGAGGACTTTTAAGTTTTGTCGAATATCCGGCGATACCTAGGTTTGACAACGTGTTGGTTCTACTACTGGCGACACTCATAATTGGAATATTGCATTTGTCATTTGGGTTTGTTTTGGGATTCATAAACGAGTACTCCCAACACGGACTCAAGCATCCGGTATTTGCGAAGATGAGTTGGCTGTTCATGCTCTGGGGAGGGGTGGTGGTAATCGCGCTTATTTTGCCGCCTCTTACACACGGAACACGGATTAGCTTATCAATTGAGCTATTGATGGGTTTGGTGTTAGCAGTTGTCGGCTTCGTGTTGTTGATCATGGGTGAAGGTGTTATCGGCGTTGCTGAGCTCCCTTCCCTTCTATCCAACGTGCTGTCATATTCGCGAATATTATCAATAGGTATCTCTTCAGCAGGCATAGCCCTTGCAGTAAATAAGCTTTCAGATGCACTGTTCTTCTCTAAGGGAGGCTTTTTCATCATTTTCGGGGTTGCACTGTTAATTGTGGGGCACGCCGTCAATACAGCATTAGGAATCCTCGATTCTGGATTGCAGGCTTTGAGATTGCACTACGTTGAATTCTTCACGAAATTTTATCGTGGAGGCGGAATTAAATACAAACCATTTGGTTATAAACGAAAATATACGGAGGAAAAGTAAATGGTAGATCCAATTGGAGCAGGAATGATAGCACTTAGTGCTGCTATAGCTGTATCGGTAACAGGATTGGCAGCCGCCTTGGGAGAGCAAGTCATCGGCTCAGCGGCTATAGGAGTTATGGCAGAGGACGAAGGTTTCTTCGGTAGGGGATTGGTAATGACTGTTATCCCCGAGTCCATAGTAATTTTCGGGCTTGTTGTTGCACTGATATTGCTTTTCGTAACCTTGCCATCATTATAAACGATGACTTATGGGCTTGGAGGTAGTAGTTGGGGATGTCCTTGCAAAAGGCAAGGAGGAAGCGAATCGAATAGTGCAAGATGGGATAGATGAAGCTAATGCTGTGATAGCTGAAGCTGAAAATGCGGCACATCAGCTCTTAGTGGAGAGACGGGAGCAAACTGCAGAGCAAATAGAGCGCAGGAGGCGTAGGGAGATATCAAGCACTCATCTAGACGTGAAACGATCGACACTCAATACCCAGAAGGAGATCCTTGATGAGACATACGATAAAGCAAAGGACACGTTGTCGGCACTCCCCGAGTCAGAACGCGAGAACATAATTAAACGTCTCTTGGAATCACAAACGGAATTTAAACGCGTTTTTTCTAACAAACAAGATGAGCCTATAGTGCGAAGACTAACTCCATTAGAATATGGAGGTAACATAACCTGTGCTGGGGGCATTTTGCTGGAAAATGAGGACGGTTCTGTTATGCGCGACCTCACCTTCGACTCTCTACTCGACAGTATGCGGGAGACCTCGATAAAGAGAGTATCGGAAATCTTATTTGAATGAGGATTCAATGGAAGCGACGTACGTCAAGGGCAAACGCACATCCTCATATGCGAAGGCTCGATATGCCTATGGCACGGCACGTGTTCACGCTATGAGGATTAAGCTTTTCCCGAATGATACCTACAAGAAATTGCTTGCAATGGACCTTTCTGAAATAACGCGCTTTATAGAGGAATCGGAGTACAAACAAGAGGTTGACGAGCTTGCAAGGAGATATACGGGGATAGATTTGGTGGAATTCGCCCTTCACCTAAATCTCGCACGAACTTTCACAAAACTTATGGAAATGACGATGGGCGAGCCCCACGACCTAATTGTCGAATATCTCAGACGTTGGGACGTATGGAATATCAAGACTATCTTGCGAGGTAAGTCTTACGGAGCCTCCGATGATGATATACTTAGAGTGCTTATTCCATCTGGCGACCTGTCAATTGATTTCCTACGAGGCTTAGTAAGAAAGACTGATATGGGAGAGGTGATAGCGGCCCTAAAAGGCACGATTTACTACGATGTAGTCAAGGATATCGATTTCAAAGAATCCTTGATGAAGCTAGAAGACGAGTTAGACAAGTTCTATTATAAAAGACTGATTGAAGCCATATCTAAAGCAACGGGTTTTTCATTATTTTTGAGATATATCAAGATGGAAATTGACATCGTCAATGTAAAAACGCTGTTCAGGCTAAAAAGAGCGGGGATTTCAGGTCCTCGAACACTCGACTACGTCATACCTGGTGGTCTGGTCTTTACTGATAAAGATCTAAAAGAGATGGCAAACGCTTCCTTTGAAGAATTTGTAAGCAAGTTGAAGAGCTGCCGATATTGGTCTGCCATCTCTGATGTCGTTACGGAGCGAATGGAGTCGCTTCACGCGATAGAAACGAGGCTTGACAAATTCTTAGCTGATTACGTTTGGAGGATTGCGAGATTTTACCCAATATCAATATTACCGATATTAGGGTATATGCTGAGCAAGTATGTTGAATTGGAAAACATCAGGGCTATCGTGCGCGGCAAAGAGGCAAGACTTTCAGAGGAAACGATTCGAGACTATATAGTGCTGTAGAGAACATGACTTACGCATATAACACTGTTAGGTGATCTGGGTGGATGTTGCAGTCATTGGTACTCCAGATTTTGTGACAGGGTTTCTATTAGCCGGCATTCGGAAAACCTTTATCACAACTGATGCAGATTTGGAATCTAAAGTTAAAGAGATCTTAAGAGACCGTGATATTGGAATACTGATAATGAATAGCGACGACATAGGGAAGCTGTCGATGCCATTACAAGCGGCGCTAGACGATTCGGTAGAACCAACCGTCATCTCAATTGGCGGAACGGGAAAGGAGCGCACCCACTTGAGGGAGAAGATAAAGCGATCTGTAGGTGTTGACTTGTGGAAGTAGAACAAAAGGGAAGTATATACAGGGTTGCAGGACCTGTCGTTACTGTTACTGGAATTGAAGCGAAGATGTATGATCTGGTCAAGGTCGGCCACGAGGGCTTGATGGGCGAGGTCATCGAAATCGATCGAGATAAATTCATCATCCAAGTTTATGAGGACACTTCAGGCCTTAGGCCTGGAGAGCCTGTTGAGAACACCGGGCTGCCACTGTCGGTTGAGCTAGGACCTGGGCTCTTAAGTTCAATTTATGATGGTATTCAAAGGCCCCTCCCAGTATTGAATTTACAACTGGGTGATTTCATCGAGAGGGGCGTTGCTGCTTCTGGACTTGATCATACAAAGAAGTGGGATTTCGTGCCAGAGGTAAAGCCTGGCGATGAGGTTCGAGGCGGACAGCCTATTGGCTACGTGCAAGAGACCACCAATCTAAAACACAAGATAATGGTTCCACCTGGGAAAAGTGGGAAGATAAAAACGATAGAATCAGGTGAACACACTATTGATGATATAATTTGTACACTTGAAGATGGAACAGAGCTGAAACTCATGCACGAATGGCCCGTTCGAGTATCGAGGCCAGTAGTTGAGAAGCTCATGCCAGACATCCCTCTCGTTACGGGACAGCGGATTCTCGATGCGTTGTTCCCCGTGGCAAAAGGAGGAACGGCAGCCATTCCCGGGCCATTTGGTTCGGGAAAGACGGTAACGCAACAGCAACTCGCCAAGTGGTCGGATACACAAATCGTTGTCTATATCGGCTGTGGAGAGCGCGGAAACGAAATGGCAGATGTGCTCACTGAATTCCCGGAGCTTGAAGATCCGCAAACAAACGCACCGCTTATGGATCGAACGGTGCTCGTGGCAAACACCTCAAATATGCCGGTTGCAGCCCGTGAGGCGTCTGTCTATACAGGCATGACGATAGCCGAATATTTCCGGGATATGGGGTATGATGTCTCTCTTATGGCAGACTCAACGTCGCGGTGGGCTGAGGCTATGCGTGAGATCTCCTCACGTCTGGAGGAGATGCCAGGAGAAGAGGGGTATCCTGCTTACCTTGCAGCAAGACTTTCTGAGTTTTATGAGCGATCGGGACGAGTAAAAACCCTCGGAGGTGATGAAGGTTCTATCACCGTTATCGGTGCTGTTAGCCCCCCTGGCGGCGATTTCTCCGAGCCCGTAACCCAAAACACACTCAGGATTGTAAAAGTATTTTGGGCACTTGACAGCAAGCTCTCGCAACGGCGCCACTTCCCTTCAATTAATTGGCTCGATTCATATAGCCTTTACACGCAAACCCTTGCGGATTGGTTTGTCGATCACGTTGCGGGAGATTGGGAAGACCTTAGAATGCGGGCCATGACGATACTACAGAAAGAAAGTGAACTTCAGGAAATCGTGCAACTGGTGGGGTCTGATGCATTGCCTGACGACGAGCAATTAACCCTTGAAGTTGCGCGGATGATCCGAGAATATTTCTTACAGCAAAATGCCTATCACGAGGTCGATACGTACTGCGCTCTTCAAAAGCAACATGACATCTTATCTGCTATTATACTCTATGACGACCTTGCGAGAACTGCCCTGAATATGGGCAAACTCGTTGACGGCATAATAAATATCCCGTCAAAAGCAGACCTGTCAAAAATTAAATTTGAAGCGGAATATGAGACAAAGCTTGAAGAGATTGAAACGGCCATGCGAGCGGAATTAGCGTAGGGTGAAGAACATGAAAGAATATAGAACGATAACACACATTGCAGGGCCTCTCGTTTTCGTTGAGAAAACGGAACCGGTTGGGTATATGGAACTCGTCAACGTTATCCTTACAGACGGAACGATAAAAAGAGGACAAGTTCTCGATACATCTGAAAAGTTGGTGGCAATTCAAATTTTCGAAACGACAGCGGGCATCGACAGACACGCCAAGATAAGGTTTACCGGTGAAGTCATTAAGATGCCAGTCTCGAAAGAAGTACTTGGTCGAATACTTTCAGGGTCAGGCGACCCTCTCGATGGCGGTCCAGAAATCATACCGGAAAAGCGACTCGACATAACTGGCGCGGCGATTAATCCCTATGCAAGAGATAATCCGTCAGAATTTATTCAAACCGGAATTTCTACGATAGATGGTATGAATACGTTGGTTAGAGGCCAAAAATTACCGATCTTTTCTGGATCGGGTCTTCCGCATAACAACTTAGCGCTTCAAATAGCCCGTCAAGCAAAGGTATTGGGAGCAGAAGAATCGTTCGCGGTCATCTTTGTAGCCATGGGCATTACAGCAGAGGAAGCGCAACACTTTATGAATGACTTCGAGAGAACCGGGGCGCTTGAACGGGCTGTGGTGTTCTTAAATCTCGCAGACGATCCAGCTATTGAACGGTTGATCACCCCCCGACTTGCGCTCACAACGGCTGAATATCTCGCGTATGAACATGATATGCACGTTCTCGTCATACTCACGGACATGACGAATTACTGTGAAGCATTGCGGCAGATCGGTGCTGCCCGGGAGGAGGTCCCAGGCAGAAGAGGCTATCCAGGGTATATGTATACCGACCTCGCGTCGGTCTACGAAAGAGCTGGAAGAATCCGCGGGAAGAAGGGCTCGATTACTCAAATCCCGATTCTCACCATGCCTGGTGACGATATCACTCATCCAATTCCCGATCTTACGGGATATATCACGGAAGGGCAGTTTGTGATATCGCGTGAACTGCACAGACGGGGCATATATCCACCAGTAAACGTCCTCCCATCGCTCTCGCGTCTTATGAACTCGGGTATAGGGGTTGGAAAGACGCGTGAAGATCACAAGGCAGTATCTGATCAGCTTTATGCAGGGTATGCTGAGGGGAAGGATCTCCGTGGTCTTGTGGCGATAGTCGGGAAGGAGTCACTATCAGAGCGCGACAAAAAGTTTTTAGAGTTTGCAGATATCTTTGAAGACAAATTCGTAAGGCAGGGGTACGAAGAGGATCGCGGCATTGAGGAAACGCTCCAATTAAGCTGGGATCTACTTGCAACGTTGCCAGAAGTGCAACTAACGAGAATTGATAGAAAGCTGATTGAGAAATACCATCCGGCACACATCGCCAAGAAGGCTGAGGAGCTCGTGCCGGCAACTTCCTCATAATGTGGTGTTAGATCAATACTAAGAAACAGACGATTACTCAGCATCACTACATCGTCGTTTTCAGCAGGAGAGAACAATGGCTTTAAGGGAAGTAAAACCTACAAGATCGGAACTCTTAGAAATAAAAAAGAAAATACGATTGTCAGAATCAGGTTACAACCTGTTAAAGATGAAGCGGGATGGGCTCATTCTTGAGTTCTTTGACGTCCTTGAAAAGGCCAAAGATGCGAGCATGGACGTTGCGAATAGTTACCGAGCCGCAAAGGAAAAGATCGACATTGCGAAGATGATAGAGGGGGTAATTGAAGTCTATTCCGCAGCTTTTGCATTAAAGCACAAGCCTGAGGTAGTTCTGACTAGCAGAAGCTTGATGGGCGTAGTCGTTCCAGAGGTAGATTTTACCACCATCAGTAAGAATATAGACGAACGCGGGTATGGCATAATAGGGACATCATCAGCAATTGATGAAGCTGCAGGCGCGTATGAAGAATTGCTTGACAAAGTCATACGTGCGGCCGAAATCGAAACCACCGTAAAACGACTTCTTATGGAAATTGAACGGATTAAACGTCGAGTGAACGCCCTAGAATTCAGAGTAATACCAGATTTAAAAGAGGCGGAGGCATTCATAAGATTTCGACTTGAGGAAATGGAACGCGAAAACATCTTTAGACTAAAGAAGATAAAGATTAAAGCGGAGCGCGTTGAGACTACTTAAACTTATTTAAAGTACAGCTTAAACGGCGTCGTAGTATCTCGTTTTTAATACTTTATTGCGTATCTCATCATTAATTCCGTGATGCTCTAAGTTGTTCATCTTAATGTGGGTCTTACTCATCCTAAAGGTATTTTGATCGAGCTTTGTTAAATTTTTAGTATCGAGTACGTTCTTCATGATCAATCTTATAAGTACCAACAAGCAAGCGCCCCTTATATTATGTTTTTTTACAACGCTATTGCGCGTGACGTGAAGTTATACTAAAATGTTAAAATAAAGACATCTTTAGTAGAACTTATTTATCTTATGAATGTAAGATTCAATTAGATAGAAATGGTAAAGAGAGTTAAAGTGCGGGATGTCATTTCTCACGGGGTTCAAACGGTCGACCCAAGCATGACGCTTCTCACCGCTGCTAGCACAATGATAGAGAACTCTGTCGATGCACTTATTGTCTCACCACTTGAAAAAGATGAGCCGTTTGGCATCATAACTCAGAAGGACATCGTTGATGCCTTTGCAGACGAAAGAGATACAGGGAGTTTAACAGTCGGAGAAGTATCGACCAAACCACTTTTGATCGTGTCTCCAGGGATGCCGATAATATATGCTGCCAAGATGTTCCAGAAGGGCAGGGTCAACCATCTTGCAGTCTTCAACGGACAAGAGATTGTTGGCATTATATCGTACGCTGATGTGTTACGAGCTCTTCCAGAACTAATTAGACAGATTTACAGCGAATTTGCATAATACAACTAAGCAGATTGGCAAAAATGCCATCCGAGAAGCGACTTTGTGCTATGTACTAGTGGCTACGCAGCCGTATAAGTGCTAGAGCAAATCCAACCGTTTAATATATACTTGTTGTACCTGTTAAAATGAATTAATCAAGTAATTATCAGTAAAATACGCCAAATTCTTAAATTTTCGAAGTACAATGTTCCAAAATTATTAAATAGTTATCTCATAATGTAATTACGATATACCTATATTCCATAATTGGATGAAACCGTATCGATTATGTTGAGGCGATGTTAATGGGGGAAGAATTTCCAAAAAAGCATATAGTTCAAGAACTTGGTAAAGACGCCGCACTTGCAGAAATTGAAGACTTCAAAGCGGAGATAGTCGAAGAGCTTAGAAAAGCAAAAGTAACCTTTCCGGTAAAAACGCGCGAGCAGTTGATGACGATTTTCCCGAAGGGCATGTACATGAAGTGCATGCTAAAAGGCCAGAAAATTGAAATCCACGAAGCAATTTCTAAAATGCCAAAGACTGAGTTTCCGATCGAGACTGTAGCTGACGTTGCGGATAAACTTGCATCGTTCTGCACACTGTAGTGATCCACTTCAGTACAGCAATTTTACTAGGATACCGGCTCTCTTACCTATTTAATAAAGATGTATGCGTTTGCATACATCTATTTTTGCAGCTCTGTTTTTTTATCTACACAGTATATATTAATGAAAAACGTATATAGTACATGACTAATGCTGTCGAGAGCTGGTGGGAACATGCCAACAAGGATACAACCTGAAGAGTGGAAGTTTGAAAAGGCGGTAATTTGTTTTAATTGCAACAACGCTGCCACTCAAGTTTTGAGCATTCAGAAAGAACAGGCAGTTGTCAAGTGCACCTCGTGTAATGCTTCATGTCACTATGTTATAAGGAGCGTAATTCAAGGAACCGATACCACACCGGTCATTGCACTTGGTGGACAACACGAGCCGTGGGAGTTCGAAAAGGTAGTAATATGCGTAAATTGTAAAGAATCTGTAATCCACCGGATATATCTTGACGATTATAAAATAACCGTTGTATGCGAAGAATGTGGGTTCACACGCATTTTCAAGTTCAATTCTTTGGAAACCCCGGTCTATACCGTCTAACTTAAAGTGATGGTGCGTTTACACGTATACCACGTAGGCGAGTGCGCCCCGAAAAAGTGCACGTCTAAAAAATTGGCTAAATTTGACCTCGTACGGCTTCATACAAAGGCTTGGTCAGTGCCGAAATCACTATTATTAGACCCTTCCTCGTGCGCCGTGTTGTCTCCAAACGATAAACCCAAAAACCTTGCCGCAGTTGATTGCTCGTGGGATCATTACCAAGACGTCTTCAAGGCATTTAATGCAACTGACCGAAGGAGACTTCCCTATCTATTAGCTGCAAACCCTATAAACTATGGAAGGCCCTACCGCTTGACTACGGCTGAAGCCCTTGCGGCTGCACTTCTCATTCTAGAAAAAAACGAACAAGCTAAAATGATCTTAAACAAGTTTAAATGGGGCTTGGGATTCATCTCTTTAAACTCAAATGCGCTTCTTGATTATTCGCGTGCTAAAGATGCCCGGGAGATCCTCTTAATTGAGCGCGATTACGCCGGCAGGTGAACTGAAGTGTTGGTGCTTTTTTCAGGCACTTGAGTTATAACACGAGATCAAATCAAGTTTGAATAAGCTTAAAACATTTTTGAACAATTTCGATAGACAGATCTGGCTTCAGCTTTTGCCTATCTCTCTATTAGTGACCTCCTCCTACATATTTGGAACTAAGGTATGATTTAGCAGACGTTAAGGCAAAAAGCTAATGACACAATGTTTTATTATGCTTAGGGTGCATTGTTGCAGACACCAGTGAAATCGTTCAGTTTACACGGTGAAATCATTCAGTTGATTTTATTCCAAAAATAGATATTTAAACGTAATTAACATACTATTAAGGAAGTAATGTTATGCCTGAGGTTAAAGACGAGGAAGTAGGTAGACGATTATTTCAAATACACAAGGAAAAAGCTGTTGAAGTTGCAATAGAAAAAATACGGCGAAAGATGTCGTCAGAGTGGCAGTCATTCACTTCATCAGATATTGACGTCCTCAAACACATATTAGGGGAAGCGTGGGTTAGCATCAAGCGAGCTGAGTGGGAAGATATCTCTTTTACAAAGTTGACTAAAAGAGATTTGCAAGCAATCATACAAGTTGCGAAGCAAGTGAGTAACAAGGAAAAAGCAGAAAAAATAGCGATTGATGAAGTCTGCAATACATTAATAACTAAGGAATAACCGGTCTATTTAACTCCTCAATAAACTTCGAAGTTGTAAATCTAGATCATTTTATCGATTAGTACAGTCCGTATGAACTATCGAATTTTGCGCGAGCGAATGGAAGCACATATCTATTTGTTCTTTGCAGCCTTCTTTTTTCGTTCGAGGAGCTTTTTTACTTTCTTTAGTCGAAATAAATCTTCCCTCTCCCTCTCTCCTATGGCAATTTTGATGTATTTGGCCTGTTTCTTTAATTCGGGGATAAGCACCTGCTCTAAGGCATTTACTCGCCGTCTGTTCATTTGAATCTCGTCTCCAAGTCTTCTGAGCGAGGTCTCAGTCTCGGCAAGTCCAATTATCAAGTCCAATTCTGCTTCATACTTCTCTGCTGTTTCGTCTATCCTACCGCTCGTTCCTATGATGCTATAGCCTCGTTCGAGGACGCTCTTTGTGACGCTTTTCTTCTCAATGAGCGGAACGGGAACCCCCATTATGTTTTTTCCCCTGATATCAAGGGAGATAATTCTTTTTGTTGCAAACGACGCGGATTTCAAAGTCACAGGATCATCAACTGCTTGAGCAACGAGCAAAGAGCGTTGTGCAGCGTAGGCTATTGTTTCAAGCTCTTCTCGTGATTTGGAAACCGACACCATTATGTGAAAAAACTCCTGGATGAGGGCATCCATTTTCTGGCGTAAGAGGTCTCTTCCCTGCTCTGCTAACTTTATTTGCGCATTTTTCTTGATCAATTCCATTCGTGTCGGATTGACTTGTTCCGTGCCTCATCACCCCTTGTGAACTGGATGATACTTTTGAATGTAGTCCAACCTTATTCGCTTTAACTCTTCCTCGGGAAGCATAGAGAAGAGATCCCAGCCGATATCGAGGGTGGTTTCAATGCTTCTGTCTTCATCACCTTGTGAGATAAATTGCCGCTCGAATTCGTCTGCAAACTCCAAATACTTCTTATCTAATTCAGTTAAAGCTTCTTCACCAACGATTGCTACTAACCGTCTCAAATCCCTACCGTACGCGTACGATGCGTAGAGTTGATCTGCCACATTTCTGTGATCTTCTCTTGTTTTTTCCGGTCCTATGCCCAAATTCATCAAGCGAGATAAACAAGGAAGTGCGTCGACGGGAGGATCAACTCCCCTTCGGTATAGATCCCTGCTTAACACGATCTGCCCCTCAGTAATGTAACCAGTCAAGTCTGGCACGGGGTGCGTAATATCATCGTCGGGCATCGTTAATATCGGAATTTGAGTTATAGACCCTCTTTTTCCTTTAATTCTGCCCGCCCGTTCATAGATCGACGCGAGGTCGGTATACATATACCCAGGATAGCCTCTTCTGCCTGGTACCTCCTCACGAGCGGTGGAGATCTCTCTTAAAGCCTCGCAATAGTTAGTCATGTCCGTGAGGATGACTAAAACGTGTAAATTTTGGGTATATGCGAGGTACTCTGCAACAGATAATGCACAACGCGGAGTTGCGATTCGCTCTATAGTAGGGTCGTCTGCCAAATTCATGAAGAATACCACCCGCTCCAGAGCACCCGTTCGCTCAAAATCTCTCATAAAGAATGATGCGTCCTTGAAGGTAATGCCCATCGCTGCAAAAACGACGGCAAAGTTCTCTCCTTCTCCTAGTACTTTCGCCTGCCGTGCTATTTGGGCGGCAAGCCTGTTTGCTGGCAACCCAGAACCTGAAAATATTGGCAGCTTTTGTCCCCGAACTAAGGTGTTTAATCCATCTATAACTGACATGCCAGTTTGAATAAAGTCGGTTGGCTTGTCTCGGGCGTACGGGTTTATCGGTGTCCCTGTTATATCTACACTTTCTTCCGAAATTATGTTCGGGCCGCCATCTCTCGGATTGCCAACGCCATCGAACACCCTCCCGAGCATATCAAACGAGACATTTACTTTTGGCGGCTCCCCGGTAAATCTGACCCGCGTCTCGAGGTCATCTATCCCGCTGGTGCCCTCAAAAACTTGAATGACCGCAAGCTCTCGAGAAACATCTAACACTTGGCCAGTCCGCTCTTCACCGTTGGGGAGGGTTATTTTGGCGGTTTCTCCAAATGACACTCCCTTTACGTTTTCGGCAAATATCAAAGGTCCAGAAACATAGTTGATCGTCTTGTACTCTTTAGTGAGCAAACGGTGGGACGTCATCGTGCTACCTCCAACGATCCAACACTCCGATAGATTTCGTCGATGAGGCTTTTAATTGTTTCCACATCTTCTTGTTCCTTCATTCGAGCAATTTCTGTTTTTACTGGCAAGCTCAGTATTTGTTTTAGAGAGACCCCTTTGCCCAAAGCCTCGGTTATCGCATCGTTGAAGGTAAAGATTACTTTCAACATCCAATACTGCTTTACAAGGGGACAGAAAGAGTCAGTTTCGTCAAATGCACTTTGTTGCAAGAAGTCCTCTCTTATCATTCTCGTCACTTCCAGAATTGCCTTCTCACCCTCTGGCAGGGCATCAGGACCTACTAGTTGAACGATCTCTTGCAATTCAACTTCCTTTTGCAAGAGAAACATCGTCTTATCTCGTAGCTCTCTCCAATCATGTGAAACGTTGTCCATATACCAGTCTTTGATGCTATCTAAATAGAGAGAATAACTTTTTATCCAGTTTATAGCGGGAAAATGCCTTCTATACGCTAAGCTTGTATCTAGCGCCCAGAACGTTCCAGCTATTCGCAGCGTATTTTGAGTTATCGGTTCAGAGAAGTCCCCTCCGGGAGGCGATACAGCACCCACTACGGTGATGGATCCAACTCTTTCATTGGAGCCTAGACAGACAACTCTCCCTGCGCGCTCGTAAAAGGCCGCCAATCGGGTAGCGAGATATGCGGGATATCCCTCCTCTCCAGGCATTTCTTCCAGCCTTCCTGAGACCTCTCGTAGTGCCTCACCCCATCTTGACGTTGAATCGAGCCATCAACGCCACATCGTATCCCATGTCTCTGTAATATTCTGCCATGGTGATTCCAGTATAAATTGAGGCTTCCCTCGCTGCCACTGGCATGTTTGACGTGTTTGCTATCAAAATCGTTCTCTCCATCAAGGGTTTCTTGGTACGAGGGTCAACTAACGCGGGGAATTCTGTAAGAACGTCAGTCATCTCGTTGCCTCGTTCGCCGCATCCAATGTACACGACAATTTGCGTATCCGCCCACTTTGCGAGCGTTTGTTCTGCGACCGTTTTTCCCGTGCCAAATCCTCCGGGAATCATGGCAGTTCCGCCCTTTGTCACTGGAAAGATGCTGTCAAAAACGCGTTGTCCCGTTAGTAACGGCAAAGCGGGGTCCAACTTCTTTCGGTAAGGTCTTCCTATGCGTACCGGCCATTTCTGCAACATTGTTATTTCAGTACTATCGTCTAAAACGCACACAGTGTCTTCTATTGTAAATTCCCCGTTTGCTATTTCTGTTACCATCCCGGACACGTTCGGAGGAACCATAATTTTATGCTCAATATGATACTCATTCACCGTTCCTAGAACATCTCCTGCTTCTACTTCATCGCCTCTATTCACCGAAGCAGTGAACTCCCACTTCCTCTTTCTGTCCAATCCGGGCAAAGATATGCCCCTTGAAATGAAACTTCCACTTTTTTCCACCAACGTCGGCAGAGGTCTTTGAATTCCGTCGTATATTGAGGAAATGATCCCTGGGCCTAACTCGACGCTCAGCGGGTTTCCTGTATTTAGTACTTTCTCTCCAACCGTTAGCCCGGATGTATCTTCATAAACTTGAATAACGGCCTCCTCTCCATCTAGTCGTATTAGTTCACCACTTAACTGTTCCTTACCGACTTTTACTACATCGTACAATTTGGACCCTCTCATTTCATGAGCATATACTACAGGACCCGAAATCCTTGAGATCATTCCTTCTAACATATTATCTCCTCACCACAATGTTATACCCAATCGCCCTGCGTAACATTCTCTCAACATAACCTGTACGATCAATCTGTCTTGTTCTCGACGGTATTGGAATGATTATCGGTCGATGTGTTTTTTCGATTCTCTCCATAAGCTTTTCATCCAGTGACGCCATGAAATCCTCGTTAACAGCGACAATGCCGGTATCGTCCTTGAATAACAAGGAGGGAATTATCGCCTTTGCCTCCTCCACATTAGAAGCTTCGAGGACGTCCACTCCAGCTAGCCGAAATCCTGGTGCAGAATCTGGATCAGTAACAACGATGAACTTATACAAGCACTAATTCCCCCATCAACGCCTCTTCTGACACATCCTCTGTTTTGCTTCTGGATATTATCCGAATATTTGTGATTTCGTTGAACTTGGCCCATAAATATCCGATTACCAAGGCGATACTTAACGGATCTCCAGTGAACATACTCAGTGCTTTTTGCAAAAGAAATTTATCAAGCTCTTTTTCAAAGGCAGATATTTTTTCTGCTTTGACGTACTCGTCAGGAACTTTAGCTAGAAAATCATAGGCGGTTCCAGCCAATTGCCTGATAACTCCTTCAATCGTCCGCGTTTTTATTAGTGTTACCAGTTTATCGCTGTTTAACTCGTTTCCCCCGTCAATGAGATAATATTGGGTATCTTCAAGTTCTATTCTGTCTCGTATTATCCGTAAAACGCTCTTTATATTCGTCACGTCTATTTCGGTTGTGATCATTTCTCGGACGATCCCCTCGTCATACGAGTCCCCGTTCAGGATGTCTAAAGCGTTTCTAAAGTAAAATTTGTCTAATGCGTATTCAAAAATAACCAAATCTTTTAGCTCGCTATATTCTTTAAAATGTTGTGTTAACGGCTTTGAATATTCAATCCTCCAAGTTGCAAGTAAGTCAATCACTGCCTTTACATCAGGTTGTTTCACTAGCTCAACGAGCGTTGCCTCATCAAGTGCCCCTGCCGGTGCCAGACTCTCTAAGATCTCCTGTGCGACCGCGTGGATATTTTTCCCCCGTAAGATTGTCTTTATGTTCTGGATATCCCACTTGTTCAGAAATATTTTGAGCAACTTTTCAGCATCTTCTCCCTTTACAAAACTAAAAATTAGCCTAAAGGTTTTAGCTAAATTTCGCCTCAATGCCTCTTCCACGCAAGCTATGCCGGAGTATTTGACACTAGCATCTTCTATCTCGGCTCTGTACGGCGTCTTCTCTAACTCGCTAATTATGGCATCAACGTCGAATTTAGCTGCTAATTCCTCTATTTCTCTCCGACCAAGCAGGCGACTTTTCATCCCTCTTATTCGCGCGTTGACATAATCATACTCCACCTTAATCACCATAGAGCGTGGAAAAAATCTCAAATTTTAAGAGTTCTGTAGCTTTGTCTAACCTGGATTCGATCGTGTTGGATACTATGACTTTTTCGTCCTTTGTGCTCGCATTTAACCCTCCAGCGCACGTTAAATCAGCTTCGATCTCGGAATTTTTGTTCATTTCAGCTAAAATCTGTTTGCAGAGGCTTTCATCCCTTTTGTCAACGTGTAACCGCACCTCTTTTCCATCTAGTTCGTCAATAGCCTCCTGGATCATTTTTTTGAATGCATCCTTATACGTGCTCTGTTCTCTAAAACTTGCCAATTTTCCTTTGGCTTCCAGAAAAGCTTTTTGCAACATTTCATCCTTTATGCGGATGACGTTCATTTTAGTTTCCACTTTTACGTTGTAATTTAGTTTATTTGTCTCTGTTTCTGCAGATTTTGCTACGTTTTCTAAATACGACTTTTTAATCGCCTCGGCTCTCACTTCAGCGTGTTTTATTGTTTCTTCAGCTTCTTTATACGCTTTTTTCATCATCTCTTTAATTTTCTCTTCAGCGCTACCTTCCATAGACGTGATCAAATTTTCATACGTCATTTGTATCAGCTACCTTTGCGGCGTTCTTAAGATTATTTACAATTGCCTTTATTAGCGAGATTAACCCTTATGTTTATATATCGTAGATATTACTCGAACAATTTCGCTGCAGCGAGATTAATTAAGCGCCTCCTTAAAGTCCAAAGGTTCAAGCATTGCTGTGTAATTAAACTAGAACGAAAAGTATGATTGCTGCTATTACGAAGCCTAAAATGACTAAAGTTTCAGGCAATGCTAAAAAGACTAACGCTAAGCCGAACAATTCTGGTTTTTCTGCAATTACTCCTGCTCCAGCTGCTCCTATTTTCGATTGTGCTAATCCGGTGCCGAGTGCACCCAATCCAAAAGCTATTCCGGCACCGATTGGTATCATTGGTTCTACCATTTTTTTATCAACTCCATATTTTATGTTAGTTTTTTATCACTTCTTGTTTTATGTAGAGTAGCGACAAGCACGTGGCTAGGTTAACGACACCAACGTGAGATTTGTCATTACTTATGCGATTATTATGACGAAAACTTATTCATACAGTCTTTCACGGTTGCTTACAGTATTTATTTTGGCAGCAACCTTTTTAGTTTCCCCCCTGCACCTCTGACTTCTGCGTTTCTTGCAACGTGAGGGCACATTCATGAACGTTCATTTTGCCTCCCCACGTTTAAATGGCGCGTATTGTCTGCCTCCACCCTCATAAAATTTTGTGTAAAATTCTACTATGTGTAACCTGAGCGCGTGTAGTGAGGGACTGAATATACATAGCGCGACGTTTAACGTATGGAGCATCGCTGCGATCAGAAATCCCACGAGTACTACTCCCATCGAGCTCCCTAGTTTGTTGGCGACAAGCGCTAAGACTACTGAAGCCATACCTATTGCCATCAACCTTGCATACGATAGAATATTTCCGATCGCGCTCATAATTTCTATCGCTCCCGCTACCCCACCGCCATACATAATGAGGGGAATTCCTACTATAAGCAGGATTATGCCGGGAGTTAAAAGTATGGTAGGTATCTTTTCGACAACAGCTAAGATAATTACGATTATGCTCGTTAAGGCAAGTAGCATACCAACTTTTTCACATGCATGTTTTTTATTCCTCCTTGTTGCGGCATTTATTGTGCCTAGGACAAGGCCAAAAAATACGTGAAATACTCCGATGGCAATTGTGAATAAGAGCAACGGCACTATAATGTTAATCCTATCTAATGACATTCCACCGATCACTGCCGGTTCTATCCAGCCCATCATTTGCCCGAGGTTTCCAAAAAATTCGCCAAATAGATAGCCAAAGAACATCGTGGGAAATGAGCAGATGATCAATATGTTCATTAGTTGCTTAAGCGTGCTATGATTTTTCCACCAGAACTGTTTCATTACCAGCGCAAACCCTAGGATGCATATACCGTATCCAATGTCGCCTACCATAAGACCAAAGAAAAACGGAAAAAACAGTGCAATCAGTGGGGTTGGATCAATCTCTCGGTATTGCGGTGGACTTAACAATGAACTTAGAGCCTCGAAGGGCTTTACAATTCGTGGATTATCGTAAAACGTTGGTGCATTATCTAGCTCCTCAGGACTTACTTTGAGATCGTTTACAATAACTTCTCCGCCAAATGATTCTTTCAACGCATTTTTAGTCCGTTTAAGTTGCTTTTTTGGTACCCAGCCCAATATTACGAAAGTATAATCTGTTTGTCCAAATTTCGTGAAGGCACTGAGCTCTTCATTTCTGGCCGTAAGAACGCTGTTAAGTACGGCAAGCTCTTGATACCAATCTTTAGAAAGTGCTGCCAACTGTTCGTTTATAGCCGTCATTTCCGCTGTAAGTTCCCACTTCCTATCTTTTATTAACTCTAGCACTTCGTCAAACGGCTTACCTAAGTATTCAGCTGGTAGACGGACTTCATTTACATTTTGGGACCAAACAAATGCGTGCACCTGATCGGAGTATCTCTTGTTAAACACTGTAACTGCCGCAGTCGTCGCCTCATCTACATCCGCGGACATTAGCTCAAACTGATTTCGCGTAATTTCGGCTAAAGCTGGTCTAATGATGTCCAATACATCTTTAAACTCTCTTTGTATGAGAATTACAGTGACTTCAAAACCCTCTAAAACTGGCAGTTGAGACTCTAACGGCTGTAGTTTTTCAATAACTTGTTCATAACGGGCTTCAGAAGACAAGGTAAATTCTATGTCGCTTTTTCGCGCTGCAAGTTCTCTTGTTGTTGTGTCAAGCTCTGCTATGACCTGATTCGCTCTCTCTACTAATTCTTCGTGACTTTTCCATCGGAGCTCTTCGTAAAGTTGAGCTTGTTGTACTTTGTTCTCTGTTATCGAGGGTAGTGTGTGAAATATGCCCGCTATCTTTACTAGCACGTTCGCGATCTCGGCTCCTGATTGCGCTTCCATCCGTCGCAATATTGTGTCCCCTGGAGAAATTGTTTTGGAGACATCTTCTAAATGAACTGTTCCAACATCGTAAAGAACATCAACTACGCTGTCAAGCTCTTTTTTTGGTCCTATGACTTGAATTTTGTTCATCTTTTGCAACATGACGATCTACTCCGAGGTCACGACTTTTACGATTTTGTCTATCGCTTTGGACAAATGTTGTTCACCTATCATCTTTGCAGAGGTTACCTCCTCCTCACCGCGCTTTTTCAGATTTTCAATCTCGTTTCGTACGCTCGCTAGTCTTTTCTCGTAGTACTCATCGGCGGCTTTTCTTCCCTCATCCTCTGCATTTTTAAGAATTTCAGCGGCTCTTGTTTTGGCATCCGCAACAATTTGTTCAGCTTCTCTCCTTGACTCATCCGCTTTTACGCTTAATTCAACCTCTTTTCTTCTTATTTGCTGCAAGGTAGATTGTTCTGCTTCCATAGTAATCTCCTTACTATAGCCCGTGGTCTCGTTTAAACCGTGATGTTACCCCCCACGTCGAGGAGGTATATTCAACTTTATTTTTCGTTGTAGTTGATTTCTCAGCTGCTTTTAAGACTCGCTCTCGACATCGATCTACTGCACCGTGTCTGAGCTTATCAATCAGCTGCTGGGTATTATTGTCCATACCGTCTTCACTTGATTTTTATTTAATAATCATTATTAATAATGTAATTTTTTTTTGTTTAATAATAATATGCCGCGCCAACGAAGTATTTTTCGGTGGAGATGGGACTCCGCTGCACTTTGTATCGCAATGAACACCTCACGCACGGTTCGGTACGAACGAGTCGTAGGTGGCAATCGCCAGTAGAGCCAATTAATCCACTCGCCGCGCACAGACTGAAATCCTTCTCAACGCGTTTTATGTGTGGGATATGACCTATTCACGTGCAACTTCTCTCTCTCCCGGGGAGGACTTGCGCGTGCTATCGCCTACCATCCACACCAAGCGCATAAGGTCGCTCTTATCGGTTGCACTCATCTTTACAGCTCGCTCAACGACTCGATGCACGTTAATCCCCCCTCTTCAGGTTCGGCCGAGCAAAGCGTCTTGGCTCAAACGATTCAGAGTTGCGTATGATCTCACCTCTCTTCATATCATCCGCTGTTGGATCTATATTCACCTTATTGTTGTTCTTATCTTATATCCTCATCTTATACGTGAGATATGCAATTATTTTTTCTCTAGCACCAGCTGCTCTAGTGTTACGGTAGCGTTTAACACAAGTCTCCACTGATGGTTGGTGTTTATTTTTTATTCTCACGACACAAACCAGACATACAGTAACGTTAGTAATGCTTCCGACTTTTCAAAAGAACCGCAATTATTACTCGACCATCATAGCTTCTTTGTGATACGCAACAAGGCCGACCTTTTTCTGCAATTTAATAGCTTTTTTTGGGCAGGACTCCTCACACTGACCACACCGCATGCACCGTTCAAGGGAAAAGACAGGAACGTTTTTTCGTATTTTTCCGTTACCTAACGGTTTTTGTTCTGGGTCATCAACAAGCTCTATAGCCTCTGCAGAGCAGAATTTGGCACATATCCCGCACCCAATACACGCGTCCTTATCGTGTTTAAGTATACCTCTATACCCTTCAGGCAAAGTGAGTTTCTCAGACGGATATAACACAGTAAAAGGCTTTTTTATGAGGTGTTTCCAGAGCACTGGTAGCAGTATGCCCGCTCGTCCCATCACGCCACCCCCTTTACACCACTGACAAACCCAAGCGCTATAAACAACTGGAAGACGCCAGCAAGAGCGAGGTATTTCCACGAAAAATTGACCATCTGATCAATTCTCAAGCGTGCAAATAGAGTTTTTACTGTTGCAAGAACGAATACAATAAGCAGTGTCTTTATCAGGTAAAAAACAAAGTTCGTGAGAGGGGTCAAGTCATAACCGGAAAGAATGAAAGAGCCATTTTGTAGGACAAAGCCTCCGAGGAATATTGCCGCGAACAGAGAGGCCCCTACCACCATTAGGATATCTCCTGTTAAGCGCATCACTGCCAGTTTTTTACCTGAACATTCCGTCAAGGTCCCTCCTACAATCTCTGTTTCAGCGTGCGGTATGTCAAAGGGGGTGCGCTCGAGTTTTGCCTGAAGGGGCAAATAAGGCAACTATGAATCCCGGAATGAGCACCAGCATCTCAAGGGGGTGCGCTGCCATGTGCGTGGTAATATCACTTGTGCTCCACGACCCCGAAAGAATGCCTGCGGAGAGACATGCTAATATCATTGGCACCTCGTAACTAAAGAGCATCGTAACTGCGCGCATGGATCCAATAAGAGGGTAGACCCCCCCTGACGCCCATCCAATTATAAAAAGGGCAAGGGTGGGAATGCTCAGCATATATAAGATCACTAAGAGGTCTCCTTGGAAAGCGTAGAGTGCCTGTGTTCCCCAGATAGGAATGTTGATAATAGGTGCTGCGGCTGCTGCAAGAGCAACAGGGGGAGCGTATTGAAATAGCGACCTTTCTGTATTTTTTGGTATTATATCCTCCTTTGCTAAAAGTTTAATCAAATCCGCAAGGGGCTGGAATAACGGTGGTCCGATCCTATGTTGCATCCGTGCGTACGCCTTTCTGTCTATCCACTCACATAGCAGCGCATAGACGCCTAGAAATACAAAGCCCGGAAACACACACAGATAAAACACCGCAAGAACGGCGTCGATCATTCCATCACCTGTTCGTTTCGCCTACCCTGCCTCAATGCGGTCACGTCTAGAGAAGTCACCGGCGTTGTTCTCGCATTGCAGGTCAACATCCGTGCAGAACAGGCTATGCAAGGATCGATGGCGTCCACCACGATTGGCACATCTGCTATGTACACTCCCTTGAGCATTTCCACCGTGACAAGCCAATTTGCGAGAGTTGGGGTCCGTATTTTAACCCTCTCAGGTTTGTCTGTGCCGTTGCTCTTTACGTAATAAATCAACTCACCTCGTGGCGCCTCATATCTGCTCACAGCTTCTCCTTCCGGTATCTTAACCGGAACCTTTACCCTGAGCTCACCTGCTGGAAGGTCATCGAGTATCTGGTTACATATCCGTATACTCTGTAAAATCTCCATGATCTTTACGTTAGTTCGCCCCCACACATCACACGTGTTGGTGGTTATCACATCAAACTCAAGTTCAGCATAGGCAGCGTATGGGTCGTTAGCCCTCACGTCCATATTTATATTTGACGCCCGGGCAGTGGGGCCTACCGCACAGAGGCGTTTAGCTAGCGTAGTGGGGAGATATCCAACGCCTTTCGTTCTCTTTAAAAATGTCTCCTCTTCAGTGAAGAGATGTATGTAATAATTAGCTCTTTCTTTAAGAAAATCCAATCCTTTTTTTAAGTCGTGAAGCTGCTCTTTCTTAATATCTCTTCTCACTCCGCCGACGGTGTTCATCGCGAAGTTCACTCTGTTACCAGAAATGAGCTCCAACATATCCATGATTCGTTCCCTGTCTCTCCATGAATACATAAGCAATGTGTCCCATCCAAGTTCGTGTCCTGCAACTCCCACCCATAACAGATGGCTCTGTATCCTCTCAAGCTCTCCCACCAAGCTTCTTAGATATAAAGCACGTGGAGGTACCTCGATGCCAAGGATCTCTTCTACGGCTTGACAAAAGGAAGTCGTGTGACTGTGCGAACAAATTCCACACACCCTCTCAACGAGGTAAAGGTTCTTGACGTAGTTCCTCGTTTCCGCAGCTTTTTCTATCCCGCGATGAGTATAAGAGACGATCACATCTGCATCAACCACAAGCTCTCCGTCAACTGTTAGGTCAAGCCTCATTGGCTCTTTGAAGGCTGGATGCTGCGGGCCGATTGGAATCTTTACGTACACCATCAGAGCTCCCCCATATCCGTAACATTCTCTCTCACGTTGTAATCCTTGCGGAGTGGGTACTCTCCTTCGGGCCATTCATCGCATAGCAGAAGTCGTCGTCTGTCAGGAATATCCGTGACACGTATACCAAACATGTCTTGGATTTCTCTTTCATATACCACGACACCGGGCAGTAACGCGCTCACCGTCGGTACAATTGGCCTATCACGATCCACCTCAACCCGTACTGTTATCTCATTCTGTTCCCAGTAAAGGTGGTAAAGAATTTCAAATCTATTATCCTGTATCTTGTCAACTGCTGTAATTGTTGACACATGGGTAACGCCTTGGTCGCATAAAAACTGCAAGGTTGCTAGTAATTTTTTAAAGGGTGTATAGACCATGATTCTGCGTTCCCTTGAAACTTTAACAGCTGCCCAAGGCACATTTTTTTCAATTAACGTCTTTATCTGTGCGCTCTTCATGTTTCAGCCTTTTCCTCTGTGTGTTGTTCCTTTTCCGTAACTTCAGCTCCGCCGCGGATTTTTTCAACAAGCTTGACTACCGCATCAATTATTTCGCTTGGTCTGGGAGGGCAGCCCCCAACATACACATCTACGGGTATCACGGTGTCGATTCCACCCCGCACATTGTAACATCCCTTATACACACTTCCAGAACATGCACAGACGCCGACGGCAATGACAAACTTTGGCTCAGCCATTTGTTCGTATATTCTCAGTAGCCTTTTCTCAATTTGCCTCGTGACGGGACCGGTGCATACAAGCACGTCTGCGTGCCGTGGGCTCCCCTTCAACAGAACGCCAAATCGCTCTACATCAAATCTTGGTGTAAATGTGGCGACTGTTTCAATATCACACGCGTTACAGCCCCCCGAGTTAAAATGGCATACCCACGGTGATTTACTCCGCGCCCAACTAACAAGCCCCGTTGTATCACCTCGCAATAAGTATAATTATGCCACACAGCACGAGCAGAAGGTAAAACATGGGTAAAACATATGTGGCTATACCAAGAGCAGTACACGTCATCAAGGCCCCTACGTGAACTATTACAAACAGATACGTAATCTGATAGAAGTTGTAGTTTGGCCTAACTTTTTTGAGTGGGATTACCTCGCCGCATGCATAGGGCATTAGTTTCCAACCGACGTCTTTTAACTTTGGTGCGAGCAAACTTCCCGTTGCGTAGATGATAAGCCCTAATATCAGATATGCAATAAACACCACAAACGGGTTCAAAATTATGTCTGTAGCAGACATATTAACCACTATAATATATGAACGTGATAATATAAATAACAACGTTGACGTGAGATACGCCATCGAGTACACCACTATCTGGTTCACAACTAAGCTGACTTAATCGTTAATATCCGCTTATGTTCAAACAAAAAGGTGGAACAGGTAATCTGCAGCAGGTTTAACGATTGCCATTCCAATTTGTGGATAGATACCTAACACGAGGGTCATTGCTGCCATAAGCACGATTGTGCCCACCATTAGCCGCGGAACGGATCTCACATCATACGTCTTTGTGCCCATTTTCTTTGAGAATACAATCGTGTTAATGGACGGAACATAATAACCAACAGAGATCACTACATTTATAAGAAGTATAACGACAAATACAAGGCCCCAACCTGTAACATTTACCCCTGCTGTGCATATAAAAAGTTCACTCACAAAGCCAACCATCGGGGGCAATCCGCTGAGGGCTAAGGCAAGCACGGCGTAAGGCACTCCTATTGAAGGGAGAATTCTTCCTATCCCCTTCATCTCCTCAAAGTTCCTCGTGCCGATCGCGTAGATGATGGCTCCTGCACAGAGAAATGCGCCGCCTTTCATGAACGCGTGTCCCAAGATCAGGTAAAGGCCGCCTATGAACCCCAGCGCAACTCCTTTACCGCCTATGCCGATTCCAAACGCGAATCCAAGAAGTATGTAGCCCATCTGTGCGATGCTGCTGTAGGCCAGCATCCTTTTTAGATCACGTTGTTTCAGCGCAATAAGATTTCCAACAAACATCGAAATGGATGCAAAAAAGAGCGAGAGTGAAGCCAAAAGAGGCGACCTCTAATACTGCAAGGGGTTGTATGGCCTTAATAAGTGCAACGAGTCCTGCCTGTATTACTATCCCTGATAGCATAGCACTTATGCCACTCGGGGCCGCACTGTGGGCATCAGGTAACCACGTATGGAACGGCACCATGGCAGTTTTTACGCCAAAGCCTACTATTATAAGGCTGCCACCCACGATGACAGTAGTTGTTATGGCTTCGGGTGCTATGACGTTTAACCCTGTACCTATCCTATCAAGCTGAAGTGTTCCAGCGTAGAGAAATATCGTAGATATGCCAAAAAGTGCAATAACTGAGCCAACTGCACTCATCACACCATACTTTGTCCCTGCTTCTACCGGTTCCCATTTCTGCTTTTCGAAGGCTACAAGGGCAAACGAGGCAACTGTCATCAGCTCAAAAAACACATACATGTTGAAAATGTCCTGGGCAAGACCGATACCAACGATTCCCACAGCCATTAGCAAGAGGAGGGCATAAAACTTCTCTACACCTGTCGCGTCCTCCATATACCGTATGGAGTAAATACATACAACAAAAGTCAGGGAAGTGCCGACTAGACTTAGAAATAATGCTAGCGGATTTAAAACAAACTGTATTCCGCCGGAGAACAAACTTACTGATAGGATCTCACCACTCGTCACTCGTTGAAACAATGAGAGCAGTACATAAATTGCACACGCAGATGCAAAGGCTGCGACGGCGCCCGACACGTAGTTCGCGGAACGTTTCATAACGTGTGCGAGCGCATAGGAGAAGAGAGCTCCTAAAAGAAGTATCAGGATGGGATACAACACGACAATACTTCCTACGAGCGCCATACTACCATCCCGTGTTCCCCAAGAGGAGGATCAGTAATACTACAATCCCCCCCAGCACAATGCCCGCAAGGTTGTAGTTTACGTCTCCTGTCTGTGTGTAGCTCACTTTTCTTCCAACAAAGAAAAGACCCCGCGCCGCTACACGATACAGGTCATCAAACCAGTAACCGTGCTTCAATGCTTTTGCTAATCCTCGGTCTTCCTTCAAGAACTGCATCATCCTATCTTTATAGCCAAAAGCAAGCCACGTAATTATACAAAGGCTGACTATAGAGATAATGACTAAAGGTTTCAACAATACTATCTCAATCATACTCCTCGCTGTCAACAGTGCAACCCCATATGAACTTGGTAGGCTATGCGCGAGGCCACCGGAGAATTTACCAATAAAAATCCACGATACTAACGTTGCAATGCTTAAAATTATTAAGGGAGCGCGCATCTCGTAAGGGGGATCACGCGCTTGTATAGGCGTTCTTTTCTTCCCGAGAAACACAAGATAATACATCCGCCAAGAGTATACGGCAGTTAAGAATGATGTGACTATTAGGACTCTAGTTGCTCCCACGTATCCTGCTCCGTTTAGGGAATCAAGCACGAGGTCCTTACTCCAGAAACCGTTCAATATGGGAATACCTATAAGGGCGAGAGTACCTACGATGAATGTTGCGTTTGTGATCTTCATGTGCTTCGCTAGCCCCCCATTTCGTACATGTTCCTGGTATGAACAGAGTGAATTACTGCACCTGCACAAAGGAATAGCAACCCCTTGAATATGGCGTGGCTCACAAGATGAAACTCAAAAGCTAGGATAGCACCCGCACCGGCAGCTGAGAGCATGAAACCGAGCTGACTTATCGTCGATAATGCAAGCACCCTTTTCAAATCTGGCTCTGCCAAAGCCATAGTTGCTGCGAATAATGCTGTGAACGTTCCAATAATCACTGCGACCATTGGCCACGACGGTATTACTGAGAATATAGGATAAGTCCTTGCAACGAGGTAAACTCCTGCATTTACCATAGTCGCCGCGTGTATTAAAGCACTTATGGTAGTTGGTGCTTCCATGGCATCCGGAAGCCACACGTGTAGCGGAAACTGCGCAGATTTGCCAATAGCCGCAAGAAGAACCCCAAACCCTGCAATCGTTAAGAGCATATTATTCGGCGGTGCCAGATTTACAATTCCCGCGAGGCTTGTACTATGGGTGCTTCCCCAGAGCGCAACAACAGCAATGAACAGTCCTATGTCTCCAATCCTCGTTACAACAAACGCCTTAGTTCCGGCTCTAAGCGCCTTGGGATCCTTGTAATAATAGGAAATGAGGGCATAAGAGCAAAATCCGACAAGTTCCCAGAATATGTACACCAATATGATACTGTCCGAAAGCGCAAGACCGATCATCGAACCTACAAACAAAAGGGTGATAGCATAATATCTGAGAAGGCTATATCCTTCATTTTCAGCGTGTTCCATGTACCGCACAGAGTAAAGCACCACGAGGAAGCCTATGCTGCCTGCAACCACTGCTACGTAAACCCCTAGGGCGTCAAGGTTGAGGGCAATAGAAAACCCGATAGAGGGGATCCAGTCGTATGTCAATAAAACGCCGCTCTGAATGTTTGTGAGCAGTAGAAGAGAGAGGGTGCAGGTCATCAGAGCAAAAAATACTGCGAACCAAGCGACCGCTTTCCTCCTAATGGCATATGCCAATGGAGCAAGCAATGCTCCCACGAGGGGACAAAGAATAACTCCTATCCCAATTTCGCTATCGAACATCACGTCACCCCTTCAATCGTGCTACGTCTTCTGCGAAAATGCTCCTATTGTGCCGGAAAACATTTACAATGAGGGCAAGAAGCACAGCCACCACCACAGCATCTACAAGGATCACGGTTACTACTATCGCCTGTGCAACGCCCAAATTGTTCTGGTAATACCCTGCGGTAATGAAGTTAAGGGCAACGCCCTTATTCATAACCTCAATTCCTATCACTATTTTGATAAGATTTCGTTTTGATAGAACGCAGTAAAGCCCTAACAAGAAAAGGACAAGTGCAAGGGTAACATGTGTTGTCACTATATCAGTCATGAGATCGATCATCTCTCAAGAGCGTTACGACGCTAAAAGCACCCGCGATGAGGATCAGCGCCTGTCCCAAAACGTCAAGCCCCCGATATTCCCACAACGCGGTGCTGAAGCTTACTCCAAGATTAACTTCTTTTGGTAATATGACAAGATTGACCCCCACTACTACAATTGCTAAAAGCAGAACGAAGCTGAATCCTATTATTTCTTTATAGTTCCGGTTGCTCATTTTCCACATCTTTCTCAGTGAGTGAGATTGCAGTTACAAACAATGCCGTGATCAATCCAGCGCCGACACTAATTTCGACAGCACCTGCAAAAGGCGCTACGTATGTGAAGAAAATTATTCCAAGCAGCACGCTTCCCACTGCAAGAAAAATTGCAGCACGCAAAAGATCTTTCGCGAGAATCGCTCCTAACACTGATATGCTAAGTGCTCCCGTGGCAATAATTTGCGCTATCAGATTGAGATCCATCGTTTCACGTCCAAGAACTTCGATCATTTCATGCTCGTATATCAATATTCACGTAAATATCGGACTAAGCGCATGTTATTGTCTTAAGGCACTGTGAAGATAAGCTCTACGAGCTGCATTAGTTTTCTGATTTAACAATTAGTGGAAAGGCGTTCCCCACCCTATGTTGAAAGAAGAATAATTTTGATTATTGTTGATATCACAGTTAAAATATGAACGTCATAATGCTTCTTCCGACATTCCAACAGTTCCTTTTAAATAATTGCCTCCGTTCATTTTTTAGATAAAACGCTTTAACTGCATTTTATATCATTTTCCACAAATTAAGTTTGCTGTTTTGCTTTTTTCTTTTTTTTCGAAGATGCTGCCATTACGATATAACAGCATTTTTTAGCTGTATTTAGTAGCATTGCAATGCCACTGAAATGGCAACTGTTTCCGAGCAGTAATAAGGTTGTTGATAATTCCTACCTTTGCATTTTCACCTACGTGTGTGCTCAGGAGCTTTTCCACAGTTCCCACTTTGAAATTTGTGTCGGATACACGCGCCTAGTCTTCACGTCACATTGAACCGTAATGCTATCCTCTTCTTTTCGTTCTTGACCGTTCACCTCCTAGATTAACCCCATGATGGATATATGCAAATTAAAATCATCAAATATGCGTGGTAACTTAGAAGCTAATTTCTTCAACTTTATACTTAGCTGCACATACCATCATTAAACTTATGTATTGTGTCGATATCCTTGAAAACTCTTCCGTTTGTTAATAACATTGTGGCGCGATCAAGCTATCATCCGGATGATGTTAACATAATCACTTCACATGACATACATATAAATAAGCCAAACACCGCAACCAGATCCTTAAATGTAGTAGATAGCGACCGTCTAGAGAACCGATTCACCTACCAGTTTCGTAAAGATGGAGATGAGCTGCCTAATCTTAGCACGCCATCGTCTGCGCCGCTATGATCTGCCCACGTTCTATTCTTCACATTGTATGTATGTGACAATAACACTCATGTGTAACAACATTTTGTTGTCACAATTTCAGACACCTAACGCGCGTCACACAAGCTTATAACGCTCCCCTGTGATGTCTTTACCAGAGGAGGAGAACATTATGCCAATAGACAACACCGCCTGCTATTATGGACGTCACTTTGGGTGCATAAACATGCTACAGAACCCAGACTGCAGACTATGCGCCGAACGCTTAACACACGCTGTTAATGCTGAGCGCTTAACAAGTGCTATTAACCAGGTAATCCGTCCCAACGGCAACGAGCAACGCTGGAGCGCACTTCGATAATATCACGTTACGCCGTGAGGATACCGCGATAACGCATTCCTTCCGACAACAAGTGGATATATTTGTCCTCTTTCTTCAACAGTTAGGAATAAAAAGAGGTGAAAGAAGATGGTAGCGGTTAAAGCGTGCTATTATGGACTTAATCCGAGCTGTACAAAAGAGCTTAAGGGACCAGACAGCAAAGTGTGTGTCGAATGCATAGCAAGTACTATGACCCACATACTCCGTGCCACCTACGTACCATCTAACAACGTCGAGGTCAACAAGATAGCAAGACAGTTACTTCAGCGTTAGAGAGATGTTAGGTTATAGTTTCTATATGCAACCTTGTCGCACATTACACAAACCTACGTCGTTTAATTTCGAATACACGTGCATCGTAGCGATCGAGCGATGATCGAGCAACAAGAAACGCGTGCTAAAGGCCGCGGTCTGTGTTTTGGCAAAACTCGAATTTTAGAAGTGGGCTATAGAGAGCAAATGATTAAATTAAAGCGATTTCTGACGATACTCAAACCGCGTTCTATGTTTGGAATGCGACCCGCTCTCATACAATTCCCGTCCCGGCCCGATACGGGCCTGCTATTTATGAGCGGTCACATTAAATGGCACTTGACTCCTTCACCTGCCTGCCCTGACCGGGATAATGATCTCTCTGCTGACTCCCAGCACCCTCTGATAATCGTCTTCCCACAGGTTCTCTCTTTTATGACGGTATAAATTTCAGAATCTTTCACAACACTGCTACCTCTTCAATAGTTTGTTACTATCTTTGGAACTCTTAATGTATTGTATGAAAATGTGCATTGTATGAAAACGATTTTAAGTTAATGCCAAGTTTTACTTTTTTCTCTGTAAACTATGATTTTTAATCTTCCTGCGGTAGTGGTTACAAGCTAAAATTAATGCATTTCGCCTCATCTCTACTCTGCTGGCACTCGTGTCTGAGATACATTAAAGAGTATTTAGGATAACGAAATATATTGTTATATTCATTGCTCGTGTATAGTGATCAAAACAGAAAAACTCGCTTGAGTTGATTGAACAATGAACATAAAAGTAGAGTTTATAAGTGTTAAAACAAGAAGAAAATAAACAGTAGATCGTGTTGAAACATGTGCAATTAGAGTTTCAGATAATGTAGTCTATCACCACGAGAGGGAATAATATGGGAATATTTGACAAGTCTGCCCTAAATGTGGAAAATATGGAAAAAAGAAGAGATGTTAAAGGACTAATCAAGGTTCTGAGACATAAGGATTGGCGTATCCATCGTGAAGCAACAGAAGCCCTCGGCAACATAGGAGAACCAGCGGTAATTCCCCTCATTTATGCTTTGCGAGATGAAAATTCAAGTGTCCAACACGAAGCAACAGAAGCCCTCGGCAACATAGGAGAACCAGCGATAATTCCTCTCATTCAAGCTTTGCGAGATGGAAGCCCACAAGTCAGAACAAATGCTGCGAGAGCTCTCGGCAAGATAAAAAGTCTAAGAGCCCTCGACCCCCTCATCGAAGCCCTCAACGACAACAACTCATCCGTTCGATGGGTAGCAGCAGAAGCCCTCGGCGAGTTAGGCATCACAAAAGCCGTCGACCCCCTCATGCACGTTCTCAACGATCGAGATCCTGACGTTCGACTGTACTCAGTAAGAGCCCTCGGCGAAATCGGCGACCCCCGCGCCCTCGACCCCCTCATCGAAGCCCTCAACGACAACAACTCATCCGTTCGATGGGTAGCAGCAGAAGCCCTCGGCAAGTTACGAACCGCAACAGCCCTCGACCCCCTCATCCACGCCCTCAAGGATAGGGACTCGTCAGTGCGAGAAGAAGCTGCAACAGCCCTCGGCGAAATCGGCGACCCCCGCGCCCTCGACCCCCTCATCCACGCCCTCAAGGATACCGATCCAGACGTTCGGCAGTACGCAGCGAGAGCGCTTGCCAAAATAAGAGATATAAAGGCCGTCGACCCCCTCATCCACGCCCTCAACGACAACAACTCATCCGTTCGATGGGAGGTAGCAGAAGCCCTCGGCGAAATCGGCGACCCCCGCGCCCTCGACCCCCTCATCCACGCCCTAAAAGACAATGATCCATTTGTTCGATGGGAGGTAGCAGAAGCCCTCGGCAAGTTACGAACCGCAACAGCCCTCGACCCCCTCATCCACGCCCTCAACGATAGCTATTCACACGTTCGTCGAAGCGCCGCAACAGCCCTCGGCGAAATCGGCGACCCCCGCGCCGTCTACCCCCTCATCGAAGCTCTCAAGGATAGCTCTTCGCACGTTCGTCAAAGCGCCGCAACAGCCCTCGGCGAAATCGGCGACCCCCGCGCCCTCGACCCCCTCATCCACGCTCTCAAGGATAGCTATTCGCACGTTCGTCAAAGCGCCGCAACAGCCCTCGGCAAGTTACCAACCGCAACAGCCGTCGACCCCCTCATCCACGCCCTCGAGGACAGAGACTCGTCAGTGCGAGAAGAAGCCGCAATATCCCTCGGCGAAATCGGCGACCCCCGCGCCGTCGACCCCCTCATCGAAGCCCTGGAACATGAGGATCCCTCTGTCCGAAGGGTGACGGCAAGCGCTCTCGGTAAGATAAAAAACATCCGCGCCCTCGACCCCCTCATCGAAGCCCTCAACGATAGCTATTCGCACGTTCGTCAAAGCGCCGCAATATCCCTCGGCGAAATCGGCGACCCCCGCGCCGTCGACCCCCTCATCGAAGCCCTCAATGACGAAACAGTAGAAGCAGTCAGAAAGTCTGTAATAGAGGCTATATCAAAGCTCAGATGAACAATAGTTTAATGAGACATCTCAAACTTACGATTCTACAAGCTCTTCTTCTGAGGGTTTTTTCAGGATCAAACTCTTATTTAAGGAGTTGCAGATCCATCTTTTTCTTTTTCGCTTGCAACCACTTGTTCTTGATCTGTCTAAAGTAAACCTCATCCTTTGTTTAAGCATGGTGTCCATCGAGCACCTGTTGTGGCTATGGCACCTCATATCTTCGTTAAGGTGATTACAGACACAGGGTAGATCATTGAACACTTGCTACAAAACACACAATGACCAACTAAATCTGGTCACTTTTGCTGCGGGCATTGTGCTTAGTATAACTGCAAGGCAAGAAAATTACAATTGTGCTCAGTAATCCGATCAGCATCTGAGCTTTCTCGCACGTGTGTTTTTTTGTCCTTTTTTGTCCAACGGTGATTATACCTAAAGTCAGAAAAAATATAAAATACCCGAATGGCGATTGTTAAAATAAACGTTGATAGGTAATTTCGATCCTATTTAAAGCCGTTCCATTTATGTGAACTGCTCTATCCTATTTATCATCTAGTCTAAATTCTCAAAAAATCCCCAATAGAAATCGAAGAAAAATAGTCAAAAATTAACTTATATCACTATGTTCATGAGCTATTTGATAGCATTAAGCTCTCCGCAAAGCTTTCTAATAACTACGTGCACAAACCAATATCATGACATTGTACCTACTGTCGCCCAACAAGACCAAAAAATCGGAAGAACAGTACAAAGCAATAACGTTGGATCAATCCCTCGGTAGTGTGGTGCCTTAACAATGAACTCATAAATTAAAGGCTTTAAATTCGTGGATTGTCGTAAAACGTAGTACGGTAACTGGCTACTGGAGGCTTACGCAAGCTTATTACAACGATTTTGCCTCCGAAAGCCTCTTTCAACGCATTTTTTGTCTGTTTACGGTGCTGTTTAGTTCAACCTATAACTACACTGGTATAATCAGTCTAGCTGAATTTCGTGAAGACACCGGGACTATTTTGAAGAACAGAAGAGTTAAATGTTGTTAGAGATAAGTAGGGCTGAAGAGTAAAGAGGTAACTTTAATGGCAAGGTTTCCAGAAGCTGAACGCAGATTATTAAACGTTAAGATATGTATGAACTGCAACGCGCGAAACCCGATAAGAGCAACTCGATGCAGAAAATGCGGCTATAAACGATTAAGAGTTAAGTCGAAGGAGCGAAGGGGTTAGGCAGTGAAAGTTGAGCAGCGCCTCCTAGAGGCAATTGAGCAGTGTGGTACTATCCACCTCACTTTAATTGATCCTGATTTTCAAACGCCTCACAAAGCAGCTGAAATTGCTACGATGGCGGCAGAAGGTGGCACCTCCGCAATAATGGTTGGAGGATCAGTCGGCGTAGGAGGCCCAACTCTTGACTATACCGTGCGCGAAATTAAGAATCGTATTGATATCCCCATTATTCTCTTTCCGGCGGATGTCGGAGGTGTTTGCGCTTTTGCAGATGCAATCTTCTTTATGAGCCTACTTAACTCGAGAAACGTTATGTATGTGACAACAAATCAAGCTCTCGGAGCGCCTTTTGTAAAAAGGTATGGAATTGAGCCCCTCCCGATGGCATATATAATTGTTGAGCCAGGAGGAACGGTGGGATGGGTAGGTGATGCCCGCCCGATTCCCGCGGACAAGGTTAAGCTCGCAGAAGCTTACGCGCTTGCGGGCAAATATCTAGGAATGCGGTGGATTTACCTTGAGGCGGGTTCTGGCGCCTCAAAGCCGGTGCCGATACGGATGGTGAGTGCTGTAAAAGATGCCATCGACGATACGAAACTTATCGTTGGTGGAGGTATCACGACTGAAAAACAAGCAGAACTCTTATCAAAAGCCGGTGCTGATGCCATTGTAACTGGTACGGCAATTGAACACGAATTGGATGTTAGAACAAAGATTGAAGGGTTTGTAAAGTCCATACGGCATTGAATATCATGCTGATGGCGTTTGTTGTCTGCCTGAATGTGACAATTATACGGTTACTTTCTTTGTTTTGTTGGTCCAGTCGATATAGTTACAGTAAGGGCACCCAAGGTTCCAAAGCCTCTTCCCGGTATGAACTTTAATGAGCCTCATTTTGTGCTTTTGGCACTCCTTGTGAGTTACAACCAGCCGTCCTGATTTTGGGAGTGGGAGCGCGAAGGTACAGTTAGGGTACCCGCCGCACCCAATGAATCTGCTTCCTTTTTTTGACCTCCTAACACTCAGACTTGACCCGCATTCAGGACATTCGCCTACTATCGCGTCTTCTTTAAGACCTTCGAGCAGAGAATCTCGTATTTCGTTGGCCTTCTCGTCAAGGGTGTAAAATATGGAATCCAAAATGCGTCGCGAACTGTTCACTACAAAATCTTTTTGGAGTTTTCCATCTTTGATATGTTCCATCTCTTCTTCGAGTAAACGGGTCATGTCGGGTTTCGTTATGCCCGGGGCGTAGCACTCGAGTGAACGTGTCACTGCGCAGGCGAGACTGGTTGGTCGAAGGGGGTTTGTATGAACGTACCCTCTTTGCACCAGCTTGTTTAAGATTTCGTGACGAGTGCTTTTTGTACCCAGACCGAGCTCGTCCATTTTCTTTATAAGCTGCCCCTCCCCAAACCGTTGAGGGGGTTGCGTCTCTTTTTCAATGATTTTTTTGCTTTTTACCTTCAGACAATCGCCACTTTTCAAATCTGGGACAAGTTTCTCGTTTATAGCGACGTATGGATAGTGATACCGCCACCCACGAGTAACAAGCTCAAGTCCAGTTGCTTTAAACGCCTCTCCTCCTGATTCGAGTGTTATTTTCTTGATACACCAGCTTGCTGGATCTGAGAGAGTTGCAAAAAATCTCCTGACAATAAGCTCGTAAATCTTCCAACCCTGGGCATCGAGATCCTGTTTTGTTGCTTTAGAGGTAGGGTGAATTGGCGGGTGGTCAGTAGTCTGCCTTTTCCCTCTTGTTGGAACAAGTTCCTGTTTTTGTAAGAGTTTTTCAGCATTTTCAGCAAATTCACCTTTTCTGAACAGCCCTACTATAAGTCTTAGATCGAGGCTGTTCGGATAGACGGTATTGTCAGTACGCGGGTAGCTTATCCATCCCGCCATATAGAGGCTCTCAGCAATGTTCATTGCACGGTTCGCAGCCATTCCCAAAGAGCTAGCCGCTGATAAAAACTCAGTTGTGTTGAAAGGTGCCGGGGGGTTGTCGATTTTTACGCCTTTTGAAAATTTCGTGACAGTTGCTTCCGTTCGTATCTTACTTACAACCGAAGATGCCTCATCTTTATTGACAAATCTGCCTTTGACGTGTTTGGCTTGAAATTTTGAGTTACCTTTGGTGAGGTCTATGTACACTTCCCAGTATAATTCGGGGACAAATTTACCTATTTCTCTTTCCTTGTCGACAATAAGGGCAAGTGTTGGACTTTGCACCCTCCCGGCAGATAAAAAATTCTTTCCTAGCCGGCGAGAGGTGGTGCTTAAATAGCGAGTGAGAGCCGCGCCCCAAATGAGGTCTACTTCTTGTCTCGCCTCACCAGAATGGGCAAGATTACGATCGATCTCGGATGGCGATTTAAAAGCCTTTTTTATCTCATTGGGAGTCATCGAGCTAAACCGTACTCTGTTGATACCAACGTCTTTTACAGACTTTATGATGTTGTACGCTTCGAAGCCGATAAGTTCTCCTTCCCTGTCAAAATCAGTTGCAATAGTGACTAGGTCGGAGTCTTTGGCAACTTTTTTTAGTGCCGATATAAGGGGTTTATTGGTCGGAACGATTATTAACTCTGCCTTTATGAGCTCGTGAAAATTAACATCCCACTTGGTGTACTTTTCGGGGAAATCTACTGTAACGATGTGACCTTTTAGCCCCATAACGGCTGAATTGTCGAATCTATAAACATTAACGCTCCCAACTTTTTCTATTGATGCCCCCCCACCTGAGAGTATATGGGACAAGCTCTTCGCTGCGAGGTCCTTTTCGGTTATAATTAAATGCATTAAAGCTGCTCCGCGATTAATTGATTTGCGATATTTGGATCAGCTCTCCCACGCGTCTTCTTCATAACTTGTCCTACGAGGAAATGCAATGCTTCCACCTTTCCACGGCGGAAATCTTCAACTGCTTTGGGGTTCTCGCTTATTGCTTGGTTAATAGCGTCCCTGACTTCATCTATGTCTATCTTTGTGAGCCGTCTCCTCTCTATTATTTCGCAAGGGGCCCCCCCTTTGTCCAAGATAGTTCTTATTATCTCCACAGCGGCTTTTTCAGTGATGGTTCCGCTCGATATGTTATTTATTATCTCTACCATGTAGCCTGGCTTGAATGCATCGACATCTCGTCCCCTGTAATTTAGTTCTCCTTGCAGAACGTCTGCTACCCAAGTGGAGGCCAGTGATGGATCGACATCACTTGCCACTGCTTCGAAATAATCAGCTAATGATTTAGAGCCTGTTAAGACTTTTGCAAGATAGTCTGAGATCCCATACTGCGTAACGAACCTCTTTCTTTTTGCGTCGGGAAGTTCAACTGCTTCTTTTTTCGGAACTTCTTCTGCTAGTGACAGCGGATCAACCTTAAGTAAATCAGGTTCGGGGAAGTATCTGTAGTCGTGCTCCTGTTCTTTTGATCTGAGTGAAATCGTTACACCTCGTGTCTCGTCGAAGTGTCTCGTCTCCTGTGTTATTTTAATTCCTCGTCGAAGGAGGTTTTTTTGGCGGCTTATCTCAAATAACAGGGCCTTTTCAACTCCCTTATATGACGAAATATTTTTGACCTCCGCTCTCTGTCCGCCAGCGATTGAGATATTCGCATCAACCCTAAGTGAGCCCTCAAGGTTACCATCAAAGACGTCGAGGTACTCAAGGATACTCCTAACCTTGTTCAAAAACCGTCGCGCTTCCTTTGGTGTCCGGATGTCAGGTTCCGTAACAATTTCAAGTAGGGGTACGCCGCATCTATTGTAATCAATTAGTGAATATTGAGCCTTCTCTATCGTCCCCTTGTAAATAAGCCTTCCGGGGTCCTCCTCCATGTGAACCCTTTTTATCCGTATTTTCTTTTCGGTGCCGTCCGTGTCAACGGTTAAGTATCCATTTACTCCAAGTGGAAAGTCATATTGGCTTATCTGGAAGCCCTTTGGCAGGTCTGGATAATAATAGTTTTTTCTATAAAACTCGGTTCGTTCCACTTCACAGTTCAATGACACTGCCACCTTTTCTGCATATAGTACTGCCTGTTCATTCGTGACAGGCAGAGTTCCTGGCAGACCGAGGCATATCGGACAGGTGTGGGTATTTGGCTCTGAATCCTGATATCTCGTCGAACATCCACAAAACAACTTAGATTTAGTAGTAAGCTGAACGTGTACCTCAAGTCCAATAATGACGTCATTGTCTGGGGTCATGTAATCTGCCCTTGATTTTTATGTTAGCAAATCCATTTTAAAAATCCAACTAATCTGAATTGGTGCATAGAAAGTAAACGATGGTCTTGTGTGCGTGCACTTTTCATTCACATGATTGTTGCAATAGTCTTTATATCCTTTTGGGAAGATGCCTTCACGATCCAACCGTAAATGAAGGTTTACCTAATGTGATACTGCTAATTTTTGCTGCGATCTCTTTTAGCACCATCGAGTTATTAAAAGCATCTTATCAGAATAGAAATAGGCACCTAGTAGTGGGGAGAAACGTTATACGCTTTTCCGGACTGTATACACGTCACGTGTTTCTCCGTTTAAGTTTTATACAATTTTTAAGCTGTTTACCCGTGCTATTGTGTGGGCATACAAGAGGTTACGGAGTTAATAGTTCGATACTTGCGTTCACGCTTAGTGTTCGTGATCCCTTATGACCCAGTTACGAGTATCAACCGCCCAAGCACCTAATGATGATCTTATGATTTTTTCAACATATTATTATAGGTGAAATAATGACGAATAAGTTGAAGGTGGCTTAATGAAAATTTTGGCTGGTCCATCATCGCAATTGCTTGCGTCAAGAGTCGCTCGGGAGATAAAGTGCGATCTGGCTCTTATTGAGTTTAAGAAATTTCCAGATGGTGAGCTCTATTTGCGTATCGCTGACGAATTGGACGATGAGGCGCTCATCATTCAAAGCACTGTCACTAATGAAGACGTAATTTCACTCTTGCAGCTTATAGACGCTGCATCGGACTGTTATGTGCGCGTTGTCGTACCTTATTTTGGCTACGCTCGTCAAGATAAACAATTCAAACCTGGTGAACCAGTTAGTGCGCGGGTCATTGCAAAATCAATTGTTGCTGATGAAGTTTTTCTGATAAACGTGCACGACACGAGCACTTTAGGACATTTTAAACTGCGAACTAAGACAAAAGCGATAAACCTCTCTGCTGCGCGAACTGTAGGAAATCACCTCAGAGGCATGCATTTTGGATCACCTCTCGTTATCTCACCTGATGAAGGCGCAGTGCAGTTAGTCCGTGATACTGCGAGAGCTATGGAGGCTGAATATGACGTGCTCGTGAAAAAAAGACTTTCATCGGAAGAGGTCATCATTCAACCGAAACATTTAGCCGTCGACAGCAAAGAGGTAGTAATCGTCGATGATATGATTTCTACGGGCGCAACCATGTCAGAGGCGATAAAGCTACTGAGGAGCCAAGGGGCGCGTGAGGTGCACGTCGCCTGTATTCATCCTGTGTTGTCCCAAAATGCTCGGCTTCTTTTATATAATGCAGGAGTAGAAAGCATAATAGCAACGGATACGATAGAGCGTGCGGAAAGCATAATCAGCGTAGCGCCGCTTATAAAAGAAGGGTTGCAGCTCAGCTAGACTTGTTTAAGTGCATCTTGGATAATTTTCTCGTGGTCGAAAGCAAGTTGTGGCAGATGTCTGATATCAAAGAGCCTCACTTCGCGCGCGTCTGAACCGCTTGATAGCTCACCACCAGTTATTTGGGCTTTGAAAGCTAATGAAACAACGTGGCCGCGTGGATCTCTGTTCGGGTCTGAATACACTCCAATTAGAGACTTTATTTTGACCTCAAGACCCGTTTCTTCCGCAATTTCTCTAATTAACGCGGATTCGACAGTCTCCCCGTACTCCACGAACCCTCCTGGAAGGGCGTACCTGCCTTTAAATGGAGATTTAGACCGCTTAATGAGAACGATCATATGGTCTTTAATAATCACACCGTCAACGGTCAACGCTGGATTTTTATGAATCATTTATTTACCTTGAACGGGTGTCGCTGCATGTTCTTTGGACACTTTAATGCAGAGATCTACCTTCGATGATCAGCCGCTCATTAACATGTATATGGAATAATGGTGCCCTGTCTATATTCACGGCCGAACCTCAAGGCTGAAATTTGACCACTTTGATGAATGGGTGAGATACCCCATCGATAACACATCTACTCCTGCAGCGGCATAATCTGCAACATCAGCGGGCGTAATGCCACCAGATGCCTCCAATATAACTTTATCTCGTAATCCTAACTGGGTCAAGCGCTCTACGGCTTCTACTATCAACTGAACACTCATGTTATCAAACATTATAATGTCCGCGCCGTATTCGGCTGCTTTTATACAGTCGTCAACCGTTTCCACTTCAATTTCAACTTTTTTAGTAAAATAAAGCCTTTTCCTGAATATATCCTGTAAAGGTATTATCTTCAGATGATTATCCTTAAAAAGATAAGCATCAGTCAGCGTAAATCGATGGGGATCTCCACCACCCAATGTAATTGCTTTTTTTTCATATTTCCTAAACCCTGGAGTAGTTTTTCTCGTTCCGGCAATTGTTACGCCGTTAGCCAGCTCCACACATTTTTTCGTGAGCGAGGCGATTCCGCTCATACGACATAAGAAGTTAAGTGCAAGCCTCTCAGCGAGTACGATATCTTTTGCTTCTCCTTTAACGCTCATAATTAGTGCATTTTCTTTGTACTGATCTCCATCATTATAGAAAGGAGAGGCTGCCACGCAAAAATAGGCGAAAATGCTCAAGGCTTCCGATAAACCAGCTAACGTCCCCTCATCTTTTGAAATTATATCTGCTATGACTTCACCCCGCGGTAAAGTCTGGCCTGTTATATCTTCAACTCCTGTGTCTTCTTCAAGAAAGCGTTCAATTTCCGTGCGATCCACTTTATCACCAAACGTTTTTCTACCTTACATAACTTAAAATGTTTCAAGAATGATAGTGGGGATCTTCGGGTGCGGAGCTATAGGAACTGAAATCTGTACGGGTTTGAACAAAGCGCAGATCGAGGGAAAATTATTTTTTTCGGACAGGCACATCGAGCGAGCCATGAAGCTCGCGAATAAGAGCAAACTGCCTGCGGAAGTTGGCTCTTTCCACGATTTGTTGAATGCCGCTGACCTTGTAGTGGAATGCGCATCGCAGCAAGCTGTCCGTGACATAGCCCTAAAAGTTTTGCTAAGGGGCAAAAACCTTATGTTATTAAGTGTCGGCGCATTAGTTGATCCAGAATTCAGGAGAGAAGTCTACGAAACTGCGAGGCAAAACAACTGCAATGTGTACATCCCTTCAGGCGCGATAGGGTGCATCGATGCTGTGAAGGGCAGCTTCTATTGGCGAGATTCAATCTATCACGTTAACTACCATTAAACCTCCGTCCGGGTTTGCTGACGCACCTTACGTCAAGGATCATAAAGTAGATCTCAGCATAAAAGGTTTAATTTTTGAAGGAACGGCAAAAGAGGCCATTCTTGGCTTTCCCGAGAACGTGAATGTGTCAGCGACTCTCTCTTTAGTTGGAGTAGGATTTCAACGAACGACGGTAAGAATCATGGTCGATCCTGCATTAAGCAAGAATGTGCACCAACTTGAGGTGAAAGGTGACATCGGAAGATTTTACGCTCGGTTTGAAAACATGCCGACAGAAAATCAAAAAACAAGTAAGTTAGCGGCGTACTCAGCTACGGCAATGATCATACAGATTTTAGGTTCAGTGCAAGTCGGCACTTGAAGTCATTTTCGTTTGTGCATCACTTAAAGTCTATTCGTTAGCAAAAAGATAAAAACTCTAAAATAGCGACTTTTTACATAATTAGGTCTGACTTGTTCTTTTTTAAAAAAACTACGGCGACCGTGCCTCGACATGTTTAGATAAAGAAGGATCGTAAGAACTATTTTCCCGTCATGATGTTTATATGTATACTTCAGTTATAAAATGCCATGAAGCGACTTACACCAAGCGTATGAAATACCTGCAGATTTTCAGAAGTAAGTTTAGTCGTTACGACAAGATCTTACAAAGCTACGTTCAACGCCGCCAAAGAACTTAGAAATAGCGAAGGATTGTTGTATCGTTATGCTGCGTACTGTTGTATAACTAGAGAAAAAGACTTTATGAAAGGTAGCTATTTAACTTAATTGATGGCACGTAACTAGGTGAATTTTTGACAAGAATGACGTCCTTGAAGGGTTATCTAGCGGCTATCAGACCATTAAATTGCCTTATGGGGGCAATAGCCTCAGTGGTAGGCGGTTTTGTAAGTATCCCGACATTAAATACAAGTTTAACCTATGCACTCTTTCTCGCGTCGGTTGTAGTATTTATGATAACTGGCGGAGGAAATTCGATAAACGACTATTTTGATGTGGAAATTGACAAAATTAATAGACCTAATAGGCCAGTTCCCAGTGGAATGCTCACACCACATCATATTCTAGTTTATTCAGCAGTGCTTCTGTCCGTTGGCATAGTGATATCAAGCGTGATAAACTTTACCTGTTTGGTTATTGCGATAGTAAATTCAGGCTTACTCATACTTTACAGTTGGAGGTTCAAGCGATTGCCTCTTATTGGTAATGTTTTAATTGGTTACTTAACCGGCTCAACATTTCTTTTCGGCGGGGCAGCGGTGGGCTCGTATTTCATAACAGTAATCCTTTTTCTAAGTGCGATGTTTGCGATTTCATCTAGAGAAGTTATAAAGGACGTGGAGGACATTAGAGGTGATTTACGAGTCGGTGCATCCACGTTGCCAATTAAGTGGGGGGTTCGACCCTCCTTGTTGTTCGCAGCCTGTTTTATGTTCTTAGCAGTAATCCTTAGTCCCATCCCCTTTTTAGTTTCTACGTTTGGGTATCTTTATCTCTCCATAATCATTATAGCTGATGTTATTCTGATGTATTCGATTGCATTGTCTTGGACGTCCCCCTCAAAAGCATCGACTTACATAAAGTACGGGATGCTCGTGGTGCTGGCAGCTTACATTTTCGGAAGGATATAAAACGGTAAGTATATCATAATGCCCGTTTAACATTTGTCAATTCAATGTAGCACGCGTTGCAGGATTAAACGACGAATGAGGAATTACGTTGACCGATGATTTATCACGCTTCATAAGGCGACATTCGGAAACTAATACCTACATAATAAAGGATGACGCGTTTTTTGAAAAAGGCGTCCATGTTCGCGGAAACCTCATTACGGGCAAAAATGTTCATTTTTGGGGTGATTTGATAGTAGACGGGTCACTAGACCTTGGTCAAGGTTCAATCGTAAATGGAAACGTCGAAGCTGAAAGCGCGGTTTTGGGGATGAATTCCTCCGTTCGGGGCGTACTAGTGACAAACGAGGACATAACATTAATGGGCGGTGTAAGGCTTGGGGAAGTTGTAAGCGGGGGAAGTGTTTCTGTCAAGCCGGACGCTGTTATAGATAGGATTGTTGCAAATGGAAACGTCGAAATAGATGGGAAGGCTAGCATAGGCTTTGTGTCTGCAAAGGGTAAAGTGGTAGTTAAAAAACCTTGACGTAGCATCGCTTGGGTTAGCAACTCAGAATGCTATAGCCGATTCATTTATGTCATTTGTAAAATAATAAAAAGCTCGATAAAACGTGAAGAATTGCTTTTTTTATAGTTGTAATCACGATGTTAACCACTTTACACGCTGTGCTAGAATGCACGTCGAATAGTTTTTCGTCGTTGGATTAATAGCATTAAGTGCTCTATAACTTATAATCGCCCTGCTAATTAGATACTAATGCGGAAAGAGCGCGAAGAGGGTAAGAAACGTTTGGCGGTCTACGGACTCAGGGAGAATGCTTTAACAGAAGATTTCAATGTTGTGAATTCATACTCACCACTTTTCACCAATGCAGCGAGGACCGCTTGGCCGAACGATATGCCTCCATCTCCTCGCGGAACTTTAGTATTGGTAAATAGCTCTAGACTGTTGTCCTTACAATTTTTTTCTATCTTTGATACGATGGTCTTATTGTAAGCGACTCCTCCACTCAAGCCGATACTTTTTATGTCAGCAGATTCAGCCGCGTGAGCTGCAATTGCGGCGAGACCTTGTGCAATAGCATTCTGCGCGGAAGCTGCGATGTTCTTTATGCTTATACCTTTGTTTTTTGCCTCTAAAACGGCGTCGAGTATAACCCTCGTATCAAGCACGAGTCTTCCGTTATGGGTTGAGATGGCAATGGGCAATTTAACGTGTGGATGCCCGTAATGCGCAACGCCTTCAAGCGTCATCGCTGGTTCGCCGTCATAAGTCCGTTTTTGACAAATGCCAAGAGCCGCAGAAACCGCATCAAGTACTCTTCCAGTGCTTGAGGTCATGGTCACATTTACATTCCGCTCGATTTGCTGTAATATCACACTTGCCTCGAGATTAGACAGGCCGAGGTTTGTGAGAATGCTACAGAGCTCTTTCTCATCACAGATATCGTAGAGCATCCCCGCGATCATTCTTATGGGATAGATGGTAGCTAAGTCTCCCCCAGGCATATAGACTGGCATGAGGCCGCCGACTCTTTCAAGGTTCGGATTGAATATTTCGCCCCCCCATATTGTGCCGTCATATCCATATCCCACCCCGTCAATTGCGATTCCTATCATATTCTGCGGTGCTCCTTCACCAATAAGAGAAGCTATGTGAGCGTGGTGATGCTGTACGGGTACGTCTCTCCAAGTTCTGCTGCAAGAAAAGTGGAACGGAGCGTCGGGTGGTAATCATGAGCAATCAAGCTTACGTTTACCCCGCTCATATTAATGAGATCATAAACGGATTGTTTCAGATAGTCGAAGGTCTTTGGTTTGTTAATATTCCCTACGTGCTGCGAGATATAGCATCTGCCATCTTTATAAGTAGTAACAGTTGAATTCATCTCAGCGCCAAGTGCTAGGATGTTTTTTTCATAGGCGACGTCGACACTAATCGAAGTCGGGGCATACCCCCTTGACATCCTTATAAAAGCCGGCCTGTCGAGAATCCTAACCACGGAATCGTCGCAACGATTAGCTATTCTCCTATCGTGTATCAAGAAATAATCAGCCTTATGCTTGAGATTAGAGAGGGCATCGTTATTTTCAGTGATCATCGGTTCTCCGGGCACATTAGCGCTTGTCATAACAAGGGGTTGATCGACTACATCGAATAATAGGTAGTGTAAGCCACTATAAGGAAGCATTACTCCGATATTGTGAAGATTGGAGATCTCATTATAAGCGCCCTCAATTTTTTTATTGAGAACCATTATTGGTCTTTTATTGGATGTGAGAAATTCTCTCTCTACCTCGTTTAGCTCTGTGTTACGTTCTATCCACGCAATATTCGGTGCCATAATAGCAAGAGGTTGTCGCGCTCTCCCCAATCTCCGTTTAAGCTCTTTAGCTGAACTGAAAATACACGATAAGTGAAACCCGCCGATGCCCTTTATAGCAACTATGCGCCCTTCAAGGAGTAATTCTCCCGCGTGTTTGACAGGTTCCTCAATGCTCTTCGAATCTGCTCCTATAAGCATGAGACTTGGGCCACATCGTTGGCACGCTATAGTCTGCGCGTGATGTCGCCGGTCGCGAGGGTTGCTATATTCCTCTTTGCATTCAGGGCACATGGGGAAATCAATCATCGAGGTGGTGTCCCTGTCATAAGGGAGCTTTTCTGTAACGGTGAATCTCGGGCCGCAGTTGACGCACGAAGTCGCCCAATAATCTCCATATCGCGCACTCTTTCTAAGATCTCTGAGACATTCATCGCAAATAGCTACATCTGGAGAGGTGAAACCGAAGTTCCCGAGGCCACTTTCAGCAATCTCAAAACGCGTAAATCCAGACGTCTTAAGCCACTTCACGCTTATTTTATCAATTCGTGAGATAGGTGGCCCTTCTTTCAGAAGTACGATAAGCTTTTTAATGTTGCTCTCGTCGCCTTCTACTACAATATCCACTTCTGCTCCCAAATTTTTAACGTAGCCCTTAAGGTTTAGATCCGTAGCGTGCTTGAACACGAAGGGTCTGAATCCAACTCCTTGAACGACTCCTTTCACTCTAATCTTTGCCTGTTTGATACTGTTCTTTGAGCTTGGTATCATATCACCATGCAGCCTCTTATGAATGCGCTTCAACTAATACTATGTACATTCTAAGCTAAATCTTTATTTTACGCTTCAGAAACTTTAATTAGGTAGTGAGCAATATACTTATGAGGTAGTCAAATGAGCAACAGGACACGCATCGTCAATGATCCAGCTGATCTGGTACCGCTTTTGCAAATTTTTAAGTCTAACGCCCATAAAGTGGTTTTTAACATACTAATAAATGGCTGGAAAACCGAAAGTGAACTCATAGATCTACTAGGTGCTAATATTGATGGCAGTCTCGAAATGCTTAAAAAGGGTGGTCTTATTGAAACTAAATGGAGGATGCCTGAACCTGGAAAGACACCTGAAGTCGAATATCACGCTTCTTATTCAAAGTTTCGAGCAGACTTCCAGTGTTCAATTTCTGACATGTGCGACCTTATCAGGATAGCGACCTCTGACGATGAGAAGCTTCGCGAGATTGCGGATATAATGGAAGATGAAGTGAGAAGCGGCAATGCGTCACTGCAAAATCTCTCAAGGACTTTGAAACAAAGTCCAATCTTTCTCAGAGGTATCGCTAAGCGCTCACAAAACATTGTGGTTAAGGGGCATCGATTCGAGCTTGTGAGAAAGGAATAAAGTATCACATTCACGATGAAAAAGGGTGAAAGCACCAAGATACAGGTGCTCGTGGAGATAGCATCCCTTCAACCTCACGTTCGGCAAAAGGAAATTGCAGAGCGAGTGGGGGTAACTCCACAGTCTGTTTCTGAATACGTCAAAGAGCTTGTAGCCGAAGGATACGTGCGCTTTAGCGGTCACGGAAAGTACGAAGTGACAAAGCACGGAATAGCGCTAATTCTGAGCTGGATAAATGAGCTTGAGAACTACGTTCGGTACATCACTGAGGACATAATCGGAAAGGTCACTGTTTGGACCGCTGTAGCCGATGAGGATTTAAAAGGCGGGAATAGAGTTGGACTTGAGATGCGAGACGGCATTTTGCACGCATTCAGCTATAAATATGAGAAGACTCCTGCGACTGGGACTGTGATTGAGAATGCAGTTAAAGGAGAAGACACGGGTATTCAAAATCTCGAGGGAATGATACCGATGGATCGTGCGCACGTAACGATTGCAACAGTTCCAAGGATTCAGAGAGGTGGGTCGCGACTCGTAGATTTGAACAAGCTGAAACACATTGCAGCCGAACAACCTATAGCCGTGGTTGGACTAGAAGCATTGATTGCTGTAAAAAAAGCAGGATTATCTCCTGCTATGACGTACGGCATAAAGGAAGCGGTCGTCGAGGCAGCCTACAGAGGCGTCTCGACACTAGTAGTTGCAGTGGATGAAGAAGTGCCTAATTTGGCTTCGAGGTTTATTTCTGAGGATATTCCGCACGATATAATAGATCTTAGAAAAGCTTAGAAACGCTTAGAAACGCTTAGACAACGCAACATGTTCACAGTATTACATATCCGCCGTTCAAACGTAAAGTTGTTTTCGATAGAACGCAAGAAGTTAGTTTCAGAAGCGACGCTGACACTCGGTGACACTCCACTCGGTCCAAGACCAAAAAAGTTCCTTGTAAACCAAGCAGCAAAGGAGATTCACAAAAAGCCATCTGAAGCGATAGACTTGTTAAGAAGCTCTCAAACAATTGTACTAGCTAAGACAATGAGATCCACGCCCGCAGAAACAAAGGTCGAAAAAGACTTAATAGAAGTCCTGAAGGCATATCAGCTCAAATACGAGCACGTGGAGGTTTGCAGGTTTTGTATCGGCCAAAATAAGTTCAAGCCAGTAGATGGTAGCTCCATAAGATATCACGATGAATTGATTTGCGTAAGCTGTGCAAAACAAGAGCTTCAACGGGAGTTGAAGTTTAGAGGATTTTCGAATTTCGATCATTTCTGCGAGCTGCTTGCTAAAGTGAGAGATTTGGAGAGAGTTGTGAGGTTTGCCAATTCTGGAACAGATCCCGAGCTTACAAAATATGACGTCATCTCGAAGAGAGCTAAAGACTATCGAGAAATAACTATTGATGAACTTCGAATTAGCGATCCACATAAAATCCAGCTTAAAAAGTATCTCTCAAGACTTCTTCCCGTTCAGTCGATCGCTGTTGAAAAAGGTTTGCTTGAGGGAAAGGATCTGCTTGTCGTATCGGCCACGGCCACTGGAAAAACGTTGATCGGGGAACTCGCGGGGATAAACAACATCGTAGCGAAAAGGGGGAAGTTCTTATTTCTGGTGCCGTTAGTCGCTCTTGCAAATCAGAAGTATAAAGAGTTTAAAAAGCGGTATCGGTCGTTAGGGATAAGGACAAGCATACGGGTCGGTGGGAGCAAGATACGGACTAAGGAGTGGGTTAGAGTCAAACCCGACTACACTGCGGACATAATTGTGGGGACGTACGAGGGAATAGACCATGTGCTTAGAATGGGGAAACCAGAGCTTCTCGGTCAGCTCGGCACCGTGGTTATTGATGAGGTGCATCTGCTGGAAGACGAAGAGCGCGGGAGCAGACTTGACGGTTTAATATCTCGCCTTAGAGCTATAGCTCCACAGTCTCAAATGATTTACCTATCAGCAACAGTCGGCAACCCTGCGACGCTCGCCAAAGAACTTGGGGCTGCCCTTGTCGAATATGAAGAGCGACCTATTCCTATCGAACGCCACCTCATGTTTGCGAAGGCGCACGAAAAAGTTGCATTAATCGATAAGCTCGCAAAAATGGAGCTTTCGAGCACTTCAAGCAAGGGTTTTAAAGGCCAGACTATCGTCTTTACAAATTCGCGAGCGCGATGCCACAGGATTTCTAATTCACTGTCGTCACGCAGCGCGCCATACCATGGTGGTATGTCGTACCTCGAAAGGAAAGCAATTGAGGACAAATTCGTTAGAGGTGACATAGACGTCGTCGTAACCACAGCGGCGCTCGCTGCGGGAGTCGACTTTCCTGCTTCACTTGTTATCTTCGAATCGCTTGCGATGGGCATAAATTGGCTTACTTCTCAGGAATTCCATCAGATGATGGGGAGAGCAGGAAGACCTGATTACCACGATACTGGTAAGGTGATGTTGCTTGTTGAGCCGGACAGGAGATTTCGAGGATCGGAGACTGAAGATGAAATAGCTTTAAGTCTCCTATCCAAGGGAGTTGAAAACGTTGAAATTGAATACGACGACGATAAACAGATGGAGCAAGCGCTCGCGAATGTTGCTCTTGGTCGCAGCGTTGAGATGCTCGCGCAATACGATCCGTCATTTAGCTTGAAAAAGCTTAAAAGTCTCGGTTTTGTGTCGAAAGATAGTAAGATTACTGAGGTCGGAAGGGTGGTAGCATCTCAATTCCTGACAATGAAAGAAGCCTCCATAATAATACAATCGGTGATAGACGGGATTGCACCGATAGAAGCCGCGCTTAAGCTTGAGATCTTCACACAAGTTTATCTCAACAACGTTCAGCGGTACGCTGCTGCAATGGGGGTGAACATGTCTCCAAACGTGTTCAGTGGTGCAAACTTAGACATGCTTTTTTCTGGCGCTGGAGACGAACTGACGTATTTGGATCAAACGGAACTTGAAAGCGTCGTTTCATTCTCAATAGAATTTGTAAACTGCGACTGCAAAGATTCGCCGTTTTGTGGATGTCCGGAGAAGAGTTTTTCACGGTGGCTCATAGAAAGGAGGATGGAGGGACTTGAACCGCGAGAAATAGTTGAGAAGATGTCTGCGTTCGGCGTGCATGCCTATTCGGGAGATATGCTTGGATATCTAGACCAAGTTGTGAGGATATTGGAATCAATAGAGGCGATTTCTAAGATATTTAATAAGAAGGCACTTACACTCGAAGCTTCAAAGATACGCTCGCAGATTGAGGGATAGCTTTCTTAGGTGGTATACTCTGCATTTATTCGCACGTAATCGTATGTAAGGTCGCACCCCCACGCCGTCGCCTGCTTAGTGCCAGCACTGAGGTCAATGGTTACTATGATGTAATCACTGCGCATAATTTCTGATGCTTTACCCGTTGGTTGTTTTCCCCAGGCAGCAGAGACCTCCATCCCTCTGTTGATGAGGTTGACGACTTCATCAAATCGATCTGAGATGGTTAACGAGAGTAATTCCGGATTAAAGTGTGCACCTGAATAACCAACGGCGGCCACAATTCTGCCCCAATTTGGGTCAGCTCCAAATAGTGCAGTCTTTACGAGTACAGACCTTACAACGGCCTTAGCCACGCGCACTGCGTCTTTTTGACTTTCTGCGCCGGTAACCCGCACTTCGATAAGCTTTGTAGCGCCCTCTCCGTCCATTGCAATCATCTTAGCAAGTTCGACAGAGACGAAGTTTAATCCCTTTTGAAACTTCGTCGTGCTTATATCGGTTCGGCTCTTACCCGTAGCCACTAAGAGTGCCATGTCGTTAGTGCTCGTATCTCCATCAACAGTGACCATATTGAAGCTCACATCAGTAGCGCGTGTGAGGCACTCCCTTAACACTTCAGAGGGCAAAGGCGCGTCGGTATAGATGAAGGCAAGCATAGTGCTCATATTAGGTTCAATCATGCCTGCCCCCTTTGCAATACCACCAATTCTTAGTCCATTTATATCTACAGCGATGTGCTTTGGCGTTGTATCAGTCGTCATTATCGCCTTCGCAGCACGGAGGTTTCCCTCCTCGTCTTGCCTCAAGTGTGTGATAACGTCATCGAGCTTTGAAGAGATCCACTTAACATTTAGAGGTCTACCAATAACGCCCGTTGAAGCGACTGCTACTTGATTGTGCTCGATCTGTAACCGCTCTCCGAGTCTCTGTGCTATAAGTCGTGCGTCCGCCATTCCTCGAGCTCCTGTATATGCATTGGCACTGCCGCTGTTCGCTATTATCGCACGTATCTGCCCACTTTGTTCTAAATGTTCTCGCGTCAGTGTGACGGGAGCTGCTACGATCTTATTTTTGGTGAAGACGCCTGCGGCGTGCCCACCACCGCTGATAACAGCCACGCCATTTTTCCCCTCCTTGAGGCCAAAGGCCCTTACTCCTTTAACAGCGCATATTCCGCCGCTGACAATTTTCATCAGCTTATCCCTGCGATCCCCTTTACAATGTCACCGCGAGTTACAATTCCCATCAATCGCCCGGTCGCGTCGACGACCGGAAGTCTGTTTATTCCGTGACGAACCATGTGTTCAGACGCTTCTTCAATGTCCGCGTTCACGTTCACTGTGTGAACTGGCTTTGTCATTGCGCGTTCGACGCTCCAGTTTCCTACATCTTCAGTTATGGAACTTCGCAGCTCCAGCCATTCAATAACGTCACGGATTGGTACTTCAATGACCTCAAGCGGACTCGGAAGCCAATATCCGCCATGTTCAGGGATTTTGAGGAGCTTTAGTATGTCTCTCTCAGTTATTATTCCCACTAATTTGTCTCCGTCAACAACTGGAGCTCCGCTAATCTTGTTCTCTCTCAACACTTTAACGCAATCCCTGACGGTGGCATCTGACGTTATAGTGATAACGTTTGGATTCATGACTTCTGATACTTTCATAATCTACCTCAAAGTGAAAGGGCTGGTGACCAAAGTCCTGTTCTCTGGTCAAGATCAAACATTAAGTTCATATTTTGTATGGCCTGACCAGCAGCTCCCTTCACCATGTTATCAATAGCCGAAATAACGACCACTCGATCGGTTCCCATGTCCTTTTCAACATACAGGTCACAGAAATTTGTGCCCCTTACTGACGCAAGTGAGGGTACATTATATCTGATAAAGGGACAGTTTTGATAGAACTCATCATACAGTGACTTCACCTGTTCCTCGCCAACGTCCTCGCTTGTGAACACGTGTGCCGTCGTCATAATCCCTCTAATGGCTGGGATTACGTGGGGCGTAAAGCTAATCTTGGCTTTGCCCATTCTTCCGAGTTCCTGCACGATCTCTGCTCTATGGCGGTGCGTCGTTATGCTGTAAGGCTTTATATTCTCGGCGAGGTTTGGGTAGTGCGACGTCTCGGTGGGCACGACTCCTGCACCAGATATTCCCGATTTCGAGTCAAAGACTATTCTATCAACAAGCCCCGATTTTACAAACGGGGCTGCTGCGATGATGGCACCGGTTGCATAGCATCCAGGGTTTGCCACAAGAGTTGCATCGGCAACTTCAGGATGCAGTTCTGGCAAACCGTATACGGCATCCCGCAGATCGCTGTGGGGACCGTACACTTGTTCGTACCCGCGGCCAAGCCTGTAATCAGCGCTTAAATCTATGACTTTTACTCTGTCGATAAGCTCCGGGACGAGCTTCATCGCTGCGCCGTGCGGCACAGCAAGAAATACGATATCGGCTCTATCGGCTACGTCTTTAGGATCAATATTTTCAAATTTTAAGTCGTAAAATCCCTTTAAATATCGGTGTATGTCGATGACGGGTTTCCCGTCGAGTGCTCGTGACGTAACAACGGTTACCGTTATCTTAGGATGCAGCGCAAACAACCTTAGAAGTTCGCCTCCGGTATATCCCGATCCTCCAATTACCCCAACTCTGATCATTACACGTAATAGACTTTGATCTTAGAAATTGTTTTCGAAGGACGTTCAGCTAACAGTTCGATAGCCTCTTAAAGTAACCCTTATATTGTTATCGTGACAATGTCATACTAGCAAACTAATATATTTGTTTTAGGTACTCTGCGATTTAGTACTTTAGGTTGGGGATATGGAACAACTTCTAAGACGCGCAAAGGCGTGTGCACACGCTATAATGGAACACGATGACCTGCTAGTTATGTCTCACATCGATGCCGATGGGCTTGCATCCGCAGGCATTATCGGTAAAGCTCTCGATCGACTTAATATTGGACATACCACTAAGATCGTGAAAAAAATCGACTTTGAGACTATAAAAAGCGCAGCTGATGCGGAGGCAGTGATCTTTACCGATCTTGGAAGCGGCTCTCTGGACTTAATGGATGCGTTAGGGCCGGACTGCATAATAGCCGATCATCACGAGCCAATGGGAACCTCTAAGACTGCGTTTCACTTGAATCCCCACCTTTTTGGGATTAACGGTGCTACGCAGCTCAGTGGATCGGGGACGACCTATTTAATAGCACGAGCCCTTGGAGACAATGTTGACCTCGCTGATCTCGCAATAGTAGGGGCAGTAGGTGATCTCCAACACCTCAAGGAGAGGAGGCTTGTGGGGGTAAATAGGCTCATACTAGACGAAGGAGTGAAAAAAAATATCCTCAAATGTGAAACTGATCTCCTAATGTTCGGAAGGCAGACGCGTCCTCTTCCCAAGCTCCTCGAATATGCTTCAACTCCGTATATACCAGGAATCACGGGAAATGCCGATAACAGCGTACAGTTTCTTATGAATTTAGGTATAGCGCTGAAAAATGGAGACCAGTGGCGTCGATGGATTGACCTCGATGTTAACGAGCGCCGTAAAATCGTTTCAGAGCTCATGCAGCGATGTATCTCGTGTGGGATGCTTCCTGAACAAGTGCAGAGCTTAGTCGGAGAGGTTTATCTCCTCCTAAAGGAGGAGGAAGGGACAGTACTGCGAGATCCATCTGAGTTTTCAACCCTCCTCAACGCTACGGCGCGATATGGGTTTGAAACAATCGGAGTTGCTGTTTGCATGGGGGATAGAGGGGGCAACTATAAAAAAGCGTGTGATCTGCTAGCAATGCATCGACAAAACTTACTTGATGGCATAAATTACGTAAAGGAGGTTGGAATGACCCCCTTACATAATTTACAGTATTTTCAGGCGGGTGACAACATCCTTGAGACGATCGTTGGAATTATCGCGGGAATGTCGATAAACCTTGAGGGCACAAATAGGAAGCTACCTGTTGTGGCATTTGCCAACTCAGATGAAGGAATTAAAGTCTCAGCGAGAGGAACACAAGAGTTGGTAGATCGAAGACTGAATCTTGCAAGCGCTATCAATCAAGCCGCAAAATCGGTGGAGGGCGTCGGTGGTGGGCACGACATTGCAGCAGGAGCGACCATTCCTTTCGGAACTGAAGAGGCGTTTTTGATTAAGCTCGATAATATAATTGGTCAACAAATGCGATAAGGAGTGCTTGTTTGTCTGTGCTTAATACGCGAGGTGCACTTTTCAATCAATTTTAGTCATATCGCGTATGTCTGCCAATCCCGATATCGCTTCGACGTTTATGTCGATCCCACGTTCCTTGACAGCCGCCATCGGGTCGATCCCCCCGATAATAGCGATACCAATATGACCTCTTGTCACTGGCACTTCGAGTATGTCAGCGTTGGGTTCTCCCACTTCAAGTACCCCCTGAATTCGGCGTCCATCAAATCCATAATGAGGGATTCGATGTGATCTTTAGCTATCATGGGGGCTTCTCGGACGTTTCCCAATATTTTGCCAGATCCGGTCTTTATCATTTCAAGAACTGATGTCATCTCCTGCGACATAAAAACATCGAGTGGGTCCATCGTAGTGGCGTCATACCTCAAAATTTCAGTAAACCTTATCGGCTTATTATCGTGTACTTGTATGACGCCACCGCACGTAGGGCTTACTGGTATCCCTGCTTTTAGTAGTACACCATCAATCGTTATACTACAAACTGTTAGGATCCCGTAATATCCTTTGTCAGGGGATACTCTGTTAAAGTTCTCTCCATTTTCGATGACTTTCAGATAGGGACCAACGTTAAGACCTGAGGCGTACACTGTTTTAAAAATAGTTAACACCTCATCTAAATCTTCTTCTTTTATTATTGAGGTGTTAAATGCGATTTTACCAGTTAAAGACTTTGGATCGAAGGTAACTCCGTACATCAACTCTTCGATTTTCGAGTGTATAAACTTCAACGCCATTAAAAACACTATATAAACAGTTATATTTGAATTTTAGTGTGTTACGAACACTTCGTCGAGTTTGTATTTGCCATCTGTTCTGCATATCGAATTGAAGTTATCAAGTTCTGAAACGCCGAATCCGAGCTGATTTGACTTAAAGCGCTTCATCACTTCATTCCATTCAATTAAATATGCTATTTTTGCTCTACCCGACCCCTTCCGTAGCTCTATCGCGAGGTACCCTTTACGTCCAGACTTTTTAAGAAACTCGTCAATCTTAACAATTTGATGAGCACCACTCTTATCTACAGAAAAATGTTGAGTAAAGTAGAGTGTGCTTGCACCCTTGTCTGTAGAGATGCTCTTGCACTCTATGCCAAGATAGTACTTGGTATCAAGCGAATCGACGAGCACGTCGAGGATTTGAGCGGAAAAACGGTGCTGTTTGATCCGATAAGCGATCCCGTTAATGTTATGGTCGCTAAAGAAGACATTGTACGATTTGACTAACTCTCTTTCAAACTCACTCATTTGTTATACCTATGAAAGTTGCTACTATTAATGTATTTCAAATAATTACACTAGTTTACTCATTGCAGTTCATCTGAAACATGAAACAAGTTTGCGGGTAATGTGTGGCATTACGTTATAAACTGTTGTACCAAATAGAGAAAATATAAAGCCAAATGTGACTATCGCCGTTTTGTCATTTATTGTAAACTAGGTAAAGGAGCTATTTATTGAAAGAATCAGAAAGCAGTGAGCTGTTTCTTGCCAACGATGAGAGTCTGGTGTATCCTTCCGGCAGAAAGACGAGATTAACAACAATTCCGACATTTAAAGCACTACAATATAGAAACTTTGCTCTCTTATGGTTCGGACTCATTCTCTCAAACATCGGAACATGGATTCAAGTTATTGCTCAATCATTACTCGTCCTCGCACTTACTCACAACTCTGGTGTCGCTCTTGGTGTCGTTTCATTCGCTCAAGCCTCCCCCTTCTTTATTTTTGCGTTGGTAGGAGGCGGTATTGCAGACAGAGTCGACAAGCGCAGCCTCCTCCTCTTTACGCAGTGTACGCAGATCTTCTTAGCCTTCACCCTTGGGATGCTTACCTTCATAGGCTTGATCCAGTTTTGGCACATCCTTGTAATTTCCGTGCTGAGTGGCATAACCCTTAGTTTTGACCAGCCTACGCGATTTGCGCTAGTTCCTTTTCTGGTTCCCCGTGAAGACCTCTCGAACGCGATATCGTTAAATTCAGTGGCCTTCAATGGAGCAGCTATCATTGGTCCAGCACTGGGAGGCGTTCTTGTGGTATTGGTCGGTTTTGCTGGCAACTTCTTCCTCAATGGGATGAGCTTTGTAGCAGTGCTCATCGCACTTTTTCTAATGAAGATTCCCAAATACGTTAGTCCAAGCACGCACACCGTTTTACGGGGCATTCGTGAGGGGTTGGGCTATATCTGGAAGGAGAACCTGCTCGTGTTGCTTCTTATCAACTACGGATCGTTGTTATTTTTTGGCGCGACATATATGATCCTCCTGTCGCTCTTTGCTATCGTCGTTCTCAGCGCTAACCCTGTTGATCTAGGATTGTTATATTCCGCCCTCGGCCTCGGTACAATCATAGGTTCGTTCGGACTTGCGTCACTCGGCGACTTTAAGCGAAAGGGATCCCTTCTCATGGCATCATCGATCCTTTTTTCGTTGTCGGTAATTGTATTTTCTTTTTCACGCGTCTTATGGCTCTCATTCATCTTGCTGCTCGTCGTAGCGGGCACTCAGGCCATCTCAGGTGCTCTTACTGTTACATCTCTCCAATTGAAAACACCGCGACACATGTTAGGGTTGGTGATGAGCCTTAACACGCTCATCATAATGGGAATACGGCCAATGGGGGCATTTCCCTTTGGGGCTTTGGCTAACGTTATTGGCGTTGCAGCATCGATTGCCTGTCGGTGCAATGATTTCAGGAGTGGTGAGTATGTATCTATTCAGTAGCAATAAGAGATTGCGCAATGTGTGACAGTCGATTATGCCGTGTGTCAAAGTACACATTTGCGAGACAACAGTACACGAAGGAGACAGTCTGCGCCCTTAGAGGAATATTAATTTTGTATTTCATCTAAAAAACAAATTGAATAGGTTGCAACAGAGACTCTTATTAAAAATCGCTATCTTTACAAAAACACAGAGACTACAGTTGATCAAACTGAGTTAATAATAAACTTATTTCTTCTTCGTTTAAAAAATCCCTCTTTTTCAAGCTGCACTAGAATTTTTCGCACATTTTTGGGATCTCTGTTGAGCTTGATTACTAACTCTGATTCTGAAATCGTTGGATTTTCAATGAGCATATTCAGGATTATCCCGCGAAGCTGCCTATTAGAGCCCTCGAACAGAGGCTGCTTTTTGTGATGCGCACTTTTTCTGCTTGGGTTTTTATAACTCTTTTTGAGGATTACACCATAATCCATAAGGGCGTAATACCACTCGCGAGGATTGGATCTATCAAGTGTTTCTTCCACTAATGGATATATATCAGCATCTTTCACATCATCCTTACCCTGAAAAAAGACGTGAATGAACACAGTCCGCACGTTTGTCTCTATAAAAACGACAGGTGTGTTGAACGCAAATGCGCTAATTGCAGCTGCAGTTGCTCTCCCGATTCCTGGTAACGTCATTAATGTCTTCCAATCTGCAGGCAGTGTTCCATTAAATGTGTCCATAACGATTCGTGCGATTTTTTTAAGCGCAACAGCACGCCGGTTATAGCCCAAGCCATGCCAGACCTCAAGCACCTGATGAAGTGGCGCCTCGGCAAGCAGTGCAAAGTCAGGAAATTTCCTGATAAATTGCTCGTATTTCTCAACGACTCGTTCCACTTGCGTTTGTTGAAGCATAATTTCTGACACAAGAATACAGTATGGATTGGTCGTCTGTCGCCAAGGTAGTGTGCGACCATGCTCTTTGTAGTAGTAATAGACAAATTTTTGAAATGCTAAGATACTCTCTGGCGTTAGCATGATGCCTCTGGCCGCTTCGATAAATTAATTATTTCATAGTATAAGGGTTTTGATCTTTCCTCTATAAACGAGTATTATTTATGTATAAAAAGATCTAATTGGCAGATATATACTCTTGAAGGTTAAATTTTGAGTCTAACCGATTATAACTCATATAACGAACTTTTCCATAAATTGATCTGTCAAACCAAGCTCGATCGTGGACTCCACCGATAGCCCATGCAATACCTGCGTACCCGTTTGGATCTCTCCCGTCAAGCTCATACTTGTCATTGAGATAGATAGCGATTTTCATTGCGTCTTCAGGCATTTTTGTCCATTCCAAAATTTTTTTTGCCCAGTACATCCTCACATAGCCGTGCATCTTTCCCATTTGTACCATCTGTCGCTGCGCAGCGTTCCACCACTTGTCGTGCGTTTCGGCAATTTCAAGTTGCTTCAGTGCATACACATAATCCCTCTTATCTTTTCTATGTTCATTAAGGGTTTGTTTAGCCCAATTAGGAAATCCTTCGAAGGAGTCACAGTATTGGTTGTAATAACAAAAATTCTCAGCAAGCTCACGTCTAACAATGAGTTCTTCTAAATAAGCTGCTTTGGGTTTATCCTGCCCCTCTACTCGGTTAACTGCGAGGGCTACTCGTTGGGGTGAAATCTGTCCGAAATGGAGATACGGCGATAGGTTTGATTGTCCATCGATAGCCGGGTCATTTCGTGTGTGTTCATAAGCTTCTAACTTACGAGCAATAAATTTCTCCAATGTCTCTCGAGCCGCTTTTTCACTTGGTGTTATCCGTTTGACTTCGTGTACTGAGAAATCGATTTGCAACGTCTTTTCAGCTTTCTTCCAGTCCGTTAACGGAGCATTCACGTTCCATTTGTTCTCTTCTTCGTTTAGTTGTGGAAATTCAACTAAAAAGCTTGTGAGAAGTTTATGAATTTTTGGACGAATCGTATACGCAGCATACTCCTGTTTCGGTGACGTTAGCCAGCACGGAACAATGTTGTGTGCATCAACTTCATATAACGGTATTCTAATTTTTGTTACGACCCCGCGTTTCCACTCCTTGTTTATTCGAAGCGGTGAGAAGTCTGTGACCAAGGTGCCGATCTTGTGTTGTGCAACAAATTGTATAACTTCTGTTTCGGGTGAACCTGTCAGCAGGTAGAAGGGAATGCCTTTTCTACGCAGGTCCAATTCAACCTCTTGTAATCCCTTGATCATAAAGCGGTACTGTCTCATAGTCGCACCGAGAAATTGCGGTGCGAGACAGAATACCACCACGAGCGGTACTGCTTGCTTCATAGCAATTCGCTGTGCATAAAGGAGCGCCCAGTTATCGTTTATCCGTTGATCTCGGCTCATCCAATAGGCGACAGAACCACGTGCCCCGTCAATATGATTGAGCTTTTTCACCCTCATTTCATTTAACTGTACTGGAAAGTTATTCACCATTATAGGTAGTTATAACACGAAAAGAATTAAAATATGACGTTTTAATGGAATAGTAAACGAGAATTTATTTTGGTATCAGCACCCTACCAATAACGTGGATAACGATTGGTCACGCGATTGCTTGTTTGACTTCCGAATCACCCAGCTAAAACGTTAAACGAATCCTCCCGCTTAGCGGCTACTAGGCCGGTTTCTTTTACCGCAGTTATACATATTACAAAAGAGTCAGAGTCAATTGCTGTGCAGTACTAGTGTAATTTTGTTTCAAGTATGATGAGGGTGGAAGTACTCTGCAGCTCGAACCATTTTTAAATCATTTTATTCGCGTTATAATAATGTTTATAAGGAAGCTTTACATTATAAAAAAAGTGGATTATACCTCCAAACGCTCATGGGTTTAATAAATAGATCGCCGTATTTAGCGCTGTTGCAAGGCTCAACCACACTATATAGGGCACCATTAGGTACGCAGCCCATCTGTCCACCTTGTAGAACTGGTAGATAGTAGCAGCTACAAGTATCCACAATGGGACAATGGTTACCACGCCAAATAATGGATTCCTGAAGCCGAAGAAGGCATAGTTCCAAAATACATTGAGAACGAGCTGGATCACCCATAGGACGATACCAATGTCTCGTATTTTACTCTTAGGCGCCCTCCAAACTAAGAATAGCGCCAGACCTATCAAAATAAATAACGTCGTCCAGACGGGTCCGAATACCCAGTTCGGGGGATTAAACCAAGGCTTGTTCAACCCCGCATACCACGTCGGAACAGCCTCTATGTTAGGAAGTGCGCCAACTCTACCTGCTAACAACGACACCCCAATGGCTATAATCAGTTTTATGATGTCGATAGCTTTCATATGTTTTACGTATACTTGCTAAATATATAGGATTTATTAACGAAAACAAAAATATCTTTGCTGTTCTTTGCCATTTCATCGATGTTTACACACGGCTTCGAAATTTTGCTAAGTACGCACAGTATTGACGATTGTCTTAAGTTGATATCCTTCAAGCATATGAATTCTAGCTTTGTGTTACTTTTATTCTTATTTTTATTTTTTACAAAGCAATCACGACGTGCTCCTCGTTACTCTGAGCATGCTTGGAGAACCATGGGGTAGATAGGGATTCACGTCTGGCGTTAAATAGATCGATACAATTATTACGAATAGAACTATTTTAGCAATAGCTTTTTAGAAAAAAAGCTATGTCAACGTTAATTCAATTATTGTGCGGTATAATTAAATGGCCATAGAAAGTCCTACATATACTGTTGAAAGAAAAGACAATAATTTTGAAATTAGAAGGTACTCAAAGTACATCTTAGCTCAAGTTGGTGTGGAATCAGACTTTGATGATGCCTTGAGGAAAGGGTTTGAGATACTAGCTCATTATATCTTTGGAGGAAATAAGAAGCGACAGCAAATCCCCATGACGGCGCCCGTATCCGAGAAAAAGTATCAAGCTCTGAGAAGATACCGATGATTGCACCGGTAACAGCGGAAAAGATACCGATGACGGCCCCGGTGACAGATGAACAAACTGGAGAACGCGTGTACCGCATTTCCTTTGCCATGCCATCGAAATATTCGCTGGAAACTCTCCCGGAGCCACAGGATAAAAGGATCACGTTTAAAGTCATCGAGAGCCGGAAGACAGCCGCGATACGATTCTCTGGACGCGTGAACGAGAAGCTCACAAACAAAAAGATCGAAGAACTCAATACCTGGCTTTCAAAAAATGACATCACGCAAAAATCGAACTTTATCGCAGCATTTTACAATCCACCATACATACCTGGCATCTTCAGAAGAAACGAGATCATTGTGGACATTTGATTATATCTTAAAAGTAATTTATACACTATTGTGCGACTCTCGTGCTGAGCGAGACAGCATCGTTGTTGCCTTTCTTTGATATTATATAGGGCGATGCGAGAGTACACCAAAGTAACGACGGTTGCAGAAACCACCGGGATAGCAGTAGAGGGGTAGAATCGCAATCAATGGATTAGTATGAAAGGAGAAGAACGGTCGTACCTCTTGACGGCAATGGAAGCCGTCAACTCTTAGCGATATTCCATCGTATCAATAACAAAGCGTTCAATACCGGCAACTCTTTTACCAAATAATTTATAGTTTATGAGTCTTTGAAGTCATTAATTTAAACGTTGATCTAAAAAACAGCCGTTCTTGAAGTTAAAAATATTTCATTGACGATTATGTTGCTTTTTTAAAGTGTCTAAGTGTGTACTGAAGCAATGAATTGTTGTTTAATCACAACATCCTTCGCAGAAGTAAACTATACGATGCCTCCCTACATCCCCCGTAACCTCCACTTTCAATAACTTCCCGCCTATTTTAAAATGAAGTCTCCCGCACGAGGAACACTTTTTAGGCTTTATAGTATCTACGAACGTTGGAATTAGTTTGAAATTGCACCGCATCTCTCTATCATTAAAGTCGTGTACTGTTAAGATACTAACATTTCTATCGTTATAGTCGGGATATTCTTCGGTTGGATCGTATATGGATTCCTGAACCCGATTCACAAACTCATAGAACAAGGTCAGCGCGTCATAGCTAAGTTTAAGCTCTTTCTTGGGGTTCATTTCGCTATGCCAACCACAAATTGGACATTTGCCTTCGATGAGTTCTTCATCGTTAATGCACTCACTGCAACGAGGACATTCGAACTCCATACAATACTCCTGTTAATGGATATAGTATTAGGCTTAAAGTAACATCACAGCTACCGAAATTACTGTAGTCCATAAACCATCATCGGTCACTACAGCCGATTTTGAAATGTTGAAAGTCTCTTTAGGTTCTGATTCGGTCCATGTATTGTACATACTGGAAGCTAATTTTTCAGCATATTCGCCGGCCGCATCGCTTGTTTCACCAAAAGCGTGGTGCTCGGAAATATAGCCGAATTTTTCTGAGCCATTAGGTATGGCACATCCTAGGGAAGCAGAAACTCTTCTGTTTGGTTCATTCGAGGAATTTCTTGACATAACACAAAACACCACCTCGCCAGGGATTAATTCTTTTAACCCTTCGCCTTTGTCGATTATTTGGCAATTTGGAGGCAATATTGAACTTACCATCACTAAATTAAATTTTTCAATTTCAGCATCTCTCAGCGCCATCTCGAAACTTTCGAGATGTTCTTTATGGCTTCCAGCACCATTTGTGAAAAATATTTTTCTCGGTAATAATCTCATCTCGACTATCACGCCCCTCTTCACGTATTATTCTAATTATATAGCAAAGCATATCACCCCGTAAGTATTGTAAGCACTTATGCAAAGGATGTTGCTTGAGATAGTAACTTTGATAGTAGCAGTAGCCGTTTTTACGGTTTTATTGCTCGCCGTAAGTCTGGCAGGCATTGGATCACTGGGCTATGTACTTGTAATACTAGCATTCCTAATAGTTATAAGCATCGCTGGGGTCAAGATTGCAAGCTACGAAGCAACTTCGGGATAGCAAATTTTAGCCTATATGTGCTCTTCTTCAATAGTTAAGCTTTAATGCAAAATAACTGTTCTTGGTGAAAAACAATGGATGTCAGAACGAAGAGTATTCAATTTAACACAAATCCCGGTGTAGACGTTGTCGATATAACGGACAAAGTCCATCAAGCGTTAAGTGAAAGTGGATTGACCGACGGTATAGTCACGGTGTTTGTTCCTGGCTCTACAGCATCTGTCACGACTGTCGAATATGAACCCGGATTGGTAGCTGACATTAAGAGGGCATTTGAGCGGATCGCTCCACGAGATATACACTATGACCACGATTACAGATGGCATGATGGCAATGGACATTCGCACATTCGGGCGTCATTATTAGGACCGAGCGTAACCGTGCCGTTCACGAAGAGGGTATTAATGCTCGGAACGTGGCAACAAATTGTCTTTGTTGAGCTTGATGTGAGGCAAAGGAATCGGACAGTGATAATTCAAATTATAGGGAATTAATGAGGCTCATATCGAATTGCAGCCGTGCTGCTCTCTCGAGGGCTTCCGTAAGGATATAGGCCTCTTCGAGATTTGCTCCTACTGTAAGCGAACCGTGATTTTCCATAAGCACCCCGTTATGGCCTTTTACCCCCTCAGATACAAGCACACCCAATTCTGCACTGCCCGGCGTAGCATAAGGGATTAGAGGTACGTAGTTTAAGAGCTGTCTGCACTCAACCTCTACTGGACTGATTCCGTGTTTGAGACATGCAAGTATCGTTGCATAATGAGGGTGGGCGTGAATTACAGCTTTAGCATCAGTCGTTCTATAGATTGCAAGGTGCATTGGCAGTTCACTTGATGGACGTGCGCCTTCAATATGTTGTCCTTCAAGCGTAATAACTGATACTTGACTCTCTGTTATTCTATACTTAGGAATTTTTGAGGGGGATATGTACACGACACTCTCATCTCTCGTGCTTATATTCCCGCCTAACGATGAAGTAAGGCCTTTTTTATAAAGCATCTTTACGTACTTCACAATTTCATTTTTCAACGTCGCCACCTGTTTTTAGATGAACGGAAACCTTCAAAATGTAGTAGACGCACATTTTGGCAGTTTACTAACGGAGTCACATATGTAATTAAAATCACCTTTTCCTGTAATTAAATAATATTTTTTAACTGATTATTGTATTAACAGTAACCCAGAGCTAGTCTATGCGTAGTGTACAGCGGCATCGCTTTACCTGGAAGGCGTCACGCTTTTATACTACACTTAACGGCCCAACTTTAGAACATTAACCATAATTACTACTATCGTTCCCAGTCCGACCATTTTAATTATTGATATAATATAACTTTGTTTCGATATGAAGCCTGAGTAGAAACCCAATACTGTGAGCGCTATAAGGCTTAAAGCAATTGAAATAAGTGGTGAGCCAGTTGAAAGAAGGTACGGTGATATTGGAATCAAACTTCCGATGAAACTCGACACTCCGTGTGCAGCCGAATCCCGTATGATCTTCCTCTTTGTTAAGGATTCTATATACGTGTTTTCCAGTTTTCTTAGCAGTGACTTCTCTGTAATTGTGAGCTTCCCATACTCCACAGCGCTCTCGGCAAGGTATGCGCCAAGACTATTTGTCATAGCTAAAGCAATTGCGCCGCCTAACGCAGCTCCGACCACAATAGAATTTCCGACATTTCCTATGGAAACCCCAATAATTATGCCAAGGGTGGCAAGCAATCCATCAACAGCTCCAAGGATGATATACCTTCCCTCTTCTATGTTGAAATTCATAAAATTTTAAAAATTTTGCGCTTTTGCGACGGTTTGCGGCATTATGTGCGAGCAACTTATTGAAAATATGTATCGACACTCATCTATCGTGAAGTGTTTCTTCTTCTTCTACAATTTTCTTACCCGCAACAATCTCATCTACGCTGTGTATAACTCCCCCAAGGTTCTCAATTATGTGTGTGACCACATTATAGTTAATATCAGTACCCTCAATAGTTATTTTAACATTTTCTGTCTGTTGATCAACTTCATATAAGCTTAAATTGACGCCGTCAACATTATCTACGTCACCAAGATCGATCGCCAGTTCAATAACAGTTGGTTCGTGAGGCTTTAAGACGTCTAAGACAAGTCTCTTGATTTGGGACATGTTTCCAATTATCACCGTATTTGAATATTTAATTTTCTCGTTTATATCGCTATTTATACTAAGATTTCAATTTCTGAATTGCCTCGAACCACAGCAAAGCATTTCTAACACAATATTGCACGTTAATCTTTCGATCCTCTCTGCTGAACTCCAAAGTAACCTTTTTGCCATTTACGCTCACATCTGTAACATCGATCATGCTGATAAGATATGCTCGCCCCGAAAAATAGGGCTTAAAGTATAGCGAGTCTTTAAAAAGTTTAATCTCTCCCGGCCTTTTAAATGTCGTTAAGTATCGATTTATGCTTACATCTCGTATGTTTGTTAAAACGGCACTATAGGAGTGCGCGATCGGCTTAAGCTTGGCCATCTTTTTTATATTTGCTTTGCTGTAAATGTTTCCGATAGATCGTTCATGCACTATTGCGCGGGCACTTGACAGAAGGAACACTGCAGTGCCTCCCACCAACGCAATAGTAAATATTAGCGTCAGTACTATGACAAGCAGTACCCCTGATACCACGTTTACCATTCCCGTTTAACTTATGATGCTAATTAACCATCTCTTAAATAAAAGTTAACGTTCGCTTTTGTTAGTAAGGAAAAAATGCAACGCACAATTTTTTTTGAAGAGCGAAATTGGACATCATTAAATCTGAAGGTTAAGTCATTTTCTCGTTAATCCACTACACAAGCTCTGCTTTATAAAGGTACAAAAGACGTAACGAACTATTTACTTTATTTTTTGCCACTCTGCAATCACAAAGCAGCGTTGGTCCTTCGCGAATTGTTTGATAATAAAATTGCCAATTCACGCTTCGCAACAGACCTAACAGGTAACATTATATCGCGTCAGGTCGTAAGTAGTTTAAGGCACAAGATAGGCAGCAGCAAGTTTATGCTCGAAATTCGTAGAAAGTAGCTGCATATATTTCTCGGCTTTATTTTTTTATATGCTAATTTGCTTTCCTAAGGAGATTGTTCTTTCACTCATCCTCGTGATTATGGGTGGATCGTTGATTTTAGTGTATCTCTATACAAGGTATGACGTACCCCTCCTCGCGTGGATATCTACCAAACTCGATCGACCGAGCAAATTTCATTTAAAGGTGGGATTACGTTTTTAATTGGATGTTTTATTGCAGTTTTGCTCTTCAGCAGCCTTTATGCAGCCTTGAGTATTCTAATCATTTCAATTGATGATGGAATTGCAGCAATATCTGGTCACTATTTAGGAAAACTGGAACTCCTAGATTTGTGTACGTCCGATCAAATTCATTTCGTATGAGCAAATAAAAGTGCTCAAATATCTTCCTGTTTGAATTTTTAGAATAGTCGTGGGCACATAAAGTATCATAGTGAAGGGTATTCGCACGAGCTTTGTAGGCGTCTACTCTGAATTTATCACACACGAACATACAGAGTGATCGTATTTTCTACTATTATAAGTCTGCATTCCATCTTGGATATTATCGTTACCGGATGTACAGTTAAGACAAGCCATCTTAGCTAAAAAAGTATACGTTAAAAATGTTGAAGGGAACACGATTAAATATTTAATGTTTAGGGTTATGTCTGACTGTTAACTAGCATAACCAAAAAACTAATAAATAATCGTTGATACCTATGCGTTTCACATTCTACAAGTACTACGACTCGGCACTAAACAGTTTAGAAGCGATGTACTACCATTTTGATTTATTACAAAAAGCAACAGCATATAATGAGGCGTATGCAAACGCTAAAGCCTTGATATTTGAAGCTAAAAGCGCACTTGATAGTTTAGCAGCTATGATGAACAATTTGTTTAACCTCGGAATTACAGATTCACACATCTTTTTCAACGATGAATTCGTGGAGAAACTGAATTCGCAAACAACATTTCCGGAAATCCAAAACAAATATCCAAAAATTATTGATGATTCAATATACGGGTACTTAATTTCGAAAGAAAGCTACTTCAGGAAGCTACGAACACATCTTGTAACGAGTTTCATGTTTTTTGAGGTCAGCCCAAATCGGTATTTGTTATCAGATGAACCCGGAACCTATTCATTCAATCTAGAAGTGGACGCTGTTCGGTTTTGTGAATCGATTCTTCAAAGCCTTAAATATGTATTTTGTATTTTTAATGAAGTTCTTGAAGATGTTTTGTTATTAACGCCAAAGGCAGAAGTGTGATTGATGTTTAGATGGGGCTAGCCGCAACAAGCAAGATGTGAAAATGATAGCTAAAGTCTATGAATATACTGATAACGAGTCGTATAAAGAAAGACTTGTTTGGCGGTTTGAAGCAGCGAGTGGGCGTCGCCATAGCATTGGTCAATGATCCGGAAGTCGTCTTCTCGACGAACCTACCGAAGGGCGGAACCCTAAATCGCGCAGAGGAGTCTGGGGCATTATAAAGAGTCTCCGAGATCCAGGCAAGACCGTATTTCTTACGACACATTACATAGAAGAAGCAGAGATGTTACCTGATACCGTTGCCATCATATTGCGTGGCACCATGAAACTATGGATTCCCCCACCAATTTAATCAACCGCTTCAGCTCACGGAGTACTCTCATCGTACGTGGGGGGGGTCGCGCGCATTTGAAGGGTAAAGGCAAAGTGGAACACGTCGAAACTTGAAAATGGTAATGTGATCGTTCCCCTCACGGAAAAGAGTAATCGTAAAGAAATTATAGAGCTTTTAGATCACAAGATTGTCCCGTTTGAAGAACTAGAACTGAAGCGATCAACTTTAGAAGATGTTTTTCTGAATATCACGGAAAAGCAGTTAGAGGCTCAAATATGACTAGCAAGCAATCTTAAGGGCTTATACGCAGCTGATTACTGTTGCAAACAGTAAATATTACTGTAGCTGTAAACGTTTTTTACTAGGTCAAATTGAGAAAATGTTTAAAAGGAACAGTAAAAGAAAAAAAGAGAAAAGAAGGAGCTTGACTAGGCTCCTGCGTGGTATAAGATTGCTTTTCCTCCTTCGCCGCGGTCCCCTTTATAGACTTTGACGTTGTACATCTTGCCGCCGTAGTCTAGCTGGTCATCTTTCTGATAAATGAAGCCTGGGAGCCAATATCCGATCTTCCCCAGTACAATAATTTCACCTTTTGTCATCTGAGCACCGACGCGGCTTTCGGCGTCGCCTTCTATGACGATTTTGCCTCCATTTGCGTGTATTCCAGCTTGAAGCTCTACGTTGCCTTTGACAATTATCTCGCCGTCAAGCATGAACTCCCCAATGTCGCTTCCGGCGTTGCCACCGACTACTATTTTACCGCCTTTCATGCCGCGCCAGTTGCCGCGGTAGTTAGCGCCGACGTAATCTCCGGCGTTGCCGTCAATGATGAGCTCTCCGCCTTCCATGCTGATCCCTGCATACGTGTCAGCATCACCGTCGACTCTTATTCGACCTCCCGTCATCCAACCGCCAACGTAGCTTCCGACTGATCCTTTGACGAGGATCTTGCCTGCTGACATGCGCATGCCGATGTACTTGACTTTTGGGACTGAGCCGCCGATTACTATTCCGATTTCATTGGGGTCTGGATCGGATTCTCCCGTTACGTCGAAATAATCCCCGAGGGCATAAGTTCTATTGCCCTCGTATATCTCAATTGCTCTTATCTCGTCAAGCGTCTTTCCGGCAAAGTTGTCAGGCGTGATATTATCAGCGTCAAGGAACAAGTACTCTTTTTCCTTGGGCCTTAGACTGATTTTTTTCATTTCACACCACCTCTGGCTTGATCTCAAGGCTGTTGCGTATATACGCATCCTGAACCGGATAGTTGTTCATCGTCACGCTGTAGAATCGAAGGAACTTGTGCTCGATATCGTGCATAAGCCGTGGGTCTGTCGTACCGTTCGTTGCATTAACCCAGATAGTCCGCTTGTTGCCTTTACTTACCACTTCACCATCTAGGACTACGATATCGCCGCCCTTTATAGTACAGGCAGTATTGGTAAACGCCTTTTTTATGCCAATGGGATCAGTTGTTGGATCCATCGTCTTTGGATTGTAGTCCAGGACCGCAACATCCGCGTCAGCACCAACACCAAGATGTCCCTTCGAGTCGCCCAAGCCAAGAGCTCTCGCAGGTCCGGCGCGGGTCGACTTAGCGATGTCGTAAAAGTCGAACACTCTTGATATCCCGCCTATGTTGACCCTGTCTGGCACCCACTTGTGGAGCGTTTCTAAGCGCTCGAGACGTGCTTGGTTAGACATAAGCCAACTGATGATCTTCGGGTAACTCCTGAACGGGCCAGCATTCGGGTGATCAGTCGTGATAAAGGTCTGCATCGGGTCGTCGATCATAAGGGCGAGTTCTAGCCCTATGGCCCACTGAATACCGCAGACATGTATTTTTGGACTGTACACGTACGGCACAACGCCAGAAGCCGTTTCCAGCTCAATATCTTCGTTCACCCATTTGAGGTGGTTAGTGTTGTGGAGGTAGTACTCTAACGGGCCGTCTGCCGTCATTGTCGTCGTCTCGTCAAGCGTAACGAAGCCGCCGTCGATGGTCATGTTCTTATTCTTGTTTATGGCATCAGCGATTTTATCTGCCCCGCTCTCGAAGTCCTTCCACGTCGTTCCCGCATATGCGTGGAATTGCATATGTGCGAAGTTGATCACCTGATCTCTGAGCTCTTTGTTGTGTGGCATCACATTTTCAAGGAGCTTTATTGAATCAAGCGTCGTCGTGTAATTGCCGGGGTGTCCGAGGTTGTTGCAGTGCAGGTGTATTGATGTCGGGAGCTTTAGCGCCTCATTTGCCTCTGCAAGTCCCTTGATAATGTCCAACGGCGTAACGTCAAAGTACGGCACAGAGTCCGTAATCTCCACACAGTTCAACCCCCACCCCCATGCTTCAGATCCACCGGGGTTCACGAGCTTGACGCAGTACCCTTTTGTAGCGTTCAGCATCCACGCAATAAATGCGTTGAGTTTATCCTTTTCGCCATTTTTTATGTACTCCATCACGAGCCAGTTATTGCCGAGCAGTGTGTAGGCAGACTGATCGATAAGTGGGGTATCCAGTATCTCTTCGTGTGTGTGCCGTGCAAGCAACGGCGGCATCGCAGCCTCGTTAACTTGCGTATAGCCCATCTTCGAATAGAGATATCCGGTCTCAAAGGTGGAGGGCACCGAGAAACCGCCTCCCGATCTTGTCCACTTTCCACGGCGTGAGGTATGGAAGAGCTTATCTTCTGGCCTCATCAAGCGGCCTGAATTCACTTTAGGTCCTGCGACGTGGGCGTGTATATCGATGCCGCCCGCCATCACGACTTTGCCGCTTGCATCGATGACCTTGGCACTTGCAGACACTGCATCTACAATCTTGTTGTCTCTTATGGCAATGTCCATCACGTCGCCGTTTACGCCATTCTTTGGATCGTAAACGTATCCGTTTTTGACTAGTACTTCACTCAAGTTCTTTCACTCTCCTTTCCGTTATGTGGCCTTCTGTAACAACTTATCAAATGAGCCGGCTGTTACGGGGACCGTGAGCTTCTCTTCACCTTTCTCGAAGGTCACGCCGGGAGCACCTTTAAGTTCTTTTACCCGTTCGTGTATCCTTTCGATGATCTCTTTGTCGGTCAATATGCCTTCAGGAGGCTCCACAAATTTTCTCATCCTTATTGGCACGTTATCCATGCGATACGCACTCCCCTCATCCTCGGCCCCAACCATCGCGCTCGGTATGTGAACAGAGGCAATTTCGGTTGTCGGTGTGGCGTGCGGGTCGATTGCTATCAGAGGAATTGAAGCAAGCGTCTTGACCATGCTGATCGGGAAGTGCGCTCCGGGATCCGCTGCAATGATAAGTGCAGCATCTACCTCCTTATGCATGAGTACATCAGTCGTAGCAGATTCACCTGGGTTGTACCGTGGATAGCCGCGCGCAAAGTCAACGGCGTACGGGAATCCACACTCCCACAATGATACTTGGTTTGCGCCCGTTACGTTGTAGTGGCCCCTCATGGGCATGATCAAAAACTTTGTGTACTTGTTAAGGTCTGTGGTTACGCTTATCGCAATGTCGATATTCCTGTGCTTTCCACGTGTCTGGGTTAGACCCATGCCGAAGAAGATGATGCCGAACCTCGAGTCTTTCATCAGCTGGGCGAGCTTTTCGATCTCCTTCCTAGGTATGCCAGCAACCGACTCTGGAAGCGGTTCTCCTCTAAAGGCAACGCGAAGTGCATTCATGAGCTCGTAATCACGGCCTTGTTCAGGCTGAAGGAAAATGTCTGCCTTTTGGGCGGTTTCAGTGTTCCGCACGTCAATTACTATTTCTGTACGATCTGATTTACCACGCTCAGTGAAGAATCCCCGCTTGTAGAGCGAATATCTGCTCATGTGTCGCGGGTGTGCATTTACGGGGTTGCACCCCCAGTATAGCACACAATCAGCGCGGTTTATGATTTCGCCCAATGTGCAGGAGGGAATTCCTACGGTGTGAATTGCCAAAAGTGAAGGTCCGTGGCATACGGTTGCCGTGTTATCGATGATTCCACCGGTGTCTTCGGCAAGGCCCATGCCTGCCTCTGTCGCCTCACAGGAGGTCGAACTCCAGCCATAGTAGACTGGGTGTTTCGCTTTGGTCAAAATCTCAGCGGCTTTGTCTATTGCTTCGTCCATAGTACACTCGACTAACTCGCCACCTTTGCGAATCCTCGGGTGCAAGTGCCGATCGGGTGACTGAAGTGTCATAAACTTGTTGTCGCCGACGACACATGCGTTGCGGGTTGCTAATATCTTGCCGCTCTCATCGATGTCGGCTTCGATGTCATCGCAAAGGGTGCCGCAAAACGGACATACTATGTCGGTTACGGTTCTCACGCTTCTACTCCTCCTTCTGTTGTCGTTCTGATTAGCGTAATAGCATCTAAAACTTTCTGTCCCGGCGCCGGTGTAATCGTCACTGATATTCCTTTAAACGAGGGCATGCCGGTCGTGTCCGTATCAGGATTTGTGATTTGGTTCGCCCATGGCCCCATTGGGATAAATACAATCCCCGGATGCGGGCCATAGGGAGACCTCGTCGCTTTTACCACTACCTCCCCATAGTCGGATTTCACTAGGACGCTTGCTCCAGGCCAAACGTTTAGCAGTTTAAGTTCACTGGGGTCGATTTGCACGACCCCAGCAGCGTCAGTGTATTCTGGTTTGTCCTTAAATCCTTCTATGGCAATGCCCTGCTCAATGGTGCGGCCAGTAATGAGATTGGCCTTCAGAACGTTGTCAGAACTCATCTGCTATGGCACCTTCCTGTCCTACAGCTCGAGCCTGCTTGAGCGGATTTGGTCCCAGTTTCTTTATGGTGTTAACCATATCCTGGACCACTTCAGCCCAAATTGCACCTTCCGAAGCCGATACAAACGTCATTCGCAGGCGCTCACGGTCGAAACCGTACTCTTCAAGAAGTTTTCTGAGCAATGCCACACGTCGGCGTGCCTTAAAGTTGCCGGCGAGGTAATGACAGTCACCTATATGGCAGCCTGATATTAAAACGCCATCAGCTCCAAGGCTGAGTGCCTTCAGCACAAACGCAGGATCAATTCTGCCGCTACACATAGTTCGAATGACCAGTACGTTTGGTGGATATTGTATTCTGGCTGTGCCCGCGAGATCTGCTCCCGCGTAAGTACACCAGTTGCATAGCAGTCCTAATATGTTTGGTTCAAATTCATCCGCCATTGACATCACCACCCTTGGGCAAATGCTTCAATTTCACCCATGATCTGCTCGTTTGTGAAGTGCTGCATCTTTATAGCACCACTCGGGCACGCTGAACCACAAGTACCGCAGCCCTTACACTTCGCCTCATTGACGTGAGCAATTAACTTGCTGTCAACGTGCGTCAACTCAGTCGCACCGTACGGGCACATCCCTATACACGTTGCACAGCCACCGCAGCGCTCCTCGTCGACTATTGCATAAATCGGCTCCAGCGTGACAGATCCTCTGTGTATCGGGATTGATGCTGCAGCTGCTGCCGCACCAGCGTGAGCGACCACATCTGGGATATCTCTCGGTCCTTGACACATTCCTGCCAGGAATACGCCGTCCGTCGTCGTCGACATCGGGTTGAGCTTCGGATGTGCCTCAAGCAGCCATCCGTCCGGGCTGTTTGACAGCGTGAGAAGCTTCTTTATCTTCTGGGTGCTCTCCGTCGGCACTACCGCGTTCGCGAGCACTACCATGTCCATCTCCATCTCCATTATTTCTCCGAGAAGCGTATCTTCAGCAGTGACGATCAAGTTCTTTGTGACGGGATCTTCGGTTATTCTGGCTACACGACCTCGGATGAACTTTCCGCCTTCTTCCTGAATGCGGTAGTAGAACTCCTCGTAGGCCTTCCCGAATGACCGTATATCCATATAGAACAGGTACGGCACACAGCCGGGTATCTTTTCGATCAACTGGTGAGCGTGCTTCAAGCTGTACATGCAGCAGACTCGTGAGCAGTACGGTTTTGCGCCGTCCTGTTCATCTTGGTCTCTTGATCCTGCACAGAGCACGAATCCAACGCTCTTCGGCTTCTTACCATCGGAGGGTCGAACGACGTTACCACCAGTTGGCCCTGATGCACCGATCAGCCTCTCAAACTCAATGCCTGTTACGACGTTGTCGTATACCTTGTAGCCCCATTCTTGCTTCCGTTCGACATCGTACATGTCGAATCCGGTGGCGACAATTATCGTACCTACCTTGACGTTCACGAGCTCATCAGGCTTGTCGAAGTCAATTGCCTCCAGATCGCCGCACGCGTCTTGTCCTTTACAGAGATCGCATTTGATGCAGCTGTCCATATCGATCGTGAATTTCAATGGCACAGCCTGTGGGAACGGGACATACGCAGCTTTTCTAGGTTGAAGTCCGAGATCAAACTCGTTTGGCCTCGATACCGGGCAGACCTCTTGACATTTACCACACCCGTTGCATTTGTCCTCGTAGACATAGCGGGACTTTTTACGGATTGTGACGTCGAAGTTTCCTATATACCCGTTAACGTCTTCAACTTCCGAATAGGTCATAAGCTCGATGTTCTCGCTGCGCTCCACATCCACCATCTTCGGCGTGAGGATGCACTGTGAACAGTCGAGCGTCGGGAAGGTCTTGTCAAGACGGGACATGTTGCCACCGATTGACGGTTCCTTTTCAACTAAATACGTCTTAATTCCTGCCGCTGCGAGGTCAAGCGAAGCTTGAATACCAGCAATGCCAGCGCCTATGACCAACGCAGCTTTCTCGACTGGTACGACTTTTGCCTCAAGCGGCTCGAGCCTTGATGCCCGCGCGACCTCCATTCGTATAACGTCCTTCGCCTTTTGGGTCGCCTCTTTCGGCATCTCCATGTGAACCCACGTGTTCTGTTCGCGGATGTTCGCCATTGAGAACAGGAACTGGTTCACCCCGCCTCTTTCTGTTGCCCTTCTAAACGTGGGCTCGTGTAGCCTCGGTGAGCACGCGGCGACTACTGTGCCGTTTAGGTTGTGCTCCTTAATGGCGTTGACAATCATCTCTTGACCTGGCGTTGAACATACGTAGGTATACGCGTCAGCGAATGCGACGTTTGGTAAGGTCTTTGCGTACTCGACGATTTCCGGTATGTTCACGACACCAGCAATATTGGTACCGCAGTGACATACGAATACGCCAATTCTTTTTTCTTCATCCATGTGTGATATCCCTCCTGCCTCACTGTATCTTTGCAAGCAGCGGCTCAACATCTATCACGTGAGCGCTCAATCCGAGTTCTTCAGGGTTCATGCCCTGCGCAATGCCAAGAAGCTGGTTGTAGTGCAGCACTGGTAAGTCGTACACGTCTCCGAACTTCTCTTTGATCTCAAGTTGCCCACGGTCAAGCTGTAGATGGCAGAACGGACAGACGTTTACCACTACATCTGCACCGGCTTGTGTCATGTTGTAGAGCTTTTCGTTGCACATGTCAAGTGCGCTTTCAATCTTGTACGATCTGACGCCGCCTCCAGCTCCGCAACACATCATCTTCTCCTTATAGTCGACTGATTTTGCTCCGAGCGCCTCAACCAACTCATCGAAGAATACAGGCCTTTCAGAGGAATCGAATATCCTTTCAATTTTTGGCTTGATGAGGTGACAGCCGTAGTGAATTGCTACGTTAAGTCCCGTAAGTGGTACTTCAACGGACTCTTTGACTTTCTCCACACCGACATCTTTATACAATATGTCAATGAGGTGTCTCACCTCTTGTGTTCCCTGGAATTCAAATCCAGCCTTTGCAAGGATTAAATTGACTGTTTCTTTTAACTCTGGGTTCTCTTTGAGCCTGTAGTTTGTTTCAAATAACGATTTGTAACATCCATTGCATACCAGTGCAATGTCTTTATCTTCTTTTTCAGATAGGCATATGTTCCTTGCCGCCAGTGCAAGCCACGCGTTTTTGTCCATTGACCCAAATGCGCCTGGTGCTGGACAGCAGGATGCTCCCTTGAAGTCGCATAACTCAATACCGAATTCTCTGGATGTCTTAATAGAAGACGCTTCAATGCCAGGATATCGATTGGGAGCAATACAGCCTAGGAAGAAGTTGTACTCCTTCATTGACTCTCCGCCTCCATCTCTTCTTTGATTTTAAGTAAACCTGTAACCTCGAGTATCGTCTGAATACCTTTGATGTACTCAGGATACGAGTGCGTCGTAGGTGGGTTAGGCTTCAATCCAACTTCAACGCGTTTCTGTGCGTTCTCCTCATTGTTAGGCACACCGTGGCCCGTCTTGTAAATCGCCCCCATGATCTTTATCATGCTCATGGGCACTTTCTTTTCGCGGGTCGCGATATTACGCAGCGCTATAATGACGTCAGTCGGAACGACTCGTCTTGGACATCTGTCGGTGCACGTGTAGCACGTCGTGCAGAGCCATAGATCAGGGTCATCAAGCACATCTCTCATTCCGAGAATTGCCTTTCTCATTATCTTCCGAACTTTCAGTCCACTTCTCTGACCCATTGGACAACTAGCTGTACAGGTACCGCATTGGTAGCACATCCGCGCTTTGTCTAAGCCGTTAGCTTCAACTTCTTTTAACAAATTCGGATCAAGCACCGTTCTTCCTAGTTGCTCGTGCTTTGGGTCTCTCATACCTTCACTTGTCATCTTTTACGCCCCCAACTTTTCGATCGTCGGCGTCTTGACTTCCATCATCTTTGCGGCCGTCTTTCTGTAAAGATCGGTCTCTTTCCCGACGATGTTTATCTTGTCACGCTTGACCTCAATCGTGTTGGCAACCGGGCATACATTCACGCAGGCGCCGCAGAACACACAGAAGTCATCGTTGACTTCAAGCTTGGTTGCAATTTCTCCCGGCTCCGTTTGAGGCGGTAAATAAAGCGTATTGCACGGACAGATCTGCACGCATGCAGAGCATCCAGCCGGACAGTTTTCGGTCTTGATCTCGATCGATCCTTCAAAAATCTTCTGTACGTCAATCGTGTTCTCCACGGGGCACGTCTTCGAGCACCACGTGCAGTACATACACTCTTCTTTGTTGATTGTGACCTCACCCGGAAGCTTGGTGTCGGTAATAGTCCTCTCGATCTTAATCGAATCGGTCGGACAGATCTCCTCGCAGATCTTGCAGTTGTCACACTTTGATTCATCAAACGTGACTTTGCCTAGCTGTTGTATATTCAGCGGGTTCGCTTCTTCATGCTCAACGGTGAGAGCATCACAGACTTCCCCGCACAAACCGCAGTAGGTACATTTGTTTTCACTCGCTGCATCCTCATCAAGCGTCATTTCAGCCGTGTATGTGATTGCCTGTTGCTTCTCGGTTATCTCTTGCACGTTGCGGTCAACCGCATCGCGCGGGCAGATATCCTCACAGATCTTGCACCTTATGCACGTGTCTAGGTTTATCTCTGCTGTCTTCTGGTATTGTGGGAAACCTTCTCTGTCAATGAGATCGGTCTTCGGTTCACCGTTCTCATATAGTTTCAACGCAGTAAATGGACACAGCTCCACACATACGCCGCAGTACCGAGCATTTCGTTTCGTCAAAGGCCATCTGTGGAACTTCCATTTCCTTGAAACCAATAGCTCCCACAGGCCCCTTCTCAATTGCTTCTTCCGGGCACACATCCTTGCAGATGCCGCATCCGGAGCAGCGCTCCATGTCGAGAGCGAGGTTGAGGGTCTGTACCAGAGTCTTTTGTTCTATGATTGATTTTCGTCCTTCCTCTCTTTTAGAGTACATCGGAAACAAAGCCAAAGCTCTATCCCTCCTTTATCCCTGTGTTAGCTGGATGCAATTCTTTGGACACACTTGGAGACATACGCCACAAGCTTCGCAGACGCTTTCGTCTACTGCCAGGGATTTGCCCCCCTGCACCTGATACGTCTTCTTTATCGTCGCCGGATGGTCAACGCATAATTCAAGCGCGTTGACTGGACAAGCCACGACGCAGTTGTTGCATCCAGTGCAGCTTCTATCTATGTGTAATGCAAATGTCACTTATTTCACCAGCCTAATTGTAGGTAAAACAACGTTTAGAAATTTCGAAAGATTCAATATAAAAAGCTTTTTATTTGATTCGTTTATCGAAGCCATTTTTAATTGCCTTTCGAACCTCCAATCGCAGAATTTATGCGTACTGGAAACGTCTAAATACAATTTCCAATAGTTACTTTAATATTAATCACTTTGGTTATATATTATTTACTTTAATTATATCCCAAGTATATTAATTATAATATATTCCAAGTATTTTCAATTGATAAAAAATAATATAAGCGACACTTTTTTTGAGTTCGCTTTTAAAACGTCAAGGTACGTACAATATTAAAATTTTATTTTCTTTACAATATAATATACGTTGTGAAGTCTTATAAAGCTTTGGTCGTCTCATAAGCTCAAATTAACTTTTTTTTAAGGATTGCAGAGCAAAAAAAGGGTCTTTGCTGAAATGTTTACTTCAATGCTTACTTCCCAATGATCATCGCACATAATAATATACTGTGCAACACGTTTTGATACTGGCGCCATGCACCGTGCACGGATATGCTTTTGAAAGCTCCTAATTGGTTTTCAGGGTCGCTCTCAACGAGTTTTGTATGCGTAATTAACAAATAATAGAGAGGCGACGTAATGTATACATATAATAAAAGACATAATATATAATTGTATAAATAATTGTATAAAAAAGCTTTTAAAGATTTTTAAACTTTAAAGTATAACAAATTTATATATTAGTTTGTTCATATAAATGGACTAATAATAAAAATACATTAAATTGCTGCGTTTCTATGGCGAATATTGAATGATCTATTGCAATTACTCAATGATCCGCAATATTTTATATAGATGGAGTAGCAATAAAAATGGGTCAAGAGTGTGAGGCAAATTCAATTGTTTTCAATTGAAGAGGTTCAATTTTTCGGTGCCTACGAAGCGTTGGCTCTAACTATTTTTCTTTTCCAGAATTCAACTATGAGGTGACCAAGAAATGGGAGATAAGGTAACAGTTCAGGAAGACTGGCTCTGTGTATGTTCCGGCTGTGAAATTGCAGTACTTGACTTACACGAAAGTCTTCTCGATGTGCTACAAGCAATAGAATTCGTTCGAATTCCAGTGTTGATGGACATTAAAGACTTTAACCAGCATACAACAGTTGGCATCCTTAGCGGCGGTATTCGCAATACAGATAATGAACACGTCGCTAAGAAGGTAAGAGAGACATCAGACATCGTCATTGCACTTGGTAGCTGCGCTGCGTTTGGTGGCATTCCAGGTGTGAACAACATAAACTTGATGCCAGACATCAAACAAGCGGTATTAACGACAACTTCAACAGCTCCCGACCAAGAGCTCCCGACGAAGGAGATTCCGAAGCTATTTGACACGCTTCGTCCGATTTCAGACGTCATTAAAGTTGACTACTTCATTCCAGGATGTCCGCCAACTCCTCAAACCATAGCGCACGTTCTTACGGCATTACTGCAGGGGCAAGAACCTCAGCTTAGTAAGCGTAACGTGTGTGACGACTGTGACAGGCATAGAGACGAAAAGAGGATGAAGGAAATAAAGAGAGGGATCGAGGCGAATGGAGAACCGGACGAGTGCCTGCTGAACCAAGGATTCTTATGCATGGGTCCAGCGACACGCGATGGGTGCCGTGCTGAGTGTCCGCATGCGAACGCTCCGTGTACAGGGTGCTACGGGCCAGCGGATGGTTCATACGAACAGGGCGTTGCAATGCTGAATGTAGTTGCTTCGGCGTATGGACTTGATGAAGATCCGTCGGTTGATCTTGAAGAACTTTCAAAGGAAGTTTACGACCCTATAGGAACGTTCTATCGATATACTATGCCGGTCTCGTTCATTAAGGCAAAGATCACGGAGAATACTAAGAGGTGAAAAAAATGGGACAAAAAATAACTATTGAGCCCGTATCAAGAATTGAAGGCCATGCGAAGATTACCATCAACCTCAATGATGAAGGAGCGGTCGACGATGCCCACCTTCATATTGTAGAGATGCGCGGCTTCGAGAAGCTGTTACAGGGAAGGCCGATTGAAGATGCACAGCGAATCGTGACCGCCATCTGCGGTATTTGCCCGGTAAGCCACCACCTTGCTTCTGCGAAGGCTGCGGATAATAATACAGGTGTCGAGATACCTAGGACTGCTGCTTTACTGAGAGAGCTCATGCACATGGGACAGATGATTCACAGCCACACATTGCACTTTTTCTACCTCGCAGCACCTGATTTGATATTTACCCCCGATGGAGACCCGAAGAAGAGAAACGTCTTCGGCGTCATTGAGGCAAACCCTGAGCTCGCAACACAGGCTGTTCTAAACCGCAAGAGAGGCCAGATGATCATCAAGAACATCGGCGGCAGATCAATTCACCCCGTAACGGCAAAGCCTGGCGGATTAACAAAGGGGATAACTGAAGAACAGCGTCAGGAGATGCTGAAATATGCGCAAGAATCCATAGAGTTTACTAAGCTCGGACTGGAGGTTGCAGCTCCTATATTTGAGCAATATATTGACGTCATTAAGACGCTTGGCGTCGTCGAGACCCCGATGATGGGCCTCGTAAAAGACGGGAACCTTGAAATGTACGACGGCAACCTCAGAATGATGGACAAAGACGGGTCAATAATGAAAGAGTTCGATCCAACGAAGTACGCCGACTACATCCAGGAGAAATATCAAGATTTCTCATACCTAAAGTTCCCATATTGGAAGGAGAGGGGTTGGCCTGACGGCATCTACAGAGTTAGTGCACTTGCACGCGTGAACGTCTGCGACAAGATTTCAACACCGCTCGCTAACGACATGCTCACCGATTTCCGGAACGCGTTTGGCAGGATGCCGCAGCTAACACTGCTGTATCACTACGCCCGACTCATTGAGATGATGTACGCGAGTGAGCGCGCCGTGGAGATCCTCAACGATCCTGATATTACGAGCACTGATGTCTGGGCTAAGCCAGAAGTACGAGCTGCGACGGGCGTGGGGGTAGTTGAAGCCCCAAGAGGCACACTCATCCACGAGTATACAACCAATGACGAGGGCTACATAACGAAGGCAAATCTCATTGTCTCAACTGGACATAACAACGCCGCAATGGACATAGGAGTCAGAGAAGCTGCCAAGGGATTGATCAAGAACGGTGAACCAGAAGAAGGTCTCCTCAACCGCCTTGAAATGGTCGTCCGCGCATACGATCCGTGTTTCTCGTGTGCAACCCACACGATTGATGGGCGCTGGCCTATAAAGCTTGAACTTGTTGCGCCTGACGGATCAGTACGGAGCTACACGAACTACTAAACCAATTGAGAAGATAGGGCAAGTGTTTGCCTTATCTCCCATTACTTTATTCATTTTTATTACTTCATCACATTGGCACGTGCCAACTCTTTAAAAAAAGCGTTTGTTGGCACTCATCCCTAATTATTTGTAGCCAGTGTTCCAATGCCCATAATGGTTTGAAAACTAAAATCAAATACGGTAGCTTTTTCGCTATTTCCCACAATTTCAAGCTTATTAGTGTCGGTTATCTCGCCTATTCTGGCGGCTGCCATTTCAGCCTCCTCAAATACTCTCGTTACTTCTTCCGTGTTTTCTGGCCGTGCTGTTACGATAAATCCCATCCCAGGATACATCTTCAGCCAATCTTGCATCTCCATGCCGTCTGGAATGGGTATGCTATCGAGATCTATGAACGCACCAACTCTCGACACTTCGAGAAGCATTCCGAGAGTTCCGAGCATTCCTGGATTACTTATATCCTTGCCAGAGGTCACGATATGTCTCTCCCCAATTATTTTCATCACTTCAATTTGCTTTTTCAAAATCTCGGGGTGCCTCATCGTAGTCGTATCCCAACATAGGGAGCAGGATGGATGCACTCGTCCATCGAGGTCAACTGCCACAATAATATCTTCGTTCGCTGTAGCCTTGCTGCTGTATACGATAGAGTCGTTTTTGACCGTCCCTAGAATAGCGACATCTAACGCATTATAATTAGTATCGGGGTGAATGTGGCCCCCCACTACAGGGATGCCGAACTTCTTCACCGCTTCAGCCATGCCCGCCAAAACCTGATTAGAAACCTCGGACGAGCTCACCGAAAGGACATCCACGAGCGCAAGGGGTGTACCTCCCATCGCAACTATATCGTGAATATTCACCAGAATGGAGCAGTAGCCCGCCCATTCAGGATCTGCTTCCATTAGTTTTGACCATATCCCGTCAGCAGCGATCAACAGGGACTCCTCTCCTCTGTTTATTATAGCAGCATCTTCACCAAAGTTGCCTTGGTCTTCATCTGACAAAAACCACTTCACCAGTTGGCCGATTGCGTGCTTTCGTGTAACGCCCTCAAACTCGCGCAGCGATCGTGCTAGGTCTTCCAAGCTCATATTTTCACGAAACATTAATACACTTACAAGTTCTTATAGTCTTATACATTGCCATTACGCTGTATCAGGATTTTAGTATGAATTTTCTTGAGAAATATCGCCCCTCGACGCTCTCAGACGTCGTAGGTAACGGACGGGCAATCGAGGAGCTTAAAAAGTGGGCACAAAGCTGGCCTCAGGACAAAAAGGCCGCGCTCCTTTACGGCAGACCCGGGACGGGAAAGACCTCGTCTGCGGTTGCTCTAGCAAACGATATGGGTTGGGAAGCCATCGAGCTAAATGCGAGCGACCAACGAACACAACAAGTTATAAACAGAATAGCCGGTGAGGCGTCACGCGCGGAATCACTCTTCGGAGGACGACGGCTCATTATGCTTGATGAAGTCGACAACCTCCACGGCAATGCTGATAGAGGCGGGGCGAGGGCTGTTACTGAACTCGTAAAAAGGACACGTCAGCCCATCATACTGATAGCAAACGACCTCCGCGGTGTGACATCCGCGCTGAGGGCATCTTGTAAGCCAATACAGTTCTATGCAGTCAGAGAAGAGAGCATTAGAAAAGTGCTCAACAAGATTTTGAGGCAGGAGAACGTAACGGTTGATTCTGGGTTTATCGACGAGATACTCAAGAATGCGCACGGAGACGTAAGGTCAGCGATCAATGACCTCCAGGCAAATCTTGGGCAATCGTCTCCCGAACTTGCACCAAGAGATCGTACGCAGTCTATTTTTGAATTTTTACGAAGCGTGTTTACCGATAAGGACATGAAAAAAGGTCTCACTCTCTCTTATAATCTTGACGAAACCCCAGAGGATACAATTCATTGGATTGACGAAAATCTCCCAAGGGCTTACAGCGGAGAACAGCTCGCGAAAGGTTTCGCGGCTCTTAGTAGAGCCGATATATATTTAGGGAGAACTAGAAGGCGACAGAGCTACAGCATGTGGCGGTATGCCGCTGAGCTCATGACCTGTGGGGTAAATGTTGAATCGGGGGCGCAGGGACACATATCGGGTAAATACTCTCCTCCCACACGATGGATGAAGCTAGGTCAGACGCGGTCGAAAAGAGCTGTACGAGATTCCATTGCGGCGAAGATAGGTCGTATAAGTCATACATCGACGTCTCAGGCGAGATCTGACATGTTACCGCTTATTCGACAATATGCGCAACACGATCCTTCGAACGTTACTGCTATGCTTAACCTCACTATCGATGAGCTCGCGTATCTGATGGATGTCAGAAAGGAGTCAAAAAATGTTCAGAAAGCCTTTGAAAAAGCTCAAGAGATGCAAGCAGCAGATAACAGCCTCAGGGAATCTGAAGAAGAACACAGCTCGACGTTTAACAGCGTACATTAGGGGAGCATCCTGTTGCAGTTGAAGGCATCAGCGACTACCTAGAAAGCTCAAGGCGAATATGTTATCGCAGATGAGCTATCCTCAGCCACGCGATGCTACTGAAAAATAGAGCTATTTTTTATAGCGAGAGAACTCGAGCAAATTGTAAATTCCCTGTCAATGAGTTTCCGAGTCTGGTAAGATCATTTTTTCATCTAACATTTTTAGCACTTCCATCATTGTACCGTGATAAAGCGCCTCATGTTGAAGCATTCTCTTTGCACGCTTTTTAGCGTATTCATCTTCTAAAAAATTTACACCCTCGTAGTCCACTTTCGTAAGAATTAAACCATAAGGTGGAGCTGCCCTTAAACCTTCAGCGTGCCGCTCAGGATGTAACATTTCTCGCACCCACGCAACATCTCTTTTTCCGCTTCCGATGAGTGTTAGACCCGTTACAATTCTCCTCACCATATTCCAAAGAAAGCTGTCTGCAGTTATGTCAATCGTCACGAAGCTGCCAGACACGCGGACTCCGATCGATTTTATCTCTCTTATCGTCGAACCGTTTTTTTCAAGCGTGAAGTTCTTAAAATCGTGAATCCCTTGGAGCAACTCAGATGCACTTCTCATCGCGTGTACATCGTACCCCCTGTCGTACAACATATATTGATAAGTCCGTCTCGCAGCAGCACGTCTCGCGTCAAAGGATAGCGGAACGTGAGTGCTCGCCCAAGTCCATATGTCAGACGGAAGCTGAGCGTTTATGATTCTCGGAGTCGCTAGCATTGGAGCATTCGTTTCAAATGCCACTACCGCGCCAAGCGCGTGGACGCCTTTATCAGTCCGACCTGACGCTGAAAAACGAATTCTCCGTCCATTTCTTAATATCCCTATCTTCTGTAGTGCTTGAATTAGCGTCCCTTCTATGGTCAGACATCCGCGTTGAGCTTGAAAGCCCGAGTAGTTAGTTCCGATATAAGCAAGCTTTAGTGCGATTTTCGTTGCTGTCATAGTGTTGCGCGGTGCAAATGATTATTCAAAGAGGTAAGTAGTATAGATTTGTCAAGGTAATTATAGATATTTTGTCAGGGAACGCCGTATAGCATAACATCAACTATGATTATGCAATACGTTGCTTCTCATCTTGGTCATTATCAGAGCACGCTTCAAATACACACTCGATACGCGGGCTTTGTACTTGCTCACACAGCAAGTTATTTTACCTTACATGTAACTAGCATAGTAGGTTATAAAAAACGCACCGACGTTAGTTACGGTATAACCATACCCGGTAATGGATATGCGCTACTATGACGGCAATTCTTGGATTTGAAAATGGAACGGCGGTAATCGGTAAAGGTTTCGGGGCGAAGAAGTCAACCACGGGCGAACTTGTATTTGCGACGCCGTATACCGGCTATGTTGAAGCATTGACTGATCCATCATATAACGGTCAGATACTGCTTTTCACGTATCCACTTGTGGGAAACTACGGGGTAGATTACAACGAGTGCCAGTCCGGGGGCGTCAAAGCAGAGGGCTTCATAGTTAGACAGTTATGCCATCACCCCACGAAAGGGGATAGCCTTGATGAATTCCTGAAAAATGAAGGAATACCCGGTATATGGGATATCGATACTAGAATGCTTACGATTATGATACGTGATCAAGGGGCTATGCGAGCTTGCCTGATCAATGGGACATCTGGCACTAATTCCCGCGTTGCAAAGGCCGTTAGCTTAGCACGCAGTTCGCCCGACATCGCAAGTCTAGATCTCGTAAGTGAAGTGACCTGTTCTGAGCCTTATCGCATACCTGGAAGGAATGAGAGGCTGGTCCTCATGGATTTCGGGGTTAAAAACAACATGTTGTGGAACTTACAGCGCAGAGAAGTCGATCTTATCGTAGTTCCTGCAGATACGCCGGCTCGAAAAATAATAGAATATGAGCCTGACGCCATATTGCTCTCAAACGGTCCTGGCGACCCTGCCATGGCGAAGAATGGGATACGGGTCACAAAAGAACTTGCGGGTCAGCTTCCAATCTTTGGAATCTGCCTCGGTCACCAGCTCATCGCGCTTGCTCTTGGGGGGGAAACGTACAAGCTAAAGTTTGGGCATCGCGGAGCGAATCAGCCAGTAAAGGACCTCAGAACAAACGTAGTCCATATTACAGCGCAAAATCACGGGTATGCAGTTCGGTATGATACCGGGAATGAGATGAAGGTCACGCAAGTAAACGCTAACGACAATACAGTAGAAGCGATAGAAAACGAGTACCTTAACATTATGAGTGTTCAATATCATCCCGAAGCGTCTCCTGGACCTCGCGATCTCGAAAAGGAGTTTTTCGATCACATCATCGAAATTGCGCACAGGGGGATGTGAACGATTAAAAAAAAGCACCGATGAGAGAATTGCTGCTTGCATGATACACAGTTATGCCGCGAAGATGTGACATTGAAAAGGTTTTGTTGATCGGCTCTGGCCCTATCATCATCGGACAGGCCGCAGAATTCGACTTTAGCGGCAGTCAGGCCTGCACATCTCTTAGAGAGGAGGGCATTAAAGTAGCCCTCGTAAACTCAAACCCTGCGACAATTATGACTGATCCGACGATGGCAGATTCAGTCTACATAGAACCGTTAAAGGCGGACATTATTGCTGAAATTATCAACAAAGAACGGCCGGATGGTATTATTGCTGGGCTGGGCGGCCAGATAGGATTAAACGTAACGGCTGAGCTTGCGGAAATGGGCGTTCTGGGAGACTACGGTGTTGAATTGCTTGGAACTCCCCTTGATACAATTTATATGGCGGAGGATAGGGACAAATTTCGCCACACAATGGAGAGAATTGGCGAACGGGTTCCCAAAAGTTTTGCCGTAACTGACTCAAACGACTATAAATGGCTTGTAGACGAACTTGGACTCCCCGTGATAGTACGGTCAGCTTACACCTTGGGAGGAAGCGGCAGCGGCATAGCACGGACTGAAGCTGATTTAAAATCTATCATTGAAGGCGGCATAAAAAAATCGCGGATAGGTCAAGTCTTGGTGGAAGAGAGCGTGCTTGGCTGGAAGGAGTTTGAATACGAGGTCATGAGAGACAGTGTCAATACGTGTATAACCGTATGCAACATGGAAAATGTCGACCCGATGGGAATCCATACCGGCGAATCAATCGTGGTGACCCCTTCGCAAACGCTGTCAGATCTCGATCACCAGATGTTGCGAAGCGCGGCGATTAAGATCATTCGAGCGTTGAAAATCGAAGGGGGCTGTAATATACAATTTGCCTTTAAGGATGGTGAATATCGTGTTATCGAGGTAAATCCGCGCGTGTCACGTTCGTCTGCGCTTGCCTCGAAGGCCACGGGATATCCCATTGCTCGAGTCGCCGCTAAAATCGCCGTTGGTCTGCAATTAAGTGAAATAACCAATCGGGTCACGAACCAAACGCCGGCGTCATTCGAGCCGACCGTTGATTATACCGTGGTAAAAATACCGCGTTGGCCATTTGACAAGTTTACGAGTGCTGATAACACGCTAGGCACGGCCATGAAAAGCACCGGAGAGGTAATGGCGATCGGGCGAACTCTTGAAGAGTCCCTGCAAAAGGCCATCCGTTCCCTCGATATCGATACGAAAATTAAGTTTGAAGATGATCTGGTTAAATTCATCAGAGTTCCAACTGACAAGAGGTTGTTCTATATCTACGAAGCGTTGCGAAGAGGGTATCCTATTGAATTAATAGCACAGCTTTCTGACATCGATCCGTTTTTTATACGAAAGATAAAAACTATCGTGGACTTTGAGTTCTACCTAAACGGCAAATATCTTAATGCCGGTTTGGACAACGTCGAAGCCGACGATCTTAAAGAAGCAAAACGCATGGGTTTTACCGACACAAGAATTGCCGAATTAACAGGATTCGTGCGCGAACAAATTTCTGACCTCCGACATCGAGATCAAAGCAAGGTAACAGCGACATACAAGATGGTTGACACGTGCGCCGCTGAATTTGAAGCTAAAACTCCGTATTATTACTCATCGTATGAATCGAAGGATGAAATAGAACCATCTGACCGCCAGAAGGTGCTGATCATTGGTGCTGGGCCTATAAGGATAGGACAGGGAATTGAATTTGACTACAGTACAGTTCACGCTGTGCTATCCCTTAGAGAGGAAGGAGTTGAGGCTCATATCATAAACAATAATCCTGAAACGGTGTCGACTGACTACGATACTTCGGACAAGCTGTTCTTTGAGCCATTGACGCTTGAAGATGTAATGAACGTCATTGAGCGCGAACTGCCCTATGGAGTCCTCGTTCAGTTTGGGGGGCAAACGTCAGTGAACCTTGCAATCCCGCTACAAAATGAGTTACAACGCAGAGCTCTTCCGACAAAAATACTTGGCACTTCTCCAGAATCGATGGATATTGCAGAGGACAGGGACAGGTTCTCCAAGCTCTTAAGAGAACTTAATATCCCGCAGCCGAAAAGTGGCTCGGCTACGTCGCGCGATGAGGCCCGAACGGTAGCACGGGATATTGGCTACCCGCTACTCGTGAGGCCTTCTTACGTGCTTGGCGGCCGTGCCATGGAAATAGTCTATGATGAAGGAGAGCTTGACACATATATCGTAGAGGCCGTTAAGGTATCAAACGAACATCCCGTTTTGATCGACGCGTTTCTACAGCAGGCAGTGGAAATCGACGTCGACGCGGTTAGTGACGGAGAGGAGGTCTTAGTACCGTCAATAATGGAGCACATCGAGGAAGCGGGGATACACTCTGGTGATTCTGCAGCCGTGATACCAGCACAATCCCTCGATGACACGACTCTCGAAACTGTAAAAACTTATGTCATTCAAATAGCTCGTGCACTCAAAGTTATCGGGTTGATAAATATCCAGCTTGCGGTTAAGGATGGCATCGTTTACGTACTCGAAGCGAATCCGCGTTCAAGTAGAACCATCCCCTACGTTTCAAAAGCTACCGGCATCCCTCTAGCCAAAATCGCTGCCAAGGTAATCATGGGTTATAAGTTACGGGAGCTCTATCCAAAAGAACCGACGATCAAACACGTTGCAGTAAAAGAAGTAGTCTTGCCATTTGATAAGCTTCCGGGAGTAGATCCCATACTTGGGCCTGAGATGAAGAGCACAGGAGAGGTGATGGGGATAGACTATGACTTTGGAAGGGCATTTTATAAAGCCGCCCTTGCAAGTGACAATGAGCTCCCACTTTCAGGCACAGTATTCCTATCAGTGAGAGATGATGATAAACCGGCAATATTTGAAATTGCAGTGTCGCTCAGTAAAGCAGGTTTGACGCTCCTGGCGACGGCTGGAACGGCACAGTATTTGAGTGGCAGAGGACTGGACGTCAACACTGTTCCTAAACTAACTGACACTGAAGAGCTTCTCAACGCCATCAGAAGGGGAGAAATTCAACTCATCATAAACACCCCCACGTGGAAGCAGTCAAGGCGCGATGGCTATATATTGCGACGCACAGCGGTAGATTACGGCGTTCCTTATATCACAAGCGTGCAAGGCGCGCGGGCATCAGCTGATGCAATTACGGCGATGTTACAGGGCCATCATGAACCAAGAGCTTCAAAGCTTACAATTAAACCTATTAACAGTTACATAAGTGAGTTGTGGCCGCCGGGCCAAGCCCTTTAGTTTTTAACGGCGATTAACTATCATCCCCCGGAACAGGAGACGGATGAGCTTCTAAAGTGTTGACGCAGCTACAATTTGTTGTATTTCGTTTTGAAATCGTTTCACTATTGAATAATGTACAGCTTTAATACGTTCTGAACGGCACCGACTCGCGTGTGTACCATCATGGACTTGTTTAGAAGGCCGCCCCGGACAGAGGTTTGTGGAAAGCATTCGGGAACAATTGTTGTGAGACAGAAACTCTGCACACAGCAACTTAAATTGAGCAATCACTTACCTATGCCAACTTTTTTAACATATTAGTTGGTTAAGTGACATTATCGGGTGGAATTAATGAAAAAAGTTGTGCTTTCGTATTCAGGTGGGCTTGATACCTCGGTATGTGTACCCATTTTACGCGATATATACTGTTATGATAAGGTCATTACTGTGATGGTGGACGTAGGGCAGCCAGCAAAAGACTTAAAGGAGGCCGAATCCCGAGCCCATATGCTTAGCGATGGTCACTATACTCTTGATGCTAGAGAAGAATTCGTGAACAACTATTTGTTTCCATTAATCAAGGCAAATGGCAACTATGAGGGATATGTATTAGGTCAGGCCATCGCACGACCTCTCATAGCGAGGAAAGTATTAGAGATTGCAACAAAGGAGAGAGCTGATGCTGTAGCACACGGCTGTACCGGGAAGGGAAATGACCAGCTGAGGTTTGAAGCTGTTTTTAGAACCTCGAACCTAAAAATCCACGCCCCGATGCGAGAGATGAACCTCACACGCTCAGAAGAAATTGCGTATGCAGAGCAGCGTGGGATCACATTTCCGGTCGTCCGCGAAAGCTCTTACAGCATCGATGAAAACCTCTGGTCACGCTCTATCGAAGGAGGTGCGCTTGAAGATCCCAGCTGCGCTCCAACAGAGGACATATACAAATGGACCAGCAATCCGTCTGATTCTGGAGAGCCTGGATACGTTACGATAGGATTTGGAGAAGGGATACCACTCACTCTCGATGGAGAGCATCTAAGTGGAGTAGAGCTCATTTCCACGCTTAACACATTTGCTGGACAGCACGGGGTCGGCAGGACCGATATGATGGAAGACCGGGTATTAGGACTTAAAGCGCGTGAAATTTATGAACATCCGGCGGCGACGGTTATATCTGTAGCTCACAAGGATTTAGAAGCGCTCGTACTCACCAGGCAAGAGCGGAAGTTTAAGGAGCACGTCGATAGTACATGGTCCGAGCTTACGTATTATGGACTCATGGATGAGCCCCTTATGGAGGCCTTGAACGCCTTTATTAATAAGACTCAAGAGAGGGTAACCGGCTCGGTAGAAATGAGGCTTTACAAGGGATCTGCGAACGTCATTGCCCGTCAATCGCCGAATGCATTGTACTCAGAAGAGTTGGTGTCATTTAATGAGAAATCGATCGACCAGCATGCTGCGGAAGGCGTTTCTAAGTACCATGGTTTCCAGAGTCGGGCATATAGGAAATTCATAAGAGCTCGGGAAGGACAAGAGTGATCAATACAGTTGTTGTTTACTCAGAGCGCGCGGGCATCTCACATGGAAGAGGACAGCAACGTCGATGATGAGTTTGATAAGATGCTCGCTGACGCAATTAGAAGGTACAGAAAAACGAAGGTACAGAAAAACCCTTGAGATAATGGCAGAGATGTAAGAGATGATAACCTATCTGAGCTTTGCACAGGTAGCGAAGGTCCATCATAGGATGATGCAGGAGATAGAGGGAGAGCAGCACTGGTGCCTTCATCCGGGAATCTACGAGAACCTCCTTTCAGGGTGCATAGAAAAGCCGCAACTTATTATAGGCGGGTGGGAGCCCTACCCAGATATTTTTTCAAAGGCTGCAGCACTGCTTGAATGCATTATCAGTTCGAATGCGTTTATCGACGGATCAAAACGGACGGGGTTTTTGGTCTGTGAGCTGTTTCTAGAACTGAACGACTACCGCATTGATCCGGATGCAGCGATTGTTGAGTTTCTGTTGGCAGTGGCGATGGGTACTCTTAGCGTAAATGAGATCTCTAATTGGCTTAGGGAGCATTCAGGTACTAGTAAAGTGAAGCAGATCTATCCGATTTAACAATTAGTTGTGGCTTCGCTGACGTGGAGCAGAACAATTTATTACCCAATATGATGGTTATTCGTTAGTTACCTACTTAAATCTCCGTTACATTAAAGTGTTTTTTATGCGAGAAGGGGCACTTATGGTTGTACGCTCCTATCTGTAACTAATGCAAACCTTCTATGAGTGTAGGTGATCTCGACATAGTTAGAATCACCCCACCACAACAAAATTTGAGATTCTTAAATGTCGTTGAGTGTGTCGTCACAGACAGGGATCATCTATACCTGTTCGAAATCACAATTGAGCTGCCAGTACGCTGCTAACATTTCAGGGCGGCACTTATTCCATCGATAACGTTGTAAGTCTTCAACTTCATGCATTTTAGTCACGTTGTCTTTTCCCCACCCACTGTTAAACGAGATCCAGTCATAGGCATTCACATGGAATCTTCCTTGAACTGTTCAATATAAATCGGATCCGCAATTTAACATCATTAGCGTTCTATAAATGGCAATGCGTAGCAGACGGATCAGCAGCACAATATCAGCTTTAGGAACACGTACCTTCGTAAACTCCGCTATAATTAGATACCATATTTTTACCTCAGTCTTACATTGCGATTATCCAACCTATTTTTGGCGAGGAAGAGGAGGAATCGTTGGCAAACTCGAGGGCGCCGGCGTAGGCGTCGGAAGAGGAGGAATCGTTGGCAAACTCGAGGGCGCCGGCGTAGGCGTCGGAAGAGGAGGAATTGTAATTATCGGCTTAAGAGATGGTGAGGAAGAAGGATATGAAGTTACATTTGATGAAAAGGGAGGGATACCTGATGGCAGTGGCAAGTTTGACGTGCTTTTTTCAATCACTAGTAATAGCCCCTCACCCCTTGTGCCGATGTAGTTTGCGTCTCCTTTGTATTCGACTACGATCTTATGCTTCCCGATAGAAAAATTGAACATATCAATTGAAGACAAGTTGTAGAAAGCAAAACCGAAAAAGGTTTTTCCTTCCGCAAGAGCTTTTCCATCGATGTACCAGTATATCGTCTGATTGTGGAGGCCTTTTCCGTTTGTGGCATTGAGCGCGCAGGAAAGCGAAGTGTTGTACCCTCGCACAGCTTCAAGTGAGTTGACAACGAGTATAGAAGTGGCAAGGGGGACATTTTTTTCATTTTGTTTTTGGTTCCCCCCAATACACCCTGAAGCTGATGTGATGTATATAGCAACCAACGTTGCAGCAACAAGGGCATTCCTCTGCATAACTATCGTTATTTTACTGTTTGATCAGTTTAAATTTTTTCTTATTTTATTTCTCTTTTTTTCCGTTGCATAGACAAAAAAGGTACGAAGAGAAAAACAAAGGGGATTATAGTGCAATACAGTGCAGTAGCGCTGTAGTTCTTCGTCAGCTTATTGTCAACAGTCGTGTCAACCATGGCAGTAGGGTCATCGCTTTATGCAGCCTGTGCGTTCAACATTACTCTTAGGTGCTTTGCAGCCGGAGGAATTAATGAGTGATACATTGTCCTCTCTTAGTAAGAAGCTGTGTTAAAAGCGACGCAATGAGATAAAGCAAAACAAGACTTTGAAAGAGACACATACCGCTCCAGCGATAGCTCAGCCGACTAGCATCATTAAACGCTGAAAGCGCTCGTGAAGGCGTACGCAGGTAAGGACGCCTCAAGATTTTTTGTAGGTATGTAGCACACCAATAAATATAATGACAAATTAGAATCGTCAGTCGGTTACCGTGGAGAAACGTAACGACTTACCTACCGTTTGATACACAAAAAATGATAAAATGGCAGATGATTGTATGAAAAACCATCTGCTCCCGCTTCGTAGTTGGGTTAATCCATATCAGGAAGCCCGCCTCTACCTCCCATCGCGCCTGCGGCGATTATATCATCGATTCTGAGGATCATTATCGCCGTTTCGGCGGCCGATTCAATAGCGTTGGTCTTTACCTTGAGAGGGTCTATCACGTTTAAGTCCATCATGTTCGCTACGTCACCATCCATGGAAATCCCTGCGTTGCGATTTCCTGCCTCGTGAGCGCTCCTCGCCTCAACTAGTTTGTCGAGTGGATCCTGTCCAGCATTTTCGATCAGGGTCTTTGGAATTACCTCTATCGCATTTGCAAAGGCCTTTATTGAGAGCTGTTCTCTTCCGCCAACTGTGGTAGCGTAATCTCGCAGCTTCATAGCAAGCTCAATCTCTGGCGCTCCGCCTCCTGGGAGGATTTTGCTCTCTTCTAGAGTGAGTGATACGACTTTAAGGGCGTCGTGTACTGCCCGATCCAGCTCATCCACCACGTGCTCAATGCTTCCACGAAGTAGTATTGAGCACGCCTTGGGATTTTTACACTCCTCTACGAAGATCATCTCATTGTCCCCAACTTTGCGCTCTATAACGAGTTCTGCGGAGCCAAGTTGAGTAATGTCTTCGATTGTATCAGTAATTCTCCCTCCAGTCGCCCGCTCAAGCCTCTTCATATCGCTTTTCTTTATTCTTCTCGCCGCTAATATGCCCGCCTTTGCAAGGTAGTGCTGAACGAGGTCGTCTATTCCTTTTTGGCAAAATACGACGTTCGCCCCAGTTGCAATGACCTTATTTGCTATGTCTTCTAGTCTCTTTTCCTCTTCATCCCAAAACGATTGCATTTGACTTGGATCATTTATCTCGATTTTTGCATCTATCTCAGTCTTTTCAATCTCGAGGCCAACGTTGAGCAAGGCAATCTTTGCGTGCTTCATTCTCGTTGGCATCAATGGGTGGACTTTCTCTTTGTCAATGATAATACCGTGTACGAGCTTTGAATCTTCAACAGACGCCCCGTAGCGACGAATAACGCTTATATTGTCCAAATCAACAGTTTTTTTGCCATCGGTCTCCTCAGCAACGGTCTTCACAGCGTCAACTACGATGTCTGAAATCTTGCTCAACATCATCACTGCGCCTTTTCCGGTAAGAGCCGTCATGGCGATGTTCTTGAGAACGTTGTCATCTCCTTCAGAGGCCATTTCAGTCAATATTTCGGCAGATTTTCTTGCAGCTAGGTTAAAACCTGCCGCTATCACCGTCGGATGTATATCCTCCTCCAAAAGTTCTTCTGATTCTTTGAGGAGTTCTCCTACAAGCACGACAGCGGTCGTTGTTCCGTCACCGACCTCGTCGTCCTGCGTTTTCGCGACCTCTACCACCATCTTTGCTGCAGGATGTTCTATATCCATTTCCTTTAAGATCGTTGCTCCATCGTTGGTGATAACAACGTCTGAGATGCTGTCAACAAGCATCTTATCCATCCCCTTCGGGCCGAGCGTAGTTCTCACAGCATTAGCGACAGCTCGTGCGGCGTCGATGTTCATGCTCTGAGCCTCCTCGCCGCGCGTGCGGGTCGTACCTTCCTTTAGTATAAGGATAGGTTGACCGCCTGCGCTTACGAGCTGGCCCGTAGTTCCTCCTCCCATGCGGATGCCTCTATGTGCCATTGTTTTCCTCCGTATTTATGTTACATTAGAAATTTGATGAGATTAGATTGCTTGCAGTTCTATATAAATTTGATGGCTTATAGGATAAACTAGCATAAAAACTGCAGAACTAACTCTTTTCCGCAAAGTTCTCTAGAGTAAATAATTAAAATAGATGCATCAATTCGTCGACTGCGCTTATACTTAGAAAGAGAGATTACTGCAAAAATTTTTTCTCTTCACTTATGAGGCAACGTGAAATGCATTTCTGCAAAATGTAAGGTGATATCTCTAATTTGTTCATATACTCCATTTTTTGAGGCAACACATCATTTTAACTACTCGAACGCATTGCATTGCATTACATTACATTATATTACATTATATTACATTCCGGCAGCTACCTTTTGGAGCTCTTCCACTGAGGCATTGGGATGCTTCTTTAAGTAACGTGCTACTTTTCTCTCGTGTATCAGTTCGCAGTCGATACACGTCCAAATGATGTCACCTTTTAAGCTTTTGATCCACTTTCCGAGCTCGTTGTTTTCGCAGGGGTACCTTGGGCAATAGCAAAAAATGCACACTTGTTCTTTGAAGTGACACGGGTAATGCGGGCATTCTTTGCCCTTTGGCAATCCCTTGGGTTCTTCGAGTCTTTCCCGTTTCTTGAGTTCTTCCGGATACTCTGTTTCCTGCATGTTTAGTGTACATGCAATACATTACGATTCGGATGATTTATAAGTAGTGAGCATCTCTGCTTTTTTGTCAAATTTTTTACCTAATTCTGAAAATGGTGATACAGAGTCGTTTACGTGTATACGAGAACGTCGCAGTATACATATTTGCGTGCTCGTGCCTAATCCATTGAATTGGAATAATAATGCGTTATTGCCTTGTCATTATTTTATATAGCATAACCTGTATACTAGATTCGAGGTTAAATATGCCTATTGGAGATATTCAGCTAAAAGAACTTAGAGATGACATGGGGTTCTCCCCTGCACTTTTAAAGCTCGTGTATGAGTCACATCCCCAGATGTTTGAAATAATCTATAACATGGACAAGCATCTCCTCAGTGACGGGAAATTGTCAGCAAAGATGAAGAGGTTAATAGCGTTTGCAGTCGTCTCTGCCACCAGTTGCGAAGCATGTGCAACGTCACAAATGAAGGCGGCCATGAATATGGGAGCAACACAAGAAGAAATTTTGGAAACTCTTGGAGTCCTTGTTGTAACTGCTGGGATGCCAGCTGTCGCAATCGCACGTGAGGCGTTTAAGAAGTGCTGCGAGCTTCCGGAGCAAGACTGGGGTGGAGAATAAAGCGTGGGAGAGGCTCTCTCCACTAACTCGCGTGAGGCTATCGCAAGGCACTGTACATTTGGGAGGGCTCTAGTAGAAACTCTAAAAATATTTTAATACTACTATTTTTATATATACTATTAATTCATGTCATTTGCGTGCACGTGATTAGAAATAGCGTAAAAGCACGCAAAACCGTCTTTTTAAAAGCTTAAGTGGGTTTATATAACAATAGTTCTAAAGATCATCATTAAGGACTTTCTTGAATTAAAACAACTCAATATATAGAAGCCACGTTAGGTGACCACATGGCCGGAGATACAAATGATAGCGGGGTGGGAATCCCTCTAAGAGGTATACCTACCGAAAAGCGCTGGAAGTCGTTGAAGGAGACCCCAGCCGAAATTACAAAAATGCATCCTTGTTTTAATGAAATTGCGCATGATAAGGTTGCACGGTTGCACCTGCCGATTGCACCAAAGTGCAATACGCGATGTAGGTTCTGCGGGAGAGGCGTTACAAAGACGCCACACCAGCCGGGACAGGCCAAGCGCACGATGAAACCACAAGAAGCGTTAGAGTACACGAGAAAGATGGCAGACGAGATGCCAGAGCTCAGAATCGTTGGTGTTGCGGGACCAGGAGATCCGCTTGCTAATATTGAAACGCTTGAGGCGTTTGAGCTGCTGGATACTGATGAATTTAAGGACTTTGTGAAATGTGTCAGTACCAACGGCATAAACCTCCCTAAGTACGCTCAGAAACTGTATGATCTTGGCGTACGAGCGCTGACGGTAACGGTTAACAGCATAAAACCTGAAACAGCGGCGCAGATTTATAAGTACGTGCTTTTTGAGGGCAAGAAGTATGATGGCGTCGAAGCCGCACAATTAATTATTAAAAACCAATTGAAGGGTATCGAAATGGCGGCACAGCTCGGCATGACTATTAAGGTTAACACCGTCCTCATTCCAGGAATCAATGATGCTGAGATTGAAGACATCGCTCGAGAAACGAGCAAACGTGGTGCCATTATGATGAACATAATGCCTCTTATTCCCGCTCATGACTTCGCCGAAAGACGCCCTCCAACCTGCAAAGAACTCGATGAAGCACGCGCGAAAGCCGAAAAGTACCTTGCACAGTTTAGAGTCTGTAAACAGTGCACGGCTGACGCGAAGGGCATCCCGGGCCGTGAAAGGGGGTACCAAGATTTGCTGAGATGTCCATCAGGCGGCTAAAAAAGAACAAAACCGTCGCTTGGATGCTCACCTAATCTCTTTTTACTAATTATTTTTTATGTGCTATTTTTTTTACTTTACGCACACTTTTTCGTTGTTTCCTTAAAGAAAGCTTAAGATCACAGACGTCTTTATTTTGTTATAATCATATAAATATCGTGATCGATTGTTATGTTAGCTCAAATACAATTAGATAGTGCTTTGGCCATAGCCGTCATCCTGATCATTGTAGTGCTCTATTTTCTCACTGGTCTTCGAGTGGTCTACCAGTACGAACGCGGCGTTAAGTTCACACTAGGCGCATTTAGTGCTGTCTGTGCCCCTGGGTTGCGGTATGTACTGCCTGGCTTCCAGACACTTAGAAAGATCGACATGCGAGTCAATACGTTAGATGTCCCGAGACAGGAAGTGATGACTAAGGATAACGTCCCTGCGAAGATCAATGCGGTAGTTTTCTTTAAAGTGGTACAAGCAGATAAAGCCGTGATTGAAATTAGCAACTACTCCTATGCGATAAATCAGCTCGGACAGTCGAGTTTGAGAGACGTTGTGGGAACTGTTGAACTTGATACCGTCCTCGCAAAGCGCGATGAACTCGGTGAACGGATTCGAAAGTTCGTCGATGAATTCACGATGCCGTGGGGTATTCACGTTTTATCAGTCGAGTTGAAAGATGTCGAACTCCCCGAAGAGATGAAAAGGTCAATGGCTGCACAAGCCGAAGCTGAGCGTGAAAGGAGAGCGCGTATAACGCTCGCAGAAGGAGAGGCTATGGCAGCCGACAAGCTACTAGAAGCTGCTAAGACGATTGAGCAATCTCCCACTGCTCTCCAACTAAGATTGTATCAAGCAATGGTCAGGATAGGAGAGGAAAATAATTCAGTCATTGTCATCCCAATTCCAATGGAACTTCTGAGCATATTCAAAAAAGGAGATTAGTCTTTGTAAGCAACTTAATTAACAGCGTTCTACAGCTAAAAATGATCAAAAATGAGCTGAGACAATTTAATCGTATTCTGAATAACGAATCTAAAATAAAATCAGTAGGTTAAATTGAACGTTGTTGCTGCCAGAATTATATCAGACATACTAAATCCTGTAACGTATCGGGCACGAAAATCGGGGTGAGGACGTCCCTGCTTTTAAAAATCTTCGGTCTACGATCAAAGAGCCCCATATAGTACCTCCACACGGACACATAATTTCTAGTTGTAATTTACGCTCATAGCAATAATTACTAAAGAAATAAGCTTTGCGTTATGTATCGAACGACAAGTGTTGGTTTTTAAGATATTTTTAAAAGATTTAAGAGCGCTTATTACTTTATTTGTGGTCAATTTTTGTATAAACAGAACACACGATTTACACTTGTAACTTAGGTAGCTACTTGTAACTACAATTGGAAAAAAGCACAATTTATCGTCGTAGTACATTAGTTTAATCAGTGTTGTTTGGGGGCTTGTCCCCGTGGCGATCGATCAGACAGCTACCGCAACAGCGAGGCCTGCTAGCACGAAAGCTTCATATACTTAAAAAAACCATTTTTGGTCAACTGTAATGGACGCGCTAGGTATGAAAAAGCACTCTTTCATCGGATTTATAGCGCTGTTGGTGTGTGCTACCATTCTTACAGCGGGCTGCACGTCTTCAAACACCTCCCCAAATCAATCCTCCGCTACGAACACCACGACCACTAGCACCTCGACGGCATTGCCAACGTCGGCACAGCAGAACGTTGTGGTAACCACCACTCCACTCTCAACAGAACAAACTCCACAGCTGACGCCAAAAGCAAGGATACCAACAGAAATAGGGGGGAATAAATGGGTGAGTTTGGCAATGGACAACGGCATTGTGAGAGGTCAGGAGTATGCTCTGGGCTGGGTTATTTCTGTGCCGGGGCACATCAATGACCACCGCGTGTGTGGGCAGTGGGCGAACTTCTATATCGATAATCAACCGGCGGGCGGTAAGTGGTTGAAATGGGACTATATAGATGGTGGCGGGTTGTACTGCGTGGTGTCCGTCGGCCTCAGTCTGAGTTCTGCAGACACTGCGAAACTGTCGCCGGGGATGCATACGCTAAGAGTTGATTACCTAGGAGATGACACGTACGCCCCCTCTCAATGGGTAAGCGCGTTTATGGTTCGCAATCCGTAGCGTTATTGGGATCGCGAACTATCTTAATTATCTCATATATGCGCCATTCCGCACCGACAAACTAGATTAGCAAATCACTGTCAATTTCACGCTAGTAACCATTTTAGCCAATCGTATCTTTTGTTTCATGGCTCGGGCAGCGTCCTGGGCCACATCTTGGATTTCTGCTTGAGATGACAACACCTTATTTAAATGCTTGAACTTACGGAGAAGATCACTTATACTAAGATTTAAAAAACCATCTAACTAAATAGCGACATTACAAACAGATCTGAACATCCACGTTAACTCACAGACACATCATTTTGTCATATGCGATCAATGTGGCTCGTGACCACAACCACAATTGACGCTTACGTGGTAGTAGCTCGAACAATTTTGAAACAGCTACGTGTCCACCCCCCCAAAAAAACGATAAATACGTCCTAGTTAAAGCGAAATCACGCTCAGTTCGCTGTAGATCAAAGAGCTGGCACTTAAACTAGTATTAAAAACTTAAGGTAATTTTAAGCAAGACTTTTCTCTCTGCGGCGTTAGCACACAGAGATCAATCACAGTCTTTGGTGAGAATGACGTTAGATTTTACTCTCCCATAAGCTTTTTAAGTGATTTTTCTATAAGATCGTTGAAATCCGGAAAAATTTTCAAGTTGATCAGTTCATCAACTTGAGCTTTAAGGTCGGCGGGGATCTTAACATCAACTTTAATAACCGATGGTCTTTCATGTACCATGTTTTTATGTCGTGACACCGTATCTGCCAGCGCATCATTCATAGCGTGCTCTCGTGACGTGTATTTGCCCTTTGCAATTAGTTCGTCAAGCTTCTTCAAAATAGCTCTATCAATTTCGAATTCTATTATCTCGAATTCAAGAGGCTCTTTGCTTTCCATAACCATAACATGAGCTGCTCCCGTTGAAATATATTGCCTATGCAGTTACAAAGATCGCTATTTAGGTTAAAATTATTTTTCTTAAAACATTGGCACCGTATCGTAATAGTGGTCAAACTTGCTCGCTCTTATGGTTAATCGGCAACATTTTTTTGCAGTCAAATTAGTTCCAATAGCTAAAATGGAAAGTTATTAATTTATCAATACTATAGCTAGTAAATTATGAGACTTAGAGTCACCATCTTGGTATCGCTTGCGGTGATCGCATGCATAGTGGCTGCAGGGTGCACATCGAATGTAACAACAACAAACACAAGTTCAAGCACCACAGAGGCGAACAAAAGTAGCCCAACCGGGCACGACAAGGTTTTGGTAGCAGTTATAGGTGATGATAAACAGGCCTATGTTAAGGCTGTTTGGACCAAGACCGTGAACAATGACGTTCAATGGATTAATGATACCGCTGCTCTGGTGACCTTTAAAGTTGGCTACTCTAAAGGCGTGTTAAATTACACGGCAAAATATGTCAAATTTCCTACGATTGATGATGCGAACGCTTTCGTGAAATCAATAAGCGCAGGATACAACACTACAAATGCACTAACTCTCTCATCCGATCCAGCGCTGACTACTGCAACTTCCGGGAACGCCCATGAGAACTATAGAAATATCACAAATGCGAATCCCACTGCGCTTTCGTACGTTAAACTCGTGCGAAACGAACCAACACAGTACGAAAATCGATACATTATTCAAACAAGTGAAGTGGTGACAACCTATGATGCAGTTGTTCAGAAAGTGTAATGGCCAGAATCTTTCCGACGTTACGTGGTGTCCCATTTTTTTGCAATAGTATGGGTCATAGGTATCGTCGAACGTTATCGTTGCGTAACACCCCATTCACCTTTTCACTTATTTTCTTATCATCAGCGACTTGATAATAAGAAATAATGCTGAGAGACCCGCCAAGAGGAAGCACGGAACTCACTATCACAATTCAGTAATGCCTCTGAGCTTACTACTAATAGAACAGCGTATCGTCTATTTTTATTCTTACATATTACGTGTAACTAGCCGAGATAAGAAAGCCAGAATTCAGAATTTCTGTTCACTGCACGATGTCAGCGCTATCGAATCAGCGGAGAGTAGTAACTCAATTGCGTAGACTGACGCGAAAAAGCTTCGATTCTTGTTTTTTGTTATGCCTCGCACGAGGTAGCGCTAAATTTGGGTAAGATGAGCGAATAGTATAGTGACGTTTGATGACCGAGGTAACTATACAGTTGGTTATACTGTTTAGCGTCATATCAAGGATGATGCTGCACTTATTGCTCCTCACGAACTACTACATGAGGAGTCTAATATATTCTCTCTAATTTTTTCTCTCTTCAAGCTTATTATCAACAATAGCCGACAAACAAGGGATCAACAAGTCTTAAGCTTCTTCTTTTATTAATTCGCTTTCTGTGGCGTAAACGTGGAAATTAAGCGTGCAGAAACGTACTTATGGAAAAAGACGACAATTTTTGTCGAAATGCGATATTGATCACGCAGAACATTACCATACAGCGATGAAAATAGAGAGTGTGATAATTAGTAAGATTTTTAATGATCGTAAACCCTGTTGCTACATCTAAAGTTGAAAACTTTTACATAGATTTGTTCGCTACACATGCGTCAATTTTCTATTGCCTTTGCCTTTAACGTAATCAACAATTCTTTCAAATTCATTTTGACGGTATCTTCGCTTGCTAGGAGGTACGTCAAAAATGCTTTTTGGGGGTTTCGCTCATTTTGATTCATTACACGCCACCACTAAGGGATCTTTCTACTGGTATTTATTGATACCGTTTTTAAATAGATTGACATATCAGAGCACTGAATCAAGCAGATCAGAATACAACTCCATGCTGGTCTGCTTGATACCGTCACATACCTTTGTTGTCCAACTCGAAACATTGTCGTCGGATTCTGAAGAGCGCTTACGCCGAAGGTGCAAACGTGCTTACGTCCAACTTTGCCACGCTTGCGACTCGTGAAACCGGTCATTGTTATCTCCGCTCGTGTCATACTGCCGGGATAGTCACCGACGGTGAGGTTTTTATATGAGTACTGCAATGTGGTTTTGTATTAGACCACGTACAATGCGGCTATCAACAGGAGCGACTGCAACCCTAAAGCAGAAAATCAACCATTGCTCGTCTGTATTAGGGAAAGTGAGAGATACAGAAGACGAAACTTAAAAGGTGAAACATGAAAAAGTACGCGTTGAGTGGACTAATAGCATTTTTGTTAGTTGCCGCGGTTTTTGCAGCGGGATGCATGATTGGTGAGAAGAACAATAGTTCAACCCAAACACCATCAACATTGACATCTAATGCAACTGCGCAAACATCGTCACTGTCATCTTCAGACACAATGATATCTCGCGATGCCACTGTTGAGAAGTTTGTCAGTGAAACTTACAATGAATTAGTGAAGAATTACAGTTTGCAAGCGTGGGATGTCAAATGGCTTAATAGTACAATGGTAAATATCACGTTTAGCGTCAAGAAAGAAATTGCACCTTCTACTGTAGTAACTCTCGATCAAAGTAGAATAATTGTGCATTTTAAGTCAACTGATGATGCTACCGCCTATTTAAATGGTCTTAATCGCACGGGGTATGAACTCGTTAATCTTACCTATCCTGGAGGCTTTTATGACAAAGTAGTGGGACATAATCCTACTGTTTTCAAGATGTATCAAAAACAATCAGACTCAAAAGTGTATATTCTTTACCAGGTGGATGACACTTTAGTGTATGCTGAGACGTCATATAGGTCAGGCTGAAATGTACTATTGTTACTCGCATTGTGTTTCGAATAACGGATTCTCATCCTGACATCCAGATATCCGTGCAATACATAGCAATAACTTCTTGACTTGAAAGCCAAAATGTAGAATATAAGGGTCTAAATTGCAATGCAGACACCTGTATTTTGACGAAAATGCAATTGAACTATTAAAATAGTGAGTCAGTAATGGTCTAGTAGTGAGAGGCAGAATTTCGTCAGCAATTAGCTGCGCATAATATGCAAGTTCCGCTCGAAAAATGCCCCCCACGAACAAATTTCGTGAATTAACGACAAATGATGACAGGCTAATTAGATTAAATGATCTTCAAAGCATTATATATAAAAGGTAGCAAATTGCTCAGCGCTGGAAAAAACTAGTTTGAACCAACAATACTGAATGATATATTTCAGAGGTATATGAAATAAGAGTCTTCAGTGAAAAGCAACATCGATCTGGAGTAACTGCGCACGTTGCAAGTTGTGATACCGGAGTGGAGCACTGATCAGTTAGTGCCGGTGTTTACGCGAACAATTCTCGTGTACATCCATAATCTTCGACATAACATACATACAGGAGAGTCGGGTGCATCAAACGGTTTCTAACAATTATTCTAATGATGTGTCTGAGTTATAATCGGGGTTGTTGAACATCACTGCAACTGTCCTCTATCGAATGTACTCTTTTTAAGTGAAAGGAACTATCATCTGGATGTTTCTCATATGTCAGAGAATTGCCGCTCGGTTATACCTCCATTAAGAATACTATGGGATTGAAAGTGAGGGTAAACCTTAAAAATGTAGTCGTAGAGAAGAGACAATGTCCACCGCTTTCATCTGAAATGCAGGTCAGGAATAAAAAATAATTGCAACAAAGCTGCTCTCCTATACGTTTCATGAAGCATTTGCATGCAGCGGCATCACGCTGCACTGAAACTTGTGACTCGAGGGAAACCATTTAAGTGTCGGAGCGACATAGAGACTTGTCTGAGTCAGATATGTGAGTACAAAACTGTGGGGACTAACAAAAATCGTGTTCCCGCAACACGAAATTAAGTAATTGAGTTGCTGTAAAATGTGGCTATTACGTGTTATCAACACAACAAGTCTGTTAAAAGAAAATGAACGGTAAAACAGTTGTTGTATTGTTACTCAGTGTAGTGCTCCTTTCGGCAGTGCAACACGTTGGCGGGCAGGATGAAAACGCGAAAAAATATGTTATATTTCGAGATGACGACGTCCAACCTGGCTATAAAGTGAACACGTTAAAAACAGTGAACCAGATTCATGTCGATAAAAATGTACCCGTGACGTTAGGCATCATCCCCCACCCCTATTTGAATCGACTAGACAATGAACTGTATATGGATCAGGCTTTCTTTAAGTATATGAAATCGATATCCTCGAACCCGCTTTTTGAATTCGCTCAACACGGGTACGCCCACAAAGACGTTACTGGTACGCTCAACAAAAGTGAGTTCTACGGGGTGCCCTATTCTTCTCAGTATAACAGTATCAAACAAGGACAATCAGATATATCGAAGGCTTTCGATATAAAACCTACAACCTTCATGCCTCCCTTTGACCGGAGTGACGGAAACACTCTAAAAGCATTGAAGGCTCTTGGTTTTACTGACTACAGCACTGCTTTTAGAGACTTTAATGTCAATCAAGGGTATAAGGAAGGAGTACGAATGGACTCTGTTTCGCTTATACTTGATGATGCGACACTTCAGTCTGCAAAGCATGAAACAGAGCGCTTATTTGAACAAGAACACGGAAGTGACACTATAATTGTCTTGTATCACTTTGCGACTTTCAGTGGACCCGGAGAAGTACTGAATGAAACCAAGGTACAATTGTTAGAGAGCTATATCGACTACTTAAAACAAAGGGGAGACGTGACGTTCACTAAGTTCGATCGCTCTTATTTCGTTGAAGGGATAACATCTGAGAAACGGAATACTACCACGACTAGCCACGCCAATAGCACTGTCACTCATTCCAACGTTGTAGGATCTAAAGAAACCTCTGAAAATAGTAACCCCTTTGGGATTGGCAATAAGCAGATAGAGCCTTTGTTGGCATTTGCAGTACCAGCATACGCGATAGTTTTTCTTGGTGGATTATTAACGTTTAATCGATTAAGTAATAAAAAAGCGAAACGTAAGCAGAAACGTAAGCGTTAAATTTAACGTGGTGGGATGCTTGGCTATGTTCACCATCATGAATCATCTTTCACACGTCGATATCGCTTCTAACTCACCCCGTCAAGAACGTCGAAGTGTTACCTGCATACGTTGTTACGAGGGCGCTCAATTATAAAGTGAACCAACCTTATGTCTGGAAGAAAAGATGGCCTAATTCTACGCTCTTGTTATTCCTGCCCATGCCTGGGGGTTTCATCTAACCCTCAGTCGTCGTTCCAAACTCAGCAACGGTCTGATCCACCGTCTTTATAATGTGTAAAACTCCCTCTTGGATGTCCATAACAACGTCCCGAAGCTCATCAATATGGGCATTAATATCATTAATGTTATCTTTAAGCAGTGCTACATCAGTTTCAATCTCACCAAGACGTCCTGCGATGAGGTCAAGTATTACATCTACCGTTACTTCAGGCATTAATACTCCTCTGCCAATGGTGCGTACCCACACGACTCGACGGCGAACGATTAGATAGTGCCGCCATTCGAAGACCCCTTTCACAGCGGATATCGTGCAGTAAATAGACCGAATCAGGCAGCGCATCCTGGCATAACATGCACACTTGGAAGTCGGCTAGGGGCAGCTTAACGATGTTCGTGTTGACATTATGTTCTCTGATCCACATCAATGGGATCTTTTCATCTCTTATGCCATAGACTTCGTTTTTCACGTGGTACTACCATCTGCAATGAAATGTTATTCTAGCTAATATAGTTACTGAAATGTGCCGTGTGTGAACAGGTAGCAACTAACTTCCACGTTGGTCGCTCTTGACGTGCAGCATCTATTAGCAAATTGTTTAAAGATACGTGGCGGTTTAAAACGTTAAAAGTGGGCATATGTGGTTACGTTGAGCATAATGTAGTTGGATACTTATGGTAAATGTTACAGATTAGAGTTATAAAAAGAACATAGAGCAAGTGGAGCTTCGAGAAAATCCAGCTGCAATTAGCATCGTTTTGGATGGCGTTGATTGAATAATTACCACAGTTAATAACCCTGAAAATTATCTTCCAACGCTTTAGATATCGATGGAATAAAAACCTTTTCTCCAAAACGACAGCGTACGATCCAATCGCTCAAAAACGTGTATTTAAGACGATGAACTGCCCGCCGCTTTTTATTCCTTCTCCCCGCTAACCACATCACAAACCCCCCCCACACATCCGCGCACGAGTGTTCGGCATTCGCACGCGCGACAACACTGTCCGTATGTAACAACATTTTGTTGTCACAATTTCAGACACCGAACCCGCGTCACACAAGCTTATAACGCTCCCGTGTGATGTCTTTACCAGAGGAGGAGAACGCTATGGCAATAGACACCACCGCCTGCTACTACGGACGTCACATTGGGTGCGTAAACGTGCTACGGAACCCAGACTGCAGACTCTGCGCCGAGCGATTAACACACGCTGTTACTCAGTCAGTCCACCACACGACAGCGAGCACGGTTGACGCACCGTTGCTACGAGTAGATTACGTGGATTACGCCGTGAGGATACCGCGGCACCACGTCCATTCTGACAGTAAGCAGGTGTAGGTGCGTGCGTTCTTCCTTCACCAGCGAGGAAAGAAGAAGAAGAGGTGCAAAGCGATGATGAGGGCCAATTCGTGCAACTATGGACTGTACCCGTGCTGTGCAAAGGGGATAGAGGGATCGGACTATAAGGTGTGCGCCGACTGTATCACAAATACTGTGACCTACGTGCTCCGTGCGACCTACCACTCCCCCAACAACGGCGGTGTGACGGCGGCGGTCAAGCATCTGCTCGAGCGGTAAGGCGGTGCGATGCGCGGTCACTGCGCGGCGAAACCACCGCACCGCCGTTTCGCAGACTTACCAGACGGCGCGATTGCCTGGCTGGGAGTCAACCCGTCGCCTACAGTGCGGTGGGGAAGAAGAAGAGGTGCGACGCGATGAGGGGTATACGTGTTTAACACGCTGATACGTGAAGAGTAGTCGCAGGTGATAACAGTGCCAGTACTCTTGGAACGAGCACATAAGACAACTCCTGAGCTGAATCTGAAAGTTGCCGAGGGAGACAATGGGTATTTTGTGCTCTGCTACTACAACCTCGATTTAGAGTGTGAGGAGCGGCTTGAACGACCGGACGTCAGAGTGTGTGCGCGCTGTAGCGCCCACGCGACCACTTCGTAGCTTTGCATGGTGGTTGCGTGCAGGGTAAATTTACAGTATGCAAAACTGAAAAATGAAGGATGCTCTTCGAATCTATGCTCTCAGAACAAACGAGATCCTATAGTTTGTATTTTGCACGCCGCTAATTTCTTCTCCCTACTCTACATATAACAATTAGTTTATAAAACATCACCCAGAAGACCTAACAGTAATAAGCCTAAACACTTCTTTTCTATATACGTCACTCTAAGAGTTCCTGAAGATCGTCTGATTGACAAGACGGACATAGCGGGTTTTTACCTAAGACTTTAAACTTTTTTCCACAGTTATTACAACGGTAGTTCTTGAACCAACTTGTTTCCACGGTTATAAAAGGCCCACCACCTGAGCACATAAATTTCTATCTCCACGTTTTTCATGCATTTGTGGATCTATAAATATTTCCTTTTTTGCTGAATCGGGTATCTGTAGTTTAATACATTGACGCGCAAGCGGTATACGGTAAAATTACGTCTCGACTACGGCACGAGCCATTATGTGCCTAATATCTTTATAATTAAAAAAAGATGTTCACCGTGCCGTTTAAACAGCAGCAAAAACGTCTTAATTCTCGCTATTTTTTCGAGACTTCAGTTGCTGTTGTATCAGCATTGACTTCGGCGGTCCTGTCACTAGCTTAAATAAAACCGCGGAAATTAATAGAAGTAGTGACCTATCGATCCATAATAAATGTCAAACACCCCCGTTATTTTTGAGCATCTGTTGACACCATATTTAACAATTTTTCGCTACCAACCAAAAGCCGTGTATTTGTAGTAGAAAGCCAAAACACGCTTTATCATAGGGTAACGTGATATAAACACCCTAAAAGATGCTGCCCAACGTATTAAACTGGTTAAATAAAACGCTTCATTCGAGCTATTTTGGTGATCGCACATCGATCTGCGTTATTGCGAATCTCTTAAGCGTAGCGCAATGAATCACGTTCTGCTTTGTCAACTCTTTAAATTATTTCCGCACGAGTTACCCAAGGTTCAAATAGTTACCGCTAAAAATAAGGAATCATTAGTGAGAGCGCAGTGAATTCAGGAAAAAGGTCAGAGGAGAATCTGTCGGAAGGTTCGGATGAGAAATGGTGTTCAAAGTTGAAATTGAAGACACTTATACTGAAGCATTTGCAGGTATTTTTTGCCGAGTGATAATCACAGCCGACGACGAGGCAACTTTGCGTAGTGCAGCTGAAGACTCAACGGCAACACCTTCGGTTGTGATTGGTAGAGTGGAAGGCGGCGTTGAGAAGTGGCTTGACGAAAACGAGACTCCGGATAAGCGCGAGGGTGCCGTCCTACAGTTCTGGGCGGGTTTAGACAAGAAGAAAGTCTCCATCGCTTCCTTAAAGAAGTTTGAGGCTGAACTTTCTTACAGGATTCGCCAAGACATACTTGTTAAACCTTTCACCGCTGTCTTCGATGCATTACGGGACGCAGAGGGAAAAATGGATATGATGGAGCGGATTGGGCATTGCGGAGATGGATATGAATGGGTGGAAAAACGCTTTGGTAGAAACGTTGTTGTTGTGCCACTTATGGTCCCAGATTTCATCATTGAAAGGCATTTAGGGTACGCTCATGGCGTGATGGGTGCGAATTTCTGGGTCATGTGTAAAACAAAAGAAGCTCTAAGAAAAGCCGGAGAAGAGGCCCTGCGTGCCATCCATCGCGTAAAGGGTGTGGTGACCCCTTTCGATGTGTGTTCTGCAGGCTCAAAGCCTGAAACTCATTTTCCGTTGATAGGTCCAACCACAAATGATCCCTTCTGTCCCTCGCTTAAGCACAGATTGGACAAGGTCTCCATGGTTCCAGAGGGCGTTCGATATATCCCCGAAATAGTGATTAACGGAACTTCGCTTGAAGCAGTCAGAGAAGCGATGAAAAAAGGAATTGAAGCCACCTTGGACATCGATGGTGTAGTTAGAATTTCCGCAGGTAACTACGGTGGAAAACTTGGCGAATTCAAAATCAATTTGCGTGAGCTGTTTCCATGAACCGTTTTGATGTTGTTGGTTACAGCGTGCAAGCCCCACCAAAGAGTATTGAGGATGTTAAAACGTTTATTAAGCATCTTGGATAACGGTATCAAGGAGATGTTTGGAAGCAGGTCAGAAAAGAAGATTAAACACTATCATAACACTGCGGGGGCTTAGATAAGAAAACAGTTTAACCTTACCTAAGGGGAATGAACTTATAGAATCCCGTCGAAAATGTTCAGGTTAATGAACTTGGGCGGCAAAGGTGCTTCCATTGTTATTCTGGAAGAACTCCGGAAACGCTTAGGTATTCGACACATCAAAGGATATTCATAAGATATCCTTTGAGAGCAACGCAAATTTTATCATTACATATAAGGAGGTCAGGAAATGATTAAGGAGATCACCGCACGGGAACTTAATATCGATGGTTTCATCAACGAGAAGATTAAGGAGATCAAGGAGATAGTCGGGGATGGAATGGCGATTAACGCCCTCTCGGGAGGAGTTGATTCGTCCACGGTCACGATGCTCGGGCATCGTGCTCTAGGGAAACGTCTTAAGACCCTATTCATTGACAACGGCATTATGCGCGAGGGGGAAGCGGGACAGGTTGTGGGTCTTTTTAGAAATCTTGGTGTCAAGGTTGAGGTAATCGATGCACGCAAGGAGTTCTTTTCGGCATTCAAGGGAATCACTGACCCGGAAGAGAAGCGTGAGGCCGTGACCCAGACCTTCTACCGGGACGTATTCGGACGTATGATCAAGGAAAGTGGTGCGAAACACCTGCTTCAGGGGACAATCTTGACCGATGTCGATGAGACAATCGCAGGGATCAAGCGGCAACACAATGTCTTCGAGCAACTAGGAATAGACCCGGAAGAGGCCTTTGGCTACCGCATTATCGAACCGCTTATTCAGCTTCGTAAAGACGGTGTCAGGATAATAGGCAAGGCCCTCGGCCTTCCCGCGGAAATTTTCGAGCGTATACCGTTCCCAGGGCCGGCACTCGCGGCACGCGTGATAGGAGAGGTAACCCCGGAACGCATCGAAACGGTTCGAAAGGCGACTGCTGTCGTGGAGGAATTGTTAAAAGACACCGGCGCGTTCCAGTATATGGCGATCCTTCACGAAGACCGTGTTACCGGCATTCGCGACGGCAAGCGTGACTTCGGCCAGCAGATCGAGGTTCGCTGCTGGGACAGCATCGATGCGCGTACCGCAACACCGACCCGACTTTCCTTTGAAATCCTCGAAAAGGTCGCCGGGGAGATTATCCGTACTGTGCCCGGCATTGTCAGCGTCACTTATAATATTGCTTCCAAACCTCCCTCAACAATTGAGGTCGTCTAATATCTGTTGATTATTTAGAGGGCTTATTTCATTAAAAATAGCTGAAAAACAAATGGGCTTGACCGGATTCGGACCGCGATCTCCGCATATCAAGGCAGGCGATTTAGCATTTTAACAGGTATTTTCGTGTTGATCTGGACTGCTCTCACGAGGTGTACTATCGAACGAAATAACGACGAGGAACGCAAGCGCTCCGTGATGCACAGTCTGAAAGATTCTTACGCAAAGTCCTGTTAACGCTTCGAATGTATGAGGCAGGCGTGTAGTAGGATATTTATAGCCAGTCTTTGCGTGGTGCGTCGAAATAGTGCCGCGGTGAATCTCTAAAAGCTCCTGCTTTGGCAGGGCAGCTTCAACAAATACATCTGGGCAATTGTCCACAGCTAGCATGGTGCTTGACTGGTCAGCGCTGTGCATTTAATAATTGCGATTTGCCTTTTACTATGAAATTGTGACAAACTCCTTGTATTATAAGCGAGAAACTGGAGATTGTTTGTTTCCGGCTAGGTTGGATTAGGTGAACATATGAGTATATTAACCGATATTATCGCAACTTTGGATCTAAGCGCTGAAGTAAGGGATATACGTCAAGGGATATTCCATACAGGAGTCCTTACGCGGAGGTGTGGCCTTGCTGCTACCCTTCCGAAAGACGCCCTTAAACAGACTCCTCCCTTGATAAAGGAGCCTGGCCGTCTTTTGGAAAAAAACGCTTCAGAACTTGTGAGGATGTCTTTTTCCGACAGCATCCTCGAAGCCGCAATAGGCATGGCTTCAATCAATTCACTAATTGAGGTCGATGAGGGACGATGTATTGAGCTTAATGCAGGAGACCTTATAGCCGAAAAGGGCAAAGATAAAAAGGTTATCATTATTGGCCACTTCCCATTCATTAATAGGCTTAGGGGCGTTTCACGGGAACTACGGGTTATTGAAAAAAATCCCCGTGAAGGTGATCTAACGGAAGAAAATGCCGATGTTTGTCTGCCTGACGCCGATGTCGTGGGCGTCACAGGAAGCGCCTTGACCAACCATACAATGGATCATCTGCTTTCAATCTGCAACCCTGAAGCCTATGTGGTTGTGTTGGGCGACACAACGCCCTTATCGCCTATCCTGTTTGAATATGGCGTGGATGCTATCTCAGGGACAATAGTTGTTGACAGTGAGCAGGCCCTTAGCTGCATCAGTCAGGGGGCCAAATTCAGACAGATACGGGGCATAAGACTCCTCACTATAATGAAATGATGTGCGTTGATAGATCCAGTCCGCTGGAAGCAGGCATAAGCTGTAGCAAAATCGTTTTTATCAATAACGGAGAGCAAAACCTCGAAAGGAAAAACTAGTACGTATGGAAGACATATTTGAAACACTGAAGGAACGCGCGCGCAGATTATGGGATGAACGTGGACTTCTAGATCAAAAGGTTATAATCCGGGCGCGTCCTCTCACCGTTGAAGAGGCCATAGGCAACCCGGAAGCAAAAGATTTCCCCCTACAGAAGGGAAAAGAGAGACTCATGCAGGCCGAATTTATGGGCAGCCTTGGCCAGGCATTTACTGATCAATATGGAGACTTTGAAGGTTCTCTTGAAGAAATACTCTGTCTGGACCTCAAAAATAATTACAGGCGCGCTATTTTTGTGGCCACCCTTAATGCGGTATTACGGCACTTGGGCTTGATTGAGAGGACAATTCACTGCAAAGACCAAGATCCTTCGCGATGCGCCGAAGAGCTTAATAAATATATTAAAGACCGTTACGGAATGAAAAAGATCCTGCAGGTAGGATTTCAGCCTCGCACGGTGGAGTCCCTTTCATCCGATTTTCAGCTCCGGGTTATTGACCTGGACCCTAGCAATATCGGAACAAAGATTAAAAACGTCCTCATCGAAGGTCCTGAGGCGACTGAGATGGCCATGAAATGGGCCGATATATTCCTGGTAACCGGGACAACGCTTGTAAATGGCACAATAGGAGATTTTCTGGGGGATAAACCGGTTATCTTCTATGGGATGACCATAGCAGGTGCGGCGCATCTCATGGGGTGGGAAAGGTTCTGCGCCTTTGGCTCTTAAACGGCATTCACGTTAAAACATAACTAATCTATAGGACTGCGAATACGTTGGATTTCCGTTCGACGTGGAGTGAGATGCATAATCCCTGCCTTTGTCCACCTGACTTATGGGCTTTCATTTTTTCTGCATTATGTAAAACGCTGACCTGTACTCTTCAGGGTTTCGTTTGACCATATTTATCTCGTTTTGAACCTTTTCAAACATTCTGAGAGCCTCGAAGTTATCCTTGTATTTCTCATACAGTTCTCTGATTCGATTTTCTAGAGGTCTATAGTATTTTACCCACCATGCATCCTTGGGAAGCGAAAAATGATTTATCAATTTGTAGCTAAGGCTCGATGTCTTCTCAAGGTTGCTTGACACGGCTCTAATTTCATCATGGACCACCAAGAAGCCGTTTGGTTTTAGTAACCGTCGCCATTCCTTAAGGCCTTTTTCAAAACCAATTGCCCGTACCTGCGCCCTCAACCCAGATGATTTCGAAGCTCTCATCCGGAAAGTCTAGCTCAAACATTGAGCATTTCCTGGTTTCCACTCTATTTGAAAGGCCGTCTCTCTCAATTTTTCTATTCAGTTTGTCAAGGAGGGGTTGATCGATGTCTATTCCTACTACTATACCCTTGCTTAGCCTAGCCAATTCGATTGTTGGAACGCCTGAACCGCAACCGACATCAAAGATATGAGGTTTATCCAATTCAGGAAGCAGCTTGAAGGCTTCTCTCGTGTACTTTAGCAGTCGCTCTCTGAAACAATCCCGATCTATCTGCTCTCCAGTTTTCCATGCGGTCCTTTCCATTTCTCTGCGCTCTTCAGGAACTCCTCATAATCGTTGTCCTTGATGAATTCGAGCTGCTTCTTGTACTGCCCATATTTCCACCCCCTTTTGCCCCAGAACTTACCCAGGATCTCACAAGGATAATCAGGACAATCGGCGCAGGTCTCCGATCCATTTTCCCTGAGACAGCAGACCTTGATCTCGCATTTGGCCTTGCTCAAGTCCCTCTCGCCAAGTTCATACCCTAACTTGCAGCCTCGGCAAGTCCTTTCATCTGGATACTTCTCCTTCTGCTGTTTCAAGCAAGTTCTGCAGTACGCGCCGCAACAACCGATCTCTCTAAGCGTCATAGCATCCCACTCAGTGTATATTCTCCTCTCCCCTCATAGTCTTTTACGATGGCCTGGCATCGCGCATTGCGGCCTAGCGTCTTTGGCGTTGAGCAGCTTTTGCGGTATAATGACCAACAGCAGGATGTGCTCGCTTGGCGTGCTGATGGAGGAAAAGCGAGCAGTTATAACCGATACAAACAGCCCCAGCATGGATGTGAGGCTTATTGTGAGGTTATGGAGAAAGGCTTGCTAGTGACGTTTGTTTAAGTTTACGACACCGTGTTTTGGTTTCATCATGGTGTTTTTAGGCGGCTTTGTCATAGTGCCTCTCGCTTTCCCACCTTTTAAGCTTAAGACACCGGCGCGGTTCTATGGGTTCTAGCCACGCTTGATGGGGCCGCCTCTCAGGTTAGAATCAGTAACTTTCACCTACTTTCCTAAGTAAAATAAGTCGTGTGTTTCGCAACGCGAACGCCGGTATAAGTCGCAATAAAACGGAACGCGATCAGGGTCCCGGCGCAGCCGTCATTTTTCATAACGCTCGCAATTTACGTAGTAAGTCATGTACTAACAAGATAGCGACCGCGCTAAGTACCTAACCGGCGAGTATCGTGAAACTAATAGCGGGATTTTATCCCTTAGTGCCTTACAAAAAAAAGAGCGTAGCGTTCGTGGAAGCTTACAGACGTTAGAAAACGGCATTTCGAATCCACAACTGCGAACAGCCGTTCGAGAGAAGCGACTTCTCTATCGCAACAAAACTGTTACTGGCGTTCCGGAGACTTTTTCTTTGTCTCAAAAAAAGGATACTTGTGCTGTAATTTTTTAAAAAAGTATCATTTTATTTCGTATAGGCAGGACTGGATATCCTCTCCAAGTTTTCCGATTGCATCTGCCCGGCACCGCTGGCAATGGCGCATCTGTTTTATGTATTTCGCGCATTCGTCCTGCATTTTACGCTTCATCTCTATTGTTGGCGGCGTAATATCGGCAAACTTGTATTGTGCAATAAGGGGGATAACGTTGAATGAATACACACCCATTTCGCCTACCTTTTTCGCAATCCTTGGAATATGTTCGTCGTTGATGCCTGGAATATAGACCGTATTTATTTTGACGATCATATGCCGCTTTACCGCCTCTTCAATGCCTTTTAACTGCTGGGAGAGGAGAATTTTTGCGCCTTCGATCCCCGTATAGCGTTTGCCCTTGTAATTAACAAACTGGTAGATCTTTGCGCCGATCTCCGGGTCAATGGCGTTAAGGGTGACGGTGACATTACCCACATCATATTTCTGGAGCAGGTCGATCTTATCTGGGAGCAATAGTCCGTTTGTACTGAGGCACTTGATAACATTGGGGTACTGCTCGTGAAGGCGGCGAAGCGTTTCAAAGGTCTCTTCATTTGCGAGCGGCTCACCCGGCCCAGCGATCCCTATGACCTTAATATACTCATATTTGTCAAGTGCTTTTTTAACCAATTCCATAGCTTCATCAGGATTGAGTACTTTTGTTGTTACGCCGGGGCGGCTCTCGTTCACACAGTCAAAGTCACGAATACAGTAGTTGCACTGGATATTGCATTTGGGTGCTACCGGAACGTGACACCGCCCGAATGTGTGGCACGCTTTTTCGGAAAAGCAGGGGTGTTCCTGGATCTTGCGCATCTGTGACGGGTCCCACTGGACTTTACTACCTGCGACATCTGCAATTCTTATTTCATCAGACATTGTCAACACCACTACGTGCGTTGTGAATCTATAAATAAAGTTCCTTCAGCCAGGAACTCGCGCGAACGGATGTTTCCATCTTGATCCACGAAGTAGTAGATTTCTGGGCCGTCTTCCTTCTCGTCTTCTGGCTGTAGGTCAACAGCTTCCTGCCAACTTAGATCGAGCTCGTGAGAGTTGTGCAACTTTTTATCCTTATCGTGCTTCTTTTTTGTCATAATTCTCGTATCAGACAAAGGCCAAATAGACGGCTGCAGTGTTTCCGATTGTAAAAAGAACGATGGGATCGGCCGGATTCGGACCGGCAACCTCCGCCATGTCAAGGCTCGCTGTACGTTCGGCTCCAAAGCTCAAGCATCGCACCCTTGCTATTTCTTATCTCACGAGCAGGGGAGCTTTTCGCATAAAGGACTTGCTGAGCTTGATTTATCGTTCTCGTTGGACGAATTAAACAGCTATGTAGAATACAGAAACACTGGATTAACAAAAAAATCGCAAGATTGGATTGGACGAGCAGCTAAAGCTTTCTGGCACTATACAAACGGTATTATCAATAAGAATAGTTTGGACACTTTACTTACCACTATCTTAAAAAATATCAGTGCCAAGATTCTAAGAGCAAAATGCTTTCATTTACTGTGGCATTCCTCAAATATCTCACAAAGACGCGGCTTGATAATCGCTACTATGCTCTCTCTATTTTTCTAGAGAGGCCAAAAACGCTGAAACATCAAAAGAGAGTAACAAATTGCATCATCACGAAGCAGGATATTGAAAACATACTAACGTATATCAAAACAGCAGAATTAGAAGGGCGGTTAAGTGCATATCGTGCACAACAATATACCGCATTCATCCTCTTTGGAGCATACACTGGACAAAGGAGCAATGCTACTGTGTCAAAGCTTGTCGTACGACAGTTCCGAGAGGCTTTGCAATTGAAGAAGTCGGTTCTTCATGTGAAGTCTTCTCAAGATAAGATTAAAATGGAACATTACATGCCATTGCATCCACATATCATTAAGGCCCTTCAACCACTTCTAGACGGGAGAGAGGACGATGAGCCTATGTTTGCTTACAATAGTTTTGTCATGTGGGTGAAACGACAAAAAATCCCTCTTTCACGTGTGTCGGGAAATTTCGTATTGGGAGACCTTCGCAAATTTGCCGAGCAATATGGGGACATCATTGAATGGAAACAATCAAATCGTGCGTACATTTTGACACACGGCGTTTCTGGGGTGGAATGGAGTCATTATCGGCATCCGCTGCCTGAACACGTGTATGATGTGTATGTACGGTATTGGGAAGATACGCGGCTTGTGTAATGTTCGAGCTCTCGCCAGCGTTTAACGTTGGATACCTATCTTCTTCGCCCACGCAGTGGTATCTGAGAGTTTCAGCACAGGGTGCACCTTCACCATTCCAACGAGCCTGAAGGGTTCCAAAGCGATGTTCAAGGCTTCATTATCGTTTGCATCCAGAAGCAAGAACCAGACGTGTCCAGGCGCATCGGTGTACGCCTCAGTGAGGGTTACGCCGGAACGTTCCACGTGTTCGACGACCTTGGCAATGAAATCCATATCTGGTCGCACAAGTCCACCCGGACAGTCCTCAGCGGTGTGTTTGGCGACGACCATAAAGAGCAACATATCACCTCCTGAAAAGAGCTGTGTTAATGGGTTTGCTGCCATGTTAGTATACATTTCCCCTTTTTTGTCCGCTAAGGTCTGGATTTCGCTTTGCCTCCTGTTTATAGCTACGGTTCTATAATTAGCGGAGGCTCTGTAATGAGCAGCATAAACCAAGAAATCAACAATCAAACAGAAATTAGCGCCTGTTGGAAATGCGCCTTACAATGGGCCATTGGCGCTCAAGTCTTTCCCCTCAAGCAACCGTATGAAGTTGCGGATCCAAATCAATTAAGGTCACCTAAACATCAAGGTTGGCGAATGGAAGCTACTAATGATGATGCTAAGCATCTATATCAAGCCAAAGACAGAGATTACGGGAGTGATCAAGGCAGCGATCGCGCCAACGATTAAGGCTATCAGACCCGGGGTTACAACAATACAAGCTGCTAAAAGTATCGCGCCACCCAATATAAACGAATCTATGATCATACAGACTACACCTCATTCTCTATCATATCCGACTATAATTTAAAGATTATGATTTGCTTCTCGTAACACTAGAAACATAAGATAAGTTCAAAAAGTTATCTAATTCTCGAAATAATACCGCATCAGATGGATTTGTAAGTTAAGATTTAAAAACATGCAAGGGCTTCTTTTTCAAACCACGGCCAAACATCGTAGTTACGTGGTATAAAGCAGCTTGGGAGTATACCCCCCAAACACATTCGATGTGATAGATTTGTTAATTCCTTACTATTGTCCTTCGCATAGTATTATTATACTGCTTACCGCCGCGTTTTACCAGGATCTCATCGACGAGATATAGAAGTTAACTTCCCAGCCTCTCCCTCGCCCTTTCTTTTTTCTACTCCTGCTCGCTATTGATCTTTATGAGGTTTCCCAGAGAACAAACGCGAAGCTCATATAACTTAAGTGTAAATTATGAGGACTTCGCTTACATGCATATGGGCTAGAGATTTGTTTCACCCCGCTTGGAGCATTGATTTTAATAGTAAAGGTATAATTGTTTCAGAAAGCGTGGGCGCTCAGTATGTGGTCGTAAGTCGTTTCCTGCAAAGTCTGGGGCCCTGCTATCACTTTTTTACGTTGATCGCATACTTGATCCCGTTATCTTTGTTTATAAGACCAAATCCTTTCCAGCATCCAAGACCTTTCGCTCAACTGAAGCAGTCGACCTAATTATAAAGATTGAATTATTTTATAACCTGTTTAAATCGTGGTGAACTCTTGCACTACACGGGAAAGTTAAAAGTCGGCAAAGTAATCCTTAACCCACGCTCATCTTATCCCTTTATTAGATTACTGCAACAATACAGCGATTTCGTTGGGAAAACAGCACACATCTTTAAAACGGAGGTAAAGGTCAATAGGCGCTATTCATCCTTTTTGAAAATGGAGAGGAGACCGCGTCTAATATTATACAATCATTGTATAATTTATTACAACCTGAGGCAGCAACCAACATCCAATCATGAGAAATGCTAGTGCTCTTTATAATCAGTCTTATGAATGGTGCCTTTTGCTCCGGCAAGGTTGCCCACTCGGTAAATAACTCGTCAGTGATTTGAGATTTGATTGAATTTTGCCACGGCTACAATTTCCCCCACCTGCGCTATCAGTTACCTCCCACACTGAATACGCTTGAACCTGTGTCATACACAGCATACATTGTTGGAGGTTTCCCAGTTACACGTTTGCGGGCACACACAGTAGTGTCCTGAATTGCGGCATTTTCGAAAAAGCGCTATCTATATGTAGTTCAAGCAAAATAATGAGTTGAATGAACACTCCTACTAAGAATCCAGTGAGTGACAATGAGTATGGAGAATCGTTCTCTCCTTGGATCATTGCTATTTGTGGGTGCAGCGCAGTTCGTTTTTGCGCTGGTCATCGCAGAAGCGCTTTATCCTGGGTATAATACAGCAGCGAATTATATAAGCGATTTAGGCGTCGGATCGACGGCACTTTTGTTCAGCGCGTCGGTAGTGTTGCTCGGCGTGATGCGATTCTTCGGCGCGGTGTTCGGCAGGCAGACCCTCGGCACCCTCCTTACGGTCACTCTTGCGCTCAGCGGTATAGGTGGCGTAGGAGTTGGTCTATTCCCCGAGACCACTGGGGCGTACCACCACTACTTCTCGATCATCACATTTTTCTTCGGCGCGGTGACTGTCATCCTCTCTTATAGGGTCACGCACAGGCCGCTTTTGTACTTTTCAGTCGTGCTCGGCGTCATCGCGTTGGTTGCCCTCGTCTTGTCCCTTACGCATTACAATCTGGACATAGGTCGTGGTGGAATGGAGCGCATGATTGCGTATTCGCTTTTAGTGTGGACACTTGGGTTCGGGGGCTATATGATGGGTTCGAAGTGACGAGTTACGTATTTGTTTGATAAGGGTTTTCAGAGCACTTTGCAATATAACACGGATTTATTTCATTAAAAATAACCGAAAAACGAATGGGCTCGGGGCGATTCGAACGCCCGACCTCCGCCATGACTCTCCTTTTAATGATTTAATGGGGGTTTTTGGACAATTTGAGCCCAATGATGGCTCTGATCTATATCAAGGGTTACCCCGACAGGTATGTGCAAATCTAAACAATAAAGGCCTCACACAGCTTGAATTATTTTTTGAAAAAAGTGAACTGCAGAGTTTTACCGACGCCAGAAAAATGGGCCTTACCAGAAAGTCTGAAGATTGGATTGACAGGGCTTCACGCACTTTCTAGGATTTTACGCACGGCACGGTAAGCAAGAGTAGTATGGATGAACTTCGCACCTTCACTTTGAACAAATATCGCTCTGTATCCGCTAGAGCAAAAATGCTAACGTTTGCTAAAGGCTTCCTTAAATATCTGACTAAAACGAAGCTGGACTCTCGTTATTACGCTTTTGAGATGTTTCTTGACAGGCCAAAAGCACTCAAGGAGCGAAAGAACGTAACGACACACATCGTTACGAAAGAACATATTGAAATTATCCTCGCATACATTCAAAAAGCGCATCATGAGGGTCGCATCAGTCACTATAGGGCGCAACAGTACACGGCGTTTGTGCTCTTCGGAGCATATACGGGACAGCGCAGCATGGCAACGATGAAGAAGTTGACCGTAGGGCAATTTAAAGATGCTATTAAAAAGGAAAAGCCCGTTCTTCACGTAAAATCATCTCAAGATAAGATTAGGATGGAGCACTACGTCCCGCTGCATCAACAAGTTGTTCAAGCTTTAGCTCCTCTTGTAGAAGGTAGAGGAGATGACGAGTTAATGTTCGGGTATCATAGTTTGTGGATGTGGGTTAAACGAGAGAAGATTCCACTCAGTCGCATAGCAAGGTCACTTTTACTTAGGAGACCTTCGCAAGTTTGCAGAACAGTATGGCGACATTATCCAGTGGGATCAGTCAAATCGGGCGTACATACTAACGCTTGGTGTATCAGGAGTTGAGTGGGCGCATTACAAACATCCGTTACCAGAGTATGTGTATGATGTGTATATGCGGTATTGGAAGGATACGCAACTTCTCCTGCAATTTTGAAGAACTAAGTTGTAACACAACACGTGGCAACAGGATCAACTAGCTTGACGTTAATGTAGCCGCTGAATTGACTTTGAAAACGAATGTTAAGAGTCCTTTCATAACGTGAAGTTTTATACTGCGTGCTCTATGTGGATGTGTGATGAGCAGTGCAGTAGAGACGGTGATCATCTTCACAATTCACATCATCAAACAACTTGGCTACTTTGGGGTCTTTATCGGGATGACGCTCGAGAGCACGGGCATACCGCTCCCTAGTGAAGTAATCATGCCCTTTGCGGGCTATGTAGCGTCGACAGGGAAATTGACGCTCGCTGGTGTTGCGGTAGCCGGCGCAACTGGTTGCCTTATAGGATCACTTATTGGCTATGCGGTGGGGTTGTATGGGGGTAGACCGCTGCTTGAGCGCTACGGGAAGTACTTCCTTATGCGGAAAAAGGACATAGACAGCGCGCACGAATGGTTTGAACGACACGGGGAACTCGCAGTATTTACCAGCAGAATGTTGCCCGTTGTTCGCGCATTCATCTCATACCCCGCAGGATTTGCTAAAATGGATATAAAAAAGTTCTCCGTATACTCTTTTCTTGGATCACTTGTGTGGTGTTTTGCCCTCGCATACATTGGCTTTGTTTTAGGACGGAATTGGGATGCTGTTAGAGGAACGTTTGGATACCTCGATGTTGTTGTACTGCTTGGGGGCATAGGGGTGCTCGCGTACGCGATTTATCATCGGAAGAAGATAACGTCACGGTTACGATCATAACCGAACGCACGTTACTGACAGAATGACTACGTCCAGCGGGATCACTCAAACCGTGCGTATATTCTCATCCACAGCGTACAGGGGGGCCGAGTGGTCACACTATCGACATCCACTGCCTGAATATGTGTATGATGTGTGTGTATATGCGGTATTGGAACGACACGCAACTGATTCTTAGATAGTGACAAATTCCCCTACTCTCACGCAACTTATTCAAAAGTAACTATAAGCGGATGTAATCTTGTTTACAGAGCCGTAGTGAAATGATGATTTTGTAACATTAAAACGGGGCAACGTATATGGGGACGAAAACATTATTTCGTTTTAAAAAACGGCGGTGAAAATAGATGCCGCTAAACAAAAAAGGGAGGTGAAACTGTGGTACGATGGATCCCCGTTATTGTGTGTCTGATTATCGTAACCGTCATTAGCGCTATTCTTGGTGGCTTTTCTGCAACCTCGGAATACGCATCAACTATCGGCGTTATCGTCGGAGCGCTCATCGTTGGCGCGTGGGTCGATGAAACCGCTAGCAATGGCGCCATTCACGGAGGACTGATTTCAGCTTTCGGAGTCATAATAGCGATGCTGATTCTGTTTATCGCCGGTACGCTTGTGGCGTTTGCAGGCGGTTTCTTGACGGGCATCTTAGGAGCGGCAGCGCTCGCAGTGATTGCCATTGTGGCAATCATTATAGCTGGAATTTTTGGCGCTATTTTTGGTGCAATAGGCGCAGTGATTAGGAAAGCAGTATAATTCTTCTTTTTTCCTTTTTTTGATTTGAGCATCCGCTGCCTGAGTATGTGTATGATATTTATATAAAGTACTAGAATGATGTCCGCTTTGTTTGATGACACGTACATCTATCTCTTAAACCTGCGCAGGCTCCTTTTTCAACAGCTCTTCTATTCGCTGTGCTGCGGGGATTGACTGTTCCCACACTGTCTCGAAAGTAGACGTTAGGTACTCTGCATAAGTGGGGTTGTCGCTCCAGAGCGCTACAACGGGAGTATTGGTTGAAAGTCTCTCGACATCGATGCTCAACGAGCTAATGCTCTCCCGTCTGTCCCCCACTAGCATAAATATTCCTTGGTACTGGGGGAAATAGCGCACATCTACGCCAATATCCAGATTCTCTCGCATCTCGTCAATGTACGAATAAGAGAAGTCAGCAATGCCCCGCACTCGCCCTTCTTTCTGTATAAACAGTTTGGTTTTCTCGCGTAGGCCGAAGTGTGAGGCAAGGACTAACAGTGAAGGAGGGGAAAGGTAGATGACTTCGTTGTTCGCAGATTCTATAATATGCGAACAGACGGCGAGGGCGTCGGTAACGCTCGCTATAATTGTTCTATCAGCCATTACTAGTAAAGGAGCCAGTACGGTTTATAAAGCCGCGTGACAAAAAGTTTGTGCGACAACACTTTCATCTGGGTTTGTTGTAGTGCGAAAAATTTACCGGCTGGTTATTTAACATCAGCAACAACATCGTCATCAACGGAGTTACATAGCATAGCACGACCATTCGTCAGGCCTGTGGAGGCCCTTCTGTTAACAACTCTTCTATCCGCTGTGCCGCAGGGATTGACTGTTCCCACAACAGTTCGAAGGTGGACATGAGGGTACTCGGCATAGACGGAGTCATCTGTCCAGAGCACTGCAACGGATTCATCAAGCGACACACGCCCGATATTGACATTGATCGCACTAAGGCACTTATTTCTATCCCACACTCCAAAATATATCCCTTGATACTTATCGTAGTGGCGTACTTCTTCACCAATGTCCAAGAGCTGTTGTACGGATTCAATGGTTGAGTAAGAGATATTAGTTATGACCCTCACCCCCCCTCCTTGCTCTATAAGCTTCTTAGTGCCAACAATACCATATAAAGAGGCAACAATAAGCATATCCCCAGGGATGATGTACATTAATTCCTTCTCCAATAACTCAACTAGAGATGTACCGGTAGCTACGAGCTCCTTAAGGCTTTTGATAATTTTATACGTAGCGAACTCATCTGACAGGCTAAACCGCTGCTGCTTTGACAGTTCCTCAAGCTCTCGCTTTCTTATCTCCATTTCGCGGTGCTCGCTTTCGTGCTTTTTAAGTGCGGCATTGAGAGCCATGTCAAGCTCCACTGCCGCGTAGACCGTAGGGGTCTCAAGTGAGGGGTTCACCATGCCGTTATCAATGAGGTCGGTAAGCATACGGTGAACGTCTTCCCGGTACGTTTTGAGCGACTTTGCAAGCAGAGACGGGGTTTTTGGCCCGTACTTGAGCAGGTGGAGGTAGAGTTGCGCCTCTTTTTCGCTGAGGCCAAAGCCGATGAGCCGGGTGATGAACTCGCTGTCGTCAGCCATAAATGTATACCTTAAATATTCGGCGACCCCTCTTTCAACAGCTCTTCTATCCGCTGTGCTGCGGGGACTGCCTGTTGCCACGCTAGCTCAAAGTTAGATATAAGGTACTCTGTATAAGTAGAGTCGTCGCTCCAGAGCGCGACAATGGGGGTATCCAGCGAAAGGTTCTCGACATCGATGCTCATCGAGCTAATACTCTTCTTATCTGCTACCACCATAAATATCCCCTGATATTTATCGAAATGGCGCACATCCTGGCCAGCGTCCAACAATTCCTGTAGCATGTCGATATAGGAGTACGAGAAATCAGCGATGCCTCGCATCCGCACTCCGCTCTGTATGAGCGCTTTGGACTTTTCGATGATATTATATCGTAGCGCGTAGGGCAACGAGGCACGAGGGACGAGCCAAACGACTTCATTCTCTGCGGATTCTACAATCTGTGAAATGACGGCTATAGCGTCCGTAACGCTCGTTATGATTGTCCCATCTGTCATTACTACAAAGCAGTCAGAGGGAGTTTATAAACCTGTGTGACAAAACGTCTGTGCAACAATATCATCACGCGGTCTGACGCGACAAGATTTTTTCCTGATAGCACCTTAAATCAGATGTAGTATCGTAAACTACGTAACGGTTGAAGGCAGTCTGGTCGTCTTTCAAGCGTGATGCTGCCCCTCTTTTAACAGCTCTTCTATCCGCTGTGCTGCGGGGATAGATTGCTCCCACAACAACTCGAAGGTGGAAACAAGGTAATTAGCATAGGTAGGGTCGTCACTCCAGAGTATTAAAAGAGGCGCATCAAGCGAGACACGCTCGGTATTAACATTAATTCCAGTCGTACTAATCTTTCTATCAAACACGCCGAAATATATCCCTCGGTAGTTATCGAAATGACGCGCGTCATAACCAATATCTAGGAATTCTTGTGCCAAATCTATTATTGAGGGCGTGATGTCCAAAATACACCGTATCCGACCTCCCTGCTCTATGAACGTTTTGCTCGCCTCGCTTATGCCGTATAACGAGCCCATGATTATCTGGCTCCTAGGAAGGACAAACACCAAGTCCTTCTTTTCTGAGGTCAAGTTAGAGATGCTGGCAGCTGCGATTTCCTTAACGCTTTTGATTATTTTGTAGGTATAAAACTCATCAGATGGCCGAGAACTCCGTTGATTTGACAGCTCCTGCAGCTCTTGCTTTCTCCGTTCCATTTCGCGGAGTTCAGTTTCGTGCTTTTTAAGCGCAGTCTCGAGCGCGATGGCGAGGTCCACCGGCGCATAGACCGTCGGGGTCTCGAGTGAGGGGTTCACCGCCCTTGTCGATGAGGCCGGTCAATGTGCGGTAGACGTCTTCCCGATACGTCTTGAGCGATTTTGCGAGTAGGGAAGGGGGTTTTGGCCCGTACTTGAGCAGGTGAAGGTAGAGCTGCGCTTCCTTTTCGCTGAGGCCGAAGCCGATGAGCTTGGTGATAAACTCGCTGTCGTCAGCCATAATGATTTATCATAATGTACGTTATTGAATGGTAGATATAGGTTTATCTCGCACTAAGAGTGCAGAGGCCTTTGTTCTAACACTTCGTCGAATTGCGTATATATCCCACGTCACGGAGTGTCAGGCGCTGAATGGGCTACTATAGGCATCCGTTACTTGATTATGTGTACAAATGGACAAATGATGATATAGTAACCTGGGAGATAAAGTTTTAAAACCTGATGTTGAAGTTTTAAAACCAACGTTGGAAAATAGTGCGGAATATCGCCTCTCAGTTCTCGAATCCTCAATTGACAAGCTACAAGAACACATTTTACAAAATAACGAGCCATCGAATAATAAATCACCAAAAGAGGATGGGCTCGGCCGGATTCGAACCGGCGACCTCCGCCATGTCAAGGCGACGTCATAACCACCTAGACCACGAGCCCTTGCGGGTAGATATAATGTTATGTCTAATAAATTTAATGTCAGAATTTGTCCTTTCTATTCAACGATGTTCCTGGACATTTCTTTTATTACGAGCTTCGTGTTGAGTGGGTGACAAGAGCTACGTCGCGAACTGTTTTGTTCAGGATCTTTTGTTGACTGACAACTCCAAGAAACACAAGAGGGACTTGCTATACGTGAGATGGCAAGTTATCTCTTGAACAGCAAAGCGAACAGTCGATATGACAAACAACTCTTAACAATTCCCCTGTTGACGCGCTTATTTCAACCGAATACATAGGAAACATAAAGTATAAGTCATAAACGGACTACAATTAGTCGCAATTTCATTGATAGACTACTCATGGGTGGCAGTTGGTGCAATGAACGAAGCCATTATAATAGAAGACTTGCGAAAAACTTACGGTCCATTTGTGGCGCTTAATGACCTCAGCCTTGTAGTCGAATCAGGTGTCTGCGTCGGATATCTTGGCCCCAACGGAGCCGGGAAAACAACAACGATAAAAATTCTGACACACCTCCTGCGGGCTACAAGCGGAAGGGCCTATTTAAACGGCGCAGACATCGTTGAAAATCCTAAGCGAGCACTTGAACAGGTTGGGGCAGTGGTCGAAACTCCAGAGTTCTATCCTCAGCTTACCCCGAATGAGTGTTTATCGTACATAGGTCACATCCGGGGCATGAATACGGAAGCAATACAGGAGCGCTCACACGCAGTACTTGAAGAGGTGAAGCTGTCAGACTGGGCTGATCAGAGAACGGGTAAATTTTCAAAAGGGATGAAACAACGATTAGCAATCGCGCAGGCGCTTCTCCACGAACCTACCATCCTCATACTCGATGAACCTACAACCGGCCTCGACCCTCGGGGGATGTTTGAAGTGAGGGAGATTGTACGACAGCTAAAAACGACCGAAATAACCATCCTTATGAGTTCACACCTTCTCAACGAAGTGCAGGAAGTGTGCGATAGAGTAGCGATCATTGACAAGGGGACACTGCTCGCCTATGACACCGTTGAAAATCTTTCCGTTATGAAAGAAAATAGCGTTTCAGTTGCGACGTTAGAGCCTATAACACCAGACAAATTCAAAGCACTGAAAGTCTTACATAACGTATCATCGGTGAAAAGAGTTGAAACGTTCGAGCTTGTATTGAACTTCAAAGGAGGGGCTAAGGAACAAGCGCAACTCCTCGACGACGTTATAGCGACCGGTGTGGAGGTTGTTTCATTTAAGCCCGCAAAGTCCATAATAGAAGAGATCTATTTACGGCTTATCCCGGAAGAGGAGGCGATTTAATGGCAGCTGGAGATGTGAATCAGGTGGGGACGGTTGTCAAATATGAGCTCCTCAAGTACTTCAGGAGTAGGCGTCTTTTCATATTACTTATTCTCATTGTTGTTATCAACTCACTCTTTTTAGCAATACCACCGGCGACAGGGTCAGAGTACCCTAAAGATCCCAAAGCATTCACGGAGAATATGCTATCATTTGTGAACCTGTTAATAATCATATCGGCAACGTTCTTCGGCGCTGATGCGATTGTATCAGAATTTGAACAAAAAACAGGGTTTTTCCTCTTCCCCAACCCAATAAAGAGACACATCATAATTACTGGCAAGTTTCTCGGGAGCGCGTTAGTATCCGTTGGAGGGCTCGCGCTCTATTACGCAATCATTGTGCTGTCGGTGCGGATTATCGATGGCGGTGTCGCTCAAAATGTCGGGCTCTCATTTTTGTATGCCTGCCTCTACCTCTTCGCGGTAGTCGGACTTGCATACTTCTTTAGCGCAATCATGAAAAGCACAGTGACTTCGCTTGTGCTCACGTTCTTTATGCTCTTCATGATATTGCCAATCGTCGATGCAGTTGGAGCAATAGCCAAATTTAAACCGTGGTTCTCCGTTACGTTTGCGGCCGGGATCATAACAAATATATTGAAACAGCCCTATCCAAAGGATATAGTACAAACCATACCGACGTTTGCTGGGAACGCTTCACAAGCGACTACCCCTACATCTATTACTATAGCATCATACTATCCTGACATCAACACGAGTATAGCCGTAATGGTCGCCTATCTTGTTGGAGCGTTCATATTAAGTTTGATTATTGCGAGAATGAGACAGATGTAAGGAAAAAAAGAGGTGATGCAAAGGATGGCAAAAAAATTCGTCATACAAAGCAAAAAGGGAATAGATGTGAGAGAATACCGCTGCAAGCCAAGAAACGCTCTAGCGTCTGTTATGAGTGAGACCGACCTTGCAGAAGGCGTCGTATTCAAAACAGAAGATGGTAAATATGTCGTCGTATCGCAAAATATAGCCACTATTTATGACAAATATGATGACTTACCCGCCGAAGTGAAACAGCAAAAGACAGAGGCCGACCTGTAATTCATAACACGGAGTTATGCGTAGCGTAGCAGTCACTACGTGAGCTTTGGTGTAATCTCTATGAGAGCGTGTGACGGTGTTCAAACAACGCTGTATCGCTTTCTTCTCTCGATAGCCCGAGGAGATTCATTAGCATAAGGGCGTTGCGCGGGGCTTTTCCGAGCGGGTGATTGTTGAAATAGACCCAAATGCGCTTTGAATCAAACTCAGTTTCGATCTTCTTAATTTTCTCGCTCCATGATCGAAGTTCATCTTCGGTATACTCGTAGTCATACCGTGCCGACCTGGATAGTGAATCATCGCTTCCGTGTTTCTGAAACCACTCGTCATAATTCCGTCCGTGCAGCCTCGTATAGACTACATCGCTCCTCGTACTCCCATTGGGAAGCAGCGTTGGAAACGGCGGTCCATCGACAATACAAGGCCCAACCTTGTGCTTTTCAAGCACGAGCTGTGTGTCGTGTTCAATGCTTTGACGATCCCTTTCGAGCCACGAAGCGTGTCTAAACTCAACAAAGTAGTTGTATGAATCGGTATCGAGCTTGCCGAGGAACTCATCAAGCCGCTCCAAGTTGCCAGTTCTTATGCCTTTTTCCACTCGTCTCACATAGGGCGTCAACTGTATGAGAATCGCTCCCAGTACCTCATTTTGGTACATCGGAAAGACAACCTCATTTTCAAATTGGTCTATGATCTCCTTGCCGCTGCTAATCTCGTAAAACCTGGGAAACTTCATGGAGTACTCAAATGCAGTATATTTTTTGCTTTTTTCAATCCAAACGTTGACAATGTTCTCTCCTGGTATCCTGTAATAAGTGCTGTTTATCTCGACGGTATTGAAAAATCGCGAATAGTAGTCTAACCATTTGGACTTCTCTTCGCTCTTATAGAACGGGCCTGTCCAGTCATCATAACTCCATCCACTCGTGCCTACTTTGATTGTGTTTAGTAGTTTGTCTGCGGCTATGAATTCAGCCATATAGCTCCTGTGACCTCGATTATAGTAATCGGGCCCTTAATTAAATCGTGTTATTACCCCTTAGTAAAATAATGATATGTCAGGCATCTTCGGTTATAAAGTGTTACGTTTTAGTACGATTTTTGACGAAAAATACTTCTTTTTTTGTGAGCTGTGATGATACTTTGACGTGGTAACAAGATAATAAAAACAGCTCATTTGATAGTTTTTCCCGGTGGTTCTATACTGTAGTTATTCTTATGTAATGCGGTCTCAGTCGCAGCATATGAAGATACAGCTTTAAGCACATGCTATTAATATGGGCAAGATAAACATTCAATTGTGAAAGTGAAAGCGTTTACGTTAAGTACGTGTTCTCATTGCCGCATGGCGAAGCAGTTTCTAAGGCAGCATAACGTTGATTTTGAGCATGTCGATGTTGATCTGCTCGAGGGTGATGAAAAAAACGAAGTGTTAAAGGAAATCTACAAGCTCACTAAAGGTTATTCGTTTCCGGTAATAATAATCGGAGACAGCGTCCTCGTGGGCTTCAACGAAGCGAGGGTAAGAAAAGAATTAGGATTATAACGGAGAAACTATGAACAAGGAGCAGTATCTTGAAGCCATACAGAAGGGGAGCGCGAGGACCGGAAGGCATTTAAATCCAGATCAGGATACCGTCAACGAGCTTGTTGATGGAATTTTAAAAAACAAGGAACGCTACGGATATCATTGCTGTCCTTGCAGAATGGCAGCTAATGACATCGAGAGAGATAGGGATATAATCTGTCCTTGCATTTATTGCGATCCTGACGTCGAAGAATTTGGGGCTTGTTATTGTGGGTTATATGTCAGTGAAGAATGCGCATCAGGCAAAAAAGAGGTACCAACCCAAGTACCAGAGCGACGCCCTGTTGAAAAATGGCTTCAATACTAAGCGCGTGATAAAATAGAGCTATGTTGTAATATTAAGCGTACAGAGTTTCAGGGCGCTGTTGATTAACTGTTATTTGCTTGACACGGCATCCCTGGGATTTCGTACCACCGTTTTCGTCATAGCTGATGGATATCTACCACTCGACATACGTGGACTTTGATGGATGACAATAGCGAGTTCATCGCGCAGCTCATCAGTTTAGACGGGTGGCTATTACGACAAGGCCATACTCTCAATTTTAACCGCATTATCGTAAACCTCGTTCTCTAACCTACTTTCAGCTGGCCTATGTGTAAATTTCTGTAATCCAATGTTTGATATCATTGGCAATAAGAACTATCATACATCATTCCGGTTCCGTGCAAAGCAAACCGATGAATATGGTCTCATCTTCTTGATTTCGCTCTATTGCCCATTCTACTTCTCACTTTGTGGCCGATTACGTCTTCGATATATCGCTTTAATCCGGCCAACGACAATCTGAGAATATTTTCTGTCGTCCTCTGTATGGCAATGTTGAGTTGATTAGATTGCGTCTCAGCGAATTCCTCTGTAACGGCGACAAGCGTTTTAGCCCCAAATGGAATGAATTCGTAACTTGTAACGCCATTTGATCCCAGTACTTCTCCTACCCACGTGATTTTCCTAGCCGGAAAAACCTCCCTCACAACAGATTTTATTGTAATTTCTTCCGGCATAAAATCACCTTTATACTTCTGTATGAACATCCCCCCAGGAACCCATAAGCCTCCTCCGGATATTTGATGCACTCCGATTATTAATGGGTTCCACTCACTCCAGTTATAAATGTCAGTAAATACCTCCCACACAAGCTGAGGTGTTGCGTTAATTTCGATCGAATTTGAAACAGTTATGGACACGTTACGCTTACTTGTATGATATCATAATTAGATTTTTCTCTTGCTATTTGCGTGGATCACGTGATTTTTTATTGGGTGGAGAAACTTTAAGAGCGTTTCAACTATGCTACTTAAATGAAAAGTGATACATAATTTTTAAGATGTTGTAGGTTGAATCATCTGTACCGATCAAAATAGCTCCAGTTTATGGTGTCTTCAATTTGTGCATTAATGGACGAAATAAACGCAATGCGTACGATATGACAGTTGTTGCAATCCCTTCAGAAGATGACAAATGCCTTGCATCCAAGGTTGCCGAACATTTTAGATCAAGTCCCTATTTTACGATTGTTGAAATTGATGAGATGAGAATTCAGCACTGTCAAGCTGTGAAAAACAGCGAAATAACATCACCTCCAATGTTATTCAGATCTTTGGGCGTAAATGTAGCGCTTGTCGATCGAATCGGATCAGGACAGCTACAACTTCTTAAGAAAATCGGAGTGAGTGTCCTCAGCGGGGCATCTGAAGACGTTGAATTTACACTCACGCAATTTCTTAACGGCAAGCTAAGTCCAGTTGACAAAGCTCCAAGTTGCAGTGGTCATTGTGCGGACTAATTGTAGGACCGTTATTACGTCTTTATGTGGTCGTGTATCCAGTTAATAACGTCCGCTAGTACGAGCCGCGCTTCATCATCATTTCCCAGTAAGACGTGTTTCATCGTTTTATACAATATTAGTTTTTTATCAAGATTCGTAATTTTGTCAAACAATTCTACGCTGCCTGACGGATCGGCGATTGTGTCGGCGCTGCCATGAAGTATAAGACATGGGACCGTTATAAAGCGTGCACAATCAAACACTGTTTTTTGCGCGCTTAGAATTTCCGAAAATAGTTTAACGGTCATGGTGTCGTGCATGAGTTCGTCTTCCTCAGTTTGTGACGTAACGTGGTTTGTATAGCCAAACTTAAAAAATGCTGCGGGGTATAAGATGGCTAGTTTCTGCAGCTCATCAATATCCTCGCCTGACAGCGTTACCTGAGGTCCAAGTTTTAGAAATGGTGCTGAGGCTATTATACCTTCAATAGCTTTGGGATTTTTAATTGAAAAGAGGAGTGAAATGAGCCCCCCCAAGCTTGAGCCGAGTAAAAAGGTTGGGCCGCTTGAAATCTTCGACACTTGTACGAAGCGGTGTAAGTCGTCAAGCAATTCTTGAAAGGTGTCCACATACCCGCGCATTCCTTCCGATTTACCGTGTCCCCTCTGATCGTAGGAGCTGAAGTTTAACCCGCCCTCTAGTAGGAACTGCCCAATGTGTGTGCTCCTGCCGCTATGACTTCCGAAGCCGTGAACTCGTATCACAACTGCTTTTGGCTCTGCAATCTTCCAATTTCGATAAAAAAGTCTGACTTTTCCAACGCCTTCGAAATAACCCTCTTGGTATCGCGGTGCTTTATTCACACATAGTGCCTCAATATTATACGTATGCTCATTGAAAGTATATTCTTACAGTTTGACGTTATCCACAACGATTACATGACTCTATGCGACACTAAATTCGCTTGGTTATTCGAGGCATAGCGTTGTTGTTGACTGCTGATACAGCTTTACATTGACTCAGAATAATAAAGTACACCATATTTCATCCTACTAGTAAGTGTTCTGTGGTATAATGATCAACGTTCACAAAATGCCTATGTTAGTGTTTCTCTTTCTCTTTCTCTTTCTCTTTCTCTCAAGTCCACTCACGGCAGTTCTGTTTGAATCACGGTAATGACAAAATTCTCTCTATGTTAGTTCTAATGGTGCAGCGGTATGAGTTGCTAGCGACGCGACCGCGCTGGAAAATTGAGACGGACAGCAGAAAAAGGTAGACTCCATATCATTTGCGTAATAAAAATTGCTCAACCAGTTAACTGAGCACGTTCGGCATTATTACACAGTTTTTGAACCCAATCGATGCTTATGGTGTTAAAACTGGATTCAAAATATTTTAAATAAACGTCCTTAAATGTTGCCACGTCAAACCCTTTTGCATTAACAGCTTTACATACCTCATCAAGCATATGAGGCGTTATCGTACCGTAATCGGTATTGTCATCAGACACGTCGTGTATTAAAAATACGATCCATTCGCCATCATTAGCTTCATTAAGCCATTTAGCTACCTGGTCTACGCTTGTTTTTGAGTCCAGTATTTTGACACTTATCCGAGCGAAATCATATGGGGGATAATTGGGGTAAGAATCAGACGTGCTTAAAATTTGATAGTACTTTTTGCATAAGTCCTTTGAAGCATAGTCCCAAGAACCGTACGGGTACACAAACGTTATTGTATTGATACCATTTGAATGGAAATACTCCTTAGACACGTTGGCTTGATATTCATCAACAGCATGTGTGTGGTTGTAGGAATGGCTAGCAATTTCCCAACCTTGAGCGTAGAGCGATTTAACGTCGTTGATGTTCATATATCCCGGTAACTCCACTTGAACGGCTTTTGATACCACGGCGCTCACTCCCACATACCCATACTTGTCGAGGATCGGTTTAGCAACCTCTTTTGTGCTCTTATGTCCATCATCAAATCTGAATGTGACTAGGGGCTTGTCTTTGCACTGAACTCTCTCCACTCTAGCGTTTTTTAGCATCACTTGACCTGTCGAAGCGGTATAACCGCCCACTTTTATGGCGGTAACGCCAACAGGAACCTTAAAAGTGACTGATTCTTGTCTCCACGTTTGTGTGGTTAAGTTAGTCTCGATACACGTCAGAGTTGAGGTATCAACAATAGGTGTACCGTCGCTGGCGAAGCAGACAGCCGTTGTATTTGCGCTTCTTATTACGTCGTAGCTAAAGCGGCATGTGCAGCCGGGCTCTACACTGTATTGATTTTTTGAGAGCCATGTGATTTTTTCATTAGCGACTGATACATCGATTTTTAAAATCCCATCCTTGTACTCATAACTAAAAATATCCTTTCCACTACTGGTGACATCCCAACCAACTTGCACGTGAGACGAGACGAGAGGAGCACTTGTGACGGTTATTAGTGATATGATAAATAATCCACATATTTTACTTTTCATCTTCAGATTTTAGTAATTTCGCTATAATAACCATTTTACACGTAAAAGCATGTCGGTGTGAGGGTTTATATTAACCGCATATTTTCGAATTTGAATCCAACAGACAAAACAAGCAAATCTCACTTTCAGTACTTTGGTCATTAAAGTGGCGATTAATGAACTATTTACGGCTAGTGTGCAATTTTATTGATGGGGCTAACGGGCCGTTCTTTATACGTTGACGTAACAATTTCGTTTTCTGACTTCATTGACGTGACCTAATATAGTAGTAGCTTTATAGCCACGGAGCTACTCGAAGCTTTGCTTCAATAGGAATCACTGCAGCTTTACACCTCTTCATCCTCGCCGTACCTAACATGCTGGAATATGCGATGGAAGACCTCTTAGGGACTTACTTCTGCCTTTTGATGTTAGCAATACACTTAGAAGTTACACGTATGCGATTTTATCGATTTAAAAATAGAATCCATGTTAGAAAAGAGCATAAATTATGGGCGTCATTATCTTAATAAATGAATAATTGTCAGACGTCCGCTAGAACCCTTTCAGCAATACAAAGTATCAGCCGTACAAAAAGTGGTTTTGTTTTATACCTCAGCATTGCAAAATTAGCACAAAATTTTCACTTTCTTGAGGAATCATTGAAAGATTAGATAGAAAAGCAGGATTGACGCTACAAAACTGATGCTCCATATATCGTTTACCCTAACTCATTAACTAAATGCCTATTTATATTTTGACACACAAATAATTGTTAAAGGTGATCTATTGGCGAAGTTAATCTGTACTATTTGTGAATGGATTTATGATGAAGAGGTTGAAGGCGTACTTTTCGATGACCTTCCTGAAGACTGGGCGTGTCCTTCATGTGGTGCGGACAAGTCTTTATTAGAAAGGTTGCAGTCGTAAGAGACGACTGCTTGTCTTAGACTCACTCACAAAAAGGAATTAACCGCCAGTTCAACGTGTGCGTTAATCAAATCTCATTTATGACGCCTACCTACAGCAGATTAAATTGATTGAATTGTTGAACGCTTAACTTTCACAATTCTATAGCTTTTTTGAAAAAAATAGCAGTACATCAATATCAAAGTTATGAGGTGGTATTCTTAACCACCAAAATCTGCATTGGAGATCTTAATATTACCCATTATTACTACATCGTCAAATTGCACGATTAAATTCTCTTCAGGAGGAAAATATTCAAACTTAATGAGCAACGCGGATACTTTTGATTCGTGCTTAACAGCTTTGACGTAGTCGCGTAATAATGAATCATTTGATGCTATCTGCAGCTTTGTATAATCTGCTGAACTGTCATTCGTGAATTTGTCCGCCTCAGGGATTGAATTAAACCGCTGGATTTTGTAGGATACGGTGCCGGTTTCGTTTGTTATCGTATTTGAAAAAGCGTAATTTAGTATTGCTGCCTTGCTGCCCTCATAGTTAGCGCTGAGGTTAGTGACCGATGAATTTTTTTTAGCATTGTCTTTCAGTGATTCAACAACTGCTAGCACGATTTTGTCGGTTTCTGCCCGTTTTGAATTTAACTCACTATTAGTACTCGAGTTTGAAATGAACCCCGCAGTTGCAATGATCATGCCAATAACCAGCACTATTAAGATGCTTCTCCTCATTGAAAACCAATGTTACAAAGGGGTAACCACTAAATAAATTATGGGTGGCTAAAATTGTGATCGAATATGTCTAGCGTAACAATTTCTTTAGGAAAGGAAATAGAAAAATGAACCCATCAGCAAAGATTATTAAACCTCCTAAAAAGGTGAAAATAAATCCTGGGTTTAAGGGAGCTGAAATCACAATTCCTCGCTCAAATAACATGAGTTTCAATATTTGAAACTCGTAAAAAGCGAGATATACTATAAAGCTGCCGAATAGTAGGTTTAAAGTTCTAAGTTTATTCGTATGTAAAATTAAGAGAGAATAAATGGTAATAAATAGCGCTACTAGAGAAACGACGACTATGCTAACACTAACTGGTATTGCTCTTAAAATTACGCTATAATTGTCGGAGTAAAGAGGGTCTATCCTAATATCTATACCTTTCATTATTTGATATCCATCTGTAGACCAAGGGAAAATTGCACCTAGGATTATGTATATAACACCAACTAATAAAAGTGAGAGCGTTTTTTGATTCTCTGACAATATATGGGTTATCTGTTGTCTGTTGATTTTTATCACTTAAGGCGTTCCTCGTTACGTGTAATTTCACTCACAACGAAGTGACAGTACATCACATCTAATAAAGATAATGTGCCCGCTCATAGATACGGTGAGTTTATTATAGTTGGTTCTAACTTCGTCAGAAGATATAAACCTTAAGCGTACAGTACGAGCTAAGGCATCAATTAGTGCTTTTTAAAAAATGTTGAACTGTTTCGCTATGCATGCGAGTGGCGAACCTTTTTATTTATGCTTTGCTTTGCATTTGATTGGAGAAAGGTATCGCAGTTACGAGGAGAAAACGTTTTTACACAGTGGCGGCCCATTGTCATCCTATTAACAAACGTTAGAGAATTCTTGACGTAGATGCAGAGTTCGTTTAGTTATTACAGCTTAAAGTTCTGTTTACTTAACAGACGTAGCGTACATACGTTTGCTGCTTTAGCATTCATATAGTATTGGCAACCATTGGCACTTTTACCTAGTGCTATCAATTCTGATGTCGCAAAAAGGGACATAGCTCTTTTATCTGGAATTTATTGAGTTTGTAAGTAGCTTATTAACTATTAAATTCCATCAAAAAAATCAGTTACTAACAATAAACTTTTTATATTGTCAATAATATAACATTAATGTATACTAATATACATTTTTGTAGTAATATGGTCTCACATAATATCTCCACAGACAGTTCAAAGATAAACTTTGCACAAAAATTGTATGAGGGACATCTCTCGGCAACTGAAGCGTATTCAGCTTATAATTATATAATACAGCACGCGAGCAATGCGGAAATCGGTGCAATCCTGATGGGGCTAAAGTGTAGAACAGAGAGCACTGAGGAGATTCTAGGATTTGCTCGCGCTATGCGAGACACTTGTGTTAAAGTTGAACCGCGTCTTAGCAATGGGCTCTTAGACACTTGTGGAACCGGTGGGGACGGCTCTGGAACATTTAACGTAAGCACTGCATCTGCTCTAGTGGCTTCAGCTGCAGGATTGTTCGTGGCAAAGCACGGTAACTACTCCGTGACTTCTCACTCAGGGAGCGCTGACGTCCTCAAAGAACTTGGGATAAGTATCGTTATGGACTCAGAAATGGTAAGAAGATCAATCGAAGAGCGAAAGTTTGGCTTTATGCTCGCTCAAAAGTTTCATCCAGCGGTAAAGAGGGTTGCTCACGTACGGAGAGCGCTTGGATTTAGAACCATTTTTAATATACTCGGCCCTCTTACAAATCCCGCAAACCCAGACGCCCAAGTGGTTGGGGTGTATGACTCCCGATTATGCAAACCCTTAGCAAACGTGTTAAACGAAATTGGACTAAAAAGGGCGTATGTAGTGCATGGGGATGGACTCGATGAGTTCACAAACACAGGAAGCACACTAGTTTCGGAGCTTACGGGCAAGCGAGTGGAATCATATGAGGTCACTCCTGATGACTTTGGACTTGAAATGGCTAAGAAGTCCAGTTTAGCAGGCGGGAGTCCTCAAGTCAATGCAGCCATCATTGAAGGACTTTTCAACGGACATTTGAAGGATAAACGCAAGGATGAATTCTTGCTATTAAACGCTGGCGCGGCAGTTTCAGCCGGAATCGGTTGCACTATTATTGAAGGAATTGAAATAGCCAATAATGTTGTAGAAGAGGGGCTTGCCCTGAGAAAGCTGAACGAGCTGAGGGGTGAATTGTAATGTTCATAAAGGTGTGCGGTCTGACGAGTAAAGAGGACATCTTTGCAACAGTGAAGTTCGACGTTGATGCCGTCGGCTTTATAGTAGACGTTCCAGTGAGCACACCGCGCAAAGTCTCAGCATTTCTTGCACGAAACCTCATAGAGACAGCGAAAGACTGTGGAGCGCAAACTGCGGCGGTGATCATGCCGGAAAACGCTAATGAGGCGCTGGAAGTATCTCACATCTTAGACCCTGACTATCTACAGATTCATTGTATTTTGCCCTATTTTGAGCAAAAGCGCATCTATGAAGAATGCGGATCTAAAGTAATTACGGTGGTAAATGTCAACTCAAAAGTCGATTACGATTACACCGACTATATACTCGTAGACAAAGATGCGAGAAACAATCCTCCGAGCATTGAATTTAGCAAGAGCATCGTAGAGGCGTGCAAGAAACCTGTTTTGGTAGCTGGAAATTTAACACCCGCCAATGTCAGCTACGTTGTAGAGAAAGTGAAACCCTTTGGAGTTGACGTTGCGAGTGGCGTCGAGAGAGCGGGTAAAAAGGACGCATCACTCATAGGTTCATTCGTACGAAGTGCGCGGGAGGCAGCTTGTTTTGTATAAATCGCCCTTATTGGAGTCAACACTAGATAAAGATCGATTAATTGAACTTCAAAACGGATTAACGAGGCCATGTATTATTCCTGTCGTCTTAAAAATCTTAACCTCATCGAGTATAAATGGCGTGAGCCCATTAGGCGTTTTAAAGCTACTTGATAGAGAGGGAACACGGTCGTATCTGCTTGAATCAACTGCAAAGATCCCTAGCATCGAGACGGGCACTTACTCCTTTGTTGGGTATAATCCTGCTGCGCGAGTCACGGGAGATATCATTTCAAATTCAATCGAAATTGAGTTTTTTGATGATTCATTACAGGACACGCTAGTAAAAAGCGTTCGAGATGCGGGAGAAATATCACTAGGAGAGAAAGTAACACTTAAAGTCAAAGACGGTTTTGATATATTCGATGCATTACGAAAATGCGTACAGTTTGCTACTTATCAGGATTCGAATAGCCTAATTAGAACAATCTGTAAAAGGCAATTCTTCACCGGCGGAGCGATAGGGTACATAAGTTACGACGCGGTAAAGGAGTTACAAGTTCGAACCCCCACGAATGACGTAAGGGGTCACGCATTTGACTTCTACATTATCAAAGATGTCTTGGTGTTCGATCATTCTGAAGACTCTCTCTACGCTATAGTTAATTTACTTATAGATAGTGCGAGCGACGTAGAGGAGCTTATCGAAGACCTAAACAACAGGATTTCTCAGCTTAAGTACTACGTCCAGAAATCTTCAGGTTATGTCGATTCGCAACATTTCGATAAACAACCGCTATTTAGTAAACATAACCTCAAAGCTAGCATGACTAAAGAGGAATTCGAGCGTGCCACCACAAAAGCCATAGAACACATTTATGCCGGAGATATTTTTCAAATAGTTCTTTCAATACGCCACGAAACTGACATCAGATGCGATTATCAGGGTGGATTCGCTCATGATTTGACGGCTGACGAGAAATCGCATTTTGAACTTATGCTTTATGAAGAACTGAGAAGACTAAATCCGAGTCCGTATATGTACTTCTTGCGGTTTTGTGATGTCTCGATTATTGGGTCGAGCCCAGAGACTCTTTTTTCGGTTTGCAGCGATAAGCTTTTCACCAATCCAATCGCAGGAACTTGTCCTCGAGGGTCGGATGAAATTGAGGATGTAACGTTTGCAAACAGCATGTTGAACGACCCGAAGGAGAGGGCTGAGCATTTAATGCTTGTAGACCTCGGCCGTAATGACGTGCGGAGTGTCTGCGAAGGTGGCTCAGTAGAAGTAATTGACGAGATGTCAGTCGTAAGGTATTCGCACGTACAGCACATCGAAAGCACGGTGGCAGGTACGTTGCGGGACGACTATGATGCATTTAGTGCAGCTCGGGCTGTGATGCCGATGGGAACTGTATCAGGCGCTCCAAAAATTAGAGCAATGGAGTTAATAGACAACTACGAACCCGTGCCGAGGGGAATTTATGGCGGCGGAGTTGGATATTTCGGATTTAACGGTGACTCAGACTTTGCAATCGCGATTAGGACGTTTATCACTGAGGGGATAAAGGTCTCTTATCAAGCAGGTGCAGGTATTGTTGCCGATTCTGTTCCGCGACGAGAGTTCGAAGAAGTAAAAAGGAAATTGGCAGCACTAGAGGCTGCGCTTTGTAACGTCACAACATCAGTGGAGTGAAAGACGATGAACGCACATGTGCAAGGAAAAGAACAGCATAGTCATAGTAACCCTCTTAAGATTCTGTTTATCGACAACTTTGACTCGTTTGTATGGAACCTCGTCGATTATGTATCAACTTTTGGCCACTTCACGAAAGTTGTAAAGAACGAAGTGCTGATGCCTGACGTACGGTTGTTTGACCCGGACGTGATAGTAATATCGCCTGGTCCTGGCAGTCCAGAAATACCTAGCGACATAGGCTCGTGCCTCGAAATAATACGAGAGTTCGAAGGCACGCCAATACTTGGAATATGCCTTGGACATCAGGCAATAGGCACTGCGTACGGCGCGAGACTCATAAGAGTCAAGCCAGTCCATGGAAAGCCCGATAAGATATTCCACGACGATTCCTTGATATACAAAGGGCTTCCAAATCCTATCATTGCGGGGCGCTATCATTCTCTTGTGATAGAAAACCTTCCTCCTGAGCTCAAAGCAACTTCGTTTACGGAAGACGGTATTATAATGGGGATAAAGCATAGAGATTTCCCAACATACGGCCTTCAGTTTCATCCTGAAAGCGTGCTAACTCCTTCAGGCAAATCGATCATTGGCAACTTTTTAGATGCCGCACATCAAAGTGTCCGGAGGTTATAAATGGAAGCGCATACTGATGTCTTGGGCACGTTGTTACGCCTGAAAATCCCAGAGCTATCTGTCGATTCTGAATCTACACCAAAAAGAGATATTATCAAGAGCATTACGTCAGCTCGCGATGACGGAAGAGTGCCGGTTATTGCTGAAATCAAACATAGTGCCTTTGGGAAGCGACTAACTGAGAAGTCACTAGTTGAAGCGGCATTTGAAATGATTCGCGGGGGAGCAGCTGCGCTATCGGTGCTCACAGATGGGTATTTTTTTGACGGCTCGATAGATGACGTCAAGACGATACGTAATTGCGTTAATATTCCTGTACTCAGGAAGGACTTCATTAGACGGCCTGAACAGCTAAAACAAGTGAGATCCGATGCGGCGTTACTTATCGTGCGACTAATTACACGGCTCAATTGCAACATCAACGACTATATCGAAACGGCGCTCTCCCTTGACGTGGAGCCACTTGTCGAGGTAGGAAGCATCGCGGATGTTGCAGCTATATCGGACCTCGATCCCAATTTCATCGCCATAAACAATAGAGATTTAGAAACGCTCAACGTCGATTTGTCAACGACAGAGCTACTAGCTCCGATATTGAAACGGCTTTTCAGTAAAGCAACGTTGATAAGCGCAAGTGGGATCAACGTGCCGCGAGATGTCGAAAGGGCCCTCTTGGCAGGATGCGATGGGATTCTCGTAGGAACTTCCATAATGCAAAGCCCTGATATTGCTGAAAAAGTAAAGCAGCTCGTATATTACAGGAGGTTCGCACACGATGAAGGGTAAGAAAGGGAGGTACGCCAACTATGGTGGACAGTACGTTGCCGAGACCCTCATGGAGCCTCTGCTAGAACTCGAGAGAGCCTATGGAACATTGAAAGACGATCCCGAGTTTAGGTCAGAGTTCGATTACAATTTGAAGAACTACGCAGGTAGACCTACTCCGCTGTACTGTGCGAAGCGTTTTTCTGAGCTTTGCAATCTGAAAATTTATTTGAAGCGTGAGGATCTCTGTCATGGCGGCGCGCATAAAATAAACAACGTGATAGGTCAGGCCTTAATAGCAAAAAAACTTGATAAAAAAGTCATAATCTGTGAGACTGGAGCAGGACAGCACGGAGTAGCGACGAGTATGGCGTGTGCAATGATGGACCTTGAATGTCAGGTTTACATGGGAACTCGTGACATGGAACGCCAAAAGCCGAATGTGATTCGAATGCAGCTTCTCGGAGCTGACGTGATTCCGGTAGAAAGCGGCTCCTGCACATTAAAAGATGCTGTAAATGAAGCGTTACGGCAATGGACTGCAAATGCCGAAAATGCTTATTATCTCATGGGTTCAGCCCTGGGCCCACATCCTTATCCGGCGATGGTGAGAGATTTTCAGAGTGTGATAGGAATAGAGGCTAAAAATCAGATTAGTGAATGTGAAGGGCGACTGCCTGATGCAATTATAGCTTGTGCTGGAGGCGGCAGCAATGCAATGGGAATTTTTACCCCATTTTTGGATGATGACGTCGAACTCATAGCTGTAGAGGCAGGAGGTGTAGCTACTGACGGTAACCAGATCCTCGGCATGAAAGCGCCCCACGCAATAAGGCTCACTAACTGTGACGTTGGGGTCTTCCACGGCATGAAGACGAGAGTTCTGCAAGATAGACACGGCCAGATACTTGAAACAACAAGTATAAGTGCAGGTCTTGATTACTCGGGAGTTGGACCCGAACTCGCTCACCTTGTAGACATTGGACGCGTTCTGCCGAGATTCGCTCGAGACGACGAGGTTCTTACCGCTTTTGAAATTCTATGCAGGACCGAGGGTATCATTCCTGCGCTTGAATCATCACACGCTCTAGCCTATGCAGCAAGGGGCATGCGACGCTGGAGAAATCGAACCGGGAGCGCTTGTGATAATAAATCTGTCTGGTAGGGGGGACAAAGACGTAAATACCGTTGTTGAACGAAGGGGGCTTGAAAATTAAAGTAAGAAATAAACTGACGGAGCGCCTGAAAGGTAAGAAATCGCTTGTTGCCTATATAATGGCAGGGGATCCTAACTTAGAAAAAACTGCCGAATACATTTGTGCCCTCTCGCGCGAGGTTGATGCGCTAGAGCTCGGCGTCCCATTTTCAGACCCGATAGCTGACGGTCCAGTAATACAACGGGCAGGTCAGAGGGCTCTTAAAGGGCGTCCTACAACGTTGGCTGATATTTTATCGCTACTTCAAGAGATTCAAACAGACGTCCCTACAATTCTCATGTCATATTATAACCTCATTTATCGCTACGGGGTGTCAAAACTTCCACGCGACGCGAGCGACGTTATAGACGGTATAATCGTTCCTGATCTCCCCATCGAAGAGGCTTCAGAGCTCAGAGAGCACTGCAATAATAACAACCTTTGTAATATCTTTCTGATAGCTCCAACCACCTCCAACGATAGAATGGCTCAAATCCTCGAGTCTACAAGTGGCTTTGCATATGTCGTCTCCCGCCTCGGAGTTACTGGAGGTACAACAGATTACATACAGTTAAGAGGCCTTATTGGCAGAGTACAGTCCGTTGAGAGCCGATACGAACTTTTTGAAGTACCTAAATTGGTGGGATTCGGCGTTTCAAAACCCTTAGATGTTAAAAACGTAATTTCTGCAGGAGCTGACGGTGCAATTGTGGGATCAGCTCTAGTTAGGGAGGTTGAAAATGGAATATCTCCTGACGATCTTGCACACATTGCTCGATCCCTTAAAAAAGCCACTATAAGTAAACTTGCTGAAGTTGAGACGTAGAGGAGTCTACCAAACTCAACGTGTGTGTTACTTTCGTTGCTACGAGACTACAGGAAACGTAGCTGCGAGATTTCATACTTCGATTCCCAGTCTTCCAGCCATAATTAGGTAAAAACCAGCTAGTCCTCGCCATGTTCCCCATTTTTTGGCAATACTGCGCGCATCTTCGCTTGATATTTTTTTATCATTACAATAATAGTGCGAGATACTTTTCCTTAACCCTAAATCATCAGCAGGGATCGCCTCTAATTTACGCATTCCTCTGATTAGTGTGAGTTCTGCCGTCCAAACTCCAACTCCACGCAATTTACAGAGCTCGTCAACGATTTCAATTGTATCGTTATGACTTTTGAACGCCTTTAGATCTAGCTGACCGTTTGAGACTAACGCTGCTATGTCTCTGATATATTCCGCTTTTCTTGTGCTCAACCCACACGAACGAAGCTGCACAATCGTCGCTGACGCCAAGATTTCGGCTGTCGGAAAAGCATAGTAGATATTCTCATTAATTTTTATTACGTCGCTAAAAGTTTTAGTCAGTCGTTTTTGGAGGCTAAATGCCGCATCTAGCGAAATTTGCTGTTCAGTTATTGATGAAATCAATGCCTCAAAAACAGTTTGAGTTGCTGGACTTTTTAATCCTCTAAGTAGCTCGATTAATTTTAACATAATGGGGTCACAGCTGACCTCTTTATAGAACTGCCTGAGATCAAAATCTACGTTAAAAAGATAAGAGACGATTCCTTTAGCAATGTTAAGACGCTCGTTTAAAAGCTCTCTCTTACCTCTTACCTCGACGAGAAGCTTGGGCTTATCGATTGTTCCGATAGATGAGACGATGATGAGAACTGGTTCATTTAGTAGTCGTATAATCTGCCAATACCTGCCCTTATCGTACTTACGAATTTGTTTGTCTCCATCTGAAAAAATTGAGGCACTTAAACTAAAATCAAATGGTGCGGTAGGGGATAACACTAGCTTCATATTAAAACGAAGATAAAAAGAAATGTAGAGGCATCTTGAAGATCCGACGTCAAGCAAGAACAAGAAGCCGATTGATGTTCAGTAGAGTGATCGACTCATCACGGAGTAACAATTAGGCTCCTCCCGAAATCAACAGCTGCAGCTCTACTCAACTGATCAAGCATATCAAAGCGCTTGCCAATTTTTTTAAAAACGCCTTCTATTACTTCCCTATCGGCTTTGTCCAGCTTGCTGACATTAAAGTTGCCTGCGAATCCTCGGGCATCCCAGACGTTTTCGGGGACTAACTGTTTTAGTGAAGTTAAGTAATCCGGGATCTTTTCCTTCCAGAGACCGGAAAAAACTGCAAAAACTGCTACCTTCTTTCCTATCAAAGCGGATCGATTTTCTTTCAAGAAGTCAACCACACTGTTGAGGGGTTTCCCTCCGTATATAGGAGATCCAATTACAATTAAATCGTGATCAAGTTTCTTTACGTCTGTAACCTTTTTTACGTCGGCGGCACACTTTTCACTGATCCCTTCAGCAATCCAATTTGCAATCGATTCAGTCGAGCCGTATTTGCTATCATACAGTACGATGCATTTCATACGTTATTCTTGCGCATCAAAATAAATAAAGATATCCACATATGCGCCTCAAACGGATAATATCTCGACCAATCGTGGAATCTATTGAATTTTTTTTCGCTGTTCTAAATGGGTACCTCTGTGCATTGTGAGTAAAATTATTAAAGTAAATGCTGAAATGTGATAGTGGTGATGTTTGTGGCTTTAGTGAAGATACCGCACATGGATAAAACGGAATATGACCAATTGATACGAGAAGCGTACATCAGTCGAATTGCCTTCAAAGGCGAAGAGTATCCCTATATTGCTCCATTTTTATATGTTTGTGATGGAAATTTCATATATTTCCTTTCAACAAAGTACGGAAAAAAGATGCAGCTCTTCCAGCAAAGCCCTCATGTGGCGGTCGAAATCGAAAAATATAGCTCAGACCTTGCGAATTATACATTTGTAACGTTAATGGGGCGCCTTATACAAATTGATGACCCTACAGAAGATATAACCATTAGAAAGAAGTTCGTCGAGCTTATTAAGGACAAACATCTTTCTAAAAACATTGTAGCCGCCCTGGGTCACTCACCCGAAGAACCCATAGAATCAATTGTAACAGAAAAAAGAACCCTCATATGGAAGCTTGTACATGTCAAGGATATAGTAGCGCTTAAAAACGTTTAAAAAGCCTTCAGAACGAACTTTAAATCGCTTATAACCCTCGTTAACGGCAAATCAGGTAAAACGTTAGTTATCGATATTAGATCAAATTGAGGTATCAGTATACATGAACAGACGTGCTTTGACTGTTTAATTCTCTTTAACGTTAGATGAGTTTTTCACAGTAAGAATAAAGAACAGTAAAGCCAGCGCTTTTTTTGCTGATTTAGACGTAGAAGAAAATGATCTCGTCAAATAAAAACTTCGTTCATTGATAGCTGTCCGTAGAAACGCCGTTGAAATTCACACGGCACAACATCTACGCCCGTCACTAAAATTTTAACTGTTTGTACTTGCTGCCCCTTGTAGTATAACGACACCCTCTCCTGCATATAATCTCTTTATCTCTGTAAAGCCACTACTTTGCAATGCAGATTCTAATTGTTTAGAAGTAACTCCCTTTTTGCCGCGTCTTGCGTATCTTTCTAGAGTGCTCAGAGATGACCATTCATCTACGTTGTCAGTCACAAAGTTGCGAAGGATCACCAATCCTCGCGGAGTGAGACAGCGCTTGGATATTGCCAGCAACTCGAGTAAATCATTATAAGAAGCCGTAACATTTGAAATGAACACAACGTCAAAGTCCTGCTGAGGTCTGAAGTTCTTATAATCTCCCTCGATTATCTCTACACGCTCTTGCGCTTCATATTTACTGATAAATTCTTTTGTTATTTCAGCCACCTCGGGAAAATCGAGCACCCAAGCTTTTAAGTTCGAATATTTTTCAGTAAAGAAAATACTGTAGAGTCCATGGCCTCCACCGATATCAAGTAGCCGACTACGCCCCGCTAGGTTAACCTTTTCCACCGCAATCTGAACTCCCCCTAACAGAGCAATTGATGCTATTTTATTCAAAACTTCACGTGACCAATAGTCTTTTGTTATGTCAATGCTTTCTGGACCTTGCGTCACGTACTTTCGCAAAATGGCGTTGGTCTCTACATCGTCAAATATCTCTTTGCCTAAATACATTATGTGTTGACTATTGAGATACTGACTGGAAATGCTGGTATTGACGTATAGACGGCCCTGATCAGCCATTATAACTTCAACGAAGCCAAATTTATACAATATGGTAAGAAAGTACTCGATGAATTGTCCATCAATTTTCAGTTCATTTGACAAACGTTCCACCGTAATCGGACGTTCCAATTTCGAATATAGGTCAAGATCTATTGAAAGCCTCACGACCTCAAACAATTTTCTGTAGCTGATTAACAGTTTGATTTGAGCTGGTATTGAGTCATAGTTCACTAATAGTCCTCCTGTAATCACGTAGAATAACTTATAAAACAATCCGTTATATTATATCCGGGGTATTTTTGTATTAAACTAGCTCCGTTAAAATTAGCCACAAAAAAGTCTTTAAGCTTATTAGTGCGGGTGCTTATTGGTGAGGTGTTTAATCCAATAAAAAATCACATGAGTAATTAAAGGTATTATCTACATGTGTAATTTGAACGATATTTTTGATTACCCGTTAGGTCGAAAGCAGAAGAAATTCGTTATAAGAGGAATGAAATGAAATATAAATGTAATGAAAAGAGTTGCCCGCATTACATAGAATGCCAATTTTACTTTGAAGATCCGAATGTGACTAAATACGAAAAATCCAAGTCGGCATCCGGTAAACAATTATGTATATTCTACTGGGGTACCGGCCGCCTGAAGGCGATGGAAAAATAATTGCGCCAAATTATCTATTTCGCTTGTTTGATCTCTATTTAAGAAGCAAAGCCGAACGTGGCGCACTAACGCGAGACGACACTCGTGAGGTGCTAAGCGTTTTAAGTGCCGCGTCCTTTGGTTTCAGATGCACATCCTATATTATATGATGACGCAACTGATTTAAGGGCTTCCTCGTCGTTCGTTTTTTTATAGGCTAGGCTCCACACACATACAGGTTGAGCTTAATAGCTTCTGAAACGGTCCTTCATAATAGCTTCACTAACTTAGCACGATGTTTGCGTTCTTACATGTGTCGAGCGCTGAAAGTGCGTGGGGGTCGCACGTACGCAAACTGTTAATGCACATCTACGCGTATGTCGTTTAATAGGAGTTTGTATAGTTTAAGGTATTACATGTGCTTGTGTTGTGCAACATCATAGTAAACAGCTCCAATGTAATTTTTAACAATAAGCGATGCTACATAGCCAGGCGTTTTATACAAAGGCCGTGTCACCGGCTTTTTGCATCAAAGCGGTTGGTGGTATTGCTTCCTAAGTCTTCATCGGTCTCCATCCAGCCGAAGCACATAATGAGTCTCACGACTTGCAACTGGTCAATTTGCCGTTCAGAGTTCATAGAGTAGGAAGCTCAATTAGTGTAAACAAGCTCGTAATAACACGCGCAGTTCAGGTATTAACCCTGATTGAACCATATATTTATTGTTAGTACACTCTAAGGTAGTGTAAGGATGCAAGAAAAAACCTATTCAATGAACATTTCTGGTATGACAGAAGAAGAGATAAATGAGGCACTTTCAAAATCATTAAATGCAATTGTAAAAGGAATGGATCTGTGGAAAGAAAAGCAGCAATTTCACAGAGAGGTCACAGAAGCCTTCATTGATATATTAAGAAAGAGGGAACTCACCATATTTGACGTGTTAGTAAAGCGTGAAGATAATATCTGTGAAATTATCGACATGCCAACAAAGGCCGTAGAGGGGGGACAACTTCTTGAGGGCCCCATTGATACAGAAGTCGTGAGAATTTACAACTTAAGGTCAAAAGACATTGAAGGGAATTATGAGCTTCTTTACGAGAACGAATATAAGAAAGATATTAAAATAATGCTTCATTCAGAGCGAACGACGATTAAGAATCCGTAATACTGCGATCTTTAATAACGATTTGTAGAAATAAGCTAAATGTCAACTGCGTTTCACATTAGTTCTATATTAAAACGTTAGGAGGTACGTCTTTTGGTGACCCTTACAGACTACGATTTAGTCCGATATAGCAGGCAGATTATGATTCCCGGCTTTGGAGTCGAGGGTCAGAAGAAACTAAAGATGGCAAATGTTCTAATCGCCGGAATGGGTGGCCTTGGCTCCCCGATCGCCCTTTACCTTGCAGCAGCTGGAGTTGGCAGTATAACGCTTATCGACATGGATCATGTCGATTTAAGTAATTTAAACAGGCAAATACTGCACTGGGATGAGGATGTGGGAAAGGAAAAGGTGAGATCGGCGCTCGAAAAATTAAGGAAATTGAACACATCCGTCACATTTGAAGCCATCACTACAAAAATTGACGAGGAAAATGTGCTAGATCTAACAGCAAGGTATGATGTGCTGATGGATGCTACAGATAATTTTCAAGCGAGATATCTGCTTAATAAGGCTGCAATGAAGCACAGGATACCGTTGATTCATGGAGCTGTCTACGGGTATGAGGGTAGGTTAATGACGCTCTTTCCAGGGAGGACTGCTTGTCTTGAATGCATTTTTCCACGTGTGCCTCCTTCAAAAATATTTCCAGTGCTTGGAACAACTCCTGGGGTGATAGCTGCGCTTCAGTCTACTGAGTGTATCAAGTACATCACTGGCACTGGAGCTAACCTAACTAATGAGATGTTAATTTACGATGGAGAAATGATGAAATTTGATAGAGTGAGGATCTCACGTAACCCAAACTGCACGGCGTGCTCAACGAAATCTTGATTGTCTCCTTGTTTATTTTAACTATTTAGTGATCTTACAAACAATGCAGATTTAACGCTGCTATTTTTAAGCTTTATATCACAGATATAACACTATTAATGGTGAATGAACCGTTATCGAGATACTTCCTCTAAAAAGATACTCTTACAGTATTTCCATAAAAACAGTAAATTCTTAAAAAAGAAGCCTGCGATTGTTCGGCACACAGATTAAGAAATTGCTAAATGTATGTGTTGGGAACAGTTAAGAGTTATCATACTTATTAGGTGATACGAGTGTTAAAGCCCTCAATGGCTGAAAAGAGCGGGCCTATAGCTGAAGCAGAGATACTACCAGAACCCATAGAGGACGTTAAGCGCTTGGGGCCGATAGAAAGGCAGTTTGCTTCAATTTTGTCAAGGATCTTTGCATCTTTAATTGATATGATGCTCATTAGCTTCTCAATGGTGTCACTGTTTTTAATATTTCCACTTAATGACCTCCGCTCGCAATCTAGTACGAACTTCATTGTTCTTTTTCTCGTTACTTACCTCACTATATTATTGCTATATCATACGTTATTAGAGGGAATGAAAGGTGCAACTGTCGGTAAGTGGCTTGTCGGTATAAAAGTTGTAAAGGAGGATTTGCGCGACATTAACATCTATAATTCAGCGATCAGAAATGTGTTACGAATCGTAGATGCATTTCCGTTTTTCGCTCCTTATTTGCTCGGCGTCATCATTATTCAGCGACGTGAACATCGTCAGAGAGTTGGGGATTTTGTCGCACATACTGTCGTGATAAACATCTGAATTAATACGCCAGGTTTCAGCGAGACTGTCGCTATTTTTTAGGGGGTACCCTCTTCAAGAAGGTAGAGGAGTCAAATTCAATTTTAAGACTTTCAGGTCCAGGATATTTCTTTTCTTCGCTTCCTATCGTGAATATTCGCCATATTACAATAGCGAGAGCAAGTACAGCAATCGCTACAATTCCGAAGAACCTGCTATTTCCTTTGTAAATTGCGACGGTGCTTGCTATTATTACGAGAATGAGCACTACCAAAAAAACAATATTTATTTTGAGGATCCTACTGTGCGTCATAACTGTGATCTTTATTAAGGCTTCACTCAAATAGGTTATGATACAATATTGGCTACATTGGCTAGGAATTCTCTCTAATGTGCACGTTGCAGTGCTCCCGATGTGGATAGCGCAACGAAATTGCATTTTAAAGGCTGTAGGCAGTTCGTAATGCGGCTCCTGACGAAAATTTGACTTAGGCTAGCAAGACAGCAATTATCCCTGAGAGGAATACCCCGTCAAATGTTCCTGCACCGCCTATGGAAGCTATCGGAGCACCTATTTTCTTTATCTTTCCTAAGTTGCTTATATCAGCACCAATCAAGGTTCCGAGGACGCCGCATATATAGGCTAAAGCAAAGGTTTGACTGGCAATTAAAAATTCGATTGATATGACTATCGAAAAAAGGGCAGCTGCGAGAGGTGATACGAGCGCTGGGGACACTATCCCGACACCCTTAACTGGCTTCGATACCAAGTGAGTGATAGAAGAAACGATAGCAACTCCCAATGCTGCAAAGGGAATGATGAAAGGAAACTCGAAGAGTAGGTATAGCGATACTGCAGTTGGTATTAAGGCTCCTCCGAGGTTCACTGCGATCACTGTCTTTTTTGATTCCTCTCTTATTGCTGGGATACGATACGTCACGCCATAAGCTCGAACAAAAGCACCCGTCATTACAGGCTCATGTGATTCAAGAGTAGCAATTGGTATATTTATGAAACTTCCGGCAAGCGTCGCCAAAAATAAAATTATGACTTCCCTCGCTGAAAAGCCGATCCTGCTAAATGCCGCACCGATAAGTCCGATGAATATCAGAATGAATACTACAACCAAAATGAAAATGATGAATGTCGTTATCAAGTTTGAGAACGGGTTATATACAAGCCTTCGATAATTTGGCAATTGCTTTAGCCTCCACTTTTGTAAAAAGGGACTAAGCTAACTTTTGATTATGGCATAAGATGAGTTGATACAACTGACGCCACGTAATTAATTTAAAAATACTTAATACTTTGTCGTATCGCTTAACTGACCTAAATGCGTGTTTTAAACACGTCGAGATTTATATTAATACTAAATGTCGCTAAACTAATTAGATGATTAAGTGGAAGGTCATAAGACCACACTTTTAGAACTATGTTCTTGACTATCTTCTAAATGCATAAGATAGTTTTTATCATTTTATAACAAAAAAACAGCAAACACTAAATTTTTAAACAGAAACGTAATAATACGTTACAGAGAAACATCGCTACTAAGGAGGATCGGTAATGGTAAGAGGCGAGGTAATGCGTATCAGCCCTGATGATGAGAATATCTCAAGCATTTACGTTCAGTCACAAGATAAGCAATATATAGTATATTGTTACACACTTAAGAATGATTTAATTGATGATTTGAATTTAAAAAAAGGCGATATCGTAGAGATTGATGATAACTCAGGCAATCCCCTGATAAGCAAAGTTGATTTATAGTGATTTCTTTACATATCCTTTTTGACTTACGCCTTTTGTTTAAAAAAATTAACTGCCAATCGACATAGTAATTACTTTACCCAAATGTTGTGGTTAACGCTCTTACAAAGCGTCGAACTTTTTGCACGGGAGGCATTTGTTAGAGCGAGAGCTCGCATCCGTTCAAATGTACGAATTTCCTTATAAAATCGCAGTCTCTTGATCGACGCCAATGCGCCTTGCTATCTAAATCTCACTGAAATGGAGCACTTATATAAATGCAAGATATTAATACAAAGATATCGCGCATCGTTTAATTACATAACGAGTGTTACGGCGAATATTAATACTGTGGAATTGAACATCCGATTTACTGATACCGTTTTCACTTCAAGAAGTCTCTTGAGAGTTACAAATCTATGTGCTTGACTTAAGCTTAATTTAACGATCAACTTCACGCCGCTCTGTTTAAGGTCATATTTGGATCATTGGATACTATCTAAGCACTAGCTGATAGGTTGGATTTTTAGCCACTGATGACTCAGATTTGAGGCCTAAAAATGCCCTTTAGATATCGTAATTTTGAATAAGTTGCTTTGAGATCGCGCTTCTAAGATCCATAGACTTATCCTATGAAGACGCGCTAAGTCTTCACCTTGGAGGGAAAAATTGGTACGCAGTCTCGGTACAAGTTTCATCAAGTCGTTAAACAAAAATTCAATAAATCAAAAGAGTGTAAGGTTCTCCTGTCCGGCGCTTCATAAGGTACAGTGAAACTAGTGAAGGAGAAAACAACCATATAGCCGAACTTGATTTTTAAATCCTGATGAATAGTTATTGTCACGTGATACTTATAACAATTAATATCTGAGATGGTGCAATCTATCGATGAGTGGCAGATCGCAATTTTCACACGCTGTCGTGTGAAATTATTTAATTAGGACTGCTATGTCATAAATAACAATGTCTAAGATTTAAAGGATGAACTCACAGCTTTGCTTTGATATAAAGCTTACCTTTATCGCCTTAGGGTACATTATCTTGCTGTGGGTGCTTAGGCCGAGATACATAACGTTAGTAATAAGAGGATATTTACGAGCTCTAAAGAATAGATGGTTCGAATAATCTCGCTTACCACTTTTCAATCTATCTTGTTGCTATTGAATAAATCAACTCTTAAAACAGCTCACCAAGAAAAATTTGTTTTATTTCTGACTTCAAGTCAACATATGATTTACCTGAAGTTGTTCTAAAGTTGGACAACCAGTTAACTAAATCAAAATTGTTACAGAAGTATTTTCCCTCTACATTGACTGATTGTTCATTACTTCGTATGAGCAGTTTTTTTTTACATCATTAAAAGATCGTTTGTTTCACAACAACTAGAGTTCTACTTTTTTTTCAGAGCGTGGAAATAGGTAGTTATGTGAAACTGATCAACTTGCTCAATATACTATTTTCGGTGTACAACTATTCCCAAAATCAAAATTAAAAGCCCAAGCACAACGAATAGTGAATTGTATGCGATGAACCATAGTGGAGAAAAATCTATTCCGTCTATCTTCACATTTCTGTCCCACATCCAGAGTGAAGTTCCAAGCCACATAAGGTACACGCCCTCAACGGCTCCTCCAGAAATGAGTGCGAGATTCCACCCTCCTTCCCAGTTCCTCCTTATCATTCTAGCAGATACCATGCATATGGGTGCAACTATCAAAATATCAACCAACGCTGTGGCAAAAATTGCCGCTCCTGCGACTGGCGGGTTTATGGCGTTGACTCCTGCTACGCCATTCAAAACAAGTCCAGGCAGCTGAAAAGCTATCAATAACACGGCAGTGACAAAGAGAGTTGTTACTGCTGTGCTCTGTTTCAAACCCATTTGTAGTAAAGAAAACGGTTTTATTGATAAAATTATCCTTTTTAACCATAATCTTGACGCTTTTTCGAGATTAGTTGGCACGCATTTTGTCTTAAATGTATAAATTTGTGATATTTCTTTCGTGTTCATGAGAGACATCTTGGTAATTTAGGCGCCGTTAGGACTTTTTAAGATGCTGGAGAGCTTTTTATATCATGATGACCCAATAATGAACAAAAAAGCGATTTAAGAGCGTTACCTTTAGAGAGACGGGAAAGTTCAAGGAAGGCATATGTTCACTCAGCTTGAAATGCCACCAGAAGACAAGAATCTCATTATTAACTTTACAAAAAAAGTGAAAAAGTGGGCACCCGACAGTCTTACATCTATTATACTTTATGGTTCAGTAGCTAAGGGTTTTTTTCCCGAGGACTATGATATTGATATAGTTCTGCTTTTCTCTGCAAATTTCGATCATGATAAGTTTTATAGAGAAGTTTACGATATAATAGAAGAACTTAAACCCCACAGGACGATGCACGTCGTATTGAAGTGGGCTGGTGAGCTCGAACCTGTATACAGAGACCTGATAGATCGAGAAGGATATGAACTCTATCATTAGTGAAAATGTGCGTAGCGTAAGATCGTAGAGACTGATGAATGCCCCTCCTAAGTGTAATGATGTGAAGTAATTGGCACAATACTACAGTTTTGGAATTGTAAATCAAAAGTTCCGTTCGTTACTATCTACTTCTAGATCCTGATGCGTATTGACTGATGTTTCTTCAGAAATTTTCATACATGCATATATATGTTGTATTGCGGAAGCAAAAAATGGGACGTTAATAATTATTTGCCTTTATAATCTAACGATGTTAGTCTGTGGCTCACAAACTGTAGCGCCATTCACGAGTCGCGGCGCATGGTCTTAAATCATCCAGGTTAGCAAGCTTGTTCGAAGATAGCTCAACAACTTTTCTTAATAGTCGAAAAATTTCAAAGATCAACCCCTCAATTTACTGGGGTGTAAGGTAAGTGGTATCATAGATTCTCTTCGTTTACCGATATTTGATGTTCACAGAAGGTTGGCACAGCTACGGGCGTGGTTGAAAAATTAAAGCAAGATTGAGATTATCCGGAGTCTAAGAGACTGTAATGACGGGCTTTTGAGTGACCACTGGCACTACTGTTGGAATAGTATTAGCTGGAGTGTAAGTCGGAACTGCTGTTGGTATTGGTATTATCGGGGCTACATTTCCTCCAGTCTGGGTAGCTGGAGTCACTGTAAGCATCACTGCCGCACTAGACCGTCCGTATGAATCATCACCTCTAAATTCTGCCTTTAACAAATTCGTTCCAACTGAAAACTGGCTAGTTTCAGATGCTGTAAGCCTGAGAGTAGCTGTTCCATTGACCGTAGTCGCATTTCTCAGTGACTGATTGTTTAAGTACCAATAGATCGTTTTATTGTCGAGCAACTGTCCGTCGCTCTTTAGAGATGCCGTTATTGCGATGGGCGAACCTTGCGCAATTGTAGTGCTGTTTAAGACAATTGTAGTGTTTTGAGCTGGTTTTGTTGTGGGTGTAGGAGACGGAGACGTGCTGCCGAGACATCCTGCAAGTGACACTGCGAGGAGCGCAAGCGCAATGAGCATTGCTATTTCTTTTTTCATTTGTTTCCCCCTTCGTGCTCATCAAAATGGCACAGTAATCTAACATGAGTTACCTTTAAAAAGCTTTTGTAATTTAAAATGCAAAAAGTCACGATTTTTAATGTAATTTATTACATTAATGGATGTTTGACGGTATCTTTCTTAGCAATAAGCTCGGCTATAGTCGGAGTCTCCTTCATAGCATTTCTTATAGCAAGTTTCGTTGCTTCATAATTATTGGTATAGATTTCTCCTTTGTTCTTTGCGTTGCTGTGAATATATACCGATGCGATAATTAGAATTTCGTCTGCAATAATCTTAGAGATTACTTCGTCCTGCACGCTATCCAGAACAGCTCTTGCAACAGCTGCCTGAGCTGGTCCAAACATAAGGTTTGCATGTGCTTCGTCCCTTATGGTAACCTTATTCACTATGAGGGTAGCAGGCCTCACCATGAAGTTAGGAGCAAGTATCGCGAGCAGGGCTGTATGACCCATTCTTGGAGTTGCAAGCGCCGTGATGAACGCCGTTTCAAATGGCGTTCCTCGTTGGCCTATAGTAATGTCTATGTGAGCGAGTTCTGGACCTTCTCCTACAAAAGCTTCTCCGACTCTTGTGCTTAATTTATACCCCTTTGCCTCTGAATCTCGAGCCATAGTACCAATCTCTCAAGTTTCACCTGCGTATCTATCTTACGTTTAGATTGATAAACACTTTCTATCGTAAGTGCAACTGATCTCCCTGATGTCTCTAAAATAAGTGTGTATTACCTTGCCGGCACCTCGTCTTGTTTAAATATCGAAAAGGTTTATGCAGGGGAAACCTATTTTATTGCTATGAAGTTCATCATAGGATATGAAAGCTATCACGGGAACACAAGAACAATGGCGTACGCGTTTGAGCGCGGGGCACGAGAGGCAGGAGGTGAGACGACAATAAAACATATTCGTCAGATTACGCTAGCAGAGATGAAAAGCGCGGATGTAATTGTAATAGCTACCCCAACATACCACAACAAACCGCCATCAAACATTAGGTATTTCATGAATAGCATCGAAAAGCTAGATCTGGCGGACAAGCGCGGATTCGTGCTTGGCTCCTATGAGCAGAAGGGTGAGGCAGTGGAGCAGGTCATCGCGTTTTTGAAGTCAAAAGGTGTAAAAGTAGCAGAGCCCACCATTAAACTACGCGGTAAGCCGACCCAGGAAGGACTAACAGAATGTGAGAATAAAGGTCGAGAATTGGCTACTGGATAGACCAACGTCCAGCTACAGAGGTGAGCGAAGGCAACGGAGATCCCAAACGTTCCGTTAAAAAAAGATAAAAAAATACTAAGATTACCTAGTGTTTATGTAAATCAATTTCTATTCCATCGATGAAGAGCTTGGGTTTTCTTATTATGCCATCGATATGAATACCGGCAACCACGTGTCCGCCGAACGTGCTGTTATCGCCGAGCGCTATATGTGTCGTCCCTATGACCTTTTCATCCTCAAGGACGTTACCGATAATCTTCGCAGTCGGATTTGTGCCTATCCCAAGTTCTGCGATGTTTCTCGCATTCTCGCCAAGCGGATCAATTATCTTCAGCATTTCAGCTGCCCGTTCACCGGAAATATCGACAGCATAGTTATCTTCAACCCTTATCTTCATCGGGTGCTTTAGAAGCGCAAGTCCCGACATCGAACCGTCAATAACAACAACCCCATTCGAATTTTCGGGAGCGATATACACCTCTCCAGCGGGAAGATTTGTACTGCAGCCCTTCTTTGTACAGCAACCAACATCGAGCTCCCATTTGGACCCATCCACCTCAAACGTCATGTCCGTTCCCAGTCCAGAGGTAATCCTCACCTCGTGGGCTCCTTTAACGTTGTCCGCCATCTCTTTTGTAAATGTCAGCACTTCTTTGGGATCAGCCATAAGCCCTCCATCAATCATCATTTGCTCCGTGATGTCTGGCATAGTTGCTGTTCGCACTCCGACTTCGTTCGCCTCCTTTCTTGCCTTCGTATGGGTTATCGACATTGTAGTTGGTGCAATTACAACATCTACCATCTTCATTGCTTCAGCTATTGCCTTAGGGGGCTCCTCTCCGTGTCTTGATCGAGGGGGCATTGTCATCATGATCGCTTCATGGCCCATTTCCTGAGCTGTATCAAATAACGACTTAGCTATTTTCAATTTAAGCGTATCTGTCACGATCAGCACAGTTTCGTTCTGTTTTAACCCCAGATAAGTATTTAAGATGACCCACGCGCTTTGATATCCGCTAATAATACCCATCTCCTCAAACTTCAAGACATATATCTTTTTATATAAATAACTACGCCACCTTGCTACTATCTTAAATAATCAAGCGTATGAAAACTAATTTAATTTGATGCATTCCTGTTTATATCATGGGGATGTCATAGTCGAGCTCAGATAAAGCTTTAATTGTTATAACTGCAATAATCAACTGTTTCGACAATGAAAGAAGCCAGTGAAGTGACTACCGTCGTTAAGGTTGATCGCATTAATCAAATGTGGAGCTATGTACTTCCCGACAATAAGCTTGTGACCGGGAGTAGTTACGGCAATAGGAAGTGCTATGCAAATTCTAAGGCGACGGGGGCAATAGAAAATCTCTTCTCAATAGACGTCGGTAGGAATGTTATAGGCTCGACGGTCGTGAGATATTTTGACAGTGATTCTAATGTGCTGCTTGAACAGACCGGGGCTGGGAATTTCATAATACACCCTTCCTATCAAAAGAGGAAATTCGCGCTCGTAGGAGATATTAGGGTCTCTGAAGTATTTTATGTGCCAAACTCACCCGAAGACGACCTCGATAGATGTCAAGCGGCATATCTTGGCTTGAAGATTCGGAACAAATCCAACTACGATAAGAAAATATCTGTCGTGGCTTATGCAGATCTCTGTTCGACCTATTTCGGGACTTCATCTGACCTAGAGATAAGTTATTGTTACCAAGGGAGGGCAATTGTGGCACGAAACAGGAGCAATCTTGAATGGGTGAGAATATTTGGTGCTACGGCTGAAGGTGTGCACTGCTCTATTACGAATGATGTGTCACTAACAACTGATGATTTCAACGTCACCGAGAACTCCAGGTCAACGTGCGTAGAGAAAGGCGATGACAGACTATCCGTTGAGCAGTGCTTCGTACAAGTAGAGCCGGCAACAGTGTCGACTCCCGAACTTAACGCAGGTTTAACGAACGAAGACACTCTCATAGGGAGAGTCCAAGTCGACATTGAACTCTCCGCCAACAGTGAAAAGGATTTCAGTTTTATAATTGGCTTCTCTCCAAACGGTGAAAAAGAAGCCATAACAACCTTCGAGAAGCTCTCTGACTATGAAAAAGTCTATAGAGCGACGATCAGTAACTTTTTGAGCGAGTGCAATCGGTCAGAACTTGTCACGCCAGATTCCGTCATCAACCGGGGAGTACAGTGGGCGAAGGCCAATATGATGAGAGTTAAGTCGGAATATCCTCAGGGAGTTGGATTTACAAATGACCCGTCGAAGTCAAGCAACATCGTGGCGCGCGATACCGCGTGGTTTGCTTTTGGATGCGATTATGTGGATCCAGAGTTCTCCAAGGCAGCGTTGCGGGTATTTAAGAAATATCAGGGTTCAACGGGCATGATAATCGAGTACTATAACGGGGTGACCGGGGAAGTGGACGACTATCAACTTAATATAAACGACGACACGCCCCTTTATATCCTCGCTGTGGTTCATACCTATCAGATTACCGGTGATGAACTTTTTTTAAAGGAGATGTATCCTTCTGTGGAAAAAGCCGCTGACTACATTACGTCACAAATGGATGCTCGCGGTCTTGTTTTTTGCAGCGCGACTGGCATCGGGGTCTACGGAATTTGCGGATGGAGAAACGTCATACCAAACTATGCAATAAATGGAGCTGTTACGGAGGTCAATTCAGAATGTTTTTCCGCTTTGACTAGTGCAGCCTTGTTTGCTGACCTGGTAGGCTACCATGAAAAGGCGCACTATTACAGAAGTGAGGCCAAGAGGCTAAGAAACGCAATTAACAACCTGCTTATAAACCCAAAAAATGGCCTTTACTATTTAAACGTCGACATTAAAGGACATGCGCATCCTGATGTGACGTGTGACCTTGTGTTTCCTGTAATATTTAAGGTAGCGTCTCCAGCGATGTCTCATTTGATCATTGATAGGCTGAATCGGCCTGATTTCCTTACCAGTGCAGGTTTGCGAACGGTGCCAAGAACTGCGTTGGATTATCATCCAGAAGCCGGGTGGGGGTTGACAGGTGGGATATGGCCCGATGTTGCGTTTATGTTTGCATTTGCGTGTTCCACCCACCAACCCGACGTGATGGTCAATATAATGCGGGGCGCGTTCAGGCAGGTACCAGCTTGATCCGACAAATCAAAACACTGTTCCCGGGCAGTTTTCAGAGTGGTATCACGGAGAATCATTCGTTAACAACGGAATGAAACTCTCTCCGTGGTTTCCGCCAAAATACCTCTGGACTGCCTTAGAGGGGGTTTGTGGAATAAGTCTCTACAGAGGTCTCAACCTAAATCCAAATATGCCGTTGTGGTGGAAGTGGCTGGGCCTCTCAAACTTCTCGTACCACAACAACTCAGTGAGCTATTTTGCAGGTCGGATACATGGTGTACTAAACATATTTGCGAATTATCCGTTCAGCACAAATCTTGAGAATATAAGCCACAATTTCGAACGCGATATTACAGATATGATACGCGAACGTCATGACGATGTGTACATTCTTGCTCTCGGAACGACGCAACACATTGCAGTGTGTGTAGGCAACATAACAACTAGTTCGATCTCTTTTACTTTTTATGTGGACAATATCTTGAGCGACTATGCAGAGAAGTCCAGATACCTCATTCGCGTTTTCCATAGCGAAATTGATGATTGGTACGACCATGGGGCGAAGGAGTATGGCAACATAGGAGGTTTTACAATTTCCCTAGAAGCCGGTGGTTTTAAGATAATCGAACTCACAGCGCAACAAGTCTAACAGTACTTGGCTTCTAGGAGTTAAATGATAACTGTAGCCACGTCATTAGCTCTTCTCTATCAACGTCTGCCGTGTTGTCAATTGAGAGGGGGGTTACCGAAACAAAACCCTGTTTAAGAGCATATACGTCCGTATCTCTATCGTGATTGGTTAAGAAATCGCTGTCAATCCAGAAATAAGCACATCCGCGTGGATCAAATCGTTCAAGTATTCTTATATTAAAGACGTTTCTCGCGAGCTTTGTTGTTCTGTAGTTAGCTTCGCCTTTATGCATCGGAATATTTATGTTGAGAACGTCAACGTTTTTTGGCATTCCCTTCATCAGAACGTGAGCAGAAATTGTTCTTAAAACTCTTTTCGCGAGGGTGAACTCGATTTCAGCTCTTGGTTCGAATATATCAATGTCGTGCGCCTGCACTGAGACCGCAATAGCGGGTATTTTTTGACTTGCTCCCTCAAGCGCCGCTCCTACGGTGCCTGACGTCATGACGGATTCCGTGCTTACGTTCTCTCCAATGTTTATGCCTGATATCAATAGATCAGGCTTTCTTTTTAGGATTGCATACTCTGCAATCGAGTACTGCATCGGTCGGAGTCCCTCCAATTGCATAAGCCTCGTGGTCGTTTACCTTTGCCTTTGACACCCTTATGGGCTCAAACAACGAGAGTGACCTTCCCACGCCACTTTTTTGTGTGGATGGAGCTACAATGATAACTCTTCCGAGGTTGCAAACGGCATCAGCTGCCGCTGCTATGCCTACAGAATGTACTCCATCATCATTAGTAATCACTATTACTTTCTCTCTAGTCATCATACGTCACCCTATACGTTTTACCGCATCTTATTAATCCGATCGTCGCCATTTCGCTCATCGAAAAAGTGACCGCAAACGTATAATAAGTTAGTTGTTGGTAGCCGGTCTCAATCGGCGTACTTCAGCGTGAAAGATCACGTGCTATTTTCTGTGCGACGGTATTAATCCTCTCTCTGAGAAGCTTCTCGCTTACAATCGCAAGTTTTCCATCTTCCACAATTACTTTCCCACTAGATATTACGGTGTGAATTTCGCTGCCATTGGCAGAATACACTATGTTCGATACTGGATCGTACATCGGAACCATGCTCATCTTTTCAATATCAATTAAAGCAATATCGGCCAATCTTCCGGGTTCAATTGTGCCACTGTCAAAACCAAGAACAGTGCCATCAGTGGCCATCTCAAGCGCGTTCGACGCAGGTAATACTGTGGCATCGTTAGAGGTTGCCTTTGCGCACAGAGAGGCCAGCCGCATCTCTGAAAAAGAATTAACCGTATTGTTGCAAGCTGCCGAATCCGTGCCGATAGCTACTTTTAAGCCCCTATCTATAAATTTGTGAATGGGGGCCACTCCTGATGCGAGTTTCAAATTTGAGCTCGGATTAATTACAATTGTTACGTTTTTTTCTTTGAGTATGTTGATCTCATCATCATTAACCCAGACACAGTGCGCCGCAAGTACGTCGTTATCGAACATACCGAGGCTATCAAGGTACTCAACAGGCCGCATTTCGTATTTGTTTTTTATAAATTCAACCTCGTCGAGTGTCTCAGAAATGTGAATCTGAATCGGGATGTGAAGCTTCCGTGAAAGCCGTTGGACTTCGAGCAGGTGTGTTTCGTTAGTCCTCGCTGGACAGCACGGTCCAATAGATGGCTTAACGATATCGTACTTCCTAAAAATTTCAACATTTTTTTCTGTTTTTTCTAAGGCATTGTCTGGTTCAAACCCCTCTTGTATCACGTTGCTTATCAAACCCTTTACGCCGAGTATATCTAATGCCTCTACGACCTTTTCCGGGTGGTAGCACACATCAGCTATAGCCGTAGTCCCGCTTAAGGACATTTCGGCAACTGAACCCAGTGCCGCAACAAAGCTCGAATGGTCATCGAGCCTGCGCTCAAACGGATGGATCTTCTCTTCGACCCACCGTTTTTGTGGCAAATTGTCAGCAAACCCTCGCAGCAGGCTCAAGTGAGTATGTACGTGGGCATTGACGAGCCCTGGCATAATAAGGCAATTTTTGCCGCCAAACGTAGCGTCGAAGTCATAGCTCTTTTCGAGTTCGTCAGATTTCCCAACATCTGTTATCTTTTCTTTGTCAATTGCTACCCCTAGATCTCCCTTGATGGCAGTTCTTCCGCTTATAATTATAACGGATCCTTTTACCAGAAGCATATCCAACACCTTCGGACGAGCATATTAACACGGATTAGTGCGCGTTAGTTCAATTTAAAATATTGTTAAAAAAACTTGTTGGCAGTTCATTGCCTTTAGGTTCGGTACTTCTGCGTTTACCGTATGTGAGCTGGCGAACAGTTGCTAGTGATCCGTTTGTTATGTCTCCTTTGTCTCCTTATTAGCTAATTATTTCTTTCAACACTCATGTAAAAATTAGCTTTTTTGGCAATCCACGTGTACACTAACGTGTACCTGATTGTAGGATTTTGTTGCTGTGTTATAATTCAATAATTGAAGCGCTTTATTGAGATTATCGCCGCCAGACAATTTATTGGTATCGAAAAAAGAGCTGTCAAGTTAAGCAGCTTAACGGCATTGGCAGATTGATCTTTTATCTTGTAAAATGATTCACATCAAAACCATAAACCAAACTTAGCAGAGGACTACCGAAATTCCAGCACACACGTTTTATTGTTAGCGATAATGACATCTGTAAATGAGTGATCTCGTGAAATAGATGAATCATAGTACTCCTTACGTTCTAGCAGATGGCGATGTAGGGGTAATAACTTCGTCTCACTACTTATAGGATTTATATATCAAAGAAACGCTCTGGCGCAGGCCTTTCGTTGAGACTTCGCCGTAAAAAAATGCATGCTATAGTAATAGGCTCATAACGAAAAGTTTTTGCGATACGTAAGAGAAATTGAAGAACTTATGAGGAGTTTTTATACCGTAGAAAAGACTGAATCTATTCTTCAATGTATCTATGTGTGTACCAGATGTTGCACGATCCTTCACGAGACACCATACACGGTCCTATAGGACTTTGCGGCTCGCACACTGTTCCGTAGAGCTGACAATCAGTTGGGACTTTCAATCCTTGCAAAACAAGGTTGCAAATGCAGCCCGTCTTAATTTCCTTACTTGCAAAATCGAGTTCATATTTACTCTTAGCGTCAAATTGGTTAAATTCAGCTTTGATTACATATCCTGATTTTGGAATTACTGGAAACCCCCGCCATTCGAGATCAACAACATCAAATGTCCTTTGCATCAATCTCTGCGCTTTCACATTTCCTTCATACTTCACGACTCGTGGATATGCATTCTCAACCTTGTGCTCACCGTTTACGATTTGTTTCAAAAGAAGGTAAACCCCATACAATATGTCGACCGGTTCAAATCCTGCAACCACTTGCGGTACCGGGAATCCCTCATAAGGCTTTAACCCGGTTATCGTACAAACGTGTCCCGGCAATATGAAACCATCAATTTTCGCTTGGGATTCGGTAACTCGTTGAAGCAACCAGCTAAGAGCGGGCGGGATCAGCCTGTGAGAGCACATGATTGAAAAGTTATTAGGTAGTGTACTTAACAACGCTACTGACGTTGTTGGGGCTGTTGTTTCAAAACCAACTGCGATAAAAGCAACGTCATTTTTTGTCTTCTTTGCAAGTTCGATCGCGTGCATTATGCTTCCAACCACCTTTACATCCCCTCCAGAACTAGCGAGCGATCCTCGGGATCCGGGAACTCTTAGAAGATCGCCATACGTGGCGACCGTTATGCCCTGCTGTGCAAGTTTCATTGCTGCGTCGATTTCACCTTGAGGGGTTATACAGACGGGACATCCGGGCCCCATAACCACTTTTAGATTTTTAGGCAGGAGCGACCTCACTCCATAGCGCATAATCGATGCTTCGTGTGTCCCACAGACGTGCATTACCTTGATGGGCTCTCCGTAGAGATCAATGAGTTCGTGAATCTTTCTTGAAAGCATTTGTGCAGTTTCATTATCCCTAAAATTCAAATTCACGCAAATCTCTCCTGTAATACGCAAAAAAGATTGATATATAGTAAATTAATGTTTGCTCTCTCATTTAAAAATTATATAATTGTAGATATATATTCAACGCTATTAATAAATATCGAATGCTCTATCGTCTTACAAGCTTGTTGAAACTGCGGTTAAGAAAATTATTATACACACGACATTGTGCTCAATCTATCTTGTTTCTAGTTTGTTGTTGGCAAACCCGTAGACGTGCACGGGATAGAGTGTAGATGTTGGAGCTAGAACAATAGAATATACAACAGGTCGCTAGCGTCCTTATTAGTCCTATTCGATGCGTTGTGAGTGTATAGTTGGACAGACTTTACAATTGCACGTCGTTTAGCCGTGGTTAGCACGACGTTATTAGGCAGATAGCTGACTCACAGTAACAAGTTGCGTACATAAGATTCCAAAATTGTGATAGAGTGAACGTATTACTTTGTCATAATATATGTCGCAAAAGGAGAAATTAGGTCACCGTTTTCCAAGGTCCTTTCCCGCGCGTATCCGTTTTTTCCTTGTTATTCAAGCAAGCAAGACTGACTCTTCAATGCGTTGCTAACAAGATGAGGATACACAGCATGCTCATCGTCACACGTGCATCCTCACAAACTCATCATCATCCACTCGCATCGTGGTCGTAATTGATCAAACTAAAATTATTATAATGGTATTAATCGCAGGAAATAATCGGTATTAATCGCAGGAAATACGTAATTCCCGCACATAATCACAGCTAGTCATTTAAGAGCCTTAGTTTACCACGAGGTATCAGCTTCGTTTGTCGAATAGACTGCCTGCAAAGGTACTAAAGTGTGGTCAATCACCGTAATGACCGACTGCGCCGCCTTTTCGGCAGAGCACTAAAAACTTGTTAACCTGCCTGTAAATCAACTTACATATAAAAGACCTGAATTATGATAGTTGTATTCGCACTTTTACTTATTTTTTTAGAAATTTTTCTTAAGCCTTAATCTGTTCTGCTAAAAATCCCTTACTTGCAAGAATGACCTTTACGCGATCCTTGTGATTGCCTTGAAGCTCAATAAGGCCATCCTTAACAGTGCCGCCGCAGGCTAACTTCGCTTTGAGGAAACTCGAGAGGTCTTCTAAGTCGATCTCATGTGGATCGATCCCCTCTATGATGGTAACCTCTTTACCGTATCTTCGTCTGTTTACTTTGACAGTTATTCGTTGTTGTTCTTTAGCAACCTCTTCACATATACAAAGCTCGATTGGTAGCCCACAAACGTAACACATTCCAGAATTCATGCCTTTTAATTTACCTCCGACTGTGTTCGGTTTACTATTTATGTACCCGTTAAGTCTACTCAGACATTAAGGTTGTGGTATACGCTGGATTAGAGTGCTTAAAAGTGTATACTCGATAATTACCAACCGTTCTGTGTAAGGATTTTCGTAGCATCTGTGATATGGGATCGATACAATACCTAAAATCACAGTAAAAACGTCTTTGTCATCACATACTTCTCGAGTTAACGTATCTTATCATATGAATATAGCAAGGACGCAGAGGCTTCCGAGTAAAATGCAAAAATAGCTAAAGTTAATGCGTTCTGCTACTGTAAGCAAGATGCGAATTGTAAAAATCCCAAAAACGAACGCAACGACTATTGCAAGCGCAGAATATACATTGAAATAAAGCCCCCCCTTCAATATGCCGAGGCCAATTTCCGCGCCTAAAACCGCAGGAATATACATTATAAAGCTCAAATTTAACGCGTCCTTTGCTCCGTATCTCCTCAGGAGAAGAGTAGAAACTGTGAGCCCTGATCTGCTCAGACCGGGAAGCGTTGCAAATCCCTGCATAATTCCCACGAGAACAGCATCTTTTATTGAAAGGCTCTTATTCAGGCTCATGCTTCTCTTTGCGAATGACTGCAGCATCCCAGTGACAATTAAGAGTACCCCAATAAAAACGATGGCAATAGTTCCTGAAAACCTAACGTGGCTTAAGCCAAAGACTGCTAGCGGCGCGCCGATTAACCCCGTAAAAAATGTAGATACGATTAAAAAGGTCGTGAGTTTATTGTAACCTTTCGGATTGTTTACATTCTTGAGATAGTACGGCAGGTTTTTAATAAGAGCAATGAGGTCGTTTTTGTAGAAAAGTGCTGCGGCGAAAAGGGTCCCCATGTGCAGCCATATTGCGTAATATACTGCTTCGGACAGTTCGACGCTAGAGTTAAAGAACTTGATCATCGCGAGAGACACCATGGCTTTACTGCTGATTGGAAGCCACTCAGTGGTGCCTTGTATCATCCCAAGTATAACTGACTGTACAACTTGTACGACATCCATCTTGCGTTTAAGAATATAGCCGCGCTATTTAAGTTTTTTTCCAGATAAGAAGATGTGCTGTTAGTCATATTCTCTCTATTCTGCGTACTGTTTTTAATATCTTTTTTGGGCACGTTTAACCAAAGAGATTGAAATGGACTGAAAATTAATACGTTTCGTGTCGCTTCACGCGACAACACTTAAGTATATTATAAAAAGAGAAGTTAGACCAGGAGGTGTTTCAAGTGGTAAATTTATGGAAATCACTCCCAGCCGGTCCAAAACCGCCAGATGTGGTATATGCGTTAGTTGAGGTACCGAAGGGGAGTCACAATAAGTATGAATATGACAAGGAATTAGGCATCTTTGCAGTCGATCGGGTACTGTACTCACCTGTTCACTACCCTACTGACTATGGCCTCATTCCACAGTCGTACTATGAGGATGGTGATCCCTTTGACGTAATGGTGATCATGGATGAGCCGACGTTTCCCGGCTGTCTCATTGCCGTTCGGCCGATAGGGCTGATGAACATGATTGACAGCGGTGATCGAGACGATAAGATCATTTCTGTCCCTGATACAGACCCCATCTATAAAGATGTGAAAGACATTACTGATTTACCCGCACATATGTTGAAGGAAATCTCTCATTTCTTTGAGGTATACAAACAGCTTGAAGGCAAAAAGACCGAAGTTCTCGGATGGGAAGGACCACAAAGCGCAAAAGAGTCTATCCTCCGCGCGTTGGCGTTGTATAAAGAGAAATTCGGCTAGTTGAACCGCAAAGAGAATGTTAACCATTTTATCTTGCTGCATACATTGGCGTATATTTCTGGCAATAGTTAATTGATCACAGTCTTATGCAATAGAAATTTACATCATCCTGTAGTCTAAACACACTCAGATTATTCATTTATAACGTGTAATGATCTCCACGTGTCACTTCAAAGTTGATGCGCATTATAATTCTTGACATCGCTCCTTTGAGGAAAAGTCGGTTTCATGATCAAGTATTAACCTCCAAAAATTCATAATCATGCAAACACTATCGATGTAGCTAAGGGTAACTGAAAGGTGATCACTTATGAGCCAAAAAGACGAGGAAGTTACTTCAGTTTTGATGGAGGAAGAGCGAATTTTTTATCCCAGCGAAGCGGTAATAACTGCTGCGCTAGTAAAAGATTGGGGCGCTGAATTAAAAGCCGGCGAAAATCTCGAAAAGTACTGGAGTGACAAGGGTGAACAGTTTGAGTGGTTTAGAAAGTGGACAAAAACACTCGACGACAGCAAGAAGCCGTTTTATAAGTGGTTTGTTGATGGGAAAACCAACATCACTTACAATGCATTGGATAGGCACGTCAACACTCATCGGAGAAATAAAGTTGCTCTTCTCTACGTTAATGAGCGAGCTGACGAAAAAAAAGTAACTTACGTGGAGTTGTTGCGAGAAGTCAATAAGATGGGAAATGCGCTGAAGCAACTTGGCATCCGCAAGGGGGATAGGGTAGCGTTGTACCTCCCTTCGTGTGTTGAATCGATTGTTTCAATGCTCGCGTGTGCGAGGATTGGGGCTGTGCACAGTGCTGTGTTTGCTGGCTTCAGCGTGAGTGCGCTCAAGGATCGTGTTAATGAGGCAGAAGCTAAAGTGTTAATAGCCGCCGACGCAACATTCAGACGAGGGCAAACAACCGACTTAAAGCGCGTCTTCCGTGAAGCTGTTCCACAATGTCCAAGTATCGAAACTACGGTAGTTGTCACGCGCGGAGAGAATCTGGTACTGGAGGTAGAGCAGGAAGACAATGAAGTATCGTATAATACCTTAGTGGGAGGACAGCCTGCAGAATGTGCGCCTGAGGTAATGGATGCCGAAGATACACTCTACATTCTGTATACTTCAGGAAGCACAGGTAAGCCAAAGGGCGTTGTACATACTGTCGGTGGCTATATGGTAGGGACAGCGACGACGTTACAAAATGTGTTTGACATTCATGATGATGACGTTTGGTGGTGTACTGCAGATATTGGATGGGTGACGGGCCATAGCGCCGTTGTCTACGGACCATTACTCCTTGGGACGACATCTCTTGTTTATGAGGGGGCGCCAGATTATCCCAATCCTGATGCTCTGTGGCGCATTGTAGAAAAATATAGAGTGACGAAATTTTACACAGCGCCAACGGCAATTCGACATCTTATGAGATTTGGAGATACGTGGCCAAATAATTGTGATTTAAGCACGTTAAAAATCCTAGGAACGGTTGGAGAACCGATTAACCCCGAAGCGTGGTTGTGGTATCATAAAAATATCGGAGGTGGGCGTTGCCCCGTAATTGACACGTGGTGGCAAACTGAAACGGGAAGCTTTATGATAGCCCCTCTGCCAATAGCTCCGCTTAAGCCAGGATCGGTCACAAAGCCGTTGCCCGGAATCACAGCGGATGTCGTTGACGACAAGGGGAAACCTGTGCCACTCGGAAAAGGAGGGCTGCTTATAATAAGGACTCCGTGGCCGGCCATGCTACGAACCCTGTATAAAAACCCTGAGCGATATATTAAGACGTATTGGAAAGCAGTGCCGGGCGACGTGTATTGTCCTGGAGATATTGCACGAAAAGATGCGGACGGCTATTTCTGGATTCAGGGGCGAGCAGATGATGTTTTAAAGATTGCTGGACACAGGATAGGAACAAGCGAGGTAGAATCGGCATTTGTCAGTCACCCTGCAGTCTCAGAAGCAGCTGTGATAGGCAAACCAGATCCCATAAAAGGAGAGGTCATTAAAGCATTTCTTATCTTGAAGGAAAATTACCAGGGAGATTCTCGCTTGACAGCAGAAATAAAAAATCACGTCAGACACGAAATCGGACCAATTGCTGTCATCGGAGAAATAGAATTTACAAAAACACTGCCCAAGACAAGAAGTGGAAAGATAATGAGGAGGGTGCTGAGAGCACGTGAGCTTGGCATCCCTGTGGGGGATGTCTCAACGTTGATAGACACGTAAAAACGTGATGGCACTTGTGGGACGCTGGCCATTCGTTGTGCGCAAAGTAATTACTGAGTTAAACGGGAGATGAACGCCACCTGTCAGCAGTTATTCTTCAATCATTCGTAGATCTGTATCCTTTACACGTCGAATCAGAAGAAGAGCAAGACATTTGAGCCCAAACCTGCTTAATTTGGAAGGTGTTAACTTATGGCACCTATTAAAATATCTTTGCTCTGAGGCTATCGTTCGTCACTTGATAAAGGCGCATAGATCCTCAAGATCACTTTGCTTAACTATTGCAAGATTATTTATATTTTTGTGGTACATAGTGTGCTGTTGGTGATTCTATTGGCAAAATGGATTTGTACTGTTTGTGAATGGATTTACGATGAAGAGGTGGAAGGAGTGCCCTTTGAAGAACAGCCGGAAGACTATATATGTCCGTCTTGCGGAGTAGATAAATCCTATTTCGAGAAGTTGCCATAAACAATTATTAATGCTGCGTTTTTTTTTAAGAACCTTACTTTTTTGAAAATATATAAAATCTGACTCTAATTTGAAATATATCTTTTTTTACAGAAGAAAGATAGATCTCATAGAGGAAAAGTGGAGCAATGTAAAGACTTCACTTTTATACATCATTAAAGAGATACGGTCGGTTTTTTATTCAAAACTACCATGCTATTTTTTACTCCGCTTGTGGTTGCATTTGTCGCAACTCGAAAAAAAGTACCGTTCCTCGCGATATTTTTGCCGTACGTTTATAATCTTGTACGCCGCTATGTTAGCGGCAGCATATTAGACGCATGATTGCGTCAAATTGTTGTCAGCTGCGGCGCTGCTTCCAACCTGTAGGGGAGTACTCTAAGCCAGGGAGTCTGTTTATTATGGTAAATCAGAATCAACTGATGGAGACGTGCTATGAGTAAAAATAAGTTGAACTGGAAGATTGGAGGAAAGGCGGGTTACGGTATCATGACTGTTGGAGAGATGTTTTCACGGATATTTGTCAGAGGGGGGTATTACATCCACGCTCACGTCGAGTATCCGTCTTTAATTCGTGGTGGTCATAATACGTTCCAGATAAGAGTGGATGATCAGCCCGTACATGCGCCTATTGAACCAATCGATCTCCTTGTGGCACTCGATAAAAATACAGTGGATTTTTATGTGAAAAAAATTGTTCCAGGCGGAGGCATAATCTATGACGCTGATCAGATCAAGGTAGAAGAGACTCGAGATGACATTGTTTGGTATCATGTTCCGATGAACAAGCTTATTACAGATCTGAAGCTTCCGAAAGTCACAGAAAACATCATGTCAATGGGTGCGTCCATTGCGGTTCTCAGTTATGATTTGGACATGCTCAATGCCGTGCTTGAGAAGCAATTTGACCAAAAAGGACCGAAAGTGCTTGAGCCAAACGTCGCAGCAGCTCTGGCAGGCTATAACCACATACGAGACAATTATTCGGAGCCATTTAAAATTCAGTTATCACCTATAGAAAAAGCTGAACGGATGACTCTTACTGGGAATGATGCCATCTGCATGGGCGCTATCAAAGCGGGCATGAAGTTCACTGCAATTTATCCCATGACCCCTGCCCATACCATCATGACGTATATGGCTGCGCAAGCGGTACAGTACGGCATCTCTATGGTACAGCCAGAAGATGAGATTTCTGGTATAAATATGGCAGTTGGAGCCAGCTTTGCAGGCGTGCGATCTATGGTAGCAACCTCAGGAGGGGGATTCTCTCTTATGACCGAGGGGCTGGGCCTTGCAGGAATGACGGAAAATCCCTTGGTCATTGTTGAAGGGCAACGACCAGGTCCATCTACTGGGCTTGCAACGCGGACGGCGCAAGGTGACTTGAGATTCTTGCTCCACGCATCGCAGGGGGAATTTTTAAGGATTCTTGTGGCGCCAGGTGATCCAGAAGAATGCTTTTACGAGACGTTTAACGCATTTAATCTCGCTGATCAGTTTCAGACTCCTGTATTCGTGCTGACTGACAAACACCTTGCTACGTCATATTACTGCTCCGATAAGTTCGATACCAACGGGATGGCGATTGATCGAGGACGTATGCTCAAAGACGACGAAATACCTCAGGACTTTAAGCGGTATCAATGGACTGAATCGGGCGTCTCACCGCGGACGATACCGGGACAAGCTGGAGGGATTTTTGAGTCAAACAGCGATGAACATGATGAAACTGGCTATGTCTCAGAACAGGCAGATGTGGTGAGTACGCTTGTTGATAAGCGGTGCCGAAAATATTTTGCTGCGGCAAAAGTCATCGACGGAATTAAGCTCCTTGGCAATGTGCAATCACCAACTGTGCTTATTGGATGGGGCTCTACGAAAGGCGCCATACTTGATGCAATGAACATGTTGAAAGAACACGACAGAATTGACGTTGAATTTTTACAGGTTTTGTACATGAGCCCATTCCCCACACAAAGAGTAAAAGAGAGTCTCGTAAATAAGGAAAAGATCATTTTGATCGAGAACAATTACGGTGCGCAGCTCGGTAGTCTGCTCAAAGAACACGTGCACCTCAGACCGCACCATAAAATTTTAAAGTACGATAGCCGGACGTTTAACGCGGATGAACTTTATCGACGGTTAAAGGAGGTGGTGTGAGATGACGGAAATGAAAGACTACGATGTGCCGGGAACTCCCCCGTACAACTTTCCCACGTGGTGTCCTGGTTGTGGCAATTTCGGCATATGGCGCGCGCTTAAGCTGGCTCTCGCAAAGCTCGACCTACCGCCGCACAAAGTCGTCATTGTGTGCGGAATTGGGTGTTCGGGGAATTTCGGGTACTGGGTGAAAACGTACGTCCTACATAGCTTGCACGGGAGGGCTATTCCTGGGGCGCAGGGAATAAAACTAGCAAATAATGATCTCCCCGTGATCGTCCATGCAGGTGATGGAGACACTTATGGAGAAGGTTTGGGGCACCTGCTACACGCTGCGAGGCGAAACATCGACATCACAATTTTCGTGCACGATAACGAAATTTATGGTCTGACAACAGGCCAACCATCACCAACGACGAAAACAGGATTTAAGGCAAAGGTTAGTCCACAAGGGACAATTGAAACACCTATTAATCCATTACCGCTTGTGCTTGATGCCGGTGCTACTTTTGTCGGACGCGGCTTCTCGCTTGAGGTTGAGCATCTCTCTGACGTGATGGCTAAGGCGATCACTCACAAGGGATTTTCAATCGTTGATATACTGCAACCGTGCGTGACGTTCAACAACACGTGGAAGTATTGGAAAGAGCGGGTGTATAAGCTCGAAGAAACGGATCACGACCCTTCGAATTATGAGGGAGCATTGGAAAAAGCAAACGAGTTCGACTCGAGAGTACCAATCGGGGTGATCTATCAAACTGATATGCCACGATTTGACCAAAAATATAGCACGCTCTATAAAGGCCCACTAGTTTTTGAGCCAATAGATGCTATCGATGTGACCACATTACTCGAAAATCAGGTATAAACTGTAAACTACCTAACGAACGAGCTAGGGCTGAGTCGATAAGCTTATTTGCAGTCAGATGTTAGAGTATAGCGATAAGGGCTCGTGGTCTAGGTGGTTATGACGTCGCCTTCAAACGGCTTCCTTTTTCAAAAATGAGCCCACTGCTGCCTTATTTTCAAACCCTACATTTCCACGCAACGAAGACAGGAGCTATGACTATAAGTGTGCCACTGCAAATACCAATGAACCACAAAGTCTTGCAGAGCTTGAACTTCCGTTTACACGAGATGAATTAGTGAGCTACACCGAGCATAGAAAAGTGGGACTCGCTAAAAAGTCACTACAATGGCTTGACAAAGCTTCACACCTGTTCTGGCTTCATACTAATGGTAGTACTAGCAAGGACAACCTTGATGCGCTGCGAAAGTTTGTTTTGAATAAGTATGGCACTGAGTGGTCGAAGAGCAAAGTTCTCTCCTTTGCTTGCGCCTTTTTAAAATATCTCAGTAAAAGTCGGCTGGACACGCGTTACGGGACATATGAGCTGTTTCTTGAGCGGCCAAAAACACTGAAAGAGCGAAAACGAATAACAGACCGCATTATAACAAAAGGGGACATAAAGAACGTCTTCAGCTATATTGCGAAAGCAGAACGCGAGGGACACATAAGCCCTTCCAAAGTCCGGCAGTTTACAGGGTTTGTCATCTTTGGCGCATATACGGGGCAGTGAAGCATGGCTACTATGTCAAAACTGACTGTGGGACAGTTCCGAGAAGCATTGAAGATGAATAAACCTGTAGTGCGGATAACTGCGAAGCAGTGCAAAATAAAATTTGAACGTTACTGTCCTTTGCACCCGGTAGTGACAGTCACTATAAGACCGCTTATAGAGGGAAGAGGCGACAATGAACTTGTGTTTTCGTACACCAGTTTCGCTAATTTTGTCAGGAAAGACAGGAATGAAATTCCACTTTCCAGAATAAACAGTCACTTCGTGGTAGGTGACTCGCGAAAATTCACTGAACAGTACGGCGATATTATCCAGTGGGATCAGTCGAATCGGGCGTATATTTTAACGCACGGAGTGTCGGGCATTGAATGGTCGCACTATCCACATCCATTGCCTGAGTATGTGTATGATGTGCATATGCGGTATTGGCAGAACACAAAATTTATTTGACAACATATAAATAGACATTCATTTCATAAAAAACAATTGTGTGAATTCTTAACCAGACGACGATTACATTAGCACGAGGGAGTAGTAATGAATGAATTTCAAGTTTCTATATACTGTCCTTTTTGTCAAGGATATACTTCTTTGACGCCGGAACCTGTTGGTGATAGTATTGCAATGTGGACAAGTGAACGAGGTATGACTTGGTGGATTGGACTCTGTAATAATTGTCAAGGTGCGATTCTAGTTTTTGATGATGGTTTAGTTGTATTTCCGACTCCGGAATCTACACCTATCGACGACAGAATCCTATTTGGTATAACAAATGACTTAATACCAGCTTAAAAGTGTTTAATTGTACAAGCATATCGTGCTTGTGCCGCTATGGCACGTCGTGCAATACAAGCAGCTTGTACTGAACAAGGAACACCTAAGGAAAAACTGCGTGAATAATTAGACGAACTGGCTTCGAAAGGGGTAATCACAAACAATCTCAAAGACCGGAGTCACGCTGTGCGATAAATTGGTAATGATTCAGCGCATCCAGGAGAGGGAGAAGTAACTAACGACGATGCAGACGACATTTTAGAATTGGCCGAACAGTTTCTTCATACTATTTATGTAACTCTCGCCATAGCTTCAAACAAAACAAAAAAGAGCAAAACCTGATAACAAATCCAATCACACTAGTGTCACAGCTTTTTATATAAGATAAATTCCACAAATTTATCGATGGTATACGCTTACATTGGAAATACATGCTTCCGAGCGACAACTTGTAAGTAGATAGGAAGAAAACTAAATGAAGATAGAATTAAAGAACATCTCGGAAACGTTACTACTTGGTTTATGGAGTCGCGCAAAAATAAGCAAGGAATACAGTTCTCTGTTTAACGACACGAAAGCAATTGAACTTGTTGAAAAAATAGATTATGATTTTTCAAAACTTGACAAGGCTCTTGGTTTTGACGGTCTCTTGATGCACGCGGTAAGAGCTAAGCAATTCGACGATAAAATACGGTCGTATATTGCAGAACACCCTCATGCATCTGTTATTAATCTCGCTGCGGGGCTTGACACGACGTTTTACCGTGTTGATAATGGGTTAGTTCAGTGGTATGACCTCGATCTGCCGAACGTTATTGCTATTCGAGAACAACTGCTCCCCAGAACTGACAGGATAATGTATCTCTCGAAATCCACGTTCGATTCGAGTTGGTGTAATGATATTAATGATGTTGAAAATGGCGTGTTTATAGTGGCCGGCGGCATATTACCGTATTTTAAAGAGTCTCAGGTAAAACAGCTCTATTCGGTGCTAGTAGATAACTTTCCAAAGGGCGAGGTCGTATTTGATGCTTCAACGAAGTTAGGTAATATCTTCTCTAACTGGGTTTTACGTAAGGCTGGGATGAAACAAGCTACTACAAAATGGACGTTAAAGGATGCAAACAAATTGACAAAATGGGATAAACGTATAGAAGTGATAGATCAATTCCAACATCTCAACAATATTCCGAGAGATCCTGAATGGGGTGCAATAAAAGTTAGACAGATGGATTTTATCGAGAGAAATAGACTGTTCAATACGACTAATATTTTTCACGTTAGAGTCTAGCGCCTATTTCTTAATGCATCTGCAAACCTTCTGATTTACTTTCGCAGCGTTTAATCATTCGCTGCATCCCTCATCGCCGTCTTCGGTGAAGCCCTCCTCCTCGGACAAATCACTTACCTCTCGCTCTCATTTGTTCCCGAGATCTTGGCGGGTAGCATAGGCTATAACGTGCTCCTTGACGTAACAACTGTTGAAGGGGACATCAAGGCCGGATACACGACGCTCGCTGCCACGCGGGGCACGCACGCTGCGACAGCAACTGCCGCTCTCATCCTCATCTTGCCAGTCATTTTTGCGTACATCCCATTTATCCTAGGGATCGTCGGCATCGCCTATGCGATCATCGTAACTATCACATTTGTCCCGATGCTCATCATAATTCAGTCCCTGCTCTCGAGGCCGGGCCTTGCCAATGTGAGCAAAACGGAGAAGCTAATGAGGAAGGCGGTATGGGTCTTTTTGCCCATCTCCTTGCTGGTAGGCGCGTTTCTGCCGTGATGAAAGGCTAGGCGATTCGTCTGCTTTGGCGGTAAAAAAAGGCAGTGTAGGCTTTAACTCTCCGCTGGCGGAAGCCGCTTCTGAGCGCGGACACTTAGTCCTCCGGAATGCGCCGCAGCACGCCGTGGTCCGCGTCGAGCTCGATCAGGTCGCCTGTGCGGAACATTGTGGTAGCTGTGCCTAAATTGGTCACCCCGGGAAGGCCGTACTCGCGGGCCACGACTGCGCCGTGCGAGACGGTAGAGCCGATATCGCTCGCGACCCCGGCGATTGTCGCGAAACTAGGCGTCCAGCCGACGTCGATGGTCGGCGCGATCAGGATCTCACCCGGCTGAACCTCGCCCGCTTCGGCGAGTGTCAGCGCGACGCGCGCCCGCCCTCGGACGACGCCGAGGCTCACAGTCTTGCCATGGAGGATGCCGTCGCCGTCCGGAATCGTCGGGTCGACCGGCTCGGCCTTGCCGCGGAAGATCGTGGGGAAGTTCAGCTTCATCTGGAACGGCAACACCTCGCGCCGCGCGAGCGCTCTCTCGACGAGCTCTGGATCACGGTCGCGCAGGAGCTTGCCGAGCTCGGCGTGCTGCAAGAAGAACACGGAATCATCGTCGGGCAGGAGCCCCTCGTCGACCATTTGGCGCGCGAGCGTACGGTAGGCACGCTTGAAAAACGTGGTGACTAGGACGCTCTGCGATTTGGACTTCTCGCGGAGACGGACGCCACGCTGCGCGATCCTAACGACCGGCGCGAGTGTCAACGGCGCAGAGGATCGCTCGGCCTTGGACGGGCTCACGTGTCCCCCGCGCGCAGCACGGACGCCAGAGAGCACCGCCTCAACGATCGGCGTCGGATCCTCGGCCCACTCCTTCTCACGCATCTCGATCTCACGCACGCAGCGATGGCCGTGGCATTTGAGGTACGCGCTGTACACACGACGCGTAGGAGAGCTCGCCTCGTGCCGGAGAAAGCGGTCCGCCTCGTGCGCGTCGAGCGCAAGCAAGTGATCGAGTCTCGGTTCGTCGTGTGCGACGAGCGCGGAGACGATGCGATCGATGCCGGCGGCGATGTCGTAGCTCTCAACGCCCCCAGCGCCCGTGAGTAGCTTTGCGACCTCGGCATTGTGCTGTTCGGTCAGGCGCTTACCCCTCGCGAGGATCCGTGGCAGCGCGCTTGAGAGTGCTCCGGCGAGCGTTGAGGCTGAGATGTGCCGATACCACGCCTCACTCAGCTTCGGCAGCTCGCGATCGATGCTCGCGTAGGTCGCGTGCGCGTCCTCGCCAGGTGCGAGGTCGATCGAAGCGATGAGTCGTTCGAGTTCGGAGACGTGCCGGCCAGAGAAGAGCAAGAAGCGTACGTATCTGAGACCGTTGTACAGGAGCACCGAGAGCGGTGCCCGCTGACCGGGCACGATCTCGGGCACTGGCCGCCCGCAGATGGCCTCGACTGCATCAGCCTCCGATCCACCCGCCATCGAGCGCGCGATGTTCGCGATCTGGCTCAGGTTCAAAAAGAGATGCCCGAACCAATAGCCGAGGAGAAACGGCTCCTCCGAGAGCTTCTCTAGGGACGAGACACTCTTCCACATGCGCTGCATGCCTTGGTCTATAGCGTGCGCCGAGGTCGACCACGTGAGCGGCGTCGCAACGCCCGGCATCATCTCGCCGATGTTGTAGCTGGTGTAGACGTCGGCTGGATTCGGCTCGGTGTCGAGCTCGCGCGGGTCTCCTGGAAGTGTGGTGATCGGCCGCGCCTGCAGCCAGGCGACGTGGCCCCTGCGATCGATCGCCCACTCGCACTCGACTGGTCGCTCGAAGTGCCGTTCGATGCGCAGCGCGTCCGATGCGAGAGCGGTCAGATCCTCGTGCCGCAGGCAGGGGTCCGGGCCCGGCGCCTCGCTCTTCACGATCGATCCGTCGCGGGCCAGCGTGAAGTGATCGGGCGTCACCCTTCCGCCCACGAGCGCGCCGCCGAGTCCCGCGACGGCTTCTATGATCACGCGGTCGCGCCGCGCCGTCGTCGGGTCTGCGGTGAAGACCACGCCGGCGCAGTGGGCGTCGACCATGCGTTGCACGATCACGTTCATCGTTCCGTCGACTTTTCCGGCGCGCATCATCCGATAGGACCGTGCGCGCTCCGAGACAAGCGACTGAAGGCAATGCACGACCGCGTCGCGCAGCGCGGGCATGCCCTCGACGTTGAGCACCGTCACGTGCTGACCCGCGAAGGACACGGTCTCCCCGTCCTCATCCGAGGCGGACGAGCGCACCGCGACACGTCCACGTCCGATGCGTTCGTAGGCGATCTCGAGATCGTCAGGCAGCGCCTCAGGCGTGGCGTGGACGATCACAAAAGCATCCGGTACGGGAAGCCCGAGCGCCAAGAGATGTGCGAGGCTTTCGGCCTTGCCTCCCGCGCCGACGCCTCGCGCGGCCGCGATCGGGATGCAGCGAGGTGAGGCGCTCATAGGAACCACCTCTCCGAGATGCTGGATGATGTCAAAGGAAGACTCATTGTAGGATAGTCATACGCGGAGTTGGCGTGTTGTGCTGACATTTGCTCATCTCCATGCATTGTGTTTCAACTCCTATTGATGCACTCAGCGAGCGCACTTCAAATTGCTATGTTTAGCATGTTTCTCATAATATAACTTACGCTCATCAAAGGTGCGGAACATTTATTATAATGGTTTCGCAGTCCGCGTGGTGATTCCCAGGCTCTCCGTGCCACAAAGTGCTTATCTCTTAATATAACGTATAGGTCAGCTCTTGGCTTGTCATGAAAAGGAGTTAAATAGGACTCATTGTATCAAAAATCCCGGCACCACTCAGCGGTTCCGTGTGATGTGCCGAGGCACCATAGTGCCCGCATTTCTCTATCTTTCCTTTGATCATTCGCAATCACCTCAGGCGGACGCATTAGCTCTACATTAATAAAAAACAGCACGTATAAAAAAAGCTTTTATTATCGTGGGAAATCTTGGAGATCGCGAGCAAATTAGTGAGCACGTTATTAAGCGGCATGTTCCAAAATGTTACACCGGATACAACGCTATTAACGTTCCCGGATGTAACGCCTACAATGTTATTACTTCAGCAGATGTTGGCGCTATAAACAGCTAAGTGGAATTATAAACAAGGGGAAAAAGAAAACGGAGCGGAATAACAAGGGAAAATGGTTATCGCTTGCGTATCGACAAGACCACAACACTTACAGAACGCACATCCCATTATCTAACGCCAAATTAAATACAACTGGAGGTGAAAAAGGCATGGCTTTTCTTTCTATTTTACTAAGCTGGAGCTTGCTCGGCGGAGTTTTAATTTGGACAATTATAGCGCCGTTTGTAGGTGCCATGTACCATGTCATTCGAGTGAAGTGACAGTGCAGCATGACGAAACAAAGACGCCAACTTAATCACATTTTGATTCTCAAAAAATTAATCTCAAATTGTTAAGCACCTATACCAAGCCCAAGGTAGCAATCATACCTATCAAAGTCGGGATGACACCGATAGCAGCTGCTAAGACAATCACGCCGCTGCACACATCATCTCATTTAACTTTAATTGCTCAGCTGGGTCGGTAGGCCATGGCGCTGTCGGACACAAGCGCCACAGAACCAAATATTTTGCCATGTCCTTCACCTCCTTTGTCGTTATTTTAAAACTGATCATTAATACACGCATTGGCATTAAACGTCGTGTGACACGCGTTCGTTGCTGCAGTCGCACAGGCGTACAGCTGGTCGGGGCTCTTTTGAGACCTGCAAGACTAAGAAAAGAATGATATAAACGGCACTAAGAAAACTCGAATAATTTTAAAATGAGGGAAAATGGTATGCGCCGAAGGATACACTACATGCGTAACTCTGAGAGGGGTCGGGCATGAAACATGCACGGAAGCGTATCAAAATTATCTCTATATATTTAATTTAACTACATTGCTCCTTACTTACTGTAGTAGCTAACTCATAAAATGCACAAAGGTGTTGCAGGTTTTAAACGACTTACAAAAAAGCCTAGTAGCATCACAAGACGACGCGCTTCCGTGCGAGAGTCGAGTCAGAACGTATCATCGGTGGTCAACGGGAGCTGACTTTCTCCATTGCCATAGCTTTATCACCAGCCCTCCAATGGCGGCAATCCAAAAGAGCTCTGCAAGACGTGGACTATAGGGTGCAATGATCATTGAGAACAAAAATATACTCGGAGTGAAGAGCCTCTCCACGGTGACTGAGCGCACCGCGCTAGCTGACATTGACGGATCGATGAGACGGTGATTGTGAGATGCGTACAACCATATGAGGGTGAGTGAGAATCCCACGCCTGAGATTATTGCCGCATAGAAGACAACGGCAAGCCATGAATTGGTGGAGCCGCCCAGTATCACGGTGGAAAAGGGAATAAAAACGACAAACATTAAAAAGATGAAGTTCAGCCACACGAGCACGCGAGGGTAGCGTCTGATTTCGTTAAATATCTCGTAATAATTCATCCAAACCGAGCCTATGACCACAAAGCTGAGAACAAATATCCCGAACTGCGGCAATGAGTTTGTCAGCAGCGTCTCGACTTGTGCCTCTCCGAGCGGGAAGTGGAGGGCAGCAAGGGGCATTAAAAAAGTGAACACGAGCACCGTCATCGACACGCCGATTAGTCCTTGGCTGAAGGCAAATAGGGATGTAAAACTTCCGCGCGACGTGGCAGAGTCGGTATCAGCATGCATGTGGTCACTTTTTGAGTGGTGTGGTATAAAAGCTTTATGAGATCTAGACATGCAGGGCAGACCGCATTTGTCACTATACCCTATAATGAAGAAGGCGAGAGCTCACGCCGTGAAGCAAGAGCGCTCCTAGAAAACATACGTACTCAGAACGACCGCATGCTGGGGCTCTTGGCGACGTGAAAAGAAGGCTCACATTGGAATAAGAGCAACTCGGTTTCTAATCTCGAAATTATTTGATTGTAATGTCGGTCTTCGATGACGTTGATGTCAATATCGTACTGAAAGCTGTTAAGGGAGCGTAACTACCACTTAACTGAACTTCTTTTCAAAGTACTCAATAGTTATATTAATATATGCAGCTGGCACTTATCTCTGTTATAAGCTGTGCTACTATATGCGTTATATTGGTAAGTCAAAAATAAGCAATATACATCCTAAGCCAAACGTCAGTTATCCATTACTTCGCTTGCCTCAAGCGTTCAATGAGTTCATCGGTGAGACTACCCACATCTTTGAAACTGATCATGATGGCAAACAAGCTTTTCTAATAGTACTCGATAAAAACAATGACCAAGCGGAACAAGTAAGCTCTCAAGTTATGCAACCAATTATGCAACCTGAGGCGAATGTCACACACAAACGCTCGGAAGATAATGTTGAAAATCGCTTATCAAAGCTCGAAAGTGAAATTAGAGAGATAAAAGAGCTTATTTTAAGAAATGCAGATACTAGCGACGAAAAAACAAGAAATAACAGCTTAGAATTAAAGCAAACAATAAGGGCTCGTGGTCTAGGTGGTTATGACGTCGCCTTCACACGGCGGAGGTCGGGCGTTCGAGTCGCCCCGAGCCCATTGTTTTTTCGGAGATTGGTCGTTTATTAGCTCGCCATTTTTAAAAATGAGTGTTTTCAATCCTTCAATAGAGGATTCGAGAGCTGAAATGCGAGATTCGATGTCATTTTCGTGATGTGGTTGCACAACTTTTGCGTTTGGTTGTGCAACTTCCTGGTTCAAGTTCTCGCTCTTTTCATTATCAGGTATAATTACAAATACGGACTGCCCTGCATATTCTGACTTGTATATCTGGACAGACGTACCTATAGCTTTAGAACATTGGACAGGGAGGCGAATTATAGGGTAAGTAATAGTTGGTTTTGAATGTTGTTTACCTATCTTTGATTTTCCTATGTAGTGCATAGGTTCACCACGATTTAAGCAGTTGGTAAAGTAATTCAATCTTTCTACTCACTCCGATTACTTCAATTCAGTCGAAGGCGTTGTTGGATGCGCTGAAGGACTCAGTCTTCTGACACTTTCGTGGCGTGGTACGGCAATAAATGGTAAATAACCTTAGATATATTTTTGTAATTAATGGACCCCACGAGTAAGGAAATCAACGATAGGTTTAATCAGTCTTAAGAAAATTTTTATTTGGCAGGATTATTTCCTGGCGCTTGGTATCGCAATGCATTAAGGCTTAAGAAAGCCAGTGACTTAGTTTTACTCAAATAGAGAAAGATGTAAAAACCAATGATGGAAGATTAAGCCCCGCCGAGAAATTTTTATTAGAGGAATTGGGTACTATCTGGTTTTCTTTAAAGCCAGAAGAGGGATTTATACTATCAACTCCTTCTGCATTTGATTCCATTTATTCGTTTCTTGCGGGAATGACGATTGAAAATCTTTTAAAAGGTCTTTTGTAGCTATATACCCAGAGTTACTTATTTCTGATGGGCAGATAAAGATCGACAAGAAGAAAATTCGACAATTGTTTACACATGAAATTGATTTTTTTGCGAAAAATCTAAATGATCAAGTAGAATTCTCCAACCTGAGTTAATTCTCATAAAAATGTTTAAACAGTTTATCAAATGGATGGGAAGATATCCAGTTCCCAAAAATATTACGAAATTTTTAGACGATATGAGGACAATTTTCAGGACGCTCGGGGTGCAGCACAGTCTATCGAGTGAAAATCTTCCTACCATTTGAAGGATTATGTGAAAAATTGGAGCACTAGCGAGATTTAAAAATACCCCGAGATTTGAGGATAGGCCCCCAATTAAAGTGGTAGACTCTTGGCCGCTAACATAATGATTAGCCATTAAATCCGTTCACGACGATGAACTTATGATATATTTTATGGAAGGGCTTTATTGCGTCGTGTATTCTATTTAATTCTGCGCTTTGCCTCATTTTTGATACGCAGATCTAACAAGAACATCTTTTGATGAACTTAGGCTTAGAGTATTGGATGTTACTAAGACTGCGAGAGCTCTCTTGTTCTCTTGTTATGTTAACTTAAAAAGCAGCAAGTTTAATGCTTTAAACAGATAATTCAACGTCTTTTAAAAAATAGGAGAGGCGTTAAATGAACATATGTTTCACGCTTTTATTTGTATTTATTATTGTGCTGGTATCAGTGTTTGTTGCAGGGTGGACTCCAGTGTTCTTACTAATTGAGGGGCTAAAGTGGGGAAATTTGCAGTGGCTTTCCGCAGTGAATGCAGCAATTGTTGTCGCTTTAATTACTTTATTTGGTTTGCTTATAAATGGGATGTTTTTAGAACCACGGAGGAATCGAGAGGAGCGAGAATTTCAAAGACAAAAACAGGAAACGGAAAAGGAAGACCGAAAAAAAGAGCTACATAATGCACTGTACAGCGAGATGGCTCATACATACAGCAGATTTATGAGTACTCTAAAATCAATGGCTTCTTCGGAGGATCAGAATATCAGCTCGCTCTTCATTGCTAGTTGGCCGACCACACGTTATTTAGATCTTATGATAGAACTCCAAAATCGTTTTTTGGAGAGCGGTTTTGATGTCTATAAATTTACGAGAAAAAATCCTGTGTTATTTTACCAACTTCAAGATGCATCTGCGCTTGATGACATGTATCGCTCGTTGTTGACTACTGTAAATGAGATTCTTCGCGAGCTCCGCAATTTAACTGAGACGAAATTCTCCAACGAGGAGGAGGGGATAAAGGCGGCCGAGCAGGTGGAAGATCGTTTGGGCAGGCAATATAGTTGGTTGGAAGGAAGACTAACAGATCACTTGCTAGAAAAGAGCATTGACATTACTTTGTTAATGCAAGTCCTCACGGAAGAGTGGATTAAAAAATTTTTAAGAGGATTAATAGAAGGATGGACACAAATAGAAGGACATAAAGAATGGGGATGGTATAAAATAACTGATATTGCACCCTTAGAAGACGATCATGCAAACGAGGATGTTTGATTTGATGTACGCTTGCAAGCACCTGTTCATGCCTTTCACCCAGAATTATTGCATCATCACATGAAAGAAATGGGTTGGTCGGTTCATTATCTATCAACTTGGTTTCCGATTGCAGCGAGGTTTGTCAGAAAATACAAATAGAAAAAAACTACAAGAAATAAGAAACTAAAAAAGCCATTTTGGGTTTATTTTCTTAATATCGCACTTAATTGAGCGAATTAGTTTTTTATTTTTTGTATCTATGTTAGGGTTTTTTCAATCTATATGGGGGAACTGATTAAAATTAGTTACTCTTTTGATATGAGAGTGTCGCTTTCTTAATGCATGTTGTCACTGATGCCGTTTGTTGTCATCGGTGTTGGTATTTTGGCAACAGCATGAATCGCGTCATTTTGATCATCTTCTCCTATTTTAAAACAAATAATTGCTTTTCGTAGTGCTCGCGCTCTTGGTGTTGCCATTTTTTAAAAATGTATGAGATAATCGAAAAAAGAGGCGCCACTCCATATTTTTGCCAACACTGACAACATCTACGTTACTTTTATCATTAAATTATTAATTTAGTAATTATTTTTTTTTTTATGGTCAGATCATCATTTAATTTATGTACATTAGTGTTGCCATCACGTGACAACACCGAACCAGCACTGACAACACCCTCTTTTAAGCTTACGTAATCCTCAAAGTAATCTAATGTTTTAAGCTCGCCATCAAACACAAAAATTGTTTTTTTGACCGCCCGGGATCTGTCATCCTCATAAACAGTTTCTTCCCTGTCAGTAAGCCTACTCACCTTTTCTAACATACCTTTGTTCAACCGGTCGCGACGGCCATAAAGTAAGTTGAAAATGTGACTCCTGCTTAACCCTGTCTTGTCCACCAGTTCATATATGTCACACTCGCCGCCGTTTTCTGCAATTGTTTGTAAAATCTGAATTTCCCGAGGTTTAAGCTTCGTGAGTTGATGCTGTGCCACCGATTTAAACAAATCCTTGGCATCGTTGAAGTCATCGACAGTTGCTAGTAAAAACCCAGCATCGTCTTTATCTCGAGAACCGTGATTGAGAACGGCATACGCTTTCATTATATCGAAGAAGATCTCCTGGTTCCTGCGGTTGCTGACATCATTAAATTCGATCAACTCAGCGAATGGAAGTTTAACCTTAAAATCCAGTGTGTGTAAATACAAGAATGCATTACGCAACAGCAAAACTTCATCATCTTCATAAAATCTGCTTAATCCGAGTTTCGCACATTCCGTTTGAAACTCGGCAACTTTTTTATCTTGATTCTTGCTTTCATCTACATCTATGTCGATCTGCCTATTGATAAGCTGTAGCGATGCAGTCGATTCGACCGACGTCAACCAAAACACTAAACGTTCGGGTAGTTTCAAAACATTGAGTTTGCGTTGTGCGTCGAGAGTTTGGTGCTTTGTTGAACTTGTGAAATTCGTCATTGCCCGTCGTAAAACTTCATCTATATCTTTTGGAAGCTCGACGTCATCGCAAAAGATGACAGTCTTTGGTTGTAACCCTGAATCGTAAAACAATGCCTTGCTGCTGAATGACGTAGCAATTACCTGACTTGGATGTAACACATGCTTAACGGTCAACGCAATGTGTGTTTTGCCTTTGCCACTTTCACCACTTAACTTTGGTTGTAACCCGTTAGAATTAATAACTGACTGTGAAGCAACCGATAACAGCAACAACTCGGCAACATTATCGTCGCCGACGTGAAACTTCTTGCAATTTTTATGGAAGAGGACGATGATCTGGTTGTTTTTAAATAACTCGATTGATTCTTCACGTACCTCGTCATCAGCGCTGTTAATTATCGATCCATCGACGTTCCCCATTGGATAATTGGCAACTGATTGTAGAATTGTCGTCTCGATTTCTCCGGCGGACAGCGGAGGGTTGCACCACTCCTCGTTTCTCTTTTTAACCAAAGTGGCGATTTCATCGGTGGTACAACCGCGCCCACGTAGACTTGATGCATATTGATGCAATGCAGTATTTCGCATCCCCTCGACGTATCGCATCTTTTTATTGTGATCGTCCTTTACAATTCTCCTCTTGCCTTGGCAAGACACGATAGCATGTAAAGCATCGTCGGACAACTGCGTCAGTGTTATACCTTTGTATATTGTTTCTGGGTCACAAAATTCATACCGACATCCATTGGGATGTATTGATCCAGGGCCAACAACGAACCCGCCGACACCCTTTACGTCTACTTTATCGCCAATTTTTTTGGTGCTGTTTTTTATGTGAAATCCTCGTCCATCACAATAAAGTTGGTATCCTCTACCCGTTTTTACCATCGTCCCGGGAGATAATGGCCCAAGCATCTCTTGTAGATTTGTAAGCTCCGTGGCGATGTCATCTCCATCTTCCAGATCAAAATCAATGACAAAAAACCGAGCACCAGTTACAATACCGTAGTTATGGTTTGGATTTCGATCGCGCCATTCCTTTATAATAACAGGATCTGTGGTCGCTTGCTCCTTCCAGTTTTTGATGGCGGGAGTTTTGTCTCTCGGATTGACTGGAAAAATTGGAAATCCCTGCGTTGCCATGAACAATGCAACATCCCATTGCGAGACATGAGAATTAAAGCATTGATTATCAGATGAGGAGTGCGACTGTGGTGATTTGTCTTGCGTGAATATGTTTTCTGGAAAACGTGAGTAAGCCATCTTCTCCACTTCACCTTGTTATTACGGTTCCATCAGTGATGCTTCAGAATTTATCCGGTAACGCGTAGTATATCGCGTTCTTTCCGCAATTACCGATCCTTCAATCTCAAGAGTCATTAGCTGATATCTTAGCGTCGAAAAAGCAAAGTTATCTATCGCTTGTTTACGTAGGCACTTGAATAACTCCTTGATCATAATCCCTTCGTTCTCTCTGATCGTTAAAATGATCATTTCATCCAATTCATCGATTCTGCGGATCATTTCTTGTCGTCGTCTCCCTCAACTGCTACCATTAACAATTTTAACACCTTCTAATATAATTTGAAAAATAGTATCCTTTGACCTCACCCGTGTGAGGCGAACTTTCTAGGTGGTTAATATGAACATTGACGAACTCAGCGCTCAGCTACATATATTAGGAGCCGACATCCCTACGGCTACACTCCAACGTTGGGCAGCTAGCGGTATTATTCCCTCGTCAACGCACAAACGAAGAGGAAGTGGGCGCCCCAAACGTACAAGCAAGGAGCGTTCTGGGCGGTCGATGGATTATCCGCCCGAAGCAGTGGAAGATGCCGCAGCAGTGTGGTCTATCTATCGATGGTCAAGGGAGAGGGGAAGTGACCCTCCAACCATAGAAGCTCTCAAGAAAGTCCGATATTACGCGCAGGAGTTTTACGAGACAGCGACGTCTAATCCGGAGTGTTCTCATCTTTTTAAGGAGGATGTCGCCCCATGGAAACCAGAAGACGTACCCCCTCCATACACGCCGATTATCCCTGAAGAGAGCGACTTTGACAGACGCTACAATGCTGCTATATTGTCACGTTGGGTAGGGGAAGGCAAGCAAAGACTTCTAAAATCACCTTTTATACACTCATCTACTTATCACACTCCGATTGTCTTGTGGGTGTGCGCCGTTGAAAAAGTGCGACGAAGACTTCCCCTTTATGATAAATACAAAGTTATTTTCGAATGGTCGATAGCAGGAAGAATGGATGAAAATACGTTAAAAGGTGCTTTCGAAGGAGTACGAGTCGAAAAAGCTGAAATCGACGGGGTATTGCTCCACTCGAGGCGGGCTGATATACCTAATGATGATTTACAAGATTAATTTAAGCTAGTATGTCATCAAGTGTTTATTTAAACACATACTCAGGCAATGGATGCCGATAATGCCTCAATTCACCCCCTGATACTCCGTGAGTTGCGTATATAAGCACAATTGGACGAACTGCTAGAACAAGGGCAACTTCACTTGTAGTGCCAAGTAAACCTATATCTACCATTCGATACACGTACATAGTGATGAATCTTTATGGCTGACGACAGCGAATTCCTTTCACGACTCATCGGCTTCGGTCTCAGCGAAAAGGAAGCGCAGCTCTACCTCCACCTGCTCAAGTACGGACCGAAACCCCCCTCCCTGCTCGCAAAATCGCTCAAGACGTACCGGGAAGACGTCCACCGCACGCTGACCGGCCTTATTGATAAAGGCATGGTGAGCCCTTCACTCGAGACGCCGACGGTCTATGCGGCTGTGGAGCTCGACATCGCGCTCGAGGCTGCGTTTAAAAAGCACGAGACTGAACTCCGCGAGATGGAAGTGAAAAAACGAGAGCTTAAGGAGATGTCAGAGCTACTGAGTTTTAGGCCATCCGATGAGTACCCCACGTTTAGGATAATCAAAAGCCTTAGCGAACTTGCAGCCGTTCTCTCGTCTCTCATAAATTCAGCGGAGAGGGAAATAATAACTGTAGCTCCTGAGATCAGCATCGCCTTTAGTTCTTTACATGCGATCAAGGACTACAAAAAATTCGTTGACCGGGGAGGGCGAATGACGGCTATAACTGATTTCTCATATAAATACATGGAGTCAGTGCAACAGCACTTAGATATTGGTATTGATATGCGTCAATTCACTGGCTATCGGGGGGTATATCTTATAGTGTTTGATAGAAAGTCAAGTATTAGTGCGATTAATTATGATATGAAGGAGGTCTCGCTTGCAGAGCCTACAATGCACCTCTGGACTGATGACCCTACCTACGCCCATTACCTCATTTCCACCTTCGAACTGTTGTGGAAGCAGGCAATTCCTGCAGCACAGCGGATAGAAGAGCTGTTAAAAGAAGGGCCGCCATAGACCTGACGGATGGCCGTACTGAGTCGTTTAGCTCCATTGACGACGAGGTGGTAGCGAATGTGTAACAACAAGCGATAAACTTTCTTACTACAACAACACCACTCAAAGCGTTGTCGTACAAAAGTGTCGTCACACACCTTTATAAACTCTTTATCGCTATTTAGTCACAATGGCAGACGGAACGATTATAACGAGCGTGACCGACGCCCTCGCCATCTGTTCGAGTATTATCGAATCTGCGAAAGAGGAGGTCATCTATATCTCCCCTCCTTCCCTATTGGCTCTCGGCCCACAATTCGGCCTAGGTGAGAGAACCAAAATGCTTGTAGAGAGGGCTGGTCGTGTGCGGGGTATTGCGGACTTCTCATACCAGTATATTGGCGAGTTGCGAGAGAGTCTGGACATGGGTGCAGAGGTGCGCCACTTCCCTCAGCAAGGTATATTTATGCTCGTGCGGGACAGACAGGAGAGCATTAGCTCGATGAGCATCGATGTCGAGAGACTTTCAATCGACACTCCTATTGTCGCGCTCTGGAGCACAGACCTGACCTATGCTGAGTACCTTATGTCTACCTTCGAACTGTTGTGGGAGCAAGCAGTGCCTGCAGCACAGCGGATAGAAGAGCTGTTGAAAGAGGGGCCGCCGCAGGTTTAAGGATGCGCCGTAAGCGTTATCAAACAAAGCAGACATCGTTCCAGTATTTCATGTAGACATCATAGACATATTCAGGCAGTGGATGCCGATAATGCGCCCATTCAACGCCTGATACTCCGTGGGTAAGGATATATGCGCGATTTGACTGTTCCCATTGGATGATGTCACCATATTGCTCAGCAAATTTACGCAGGTCTCCTAATACAAAATGACCTGATATTCGCGAGAGAGGGATTTTTTGCCGTTTTACCCACATCCAAAAGCTGTTATATTCAAACATTAGCGCATCATCGCATCTCCCATCTAATAACGGTTGAAGGGCTTCGACTACGTGTGGGTGCAAGGGCACATAGTGTTCCATTTTAATCTTATCTTGTGATGTTTTAACCTGAATAACGGACTTCTCTGACTGCACTGCCTTTCGGAACTGTGCTACAGTTAGTTTAGATATTGTAGCATTGCTCCTCTGTCCGGTATACGCTCCAAAAAGAGTGAATGCTACATATTGCTGGGCGCGATACGTGTTTAAACGTCCTTCAGATTCTGCTGTTGTAATATACGTTAGTATATTCTCAATATCCTGTTTCGTGATGATACGATTTGTTACTCTCTTTCGATGCTTCAACGTTTTTGGCTTCTCGAGAAAAATAGAGAAAGCATAGTAGCGATTATCAAGCCGCGTCTTTGTGAGATATTTGAGGAATGCCACAGCAAATGAAAGCATTTTGCTCTTAGAATCTTGGCACTGATATTTTTCTAAGATAGTGGTACGTAAAGTGTCCAAACTATTCTTATTGATAATACCGTTTGTATAGCGCCAGAAAGTTTTAGCTGCCCGTTCTATCCAATCTTGCGATTTTTTTGTTAATCCAGTCTCTCTATATTCGATGTAGCTGTTCAATTCCTCGGAGGTGAATGATAAATCTAACTCAGCAAGTCCATTATGCGAAGAGCTCACCTGCTCGTGAGATAAAAAACAGCGAGGGTGTGAAGCGTTAGCTTCGGAGCGAGCGTACAAGGAGCCTTCACACGGCGGAGGTCGGGCGTTCGAGTCGCCCCGAGCCCATTGTTTTTCGGCTTTTCAGCTATGCTAGAGTAACGGTTTTTAAAAATAAATTCTAATATCTCATCAATTTTTAATACGAGAGCTTTAAGGTGAGATTCGAGGTTAGTTTCTAAACTTTGTTTTACAACTTTGCCCTCATTTCCTGTTTCTTCAAGAAGAATGAGAAATCCTTTCTTATCTTCGTAATCTGTTATAAAAATCTGAGCTGTTTCACCGATGAGATGCGTATACTTTTGTGGCAATCGAATTAGCGGGTAAGAGATGTCAGGTTTAGAATGTAGAGTACTAATTTTGGATTTTCCTATGAATTGCATAGGCTCACCAAGATTTACATAAGTTATAGAGTAATCCAATCTTTCTAAATCTTAAAGATTGATGGTGACGTGGAGGGTGTTGTTGAATGCGCTGAAGGATTTGGTCGTGTGATAACATAAAAATGCCCTCTAATGATTTTATGTTGTTTATACAATTAAATTAATTAGAATTATTCGCTTTTTTTAACTCTCTAGCATAAGTCGGTTTGATAATGAATTGGAACAACAAATGTTGGGCCACGCTTCACCGACAGTTTTATACTACGCAGCATCATACCGCTCGCCACCGTGGCAATCACGCTCAACGCAGTAGAGGAGACCTTACTCATCCCATTATGGCATCGGGCGCAGGTGAGCATAAAGTACCCGTCACTGTTTCGCGATCCGAAAGCGGTTGACCTCGTTGAAGCCATCGACTATGACTTCTCAGTAATTGATGCGCGATTCAGTCCGGAATTCCGACTGACGGGCGCGGCGCGTGCGAGACAATGTGACAATGCAATACAGGTCTACATAGCCGACCATCCGCGCGCTTCGGTGATTAATTTAGGAGCAGGGCTTGACACAACCTTTTACCGGGTCGATAATGGACTGATCGAATGGTACGATCTTGACCTCCCCAATGTCATTGCCGTGCGAAAGCAACTGATTCCTGAAACAGACAGAATGCATTTTATCGCTAAGTCCCTCCTCGATATGAGCTGGTGCGATGATCTGACTGATATTGACAACGGCGTATTTGTGGTCGCGAGTGCGGTATTGGCATATTTTGACGAGGCTCAGGTAAAAACGTTCTTTTCCGCTCTTGCCGATCGCCTTCCGGGAGCCGAGATGGTGTTCAGCGCTTATTCACAGCACGAGATGTCGCTGATCAACAGGTCTTTGCAGCGTGTTGGGATGACACGCTCCGCAATGAAGTGGGCGCTAGAGGACGCGAACGACTTGACAAGATGGGACAACCGCATCACGGTCTTCGACCAGTTCTCCTTTTTCAGGGGTATCCCCCACGATCCGGCATGGGGTAAGGAGACGGGACGCAGAATACATGCGATCGACGAGCAAAAACTGATGAGTATTGTGCACGTGAGGATGTAAATAGGAAAAGGAAGAATTTGACAACACAGTGTTCGTTCCAGTAGATTTCCTTCTAAGAAACTTCTTTTGGGATTTTTCCGTAGTTAAGGTTCTCGCTAAAAGTAAAACTTTGTGCTCAGGTTTTAAAACTGTGTTCCCCCGTTTGAAAAATTTACTTTCTTTTTCCTCAAGTTCTCTTGTTAGAATAAAAAACGCTCTTTTCCCATCATATTCCGTTTCAAAGATATGTGCAATTTCTCCGATAATGTCGTTGTATTGTTGGGGTAATCTGATTTGTGGATAAATTATGCCTCCTTTGGAATATAAAGGGCTAATTTTCGATTTTCCTATGAATTGCATAGGTTCACCACGATTTACATAAGTTATAAAGTAATCAATCTTTTTAAATCTTACAGATTGATAGTGGAGCGAAAGGTGTTGTTGGACGCACTGAAGGATTTGGTGGTTTAATTAAGACAAAATAATATCTTTTAGATTGGCTCTTAAATACGTTGTGCACTTTCAACAATGACGTTCAAGTACAAAAATGAGTGCGAGTCGCTTCAAGGAGCGCATCCCGCAGCAAACCCGCCTCAGTGCTCCATTTACTTATTCTGGTCATAAAGAAAATCGAGTAAACACCCCCCAAGAAAAAAATTAAGTCATATTTGTTAATCGCTTGAACGGTGTTTATGTCCTCTCGTTTAGCTCTCTCCAATTATATCAACAGCAACGGCCACAGCAGCAACGCCAGGGAGGGCCACGCGAAGGGTATGGGTAACAGCCAGAGCAGGGACACTAAGATTAGTGGCAATAATAACAACAAGTCTTTTCACCTCCTTTTACCAATTTTTACTTTCAGTGTATTATTTAAGTATACTTTTTATTATTTAAGTACTTTCGTTTAATATTGGCGTATTTGTTCGTAATCATTGCCCGTGAATATCGGGGTCACATCGCTGATAACTCAAGATAATACAATTGACATCTGATTGCCAACTATAGCGAGAACGAAGCATTTGTTTATCTGTTTTAACGATGGGAACTTTTTTTGATAACTCAGTGAAAAAGAATTTCTCTCTCAGAAATATCGTAGACAAAAGCTGCTCGCACTTGACTATAATACCCAATTAAAGAAGTTCAATGCGTATCTGAAGGAGAATGTGCAGGCTACACCAAAGAAGACTTTAGGTGAGCGTATATTTGGGAAGAGGGGTAGTTGATTTTTTACATCTCTCCAACAGGATCGGTGGAAAGAAAGGTGCTGTTGGATGCGCTGAAGGACTTGGTGGTGTAACGAATTAAAATCAAGAAGCTCTTTGCTTGCTAATGCAGAAATAGTTAAGTTCTCCCCGCCGTTCTCTGAAATCTGGGCACATCGATCCCAATAGAGCGCGGAACTTCTTTGAGTGGCTAAACTCCGACAGATGCGCCAACTCGTGCAGCATCTATTAAATTTAAAATAATGCAAAGGAGGTGAAGGACATGGCGAAATATTTGACCTGCATATAAACCAATCACATTTACCCTTCGACGCATGCCCTTTCCCTCATTTTGAGGTTACTTAAATTTCTTATTGCCGTTTATATCATTCTTTTCTTAGTCTTGCGGGTTTCAGTAGATCCCTCGGCCAGTTGCGTTCTTTTTTGCGATCACCTCTCGTTACAACTATAGATTGCAGAAGTGCAACATACTTTTAATTCGTACAAACTTGACAAAACCAACAGAGAGGGAAAAATCTTTTTAGTACCGGCGTCTCTGTTTTACTTGTTTTAAGAATCAGGTTATTGGCGTGCTATGAGTCGGGCGGCGTTATATCATCAGCGAGATGATCGCAATGAATAGGAAAATAATCTCATTATTATTAGCGTCACTCTTTGTGCTTACCATCTTCGGAGGGCTTGTATCAACCGCTGGAGAGGGTGGGCAGCAAATTCCCTTACACCCGGCATCGCTTGCTGAAGGCAGTGGGTTAAATGGTGCATCGGACGACAAGGCCCTACTTAGTGAACTAGGGCAGAACGGCTCCCATAAATCAACCAATATAGCTACGAGCGTTCCACATGCAGGCGCAAGCGGTATGCAAGCACCACGTGGTTCAAAACCTCAACATGATCTGATTACGTTTGTCAACTGTCCGTTCTACGTATGGGGTCGCTTCCAGAACAATGATTCCAACTATTATGCAAATAAGCCTGCAGAGCTGTACAGATGGAACCCTACCTCCTCTCAGTGGGAAAAAATTCGGGATAGTACCACGAACGCGGATGGCCGAGTTGAGTTTCTTGGCGTAAAGGAGAGTAAGCCAGGCATCTACGACTATACTGTAAGCTGTCGGGGGGATCATAGTACGCCTTTCGAAACTCTCATAATATACCCTGTTATCTTCGTCCATGGCTATCTTGGATCCAGCGACAAAAAGGAATATCCATGGAAAGACATGACACAAGCGTTGGACAATGCCGGCTTTATCGAGGGGACTCATTATCTCGTATTTAACTATGATAGCAAAGCTGGCCCGATGAATGCAATCCCATCTTTCAAAGATTTTGTCGAAAAGCTAAAGACAAACTACAGCGCGCAATATAACTATAGTGATAGCAAGTTCACCATCGTGTGCCACTCAATGGGTGCACTAGTGACTCGCTGGTACATGGAGCGGGAGGGAGGAGCTAAAAACGTCGTGCAGTGGATTGGGATAGCTCCCGCAAGCCACGGCGGTGCCTTTGCAGATCGAGCACCTGACGTACTATTGTCCATTTTTGATCCCTTTATCGGCAAAAGAGCATTTACAGGAACGAGGACGGATAGTGATATTGTCAAAGGACTAGATGATCCGAATTTTGGTGCAAAAGGACTCGCCCCCAACGTCACGTATAGGGTCATCGTAGGAAACAACACAAATAATGTTGAGGGGTTTGGATCTGACATATCTGACACGGGAGGGCTACCAGCAGCTATCCTTCTAAATGTTCTGTCGGATGGTTGTGGTACAACGTGGGCGCGCCTGCCCGGTTGCACGGGTCCGGACCAGGGATGCTACTATCGCACCCTCCGTGGCGATGGAGTGTTGGCGAATGTGCAGAGTTGGATCGACGGTGCTGACTTCCAATCTTTTGCAGGAGTTAGCCATGTCGGAGTAACTCACAACAGAACGGTGATTAATTACGTGCTCCGTTGCATTGAGAACCCTGATACGAGAGGACAAACAGTCGGCTTAGATACCTTTTTATACCCAAACGATCCCGACGCTCCTCGTTGAATTACTTTTTGCTCTACACCAAAGGGCAGCAGCAAAACCGCGTTAGGGCATCCACGTCTGGGTATCCTCAAAAGAACCAACCACCCCCACATTTTTATCATCAAAGAGGGAAAGAAGCCTTGGCAGGTCTTTAAATCCTAAAATACGAATCTCTCCAAATTGATTTTTGTTTGAGAATCAGAATGTTACTCTGAGATTATCTTGAATTATTGGCGGCACCGCAATATTTAAGGAATTAAAGCACATAGAAGTGTGTTTAGAAAGTTATTAGCGAACTAACAGATTGATAAAAGAGGTGAAACGCATGATCTTTGATTCCTTTACGATAATCATCGCATCGCTCATAAACGCAGGGGCAACGATTATAGCAGCACTGATTGGTATAATCCCGGCTTTCATAAGGTGATTTTGCTGAGACGCAAAAATTATCACAAAAGAATAAATGACTTATAAGGCAATCATTTCAATAATTGCGTTGCATATAGCTCTTTTCTCACCTCGCGACGTTGGAGCAGATCCGCAGGCCGGCCGTAACCATAATTGCCTAATTGTGGTAACAAAAAACGTACATTAAAATAGTAATATTCATGAAACAAAATCACGGTAAAGTTGAATCAATTGTTTTTATTTATTTCTTGGTGATCACAAGCGTAAGCGGCGCCGGTGCTGATTAAAGACCTACCCCACCAAGCCACTTTATACATGATTAGGTAACGATAATTGCGCTGACTTTTTAACGGACTTCTTTATGCTGTCCAATTGCCGAAATAAGAACCTTTATTCTTCGTTATTTGTTGAGGAAACAAACTTATCCTCCGCATTATTTTTCAGTGGTTAAATCGCTCGAGTATTATAGAATCCGCGAATAACGAAGTCATCTATATCTCCCCTCCTTCCCTGTTAGTCCTTTCCTCCGAATTCGGCCTCACCGAGAAAACCAAACTGTTTATACAGAAAGGGAGGCGCGTGCGGGGTATTGCTGACTTCTCATATCAGTATATTGGCGCGACGTGAGAGAGTCTGAATAATGGTGAAGACGTGCGCCACTTCCCTCAGTACCTAGGCATTTTTATGCTGGTGGGGGACAGACGGGAGAGCATTAGCTCGAGCGCCTCTGTAGAAAATCTTGCAATAGATGCTCCCGTTGTCGTACTCTGGAGTGACGACCCTACCTATGCTGAGTTCCTTGTGTCCACTTTCGATACAACGTGGGAACAATCAATCCCTGCAGCACAGCGAATAGAAGAGTTGTTAAAAGAAGAGCCTCCGGACGTTTAAGGATGAGCCGTAGGTGTTATTGAATGAAGCGAACGTCTTTCCAGTACTTCATGTAGACGTCATACACATACTCAGGTAATGGATGTCGATAATGCGCCCACTCAACTCCCGCGTGAGTGAGAATATATATACGCGATTTGACTGTTCCTATTGGATAACGTCTCCATATTGTTCAGCGAATTTCCTTAAATCCCCTAACACTAAATGACCTGCAATTCGTGAAAGCGGGATTTTTTGCCGTTTTATCCACTTATAAAAACTGTAGTATTCAAACATGTGTTTGTTATCGTTTCTTCCATCTAGCTTTACGGTGGTTGACATACCCGTCTCGTTCGTCTTTTAAAATGTATGCGATTACATTAATAATGTCCTCCTTTGTGATAATCCGTGCCGTCACATTCTTTCATTCTTTGAGATGGCGATTTAAAGGTGAAACGCAGCAGTCTCATGTAAACGGATAAATTCCGTAGTTATTACGGTCTTATCTCCTACGGATTCCGCCATATGAGAATCGATCACGGGAAACGATTCATCAACGGGAACGTGTACATTAATGGTATTGAGGAGCTCTGGTCTTTTGCAAAAGAACGTTTGATGAAATATCACAATGTTAATGAAGTGAAATTCCCGCTCTACTTAAAGAATTGGAATTCAGCCAACCACAAAAATAGATACAATAACCTTTATTTGACTGTAGTGAACTCTACACTATATTTCGGTATCCTCTGGTAGCTTCTATTCAGTATCACCAGAACAGTAAAGGAGTAATAATACGATGGCAACGTACATTCTCGTTCAGGGCGGCAACATGTCTACAGAAACCTGGAACAATCTTACTATTGGAGATCCTGTTTACACAAAAGACGGCCATATGGGCGGCAAATATTGGGATGGAACTGTTTTTGCTCTCACGGCACATAACCACCGCGTCTTTGCGCCGACACTCAAGGACGAATACAGCAGCTCTCTGACCGATCATATCGAGCAGATATGCGCGTTGATGGTCGAAAATGACTTAAGAGATGTTATTCTGGTCGGGCACAGTTACGGCGGGATGGTTATTACCGGTGTCGCGGCCAAAATGCCTGACAGAATCCGCCGTTTGGTGTACCTCGATGCTGCATTGCCTGATCCGGGACAATCACTGTTTGACATTATTGTTTTCAGTGGTTGCGACCCCATGTCGTTTGCCGGCCTGGAACCGGCTGCGCCTTATGTGGAAAAACTACAGTTTGACGCCCAGAAAATAAAACCGTTGCCGAAAACCTATATTCTCTGTACAAAAAAGCGAATTTGCTTACGTTACTCGTGTCGCCAAGCAAAAAATTGCCGCCAACGGAAAAGGATGGACGTATGTTGAGATGCCGTCATCCCACGTGCCAATGGCAGACATGCCGGACGAGTTTTACCAATTGATGCTGGACGTCGCTAAAGAATAGCAGGTTGAAAAAGCACGACATGGGATTCCCCCCGATGCCCCTGTAAAAGTATCGTTTGAATGGTTAGAAACTCCTTCCCCTCTTTATGGAAAGTGGAAAAATAAAAACATACGACCTGTTTTTCAAGGCTCTGTAATTCTTTTTTGGTAAAAGGTAGTTCAAGGTCTACAAGACCTGCATTATTAGTTTTAGAACAATCTTGAGGGGACAGATAATAAAGGACATGAAAAGGAGCTATTAAAAGAGTTCGATTCTCCAAATAACCCCTTTAAATCCTCAAAAGGAGAGTTCACACGGCGGAGGTCGGGCGTTCGAGTCTCCCCGAGCCCATTGTTTTTTTGCTGATTCATCGTTTATTGACACCTAATTCTAAATTTAGAGCTTAACACGAGAGGGCGTCGGTTATATCTCTCCAACTTTTATGCCTGAAGGCATTTCGCAACCTGACAGGGCGTTTAGTGCGTAAAATGCATCGTTGTGTGGCAGTACAACAGAAAACCCACTCGTTTCTTGAATTTCAACTGTTGCACGTTGCACCGTAACATCTAGAACGTGTCCCCCGTGCTTTCTATCAGTAGAGATGAAATGAAAATGCCAGCCAGGGGTATTCAACCCGTTTACGTATTGAGGGGACCAGAAGCCGACCATCGTCCCTGTGACGTTCTGAAATTCGAACACGGATTGATTTTTTAACGCATCAACTAGCAGCGGATACGGTTTGTTCTGCTTTGGTGGGCTTCGTGCCTTGAGATAAGTATACTCACCTGTAATTTTTACCGCATAGAAAATGTTCTTTGTAGGAAAACGTCCTTCCAGTTGGTGTTGCACCTGTGTGTAATTCATAGTGCCGTGTTCGTTATCATCCAGTGAAAATTTTGTGTCCGCTTGGAATGACGTCACGGCAGCAAAAGGTGTCATCATAGAGTTGTTAACTGGATACACGTTGCCGTCAGATTTAATCTGATAAAACGTTCCTTCCAGAAATACCATCTCGCCATTAAGATCATTGAAGGTGCCTAACCCAAAATTGCCGTGCGCTTTAAGCTCTTTAAGGGACATATCTCCATCATAATCTCCTGCTTGGAGAGCGCCGATGGTCGACTCTTGAAAAAGAAGGTTGCTAGTCGTGCCCTGTTCTAACAGTTTATTGGTATTATTACTTGTAAAAGCATATACACCAACCGCTCCGATCAAAATTGCCACAACTACTACCGTGACAGCAACTTGCCATTTCATACTGATGGCAATCTATTTGCTCTTATTTTTAATTTTCTAAAGCTGTAGCTACATTTTGAGAGTTCTAATTAACAGTGTCCTGAAACGGTAAAACGTGACTTTTTTTCGATAGGCTCACAAAAGAGTTCGAATGCCGAGACAAAACACTCACATATTAATATGGGAATGGCGTTTTTTTATGATGTCAAACAGATAAGGGTTAATTCCTGTCGGGTAAGGGATGACAAAATAACCAGCAGAACAACACTTAAATCGTGTCTTAGACTTTTAACTCCAGATTTAAAAAATATCATTGAATAACCAGTTCTATAGTGCAGAATGAATTAATTTGTATGAACTGAAGTTACAGATTTTTTTTAAAAGTAAGAGGCAGTGTAAAACAGAGCACTCCATTGCATAATTTAAATGCCGTACTAGCCTTAGGTAGTCTTAACAACAGTGTGTCTGTGCAACCTTCCAATTTTAAAAAAGAGCAGGTAGGAGAGTTTCAACCCTCCCACTACTGCCGACAACAAACAGCACAGCACTACCAACAATACACTACCCCGGCCCACCTAAATACTACCGCCCCGTGGCAATATAACAAAATCAGCAATCTTTTCATGCACATCAGCCAGCGCTTCACAGATTTCACGCACCTGCACTCGCAACGCGTTATACAGACCTCGGTCTCGGCAGCGCTTTGCCCTCAACTGTAACTGTACCTGCTTCCAACGCATCAAGCAAGCTATCATACTCAGCATACAGTGCGACAACCTGTGCGGTCGGTGTCATTACTGACCCCGTCATGTTATGTCAGTCGGCATCTCATCACATTGAACGTCGTCAGCCGCGCGTGCTGCTCCATCCCTACTATAACTCGGTTCGACGCCTATAAAAATGCGTGTGATAGTTCCGTACCGTCACAATGCTTTATAAATATGTAGAAATCACAGCATTTATGTCCGATAATAGACACCGTTGCATCATGTGAATGATTTGTTACAACATAGAATTCCCCGTTTAGGAGTTCATACAACTGGAAATACTTTGATGCCTACTTACATTCGTTTATTACCTATTATTCATAGAGTTGTGAAATGCGATAACTAGACTTAATTAAAACAAAAAAAGTGAGCTAAATATTTAGCTTGTTGTTGCAGCCATGCAAAGTTGCACAACTTATTGAAATAAAGTTGAATAACTTTTGTAATTTTGGGTGCGCTTGTAACTTGTAAGTCAATTTCTTGTTAGGCCAAGATAAGTATGGCAATCAATGGCGATAGCAACGGGGACAATGCAGTTGCTACGAGCGTAAGGTCCGTGACGGCAATGATTCCCAGTGTTAGAAGTAATACAACCATTTTTTTCCATTTTCTACAGTGTCTACTTAGACTTTATACAAAAAAGTTTTCGCTGATATTACTATTGACGAACGCTGATAGTACTATTGACGAAGTATAACGTAATTTTAAGGATATGTTAATGTCTAAATATTTTTCATAAGTGCTTTTTTATAAGAAAGCAAGTGAAAGGTTACAATTAAAGGTCGCTTTCTTATGAGGATCATTTAAAAAAAAGCTTACATAGTTATCATCATTATCTTTTTTGTGTTATGGTTATTAACGAGTGCTAGCGTTAAGTCGCACTTCATTTTAGTAAGCTGAGCGCGTATACATAAAGCGTCATAATTCAACTTGTTTTTCAAAAAAGTGAGAAAGTGAAATACTTTCCTAAAGAAACTCTGTACTTCACTTTAGTTTTGGTTATCTATCAATACTGATAATCCACCCTGGCGAAACTCATAATCCGGCGGTTGATAAAATGCTCTTTGTCACACAATTACTACATCACTACTATTGCCTATAACTCCTTCTAACCACTTAATTTCAGAGTTTCAATATCTCACCTGGAACGGAGGAATATTACATCCGTGACATCCTAAGAGTCCAAATGGTGCTAAGAGTGCAAGTGGTAAGCCTAAGAGTGGCAAGCCTAAGAGTGCTAACGGAGCGAGTAACACAAGATGTTCTACTAACTCGTCTAGTAACGCTAGAAGTAATACAACCATTTTTTTCACCTCCTTTTTTTAACAATATATCAGAAGCTAGCTATTATTAGCAAACCTTCATCGGACACATTCCACCACCACACCCTCCTAAGAGTCCAAGTGGTGCTAAGAGTGCAAGTGGTAGTGCTAAGAGTGGTAAGCCTAAGAGTGCTAGCGGAGCGAGTAACACAAGATGTTCTACTAATTCGTCTAGTAAGATTAGAAGCAATACAACCATTTTTTTCACCTCCATTTTTTAACAATCTATCAGATTTGCTAGCTATTAGTAGCAAACTCACTGATAAATACGTTAAAACTACTTTGAATGTGCTAGTATTTAAAATTTTTTCAATTATAATTTCATTTTTCAAGAAAAATATAATAACAATTAATTCCACACTGCGCTGCGAAATCCAGCAGGCTTCTACGGCCGTTAATACATGTCCCATCGACGTAACGTGCGTGCCCTAGCGATGATGTCAAGCTCGTGCAAACAAATTGTTGTTGGAATGCACTCCTCGTTTCGAGGTGCGATGTAACCTCAGTGTTTAGGTGAAAATAAGAATAAGCTCTTGAAAGAAGCGTCCCACTCTGGACGGCCATGTTAAGGTCGTAACGTCTGATGACTTGTGATAGCTGAGTGCGAAGTCTTCTTAGTCTCCAACTAGTATCACATTTCGTTATCAACTGGTCTTCATGAAAAAAAGAATGGGGAAAAATAATACCGCTGACTTATCCAATAAGATTGACTAGGGCCACCCAATTCAACATCCGGAGATCACATAAGTCAAACATCATGTGGATAGACTAAGCACGACTGCTGACGCTACGAGAGCACCGTGCGACGGATTATCTTACTAATAAGCTAGCTATTTCACTCTCGTCCCAGCATCTGGCGCACGTATCATGACGGCGCGTTTCATTGCTTTCCCGCGACAACACGACAATGCACAAAGTGAAGGGTAAAAAATCCGCTCTGTCCGGGGAGAGAATCAGAAGACCGTGCAGAACTTCCAGATTGAGAATGTCAGCAACTTATAGCATGATTGATAGAATGTTTGACAGCAGCAGCGATATCATTGAGTACTTCCATTCTTGGGTTTGGAAAACCGCCAACTCGTCCTACTAACGTTTAGTTAGTTACAGTCTCACGCTTGAATCTCAGTTCTATATAACAGGTCATAACAAAACGTATAAGTGCGTGTCAAAGGGGGCTGAACAAATAACTTAATCTTTAACTTAGTATTTTATGAAATCGCTTGTTTTAAATATCGATTCAAACTTGTAACCTTGCGCCGCTATATACTCTCCCGCACCTGTTTCACGATCAAGAACTGACATTACTTTTGTCACTGTACAGTTCATGTCTTCTACTGCTTTAATCCCAGTGAGTATTGATTTGCCACTCGTTGTGACGTCATCAACAAATCCTACTTTGTCTCCACTTTTTATGCAGCCCTCAACCTTTTGCATTCTTCCGTGAGTTTTTTTAGCTTTTCGTACAAAAAACGCTCTAACATTCCCCGACTTGACTGCTACGGCAGTGGCAATTGGTATTGCGCCGCTTTCCATACCACCGACCGCGTCAATTTTTCCAAGGCTTCCAATCATTAACTCAGCAGCAATTGAGGCCCCTCGTGGGTGCATCAAGACACGTCTCAGGTCAAAATAGTAGTCGCTAACTTGTCCTCCCGACAGTTGATAAGGTCCGTTTGAAAAGCAACCGTATTTTAATATCAAATATTTTAACTCTTCACATCTATCGTTCAAAATAATCCCTATGTGTGTTGTTTAACAGGGTAATACACGTGGTATATATAATATCTCTTTGCTTCTAATTACTCGAGTTTTAAGTGTATATTGTTTTATGCACGAATGGTGCCACCTAAGTGCTTTCATATGTCCGATGCGAGAGAGAACCTTAAAGCGCTTAGAAAGGTTTAATTACCAAGCTAAATAAGTCCAATCTAAAGGCAGATAAATGTCGGAGCATGTTGAACACCCACTGATAGTGCCTGGTTCTGTCGAAGCTCGAACCTATCAGCTTGCACTTGCTAAAGCCGCTTCAAGGAACTCTTCAATGATAGTGCTCCCTACTGGGTTGGGGAAAACGGTAGTGGCATTGCTAGTCATAGCCACTCGGCTCGAACAAGGCGGACGGGTGTTATTTTTAGCTCCTACAAAGCCGCTTGTAGAACAACATGCAGAATTTTTAAGGTCGCATTTGTGTGCTGAAATTGTAGTCTTGACGGGAGAGATTCCGGCGCGAAAGAGAGCCGAACTGTGGAGGAGTCAAGCCCAAGTGATAGTTTCAACCCCGCAGGTCATTGAAAATGACTTGGTGGCAAAGAGAATTGCGCTCTCGTACATAAAACTCATTATATTTGATGAAGCGCACAGAGCAGTTGGCAATTATTCGTACGTCTATATCGCTAGTGCGTATATCGATCAAGCTGAAAATCCCCTCGTAATTGGCTTAACTGCATCTCCAGGCGGAACGATTGAGAAGATACAGCGGGTAAGTGATGCGCTCCATATTGACAATATTGAAATCAGGACAGAATCAGATCCAGACGTGCTTCCATATATCCACGAGAAGGATATTGAATGGCGCAGGTTCTCATTGCCGCTAGAAATGGACTTAGTTAGGCAAAGTCTGAATACCGCACTTTCCAGCAGGTTAAGAGAGCTTAAAAGAATGGGGATCGTTAAGAATGAGTGGACTTCGACGTCTGAATTATTAAGGTTGCGTGTTGAGGTTGCAAACAATAAGAACTACAGGGCTATGTCCATCATTGCTGAAGTTATCAAACTAAGGCACGCTATTGGTATGATTGAAACGCAGGGCGTAGTTACGACTAATAAGTATTTTGAACGTTTAAAAAAGGAAGCTAAGTCCAAAGGAGGGAGTAAAGCAGCTCGGAAGCTTGTTGCTGATCCATACGTGAAAAGGGCAATGGATAGAGCAAAAATGCTGAAAGAAATGCATCCGAAGTTGTTGGCTGTGAAAAATGTAGTACGTGAATTATTTATCAATAAGCCGGACTCGAGAATTATAGTATTTACGAACTATAGGGATACTGCAGAGCTGGTGAAAAATGCCCTTTCAGAGGTTGATGGAGTCAGACCCATTAAGTTTGTGGGTCAAGCTCAGAAAGATGGTGTTAGGGGACTTTCACAGAAGCAGCAGGTTCAGCTACTCTCTGAATTCGTAGAAGGCACTTACAACGTTCTTGTTGCAACAAGCGTTGCGGAAGAGGGTTTGGATATTCCATCAACTGATATGGTTTTATTTTATGAGCCAATTCCATCTGAAATTAGAAGCATTCAAAGGGAGGGAAGAACGGGGAGACGTCGAGCAGGAAAAGTCGTTGTGTTGATAACAAAGGGTACGAGGGATGAAGCATATTATTGGTCAAGCAATCGAAAAAGGAAGATCATGCGCGCTGAAATGAAAAAAATGAGCGATAGCGCTTCAGAAGAACTTGACGAACCAACTTTTCGCATCGACTCCAAACCCGATGATTTGGAAGACTCATCATCTGGCGTTAAATCATTTATTTACAATCAAGTTTCAGATCGTGCTATAATTGAGAGTCAATGTAGTTATCACTGTGAAAATGAGGTAAAGAATGCGGCAAATGATTATGTTGACGTTCACCAGGATAGGTCGGCAGTACCTTCAGAGAAACGCCAAAAGACGCTATTAGATTTCGAAAGAATTGCCACGGATGCGGTCAAGATAGTGGTCGATGTTCACGAGATGCGGTCTGACGTTGTAAATGAGTTGGACAAATTAGGAGCAATGGTTGAGGTCAGAACCTTGCCAGTAGCTGACTATGTATTAAGCGATAAAGTTGCTGTTGAAAGAAAAACTGCTGAAGACTTTTCAAGTACGTTAATCGATCGAGATCTGTTCGGACAAATCCGAGCACTAATAGAAAGCTATGAGAATCCGATAGTGGTAATTGAAGGTAAAAATCTTTACACGGGTAGAAATATTCACCCAAATGCAATTAGAGGAATGCTTGCATCCATCGTGGTTGATTTTAGGGTGCCAATATTATATTCAGATAACGCTGAAGATACAGCTGCTATGTTATACATAATTGCACGAAGAGAGCAAATTGAAACTAAAAGAGAGCCTGTTTTGCATGGAAAAAAGTCGACGAAAACTTTAACGGAGCAACAAGAGTATCTCGTCTCTTCAATTCCGTCAATAGGACCCATCGCTGCACGAGCTTTGTTAGCACACTTTGAGTCAGTTGAAGCAATACTTAATGCTCGTGAAGAGCAACTAGTAAAAGTGAAAGGGGTTGGGAAAATTACTGCAAAAAAAATTAGAGACGTTGCGAGCGCAAAGTATGCACCCAGATCTCCAAAAAATAAAAATTTGCTTTGATATCCCACCGTAAGCCGTTAAATAGAGCAAGTTTTATAATTGTTAAATTGACATACCCTTTTTACGTTAGACAGTTCAACTGAGGTCGAAACGGAGTACACGTCTTGACGGATAACGAAGAAACACTTAAAGCTGAAGAAAAATTGGAGAAACAGGCAGAGGACGATGAGAAAGAAGCCATCGCTGAGGTCTCTGAGGAGAGATCAAGCGAAAAAGCTGAAGCGCCTGAGAACGAGCCGGAGATAAAACCCCCGTATCCAAGCGATAGAGACCCATTTCTTTTGAGTCTGGTGTATTTTGAAGATGTAATAACAACTATGCAACAGTCGGAAGAGTTGTACTCCGTATCTAACATTGAAATGGAAAAGGGATTTGAAGCTTTAAAAGCGGGAGATTATCAGACTGCTGATGATCACCTCACTCGAGCATTAGAACTGGACGCGAAAAACTTGAGTGCCCTGATCTATAAAGCGATAGTGCAGTTAAAACTCAATAATCAGGAAAAAGCATCTTGTTATTGTGATTTGGCGACAGAGAATAACCCGGAAAATCCGAATTCATGGATTTGCAAATCAGCAGTTTTTATAAAAGAACAAGAATATGACGAGGCGTTAAATAATCTCGACAAGGCTTTAGAATTAAGTCCTGAGAACGTAGAAGTGCTTATAAACAAAGCATCGTGTCTAATCAGGCTCGGATACTTTGATGAAGCGATAAGGGTAACATACCGAGCGCAAAAATTAGACCACTCGAATGTGCATGCATGGATCAATAAGGGCATCGCATATGCTTACACTTTTAGGTTAAAAGATGCAATCAATTGTTTCAACGAAGCATTAGTGCTTAATCCAGATAATACAACTGCACAAAAGGGAAAAGGCGAGCTACTCAGAAGATTAACTCAGTGAGCCGAAATTAAGTACATACGTATCCACAGTGCATTTTATTTTACAGTATCGATAGATAATTTCAGCACAATACGCGAAATCCATTGACACTCGTCACTCTTATTGATTAAAAAGGCTATTGTGGTATTATCATAGCTTCAACCACTATCAGTGCGGTAAAGTTTAAAAGGTAGTTGAACCCCCTACTGGTAATATTATGGCGTTGTGTCCTGCATTTTCTGCGAGCTGCTTAAATTTATAAGGATCCGCTTTTATTTGATCCCACGTATTAAAGTGCATAGGAATCGCGGTTTTCGGTTTTATGATGTCAAGCGCTTTAACAGCGTCGTTCACGTCCATTGTAAAGAATCCACCAATAGGAATGAATAGAACATCGATATTCGCTAATCTCTGTACGCCGTCTAAGTATGTATCTCCTAGATGTGCAAATCTAATGCCTCCTAGTTCAAATATGTAGCCCGCTGCATATTTGCTCTGGTGGTGGCTAGCGCCAATCATCGTAATGCTGACATTCTTTACAAGCTTGCTGTCACCCACTTTCATTGTGGTCATCTCTTCATACTTCTCTTTTAAAGTTGCTGGCGCCACAACCAGCGAGTTAAATTTCCTAGCATCAGTGTGGTCAAAATGCTCGTGCGTTATAAGGACGATATCTGGTTTTCCGTTGTATTGTGGGGCCAAAGGATTGTCTTTGGTAAAAAATGGGTCGATAAGTAGTGTATGGTGTTGATCTTTTACTTCAAAGCATGCGTGACTGAGATACGTAACCCTAACTGTTAGATCTTCCTGCATGAAAGTTACGTCGCATATCTTGAAATATAAGACTTTTGTGACAAAAACGCACCATAATCCAAAAAAATTCAAATAAATAAGTAACGTTTTATTGTTAGGCAGTTTAGATTTGCGGTCAATGTTCAGTAGTCTCTTCGTGCAATTAGCGTTAACTTAAAAAGTATCAAAAGTTGTTATTTAAAGCGCTTACATGTAAGCTCTAATTTTTTTAGATTGGTCTACGTTTTATTGATTGTTTACATCTAGTTTTATGAATAGCTCGTTAGAATCCATTTTAAGTATTTGAAAGGGATCTTCACACGGTATCTCTTTTAATTTGTATTTAATTGAGCGGGTGTCATAGACAATCTCAATATCATCCCTTCCACACACTGTCAGCCGTCCGTTGCCGAGTGTGCCACGAGTGATTCCGATAAGACAGTCCGCTATGTGAGTGTTTACATTACGCGGAATTTTCACGCTGGCGTTTTTAATATTACAACTTAGCGCCTTTATGGCATCAAACACAATTTTTACACCGACGGCGATACCCGGACATCTCTCACCGTGATAGTTGCACGCTTCACGTAGAAATTCAGTAAGAACTTCTCCCTCTTCCATGTTGGCCGGTATGAGAGAGGAGTGTACATCGCGGGCCCAGAAAATTACGTCCCAGACAGCAGAGTATGGTTTTATATCGATAACAGGAGATCCATTGATGATGTCAAGCGGGTCCACATAGAGTATATTTTTCTCTACTTTAACGAGTTGGGTCGCTGTCAGAGAAAGTGGGTTAGGGCGAGTCGGAGATCTTAGTGAAAAGACTCCTCGCTTATCTAAATTTGGATTTATCTTTCTTGGTCTGACTACAAGTGGTTCTCTCTCAGCTTTATCAAGCCAGCATATCACGTTAATATGACTATCGCTTTCGATGCCCGTTAAACCGGCGTTAAACTCGTCAAAAATCTCGATACAGGCAGGAATGCCTTGTAAAGGCATGTCTTTTCCGTCTGTAACGTTTGAATGTACTACTCCAATAGGTCTTATTGTAAAGTCCATCGACGTATCACCCTACGTTTCAAAATGTGATCATGACAGTTGATAGGTAACTTCCCCGTGCAGGCACAGAGTAATGAAAATACCTCGTTTGTGTAAATTTCTTGGGTTAAACAGTTAATACAGTTGAGAGCTTACGGTTCTCTGGAAAAATTAATTTACTCGCCTTTCGCGGGAAAATAGTTCGAAATATCGTTGTCAATAACTTTTATCGAGCTGATGTATGTTTCAATCAACTGCTCTAACTTTTTTAACTTATTCTCATATTTTTTCTTTTCATCGCTCAAAAAGGCCGTGTATCTATCGCGAGCATATACAATATGCATGAATGCTGTGTTATTGTCTATTTCCAAAGCAGTGACATATTCTTTCACAGCGAGATCAGTCTTGCGTTGTTTTTCATAAACTACTCCTAAACCGCTGTGCGCTATTACATCACGTGGATTACGACGTAGAGCTTTTTTATACGATTTTATGGCTTCAGCAAAATCTCCTAGCTCATCAAGCGCCTGGCCGAGCCCTGTTAGTGCAGTACCATCTGCGGGGTCAATTTTGAGGGCGTTTTTATATTCCTGAATCGCCTCATCTATTTTGTTTTCATTTAAGCAGTCAATAGCTTTGGAAATATAATCGTCTACTGAAGTCATGATGTTAAAGAGCTGATCTCATTTATAAAGCACTTTCGGACGTGAACCTTAATCACGTAAAAGAGCATAAAGCCGTCAATATCAACCGTTCACTTATTTCAGGTTCAACAAACCCATTATGTTCTCACAGAAAATCCTCTTAAGGGAAAATGAATCCAATTCGCTCTTTAATATAACTTCAATTTCATCCTCTTGTTTTCCGTACGGAGTATCGGAGCCAAAAATTACTTTATCCTCTCCGACCAATCGTACAGCTTTTGCGATGTATGATGAAATCATCATGCGAGACGTCTCTAAGTATACGTTCTCTGCCTTACCAGCGATATGAATGGCATCGTCTATGCCTACCGAGGTCCCAACATCGGAACACCCCATATGGCCCATAATTACTGGCAATTCAGGAAAACGATCAGCCATCTCACCAATGGCCGGTGGGAGTGTGCGATAAGCATACCCGGAATGAAAGAGAATAGGGACGTTAAGGCGAACGCACATTTCAAGGACAGGAATAATCTCGTCATCCGATGGATGAAATTCTTGACTTCGAGGGTGAAGTTTAAGTCCTTTTAGCCCGAGTTTTTTTATAGCTCTGTAAACCTCATCAGCAGCCGATGGATGCGTTGGGTCTGTGCGTGCAAACCCTATGAAGCGTTCGGGGTGAGATTTGACGACTTTAGCGATGTAATCATTTGCAGTGGCAAAGGCTCTTCCAGGCCGTATCTCATTGAATGGAAATATGACACATTTGTTAACTCCTGAATTTACCATCTTTCTTAACAGTGATCTAGGCTCTTGAATGACGCCGTGTATATCCATTCCAATATGATTATGAGAGTCTATGATCACCATATCACTGTGACGAGTCTTGCGATTGTGTCTCAAAAATAGTTCCCCTTTGTTGTGGATCCTCGCGAAAATCATTTTAGTCAATGGTATTTTCTTTATCAATATAATAACTGCGTAATTGCTAGGTATGTAACTAAGTTTTTATACGTCAGCCGCGAACTTTAACAACACTTGCTGGTTTGTGCATATTTTTAGCAGCGACGTGTTTAAACTACTCGCATAGCGCGGATGCTAACATTATTGCATCTTTGAACGCCGTACCTGAACGCGACGTATCAACAAAAATGTACGGCAAGCCAAGCAGTGGAGCCCCGTGACCTTTCCCCCCGCCAAGAAATACGAGGGTCCTGAAAATTAAATTTCCGCACAATCCATCAGGGGGTAGAATGAGATTGGAGTATTTAATAGCCTCTTCTACTAAAATGTTGTAATTTATGGCATCAATCCCAGCGCTTTTTAGCGAGTCCGTAAGTTCTTGAGCTTCTTGCAAGGTGACATCTACAATTTTCGATCTTCCCGTATCTTCGGTTCTACCCCCCGACAAAACTCCCACTTTCGGAGCTATTCCTATCTTAGTCAGCAAACTCGACGCTCTTATCGCTAGCTCTAGACGGTCGCTTATTGTATGTCCCTCATCAATCCCGACGGGGGCAAGAAAAAAAGGTATATGATTATATGTGGTGAGAAGCGCTGTTCGATAAAGTTGATTAACATTTAATCTGTGCATTAAGTATGGTAAAACTTTATTCGCACTTATCGAACCCCTTACCGCTGCATCTATATCGCGGTTTATCAACATGTCAACCAAAACCTTTTCTGGTTGTAACGTTTTTTTAACTTCAAATTCGTCAGACTCAATAGCGCCAACTATGACCACATCGGAAAAATCGGTTGCATTTCTGACTCCATCAAAAACTGAATCGTTAGTTTCTTGGAATCCTATCCCTATTTTCCTCCTTTTCGAATAAGCAAGATCGTGAAATTTTTTTAATAAGTCCTCATTCATTAAATAATTGGACATTAACTAAATTGAACACAACATACTTAATAAATACAACTAATTTATAATAGTAAGCATTCTAAACGAGATTGTACAATCAGAAGCGTAGAACATTTGGCATATATTGATCGGAAGGGGTTGCTTTGCGTATTGACGAAATAAATAAAAAAATACTCTATCTTCTTCAAAAAGATGCAAGAATGACTTACAAGGATATCGCACGAGACCTAAATAGATCAGAATCGACAGTGCGTGACAGGATGGCCATTCTGGAAGCGCAAGGGGTTATTAAGAGTTACTCAGCTGTAATAGACAAGGAGAAAGTTGGATTGAATTGTAATGCGAGGATTAGCGCTAAGGTAGACCCTTCAAGTTTAGATCATTATATGAAAGAACTGCGAGAGATTGAGGCGATTTATCAGATTGATCAAATGTCGGGTAATCACAACTTGGAATTTTCTGTAGCTGCAAAAGATTACGACCATCTTACATCAATTCTGAAGGAACAAATTTCCCCAATAGGAATAAAAAATATTGAAATAAACATAATAATGAATTCAATGAAAGAAGAGGGTCCAATTAGGATCCCGTGACGTTTAACAATTCTGTGAATACCTCAAGCTGTCGATTCGCCAGTGTAAGATACATTCACCATCTGATCAACTCATTTTCCTTTTAAGTTACAATGCCCGCGTAATGATTGTAGATTTTCCTAAGCACTTTTTTTATCATCAACGTTAAGATCACAAAGCACGTAATGCTGGAACTGGATCCAATGATTTGGCGTATCGTTGTTACGTAGTAAACAATTTTTGGAAGAAATCCCTCGAATTTAACAATTTCCCGATCGTCTCTGGAAGATCCGCGATAGCCTCTCTTAGTTGTCTCGTCGAATCCCTTTCTCTTATAGTAACTGTGTGATCTTCAAGCGTCTGATGGTCAACCGTAATAGTAAATGGGGTTCCTATTTCATCATGTCTTCTGTATCGTCTACCAATAGTTCCGGATTCGTCGTATTCAAGCAAAAATCCATTTGAGCACAGAAGTTTGTAAACATCCTTGGCTTTTTCGTTCAAAGTTTTTACAAGTGGGAAAACTGCAACTTGAATCGGCGAAACTCTCGTCGGAAGTTGAAGAACAACTCTTTTATCTCCACCAATGACGTCTTCATTATAGGAGTGTTCTAAAAGCGCATAGATTGTTCGATCAATCCCATATGAGGGTTCGATAACGTGTGGAGTTATTGATTCACCTATTACCTCCTCGCTGATTACCTCAGTGACGTAAGCATCCTCATCGATGACCTCTCCGTCTATCGTTATTGGATGGGCAGGATTGTCCATGCCGGACAAAGCTTCTGCTATTTTTTTAGCTTTATTCTTGTACTTAGGACCTAAATAGCCCATGTTCGGCTTTACAATCGTACGATCTACTATTTTGGGCTCATCAAACGGTAAGAATGCCTTCATTTCAACTCCACTGTGATGTTCGTGTTGTTTCAAGTCGTAGGCTGTTCGGTCAGCTATTCCGGCTAGTTCTATCCACCCATATTGTGTCAACGCCTCAGCATCCCAGCAGTCGGTTGCATAATGAGCCATCTCATCGGGCAAATGTTGCCTGAACCGAAGTTTATCCGATCTGATTCCCACGGCAGTAAAAAAGCGGTATGCCTTACCGAGATGATAACCTAAGTACTCGTTTGCGATAAGTCCCTCTTTACACCCATCAGCTATCGTCTTTATGCCTGTAAAGTCCTTTGAGAGAACGCTGATTTCAATATCAGAAACCTCATCAAACCTCGGGTGACTCGCCTTTAGGTAAGGATTGACAAAAACCTCCGCCTCTGCCTGAGTAAATTCCCTTAGGCGTATTATGCCTTGCCGGGGTGATATCTCATTTCGGTATGATTTTCCTATTTGCACGACACCAAAAGGGAGTTTGTCTCTATAAAATCGTAATAACCGTGGGAAGTCGATAAAAATTCCTTGCGCTGTTTCTGGTCTCAAATAGCCTCTCCTTTGAGTTCCAGGACCTATCTGAGTCTTGAACATCAAGTTGAAATCATAAACCTCTCCGAAAGCCCCGCCACACTCAGGGCAGCAAATGTGGTAGTTTTTTATCAGCTTTTCTACCTTACGCTTCGAAGGAACACAGACTTCCTCCATTTCGGGCTCGCAGATATCTGCCGTAATCCCCAATTTCGATAGGTGCTCTATGACTATATGATCTGCGCGGTAAAATGCCTTACATTGTAAACATTCAACAATTAGATCAACAAAACTCGATACGTGCCCAGATGCTATAAAAACATTCTCTATGCCGATGATAGGAGTTTCGATTTCGTGGAAACCTTCACCAATAACGAAGATTTCACGCCAGATATCTTCAACTCTTCGCTTCAGAGTCCCTCCAAGCGGTCCATAATCCCACATGCCCGCAACTCCGCCGTAGATCTCATAGGATGGCCATAAGAAGCCTCGTCGTTTCGCAAGCTCCATCACCTTTTCCTTTATATCATCTTGAGCTCTTTGCCTAGATCGTGCGTCGACGTCCTCCATTTGAAAATTCTCCATGTGGCTAGTATACAACTCTCAGCATTCCATAAAGCTCTCTGATTTTTAACAACTTGAACTGATGACAAGCAGTACGGACTCTTAGTTGACAGAGTCCCAAGCTTGATATGAAATCTTCGAGACTTGCGTAACACGCAGAGCACATTACGCTGTAGTCTATTAAAGAAAAATCATTCCCCTTTCATCATCCGAAGTATTTTTAAGCCCGTTTCGATACACTCGAGTTGAATTTTAACTCTGGATAGGTCAGTTTCTAGTCGCATGTTTTCTGCGATATTTATTATTATGCTCGTAACATATTCATCGATGGGAATAGTTTCACGATGTTCTGTAGATGTTGCCTTCTTAACCTCAGCCTCCGTTTTTTCTTCCCTCCCGCCTTTAGATAGTTCAGCGGAGCTCTCAGCTTTCCGGTATTCACATACTGGGCATACTATTTTATCTTGAAGTTTGAACAAGGGCGAGTGGCAGTTTTCGCAGTGTTGAGCGAGCATCTTCCCCCCTCGCTCGAGCGCCCTTGAAATGTGCTCTAATTCTTTATCAGATAATCCCATACGCACTTTAATTGGAATTACATTATTAAAAACTTTTCTTGAATAAACAAACCGCGAGGATCGTAAGAGCAGTATTAAGATTGTCGGACTTTTAATATAAAAAATAATTTCATAAAATGTTCCGTTCACCGTTGTGATATATTTTTTAACTATGACGTCTCACCAACATTTAAACCATGAGAGGTTGACAGCTCACTCTTTATTAAAGGGGAGTTCACCATTGACATCAGCGTTTTCAAACAACGGCAAACTCACTCAAAGAAAGTGATAAGGGTGAAGCTCAGCCTTGCAGATGATGGACATGTCTACTCTAATAATATCAGACATACACGCTGATATACGAGCGTTAGAGTCCATTCTATCAATAACGAGTGATACAAAATTTATAAGAAAATTTTCAAAGGTAGAGAGGATTTTCAATCTGGGCGATACAATTGAACGAGGATATCATCCAAAAGAAGTGATAAATGCGATAAGAAATCTTCAAAAGAGTATCCCAGTAATATCTTTGCTAGGCAATCACGACGAAGCGTTTTTGTTCGGTCGTCCCGTTTCTGGCAGCGACGCAAAAAGTAGGGGCGCTCATAAAGATCTCGACGGATATGCATTATTTTTAAGGGATTTACCGCACTTTTATGTTGATTATGAAGACAGAATTCTCGCGGTTCACGGAGGTCCTATAGATCCAAACGAGCTAAATGATGATTGGCTTTATACTAGATCGTGGCAGCGGATATCGTCTAGATCGTACTTAAGTTCAACGGGATATCATTACACAACTAAGGAAGCCTTCGATTACGTAAAGAGGGTTTATGGAAGCGGGTATTTAATACTGTGCGGACACGAACACAGGGAGGCAGCTTATTCGGACTGTATAGGGGATATTCTCAACACTATGAGCGTTACGAGAAGCAGATATGTTGGACGTGAGGTGGAATTCAGATGGGTGGTGAGAGACTATAAAATGAGCTATATAATACGAGTAGGGATTTCAGGTCCCGAAGGGTACGCTACGAGCTTAGGTTTAAACACGTCATATTTCGGATTGATTTGGAGACTGGGCAACATAGAGCGGATAGGGCTATTTAATTTCGAACGGTAAATGTAAACAACAACGCTGAAATTATCTGTAGTTTGATCTCTGCTTTAGGCGCTTTTCTTGGTACTGCTATTTTAAACCATCACAATCAAATTCAAGAGTTACTTCTTTACGACATAATCCTCGGCTTGACTGAGGAGAAAGTGATAAATGCTATCGGTTTGACCTCGATAGGGTAGCCGATCCTTCAATACGCGATACCTATCGGTTGAGTAACTCGTTAATGTACTTCGTGGCACAAATTCTTGCTTCAAGGCGGGGAATATTTTGGCATCCTAATTGCTCCTAATTCATACATCAAACTCTGTTCTAGGAGTTTGGCGAACATCTGAAGTAAAGCATCTCGATTCTGCTCTAAATTGTTGTGACAACCAAATTTCTAATAAGAAGCATCAGATAATACATACCACGTGCTAAAATGATATGCGATCAACATAATCTCGATTTATAGAGAACAATAACAGCTGCGTTGTAACGTGAGTGTACACTAAATTGGATTTAACTGCAAATTTAGGCTTTGACAAACAAATGTTGCATTCCTCGTCCCGAATGCTTAAAAGGGAACAAATGAGGAACTTGTTGCGGTGACGGCTAGACAGATAACTAAAGCCTAGAGAAAGCACCAGCAAACTGAGGCTCGAGCGATGGCGAACGCTTGGAAGATCAAGGTAATGCGTTATTTTGCTGGTTTATTAATAGCCCACGAAAGAACTCCATAAAGGCATTATCTAAAGGCATGGTAAGAGGTTATAAATGATAAGTACAGGTGAATTTTGGTGGTTTCATGTTAAACGATTGCGTTAGATATTTTAAAAAGCTCGATAACGATTTTGTTCAATGGATCGAGCTGTAACGCAACTTTTAAATCTTCACATCCTTCACGATACCACTCAAGAGCAAAGAAGCAAATGCTTCTTAAAGCATAAATTGCGGGTTTCACGGGATTAAGCGCTACGGCTCTGTCGAGGCAATGTAGAGCACTCGTGAAGTCGCCCAACGCTATTAAAGAAATTGATTTGTTAGTCCAGTTCTCGAAGGAACGACTATTGATCGATTCGGCTTCTTCGAAATAATTTATGGCATTTTCAAAATTATGAAATCGCTGAAGCAAGCACCCTTTATTTATGTAAGCTTCAATAAATTGCCGATTGAGCTTTATTGCTGCATTAAAACATTTGAGCGACGTCGGATAACGTTCTAAAAAATAGTTGCAGAGACCTTTATGATTCCACGCGTGAATATACTGTGGCTCAAGTCGTAGGACCTCATCGAATCTTGTTAAAGCCTCTCTGAATTTTCCTTGTAGTGCGAGCCCATACCCCTCTTGGTTTATCCAGCCTACCCGGAGTTCTCCCAATCTGTTTATGTTATAAATATGGTTTGAAGGTTTGTGTTGTTTTATAGTCGAAGCACTCGGTGTCAAAAAACATGTATCTTTAGCTATTTTATAGAAGTCTATATTCAATCTGTCTTTTAATAATGTTACACCATCGTAGTCGCAGACGTTATTCATCACTCTCATCCGTAATTAACTACTTCTCTCCACGCATAATTAATGCAATTGCCAGCAATGTGATAATAAGCGTTGTCCGTCTACTAGTAAGTAAAGATATACGTCGTGACTACAATGTGTCCAAACACTCGTAAATACAGATATCACGTGCCATTAGAAAATGTGTCTGTAAAACATGAACTCCAAAAGTCTATGCCAAGTTTCTTGAAATCTGTTTCTTTCATTTTGTGTAAAGGAACTATCAAATTCAAGTCCATCACGTTACAACCTTCACACACTCGGGTGCGTCCAACTCTGTCTTTTGTCATACTTCTCTCCACGAGTACACTCAAATTTTGGACTCAATCACATTTTTACGATCGCCTAGCATAAATATAAGCCAATTTTTTGTACCCTTCAAGCGAATTAATTCATACACGCCTTCCAACTTTTTGCCCATCAAAGCAACCTTGATCTTATCTTCCTTCTTTGTCAATAAATAGTACTCTCCGGAATCGTATATCTTGACAGTTCCAGCCCCATAAAGACCTTCAGCAATTTTTCCCTCGAACGTTATATAATCAAGATCGTGGTCTTCTACCTGCACAGCAAGACGCCGTATTTTTCTCTCAGTGGGTATGTCTTTTGGAATTGCCCAACTCTTCAAAACGTCATCCATCTCAAGTCGCAAGTCAAAATGGTGATGAGAGGCGTAATGCTCCTGCACGACAAATCTACATTTAGGATACCTCATCGTTACTGTATATCTTCTTTGAAGAAAATATACCTTTGTTATAAGCTTTCAGACAAAGGTTTTTAGTCGATAGGAAACGCGCCAATTCGCCAGCTAATGCTCTAGTCAGAGCAGGAGATGAAGCAGAACAATTTAGTGTTAAAATGCGTTTGACTTAATCGTTTAGTTTTATACGTATGACCGTTACAGTTAATGTCTGGTGTATTCAAGTTAGGATGAAATTTGAGCATAAACAATTACGTTGAAAGGGAAAGGTAATTTTAAGTTCATGAAGTGCTAAAAGAGACTGATAAAACTTTGGAAGGTTTTAAATGAAGATAAATGGAGTAGACATTGATGATACCTATGCTGAGGCATTTTCAGTATCCGCTGCAAGAGTGCTCATCACTGCAACAACAACGAAACTGGCAGAGACTGCTGCCATTGTGGCGACGGGATTCGCAACGTCAATAATAGGTTGTAGTGCAGAAGCGGGGATAGACCGATTTGTGCTCCCTCATGAGACTCCTGATGGCCGGCCTGGCGTATATATAATGGTCGTGCATCCGTCGAAAAAGCAGATAAAGAGCAACCTCATTGAAAGGCTTGGCGAGTGCGTGCTCACAGCAGCGACAACAGCCGTATTTAACGCGCTTGAATCTGAAGAGACCGTCGCGGTAAAACTTCACTTCTTTGGTGACGGTTACGAATATCAGACGAAAGTGGGTGGACGAGATGTCTGGGCAATACCGATACTTGAAGGTGAATTCATCTGTGAAGAGACCTATGGGGTGAAGAAAGGAGTTGCAGGAGGTAACTTTTTCATCTACGGAGAAACGCAAGGTTCGGCGCTTTTAGCAGCACAAGCGGCTGTGGGAGCGATACAATCGGTAGAAGGAACCATCACGCCCTTTCCAGGCGGAATTGTGGCCTCCGGATCTAAAGTTGGTTGTCCCACCTACTCCACCTTCATGAAAGCATCGACCCATCACCGACTCGCGCCAACCCTTCGAGAGAAAATCCCTGATACTCTTGTGCCGGAAGGTGTTAGGTCTATATACGAAATAGTAATTTGTGGACTGACAGAAGAAGCAATTGCAGAGGCAATGAAAAGGGGAATGCTAGCGGCAACTCGCGTTCAAGGTGTTACGAAAATATCTGCAGGTAATTATGGAGGTGAGCTCGGGCCCTATAAGTTTTATTTGCACGATATCCTGAAGGGTCATGCGGATCCTAAATAATATTGTTTTTGTTTTTATTACTTCTGTCAATTCAACATTAGGCGCCCTTTTATCGTTTCACCAAAAAAGTTAAATATAAACCACCTAAACTTAAAAAAGATGATAGTTCTGACTTCAGAACCGAAATAATGTTTTGAAAACTTAATAGGTGATATAAAAATGGTAGTTAAGCTTGGAATCGCGAAGCTCGGCAACATTGTAAGCGGATTAATGACTGATCTGTTGCTCGACGAGCGTGCCGATAGAGAGGATTTCGAGGCAAAGATTGTATCAAGCGGTACAAAGTTGACCCCTGAGGATGCTGAACCAGTTGTAAAAGCGCTTCTCAGCTTTAATCCTGATTTATGCGTCGTCGTCTCTCCGAACGCTGCGGTACCCGGCCCCACGAAAGCGAGAACGTTGCTCAAAGAAGCTGGAAAGAAGGTTATTGTTATCTCAGACAATGCGAAGCTCAAGGAAAAGCTTGAGGAAGAAGGCGGCTTTGGATACATTCTGATTAATGCCGACGCTATGATCGGGGCCAGACGCGAATTCTTGGATCCAATTGAAATGGCAATTTACAATGCTGAGCTCATGAAAGTGCTTGCAGGCACAGGAACCTTTAGAGTTCTACAGTTAGCGTTGGATGAATGCCTTACAGCAATCAAGGAAGGCAAAGAATGTGAGCTACCAAAAGTTGTCATGAGTGCAGAGAAAGCGACAATGGAAGAGTTCTGTAACCCGTATGCGAGGGCAAAGGCCATTTCAGCGTACGAAATGGCAGTAAAGGTGGCTGATATTAACGTCAAGGCTTGTTTTATGACAAAAGAGTGGGAAAAGTACGTACCACTGACCACTGCGTCACACGAAATGATGAGATATGCGGCCAAGTTAGTTGACGAGGCACGCGAGATTGAAAAGGCTGACGACTCAGTAAGGAGAATGCCTCACTCTAAAGATGGCAGATTGCTCTGCAAGACGGCCCTTATTTCGAAACCCGAGTAATTGGGTTTCTTGACTTTTTTAACAAAATTAACGGTCTGGAACCCGTTTCAACGCGACCGCAAGAGTACTACACATCCTCTTGTTCTCATTGTGAGAAGTTAGTGATCACTCGTAATTACAATTAGTCTTCGCTCAATCTAAGATAAAGGGGCTCACATAAAGCTCGTCAATTTTCATGAGTTGCTTAATTGATTCAGCGTGGAACGGTACTTTCCACACTTTGTTAAGATTGTCCCATTCACAGCCTTGAACTTGCTTTAGACTATCTTCGATCGTATCAGAAGCACCAACAATTTTAATCCATTTTTTGTTGCGCGTTTTTAGCGCCCACGTATCATGCGATGAGGTGTATACACTCTGAACTGCTGGATGCAGTATTACGCCGATCTTTTTAAGTCCGTCAATCGATGATCTGTTTATTGGAAATTTCCATACTTGAGTGTCATCATCCCGTTGTGCACCTTTTAATTCATCCAATTGCTGGCGCACACTAAGTGTATCTCCGTGCACTCTTAAATTGTTGCTGTCATCATCAAACTCGCACACTAAGATTATTCTTTTGTTGTTAGACTCATGGAGTTCTGACGGTTTTTGTTTCGGTGGAATTGTGGTGTTCATTACGGTGGTGTTATTACCAGCGTCCAACGTTCCCGCATGTTCTTTAAAGTACCCGTTAATGTTTTTGAGAACAATTTGTGCGTGCTGACGAACATCTTCATATGGATTTTGAGAGGATGCATCAACTAAGATAGCGTACGCTTTATTATCCTCAGTAGATCCAAGCGCGATCGCCTCTAGAGCCTCCACAGCCTTAAATCGCTGGTGTTCATTGGCATCTTCAAGCGCTTTTTCGAGGATATCAATTTTCCGGTACCTTATCAATCTTTCAAAGTCGTATTCTCCCATGGTACCACTAGCGCACAAAAATTTCCGTGATAATAATTAGATCGCTTCAATATAAATATTTAACCAAGCAAATAATGAATAGACTACTCTATCTACTTTTTTACTAAAATGACTCCGATTTTTCAAATTTTAAAGGTAAAGATAACTTATCTCTCATTATTAACAACTTACAATCATTTCTTATTCTGTCACGCCAACAGAGGATCGAACACAAAGACTAATAATTATTAATAACGAATACCGAACAATTTTATTGGTATTCATTGTGTCCTGCTTTTACCTCTGTTAAAGCCTCTATAAGCTTATCTACGGTATCAGTTGTCAATTGCACTGCAAAGCCATCCTTTGTAGGAATCTTTTCATCGCCGCGCTGGATCCACCGTCGAATACCGAAAATTTTTGCTCCATTTTCTGCTTCCGATACGCTCACTCTCAGCGACACGCTCTTTGAGCTTTCGATGTCTCGCGACCATATCTCCTTCCACATCATTTTCTATGCTCCTTTTGCATATACCAGTTGAAATATCCGTAAAGGTAACTTTAATTTAACTTCGTTTAAATGAGCAACTTCTATTTCTTAATGCACTTGAAACTAGAGAAATTAAATCCTCCTCGCTAATAGGTTTGATGTTATCAATATTATGGTCTCTTTTTAGCCTTTCATAAAGCCTCACAATCGTGGGCTGTTCCAGTCCCGCTATACTAAGAGCCTCAACATCGTAAAATATTTCTTTAGGGGTGCCTGTTGCAATTATCCCCCCCTCGTGTATCACGTAAATTCTATCTGCGAGTCGCGCGGCTAGGTCCATGTCATGGGTAGTGATAACTATGCTAATGCCGTGATTGTTCTTCAAATCGAGTAATACCGATTCAATCTGACGCGCGTGAACGGGATCAAGATCACTCGTTGGTTCATCAGCTGCGATAACTTTCGGCTCCATTGCAAGAACTCCCGCAATAGCTACAAGTCTTTTTTCACCTTTGCTCAGGTAGTAAGGTATTCTGTTCGCGAGATGAGAGGCATTTATGCTCTCTAGAGCGTTAAGGGCAACCCCCTTTGCCTCCTCTTTGTCGAGACCCTTGTTAAGGGGACCGAACATTACATCATCTATGACTGTTGGTGCAAAAACCTGACTATCTGCATCTTGAAAGACTATCCCAACGTCTGTAATTATCCCGCTCTTCTTGGTAACTTCGTTGTTAAGTATGACGAGACGCCCAACACTTGGTTTTAATAACCCATTTAGGTGCTCTACCAATGTACTTTTTCCTGCGCCATTTCCTCCGCAAAGTGCGATTATCTCGCCTTTATACACAGAAAGACAGATATCATGCAGCGCGCTCGTTCCATCTGGGTAGACGTGTTTAAGGCAATCAACATGAATTAATTCATTTATTTCTATATCTCTAAGTTTACACGCGCTGGTTTTATCAGATTCGGTCATTTTATAGTCCACCTCCGGCGATAGACACATAGAATGATGCTATAAGAAGCAGAATGATAGTCAAATAGCCCGCAAATGATGGTTTTGGAGGACTATACGTAGATTGAAATTTCCCGCTATACCCTCTTGATGCCATAGCCTTAGAGATGCGCTCTGCGCGATCGAACGACCGTATGAACGTTGAAGCAAAAACAGATCCATAAAACCGGCCACTTTTTTTTAAACCTGCTATATTGAACCCTCCTCTCGTCTTCATTGATATTATTGTCCATTCAAGCCCATCTAACGTTAAAAAGATAAATCGGTAAGTGAGCAAGATAATTTGGTCTAGTGGGTAGGGCAGAATCTTTGAAACGATGTACGATTGATAGTTGTATCTCGTGGTCATTATAAGGGTGAGTGAATAAGTGACCCCAATAAGTGCTTTAAGGAGCAGGTTCAAAAGGAACGTTACTCCTTGTCTGGTGAGTGTTATGAAATTAAAGTTTATTAAAGGAGCACCAGGCACCGTCCATATTAGTAGAATTGCAAGAGATATTACGAAAAAAACTGGTAACGTCCACCAAAAACATAAAGTTGTTAACGGAAGCTTTGAGATCCAATACACAAAAACTACAGTAACAAAAATGAGCGCTAAAACCTTGCTGTCATTAGTAATTGTAATGTTAAAAATAATGATTGGCAGGATGACGATCTTGGTCCAAGGGCTGAATCGATGTACGATGCTGTCTTGTAATTCAGAGTAGTAGGTTATTAATGCTAAATCAGGCAAGTGCCTTTCGAAGCCAAGCCGCGTCATTCTTTCTCTCTCGACAGCCGGTAATATCCCGTTATCCCTATTACGATCAGTATGACTACTAATGCTAAGTATAGCAGAATATTTCCGCCCTCAATTATCCCTCCTCCCGATTCACCTCTATTTGTTTTTTCACCTGTAAGTTTTTTTTCGATTTCCTGAACGTTTGCCTGAGTTGACATCCAGAGGGATACGGTTATGAGACACAGAAAAACAATTATCAATATGATATGCTCTTTTTTCACGTTAGTCACCGATAAGGTCGGGCCTTACCTTACTTAAGTATAGCACCACGTAGCCTGTTGCTACCGCTTCGCCCACAGCTACAATGAAATTCAGAAGTGGTATTTGGGCTAAGTAGATAATTGATGCACTGCCTGATACCCCACTTCCACTAATTCCCGAAATGGCTATAATTAGTATCAAAGCAACATTGCCTACTGATAGTCCTAATATCGCCGCAATAGCCCCTCTGGTAAAGATCTCTAGTTTGTTTTTTGTTAGTTTAAAGACATAATAAGCGGTAATCACTTCAGAGATATTAACAGTGGTATTAGCACCAATAAGCCCCCATCCTCCGTGACCCACTAGTGCGCTGAGAATATTTACTACCAGCACGACAAGTGATCCAATAGCGGGACCCATCAGAATCCCAATGAGGGGAGTGAGGTTCATGTGTACGCCGCCTGCAAACGGGATATTAATCTGGAAAACTGCGAATGAAGCAGCTGCGATCATCCCCGCTATTGCAAGCCGTTTCGTTTCAATCGTTTGGCTCCGTGCTGATCTCAATGCGATCGCAATTAGGACAAGTGCAACTCCCCACCAAATTAGTACCCATAGGAGAGAAAATGTTCCATCAGGAAGATGTATGTGAGCCATATAAACGTTCACTGAGCTGTTTTAGTGTTTATTATAAATTAATTCTTATCTTTTGACTGTCACATATATGTGTTTTTTTAGAGCCTCAAAGTATCTTATGTCCTTCGGCTGCCATCTGGCTTAAAGTCCCGCTTACGGTACAATTTAAGTGCTGCTAAGCTGAGACATTGTCTAGCTATAAATCATACGCTGTTCGTTGCAATGCCACGTCGCTCGGCTGTTTAAATGGAAGCATCTTTTCGCGTACCGTGACGTCTCACTGTGATGTCGAACAGTGACTGCTTCATAGATCACGTTCCAGGCTACTACTGAGCGGGTTTCTATTATTGTAAGCTTACAACGACAAATAAAAAGTGCTAAATGAATTATTACACTAGATGTGCATCACTTAAAGAGAATAACAGTGTGCGAAAGGTAATAATGAGAGAACGTAACATTACGATATATCAAACAATCTGCGCAAAAAATGAGAGCATTTTACATTGGGCGTTTCCAACCGTATCACCTAGGGCACCAACAGGTGTTAGAACAAATATCTCAAGAAGCCGATGAAATCGTTATCGGAATTGGCAGCGCGCAGTTGAGCCACACCGCGTCTGATCCTTTTACTTCGGGTGAAAGGGTCATAATGATCACACGATCATTAGAACATCTTAGCAAAGTACTATACGTGATTCCTATTGAGGATATACGTAGAAATGCTGTTTGGGTAGCACACGTTTGCTCCATGACGCCACATTTTGACGTCGTATATACCAACAATCCTTATACAATAAGACTGTTCGAAGAGTCTGGTTTTAACGTCAAAAAATCTCCTCTTTACCAGCGTGAGAAATTTTCGGGTACTGAAATACGGAGAAGAATGCTTTCAAACGAGCCTTGGAAACACTTAGTACCAATCGCCGCTGCGAATGTAATAGAGGAAATTGATGGAGTTCGGCGATTAAAAGACGTGTTTAGAAACGACGAACGTTTTGATTAATTGTGTAACCTGGCATTGTTAGACTCGTTTTTACACAATACAGTTAACGTATTGAGTTTTTCGTCCACAGTATCCCTTAGGTATCTTAATATTGAAGCCGTTATGCTATAACAGTTGGTAATTGCTCGTTATTCGCAGCGATTTTATGTTATAAATAAGTAAATTGCTGGAATAGAAAGGTGTGCATTTACGAAAATATAAGCCTACACATAGAGTCTTAGATAAAAGGTTTAATGTAAGAGCAATACAAACTAGATGAATTTCTAAAAATAGAGTCCCTTTACAAGACAGAGCTTATTGACAACATATGAATTAACAGCTAACACTTGTGTTTAATATAGCGTCATAACAACGCTACGAAACACGATCAAATCTCTTGAGCTCACCCTAACAATGATGATCATAGAAAAAACACACAACGAATGTCAGTACATCATTCGACATGTGGTTCCATTTATGAGCGTTTATAGAGTTTATAGAGCATTTTTTGGGTTAAACGTACCCCATCATATGAAGTAATGCCGCAATGATTAATAAGAGCCCTGCACACATCAAAATTAACGCTGTTTTCGCGCTCTTATATGTGTGCTCCGCGCTGTGAGGAGTCCGCCCTTTTGGTCTTTTAGTTGATTTGGTCATTATTAAGTAAATAACAAAATCATGCTAAATCCTATAAGTAGTAACCCAAGGAAGACCATAAGAGCGTTGCGATTATTGAATCCTTTTAGCTGAAAATAACTTTTCTGCGAAGTCTCGTTTGGTCGATTTTGTGGGCTGCGCACCATTTTTTGTTTCATTCCTTTTTATTAATGGCGTAAGCCATCAGCTTCACTTAGATTCACTTATGCCATTGTATTTAAATTTTGTAGGCTGATGCTGCGAAATAACTTCATCATCGCGCTATGTCTGCCAATATTACCTATGCACTATTACGCTGAAATAAAGTCAATTTTTTTGCTTGATATTAATTAACCGTACAAGGTACTTATCTCCAACCTGCTCGCATCGGAGAGATTCGGATTTTAGGATTTAGAGAGCTGATAAGGCTTGTTTTCGGTGGGGATGCAAAACACATTAGTTTGGGAGGCAGAAAGTTGGTTTGGATGCCGTTTGGAGAGGCATGAGCGCCGTGAAGAATACATACGTGAGTGGTTCGAACGGAAGCAGCGTAGTCATGAGCACATCTAAGAGATAATAATTCAAAAAAGAGGTAACGTGAGGCAACGCCTGGTGACACGCGCTCCCTCCCTGCTGTGTCGGCTTCAACTTATAGCAATTCACTCCTATCTTTCAGTTGACTACACAAAATACTTTGGAGAACGTGACGGTGATGGTAAAGTGATTGCAAAGGGGCCCTACAAGTGCACAAGTGCTTCGATCGAAGCATACCGTATTACTACTATTTTTAAATCCGTCATAAATGCGTCAAGCCCCGCGTGACATCATTCATTTTACTATACTACTTAGATGGTTATTTCTGTGTCCAAAATAAAGACAAGTGATGTAGTTTAGGTTGAAACTATTCACGTGTCATTTCGACCGTTCGATAATTGGATGTGCTTATCCAACAGAGTTCGAGACTAATTGTATTCCCGGATTGGATCTTATTTTTATAGCACCAGCTCAATATATACTAATGGCATGTACCTCAATCGCGAAGAAGAAGCCACGTTAAACGGTGAATGTGGAACGGCAAAGCAAAAGGCAATGGAAATTTTAACAGCATTAGGAGACATCTATGGGGCCGACCGGTTGATACCCGTTGACAGCGCACAAGTCGCGGGTGTGTCGTATAAGACCATTGGCGACGCAGGCCGTGCCTACTTATCAGAACTTATCGGACGCGTGGTTATCCCAACGACGCTCAACCCCATGGGTATGGACAAGTTTCGATGGAAAGAGCTCGGGATCTCTGAGGCGTTTCACGCTAAGCAGATGGACATTATTGATAGCTACGAACGACTCGGCATCGACGCGCAATGTACCTGCACGCCGTACTACATCAGTGCGCCTTTAAGAGGTTCGCACATCAGCTGGTCAGAATCATCCGCAGTGTCTTATGCCAATTCGGTGCTCGGGGCACGGACGAACCGTGAAGGCGGGCCGAGCGCCCTCGCTTCTGCATTAACAGGAAAAACCCCTCACTACGGCTATCATCTTGACGAGAACAGAGTCCCCAACATGGTAATTAACGTCGATTTTGAACTGAAGGGCGCTGAGTACGGGGCGTTGGGGTATGTCGTTGGGAAATTTGTGCGATCAAACGTTCCGTCGTTCTCGTTTATGTCACCCCCGACGAACGACGAATTGAAAGCGCTTGGGGCGAGTATGGCAGCGACTGGCGCCGTAGCACTATATTACGTAAATAGGGTAGTTGAAAAGCCTGATGACGTAGTTGACATCGAACGTGACGTTCTCGATATACACTCATCTGAAGAACCGGAGATCGTGGCGCTCGGCTGTCCTCACTGCTCTCACGCTGAACTCAATCAGATCGCGCACGTGTTGGAAGGTAAACGGGTCACAAAGCCGTTTTTGATATGTACCTCACGGGAGGTAGCAAGCAGGTGCTCTCGCACCGTTGAGGCAATAGAAGAGAGTGGTGCCAAGGTGATCTGCGATACGTGCATGATTGTCTCGCCCGCTTTTGAAGGGCGCAAGATGATGGTAAATTCTGGTAAGGCATTTGCGTACGGTCCAAGCTTGTGTAAGTCTCACACTATTTTTGGCACCACCCTCGACTGCGTAACTGCCGCGTGCTGTGAGTGAATTATATTTATAAGTACTAGTGGTATAGTGTAACTCTTACCCTAATGAGAAAGAAAAATCTCACTGCAACGTTTTGCGTGCAGGTTAGACGTTTACAAAAGACGAATATCTTTTTAGCGTCACCCTGGATCGACCATAAAACCTGAACAAAGCATCAAAGTCAATTACTATTTAGGAACGTTTTTTAACGTAAGTGTTCGTGGCAAAGATTATACCACTGTACCGGTGAAACGAGAAATTGTGGCTTTGCGGCCGTTGGATCGAGGTAAGAATCGGTAATTAAACAGTCAGCACAGCCGGCACGTTGAAGTCTCCGCTAAAAATCTCTGTTTATGGGTATAATGAGCGTAAAAATGAAGCACAACTTTACGTATAGTGTAGGAAATTACTGCTTCTCAGACGCACTATTATTCGAAATGAGCACACTGCCGCGCTACGTCACAAAATTCAAGTAATCGAATAGCACGCAAGAGACAGAAAAAGATGGGATATTGTATTTTATCTCTCAATGTATATTAATTATATAAAATAGTAAAGAGTAACTACATAACAGGTACATGTTAAGAAAAATACATGGCCGTAGCATATCAAGAGGTATTGCTGACGGCTTAGCCCTTGCTACAGCTGAACCAATCTCGTTTTTAGGAGACGTTGATGCGAAAACCGGAGTGATAGTTGCGTTGGGTCACGAGCTTTATGGCAGTTCTGTCGCAGAAAAGGTTTTTGTGTTTCCCACCGGGAAAGGGTCGACTGTAGGGTCGTACGTTCTCTATCAGCTCAAAAAGGCTGGGGTAGCACCAGCAGCTATTATCAATCAATCCTGTGAACCTATAGTCGCAGTGGGGGCAATCATCTCTGACATACCGCTTATTGACAGCCTCGAAGTTGATCCCATAATCGCCATTAAAACTGGTGACAAGGTGTGTGTTAACGCCAACGAGGGCTACGTTGAGGTGGAACGTTGACCGTCGCAGTAAGCCTTGACAAAATCAGCACCGTCTTTCACGTCTATGAGGTTAAAAAGACGGGAGATGCGATAATATTTTATGGGGATCCGTTAGCTGACAGCACCACGATTCACAAGACGTTATGGCGTGATTTTGCGCAAGAGGGCTATAACTTGGAGCTGAGACGTGATTATGGCGAGTTTGTGCTTGTCGCTACGCCGTTCAAAGCTGCGCAAGAGAACGTCAGCATCAACGTCGCGCTCGCTATCATTACCGCTTTTACAACGATGATTTCAGGCGCAGTCTTCTTTTACAACGTTAACCCGCTTACCAACCCCCTGTTAATCATCAGAGGGTTACCATTTACAATAGCTATAATGTTTGTTCTAGGCTCGCACGAACTTGCCCACTATCTAACAGCACGGCGACGTGGGATGAAAGCCAGCTTACCATATTTCATTCCGTTACCGTTTATCTCGCCCATCGGGACGCTGGGTGCTATAATAAAACTCAAAGGGGCCATACCGGATAGAAAAAGCCTCTTTGACGTCGGAATATCGGGGCCCCTTGCTGGCCTTCTAGCATCGATAGTTGTTACGGCGGTAGGGCTTGCGTTGCCCCCTGTTACACTAGTGCATCCCGGAGAACAGACCATGGTACCAGGAGTACCTCTTCTCTTCCAGCTTATCGAAAAAGTGGTGCCAACAACGAGTGAGACGATGCATCCAATCGCGTTTGCGGGCTGGGTTGGCATGCTCGTAACAAGCCTCAACTTGCTCCCCGTCGGACAACTCGATGGGGGTCACATTGCGCGAGCCCTTTCTGGTGATAAGGGACGATATATATCGTCACTTGTGCCGCCTGTCATGCTCCTCAGCGGATTTTATCTTTCATTGAGGGGCTTTAATGGAGGAATGTTGCTGTTTTGGGGCCTTTTTACATTACTATTTGCTACGGGCGGTCATCCACAGCCTATAAATGACACAACCAAGCTTGACTTAAAGCGCGTAGCTTTAGGGATAACTGCCTTCGTTCTCTGTTTAGCATGTTTTACACCAATTCCTCTGCAAGCGTAACGATTAGATTCGATAAAAAAAATATGTTCAGCTTTGCTGCGCTTCAGGCGGCTTTAGCGATAAATAACATAAACGTAAAATTTGCAAACGGGCCAAGGGATGGAATAGTGATTTACAGCCTTGCTACAGCTCAGGCTCAGAGCGTCTACCAAGAAGTCAGTGAGGCTGATACAACGTCGATGTTCATCGCAGGAGGACCACACCCATCTGCGAGGCCTTATGAAGCGCTTGAATACTTTCACTATGTAGTGCTCGGTGAAGGTGAGCAGACCCTGCCCGAGCTTATCGTGGCCCTTGTTGAAAACAGGCAGCTGAAGACGGTGAGGGGGATTGCTTTTAAAGAGAACGGTATACTCAAAGTGACGAAAAAGCGTCCTAACGTTCGACTTGATGATTTCCCTCCTTTTCTCAAGAATTTAAAGTCACCAATCGAGATAAGCAGAGGGTGCCCGTACAGTTGCAAGTATTGCCAAACACCGAGGCTATTCGGCAGGAAAATGCGACACAGAAGCGCGGAGACTATCTCAAAATATAGCCAGTACTTGACAGATATCAGATTTGTGTCGTCTAACTCTTTTGCGTACAGGATCCGATGGCAGGCATGCTAACTATCTAAAAATTAAAAAGCTCCTCGAATGTCTAAAGGGCAACGTATACTTTGGGACTTTTCCTTCAGAGGTGAGGCCGGAATTCATAAGAGATGAACTACTTGAGCTCGTAGTCAGTAAGTGCGTAAACGAGTCTATTCACTTCGGGGCACAATCAGGAAGCGATGTAGTTCTTAACGAGATGGAACGTGGACATACGAGAAATGACATTGAAGTTGCGTTGGATAGATGCCTTGATCACGGTTTACAGCCGGTAGTGGATTTCATCTTCGCGCTTCCGACTGAAACCGAAGCAGACCAACTGGATTCCCTCAACCTTGTTGACCAAATTGTATCAAAGGGGGGCAAGATACGCGCCCACTATTTTACTCCTCTCCCAGGCACACCTTATGAAAGCACGAGCCCATCGACACTAGCGAAAGAGGTCGATCGGAAACTGGGAAAGCTAGCGCGCCAGAATAAGCTCACCGGAAGTTGGACGAGTCACCACTAATTTAAGGAAAAAACAATAAATGAAAAACGATTTATGCTTATGGGTTAGTACGTTACTCAACGAACGTTAGTGTGATAACAATGAAATTTCTAGCTCTTTCAGATTGCCACGGTGAATACTCACGGGTAAGTCAAATTTTATTTAAAGCAGGTCCTGTCGATGCAGTCTGCGTACTGGGTGATATCACCGACTTCGGTCCTAACAACTTGGTTTTTGAGCTTATTTCAATTATAGGTAATGAGGCGCCTATTTTAATGATTCCTGGAAATTGTGATCTTCCGACAATAATTGAAACAATAGACGAGTCATCTGCGGTAAATTTACACCTTAAGAGCTTTGATTATAATGACGTAAAGTTCATTGGTTTAGGGGGATCAAATCCTACACCATTTAATACGCCATTTGAGATGACTGAAGAGGAGATAGAAACGTACATGCGAGAGTTGTTGAGTGAAGTCAGCAATACTACCGTTTTGCTTTCACACGCACCGCCGAAAGGGTTTTTAGATGAGGTCAACGGGCACAATGTTGGGAGCGACGCTGTGGGCAAAGCAGTCGGCATAGTTGACATTATAGCCTGTGCGCATATTCATGAACAAAGAGGAGTTGTCAGGTCAGGAAAGACCGCCATCGTCAATCCCGGTATGGCTGCGCTTGGTTATGGCGCGGTTATTGAGATTGTTCATGGAGAATTGCCGCGAGTCACGTTGATTCAAACCTAGAGTCAGTTTTTCGTAGCTTACTTGTGCACGAGTTAGTGCTTTTTCAACAAAAGCTCTAGATACGATTCTCTTGTCAATTTTTCCTTTTCAACACCAGTCCTCTTTAAAATTGAAAAAACGTGCTGTTTAGCAGCGTCGAAATTGTCCTCTACTAGGACTTCGACTTCCAAGAATCTTCCTAGATCTTTAACCTCATCAATCATTACGTTTACGCCCTCAAATTCATATTTTCGTCTGACCTTATCTACCGATCTAATGCTCTTGAAACTCAGAATACGAAGAATATTGTCAAATTTTTGATAATCATCAATTTTTACATTAATTTCTTCTCTAGCTTTTGTTTCTGTATCCATTTTTGGACCTTTGTACGTAACTTCTGCTTGTCCGTTTGATACCCGAATTCTTAATGCCTCGTCAGTCTTTTTAAAATCCCTGTTTGGCGCACTGTAGTATACATCTGACTGAACTGACAAACTTATAAATTTCGGAGGAAGTTCGAGAAAATTTTGTAAAGCCTCATCGGTGAGATACGCTTTAATTTCCATTTCAATCATAGTAGCATGCTAAGGGTTTTTAAGTATTAAGCGTATTTATGCAATATGAGCGTCAATAGTGGCGATTTTGTTAAGATTTCATATACTGGGAAGCTGGAAAATGGCGATGTTTTTGACACGACCGACACAGAAGTGGCAAAACAGCACGGGATATATGCAGAGGGGATCGACTACAGTCCGGTTGTAATTGTAGTAGGTGAAAATATGGTGGTGAAGGGTTTGGATGAGGACTTAGTTGGTAGAAATGTTGGCTACAAAGGAACTGTTGTTGTTCCCCCCGAAAAAGCCTTCGGGCAACGAAATCCGGAACTAGTAGAAGTCGTGCCGACAAGAAGGTTTGAAAAAAGACCAGTTCCTGGTATGCGTGTAACTGTAGATAACAAAACTGGGACTGTTGAAAGCGTAATAGGGGGCCGAGTTCGCGTCGACTTTAATTTACCTTATGCAGGAAAAACTATTACTTATGACTACACGCTTGAAGAGATTATTGACGATCCAATCAGCAAGATTAAAGGTCTTATTCAGTATTATCTGCATAAAGACTTCCCAGTGTCAATGGAAGGGGCAGTTATAAGAATAGAAGTACCATACGAATTTGCATTTAATCAGACCGTTCAATATTACAAAGGAGTACTTGCTGAAAAAATAATGAGCCTTATTGATGTAGAAGAAGTTGACTACGTGGAGTTGCATAAAAAGCCACATCCACCTGAGGAAGTCACATCCGAAATAACGAACGAGCGAGAGAAATCTGCAGAAATACCGCAAGAAGTAGTAGCTGAAGTTTCTGAAGAAGTAGTAGCTGAAGTTTCTGATAATCTTCCCAAATGATAGAGGACAAAGTGGTGCACTCACTCTTTTTCAGAGTTTATTATCCCTTAACACTCCTTACGCGTATCACTCACTACGTAAAAAAATGCGAAAAAGAAACTGCACAAAAATAGGTTATGTTCTTGAACAGTTACCGTGTTACAATTATCTCAGCAATTTTACACAAAAAGTTGAGCAAACCCCTTTTGTAAAGCTATTTATGCAATAAGAACAGCGCCAATAAATACTGAAGCTACTCTCTCATAACGAAAATATCTACTTTTTTAGCTCTACCAACTTTAGTAGCCGCCCTTCAACGCAGGCATCGTGGACATCGCCAAGAACTGCACATATTGTATACTTTTCGTCAGGTATTACGCCGTATGGATGACATAAATCATAGATCTTGCAATTCTGCTTACTACAGTCGCTTTGTTTGTATGAGATTTTAGAGCCTATAAATGCATTCTTTGGATCAATCGCCGCAATGATAGGCGATTCTAAAACTTCTACAGCTTTTACGCCCCCATCATGCAGCGCACACTCATGTTTCGCGTTGCCGCGGACTGCAGCTATCCTGTACCTTCTACCAGTATCTAGATTTAAACAAGTATTTTTGAGTTTACAAGTTTCGCACTCATTTGTAGGGCCATTGAACACGAATTCTGATCCTATTTTGGCAAGTCCAACGCCAATCAGAGTTATAGTAGTATTTGTTTTTGGCATGTTATCATTCTTCGGTAACCATTTGTCTGACGTATTGACGCATGAATAAGGGTTTCAACTATCTATGTATATGTTCTCTCTCATTATAAAACTATAATTTGTAGGTATTGAAAGTTGATCATTCGATCACCATCGTCACTGTTGCAAGATCTTCAGCTGCCTTTCTCGTTAGTCCTTCCCCGAGTATGGTATAACGTTCAGGTCGTATGTTTTTCGCGTATAGTAGTGCCTCAATTATATCCGAATCATCGATGCCTAAGTTTTTCGCATCGACTGGAGCGCCTATGTTTTTCAGCGATTGTCTAATCCCTTCCCAATCGCCCCCGTGCAAATATGCCATCATTATCGTTCCGACTCCGCACTGTTCGCCGTGTAAAGCAGGCTTCGAAGCTATTTGGTCAAGTGCGTGACTGAATTTATGCTCGCTTCCTGACGCTGGGCGTGAAGATCCTGCTATGCTCATAGCTACGCTGCTGGATACAAGCGCTTTTACCACAAGCCTAACTGAGTCTTCTAGGTTAGGCTTAATTTGAGTTGAATAGTTCAAAATAATTTGAGTAGTCATTTGCGAAAGTGTAGCTGCATATTCGCTGAATTCTTCTCCCCTGAGCTTTCTCGCAAGTTCCCAATCCTTAACGGCCGTATAGTTTGATATTATATCACCACAACCTGCTGCAAGCAGTCGATAGGGGGCTTGAGCAATGATTTTAGTATCAGCGATGACGGCAAGAGGAGTTTGTGCCTCAATAGAGTGGGGTTTATCTTTGCAGTGAATGGAAGACCTCATTGATGCTATCCCATCGTGACTTGCAGCTGTTGGCACACTAACGAATGGAATTTTTGCATTAACTGAGGCAAGCTTTGCCGTATCTATTGATTTCCCTCCGCCGACTCCGATAATAAAGGACTTATCCGACGATTGTTCTGTAACGCGTTCTACCTCTTCAATCGTAGCAGCTGTAATAATTATTGTCGTCGCTGGGTAGTTATCCGCTATTATATCTTCAATTTTTTTCCCAAATTTGCAGGTTTGTGGGCCGCAAACAATTAAGCCCTCCCCATCAAGCTTAAGTTCACGTAGTACGTTAGCAGTACCGTAGATTGCATCGTGTTCCATTACCACGACTCTCGGTAATAACATCCATCTCTTCATGGTGATCAATTGAACATAGATTTCTGGAACTTCGTAAGCCACTATTATATAAATCCAATAATTTATGATACTGGATACAATCCTGTCGATACCGTAACTTACGCAATAATACTTGGGTTGAGCTTATTTGTCGTACTTAAATTATTAAATAAGCTAAATGTAACAGTCAATGATATTTTTATATTGGCGGTGTCTCCTTATATCTTTGTGGGTGGCTCTCTACGGGTGGTCGAGGATGCTGGAATTGTAGGTGCACCGTGGAAGTACCTCTTAATTACGCCGTTGATATTTTTTTTGATATTTTTCGTGTGTATTGCTGCTCTCGTTGTTTCGATAGGTATCACCAAGGTAATTAGCGTAAAATATTATTGGCCATTTGGAATTATAGGCATAATTTGGGGTGCGATAAACGTTGCCTTCCTGTATATTAATGCCACCACATTTAACGTCGTCGTGCCCGTTGTAATATTTTCCATAGGTTTAGGGATTGCTATAAGTGTGTACGTCATCGCTAAGACGTTTGACATAAAGCTTTTTAAAAATCGAGTAAATGCTTTTATCATTGACGCACAGCTGTTGGATGCTACTGCCACGGCATTCGGTATTACATTTTTACCATACGCCGAAAAGCACGTGTTGCCAAGTTTTTTGATTGCTGAAACAGGAACGGCCTTTATAATGTATCCTTTAAAATTGCTCGTTATCGTCCCCGTGCTCTATATAATTGATCACTACTTAAAAGGTGAATCGGAAAATTTAATCGGTTTAGTGAAGCTTGCTATACTGACTGTAGGTCTGGCTCCAGCAATCCGAGATATAATGCGAATGACTCTTGGTGTATAATTAAAGTTAAGTTGATGTGTGGACTGTATATTTTACAAATTCCCGTTGTTGCGAAATGAAAGTGGTGATAAATTGAAAAAATCTGATTTCAGTGATTGGTATAATGAGCTCCTTGCTGATGCAGAGATTATAGACGTCAGATATCCGGTGAAGGGACTTTGCGCGTGGTTTCCTTTCGGCTTTGCTATTAGAAAATATACCTACAATCTTTTACGGTCACTTCTTGATAAAGAGCACGTTGAGAGTTATTTTCCAATGTTAATACCCGAGAATGAACTTCTAAAAGAATCGGAACATATTAAAGGATTCGAAGAGGAAGTGTTTTGGGTTACACGTGGCGGTTCCAACGAGCTTGATATACCCCTTGCTTTGCGTCCAACGTCCGAGACCGCCATATATCCGATGTATAGCATCTGGATAAGGTCTCACGCTGATCTTCCACTAAAGATCTATCAAGTGGTTAACACGTTTAGATATGAAACGAAACATACAAGACCACTCATACGGTTGAGGGAGATCTCTTCGTTTAAGGAGGCGCATACTGCACACGCGACATGGGAAGAAGCAAAGACGCAAACTGAAAAGGCTGTAAAGTTATATAGCGAGTTTTACGACCGGCTCGGAGTGCCTCACGTAGTAACTAAAAGACCTGCGTGGGACAAGTTTCCGGGCGCCGATTATACTCTTGCTTTTGATACTTTGATGCCTGATGGAAAATCTTTGCAGATTGGAACTATCCACCATCTCGGAACTAATTTCTCTAAAACCTTTGACATAACGTATGAAGATGTTAACGGCGAACAGCAATATGTCAATCAAACGTGCTATGGTATTTCTGAGCGTTGTATTGCAGCTGTCATCTCTATTCACGGAGATGATAAAGGTCTCGTGCTACCTCATGAAATTGCACCTGTTCAAATTATTATAATTCCAATTATCATGAAAGCCGGCGATGAAGCATCAATTTTAGCGGCGTGTTATGACGTTCAGAGTCAACTCTCCGAATATAGAATCCAGATCGATACCGCGGATGAGCGACCAGGCGCTAAATACTACAAGTGGGAACGAAAGGGCGTTCCTATAAGAATAGAGATCGGCCCTCGAGATCTTAAGGATAACTGTGTGACAGTAGTGAGGCGTGACACAGGTGCTAAGGAAATTGTCACGCGGGCTGAGCTATTATCTAGAATATCTGATTTAATGGCTGAGATTTTATTTAACTTACGTACTAAAGCAGAGCACGTTTTGGAATCACACATAATAGAGCTTGGGAATCCAGAAGATGCAAAAGACTGGAAGGGGATTTTTAAAGTCTCGTGGTGTGGATCAGAGGCATGCGGGCATAAACTCGAAGAATTAGCAGAAGCTGATATATTAGGGGAAATCACTGAAGTCAAAAAAGGAGAATGCCCCGTATGTCAGGCCGAAACTGAAATTGTGATTTTGATGTCCCGACCATATTGATCTTATTCAGTTTGCGCGGCCTCCATTTAGAACAGCAGCCAATAAATCATTTCGCTATTGGATTAAAACGTCAAGTTTGCAATTACAAAAAGGATTACAAGTATCACTGCAACAATAACAAACAATGTCAATGTACGGAAAAAAATTCGGATTATAATACATTTCACGCTAGAATGATGGCCGTCATAATTATGATGACAAGGAAAATCTGTGTAATACTGTCAAACAACTTTGCCATACTCCTGCGCGTTGTATCTTTCGTATAGTTCTGCTAAAAAGGATTTATTTGTTGACTTTTATGGGAGATGCAAATATCTCACAAGGTAAAATAGGAATAGATCTCTTAAAAAAATTTATTTATAGCCAAGGCTTTTAAATTTTAAAAGAAATTAGGTTTTAATGAGTTTAAAAAGCCTTGACGAAAATTTAGAGGAAAATAATCTCGACGGTTATTTAAAGTACTCAGAATCAGCTTTTGATTCAAATATGTATTATCTGACGAGGTTTTTGTCGTCAGATCCATTTATTTTTCTGAGAAGTGCACAAAAATCAACCATAGTTGTTTCAAGTATGGAAAAACCGAGAGCGGTAAGAACGTCGATGGCTGATGTAGTATCCTCCTATTTAGATGCTAAGCCAGACTGGCACCCGACAGAACATGAAAGTTCGACAGTAGACATGATCGTCTCGATATTACAAAATGCAGGGGTAAAAAAGGTCGGTGTGGACAGCAGATTTCCGGTAAAGCTTGCAGATTTATTGCGCGAAGAAGGGTACGTCGTAAATGCACTATCTGGCGTTGTTGAAAGTGCACGTGAAATTAAATCGACTTATGAAATCGAGCAAATGACCGACGTCCAACGTGTATGCGAACGATCGTTAGAAACTGCTCTGAACATTTTACGCAAATCAAAAGCGGTGGATGAGTTGTTATATTATGAAGGTGAGGTTTTAACCTCAGAAAAGTTGAAAGCGTCGATAGGGTGCTCTTTAATAACTCTTGGCTGCAGTGCCGATGATATAATTGCCTCAAGCGGTGCAGACTCTGCGATCCCGCACTTATCTGGATCAGGCCCCGTTCAAGCGAATTCTTCTATCGTCTTTGACATATTCCCTCGGTCTATTCGGTCACGGTATAGAACCGATATGTCGCGCACTGTTGTAAAGGGTGAGCCGCAAAATGAGGTTAACGAGATGTACGACGCGGCAAAGTTAGCTCAGGCAGCAGCGCTTCGCATAATTAGAGCTGGAGTTACAGGGGCAGAAGTTCATAAAGTAGTCGCTGACTATTTTGAAGAAAGAGGCTTTAAGACAGACCTCGCGAAAGGGTGTGGGTTCATTCACTCTGCTGGTCACGGTTTGGGGTTGGATATTCACGAACCTCCATACTTGAGTAAAAGCGGCGGGGTGCTTCAACGTGGGAATGTTGTAACCGTAGAACCGGGGCTGTACTATCCGGCAATTGGCGGAGTCAGAATTGAAGACGCGGTAATTATAACTAATAAAGGCTACAAAAATATCACACGATTTGATAAGAAGCTGGTGATTTAATTGGCTGATAATGAGACTCTTGAAAAATATCGCGAAGCTGGAAGAATATTAACTGAAGTTAAAGATAACGCTGTGAAAAAGGTTAAAGTTGGTGCAAGCTTGTTAGAGCTTGCCGAGCATATCGAATCATCAATAAAAGAGAAGGGTGCAGGAGTGGCATTCCCTGTGAATATTTCGCTTAATGAAGAGGCGGCACATGCTACACCATCAAAAAACGACAAACGCGTATTTGCTCGTGATCTGGTCAAACTTGATATCGGAACGCATATAGATGGGTATATCGCGGATACAGCAGTTACAGTGGATCTAGGCAATAATAAGGAAATCGTTAAGGCCTCGCAAACTGCTCTAGATGCGGCAATTGACGTTATAAAGGCCGGGATCAACACTTCTGAGATAAGCGAAGTCATTGAAAAAACGATAACGAGCTTCGGCTTTAATCCGGTCGTGAATCTTACTGGACATGGCCTTGAACAATACAAGCAACATGCCCCCCCATCAATCCTTAACAAAAGAATTGAAACTGGGGTGAATTTGAAAGAAGGTCAGGTTGTAGCAATTGAGCCGTTCACCTCTAATGGGAAAGGCAGAGTGTATGAAGCAGGGCATGCCGAGATATTTAGTCTGCTTGAACTCAAGCCGATACGATCACGCGATGCGCGAATAGTTTTAAATGAGATTGAAACTTTTAAAACGCTCCCGTTCGCAAAGAGATGGTTACAAGGCCGCGTAGATATGAGTTTAAGGCAACTAGAGACTGCAGGCATCATACGCTCTTATCCCGTTTTGAAGGATCGTGGATTGGTATCGCAATCCGAAGATACGGTGATAGTGACTGTTGACGGTTGTGAGGTAATAACGAGGGCATCGCCATAAATCTAGTCTTATATTTTTCAGACTTGAAAGTATTTTATCTAAATATTTATATGCCATTCGTTCTTATATAAATTCCTTAATTTCGAGTTGATATTCAATGGTTGATAGCGGAGACAACGACGTCCTGGCAGTAGTAGAATTATTGCTAACAACGCACATTTTCAATGAAAATGAACAACTTGATGTAGATGATTTGCCGCCACAAATTAGGAAAAATTACTGGAATGCAAAAGAGCGTCGCGTGGACAGACCTATGATCGTCTCTGAGAGCCTCGTCGATAAAATTTACGGTATAAAAAACGCGAGCAGCTTAACAAAAGACCTGCCATTTGTGTCATTTGATGAGTTCGGATCGCGAATAAGTCTTACGGTTCTTGATTTAGCAGCAAGATGGTTTGTTAATCAGGATAGTCTTTCAAGGATAAATGCAAATCCTGCCCTCGCCTTCTATTATGAACAACAAGGAAACATAGAAGTTGATTACAAAGAAGTAAGGCTTTCAAACAAGCCGAAGGAAACCGATAGGGAGTGGATAAACTCGTTGATAGATGAGGTTGCTGGCGAGGGAGAGGAAGCAGAAGATATGCTTAAACTCGTTTCGATTTCCGCTCCGGAAGATGTGAGAGAGAGCTTTAAGAACCTCGTCCTCACCTCAGAGCAAGAAGAGGAAGTTCATAAAATCGTAAAGGCAATACAATATCGGGAGTATCTAAAGGAGATAGAGCTCTTTGAAATAGGCAAACTTCTCTTTATGGGACCGCCGGGAACGGGCAAGACGTCTGCAGCGAGAGCTTTATCTAAAGAACTCGGTTTACCGTTTCTTGAAGTTAGATTGTCAATGATCACATCGCAATATCTCGGTGAAACGTCTAAGAATATCGATAAGGTATTCGCACTTGCAAAGCGATTAAGCCCGTGTACGCTCTTCATAGACGAGTTCGACTTTGTCGCAAAGACAAGGCTATCAGATGAACATGGGGCGATAAGGAGAGCAGTAAATACGCTCCTAAAATGCATCGATGAGATAAGTCTTGTCGATGATGGAGTGCTTTTGATAGGCGCCACAAATCACCCGAAACTTCTTGACTCGGCAGCGTGGAGAAGGTTTGATAAAATTGTCAACTTTCCCCCTCCCGACAACATTATGAGAAAAGAGATTTTTGACAAGATATTATCAAGAGTAAAAGGGAAATTCGAGACTCAGAAGCTTGCAGATATCACCGATAAGTGCACTGGATCAGATCTGAGGCTCATTTTGAGAGAGGCCGTCCTCAAAGCATTGTCGGAGGACCGCACGACTCTTTCACAGGATGACCTTGAAAAAGCAGTCAGCACTTTTAAAAGAAGGTTCGAGCTAAAGATAGGAGACTATGAATGAAGCTTGTTCTTCTCGGTACAGGCGACGCTCTCGGAACTCCGAGGGTAGGTTGTACCTGCGACACTTGCAAGGGTGCCTCTTTCGGTACAATGCCTAGTAGAACCAGATTTTCGATACTTGTTGATAACGGGAAAAGGGGTAAAGTCATGATTGATACGTCACCCGACTTGAGGTGGCAGTTGTTAAAGGCTGCCATATCTAGGTTTAACGCGATACTTTGGACGCATCCGCATTATGATCATTACGCTGGCTTTGGTGAGCTCGCCCGGATTCAAGGAGACATAGATGTTTACGGTATACATGAAACACTGGATAGCATATTACCTCAATTTCACTTTATAAACTTCAACAGACACGATGTGAACGCGTACGAACCATTTGAGTTAATTAATTTGAAATTTACATTCTTAAAAGTAGCGCATCCCGATAATTCGATTGGTATATTGATATCGGATCTTAACGGAAAAAAAGTTGTGATAACAGGTGACACGCAAAAGCATATCCCCCAAAAAAGCTTAAAGCTTATGGAAGGAGCTGATGTTTTGATTGCTGATGCTATCGTGCCGGGTTGGTTTAGAACCATCAAGCATATGAATGCCGATGAGGCAATTGAACTAGGAGAGCAGTTGAAAATAAAACGAGTTGTGCTTACTCATCTGAGCCACAAATATCCTCCGTTTGATGTGAGTCGGTATCCTTTAAGTTACGATGACATGATAATTGAGTTGTAAATTATGGGAGGACAACGAACTTGAAACCATGTGTGAACATCGGAATGGTAGGCCACGTGGATCACGGTAAGACCACGTTGGTTTCTGCCCTTTCAGGAATTTGGACAGATCAACACAGCGAAGAAATAAAACGGGGGATTTCAATCAGATTAGGTTACGCCAATGCCACATTTAGAAAATGTAGCGGTTGCCCTGAACCCGATGCTTTTACAGTCATGGAGACCTGCCCAACTTGCGGGCATAAAACTGAGGAGTTGAGGACTGTTTCTTTCGTGGATGCGCCCGGCCACGAGACCTTAATGGCAACTATGCTTTCTGGAGCTGCTATAATGGATGGCGCCATCTTAGTCATAGCTGCTAATGAGCCTTGTCCTCAGCCTCAAACGAAAGAGCATCTTATGGCTCTTGACATTGTGGGCATAAAAAACGTAATTATCGTGCAAAATAAGATTGACCTTGTCTCTGAGCAAGACCTCATTGAAAATTACATGCAAATTAAAGAATTCGTACGGGGAACAGTTGCAGAAAATGCTCCAGTAATTCCCATATCCGCGCAACAAAACGTGAATATTGACCTCCTTATACAGTTCATAGAGCACCATATACCCTGTTTAACACGAGACATCAGTAAACCTGCACAGATGTTTATAGCGAGGTCATTTGACGTCAATAAACCCGGAACAAGCATATCAAAGCTTGTTGGCGGAGTAATAGGCGGTACGTTGAGTCAAGGACAGCTTAGTGTTAGAGACGAAATAGAGATTAGACCGGGGAGACGGGTAGAAATAGGCGGAAGAACTGAATGGACATCCATCACAACGATCATATCAAGCATTATATCAGAGACGGAGAGGTTAAAAGAAGCCACTCCCGGTGGGCTCATTGGTATCGGGACAAAACTTGATCCGGCTCTAGTAAAGAGTGATTCCCTCGTGGGGCAGATCGCTGGCGCGCCCGGAACCCTACCCCCTGTTTGGAATTCATTTATAATGCAGTTTAAGCTTCTTGAGCGTGTCGTCGGATCTGCGGCCGAGCTCAATGTGGCCTCTATTCGAACTGGGGAGCCGCTCATGTTGAGTATTGGAACGGCGACGACTGTGGGCGTTGTAACGAGTGTTCGTAATTCAGAGCTCAATGTCACTTTAAAAAGGCCTGTATGTGCGGGGGTTGGATCAAGAGTTGCGATTTCGAGGAGGATAGGCTCAAGATGGCGCCTCATAGGAGCAGGAACAATCGCCAAATGATTGCTATACTTGACTCCAATGCGCTACTTATACCATTTAATTTCAAAGTTGACGTGTTTGGCGAGTTAATGAAACTTGGTTATCTTCCGGCCACTATACCACCTGTGATAACTGAGCTAAAAGACCTCAACAAAAAAAGACTAAAAGGTTCTAAGCTTGCGATAGAACTGTCCTGTCGGTGTGAAATGCTTGAAGCTGCAAAGGGAAAATCCGTTGATGAAATACTCATAAACACAGCGCGCAAATATAAGGCTGCTATTGTCACCAACGACAAGGAATTACAGTCAAAACTTCGCCAGAATAATATACCTATAATACAATTACGTCAATTGAAGTATTTAGAGGTTGATATTGAATGAATCTTTGGAAAGACATCGAGACTGGAGCGAATCCGCCTCACGAGATATACGTAGTTGTTGAGATCCCTAAAGGATGTCGTAACAAATATGAATATATCAAGGAATGGGATACAATTCATCTAGATAGAGTTCTCTATTCACCACTTCACTACCCAGGTGACTACGGATTAATACCAAAAACTTATTACGACGATAATGACCCTCTCGATGCCATTGTAATTATGGACGAACCAACTTATCCAAAATGCGTTATTGATGCGCGACCTATCGGCTTACTTAAAATGCTTGACGGTGGCGATAAGGATGATAAAGTGCTCTGCGTGCCAGTACACGATCCTAAATATGCCGAATATCAAGATATTAGCAACGTACAAAGTCATTTTTTGAAGGAAGTGGCACACTTTTTTGAGGTGTATAAGAAGCTCGAGGGTAAGGTGACGGAGATTTTAGGTTGGGAAAGTGCGGATGTTGCGAAGGATTGCATCAAATATGCTGTGGATCTTTATACGAGGATGAAGGATGTATAAGAAAGTCACTTTGGTTGATACTGTTAGACTGCCACCAGACCGGTTTGGAGAGGATACAGTAATAGTTGTAAAAGATCTGCTACGAGAAAAGCTTGAAGGAAGAATAGACAAGACGCTTGGCTCCATTATTGCTGTTACAAATGTGCTTGACATAGGCGAAGGAAAGATATTAGCCGGGGATGGGGCAGTTTATTACGATATAACTTTTGAAGCTGTAACGTTCAAACCTGAACTGCAGGAAATTGTAGAAGGTAAAGTCGTTGAAGTAGTAGAATTTGGAGCTTTCATCGGCTTAGGACCGCTTGATGGACTACTTCACGTAAGTCAAATAGCTGATGATTATATATCCTACGACGAAAAAAACTCGAGACTTGTAGGTAAAGAAACTAACAAGGCAATAGCTGAAGGAGACAAAGTTCGTGCACGCGTTGTAGCTGTGAGCCTAAACGAAAGGGAACCTCGAGAGAGCAAGATAGGACTAACGATGCGGCAGGCAGCCCTCGGCAAGTTGGAGTGGCTGATAGAAGCTCGAGAGGAGCAGAAAAAGGAGCAGGAAGAAAATGCCAGAGCAAGTATGTAAAGCATGTCATAGAATAATCGAAGGGACCGTCTGTCCAATCTGCGGCTCAAGCTCGCTCGGACGAGACTGGAAAGGATACTTAATAATAATCGATGCAAAACGCTCCCTAATAGCGAAGACTATGAATATAGATCTTCCAGGCAAATACGCGCTTAAGGTGCGATGATGCCCACATGCTCGACGAAAATTTGAGGGCACAGCTAAAGAAACCTTTTGGATATCTATGCAAGAAAGGTACATGCTCAGAAAGGTTAAATAAGTTTAACAAAATAATTAGCGTCGGCGACATCACTACTTATAACGTCCTCCAATGCGGTATTGTGCCAAACATTTGCATAACAGACGATATTACAATGAGAGTAAAGGTACCTGATAAAGTACGCTATAGAATAAACGCTGAGAAATTTGAAGTCTTAAAAGTCAGCAATGCTGCAGGGAGCATATCTGTAGAATTAATTAACGGCATAGTTGCCGCGATGGAAGCTATGAAAGTTTCCAAGCGTGTACGAATTGTAGTAGAGGGTGAAGAGGATCTTGCTGTCATTCCAGCAGTGGTATCAGCACCTGCGGGCGCAGCTGTCATTTATGGACAACCCGGCGAAGGAATGGTACTTGTCGAAGTAACACGAGAGAAGAAAAAACGGGCAGAACATCTACTAAAAATGATAACGAACTGAGTTCTAGTAAGAATAACATTAGTCGTGAGATGATTGAAATGGACCTTGAAGTTATTGAAGAAAAAGATAACACGTTGTTGAACCGCAGGGAGCTTAAACTTAAAATCGACCATGATGCAGCCACTCCGTCGCGCGTGGAAGTCAAAAAGAACGTTGCAATGAAGTTTAACGTGGATCCCGACCTTGTTATAATCGACAAAATGAAAAGTGAGTTTGGAAAGAGCGAAACAAAAGCATATATTAAAATCTATGAGACAACAGAGGCGGCAAAACTTGTTGAAAGGGAGCACATTTTGAAGAGAAATACACCACCGGTGACAGGAGAGGAAGCGAATGAGGAAGAGTAAAACAAGCGACCTATATGAAATAGCGAATAATGAGCTTGCGAGAACTCGGCAGGCTTGTCCGCGTTGTGGAGAGGGTGTATTTTTAGCTAAGCATAACGACAGACTTTCTTGCGGTAAATGCGGATACACAAAATTTCAGAAGTGATGTATTTCGAATAGTTCGATTGAATGATTGTTTTGGGCATAGAGGGTACAGCGTGGAACCTCAGCGCAAGCCTCGTTGGGGAAAATGAAGTTATATACGAAGTAAGCTCTCCGTACTTGCCACAAACTGGCGGAATTCATCCTCGTGATGCTGCACAGCACTTTTCAAACAATATCAGTGAGGTAATAAGAGAGTTACTCAGCAAAATTGAGCCCCGAGAGGTAAATGCTATCGCATTTTCACAAGGGCCCGGCTTAGGTTCTTGCTTACGCATTGTAGCGACGGCCGCAAGAGCTCTATCATTGAAGCTTAAAGTTCCGTTAATTGGTGTTAATCACTGCATCGCCCATATAGAAGTAGAGCGCTGGAAAACGAATTTAAAAGATCCTGTTGTACTTTATGTCAGTGGAGCAAACTCGCAAGTTTTATCATACCGGTCAGGAAGGTATAGGGTCCTTGGCGAAACACTCGATATAGGGATAGGAAATGCAATGGACAAATTTGCTCGCTCGGTTGGATTGCAGCATCCTGGTGGGCCGAAGGTAGAAAGACTAGCTCAAAAATCAAGGAACTATATACCTATGCCGTATGTGGTAAAGGGCATGGATTTCTCTTTTTCGGGGATCATGACAGCAGCAAAGGAGGCGTTAAGTTATGCGAACCTTGAGGATGTTTGCTATAGCTTTCAGGAAACGGCATTTTCTATGCTCGTTGAAGTTACTGAAAGAGCGTTATCCCAAACTGGAAAGTCTGAAGCTCTCCTAGCAGGCGGCGTCGGCGCGAATAACAGGATTAAAGAGATGCTCTCTATCATGTGTGAAGAGCGAGATGCTAAATTTTTTGCTCCAAAACCTGAATATATGATGGACAACGCCACTATGATAGCGCATACTGGAATGATTATGCTAAAAAGTGGGATAGAAACTCCGATAGAACTTTCTGGTGCCAATCCAAGTTTTAGGCCAGATGAGGTTGAGGTTAATTGGATAACAGGCTAGTTACAGAATTCAAAGGCGCCGAAGCTGTCGTTGAAATATACGGTGACGTTGTAATCAAACGTCGCCTTCAAAAAGGTTATAGAGTAAAAGAGCTGGACTTAAAACTTCGAAAAGAGCGAACAAGATCTGAAGCAAAGATACAAGCTGATGCGAGAAAGGCTGGAGTGCCTACGCCAATAATATACGACATTCAAACGTTCAGCATTGCGATGGAAAGGGTCAAAGGCAGTGCTCTTAAATTTATACTAAATGAAAAAATCTGTGAGAAAGCTGGAGAAATGCTCTGCATGCTTCATCTCGCTGGCATCGCTCACGGTGATCCGACCACGTATAATATGATGTATTCCGAAAATAGGGTGTATCTAATTGATTTTGGCCTCGCGTGTTACGATGGCTCCCTCGAGGCTAGAGGAGTGGATTTGCACGTGTTTTTTCAGACACTTGCAGGCACACATGAAAAATTTGAACCTCTGAAAGACGCTTTTATACGAGGGTATGGCAAACATTGCCTCGACGTCAATGAGGTTTTGGACAAGGTCGAAGAGATAAAAGAACGAGGGCGTTATCTTTGATCACGTTTAAGTTCATAACTAAGAACAAGGGCAAGGTAAAAGAGCTAAGAGCAAAGGTGAAAGCTTCGTCAATTAACATCGTGCACATCGAATCTAGTTATCCTGAGCTTCAAGCCGATACACTCGTTGAGGTTTCGAAATATGCGCTTAAATATTGTCGAGAGTTTTATGATCCACCGTTTATTATAGAGGATTCAGGACTTTTCATAGATGGTTTAGCCGGCTTTCCAGGTCCTTACTCAGCCTATGCCTTTAAAACTATTGGTTGTAATGGTTTGCTGAAGTTAGCGGAGCAAAGAACCAAAGCGCGGTTTGAGTCTGTTATAGGTGTATGTTATGGTGATATTAAACTCTTTCAAGGAGCAGTTGATGGGATTCTTGTAGATCCACGCGGAACTATGGGATTTGGATTTGATCCTATTTTTGAATATAAAGGCCGCACTTTTGCTGAGATGGATACAGAGGAAAAAAATCTGCTTTCACACAGAAGCAAATCGATGAGTAAGTTTATTAAATGGGCTCAAAAATTATATAACAGTTAAGGCATAGAATAGAAGCGTAGTACAACAGTGTAATTATATTTAAATATCATACTGAGGCTATCAGATGGCGAGAATGTTTGCAAGGAAAAAGGGAAAATCAACATCATCAAAACCAATCAAGAGCGCCATTCCCATTGAGATGAGTGTCGAGGAAATGGAAAAACACATTATCGAATTACGAGACCAAGGGATGTCTTCAAGCCAGATTGGCATCGTTCTAAGAGATAAATATGGCATACCAGACGTGATGCTCGCGACAAAGAAGAAGATGACTCAAATACTGCAAGATAATGGAGTAGCTCCCAAGGTGCCCGAAGATTTATACAATCTCATCGTAAAAGCGCTCAACTTGAGAGAGCATCTTAAGGATAATAAGAAAGATCTTCACAACAGAAGAGCGCTTCAACTGACAGAATCGAAGATCAGGAGACTCATCAAATATTACAAAGGTAGGGGTGTATTGCCAGAAGAATGGATATACAGACTGGACAGGGCGGAAATGTTGATCTCGCAGTAGAGTGCTGCGCCAATGCTGCGAAAAATTTTATTAGCCGCTCAGATTACATCCATGTTAAATCAAATAGCGCTGCCAATGGGATAGCAAGTTCCGGCATAATGTGCCGGATGCTTATAAGATTAAAAAAAGGTTTTCACGTAAGTTGGGGTTTAAGTGACCTCCACGCTCTAAGTTTATCAACAAACTCAAAAAGTTTGACGCTCGAGTTCCCCGATACTCTGCCTCTAGCTGCGTCTGTTTATTACATGGCGAAAGCTATTGACAAGCGGAACTTAGATTTTGCCGGACTTGCTGTAACTGCGTGTTTTTATGAAAGTGCATTTGAGATAGGAGAGCGCATCATAAAAGAGAGCAGAAACTGCGGGATTATAGAGGTGTTGAAAGGTGCAAAATTTTATTTTGATGATGTAAAGGAATCACTTATTTATTTGACTGAACCTATTTTGGATATTTCGGGAGATGCTAAAGCCGTTGATCATTTCTTAAAATTACTTGATATCTCTGGGGACGTCAAGTCACTAGATAGAACTAAGATGAGCAAACTTGTCTCCTTACTAATTTTAAAATCAATTGACTGGGATGAAAAGCGCCTTGTTGACAATGTAATCGTTCTTAATAATGAACTTATTCCCACTGTGCACAGATTTGTAGCCACAATGGAAGTCTGTTTAGACGCGCCTGGTTTGATCCTTTCTCTTTGTTTGAAAGACGGTAAAGCTCTGCAAGATGTTAAAATAAGGCTTATTAAGAACAGGTTACAACGGATTGAGGAGTTTCAATCTCACAAAAGGTAAATGTTAAAAGAAATAGCACAGTCCGCGTTGAAAGGCATAAACGTTATTTCGAGGCGGTTGGGATAGGCATTATAATAGAAAGTACAGTGCGACTGCACAATGTTTATTTAGTTAATGTACTAAGATTGATGAGGTTCAAAATAAACACTCTACAAAAATCGAGCAAGTCGCAATATAGACGTTTTTGACCTCTGTAATGAAATAAGAAGAAAATTTTATTGAACCGAGATTAGGATATTGCAGGTAAGATTGAACTACCGTATAGCGATAACATGAAGTGCGTGCTGCTATTTGAACACGAGAAATCGCACTTAATTGCAGATGCAGTTAAGCCTGACAACACCTCGTACGTGGAAATGAGGGTGAGAAGAAAAACTATAATGGCAGAGATAACAACAAGAAGTCTGGGCTCACTTATTGCAGCGGTAGACGACTACCTTGTAAATCTTAAGGTAGCAAAAGATATGCTAGAAATGATATAAGCTAAGAGTCGCCGATTCTCCATGGACGAGAGGTGATGTTGTGATGGGGTCAGTATGGAGTTTGATTTAAAAGTCCATCTTAAGTTTAGTGATGATTTACCTGAAAAAGCTCAATCTGAATTAAATGTACTTATCAACGATGCAAATAATCATCTCTTTTTAAAAGGAGTACCCGAGGACTCAATTAGAGAAGCTGGGAAGATTATCGAATGGCACGTGCATGCTAATGAAGTGTATCTTAGGATAGTAAGCGGGCGGTTTACGAGGTCTCATGATGCTCTCTTACGATTCAAAAAAGTCGCTGCTAAGGTCATAGGCTCAAAATATCACGTGGGGTTGCGTGGCTATGATGTTGAAGATTTTACTATAAGAATGGAAGCTGAACAGCCAATTCAGATTAAAATTCCCTTTATAACCGAATCTTCTTATGAAAACAAAGTTCTGATGCTCAAACTTAACGTGGAAGAACAAGACATCGACAGAAAGGTTCCTGATAGGATTGTGAGTCTCGTTGAGGATAAGATTCGACAGGTTTTATACGGCGCTAAAGCTGAAAACTGGGAGCTGATGTGGGAAAGCCCTGAAAAAGAGATGCACTTTAATAAAGACCCGACCGAAATGTTAATTAAACTTCGCTGGATAAAGCACGGGGGATGTAGGGGCCAATGGATATATGGGCCACAAGTAACAAAGATATTTAGGACGTTTGAGCTTATAGTGGCCAAAGAGATTTTAGATAAACTTCATTACCATGAAATGATTTTCCCTAAGTTAGTTCCATGGGAGGTCTGGCGCCGTTCGGGGCACGCAAAAGGGGTTTATCCTGAGATTTATTATGTTTGCCCGCCGAAGACTCGAGATGCTGAATTCTGGGAAGATGTAATAGACTATTATAAGGTCACACAAGAGATTCCAACCGATCTTATTAGAGAGAAAATAGATAGCCCCATAGGAGGTATGTGTTATGCTCAGTGTCCGTCGTTTTACCCATTCCTGCAGGGAGAGACTCTTTCAACTAATTCATTGCCCATTCGAGTATTTGACAGGTCGGGCACATCCCACAGGTATGAAAGTGGCGGCATCCACGGGATAGAGAGAGTAGATGAATTCCACCGGATAGAAATTGTATGGGTAGGCACACCAGAACAGGTTGTAGAGGAATCGAAGTTACTTCAGCGTCGATATGAGCATATCTTTAATGACATATTGGATCTAGAATGGCGCATGGCTTGGGTAACTCCTTGGTTTATGGCACAAGAGGGAATGATTGGATTAGCAGGTGATATCAGGGTAGGTACGATAGATTACGAGGCGTATATGCCATACAAAGGTAGCCGCACGATGAGCGAATGGCTTGAATTCCAAAACTTGAGCGTAAATGGAGATAAGTATCCAAAGGGATTTAATATAAAGGCGCAAAAGGGAGAGCTATGGTCTGGTTGTTCTGGAGTTGGACTTCAAAGGTGGACATCCGCGTTCCTTGCACAAAAGGGTTTCGATCCTGAAGGCTGGCCAAAAAAATTTGTAAAGCTTATTGATAATTTGCCGGATGTAATTGAATTTTTATGAATAAGGGTTATATCATATGATAGTCAACATGCGAATGCAACTGTTGCTAATACTCGGTTATCGCGTTGGAATTGATTGGCGCAATAAGATTTAATTTAAGCGAATAAATGTTGATTTGACATCAGAGGTAACAAAATGGCTAGACGACAGTTAAGAAAAAAAGCTGAAGGGTGGAAAGCTAAGAAATGGTTTGATGTCACGACTCCTGATATGTTTGGAAGGATAAATATCGGTAGCACCCCGGCAGATGAACCTTCTAAGTTAGTTGGCAGGGTGGTTGATACGACCTTAGGTGAAATAACAAACGACCTATCTAAGCAAAATGTTAAAATGCACTTTAAAATTAATAATATAAGCGATGACACTGTTATCACAAAGTTCATAGGTCACGAAATGACAAGGGACTACTTGAGAAGCCTAGTGAAAAGACGTACATCGCTTGTTGAATTAAACGTGTTGACCACAACAAAAGACGGGTACAAAATTCGAGTAAAGCCAATGTCATTTACCGTGAAAAGGGCGCGATCGTCTCAGATCAAGGCAATAAGAGATATCATGAATGACGTCGTTCGTATTCGTGCGAATGAGTTAAATTTTGATCAGTTTATGCATGAAGTCGTACTCGGAAAATTGGCTCTCGATATTTATAAGGAATCTAAGCACATATATCCGCTCAGACGAGTTGAAATTGGCAAGACAAAAATATTAGCAGAGCCTTAAATGAGCGCAATTTTTTTTACTTAGCAGCGTAAGTTTAACGCATGGACGCTGCCGAAAAAATTCTTTTAATCGTGTTAGATGGCGCATCGGACAGACCGACTTATGAAGGCAAAACTCCTTTTATGAGTGCCACCACGACATATCTAGATGAGTTGGCAAAAGAGGGAATACTGGGGATTATGGATGTAATAGCCCCTGGCAGACCTCCTGGGTCTGATACTGCACATCTATCTTTATTGGGCTATAATCCACGTGAAATATACACTGGGAGAGGGCCATTCGAAGCTGCTGGCGTGGGGATAGACGTAAAGCCCGGGGACATCGCTTTTAGGGGCAACTTTGCTACAGTGAGGGATGGAAAAGTCGTCGATAGAAGGGCAGGACGCATACGGGATACGCACGAGCTTGCTCAAGCGATACAAGAAAAATTGGATTTGGATGCTGAGTTTATCTTTAAAGAGTCTGCTGGTCACAGAGTAGCGTTGGTGTTAAGAGGAGAAAGTCTAAGCCCGCACGTAACGCCCTCAGACCCATTGCACATAGGAAAAATGAAAGTAGTAAGACCTACTACTGATGACGCGGCGCCAACGCGAACCGCCCGTATTCTTAACGAGTTCACGCGTCAAGTTTTTGAAATTCTTAAAAACCATCCAGTAAATGTAGAGAGAGAAAAACAGGGCCTGCTTCCTGGGAACATAGTGCTATTGAGAGGTGCTGGAGTTGTGCCACACCTGCAGTCTTTTGAAGATCGTTGGGGGCTCAAAGCAGCGGTCATCGCAGCTACGGCGCTTGTCATTGGAATAGGGAAGCTTACTGGGATGGATTTCATACCTACAGATGGAGCGACCGGCGGCGTCGATACAAACTTAACTGGAAAAATTAAGAATGTCAATCGAGCGTTGAAAGACCATTCTTTCGTGCTTTTGAATATAAAAGGCGCGGATGAATCTGGACACGATGGAGACTTCGAAAAAAAAGCTGCGTTCTTAAGTCGAGTGGACAAGGAACTCTCAAATTTGGAAATAGACGAATCAATACTAATTTCAATAACCGCAGATCACACAACGCCCGTAAGTCTCCGAGAACACGCTGGTGATCCTGTTCCGTTTTTAATACGGGGAATAGGAGTAAGGACGGATCATTTGCATAAATTTGATGAAATGACTGCTGCACTAGGTGGTATGAACCGCATAAGAGGTCTCGATATTATGCCATCGCTCGTCGATCTTATAGGGAAGGGTAAGAAATTTGGCGCATAATTTTATTGCTGATACAAAAAATGAAACGTTTGATTGCAGTATCGTAGATGAACTGTGAATCTGACGTGTTTTACGCACAAAATCAGCGAAATATCGCATACGTGCTAAGAGGTCGTAAAATGCCGATACATCCAATCGAATATAGATATGGAACCTCAGAAATGAAGGATATTTGGAGTGAAGAGAACAAGCTTCAGTATGTGCTAGAAGTTGAGAGAGCACTCGCAAAAGCAGAAGCCGATCTCGGAATGATTCCCAAACGTGCGGCTAAGTCCATATGTAAAGCGACAGAGAAGGTTACATTGAGCCGGGTTAAGGAGATAGAAGATGAGATACATCATGATATGATGGCGATTGTGAGAGCTATATCTGAAAAGATTGACCTAGAAGATGATTATGTTCATTATGGGGCTACGTCAAATGATATTCTGGACACCTCGTTGGCGCTGCAATTTCGCGATGCTCTAAAAATCCTTGAATTGAAACTTGTAAGACTTCTTAAAGTTCTCGTCATTCAAGCCGATAAACACAAAACACTGGTTTGTGCAGGGAGAACACACGGTCAAATCGCAATTCCGACGACCTATGGTCTCAGGTTTGCAATTTGGGCCAAAGAAACGGAGAGGCATTTATTAAGGCTTGGACAGCTCTACAGTCGCGTTGTGGTTGGGCAGCTTACAGGAGCAGTCGGTACGCAAGCAGCTTTTGGCAAACGAGGCTTGGAAGTACAAGAAAAGATGATGGCCTCTCTCGAAATCGGGCATGTTGAAGTGTCGAGTCAGGTGATACAGAGAGATAGGCACGCCGAATACGTCATGTTCCTCGCTAACGTTGCAACGACGTTAGATAAGATCTGTGTTGAAATCAGGACGTTACAGAGAAGCGAAATAGCCGAGGTATCAGAAACATTTGGACGCAGACAAATCGGCTCCTCAACGATGCCTCATAAGCGGAACCCTATAAGATCAGAACAGGTTTGTGGGCTGGCAAGAGTGATACGAGCGTATGTTTTGCCAGCACTTGAGAATAACACTCTCTGGGATGAGAGAGATCTAACCAATTCATCGTGTGAGAGGATAATTATGCCAGAGGCTACGATTTTAACAGACCATATTTTGACACTTTCAATTAACATCATAGGAAATCTACAGCTTGATAAAAACAACATAGAAAAAAACCTTAAACTTATGCGCGGCTTAAACATGGGTGAAGCTGTGATGATATATTTAGCTAAGAGGATAGGAAGACAGCGGGCACACGAGATTATACGAGCGGCAACATTAAAGGCGTATGAAAGTGGAGAAAATCTTGTTGAAGCATTATCGAAAGAACCAATGGTGGTCGAATACCTGTCAGCTGACCAAATCGCGTGGATGATGCAGCCTGAGAATTACATCGGCACAGCTATAGAACAGGTTGATCGAGTGGTTTCAAAGTTGAGGAATGCGTATTGCCAGGAATAGCCGGTATAATCGGGAGAAAGTCAGAACAAAAAGTTGCTCTGATGCTCGATGTTCTACAGCATGGAGGTCTACATCGCGGCCACGTTTTTTTTGGACAGTTGGTTAATGGAGTAGAATATTCTATTGGAGCAGTTGCTCTGCAACAAGACGCCTCGCAGCTCCAAACTGAAACGACAAAAGTACGCCCGACAGCGTGCGACGGCTGCCCTCAAGGCCAATTTGCGAAAGTAACAGTCAATAATTCTAGATATGTCAGATTGGAACGAGACATTGTAGGAGTCAAGCCGCTGTTTTATGGCTTAGACGCTAGTGCGAGCACACTCGCCTTTGCATCTGAGAGAAAGGCGTTGTGGGAGATCGAAATCGATCATACGGAGAGAGTTGAACCCGGTCAAATAATCGATATAAGCGATTTAAACACTATTGAAAAGCGTAGGAGAATTTATCACCCTCTGCGAGACACTGCTGTTATTTATGATGCGATGTACGCTGTTGAAGAGTTAGTAAAATTATTAAAAGCGACGATAAACCAACGTTCGAACCGCAATATGGGACTTGCTTTTTCAGGTGGAGTCGACAGCACGCTTTTGTGGGCATTATTAGAAAATCGAGAAGACACGATCTTGTATACGGTAGGAATAGCTGGTTCGCATGACATAAAAGGTGCAATGAATTCAGCACGCCTGCTGAATGCCGACGTCAGGATAATACAGTTGACATTAGCTGACATCGAGCAGCTCATCCCTCAAGTTATAAGAGCAATAGAAAGTTATAATCCTCTAGATGTAGCAATAGCCATCCCTTTGTATGCGATTTTTAATTCTTCACGAAAAGATGGGAATAGGCTGGTTATGACTGGGCAAGGAGCAGATGAACTCTTCGGCGGATATAAGAGACACCTCAATGCTCACAGATCCTCAGAACATGTGCTCTCTGAAATGCTGAGACAGGATATTCTAAACATAGCGCGTAACAACTTGGAACGAGACAACTTGATCGCCTCGTCCAACATGGTGGAACTAATACTTCCATATCTTGATCTTAACGTCGTGAATTTCGCCTCTAAAATTGCAGTAGAATTGAAAATAAAAGACGGTATCAATAAGTATATTTTAAGAAAAGCTGCAGCTAGATTCTTACCAGATCAAATAGCCTATCGGGACAAAAAGGCGCTGCAATATGGCTCGGGCGTGAGTCGCGTCTTAAATACGTTAGCCCGGAATTATTTTTACAGGCAGGAAGATAAGAGAGGTATTGTAGGCAGGTACCTCAAAGCAGTGGCTGAAGGCAATAATGTTCGGGTGGCTGAATGATACTTAAATCGCACGTAGAACACATAGCGAGGCTCGCGTGTATAGAACTTAGCGAGGATGATTTGCAAGAGTTTACCGTTCAATTTAACTCGATCCTGTCGTACTTTGACGAGCTCTCAGAGATAGATAAAGCACCTGAGACGGATGAAGAGTGGCTTAACGAGCTGAGGGCCGATGAAGTCCTCCCAAGCTTATCTCAGGAAGAAGCCCTTTTTAACGCACCCAAAACAGAGAATGGATATTTCAAAGGTCCGAGGATATTATGAGTCACATTGAACGCGTTGAGGAAATGCTCAGTCGGATAGCAAAAAGTAATCTCAATGCCTATATCACGGTGGATCATATCAACGCGCGGGAACAAGCTGAACGAGCAGATTCGGGAGAGTTGGATGGCAAGCTCGCAGGGGTTCCTGTTGCTGTAAAGGATGCGATATCTACAAAAGGCTTAAGAACCACTTGTGCATCGCGTATGCTCGAAAGCTACGTACCTCCTTATGATGCTTTCGTGGTAAAGAAGCTGCGAGAAGAAGGCGCGATAATTCTGGGCAAGACGAATATGGATGAATTCTCGATGGGAACATCGACAGAAACTAGCTATTTTGGCACGTGTTTAAATCCATGGGATACCTCACGGGTTCCTGGGGGATCTTCAGGTGGAAGCGCAGCTGCGCTCGCCTCGTTGGAGGCTGATATGGCTCTGGGTTCTGATACAGGCGGGTCAATACGATGTCCGGCGTCATTTTGCGGAATTGTTGGACTCAAACCAACATACGGAAGGGTTTCTAGGTTTGGACTTGTCTCATACGGTAACTCTCTCGAACAAATAGGGCCTATGGCAAGAACTGTGCCGGAGTGCGCTTTATTGTTTGAAGTTTTGGCGGGGTATGACCCGCGTGATAATACATGTGTTGACGTCCCCGTTCCAAACTATTCCAAACTACTTAGCAAAGAACTTAAGGGTTTAAAGATAGGGATTCCAAGTGAATTTTTTGGCGAGGGAATAGATTCAGACGTGGAACGGGCTGTTTGGGATTCAATAAACGCTCTAGAAGCAATGGGAGTAAGCTATGAAGAGATTGGTCTTCCACATTTGAAGTATTCATTATCTGCTTATTACGTTCAAGCGATGTGTGAGGCGTCATCAAATCTCGCGAGATATAGCGGTATAATCTATGGTTATAGAGTTCAAAAAGATCACGACTGGCATACGACTTTTTCGCAGAGCAGATCCCTTGGCTTTGGAAAGGAGGTCAAAAGGAGGATATTGCTCGGAACTTATGCTCTTTCAGCGGGTTACTACGATAAGTATTACATGAAAGCCCTTGCGGTCCGATCACTGATCCGAAATGATTTCAAGAGAGCTTTCAAAAATTTTGACGCCTTGGTAGCCCCGACGATGCCGTACGTTGCTTTTAAGATTGGAGAGAAGATCGAGGATCCGCTTGCACTGTACTTGGTTGACATCAATACCGTTCCTATAAACATTGCAAATGTTCCTTCTCTTTCAGTTCCTTGTGGGTTTAAAAACAGCCTACCAATAGGAATGCAAATTATAGGAGATATGTTTGACGAGTCGACCTTGTTTAATATTGCATACCAGTTTGAGCAGAGCACGAAATTTAACAAATTTGCCAAAGCGTGACTATTGCAAATACCTAACTCGCGTAACATCTCCCTTAGATTATACCTGAATTTTATGGCTTTAAGGTAATCTCTAAGACACGCATGAATGTGCTGTCCTGACGTTGCTGTACCTACACCCATATAATAATCAAAATAATCGTCTTTAGTCCACTAAATAGAGCGAACGTAACACATTAGACAGCTCTGTAAGCTTGAAAAGCGGTGACACGCACTACGGGCGTTAATTACAAAAAACCGAATTCTTATTTGTTATTTATTCAAATAAGTTGGTATAGCAGAGTGCAGGTAGGAGATTATCGGGATCTAATTGTGAGCAGGATTCAATCGAATAAACTGATGCATCGTGATTTAGTGCTGAGATCGTGATAACTAATAAAACACGATCTTGAATTGAAGAAGACTACTGAAGAGATACGAGCGAGAAACAAACATCCTTGAGCTCAGAGTCTTAACCAAACGCACTAAAATCCCGCGTTTGTACTCTCCTTCTAATAAACAAAACTATCTGCAACAGCGCGGAAGCTGCCTTAGCGCTGTTGTGGTGAAATTACCTCTTCATATTAGGTGGGTGATATCCAATGATTTCATGACTTTTTCCTGCTCATTTTCCCTCTTATTTCTTGAAAGTTTCCGTAACGCATCGCAGGCCACCGCCCTCATTTGTATTCCCGTGTTTTACTACATAACATCTGTTTGAGCCATCGGAATATCACCGCATAGGCATTGCGTCCCCTTCCATTTTACCGCTGGCTTGAGACATCGTCGTTTCTCGTTAATAAATTGACTCGGTCACATCGAGCGACTGATAAACTGTAAAATTTCCATAACAATCTTCGCACTCGCAGAGTTTGTAAATCAATAATACCATTTTCGTTGAAGAGGAATGGCGTCGGGGATTTCAAGCGGTTTCCAGACTTTTCAGGTTGAGGGTTCCCACACCTCTAATAGCTCGTGTTTATACCGAGTACCCCAGAACGTTAATACTCAACAAAAGGCTGCTTGAATATTATGTCTTCGTTCAAGCAAAGATTTTAAAAAGCTTATAAACGTGGATTAAGATATAACACACTCTGAGGAGAATTCATGGTGAGCTCAAAAGATTTGATCTATAAGTTTCAGTATGCAGAGAGGATAAAAGCTGAAGTGTCAATAGCGCATCAACTATTTGAACAGCTAATAGGTTTAAAGGATGATGAGTTTAGTGGCGGAAAGAAAATTGTACAAGCCTATATTAATGCTATTTTGACTGATATACAAATAGCGCGAAATGTACTAGGATCTAAGGTAATTTTCTCTAAAACTTCGAGAAAGCTGACAGAATCAATTGGAAGAATTGACCTGAAGGAATATGAAGAAGCGAGACAGTGTTTTGCCGAGGCGCTAAGTGAAATTACAACATATTGTGCCGAATCGTTTGAGTCACTCAGGAAGATGGACTTAATGTGACGTTGAAAATTCAGTTTCAAATAGTATTAGGTCAAAGAGTACTTCAAACAAAAATGGTCAAATTTAAATTTTTAAGTTGGATTTTAGCTTTATCGCTGTTTATTAAACACACTTTTGAAAGACTAAAACCAGAGCGAACGGAAATCAAAACTTAGTCTTCTTCTCTTCAATAGTGTGAATTTTATCTATTTGCTTTCTGAGAGTATCATAACTTCGAAACGGTGTTGCCGATGGAGTAGCGACTTTAGGAGCTTTTACTCTACTGAAAGCATTGATGTACATTTTTGCAACTTCGCTCCAAGTAATTGTCCTTCCATAACGGTAAGTGTTAAGCGCCATATTCTTTCGTGACGAAGCATTACTTACGAGAAAGCTCAGCTGATTAGACAGGCTATCCACATCACCAAAGTCAACTAATAGACCTTTACCGTCAGCGAGAGCTTCTGCTGCGTGCATAAATCTTGTTGCAACGATGGGTTTACCGCAGCCTATTGCTTGTGAGAGCACCCCACTCGATATTTGTCTGTAATTCATATTGGTGATTGCACAGATATCAGTCGCTAAGAAGTGCAATATCATATCCCTATTAGAGAGATATCTTTCGACGAATTTAACGTTCTTTTTCAATCCTAGCTCTTTGACAATATCTCTCAATAGCTGGCGATATCCGTCTCTCACAGATTTTTCCAGCGACGGGTGTAGAGCCCCAACGATCATATACATAATATCCTTATCTGGATTATTGTCGATGACCTGTGGCAGTGCTTCAAGAACATATTCAATCCCTTTATCAGGATTGAGCAATCCATAGCTTCCTATCACAAATTTGCCTGGTAATCCAATGTGTTTTTTCGGTCTTTCAGTGTCTATGAAGGGAACATCAGGTACCCCGTGAGGAATGACAGTTAGTTTTGTAAGAGGAAGCTGAAACGTGCTTTTTAGTATATCGACGCCTATATTAGCTGAGACAACAACTTTATCCGAAAGATCGTAGATGTTCTTTACCACGCTCTTCATGGCGTGGGGAGGATCTGGTAAAACAGTATGAAAGGTTGTGACAACCGGTTTCTGTAACTTTTCTAAAAAGCTAATTATATAATCTCCATGATCCCCTTTGTACAGTCCAAATTCATGCTGTATGTTCACTACATCGATTTTAGAGGAATTCAGTTTACGGGCTGCCTGTAGGTAGGTCGAGATATCGCAGTCTTTTATCGTATGAAGTATTTTTGGAACTTGATATCTCGTAGCAGTCAACAAGTTTTTTTTACACTTTTCTATGGCACTAACAGTCCAAAAAACCTTATTTGAAGTTTTTGAAATACTGTCACCTAGATCTTTAGTAAAAGTAGCGATTCCACATTTTCTTGGGGGAAACGAGCTTACAAAGTTTAACTGTATTGTATCGTTAAGACTTGAAATGGAATCATCTCCCTATGTGTATTATAGTATAGGTTACCTTAACTTATAATACTATCATGGTAAAAAATTGGGAGTTGCTTATATAACCTCGGTCAAATTATGAATCACCTATTATAGTGTTTTCTAGTTTTTAGAGTATTAAAAATAATAATGCGGCGGATAGAAAGACTATTTTGGCTTTTCAGTTATGTCCGTGTTGCTGTGCATTATGTTATCTTCAGCAACAGCGAATGAATACAGAAGATAGCGTCGATGATGGACCGATAAAAATTAAAGAGATTACGTCCATCAAGTAACTGGGTGTAACGACATGCCTGAAGAAAAAAAGAAAGAATACAAATTTGAAAAAGATATTAAGTCAGGAACTATAGATGAAACTGACATTGTAGGTTATAACGGGACTTACAGGACGGACAAAGAGCTAGACGATAAGAAGAAACTCGAAGTTTGCGACTTAGGCCCGGACGAAGAAGGAATATGTGAAAAACCAGAGGAGAAGAAAAAGAAGTAATCCTTCTTTTTCTTGCACTTTGATGGTTTCCCAAAAGGTACCCATATCAGTAGAGAATAAAAATTTTAAAATTCACATAGCAGATATTAAATTTAGGCTCTTAAAAAAGCATTATCAATCTATCTAATCGCTAATAGCTGACAAGGCTGAGTAAATCAACTGGTTACAGTTGTTGTTTTGTTAAGGACACACGTGGTCAGAAGCTATGTACAGCAATCGAGTCTTGATTTTTATGAAAATGTGTCCATTTGAGACTTAAGATTACTAACCGCAGATGTATATTATAATCAACAGATGGTTCTTCAATAATACAGTACCTTACTGCGATTTCATTGTAGCGCTTTGTTGTAGCTAGAAAACAGAGTTGTTAATGTTCGTAAAGCAAATAATAAACAACGACTACGTAGCCGTTTGTCGATCTTGTTTGAACCTCTATGGAGTCTAAATCTTTAATATTATGATGGAGGTTGCGCGCCGAAGTCAACATCAAAGCTCGACTCATTCGTGAGTTAAATTGGGATGCTTTTATTTTTAAAAGAATTTTTATAGATTAACGAGAGACTTAGCTTGACATGAAAGTGTGGATAATAGGCATAAAAGGTGCAGTTGCTACAACTACGGTAGTAGGTACTCTTGCAATACGAAACGGGCTGAGTTCAAATATAGGAGTCCCTACGGAAGGAGAGTATTTTAAAGAATGCAATCTCATAGGATTGGACGACTTAGAATTTGGAGGGCATGACATAAGGAGTATCGCCCTTCACGATGCTGCATATCAAAATTTTCGAGATAACGGTACCTTTGATGTTTATCAACTTTCAGAATTAAAGGATGAACTTGACGCGATCCCTGTGAAATGTGGCATCTTAAATAACTGCGGAAGTGCGATTTCGTCACTGTGTGAAAATAAGCCGCTAACGTTGAGCGAAGCGCAAGAGCAAGTGTCGAATGAGCTTAACGAGTTTGCGAGTGGAGAGGATTGCATCGTGGTAAATCTTGCATCTACGGAGCCTTTTTTCCCACCACACGATGAGTACTCTACTTTGGATAAATTTGAAAATGCGATACGGACGGACTCTAAAAGAATACCTGCAAGCTCGATTTATGCTTACTGTGCTATCAAAAATGATATGCCGTACATTAACTTTACTCCGTCTCTTGGGAATGATATTCCGGCAATAAAAGAACTTGCTGAAAAAGAAGGAGTTCCTCATTGCGGCAAAGATGGCAAAACTGGCGAAACACTTGTAAAAACTGCGTTAGTTCCGATGTTTAAGTTGCGTAATCTTGTAATCGAAGGGTGGTATGGAAGCAATATCCTTGGCAACTTAGATGGACGTATTTTAAATAATCCGGAGAATAAGCAATCTAAGCTTATAACGAAAACAAGTGTCGTGCCAAAAATGTTAGGATATGAGCCTCATCTTGGCAGCCGAATCGACTACTTCCCGCCTCTTATTGATCACAAAGTGGCTTGGGACTTTATTGCATTTAGAGGTTTCTTGAATCATCGTATGAATATGCAGTTTACTTGGCAAGGATGTGACAGTATTCTCGCCGCACCACTTGTAATCGATCTTATCCGGTTAATGGAGCTCGCTAAACGTAATGGAATTGTGGGTGTAGTAAAAAAACTTGCGATGTACTTTAAAGATCCAATTGGTACAGATGTTTTAGATTTGTACACCCAATATGAGCTCTTTAAGAATTGGATAGAACAACTCAAATGATATGATAACTTCTTATTTTTATCTCTGCTTATTATCGTTTACAATAAACTATTAAGCTCCTCATTAATGTTGGAAATGAGAGTTATTAAAGACAAAAACAATAGTAACAAATTAATGCATTAATGTCATTCTTTATGAATAATAACACTTCTTAAGAGTGAAACGTAATTTGTAAGCGAGGGGTACAGATGGCAGAAGAGGAATCGGGCATAAAAAAGGAAAAAAGAAAGCCATTATTAGATGAAAAAGATGACCTAAAACGTGTTAAACCTAAAGATCTGGGAGTATTTTTAGGCGAAGATCAAAAAGAAGATATGGAAGTCTACGATGGCTCTCTTGAATCTAAAATAGAAGAACGAGAGGAAAATCATACGGGTGAGATACTAGAAGAGGTTGACCACGACTACTGGGGCGACGAGAAAGACTATGGTTTCCAGCATGACAAAGAAATTACAGAAAAAGAACTCTCGTCTGGAGAAGGAGTATATACGCCGGAAGGCCGGGATGAGCTTGCTGAGGAAGATGAAATTACGTCTGAAGAAGTTTGGTATATGGAAGGCAGAGATAAAATATACAAGAAAAAGAGAGAAGCGTACACTGACAACCCCGAAATGCAGGAGCAATGGAAAGACGATTAGCTCGAAATAAGAAAGACGATTAGCTCGAAATAAGAAAGACGATTAGCTCGAAATAAGAAAGACGAGATTGCAACTCTGTCTTGAACCATATCTTACATAGCTGCCTCATTTAATTAGGTGAATATATCTGCTTTTTTGTCCCATCACCCTTTCTCATACTCTTGACGCAATAAATTAGCGTGCGCCTAATTATTTCCGTTGTTCTCAAGCTCGTTATCAAGATACTTCTCATATCCGTGTAAGTCTAGCAATCCGTGACCGCTCAAATTGAACACAATGGTCTTCTGTTCACCTATTTGTTTGCATTTTAATGCTTCATCAATAGCTGCTTTGATTGCATGATTTGTCTCAGGAGCAGGATTGATGCCTTCTGTTCTCTGGAACAGTGCGCCTGCTTCAAAAGTTTGAAGCTGATTATAAGCCACCGCATCTATGTAGCCTAGGTTCTTGAGTAGGCTCAAACTTTGAGCATCTCCGTGATATCGAAGCCCGCCTGCGTGGATCGGCGAGGGGACAAAATCGTGTCCCAGCGTATACATTTTTAGTAGAGGTGTAAAGCCGGCTACATCTCCAAGGTCATATCTGTATTCACCCTTAGTCAGCGTGGGACAACTTTCGGGTTCAACGGCAACAAATCTGGTTTTGCTGCTGCCGCCATTTCGCAACTGATCTCCAAGGTGAGGATATATAAATCCCGAAAAATTCGAGCCGCCACCGACGCAGCCGATCATTATGTCTGGAGTGGTACCTATCTTGTTTAGTTGTGCTATAGTCTCCTGGCCGATAATCGTTTGATGTAATAGGACGTGCTCCAGAACTGAACCAAGTGAGTATTTGGTGTTATCAGCAGCCAATGAAGTTTCTATAGCCTCGCTTATCGCAAGTCCAAGTGATCCAGGGTGATTTGGATTCTTTGAAAGAATGTCACTTCCGCTTGTTGTAAGATTCGAGGGTGATGGTATAACTTCAGCGCCATAAAGCTTCATAAGTGTCCGTCGATAAGGCTTCTGATCATAGCTCACCCGTACCATGAATACTTTACAGCCAAGTCCGAACATCGAACACCCCAACGCAAGAGCTGTCCCCCATTGACCTGCTCCTGTTTCTGTCGTCAGTTGTTCGATTCCATCGGTCATGTTAAAGTAAGCCTGAGCAATTGCGGTATTTGGTTTATGCGATCCGGCAAATGATACATCTTCACGTTTGTAGTAAATCTTTGCAGGCGTTTTAAGGTACTCTTCAAGCCGTTTGGCCCGGTAAAGCGGCGTAGGGCGCCCCACTCTAAAATACGCTTCTAATACCTCATCTGGTATGTCTATATACCGCTCTTTGCTTACTTCTTGCATTACAAGCGATTTTGGAAATATTGCCAGTAAATCTTCAGGCTTTGCAGGTTCCATAGTTTTTGGATTGAGAGGTGGCGCCATTGCGACCGGCAGGTCGGCTTGTATGTTATACCACCGTTTGGGCATCTCATCGTCATCTAGTAAGACTTTTATTTCGCTCATTATAATCCTCAATGCTTATTTTTATACAGTCACGGTTATTTATTGAGATAACGAGCTCCCCCATATTATATATAATAATTTATGAGTAGAAGGTGGCAGATAGAAGGCTATGCGTCGCTCTAGTCTGCTCGTAGGCACAGTTCATTATTACAGTGTCACACAGGATGTCGAGGGTGAAGAAGAAGACCAGCAGCCGAACTTTTGTTTGAGTTTCTCGTTCAATCTGCTTTTTTAGTCTGTATCCAATTATTACATTTATTAAAGGGTAAAAAATTGTCGAATCAAGAAAATAGTTATAAAAACATATGCGTTCAACAATGCTTTATATGTATAAAGATAGGCTTCAGGCCGGGCAGGTGCTCGCAGAGAGATTGGTGCGGTATGAAGGTCAAACGCTAGTCGTTCTAGCCATACCGCGTGGTGGCATTCAAGTCGCGTACCCCATTGCTGCTAGACTTAGAGCCGAATTAGATCTCGTAATACCTAGAAAACTTCCAATTCCAGGGAATCCGGAAGCTGGATTCGGTGCAATAACCGAAGACGGTACGAGAGTTTTAAACGAAGACATGGTTCAGTATCTCGGGCTAACTGATTGGGAGATCGATAGCATTGCGAACCGTGTGTTAGACGAGGTACGACGAAGGACGGAACGATATAGGGGCAACAAACCCTTTCCTGAAGTAAAAAACAAAATAGCGATAATTGTAGACGATGGTCTGGCCACAGGATACACAGCACTTGCAGCTGTCAGCTTTGTAAAAAAGAGGGAGCCTGAAAAGGTTGTTGTTGTGGTTCCAGTTGCATCAAAAAGCGCTGAAAATTTGATAAAATCAAAAGTTGATGATTATATATGTCCATTGACGAGCGATCGACCCTGGTTTGCTGTAGCGAGCTTTTACACGAAGTTTTACGATCTCACTGATGATGAGGTCTTAAACTGTCTACATAAGTATCAAATTGAGAAAGAAAAATGGTGAGCTTACTCCCTTTATTTACGTATAAGAATTGTAGCACCTTCTACTGCAACTACATCTACAGCCATCCCTTCAAACGACAATTCTCTTACAACGCTAACGTCTGAGGGGTCAAGTGTATATCCATTAAGCTGAATCACGCCCGTACGGAGCTGCTCAGCTATTTTGTCAGGTGGCGTATTGCGGACTAATTCGACAATTTTTGTAGCCTCAGATTTAAATCTAGGTCCTATCAAATTCATGTTAGGCTGTATACCCTTTATTGTTTCAACGAGCGTTGGTGCTCCCACGTTAAATTCAATTTCCGCGTTAACCGCGTTATTTATATCTTCTTCCCCATCTTCTATGTCGCGTGTAAGGTAGGCTTTTATGCCCTCCATTCTTGCATTTAGCGCAATTTTATGTTCCGATTTATAACGCCGTATCCCGCTCGCTATGTTCTTTATCAGTTCGCCTAATTGAAGTGGAGCTGCAAGTGCTTCTACACCTTTTGTGGCAATAATATCACTCACTTTACCGTCAACTTCAGGCCAACGCTGCAAATGAACACTGTCTCGACCAGAACTAAGGTGGAAGAATACCTCCTCTGTAAAATATGGACAAAAAGGTGCCAACAGTTTTACGATATTTCCAAGAGCAGTATGTAGCGCATATTTTGCAGACTCGTCGCCTTTGTAAAGTCGTCCCTTTGCTAGCTCAATATAGTTATCAGCTAAAGTATTCCACACAAAGGTCCTTATCTTTTTTAGCGCTTCATCAAATTCATACTGCTCCATGTTTTCAGTCACAGAAACTATCAGTTCAGTTAATTTCAATATAAGCCATCGGTCTGCTGTTTTTAAGTGATTAAACTCTATAGCTTCATTTACACCTTTTGAAAGGTGAATCATCGAAAACCTGAACACGTTCCATAGTTTTGTAAGAAATCGTGCAGACGCGATTATATCTTTAAGATTATACGCGATATCTGAGCCGACTGATCCACCTATTGCAGCCCACTGCCTCAGAGCATCGGTTCCATACTCTGTTATGATTGTTTCCGGGGCTATGATATTGCCAAACGATTTGCTCATTTTTTGTCCGTCTTCACCCAAAACCATGCCATTGATTACTATAGTTTCCCAGGGCTTTTTAGAAGTCAGCGCGTCCGATCGCAGGATGGTGTAAAAAGCCCATGTTCTAATAATGTCATGACCTTGAGGGCGTAATTGCGTCGGAAACCGCTTCTCGAAGAGTTCCACATTCGGCCAACCTGAAACGTGGAGAGCTGATATCGAGGAGTCCATCCACGTGTCGAGGACATCTGTTTCCGGCGTGAATATGCTGGAGCCACACTCACATACGGTTTTCGGCTCTTCCTCGGTAGGATCAACTGGTAACCACTCTTCTTCGGCGACCATTATCTTGTTGCATTCCCGGCAGTACCACACCGGGATCGGCGTTGCAAATACTCTCTGGCGAGAAATGCACCAATCCCAGTCTAAACTTTCAGTCCAGTTTTTTAGCCGCGTTAGTGCGTATGCCGGGATCCACTGAATTTGATCCGCTCTTTTAAGTATTATCTCTTTGTCTACCTTCACAAACCACTGCATTTCTGAAAGAATCTCTATCGGCGTTTCGCATCTGTCGTGAATTCCGATATTTTGCTCAATATGCTCTTGCTTATAGAGCAATTCGCTGTTGTCGAGATCACCAATTATGCGAGCCTTTCCCTCTTCTATAGTCATCCCTCGATACCTATCGTCTATAAGTCGCCCGTCCTTTGCAATCGCCTGTCTCAACGGCAGATTATGCTCTTTCCACCACCTTACGTCTTGTTTGTCCCCAAATGTGCAAATCATAACGGCCCCTGTACCAAAATCAGGATCAACATTCTCGTCAGCTATAACCTCAATTTCGTGATCGTAAAGGGGGACTTTGAATTTCTTCCCTACGAGAGAGGAGTGTCGCTCGTCACTCGGGTTAATCGCCGCCGCAACACAGGCAAAAAGAAGCTCCGGGCGAGTTGTTGCTATGCCTATTTCGCTTCCGTCGGCTCCTCTAAATCGAATATAGTTAAGAGTTGTGGAGCGCGACTTATAATCGACTTCAGCGAACGCTATCGCTGTTTCGCATCTTGGACACCAATTTACCGGGTGCTCACTTCGATAAATACGGCCACTCTTATACATCTGAACGAACGACTGTTGTGTCTTAGCATAGTAGTTCTTGTTCATCGTTATGAATTCTTGAGTCCAATCTGTCGAAAATGCCAATCTTTTCATCGTCTGTTTCATAAGGGCTATGTTCTCACGAGTTAAATTTTCGCACAACCCGCGGAACTCGTACCGCGGTATCTGATTCTTCGTTATGTTGTATATTCGCTCAACTTTAACTTCTGTTGGAAGCCCGTGGCAATCCCATCCTTGCGGAAACATGACGTTAAATCCTTTCATGCGCTTATAACGGGCTATAAAATCAATATAGCACCAATTTAATGCATTGCCCAAATGAAAGTTCCCAGTCGGATATGGCGGGGGAGTGTCAATGATAAAGTTGTTCTTATCGCTGTCCTTATACTCATACATACGTAAATCCCAGTTAGATAACCACTTGGATTCAACGTAGTTATGATTGTAATTTTTTGGAAGGTCCATCGTCATGCTCTTTTGAATTTAGTAGTATGATTTGGAATTATTATGTGGTTCTTTCCTCTATTACATTGTTTGAGAGAACTCCTATGCCCCCTATCTCGATCTCTACAGTATCACCGGCCGTCAGTTCACCAACGCCGTAGGGAGTACCAGTGGCGATGATATCCCCCTCGTTTAATGTCATTACGCCAGATATGAACTTGACGAGATAGTCCACGTTGAAAATTAAATTCTTGGTGTTCGATTTCTGCCGAGTCTTGCCGTTAACTCTCGTCTTGATACGAACATTTTCTGAATTTATATCTGCTGATATAAAAGGGCCGATCGGTGCAAATGTATCGAAGCTCTTAGCTCTCGTCCACTGTACGTCTTTATTTTGGATATCTCTTGCCGTTACATCATTAATGCAGGTGTACCCCAATATTGCGTCTTCAGGATCCTTGACGCTTTTACATTTTTTTGCTATTACCACCGCCAATTCTCCTTCGGTACTGAACTAATGAACTCATTTTTGGATATTCAATGTTATCCATGTGCCCTATTACACTCGTTGAAGGCTTTATGAACAATATGGGCCACTCGGGTATCGGGTAGCTCAATTCCCGTGCGTGATCGATATAATTTAGCCCCACACACACTATTTTGCTAGGAAGAGTCGGCGGAAGTATTTTAAGATCTGTTAACTCATATTCCCTGCCATCTGATGTGACGGTATCACCACTCACCGTACCGAAAAAGACTCTGTGGTCCTTTCTGAATCTCCCTATCACAGATCCACCTTTCTTCCACTCGCATCCCTCGCATAGTAACCGAATTCAGACTGCCGTAATTGCTCACTAGTAAAGACAGGACCGTCTGTACAAACCCTTAAGCCATCAGGGTCTATGCAACACGAGCCACATAGACCGATCCCGCACTTTATGTACCTCTGCAAGCTGAACTGGGCCGGTAGGTTCACGGTCGTAGCAAAGTCAAGTACCGCTTTCATCATTTTTTCCGGTCCGCATGATATGATCTCATTATAGCCCCTAACTTGCCCCAGAAGATCTACTGGAAAACCCGCGTGTCCACACGATCCGTCGTCTGTAGTGATTAACACATCGCCAATGTTTGTGAATCTGTCTACAAATAGCAGTTCGCCTTTCGTTTTTGCCCCCAGTATTGTTATCACTTCGCCTTTTAATGTTTCCGCAAGGGGGGTAGCGGAGCTGCTCCTAGCCCGCCAGCAATAAGTAGAACTGAGTTATCAGGATCCTTGAATCCGTTACCATAGGGCCCCCTTATTCCAATTTCGTCTCCTATGCTTAATTTGAATAGTTCCGAAGTCGCTTCTCCAACGCTTCTCACAGTAATCGCATCAGCATACGAAAGGCTCATCGGTATTTCGTCAACACCCCTTATCCAAATCATTACATACTGTCCCGGGATAAAGTCGAAACGGTGATCGAAGAAAAAAGTTTTTATGCCGCTGCATTCAAGCACAATATCAGTAAGCTCAACATTTCTGACATACATCGTCTATGTAAAGGCATTTATTCATCTTTAATTTTTCATCGCGTATTTATATTAAGCTGACAAATTTTCACACATGGATGTGATTGGATTCGGGGCTATTAATTGCGACAAAATATACGAAGTTGACAGAATTGCGTCGCCGGGACAAGAAGTAGGTGTTGTGTCTGCTGCTTATCAGCCGGGAGGCTCTGCCCCTAATACCGTTGTAGGACTTGCACGTTTGGGCGTTAAGACTGGGATTATTGGCGTTATAGGACAAGATAGAGAAGGAAACGCATTATTAAACGACTTAAAAAAAGAAGGAGTAGCAGTAACAGGGATTAAGGTTCTAGAGGGCAATACTGGGACTGCGTTGATATTTATTGATAAATACGGAGAACGAACTATCTATATTTTACCGAGTGTGAATGATGATTATTTTGCGAGTGATTATGATTATGCGAAAACAGCGAAGTTTTTGCACGTGTGTTCATTCGGGAATGTTAAGCAGCTGAAGATGCAGATAAGTTTCGTCAAACAGTTAAGAAACTCGAAGACAAAAATATCTTTCAGCCCGGGAGACATTTATTCAAATTTTGGTCTGGATGCCTTAACACCGATAATTGTGTCAAGCCACGTCGTTTTTCTCAGCAAAGATGAGACTGAAATGCTTACAGGCCTCGATTACTGTGAGGGTGCGTTACAGTTAGTTGCGATGGGTGCTCAGTTAGTAGTCGTTACTCTTGGTAAATTCGGTTGTTTTTTGGCAACAGACGATTACACCAGTCACGTTCCGCCATATGAATCAACAGTTGCTGACACGTTAGGGGCGGGGGATGCTTTTGCAGCGGGTTTTATCTATGGCATGTTAGCTGGTGAGGATACGTACACTTGCGGACGTTATGGCAATTTGCTTGCTTCTATGTCCCTTTCGCAATTCGGAAGCAGAAAAGGTCTTTTTTTAAAAAATATTGAGAACCTCCGCGATTACCTCTAATCTATCGACATACAAACGTTTTTTTGTTCTCTTATTAAGCTGGATGAACATATGTTACAGTTATTTACAAAGTATTACGAACTCAAAACTCAAAAAATTGATGGCTATTCAACTATGTCAAGCAGAGGGTACTCAAGATATAGATATGTAATAAAAGTAAAAGTTAAAAAAATAAGGCCTAAGTTAAAAAATGAGGTCTATTTTGCAACTGTTATCTCGATAGCTGATACATTGGTAGTACTTCCGTCTTCAGTGCCGAGACTCTCAGTTGATATGGCGATGTCTTTAACATCGACTTCAGTAAGGAATCTTTTCCTTGCAATCTCGGCTACATCGACCGCTCGTGAAATTGCACGACCCCGCGCCTTTATCAAGACTTCATTTGCACCATTGTTAAATTGGGTGACGACGGCTAGTACGTAATTCATCACAGGTTTGTTGCCTACGTATATAATGTTATCATCTGTCATACTGAACCTCACGTTTTTTTTGTTAGTGCTACAAAAACAAAAGTTATGGTACATAAAGCTTTCCAACTTATTTAGCTGTTTCCATACCATAGATCAGTTTTTCGATGTTTTTACAACGAGTGATTTCATTTTTAGCGCATCTTGTTCAAGCAAGGGAGATTCACAGATTATTCTGGCATTACATCTTGTTTTTTCAAGCGCTGTGATAAGGAGCTTAAACTGATTGAAGTCGACAGGCAAGTGCCGTTTCTCGTTTCCATTAGAAAATTCAATGCCTGAAAAATGTATGTGTACCCGGTCATCTTTATTAAAAAGCTTTAAAAGAACCGAGGAGTAGTCTTCAACGGCCTTCATGCACCCGTTGCACCTCGCGTTGAGGTGAGCAAAATCCACTGCGGGTACAACACCACTTACTTCTTTTGTAAGTTTATATAGCTCATCAACTGTTCCAAACTGGCTCTGTCGGCCCATAATTTCCACTCCTAATTTGATTCCACGGTAGCCACTCTCTTCCATGTAGTCGAGCACCTCGGAGCATCCAGCCCGTACAAATTCATAGGTTTCATCTTTGGTGTATTTTTTTGTGTAGTAGGCAGAATGAAATACCACAATGGACGCCCCGAGCGCCCACCCCCTCGCAACCGACTGTCTAATCCTGCCCAAACTCTCCACAATAATCGTTGGATTTTCAGACGCTAGATTGATCATGTAAGGAGCGTGAACTGAAAGGGCAATGTTATACTCCTTAGCAACCCGACCTACCTCCCGTGCAGTCTCCTCTTTCATGGATACCCTTCTAACAAATTGGACCTCCATTGCATCGAGACCAATCTGCGACAGATATTTTATGCCTTCGCTCGTCCCCTTACCTTTCAACGTTAACGGTATGCCTGCTATGCCTATTTCGATCATTGAACTTGTTTGCACCTTATAAGCGTATAAGATTGATGCTTTTTTTGAATGATATTTCACAAAGACTAATTATCGTCATTATAGTTGCTTACACAAAGCGAAAGATATTAAATGAACTACACTTAATTTGACTTTAGATAGCGAGTTGTTGGATGTGTTCGCGCATTCAACAAAGCTCTCCAAATTAAAAAAAAATCAGTGCAACACTCGACATATACTTAGAGCTATGAATCCACAGATAAAATTAAAGTTAGGAGCTGCGTTAAAGGACGTTTCAGATCTTCACGTTACATTAGAAAATGTCCTCGACACTTCTTTAATAAATAGTCACATTGATGTGAATCCGTATATTAAACTGTATAATAAGTACTTGACTGTAGTGACTTCGGAACTCGAAGAAGACGTGTTGTTTGATGTCATAACGCAGATTAAATTATACGACTACACTGGCGATGACTTTACCGATGTTGTACACGTTAAGGAAAAATTGCTTGACGTTTACTTGAAGGTTGGTCAACTGATGAACTACATAGAAAATAAACTTGAATTCGAATAACCTTCAAATTGAGATTCATTTGGGAAAATTAAGGTAAGCCGTCTCATATAAACTGGATTTTTCATGAAATAAGCGCCGGGGTTGGGATTTGAACCCAAGCGATGCATCCCCTACAAAAGCCCGGCAAGCCTTCACATTCAAGGCATCAACAGGTCTCGAGCCTGCCGCGTTTGGACTCTTTAGCAGATTAGTCCACTCTGCCACCCCGGCTTAACAGACTTGCTCCAGATCTTTCATATATTACCTCTTATATAGATATTTGTTGGATGGAAAACAATGGGGTTATTTCAGTGACTGTTGCAATTAAAGGGCAAGAGTGTGAGTTGAGCATTCCAGAAGGTTCAAACTACGAACAACTGTTGTTAGAGATGGAAATAAACCCTGAGGAAGCTCTTGTATTTGTGAATGGCCTCCCAGTCCCTCTTGATGAACATGTAAAAGTCGGGAAAGTCGATATATTGAAAATCGTTTCAGGCGGTTAGATAAATAAGCTAATTTGTTAGTTTTTAATTAAAATAGTAGCCAAATGTGGTGCAGTTCTCATACGTTGGGCGAAATTCACTTTCGGCACGTACAGCCAGTTGCGCGCGCGGAGGCGATAAACATCGCATTAATTGCAAGCCTATAGGTCTCTCTAACTCCAAAGTGAAAACATATGCCAGTTGGCAGTTACGCCACAGAGGCTTACTCGTCGATAACGTAAGTTCACCGTTGCTTATGGTACCTCATTAGAGTACATATTACTGGATCGATCGTAATTAATCAAATCAAGTTTGATTGATTCATCAGGTTGCGCGAAGAATGGTAGACATGCTATAGCCCCTATGATCCCTCTGCCTTCTTGAAGCAGTTTAACACCTACGCATGAAGCTGCCTCTAAGGCCGCCGCCATAGTGACTTCTCCAGATCGCGCGGCATTTCCGTAATGTAAAAGATTTTTAGCGTTAAACGACCGTAGCACAGCCATTCCGGTATGTTCAGATAACGAATATTTTTCAAGCAACCTTGAAAACTTTTTAATCTTTTGATCGCTCTTTAAGCTTGCAAATTCTACGACGGTAGCAACACAGTTCTTAGTTTTGGCCTTAACAGGATAAAGCTGAACAATGCTATGTGAGACGTATCGAAACTCTTTACTATCCACTTTAGTAGCGATATTGTGAACAAGTGACCACGTGGCGCCTTCGTCTTTCGTATCTGTATCATCAACGCCAATAATTACCCTTGATCTTTTTGGAAGCGATAGAGTTCCCCTGCTAAGCTTGCTCCCTCCTGCAGGCGTGAGGTCATACTTTATTACATCGCGCGCCTCAGCTCGACACATCGTAGCGCCGACGCCACCGCCGCCGAGACCTGCGTATGTAACATCTACAATATCCTCACCAACTTCGACCGATTCAATTCCACCTGCAGACATGGATGGAATTAAATTAAGGCTTGAACTTCCTATTTTGAGCATATAACGGGTGGTACTTCCGATCGAGCGGCTTGCTGTAATTAATGGACTCGCTTTGGTGTAGTGATACCTCGCCCAAGCAGCTCCTCCGTAGCAGTTTGTAAATTCGATTAATTCCACATAGTTAGTACCAGCTATAGCTAAAATGTCGTGATAGGGGACTATCCACGGAATGTGACCGAATTCATCAAGTGCCATATTATGTCAGCCCTTAAGGTATGGTTTACGCAGTCGTGCAATTTAAAACTGTCCTTAGTGATCCAACGATCAAGTCTACGGCTTTTTTTACGTCTAGACTTAGCCCGATTCCAAAGCTTGAATTAGCTGGTTGTATGCCAATCACGAAAATCCGAGCGGCGGTCTCTTGAAGAAGGTAGTTAGCCATGACCGTTAGCGATGCCTTATGGGTGGTAATTCCGATGGATTCAATATCTTGAATTTCAAAAATGTCAACATCGCCAGGATTTGCGCCAAAATCTACCGCATCTATTAAAATTATATGAGTTGGTTTGAAACGTTTAACATAACTGGTATAATTTTCTGGTACGTCTTTACAGTCTACCACAGTAATAGTGTCACCAGCACATTTGTTTAATCGTTTAATAATGCTCTGCCCAACACCATCATCATGCCGTAGCTCATTACCTATCCCCATCAGCACGATTCTTGTTCCGTGCAGTTTTCCTATCTTTAACAAGAGTGTGGATTCAAACCGCTGCATATTACACTATGACCTCGAGATCTGAGCCGTCGAAACCGTGATGGGTATTTAGAACTTGACCTTTTGCATCGTATCGTCTTAATTGGCAGTCGTCACGTAGTCCGACATTAGTAGTCTCGACCTGATTTGACTAGTTGAGGTCGAACGTTCGTATCGTCTTTTATTCTGATAATCTCTTTTACAACTTCGATGGCATCTTGTTTTTTTAAGTCTACATCACTGACTTTTATGAACGTTGCAATTCTCTTAGCATCTTCCGCGCCAATGACTTTTTCACGTAGCGCATTTTCCAATATGGTTTCAAATCTTCTGTCGGGATAAAAGAGATTCTGCGCGATCTTTAGTATTTTGTCTCGTTGTTTGACGTCCAAAATTTTTGTCTCTTCGAGAGCTTTTAATGCGTGTCTAATATTTACAAGGGGGACAGAGACTGCCTCATATGTGATTGGATTAAAAGCTAAAGCGACTTCGTCATCCGCTTCAATAACTCCTTTTTTGTAACAACTATAGATTTTACCAATCCCTATCATGCCAAATTTGTCGAGCTCATATGCTCTAAGAGCACCCATGCTGGAGCCTCCCACAACCACCACTCCCGACCGTAAGGCATCAAGTATCTCTCTGTGAGATACGGCAGCTCTGTTGTAAAAGATGCCATCAATAATTCCAATTATTTTTATTCCTAATTCAACTACTCTCTTCACGTCGCCCCGACTTACTGGGGGGTGGCATTCTATATCTGGATCATACTGTTTAACTTCTTCGAAGCTCAGACTCGGACCTGTGAAAATGATACACCTTCTCTTTGTCATCTTTTACATCGCGGTCCTATGCGTTCTTTGTCGATAAAATAAACTTCATAGCTTGGTACTATAACTCTTACCGCCGGGACACCGATTGCGTCAACGGTGATATTTGAAACTATAACTCGTTCGACAACGCTCTCTAACAGATTAAGTGCAGCTTTGATATCCCCATCGAGTGACGGTGTTGAAATGTTGCGAATGTTTTCAAGACTCAACACCTCATCTGGTTCCTTAAACCAGTGGTTATTGAGCCTTTTCATCCTTTCATAGCCAATACGCCTCGTTAATGATTCTCTATCTGTATCTTCTCTCGCTCCGTGAATTTGAGTCACCCGGGATTGAGCCACCTCTGTAAGCGCTCTGATGGTCGCAATTGTCGGATCCATATGGGTCCCTGCTCCTATCACTAGTAATGCTGGATCACGTAAACGCTCATCATCTGAAGTTGCAACGACCGTGGGAATGCCCGTATCCACTTTGAGATACCACAGCTTAATTGCGATACCTTGAGCATTAAATTTGTGTACAAGTTCGTAGATAATGCCGCTACTTGCTTCAAGTCCTGCGCCTGGGTCTCTGTTTGCCTCTGCTATACTCAAGGCATCTCTCTCGATAACTTCCATGAGGCCATGAAAAATTGCCTCCTCCATGACGTTGCCTGAAGCTAGGCCATTCGTGTTGCTTCTAAATAGTTGCCATCTGCCTTTTGTTGGCGTGTACGGGTGGAATACGGCATTTGCTGGAACGAGCACGTCCTCATTGTTCAACAAATCCCAGCTCTGGTACCATTCAATCGGCGTTTCACTCGGGAACGAGCCAGGTAGTATCAGACTCTGCGGGCTTACTACGTTGTAGCCGTCACGCAACTCGTTAAATGAGCCAAAAACTAATGTACCTTTAAAATTCCCTACTTCGGCCGCAAATCTCTCGATGGCCTCCATTATGACCGAAACTCTCGCCTCTGTTTCCGTCGTTCCTTTGCCGGCGTACACTGATATCGCGCCGTCCGCAGCAGAAGGTCGTATTGCCGAAAAAACGGGGATCCCTACCCTATCAAGTCCTGAAATGTCAGCGATTCGTGTGACTCCGACGTTTGGCACTTTCGCGTTAACGCGTTGTAACGTCTCCGCCGGAGGCATTACTCTGTGGGTGTCGATGTAATACGCCTTTGGAGATGAATGTAGCTCAATTCGTGCTGTCATTGGGTCGCCTCGTATTTGCTATTTCGAGAAAAATAGATCTCATTTACAGTCTGTAGTTTTAAATTCGTTATCAGGCTATTTGTCGGTCTTCATTTACTTATTCCAAAATGGTAACAATGTCTCGTAATCGCAGTTAAGGGTATAAATTTAGGTTTTAATTGATCCGCTGCGTAAAAGCCCTCACGTTATGTTTCAGTGCTCTTGTGGTATCAATGTTTAACTTGTTGCTGTACGTAAATAAAGCCTTCTCTTAAACGTGTAAGCAAACATAAGATAACTCTAAGACCAAATCGCGTACTACTCGTTGTGACGTTTACTTAAATTAAAGTGGCAACATACTGCGTGACATTGGCAAACACGGAGGAACTCGTTTGTCGATAGGTAAAAGTAGTACATTATATATTCATGAATGTCATGTCTGAGGAAAAAGAGCCCATTGGAAGTGAAAATCAAGAACACCTTTATGAAGTCATCATTCCGCCTGGAATTCCGAGCAAAGTCATCATAGCGGCGAGTAAGAAATTTAACTTAGATGTTGTAAAAATTTCTGCGAATCTAGAAACGGCTTTTGAAGAGACGGTCACGAGAGAATTGCTGGGTTTTAGAGCGGACAAGGAGACCATTGAAAAAATATGGGAATTTTTGATAGAAGAAACTAGAAAGTTCATAGAAGAGTAGCGTAAGAAATCACATGAGTTACTCTTGTCTCTCCAAAGGTAGGCCCATGTTGTTACGGTACTGTTATTTAAGCGCCGCACTCATCCACGTTAGTCATTTCTCGCTGAAGAGTCGCGCGCTTTTCTTCGAGCCTCTTTCTAAATTCTTCTAGTGATTGGGCCTCTCTGTCTGACGCTTTTTCTTCTTCTCGTATCACTTCTACAAAATTCGAATCGTACAGTAACTCGGTCGAATCAAGCAGCACCCACTTTTTATTCCCGTCTGACTGTATCTCTTTGACTTTTCCTCTCGTATTAGTTCCGAAATACTTAACATATGTGCCCGTGGAAATAGTATTGCCCCTCATATCACAGATAGTTGCTTCGGCCATGTCTCGTTCTCACCACCCAAATCTCTATTATTTATTATTTTATACTACAAGGTAGTAAAGTTTTTTCCACGAGGGAACGCTTAAGCCTACTCTGCCCAGATGTTGCTAGTTAAAGACTTAAAATGGGTATTGCGTTAGTCTCACGCGCGAGTTGTTATAGGTTTTTGATCTAAAATATATTACTTGTGTCCGCAACGATAATCGGCGGCACTGATGACGTATACATTGCTCTTGACTAAGAGCTGACGATGGCTACCAAATAACTGCAAAAGCCCTGATAGGAGAACCGTCCGCCTCTCTTAGTTTTAACGGAACGCCGATAAAAAACACTTTCTTGCCCGTTAAAAATTTTAAATTGCTTGACAAATTCTCTATTATGCTTATCCCATTTCTTAACAGTGTTTTATGAACATCGCAATCTTTTGATCCAAACCTTTCAACTGAAAGCGAGTCAATTCCAATGGCCTTGACCTTTTTTCTGACAAGCCAGTCGGCAGCTGATTTGCTTATATATACATACTGAGTGTCTGAACCCTCATTTTCTAAATTTTCACTTGCACCTGTATAAAAGATGACAATGTCACCGGGATGTACATGTGTTTTATCTTCGAGGTCATCCTTCACTATCCCAGTGCCTCTCGTTTTGTATGAAAAATCAAAAACCCACGCATCTCCCACAAAGTTTTTAAGCGGAATCTCGTGCACAGCCCGCCCTCTTTTTAACATATGTTTTGGAGCGTCAGTGTGGGTGCCTGTATGCGTACTAAGTATCAGTTTAGCAACAGTCGCGCCATGTTCTTCAATTGAACTAAGAGGTTCGACCAACGGTTTGATGTCTCCGGGATATACAGGCATGGTGTTTTCAATTAGATGAGAAAGGTCTACTAACTTCATTCTCAACCACTCTAGACAGCCTTGAACAGATTACGCGTTACGTACAATATGTGCGTTCACAACAAACTGGAATTGCTGTTAGTTAGCTCAAGAAAACTGTAATAAATCTGCGTATATTCCACTTGTTAATAAATATTGTAGTGCAAATCTTTTCTTTGATAAAATAAAAAAAAATAAAATAGGTGCTGGTGGTTAAACCAGCTTAAATATAGGTGCGTTTTCTGTTTGTGGTTCAACTCCAAGCTCTCGTGTGCTCTCAGCAACTATTATGTCAACCATGGCAACTGCTGGGAATATCAAGGGGGCGAGGTCTATTGGACCATATAGCAGATAGTCGGCACCGACAATTCCGCAAATCAGGTTTGATCCGATACTGCACGGTTCAAATGCTGCTGGATAGCGCTCCTTCTTGTATTTTCTAAGCCATGTCCAGGCATCAGGAATGTTGTGCGGTCCTCCTCCTACTGGCAAGCCCAAGACTCCCTTGAAGCCTACCATAGACCGTATCGAGGGTCCTGCGCCAACGCCAAGCGCTAACGATGCGACATCCAATAACGGTCTCGTTATGCCCGCCTCTTCACTTGATGTGAGCAATCCCTTGTCCTGACCCGTGCCGCCTATGGTAAGCATATCTATCCTGCCTTTAACGCTTACATCTGCTGGGTTAAATGCAAGGACGATGGCCGAGTCAACAGCCGTCTGTTTTATCGCCTCCCATTCCTCAGGCATTGCACTCGCATTTACAGAGTTATACACAGCTAACTTTGCCGCTCCAACCTCATCTGCGTATTTTGCGCCGTGCATACGTACTTCAGGCACACTAGAATCTATCAGAAACGCTATACCAGGTGCAATTTCAAGGTGCCAGTTGATATAGTTTGACATCGCTTCGTCAGTTTCTGCTATCAGTTGGTTCCAGTACGGTATACCTGTTTCATCCGATAGTTCCACCTGTGTGTTCCACTGAGCCTCGGCAGCTTCTTTATCGAATATACCTTTGTTGTGATCTGAAACTACCTTGTGCCTGCCATAGAACATGGAGCTCGCCAGTACGGTTGGATATTCACCGGGTTGACCACCGACCTTAAAGCCCCCTACCTCAAATACAGTTTGGTTTTTATCATATCTAAACATCTTTATGATCCTCCTTAAGTCGTCACTCCTCTAGAATATCCCAAAATTCATGAGATTAGTCATCACGAGGTACAGCACTATTCCACCGATGAGTCCATAGCAAATGCCTATGTCTCTCCCTATGCGCTGACCATACCTTTGTGAAACCTCTGCCATTGTAAACTCAAGCTTCTCTTCCACAGAGTCGAGCCGCTTCTGCAGTTCACGGTAGTCTGTTTGATCCACCATTACTTGCGGAAATGCTTTTGGCATTTTTTTTCACCTCACTTTAAGAAGTAATAGAGCAATGGCAGTCCCATCACTAACAGTGCTCCAAGAAACCCAAGTGCAAATCCAAGGGTAGATGCTATGCCATAACCAGAGTCGAGTTTTAAGGTTCGCGTTGTGATTAAGGCGCGGTACTTGATATCGTTGAACAGTGCATCAAATGCTGCCATGCTAGGAGCCATGGGCTTAGCTATTCCCTGATCGTACTCAATCATCGATACGGCCGCAGCTTCTTCGCCTTCTGCTGGCGCTGCGCCGCCTCCACCAAATCGTTCTGCTGCCATTTTCTACCTCAAATTAGGGATAGCAACCCCAAGATGGCTATTGAAATCAACAGCCCTATGACAATCCCCTCGACTTTGCCAGCGTAAACACCGGCTGCAAGCTTGTTGAAATTGCCAATCGTTTTAACATGGAACTGTAGATCTTGTATACGAGATTGTAAGGCTGAAAGTTCAGCTCCCATTGGGGCCTCTACGATTGCCTCTTCTACTTCTTTCTCTTTGATCTCGACGACTACTGGAGGTTCTGGATACGCTCCTGGATCTTTTCCGATAAGCTCTTTAACCTTCGCTGATAAGGCGCTGACGTCCTCATTGTTGATCATGCTGATTAGTTCAACTTGTTTTGAGAATCTCTCGAGATGTTCTTCGGTTAGGTTTTCGATAAACGGGATTGCTCCTTTTGCATCAATAATGCGTCCTTCTTTTACTCCATTTTTATATAGTGCTTCTAGCGACTGTCCTGTCACGTGGCCCATAATTTCTGAGCCGCATAAGAGCAGAAATCGAATGTTGGGGTTTGAGATGATGTTGACAATGACTTTTTCTAAGCCAATGTTCTCGGTCTTTGCGGTCCCCTCAATTGCAGCTCCGATGTCCGTGAACACTGAACCAAAGTGGGATCCGAGCGTGACTACGGCGACCGGGCTATTGGGGTCTCCTGCAATGAAGTCCCCTTTTACGACTGGCCACTTTTCTGATGGTGCAACTTTCTCGACCATATCAGCCACCTCTCAAGACCAGGACGACGGCAACGAGCGCAAGCAAGATCATCGCAACGGTAAACCCGTAAAATGCGTTTGTCCACATGCCTGCCCAATAGTGTGCCCGTTCTCTGCCTGGGTAGGTGTCGATAAGAGGTTTGTTTGCGACTAAAGAGTTCATAAAGCCCTCGGCGAACGTCTCGTACTCGTCTATCTGAGCGCTTAGTGGTTCTAACGAGTAAAATATGAGATCGTCTCTCTCCTTTGCTATAACAAACTCATCTATGTCCATTCGCAGGCCGACATCAGATGAGACATCAACGAATTTCATGCTGTTACCTCCTCCTCTTTCGGTATAAGGCCAGTTGAAAGCACTGCCGCTGCGTCTTTTTTGACATCGTCAAAGAATCTCAAGTAGTAAATTATCCAGCCAATTATTGCAACAATCAGCGTTGGAACTGCAGCCGGAACTCCGTTAATCGCACCTGCTGCTATTCCGGTTATGATCATTGCCAGGAACGCGCACGCTATTGCGAGGTTAAGAGTTCTTGCCTGTCTTTCGTCGGGACCGAGATTTGCGTTAAACGGGTGGAGCATTGCCATACCGCCAGTGATGAAGACTGCTAGTATAAATCCTGTCGCGACAACGTAACTGAGGATTTTGTCAAAGCCGTATCCACCAGCTATTGTGGTGCTGAATCCGAGTATTATTAGAGAGGATGCCATTGCAATTTCTGTCATAGATCGTTCCATTATCGCGATGTTCATTCTGAGGACTCTTCGAGCCATTATCCCGTTAATTACACCGATAATCGCTGATAATATTAGAGCGATAATGGGCGCTGCTATCTCAACGTTATAGTTCTTTGCAACTGCAAGACCGAGCAAGACTGCCACGATGCCTGCGCCGATTGAAAGCATACCTATAGACGGTACGCCAGTACCAAGTCCGTAACTCGCAACCCTTCTTACCGCATCTGCACCCCAGAACACTGCAAATACTGCCCCTATTGCACCTAGGAATGAGAACCACGCCGTACCAGATGCGTTGTTTAACCCTGTGGCAAGGTAAATGAAGACGAGTCCGCCTACAATACCGAGTACCAAGAGCTGGTTAGGGGGTATGTCATTTTCAGCCATTTTTTAACCTCCCAACATAGTTGTTATGAGCAATGCAAACAGCCCGCCGACTAATGAGACGACTAAGCTTGCTATTACCGATCGCGGGACGCGCTTGAACTTGGGGTCGTGGAATCCTTCAATTGTTCCGCCTATGTTGTACGATGCCATAACTGCATTCAAGAAGAATATTCCTATGGCAAATGCCGCTGCAAGCGAAATGTAATTCGCGGTGTATAACGGAGCCGCGCCCGGCACAGTGTTTAAGAGTGGAATCTTCTTGTAAGCTTCGGCGAGTCCAAAGTACACGAGCGCACCACCGAACCCTGCAATTAAGCCACCCAGTATGCCGCTTATAAAGCTCACCATTGGCGACCCGTGACCCTCAGTGCCTCGAGAGACATAGAGGTCTTGTCGCCACTTAGTTATGGGGTCGTATTTTATCTTAGCTGATACTAACGGTACTCCTGCCCCGTAAACGTACATCACGTTGGCGATAAATGCGAGAATTGAAATCATCAACGCCGCACTCACTCCACCCATTATAATGGTAAAAGCGAAGTTACCAGGCATGACGGAGTATGCTGTACCGGCACCTATAAGCCCGGTTAGGCCAGCCGCTGCTGCAAGCATTGTGGTACCTGTACCGACACCTGTTGCTTGTGACATCGCTGCTGGAGCGCCCCCTACTGGTATAAAATGCACGCCAACACCGATTAAGATCCCACCTAGGGTGATGTAAAACCAAAATATCAGGTCAAACATTTAGCATCACTCCGACTCCTCTTTGTACGGTCCGTACCTGTTTCGTGAGTACCGTTCAAGGTAGATGTTCATGACTATGAACACTACGATAATCACTACTCCTGCGACGGGCGACCACCAGTCCTTTACCACGACTTCTTTCCAGAAGTGCAGGTAAACGACAAGGCCGAAGCCAAGACCCGTGAGCGGGCCCCCGAACTTCGAACAGAACCACGCGCAGTCAATTGAGTTTCTGAGACCAGATTCGGCTTTTCGTACAACGCTCCCTGAATGGGCGGCGTTGACCCCCGAACCATACGGTCTGTCTTGGTAATACCTGTCAGTGCCGAGGTGAACGTCACCTACTGCTGACCCTACACCACCTAGCGCCACTCCCCATATAAACGCTAACACTACAAAGGGGAATGGGCTCAATTTTTGTTCTATCAATACCCATGTTAACAATAACACGCTAAAGTTCGCTATAAAGCCGTGCGCCATCAACACAGGCGTGTGCGTTCTGAGAATGTCCAAGTATATGGGCTGTCCAAATCTCGATTGACTTGCTAGTCTGCCCATATAGGACGTTGTTGCGTACACGCCATGTATAAGTGATGTGACAAAAGCACCGGCAATTAGAGCGAAGAATACGCCGATCCCGCTGTAATTTTTGGTTACAGTTAAGACCGACAACGCTGTGGCGGCTCCCATTGCTGCATAGAAGGGATAAGACGCCGGTTCTCCAGATATTGCTTTGTTGTACAACCTGTGCAAGTACCCATCTGGGGCGCCAGCTGTACTTGAGAGTTTGGATTACTTTGAGAACCCACATCAGATTCAAGATCCTCAGCTATTCCAGCAATAAGGGCTGCTCCGCCAACTAGCGCTAAAGCGCCTAATTCTACCATCATTTGCGGATCCATTTAACCTCCTCCGTTGTATGGTAAATGGCTATACAGCCCAGATCTCTTGTCAACTTATCTGACGAACCCGAGAAGTTATTAGCGGTCTCTGGGATTAAATTTGGTTAAAACGGTCTAAATTGGGATTATTTGGGTTCGTAAGATTACTCATAATTGATTAATAATACTATTTAAAATTATTCATAAAACAAATCGAATACAACAAGATACGCGGAAAACACGTTAAAAAAATCGTTTTTAGAGCGCTTTTAGTCTTTTTATTACTTTCTTACGTTTTTCCACGGGCATAAATGAACTTTTATTAGTATCCTCCATTTTACTGGGGAAAGAATTATTAACATGTTTTTCAGCTGTCATCGATGACTGCAATCCATTATTTTATGATGGTGTTATCGGTAAAGAACACATAATAATTTGATAACGTTAAGACCGCTTACGTTCTTGGACTCTCTCAGTCTTTGTCATCGTAACGCACGTGAATCTAGGTATTTGAATACCGCGATCAATGCGTGACATTCGAGCCGCCCTGCTGTAGTCTATTAGCTTTACGCGCTTTAGAGCGTATATGATAGGTATCACACAGCTGCATTGCGAACTGCTGCGAAAAAATTTTGCTGGTCAATTAGCTTAGGGTCGCGTAGAGCGTATCTCTAATTCTCGGGCGTCTTCCAATGTCTTCAATTATCCTAATGAACTCTTCTGGTGCAAGATTCTGCCCTGTTGTCACTCCTGCGCTCCTTGATATGTTCTCCTCCATCAACGTGCCTCCGAGGTCATTTGCCCCACAACAGAGCGCGATTTGTGCAAATTTCGTGCCGAGTTTGACCCACGAGACCTGAATGTGTGGAATGTTATCTAGATACATCCTTCCGAGAGCGTATACGAGTAAATCTTCTCGTCCAGTAGCTCCGGGCCGTGCGAGACCGGCACGAAATATCGGTGTGTTGTAGTGTATAAACGTTAGTGGGACAAATTCTGTGAACCCTCCCGTTAAATCCTGTATCTCCCGCAACAACTTTAAGTGATTAACGAGATCGTCGTGTGTTTCAACGTGCCCGTACATCATCGTGCACGTTGTTGGAATGCCTATTTTGTGAGCGTTAATGACGATATACTTCCACGTTTCCGTGTTTATTTTTTGGGGACAAATCTTCTTCCGCACATCATCAACTAGTATTTCTGCCGCCGTACCCGGCATTGAATTAATCCCGGCATCTTTTAACATCCGTAACATCTCTATATAAGGTATGCCGAGCTTGTCAGCTCCGTACGCCACTTCAGATGGTGAAAACCCGTGTATGTGCATATCGGGGATGGCTTTCTTGATCTCTCGTACAATGTCTACATACGTGTTTCCATCAATCTTCGGGTGGAGACCGCTGAATATGCCTACTTCGGTCGCGCCAAGCGCTTTTGCTTCGACAGCTTTTTTAACAATCTCATCTACTGTGAGGAAATATGCTTCTGGATCTGTCTCCTTTCTGCTGAATGCACAAAATCCGCACGAGCCGATGCATATGTTTGTGAAGTTTATATTTCTGTTTATCAAGTAGGTCACGTCGTCGCCTACACGCTGGTGTCTTATCGAATCTGCAGCTGCGATTACTGCGTGTAGTTCGGACCCCTTTACATTTAGCAATTCCAAGGCATCCTTTTCATCGAGCCGTTTGTTGCTCTTTGCTCTCTCCAAGATGCTGGCAACTGACGAGTCAAGCTCTTTTTCCAGAAACACTAAAACTCCCCTGAACTAGTAGTGCAGAACGTAATAAGTCGAACATCTATGCAACTTTTGGTTCCTTACGATTATCTGACGAATCGCTCTACCCGTACCGGATCGATCGTTGCGTCGATTACACAATCGAACGGAATTACAGAGTTCCACCCGGCCTTGTCAAACATGTTCATAAAACTAATTCCAATTACCGCTCCTCCCTCGGCTAAAACGTTTTTAATAAACAGATTGACATCATCGGAGTTTACCGGAGAAATTGGCATGGAAAGACCTCCGAGAACAACGACCACTTTAGCCCTCTTAACAGAGACAGAGCTGCCGAATTGTATTCCGACATTATTTACTGAAATAACCTCCATCGCAGACTTGAGATCGATAACCGGCACGTACACCTGCTTTAAATTTAAGGTCCTTATTGCATATGAAAGCAGTTCGATAAAAGGCGTACAGACTCCTGGAAGTCCTATATACAGTATTATGTCTTCATTGCCTATCTTTAACTTTTCAATGGCGTCCTTGAAAGGTCTTGTAATCCCAGCGACGCCTTTTGAGATTTCAATTGTTTCCCTTTGCATGAGTTGATCCGTCCATCCATCGATTAATTTTATGTATTGACGTACTTATCCCTTGATCAACGTATATATTTTGGTTTCTTCACACATATGCAAGATTTGCCTTGTTTTCACAATCAAATGGCAGCGACTTCTTAGGCGGCTTGAGGGCTGCCTCGTTATCATTGTTTCAATCTGGACTTTTATTATGGTTCAACTGGTTAAGTTTATAAGATTGATAAAATAATCCTGTGCATTTGCTCGTTACGTTCCTGCGCCGTTGATGAAGCTGCAATTTGCTCCTTATTCCCACAAACAATGCGTACAGACGTTCTTAAAAAGTAGTTACGATGCGATAATGATAGTAAAAAAAGTGTAGGAGGAGTGATTGATATCACTCCTTTGATTTTTTGTTTACTTTGGAGAGACGAGCGCTCTCTCACCCTGAGGCATGAACTCCCTAAGGGCGCCTTTTGCAAACTCTTTCCTTACGTTCTTGAAGTCAAACGACAGGCTGTCGTCACCGAAGCAGACTTTAACAAGTGGGCTTACGGCGAATGCATCACCGCGACCAATGTGTGCGGCCTTAGCGATGCCGGCGTAGCCGCCCTGGTGACCGACGTTCATTGCGTAGTTCGGGTAGTTCGCACCGCGCAGTTCATCCGGAGCTCCCTCGTCAGATCTGACTGAGAACACGTTGGTTGAACCGCACTGGTCCTGCAGGTCGTAACCGTAGAAGCCGAGTCTGCCCCACGCATCCTTGTGCAGGAGCATTGACAGATACCAGGCGCTCAGCCCAGCGTTGGAGTTCCCTGTTGCAATAGCTGCTGTGACACCGGATGCAGCTGCCAGGACCGTTGCCCTCTGTGAACCTCCGAAGTGGTCTTCAAGTGTGGTCGGATACTTCTCGTACTGCTCGATACCATAAAGGGTGACTTCAGTGGCAAGGTCGTTTACGACGTCCATAGTCCTGGGGGCCTTTCCGTCCGCTCCGTACTTCTTAGCGTAGTCCCATCCGTAGTAGGAGTAGTCATCCAGAATGTTATCAGTGTACGCAGCTGTGGCGTACTGGGTGAAACCTACACCGCCGGACATGTATGATCCGAGCCATATCTGGTCGTATAGCATGCAGCCCGCAGCGACAACTTCGAGCGAGACCTGTACCGGGTCGTCGGGCGCAATTCGATCTTTCTGACAAATGTCAGCCATGAACCCGAATGACAGACCACCAGGCTCGTTCGGACCACGGGCACGCCGTGCTGGCAGCATGTTCGCCATTTCTACGAGGCTCGCGTGCTTTGCTGCAAAGGCGAGGTCCGCGACCGCCGCTTCACCGGCGCACATGTTGTACGCGGCGATGAACGACATACCGATCTGCATAGCAGACCATCTGCTGGAGTTACCACCATCGCAGGTCCTCGATACGATCGTCGGGATGTGGACTGCCTGCCACAGCGTTTTGCCGATGGCTTTCTTGAGCTGTTCGGCGTGTGCTTTGGGGAAGTTCTTGTTGATGTCAATGAGGAACGGTTTGTCTATTTCCGCAGCGAGGTCATCGTCTCCGGTGAATACCTTGACGTAACAGTCTGAGACAAGACCGGGGTGGGTTTCGACCATGTGTTCTTGTACAATAGCGGCACCGGGCATCGTGTGGTTGAGCGCCTCAAGGTAACCGTTAATGGTCTCAGGCGTCACCTCCTTACCAAGTCTCTTGGTGAGCGTCTCGTGGGCTTGGTCAAGGCCGACGATAACTGTCCGCCGTATTTCATCCCAGAACTGCTGCATCGCCGGGTTGTTGACGTAGTGCAGGTCGTCGCCTTCACACATCACGCCGGTCGTTGAGACCTCATAGGGCATGAGCTGTCTTTGACCGAGCGTCATACCACCGAGGTGGACGTTAACGTTGTATGCAGGAATGCCGCGCTCCTTTGCGATCTTCGCTCCATATTCTTGGAACTCCCGCTTGTCCTTTGACTGCGTATAACCTATACGCTTGTAAGTCGTCTGATTTGAAGTGGGATCTTCGACGAATTTCTTTTTCATCGCCTCTAAAAACATTTTTTCTGTTTTCTTCGTAGCCATTTTTTTCACCTCTTATTACATTGGCTTGAATCCCCACATGGTTCTCATTGTGTGAATTCTTTGGATATATCCGACCATCTCTTTGTCCGCCCGTGCTGCGTCGCCGTCGACGCGATAAATGGTCGTTCGCTTTTTCAACTCGTCGTCTGACATGGGCTTACCGACTTTGACAACTGTATCAAGCGGTCTTCCTACCTGGTCCTTGACGATCTCCACTGATCCGTCCGCAGCCATAACCGACCGCGCGAGCATGTCGAACATCATCCCGTTCTGGTCAAGTCTCAGCGAGTGCCCGTGCACCGTGCAGCCTCGTACACCCGTACGGGCGGTGTCGAACATCGATGACTCTATCAGTTCTTTGGCGATCTTGTCGAGGTCTCTCTCTCTGCACTCAACGATCTGCCTACCTGACAGCGTGCCGGGGTCTACACCTCTGAACCTCGTTGACGCCATCCACGATCGCACATAGGGCACAGATGGGCTGAAGTACATTGAGTCCGTGAATTGGACGTACCTAATACGGTCACCTGCTGCGGCGCCGTCTGTCGGCTTGACTAGCTCCCTCATGGGGTCCTTTGGCTCACCTATCTCAGAAAGAGGTGGGTGAGTGGACGGGTATGCCGATCCGGGCGTGCGGTGTCCAAGTATTGCTACGATATCGTTATCTGACACGTCGCGGACCTTTTCCAACTTCACTGTTGGATCTAGTGCCTTTCTTCTATTCGCCGCTACGTTTGAAGTACCGGGGTAATTTATAGCCATTCTTTTTCAACTCCTTTTTTGGGCGCGTTTGAAGTTATTGATACATTTAATAATCTCGTTCAGCTTATCCCGTGGGATAGTCTGTCCACGAGTCACGTTGGTTACAATGCCAACAATCGTTCCTGCGGTTTGAACCTCTTCAGGTTTTGGCATGACCACTCGGGTTTTTATCCCTATTCGCGCAAAGTCCTCATAGTCAACCTGCGCTTGACTCACGACAATTGCAGGGATATCCACAAATCGTAGAATATTCCTCGCTTTGTAAACGATGTGAGTCTTAACGCCTCCAAGGTGGATTATGGCAAGCTTATGGCGAGCCATTTGTTCGACTTCTTTGATTGAAAGGCCGAACTTAGGCCCAAGACCTCGGGCGCTCTCGGGGGCATCAGCGGGAACGCCGCTGCCTGCATTTAACACGAGTACGCCTACCTGAAAACCTTCATTTCTCAGGCCGTGGGTTATCTCGCATATCGGCTTCGTTATGTGTCGCCGCCCTGGAGACATCGAGATTGCGACGATATCGGGGATGCCAGTTTCGGAGATCGTGCCTCGTTGGGCAAGTCCTCCGCCTCTGCCAAGCCCCATCGATTCACGGCAATCTACGATGTGTGTCGCACGGCTGACGATAGTTGTCACCTCTTGAAGGGATAACACGAGCAGATCTGAGTCTTTGACTTCGGATCTACCATGCCGATAAGGTTTTTGTCTTTGATTACGCCCCATTTGGCATAATCAGTCTGCGTGGGACGCGTGCGGATGTACAATCCCTGATTAATCTGGAAGCCGCACGGTAAAACTCTTTCACAAGCGGCTTTGATGTGATCAATCACGTCCTCATCTTCTAGTTCAAGCCAAATTCTTCCGACTTGTACTCCCAGTTCAAGCTCCTCTCCTCCGAACGTGATGTTCTTCCTCGCCTCGTGTGGATTTGGAGTTCCCTTAGCTGGTCCTGACGGCACCGTTGACGCAAGACGTGGACCGTGTAAGATCACGCGCATTATGCCATTGATGCTCTGCAGCTCAAATATTAACTGCTGAACCGTTTCTGGATTTAATAGTCGTTGTGGAAATATCTCTATTTGGATAGGATTGTTTGAATCCGGGACTGTTGTAACCATTATGTATCTTAACTCTCCCGCTTAGTTGGTTAATCTTATTTTTCTCACATCTCCGCTGCTTTGGCAACAGCCGTAATTGGGTCTTTAAACTCGGGTAGGTCGCCGTACACTACACCTATTATCGCAGATGTTGCTTCTATTGAGAACATCTGGGTGCCTGCATCTATTGCTACAGCAGCAGCGACGCACGGAACTGCGAATCCCTTCGAGTGCCTCGTCACGATGTGGTTACCGTTGAATACTCCCGGACCACCGCCGCCGTAAATCGAGTGGCTGAAGAACGAGAATCCGACTGCGGTACCCATTACCTTGCCGAAGTCACATGCTGGTAATCCCGTCACGTGTTCGATCAAGTCGTTAGTGTAGAGCAGCGTTGATGATACCCCTTGTGCAGCTCGTGCCGCACCGCAGTTCACAATTGTTGCAGCGAGTGTTGCTGATGCACAGTAAGCGTTCCACTTGGCCACGTCGTCCGTCTTATACGACTTGAATCCCGACGGCATCGTCTTATCGACCTTAATAACGCCGTCAGCTATTGCCTTATTGACCATTGAGTCAACGACCGTTCCTATTGTACCGCTTTGCCCGTTCTCCTTGACGAGAGAATAGGTAAGGTTGTTAGCGTTCAATCCTTGCATAGCCAGTCCGCAGAGTTGTAGTCTCTCGTTCCATCCGATTGCATCGCCCATTTCAACGACGCCCGTCTGTTCGAATATCGACGATAGTGCAGCGGCATTCATTGTTCGCTTGCCAGTCGCGGCAGCGACGTGGTTGACAGCCACATTTCTCAACGAATAACCGTAGCCCTCATCCTTCTGCGGAGTCTCGAGCATCGACTTTACGTTGCCGCCCTCATTATCGAGCGTCTGTGGGTACTGCCCCCAGATTGCCGCGTGGACCATGTCAGCGTTAAACATGTTGACGTTGAACATGGTAATGATAGTTTCAACCAATGCGCTGCTTGTGGCAGTCGTTCCCGCAACATACGTCGCTCCCCCTTCGAGGCGTGCAGTTGGTACTTGTGACATTAACTGCTTTCCTCCACCGAGAGGCTTTACGACGGTGTCGTCGCCATCTTTTACCCTGATGAGGTCTGCCATCTTGTCCGCGATAGCGCCTGCGTTGCCTACGAGGTCAAGGTTCAGCTCGCGGCCCATGATCATTCGACCTTTGCCGCCGACTGCTCCCGTCTTTAGTCCTTGCTCAATTCCTGCAAGGTTTACGGCTACCGTCCTCTTTGTGACGTTTATAATTTTTTTGATAGCCGCGTTTCTTAAGGGGCTCAGCGATTCGATCGGAATGTTCGAACCAACTTTTTGGCCCATGTCGTTATAGATATCGACTTTGTCTGCATATTTTGCCATATTATCCCTCCTCGAGAATGGCAACTATACCGGAGCCACTAATTCTAACTGCAATAATCACTGATAAAAAAGCGAACACAACCCGTTACGAAAGATGTTATCGAGTTGCATTTGTTAACGTGCATAGCACATCCTCGGGTTAACTAAAGAATCAACTTTATAGTTTATTAAACTTTGGTTCAAAATGCGCAGTTTTGCGCTTTGGTTTGTTTCTATATATTGTATTGAGATTTCGTCAAATAAAAGGCTATAAATTTATATTTTAATATTATTATAAAAATCATAAAACTGCGTTCCTTATATAGTCGTTTCGCTTTTGAGCTTAAGGTTTACGATTTTGATCGAAGCTCTCAAAAGGTATATAAGCACAAAATATCATTGTGCGAGTGAGCATGAAGATACTAATCAGCCCTAAAAATGAAGCTGAGGCAGTAGAAGCAGTCAATGGAGGAGCTGATATCATAGATGTTAAAAACCCCTCTGAGGGTTCACTCGGGGCCAATTTTCCGTGGGTCATACGAAGAATCCGAGAAATTGTGCCACGTTCAATTGACATATCGGCGACGTTAGGCGACTTTCCTCATCTCCCTGGTTCAGCGTCATTAGCCGCACTTGGGGCGGCGGTTTCTGGGACCAACTTCATAAAAATCGGCTTGTTGGGGTCAAAGACGTTTGATGATGCACTTTTTTTAATGGAGAACGTCAACAAAGCAGTGAAGGATTATGATCCTACGATCAGAGTAGTTGCAGCTGGCTATGCAGATCATGAAAGGGCGAATACATTAGATCCGATGATCCTTCCTGATGTTGCCAAACAATCTGGCTGTGATCTCGTAATGGTTGATACCTTTGTTAAGGATGGAAAATGCCTGTTTGACTTTATGGACGTTGAAGCGTGCAGAAGCTTCGTGGAGTTGGGGCACGCAGAAGGACTTGAAGTAGCGCTCGCGGGATCAATTAAAAAGAAGGACGTGCCGATCTTGATAGAACTGGGAGCCGACGTTATTGGAATAAGAGGTGCTGTATGCTCTGGTGGGGACAGGTTCGGTGGCACCATCAAGGCTGAACATGTCAGGAATTTAGCGTCGCTTACCCATTCACTTTAACTGTTCAATTGTAACGTTACAAAGTCTTGATTGAAGATCGATTGTAATGCTCTGCCTTGCGAGCTTGGATAACTGTAAATATCACGATGTATTAAATTGAGATAAGTGATCATATGAATCAAAACTGTAGTGAATTATCACAAGTGTTAATAGATGTATTGAAGCTTGATGGCTTTCCGGTAGCAGTTAAACTAGCAAAAACTGAAGGTAATGTCCCGAAGGGCTATCGTCACTTAAATGAAGTGCTTCGTCACTGTGAAATGGTACAGATGGCACGTCGTGGTGCTAAGTTATACGCAACAGTTGAGCAACACGCATGTAAAGGGGGGGCAGGGATGCTAGGCGTTATCGATATACCAGAAAACGTCAAATCTGGAGAGTTTTATCATAAACTCGGTAGATTTTCGTCTATAGAGCACGCGGAGCAAACGATGAGCGATATCCCATATGTAGACTTCAAGACCTACGCAACGGTTTATGCCCCGCTTAACGAGGCGTCTTTTACTCCTGACGTGGTGGTGTTGCTGTGCAACCCGCAGCAAGCTATGCTTATCGCCCAAGCCAATGTCTACGAACTACACTCAAGAAACATAGCTGATTTTTCGGGGATACAATCGCTCTGCGGAGATGCGGTCGCGGCTCCACTGATGAGAGGTACTATCAACTTTACGCTCGGCTGTAGTGGATCGAGGAAATTTGCAAAGGTTCGCGAAGATGAGCTCATTGTGGGAATCCCGATAAAGTTGTTACCAGACTTAGTTAGCGCGTTGAAGAAGCTTTCATAGGGCGCTCGGCGCCTTTTTTACAGTAGCATTTATTTGGACTACACTCTGTAAGTGTCAATACACACTCACCTGTTTAAAACGACATTTCAGCCTTGAGGTGATTCACATATTAGTCGTTGTCAAGAGGTAGTCAGCGACTTGCAGTTACCATTGATTTAAGTTGCAAGGGAAAAGCAGTCGTGATACAATTCGTGGCGGCGAGTAGATTCGCGACAGGCTAAGTGAAACTCTCGCATTCGGTTTGTCTAGGTAAATAGCGCTTGTGACTTAAGGATAAAAGAGTTCACAACATTCAATTTCTTGAATGAAAATTGTATTAAATTCGGCTATAGCTGTCGGATCTGTTGCTGTAATAATATTGCCATCTTTTTCAACGGGTAGCCCTGTGTAATTAGCTCCAGCCTGCTCTAACTCTTCTCCCACCTTAGGGTACGAAGTTAAAGTTCTGTTTTTCACAATTCCTGCAGATATCAAGACTTGCGGTCCGTGACATAGGGCTCCAATGCGTAATCCCTTGTCAAATGCCTCTTTGACTATATTCTGAACTGTCAAGTTGCTTCTCAACTTTGAAGGAGATCTCCCTCCTGGTATATAGATCGCATTAAAAGCATTTATATCGACTGTGTCTACTATGATATCTGGTATTACCGTGACCTCGCCCCTTTTGCCTTTTAACTCATCCATTCTAATGCTTGCGACCACAATTTGTGCGCCTTCTAACGAAAGTGACCCAGCAACGTCTCTAAACTCAGAGTCTTCATATTCTGAAGCCATTAGAATTAGTACACGCTTTCCTTCTAACCTCTTTATAATTGGCATAATATGAAATATTAAGCTATAGATAAAACTATTACACTTGTTTTTAACGTTGCGGCAGGTGTAAGTTAGCCTTCATATAATCTCGTTACATTTCAGAGATTAAACTGTGAAAGGGGTTTGCGACAGAGTTGAGTTTTAGATCTTTGTAACTAAAACAAGATTCTCATATGCTGTTCTTTTATACTTCTGTTGTTTGTGTACTTAACATTATTAATGAAATTTTAAAAAAATAAGGGCCACGTAATGTTTCAGCGTTTAAACCCCTCAAGCCGTTTGTTAACCCGTTCCAGTTGCTTGGTGAGTGCATCTTTGTACTCTTCAAGCATTTTAATTTCTTCATCAACGTCCATCAACGGCACTGGGGACTCCATATCCATCCCCATGCCCATTCCTGGCTCATGATGCCAGTGGTGGTGATGGTGATGATTCCCACAACAACCGCAACTACACCCGCAACGGCACTCTTCTCCATATGAGATGCAACAACTACCCTGTCCACACATTTATTGTTCACCTCCTTGTTCTGTTTTTTCGAAACGCTTTTCATAGAAAGCAATTAAATCATCAAAGAGTCGCCTCCTCCGTACAATGGCACTCAGCCCCATCTTCAGAACTTCAGCGCCCCTCTCGGTCACGGTGTAACTTCTCCTGTCCGGACTGGAATCTACCCGTTCCCACGTCGACGAAAGCAGCCCCTTCTCCTCCATCCGTCGCAACACGGTATAGATGCTTCCGGGCTCGAGCTTATGACAGCCGCAGCTTCTTTCGTCAATCTCGTTGAGAAGTTGATACCCGTACGTCGGCGTCTCAAAGAGAGTCCGGAGTATGAGGAACTGTATCCAGCTGCGCTCTGGATACGTTTGCCAACAGGTACCGTGGTTCTGTTTGCACATAGTACTTCACGCGATTATCTTATGTAACATTGTTATACATAACGTCGATATGTAAACTTTACAGTATTTGCAGGGAAAACATTGCGAGAACAAATGCTGGATCGAATGTAATGCCGATTCCCGATGTGTACTTCAAGCATAGCGTGCTGATGTAACTTGAACAAAGAAGGAAGAGGCCACATCGAACATATTAATGAAGGTAGCAATGGAACGGGGACACAACGACGTTATTGCAGTGAGGGGATTGACCAAGCGGTTCGGCTCCATCACCGCTGTGAACAACATCTCGTTTAGCGTTACAAGAGGCGAAATATTCGGTTTTCTTGGTCCTAACGGAGCCGGGAAGACCACGACGATCAGGATGCTCACCGGCCTGCTCACTCCGGATGCCGGGGACATCTTCATTGACGGCATTGATATACAAAAGCACCCGATCGCTGCAAAAATGAACATGGGGATCATCCCGGAAATGAGCAATGTGTATGTTGACTTGACCGCAAAGCAGAACGTCATCCTTGCAGGCAGATTCTATGGGATGCCCAGACGAGAGCTTGAGACGAGAGCAGACCGTCTTTTGCAGCAGTTTGAACTGTACGAGAGGAGAGATGACCGTGTTGAGACCTTTTCAAAGGGAATGAAACAGCGGGTGCTGATTGCCAGCGCCCTCGTTCATATACCCGAGATTCTGTTTCTCGATGAGCCAACCTCGGGGTTAGACGTGCACAGTCAACGGTTAATCAGAACGATTATCAAGGAGATGAATGCGCACGGTACGACGATTTTCCTCACCACCCATAACATTGAAGAGGCAAACCTCCTGTGCGACAGAGTAGGGATCATCAATCAAGGCACCATTGCGGCGATTGATGCTCCGGAACAATTGAAGCGGACGTTTCAACAGACGCAATCGGTTGAGGTCTCCTTTACCAAGCCCATCGATGTGAACATCATGAGGGAAATTAACCTCGTGAACGAGACCGAAAAAGTCGGAGACAAGTGGAAACTCTACACCGACGATCCTGACCAGCTCGTGAAGTACTTGACGGCATGTGCTCAGGAACACGGGCTAACGTTTACCTCTCTCGAGATATGCGGAGCAAGCCTTGAGGATGCTTTCGTAAAGTTAACAGAAGGGGGGGTGCGTGTACCCTAGCGAGGTGAACCGCCAGTTTTTCCGCGGCGTGCTCCTCATCGCCGAAAAGGACATGCGGATTTACTACACGAAACCGCCGGTGCTCATGTTTGGGTTTTTGTTCCCCCTCTTCATGTTCCTCGCGTTTTTCTTCGGGCGAGAGGCTGACCTTCACGCGTTCTTCCCCGGGCTTTTGGCGATGTTCGTGTTCTTTATCGCCTCATCAGTCGGCCCGCTGATCACCCCGTGGGAGAAGCGTGCAGGGACGTACGAGCGACTGCTCTCCTTTCCCGTCACCGTCAACACCCTCATTCTTGGGGATGTCGTGGCGGGCATGCTCTACGGCATCATCATCAATCTCATCATCTTAGTCGTAGGGGTGGTGGCGCTCGGGTACACGATAAGCGTTGGCGGGGCCCTCCTTTTGGCCGTGAGCCTCCTCCTCGGTGCGTTCTGTTTCTCATCGCTGGGGGTACTGCTCGCCTCCCCGGCAAGCACCAACCCTTCCAACATCATGATGCTCTCCAGCCTCGTCCGCTTTCCCTTGATCTTCATCAGCGGCATTTTCGTGCCGATAGCGAGCCTCCACGGGATAGCACGAGCGGCCGTCTACTGTTCTCCCATAACCTATCTGGTCGATGGATTCGATCGGAGCCTGCTTGGCAGTTCTGCTTCTGTGATTCTCCCTATGCTCGATTGGGTTGCCATGATCGGCTTCAGTGTCGTATTCGTGGTGTTCGCCAGCGCGATGCACAAGCGTAATCTCATGAAAGGCCTGTGACTCACCGCGATCCCGTATCGACCTCCCACCGCTGCTACGTACGTCATTGCAGTCGAACATAAACGAGAACCCAAAGGCTTTAAATTAAGTAAACGTGCTAAAAACGCTAGAGGTGAAAAAATGCCTTTTTGTTTAATGCCATTTGTGCCGGACATGGTGTTAATGGTGTGCTATATTCTGATGCCCATGACAGATATGATGTCCGTGATGAACATGATGTCTATGTCTATGTCTATGTCTATGTCCATGTCAATGCCAATGCCATGCTGAGGCCGAGAGCGGACATCCGGACAGTCCAGCTGCTGTTAGGCCACGCCAACGTCAACATTACCCAGCTATGCCTCTAGTTAAAGATGAGGACTTGTGAAGGACTTGTGAGAGGGGTATAATACAGTCGAATTTTAGAAGGTCACAATCTTATCACACTCTTTTACGAGCGCATACAAATCTGCCATCGTTGATATAGGGCACAATTCCGAGCCCCCTAATTGGTGAATCTTGAGGCAGCTCTGGCATGCAGCTATCGCGCCACCACCATCAACAAAGGAGCGCATTTGCTCCGTGATAGTGAACGCATCGGTATCAATCGACTCGCTTTCTACTCCTTTGCCGAGGAGGAATACCGTTATTTCATCACCCTCTTTCAAGGCGTAGTTACCGAACCGGAAGGCGTTCCACACCGTTTCTGGGTCATTTGAGTAGATGACTATGCCGATCTTCGTGATTTCACCTCCTTCTGCGCTGAAATTGCCACAAACCCCCCTTCCCCGTACCCCTCTTTTACCGGTTCAAGAGAAGTGATCTCCTCAGGGTTTTTAAAAATGGTCTGGCACGTTCTGATGGTGTTGTATCCCAACTCCGTTAACCATTCTATCACCGGCGTGACGGAGTAAAACTGGCCGTATTGATAAAACGTACTCTCACTCTTTTTCGCTTCATAGACCTTACCGAGAGAGCTGTCCTTGTCAATCATCCCGATTATGATGTGTCCTCTTGGTATAAGAACCCTCCCCGCTTCCTGAAGTGCGTGCAGGGGACGTGAGAGAAAGCATATCGTGGTCACCATCACCACAAAATCGAACGACTCATTGTCGAACGGGAGCTCTTCTGCTCTCGCCCCGTAGACGTCGATGCCCCGTTTCCGTGCGATCGATGCCATCGCGTGTGCCGGCTCCACCCCGAATTTGATGCCAAGCGGGAGTGCAAAGCGCCCCGTTCCGACGCCTACCTCTAGCCCTCTGCCGCTTTGTGGGAGGAGGCGTCGCATTGCCAACACTTCTGACTCGTAGGCGCAGGAGTTGACTTCAAACCACGCGTCATATTCTTGCGCGTGCTGTTCAAAGATGCGGATGTTGATATCCCTCATAAGCGGTATATCTCTATGTTAACACCACTAAGATTAATTACTTAACGTAACCACACTCTCTCGGTCATGGAAGTTTCACGATGGAACTAGACGTCAACATCGAAGCGCACGACCTTCTCTGGAGGCGCATGTCGCTTGGGAGCAAACAGGCATACGTCAAGAGCTGGGGCGCTCTCAGGGATGAGATAGTGGAGAAGGAGGTGGCACACCTCATTGAGTCTGGATATGCCATACAGCGCAACAACGATCTCGAATTGACACTAGGAGGGAAGTCCCTCTACAAAAAAATGACGACGAGATGTCCCAAGACGGAGTAGCATTGTTAGCGATGGCGCACCGTGTATACCTGTCATATTCTGCAACGATGTATGTGATCATCGGAGCATAGCACCCTCGTTATCCACTACATAGCATACCGTTACCTCGCTGGAAAATTATCTCTCGCTGATGAAGTAACATTCGGTTACTACCTGAAAGAACTTCTTTCTCTACCACACATTTGCGAGAAGGAGCGCTAAAAAAATGTGCTCGCTATTGTATTTACTGCTCCTACCAACGCCTCGACCTCTTCTACAGTGTTATACGGACCGAATGACGCCCTCACTGTGCCATTGAGACCTAACGATAACAGTGCTGGCATCGCGCAGTGAAATCCGCTCCTCGTGCATATTGTGCTCGTTTCATCGAGGATCATGGAGACGTCATGCGGGTTCATATCTCTCACATTAAATGAGACGACCCCTGCCCTCTCTTTGGGACCGTACACCTCTACACCGCTTATGGCCGATAGCTCCTTTGCGGCAAGCCTCGCGAGCGTGTCCACGTGCTTTTCAATATTCGTTATGCCCAAGGCTTGCACGTATTCCACCGCCCTGCCGAGTCCGATAACTCCGGGAATGTTCGGGGTGCCTGCCTCGAACTTGGCAGGGGGGTCAAGGAGCTTATAGGTATACCCGCTGACCGATTCGACGGCGCCCCCTCCAAGGAGTAATGGATTTAAATCTTCAGGGTCCTTTGCAATGAGCACCCCTGTTCCCTGCGGCCCCAAAAGTCCTTTATGGCCCGGAACGGCGAGAAAGTCACATCCAATCTCGCTTAAGTGGAGTTCACTATGACCTGCAGACTGGGCTGCGTCGATCAGCACCTTAATGCCGTTGGCACGTCCTATTTCTGCAATCGTCTTGATGTCCTGCACTGAACCAAATGCGTTTGAAATATGGCAAATCGTGATAAGTTTGGTCCTCTCTGTAATCGCCGCTTCAATGTCCTTGGGATCAACGACGCCCTCACGGTCAGCTTCAATAAAATCAAGTTGCACTCCCTGCTTTCTCAACGCCACCCACGGCAGGTAATTCGAGTGATGCTCAATGACTGACGTGATCACTCGATCCCCTGCTGACCACTCCAACCCACGTGCCACGATATTGATGCTCTCGGTGGTGTTCTTTGTAAAAATTACCCTATGATGGTCTGTTTTGAACAATGCTGCTACGAGTTCACGGGCCCCTTCAAAACGCTCTGTTGTTTCCCGAGCAAGCCGGTGAGCGCCTCTCCCATAGTTGCCGGCATAAGTAAAGAAGAAGTCATTCATCGCCTCTACCGACTGCCTCGGCGTCTGGCTGGTTGCAGCGTTGTCGAGGTATATCACCGTATCCAATATAGGAAAATCTTCTCTAATAGCGTAGACGTCATACATACGTTTGAATAGGTTGCCACGTAAAGTCTTGAAAGGTTTAACGTATTAGTGCATAGGCTTTTACGTATATACCTTTTTAGCAGGGGGAATGAATTCACGCCACGCCGTACGGAAGGCCAGTTTGTCCCTCTACTCAATTGTAGCAATAGAGTTGATGTGTAATTACATCGTACAGCTAAGCTAAAATTGCCAAGAAAGTACGTTGCATTTTTAACTTAACGCCTCGTTTATTGAGTGGGATGATAGAGAAGAAGTATGACGTGAAGACGTTACGACCGTGCCGAGGCGGGAATCGTCGTGGAGGGACATTTCGGCAGGGCGTTTTCCATGCACGACTTATGTACTATGTTACACGGCGTGGCAAAATGCTCGGAAAAGTTAGGGGTCGCTCGCTTCTCCCACGAAGGGTGCAGCGTCACGGTATATAAAAGTGGGAGGGTAGATGTTCACGGTGTAGAGTCTGAAGTGAAGCTACTAGATTATTAGATAACATATAACCTATCGTAGAGGAAGCATTTATCGATAGTTAATACTCATAAATAGAAAAACATGGCGCAAGATAGATTGAACACAAAGATAAAGATACAACTTCGAATGTTAAGCATACTAGTTCACTCTTCCTCGCTTTCTGCCATCTCATGCGGCTAACAGTTATGAAGTTAATTCTTTTGAGCGAATAATTTTACAGAGTTTATAGCATCAAAAACACGTAAACCCGAGCCATCGACTACTTTAATGTTTATACCGTATCCTCTCAGCCACTGCATAGCACCTTCACCTGCGTGGCCCGTAATGACCACATCAACCTTATGATCGTGCATAAAATCGGCGATTTTTGCCCCTTCTTTCGCGAGAGCTCTTTGTACGGGTTTTCAAATGACGCTACCACATTAATTGCGTCTTTCTGCACGGTTGCAATAACGAAATAGTCGCAATTTCCTAAGTCATTGGCAAATGCAGCCTCTAGGCCAATCCCGGTTGAGCTTGCCGCAACAGTTATGATATCTGTATACTCATTCACCATCATATTTACCTGGTGGACCTCAGGAATCGCTGAAAATATTCCCTCTTTTATTCTCTCCTGTAACGCGGAGATATCACTTACCGTTAACCCTCTACTTACTGTGATAGACGCATCCACTATCTTATAGTTCCAGCTGCCTCTCGAATGTATGTAATTTACCCCTTTAACCTCAGGCACGCTTTCAATGGCCTCTCTAATACGTTCACGTAGTTCAGGAGGGGCCTCTTTGTCCATAAGCGTGTCAACAGATGTCCTCGTCACGCTTATACCAATCTGTATGATAAGCATTGAAATCACTATACCGACTATCGGATCCATGTACCAGAAACCAAGACTTGTTAAAATAAGGCCCGCCGCAACAGACAGCGAGGAGATAGCGTCAATTACTGAGTGTTTTGACTCTGCTATGAGAGCGCTTGATTTAATCTGATTTCCCACCATTTTTTTATAGTGTGATAAAACCCAAGCTGTTACCGCTGATATACCAGCTACGGTAATGCCAATTTGGACTTCAGACGCTACGCTTTTGGTCAACAAAGCCGTAATAGAATCGTAGATAATGAAAAGACCCGTTAGTATAACGATGAATGCTACCACGAGTTCGGCAATCGGTTCTGCCTTTGAATGGCCGTACGGATGCTCAACATCTGCTGGACGGCTAGAAACTCTCAATCCGATGAGAACTACGCCGACGCCAAATATATCAGCTAGGGAATGTACGCCGTCTGCAATTAAACCGACGCTCCTGAACAACACTCCCACTGTGATCTTACTTGCCATTAGCAGAATATTGGCAATGATAGCGATGACACTTACTCTTGTGCCATCAGGAGTAGCTGTCGTTATCTGCTCCATGTTCACGGAATAAAAATTCAGCTTCACAGCTCATAATTGCGCTTGTTCCGTCAATCGGTTCCAGAGCTTCTTAATTTCTTGTGGCGCCTTGCTGGCGGCGTATCTGACTACCGGAATTTGGTAGACAATAGCACGTGTGACGTTTAGGTCACATGGGATCTTTCCTATGAGTTCTATACCCTTTTCCTGACAGAATTTTTCAATATGCTTGGTATTGCCTTCGTGCAAGTCATACCGATTGACGCACACAAACGTGGGCACATTGAAATGTTGACAAACAGATAGCACCCGTGTCAGGTCGCGAATTCCTGAGAGGGTGGGCTCGGTTACAATGAGGGCTGCTGTTGCGCCTGTGATGGATGCAATTACCGGGCATCCAATGCCGGGCGGCCCATCAATTATAATACACTCACGCGTGGTCTCTTCTGCAATCTTCTCAGCTGTCTGCCGCACGAGCGTGACGAGTTTCCCTGAGTTCGCCTCGCCTGGTTCAAGCTGTGCGTGAACTAGTGGTCCGTACGGAGTGTCCGAGACGAAAAGGTGCCCAGATAGCGCATCTTCCATCGTTATGGCTTGTTTTGGGCACACAAGAGAACACACCTTACACCCTTCACACGACAGGCGGTCAATGCGATAGGCGTGAATTGCATCAAAGTGGCACACCTCCTCGCAGATGTCGCACTGAATGCATTTATCAGCATCTATCTGCGCCTTCTGAGAGGCTACAAAATCGTGTGACTCCCTCAACTGTGAGTCCATAATGAGGCTCAGATCGGCCGCGTCAACATCGCAATCCGCAAAAACCGAGTTCTTTGATAGCGCTGCAAACGATCCTACGATTGACGTCTTTCCAGTGCCCCCTTTGCCGCTCACTACGGTCAATGTCTTCATGTTCTGACTCCTTCTTTCATATCGATATGAGTTCTTTGTGTTGTACGGAGATACTTATTATTGTATGAGCGTTTTTATATCCAAATAAAGTTGAGAGAACTTCTCGTTGTACGTCGGAAGCACATCTACTGCTGGCGTACCCTCAGCGTACTTGATTGCAAGCTGTTTGTCGTACGGGAGCTTCATGATCACGGGAAGCCCTTCGTGGATGCAATACGCCTCCACCTTATTGTCGCCCACGTCCGCACGGTTAATGACGACACCTACTTGTAACCGCAACTTACGCACGAGCTCCACCGCGAGGGTTAAGTCGTGTAGTCCGAAGGGAGTAGGCTCTGCTACGAGCAGACAACAATCGCTTCCCTGTATCGCTTCAACAACAGGGCACGAGGTGCCCGGTGGCGCATCTACTATAACGATCGAGTCATCGCTCATTTTGCGCTTGACCGCACAGATAATGGGGGGTGAAAGTACCTCCCCCGGGGTTAACGTCCCTTGAAAGAACTCAATGCTTCCCGCATATCCAGATTCTACAAAGCCGATGTCGTGCTCTTTTTTGCCAATGGCGTTTTCTGGACAGAACCGTGCGCATCCGCCACAGTCGTGGCAGAGCTCTGGAAATACGAGCACGCGGTCTTTCAGCACTGCAAGCGCGTTGAATGCGCACACCTCGGCACACCTACCACAGAACGTACAGAGAGTTCCATTAACCGTAGGACATGCTGCCTTCACCGCTTCGCGATGGTCAAATTGAGGCTTTAAAAAGAGGTGTGCATTGGGCGCTTCGGCGTCACAATCAAAAAATTGGACTTTTGACTCACGTGCGACGGCAAGAGCTAAGTTGACTGCTACTGTTGTCTTGCCCGTGCCGCCCTTCCCGCTTGCGACTGAGATGATCATAGTCTCGTGCGCGTCCTCGTCCTTATATTTTCTAATAGCTCAGTGGTTAGTGCAGCCCGCGTGGCTGAAGCTTCCGTGCTCGCAGCTGCTCGCCCCCTGTTGAAGTGTCCCTTTTGTATATCGTTCAATGGTCTCTTCGGTGGTCCCCGCGACGCCAATTATTGCATCGATGCCTGCTTCCGCAAAGAGCGTTTGCGCCTTTGGCCCCATGCCGCCGGCAATAATTACGTCGACGCCAAATTGGTGCAAATATCCTGGCAGAAAATTCGGCTTATGTCCGGGATTTGGAATTACCTCTTTTCCTCGTATCTCTGCGTCTTCAACTGTGTATAGTGTGTATTCAGGGCAATGTCCAAAATGTCCGCACACTTCTCCGTTTTCTGTAGCAATAGCAATTTTCATGTGTAACCTCCTTTGAGGAACTGCTCCACGGCTTCTCGTACCGTTCTAGCAGTTGTAGTTCGTATTTCAATTCCTGCACTCTGCAATACCTGTCGTGCATGTGGCCCTACCTCACCAGAGATGACCACCTGCACGTTGTTGTCGATCATGAATTGTGCACTTTGAATGCCTGCGCCTGATTTTGCTGCGCTTTCATTCGCTCTGACCACAAACTCATTTGTATCTGTGTCGTAGATAATAAAGTACTGACAGCGCCCAAACCGTGGATCTACAGGCGCTGTCACGTCGTTACCTTGGGCGGTAACAGCAATTCGCATTGTATTTACCTCTCGTGTTATGCGACAGTCTACTGCGCATCCTTGGTGTCTTCTTCAGTTTTGATTTCTTCAAGTCGCATTTTGATTTTATTGAGTTCATCTGCCAACAAGCTTGCCTCTTCTTCGAGAGCTTCTTTAATTGTCGCTTTGTCTACATCGAAAGGAACGTCTTCGAAAGGGCCAGTTCGCGCCCATCTGGGTAGGCCTGCAGCGTAGTAACACCACCTATAGCCTCTGCCTTTTCCGCCCCTACCGAGCATTGGCGATCTCCAATCGGCAAACCTGCGAGATGTCAAACCTGTGCAGAGCCCCTGTCTCCTTCCGGTCATAGGGCCGTAACCAACAGGTCCAGTTCTATCAAATCCGGGCATTATTTGTCACCTCCTTGTCGTATTTTGGTCGTGGTGAAAGCACTCTCTTTCATCCCGTAAAATTGTAACACGCTGTTTGCAATCACTTCCACGCTCTCTGCAGCGTGCAGGCAGTTCGCGCTATTTTCCCCGATCGGTCTGCCGCTATCCCCTGATTCGCAAATAGTTGCATCGAGCGGCACGCGGCAAATAAATAAAACCCCAAGTTCACCGGCAGATCGCTCTCCACCGCCACTCTTGAATATATCCACATGCGTGCCGCACGTTGGACACGTGTATCCGCTCATGTTTTCGATGATGCCGATTATTGGTACCTCTAACTTGCGGGCGAAGTCAACCGATTTCCTTGAACTGATGAGAGCGACATCTTGGGGGGTAGTGACAATCAGTGCTCCATCAGGTGTGAGGTCCTGTGCGATGGTTAAGGGTTCATCGCTGGTGCCTGGCGGAAGATCAACGATCATAAAGTCGAGTGTGCCCCACTTTGTCTCGTTAATGAACTGCCTGATTGCGGCCATTTTGACGCCACCTCGCCACACGATTGCGCAGTCCGACGACGGGATTAGAAAGCCTGTCGAGAGCACTTTGAGCCTCTCTGAATATGATATGGGTACTAACTGGTTATCTTCACACGTCACATTCCCGTGCAACCCTAAGATGCGCGGGATGCTCGGGCTGGTCAGATCTGCGTCCAGCAACCCTACCGCGTAACTCTTGTTAGAAAGCGCTACCGCAAGATTGGCTGACATCGTCGATTTCCCAACGCCGCCTTTTCCGCTCATCACAATGATGCAATGCTTTGCCAACGTTCGCGCGCGAGCAGTGCTGGGATGTTGTATTAGCGGTACGTGAGTTTTACTCTCATTTCGAGTTGTCATAATACATCTTCGTATCTTACTCTGATGTTCTATCATATAAATCTTACTCTGATATTAGCATATTGAAACATTATAAGTGTAAGAAATAATATATATACATATACAAGACAGGACTACATATCCTAGAAAGCAAGAATTAAGGAACATTAACGATACCTATGCGGGAAACCACCGAACAAACGTTACGTGATGTTAAGAGACTATTGAATGAGAGCAATAGGATAGTTGACCAGATTAACATCCTCAAAATAGAAAGAGACCAATTGCAACCACTTCCTGGCTCACTGCGGCGGCGGCATATCCGTTGTGGCAAGCGCAACTGCAGGTGCAGGCAAGGGCAGTTACACGGCCCTTATCACTACTTTGAACCTTCGAGGTGCCGCGGAAAATGGCAGTATGTTACGGGAGAGGAGCTGGTGAGAGTCGAAAGGGGAGTTGCCGACTGGAAAAAACAACTAGAAATTGACGAGGAGATAAAGGCACTCTCAGCGAGGCTCGAAGAGATACGGCTGGAAATGACCGCGCTCGTTCCAAACTATTGAGTAGATAGGAATATGGGCGAGGGTAATACTTAGAAGTCACGAAAGAATCGTGCCTTGATATCTGATAGATTGGCACAAAAAAGCCGTTTGCATACGCTTTATATAAATGAAAACAACACTGCCACGAGGCTGTTTGTGACAGCGTTGAAACGCAGCGATACTCTTGTTCTGTCAGAATCCTGCATAGCATGTTCTTACTCTACAAGTATAAATAAGTATACGGTTACAGAGTAGGGTGGAATGTAGAATGAAGATTGATATTACGATTCTCTGCGACAATACAGTGAACACGCAAGGGTTGATCGCCGAACACGGGCTTTCTATTCTGCTTGAAAGAAGCGGGCGGCAGATACTGTTTGACGTCGGGCAGACTAGCGCTGCGGTGCACAACGCTTTGATTCTCGGTACAACGTTCTACAATCCCCCTATTATCCTAAGCCACGGCCACTATGATCATACCGGAGGGTTGTGCTCATTTTTACGCATTTTTCCAGAGATGAATATAATAGCACACCCTGACGTTTTTTCCGAGCGTTTTTCAATAACTGGATCTGGGAGGGAAGTGCGCAGTGTCGGGATGGCGATTAGCAAGGAGGAGTTGGAGCATCGCGGTGCGCACCTTCGCTTGCAGAAGGAACCGAAGGAAGAAATGGAAGGGATCTGGACGACAGGTCAAATCAATCGTCCCATCCCAGAAGACCAGGCCCTCAACGGCTTATTTCTGGACTCTAACGGTTGCTTTACAGATCACGTTTGGGATGATGTGGCAGTTGTCGTAGAAGGAGCACAGAAGTCGATTTTACTGCTCGGTTGTGCACATGCGGGCGTTTGCAACACAATCAGGCAGGCTGAAACGATAACAGACAAACCGGTTTGCGGAGTTATCGGCGGTATGCACCTCATCGATGCAACGGAGGCACAGATATGTGCGGTTGCAACGTTTCTTAAGGAACGTGAGATTACATATATTGCTGCATCGCATTGTACCGGCTGGAATGCTGCAGGAATTATGTGCACACAATCTGAGTTCATTTTCACTTCAGTCGGGACAAGGCTTCGACTTCATATCTAGCTTCCACATAGCCAAGTGCCGAACAGATATTCAATGAAATGAGATAAAGCGAATAATAAAGTGAACAGGCCATTTCTCGCACTGCCCCTTCGGGTCTGACTGAACGAAATTTTTAAACTCAGAAAAGTTATATATAGTTAAATCAGAGTAAGATTATGGATCGTGAGATTGTTGTTTCTATCAGCGTCAGAGCTGTGGGATACGATAAAGAGACGTCGACGCTTGAAGTAGAATTTTGTGATTCGAGCGTCTATCAATATTCAGGTGTGCCCCAGGAAGTTGTCACCGGGTTTGTGGATTCACTTGGGTTAGATCCAGAAAAGAATGACCTCAAGTATTTTACAAAAAACATAAAAGGGCACTACAAGCAGAAGACCGTGCGAAGGCCACGATTGAACCTTTTCAAAGGTATTTTTGATACTTAATCACAGTAAATTGATTTACAGTTTTTGTTATAATTACGACATATGTAACAGTCCGCTGTGAATTTCTAATTAATGCTGTTTTTTTTTCGTTTATCTGTGCGATAGTCTTATCAGGGTAGGATTCACTATGTTAGCAGACCTAAACGAAAATTACACGCAGAGAATGAAAAAAGTCGAACAGGGCTTCCGTCTAACAGTAATTGCACTTCTGCTGCTTCTTTTACTCTTAATAGTGCTTGAACTCCCTGCGAGTGCAACGGAGCTCTTGGTTGGGCAGGAAGAAAGCTATAAGACGATTCAAGATGCGGTGAATGCTGCCTCTCCTGGAGATACTATTATTGTTGCGCGTGGGACATACAGTGAGAACGTCTTTGTGAATAAACCACTCACCATTAAATCTTCAGACGGTGCTCCATCGACTATTGTTCAGGCAGCGGTATCGAACAAGGACGTCTTCTCACTTGCAGCAAATGACACACGGATAGAAGGCTTTACTGTCATAGGACTTCAGGGCAGTGCGGGGATATCCATCAACCACGCGTCGCGGTGTGTGGTGACCAATAATATCGCATACGGAAACATTCGCGGGATATACCTTCAATCCTCGACCGGTAACGATGTAAGCAACAACAATCTAACAAACAACGGATACGGCGTCTACCTCGATTATTCATTAAATAACACAATTTTCAATAATGTTGCCGCCTATGAAAAAGGAATGCCCAGCGGATCGGCCTTGGGTGATGGGATATTTATGGATAACTCCGCATTTAATACCATCGCCAATAATGATCTGAGCAACAATCACGTGTTTGGCCTGTCATTATACGAGTCACCCCATAACGCAATCACTGGCAATGTCATTGCTGATAATGAGCAGTTTGGCATCCGCCTTCGCCAATCACCCAACAACACGCTTGTTTTTAACACCATACGTGCAAACGTACAGCAAGGCATCTATATTGGTGGTGCAACAGGAAACGTGATCTACCTTAATAACTTCATACAAGAGCCGAGCGACCTTAGCGACGTCCAAGGAACAGTTCTCAATTCAACAGAAAAGCTGACGTACCGCTACAACGGCAGCACGCGAACAGAGCACATGGGCAACTACTACTCGGATTACGTAGGAGCTGACGCTAACGGGGATGGTATCGGTGATAGTGTTACCCCGCTTGGCGATCAGTACCCCCTCATACAACCGACCGATCAGTATGGAACTATCATATTGACGCCGTCTCCTCCTTCCACGAGCACGAACAATCCGGGGAATCCAAATCAGAGCGCTACTAGTACGCTAAAGAGTCCCGGATTTGATGCCTGGTATGCGCTAATTGGGATCGCGGCAGCAGTGCTCATAGCAACAGGCGTGCACTACAAGAAGTGAACGATCGAGGCGGTAATCGTAAGTCAGACTATTGAATTATGCAACTATTTTTACTCTGGAGAATTATTTCGACCGTTAAGATGTTGCAGAAATCTGTCATTTTCACGCGTGAACTGTTAGATTAAGTGAATCCAGGCAGCATCGTCACTGCACATTAGACGGTATAGTCATTCACTCCTTTTTATGTTCTCCAACGCTTTTTCTGCTGCCTTATGAATGAGTTGAAACTCATCCCTCAACGTGACCTCTTTTAAGGATTCTACCGCGTGTGGGTCTCCAATCCTTCCGAGAGCGTCTGCCGCCGCCAGTCGAACTGCTACATCTTCTTGTTTACTCTTCAACATTCGAACCAATGGCTCTACGGCGAATTCGTTTCCTAGATTTCCAAGGGCTTCCGCTGCGCTCCATCGGACATTACTGTAATCATCTTCCAACGCTAAAATGAGAGGCCCTACTGTCCGCTCATCCCCTATGTGTCCGAGCGCCCACGCTGCTCGCCACCGAATATCAGGATCACTATCTTCTAACGCTTGAACAAGGGGCTCTACAGCCGTTGTATCTTTTATCCTTCCGAGCGCCCACGCTGCTCGCCACCGAACATCACGATCCTCATCCTTCATTGCTGTGATGAGTGGCGCTACTGCCGCCTCTCCTATAATTACGAGAGATTCTGCGGCACTCCACCGGACGTTACAATCTTCATCCTTCAGCGCTCGAATGAGTGGTTCCACTGTTTTTGCATCTTTTGTCCAACGAAGAGTTCGTGCCGCGTTCCACCTAACGTTGCAATCATCATCATCTAAAGCTTGAATGAGTTTGTTTACTGCTTCCATCATTAACCTCTTGTGTTATCACTGTGTTATCAAGTATGTATAATGCGTTATAAATTGATCTCGTCTCATCAATGAATTAGGAGAAAAAAAGTGGGGGAAGTTTAAGCGATCGTTGAATGGATGCCGTACCATAGCGGGGCAACGAGACTCCACGTTTTGATATGTGCGTGGATCCTGCCGTACGAGACCGTAATGCCGCTATCGCCGTCAGTGCCAGTGAAACATCGGAAAGCACGACGGATTCGGGACATAGTCCTCTCAAGTCGGTATATACCACACATATTCCCCCCCGTGTCCGGTATGCATATCTCTATGTGCACCCTTGGGTCATAGCAACGTTAATTCGACGCAGGCATACGCGCAGTTCAAATTAGGGATGCAAGAGTCGTGTATAATTATATTCTTCTTAGGAAATAGAAGTATCTTACAAAATACTCTCTCGATGCCGATACCTTAAACTTGAATTATAATATTTAATGCAAAAATTTGTTTACTCTAGGTAACCTATTGGTGTCACCGGCCTGTATTACCATCTCTGTATCGTTATGTTTTTTTCTTTTGTTAATCGAGATATATTGAAGAGAGATCCGTGCCCACGCCCGGAATCATTCTAGCTGCGTGTAACCTTTTTGGTTGATAAAATGTTGTTTCGGTGAACGCTTTATGTGTATTCCTTTTCGGTTTAGTTGATTGAATGGTCACAAATAGTTCACAAAGAAGTACGCTTTAACCGAAATTTTAAGTCGATATCACCTTGCGCATTAAGGACATAATTCCTGCCGTAGCTTCCTTCACGGGTTCTGATTGAAGGCTCGCCATTTCGATGTTAGGGACTCCGGAGATAAACTCCTTATTAAACCGATCAGATATTTCGTTAAAAATCCTTTTGTAAGCGGTACAGTGAGGGTCGACGCCTTTTATTTCACCTTCAGTAGGTACTATGGCATTGTAGGGGCATCCCCCGCGACAATATTTGATATGCGTACATCCCCTACATTCTTGATCCACATACTTTTTAAATTGATGTATAAGATTTCCTGCGTCAGATTGGGCTAGATCTTCGACGCTAGGATGGTCATAGACATTGCCCATAGCATATTTTGGCATACCTACAAAGCGATAACAGGGATATATGCTCCCGTCGGGCCCCACCGCGTAGGTACTATCCATACAATCCACGAAAGTGCAAACAGTACCTCGACGGGTGAAAACGCATCGACAATAATCGTCAATATTTCGAACTTCAATTTGATCAATCTTTTCGAGATATTTGTCCAAAAGATAAACTAATAATTCTCCATACTCTTCTGGATCAAGTGCCCACTTTTCTGGGCCTTTGTCGCGCAACGACGGTAATGCAGGATGTAATTTAAGGGTTAAGCTATTCTCCAGAAAAAAATCAAAAATATCCTCCTTGAACTTTACGGAGTAGGCAGTGAAAGTGCAGATGAATTGCACCTGGAGGCCATGAGCCTTGGCGATTTCATAGCCCCGCATGGTTTTCTGATAGTATCCTTCTGATCTCTGTAGGTCGTTGAGCTCCTCTGGACCGTCTAAGCTGGAACCGATGGGAATATTGTATTTAGCCAAAATTTGGGCCAATTCTGGAGTAAGCATCCACAGATTGGTCTGCAGAGCAAAAGCGGGGGTTAGATGACTTAAACTCTTAGACAGTAGTGGCAGAGCTTTCCGGTAAAAATCCGCGCCAGCAAGAAGCGGCTCCCCGCCATGGAAAGTGAAGATTATCGGGTCATCTCGGAAATTTTTGAGCCATTCCACAACTTCTTTAATGGTTTGAATGTTCATTATCGGAGATCCTGCTTCAGAACTCCAGCAATATCGACAGCTAGAAGGACAGCCTAACGTGGGAATTAGCATCACGTGAAATGGTTTTTTTTGTAACATATCTTTAGCCTACTTCTATGTATTTTCGTCAGCAGTCGTTCTTTTTTAAGCAAAATTTACGGAAGCAAAGAGTTTGCTTGAGTCATATTAATTTATTGGCGATTTTCCGGTGTGAGCAGATTTGTTTTTTTTCTTCACTTATTAGAGCGTTAATTTTAACTTTGCATATTTGTGTGAAGTTATCCCTATTTAGCTGTATGCACAATGACGAAAAGTACTGTGCCCTCTGATACAGATATTCTGGTTGTGCAACTTTGTAGCACTAATAATTCTTATTTATTCGTTAAGATGACACTTAGGTATGTTAATATAAACGAACGCAAAATGATTCGATCAATCTTAATAATAAAAAGTCTTTGATAAAAAGGGAAGAGCAATAGCAACTATTTTTTAGCGCTTCTAGGTCTCTCTTGTGTTTTTGTGGCTCTTTTAGTCTTACGTTTTTTTAATTATGTGGCCAGACCAAGTGATCTGCAGCTATTTTAGTTTTGTCTGTTTTTATAAAATGGCTTTGTCATAACAGTTTGGGTTATGTTTTCATATCTCGAGGAGTTTGCATCGAACCGAACCTAATTAAGTGATGTGATATTAGTACTTAACACAGTACACGTTTATAATGTCACAATACGATAACAGCTAACGATCATACAGTTAGAACTGGACGCATTAGACAAGACTTGATAATACATTGCCTGAACCAGAATCATAAGGAAATTGCGCCCGGATACCGATACAGCATTTACTGATACAGCATTTAACGTGTTGGATTAAGAAATATAACATCGTGTGGCAATCAAAGGCTTTCTGGGATAAATTTTTGACCGAAGCACTGCAACATTTACGTTGAACATGATTGAAAGCGGTTTTGTCACGATCATAGCCGAGGAGATAGCTAATTCCTCGTGAGCAAACCGTGACAATAAACCAACTAACCGAAGAGGCGTCAGTGTGGATGAACTATACCATGATGACGAAAAAAAAGCATTTTATGAGCAATTTATGTGTTAAGCTTCTAAAGGAACTGGTACTCCCACACACGAGCTGGCCGTATAAAGTCCGCTCCTGGTGGCAAAAAATGCGCTGCATGCGGCGTGGCTTGAACTTTTTTCGGTTTATCAAGTGCATTGATAAAGAATATAACTACAAACTCACAGTGGGAGCCGAATATTGTGACTAAGTTGAGTAACCATAAAGAGCGTAAATCACGTGAAGCTGATCTCAAATACCTAGAAGATCCAATGAACAAGTCTTTTGAGCGCGAAAACTTTTCAAACCAAATATTCGTTGTACATGGACATGACGTCGAAATGAAGCTTGCCGTTGTAAGGATGCTTTCAAATGTTGGCCTCAAACCAGTTATTATGCAAGACAAAGAGGATGAAGGTCGAACATTCATGAAGGACCTTACCGACTATTCAAATGTTTCTTTCGCGGTGGTTCTTCTTTCACCAGATGATATGGTATACCAGAAAGATGAACCCCACCCGCGCATGCGTGCGCAGCCGCAGGCACTTCAAAAAACCATTTTCGCACTTGGATTTCTCATCGGAAAGCTTGGATTGAATTATGTATTCGTTATTCATAGAAAAGAAGAAAATTTTGATGTACTTTCAGATTATGCCGGTGTTTTGTATATACCATATGAACCGGAAGTCTGGGAGTTAGCTCTTGCGAGAGTACTTATTGCAAGTGGGTTCAACATAGATTTAACCAAACTGCTTGGATAAAGCTCCTGCACGCACAAGGTCCTCTTGTGATCTCGTTTATGAGACCAAGCTCATATCACTCGTTACTGAGGACCTCTTCCCCCTTTCAAATCATAAAGTCTGAGCTGTACTCATCTCTTCTTGTTCGCGATTTAATTGCTCTTTACGTCAATTCTAGCTATAGGGACGGCGTTCTGCGATGCTAAGTGACGTTAGGCATATTGACATTCCCTGATTATTTCCACGCATGTTGTTTCCTAATTGTCACTATTATCTGATTATTTAGCCCCCCATTCCTGATGCTAGCAAATTTTTGTTATTGTGTCAAATTCACTTGTAGCTTCATAGTAGATTTGCCCTGGCAATATGTAGCCACAACGTCATTGAACGATGTGCTTTTTCCACCCTACTTTTACCCTACTTTCCTGAAAAGCTGTTAAGCGTGAGATATAAGTTGACCTATCAAGGTAGTTTGTGAAATCCTCCCTACATCTTTTTAGAGACACTTCAATATCTGACGCAAGTTCACATTATGAGTCGTTGATAAAAAGTGCCACAAAAAATTTCGTCAAAATAGAACTCACAAGCTATAACATTTTGGTCTTAAGTTTTGCATCTTGTATTGTTAACAGTCCGATATCGATTAAATGTGGCGTTAATATTTGGCTTGATCAACTAGGTATAAAAGTACAATAAGTCTATATAACCTCACGTGTTATCAGTTACGGTGCTACAACAAATGGAATTAACGCACATAAAGGAGGGCGAGGCCCAGCAGGTGGATATTACCGGCAAACCTATCACGATACGACGTGCCGTAGCGAGCGGGTTTATTGAACTCAAACCTGATACCATTGTAGCGATTAAAAAAGGAACAGTAGAGAAGGGCAACGTCTTGAATACCGCGCGAATTGCGGCGATTATGGCGTCTAAGCGAACCTCGGATATTATACCGTTGTGCCATCAGATCTCCCTCACCGCAGTCCACGTAGATTTTAGCTTTAACGTCCATGCCATCAAGTCGGTTGTTGAGATCAAATCTGTTGGAAGAACGGGAGTAGAAATGGAGGCTCTAACGGGGGTAACTGTGGCATTATTAACGATATGGGATATGGTAAAATCAGCAGAAAAAGATGAAACTGGCAATTATCCTACAACCCGCATCTATGACATAAAGGTGCTAAAGAAAGAAAAGAGCGCGTAGAGTCTTTGGCAAAGATGTACGTAGATGAACCCCGTTAAATGTATTTTAGCAAACAATTTGGCATAGCACGACGAGCACGCGGCAGAGTTGTTTTATTAGTTTTAACACAATGTGAAACCATTATCAGCGGGTATAAGATACATTGAACACTACTTCATGATTATGTCAATAGCTTCAGCGCTTGGTGCTGGAACCATAATAAACGCGATAGCTACGCTACACGGAGCAGCATTTGGCATCGATCTTAGAACTTACGCTGAGGTTACCATCAGGGAGAACGGAATCGTCTGCGAGATCCGCGATGATCCCGCTGCTGATACCTCTCTCATTTATGAGTGCGCGCGGTTGGTTTTAGCGAGAAGTAATATCGATGTCGGATTACATATCAGCACAAGAAGTGAGGTGCCTATCGCAAGTGGGCTTAAAAGCAGCAGCGCAGCGGCGAACGCTACCGTACTTGCTGCGCTTAATACTCTTGATATTGCAATGAATCCTATTGAGGTTGTAAGGCTCGGAGTTGCTGCCGCAAGAACGAGCGGAGTGACAATTACTGGTGCTTTTGACGACGCATGTGCGTCATTTTTCGGCGGGCTGGTGCTTACGGACAATGAAACAGATAAACTTCTGACCAGAACTGAAATAGATTCAGAGGTAGTCGTATATGTGCCAAAAGTGAGATCATATTCTGTTAACACTAATGTACTTCGTTCACGGCTCCTTGCTCCTTGGGTTAAGATTGCTTTTTCCTTGGCATATAACGGTGAATACGAAAAAGCGATGGTGCTAAACGGTTTGTTATATTGCTCTGCACTCGGCTTTAGCCCAGAACCAATCTTAATTGCCCTCGAATGTGGCGCACGAGGCGCAACTCTTTCTGGTACTGGTCCATCATACGTGGCGTTAGTTGATAAAAAACAAGCTAAACGTGTAGCGGAGGCGTGGGATGTTCTAGAAGGCAGTACAATCCGCACTCACACCACGAATTCTGGAGCTCGGATTGAAAATGATTAGCTTCAAGTGTCCTTCGTAAAACGAATAATGCGTTCCAAAGGTCTAAACAATGTTTAATACAGATAAAAATCAATATCATTTCTAACATGATGGTAGAAAAAGTGCGGAGTGAAATTGCTGTAATTGACAGGCAAATCATTGACCTCATTACCAAACGGACCCGGCTTGCTTCTGAGATATTAAAAGCAAAGAGGGCCGAGGGATCGAAGCACATCAACGACGAAAGGCAAAATAAAAATGTGTTAAACCGGGCAGTTGACGTGGCGACAGAGCGAAATATTGATGCTGGTTCAGTCAAAAAAATCTTTGAAATCCTCATCGCCATGAATCAAGATATTCAGCATGAATTTAGCGGTGAGGGAAATTTGCCGTGATGTTCAGCTCTGGTTTTGACAGGATAGACGTCGTAGTTGATAACGTAGTATGAGATAGTAATGATATATTTAGACAATGGGATCCTCGTCAGTTTTTCTGACGGTACAAACTTCCGGTTTGATCCACAAAGATATTGTGAAGGTGACGTAAATTTAATTTCACACGCTCATTCAGACCATCTCCCAAGCCGCTGTAAAGGCGGAGAGTTTGTAATGTCTGAAATCACTCAGTCACTTCTTCAAATTAGAAAAAAAGCTGCTACAAAAATAATTAGACATAATCGCGTGCAGTTACTCGACGCCGGTCACGTCGTGGGGTCTCATATGTTTCTTGTAGAAGGAGAGACGCGGGTTCTTTGTACTGGAGATTTTTGCACTAAAGAAAAGTTTTTCTCTCACGGAGCAAAGCCTGTAAAAACTGATATATTGATAATTGAGTGCACTTTTGGACATGAAAAGTACATGTTTCCCGATACTAAACAAGTCGAGTCAGAGATACTCGATTACATTGAAGATTGTTTCTCTCGAGATCAATCTGTAGCTATAATGGCGTACCCCTTTGGAAAAGCGCAAGAGATAACGTCGTTACTTAGGGAGTACGTTCCGTACGTAACTAGGCAAATTTACGACATAAATGAGTCCTTGGGACGTTTTGGATACAAATTTAATCAAAGAGAATTCTATCGCAAGCAGGTAAAAAAATCGAACGATCCATTTGTTCTTGTTACCACATCTGGCTATAGGACTCAATTAGACGCGATGGGCAAATTAAGAAATAATAAAGTGCGAACTATTGCAGTATCAGGTTGGGCAGTAAACGGGGGGTATGGCTATTTCAAGGGGGTGGATTGCGCTTTTCCATTTTCTGATCACGCTGATTATAGTGATTTACTGAAATTTGTTGAAAGCTGTAATCCAGAATTGGTGTACACCTGTCACGGATTTTCAACCCGATTTGCAGGCAGCATTCGCAAGAATCTTGGAATTGAGGCGATACCTTTGAAAAGGGGGCAATTATCACTTAATAGCTTTATATCGCTATAATGTCATTCGTTGTCGTGGCGTTTGTGAGTCCAATGATTAACTCTTGATTTCGTAGTTTTGCTTCAAGCTATTGTTGATGAACTAAAAGAGAAAAGAGCCGGATCACGAGAGCGCGTGATCTGCGTTACACCGGCAGGATGTATCATCTGTCATAACTCTTTGTGGTATCTTGAAGATCCTGACTAACTTGATGTCTAGTAGAGCATCGCAGCATCTTTATAACTTTATAGTAAAGCCTATATATGAAAATAAGGGAGATATAATCGAGGAAGCAAATGCCTAACCCAAATGACAGCCAGAAAAAGATTATGGATTATCTGAAAAAAGGCATTGTCAAGGGAAAACATTTTTTTAAGTCTAAGTCCATAGCCCGTGATCTCGGTTTAAGCCCCAACGAGGTTGGCACAAATATCGGAATGCTAATGGATAAGTGCGACGATATCATTATTGAGAGATGGAGCTATTCTCATGGGACTACGTGGCGAGTTGACAGTAAAGTGAAAAATAAGTTAACCTAGTGAACGTAGCATACCATCACTCCGGAGGATTTTTGACCACTATTCTAGTGATAAATAATTATGGTCAGTTCGCACATTTGATAGTGCGCGCTCTGAGGGATCTTGATGTAAATTGTGAGTTAGTTAACAATACTCTTACGATGAGAGAATTAATCAACAAGGAGCCCGATGGTCTTGTGATGAGCGGTGGTCCGACGATGGATCGAATAGGAAACTGCGAACAGTATGCTCTAGAGAGCGAAATTCCCATCCTCGGTATTTGCCTCGGTCATCAGCTTATAGCTAAGGCGTATGGCGGTGTCGTATCAAGGGGCACGTATGGCGGGTACGCTGACGTTTACGTTGATATCCTTGAAGAGGATGACGTTTTGAAAGGATTAGGACCCAAAATTAAGACTTGGGCGTCGCATGCTGACGAGGTGAAATTGGCGCCAAAAGGGTTTAAAACGTTAGCTCGGTCGGATATTTGTGAAATCGAGGCGATGAAGCACCCTTCAAAACCAATCTTTGGAGTGCAGTGGCACCCAGAAGTCGCTCACTCAGAGAAAGGAAGTGAGCTGTTCTTGAATTTTATCGATACGTGCAATCATCGGTAGAGTTTGGGATTCAACGCCCGCGAAAATCGATTTTAATTGCGCCAGTAGGACAGCTTCCTATACATGTTGTGCAGCCTAGACAAAAGCGTGGATCCTTAACAACGCATTTGCGCTTGCCATTAACTTTGATAGTGCCATAAACCCTCGGTCCTTTGGGACATATCCTCGTGCATTTACCGCTTCCATTACACTTCTCTTGATCTATAGTAATTTTTGGCATGTAATGGGTATATCTCCCACCTTATCAAGATCATTCATAAAAAAGTGTCAGTGTCAGCGGCTTGGTAGTGTTCCTTAGCTCTTATATTTTGCCTTCATTCGTTCGTACGTAGCTTACATAATCCGCGATACTGCATTCGTTCGTACGTAGCTTACATAATCCGCGACACTGAAAAAAAGCATAAGTTCGCGCTCTGCCGCTTCTAGCGAGTCAGCGGCGTGAACCAAATTTCTCACAGTTTCAAGACAGAAATCGGCTCGTATACTTCCCGGCATAGCTTCTACCGGATTCGCAGTTCCAACGAGTTGGCGAACGGATCTTACGGCATTAAATCCCTCTACCGCCATGGCAACAACGGGGCCTGATGTTATGTAGTAAACGAGATGGTCGTAAAATGATTTGTCTCGGTGCTCTATATAATGCTGCTTAGCAGTCTCAAGGTCTACATTTATGAGTTTAAGCGCTGTTATCGCAAGTCCTTTTCTCTCGACTCTTGCAATGACTTCGCCTATTAATCCTCTCTGAACGCCATCCGGTTTTATTAAGATAAACGTGCGTTCTATGCGATCTTCAGACATTACCGGGTAACCTTTTATGTCTTCTTCCTTGCAAGTCTCCCTTGCTCCGTCCACGCAACCCGCCGCGGGATACGACCTAGCATATGGTTGTGTTCACATTTTGATGAGCAAAAATAGAAAACCGTCCCGTCACGTTTTATATACATCTTCCCGGTGCCAAGTTCTATCAATTCACCGCAAAATGAACATTTTTTTCGTTCCATCGACGTCACCGAGTCATCAGCTTTTTAGCTTCGTGAGCTGTCTCTAGAAGCATTAAAATATCTCCGATCTGAATGGGCCCGATGCAGTTTCTCGTGATAATTCTGCCTTTATTTGACCCTTCAAGGATTCTGCATTTGACTTGCGTTGCCTCACCGTGCATTCCAGTGTTTCCAACGATCTCGATTACTTCTGCCGGTGTTACCTCTTTGTCATCTACCATGTATAACTATACTCCACGATTAATTTCCAATCAACTCTGTCACTGATAAAATGTTCGCTACCTAATTGCTTGGAGCTTCTTTATAATCTCTTCCATTGCAGCTTTACTCTTCCCTGCGTCAACGATTGCCACAGCTGCGGAGCCCACGTCAAGACCTGCGGCTGCTCCGAGATCATTCTGTTTCTTTATGTATATGTAAGGAGTTCCTTTCTCATCGCAGAGAGGAGGAATATGGGCTACGATCTCTTCGGGCTGTACATCTGATCCAATGAATACGAGCTGCGCAATACCCCGTTCTATTGCTTTTGTAGCTTCATTCGTGCCCTTTTTTATTTTTCCTGTATCTCGTGCGGTCTCAAGGGCTTCAAGCGCCGCGTTTTCAAGTTCATCTGGAACGTCAAATTTTACAAAAAGTGGTTTAGCCATGTGTTAATACCTCTTTCAGGGGTTAGTTTCTGCCGGTGTCATTTTCGACATACCCTTTCATCATTCATCGATATTGATGAAATTAATAATTGTACTGCACTTAATTCCAAACGGTCATTTCAGAACGCAAGTCCTAAATTCGGGAACAGATACAGCAGTATTTACTGTAAATTGTATACATCAATGTCTTATATGTTTATCTATCGCAGCTCGATGGTGTGTTTGCAAATCGCGAATAATAAACAGTGTAAGATCATACTGCCCCCATTCGTCATTGATTTGTAACCTTCCACTAATTACCAACAGTCTCTATGTTACTACATCTGAAGTTCCAGGAGGCACGAACTTAGCTACGTGATCAATAGTAAGAAACAGCTTCAAGCTTTTTTTATCATTTGCAGTAGACATCCCAAATAGCTCCCGAGCAACACGTTTTGATATATCATTTTGATTGTATTTCCCAGGTTCAAGCACGACGAAGTATTTGGCGCTTGTTGAAATAGCTTCGACAGGACCACCAATCACCTTTTCGTCATCAACTCCAATAGCGATTTGGGCAGGCGCTTCCATGTAATGCCTCTCTCCTCGAATTACAAAAGCCCCTCTTGCTAAATATTCCCCTGGCTCAGGGGTCTTTGAAACCTGATTCGGATAGATCCAATAGCAGTCGCCTGAATGCAATCCCTCTTTCCATACGTTTGAATAGGCAATGGCAAACTGGGCAGCCTCTCGCAAAGTTGTTTCTGGGATGTCCCTCCCCTCCGATTTTATAATAACTATAGGCGCCCCGTGTATTTGGGCGTGGAAGGCTAGATCTCGCGGCTCCATATATTTTTTTACTATCTCTTCGTTTGTGTCTGCGTCTCTACCACCGATCACTAAGAACGCATCTGACGAGATGAACCATCGAAATCGTTCGTACCATCGAACTTTTCTCTTCTTTTGGTGTCCTCTTACTGAGTTACTTTTAACTTCTCTGGCTCTACTCACATCATCGATTTTTTTTAGTGTGTTTTGTAAGGCTACCTCGGCTCCTTCCCTTTTCTCTTTAGATTTCTTTGCCTTTTCATAGTAATTTTGGGCATTTTGTGCTATACTGTAATTGATATTGATTTCAATACTCGTACCTCTTATGTTCATTGTAATTGTACTTGAGCGTGGATCAATTTTTGTGACAAAAGAAATTTTACTGAGCTCATTTGAGATTTCATTCCAACTTTTTGTCTCTCTAGCCGTTCGTAAGGCAGTTATAAACGCGTCGATATCTGAGTATTCTAAATAAATTAATTCTCCCTTTAATCGAAAGTCAAGCTCTTTTTCTTGGAAGCGGTCGATTGCTTTTTTTTGCTGGTCAAGTATACGCGTAAGTTGGCTCCGTTCAGGTGAAGTGACAGTTTTTTCCCCTGTGTCTGATTGGAAGTACGCATCAAGCGCTTCATTGAAGGTTTCATAATAGATCTTGTCGTATCTATCGTAAGACCTCAGCTCAAAAGGAAGTACGTCTATTGGCCCGGACTCATCTAGTACGGTATGCGGTTTTAAGATACCTGATAATATGGGTTCAAAAACCTCTTTCAACGCTTTATAGAGCGCTATTATTTCTGTCTCACTTAATTCACTGGTATTCTTTTCAACTCCAGCTCTCAAACAAGTTTCTTCAGCATACGTACCGCCCATATTGAACTTCGTGGCAAGCGTCCTTACGACGTCGCGTGATAAGAACCGCATAATGTTGTTGAATTCTTCAAAAGCTATATCAGTGGGATTAAATTGTGGCATGGGATATTGGTAGTGTAAGCCTCTCAAAACATCACGAGTTTGCGTTTTGGTCGCTCTTAATGGCATAATTACATTCTTGTCATTGTCAGTAAGCACGATATTTCCTTTCGCAAAAAATTCACAAATTAAAAAGTTTTTCATATCACCACGTTCAAACTCAATGGCAACTATCCTGTCAAAGTTGTGTTGCTCTAATTTAAGGATCCGGGCTCCTTTAAGGTGCTTTCTAAGCAACATCGGAAAGCTTGGAGGTAGTGTGGGAGCTTTGCTTGGGTTTTGAGTAAGATGTATCCTCCGACCCGCTTGTAGAAGAAGATCTTTCTTTCCATCCTTCGTACTAAGCTTCAGCCTGATCTCATTTTTTGAATGTTGATAGGCTTTCTCGAGTTTTGCGCCCTCGAGAGAGTTAAGCTCCTTTATAACCGCGGCTATATCGACGCTTGTCATTTCTTCTTTCATTTCATGAAGTAATCATGTCAGCAATTTATTAAATTCTTGTGAAAAAGGTGCTACCGACGATATTTACACACTTTCCTTGCTTCAAAAATAACCGATGTTTAAAAAGTGCCTCTATGACAGCCTTGAATCTATTCTGTTCTTCTGTAAGGCGTGTGCGGTGAATGTGACGTGTATTGATAAGTGGTAGGCTGCTAAAAATATCAATTCTCAGATTTAAGTAAAAGAAAGTATAGAAAACACGAACAATAAAAGGTATAAATAATCCAAAGTCTAATTGAAGTGGAACTATGGCAAAACCTGAAAAGTCTAAAAAGAAGCCTGAAGAGCAACCTGAAGAGAAGCGTGAGGACGAAAAGATAGTACAGCACGTGGAAGGCATTAAAAAAACCATAATGGCATCGCTCTTTGGTATAGCGGGGGGAATAGTATCATACTACTTGAATGTTGTGAGTTATGGTATCATAGTGGGGATCCTTATATTGGCAATCCTCATCTACTTGCAACGGCAAGCATTGCCTCTAGTGGGGATTACTGTTAAGGAATTTAGATCTACTGACTGGTTTTATTTAGGTTTTATGACATTCGCGTTTTGGTTTGTCAGCTGGACCATACTTCTTAATAAATGAAATGTGCGCTTTTTCAGTTGTCAATAAGAGCGAGTCATGAGAATTGCTGTGCTTAAAAGGGATCGATGTCAGAGTAAAAAATGCGCTTTAGAGTGCCAGCGTTTTTGCCCGCCTGTCAGAACGGGTGATGAGACGATTCTAATCGGACCGGACGACAAACCGATAATCTCAGAGGAGCTGTGTGTCGGGTGTGGCATTTGTATAAAGAAATGCCCATTTGGGGCGATCGTAATAGTTGGCCTGCCTTCAGAATTAGAGGAGCCAATGCACCGCTATGGCGTAAACGGATTTGCACTTTACGGTCTGGCAGTTCCAAGATCAGGCCGAGTAACAGGAATATTAGGTCCCAACGGAACAGGAAAGACTACTATTGTAAACATCCTCGCTGGAACTATCAAGCCAAATCTCGGACGAGAATCTATAACTGAAAAGGAGGTTCTGGAATATTTTGCAGGGACTGAAACTTGCAGTTACCTTGAACGAGTTTACAGTAACGACATAAAGACCTCAATTAAACCACAATATGTTGACCTCATACCTCGGACTTTTAGGGGCAAGGTAAGAGATCTGCTGAAAAGAGTGGATGAGCGCGGTCTCGTAGAAGATCTTTGCTCCAGGCTTTCGCTCGAAAAAGTATTGGGGCGAGAAGTAGAGAATTTAAGCGGCGGTGAACTGCAAAGGGTTGCCATAGCAGCAAGTATCGCAAAAGATGCTGATTTTTATTTCTTTGATGAATTAACGCCTTATATTGATATCTTTCAGAGAATAAACGTTGCCCAGTTAATTAGAGAAATCTCGAAGAATCGATCAGTCTTAGTTGTTGAACACGACCTTGCAATACTCGACTTATTGGCCGATGTTGTGTATATAGCATATGGTGAGCCTGGCGCTTACGGTATTATTACCAACCCGAAAAGTGTCAGGGTAGGAATAAATGAGTATCTGCAAGGATATTTAAAGGAGGAAAATATTCGGGTACGGAGCGATGCTATAAGATTTGAAGTTCATGTTCCGAGACTTGACAAGGAGGAGAGAGTGCTTGCAAGCATCAGTCACCTTGAAAAAAACTATGAAGGTTTCAATTTTAAAACGAGTGGAGGCGAGATAAAGAATGGCGTGTTGGGCATAATGGGTGCTAATGGGATAGGCAAAACTACGTTTATCAAGATGCTGGCGGGAGTGATCAAACCAGACATAGGAGATATAGCTCTCGGGCTAAAGGTCTCATATAAACCTCAGTATATAAAGGTTGCAGGGAAGGAATTTGAGACGGTAAGCGGTTTATTACGTTCAATAACGGATAACTACGATTCAAGCTACTATCGTACTGAGATACTTAAACCTCTCCAACTTGAAAATATTTTAGACAGATATCTAAAAGATATAAGCGGGGGAGAGTTGCAAAGGGTGGCCATCGCAGAGTGCCTAAGTCGGGATGCGGATCTTTTCATGCTAGACGAGCCTAGTGCTCATTTGGACGTAGAGCAAAGAGCACTTGCAACGAGCCTATTGAGACGATTTACAGAAAATAGGAAAGCAGGCACGCTTCTTGTTGATCATGATATTTACATGATAGATCTCGCCAGCGAACGGCTGATGGTCTTTAGTGGTGAGCCAGGATCGCGTGGTGTAGCGGAAGGGCCCTTTGAAATGCGCGATGGTATGAATCGTTTCTTAAGGGAAATCAGTATAACTTTCAGACGTGACGAGGACACGCACAGACCAAGAGTCAACAAAATTGGGTCGAAACTTGATAGGCAGCAACGGAGTGCGGGAGAGTACTACTATCCTGAGTTGAGCTAAGGCGATCTTATTTTTCAAATAAGCTGCTTTTCAATCGTCGAAAGTATTATCTGTATCTTTCATAAGTGAGTCTTTTGGTATTTTGCGCCCCTCTCGAGGCGTTGCCCGAAATAATTGTAATTCTAATAGTAGGTGGAGTGTCGACTCAATTTTCCTCGAGTGACATTCCTCTCCGAGCTACACTAAACAGCAAGCAAACGAGTTAAAATATATTGTTTTAGAATGCTCCCAAAAGCAATGTTACCTAATGGGACACTCCTTGTCACACTTTCATTCCTACCCTCTGTTCAAAGTGACTGTAATAAAGGGTTTTATTATGATAACGTTTTTAGCGCGATTGAACGTATCGCAGCTCAAAGTAGTCTAGTCTCACTACGTAATACTTTAAATACTTACATTCGAGCTTTGGTGGGTGGTTGTATATCAGCGCATCGTGCATATAATTTTTTAGTAACTTTATAGTGTGCAAGCACCGCAATTACACTTCGGGATAGGAAAATATGATGCCCGTTCAATCGCAAATAACGTAACGGTATTCAACCAATCTAACAATTTTTTTGGGCTTGATGTTAATGTAGACTATAAAGTACGTTTTACATGGTTTAATCGCATTCTTAGAGGAGGCACATTACTGTAATCTATTCGCATGAGTGCTGGTTCGATCAAATACGCGGGTGTACTTGTGAGCTATAGCGATTGTTAACTCCTTGAAATATAGAGTGACACTTAACGTAGTAAAAGAAATACGATGACTGAAGCTATCGCACCAGAAACTGTCGCAAAGAAGTTCACCGAGCTATTCGTGAGGTAATGTTTTCGTTCAAAGACTGCACCTAAAACACTATCAAAATTAACTCCAAAAAATCCTCCTAATATAACTGGTATCATAATTCCTAAAGACCCTAAGCCGAGGAGAGCAGACACGATCGCTATAGCAGCTGCTCCTCCCAGAGCAGCGAATTCTCCGAGTATCGTTATGCCTCCATCTGTTCCGTGAGGCACTTTTGTTAAATCTGTGATTAAGCGTGGAAGTTTTTTATAAGTTTGCCCGATTTCACTTGCAAGCGTATCGCCAGTTGCTGTAGCAACCGCTCCAAGGTAAGCAACCAGAAAAAGTGGGTTTCCAGTTATGCCAAATGCAATCGCGAAGACTAGGGCAGCAAGACCATTGCCGAAAACATTTTTGTATCCTCTGGCCCCCCTGCCCCTTGTGCTATTCCTAGCGCTCTTTTGTAATCGTACTTATACTTAGTAAAGGCTCCACTAAGTATGAAAAATGCGAGAATAATTAGGAACCACCTGAAATCCGTGAATGAGACGATCAGGAGGCCCATTAAGATTCCACTTAGAACTCCAGATAAATCGGCTAATTTAATCTTTCCAAGCGAGTAACCTAAAAGCATCATAAAGAGCAACGTAAGCAGAAGTTGCACTGTCGGTATCGAATACTTAAAGCTAGCGAGGAGCCACATTACTATTCCCATTCCAATAGGCACTATGACATCTTCTTCTACGGCTGTAGTGATACTTTTTAGAAGAGCACCCACTATTGCACCTATCATTGCAAGAAATAGCACCAAGTCGTAGGAGATATCTACACTGGTGACACTTGCGGCAAAAGTACCCACCACGTATGCAAAAAAGCCGCCTATTACTATGTAAGTTAAGCTACCGGCAAGCTTTCCATACGGGCCAACTATATTGGAAGAGACTTCACCCAAAGTCACGATGACTATTATCTGGGGTATTATAAATAACGGCAAGCTCGAGATAACGGTCAATACTGACAGCGCCGTTAGCGATAAGGTGAGCGCGAGCGGCTTTATCAGCACTTCAGATTTTCTGTCAGAAATAGTTGCAAACATCATAAAGGTGTGCATTTTGGGGTTAATTACAGCTATTATCAAGCATAATAATAACATGCATAGCAATGTACCAACCCCGCCCAAGAAGGGAAGTGGAAGCGCCGCAAAGCTAAAAACGACCCTCGCAATTGATCTCCTTACATCTACAACGTACACCGAAATCTCTTTGTAATTTCAACTTGAAGTACTTTACAATTGCGATAAATTAAATACACGAAAAGAGATACACTTGTTGATGATTTCAAACCTTTATGAAAAAAGGTTAATGGACCAGATAGAGATCGTGCCTAAAAATATAACGCTGGTCATAGCGGACATGGATCTTGAGTCAGATGATGCCTTTACAAAAATCGAATCGTTCGTCATCTGGTGCAAGGAGGTTGGTGTCGACGATATCATGGTGTACATAAGCATAATGGACATGGGTGAGAACGTAAATCAGAAGCTCCGCTTAAATATTACTAAAAAAATTGAAGCCGCCCTCGACAGTACCCCTTATGAAATAACTATGTTTACTCCCGAAGGAGTAAGAAAGATTGGAAAAGGGGGGAAAGCTTCTTTTAACATCTCTATTGGATATGGTGGGAAAAAAGAACTTAGCAATGCCATAAGGTCCATTGCACACAAGGTTACAAGTGGAGAGTTAAATTCAGATGAAATTACTGAAGAAACTATCAGCTCGCACCTTGTTTTCAAATCAGAACCCGATTTAGTTATAAGAACTGGAGAGCAAAGCCTGACGGATTTTTTAATATGGCAGGCGGTGTATTCTGAGCTGTACTTTGCTGAAGTGAATTGGGCTGACTTTAGAAGGATGGATTTGCTTAGGGCTATAAGGGACTATCAGAAGAGACAGCGAAGATTTGGAAAGTAAACTGAGATAGTTGAAAATTACTGATTTTTAACTAGTTTAATTGAATATTTTTTAACTAGTTTAATTGAATATTGTTAATGTTAAATTAACAGCGTTATTAATGTTAAATAAAATGAAACCCAAATAAGAGAAAGCTAGACGTTATCCAAGAGCCATTGAATATTTAAGATAGATTTAATTGTCCAATTCAAAGCAAATTTTCATGAACCCACTTCTTAAGACCCTTACGTCAGTGAAGTTCGCAATAACGCTAATAGCACTAATAATCTTTGTAGCGATTGTTGGATCCCTTCTACCAAGTGGCACTTCCATATACGAATCACCTGTTTTTATCGGCTTAATCGGTCTCCTTGCCGTTTCGATACTGAGTTGCAGTCTCGTAAGACTGGTGCCCACTTGGCACACTATAATGGAACCGACGGTCGAAGTTAGCAATGACTTTATTGCGGGACTTCCGTGCAACTCTATTGTTGAAGCAGTCAATTTAGAAGACGTTAAAAAGCATCTTAAAAGTTATAAGATCATAGAATTTAATAGAGAGGGATCAACCTACTTATTTGCACAAAAGGGACGAATTGGCAGATTTGGAGCGCATTTTACACACATTGGGGTATTACTTATACTGTTAGGCGCTATGTTCGGAGGGATCTATGGCTATAATAAGATAGCCGTCATTTCGGTTCAACAGTCTGTTATGGTCTCGGGGGTGGAAATAAAGCTCAACAGTTTTGAACTGAATTATTACGATGATGGAATACCAAAGTCTTATGAGGCGCGAGTAACGGTTATTGATGGCAACTTACATCAAAACGACTCTATCACTGTCAATAAACCATTTACTTATAAAGGCATGAGTTTCTTTCTTGACTCGTTTGACGCGGATGGGGTCAATCGTGACGGAAAAGCTAGCTGGGTTGCATTACGAGTTAGAAGCGATCCCGGTGTGCCGATTGTCTGGATTGGCGCTGCGACCACATTCACAGGTCTTATAGTGTCTTTTTATGTACCACACAAAAGGGTTTGGATTAAGAAGTCGGGTGAAATTATCCGTCTTGGAGGGAAAACAACAAAAAACACACTTAGCTTTTCACGTGAATTTGAGCGGATAGTAACAAATCTACGAGGGAAATTTACCTAATGGGGGACACACTAAGCAAATATCTGTTAGGCAGTGCCTTGCGGAGCGTCGGTAACTAGCGCGAGTGAAATTAAAAGTGATATGATGAATCTACTGAGTTATGAGATGTTCGGGTTCGAAGTCGCTCTTGGGGCTTATTTGTTGTGCTCACTTCTTTTTATAGTTTATTTTATAACTAAAAAAGCGGGCTTGGGCGGGATGGCATTTATACTTGCCGCATTTGGGTTTATTATTCAAACTTGCGCTCTAGGAATTAGATGGTTTTATGGAGGGCATCCTCCGTGGATCAATACATACGAAATCATGTCATTCTTTGCTTGGGCAATCGTTGGAACATATCTAATAGTGAACGCAAAGTCACATTATAAGGCTCTTGGTGTGATCGTTGCTCCGCTTGCTTTTGTTTTAATGGCATTTGCATCTCTGCAGCCGAAAAATCCCGAACCTCTCGTACCTGCCCTACAAAGTGTTTGGCTGTTTATTCATGTACCAATTACGATATTAGCCTATTGTGGATTTGTCCTCTCATTTGTTGCAAGCGTTCTTTACCTGTTCAAAGAAAAGGAAATGTACACCATAGATGCTTCTGGTAACGTCAGCAGTTCTCACAGCAAAGCAGTGGAAAAAAGAGACACGATGCCCACCCAAGTGAAAACACTACAAATTCTTCCGAGACTTACTCTTGCCCAACTTGATGATCTGTCTTATAAGGGGGTAGCCTTTGCATTTCCTCTCCTCACACTCGGAATCATCACGGGTGCTATTTGGGCAGATCTATCTTGGGGCAGTTATTGGAGCTGGGATCCAAAGGAGACGTGGTCATTAATTACGTGGCTTGTTTTTTTGATTTACTTGCACGCTCGCACGAGTAATTGGGATGCGAAAATTTCTGCCTATATTTCTATATGTGGGTTTCTTTCGGTAATTTTTACTTTCTTAGGTGTAGGATATGTTTTGCCGTTTTTGCAGAATTATTTAGAACTAAGTTCAGGGTTGCATATATATGCCGGAGGAGATTATACAGCAGGAACGATACTATTTATAGGAATATCGTCGGCGGTACTGATACTTCTTATTCTATCACGAATAAGACCTCCAGGGCCCAAAATGCCAAAACCTACCGCACACGTTCTCGATACTTAGCATTTTTCACAGAAGCAGTTGGATGATTTGAGAATTGGTTCAATATCTTCTGGCCGGTTTATATTTATGAAAGTACTTAACTTAGGATCAATCTCACGTATTTCTTCTTTTGGAACAAAATTTACACGGAGTTGATCGACCATATACATGATAGCTCCTTTGCGTTGCTTTATAGCGTTTTTCGCAGCATTCAAGGTCGGCTCTCTTTTGTATACAGCATGCAGTGGCTCGGGGGGAAGTGGAATTGCCGCATCATAACCCTCAGCGCGCGCAAAAAGCAACTCTACAACTTTATAATTAATACATGGCATATCACAGGCAGTAATGAAGGAATATTTTGACGTCGAAGCTTCGAGCCCAGCATAAATTCCTGCTATCGGCCCGAAATCCGTGATGGTGTCATACACCACTTTTACGCCATTAAGTTTGAGCTTGGAGCCCTGTTCGGGGTCTCTCGCTGCGATTATGAACTTGTCAACAGTGCTTTTGAGGTTCTCAATGATATGTTCGATAATAGGTTTACCACAAAGCTCGAGGAGCGCCTTTTCGGTAAAATCCATTCTCGAGCCTTTACCGCCCGCGAGTATAATTGCCGTCCTCATTAAGGGTAATCACGTTTGAGATTATAAGTAAGTTCACCAAGGATTTCTGCTACTTCTGCACGGGTTATGCGACAAGCTTTTTTTGATAGGTAAAATACCTCTTCTACTTCGGTGCGACCAACCCCACTAAGCAAATGGACTGCTCGACGTACTGCGTTTCTTCTTTTTTCTCTCTCTCGCATCTGGTATGTCCTTATTGCTCGTAAAAGATCGATTTTTCTAAATTCGGGCCAATATGGCGCGCAAAAGTATGACGCACATTCATTTCCGTTGGCGTGCCACGGAAGAAAATTAGAAGTTCGTGACTCTCCGCCTGATCGTATAATGAGATCGACGTTTGGTATCGGTTCTTTTCTGTATAAAAACTGCGCAAGCAAATCCTCATCTATGTCTTCAGCGTTGAGTTCCCCATTTTCAACCATCTTGGCTATAGATCTCGTTACATCAACAATTCCTTGTCTTCCGCCATATGCGAGAGCAATGTTTAAATAATGTTTAGTGAAGGAGTGAGACGCTTCTTCTACTCTCTTAAGTGCTTTAATAACACCTTGGGGTAAATGCTCACGATCGCCTATCATTCGGACAGCAACTTGATCATCATAAATTCTGCTGCTTTGGTAAAGCTCATCTAATTTCCACTCGAGAAGCGAGAAAAGCGCAGCTAACTCATCTTCAGGTCTGCCATAGTTTTCTGCAGAGAACGAATAAAGCGTGATTTGTTGCACGCCTAAGTCGATGCACCAATTCATAACGTTCTCGGTTGTTTCTGCGCCGTAAACATGTCCATTTACCCTCGGTTCTCCTATTTTATCGGCATATCTTCGATTTCCATCTTGAATAATTGCGATATGTCGAGGGATCGGACCTTCCAAAACTTCATCTTGAAGCAGCCGTTCGTATGCTTTATACAGCGAGTTGTGTGCTGCCTTTCTTATCCAGGACATTTTTCCCCCTTGTAATATAACTCACCCTTACGTTAAGTGACTACACTTTTATCGAGAAGTACCTTGACGGTTTTTTTGTATACGTCTTTTAGCGAATATATGTTCCGGTCTTTTGTGACATCTATTTTGAATATTCCAAGTTTAGTATTCATGAGACCAACCATCGCGGAAACCCCCCTATAACTTACTTCATAACCACTATACTTTAGATGCTGGTAGATTTCTTCTGTAGTAAATATTTGATGTTCCAAAAAAAGTTCGAGGACTGCCCGTCTTATTCCATCATTGTCTCGTTCAAGGTAGTCCCTTAATCTATCTTTCACTGTTTTATCATTCAGCTATATCACTTCCAGCCAAAAGCATTAACTCACATTCAGGTATTTACGTTTTCGGTTTTGAGTTGCGATTAAGTCTACAATGGTGTGCTCTCTACTATACGTACCTTCTGGGTATCTTTCGATAATTGTTACTGTATGTCTACTTGATCGATAAGTATGCGTTAATTCTTCCGCTCTCCACCACGAAGTTTCAATTGCGCCGTCTACTATTTCGTATTCATCACATTCAAGTTCGTTTAATACGTTACGATCAACAACTCCCCTAATAACCCCGTACACGAGTGTCCCATCGTCAGTAATTTCTTCAAAAGGTCTCGCAACGCGGTGAGCTTTACGCTTAAACCTCTCGCGTAGCTGAATGCTATCTTTTGAGCTCGATGAACAAAAATAAACCGGTACCTTATGGACGTCCGTGTATTTTGCTATCTGTTTACTGCCAATTGCGGCGTGGTCCTCCTCTGATGGAACAAAACCCATCTTAATCATCTCATCATAGTTCGTTTCAGAAAACTCCAGCTCATTGAGATTTAAAAATCCACCAACTCTTGCTAATACTTTCAAAATCTCAGGGACATATTTTATAGCAGGTATTTCTACTCCCACATCGAGACCAAGCGATTTGGCTTTCTTTAAAGCTTTGTGGTACCTTGAACTCCCAAACTCGTCCCACAGGTTAATTGGAGGATGAAATCGTATCTCATCGAGACCTACCTCCTGAAGTTTAGCGAGCGTGCGATCGTCGGGAGCACTGGAAGTATAGAGGTGTATATGATGGTCCGCTCCAAATTCATTTTTTAGGAGAGTTACGTAGTGCATGACTCTCTTCAGCTTGAGCAACGGTTCACCGCCTGTGATGCCTGTCCCTAGTGCATCCATTAAATATGCTTCATATAATACGTCTTCATCTGATTTTACCAACCTTTCATTCGCAAATACTTTATCAGCCAGACGTCTTGAATCGGATATCGGGCAATAAAAGCATTCTCTGTAACATTCTCCAGTAACGAAAAGCACCATTTTCGCGCCAATTTGACACAACTGGCAACCTTTAGAATGCGTAACTGTTTGACTTGAATTCATAACGAGACACGATCGTTTGTTAGTTAATTTCATATTTCTTGGACTTTGTGGTAGTCAGCCCCACTAGGCGTGTAGGTGACTAGTAAGATGTAACGTGCGTTATTACAACAAAAATTTATGGACTGATATGCCTCGCTCAAACGCTGCATATTAGTTATACTTAGTAGGGTTCCGGTATATAATAAGTCTACCTGAGCTAGTTAAGACATGTAACAACAAAAATTAAAGAGCTTTGAATAAATGGAACGACGGTGATCGAGATACGAAGGTAACATCTTTACTTAACTACTGTTATAACTGTAATCTCTTCTGAATTAAGCTAATGTAATAAGAAGCGCGAAATCGCTCGTTTAATAGCAGAGCTTGACTTATTTTCTGTATTGTTAGTGCATTAGCTGAATTAAATCAACGTGTCCTTTATTTCGCTGAAGACGATTCAGTACGTTGCGTTAGATAATCACCAATAGTTTAAAATACTATTTTTCAATAATGATAAATATATCAAATATGATATATCATTAAAGGTCTCTATGAACAACCCTCTTCTTCGTTTAGCGCTTCTCGGCGCTATGTATAAACCCATAAAGATCTCAGTGAACGAGTTTGCCGAAAAGCTCAAAACGAGTCCTATGACGGCCTCTCGCAGGTTTAAAGAACTTGATGACAAAGGCTTAATCTCACGTAATCTGTTAGGTAGATCGCAGGCGGTGAAAATAACGGATAAAGGAGCTTCCGTTTTGAGGGACGAATACTTAGAATATACATCTATTTTTGAAAGCGGGGGCACTATTGAGTTGATCGGCACTTTAATTTCCGGCTTGGGAGAAGGAAAGTACTACCTGAGCTTACAGGGGTACACAAAGCAGATAGAAGACAAACTTGGCTTCTCGCCATACCCGGGTACTCTAAACGTTAAACTTGATCGGGAGAGTATTGCAGCTCGAACGAGATTACTGGAGATCGAGCCCGTGCGCATATCGGGCTTCAAGAGGCGCAATCGCACATATGGTGGCATTAATTGTTATTCGACGGTTATTGAGGGAATCCACGGGGCAATAATAATACCCGATCGATCTCATTACCACAATGATGTGGTAGAAATAATCGCCCCAGTGTCTATTAAACAAACACTCGATAAGAACAATAGTGATAAAATAAAGGTGGTTAAAACGTGAGCATTTCGGACGCGATAAAATTTATCAAACGTGGGCAAATGATTTTGATTTATGATTTTGATGACAGAGAAGGAGAAACTGATATGGTCATGCCCGCCACATCAGTAACACCAAAAGACGTCGCTCGAATGAGAGTCGAGGCAGGTGGATTAATTTGTGTAGCGGTGCATCCTAAAGCTGCAGAACGGATTTGCTTGCCGTTTATGTCTGATATCCTACAGTTAGCTAGTTCAAATGGGAGTGGGTTTAAGCTCAAATCAATTTGTGAACGGCCAGGAGACCTCGTATATGATAATCGATCGTCGTTTTCCATATCGGTAAATCATAGGGGCGTTCGGACAGGCATAACCGATATAGATCGCGCCTTAACCATAACCGAGCTTGGAAAGACCGTTGAAAGGGCAATAAATATAAATTCAGTTGATTTTGGAAAACACTTTAGGTCGCCGGGGCACGTGCCTGTTCTAAGAGCAGCTGAACGGCTCGTGCAAGAAAGACGAGGTCAAACAGAACTCTCTATAGCCTTAGCTGAAATGGCTGAAGTGAACCCTGCTATGGTCGTATGTGAAATGCTTGATGCTGAAACAGGAAAGGCGCTTAGTAAGGCGGACTCAATTGCGTACGCGAAAAGGCATGACATCGTATTCCTAACAGGACAAAGTATTATAGACGCGTACTAAAGCATTACGACTCTTATGGCGGTACCCACTCGCTGTGTCCTTTTTAGCACTAAAATAGTAGTTAGAAGTTAGCCGAGTGCCCCTCTCATGGCACCCATCTTCACAATACAGCTTTCTATGAGCCCCATTTGAGTGACTGATCTATCAAGATCTTTTCGCCTGTACTAATTAACTGCTTTAGCGTTGGCTTTATTGTCTCCATCAATGTCCAATATAAAACATTACGCTGCTGTTCCTCAAGAGCGATATATTCATATACAAACTTCACATCTTGCTGAACCTGTTTAAACCCCTCTGAAGATATATGGGCCGACCAAAAATATCATAAACGAGGCTAAGATCATAGCAGCGAGCACGCTAACGAGCACACTAGTGACGAGATCTTGAAGTGTGCTGCTTTTCAAGAGCCGCTCTGTGAGAGCCTTAAAGATATCTTTAAACACGTATCCTCCATCTAGTGGCACCAACGGAAGACTGTTAAAAAGCCCCACATAGAAATTAATCCATCCCACCCACAGCAAAGTATTAGCAATCCAGAATATCCCAGGCCCAAGATGAGTTGCCCATCCGATTGGCTGGTACAAGTTAATGACTTCTCCGTTGAATCCGTTAAAGATGAGGAAAGGAAATCCAAGAATTGCAGCCCACCCTCCAACGGTGCTAAGCATATACGGTATCTGTTTTAAAAAGTTCAGAGTTTCTTCTGAACCGCCTTGCAGGCCTAAAAATCCTTTATCAAAGTTAGGGTTCTTATCAAGTGTCACTAGAAACTCATACACAGTGCCTTTGTCTGCAGCTTTTACTGACACCACCTGTCCTTGGTGTGTTGTATTCATAAATGCAAGAAACTGATCATTATTTGCAATTGTCATACTATCTATCTGAAGAATAACCATCCCTGGCCGCATGCCGGCCTTTTCAGCCGGTGATCCGCTTACGACTCCTACGACTCCTAACCCAGGCACGGGAGCTATAGCTGATAATACTGGGCCAAAGAATAGCGCGAGGCATATTATACCGACGACAATGTTGCTCATAATTCCCGCCGTCAGCACTCGTATTCTTTCCCTTCTTGTAGCTATCTTAACATCACTTCCCACGTCCTTACCATATAGCTGTGATTCGTCTGGCTCTGCAAATGCCCCAATGGGCAGTACCAAGACTAACAGGCCGAGAGCTTTTACTTTGATGTCAGCTGCCCGACTCAATATCGCGTGTGAGAGTTCATGAACGACGAGGGCGACGATGAGGGCAATGAGCCCCCATGTTAATGGAACAAATTCATTTATTCCTGGTAGAAGTAAGAAATTTCGAGGTTCATTAAACACAGTAGGTTCTGGCTTTATCTGGAATAGTCTGTAGTCTCCTACTATCAGAGTAGCAAACATAAAAATCATCGATAGAACGACGACAAAGATGCCAACATCTGCGTATACTTGCCAGAACTTTTTCGGATGGGCCAATCGATCCAAAAACTGTTGGCCGCGCGTCGTTCTAATCATCAGAATTGGCCCGTATGCCGTAACATTATAGCGCTCAAGGATTCCTCTACTGTTAAGGAAGAGCACCACAAGCCAATAAATTGAAATGATTACGAGCGCAAGAATATAATAGTCCAAACAGTCTTCTCCATTATTGGTGTGATGATGTTCTCCAACATATATGTAACTGCAGCTAACCTCAAAGAGGCGAAGCAAATGAGTTACCAGCTCGTTGAAGAGAAACTCTGTGCTTGTGTAAATATGCATCGCGTAACGTCAATCTATCGGTGGAAAGGGACGGTCGAAGAAGACGAGGAATATGCTTTAAACATAAAGACAACAACGACGTTAGTAAAGAAAGTGACTGAAAAGATACTAGAGTTACACAGTTATGAGACTCCTTGTATAGTTTCGTATAAAATCGATTATGGATCAAAAGACTACCTCGACTGGATTGCAGAGGAAACGATTTAGGTGAATTTTTATAATAGTACATATGCTACCGTGTGAAAAGGTTAAACTAGACGCGACCGTAAGTACTATATTTGCCCCGCAGCTCGTAGGTCTAGTGACAACGGTAAACGCACGTGGAAAGCCAAACGTTGCGACATTCGGCATGGGCAACGAGCACCTCTCACGAGCCTGAGTTAATAGCCATCAGTGTCTCTCATCTGCGGTACAGCTACCGTTATTTAAAGAGCGAGTTTGTGCTCAACCTTCCAACAGAAGATCTTTTAAAAGAGGTTTGGCTCGTAGGGACTGTTTCAGGTCGCGAAGTGAACAAGTTTGCGGTTTCGGGCCTTACTCCGCTGCAGTCTCTAGTGGTAAAGCCGCCGAGGATTCAAGAGTGTCCGACCCACATCGAATGCAAAACACTGTACACATTCGAAACAGGGGATCACACGATTTTTATAGGTAAAGTGGTCGCTAAATCAGGAGATAAGGATGCAGTTGTGGATGGCGCATTAAACCCGAGAATTAGGCCCGTGTTTCATCTCGGCGGCACGAAGTTTATGGTTGGGCATCGAAGAATTGACGTTAGAGATTTATAAGTGAGATATCCAGAAGGGACTTATAGTAGAGTCACTTTTTACATTCGAAAATGCAACAAGAGACAATCATACACTGGGCAGACGTAATTGCCCAGAGCGTCGCCGGAAAACAGATCATAGCCACGGGTATAACACCCTCAGGCAATATACACATCGGTAATATGCGAGAAGTAGTGACGGCTGACGCAGTGTTGAAAGCTATTAAGGACGCTGGCAAAGAGGCAAGACTGATATACGTTGCTGACACGTTTGATCCTTTAAGAACAGTGTACCCGTTTTTGCCAGACGTGTACAAGAAGTACGTCGGAAGGCCACTCTCTGAAATACCTGATCCTGTCGGCTGTTGTGAGAGCTATGCAGAACACTATTTGAAGCCATTTTTAGAGTCGTTAGAAGATCTCGGCATTGAGCCGGAGATATTTCGAGCAGATAAGATGTATAAAAATGGGGCCTACACTGCAGCAATCAAACTTGCACTCGAAAAGCGCGACATCGTTGCAAAGATAATTGAGGAGGTCTCAGGCAGGAAACTACCACCTGGATGGAGCCCTTTTAACCCACTATGTGGCTCTTGCAAAAGAATCACTGCGGGAGTTGTGTTAGCACACCAGTCAGATATTTCTTCAGTTAAGTATAGGTGTGCGTGCGGTGGGGACGGAATTGCAAATTACTCAAAAGGAGAGGGAAAACTCGCGTGGAGAATTGATTGGGCGGCACGATGGAGCATATTAGGCGTGACAATTGAGCCGTTTGGAAAGGATCATGCTGTGGCCGGCGGGTCATATGACACCGGCGTACGGATCTCTCGAGAGGTATATGAGCATGAACCTCCGCGTCCTATTCCTTATGGGCATATCCATCTTAAAGGGAAGGGTAAAATGTCAAGTTCTAAAGGAGTCACCGTAACGATTAACGAAATGTTGGACATCGTGCCTCCCGATGTGCTAAGATACATGATTATTAAAACTAAGCCTGAAAAGCTGATTGATTTTGATCCTGGCTTAGGTCTTTTGACTCTCGTAGATGAATTTGACAGTGGGAAAGGTCGTGCATACGAGCTCTCACACGTCGAAGGTGCCAAATCGAGCATTCCCTTTAGGCACATGGTAACTGCAGTTCAGATCGCCCACAATTTTGATCAGCTCATAGAAGTCCTGAAACGAGGAGGCTATAATGTCAGAGACACTAACTCGATAAGAATGAGGGCAAAAAATGCAAAAAACTGGCTTCAGCGCTTTGCACCGCCTTTTGTCAAGTTTACCGTACAAGATTATGTTCCTGTCCAGGTGCAATCTCTCACCACTGAGCAGAAAGACGTGTTATCGCTACTCGCTGAAGTTATGGAAGCGGGCAGAGATAGTGCTGAACAACTCCATAACGCAGTGTACGACATAAGCGAGCACGTTGGCATTAATCCAAAAGACGCGTTTAAAGCCATTTACATCGCTCTTTTAGGGACGAGTTTAGGACCACGAGCTGGATGGTTCCTCGCATCGCTTGATAAAGAATTCGTAATATACAGGCTTAAAGAAGCTGCCCAAGTTTGAAATTGTGCTTCTTGAATGGCGTGGCGTCCAATTCATCGTTACGTCTGGTCGAATGCTTGCTCTATATCTGCTTTTATGTCTTCGACGTTTTCAAGACCTACGGAAAGTCTGATCAGTCCGTCTGTTATCCCAATACGGTCCCTCTCGTCCTTTGGAATAATTGAATGGGTCATGAGTCCTGGATGTTCTATTAGCGACGCCGTGTCTCCAAGACTTACTGCTATTGTGCAAAGTTTGAGTCCATTTAAGAACTTTAAGCTCTCATTAAGTCCGCCATAAACCTCAAACGAAAGAACGCCACCAAATCCGGACATTTGTTCCCGTAGACTTTTGTTAACAGTAAGTTTGCGATCAAGACCAGGATAAAAGACGTCTTTAACCTCTGCTCTTTTTTTTAGAAATGTTGCTATTTTGCTCGCATTTTGAGCGTGTCTTTCCATCCTGACTGAAAGTGTTTGGATTCCTCTTAAGATTAGAAAAGCGTTAAACGGACTCAGGTCCTGCTCCCATGTCTCGAAGCGCCCCTTTTCTAACAGCATCAGCTAATTCGAATGAAGTGATGAGTATTCCGCCAAGTGCATCACCATGTCCGTTTAAATATTTTGTAGCGCTGTGAACGACGATGTCAGCTCCGAGTTCAAGAGGTCTTTGAAAATAAGGTGTGAGAAATGTATTGTCCACAATTGTTCTAATGCTAGATTCTGCTGCTATTTCAGTAATTGCCCGTATGTCGGTAAGTTTCAGGGTCGGATTTGCAGGGGTTTCAAAAAAAATAAGTTTTGTCGTATCTTTAATAGCATTTATGACTTGATCAACATCTGACATGTCAACAAAACTCACATCAAATCCGAGTCTAGGCACTCCTTTGCTCAAAAGCTCATATGTACTGCCGTATAAGACTTCATCGGCAATGAGATGGTCACCACTTTTCAATATGGTGAGTATCGCTGCTGTTATTGCTGCCATTCCGGAAGCAAAACTGACTGCGGAGTTTCCCCCCTCAAGGGCAGCCATTTTAATTTCCAGCGTGGTGTTGGTAGGGTTAGAAGATCGTGAATAGACGTACTTCCCGCGTGGCATGCCAGTTACCAACAGTTCATCAAATGCGAACGTGGCTGTCTGATAAATGGGCGTGGTAAAAGCCATGTTGTCAGGGCACGGTCGCTGCCCAGCATGAACTATTTTTGTATCCATCCTGTACCTAGTACTCATGTTCCATAGAGCAACCTCACACAAGTGGAGTCGGTTGTTTTTCCTCGGGCAATACAGGGAGCTTCATAGTATTGATCAAAATCGGACTCGACACTTCCTTAGCTCGCTCTAGCAAAAGCTCCTTCCCCCTTTGAGTCAGCGCGAATAACGGCACACCTGTGCCCACCTGTGCCAGCGCTCTACCAGCTACAGCGTCTCGAATTGCAAGAGACGCGCAACCCGTTGTAATGTCTACAATATTTACAAACTCTTTTGCGGCATTTTTTTCCATGCCAGTTACGTGTACACCTATAATCGTTACCTCAGTGCTTGTTACGGTCTCAATGTCGCGGCATGTTTTTGCCTCCTCGATGTTTGCGACGGTGACTGCAATTTTCTTATTTCCAAGCTCAGCAGCCCTTGCGACGCCGAGCGGTTGGTTTATAGTTGCACGCTTGCCCTCAAGCATAACTCCCCCCGCGGCTTCAACACGTTTCGCGAGCTTCGGTATTATTGTGGTTTCTATGACTCCTGAAATCCTAGCCCCAATTCCCTGCGTCAACGTTGGATTTGATGTGATAACCGTGCCTACTCCTTCACAAACGGATATGCTGGCATCAAGGAGTCCCTTTCGTAACCCGGTCATCATAACTTCTGACGCACCGAAGCCAACAAAGACCTCCATCTCAATCGATCTATCACCAGTGCACATCCCAAAGTCTTTGATTCTGAACTCAATATTCTTTTTTATGACCTCAGGAGTTATCTTCGTAATTCCTCGTGCCTTAGCAAAAATAGGACAGTACTCTATCAATGGTTCGCCAACTTGCAGTACTTTTCCATCCTCGACTACAACATAAGCCTTTCCGAGTGCCTCAAGAACGTGTCTTTCTGCCATGTATTGTCTCCTCAACATTAAACGAGTCTTAATTTCATCATTTGCTATCAGAACACTTAACCTAATGGGTAGAAGCTTAAACTTTGCTCGATGCGTTTGAATTAGGTTTATTGCCATTCGTGGGTTCGTACTTATAATATACAATTAGCGGTACATTAACGCTGTCGCAGTCAACGTAAGCCCACTTTGGAACGTGCACTGGATGATCAGAAGTGATAAATAATAAAGTTGACCTGCTCAAGCTAGATATGAGGCGTTTAATATTTTCATTTATCGAAGTCGCTGAGCGCAAAAGATCCTCCCAAGACTCGGCGTAATGATGCAAACAGTTGTCAATAGCTCGTAGGTGAATAGCCAGTAATACCACATTCTCGAGCTCAAATGCTTTAAGAGCAAGGTCGGTAATCCGCCTGTCATAATCTATTATCCCATATAGATTTTGCACTCCGATAGCTAGATCTATTCTATTCAATAGTGATTTTGCACCCATCGTTTCAATAACAATCCCCGACTTAATTCCATTTTCACTGGCAATTTCAAGTACCGACCGTATGGGGGTGTAAAACGTGTCAGTAACTTTATACAACAAATGATGTTCCGGAGTATATCCTGTTAAAATAGTACTGATGTTAGGCGTTGTAATACGAGGCGGAAGCGACTCACACTCAAAGAAAAGACCATCTTTTGAAAGTTGTTTCAAGTGTTGTATAGTTTTATCAAGTTTGTTATAGAGCGTCACTCCGATTCCGTCAATAATTACTAGTAATATTTGTTGTACGTTTTTTCCTCCGATGTAGTGTATGGCTTCCCAAATCTCTTTTCCATCATGATCCGGAATAGCTATATTTAAAATACGTGCAATTGTTGGAGCAATGTCAAGTTGGGTATATCTCTTTGAAACCATCTCTTCACGCTAGAATAACAGCTTCTAATTAATAAAATTTCGGTAAATAGCACTTACTGTCTGTTGCTGCACGCCGTGTCAGTGAAGTGTTGTGCGAATTAACACCTGGATTCATGCGCGTATTAATTACTAAAAATCTTAGAAAAACTAAATCAAGCCTTATATCGCTCAGCAGCCTGTTGCAGGGAGTCAAATGCCGGAAGACTTCTTCCTGAAAGGTAGTTTATTAAAGCCCCACCTCCAAGGCTTATATGCGAAAATCCTTTTTCGTCGATATTTAGAGCCTGTATCGCAGAGAGCGTATGCCCGCCTCCAACAAGTGAGAAACCGTCTGATTCCCGAATCGCGTTTAATATTTCCTTTGTGCCGACTTCGAAGCCGCCATCCTCATAAACACCCGGTGGGCCTTTTACGACCATCGTCTTCGCGTCTTTTATAACCGCTTTGTATATCTGAATTGTTCCCTCACCAATATCCTCTATCATTCCTTTGGCTGGCAGCTCTTTTACAGGTATTTCGACTCTTTTACCTTTGAGGTTATATGCGACATCAACAGGAACGTTGATATGCTGACCGTACTTTATAAGCAACTTTCTTACCTCTTGAAGTTGCTCAAGGTGACCCTCGTTTCGTAGAAGATTGATTGTTTCATCACCTAAGTTATGCTCACGGGCTGCCAAAAAGAGAAGTCCGAGGACACCAGATGAAAGGACTCTGTCTATTATCCCTTTTTGAAAACCATGTTTGAGCACTTTTATGTTATCATCAGGCTTTCCACCTCCAAGTACGTAAACAACCGGATGCCGAGGATTGGAAATTGCCTGTCGGTCATAACGAAGCTCTTTTTCCATTATCCTGCCTGCGGCCGATGGAAGTGTCGCAGTTAAGCCAACAATAGAAGCGTGCGATCTGTGGGCAGAGGGAAATGCATCATTGACAAATAGATCCGCGAGTGAAGTAAGCCTGCTTACGAGAATCCCCTTGGCGTGTGCTTCTGGTCCTAGTTCGAGTGTTTCCTCAGCTAAAAATCGAATATTTTGGAGAAGTAGGATCTCTCCAGATTGTAGCGATTTTATTCTATCGCGTGCACCGACACCAATTGCATCGTCTATGTACCCGAATTTTTCTCCTAATACCGTTTTCAAAGCCTCAGCGTGCTGATCGAGGGGAAGAAAATCATAATCACCTGCTCTCCCTTGGTGCGCTATGATAACCACTTTTGCGCCTTTTACTGCAAGCTCTCTGATTGTAACTGTCGATTCATCTATGCGTTTCGATTCTGAGATCTTTTTAGTATCTTTGTCAACTGGCACATTTATGTCGACTCGCAATAGTACTGTCTTGTCTTTAAAATCTAAATCATCAAGCGTTAAAAAGTCGCTCATAGCGTTCCTCTTTATTCCGCAACTAGCTACTATAAATCAACTGTTTGGTATAGCTTTAATGAGCCTTGATGTGCGCTTTGCATCAGTCTTTCTACGTTGTCTATTCTATCCCCCATACTCTTCTGTGAATTTCTCTCAATTCTTCAGGGCTATCTTCTAAACATTGCGGTGGACGAAATGAACCTCTAACCCCCATAGAATCGTCTGTCTTTTTTATCGATTTCCACGGATCTTTTTCTATTCCCATTATTGCTCTTATGCAGTCAATGTTATCAAGTATTATATCTGACTCTTGGTGCACTGCCTGCATGAAAAACACTTCATTATCAACAACGTTAACGCTTTCCTCCCAAATTGGAATCTCCCATAAATCATATCTCGGTCTTTCAAGATCCCTTCCGAGTTCGATGAGCTCTGCGGTTGAACCCAAGCCATCACTTGCCCGAACAAGCATAATTCGTCTTAGGCTATAAAATTCCTTCAACAAATCTTCCCGCGTTACGTCGCGCTCAACTTCAATCATGATGTTATGTTGATGCATCAGTGTCGTGGATGCCAAGACGGCGATTGTGGCTATTTTCCACCCTGGCACGACAGTGTTTACATCAGGGCCGTGGTGGGAGGGAACTGTAGGTGGATTTGGCACGATCGCGTTGATCGGACCTTTTTTAATCTGTAATGGATCTGCGCCTCTACGTACCAACACTGCTCGCACCTTTTTAATGCCAGCGACCTTGCTAACTGCATAGAGAGATCTACAAAGTCCGGTAGTGTTGCAAGAAACTACACGCACATAGTCCTTGCCCACGGCCTCCTCATAATTGCAATATGCGTTAAATGAAACTCCTATGGCATCGTGTTTCTCGCCGCCTTCAAATATGGCCTTAATTCCAGCCTTTTTATAAATATTCTCAAGATTTTTTGCACCCATCCCTTCAGGCGTAGCATCGACGACAATATCTGCTTCTTTTAGCATATCCATAGTCGTTCCTGCGACATCCAACCCTGCTGTTTTAAACCCCTCGACTTTATCAGATTCTGAAGCGTACAGAGGGTAACCTCTCTCGACTGCCACAAACGCTTCAAAGTTTGGCCGCGTCTTTGAAACGCCAACTAATTTCATATCATCTTGTTTGGATATTGCATCAGCCACTCGTTTTCCTATGTTTCCATAACCATTTACCGCTACTTTGACAACCACAAACAACCCTCCTCTTAAAGTATGAATAATCTAATTCTCTCTTTTCATAAAGCTTTCCCAACAAATTAACGTAAAATCTATTATTTTTAAATAATTCGAATTTGAACTTTATTTATTAATGAGCGCCTCGCCAGATACAGCAATTCAGAGTTCCTTTCCAAAAAAGTCAAGTTGTCTTTTTTAACATAACATAGTTTTGTTTAGGCACTCGTTTTAATTTTTTCTACCTATACTTCAGTCGCTTCAACATATACAAGCCGAGATGTTGAACAACTCAACTTGGAAGTAAAAGTATTATAATCACTTTACACTAAATTCTCAAACAACATTAAAAGTATTCGCTACGTCGCATTGTCTTTTTCAGAACAGTATAAATTAGAGGACGTCTGTAAGAGATCATTGCGCCGCAATTGAAGAAACAGACTTATATCAACGAAAAGAAAGCAGCACTTTAAAAAGTTCACTAAAAATCATGAATAGTTCTTTGAAGCAAGTGTTTGGTTATAAATATTGTATTGCCAAGAGCCATATTAATCCGGGTTGCAGTACTTTTTAAAGCCTCCGCAAAATTCTCAAATTTTAAGGGCTCGCGTTTCAGAGCATCTCGCACAAGTTCTCTAATGACCCAGCTTCCGAGTGGTATGTCATACGTTGGCTGGACTTCTCTTACGATGTAAATTGAGGCTTGCTTGTTAATACGATTTAGGTACTCAAGTGTCGAAAAGCGCGCGGCATAGTAACCTCCATCCATATAAGTGCTTTTGCCGTCGTAGTTTTCATACAAGTCTCCGATTTCCACTTTTCCGTTGTCAGTGATCCAAAGTTCAGTCCACCCAAAAGAATAGCGTTTAGGTAAAAGTATTATCTCAAAATGATTTCCAAACCCATCAGACACAAATAAGTTGATCTCATCTATCTCCGGGTAAGTCTTTACTCGTTTTAACATCGCGTCTCCGATCATTGTGTCCACAGCGGTGATCGACCATCGAGTTGGGACAAGCAATCTTTTTCTTCCTAAGAGTCCCACAGATAAAAGCCTGCTAATTTGATATGGCGAAACTCCTTGCCAATATAACTCGATAGCTGCTTCTGAGGCTTTGACATCAACATCATAAACTAGCCGGTCAATTTTTTTTGGTACTTTTGGACTCTCTAATATTTCGATATCGCTTACTACTCCGGAAGGGCCCATCGGAGCAACGACTTTATCAAAATTAAGTTCAATTTTGGGAATTTTTATAAATTTCACTTCAACATCAATGGGAAGCTCAGACATTGCGAGTTCTTGGGTTTCGAGTAACAGCCTGGTAGGATCTCTAGCGTCACGAACATTCAGTTTGAAGTTTGAACGCACGAGGTTTGATCTAATTTCAACGATATCTTCCCGTTTTAATGTAAGCCACGATTCGGGCGCAGATAACATTTTTAGATCATCAATGAACGGGGAGACAAGCGGTCCTGCGAATATATTAGGATACCCCACCCTCCCAACAAATGCGGATGGTGGCGTAGTTCCGAACAAATTGCTGCCGATTTTTCCTATTTTAAACGAATTTAAAAGAAGCGCTTTGCGAGTCTTCTCGTTTACTTTTGTTTTCACGCTAATTGTTATAGAATGGGCAAAGTAAATTATTAACTTAATGTTAATGACATATTGCAGTACTTAGAAGTAGCTATTTTCCTTTCATAAGGTATTTAAGTCGGCCGTTCTTACAAACAGCAACAACCGTCACGTCGTTCAACCGTAATGTTTTTTGGAGTCACTCTTAACACTGTGAAACAATTTTTCTCTATAGATCATTAGTAAGTAGGAGGATTGAGACAAATCTCCTCTAAGGTTGCAGAGGGTGTTGAAAGCTATGTAGGTGACATATATTCTGTTGTTCAATGTTCTTGTAGCTTCTATTTTATTCTATGTGTGCCTCTATCGTGAGCAAAAGTTAAGATTATGTTGCTCTATTGTATTATGATGAGTTATGATCGGCATGATTTTATGTGGCGGCTATGGGAAACGTCTTAAGCCTTATACTGAAGATGTACCTAAGCCACTTATAGAAATCCAGGATAATTATACAATTTTGGATAAGCAGCTCTATGACATGGCGAATGCTGGTATTGACAAAGTGATACTACTTACCGGCTATTTGAGTGAAAAAATAGAGGAAAGATATGGGGACAACTATAGAGGCATGAAAGTTGGATATTCGGTTGAAGAAAAGCCGCTTGGTACGTTAAATGCCATAAAGCTTGCAATGGACTCAATTAAAGAGCGCGAAACAATAATGGTGAGAAATGGGGATGTTGTTTCTGATCTTAATCTAAAGAAGATGAGCAATAAGTTTGATTCAAGCGATTATCCCGCCGTAATGTTTGTTACTAAAATGAGAAGTCCTTATGGAATTGTGGAGCTCGGGGAGGACCACATCAAGTCGTTTAAAGAAAAACCATTTTTAGATTACTACATAAACGGCGGTATTTATATTCTTGACACTGAAGTACCACTTGGTGATTTTGAGAAAGGAGAGATAGAAAAGACTGTTTTTCCGATGCTCGCTGACTCTAATCAGCTTGGTTTCTATAAAGAGGATGCTTTTTGGATGTCTATTGACACCACTAAGGACTTGGAGGAAATAAAAAAAGAGTATGCGAATAGGGTAGATAAGCCTTGGGGCTATGAAAAAACACTGATTATCACGGAGAATTATCTGACGAAGGAGATTTATATAAAAGAGAATTACACAACTTCCTACCACTACCACAACGACAGGGAGGAATCACTTTATATGCTTGAAGGCTCTTGCTATATACAGTTTGCAGATAAAAAAGAGTATTTCGGCCGAAATGATACTGTGCATATCCCGCCAAAAACTCCTCATAAAATCGTTGCGACAGAAAATTCCTTGATGCATAACATCTCTACTCCGTATATCGATGACATTGTACGGATAGAAGACTATTATCCAGCTAGATAAAGCGGTTATCAACTCAGTCGCATTATAATATTAGATACTCCCTCGTTGCTTATTTTTGCTTTTTAATTTTTTTAAGATGCTTTTAGCTTGTTTACCCCTTTCTCATCTCAACGCAGCATTGCTAAAATGAATAAATAGGTGCGTGTGTAATATCCAACATGGATGATCCATGAAAATCGGTTTTACTACTTTGGCGCTTTTTGAAAAGTCATTTGATGAGCAACTTAACATAGCGTTAGCTGATGGTTTTAACATAGTAGAAATTCTCTGTGAAGGACCAAATTTGCCCAGATTTGCGTTAAAAGACTTGGAAATATTTAATACTGCTCACTCATATGACTTGGAGCTCACGATTCATTCTCCGACTATTGATTTAAACCCTGCGAGCCTCAATATCGGTATCAGGGAAGAAACGTTAAAACAACTTCAAGAGACCACGGATTTTGCTTCGGCTGTAGACGCGACCGCAGTAACTACACATCCGGGTCAGGTTTTAAAGGCAGTTGACTGGGTGATAAGTGCTTCACGCAATTACGCATTGGATGTGTTGAGCAAATGGGCTGATTATACAGCTGACGTTGGAATCGTGCCATCCATTGAAAACATGCCAAATAGAAGAATTTATTTTTGCAAAGATGTTGAGGAACATCAGCTCTTCGTGGAGTCATCCGGAAGTTTCGCTACAGTAGATATCGGTCACGCTAACACCACTAACGCCCTAAGTGAATTTTTAGCCGTTAACTACAAAGTGGCGTATCATCATGTGAGTGATAATGACGGTGCGCACGACCAACACCTAAGATTGGGTGAAGGCACCATTAAAGTCAGTTTGTTAAAAGAGATAAAAAGAGCCGTTATCGAAGTGAACAACTATCAAGATGTCATAAGCAGTAAAAAGTTGTTAACTTCTATGTAAATTGTGTAAAAAGAATTGCCACTGCAGCGTTCGCTTACAATATAACAGGCATAATATGGTATTTATGTCAGATGTTCGATTGTCAAGAGATTTATATCGCTACTTAGGATCAAATCAAACTTTAGGAGTTTTTTCTATTTTTTGACGTTTCTGTAAGCTGCTCGATGCCTCGTAGAATATTCTCCCAGTGACCCCCTTTCCAGTATATTTTGCTGCAATCATTGCATTTATAGTATTCGTCGTATCTTTTAAGAAACTCGTCCATCCTTACCCCCCTTTCTTTGAGCTTTTGCATTTCTTTTGATCGTCTCACCTCGTCTACGTTTGCTACTTGGAGCTCTTCATTGCATTCACTGCACCTCAAAACAGCCGTTTGGGCATCAATTTTAATTCCAAACGTATCTCTTACTTGTTTTAGTTGATCAATCACATTTCCTTGTATCACCATAAGAGATTTTAATCCTCTATTTTGGGCTCTTAAGTAAAGCTCGGCATCTCTCGTGATCAAAACGCGATCATCCGTTTCAGCTATTTTAAGCATGTATGTATCTTCTTCTGAATTCGTAAAACCGTTAAACGAGTTCGCGCCTATAGTGTCAAATCCAAGTATTCTAAGCCAGGCAGCGAGGCGCCCCAGCATCCTGTCGACTACAAATTTCATTTGAGGCTTCTACCAGTGCTATCTTGTCTCGTTCTCTCTCTCATGTTTAAACGATTGTATCTTAAGATGCGCTTCCCATAAGGCTTTTTTTCTCTTAAAAGTTGAATAGCTGACATCTAGTTCTTCAGCAAATTCTTTTGAGCCCATCCTATTGTCTTTAGGGGCTGTAAGCCAGTTGAGAAACTTGTCGCGATCAAAGTTAGTCTTAAGGTCTCTGTCATTAAGTAATCCTAAAAGAGCTCTAGCACCCTGTACCTTTCGCTTATCTATTCCGACGCGTTTCCCAATTTCCGCGTCGCTTGGGTAACCCTTAAAGAACACGTTAGGATTACCTGACTGTAAGATATCGTCATACTCTTCTTTGATCTGCGAAAGCTGTGTTGAGGTGATCACTAAGTTACTTTGCTCAAGGAGTTCGGACATTTTTTCGAGCTCCTCTTGATTTTTAAAGTGTGGAGCTTGACCTGAAAGTTCAAGAGTTTCATAATTGTTTGTCAGTAGTGTAGTCCTTTCTCCTTTCTCGACGCTAAGGGGCGGATATTTATTTAAAAATCGATTTTTTGACGTCTCCAAAATCAGCTCTTCCTTTGTAAGCTGTTGAACTACACTTATTATCACTTCTGCATCCAGTCTGAGGGCCTCTCCATAATTCACAAGCTCATCAATACTTACTCCTTTTAACTTGTTCAATGGGCTCAATGAATTAATTATATGTATTACTATTTTTCTTGCTTCAAATGAGTCTTCTGAACTCTTCGTGTCTTCTGTTGAAATGTTGACTGTAAACCCCCCCCTTCCTGAAAAATTCCGTTTAATTCATTTACCGACTTGACTACGAAATACCTACATATTCATTGTGCGTCTGTTGACTTATACTTTGTTCTAAATCTTTACGCTAGAAGTTATACGCACGCCATATTGGCAACAGGTGTTACATTACGACGCGAAGTAAATCTCATGTAGTGTATCTATACTTTCATATTTGAACCGTCGATCGACCCAAGATTAAGTCATAACACGTTATTTCACCTTGGATCGAAAATATGACTATTATTAGCGATTTACTGGTATTGACCGAAGATAATCAAATATAAGCACTATTTTTTGATTATTCTTTTTTTGATTATTCTTTAGTTGAAGTTTTCCCGTTTAATTTAGAGCAGCCCTGACTGTTTCTGCTGTATACTTCGTCTACCCTATGTTACTTAGATATTTTTGCCGATAGCAAGAAGGCTCTTGGTTGTAAGAGCTGTTGGCACGAACCCACAAATTCAAGTAAATTTAATTATATGTGAAGCTTATATAATTCATAATAAAGTTTTTAACGAGACATTTTTTAGCCGCTGATTTAATAACGGTTGAAATGAAGCACGATATTTTTGGGAATTAGTTTAAGAAGGGGTGTTGAATTGGAAGATGAACTTACGAGGATCGGAGTCTCTTTACCCGCAAATCTGCTTAATGCCTTCGATGAGGTGATAAGTAAAAGGGGCTATTCCTCAAGGTCTGAGGGGATTAGAGATGCGATAAGGAATTACTTGATTGATTATCATTCGTTAAGTCAAGAAATCGGTGATCAGATAGCCGTGATAACTATGATCTACGATCACGATCAAAAGGGGCTTGTGAGTACACTAACAGACATACAGCACAGGTATTCTCACATAATAAATTCAACTATCCACATTCATATCGATCCACATAACTGTCTTGAAGTTACTGTTGTACGAGGGGACGCTTCGAAAATAAAGGAGTTTATGGACAACATGACGGTTCAGCATGGCGTACAGCACGTTAAGATATCCTCAATTTCTAAGCAAAAGGCAGCCAAGTAAAGAACTCGTATTAAAAGCAGAAACAAGCGAGCGAACTCCCCCTCGATTAGTAAGAAAGCAGTAATGTTTCTGGTTTTATGTGCTTTGTTTCATAAATTCACGGTGAGCGAAGTGTCATTTTTCAGTATAACTTTTGAAGTGAGAAACACAAGAATGTTCATATTTTTAAACAGATAAATAATAACTAAGATGGGTCGTATGATGAAGCGAACAAGTGGAGCACAAGAGACAAAAGAGTTGAGCATTGGACAAGATCTGATTTCAGCTGAAAAAGCGATCTTAAGATTTTGGGAGGATAATGATATAATTAGTAAATGTCTAAGTGCCAACGAAAAAGCGCAACTGTTTAGATTCGTTGAAGGGCCGCCAACGGCAAATGGCTCACCGGGAGTCCACCACGTTTATGCTCGAATCGTGAAGGATCTCTTTTGTCGATATAAGAGTATGAAGGGATATTTTGTACCGCGAACTAGTGGTTGGGACTGCCATGGTCTTCCTGTTGAAATTTCAGTTGAAAAGGAGCTTAGTCTTGACAGCAAACAAAAAATCGAAGAATATGGAGTCGAAAGCTTTAATGAAACCTGCAGATGTTCGGTGTTCAGCCACATAGATGAATGGTCTGATATGACGAGGCGGATTGGCTTCTTCATAGACCTTGATAACCCCTATACTACAATGGACCCGAAATACATAGAATCGGTGTGGTGGTCCTTAAAGCTACTCTGGGAAAAGGGGCTATTATATGAAAGCTATTATGTAGTGCCCTATTGCCCAAGGTGCGGTACAGCTTTAAGCTCACACGAAGTGGCGCAAGGATATGATACGATAAAAGAAGAGTCAATCTACGTAAAATTTCCTTCGATCGATGAAGAGAAAACATATTTTTTAGCGTGGACAACGACGCCTTGGACGCTCTTATCTAACGTCGCTTTAGCAGTAAATCCTAATATATCGTATGTCGTCGTTGAAATTAGTGATGAGCGACTGATATTTGCAAAGGATTTACTTGATACTGTCACTCGGACAATTTCTGAGTATAGAATAATAGACGAATTTAAAGGCAGCACTCTTGAAGGCAAAAAATATCGTTCACTATTTAGCTCAGTTCAAAGTGCCGTTGTGACTGCGTCTTTTGTTACAACTATAGAGGGCACTGGAATAGTTCACGTTGCTCCAGCGTTTGGAGAAGATGACTTTAACGTTGCTAAAGTGTACGGACTCCCGATGATCCAGCTTGTTAATCCAGATGGCCGATTTAACTCAGAAATCGAGTTAGTAGGGGGCATGTTCTTCACTGACGCAAATCCGGTAATTATTGCTTTCCTCGAGGATGAAGGTCTTTTGTTCAAGGTTGAAATGTATGAGCATAGCTATCCGTTCTGTTGGAGGTGCGAAACACCACTTATGTATTACGCCCGAAAGGCTTGGTTTGTAAAAATGAGCACACTTCGTGATGAACTAATATATAACAATGAGAAGATCAACTGGTATCCCAAAACAATTAAACGCGGGAGATTTGGAAACTTTATCGAGAATGTTAGGGATTGGGCGCTTAGCCGTGAGCGATATTGGGGCACTCCGCTGCCGATATGGAAATGCCCTAATGGCCACGTTACGGTTGTCGGTAGTATCGAGGAGTTAAAGCAAAAGTCGAGCGGCGACACCCCATTCAAAGGCGTGCACAAGCCGTACATTGATGAAGTAATTCTTAAATGCCAACGTTGCGGACAACCGATGCAGCGCGTCAGTGAAGTCATTGATTGTTGGTATGATTCCGGTTGTGCTCCTTTTGCCTCGCTTCATCATCCGTTCGAGACGAGAGGTGAATTTAAGATTCCGGTAGATTTCATAAGTGAAGGAATTGATCAGACACGAGGATGGTTTTACAGTCTCCATGCCATCAGCACGGCAGTTTTCGGCACTAATGCTTACGAGAATGTGATCAGCTTGGGCCATATCGTGGATACACAAGGCCGAAAGATGTCGAAGAGCAAGGGAAATAGCGTTGATCCTTGGCTTATTTTGAACAATGAAGGAGCTGACAGCTTACGATGGTACTTGTTCAGTTCTGGCCCTCCAGGAAACCCGAAAAAATTTTATGAGGAGGCAGTTATGGAGTCTCAGAGAAAGTTTGTTATGACTTTGTGGAACATTCTTGCGTTTTACAAGACTTATGCTGAGATTGATTGCTATGATCCATCCCTTCAACGAATGAGCCCTTCTCAAAGAAATGAAGTTGACCGCTGGCTGATCTCAAAGTTGAACCGCCTTATTATACGCGTAAACGAACTGATGGACAGCTATGATTATAATCCAGCAACACTTGAAATTGAACAATTCGTGGAGGATATGAGCAATTGGTATGTAAGAACATCGAGAAGACGTTTCTGGAAGATGGAACAAGACTTGGACAAAAAGTCTGCGTATGATACTCTTTATGAGACTCTCTTAACATTTGCGACACTTGTTGCTCCTTTTACTCCGTTTATCGCTGAGCACATCTATCAAAGTCTGCAAAATGACGACGGCGCTGAAGCGATAAGTGTACATCTAGAGCCGTACCCAACGGCAATGGATGCCGCTGAGACAGAGTTAGAGGCTCGGATGGACTATGTGAGGGAAGTAGTTGAAGCCGGAAGGGCAGCACGGGCTACCTCTAACATAAAGATTAGGCAACCTCTTAAAAAACTCATATGTATTGGACCTGAAATTCAGAGTGATGAGTTAAAGACTCTTATTAAAAGTGAATTGAACATAAAGCAAATTACTTTTAGAGCGGATGAATCGGATCTAGTTGAATACTTGGTGACGTTGAACTTTACTTCCGTAGGGCCAAAGTATAAAAAAGTCGTTCCACAGATCCAACGGGCTTTGCGTGAACTTGATTCCGCTTTGGTAGTCCGCGAGATACCTTCTGGATTGCCAATCGAAGTAGACGGGAAGAAAGTCACCCTTTTTAGTGAAGATATAATAATTTCTAAGAAAACAAAGGACAGATTTGCGAAAGGAACGTCAAATTCAATCGCAGTCTTTTTAGAAACAGAAATAACTCCCGAGTTAAAAAAAGAATTAATCGTGAGGGAGTTGGTAAGAAGAATTCAAGTAATGCGCAAAGACATGAATCTTCCATATACCGCTAAAATTAAAGTAGGATATATCACATCGGAAGAGATTGCGAAGGCAATAGAAGATTTTCGCTATTATATAAAAGCTGAAACGCTCACCACTGAGGTGGTGAAAGGAGCAGTTGAAAGCTGTACGTACGTGAAGGAATGGATGATTGAAGGTCACCCTATTACAGTATGTATTTGTGAAGAGAAACTGTTATGAACTTTAACGACTGGGAACCCATTTATGAGGAGATACTTAATGATTTCGGGTTCAGCCGAGAAGAAGATGAAGCTTCTGCTCAACTCCTATCTGAATTATTAAAGAAAAAGAGAAATTCTTTATTCACGCTTGATAAATTACAGAATATAATAAAAGATAAAGAAGTAATCGTATGTGGCAAAGCGCCACGTCTTTTAAACGATGTCACAAAGTTACAGACCAAAAAGAAAGGGGTGATTGTGGCAGCAGATGGGGCAACCTCAACTTTGTTGTCACGAGGCATAATGCCGCACGTTATTGTTTCAGATCTCGACGGTGTAATGGATGATATAATCAAGGCAAACGAACGATGTGCTGTAGTTGTAGTTCACGCACATGGCGATAACATCACAAAGTTAAGAAGTTACGTCCCTCAGTTGCAAAAAATAGTCGGCACGACGCAATCGCGCCCTCTTTCAAATGTGTTTAACTTTGGCGGCTTCACTGATGGTGATAGAGCAATTTACTTAGCAAAACATCTGGGCGCAAAAGAAATCGGCATTATTGGATTTGACTTTGAGGACGCCACCGTAGGAGAGATAAAAAAGAAGAAGCTTCGTTGGGCGAAGCGATTAATTGCTGCGATTAATGTGAAAGTATTATGACGGTTTCAATAGCCCTTTCTGGAAAGCCAAATACGGGCAAGTCTACGTTTTTTAAAGCGGCAACCCTTATAGACGTCGAAATTGCAAACTATCCATTTACAACAGTCGGCGCAAATCTTGGGATAACTTACGTTCGAGTACCATGCCCGTGCACGGAACTAAGCGTCAAGTGCGGGAATTGCATAAAAGGTGCGCGTTTTGTGCCTGTTGAGTTAATTGATGTTGCGGGGTTAGTGCCTGAGGCACATAAAGGTAAGGGGCTTGGCAATGCGTTCCTCGACAATGTTCGGCAGTCTGAGGCCATTGTAAATGTAATCGATGCTTCAGGAGGAACTGATATCGAGGGTAACCCGATAGGCGTAGGTATGCGTGATCCTTTGGAGGATGTTGATTTCTTACACCACGAAATTACAATGTGGCTTTTCGGGATAATTCAAAAAAACTGGAATCGACTCGCAAGAAAGTCTCAATCAGAAGAAAAGATTGAACATCTGTTGGCAGTTCAGCTAGCGGGCACAAACGTTAATGAGCACGAGATAAAAAGCTCGATAATTAAGCTCGGACTTTCAAATAAACCGATTAATTGGACTGAGGCGGATCTACTGAATTTCTCTCACGAGATAAGAAAGATTTCGAAACCTATGATAGTGGCGGCCAATAAAAAAGATATTGCTCCAATGCAAAACTTACAAAGGCTTTTGGCTCTTTCGGATTATGTTGTATTGACAAGTGCTGAAGCTGAACTTGCACTGCGTATCGCACATAAAAATGGGCTGATTGATTATATCCCTGGTGATACACATTTCAATATCATCACTTCGGTAAATGAGCCGCAACGAAAAGGCCTTGAAAAAATTTCAAAGCTTATAGCTAATGACGGAACAGGCGTGCAAACCTGTATAAACAGCGCTATTTTCGATGTTTTAGATTATATAGTAGTGTATCCTGTTGAAGATGAAAATAAACTTACAGACAGCTATGGAAATGTTTTGCCTGATGCCTTTTTAATGAAAAGGGGACAAACAGCAAAGGATCTTGCTTATAGAGTGCATTCTGATATTGGAAACGGATTCTTGTTTGCGATCGATGTACGAAGCAAAAAGAGATTAGGGGAAAATTATGTTCTCTCGAATGGTGACGTGATTAAAATAACCTCTTCTACAAAACATAAAAAAGTAAGTACCAAACAGTGATACCGTCTAGATAAAGGCAGTAAAATTATGAACTGAAGGCGTTTTTTTTTTCAAACTGCTGTTAAATCTGAGTGTGTAAACTAGAGATGGGGGTACCGAATTATAGTTGAATAACACAATGCTGTTAGAGGAAAATAAGAAGTAATAGCCCGCTCAGGTAATACATCTTTGAACGATATGAGATTCTCAATTTAACTCAAAATATTTACTCAGTCGGCGTTACACCTAACCACAACGAAATTGATTTATGAGAGCGAGAAGTTCTTTCTTACGAGAGAGAAATTGTCAAGTATAATAACAAGAAGATTGGAGCGTCGTATTTTTATCTGTGGTCAAGACACAAATTTTCTGCTGCTTATGACTATCCAATAAATTTTGATGAAGTTAGAGTGTATAAGATCAATACGGGCCTCATATTTCCTCTGATACTCGCTCGTATTAGCACTTAAAGTCCTTCAAAGTAACCAGTGGTCGATAATGCGATTCAAAATGTATTGGAAATAACAAAAGTACACTAAGAAGCTTTTAATTCATGTGGTTGAAGCAACTTAGCTGCGAAAGCTAGAGTTGCTATGAAAGACCTCTCTAAGCAAAGAAAGACCGCTAGTTTTTATACTTCAATTTAGCTTAATTTGATATGAAGCTGCGTTCCTAAATCTATGATGTTGTTGATGCAATTTGCTTTACGTAACAGAATCCTCTAGGAAAAGTTTATTTTCTATTGCAGTATAGGTAAAAAAGAAACTTAATGTTGTATGTTAATTAGTCGCTAATCCCAGGAATGTAGCTTAAAGCTGAACCACTTAGGATGGGGATCAAAAGATGAAGTCAATGTATTCGTACATACGAGATGCGTGGAAAACACCTAGTAAAAGTTATGTAGATCAATTAATGTGGTATAGACTCCAAGATTGGAGACGTGAGCTAGCCGTCACTCGGATTGAAAGACCTACCCGTCTTGATAGGGCGAGGAGTCTTGGATATAAGGCAAAGCATGGTATAATTGTTACACGGGTAAGGGTACGGCGTGGAGGTAGAAGGAAGTCGAGACCACGCGGTGGAAGAAGAACCAAACATATGGGAGTTAATTTGATTACTGCTGGAAAAAGTATACAAAGAATAGCCGAAGAACGCGCGGCAAAGAAGTTTCCAAATCTAGAAGTGTTAAATTCATACTGGGTAGGCCAAGATGGAAAAGCGAAGTGGTACGAGGTCATTCTTGTGGATCCTCATCATCCTTCCATTATAAATGACAAAAGCTTGAATTGGATATCCAAGGCAGTCGGACGAGCGTTTCGCGGCAAGACAAGTGCAGGCACGAAGGGTCGTGGGATGAGAAAGAGGGGCAGAGGGACGGAAAAAACACGACCATCTCTCAGTGCTCATGGTAGAATAGGAAAATAACAAGTGATTACTACTCAGAAAAGTCATTTGAGATGCCCAAAAGAGCGAAAGATTCTCAAATTGCGTCTAAAAGATTTAAAACAGTGCACAGTGTAAATATAAGCGTTTTCGTTCACGCAACAGAGGATGAAGACAACGTTCTAAACGCTCTTAAGATATTCTTACCTGACGGCGCAAAAGTTCAAAAAGAACATGCGACGGGACATTATCAGAATCCCATAGGGATACTCACAGCTAAAATAGAGAGACCCAGAGACATAATTAAGTTTTTAGACCTCATAAAGCGAAATCTTCCGACAAATGATATAAATAAACTTCTTAATGATTTGGAGAGCTATGTAGATCGTGAAGGAGTCTTGTTTATTCGGTTTGACAAGCAGGAAGCGATAAGGAACTCGATTAGACTTGGAAAAGATGACCCTATTTTAGTGCGAGTGAAGGTAGCAGCATATCCTGCACGCAAGGAAAAAGCACTGGAAGTTGCAAGAGGTTTGTTGAGGGATGATTGAATACTTTGATCTTTGTGTTCATTCCCTCCCAGAATGTGCGGATTCACCAAAGAGGCTCAAATTGGCATCAGAGACGTATGGCTTTACAAATATAGCGATAACAAATCATTCGACTTATTGGCAACCTATGGAATCTCAAGATATCATTTCTGGCATTGAATTGGTTGCAACGAGCGCGCAAATGTTGCGAAATCTAATAAACATCTACCGCGATAAAGTAACGGTCTTAGCAGTTCATGGGGGGGATGAGAAGATAAATAGAGCAGCTTGTAGCGACAAAAGGGTAGATGTACTCATCCATCCCGAGCTTGGACCAAATAATGGACTAAATCAAACATTGGCAAAACTTGCAAAAAGAAATCACGTAGCAATAGGTTTCAGCATTGACTATCTATGGAAGCACAGGGGATCCTATAGATCTAAATTATTGGCATTTCAGCGTAAAAACTTTATCATATGTAGAAAGTTTGCACTGAAGGTTGTTCTTACGAGCGGAGCACTCTCCCATTATGATCTTAGAGCACCGCGGGAGGTCAAAGCGCTATCTAGGCTTATTGGAATGGATCAGGCTGAATCGGAGTCTGCGCTTGGTGATACCCCCCGTGGTATCGTGAACACAAGGCTAAAAGCTGTTACTTCAGAGGGGCAGTATTTATGAAAGTTCTGCCTCCAACGTTACGAGAAAACGTTAGATACGTGGCTTTTGATGTTATTTCAGAAGAGGTTATAAAAGCTCAAGATTTAAAAAATGAGATCCTCTCTACAACAACCTCCTTATTCGGAGATGTAGGCTTAACTAACATTAGAATTGAGCTTATTAGCTTCGCGCGTCAGAAGGGACTTCTAAGATGTAGCCATACAAGCATAGAAGATACAAGAACTGTGCTTGCGGCACTTTACAAAGTAAAAAGTTCTAGACTTAGCGTACGAGTTTTTGGGGTATCAGGAACGATAGCGGGAGCTAAAAAAAAGTATTTAAAAGTTGAAAAGCAGTTAAAATATAACACATCTTTTAATATTACAAAGCCCATATCTGGAAGGGCTGTTAGAATATGTGGTAGCGAAATTGATATAGTTCCAGATGATAATAAAGTCATAGATCGTTCAGATGTCGGACTAGTTGGCATTACGATATACGATAATAAGGAGCTGATATAATGCAGATGGCACCGCAAATGGGATATGATAGAGCTATAACGGTCTTTTCACCAGATGGTAGACTCTTTCAAGTTGAGTATGCTCGTGAAGCAGTCAAAAGAGGCACAACGTCAGTTGGCATAAAAGCAAGCGATGGGGTAGTTCTTCTTGTCGATAAGAGGATTGCAAGTAGGCTTTTGGAGCCCCAGTCGACAGAGAAGATATTTCAAATAGATGATCACATTGGCGCAGTAACTTCAGGTCTTGTTGCAGATGCCCGTGCCCTTGTAGATCGCGCGCGCGTGGATGCCCAAGTAAATAGGGTCGTATATAATGAGCCTATTGGGGTTGAAGTTCTTGCAAAAAAGATTTGTGATCACAAGCAAACCTTTACCCAGTATGGAGGCGTGAGACCTTATGGAACTGCACTGCTCATTGGCGGGGTGGATGATGAGGGCCCTCGGCTTTTCGAGACTGATCCTAGCGGTGCACTTTTGATGGTTAAAGCTACAGGAATTGGATCTGGAAGAAACGCAGTAATGGAAGTTCTTGAAGAGAAATATGATGAAAAAGCTAACATTGAAAAGGCAATAGATCTGGGGCTTGAAGCTCTTCATAAGGCTACCGAGGGAAAGTTAACTGTCGATACAGTAGAGATTGCAGTGGTTGACGCAAGTGATTACAAATTTAAAAAGATTGAAGCTGAAAAGGTTGCTTTTTATGTAAACAGCGCATTAAAAAGGCTTACGCCATAAAATGTGATGCCGCCAAGGCAGTTAAAGTGGACAATTGCAGACTTGAGGGAAAAAGATGACTACTCTTGATGAAGCTGTAACAGCTCGGTACGTTAAGGGTGGAGAACATTTTGAAGTGCTAGTAGATCCTGATAAAGCGCTCTTAATAAGAGAAGAACGGGATTCCGATATTGAAGGAGCACTAGTTGTTGAAGAAATTTTTAAACATGCTTCACGAGGAGACAAGGCATCTGAAGAGGGGTTGAAAAAGATCTTCGGAACCGTTGACACTATTGAAGTTGCAGAAAAAATAATTAAAGAGGGTGAAATCCACCTTACCTCTGAACAGCGTCGAAGAATTCAGGAGCATAAGAGAAAGCAAGTTGTGAATATAATTGTAAGAAATGCGGTGAATCCGCAGACTGGGTCACCTCATCCACCTGTTAGGATTGAGAAAGCAATGGAAGAGGCAAAGGTGAATATAGATCCGTTCAAAAACGTCGATGAATTGGTTGGTATCGCGATGAAGGCAATCCGCCCCATTATCCCAATAAGATTTGAAGAAATCGATATCGCCGTTAAAATACCAGCTGATTATACTGTAAAGTCCTATGGAGAAATCCAGAATTTCGGAAACATAGTAAAAGAAGGTTGGCAAAAGGATGGTTCTTGGATCGGAGTAGTCAAGTTTCCCGCAGGATTGCAGAACGACTTTTATGAGCTTGTTAATCGGCTTACCAAAGGCGAGGCCGAGACGCGGATAGTAAAGCGGGATGGTACTAAATGAAGAATAAAGAGAGGGTGGATAAAAACATTGTCATTCCTGGAGACCTAATTTCTGACGATCCCACAAAGTCAGGTGAGGGAACATATGTTGAGAATGGAAAGGTATATTCCCTCATTTACGGAATTGTTGATGATAAAGACAAGCTACGTGTAATTCCACTATCTGGAAAATATATGCCGGCAACAGGGGATGTTGTCGTTGGGATGATAGCTGATATTAGTTTCTCCAATTGGAAAGTAGATATTAACTCGCCGTACGAGGCGCTGATGCATATCTCAGAGTACCCTCGTAGAATTGATTCCAGTGAAATGTCGAAAATAATGCGTGTAGGAGATCTTGCAATATTCAAGGTTATAGATGTAGACTCTTCAATGAAAATTGAGCTGGAACTAAAAGATGGTCAGCTTAGGGTACTCAGAAGTGGGAGGATAGTAGAACTTTCTTATTCGAAAGTACCCAGAGTTATAGGAAGAGCCGGGTCCATGATAAGTTTGTTAAAGAGTAAGCTCAATATCAATATTTTTGTGGGTAAGAACGGCCGAATATGGATTAGTGGAAAAGAATCTGATGAAGATTTGGCGGTGAGGGCTATAAAGAAGATTGAGCAAGAGGCACACACATCAGGTCTCACTGACCGAATTACAAAATTCCTAGAGGAGGAAAAGCATGGAGTTCATAACCAATGGTAAGAGGATAGATAATCGGCTCCCAGATGAGCTTCGGCCTATTAAGTTTGAAGTAGGGGTGTTGGAAAGGGCAGATGGGTCATGTTACGTTGAGCATGGAGGAAACAAAGTCATTGCAGCAGTATATGGACCACGAGGAGTTCATCCTAGGCATTTACAAGAAGCCAACCGCGCCATAATACGATATCGATATAATATGGCATCTTTTTCAGTTGATGAAAGGCGAAGGCCTGGACCAGATCGGAGGAGTGTTGAGATCTCGAAAGTGAGTAGAGAGGCCATAGACCCAATAATAATGAAAGAGTTTTATCCGAGATCAACAGTTGACATATTTGTCGAGATACTTCAAGCCGACGCGGGGACTAGGGCTGCTGGTATAAATGCGGCTTCGGTTGCACTTGCTGACGCGGGCGTACCTATGAAAGGCTTGATCTCAGCTTGCGCAGTTGGAAAAGTAGACGATACGGTAGTCTTAGATTTAATAAAAGAGGAAGACAATTACGGACAAGCAGATATGCCTGTCGCCATGAATGTCAGAACTGGTCAAATTACATTGCTTCAGATGGACGGACATTTGACGATCGACGAGTTCGAAAAAGCTCTAGAATTGGCGAAACAGGGATGTGCTATAATATCCGAAATGCAGCGAGAGGCTTTGATCCAAAAGTTCCAAGGTGAAGAGCATGAATGATGTCATAGCAGAGATCAGAAAGGATTATATTTACAACCTTGCAAAGCGGAAAGAGCGAGTGGACGGAAGAGCTTTTGATGAATACAGGCCGATAAGTGTAGAGATGGGTTTAATCGACAAAGCTGAGGGTTCTGCAAGAGTTAAGATCGGCAACACCCAAGTGATGGTTGGGATAAAAATTCAACCTGGAGATCCATTTCCTGATGCGCCTGATATGGGAGTGATTATTACTAATGTCGAACTCGTGCCTCTTGCATCGCCTTCTTTTGAGCCAGGCCCTCCAGATGAGAACGCTATAGAGTTAGCACGCGTCGTAGATCGTGGAGTGAGAGAATCAGGAGCGATTGATTTATCAACATTGAATTTACCGGATGGAAAAGTATGGTTAGTGTTTATAGATGTTCATGTTCTTGACCATGATGGAAACTTAATGGATGCAGCAGCGCTAGGAGCCCTGGCGGCACTCATCAACGCTAAGACTCCGTCAGAAAAATATGGTTATGGCGACAATCAATCGTTACCGATCAGGGAGTATCCCATCGGAATTACGGCAGTCGATATTGGTGGGGAAGTAGTGCTTGACCCATCATTAGATGAGGAAACTGTAGCTTCTTCAAAGCTTACAGTAATATCGGGTTTACAAGGTGCCCTTTCCGGCATGCAAAAGAGCGGGACCGGAACGCTTTCATCTGAGGAGATCAATAGAATCGTCAAACTTGCCACCAGCAAAGCAAAACAGATTAGAGAGCACGTTTTTGGAGATGTTATAAGTGGTTAAAAAGGGCGGTCGAAAGAAAGGGCGAAAAACGCGATCAGCTGGTCGTTTTGGGCCGAGATATGGTCGCAAGATTAGAAAGAGGGTAGCCGATATAGAAGGACTCATGCATCAGGACCATATATGTCCAAATTGCGGCAGAAAGGGAGTATCAAGAAAAAGTACAGGCATTTGGGAATGCTCTAGGTGCGAGGTAACATTTGCTGGAGGTGCTTATGTACCCGTACACTCCCATTGGAAAGTCCGTTGAGCGTTCAATTAAGCGTGCAAGCGAGCATGAAGAGTAACTGCGTAATTAGATAATTAAATAGGGAGTGGGTTTTGATTTACAAATGCGCACGGTGTAAGAGACCTGTAGAAATAGAGTCGGAATATGGTGGGATTAGATGTCCTTATTGCGGTCATAGAATACTGATTAAAGAGCGACCAACAGTGATAAAGCGGGTTAAGGTATCCTGATATGCTTACAGTGACTGCCTTAAACTATTCGCTTAACTCCCATAAGATTCAATATGATTGTATAAATAATTTAGTAACGTAACACTATAAGCAAACCGAGTTCAACGCGATCGAATTTTTAGAAAGGAACAAAGCTGGCTCTCAAAATATAAAGGTCTCTGACTTTTATTTTTTTATCCATACCATGCTGCGAGCTAAATATATTCTTGATATTAAAGATTTAGACCAAATATATTTGGCACTAATCCCAGAGCTTTCAGTTCCTCCTACCTGCGTACAGCGGTCAAGAGCTGCAATATCAAAAAAGTGTGGAAAGCTCATTATTAGCGTGGAAGCTGACGATATCTCTTCATTCAGAGCTGCAACGAATACGTGGTTGGGATTAGTGTCGGTTGCAGCTGATATGGAAAGTATATTATCAAAAGAACACAGTTATCATCAAAATGAACAAAAATAAAAAAATCGATTTTGATTAGTACTTACAGATCAGTCGAGACGTAATTTTAAATTGACTTTAATAGGAGAGATTTAAATGAGTAGCGAATTACCACCGCAAATTCAAAATCAATTAGCACAGCTGCAACAGCTTCAGCAACAGGCCCAAGCGCTTTCTGTACAAAAAACTCAGCTTGAACTTGCGTTATCTGAAGCCAAACAAACGCTTGAAGAGCTCGAAAAGCTGAACGAAAATGCCGTAATATATAAAAGTGCTGGGGAAATCCTCATCAAGTCAAGTAGAGAAGCCGTTAAAGTAGAGCTAACTGATAAACAGGAAACGTATAATGTGCGATTAAAAAGTCTTGAGAGGCAGGAGGAGCGAGTTCAAACTCGATTTCAGCAACTTCAACAGCAGTTAAGAAAAGCTTTAGGAGAAGCAGGTGAGTTACAGGGGGCCTAGCGCCTCACGGAGATATTTCAATCTTGAAGTATAGCACAAATTAATTTGGCTTTGTATAAGCTTCAGCAACTTTTTTCTCTGTATCTTCTTCTTTAATTTTACTATAAGGCGCTGCCACTTCTTTACTTCCACTCTCTTTTACATATTCTTCTTGATTCAAAATTACAACTATGTCTGCCAGATTCTTTAAAGCTACCGAAAATCCAGGTTCAGCTCCAAAAATAATGGTCTCTTTTCCGTGCTCCATTGCTTTTGAGAGAACTGGTTTAAAGTCAGCATCTCTCGTAACTATCGCAATAATGTCAATATTAGGGTTAAAGATAAGTTCTGTAGCTTCGACAGCAAGCCTAACGTCCACGTCGCTAGAACTTACAACCGGCTCAAAACCCTGATTTTCAATGGCCTCCACTAATTTTTCTGAGGCGTACTGGTTTAAATAAACTCGGCCTACTTTTATATCTCCGAATTCCTTCAGTATGTTCCTGATCTCCTCAAGATCTATTTGAAATTCCTTACGAAGCATGTTGGGCCCATCTACGAGAAGACCAACACCTTTATGAGATCTCTCTCTCTTATGTATAATACTTCTAATCCTAAAACGATCCTTAATTGATGATATAGATGGCATTTAACACTAAAACTCCTATAATTAATAAACTAATTAATTATATCTAGGTGACTATATAGCTTTTTCTCTGACTTATATTATGTTGTTTTTAACTTTTGTTTAAAAGCAGTTATCGTATTATCTATGATTATTGAAGCTGCCTCCTTGACCGTTATCGTCCATATCTCAGAAATAGTTACTATCGCGTCAATGATGTAACTCGGTTCGTTTCTACCCTTTCGCGGGGATAAATAAGGACTATCTGTCTCCACAATCATGAGCTCGTGGGGTGTGGATTTCGCTATCTCTTGATGTATCTTCGACTTTCCCACTCGCGTTGAGATTGAAATGTAGTGGCCGCAGTCGATTATCTTATTTAATGTATCAAGATCTCCGCTATAACAGTGATATATGACGTTGTCCAGCCTATTTGTCATTTCAAAAACGTGCCTTTCTGCGTCGCGACTATGCACCACAAGAGTAAGTCCAAGTTCATCACTTAAGCCAATAAAGCGTGTAAACACCGCTTTTTGTCGCTCTCGTAGGGCGTCATCTCTAATGTGATAGTAATCTAAACCAACCTCTCCAATGCCGATTGCAGTATCTTGGTTTTGTCGTATGAAATCTTCAACTTTATCAGCTTCGCCTATTTCGATTGGACTCAAACCGTACGTTGCCCTTACGTTATCGTACATAAGAAGTCGCTTTGTTGCAAAATTTGAACGTAAGTTTATTCCTGAATTTATTATCCCGATACGTGCTTTTTTTGCTCTAGTTATCACATCTTTTCGATCTGAGTCAAACTGTGCCATGTCAATGTGGCAGTGCGTATCAACTGCGTACCACATTTACTTACCACTATTCTTAGCTTTAAGTCTGTTCATGGCACTGACCATCGCCTCAACAGAAGCGAGAACAATATCTTCTCGAGCTGCTCGCGCCGTCACCATGTTTCCCTTGCCGTCTTCTACACCGATTACCACATCAGCGACAGCATCAGTCCCGCCACTTATGGATTCAATTTTAAACGTCCTCAGCTGTATCTCAGTCCCGCCTATTATTTCGTGGACAGCATTTATGGCTGCGTCTACGGGTCCAACGCCTATGCGGGCTCCAACCATTTCCTTTCCGTCAACCGTAGCTTTAACAGTAGCCGTAGGAGTAACTCGATTGCCAGTCATCACAGATACTTCCTCTACTATTATTGAAGGCTGCAAAACGTCGCTTGTCACGGCTTCAGCGATCGTATATAAGTCTACATCAGTCACTTGTTTTCCTTTGTCGCCAATCTCTTTTACACGCTTCGTGATCTCAGTTAGCTGTTTTTCAGATGGACTAAATCCTGCATCTTTTAACATTTCTTTTAGCGCGTGTTTTCCGGCATGCTTGCCAGCAATTAACCTTCTGTGATGGCCGACCATCTCAGGCGTCATAATTCCTGGTTCAAAAGTGTCTGTGCGCTCTATGACCCCTTTCGAATGTATACCCGATTCGTGGGAAAAAGCATTTTCACCTACTATTGGCGTATTTGGTTGAAGGTTTATCTTTGTGTACCGTTCCACCACGCGTGATGTCTCAAGCAGATATTTGGTATTGATATTGCTTTTTATGTTGTAAATCGAATGTAAAGACATAACTGTTTGAGCTAGATCTGCATTTCCTGCCCTCTCTCCGATGCCGTTTACTGTCACTTGGACCTGATTCGCCCCAGCTACGACCGCTGAAATGCTGTTTGCAACTGCGAGTCCAAAGTCATTGTGGCAGTGGACATCTATTGGGACGCGTATTACGTTTTTAATATCTTTAATCAGGTTGTACATTTTAAAGGGCGCCATGATACCCACAGTATCAGGAATGTTAATGATATCGACCCCCGCAGATTCAACGCCTTTACAAATATGCAAGAGAAACTGTAAGTCGGTTCTAGTCGCATCCATTGCAGAGAAAAGACACCGAACTCCGTGATCTTTGACATAATCAATAGCGTCTATTGACATGTCATACACCTCTTCTCTCGTCTTTTTCATTGAATACTTCAACTGTATATCTGAGGTTGAAGCAAAGACATGTATAAGGCTCACGTCAGAATCTAAGCAAGCATCTATATCGGGGGTTAAGACTCTGGCAAGTCCGCAAACAGTCGTATGCAACCCAGAGTGAGCTATTTTTTTTACTGATTCAAGCTCTCCAGCTGATGAGGCGGGAAAGCCCGCTTCTATTACGTCGACTCCTAGTTTATCAAGCGCATAAGCTATGGTAACTTTATGTTCAGTGGTGAAGGAAACGCCAGGTGTCTGCTCGCCATCCCGAAGTGTCGTATCAAAAAAAGTCACAGCACGGTTCATACTTGGATTTGAGTTAACAAAGAAGGTAATCCCTCGAAGTCATATTTATTACCAGTAGTATTGATGTATATTTGTATATAAACACTTTCTTATAATTGTCAGACAGCCTGTATCATCACATTTGCTCGGAATTTACGGTATATGGCTTTTGATTACGTTTACCAGCCAAACATATTGTACTAAAGCGATATCGATTATGACAGCAATGATACCAACGAGAAATATAGCATCAAAGACCCCTGCCCCGCCTATAGACGCAACTACTAAAGCGCTAGACTCGTAGCGGACAAGGTCACTTAGACGAATTACATCGGCTCCGATTAAGACCCCTAATGATCCAGAAACGTAAGCAATTGGGCCCGCTTTTTCCCAATTTTTGTTTGCAAGAGTGATCCCTAGGACGCTTGCCACAAGAGAAAGCGCATAAATGTTTCGTATGAGAACCCCCTGGTCTGGTAAGAAGCTTGAAAAGAGGTAAGCAACAACGGCCACGACAGCAATGCCAATTATGCTGGACAATATGGGGCTTCTTTTATCTGCAATTATTCTAAGCGAAATTATAAAAGGAATTAAAAAGCCTGCAATATCAAAACCGACAGCAATATTACCTCCGTCGCCAACTAAGAGTATATTTTGAAAGCGCCAGATTTTATGAGCTGCATCCACTAACCCAAAACCGATCCAGCCCCTAAAGTACAACAATATAGAGAGCGAGGAAGTAAGATAAATTGCTGATGATATTATGAAAATCGTAAACGTTTCTGACAATTTGAAACCAACAGTCTTAAATCCAACGATTAGAAGTAACAGGACTGCAAATAGTAAAATTAAAAAAATCACATATGATACGAGCATTTTATAACCGCTTAGCTTTTATTTTTTTAAATAGTTCGGCATAACGACACGATTTTATGCATTTTGATAAATGGATGAAACGCGAAACAAAAAAAAATCCGACTGGTTCTGAAGCAATAAATTTGAGTTGATTGCAGTTAATTAACTTTCGTTTACTAAAATTCTTTCAATAAGCCTCTTAAATATTCTACTTGCTTCTTTCACCTGTTCTAAGGCTATCCACTCATCTGATGTGTGTGCCTGTTCTATCGCTCCAGGGCCGAAAACGATAGTTGGTATACTAGCAGCATTTAGTCTCGATGCATCAGTGCACGCGTCCATAGTTGTAACATTTGGTTTCGTTCCTAACTCTGTTAAAGCGCCAGTAAGCTCATCAATAATACGATGCTCAGGAAGATAAAATGGGTTTGTGAATCTTTTTGGATCTTTTATAAAGCTTAGTTTAACGTCAGGTAAAAAGCTATGTAATGATCTTATAATCTTAAAGGGATTGTTAGGGGGCACGTGCCTATACTCTGCTTCTATTATGCAGCGATCAGGGATCACGTTATCGGCTATACCACCACTAATTTGACTCACGGTAAGTGTTTCCTTGCCCAAAATTGGATGAGTTCTAAGCTTGAAATCTTCAAGTTTTATTATAACTTCTGCCATCTTAACTATCGCGTTTCTTCCCATGGCTGGCTTGCTTGCATGGGCTGCTTTTCCGATCGATTCAACTTGTAGTACTATTCTGCCCTTGTGTCCATTTACTATTTCAAGGTTAGTTGGCTCACATACGACGCCAAAATCCACCGGTAACTTAGGCATCATTTCGTCGATGCCCGTGCTGTTACCTTCTTCATCAACAACGAAAACAGCAAGTAAAGTCCCGGAAAACGAGTATTTTTTACAGTTGGTGATTGCGTCTATCACAGCCGCTATCCCGCCTTTGTCATCCGCGGCGCCTCTTCCATATAACTTGCCAGCAACTATTCTAGGCGGAATGTACGGCGGTACCGTATCGAGGTGACCGCATAACATCAATGAAGGAGATCCAGAGCCGAACTTCCCCAAGACGTTCTGCCCGAACTGGACTACATCCATGCCAATTTCATCTAATTGGTCTTTAACGAAATTGCTAATATCCCGCTCATTGTTCGTGACGCTTGGAATTTCAACTAGATTGTAGAGCAATCTCGTGCAGCGATCCAGAATATCACCCTGTTTCGAGACTTTTTAAAACTCTTTCCCGGAGCAGCGTATTGATAACTTTACCGTCTGCTTTTCCTCGAATTTCTTTCATTACGATGCCCATAAGTGGGCCAACAGCTCCAAGCCCACGTAATTGTATTAAGTCGTGTTTTGATCGTACTATCGAATCTATTAAACCTTCGAGCTCTTCGTGACTCAGCATTTCAAATCCCATATCTGCTACTATGTCTTTTACTTCCTTAGTAGGGTTTTGAGCTAGGCACCTAAGTATCTCTGGGATGCCCTCTTTAGCAATTGTCTTGGATTTAATGAGCTCAAAGACCTGTATGAAGTGCTCGTTTTTAAGGTTATTCACGGGCACTTCCTCTCTGCGAAGTCCTGGTATCGTGCTTTCTAATGTTCTAACTATTAACGTCGCAGCTTCTTTCAGCTCTCCTGTTTCTTCATTACCGCCCGTATTTGTTATCCACAGCTTCACAATGCATTCAAAAAGCTCGCGATTTTCTGACCACGCAATTTGCCTCGCTAGTTCATCGTTAAGCCTAAATTCGCGCTTGTACCGTCTCATCTTATTGTCGAGCAGCTCTGGAAGATTTGTCGTAATTCGATGTAACAACTCGTCAGATACACGAACGGGGGAAACATCCGTTTCCGGGTACATCCTCGCGGCACCAGGAAGTGGCCTCATATATTCCGAACATCCATTTGAAAGTGGCCTTCTCGTCTCTTCTGGAACTCCGATTATCGCCTCCTTAGCTCTTTCAATTACTGCATACAGAGCTTGTAGAGCTGTTTTAGCAGTTTCACTTGCCACAAATGCGGCTGCGTCGTCCTCGCTGCATACTAACGCGGCAAGAAGCCTTTCAATCTCGCGCATGGTTATCCCATATTTTGGTAGCTCATCCGAGTGGAAAACCCCGCCGACACCTTTTTTCTTCGCTCTATCTGCTAATTCAGAACCAAACCGTCTATCTGGTTGTATTTCTTTTCCAATTAGATCCTTAAAACCTGAGAGCTTTACACCCCAGACCATTTTTCCTTTTAAGACTTTAGCGTTCGTACGTGCAAAAATCGTGGAAACTTCAACCGGTTCTCCCACGTTCGCACCTCTTTTAATCAGTTCGTCTCGTATCTTAAGCAAATTTTCCTGCCGTTCAACTTCAAATTTTACAACGTCTTGTATCAGCTCCAGTGCTTGTAAACCTTTAATTTCAACTCTAGCCCCCCCGTCTATAGATATATTGATGTCCTGTCGGATTGTCCCGAGCCCACGTTTCACATTACATGCTCTGAGCGTCGTACCTATTTTTAATGCAAGTTCTTTTGCCATCTTAGGGGTTTTAATATCGGGGGCAGTTCCTATCTCCACAAGTGGAATACCAAGTCTGTCGAGTGAGTAAATATCGTTTCCCACTATTTGAGCGGCTTCTTCCTCGACTGATAAGGTGTCTATTCGAATCCTGCCAGAACTAAGATCAATAAATCCGTCTGAAGCGAGCAACGCTGTCCTCTGAAAACCACTCGTATTGGATCCATCGATTACGAGCTTCCTCATTACATGTACTTCGTCAAAAGGTTTCATATGAAAAAGGAAAGCAATTTGAAGAGCTATCTTAACCGCTTGGAGGTTCATTTCTAGGGGCGGTTCGTCATCGTATTCAACTAAGCAAGTGGTGTCATATCCTTTGTAAATAAACCTTCTTGTTCCAATACCCTCCTCAAGAGCCGCTCGGTCAATTTCTCCCATTTCGCTTTTAGATGGCCGTAAGTATCGGCTAAATTCAAAACTAGATTCCTTAGTGTCTCTAAGTTCAGTGGGACTGCTGCAGAACAGCTTTGTCTTAGTATTCAGTTGCTGGTGAATTTCAAGGCCTGCTTTTAATCCAACCCTTTTATAATCGTGATCTTTCATGGCAGTTCCTCGAACGTGTTGATACTCCTACTTTCATCCACAGAAATTTCCCCAGCAATATTAGCCTTCATAAGTGCTCTGATTTCTTCAGGAGTACTTGTTTGACCTAGAATCCACATCAGCTTCACTAGAGCTGTCTCGCTAAACATGTCACCGGCTTCGATAATCCCTGCCTTCAAAAGGTCGCGGCCTGTATCGTAGACTCTATCATTCACCATGCCAAAAGAACATTGCGAAGTCATGACAACAGGTACGTTCCTACCTGCCATCTTGATCTTAGGTATCCAATCATTTGAAACGTGCCCTAATCCTGTTCCCTCGATTACTAGACCTTTGTAACCTAGTGACAAGAAGTGGTCAATTATGTGGGGCTCTGCTCCAGGATAAAATTTTATGAGCGCGCACTTGGGTTCCATAGTCGATTTAATTGAGATTTCGCAACTACCTCTCGATGTATATTCATCAAGCAACTGAATCTCTCTGCTGGGATAGTGAACCCTCGCTATTGGTTTGGCATTAACAGACTTAAAGGCATCTCGTCTTGATGTATGAAGCTTTTTTAATCTTGTACCTCTATGAACTAAACAGACATCGTCCGACATATTCTCGTGCATCACGGCAGTGATTTCTGCAATATCACTTATGGCAACGGTGGCAGCACTCACTGCATTCACCACATTATCGCTGCTTGGCCTATCGGCAGACCGCTGGGAACCGACAAATACAACTGGAACAGGCACTTTTAATATAAAAGACAACGCGGCGGCACTATAACCCATAGTATCCGTTCCGTGTGTAATTATTACTCCGTCTACCCCCCGCGTAATCTCATCAAAGACACGTTGAGAGAGCTCCGTCCAGAGTTCAGGCTTCATATTTTCGCTAAGTATATTGTATAGCAGTTTTCCTTCAATGTTCGCTACTTCGGCTAATTCAGGTACTGCATCAATTATGTCATCGGCATCGAATTGACTCGTTACCGCGCCCGTTCGGTAGTCAATTTTACTTGCAATAGTCCCGCCTGTAGAGATGATCGAAATATTAGGCAACTCATTTCGGTTCGGTCTAAGTGTTGTTTGCCGTTGAATCGATGTTCGTTTTTGTAAAAGCTTCAACTTAATGGTTTTTGGAGAAAATCCGACATTATAACCACTATTGAGCTTAATGACGATGAATTCACTCGCGCTGGGCATTAAAACTCCCACAAAGTGCCTTCCATTTTGCTCAACTATAACTTGATCGCCCTGTTCGATTTCCATCTTAGCCCTCAGTTAAATTTTCGAGATTACGGTAAACATCGTTTAACCTTTGAATGAGTGCATGTACCTCATTACTTTCCTTTTTTACGTCTACGCGTCTAGAGCGAATCATCCTCGATACCTCGTCGGGAGAAGGCCCACCTTTTAAGTTTCTACGTTTGATGCTCACATGAGGGTCTAACGCGCACGCAACATCATTTCGAGTCAAGCCAAGGCTAGAAAGTGTTTTTCCACAGCGCTTCTTTGATACTTCATCGAGTGTTTCTAAGTCTACAATACCCTTCCGCGCCAGCTCCCCAACAATGGCGTGCGCTGTTCTGAACGATATCTTCGTTCTCCTTACAATCGTATCTGCTAACTCAGTAGCAGCTGTAAATCCAGTTGAACTCTTGGCAGCGAGCAGTTCTATTTTGAACTTAATCGTGTTCACTACGCCTATGGAGATTGCAATCGACTCAATCGTATTTCTCATAGCGGGTTCTAGATGGACAGTAACCTCTTGCAGATCTAAGTTGTAGCTATAAGGAAGCGCTTTGCAGATCATTAGCACGGAGGCGAGGTCTCCTACCACAGAGCCGGTCTTGGCCCGTACAAGTTCTAGAGAATCTGGATTCTTTTTTTGAGGCATAATGGAACTTGTAGACGCATATTTGTCGTTAATTTCAACGTATCCAAACTCGGAAGTGCTCCAAAGAATGAACTCCTCTGCTAAGCGGCTGATATTTATCATTATGTTCGATAGGACGGCCAAACATTCTATGGCATAATCTCGCGTGCTCACCGCGTCCATCGAATTTTCAACAATTCCCTCAAATCCGAGCATTGCTGCTACAAAGTCACGATCTAGGGGGAATCCGGATGACGCAAATGCTGCTGCCCCAAGTGGGCAAGTGTTTGTTCTGTCAAAGCAGTCAGACAATCGTGCGAAGTCTCTACCCAGAGCATCGTAATGGGCGAGGAGGTGATGTGCTAATGTTGTTGGCTGTGCGTGCTGGAGATGCGTGAACCCCGGAATGATTGTCTCGACATTTTCCGCAGCTTTTTTTAGCAAAGTCATCTTCAGTTTTACTACTTTTGCCATAAGTTGCACGATCTGCTCCCTCACAGCCATTCTGATGCACGTAGCAACCTCATCATTTCTTGATCGCCCAACGTGCAACATTCCCCCGTATTCTTCGCCTATCATATCTATGAGGACGCTCTCTATTGCAATGTGGACATCTTCAGCATCTTTGTTTAATGAACCATACCCTTTTTCGCGAATGATTTCAAGACTTTTTAGTATTGCATCAGCTGCGTCATTTGAAATGATACCCTGATTTTTAAGCATAACAACATGCACTTTATCTACCATGATGTCATACTCAAAAAGCCACTTATCTACCAACATGGAGGACGTAAAGCGTAGTGCACGCTCATCCATATCAATTAGACGCCCTCTTCGTAAGATATTATCTTTCATTAACAACAAGATAGTAGAGGGAGATATTATGTATTTCTCCTCGCTTTACACCGTGAGCAACGGCGGATGCTTACAATGTATACATGAGACACGTCGTACAAAGCTCTTAAATATGTGGAATAGAGAAGCTATAAAATACCTAGTTCACGATAAATTTAATTTTCACCGGTTTATATAAACATCATCGATTGAATGAAGCACTTGGAAGGTAAAACTGTCGTAGTTGGTGTTACTGGCAGTATAGCAGCTGTTGAAGCTATTAAGTTAATAAGAGCGCTTCGCCGTAGCGGGGCAGATGTTCATGCAGTTATGTCCCGAGCCGCTCGACACATTCTGCATCCACAAGCCCTTGAGTATGCCACCCAGAATCCAGTTATAACTGAAATAACAGGTATGGTTGAACATGTAAAATTCTGCGGCACAGGAGGCCGTGCTGACGTATTGTTAATCGCCCCTTGTACTGCAAATACTATAAGTAAAATAGTAAATGGCATCGATGACACACCTGTAACGACTTTTGCAGTTACAGCTATCGGCTCTGAAAAGCCGGTAATAGTAGCTCCCGCAATGCATGAGGCGATGCTAAAGCATTCAATAGTTGCGCAAAATTTGGTAAAACTAAGAGAATTGACATACATCGTTGAGCCTCACATCGAAGAAGACAGGGCAAAGATTGCTGAAGCCGAAGAAATAGTCGTGGCAGTGGAGCGTGTGTTATCGAAAAAAGACCTTGTAGGTAAGAAAATACTTGTTACGAGCGGCGCGACGATTGAATCAATAGATCCTATCAGAATACTTACGAACAGGAGTTCTGGAAGGACAGGCAGAGCGATTGCATTTGAGGCATATAGACGAGGAGCGCACGTAACTATAGTGCATAATGGTGATGTGAAACTGGTCGACCAAATAAAGATCGAAAGCGCGGCTGATATGATCGATGCAGTGTTAGAGGAACTTAAGAAGGGTTATGATATATTCATAAATTCAGCAGCTATTTCAGATTTCACTGTCGATCTGATACCTACAAAGATTAAATCTGGCGAAGATGCTGTGCTTAAATTACAAACCGTACCGAAGCTTACTAAGTTAGTTCAGGAAAGGTATCCAAATTTATTTGTGGTTTGCTTTAAAGCTGAAACGAACACGAATTACGATGAATTAATTAAATGTGCTAGGTCGATTGACGTAGATATGATAGTAGCAAATGATGTCACCCGTGGCGGCATGGGGACTGAAGACAATGAGATATTCATCATCAACCACGATATTGAGAGATACTACGGAGAAAAAGAACTCCTTGCTGTAAAGATTATTGACGCAGTTGTAAAAGCTTTGAATAAGTAACAAACATATGAAAGCGAGCTGCCCCCTCCATATTACGGGGTTTTTTGCGATTCACAAAGGGTTTAATGAAAAGACTCGCGGAGCGATCAAATCTGTGGGGTGTGGCGTCGTCATCGACGATAAAGCAGTAACAGACGTTGTGTTAGGCTCAGGCAGCATTTACATAAATGATGAAATAATACCAGCGCCTACCACGAAATCTGTAGTGGAATCTCTCACGGGTGTAAAAGTCGATGTAAGAACAAATGTTGCTGTTCCAATGAGCTGTGGCTTTGGCACGAGCGGAGCTGGAGCGTTCAGGTACTGCACTTGCTCTCAACGAGTTGCTGTCTCTTGGTCTTACTTACAATGATCTTAGTAATGTGGCAATACATGCTGAAATTAAAAATAAAACGGGGGTGGGCGACGTCGTGGCGCAATCTACCGGAGGTGTAGTTATACGAGAACATACGCGCGTGGATAAAATTCCCACAAGGATGTGGAACATCTCTTATGTCATATTTGGACCACTTTCAACATCCCAGATTTTAAAAGATATAGACCTCATGGAGACTATAGGTTGTTATGGAAATAAGTGTCTCAAAGCGCTGTTAAAAAGGCCTGTGTTTGAAGAGTTTATGAAACTTTCGAGAGATTTCGCCATGAGCACGGGACTTATGAGCGATAAAGTCAAAGATGCGATTGAAGCTGTAGAGGCAAGTGACGGTCTCGCATCGATGGTGATGTTAGGTGATGCAGTATTTGCGATTAATTCCTCAGACGTCCTCAGCGAATTTGGGGAAGTTAGGGACACCAAAATTAATAACTGCGGAGCAAAATTAATAGCTTGATATAATTTCTCATACAGTTTATCCGCTTAAGGAAGTAAATTAAAGTAGCGGTATGAAAATTATTGCATATTAAATATAAGAATTTATCATTCTTTGGAAGAAAATAAATAAAAGAAAAAGAAAGAATGGATTAAAATGCGACGCACTTCTTGTGCGCTTAATAAAACATAAAACGAGTCTCCATTTTGTCGCTATTTTGAACATAACGGTACATCAATGAACGCGCTATCTGGAGATTGTAGCGGTTTTAAAAAGAATATACTACTGCTTTGTAAAAATATACTTAATGTATGGGGCGCTTTAAGCGGAAAATCGGAGCAACATAGATGAAATTTATGAACTGTTTTTTTAACGTTGAATAGATAACATGATCGACAGTCAAATTCATGATTTTCTTGTTCGAGCAAAAATGGCTACAATATCCAAAAATCACCCACGCTATAAATCGCTTGTTTTAAGAGATAGGCTAGTCGAAGGATATGAAAAAGGCATAACAAGTGTTCACGGACTTATAGCGCATGGGAGAGGTGAAGCGTTTGATTATCTTATAGGAGAAAGAAGTACAGCCAATGCACTTCAAGCGGTTAAAGTGGCAAGCGCGCACATGCTTACCGCCCAACATCCAATTCTTTCAGTTAATGGGAACACAGCAGCTCTAGTTCCTGCAGAGCTCGCTGAACTCAGCGAGATCACAGAAGCTCCTATAGAAATTAACCTATACCATCGCTCGATTCAACGCAGTGAAAAAATCGAACAACATCTTAAAGATTATGGAGCAAGGCGTATACTAATAGGGCGCGAATCAGTCCAACTATCAGGAATTGCTAGCGACAGGGCAAAGGTTGACACTAAGGGCATTCCGCTAGCTGACGTTGTTTTTGTGCCGCTTGAAGATGGGGATAGATGTGGAGCCTTGAGAAAGAGTGGAAAAACGGTATTAGCTGTAGACTTGAACCCACTATCTCGGACTTCACGAGCTGCTACTGTAACTATCGTCGATGAGCTCACAAGGACTATGGGTAACTTAACAGAGTTCGCAAGAAGAATGCGAGATGCAGCGGATAAAGAGGCGCTTGATATTTTGAAGTCAGGGTTTGATAACGCACAAAACTTAAAAAAATCATATTCTATTATTTTAAGTCGCCTTCAGAGTCTAAGTGAATCTAGTGAACTTTTTAATGTCACTCAATAGTATTTCCAATGTGTTATGTGATTGTGTCTATATCATATTCCACATTATTTGGAACCTTCACTTTAAAGAGGTGCAGCATATATCCGTGTTCCCTCGCGATATCTGCGGCCTCTTTATCCGCTTTACTTTCGTCGGTTACAACTTTACATAGAGCAATTCGATTGTCTGAGGCAACAATAAAACTAAATAATTGTCTGTCGCCGTACTCGTTTAAGAAATCGACTAATCTTTTTAACTCTTTCCACGTTTTGGCAATATAGATGTTCTTATCAACTGAATTTGAGACATACCAATCTCGGCTCATATATGGATAGGCATTATACTGGTCTTCGAGTTCGTTATACGCCCTGAGTATCTTTCGTATGTCTCTCAAATTTGTATATTTCCATCCACTTTTCTTGAAGTAACGGCCTGCGACAATCTCTCCTATCGCAGTACAATCATCTGGTTCAAGCCTCATTTAAAACACCCTTTTCATGCTAACTATACAATCGATTACAGGTATATAACGTTACGTGAGCAGTTTAATTGTCGATACAGTTTAAAAACAGATAAAGATAAATATGTTCTTGTTGTTTGGAATTCTGCTGCATGCCTTTACCAGAAAAGTTTAAATGTGCTATCACAAATTGGAATTACATATACGATCTTTGTAGAGACCTCGCTTACAGCGTCGAAGCCTCTTTCTATGAGCCGGATGTTATAGTGGCGCTTGCCCGAGGAGGGTGGTTTGCTGGTCGCATGATGTGCGATTTTCTTGGCATAAATGATTTAATCAGTTTAAAAGTCGAGCATTACGTGGGAACGGCCTGCGTGGGAGATGAGTGCCGTATCAAGTATCCAATAGTTGAAGAGATGGTGCATGGGAAACGGGCTTTAATTGTTGATGACATATCAGATACAGGTAAGAGCTTACAATACTCCGTAAATTACGTAAAAGAGTTTGGGCCAACAGAAGTAAAGACTGGAGTCCTACAACTTCTGTTTACGTCTGAGTTTACCCCCGACTACTATGCGGAGTACCTCGAAGATTGGGTATGGGTTGTGTATCCATGGAACTTCATTGAAGACATGACAGATCTAATTACCAAAATGATGACGAAAGAGCGAAGACGTAGTTGGGATCTTAAAACGATCAAAATGGGCCTGAAACATTGTTATTCGATAGAACAGATGTACTTCGACATCGCACAACCTGGCAGGCTTACCGAGATACTTCGAGAGATGGAACGACGAGAAATTGTGCACTTTGAAGGGAGCGGGTGGACATTGAAATGAGCGTTGACATTGCATTTATCGGTGGCACCGGAATTTACAGCGCTGAAGAGATGGAAAACGTCAGTAAAGTGTCGATTCAAACCCCTTTTGGGAGCCCTTCTGGCGAAATAACAGTTGGCGAGATATCGGGAAGAAAGTGTGCATTTCTGCCAAGACATGGGGTCGGGCATACAATATCACCGACAAAAGTAAACTCACGCGCAAATATCTATGCACTCAAAAAGCTTGGAGTCACCAATATAATTTCAATTTCAGCCGTCGGGAGCTTAAGAGAGGATATAAAACCACTAGACATCGTTATACCTGACCAAATTTTTGACAGAACAAAATTTCGGCCTCATACGTTTTTTGATGATATAGCTGTGCACGTAAGCTTTGCGGAACCTTTTTGTAAAGGCGTATCTCAAGCGTTATACAGCACCGTTCAAGATATTAGTGACCGTGTTAAGATAGGTGGCACTTATATTTGTATAGAAGGACCACAGTTTTCAACGCGCGCTGAGTCTAACGCATACAGGCGAATGGGGTTTGACATCATCGGAATGACAGGGATACCTGAAGCCAAGCTAGCGCGAGAAGCAGAGATATGTTATGGAATGCTGACAACAGTGACAGACTATGACGTATGGCGTGAAGATGAAGTCTCTATTGAAATGGTCATCAATAACGTTTTGAAAAATGAAAAAATAACAAAAGAAATAATAAAAAAAGTTGTGCAAACGCTCCCTGCGACGGACGAAACCTGCGCTTGTCGAAATGCACTAAGAAATGCAATAGCGTCAAATCTTGCTGACGTATCAGATGATGTAAAGCAAAGGCTGCAACTAATTATAGGTCCGTACCTCTAATGCTTTCGTTGTCTCACGCTTATCTGTATTCTACTGAGGATTCCACGCAGTACTCTCACTTCTTTTGGTGTAAGTTCTGATTTTCCTAAAATCCGCTTTAAGGTAAAAAGAACGCGCCCTCTCTTATGCACCGGGAATCCGATGTCTGTTAGAACATCACTTGTATGGCCAAGCAGACGCTCTAGATCATCGTGCGACGCTATTGTAAACTCCCCTGACGACGATGTTGTCGGTAAACTGCTGATGCTGTATAGAATAACCGCTGCTGCGTGCGAAATATTCATCACCGGATACGCGGGGTTCGTTTTGACATTTAAAATCATATCACACTGATTCAGTATTTGATTAGGAAGTCCTTGATCCTCTCGTCCAAAAAGGATTGACGCCACTCCACTTTTACCTTCGAGCTTTTCATTCAATTTTATAAGTGGATAAGGACTCCTAGTAAATGATCCTGCGCCTGTAATTCCTGTCGTTCCTATAATGAGTTCAGAATTTTTTAAGACATCTACAAGAGTTCTCGTCTTTGCCGAGTTTAAGACATCTACAGCGTGTGATGCCATAGCCCTTGCAAAGTTGTCAATGTTACATGGATTAACTAAAATAAGGTCTTGGAAACCAAAATTTTTCATAACACGAGCTACGGAGCCAACATTTCCTTCATAAATAGGATTTACAAGTACGATTTTTACTTCCATTTACCGGAGCTCACAATGTTACTATAAATGGAATGATGTTACTTAAAAAATTTTTTACTAATTAGTAAACATAAGAAACATAACAATAGGTATACTCTACGGCTAAATGCAACATTAGACAAGCGTTATGTATAACCTTTTTATTATGCCATAGAGTTGATAGATAAATCTCTTTCAAAGACATAAGCAAATACTGTGTAATTAGTCAGTGTTGTTTCACCTAGTTAAAAACTGCCTACCTAGTTTTTAAGCTTTAGTGAAAATGTTGTCGTTCTCGGCAAATTACTACCTTATAAAGCCAGCTACACACTATCTCCGACAAAGCAATATTTTAGAAGCGTTTTGAGTATCAAAGACAACTGAGGTGACTTCGCGTTAATCGTATTCTCTCCAAGTTTTAGCACATTTCACACAACGAAAGAATCGCACCTCGCTTTCATCAGCAGCCCTCAATTGTCGCAACCACCAATAAGCTGTGTCGCATCCACATTCTGGACATCGCGCTTTTGTTGTTGGTTTGCCTTCGTCGACCCCCTCGTCTAAAACCAGCATCTCTCTTTGGTGTCTGAGGAGTTGATGGACTTTGTTCTGCGCTGGTGCCTCTCTCTCTGTTACAAACCCACATGCTCTGCATTTTATGAGCTCTTGTTCAGGCAACATAATACTTTTACACTTAGGACAAAACTGCATGCAATATTCCACTTTGAAATGTTTTCATAAAACCAGATAAGCCAAGCCGATTTTGGTTGCTGATTCTCTTTGTATCTTAACGTACTACACGTCGTCAAGCATATATTTATTTCTATGTTGGTCGCTATCACTTAAAGTGATAGGATAGAATCACACTGCCCAAGTGTATTAGTAAGGCCAAATACTCTACGTCAAAATTAGAGTCAAAACGGTTATATGTATGTTTTTACCAATATCGCACCGGATATTTTTCAACGCTTCAGCGGCGTTCTCTTTGATGGTGAAATAGATGGAAGGATTGCTATGGACTGCTCTGCTTTTATTTATAGTTGCATCGCTTATATCAACTAAGCGTTCATATTTCATTGGTTTTGCTGGTTGGTTATTCTTTGCGGCACACTGGGCAAGTTTACCAATATATTATATTCACATAAGTGATTTTTTTAACGTAATCTTAACGATCTTGGTAGCAGCATTTTGCGCCTTTGTAGCGTTTATCATGTTGTTGAATAAAGATGAACTGACGCTTACCATTACAAAAGCTGCAGCGATTGGGGGTATTTTTTACTTCTCGTTTGCTGAGTTTTCGTATCTCAATTATATGCTCAGAGAAACAGTGACATTTCAAACCGTAGCAATCCTAAACGCTCTTGGCATCCAGGCCATCCAACTAGATTGGAACGTAGTAATGCTAAACAATCATGTTGTTGAAATCATCCTCGGCTGTACGGGCATTGAAAGCATGGCACTGCTTTTGGGGATAATTGCCTGTACTCCCGCCCCTCGGACAAACAAATTCAAAGCATTTCTTGTCTCAGTACCAGTTGTGTACATTTTGAACATCGTTCGGAACGGCTTCGTAATAACTGCCTCAGGTTATGAATGGTTTGGCCCGTCAGAGTACAGTTTCTATATCGCCCATAACGTTTTAGCGAAGTTTGGTTCAATAATGGCACTCATTGTTATTTCTTATCTTGTGTTCAAAATCTTGCCTGAGCTTCTCGATGTAGTGGTAAATGTATTCACTTTACTTAAAGGAGGGATCCAAGATATTAGCGAGAGGCTCTGAATCGTGGCTTTTTGGATCTTTTATCTTCACAATAATAGTAGGTGTTTTTACACCTTTCATCACGATAGGAATTGTTTCAACGTTGTTTCTTCTCATTTTTTTTAGAGATCCGGAAAGAAGTCCTGAAGGCTCTAATTGTAGTGACATGCTAAGCCCAGCTGATGGACGTATTCTCAGAGCGGAGAATAACAAACTAAGCATCTTTATGAACGTTCACAATGTCCACGTTAACCGTGCTCCGCTTGAAGGTAAAATAAAAGATATTAAGTACAAAAAAGGTAGTAAATTTCCTGCATTCAGCAAGGATTCCGATAAAAATGAGCGCAACGACATCACGATCACAACCAATTCGGGGGACATCACTGTGACTCAGATTTCAGGAACACTTATCAGAAGGATCGTTTGTTATATCAAAAAAAGTGAAACAATTCAACGAGGGCAAAGAATTGGCATGATTCGATTCGGCTCGAGAGTTGATGTTACGTTGCCCGCCGGGTATACATTTATCGTCACAAAAGGACAAAGGGTAAAAGCGGGAAAAACTGTTATTGCTATTCGTAAAAAAGGTGAACGAACGTGAATTTTCCTTTCAGCATCGAAATCAAACAGCAAGACGTAGCCACACTAGCCAACCTGCTTTTTGGCAGCATGGCGTTGGTCTTTCTCAGCGCCGGAAACTTGCTATCAACGGCCGTCCTCGTATTGTTGAGCGTAATCGCGGATGGAGTAGATGGATATCTAGCACGGGCTCGAGGCCAGGGTAGCTTAGGCTTTCAACTTGATTCACTGGCAGATTTCGTATCATTTGGGTTAGTTCCTTCGCTTTTGACATTTTACGCGCTTCGAGACGCATTTGGATTCCCCCTTGTGTTTTTCTTCTTGACTTTTATTTACATAGCGTGTGGCATGATTCGGCTTGCAAGGTACAATACCGCACCGCAAACTAGATTTTTTGTGGGATTACCGATAACAGCCGCAGGACTAATAGTCGCCCTCTACGTACTTGCAGGTTTTCCACCTGCTGGGTTGGTGCCGATTTTACTATTGCTGTCAGGGTTAATGCTAAGTGATTTCGAATATTCAAAAGTGAGCAATAATTTGACATTATCGGTTCTTGGCATATTATTGCTGCTAGTGATAATTTTGAATCTAATTGGCAATGATACATATCAGTTAGTTTCAATAATTATGCTGGTATTTTCGGTAATTTACGTATTAAATCCACTGTACAGGGGATGAAGTAATAAACGACAGAGAACAGGCGTTATTCGAGGCCGGAATAAAGCTCGGAGCTCTTTATCACCAGTTCGTAGGAACTCCCTTGGACCTTGATAGCGTGCCGTACATAGAAAAAGCGATCGAGGTTAGCATTCGCGTACAGCCATATGTCGAGACCATTAGCGTTCAGATTGACAAGAATATGGTTCGATCAAGGCTCAACAAGTACGGTTATGCTGAGCTTGAGGGCAAAATGCTCAACGTTCAGCTGGTTATAGCCTACGAGAGTGCGAAAGTACTTGTAAAAATGCAATATGATGAAGATGCTGATTACCCCCTCATGTTTATAGAAAGGTAGCTAAAAAAGTAAGAACGAAACAAATCGTTGCTCGACAAGCTGTACAGATATAACTTCATACGCGCTGCCGTGCTGTTTTCTCGCTTGAATTTTTTTACAAGCGAAAGAACCTTAAGTTTAAATGTCATTATTCTCATAGTTTATTCTATATGATTAGCGAGTTTAGGGAACGATGGGTGAATTTTTATATTGGATATTACAATCAACAGATCCTCAAGCTCGCAAGTGAGTATCCCGAGGTAAAAAGCATTGAGGTCGATTATCAAACGATACAGGATTTTGACATAGCTTTAGCTGACGCTCTTGTCGACTACCCCACGGTAACTTTACAAGATGCGCACGACGCCCTGCTTGATTACGATCTGCCACTTGAATGCAAGCTTGATGCAAATATTCGGATTATTAACTTAACTGAAAAGACGAAGATAAGAGACCTAAGAAGCCACCACGTCGGGAAGCTTATATCAATCGAAGGCATTGTTAGAAAGGCAACAGAAGTTAGGCCGAAAGTTTTAGAGGCGGGATTTGAGTGTCTCAACTGTGGCAAAATAACAAAAGTGCTTCAAGAGGACGCAAAATTTAAGGAACCTCTCGAGTGCTCTCACCGTATCTGTGGAAAAAAAGGCCCCTTCAAGCTAAATTTTACTCACTCCACATTTGTTGATGCGCAAAAGATAAGGATTCAAGAATCTCCAGAGGGATTGAAGGGTGGCGAACAACCACAGACTTTAGATATAAATGTCGTGGGGGACCTTGCAGGTAAAGTGTTTCCTGGTGACAGGATAGTGGTAACAGGAATATTGCGCGTTTCTCAACGGCTCTACCAAAATGTAAAGAGCACCACCTTCGATATGTTTCTCGATGCAAATTCAATTGAATTAGAAGATAAAGAGTTTGAGGATCTTGAAATCTCAACGGATGATGAGGTCGAAATAATTGCTTTGTCACAGCGCCCAGATATTTATAAGTTAATTGTAAATTCGATTGCTCCATCAATTTATGGCTATAAAAATGTCAAAGAAGCCGTTGCTCTTCAACTTTTTTCAGGCGTTCCGAAGTTGCTTCCTGATGGATCGAGAATTAGAGGAGATATTCACATTTTGCTCGTAGGCGACCCTGGCATCGCCAAGTCACAGATACTACGTTATGTTGTAAAACTTGCACCAAGAGGCGTTTACACAAGTGGAAAAAGCTCCACATCTGCCGGATTAACTGCCACTGCGATCAAGGACGAATTTGGAGACGGGAGATGGACACTTGAGGCAGGAGCATTAGTGCTGGCAGATCAAGGCATTGCTGCAGTCGATGAAATGGACAAGATGAAATCAGAAGACCGATCCTCGCTTCATGAAGCGATGGAGCAACAAACGATAAGTGTGGCAAAGGCAGGGATTACGGCCACCCTGAGAAGTCGATGCGCTCTGTTAGGAGCTGCTAATCCGAGGTATGGTAGATTTGATTCTTATGAGCCCATTGCAGGGCAAATAAACATGTTACCGTCACTGTTATCGCGATTCGATCTGATTTTCATTTTAAGTGATAAGCCAAACAAAGAGCTAGATACTGATATTGCGAATCACATACTTCTAGCACATTATGCTGGTGAGCTGGCGTCATCAGGGTTCCCTGAGGATGAAGTATCGGACGCTATGAGCGTTGTTAAACCAGCAATAACGTCAGAACTGTTGCGAAAATACGTCGCATATGCTAAAAGAGTCATACCAGTACTCAGTGAAGACGCGCGAAAGCGATTCATCAAGTACTACGTTGGCCTGAGGAATCAGGAAGGAGAGGATGCCCCCATACCAATTACTGCAAGGCAGATTGAGGCGCTTATTAGACTTGCAGAAGCTAATGCTAAAATGAGACTGAGTAAGACCGTGACGCTTGACGATGCTGAAAGAGTAATCGGAGTTGTGGAGTCATGTCTCAGCGAAGTGGGAGTTGACCCTGAAACTGGCAGACGAGACGTAGATGTGATTGCGGTAGGCAAGAGCAAAACTCAGCAGGATCGCATAAAGTCGATACGAGATATAATACGGGAGCTTCAAAAAGAGATTGGCGGGGCTAATATTGAAAAAATCAAGGAGAAAGCATCTGAACAAGGGTTGGATCCTGATAAAGTAGAACGAGAGATAGAAAAGCTCAAGCAGACGGGCGAACTGTATGAAGAGAGATTAGGGTACTACAAGCTTGCGTATCAGTGAAGTGTCCACAGCAATGAGCATGTTTCTGAAAACGTACCGTGTAAATAGAGAAGTTATGGTCGCAGTGTGTGACGACGAATTGTTGGGTCTCACATTTTGTGAGGGAGACCTTCATTTATCAGTACACGAAATGTTTTTTAAAGGCGATCCCGCAGGAGACGCCGAGGTTAAAGCGGCGCTCTTGAACGCTACAATAGCGAACCTCGTGGGAAACAAGTCCGTTAACTGTGGAATCGAGAGCGGCATCATTGACAGAGATCAAGTTATTACGATAGATGGTGTACCTCACGCCCAAATGATTACTCTATAAAGGGGTGTTACCGCGCCATTACAAAGCGTTTGTCCGAGTTGCGGTAAGCCTTCTGTCGGGGTATGTTCTACCTGTACTATTAAGGGACATGTTCTCGCAACAATTCCGAGACACTTAGACTTAAAGCTCTGTCCTATGTGCCTAGATTACTTTTTAAATGGCAAGTGGGTGCAACATGAAATTATTGATGCTGTTACGCGGACTATTGAAACCGCACTATGCATTAAAGCAACAAAAAGTACAGTCCACGTAGATGTACCTGAACTCGACAAAAGTCTGATTCGAGCTCACGTCACAGTTGAAGGAAATATGCATGGAAAACGTCTAATTGACGAGTTTGATGTGGATCTTCACATAAAGAGAGACTTGTGCGAGCGTTGCAGTAAGATTTCAGGGGGCTATTATGAAGGCGTAATTCAGATCAGAGCTGAAGGGCGAGTTCCGGAAGAACACGAATTGATCGCGGCAACCGACATTGCTAATCGGGTTGTGGAACGAGAACGAAGAGATGATAGGATGGCGTTCCTTTCGAGAGTTGAAAGGAAAAAGGAAGGTTTGGATATTTACGTTGGAAGGACACGTGCTGCAAAACAGCTATCGCGGACGATAATTGAGGAACTAGGGGGAAGCTTCAGAGAATCACCAAAGCTGGTTGGCAAGAAAGATGGTAAAAACGTGTATAGAGTAGCCTTCTCTATCCGACTGCCGAGATTTAAGCCAGGCTCTATAGTGGCTCTGAGTGGTCACATCTTTGAACTTCATTCAATAAAGAAGGCAGCTATTGCCACCGATCTTCAAAGTGGAGACCGACATAGCTTAAAAGTACGAGATCTTGCAGATGCTGAACTTCTTGGATCTCGAGCCAATGCAAAAGCTTCTGTGCTTGTTTTTGTGACTGATGATGAGGTGCAGCTGCTCGATCCTGATACGTACGCAGCTTTAAGCATTTCGCGTCCCAAATTCGTCACGGGTCCGGGGGGCAGTGAAGTACTTGTCACAAAAACGACTAAGGGGGTTTTCATACTTCCGTGAGGGGTCAGAAATTATTAGTGACAAAACTGTCGACGAAAGTGAGCGATGTTGAACGATTACTGCTGCCGCGACGGTGGCAATTATTGGGGGAATTAATACTTGTCAATATCCCTTGTGAAATTGAACACCTGAAATATGAGATTGGACAGGGCTTGTTAGAGCTTTATCCACGGTGTAGCAGTGTCTTATGGGATAAAGGCATTAAAGGACAGTTTCGACGGCCAAATATCGAGATAATTGCCGGATCAAACACTAAAACAATCCATAAGGAGAACAGCTGTAAATTTGCGGTAGATGTGAGTAAAGTCATGTTCTCCGCAGGTAATTTCGCAGAGAGAATCAGGATGAGCAAGCTTGGCAATGGGGAGGATGTTTTAGATATGTTTGGCGGAATAGGCCAGTTTTCAATTCCAATGGCCATTCATTCGAAACCTAGATCTGTTACAGCTATAGAAATAAATCAAGATGCATTCTATTACTTAAAGAAAAATATCTTCCTTAATAGCGTTTGTGACATAGTACGCCCGTTGCTCGGTGACTGTGCACAAATATCTCCTGTTAATACTATTGATAGGGTAATAATGGGCAACTTTGATGCTTATAAGTACTTAGAAAAAGGAATTAGGGCCCTCAAAATGGGGGGAATTTTGCACTATCACGAAACTGTCCCAATAGAACTACAGTCTACACGGCCACGCACGCGGGTAATTGAAGCTGCAAAAAAGCTTGGTAGACACGTAGAAGCTATTAGAACAAATAAGGTGAAAAAATTCTCTCCTGGTATATGGCATGTTGTTGTAGATGCTCAGATTAGTTAGAGCCGTGCTTTATCGCGGTGACGGCCTTTGTCATTACTACAAGTTTCTCAAATGCGACCTCCCTCGTGTGAAGCCTTAAACCACAATCAGGATTTATCCACATATCGTCACCAAAAATTTCAATTCCTTTTTTTATCCTCCCTATTACCTCATCTATGGTCTCAATTTCTCGCTTGTCAGTATTTATTACTCCCAGTGCAACTTTCTTATCTCTATCTAAGAACTCCTTTGGATTAATTTCATTAAGCAAGTTCGGGAATTTTGCAGCTTCAATTCCAATCACTTCTACTTCGTCAAGCTTTACGACGTTGTCGTAGTCCTTGTAGGACGCAACGTGGGGATGAATTTTCACTGGTACGTCGATTCCTTCAACAGCAACATCTACAAATTTCGCGACCTTGCTGACATCTATGTTATAGAACGCTGGTTCATCCACCTGTATAGCATCTGCTCCAGCTCTCACGAGTTGCTGTGCCTCAAATCGAAGTGCAGCTGCCATGTCCTCCAAAAGACGCGGGTCAAGCTTCGATCTATATGGTACTCCTTTTCCCAATGACGACATAGCAGCCATCGTAGCTGGTCCAGTAATGATTCCCTTTACTTTGGCTTTTGTCCCTACAATTGCTCTTGTAAGAGTGATATCTCGTGCTGAGATTGATTTAAGTGGCTTGGTAACTTTTCCCACGATAAGAGAACGGCCGCGATCGCTCCGCATGCCACCAATATTATTAGCGAACAGTGTAATCATGTCCGCTCGCACCTGTCCGTCTGATACCATATCGATACCTGCAGCAAGCTGATCTTTAACCGCTTCTTCTATTGAAGTGAGAAAAGGGTCCTCTCCTGACATTAAGTCGTGCAAACTCATTGCTGCTTTTTTGGTTTCGCCGATATTGTGCGTCGGATAGCTACCAACGGTGTTAGTTAAAAGGTTCAACATTTCACCTCTTTTCTGTTATATGTCATTCATCAGATATTAACAAAACAACAGCGAGCTAATTAGACACAGTCATCGGTAAAGATAACTGGGGCCTGCAGAAGTACAGACACTTGTATTGTGCAAATCTAATGATATGTCGGAATGAGTTATATTAGCCTGTTATGAGCGAGAGAATATGGCTATTAGTTAGAAGAACTATACGATGTCGTTAACCTGACGCATGGCTTTGATAACGACCTCGTTGATTTCTGCTAAATTCTCACAGTAGTATAAATGCGATTCGCATTTGCAGTCAGAGCAGCCAAATCCCTTCATACTTGACACTCCTAAATTGTTGGATATTGTGGTCGAAATGGTGCATTCAACGCGTCCAAGCGTGAAAACTTTATGGACTTCAATTATCTTAGAGACCGATGAGAGATAATCTATATGCCACTTTCGCGTCTGATTACTGCCTTCTGAGACGCGGATGTGCCGCAAAACTCTGTTGAAGCCGTTGGAACCAAGAGCGGACCCGACGTATGCGTAGTATCCACTTTTAAACTCATATTCACCTAGCGCTCCTATTTTTAAAGTAATATCGCCCGTTAATTCGAGGATTAGGACGTAAGCACCGCTGTTAGCGTTCATCGATTTCATAAACGGCTCTGGCAAAACCTAGAGACTGCTTTATCTGCTCTTTCACGTTGTTTACCGTCACCGCTCCATGTCCAGGGTACAGCACTTCCACGTCAAATTTCATTAATCGCTCAATTGATTCTACCAACGCTTTTGAACTGCCTCCAATTAGGTCCGTTCTACCGATGCCGCCGTGGGGAAATATTGTATCACCTGAAAAAAGGCTCTTTGATTCAGGTTCGTAAAGGCAGATGCTGCCCGGCGTGTGCCCAGGGGTGTGAACCACTCTTAAAATGGAACTGCCTATATCTATCTTATCTCCATCTTTAAGTAGTACGTCGATATTAAACGCGGGTGCTCTCTCTCCAAAAAAATTGGATGCTGTTGCAGGGGTTCCGACCATCTTTGCGTCTTCTTCGTGCATCATAATTTTAGCATCAGTTTTAATAACTCCGAGTCCACCGGTATGATCAAAGTGTACGTGGGTTAAAACGATATTCTTAACTTCGTTGATTGGCAGCTTTTTGGCTATTGCAATTGAGCCAAGGTCAACGACCGTCTCGTTTTCCGAATGAATTAAGTACGTATTACCCTCATAAGTAAGTGAAAAAGTGTCAACATTCATTACCTGTTTCTTTCTTCTTACAACAAATAAAACTTGGCATAACGTCACAAGCTGCATTTATGCCACGCGCACAACTCACACACGCAAAAGAATAAAAGTGCATTACGTCATACAGATGTTTGGACTTCAAACTTAGGTACTTCATATGACACTAATGAAAGAAGCGCAGGTGCGATTGACTGATGACATTCTTACAGTCGCACAATCTGAAAGTATTGAACCAGATAAGTTGCGGCGACTTATCGCATCAGGTCGCGTTGTGCTGCTTAACAATGTTAACCGCGATTATGTTGCGCTCGGAGTTGGAGAGTCGTTATCAGCTAAAGTAAACGCGAATATAGGGACGTCTGTCGAATATGTAGATAAGAACGACGAAGTCTCAAAAGCACAAGTTGCCCTGCAATTTGGTGCGGATACCGTAATGGATCTTTCGACAGGAGGAGAACTTGACGATATAAGAAGAGCCATACTTCAGGAGGTGCAAGCTCCTATCGGAACGGTTCCCATATATCAAGCAGCAATGTCACGCGGCGCAGTCGTACAAATGACATCAGACGATATGTTCAACACAGTCAGGAAACACGCGCAAGACGGCGTAGATTTTATGACTATCCACGCTGGCGTTACGCTAAACTCACTTGAGCGTCTCAAAAACAGTAAGAGGATCATGGGGGTCGTCAGCAGGGGAGGCGCGTTCACTATTGCATGGATGGTTCATAATGGGTGTGATAACCCATTTTATACTGAATACGATTATTTACTGGAGATGGCCGAGGAGTATGATTTTGCTATTAGCCTCGGTGATGGCATGCGATCTGGGTGCTTGCACGATGCAAGCGACAGACCAAAATTCATAGAGTACGTGCTTCTCGGGGAGCTCGTTCAGCGAGCGCGAGAGAAGGGTGTTCAGACAATTGTAGAAGGTCCTGGACACGTTCCCCTCCATCAAATTGAATCAAACGTTCGAGCAATGAAATCAATTACAAACAGTGCCCCGCTCTATTTACTTGGCCCTATTGTAACCGATGTAGCACCCGGGTACGATCACATTACAGGAGCAATCGGCGGCGCCCTCGCAGGAATGTATGGTGCTGATTTTTTGTGCATGACGACCCCTTCTGAACACCTTGGCCTCCCTACGACTGAAGATATAAAGCAGGGGGCAGTTGTCACGAAGATTGCCGCACACATTGCTGATCTTGCACGAGGCAGGGAGGACGCGTTAAAATGGGATGACGACATGGCAACAGCGCGGACATCCCTTGATTGGGCGAGACAATTTGAGCTCTCAATTGATCCGGATTTTGCACGGCAGAAGTTTAGTTGTCGAACAACTAATACTGAGGCCTGCTCGATGTGCGGAGATTTATGTGCGATAAAAATTGTGCACGATGCATTAGGCAGTGTTGGTAAAGTTATTCCGAGATCTTCGCAATGTTGAGCGTCTTTACGACCTGCGCCTTAAGCGAGAAGCTTCAAAATTCTTATTGCTAGTAGCGCAGCATTCTTTCCGTTATCGATGCCAACTGTGGCAACTGGCACTCCAGGTGGCATTTGTACTATCGACAGAAGAGCGTCAAAACCATTCAGTTTACTGCTCACTGGGACGCCTATCACTGGAACATCTGTTTTTGAAGCAATGATTCCAGGAAGCGCGGCTGCAAGTCCCGCTATTGCAATAATAACCTGAAAATGCGATTTTTTTAGGTATTCATCGAGGCGCTCTGGCTCTCTATGTGCCGATATCACCTGAAGGTCATAGCTGATACCCGCTTCGTCCAATACTTCTTTTGCCTTTTCGGCTACGTGCATATCAGAGGTAGATCCGACAATTACAGCTACTTTGATATCGTTCATTGACGTCAAATTATTATTCGTAAGCAAAATACTGTTTAAGTTGTTTACTTAGGCAAATCTGCGTTCGACTTTCAATTTGCATAACAATATGTTACCTATGATTGTAAGGTAAGGAAATTCCTATTACAAATCGTTTTTGATGTACGTTACTCTCTCACAATGGGGCCGATAGTGTAACGAATGGGCTATTCACAATAGCCATACTGATTTTTTCATTATTTATTGCATAATTGCGATAGCCAAGTAACTGATACAGGTATTGTAATTATTAGTATTTTTACTGCTTACCTTATATGTTTTAAATTAAAAGAGATTATTAACCATATAAAGTGGGAAACAAATTGCTTTTCCCACCCATCTTTATTATCATTATCGTGCTCTTTGGATTCTGGTTTTTACGCCTTTTACTGTCTCAGTTCAGGCTTTGAATTACTGTCTAAAGATCATATTTATCTAGCGTCGCCTGTCTGTAAAGTTTTGTAACATTTATTGACAACATAACCATTCGCATTTCGCCGACTCGTAAGCGAGCGATGTAACCGGTGAAAATAGCCCCGCCCCCTGTCGTGATGAAAGAAGTGATGCCGTCGTGACTGAAGAAGTGATGCTTGCCAACATAGGTGAGCCGTCTATCGTATGGCAACCCTTAGGACATTATTTAAGCCCCAGCGAAGCTTTGAATAAACGCTTCCACAAAAAACAACGGTTCTATAACATATTTCGTGGCGCTTTCTGGAATTGTCTCCCTTCTTCATTAGTTGGAGATCAATCGCTGCTTATCTTGAAATTTGCTCAAAAGGCAAAACAAGCTTGATCCATGAGCATTTATTTCAGATCAACCGCTTTAATTTGGAATTTCTGCCTTTTGTGCTGCAATTTTATCTTGACTATTGTGGGTCCGTGCAACTGTGTACAATGTCTATTTAAGATTGCTTTAGGTGTTAATTCAAGCGCTTTTTTGTGATAGTAATATGTGGGAAGATTTCGTTGACGTGTTAAAATGTAGACCATGAAGTACTGCTACTTTTATTGGCGTATTCACAATATTAAACGGGTTGAAAAACAGGGTCTTGAATACCTGTTAACAGAAGGCAAGATGATAGCGTGCAATAACTTAACGAAATATTTAATTTAATTTCTTTTGTATTCGCAAGCGCGTTCATGGACAATATACTCGTTGTCTTAATATTCGCGATGCTATGTAAGAAGTTCATTCATCTTACTTTTTATGCACTATCAATTATAGTGCAAGCACTCTTTTTTGGAACCGATATGGGATCATTATACGCCAACACGGGCACATGTTTGTTGTTGCGTGTAATTTAGTAGAAGACGCGAATGTCGATAGAAAGGACTCGAATCGCGTCATGTACTTGATTCTGAATAATGAGGTTACTGCCGGTTTATTTAGCGCAGTTGCTGCTGATCCAGTGGTGTACCTGTTTATGTCTGATGCGTCGATTATTTGTAGTATACCTCTACTTATTGGGTCTTAGGTTAAGTGTTAAAGTGAGTTAAAGCAGATTGTACCGCGCAGTTTAACGACCGTAGATTATGCGATATAAATTAGTGAACTTCACTTTGCGCTGCTTTGCGTTAGTTTTATGTGCAAGTGAACTAAAGTGGTCAATTACTAAGGGTAATTCTGATTATATGGAGCCGGCGATGGAAGAAATATTTGAAACCGAACTTGTAATGCTTCCCGGCCCGGTGCCTGTTATTCCTAGAATATTAAGGGCTCTTTCGAAGCCAATAATCAACCATAGGGGTTCCGAGTTTAAGCAATTGCTTGAACGGAGTACAGTTCAACTTCAAGAACTCTTTGGCACAGCAAACGATGTATATATCTTAAGCGGCTCAGGCACGTGTGCCATGGAAGCTGCTATCGGCAACTTTGGAAACGGTAAGAAGTTCGTTGTAATAGAAAATGGCAAATTCGGTCAGCGTCTAAAAGAGCTGTGCTCATTGTATGGGGAGGCAATACCGGTAGAGAGTACGTGGGGCACCCCTATTGATTTAGATGGAATCAAGGCGAGGCTCGAAGATGGCGCTCACGCGGTAGCAGTTGTTCATAATGAGACCTCTGTTGGAATGACAAATCCAGTATACGAGGTAAGTAAGCTGTGTAAAAAATTTGATACACTGCTCATTATGGACGGCATCACGTCGATAGGAGGGATAGAAGCCCCTATCGACAAGTGGGGGATCGATGTAGCAATTACTGGTTCTCAAAAGTGTTTAGGACTCCCTCCAGGGCTTTCAATGATTTCGGTTAGTGAACGGGCGTGGGATTTCATCGAACGTGCTGAAAAAAGACCATATTATGTTGATCTAATCCAATACAGAAATGCAGCTCAGAAAGGTCAAACACCATATACACCCACGATACCACTCTTCTTTGCTCTCGAAGAAGCACTCAAGGTAGTTGAGGAGGAGGGACTAGACGCTCGTATAAAAAGACACAGCATTTATTCTGAGTCGATACGAGCGGCAGTGCGTGAGATGAATATCGAGCTATTTCCGAGACTCGATACTTACAGCACGTATTCTAACACCGTGACGGCAATGAACGTGCCATCTGGCATAAGTTTCGCAACGATAAAAGACGAGATGAGAAAGCGTGGTATAATTGTAGCTGGTGGACAGGCACACCTGAAAGGAAAGATATTCCGGATTGGCCATATGGGCAACATCAGCAAAGGCGACATTCTCAACGTTATTGAAAAACTTGAACTTGTACTCTTTGAACGAAGAATAATAGAAGAGGTCGGGCAAGGAATATTAGCCGCTGACAACATTTTGGAGAAATTGTAAATAAGCGTTGTCGCGGTATACGTCGAAAGATTAAGGGAGGAAGGTGAACATAATGAAAGTCGGCATAGCGGACACAACGTTTGCCAGATATGACATGGCGGAGTCAGCCAAAGATGAATTAAGGCGCTGGATATCAGCGCAGATTGAGCGTTATACGGTACCGGGCATAAAAGATTTGCCAGTCGCCGCAAAAAAGTTAATAGAAGAACGGGAATGCGATGTGGTAATGGCGCTTGGAATGCCCGGATCTAAGCCAATAGATAAACAATGTGCGCACGAATCATCTACTGGATTGATTCAAGCTCAGCTCATGACCAATACACATATAATTGAAGTCTTCGTCTATGAAGATGAAGTTGAGACCGATAAGGACCTTGCGCGACTTGCTGACACCCGTACGCGAGAACACGCTCAGAATGTCTATAAATTATTATGTGGAAAACTTGAACTGGAGGCAGGAAAAGGCAAAAGAGAGGGATTTGCTGACGTCAAACCAGTTGACTTTTGACCACACTGGGGATAAAACATGACACAAAAAAAGAATGACACAATCAGACTGGGGTTTGTCGTTGCCGAATTCAATCGTGATATAACACATCAAATGGAGATACTAGCAAGAGAACACGCGGCGTTTTTAGGTGCAGATGTTGTGCGGACTGTTCTTGTACCAGGCGTTTTTGACATGCCCCTCGCAGTAAAGACGCTCGCAATGGATGAGAGCATTGATGCCATTGTAACTATTGGCTGTGTTATCGAAGGAGCTACGTCACACGACGAAATCGTATTACAGCACGCTAGCCGAAAAATAGCAGATTTGGCGCTAGAGTACAACAAGCCCATAAGCCTCGGCATTTCTGGTCCGCGCATGTCGCGCCTTGAAGCCCACGAGAGAGTTGATTATGCAAAGAGGGGAGTAGAGGCGGCCGTCAAGCTAATCGAGAGATTATAGTTGGTATGCGCGGAGAAATAATATCCTCAAAGGTGGATGTCATACCCAAGTCGGCTACGATTCAGATATCTGATGTAGCCGCGCAACTTAGGAGAGAGGGAAAAGACATCATAAGTTTTAGCCTCGGGGAGCCGGATTTTAACACACCTGAGAGAATTATTGAAGCTGCTAAACTATCGCTCAACCGAGGGGAAACGCATTATACACAGAGTAAAGGTGTGCCAGAGCTTCGGGAAGCAATTGCAGAGAAGTTTAAGGTGGATAATAAACTTGATGCATCGTCAGATGATATAATAGTGACGCCCGGAGCAAAGCAGGCAGTCTTTGAATCAATATGCACGCTAGTAAATGAGAGAGATGAGTGTATACTGTTTGATCCTGCGTGGGTCTCATATGAAGCAATAGTTATGTTTGCCGGTGGAAAGGTAGTAATGGTTCCAGTATATGAGCACGATGATTATCAACCGCTAGACTTCCAAGATTTCGTTAATCATAAGACGAAGCTCATAATATTGAATAGTCCGTGCAACCCTACCGGAGCTGTTTATGACGAGCGCACCCTTACGGCGATAGCTGAAATTGCAGAGGATTATGGAATCTACGTAATTTCTGATGAAGTTTACGAGAAAATCATTTACGATAAGGAACACCTCAGCATTGGTGCCTTGATCCCCGATCTAACGGTCACGGTTAATGGATTTTCGAAGGCATATGCGATGACAGGTTGGCGATTAGGATATGCTGCGGCGCCAAAAGCTATTTTAGAGGGTATGCTTAAAATTCAACAACATTCAGTGAGCCATCCTACGTCATTCGTTCAATATGCAGGAGTTGAGGCCTTAACGGGTGATCAAAAGCCGGTTTATGATATGGCCGCTGAGTTCAGAACGAGGCGCGACTTAGTTGTTGATGAGCTGTCAAAGATAGGAATTAAATGCCGTAAACCAAATGGGGCTTTCTACGCTTTTGTCAACATTTCAAAATTTGGAACCTCGATGGAAGTAACGGAGAGATTGTTACGCGATGCGTATGTGGCCGTAAGTCCAGGGCTAGCATTTGGCCCTAGCGGTGAGGGGTATTTAAGAGTATCATATGCTGCAAGCCGTGAGCACATAATAGAGGGCATAAAAAGAATGGGAGAAGTTTTGCTGAGTTAGCACCGTACCCGCGTTTCGATTATCCGTTTAATTATGTTTTCAGTGCCCGACAGCGCCCCTGTATCGGCGTGTGCAATTCTAACGACCTCGGCGTCAATGTGCCGACGCCTCAGTTGTTCTTTCAGGTTCTGTTCGTCAAAGTGTTGATCGAACCCAAGCACGATAATGTCAGGTTTTATTGAATACAACGGCTCATAAATGTCACGTTCACTGCCAAGCTGAGCGCTGTCGACAACTTTTAATGCTTGAATTATCTTCAATCTTTGATCTTCTGGAATTATTGGCCTCGGTTTGTGGTGCACCATAGAATCCCTTGAGACAATGACGTAAAGCTCGTCGCCAAGTTCTTTTGCCTTTTGAAGGTACAAAATATGCCCTGGATGGAGTATGTCGAACGTGCCGGTGGCCAGTACTCTAATCATCTTCTTTCCCGAAGGTTTCCAAAATATCCTCAAGCACTTGGTTTTTATGATCGAGATCTATATCTAATATGTCCAAATGCCGTTTGTTTCCAACCCTGTTGTAACAACTCCAACTTTCCATATCGTACGGATACCCAACAATAATATGATAGTCACCATTTTGCGTAAACATCTTAATATCTTCTGCAGAAGGACTAATATCCCCTGAAGGGTGGCTATGAACGGATCCCACTAAATGTGTATTAACTGGTAGCATAAAGAGGTTCATAACTGCGCTTACATTAGATGAATGAGTAATGGGGACATCCACTCCAGTTATAACGTTGTCGTCCGCGTACAGCATTCCAGCAAATTCTTTAGGATGCGACGATTTGCTTACATTTACTATGAACTTCAATGTCTCTCTTGCTATTCCAATGATATTTCTTTGCTTAGCAAGCCCCATTTATATCCCACTCAAAACGTGAAAAGGTTATTTTAGCAATCAATAAGTCAGTCGTTACAGTGTTAACGTATGTACAACCATCGTTAAAAGGCACCGTTTAAAGTTCGGTAAGGTGGTGGTTCGAGCCTCAGAACTCATAGGGTTCATCATAACACTTTTCTTTGCTCTGATTCAATTTACATCATCGGCTATTAATACATCACCTTTCAAACGTTTAAAAGTTATCCAAATAGCCTCGAAAATTGTGTGCATCCAAAGGTATATCGAGCAGATTACCACTAGATAAAATGCGCCGACACTTAGAAGCATATGCAAATAACGCTGATAAGTGAGAGTTCTAGGAAACCAATTTTTTAAAAACGTAGCGTTTTGCTTGATTATTATTGAGATTGTTGTTGCAACACGCACCAACAAATCAGCTCTGTGCCTCTCGTAGTTCTTTTTACTCGTTTACATAGACGTGCAGTTAAATGAACGATTAAAATGCCCGGATTACGCCATTGTATGTGTCCCAATATATCTTTCAGCTTAAAAGCTTCCGATAGCACTAGGTTCGTAAGCTCACAATTCTAACGCCAGTGCCTAATGTTGCTTTATCTGACAGGCTCTGGCGTAGTGCAAGTGAGTAGGTATTTGGATGCGGAGGGAGGGATTCGAACCCGCGAACTCCTATGAGAGTGGATCTTGAGCCCACCGCCGTTGACCTCTTGGCTACCTCCGCTGACAACACAAGTTAAATCGTCGCTCAATATATGTTTATCGTTTGCTCAATAAGTCTTCGCACGGGTTATCATTTGACGCTCAATTAAAAGGAAACTCACAACCCTATACAGCTTGGAACACATTTATAGAAAATACACGAGATAAAAAAGGCGACAAAGGTCCGAAGTCTATGTTAATTCCTCGATCGCTGGTCTCCGCAAGTTGCCTGACAAGTGCGCATAAAACATAAAGGATATGAGGGCAGAAGACTCGAGTCCAACTACTCACTGTCCTGTTACTAGTTAAATTGTTAAGTGTGAACTTGTTTCGTCAGTGAGGTTGTGTGAGGTCAGCGTACAACTGCCTGAGAAAAAAGAAACGTCTAGCCTTCGGAATGATTAATGGCAATGTTAGAGAAATCGATGAGCAAAAGTAATGAAAACACTCTTGTGATAAGATAATCGCAGTATAATCACTTTTACAAAACTATCGTAATGGCTAAATAACACTATATCGTCTATACAAAGGGGATATTTGTGGTTGTGGGCGTAACAATGGTGAATGTCGTTCCCGGCGAGGAACGCCATGTTTATGGTGAACTTCTCGATCTCAATGGGATTAGAGAGGTGTATCACGTGTTTGGAGAATATGATTTTGTAGCGATTATTGAAGTTGAGGGGCTCACGGCCCTTAATAACGTTGTTGATAGAACAAGAGAAATAAAAGGGGTAACGTCAACTCACACGATCGTCGGTGCTGAATTGTAACGTCGGAGATCATAAATGGTGGAGAATATAGCCGAAAAATTAGCTCAAAAACAACGAGAGATTAGCGTCGCCGAGTTCTTCGAAAAAAATAGGCACATACTAGGGTTTGACTCTTCAACGAGAAGCCTGATCACAAGCGTTAAGGAAGCAGTTGATAATGCTTTGGATGCCTGTGAAGAGAGCGGCATACTCCCAGATATTTTAGTACAAGTCGATAAAGTCGACAGCAATAGCTACCGGTTAACCGTAGAGGATAATGGTCCTGGGATCGTAAAAGAGCAGATACCACGAGTGTTCGGGAAGCTGTTATATGGTTCACGATTTCACTCGCTGAAGCAAAGCAGAGGACAGCAAGGTATTGGTATCTCAGCAGTAGTATTATATTCCCAGCTGACGTCAGGAAAACCAACGGCGGTTTATTCAAAAACTGGAAAAACAAAGGACGCTCATTACTACGAACTAGTCATCAATACAAAAACGAACGAACCAGAAATTTTAATAGAACGAATCGTTGATTGGGATAGACCTCACGGTACGAGAATTGAAGTTGAGATGGACGGTGCTTACGTCAGAGGACGTAAGCAGTCAATTTACGGTTACATAAAGTCAACAGCTATAGTTAATCCCCATGCTAGGATTACATTAACCGAGCCGAATGGGGGGGTCGAGGTCTTTGAGCGGGCAACAGAGGTTATCCCTGTAGAGCCGTGCGAGATTATGCCGCATCCGGAAGGTATCGAACTCGGGACTCTCATCAAAATGCTGCGATATACGGAACGAAGGCGCCTCAACTCCTTTTTGACAAATGAATTCGCGCGAATCGGTCAAAAAACAGCAAAAGAGATATGCGTGAAAGCTGGGATCGACCCAGACGTGAATCCCAACGATTTGTCGAGGGAGCAAGCGAAACGACTACGTGATGCATTTAAAATGGTTAAGATAATTGCCCCCCCGACAGATTGTTTATCACCAATTTCTGAGGAATTAATAAGGAAAGGGCTTCAAAAAGAGTACGATGTTGATTTTATTGCGACGACGACTCGCGACGCGTCAGTCCATACTGGAAATCCATTTGTGGTGGAGACAGGTATTGCATTTGGCGGGAGCTTGCCAAAAGAAGACAGAATCGACATACTCAGGTTTGCTAATCGAGTCCCGCTGTTATACCAACAAGGCGATTGCGCGTGTACACATGCCGTCGAGAGGATAAACTGGAGAAATTACGACCTAAATCAGCCTGGCGGAAGTGGCATTCCCCAAGGTCCTGCCGTCGTATTGGTGCATGTTGCTTCGACAAATGTGCCGTTCACGTCTGAATCAAAGGAGGCAATAGCCGATATTTCTGAAATCGTTGATGAGATAGAACTTGCTGTACGAGATGTTGCTCGCGGTCTCAAGAACTACCTCGTCAAACAGAAGCTTCTTGCTAAGAGGAAAGAGAAAGAAGAGATCATTGAGAAGGTGCTGCCAAAACTCGCAGAAAAAGTAGCTGAGGTAACAGGCAAAGAGAAGCCAGACATACAACCGATCGTTGCAAGAATTATGGGCAATGTGCTCGTGCAAAAGAGAATTGAACAAGCCAACAGTGGCTACAACGTTGTTATTCGTGTAAAGAACTATTCGGAAACCCAAAAGGATTTCAATCTGCATGACTTTTCGCAGTCAGAAGTGAAAAATGCAAGCCCAAAACCGAAGATTGTTGGTGCAAACGGCACATTTGACAACGTATGGAAGGTTTCTGTTAAGCCAAATGGTGAGAGGAAGTTTAACTATTTTGTACAGACCAATGATCTGCAGTTCACTGATCCAATCGTTGAAGGAATTCTAGGAGAGATGGTGACGGGGGCAAAAGCATTATCCAAAAAGCGAATGAATGAGTGAGTGAGGCACGGGAATGGCCAAGGCAACTAAGACGAAAGAGACTGCGCGTAAAGCACGGGAGAAAGTGACACACGAGAAACTTTTGGGCATAGTTGAAACACTCTACGCGCAATTTCATACTGAACAAATACCATATGTGATGATCCCGACCAGAACCAAGATGAATCTTGCTTATAACGACGAGTCTGAAGTGTGGGTTTATGGAGATCGACAGAGCGCTAGGAGCTGCAAGACTGTAAGAGGTGCTTATAGTCTATTAAAAACATCGTATACAATTGACTTCCTTAAAAAGCAGCTTAGCGAGAATCGCTCGTCCACGTTGAGGGAGTTGTATTACATTTCTGAAGGCTGGAAGTTGGCTAAATTTAGAGAGCAGCCTGAATCTGACAGATTGATCGAAGATCTTGAGATAATTACCGAACTCCAACGCGAGGATTTTCATGTCCGGCCTGAGGAGAATGGCGCTACTGTGTTCGGGCCAGTGCGGCTTCGAGAGAACATAGAACGTCGCGGGCAGTTCTCAGAGCGCATCATTCATTGTGTTGATGACGTGGGAGAGGGCGGGTATCAGATACCGTATAACGTTGATAACGTTGAGTTTATCGAGCATGATGCCAAGTTAATCATTGCGGTTGAAACAGGTGGTATGAGGGATCGGCTTATCGAAAATGGTTTTGACACTGATCATAACGCTATCATAGTGCATCTTAAAGGCCAACCGGCTCGGAGCACGCGAAGACTCCTCAAAAGAATGAACGAAGAGCTCAAGCTGCCAGTAGTCGTTTTTACTGATGGTGACCCGTGGTCATACAGAATATTCGCGTCAGTTGCGTACAGGATCAATAAAAAGCGCACATATGTCTGAATACATGGCGACTCCTGCCGCTCAGTTTATTGGGGTACGGCCAAGTGACATCGTCAACTATGAGCTTCCCACCGACAAGCTTTCAGATCAAGATATCAAAGCGTTGCAGTCTGAGCTTACTGATCCACGGTTTGGCACTGATTTCTGGAAAAATGAGATTGCCTTACAGCTTGACATCAATAAAAAGTCAGAACAACAAGCCTTTGCCAGCCGTGGCCTCGACTATGTGACTGACGTTTACTTGCCTGAGCGGCTGACCGAAATGGGTGTTATATAAACAGCAGTAAATTGCAATAACGTTTAATTAGTCCCCTTCGCCTACTAGGATTGATGATCGTCCGTGCTCTGAAATAGACACAACTCCATGACGAATTGCGTCAGTCAGACAACGGAGCCATTCAACGTCTTTAAATTCAAATCTAATAAGCACCGCCAACGAATATTTTTTATTCTAAACAATGATTTGAGCGTATCGTGTTTATGTGTTAGTTGACGCTACCACTGGGGGTAGTTTTATTATATCGCGCGTTGTTACTTGTTTTAAAAATTATCCGTAAATTTGATAGACTGAGGAAAAGGAGGTGATACTACAATGCTTTTGTTGATTCCCGGTATGCAAGTTGCGGGACTTCTTATGTTGGCAAGTTCTATGGAATTATTCTTACTGTCAGCCATCTTGCCAAACCAAGGTTTCTTAGGTATGCCTTGGCAGTTGTGGGGTTTTCTTACGCTTATATTTGCAATTTAATTGCATTTATAAAATACTTGTAACACCAGTAAAAAGTGGGCGTGGCGGTAATGACGCGATATGAGCGGCTGCAGCGCGAGATGGCTAACGGTATCATAGAGAGGGCTAATGAACTACGTTATAAGTTCCAAATACTAGTGGTGAAGATGTGCATTAAAAAAGAACGTCAGAACGTTATTTTTATCCCAAAATGACAACCCATCTAATCAGCCCCGCTAGCGAATATTTTTTGTATTAGACGGCATTTTCGTAATATCGCGTTTTATGCGTAGTTGGCCCACTTTGCCATAAAAATCTTCGACACATACCTTTCTCTCTCAATCAGAAGTAAAAGATAACGGTTATCGGTAGAAAAGAGGAGTAGCATATGTTATTATCGTGTCCTTTAACGTGGCCGTTTGGTGGACTTATCGCGGGTGCGGCTCTTCTCTACATTGGCCCATGGTGGATAACTGGGTTTTTTCAACCGTCGCCGATAAAAGAAATCTTTTGGGTGATAGGTGTTATCGGCCTAGGTATAGCGTTTTAAACAGAAGTTAACATAGATTAAGCATAAATCTTGAAACTTGAAAGAAAAAGAATCCTCAATTCTGTCAGTTTAACAGCCGTGATTTCATTCATTCGTCATCGCTGCCTTTCGCTCTGTTTGATACCACTCCCAGTTCTCTAACCTTTTCATGCGCTCATGCCAACAACTAGTACACGTGTTTAAATCTTTGGCATATTCCTTTTTCGTCTCTTCATCAAAAAGCGGCCATTCGGTGAATAACTCATCTGTGATATGCGGGTAAATGTAGCACTCAGGATCAACGCATTAGACGAAATCATCAGACTTTAACACATCATTAACTGTAAGGCGCTTGCTGAATGTGAGAGTCAAATTAGCAAAAAATTGACAACATTATAATCCTGTTACTTTCCGTAGAGCTGTCTTCAGCGGCACAAAGGTGGGACACGATCTGGAGTTAAAGGCGATATTATACAAGACAGGAGAGTAATTTAAATTACGCCCTTTAATGGATACTATAAGAGATTTAATTTGGTTGACGACATGTGAACACTACATCTGCATGCAAGTTTAACAGACTGCGATATTTGCACAATTACAGTTTTATATTGGTGCCCATATTTTTTTGATGTGATTTTTATTTCATTCGAGTGACGTGAGCGGTATTTCTAGAAGTGTGATTTAATCGATCGATAACAAGTGAGAGGTTGATGGAATTCTAGTGCAGAGAGAGACAACTCAGAGCAACAAGCTTTGTTGTCAAAAGATCTACTCGCGCTAATTTTGTATCTCAAGCTTTGGACGAGTGTGGCTTTTACGATAAGTTTCGGGATGAGCGCGAAGCGATTTGTCTACTTTGTTTATAACCCTGATTGATTTAGAGTATGTTAACTTCATTGCCTTCTCAACTGCATTTTCAGTATCGATTTGTTCTGATAGTATCTGTACACGTAGATAAGATGTTACTCGAAGAGACGTTGGGGGGCCACAACATCGACAAATTTATACGCGTCATAAATCTACTCGTCATGCAAACTCTAAACTATCAATCAGAGAAATCACGTGGTGTATGTTGCACGTTAAGCTATCGTTAAGGACGCGAGTATCTCTGAAAATACTAAGAATGTGCATATACTACCATCATACTTATGCACGTAGGGCTGTTGCTTGATGTTAGAAATAAAAAGCTTAATTTAGCTTATCAGCTTTGTTGTAGGCTCCATAAGATCATTTAGAGCATTGTGTCCTTTAATGTTACACACTCTATAGAATGACACAGCGCATTTTCAGAGTAAATGAAAAGAGTTGCATCCCACGAATTTTTTGTGACTATAATTGTTGGCGTAAATACTACTAAAATAATAAAGCTATCCATATCAGCGTAGCTTGATCGGGGAATGCTTGAGTTAGTAGGTACGCCAAACCGATTTGTAATAAATTAATTGGCTCTTGGATCAATATTATTAAGGGAAATAACCCAGGGATTAATCCTAATAACGAAAGAGGAATATTTTCTAATAGCAGCATTGTGTTCACCTACTTTAATCAATATACTATGTTCACGAACTATTTTAGTGAGACAGTTCGACACACTGAATTAACAGGATGAATAAGTATATAAAAATTTCACGTGGAGCACTCAACTCCCGAAGCGCCAATTAGCGTGATAGACTTTTTTATGAAAATTAGTTACAGACTTTAACTTTCTGTGTAGTTTCAACAGTGTATTTTAAAGATACACTGTGGAATTTGATAAAGAGAACTGTTAGTGAAAGGATGATACTTTCTGGTTGCTTACAAAAAAATAACTTGGCATCTTTAGATATCATCTAAATGACTCGCAAATGCCTGTCGAAGTATAACTTTCGGGGCCCGCCGAACTAAAGTGCAGATCATGCTTTAGATGAACTTACGTTGTTATTTAAACAGTTTGTAACGAATACGCGAAAAAGAAATGGCAGTTAGGAGAGAGCGAAGATGTGCAATATAGAAATGTATAGAAACTCCTAAACTACAGCAACTTCGTTTATAAAACGGGCTTAAACATCAAATAAACGCTATGAATCGATAGTTCGTTATCATAAGTGAAAGAAATACGCGGCAACAGAAATATATGATAATGCGACGCGTTTATTTTTTGATTTTTTATACAACACGTTTATATAAAGCAAAAAAATTTAAAAAAAATTTAAGAAAAGTTAAATAACGCACATTTATTACGCTTTTTTTATACGCATCACTAAGTGTGTCGCTCGAGTTGATGATCGTTTGTCGATATGAAGGAGGTATACCCTTTTTTTGAGCTTCCGCTAGGCCTGATGACAATAGTAGCGGGACTAGCATTGTCATTAAATAAAGCCACCACCGGACTTGGAATTCCGCTTATCGCTGCTGGTATACTGTGATGTAGCAATTGACAGTAGGCATGAACCGTCATACCTTCTCTTATTAAATTGACTTAAGTTTGTAATAAATGGTGTTAATAAACAATCTGTTTACAATGACGCCAGAACTGCGCGGTAATGTAATACTCCTTTTTGTTTTTATAACTCGTCTAGATAAAGTAAAAATTGTTACTTAATTCCACTGGCAGAATAATCGTCACTGGCAGAAAAACGTCCATAAGAAGAGATTAGGAGATTTAAGAGCGCTTATATACACACGCTCATATTAAGTTAATATACGCATCACGGAGCGTGTCGCTTGAGTTGATGACCTGCGTATCGATAAATCGATCATTGCACAGAGACGCTCTTCGTGATGCATTTACCGTTTGTCGATAAGAAGGAGGTGAAAAATAGTGTTTTTTATTCCCATTGTTGGAATACCACTAGGCCTTATGGTACTAGCAGCTTCCGCGATAATGATGATGGTACCTGCTTTGCAGGCTCCAGCCGTTGCTGCTTTGTTTGTTGCAATACTGTAAAACAACAAGTGAGCGCCAGCACAAAATCACCGTAATTTCACTTAGTAACTGGGCTTAAACCCATAATAAACGTCATGCATAGATACGAGCTTAACAGTTATTACAAGTGAGCGTTACAAATTGCAACAAAAGGTGGTCCAGTAATACGTTTATTTTTTTTTATTTTTTTTTTGGTAAGTTTAGAGGTAAAAATAAAAAATCAAAATATCAAAATTTATATACACCCAGCTAAACAGTAATACCAGTCATCACGGAGCATGTCGCCACGGCCAAGGTGTGTCGCTCTGTCTGATGCTTGATTTATCGATACGAGGGAGGTGAAAAGTAATGGTGATGTTTATCCCCATAATAGGTATACCGCTGGGCGTAGCAACAATAGTAGCTTCAATGGCCTTGATTTTCAATGGCAGTTTCGGAGCGGGCGTAGCGCTTCTGTTTGCTGGAATATTGTAATACAACAAGTGAGTGTCAGCACAAAACCACCATAATTTCACTTGGTAACTGGGCTTAAATTCATTATAAACGTCATGGATCGATACGAGCTTAACAGTTATTACAAGTGAGCGTTACACATTGTAACAAAAGGTGGTCCAGTAATACGTCTATTTTTTTTATTTTTATTTTGGTAAGTTTAGAGAAAAAACCGCAAAAACTTTTATATACCCCCAGGTTCATTAACTAGTGTACGCATCACAGAGCGTGTCGCTCTGTGTGATGATCGATTTATCGATACGCAGGAGGTGAAAAGAAATGGTACTGTTTATCCCTATACTTGGTATACCGCTTGGCTTAATGTGCATTATAGCATCTGCGGCATTGTTTGCAAGCTTTAACATCTTCCCAGGCATAGCTCTGTTGTTTGCTGGAATATTGTAAAACAGCAAGTGAGCGGCAGCACAAAATCACCGTAATCTCACTTAACAACCAAGCTTAAACTCATTATAGGTGAATCGATAGAGCTTAGCAGTTATTAAAAGTGAGCGTTACACATTGTAACAAAAGGTGGTCCAGAATACGTTCATTTTTTTGTTTTTTTATCTAAACTTACCAAAATAAAAAAAATCAAAAACTTTTAAAAACCTTAAAAACTTTTAAAAATCTCAAAAACTTTTATATACACCCAGGTTTATTAACTAGTATACGCATCACGGAGCGTGTCGCTCTGTGTGATGATCGAATTATCGATACGCAGGAGGTGAAAAAAAATGGTGATGTTTATCCCCATAATTGGCATACCACTAGGCCTGATGTGCATAGTAGCTTCAGCGGCATTGATAGCAAGCTTTAACATCTTCCCAGGCATAGCTCTGTTGTTTGCTGGAATATTGTAATACAAAAAGTGAGCGGCAGCACAAAATCCCTGTTGTTTCCTCTAGCAACATAAGAATATAACGTTATAAAAAAAGAGCGCGTGAAGAGCAGTAAAGACAGAAACGTAGTCACAGAAATGTGTCGCGACAGAAATGCATTGCTATGACAGTAACACATCTTTTATTTTTTATAAACCCCGAATTATTCAATTTTAAAAGAGTTGGCTTTTTTTTGTTTATTATTATTTGACTATAAATTGTATCGCGCAACAAATGCAATTTGATCTTTCGATAAGTTATTGCTAGGACGCGAATACACAATTGATGGTTAAGTTTTTTGAATATCCAATCAGGAAAAAACGACTCTTAACACGGAAGAAAGACGTGTAAACGCCAATGGTAAGACACTCATTAAATACATTTAAGTTACGCATTAACACCAAATTAACATTGAAGCGTCGTTACGGGCTGAAATCATTGTAGATGCGAAATTTGAACCCTTAAAAAATTATTAGGGTGGCAAATGCTACCACCCATCTGTAGTGTGTCGACCTCTAACGCACGTATCTATGTGTAGCCACTCGTTTTGGAAGACGCTCTAGTTTCTTTATCACATTAGGCATAAAAAAATAAAATGTAGTAGTGCTACGCATCCACTAAGCCCAATCCGAAGCTACAGCCTCTCGCTAAGGTGTAATTACAGTTTCAAAAGGCGAAATGAGATGACATACGCTAAAGAGAATGCATTACTAAAAGACGAGGTAAACCGGCCTCACAATAATTAAAAAAAAAGTAAAAAAATAAAAAAACTAAAATATTTCGAAGAACCATTATACAGCGCACATCGATTTCTTCCAAGTGCACTTTTTAATAATCCACTTCGCAGGTCGGCTATTTCGTACCTCGTGACGTGCATATTTCGGCTATTACGTGTTAGCCATACCGTGTTAAGCCCCAAGCATGTGTATCACCGCGTCATAAATTAGGTACATGCCTAGGAGCGTTCCAAACGGCGGAAAAACCCATTCTAGAGCAACTCCTCCAATAAGCTGAAGTATGTACTGTGGAATGAATATAAAACTCACCATTGCTTTCACCTCTTTTTTTTTATTCGCTTATCGTTCAATCAGTTATCTGATTTTCAAAGAATATCGAAGTGGAGACGTAAATAATTTGTGGCCACTGTGTGACATCTACATAGTGTTAAACACTTGAACTAATAGAGTAACTTGAAAAAAGATAAAATTCGATACTGCTAAAATGTTCAATAAATAGGATAAGATGTTAACGTTAATTCACTATTCTGAGTGTTACTTTAGTATGGATTCTCGAGATCCTCATCTTTAGACGGTAACTAAATCTCCGGAGTGAGATGTAGTTGCTTTCAGCTATTGAATATAGGGAATATAGACACTTTGGTGGACTTAGTGAACGGTAAGGAATGATAAAAGGATGTAAGTGAAGGTACGGTATATTGGGAACTTTCCATTTTCTTACACGACAGTGAATAGCTGTGCAGTCGCAATTAAATGGGGTATTATCAGGACTTTTAACTTAAAATATAGCTAAAAATTAGGAATAAACCGCCCTTATTGAGCGTAACGCGTTTCTTGCTACTCATTTCTGCGATAATATAAAGGACTAGGTTTAGCGCAGTGCTCTGTGTTGGAGTCGCATACACAGCACTAGAAATACGTAAACACTTTTTATTTTTACTCTCATAATGTAAGTCAGTCTTGAAAGTTACAGGTCTTGTTATCATCAAGCATCGTATTGACTCGCTCTTATCAAGCTAGTGTATTAAACCTTCCATAACTCACTCAATTCGATAAGTAGTTCATAGTGTCAAATAAGCGTTAGTACTTTTAAGAAATTAAAACGCAATACATAGAATCTAATCACAATCAACTAATATCCGCTTTTTTGTCGATGTAAATTAAAAATTAAGTCCACAATGATCTCCCCCAACATTGCTCTCAACTCACTTATCTTTTTATATTAAGATATTTTCGAGTTGAGAATAACTTATGTAAAAAGATAAATATGGGAAGTGAGGTTACCAGGCGTATCAACGCTGAAAGCGGTAACAATTCAATGATCGTGACGAAACTGTTCGCTTTAGAACCAAAAGAACTGATACTGATTGTTATGCTATGTCTGTTGTTAGCCTTGCACAGCACGTACACATTTAATTAGAAGAACGTACCGTTATGCTGGCGTTTTAACGAGACCTTAAACTTAACAGCTTTGTTTTACCGTCGATCAAGTTGTTGAACATCATAGGAAGCTGGCAACTAGCTGTAATGATGGGGGATTGAGGTAACTACGTTATATTCTTGTCATCTATGAGTATATCTGGATCTATTATTTAAGGTGAGACCTCAGAATTAAAAGATGTTGCAAAGTCGCGGGTTAACTATGCCGAAAATGTAAGTCAAGCGTTACCTTTGTTAAACATTCATCTCTCCTCGTAGTTTCGCATCCTTCAAGCAATGTGTTAAGAGTAATAATGACTAAGTAATGATGACTTACTTTTACTGTTATGCGACTACCTTTCTAATTGCTTACGAAAAAAGTGATTATTCTACTTTTTCCCGGGACCAAAAACCTGCTGTCCCCATCCCTTTTTAGCTGTTATATCACCATCAAAGACAATCTCACCTCTCACTATGGTAAGGGAAGGGAAAACTCCTTCAAGCCCCTCAAATGGTGTCCAGCCCGTTTTGCTGTGAAGTCTCTCTCTTGTTATGATACGTTTCTGTTTCAAGTCGACCACAATTAAATCTGCGTCATTACCTTCAGCTATAGAACCTTTACCTTTCAACGCGAATCGATGGGCAGGAGTTATGCTCGTGAGCGCGACAAACCGTTCAAGCCCGATTCGATCCAAATGTGCGAGGAGTAGTGGCACGAGCGTCTCGACGCCAGGAACGCCGGGAGGAGGTTCAGGCGACTTCTTGTCGATCACTGTGTGAGGAGCGTGGTCACTCGCGATCATGTCAATCGCGTCCATATTTGACCATAGTGCTTCTGTAGTAGCACTGCTCCGTAACGGAGGGTTCATGATCCCGAACGGCCCAAGCCTCCGAGCGTCAGCATCCGATAGGAAGAGGTGGTGAGGCGTCACCTCACAGGTAACGTTCTGCCGTGCTCGTTTAACTAGTTCTACGCCGGTAGAGGTACATCACGTGCGCTATATGAAGCCGCGCGCCAATTGTTCGATTTGCGTGTAGGATGTCGTCAATTGCTTTAACCTCATCCGTTCGATTGTTATAAACTTTTTCGGCGTGTATACAACCAAGGGCATTCAAGTCTTTGACTGTTTGCAATAATTGTAATAGGTCGGCTGCCGTTTTATTGTGGATAAACATTTCGCCAAAAGCAGTAATCCCAAGATCACAAAGCTCTTTTGCGTGCTCGAAATCGCTAATGCCCCCGTTAATCCCGTAGTCTACAATTGATGCACGAGCCGCGGCTCGTTTGCGATTGTAAGATGAGACAGTAAGCGTTGGCGGTATTGTGTTAGGTTGATCGATGACGGTAGTCACACCGCCACCAGCGGCAGCGCACGACCCTGTATACCAATCTTCTTTATACGCCTCTTCGAGATCTCTGAAGTGCACGTGCACGTCGATAGCTCCCGGAAGGACAAGCTGGCCCTTTGCATCTACCTTCTCATCTCCTTTAACGTTTTTTGCGATCTTGCTAATTTTTTCATCTTCGATGAGTATATCAGCGTCGATCAGCTGACCGCGGTAAAATACTTTGCCATTTGTAACGGAAGTAGAGGCCATGCGTTAGTTAGCAAATGCACTTTTCAACAACGTCTCCGTGCGGCTCTATTTCTTCAAATATTTGCCCCTCAAAGACGTAGAGCTCAGCTCCGAGCGTGCCGGGACTGAGTCCCGCTTTCTCGTATGTGTGCGACAAAAACTCTCGTGGTGTCCAATTGTATTCAGTGGCCACCTGTGGCAACAATAGCCCTTGTTGTAAGCCTTTTTTAATGATGATACCGTGTTTTCCGACAATGATATCTTCTGCACTGTGAATTCGCTCTGGCGGTGTTAATATAGTCACTTCTATCGTAATGGCGTCAAGTTCTGATACGCTGACAGGCGGAAATCGATAATCGTAGACTGCCGCACTAATTGCTGCATCAATTATGCCATCCTTGAGTTTCATAGAGGGATATGGATATCCTATGCACCCCCTCAGGATGCCAGAATTAAGCGTCACAAAAACTCCCCGAAACTCTTCAAATACCACCGGCAAATTATCAGGAGGAGGCAACTTCTGTTTACTTAATAAAAAGCTCTCAATTGCGTGCCGAGCGAGCTCGACTGCTGTTCTCCCCTCATCAATGCGCATACATAGTAGTCGCACGCATAATTATATTACATTTGCCATCGAATTACAAAACGGGGGAGAGTGGGTGAGTGGCTGCCGGTGGTATTGCCGCTGAGGAAAGTCCTTCCACTATCTGGACGTGTGAGCGGCGTAAGCCGCATGGCGAGAGTCATGGCACTGGCACAGAAACGAAACGTCCTTGAGCGAGTGACGATGAGGTGGAGAACTGATGACGCTTAAGGGGTGCGATGAAACGGCGAATCCTCACAGGTGCAAGCTAAATGGGATGGATGAAACGTCCAGACGACATCCAGGTAAGCGCGTAGATGAATGCCACATAAAACAAAAGGAGGCTTATGGCCCTGACTCCTCCCTATCTATCTATTCTTCTGTTCGCAATCTAGTAGCGTTACTTTCCTGCCGTTTAAGAAAGCTTTATATGTGCTCACACGGATGTTATTGTGCCTTTCAGTAAAAAAACAAAGGCTTGTGGTAAAATGGAGATTAAACAATTAGCTGAGCAAATACACGCTCGTTTGTTGGAACTAAAAGTTGACGTTCCTGTTTTTGAGATCGAAAATCGCTTAAACGCTCTGATCAACGATTTTAAGGTTCCTGATGATGAGGCAAGGCGAAGCGTTACGAACTATTTCTTGAAGACGTATCGTGGTGTTCAGGGACGATTAGATACATCATCGGAGAGTGCTTATGCAAAAATCTCTGACGTGAACGACGACGAACGATGGCTCAATCTGAAAGTAAAAGTTGTAAGGTTGTGGGAGCCCCATTCGCCCTCTATCGCACAAGTCGGGTTACTTGGAGATGAAACCGGCACGATAAAGTTTACGAACTGGGCCAATGCGCAGATACCGTTGGCAGAAGAAGGTAGGAGTTATGCAATCAGAAACGTCGTAACCAAATCGTGGCAGGGGAGGTTCAGCGTCAGCTTTAACAAGACGACCGAAATCATGCCTCTTGATGAAGAGGTCTCAGTCCTCCGTGCTGAAGAACAAAGAACGGGAGTAATAATCGACATCCAATCAGGCTCTGGGTTGATCAAGAGATGCCCTGACTGTGGGAGGGTCGTTATTAAAGGCTCTTGTCCCGAACACGGGAAAGTGGACAGCATTTACGATTTGCGGATCAAGGCAGTGCTCGATGATGGCGAGGAAGTTCGTGACGTGCTGTTCAATTGTGATTTGACTGAAAAGTTGACGGGAATCACGTTGGAAGCTGCGAAGGATATGGCAATTGATGCACTCGATCAAAATGTCGTTTCAGATGCGATAACTGATATGATTGTAGGGCGATATTATTCGATCCGTGGTGCTAAAACACCGCGGTGGATTCTGGTGACTGACTTCCAAGCGCTCCTCGATGTGAATGAACGAGAGATTGATGCAGCATTAAAACGTGCTGAGGGGGAGCGATAAATGTCGATAAAGCAGCGTGAAGTCGCCAAGAGGGTCTTTGCAAAGGAGCTTCGTGATTCAAACCTCTACTATAAAGAGCACGAAGACCCCTACGCCCCGCAGTACATCATAACCCCGACGGGAGCCAAGTGCAATCGCGTTTTTGTTGTGGGCACGCTTACTGAAAAAGAAAATATTGGCGCGGAATCTGAATACTGGAGGGGCCGAATTTCAGATCCAACGGGAGTGTTTACGATTTATGCGGGACAATACCAACCGCAAGCGGCCACAAAATTAAGCGGAATTGAGCCGCCGGTTTTTGTCGCAGTCGTAGGAAAGCTGAATATTTTTTACCCCCCTGAAGGCGACCCAAAAGTTTCGATCAGGCCTGAAGCTATCAATGTTGTCGACGCAACAGTCAGAAATAGGTGGGTTTTAGAGACGGCACAAAAGACGCTCGATCGTATTCAAAAGCTCGACTCTGATGATCAAGAAGTTAAACAGGCACGTGATCATTACAATGCTGATAAGAGCGAATATGTGGAGATCGTTATACACGCGCTAAAGTCGTTAGCCACTGAAGCGTAGTACATACCGTCATTTTTTTTATTTTAACGACAAGCTTATGAATAGCGAATGGGTTGGCTGAAGTATGAGATACGGCGTTTCATCAATGATAGAAATGAACATTTCTGAATTTATCGAGAGGGTCGCTAACGCGTTTACGGTAATAGAGCTTGTCTCAGAGTACCCACACGTCTACTATAGCTTGGGAAATGTGGATCGCCTCCTTGAGCTTAAAGAACAGTACGATCTCACGTATACTATGCATGCTCCTTTTTGCAGTTTAAATCTCGCAAGCATCAATCCAAGCATGAAAGCAGCGTCTGTTAATGAGATCGTGAATTCAATCTCGTATGCTAAAGATCTCGAGTGCCATCTGATAGTCGTTCATCCGGGGGTTGTCAGCTATCCTAGGGGCTTAAAACAATTTGAAGTGATAGCTAAACGCCACCAGTTTGACTCTTTCTCAACAATTTGCGAAAAAGCGGAAGAAGAAAAGATGTTAACGTGTCTCGAGAATATGCCGAGGCAACCGCCAGCGTTTACCGACACGTGGAGGGGCGATGGAATCATCAAAATTGTTGATGAATTAGCATCAAAGTGGCTAAAAATTGCGATGGACGTTGGTCATTGCAACACCACCGACATTCCGGTCGCTGAGATGATTGGCACATTTGGCGCCAGGATTAAACACGTTCATATACACGACAACGATGGATTTCGCGAATCGCATTCGATTGTCGGGCAAGGCACAGTTAATTGGAACGAAGCCATACGAGCATTACGTAAGATTCAATATAATGGCTTTTTAATCGACGAACACAGAACAATTGAAGGTCTTGAGAAGGGCAGAACTTTTTTAGAGCCCTTAATTAAGCCCCTTTGAAGTTGACGTATTGGATGAAGTGTTATATGATGTCTGCTTGTGCACTCCTGTCTAATGCCTCTCGTACAGTATCTATTGGTATTCCTTTTTTCTTTGACCCAATTTTTGCAATTGCCTCGACGTTGACTCCGCGTTTTAACGTAATATCACCGCTCGAGGCGGCAAGCTTTAAAAATCCTTCACCCGTTTTGTTCCTAACGATAACAACCGTGAAGCCACGCTCGGCTCCAATGGTGCCGAGGGAAAGATCGGCATCTTCGCTCGTGAAGTCAATGCAGCTCTCACATCCTTGTTTTTTTACGTTGCCGATGTCTTTTAGAGGTATTTCCACCTTATGCAAGTTGTTAAGTGTGACGATGAGCTTACCTTTTACGTCGAAACTCTTGATATCAAAAGCATTTACATTAAATTCTTTTTCAAGCTTTTCGAGAAGTTTATCGGTAAATATTTCCGTGCAGAAAAGTCCCAGCGAAAGTCGTAGTGCACTTTTATATATCGACAGCACGTCGAGGTCAGACTCTCTAATTTTCTGTACAGCGCTCATAACACACGGTGTGCCGACAATTACGATTTTTTTAAGCTTTCTCTCCTCTATCGCTTCTCTTAGCATCTTTAAAATGGGCGCCCAAACGTATCTCGAACCTGACGCTGCCAAAATCTCATCTGGAGTAACGGCAAATTTTGGCTCCGATTTTTGATTCCATCTGTCAACATCCATTAAAATGACACCGTCAATCAAACCGTTTTTGCGTGCTGCTAGAAGCAGTGAACTGACGACCCCTCCCGATTGTGCATATGGCACATTCATATTCGATTTTGACTGGTAAAAGGATATGACGGTGCCAAAGCCACTCGTTTCCACCAATTCCGTTCTCGGACAAGCATTGAAGCACGCTCCACAGGGCACTGCATCTCTCGTTACCTTACAGTAATCGTTGGATGTTGGAGATGTCGCGTCGTTTGAGTTGAAATAAAGCGCTTCAGTAGGACAAACCCCCACACACGCGCCGCAACCACAGCATTTGCCAACGTCCCATACTTTTTCTTTCAAATCTTTATATGAGATAAGCGCCATTTTTTTCACCAGTCTTGCTTAGTCACAGGTATACAATGCAGCATAGGGCCTATGTGAGAGCGGCGCTATTTTAGTGAATTTGCTTCTGAGAATCTCCTTGACGTCAAGGTTAAAAGTATAGCAGTAATCAGTGAGAACCGTACTAACGAGCATTTCATCATCTTTGGTCATTTGGAACAGTGATGTCCCACTGCCAAGTTTACTTTCATCGATTTCTCCCCTTACATATATTGCACCGCCGTGTTGTCCAGTTCCAATCCATTCACCTAAGGTCTCGAGTTCATCATCATCACTGTGAATTCCAAGAATGATTATTATGCCCCCGGCCATATATTCACCGAGAAAATCCCCCGCTCTTCCACCGGCAACTATCAGCGGAATGCTTGATTTGTAGGTCTTCATATGAATTCCCGCGCGATATCCAACATCACCCTTGACAAAGATGGTACCCCCTCTCATACTGTGCTCTAAGATGTCTTTCGCATCTCCATGTATGATGATTTTACCTGAACTCATCGTGTTCCCAACGCCGTCTTGGGCGTTTCCGTGCACTATTACGGTAGGACCGTCCATGAACATCCCAAGGTCGTTACCAGGTACACCGAAAACGTCACTTTCAATATTCCCCTTCAATCCATCTGCTATAAATCTCTGGCCGTTCACGTCATCAAGTATCAACTCTTTCTCCCCGTTCTGAACAGCTTCAAATATCTTCTCGTTTAATTCTCTGTAATGAAGCCCATTTGCAGTAATCCGCACGTCATCACCTAGTTGCCAGCTGCCTCGACGCCGAGAATCTCGAGCGACGTATGATTTAATCCCAATCCTCTTAGCCTTTCTCGATTGCCCCGTAAGCTTTCAATTGAGTTAATTCCCGCTGCGCCAAGTATTTCCTTCAATTCAATCGACCACGCAGAAAGGAGATTTGAAACCCTGGTAGCTCCTTCGTCTACGTCGAGTCTGGACCTCAATTGAGGATCTTGAGTAGCTATTCCCCAGGCGCACTTGCCTGTGTAGCATCGCTTACACACTGTGCAACCGAGGGCTATAAGTGCGGCAGTTCCAATTTTCACTGCATCTGCACCTAGCGCAATTGCCTTAGCAACGTCGCCACTGCTTCTGATGCTGCCGCTTGCTATTATACTCGTCTCATTTCTAATTCCCTCATCTCTGAGTCGTTGATCGACGCGCGCAAGGGCGAATTCTATCGGAATACCAACATTGTCTCGTATGACTTTCGGAGTTGCCCCCGTTCCCGCCCTAAAGCCATCTATAACGATTGCATCTGCTCCGGCCCTCGTTATGCCACTCGATATGGCTGCGACATTGTGAACCGCTGCGATTTTCACAAAAACCGGTTTTTTATACCGTGTCGCCTCCTTAAGTGAGTTGACGAGTTGCGCTAAATCCTCGATCGAGTAAATGTCATGATGCGGCGCGGGGCTTATCGCATCTGTGCCTATAGGAATCATCCTCGTCTCAGAAATTTCTTCAGTGATTTTCGCACCGGGTAGATGTCCGCCTATGCCAGGCTTAGCGCCCTGCCCTATTTTAATCTCGACGCCGGCAGCTACGTCCAGGTACTCGGGATGGACGCCGAAACGGCCACTTGCAACTTGAACAATGATGTGGTCTGCATAGGGATACAACCTCTTATGGAGCCCTCCTTCCCCCGAACCCATTGTCGTACCGCTCAGAACAACAGCACGTGCAAGAGCTTCTTGTGCCTCAAGGCTGATTGCGCCATACGACATCTGAGCAATCATTATGGGGGTATCTAGCTTCAATTTAGGAGCTAAGTTTGTTGTAAGTCTTACGTTTTTTCCTTCACCCTCTAGCTTCAATATCTTAGGCTTTTTCCCTATATACGTCCTCAGCTCTATTGGTTCCCTCAAGGGGTCAATAGCAGGATTTGTCACCTGGCACGCGTCAAGAAGAAGATGATCGAACACAACGTTCTCATGAAGCTCATTGCCCGTGCTGACCAGAAGGACTGCTCCTGTCCTTGATTGCGTGTATATGTCCCTTCGTATGTCTTCAGTCCACGTCGGGTGGCTGCTCATGGCTGATGGGGTCCTACTTAGGGTTATTGCATCTTTCGGGCACATGCTAACGCATCGCTGACAGCCCACACATCTGTCGTCGAATGACTTGATCTTCTCATCCCGCCACTCCAGTGCGTCAAATGAGCAGTTATCAATGCACCTTTTACAAAACCTGCATCGGTCCCGTTCGATGTTTACGCGAAATTCTGGAACTGAGCTTTACATTAGCATTTACTTTTGCAACAGTCGGATTTCCAGCAGTAGGGGCCCATACTCTTTCTGGATGTTGACAAACTGCCCGTATTGCGCTTTCTTCACTCGCTATGTAGGTGAACCCATCGTTCTTTGCACATACCAAAGGTCTAAGCTTTATTCTATCTGACAGAGCAATCATCGTGTTTTCACATGCGATACCAGTTAGCCCTGATCCCGTAGCTATGACGATGCTGAACGGACCGTTGACCATTGCCGGGGCGTAGGTTATTCTGAGAGCTTCTATGATCTTCCTCTTATTGAGCGGCATTTTTTCTATCTTTTCCCAAAATGGTGGCGCCAGAACCTCCGACGCGAGTTCTAAAGGCAGCTTGTGCCTCCTCACGAGTAAATCCCAGAGGTAAGCAAGCACTTCAGAATCTGTGGAAAAGTTACAGTGATAGCCGTACGACTCGACAAACCTTTTGTTGGTGCCATAGCTTGTTATCTCACCATTGTGTACGATACTACAATCCAAGATGCTGAAGGGGTGTGCTCCCCCCCACCACCCTCTCGTATTAGTGGGATACCTGCCGTGTGCGAGCCACGTGTGAGCTTTATAGTTTTCGAGTTTGTAAAGGGTGGCAACTTCATCTGGATATCCTGTGGCTTTAAAGACGCCCATGTTCTTACCGCTTGATATTACTAGAGCACCATCGATGTTGTTAACGTTCATGGCGAGATTTATGATGTAATCATCAGCGCTGCCGTCATAACGTTCAGGAACGTCTACAAAAAATCTCCACGGAATATATTCTGGTTCTATAGTCGCTACCGAACGCGTTTCGATCTCTTCATCCTTGTATATGTTAACGTAGTCTTTAAGCAACTCTTCAACTTTATCTTTGAGTTCAAATTCTTTTAGAATGATGTGCAATGCGTAGTAATCTTTATAGTCGGGGTACAATCCGTAGGCTGAAAACCCGCCGCCGAGACCATTACAACGGTCATTCATCAGTTTTATTCCCCTAACTATTTGGTTAGCGGAGAATCGTTTGCCACTTTCACTCGTAATCCCCATAATGCTGCACAAATCTTGTACATCCCCTGTTTTTATTGAGTCGTTTTTATAATATATACGTACCTGAGGATAACTTACCATTTTTATGATCATCTTAAGATAGAGTGCAAAATTCCATCAGTTTGTTGTTAATTCTGTAAATTTCGCACGCTTTAATGTATGCGACTAAATTAATGAAAGCAGTTCGAGTTCTTAAACTACATAGGAAGGTAAGTTCCTACTCTTATATATCATTATTACTATAACCAATATAAATGTTTTTCAGTGTAGTAAAATAATTATGTGGCGCAGCGTTTTTTTAAATTCCCACTGTTCACAGAGTGTTCTAGATCCGTTAGTTGTTGAAATCACGCTTTATTTTACCAAGGTTACTATCATTCTATTTGTTTGTTAAATATATTTAGAAAATATCTATGAAATCTCACATCGTCAGTTAATTCTGGATGAAATGCGAGTGCTAACTTGTTTCCTTGCTGTGCTGCCACTATGTGATCACCTACTTTTGCGAGCACATCTACAGCCCTTCCAACCTTAACTATTGCCGGCGCGCGGATAAAAATGCCTTTGTATTGAGAACTGAATCCTTTCACATCTAGTAACATCTCAAAAGAATCAAATTGTCTGCCAAATGCATTTCTTACTACTGTCATGTCCATTAGGTTCAACGACTTAATGCCATCTAAGCTGTAGCTCGACAGCATAATTAATCCAGCGCAGGTTCCCATAACGGGCACATGTTTGTTATCAAGAATTTCTTCTGCTATACCCTCTCTATATAATAGACGAGAGATTGTTGTACTCTCGCCTCCTGGTATAATGAGGGCATCGCATTCTGAAACACTTCCTTTATGTTTAATTGCGACAATTTCTCTATAGCTTCCTGATGCGGCTCTCTTCATTGCGTTGATATGCTCTGATACGTCCCCTTGAATTGCTAACACACCAATTTTACTCATAGCTCTAAACCCGTGATGGAATTGCTCTAACAGTTATTTATGCAAGTTATTTTAATATCGTAATATAATAAATCGCTGCCATTAAGCATTATTGCGTTTCGATTGTAATGATAATTTGACGATTGTTGAGTTAAAACTATGCGTACCGTATTTTTGACTTTAAACACAGCAACAAGTTGAAACAAGGCGCACTCTGCCGACATTTACTATTGCTACGTTGCTTGGTTTTTGCTTGCGTGCGTAGACAGGCGCTTGTAAAGCTGTTTCAAATTTTCATCTGCTGTCTGGAACTCTGCGACAAGGATACATAAGTGATTTAGAATATGTGCGCGAACTCGTTTCATCTTCGATTATATTCAAGACGTGTTCGGCCAGCGTCGTTTCGCGGTCCCCTCTGAATAATTATATCGCGCATTCTATAAGTATAGAAATTTATTTAATTTTAAATGTTTTACGTTTTACACAATGGCTAAAGATAAAATTTTTAACATCAGAGTAACAGAAGATGAGTACGTTAAATTGAAGTCCTTTGGAAGTAACAGGGCTCGTGAGATCTTGCTAGGCGCTGTCAGTAGTAAATTATTCGAAAAGGAACCAGACAGCCAGATTGAAAAATTGATTTATCAGTACGAGATGCTTGATAATAGTCTGAGCAATTTGAAAGACAAACAACAATATTTAACCGCAAAGGTTTTAGCGAAACTTCACAATAATAAGTATGAAACGGCCGTGCTTACGAATTTTGACAACTTTTTTTCAAACATAAAACGAATAGTAGCAAATTTAAACAAAGAAAGGTTCGACCTAATAAAACTGAGAAGACAAGGGATTCGCTACACCTTTGTTGGTCTGCAAGATCTAGCGCTTAAAAGTGGTTTGGGGCATTTAAATTTGCCCGATCACGAATTATATGCGGAACTCGCTGCACGAAATTTAATAGATCATAAAGACCAATATAAGAAAAACATTTCTAAAACTATTCAAGAAGTACAAGATAAAATCAAAGATCAGGAGGAAATCTACAGCTCCTTAAAGGAGATGTTACCCTATATAATACTGAGGGAAAATGTAGCAGGTGAGATAGACAAAGTAAAAGAAGAGATGATAGATGTTCTTTTTGTAATTGAACATTTAAAAACGCTTGAACAAAACTATATAAACAATTTTTTTGAAAGCATCAAGTTGAGTAATCTTGAAGACCGAGAATCAGCTCTTAAGCTCCTCGACAACAAAGATTACATTGAAAACTACTATGATTCAGATTTGCCACTAGTCGACAAGTTTGAGAAGTACCTTATTTGTTGCGGCGTTGGCGAACAACGAGCAAAGGCAATCAGAAAAAAGTATATGGCCTAAACGAAATGGAATCGGTTTTTACCATAATACGATACGTCAGAAATGCGCACAGTTCTAACGACACGCGTTACTGTGATGGACTCGACGGGATTTGAACCCGTGGCATCCACGTATTTCTCCAAAGATGCGAACGTGGCACTCTACCCCTGAGTTACGAGCCCGTTAACTAGTTGGTTTTTAGTGAGATAAAACTTTCTTCACAGAATTTCAGTTGGCTCACCGCTAATTCTCTCGCTTTTTCTAGGTCAAAATCCATAACAATGTTTCCGTTTTGAAGGACCGGCAGTAAAAGGGATTCAGTTCCCTTGAGATCAAACTCTTCTTCAGTTCCGCTAATTATTACCTTGTCATAAAGAGTGTTCCAATCTCTGTATATCTGCTTTTTACCTCCAAGCTTCCCTCTTTTTGCTACGAATTCTCCATCTTTTTCGACGATATCCATGGCAAAATCAACTGGCGGGGCACTAGCTACTTTGCTGCCCACGCCGAAACCGTCGACTATATCTCGCAAGTCTCGCACATCTCCTTCGTCAAGCCCGCCACTTATGAATATTTTAACGTCACTGTAGCCTCTAATGTCCATTTCCCATCTTACTTCACTAATGATAGCTTTGAAATCTCCTCTCCTTGACGACGGAGTATCAAGCCTAACCGCAAATAGATCTCTTATATTGGTACAAGCAAGTATGGATTCTGTCTTCTCGTCAGCGTACGTATCGCAAAGGCATATGCGTAGAACTTCTGGGGGCATAACTTCGTCGAACGCTCGCCACGCCTCAATCTGTTCTCCAAAGCATATGATTAAAGCGTGCGGCATTGTACCCTCAGCCTGTAATCCTAAGAGTTGTGCTCCAGCATAGTTACTTACTCCATCTATGCCTCCGAGATATGCATTCTTTTCAATGACTCCCGCGAGGCATGGATGTTGGCGCCTTGATCCAAATGACACCACCCTCCTCTCTCCTGCTGCAGCTTTAATATTAAAAGCCTTGGTCGCGATGCCAGACGCGTGGCACAAAAAACCTAATATGGAAGTCTCATAACGGGCGAAATCTAAATAATACCCCTCTACATATAAAACGGGCTCTTTCGGAAAAAATAATGTCCCTTCTTGCATGGCATAAACGTCGAGTTGCTTTCCCTTTAGCAAACGAACCACATCTTCGACACCGGACAGTATCCCAGTTGCTGGTGCGGTGACTTCAGCAACAACTTTCGGGTTAACTCCTTTTTTTGTAAGTACCTCTTCCGTTCTCAAGAAGTATACGTCGGTTGACAACCCAGCCAGAATTGTGCGATCATCGATTATTGTGAACATATAACATGACCTTGCATAAATCTATATTAACCCTATGTAATCAATTGTTAAACTTCAAACGACTAACAAAAAGTGTATAGTTTTTTAGAGATACGCCAGAACATGAGGGATATATGACAAAAGAGGTTTTACTTATCGGGGATATGCAATATGACTTCGTTGCCAAGAATGGTGCGCTGTACATTGGCAATCAAGTTCAAAAAACCATATATAATTTGCTAAAGCTCTTAGATGGCATTCAATTTGAAAAGGTAATTTTGATTCAAGATTGGCACGTTGCAGATGATCCAGAATTCGATATTTGGGGGGCCCACTGTATACAAGACACCCACGGAGCTGAAGTGATAAGCGAAATTGCAACACATGGTGATTATAGGGTCAAAAAAAGAAGGTACAGCGCATTCTTCGGCACAGATTTAGACTTATTCCTTCGTGAAAGGGACTTCATCGACGTTATGGTGACAGGAGTAATGGCAAACATATGCGTTCTTCATACAACTGGAGACGCGTGTGCCCTTGGCTATAACACCACCGTTGTTAGTGATTGTATTGAAACAACAACCGACTACGGCAAGGCATACGCATTATATCATCTAAAAAATGTATTTGGCTCGCATGTTGTGACTTTAGACGATGTACTAAAACGCTGACAAAATTAAAAAAGTAGTGATTAGAGACCCGTTAAAACAAGATCTCTATATCAAGTTCTTCCGCGAGCTCCTTGTAACGATTCCTAATGGTCACTTCAGTGACTCCCGCTACGTCAGCCACTTCTCTTTGAGTTCGCCTGTCTCCACAGATGACTGATGCAATGTAGATAGCTGCAGCAGCAACACCAGTAGGACCTCTGCCGCTTGTCAGCTCTTTTTCTGCCGCTTGCCTCAAGATTTCAACGGCTTTTGATTGTACTTCCCCTTTTAGCTTTAAGCCAGAGCAGAAACGCGGGACATAGTCTATTGGAGACGTGGGCGTTAATTTCAAATCTAGCTCGCGTGATATAAATCTATAAGTTCTGCCGATCTCCTTTCTACTTACTCTCGACACTTCAGCAATTTCGTCTAATGTCCGGGGTACTGAACACTGCCGGCACGCAGCGTAAAGAGCCGCCGCTGCTACCCCTTCGATGCTGCGGCCTCTTATGAGGTTCTTGTCTACCGCTTTTCGATATACTACTGCCGCTGTTTCTCGTACGTTGCGTGGAAGCCCTAGTGCTGATGCCATTCGATCTAGTTCAGAAAGAGCAAATGCGAGGTTTCTTTCGGTTGCATTTGACACTCGAATACGACGTTGCCACTTTCTGAGCCGATATAATTGAGCTCTGTTCTTAGAGGAAATCGATCGACCATATGAATCTCTATTCCTCCAGTCTATCATAGTCGATAATCCTTTATCGTGAATTGTGTATGTCATCGGAGCCCCTACGCGGCTTCGTTTCATGCGTTGATCATGATCGAACGCTCGCCACTCAGGGCCCATATCCATAAATTCTTCATCAATCACAAGGCCACATTTATCACACACAAGTTCTGCTCTCTCATAATCTTGTACCAGTTGCCTGGAACCACACTCAGGACACACGGCTTTAGACTCTTCGTATTCGCCAAGTTCTTTTTGACGCTCTTTTGCAATTTCACGAGTTTTTTCTCTCTCTATCAGTCTCTCTCTTTCTACTTCTACCAAGTTACTCACCAACACGATTAAACGTACACTTTTTCACCCGCAAGTTCAATCAAGCTTGATAATGGGATATCTTTAAAAGGTCTAACAGATATATAAGGCGATTTTACGGGCCCAAACACGTCATATATCGAGCCAATTTTTTTTAGTTTTTTTGTCAGAACAGTAGAATGAATTTTCGGAAAAAATTCTCCTTTTATAATTAGGTTTCTGTGACTTGACACGTGAAGAACAGTACCCAACCTTTGCAAACTGCGACCTCGAACGGTAACTTAATATATAACATTAATTCATATATAAAGTTTTGGGAAAAATTTATAAAATATTATTAAGCAACGTCCGAGGATTTTCGTTTATCACTCGTGCCGCTGAGGTGACGGTGAGCCCTGCTCCGCGAGCAACTATATTAGCATACTGATACGATATGAGGTCAATTGAATGGCAATCTGTATTGACTAATAAATCAGTGCCCACTTTTGCCACGTGCCCATTTGTGATGTTATGACCGCACCTCGTTGTAAGCTCTAAAAAAATCCCATTTTTGTGTGCAAGTTCTGCATCTTCGTTTGTTATTAATCCTGGATGCGCTATTACATTTACATCTTCGAGACTTGCTGCCACGTGGTTTGTTCCTGGAGCTACTGGTTCAAGAGGAGTCTCCCCATGAACTAGTACAATTTGTGCTCCAAGCCTTTTGGCCTTATATACAAGTTTAGGAATTTTCTCTGGCTGCACGTGCGTTATTTCGACGCCTAAAAGGACTATTATATCCTGTATTTCGTCGATCACCTTTTTCATGGAGTTAATGACGAAATTAATATTTGAAAAATCGACGTGATCTGTTATCGCTATGGCTTCGTGATCTAAAACCTGTGCTCTTCGTATGAGTTCGCACGGTATGAGTTCTCCGTCACTCAACGTCGTATGCGTATGGAATTCAATTCTCCTATTCATTTAACCAACAGAGCTTCGGGGGCCTGTGCCCTAAGTGCTTTAATCTTCTGCGAAATAATTTTAGCTGCTTCTTGCCTTGGCACAATTTTGTCAATTGACACCCTACCGCTCTTTTCCCACCAGGTTTTGGGGTAGGATTTTGAAGGCTCACAGGTTGGGTTAAGTCCTAGTTCCTTAGCAGCTGCTTCAATTTCGCCAATGTTAGGTGATTTTACAGCGTTATTTTTTGAGATTTTCCTCCCCTCTTTTCTTGTTCTTAAAGCATCGATGTTTGCAGGCCAAATTACTTGTTGAGACATTCTCGGCATTGCCATATAGTTGTATAGTCATGCATAAAACCTTTTTTAATATGATAACCCAATAGCGTACGGAATTTATGCACAAATTAGAGATCTCAGTTGGAAAAGATATTTTTGAAAAGAATAAAAAAGAGGCAAGACAGAATTCGAACCTATTGCAGAATCACGATATAATCGCCTTTGATATATTAGGATCAATTGGCTCGGGCAAGACGTCGATAATTGAGAAAGTGGTGCCCGTTTTAAAAGAAAAGGGATTAAAAGTGGGGGCGATCGCAGGGGACGTTTCTGGAGAAGACGACTACAAGAGAATGAAGTTACTTGACATTCCGGTTATAAATCTGAATACGGGAACGGAATGTCATCTCGATGCGCATCTTGTCCGCCACGCACTTGCCCAGCTGCCACTTGAAAAAATGGATATCCTTTTCATTGAAAACGTTGGGAATATGGTGTGTCCCACAGACTTCGAACTTGGAACAGCCGCGAGAATAGTTGTTGTGAGTGTCACTGAGGGCGATGATGTTGTTAATAAGCATCCAATGATATTTAGAGTGAGCGATGTTGGCGTTATTAACAAAATAGATCTAGCAGGAGCCGTAGAGGCTAGTATACAGCGAATGGAAGACGATATGAACAGAATTGCGCCACATATCAGAAAAATTAAAATGAGTGTTAAAACTGGCGAGGGCGTGGAAGAATTTACTGAAGAAATTTTAAAATATCGGAATTGAGTGAACGAAAAATCACAGAATCGATTTTAGTAGGATCACTGTCCTTCTATATGATCACCACGAGCCTCAGGGATAGAAATTCCGTTAATCACTCCGTCCTGTCCGGGTCTGTTCGTGACTTTTGCTTTGCCAATCTCTGTTTGAACTATAGCTCCTTTTGTTATAATATTTCGTCGTACATAATTTCTATTTGCTGGATTTGATTCAACTGTTTCAATTTTAGTTCTAAGAGTTTTGCCAGTGCTGGAATCTTTGACGTTAATGTAAGATGCCCTAAGTATCTTCATTTTTGAATTTCCACCAAATCCTGATACTTTCTTTGTTCTTGTTTCGCCAAGCTGAGTTAGCGTAGGCTCTCTGCCCATTTCATATTTTCTCTTTCCAACTGCTCTTATTAACCTTCCACCAGCACTATTTCTTAATGATTTACCTTGCCATACCATTTTAACGTCCTGTTTTTCGAATATGTTAGTAGTTGTAATAGAGTAACATAGATATTTCAATGTTTTGTATATAAATTCACATTGTAGTTATTTTATAAAATCGAAATAGTACTAGCAAAGTGAAGATCGTGTCAGTAAATGTCACCGAACTAAAGCGCATTGTATCATATATATTTAGATCTAAAGGAGCTAAAGCTTTGCCTCTAAATGACATAATCTACGTTATTTCACTCGATTGCGGATGGTTCACGCCAGACGAAGCACATAAAGTTGTAACCCTAGCATTAGAAAGAGGACTGATCGAATTTGATGGAGCCCTCGTCACGATCCTTTTTGACGATGATCTTTACAGCGTTCCAATAGGATTTAAGCCTACATGCGCTTCTCTAAAAAAATCGCTTTATGATGAAATAATTGAGTGGTTGATAAGAAAGGGATTGAAAAAGTCGGACATACGAGAGATGGTAAATAGCAGGCTTATGGAACTTGGAGGATTAGTAGAAGATGAAGTTGCACTCCTGCTTGTCGCGAGGGATATGGGATATAACGTGAAGGCCTTCTCTGAAGACGTATATATTGAGATCCTACATCGTCGGTGAACGCTATTCTAATTGTCTAGATTAATCAGCATGAACTGTGCAATTAAAGCCTCAAGTTGTATTCTCTCACTTGCACCTTCTGTGAGTCGAAAGTCTGTCTCGCCAATCCTATCTATCAGTTTGACTTTTTCTTTATCAGGTATTTCAAGACTAAAAACAGTTCTGTGTATTTGATTTATGATGTCACTAGCTGAAAGACCTTGTTTTACTAAAAGTGAGTCAAGAATTTTTAATGCACCGATAAAGTTACCATTCATAGCTCTGTTGATGAGCATATTGACCTCTTCCGGCTTTGCTATAGAAGTGATTTGGTACACTAAGTTTTTATCTATATCTTCTTTAACTGCTGCTGCAGATTGCAATGTATTGATAGCTCTCCTAAGGTCACCATTTGCCACATAGCAAATAGCATCTAAAGCACTATCAATTAGCGTTAATCCTTCCTGGTCTGCAATAAAGGTAATACGTGATTTTATGTCTGTATCGCTGACCGGTCTAAATCGATAAATTGCACATCTCGACTGAATAGGTTCAATTATCTTGCTCGAGTAGTTGCATGATAAAATAAATCTACAACTGATACTGTAGCTTTCCATCGTTCTTCTTAAAGCTGACTGAGCATCGGGCGTCAGTGCATCTGCTTCGTCTAGAAAAATTATTTTAAATTGTGAGTTTAATGGCGCTGTTCGCGCGAAATTCTTTATTTTATTTCTTACAACATCGATACCTCTCTCATCTGACGCATTTAGTTCTGTAAAATTACTATGCCAATTATCTCCATAGAGTTCTTGTGCTATAGCAATAGCCGCGCTCGTCTTTCCAGTACCCGCAGCACCTGAAAACAACATATGCGGTATGTTGTTTATTTTAACGTATGATTTAAGCCTCGTGACTATTATGTCCTGTCCCACTATTTCGTTTAAATTATTCGGGCGGTATTTTTCAGTCCATATTTCTTGTATGTCGATCTCTCCAAGATTCAAATAAGATTTCAGCACCTAGATCTTGCAGTAACGCATTTGTTCGATGATTTGAGTTTGACGTTTCATTAAGTCCGCTAGATCAAGTATACCAGTAATATCAACAACACCTATTGCAGCTATTGGTAACCCTGTACTGTCTCGTATAGGAGCGACAACTACTGGTATATTTTCGTAGTCACCAGATTCTGGCTTTGTTTTTATGATTTGATTTTCTTTTAGAACTGCTTCCAAAACTGGTCCGGTATAGCTTTCGCTTTTTACTTCTCCATTTTCGATTTTGATTCCACGATTATTTTTACTGCGCATCGTCACTGGTAGTCGATTTAATATCTCGTGTACCGCCATAGCAAATGGTATCAAGTCGCTACTGATTGAATTGACGTCAAGCATAAAAGATTCGCTCATATAATTTTGTAGTATTGTTCCTACAACAATATATAATTAAAATTGTTAGAGCAATAATTTCTTCATCAATATTAACTGAACTAAAGATGTCGATCGTTACTATTACGACTTCAAACTGTCTTGGTTCGGGTTATTTTAAACTCTCCCTGCGATACTTACTGACTACGTGTAGGTTACGCAAGTTCTATTGGCAAACTATCGCGAGACATCTTTCGGTTTTTTGAATATTGGAATATTGCCGTCACTTACTTTCATAGTTCGATTTGCTTGTTGACAAACTAAGGTAATTTCTGGTACTCTTTTGGATTTTCGTAATGTTATGGTTTATCACACGAGCAAGGCTTTATGGAAAAGTCTCTCGGGCTTTATTTTTAGATTTTTTTTTAGAAGACTAAGAACATTCATGTATTTGCCCTTTGGCAACTTCATCCACGTTATTCTATTAACTCAAATCTTCCTTCCAGCTTTTTAAGGACCTTTGGCAACGTTGTGTACTCCATATCCGCACTAGGTAGTCTATGCGGCTCAAATGGTCCATGTCTTCTCATGTAGTTTGCTATTACATTTACTTCGGCTCTTGCAGCATCATAGGCGGGGTCGTCAAATAAGTCAACAGGCCCGTGAAGTTTACCATTCGCTATCTGGAACCCAGCTGCAACGACTCTCGGCGGACCATCAAACCGCGTGCATTTAGCATTGACAAAACTAACAGGCATAATAGGTCCATTGTGGCTGCCTCTCATCCAACCGCTTACAAGGTGCGGAAAGGTCCATGGTTCTAATACCTCACCAAGCGCAGGCAACCCTGATTGGGATCTAACGAGTCCTACTGGGTCGTCTTTTCCAACGTATTCACCCGCTATTTCAAACAGTTTTTCGGTGCTTATGGATGCTACTGGTTCGTCCACAGGTAATTTGGGATGACCTTCACGCGGATAGACTCGTTTAATAACATATCGGCTTTTTGATCCGATCAGTGCGAGCATATCATACATCTCATCCGGACAATCCATGAAAACCCTCTTGTGCTCTAAAATGTCCCATACCTCAAATCTAAAACCGAGGTGCATGCTTGGATCGATTATGAGTCCTGCTGTGTTGAACGGATCTGCAAACATCTTATAGATAGGCAAGTTAAAAGCACCAGGCTCCGTTTTGTCCATCATAAACGCTACAAGCGGCTCTCCAGTTCTCTCAGTAAATTCAATCTCTGAAGCTCCTGGGCCTAAACCTCGTACATTCCCTGCAAAAGCATCTTTCAATAAATCTTGTCCTGCGCCATAGAGTTTCAAAATTTTTGCTACATTCGTGCACTCTGTAAAGACTTTCCACGCTAATCCATGAATTTCTTCGTTGTTTTCTCCTTTATAATGTCCCATTATTAGTTCTAAATCATCACCGACCCCCATAACGTGAGAATCAGTTATAACATCAGTTTCTACAGCATCTTTTAGGATTTCACGAGCTTTTTCACAAATGCCCGGATGGACAGTAGCATGTCCTGGAAATCCTCCAACATCAGCTTTTATTAAACTTATGGTAACTTTGCGCATTTATTTCACCAGACGACTCTCAACTTAAACTTGTGTAACTTAAACTTCTGTTCAAACTAATATCCTCTTCAGGCCTATATATTTAAGCTTTTGTTGGCGTACTGGTGTAAAAATAAGCTTTAAATACTTTAATGTTTATACTGGAAAGATTTAAATTATATAAAAATATATTACAAGCAGTGAGGTATACCTGCTGCTAATTGTGCGTTGGTCAATAGTTGTTAGAGTACAGTCTCGTCGTCTTAACAAAAAGGGCTCGTAGCTCAGTTAGGCAGAGCACCTGGCTTTTAGCCACTTAAATCTGGGAAAGAGACCAGGCGGTCAAGGGTTCAAATCCCTTCGAGCCCGCTTGTTGGGCAGGTAATAGCAGAAAAGCGTAGTACTTGAAACTAACGTGAATTAGAGTAGTTACAGTAGATAAATTAGAGTTGATCAAAGATTGCGCCGACAACTATCAGAACCATGGTAACTTCAAAATTAGTTCTGATTACTAACCGTATTTTAATATGCTTGTAATAACACGATTTTGAGGATGTGACCAACATATGAAGAATTATAACGTTTTAACGCATATCATGGTGCCGGGCCATGTCATCATGTCTCAAGAGGAAACTGAGACGTTGTTGCATAAGTATGATATTGAACTTAAGCAACTTCCCAAGATTCTCATCGACGATCCTGTTTGCAAAGAAATTGGGGCGAAAAAGGATGACGTAATAAAAATAGTTCGAAAGAGCCATACAGCAGGTGAGGCTAAAAGCTACAGACTCGTCGTGGATACGAAAGTTGGTTGATACAGAATGATAGATAGAGACGTCGTCGCGAGGAGTTACTTTACAAGGAACAAAATTGCTCAACATCACATTAATTCGTTTAATGATTTTATAAGCATAGGGCTTCAAAAGATTATCGATGAGCAGGGGATAGTAGAAACAGATGTTCCCGAGCTTATAGTAAAGCTAGGAAAAATCCGCGTTGATACCCCAAAGGTTCGTGAAGCAGACGGGTCGTTAGAAGAACTTTATCCAACAGAAGCGAGGCTGCGGAATATCTCTTATGCGGCTCCAGTTTTTCTCGAAATGACGCTTATTCAAGGAGATGTCGAAAAAGAACCAGAAGAAGTCGAAATAGGCGTACTTCCTATAATGATAGGTTCAAAATCCTGTAACTTGTTTAAGCTGACAACCGACCAAATGATAAAGCTCGGTGAGGATCCAGTTGACCCTGGAGGATATTTCATAATAAGCGGAACCGAACGGGTTATTATGACCCTTGAAGACCTTGCTCAGAATAAAATATTTGCTGAATATGATGAAAGGTACGGAGGAAAAATAGAAGTCGCAAAAGTGTTCTCTCAGCGCAGAGGATACAGAGCTCTTGTTATGGTGGAGCGAGGCCGCAGTTCGATATTGGAAGTTTCATTTCCATCTATATCCGGAAGGATTAATTATGTCTTATTAGTGCGGGCCCTCGGTTTGGTGACTGATCAAGAAATAGTTCAGTCGGTATCTGAAGATCCTGAAATCGTCAAGTTTATGCTTGAAAATATTGAAGAGGCTGAGGCAGTTCCTCAAGAGCAAAATGAATCTTTTGAGGAATATCAAACACGAGTTCATGAAAGGTCGATGAAGAAGTTAGGGGAAAAGGTAGCAGCAGGGCAAGCCACAGAATATCAAACGAAGCGAGCTAATTATGTAGTTGATCGATATCTTCTTCCGCATCTTAACGATCCGCATCTGACGGACGAACAATGTAGATTAATTAAGGCTCACTTTTTAGGCAGGATGGCTGAAGCTTGCTTTAAACTCGCTCTACAGAAGCGTGGAGAAGATGACAAGGACCATTATGCAAATAAGCGTTTAAAACTTGCGGGAGACCTTATGGAAGACCTCTTCAGGGTCTCATTTAATAGACTTGCTCGAGACATTAAGTATCAATTAGAAAGGGCGGATATGAGAAATCGAGAACTAAGCGTTCTTACTGCGGTACGGGCTGATGTTCTAACAGAACGGTTGACGCACCCTCTTGCTACAGGCAACTGGGTCGGCGGCAGAACTGGGGTCTCACAACTGCTCGATAGAACAGACTATATGGCAATGCTGTCGCACTTAAGGAGGGTGATATCGCCGCTTTCCCGTGCCCAACCGCACTTTGAAGCTAGGGATCTCCACCCGACGCAATGGGGACGGATATGTCCCAATGAAACCCCTGAGGGTCCTAATTGCGGTCTTGTCAAGAACTTCGCTCAGCAAGTCGAGTTATCGACTGCTCTCGAAGATGCTGGAATAATACTGTCTGCGTTGGAGGAACTTGGCTATGCTTCAATAGGCGAAATACAACCTGTCCAAACCGAGCGCGGATATCTGAATCAAGCTAAAATTTTCGTTGATGGAGCTTTGAAAGGCACGCATTTGAACCCATGGAGCTTTATCAAAGAATTTAGAGCAAAGAGAAGGCGTGGTGAGATCCCTCACTTAGCCAACATCACTTACCACGAAGAGACTGGTGAAATAAACATAAACACGGATTCTGGAAGAGCCCGAAGACCACTTATAATTGTTGAAAGAGGTGTGCCCCTGATTACCGATAATCACATCAGTAAGCTAAGAAACAGGGAAATTTTATTTGCTGATCTCGTGTACGATGGCTTGATCGAATATATTGACGCGGAGGAGGAAACAAATACTTACATCGCCATTTATGAAGAAGATTTAACTGCTGAACATACTCACCTCGAAATTGACCCCTCTTTAATCGTTGGAATATGCGCGGGTATTGTCCCCTATCCTGAACATAATGCGTCGCCGCGTAATACAATGGGCGCTGGAATGGTAAAACAGTCTCTTGGCGTATCGTGTGCAAATTGGCGACTGAGACCTGATACTCGGTCTCACTACTTGCATTATCCGCAGCTTGCATTAGTTAAGACGAATACTATGGATGCTGTAGGTTTCGACGACAGGCTCTCTGGGCAAAACTTCATACTAGCAGTGCTTTCGTATGAGGGATATAACATCGAAGACGCTCTTATAATCAACAAAAGTTCTATTGAGAGAGGATTAGGCAGGAGCCACTTTTTCCGGACGTATGAAGGGGAAGAAAGAAGATACCCTGGAGGTCAGGAGGACAAGTTTGAGATACCGGATGCAGAAGTTAGGGGTGCTCGCGGTCCGGAAGCTTATGCCAACCTCGACGAAGATGGCTTCGTGAATCCCGAAGCAGAAATTCAACCAAATGACGTGCTTGTCGGAAAAACAAGCCCGCCAAGATTTTTAGAGGAGCCGACAGAGCTGGGAGGCCTCAGTGTGCAAGAGAGGCGAGAAACGTCCTTAACGATGCGCTCGAATGAAAGTGGTACAGTGGATGCAGTTATAATTACTGAAGGTGAAAACGGTTCGAGGTTAGTGAAAGTTCGAACAAGAGATCAACGCATACCGGAACTTGGAGATAAATTTGCCTCACGGCATGGACAGAAAGGGGTGATAGGATTAATAGTACCGCAAGAGGATATGCCATTTACTGAAGAAGGGATAGTACCAGACTTAATCGTAAATCCCCATGCAATTCCGTCACGGATGACAGTAGGCCACGTTTTGGAAATGATTGGTGGGAAGGTTGGTTGTATAGAGGGGCGAAGGATCAATGCAACGGCATTTTCTGGAGAAAGCGAAAAGGACTTAAGGCAAGCATTAGCAGCAAATGGTTTTTCGCATACGGGCAAAGAGGTTATGTATGATGGAATCACAGGAGAAAGAATTACGGTTGACATTTTTATAGGTGTTATTCTTTATCAAAAGTTACATCACATGGTCTCAGAGAAGCTTCACGCAAGGTCTCGAGGACCTGTACAGGTTCTGACTCATCAACCAACCGAAGGACGAGCACGTGAAGGAGGTCTGAGATTCGGTGAGATGGAACGCGACGTCATGATAGGTCATGGTGCTGCGCTGGCTTTGAAAGAAAGGCTTGTTGATGAGTCTGACAAAGTAGAAGAGCTCGTTTGCACCGCTTGTGGCATGATAGCTACGTTCGATAAACGCCGCAACATCGTGTATTGTCCGAGCTGCGGGGCTGATACAGACATTCATAAAGTAGAGATGAGCTATGCATTTAAATTACTTCTCGATGAAATGAAAGCGCTTGGAATAGCGCCCCGCATAGAATTAGAGGATTCAATTTAGGAGTTGAGCCATGAGCAGTCCAAAAAGGATAGGTAAAATTAAATTTGGCCTACTTTCCCCCAAGGAATATCGAAAAATGAGTGTAACGAAAGTTATTACCCCAGACACTTACGATGATGATGGATACCCAATTGAAATGGGTCTTATGGACCCAAGATTGGGAGTAATTGATCCCGGTCTGAGATGTAAAACCTGTGGAGGACGAGCTGGCGAATGTCCAGGTCACTTCGGTCATATAGAACTGGCCGCTCCGGTAGTCCACGTAGGTTTTGCAAAATTAATTAGGAAGGTATTACAATCAACTTGCCGTCGATGTGGCTTCCTTCTACTCAACGAAGGCCAAAAACTGCAGTATCTTGAAAAGATAAATGAGCTGAAAGAGAAAGGCCTCTCTATTGAGGACGTTGTCAAAGACGTAATAAAAGAGGCACGGAAGGTAAATGTCTGCCCTAATTGTGAAGAACAGCAGTTGGAAGTAAAGTATGAAAAACCTACTAGGTATGTCGAAGACAGCCACAAGTTAATGCCCGCTGATATAAGGGATAGATTTGAAAGGATTCCTGACTCTGACGTCAAGGTGCTGGGTATGGATCCGGAAAATGTGCGCCCTGAGTGGACAATTCTAACAGTGTTGCCTGTTCCGCCAGTTACAACAAGGCCATCTATAACGCTTGAAAATGGGCAACGATCAGAGGATGATTTAACGCACAAGCTTGTAGATATTATAAGGATAAATCAGCGATTCCAAGAAAATCGCGAAGCTGGCGCTCCTCAATTAATCATAGAAGATTTGTGGGAGCTTTTACAATACCACGTTACAACTTTACTAGATAACGAAGTGTCTGGTGTTCCCCCTGCAAGACACAGAAGTGGCAGACCACTCAAAACTCTTTCACAGAGGCTCAAAGGCAAAGATGGTCGATTCAGGGGCAGCTTATCTGGAAAAAGAGTTAATTTTTCAGCGAGAACAGTAATTTCGCCTGATCCCAATCTTAGTATAAATGACGTGGGCGTCCCCGAAACAATAGCATATGAAATGACTGTTCCTATTGTTGTTACACCTCGAAATTCTGAAGAGATAAAAGAATATGTTAAGAGAGGCCCCTGCAGACATCCTGGAGCAAATTACGTGAAACGCCCCGACGGAAGGCGTGTTAAAATAACTGATAGAAACTGCGAAGAAGTTGCCGAAATGGTCGATTTTGGGTGGATAGTCGAGCGGCAATTGAAAAATGAGGACATTATCTTATTCAATCGGCAACCGTCGCTTCACAGAATGAGCATTATGGCACACCGAGTTAAAGTTATGCCATTTAAGACCTTTAGGCTTAATCCAGCAGTTTGCCCCCCCTATAATGCTGATTTCGATGGTGACGAGATGAATCTTCATGTACCACAAACAGAAGAGGCAAGGGCTGAAGCTAGAATTTTGATGCAAGTCGAGGAGAATATATTATCTCCCCGTTTTGGAGGGCCTATAATTGGTGGCATTCACGATCATATTACTGGGCTATTTCTCCTGACTCAGCGAGATGTTTGGTTTACAACAATGGAAGTTTACGACCTCTTAAGGAAATGTGAAGTTGAAAAAGAACTTCCAGATCCAGCAAAAAAGAAAAACGGAACTGCTTATTTTAGTGGAAAACAGGTTTTTAGTCAAATACTTCCAGAGCATTTAAATTTAACATTTAGAGCTAAAAAATGCTTAATGCACGCACATTGTCTTAGAACTGATTGCGAAACGGATGCATATGTAAAAATTGAAAATGGTAATTTACTTTGCGGCGTCATTGATGAGAAATCAATAGGGGCATTTCAGGGGGCAATTCTCGATGGTATAATAAGAGAATACTCTGAAGATGGATTCAAGCAAGCATCGAAATTCATTGATAATGCTACGAAACTTGCTATAAGGGGCATCATGAAATTTGGATTTAGCTTTGGAATAGACGATGAAGATATCCCATCTCAAGCTCAAGTTGAAATTGATGAAATTATTGAAAAGGCTGAAGAACGTGTACGAGCGTTAGTGAATGCTTACGAGGTCGGTGATCTCGAGTCAATGCCCGGAAGAACCCTAAATGAAACACTCGAAATGAAGATCATGCAAGAACTCGGAAAGGCAAGGGATAAGGCGGGAGAAATTGCAGGAAGAAACTTAGGGTTTGAAGGAGAAACCGAACTTGATAACTCAGCTATCGTCATGGCAACTTCTGGAGCAAGAGGGTCTATGCTCAACCTCACTCAAATGGCTGGATGTGTTGGACAGCAGTCAGTGAGAGGAGAGCGAATTAAGAGGGGCTATGGAGATAGAACTTTACCACATTTCCGGCCTGGCGATCTTGGGGCAGATGCACATGGTTTCGTCAAGTCAAGTTATAAGAAAGGTCTAAACCCAACAGAGTTTTTCTTCCACGCAATTGGCGGTCGTGAAGGTCTAGTGGATACGGCAGTAAGGACTTCTCAATCTGGTTATTTACAAAGGAGATTAATTAATGCACTTCAGGACCTTGAAGTCGTTTATGACGGGACAGTCCGATCAGGGGAGAAGGTAATTCAGTTTGTTTATGGGGAAGACGGTATCGACCCGACCAAGAGCGATTATGGAAAATCGGTCAACGTAAAGAGGATCATTCAGAGCGTGACTGGTAAACAGCTTGATTAAGACTAGGTAGATTAAAATGGACCTTCAAGAAAAAATATATTCACTTGAACTGCCGCTTAACATTAAGGATGAACTTTTTAATGAGTTATCTAAACTCGAGTTGCTTGAAGAGCAGCTGAATGAAGTTTTAAGAATGACAATGGACGTTTACACGCGAACACAGGTAGAACCCTGTGAAGCAGTTGGAACCATTGCGGCGCAATCTATTGGAGAACCAGGAACTCAGATGACAATGAGGACTTTTCACTATGCTGGTGTGGCAGATATCAACGTGACACTCGGGCTTCCAAGGCTAATTGAGATTGTTGATGCACGAAAGATCCCTGATACTCCAATGATGACCGTATTTCTTGAAGGACAGTATGCATCAGATCGAGACAAAGCAATGGAACTCGGCTGGGAAATTGAGGCAACAAGAGTGAACGACATAGCCGACATTATAACTGACACCGATGAGATGAAAGTATATGTTACAATTGACCCAGCTTCACTTGAACAGCGTAACATAACTTTTGACGATGTAATAGCAAGGTTGCAAACGATTCAAAATGTCAGTATCGAATCTGGCGATTATGTAGTGACTTTTACCCCCCAAGAGAGAAAATATAGAGATCTACTTCAGATTGTAGAAAAAGTTAGAATAATGTCTATTAAAGGCATTGATAGTATTAAAAGAGTTGTTGTACGAAAGGAAGGAGACGAATACGTACTTTATACTGAAGGGTCATCTCTGAAAAAAGTATTACAGCTAGAAGGCATTGATCCCACCAGAACGAAAACAAACAACACAAATGAAATGGCTGAGGTGTTTGGAATTGAAGCTGCCCGTAATTCTATCATAGAAGAGGCGATGAGCACGCTTCGCGAACAAGGTCTTAACGTAGATGTCAGACACATAATGCTCGTTGCTGATATAATGACTCTTGATGGGGAGGTTAAACAAATCGGGAGGCATGGGGTAGCGGGTGAAAAAACGAGCGTTTTATCACGTGCAGCATTCGAAGTCACTGTAAACCATTTACTTGATGCTGCAATAAGAGGAGAAGTTGATGAACTGACCGGCGTCACTGAAAACGTAATTGTCGGTCAACCAATTCTTCTCGGTACTGGAGATGTTAGGCTGATTGCAAAAAGGAGCAAAGCATGAATCTTTGAGGCTAAAAAATGGAGATAGACGTAGCTAGGACTTTAAGAACTGCAATAAGAACTGGAAAGGTTTATTTTGGTACTAAAAGAACTATCAAGTCCGTCATAAATGGCGACGCGAAACTTGTAGTCCTTGCAGCAAATTGCCCGAAAGAGACTCGTGCCGAAATAGCAAATCAAGAAGCTTATATATACAATTATGCAGGGGACAGTATGGAATTGGGCTCATTGAGTGGAAAACCTTATGCCGTTTTAGCGCTGTCAGTGATAGATGTCGGCTCTTCTGACATTTTGGCTCTGGTGAAAACTGGGGATGAGCAATGATGGAGGTTAAACTCACAACAGACGGAATTAGATACATCGCACTATTCGAGAGATTAACAGGTGCAATTGCTCGTGATTGTATAGTAGACGAGGAAAATGATAGAATCATATTCGTTATTAAAAAAGGAGATATGGGGCTGGCAATCGGAAAAAGTGGCAGTAACATAAACAGGGTCAAGAAGTCGATTGGAAAGCACATTGAAATCGTTGAGTACTCAGATGATTTGACTGAATTTGTTGTGAATTCTTTACAGCCTGTTACGGTAAAAAAGGTTCAAATAGTCTCTAAAGACGACAAAAAGACGGCGTACGTTGAGGTGATGTCAAAGGACAAGGGTCTTGCTATAGGAAAAAACGGTAGAAACATACAAAAAGCAAAAGTGCTTGTCCAACGACACTATGGGCTTGAAGACGTAATTATCCAATAGTATATATAAAAATTGTAGAGGTTTTCATGGGAAAGGGAATTTATGCCGCTAGAAAGCTGAAAAAAGATCACAAAGAACTTCGCTGGAGTGATAGACATTATAGCAGGCGTGAGCTTGACTTAGATGAGAAGGCCGATCCACTAGAAGGAGCTCCTCAAGCTCGAGGCATCGTTCTTGAGAAGATAGGCATCGAAGCGAAACAGCCGAATTCTGCTATACGAAAGTGCGTAAGAATTCAATTGATCAAAAATGGTAGGCAGGTTACCGCCTTCTGTCCTGGTGTTGGAGCAACCAATTTCATAGATGAACACGACGAAGTGAGTGTCGAAGGAATAGGTGGTAGGATGGGGGGCTCAATGGGGGATATTCCTGGAGTTCGCTTTAAAGTTGTTAAGGTAAACAACGTATCACTTCAAGAAATGGTGCGCGGAAGGAAAGAAAAACCTGTGAGGTAGACATATGGAAGAGGAATACAAAGGTCTTCTCTTTGATGAGTGGGATCTTTCTAGCGTAGACGTTGAAGATCCTGGTGTTAAGAAGTACATTCAGTTTAATGTGCCTACAGTCCACACTGGAGGAAAACACGCGCATCAGCAATTTAACAAATCCAATCTCTCAATTGTCGAGCGCCTTGTCAACAAAATGATGCGGGGCGAAGGAAACACGGGCAAAAAGCTCAAAATTTATAATATCGTCAAAAAAGCATTTAAAATAGTTAGTAAACGAACTGGTGATAATCCGGCCCAACTTCTTATAAAGGCTATAGAGAATGCTGGACCACGCGAAGAGACGGTCAGGCTAAAATATGGTGGCATCTCAGTCCCGAAGGCGGTCGACACAGCTTCACAGAGACGGGTGGATTTGGCATTGATGTACATCGCGCAAGGGGCTCAAAAAGCATCTTTTAAGAGCAAACGGACTATCGAAGATTGCCTTGCTTCAGAGATAATTGCCGCATCGAAGAACGATGTGAGAAGTTACTCGGTAGGTAAGAAAGAGGAAAAAGAACGCATCGCTAAAGCAGCGCGATAGAGTCACAGTTGGTAAAAATGGGGAGAAGGAAAAAAATGGTTGAGCGTGTAAAAACGCTCATGGACGCACCAGAAAATATCAGGAATATAGGAATAGTCGCTCATATAGATCACGGCAAGACTACACTCACGGATAATCTCCTTGCCGGTGCTGGTATGATCTCAAAAGAATTGGCCGGCACTCAACTGTTTATGGATTTTGACGAGGAAGAACAAGCACGAGGAATCACGATAAATGCTGCAAATGTTTCTATGGTTCACGAGTTTGAGGGAGAAGAATACCTGATCAATCTCATAGATACCCCAGGACATGTTGATTTTGGCGGCGATGTCACTAGAGCAATGCGGGCAGTCGATGGAGCTGTGGTAGTGGTAGATGCCGTGGAAGGCACAATGCCTCAAACAGAAACAGTATTGAGACAAGCTCTAAAAGAGAATGTAAAGCCAGTCCTCTTTATAAACAAAGTTGATAGGCTTGTAAATGAGCTGAAGCTTGACCCTCAGGCAATGATGGGTAAGTTCATCAATTTAATCAATCACGTTAACAAGTTGATACAGGGAATGAGTGAGACAAAATATAATAGCGGATGGAAAGCCAAGGTAGATGACGGCTCGGTGGCGTTTGGCTCAGCTCTTTATAACTGGGCTTTAAGTGTGCCCCAAATGCAAAAGACTAAGATGACGTTCAAAGATGTTTACGAATATTGCGCTCAGAATAATCAAAGAGAGCTCGCAGATAAGAGCCCACTGCACGAAATAGTATTGGACATGGTTGTAACGCATTTACCAAATCCATTACAAGCTCAAAAGGATCGGGTTCCAGTGATATGGCATGGTGATAAAGAATCTCCCGAAGGGAAAGCTATGCTCACGTGCGACCAGCAAGGTCCAGTTGCGTTGATGGTAACAGACATCACGATAGATCCGCACGCAGGAGAAGTAGCCACAGGGCGTCTGTTTTCGGGATCCCTCGAGAGGGGCCAAGAGCTTGCAATTTCAGGAATGCCTAAAGACAACCGTGTACAGCAGGTTGGCATATTTATGGGAGCTGAGCGTCTTGAAGTCGAAAAAATTCCCGCTGGAAATATCGCAGCAGTCACGGGACTTAAAGATGCAATTGTCGGCTCAACAGTTACGTCAATCAGAGGAATGACTCCTTTTGAGAGTATTAAACACACGAGTGAACCCGTAGTTACTGTAGCAATTGAAGCGAAGAGCATGAAAGATCTTCCAAAACTAGTTGAAGTTTTGCGACAAGTATCAAAAGAAGATCCAACGCTAAGGGTCTCGATTAACGAAGAAACTGGAGAGCATCTCATATCTGGTATGGGAGAGCTTCACCTAGAAATCATAGCACATAAGATAGAAAGAGATAAAAATGTCGAAATAAGCACTTCAGAACCAATTGTAATTTATCGCGAAACAGTTCAAGGCCACGCCGGACCTGTAGAAGGAAAGTCCCCGAACCGCCATAACCGTTTTTACTTCGAAATCGAACGTTTACCTGACGAAGTAGTAACTCGAATTAAAGACGGTACATTAACTATGAATATGCCTGAAACAGAAAGGCGAGCGATTCTCATAGAAGCAGGAATGGAAAAGGAAGAGGCAAAAAAAATAGTAGATATCTTTGGGTCTAACGTGCTGGTGGATATGACGAAAGGCATTCAGTACTTGCGCGAAACGATGGAATTAATCATCGAAGGATTCCACGAAGCAACTAAAACTGGACCACTCACTAGAGAGCCCTGTGAAGGCATTAAAGTCAAGCTTGTGGATGTTACACTCCACGAAGATGCAGTCCACAGAGGGCCTGCGCAAGTTATACCCGCAGTTCGATCAGCTATATTTGCCGCGATTTTGATGGCGGGAGATGTTTTGCTTGAACCCAAACAAAAGGTATTCATAAACGTGCCCCAAACGTTGATGGGCAGCGCTACCCAACAAATACAAGGACGGCGGGGCCAGATACTTGACATGCACTCGGAAGGTGATATGGCCATCATCGTCGGCAAGGCGCCTGTAGCTGAGATGTTCGGATTTGCTGGAGATCTTAGATCTGCTACCGAGGGTCGCGCAATTTGGAGCACAGAACTTGCGGGGTTTGAAGTGCTCACACAAAGCTTACAACCGGAAGTTGTAAAGCAAATCAGGCAGAGAAAAGGTTTAAAAGCCGAACTGCCAAAACCACAAGATTACATAGGGTAAAAGGAGGAAAGACAAAATGGCGGGAAAGCCCCACATGAATTTAGCAATGATAGGACACGTCGATCACGGTAAAAGCACTTTGGTCGGCAGACTATTATTCGAGACTGGTAACGTAGGTGCACACATAATTGAGGCGTACAAAAAGGAAGCTGAAGCCAAGGGCAAAGGATCCTTTGAGTTTGCTTGGGTAATGGACTCCCTCAAAGAGGAGCGTGAGAGAGGGGTCACTATTGACATTGCACACCAACGATTCGATACAGAGAAGTACTACTTCACCATCGTAGATTGTCCAGGTCACAGGGACTTTGTCAAGAACATGATCACGGGAGCATCTCAAGCGGACGCGGCAATCCTCGTTGTAGCTGCACCCGATGGCGTTATGGCGCAAACCAAAGAACATGTATTCCTCGCAAAAACGCTCGGAATAAATCAGCTCGTCGTGGCTATTAATAAGATGGATTCGACGGATTATAGCGAGAAGAGATATAACGAAGTTAAAGAAGAAGTCGGCAAGCTCCTGAAAACGATTGCTTATAAAGAGGAAGATATTCAATTCATCCCTGTTTCAGCTTTTAAAGGCGATAATGTGACGAAGCCGAGCGAAAATATGCCGTGGTACAAAGGCGAGACCTTATTGCAAGAGATTGATAAGTTTAAAGTTCCAGAGAAGCCGATCAAACTTCCTTTACGGCTGCCAATTCAAGACGTCTACACAATTTCAGGCATAGGTACGGTGCCTGTTGGCCGCGTTGAAACTGGAAAAATGAAGAAGGGCGACAAGGTAATATTTGAGCCTGCAGATATCCGTGGCGAAATAAAATCCATAGAGATGCACCACGAAGAGATACCGGAAGCAGTTCCTGGAGATAATGTAGGATTCAACGTGAGAGGAGTATCCAAGAAAGACATTAAACGAGGTGATGTCACTGGCCATCAAGACACGCCGCCTACCGTTGCCCGGGAATTTACCGCACAGATTGTCGTGCTTCAGCACCCCAGCGCAATAACCGCGGGCTATACACCAGTATTCCACGCTCATACAGCGCAAGTGGCTTGTACGTTTACTGAGCTTAAAGCTAAACTTGACCCTCGAACGGGGCAGGTGAAACAAGCAAATCCCGATTTCATAAAAGCTGGAGATGCTGCCATTATACAGGTTAAGCCAACTAAGCCTCTAGTCATTGAAAAAGTGAAAGAAATCCCGCAGCTTGGAAGGTTTGCCATTAGAGACATGGGACAGACTATAGCTGCCGGTATGTGCATAGATATCGTGCCAAGATGATAGAAAAGTGATAGGATGCAAAAAGCAAGGATAAGGCTTTCGGGGACTAGCCCAGAGTTGCTCGATCAGGTCTGTGAACAAGTTAAGAGCATCGCGGATAAAACTGGAGTTAATATCTCCGGTCCTGTCCCGCTGCCAACAAAGAAGCTTAAAGTGCCAACACGAAAAAGTCCTGATGGTGAAGGCACGGCTACCTGGGAGCATTGGGAAATGCGCGTTCATAAGCGTCTTATAGACCTTGATGCCGACGAACGAGCATTGAGGCAGTTAATGAGGATTCAAGTTCCAAGAGATATAAGTATAGAAATAGTGCTCGAAGGGTAACCTTAGCTAGGGTAGTATCCATTTTTAAGGCGAAATAGTATTATAGATCACCATTTTAACAATTGGAGACAGCGTTAAGCCGAGGTAGCCAAGTGGACTACGGCGCCAGCCTTGAGTGGTTCAAAAAGTCAACGTAAGCTGGTGAGGCTATCGCCTCGCAGGGGTTCAAATCCCTTCCTCGGCGTTCATCTTTTATGAATGTCGGCATCTTTATCCCACGGCTTTATCATTACGAGTTGCTTGTTTTCGTCGTCAATGTTCATAATTGCATACTTTATGCCTCGTCTGTCTAGGAAGCTTACAAAAAACTGTTCAAAATAAACTGAGTTGTCTGCGTTGAATTTCGCAGCTGAGAACACAAATGCCATCATATTTTGGCAGAATCGAGAGGCGAGCCAATAGTAGTCTTGGTCGGCCATGTGGTACTTTATTTTGGGACTTTTTTGCTTTCTTTTATTCTTGAATAACAGCACTAGCATACGACCTTAGGAGTTAAAGAATTCATCAAATTAAAGATTGGTAACGATATTTATATTTTTACTGCCCAACTGTTGATAGTTTTTAAATAGCTCTCACCTTTGTAAGGTCAAGCGAAATTAAGGATATTGCGTGACTGCGTTTACTTTAAGCATAAAAACTGTCGCTAATACTTATTCATAAAGTTAAGATAAATGTTAAATTCTGCTGATTGTTGAATGTTGACCTTCAAAATAAAGAAAGAATAAATAAGTAAAAAGTAAAGTTAATAAATAAATTATAAACTCTTTACATTTTTAACATTTTCTCTATGGTTTCTTTGTGCTCGTACTCTTTGCTCGTAATATCTTCAATCGATTTCCAGAGGTCAGTATCGCCATATTCATCTGCCATTTTGATGATGTTCTCATAGTGTTCTATTGCTTTACTCTCCGCAGCAAGATCCTGATTTAACATATCTGTGGGAGTTTTAGCGGTGTAAATATCTGCTGGTTTTGTTGTTGGGACACCATCATACGCAACGATCTTTTCAGAGACATACTCCATATGTTCCATCTCATCCTTTGAATTCTTTTCAAGCTGATCAGCCACAGCGCTTCTATAGGGCCCCATAACGGAGTAAGAATGGTGCAATTATTGCACTATCGCTGCAATTTCCATACCCAGTGCTACATTTAATTGGTCAATGAGTTCCATTTTGGTAACTATCGCGATCACCATATTTAACATAAGGTTTGTGTTGTTATGTTTTTCTCCCGCTTTTCTTGAAGTCGCATTTTTATACTAAAATTTAAATCAAATTAGCACTATTTCGAACTGATTTCATTAAAATGAGACTGATGGTCAGACGATTAAATAGCATTGATTATATCCTACTCGGGTTATCTGTGTTAATTGTTATTCTTTTTACATTAGATATTTTAGGCTCTAAAATTTTGTTTAATGGTGATGTGAGTTCTGCAAGTTTCCTGTTGAGCTCTCTACCTCAAAGCCTTGCTGCTCTGTTTGGGATCTCTTTTTCCATTTTAATCATAACTATTGAATTTTTTGCATCAAGATACACTCCAAAAGTCTTGCATTTCCTATTTGAATCAATTTTTAAAGACTTTCAGATCGTTGGCGTCATAGCTTTTTTTATTCTAACTATGTTTCTTAATTTTTGGACTTTAGCCCATATAAATGGGACTTATATCTCCAACGAACTCAGAATGCTTACATCTCTAAGCGTAGCCTTGACAGCATTTTGCTTTTTGTTGATTGTGAACCTATTTCGTCGTGTTCCAAGATTTTTTAATCCACAAGATATAATCCTAAACCTTAAGATGAAAGTTATTAATGAGCGCAGATTGCCAGAAAATCAAGAATATGTAAAAATCTTAGGTGATATAATTAAGAAAGAGATTATACAGGGTAATGTCGATGTTGCAACTGACGCGTTAACAACGCTACAAGAGGCGGGAATCTATAATTTTCAAAATAATAGAGAGGGGCTAAACGAAGAAGTGTTGGAACAACTGTATGATATTTCAAAAGTCTCGCTCAGGATTTCTGACGTAAACACGAGTGTCGAAGTCGTTCATGCGGTCAATTCAATATGTGTCACTACCATCAGTGTAGATAGCAAGTATCTTGCCGCATTTAAATATTTACGAGAGATTGGAATCCTAGCGCTTGATTTTTCTCAAGGAATAGTACATGCGCAAGTGCTCCTGAACGTTTCTCAGCATTTAAAAGAGTTAATTGTGTATGCCAAAGAAAAAGAACAAAGCGTCCAAGCGTTATTTATAATAATGCAATTTTTTATTTTAGGTAGTTTCTACAAGTCCAACCATGAATCCATAGCGAATCATATAATAGAAGACTTAATGTCCGTATGCTCTCAGAGAGAAGTAGAAGCAGCTTACAAAGGAGTAATTCAAAAGAAAGAAACTTTAAGACCTTATTTTGGAGGTAAAGCCCCGGAGATAGCTTTTACAGAATTTTACTCAGCCATGATGTCTGACTAATGCTTTAATTAAGTGATTTGAACGCTTGGAATGTGATTTTTGTCTGAACATTTAAGGTTATATAATTCCAACTTTGCCTTGCCAATCGGACATTCAGCTGAGTGTTTGTCAGATCCACAGTGTAAACAAGCATTATCTAAGGCCTTAATCGCATCATCTACTTCATCGAATGAGACCTCTTTGCCGCTGTATTTCCATTTTGTCAAATGAATCACACCTAAATAGACTCTAATAAATTGTATTAACTTATAAGTATAAAAAAACAGCTAAAAAAACTTAACAATAACTTCAACAGACATGAACAATAACTTCAACAACCAATTCTTAATTACAGAAACAAGTTTACATTAAAGATCGTAAAAGTTAAGGAAATCAAACGTCATTTATATTGTTAGTACGGGAATTACGACACGGTTGTTTTTTTCCATCAATTCTATCATGAAGTTAATCTAATGAAACATTTTTACCAAAGAATAGCCCATTCCAAATTCTAAAAAACAGCAAACAAAGTAGGAAGAAAAAATTTAGAAAATTATTGTGCCGATGCTCTCAGAAAAGAAGTGCTATCTTGGCATACTCTAATAATTGGGAAAGTTTTACGCTGTTTGTGTAAAAAATGCGTAAGGATTTGCGACGAATGAAAGAAAATTAGAGCGATCCTTACTAAACAAACTGAAAGATAGGACACTAAATTATTCGCTTTGTTTGACTATACGCCTTTTAATATTAGACGATTCTTAGCTTTAATGTCAAGATACCATTGAGAAGTTTACGTTCTATTTTTCAATCATTATCGGCAGAATATAAATATTAAAAATAAATATGTATTCAGGATGGTTGATCAAATAAGCTTTGTTATACCGAAGGGAAGTCTAGAGGAGCAGACTTTAAAGTACTTAAAACTAGCAGACTTAGAGGTTAGAAGAACGAGTTCGAGAGACTACAGTCCAATAATTAACGATTTGAGGATATCAAGTGTTAAGATATTAAGGCCACAGGAAATTCCCATATACGTGGGTGCGGGATATTTTGATCTTGGTATTACCGGGCTTGATTGGGTGCTTGAAACAGGGAGTAACGTAAAGATAGTCGCTGAACTTCTCTACAGTAAGAAAGAAGCGGACAAAGTCACAATTGTTTTAGCCGTACATGAAAAATCCGCCATTAACTTACCCACTGAATTTAAACCTAATAGTAAAGTGTCAACCGAGTATCCAAACTTAACAAAAAAATATTTTGAAAAACTTGGTCTGCCAGTTAACATATTTTTGTCGTATGGAGCGACTGAAGCAAAGGTTCCGGATATTATGGATGCCATTGTTGATATAACTGAAACTGGTGAGACACTAAGACGAAGTGGGCTTAAAATTATTGATGTTATACTTGAGTCTCCTAGTGTTTTAATTGCAAATCCTGATAGCTATAACGAAAAGAGGCAGTTCATTGAAGAAATAAAAACACTCATTATTGGTGCTATAGATGCAGAAAAGCGCGTGTTAATCAAATTAAATGTTCCTAGAGAAAAATTAGCAGATGTCATTAATATACTCCCTACGATGAAAGCGCCTAGTGTTTCAAAATTGTACAAGACGAATTATTACGCGGTCGAATCAGTAGTTGACAAAGAACAGATTAATGAGCTAATTCCAAAGCTTAAAAGGTTCGGTGCTGAAGATATTCTCGAGTTAGGCATTAATAAAATTGTTGATTAAGCTTGTTGTTTTCTACAAATTACCGTGAGACCCATCCATTAATCTTATTAGGACCTGATATAAAGACCACGTAGGAAAGCGGCTATGAACTGTGTGACGTCGTTCTTGAAGAAGAAGAGCCAAAAGATTAAACGCACAATAACATGTAAATCAAAATGTCTTACACTGCTTTTGTTTACACTTTTAACATGTTCGCTCGTTATCTCTGGATGTCTTCGGGAAGAAGCCCCCGCAGCACCAGCTTTTGATTCATTAACGATTAAGAACTTAAGTTTACAGCTATTAAACAACTCGACATTCATCACTGGAATAGCAGAAAACGTTGGCAACAAAAGTATAAGTGACCTATTTATTGAAGCATCTGGATACAATGAGAATAATACCATACTGTTGAAAAGAGGCTATGCGGATTCTATGTATGGAATTAAACCGATAATAGTGCCTGGTGACAAATCCCCTTTTATAATAAGGTTGTCTGATATCGTCAACAAAAGTTATACAAATACTTCGGAAAAAATGACGATTACAAATTCAACAACGAATTCTACAAAAAATTTAAAATTGGATATACTCAATCAAAATGAACTCAGTAATATAACTCAAGTTAATGCAACGGCTAAGTCATCTATATTGTCTTATTATTATAATCAGTCAGTTGCCAGTTATAAAGTTAAACCACATTATAAAGAATCATCTGAGAAGCCTTATTCCCTCATTGTTATTAATAATAAAACTATTGACGCAAACCAGAAGATTATAGTTGCGGGAGAAATCTATAACAACGGAACACAAGTGCTAAACTCATCGATAGTTGCTGCTGCACTTTATAGACGAGATGGTACAGTTTTGGGTATTTTTTTAAATCATGTGACCGATCAAATACCGCCAGCAAAAACTTCTGTATTTCAAATCGAAATACTAAAAAAAGACTTCTCGATCAACGTAAAAGAAATTGCTCTTATTGAAATTTACGCTTATATGATGAAGTAAATTTCTTATAATAATAAATCGCTCAAATTTTACTTATTATTACTTTATTTTCCTCTGCTTCGATTCTTACCTCTCCTTCTTTTTCCCGTGTTTTGAATACAATTTTACAAATATGCGCCGGTATATGAACATGAATGATCTCCTCATCTCGGGTGTAGCTTCCCGTTACTGCCTCTCTTGAAACAATGGACTCTTCTGATTCAGTTAGTTCGATGCCGCCTTCTCGAATATCAATCAATGTGTACCCAGATGATTTTGCAAGAGGAAAATTTTTCCCAATACAGAAAGTCTCAATACATTTTGCTGGTATTTCAATTTCTGTATAATCATTGCCACACTTGAACCATGCTTTACCCATCAGCATTGCTAAACCTCTCGTACGATACAGACTTAATTTGAACTATTGCACTAAAACGAGATAAATGTATTTGTGTCAATTAAAATGGAGAAAATATATAAACCAAGATTTACTAGCTCTAAAAACTTGACTTAAGATATTATAGTGTTTGGTACTTAACTTTCTAAGTACTTGATTTTTAGAATGTTGTCCGTACTTGGTCACAATTAGCTAATATGTAATTTTTCATCATATGTACGTATCTCGATTTTGTCTTCAATATCCTTTGTCTTTGCCATAACATCGTTTTTTACTTTTTCTGGAAGGATCAAAATAAGTTTATCTATGTCAAGATTTGCCATCGTTTCCCATTTTGCAAGCATTTCTTCAGTTATACAATCTTCGACTTCTACTTCCCCTATTATTGATGGTCTGTCACTTGCTACAAAAGGTTTAATACTTAACACTTCATATACGACGAGATCTGGGTAGATACCTCCCACGCTCGTGACTTTGTTCTCAGCTAAGTTTATTACTACCTTGTTCTTTCTAAAAATCGTTTCTGCTGCTTTCCTTACGATTTTATCGTGCAATTCTTGTAACTTTGGTATGGTTAGCCCAGACATATTTAATCAATGTCGTTGTGCACATAAATATGTTTTTGGAAAAAAATTAACAGTTTTAAAAAAGCAACTTAATGAATGAAAGCCTCTTCATTTGTGACGCTACATAATTCACAAAAAAACCATTTTATAAGCGTATATAGAAAATGAAAGTGATGCGATTTTTTCGCAGAGGTTCTAGTTTCGTCTCAGTAAAATTACTGATAGAATAAAACTGCAAGAATTGTTGCTTTTCTGACAAAGATCCTGTTAAAATTCTCTAAAACTTTCTGACTAGCACAACGAAAATAATAAAATTATTTAAATGACTCTATACAATATTTTAATAAAATTTTTTGTGAGTAGTTATTAATCGTCTATAAAGAACGAACAATTCAATCGTTAGATTAAAGAATCGACGAAGAATACCTCTTTGTTAAGTCTTTTATAGTCTGTAACAAAAAATTTTTTTTACACACATATATATTTTGAGATGAACAACGACATGTGTCTTAACAAAGGTGTCCCGTATGCGTATAGATGAAATGAATAAAAAAATTCTATTAATGCTTCAGCAAGATGGTCGGATGACTTACAAAGATATCGCAAAGGCAATAAATAGGTCAGAATCTACAGTAAGGGACAGAATATCTATCATGGAAGATGAAGGGATCATCAAGGGTTATTCAGCAATCATTGATAAGGAAAAAGTGGGACTGAAATGTTGCGCTATCGTTTGCGCTAAAATGAATATAGACGACTTGGACGCTGTGTCAAAAAAATTACAAGACATCGACAATGTGTTTCAAATCGACCATATTAGTGGTGATCATAATTTGCGCTTTACGATAGCAGCCAATGATTACTCTCAACTGAAAAAAATTGTTAATTCAATGTTTTCTAAGTTAAATTTGGAAATAGCACAAATCGACATCCTCATGAAGTCCTTAAAGGAATTCGGTCCAATAAAGTTGTAATAGACGTCGTTAAAGTTCCCTCCTCAAACTTAGGCGTGTCCTTCGTACTCACAAAAAATTATTTTATAGAAGCTAACTAACTTTATGACAAGTATGTCCTTGTTTTCTGCAGAGCATCGATTCAATTGCTGATAAACGCACGTTAAGATTAAAGAGACTCTATTATTCTTTTATGGTTAACAAAAATAAAAATGCTCAAAAATACAGGATGCCTCGGGGTATGCGGTACTCAAATCTTGTTGACCGGGTAGCGTTTTATTGTAATGAGTTTGATCCCCTTTTAGTTGAAAAATGGATGAGTTTCCGAAATAATACTGTCTTCTCTTTTTTGGTCGGTAAATATACAAAAATATATTTAAAAAAATTTGAGAACATAAAGGACGATGTGGTTGTTGTAGATGATTACTGCGATATGCGAGGATTAGTAGATTATATCTTACGTTACTTACCCGAGGGAGTCTATTATGATACAAACTATTATGAGGATCTGGATATTTGCAGAGGCTGCCCTTTGTGCTATGAAACTAAAAAATGTATCGAGTGCAAGCATTATATTGGGCAGGAGCTCGTTTTTGACTTAGATCCTGAGAATGTATGCTGTCCTATACACGGAGATCTAGACCAGAAGATGAAAATGCACCAAGGTCGGGCCCTTTGTATGATAGAATTCAAAATCGTCCGAACATTTGCAGAGAAGATGTATCGCCGCCTAACTCAGAATTATACGAAAATTCAAGTAATTTATTCGGGACGGGGATTTCACCTTCACGTTTTAGATGATGATACAAAGTACCTCACCCGCGAAGAAAAAAGTAAATTAGCGCGAGAATACGGACGTGAGTTCCCTATAGATGAATGGGTAACGGCGGGAGGCATTAAATTAATAAGATTACCTTACTCATTACATGGAATGGTGTCTCGAATTTGTACTCCTGTTAATGCCGCAAGTATAAAAAATTTTAACCCTCTTAATGACTTACAAGTTATTCCAAAATTTATCACGTATAGTTATTAGATTTTATTTCTCTCCTTTTACTTTCTTTCCATTATAGTACTCTTCCTTCTTTTTTTCTTCGCTTGACGTAATACACCAGAGAATGAAATCTTGTAATAATTAATAAATTTATAATGTTTAAATAAATTTCACTCATGCTTTGTGTGTTCAGCCACAGTGCCGCTTAAAGTAGTTCCATTTATCTAATAGTACTTCTCGCTTTTTTGTCACTCCAAATAATCACGTATCCACATGCCCCTGAAATCTTTAGCAGCCCTCGTCCGTCTTCAAGTTTCATAAAGTAAATTCCCTTCAGAGCGCTAAAGTCGGCAATCCAGTTGAAAATTATAAACGTAGTAAATTTGTCACTTTTGTAGAACTCAGGTTTTTGAAATCCATATTCCTCACATTTAGCTAAAAATGATTGGATACCAGATCCTTTTTCTAACGCATCAACCTCAAATGTCTCTATGCCAAGATCTCTGCACGTTCCGCAAAGCCAGATATCTTGTTCAGGGAAGTATGATATGTCTATACATTGTCCACAGCTTTCGCATACTTCTTCCATATGAATCTCCTTGTTGTGCCAACCTTGATTTTATGAATCAAACATAAGAGTATACGTGTATCTTTATATTTTTATCACCTTTTTTTTAAAACAATAAATGAATAGAGATATTTGATTAAATTGATCAAATGATCTGAGTGGTTAATCGGCGCAGTTAGTCTGAGTCCAGCGTATATATCAAGACTTGTAGTGTGAAAGAATAGAATAAAAATTATTTAAGACCTCTTCATAGTCAAGGTTCCATTCATGCAACGTCTGCTTATCAATATTTTCGTTCTCTCTTGCTTTAAGACCAAGACTAAAAACGTCCCAAAGTTTTTCTAGTAAACAACCTATCACCTCTATATTTGCTTTTTTTAGCTCATTCTCAATAATATCGATCGTCCCCAAAAAAGCTGGCTTTAAATTAGGATACGTACTGCTAATGAAGGCTAAATTTAGCTTTTCCAATAAATCTGTGATATTTTTTTCGTTCTTTTCTGTCATTTGTCCCCGTTTAGAAACTTTGCTAATTTCGTTTAACAAAGTGATCATTAATTTATGAAGCTCGCTTGGGGAATATTCATAAATTATATCAAGTTTAGTATATTTTGACAGCTTTTCTGAGCCTAATGTTACGATTATAGCATCACTAAAGCAACCTTCACATCCTTCAAATAATAGTATAATATCTTTCCATTCCTCGTAGCTTGCAACAACTTGCTGTGTTTTATTTAACCTTCGAATTTTGAAAATTTTAGGCACATTTTTTAGGTATATAATAGGACCTGATTTATACCAATAATATGGAAGTTTTAGGTCTAAACCTTTCTTTTTTAAGTCTTTATAGAGTAAAAAAGCTATTCTGTAAAATCTCGCAGGGGTTAATATATACTCTTGTTTCGGAAAGTCTAGTTTTAAATCTGGGAAACGAGTGAAAAGTTCAGGGTCAACGCATCTATTAGAATAGAATTTATCAATAATATTGAGAAGCGTGAAAGCTAGGAGTGGATTTTTTTCAACCTCTCTTATGTATTCTGATTCGTTCATAACGCGGCGTTAAAGTTTTAATCTATTTAGTAAACCTTAAATCTGTTCAAATAACTTAACGGAATTAATTATTAGTTAGCAGTATAATTATATTTTCCAAAAATTAAATTCGTGAGGACAGAACTTTTAAAAGATAGACCTTCTGTTGGAAAAAATTCACCTTTATTTATTAGTTAAGAAGCAGATCTCAATTGCTAATTTGCTGTCATTACCTGGTAGCTTCATTTTTCAACATCACTCATAAAATTTGAAATTGTCAATAATAATAATGTGTAAAGATACGCTTTAGTATTATTAATACTATAATAATATTTATATTATTAAACGTAAATTTAATTAGTTATTCATGAAACAGTTGTGAGTGATCTTAATTAACAAAACACCCTAAGCGCACAGTTACAGATTGGAATGAAAAATCTTGAAATTCTTATTCTTGGAGCAAATGAGCGTGCAAGCTATGTTAAACAATGCAGCAACTGGGACGTACCGATGTTGAAATATGTAGACAAAAACAAAGTTTTCAAAAGAAGTATAAAATACACGAAAAGGCAATGCTGAATTCAATTCTTCCTGAGATTCATAACATTGAGATTTGCACTAAAGAGGTCAAAAGTAAGAATCTTAGACTCGAACTGCGCGAGGAAATAGTCAAGAGAGGGCAAAGATACCGTGAACTGCACGATGAAGTAGCAGGTACAATTTTTTAAAATTGAGGTTATTATGCTTACCATTAATCCAGAGAATGAGTGTCCACTTATGAGTGTTCCTGTGTATGAAAAAGACAAAAAAATTCGTAGATACACGCACAAATGCGTTGCACACGAGTGCATATTTTTTCCAAAGTGGTTTGTAAAGCAAATTCCTCCGTGTCAATATGTAATGTTGGAAGGATTTGAAAATTAGTAGTAATTAGTCGTTATTGGCTTCATCATACCAGCACATAATAGGTTGGGCTTTTTTTCAGTTATTTTAGTCTCAAAATAGAAGCTCTATGCTTTGTGCAGAGTCTCTTTGCCTCATTATCTCTAGTTGATACAACCACTTTATTAAAGACTCCTTTTTTGAGAACAAACAAAGTCAATAAATAGTAGCATTCGATTAACGAATGTATACCACAAATGATTATGACAAGTACACTATGTTGAAAACCAGTTCATTTTCATCGAATACAATAAGTGAGAAGTTCTTTTTACTTACAGAAGTCCTAGCATTAGTTAAAGGAGAAAAAAATGTCACAAAATTTTAGCAATGACATTAAAGACCAAGTTGAATCGCACTTGCGTATGGTAGAAGTAACACACCAAATCAAAATTGTTAATGTGGAAGAAATTTCGCGTTTAATAATTCAAAACATTGACAACAAAAATGATGCGCTTAAGGTGTGTACTGCCATAAACACATGGATTACAGTAAATAAAATACAAGGAAGTGTAATAATACCAGAAAATTTAGTAATTAAGTACATAAACGCGATTAGACGAACTTAGCGAGTCGAAGTTCACAAATCGAACTTTTATGAAGTTAGGATTTTTATAATTTTTTACAGCTACTTCTTGAAAAATATTGAAGTAGAAGGAAAATCGCCCATCTAACAAGGACTTATCTGACTTTATAACTTTGAAGTTCTAATTACATCTTGCGCGTCAGTATAAAACCCGCGGTAATTAATCCTGCCAGAGTTAAGATTGCTTCAAATCCTGGTGTGGAAGATTTTACAGTAGTATTGTAGTCTGTGCTCTTATCCTCACTCGAATTTATATTTCGCTCTATTGATGACTGGTCCAGATTTGAATTTGTGGAAATATTCCATGTAGAGCTCGATCGGGCTGAACTTGTCGATGTGAAGCTTTGTGCCGTAGGCGTATCAGGTGAGTTCGAAATCACGACGACCGGCGACTGTCCTGAAGCACCGAAGTGAAAATCAACCCTTATAGTCGTGCCTCCTTTGATTTCAATTGAGTCGGTCGGGCCCCCCCTCATTAAGTTTTGATTTTCAAATTTTGCATTAATATGTAGCTTTCCGATATTAGCTGCAAGATCACTGGGCATCATTGTGTATTTAATTGTATAATCGCCATCAGAATCTGTTATAATTCCTGATCTACTGGCCCGGTTCGCTTTAACAGCGTCTTCTATGAAATAAGAAATTTCAACTCCAGCTGCCGACTGCCCATTTAGGTCTAAAACGTGACCAATTATCATTCCATTTTGGGAAGATTGCCCGTTTGATTGACCGTAAACTTGGAAAATCGTCGTAGCGCTTATGGCAGCGAGTATGCAGATTACTGCTATCTTTCTCAAACTGCGTCTCCTCTTCGGTAGTAATATTAGAACTTTGTTTAAAGGTCTTACTACCCCTATTATATTAACATTGATGATTAGAAACGTGTGCCACAAAATTAAATTGCACTATGTTGAACGCACTAAGTTGGACAGAAATATCAAATTATAAATTGTAACGCCTCCAAAATTACTAAATCTATATAGCATATTAAAGTAAGAGATGCTGAAAGTAATACTTCTAGGGACAAGTGGTTCAATGCCGACGGTGGACAGGAGTCCACCGGCAATATTAATTAAAAAGGACAACGACAAAATATTACTGGACTGCGGTGAGGGTACCCAACGTCAGATGATGCGGGGTCGCACAGGTGTCAACGTCTCTTCCATTTTTATCACACATTGGCATGCAGATCATTTTTTGGGCTTGCCGGGTTTAATACATACTTTATCCTTTTTAAACAGAGAAAATAAACTTGAAGTGTATGGGCCTAGATGGGCAGGAGTCCCTAGCCTTTTTGCTCTTATTCGGCCCCAATTTGATGTTGATTTTATAGAGCTTGTAGCCGGAGATGTAGTAAAAAAAGATTTGTATACTGTGACGGCGGTTGATGTTAATCACGCGATGAATTCATTTGGATACGTATTTGAGGAATATGAGAGACCTGGCAAATTTAACAGACAAGCAGCTGAATCACTCGGACTAAAGCCTGGACCAAAGTACACGATGCTACAACAGGGCCAGTCTGTAGTAGCTGGCGAGACTGTAGTAAAACCTGAAGATGTGATAGGTTCGAAACGTCCTGGGAGAAAAATAGTGTATACTGGCGACACCCGACCTTGTGATTCTATAGCAGAGATAGCTAAAAATACTGACTTATTAATCCACGATTCAACTTTAAATGATGATCTGACTGAGTATGCAAAACAAGTTGGACATTCAACTGCTTCTGAGGCAGCCGAGATCGCAAAAAGGGCAAATGCATCTAAGCTCGTATTAACCCATATTAGCTCCCGCTACGCTAATCCGACTCCACTATTAAAGAGCGCGTTGGAAATATTTGAAAATACAATTTTAGGAGAAGACCTGTTGGAAATAGAGGTAAAGTACAGAGACTAGCTGTAAACTCACCCAGATTCCTGTTAAAAACTACTAACTTACTCCAACAATACCCGCTGATTTATTAGACGCTACAAGTGTTTTAAGCAGTGCAAGCTTAACACGCCTTCTTCGAAACAATTTGCCTCGACTACGAAGTCTCCTTTATATCCTTTAAGTGCGCTGATTACGTGTTTCCAGTTGATGTTACCCTGTCCTAATATAAGGTGCTCGTCGTCTTTGCCATTGTTGTCGTGGAGATGAACATGGTCTATTTTCATTTTCAAAAAATCATCTATTGCATGTGCCGTGTTTGCATGACCAACGTCAAAAGTGAATCCTATTCCTTCGTTCATCATATTTTTTATCTCTTCAGGAAACCTGCCCATTAAGAAATTGACGTTTACCAAGTTCTCTACCGTTGCTGTTACTCCGAAATCTTCAGCAAAATTTGTAATAAATTTAAGGGCGTCGTTGTTCTTTTTAAGCGCTCTGTCAACGCAGTGATTTGCCATAGGAGAGATGTAACCAGGATGAATTACACAAAGATTGGCATAGTCAGATACTTTCGCAATGCTGTTTTTTATTTGGTTTAAAGTCTCCTGCCGTATAGGAGTGTTCAAGCTTGCTATATTTAGGTCTGAAATTGGAGTATGGACGGATATTTTAAGCTCGTAAGAATTGTGTGCTAGGTCTATTGTCGAAAGTGTTTTGCTGCTCAACGCTTGAGACCCCTCTGCTATAACTTCCCAGCCATCAAATCCAGCACTTTTAACTTCTTCAAGTCGACCTAAATCAAGTGTCGCACAGGAGATGTATATCCTCATGTTACAATCTCTGGCGCAATAGAATCTAAAACAGATTCAGGGGCAGTGGTCTGTACTGTGACGTATATCGGTCCCAGGGGGTCTTTGCTGAAATTCACTTTCCCCATAAAGGCAACTTGTTTATTAAGTATAAATTCGAAGGAACAACTTGACAAGCGCTTTAGAAGTTCCATTCGGGCAGCACTTCTAATTCTTTGTGATTTTAGAAGCGCCCCAAATGTTTTTATTGAATTGCTAACACCTTTGATACAATCGTTTGTTTGATCCAAGCGTATGTCAGGGAAAATATTCCTAATAGCCATCTCCACTTTGTCTTTTGATTCAGTGGGATGTAATGGGGTCTTAACATTTATGTTAGTTTTCGTAAAACAATGCTCTGCGCTAAACTGTTTTACTAAAATATCTGAAATAAGTGATCGAAGCACTTCGAGTGGGCCTTCGTTCAATACACGTATGTCAGCATTATTTAGAGCTTCCGCTAACCCCCAGCTCAATTCACGGTCATCTTTTGTCTTGAAACTTGTATAATCTACTACATCATCTGATCGTGCTCTTTTTTTTGCTCTCTCGTACCTTAACTCTGGAGAAGCCTCTATCGCTATTACTTTGAAATTCTCATCAAACTCATTTTTATAAGCAACAACCTCAGCATACCCACGTATGCCATCTATTACCACAACGTTAGATTTTTGACTTTTAATGATTGGAATGCACATTTTCGCGATTGCATCCATTCCGTGCTCTTCTCGGAGTTTATTTGCGGTTAATCCGACGTTTTTTTCGTTTATCTTTACCCCCATAGTATGCATGTGTGCCCGGACGATATCACCCATTACCACAACTGGTATTCCCATCTCTCTAGCAACCGTTGCTGCTTCAGATTTGCCAGATGCTGGCATTCCTACGAATCCAATAACTTTCAACGTCATCTTCTTGTCACAGCAGGTTTCTAGTTTGAGCTTATCAGCTCTTCTCCAAATTCGCTCGTCCTGACTCTCACAGGTCTATTACATCGTTTTGCAATACTAATCAATTCTTCTCTACTAATAGTCTGTAGATTTGCGTTCTTGCTGTATTCCGTCCTCCCCTGTTGCAGAATATAATTTATGTGTTCGAACTCCTTTGCAACTTCGAGTATATCTCTTTCTGCAGGAATTCCCTTGAAGACAGTCGTTCTTATCTCAAGTTCAGATAATTCTCCCGACTGTCGAGCCAAATATCCTAACTTTACCGATTCCCTTATTTTTTCAAGTTGCTCTTTTGATACTTTGACACCTGTAACAGTCGAATATTTCATGGGGCTTGAAAGCGGTGCTTTTACGTCTATAAAAAGTCCGTCGAGCAAAACTGCTTTTATAAGATATTGCACATTATCGGGAAGTGTCCCGTTAGTTTCAACTCCCACTAAAAGTCCCATTTTTTTTACTTCCTTTGCTACCGTTGTCAGTAAGTTAAAGTGCATTATTGGTTCACCTCCGGAAAAAATGACTGCATTTATAAAATCTCTGCTTTTTTGAATTTCAGATAAAATATCATCGACATTTATTTGCACGTTATCTTCCCATAACTCGTAATTTTGACAATATATGCATCTCATATTGCAGCCTCTGAGGAATACAACCATCGCGACTTTTCCGTGCCAATCAATTGTAGAAAAAGGTACAATAATTGACTTGTTGAAGTTTTTTAAATTGAGCTGCACGTTTTATCAACTTACAATTAACAATTTGTTACCCGAACAAGATGCTCGGAGCGTAATCGACGTTGATGTTGCCCAGCGCATATTTAAAATGCTTTTGGGTAACCTCAGTTTCATCGATTATCGCTTGATGTAGGGCTACTTTTAACACTTTCTCGACGAGATCTCTGCCTGAAAAGTGTACAGATTGTTTTGCAATCTGTTCAAAATTCACATCATTTGTAATTTTAATAGGAAATGTATTTGAATATTTTATAAGTATTTGTAGTCTTTCAGCTTCGTTTGGGAGTGTAAACGGTATCTCCTCCTCAAACCTGCTTCTAATTGAGGGGTCCAGCGCACCATATCGATTCGTCCCTCCTATAGTGCATATCCCTGATCTTTCTTCAATTCCATCAAGCTCAGTTAGCAATGCATTTACAATTTCTAGGACGTCTCCTCTTAGAGCTTGGTAGCTTCTATCGAGTCCAACTGCATCAAGTTCATCAATAAATACAATGCAAGGAGCAAGCTCGGCCGCTCTGTCGTAAAGACGGTGCACCCTAGTAGCCCCCTCGCCGACATGTTCACCAATAAGATGAGTCGATTTTACGGGTATAATAACTGCCTTTGTAAGATTCGATAGCGCCTTTGCCATCATTGTTTTGCCCGTTCCTGATGGGCCGTAAAAAAGGACATTTTTAGGAGCCCATTCACCAAAGCTTTTTGGATCTTTCAAGTACTTTTCAATCAGCTTGCATTTTCTCTTTGCAGATTCTTGTCCGATTATGTCGTCAAGTACTACTTCCCTTGAAATAAGAGGGACTGAATCTTCTGCATTTTCAACGATTATGGCCGTTGAATCGCCTATCATTGCTCGTTTTGGTTCGATATTTACTATTTCAAAAGCGAAGTCAGGATACATCCTTCTGTCAAAAAGGAAATCACCTTTTTTTACAGAGGAGCCGAACCATTGCTCTTTTGCATAATGGTGAAACACCTTTGGTTCGGATATTTCTGGATAGTCAAATCCCGTCTTCATCGGATATCCGGCAGGTTTTAATATGACGAATTTAGCTTCAGATTCTTTGTGGTTATCTGACAAGGATTTTACTTTTTTTTGCATATCTTATTAGTGAAACATATATGTTTCAAAGATTAAATTGTTTATGATAACGTATGGAAGCTATTCGGTCTTTTATTGGAATCGATCTTAATGATGAAGTGAAAGGTAAGTTTGCAGATATCCAAACTGCATTCAAAACATTTCACGAGTTTCAGTCAGTTAAATATGTAGATCCTTATATAATCCACATTACGGTAAAATTTCTTGGTAATATAACCTTGAGCGAAGCATCAAATATATGTAAAGCTTTAAAAATGGTTAAATTCAGGCCTTTTGAGATAGTATTTAAAGGCTTAGGGGTATTCCCCAACAAAAAGCGCATTAGAATTATATGGGTCGGAATTGACGACGCGGGCGAGCTAAAAAGTTTGCACGAGCTTATAACATCGGAACTTCCAGGCAAATTTAATGAAAATAGAACGTTCAGTCCTCATATCACACTGGCTAGAGTGAAACGATTTAACCCACTTGAAATGTCTCTGTTATTACGAAAAGTTGAGCAGCTGTCTACAATCGATGTAGGAACTTTCACTGTGAACGCCTTTCAATTAAAAAAAAGCACTTTAACTCCTAAAGGTCCAATGTATGAAACAATTGAGGAAATAAAACTATGAAAAATCTTTCTGCGGTTTTACAGGAGGTTCTTAGAAAGATTAAGCCCTCTCGCGAGGAGTGTAACGAGCTCAAACAAGTAGCAGCTCATGTGATGAACAGCGTCAAGCAATCTGTGAAAAGAAGAGAATTGGATGTAGACGTAATACTTATAGGTTCTGCCGCTCGTAATACTTGGATTGCAGGAGATAGAGACATTGACATATTCATTGGGTTCGACCCGAGCGTTCCAAGAACTGATCTTGAGTACTTTGGAATAGAAATAGGAAAAGAGGTTGCAGGAGATTCGTATGTTATTCAATACGCTGAACACCCCTATGTCAAAGCTAAAATTAATGGCTTCATTTTTGACATAGTGCCTTACTACAGAGTCGATGCAGCGTCCCGGAGCATATCTGCCGTTGATAGAACGCCATTTCACCAGCAGTTTGTAACTGCCAATCTAAATAATAAGGAAGATGAAGTCAGGCTGCTAAAACAGTTCCTTAAAGGAGCTGGAGTTTATGGGGCAGAGCTGAAAATTAGAGGTTTTTCGGGTTATCTTTGTGAACTGTTGATTATTAAATATGGGTCGTTCCTGCACTTGTTAAACGATGCAGCAGACTGGAAAAGAAGAAAGTGCGTTAGCTTTATGAATGAAGAAATCGCACCAAAATTTGATAATCCGCTAATTGTAATTGATCCAGTGGATCCAAAAAGGAATGTGGCGGCCGCAGTATCGACAGAAAGCTTTTTTAACTTTATTGATTCAGCTCGAGAGTTTTTATTAAAGCCGTGTATTGAATTTTTTTTCCCGCCGCCAACTGAAGCAATCAACGCGAAACATTTAACTGACATTTTAACTAAACGGGGAACTAAAATCTACGCTTTCAGCTTCAAAATGCCTGAGCTAGTAGAAGATATTGCATACCCTCAACTTGAGAAATCTATAAAAAGCATATGCAAAGCACTATCTAGAGTAGAATTTCAGCCCATTAGAACCGATATATACTATCGAAGAGGTAATGCAATTCTATTGCTAGAATTTCTTGTGTGTAGTCTACCACCTCTCTATCAGCACATAGGCCCTCCTGTTGATTGTAAAGAAGACGCTCAAAAATTTAAGGACAAATACATCAATGATCCGACTGTTTTTTCAGGACCCTTTATTCAAGAAAGCCGATATATTGTAGAAATACCAAGAAAATATCTTACCGTGGAGGCCTTTATGCATAGACAGCTTAAGAATTTAAAATTAAGTGAAGCGGTTTACACCTCAATGAAAAGCGGTTGTAAGATTTTATGCAATGAAGACCTTCTGAAAATTGAAGATCAGAACTATAGGGAGTTTTTGGCAAACTATTTCCGACGGAGAAAGCGGACGTGCGGATGAATTTAAAGTTTCCAGTATTCAGATTGCACTGTTATTGCCTTTCTGACACGTTCTTCGACGTGTTTTGTCACCCCGTCGTTAACATACTGCTCTTCAATGTCGACCGCAAAGTTAGCTAATGATCCAAGTATCGACAACGTTGAATTTACGAGAGCAGTGATGTCATATCCGCCTTCTAGAACAGCGACTAATTGGCCATCAGATGAAATTGACTTCACCTGGTCTACCAAATAGCTGAATCCGCGTGACGTTACTGACATACCACCGATCGGGTCAGCAAAGTGAATATCTTGTCCAGCGGATATAAAAATCAGATCAGGCTTAAATTGATCAGCTATTGGGATAAGTAACTCGTCAAATATGTGTAGATATCCCTCATCATTTACTCCAGGTGGGAGTGGGACGTTAACGTTAAATCCTTCTCCATTACCAGAACCTACTTCTTCAAAGTCTCCAGTTCCCGGAAACAATGGTCGCTGATGTGTTGAAAAGTAAAGTACTCTTGGATCATCATAGAACGATGCTTGTGTACCATTTCCATGATGCACATCCCAGTCTACTATAAGTATGTTCTGAACACCTTGAACTTTTAATGCGTATTTTGCGGCACAAGCTACGTTATTAAAAATACAAAATCCCATAGATTTGTTATACGTGGCGTGGTGACCTGGTGGTCTAACAAGCGCAAATGCGTTCGCTGCATCACCTAGAACAGCATCAACTGCACAAATTACGCCTCCTACCGCAGCTAGTGCAACTTCATATGATTTGGGGGAGCAATAGGTATCAAAATCGAGCCATCCTCCGCCTGCCTCGGCGATTTCCTTCACGCTCTTTATGTAAAGAGGATCATGATTATATCGCACTTGGTCATATGTGGCTTTTAACGGTTTTAAAATTGGAAGTTTACTCGCATTTTCATTTAATTTAATCCCTTTAATTATTGCTTTTAATCTCTCTTTTGACTCTATATGTGCTCCAGTATCGTGTTGTAGGTAAACATTATCGTATACAATAGCTCCATTCATCATAATGTCACGGAATCAGGTCATTTGATATTAATCTATTATAAATCCACTTTCATCAAGAGTTGTACTCGAACATTCAATTGCTTTTTCGCAGTTAGCTTAATTTACGTTTATTATTATAATTGTACAACAACATGGTTACGCTGAAAGTTGAAGATTACATGACTCGGGACGTAATAACAGTTTCTCCAACTGATACTGTAAAAGACGTTATACTTATGATCAAAAAAACTAAACACGATGGGTTTCCCGTAGTAAAGGAAGGAAAGATCATAGGCTATGTTTCTTCATTGGACATACTGTTATGTGAGCCTACAATAAGAGTCTCCGATATAATGTCGGTGAACTTAAATGTCGCCCGAAGTAATATGGATTTGTTCGATGCAGCTCGTGTACTCTTCAGATCGGATAACAAGAAGCTTACGGTAATTGATGATGAGGGTCGTGTTATAGGAATATTCTCTAATTCTGATGTAATAAGATCTCAGATAGAACGAGCGACTCCCGATAAAGTTTGGAAGCTCATGAGGACACTAAGAATTATTCATCATGTTAATTTGGAAGAGCATCTTGATAAAGTGAAGCTTATAGATTTAGTGCCTACGCAATCAAAAATTTATGCGGACGAGCTTGAAGGAAGAAGATATGAACTGGAGAAGGGTCTTGCTGAACCCTTAATAGTCATAAAAAAAAGAGATAGAGTTCTTTTAGTGGATGGTCATCATCGAGCAGTAGCAGCAAAACGGTTGGGTTTAAAGGAAATTGACGCCTACCTTATTACAATGAATCGCGATGTTCCACTTGGCATGGAAAAAACGGCTTCAGACGTTGGACTTAAGACTTTAGAAGACATTCAAATACTAGAGAGTGGAACTCACCCGCTCATAGAGATTACTCATAGAAGAGGGTCAAGGAATGTTTAGTTAAGTGTATTTACGTTAAAGACGCTATTTTGAAAACTTGTCTTAAAACATCAGTCCTCGTAATCAAACCCAAAGGGACGCCATTTTGTAAGACTAGGAGTCTACTAATATTGTGTTCATCAAAGAGCTTTAGTGCGTTATAAACAGCGCAATGTGCATCTATTGAAACGATATCGCGAGTCATTATGTCTTTGGCTAAACCTTTAAATTCAGCAGCAACAGCTTTTGCTATATCCGTTACTGAAATGATGCCTACAATCTTCTTATTAAGTGTTACGGGCGCCCCATGGATTTTCTGATCGATTAGAACCTTAGCGGCGTGTTTAATCGTCATATCCCCATTTACCGTTACAAGCTTCTTTGTCGTGTAATCTGCGATTGGCGTTTTAGGAAGTGACAGTATTTCTGAAACCATAATTACGACCGTATTTTCTGCTTCGTTACGACCGCAAACCTCTCCTTTTATTGTGAGTTTATTGACAGGGGTTGGACCTATCTGCACGGCATCTCCAGAATTAAATTGCCGTATGTCTCCTATTATCTTAATCGCAGCACTACATACGTCTGGATGTGTTACGGTCGTAAAATCGATTTCAGCTACCGAAACATTTTGCACTTCTGCCCCATTTTTCGCCACAAAAACGTGAGCTTCATGCTCCATCGTATCTATATCAAGTTCTCGGTATGCTGCAGCTGTTGCTTTATAGCCACCTTTTGGTCCTGGCACCCCATCCACAAGCTGCAAAGCTTTCAGCGACTGCATTTGATTCCTTATAGTCCCTGGGTTCCTCCCTATTACTTCAGCTATCTCTTCTCCTCTAATTGAGCGTTCCTTCTGGCGAAATAGGCCTATTAAAGCTATTAAAATCTCCCTCTGTGCTGACGTAAGTTCCATGTGAAGTACCTATTTATTATGATTAATAATGAGATATAAATATTATTAGTTTGTACGTCAACTTATCGTTAATGTTTGACATACCAACTGTTCCGACGTCTGAAGAATTGCTGGACAAAGCCTTTAGGAGGGCACATAAGGCGAGAGGTGGAAAAGAGAGAGGAGCACGTGCTGACGTGACGATGATCCGCACTGCGTCGAACATACTTGTTGACAATTTAAACGCTATAGTTAAAAGATTTCCTAATTTTGATCAAATTTCTGAGTTTTACAGAGAAACAATCAACATAATTGCGGGAATAGACAATCTGAAAAAGTCTTTGTCGTCCGTACAATGGGCAAGTGACAAAATACATCAGATATCACAAAGTGCTATGGGAACGATAAAAAGAGGGCAGAATCCTGTAACCATTAGAAAACAGACTTATGGAAGAATCGCTTCAATAATGAAAGAGATTTCAACAGACCTTGATTTTTTAAATGCTGCAAGAAATAATATCAAAGACTTACCCCATATCACTGACGAACCCATAATACTTGTTGCAGGATATCCAAATGTTGGAAAGTCAAGCTTCGTGTCATTTGTAACAAATGCAAAGCCTGAGATAGCTCAGTATCCTTTTACCACAAAAGGGGTCGTTGTGGGACACGTCGAATTCTCGAGACGAAGATACCAAGTTATTGATTTACCGGGTCTCCTCGACAGACCTGTGGCGAAAAGAAATGCAATTGAACTTCAAGCAATTTCCGCGTTAAAGCATTTAGGTAATGTTGTATTATTCATCATAGATCCAACTGAAACGTGCGGCTACCCAGTGACCGATCAACTTAAGCTCTTAGCGGAATTAAAAGTACAGTTTAGTATCCCGTTTATTGTCGCTTCAAATAAAGTTGATCTTAACCCTCCTGTGACTGGTCTTGAGGAATATCAATTCTCAGCAGTGGACGGACAGGGAGTGTCACAAGTTTTAAAAGCCTTAATTGAAGTATCAAGCTAAAGATACTCTTGCCGCTTGAACTGGAAGAGTAATGTGATGAACCCTAAAAGGGTTTGATCCCTGCTATTACGCACCCGATCAAAAAACCAACTATTGCACCTGTATTTAAAAATGGCAGTCCTGCGTGCGGTTTTCCCTTTGTAACAAGTGTCATAAGACCGACGTATCCGACAAGTATCCCGATTATTGCTCCAAGTGCCGGGATATTGACAAAGCCTATTGAAGGGGCGGTCAAGAAGAAATTTGCCGATATTACTAAAGTAGTGGGAATTACTGCGTCCCCGAGTCCCATAAAGTACGCCTCGCGGTTTTCTAACTTCTTTTCACTATCAATTGCTGAACTATCTCTTATCCACTTCGCGTGAGAATATTCCCTGCGGCGCGGAAGGACGAAAAGCACAGGTACCTTCAGATCAATAACTCCTTCGGCCAGGCTTATCATATGTTTTGTTTCATACACTGAAATAAAATCATAAATTGCTAGGAGTATTAATAGAATCAATACTGGCACTATAGTAAGGGAAATCCCAAAGATTGCTGCAGCTCCTGCGCCCACTAGGATGCCTACAGCATCTATTACAAACCACTCAGGATAATAAAATATGATGAATGTCGTCCCAGTAGTAAGTGCCAAGGCAATTATCCAGGCATAATCAATAAACGAAAACAAAGCTGTCTCATACACAAAATAAAGCGTAAAAATTAGGACAATCGCCATTACCGCTTGAATAATCCACCGTTGGCCTAATCTTATAATGACTAGTAAAAAAAGCGTAAACGCGATGATTAGAACTATGTAATAGATTGGATTTAAAATGGATTCTGGGTTGCTAAAAGCCCTGATGTTATTTGAATTTAGTGGTTGTGCTAGGAGCAAACCAAGAACTTGTATAGCAAGTATGAAAAACATCATTGAAAAAGGTGATAACTTTTTAAGAATGTTATTCAACAATAATCCCTCATGGTTAGCACAACTTCACGACAGCCCGGACTTAGTCTTTCAATGAATTGCTTCGTGTTCTTCTCCTTACTATTTTTATGTTCTTTAAGCTTTTGCCCCCCAAAAATTTCAATTACCAAACTAAACGAGAGAAACTCCGGTCGTAGTAGATGCTTTCCTCTTTATTTAAGTTGTAACGTGTCTACGCTCGCAAAGCTATTCAGGCATCTGAAGTTACTGGAACACGTTGCTATTTTGCTTATAATTCGCTTATTAATCGCAGTTAGGTCAGTTTATACGAATATTATTTATTAGAAGAACGATGTGCGCCGTTCAGTATGTGAATGTGTTTGTTTAAGTTGCGATATGGATAGATTAATACACGATTATGTTTACATTGTTATAGTTGATACACGTCGTGTAATACGCACATGGGAGTACCGATAGGAGATCTTATCCCAAGAGTTAAGATCGAAATTAATGAGTTGGGCAAAGTAGCTGTCGATGCACATAACGCCATATATCAGTTTTTGAGCATCATCCGACAGAGAGACGGCACTCCTCTTATGGATTCTCAGGGAAGGGTAACGTCGCATCTTTCGGGTCTGTTTTACCGAAATGCAAATTTAATTGAATTAGGGGTGAAATTGATTTACGTTTTTGATGGTGCTCCGCCTGAGTCAAAAACGCGGACGTTGACAGATCGTAAGCAAATTAGAGAACACGCTGAACAGATGTGGGTCGAAGCAAAGGCTAAAGGGATGCCTGAAGCGTTCAAGTATGCACAAGCATCGTCGAAGATCGACGATGACGTGATTGAGAGCTCAAAGCAACTTTTACGTCTTATGGGAATACCGACGGTGCAAGCTCCAAGTGAAGGCGAGGCCCAAGCGTCATATATGACGATTAAAGGGGACGCTATGTACACTGGCTCTCAGGATTTTGACTCTCTTTTATTCGGATCTCCTAGACTGGTACGAAATTTGACTATTACTGGAAAACGCAAATTGCCTGGTAAGAATGCATACGTAACGGTTCCCCCCGAACTGATCGAATTAAGCTACGTCTTGGAGTCGCTCGAAATAACGAGAGAAGAGCTAATCGAAATTGGAATTCTCGTGGGAACGGACTTCAATAGAGGGGCAAAAGGCGTCGGACCCAAAAAGGCTCTTAGATTGGTGAAGGATCGTGGGATAAAGTCCGCTCTTGAACTCCTTGATGAACACATAGGATATGAATCCGTCAAAGAGTTTTTCCTCCATCCAGACGTTACTGATGACTACGTTCTAAAGTGGAATAGACCAGATGATCAACATGTTATGGAATTTTTGTGCGATGAACACGACTTTTCCAGAGAGCGCGTTGAAAAAGTGCTTGAAAGACTCTCTTTCGCATATAACTCATCGAGCCAGATGTCACTTAGTCAATGGTTTTGAAGGATAGGCTTATCGACAAATTCCTTACTACGACCTGACTTTATTGGATCATTCAATCGAAAGATATCTATCATGAATCCTAGTCTTTAAACCCATACTTTCCGATCAACGGCACAAAAGCAACCCCACCTTCTTCTACCTTTTGTATTCCGTTGATTCTTTTGATTAGGTAAAGTTCTTGCATCCACCTTCCTATGGGTATGACCATTCGCCCGCCAGGCTTGAGCTGTTCCAACAGGGGAGGAGGGACATCCGGGGCCGAACAACTGACTGAAATTTTATCAAATGGGGCTTTTTCTGGAATACCGAGAGAACCATCACCCACGATTGCTACAATCGTAGGTGGCAGTCGCTTTGCCGCTTCGGAAGCGAGGTGCTTCGATCTCTCTATTGTATATAGTACCCCAGTGTCTAGTAACTGAGCCATTACAGCCGCATGATACCCAGAACCAGTTCCTACTTCAAGAATGTGATCGGCAGGGTGTATCTCTAGGAGCTCACACATCATCGCAACAATATGTGGAGCTGATATGGTCTGACCATGTCCGATGGGAAGTGGTTCATCGACATAGGCATACTGTTTCAGATGAGGAGGTACAAAATCTTCACGTTTTACGTCTTTTATTGCATTTAAGACTCGTTCACTAATGCCCCTTCTTTTTAATTTGTTGATGAGCGCGTCCCGCTGCATTTTGAGAGAATTTTCGTTAGTACTATTTGTCATCTTCAAACGTAACGCTTTTTATTTCGATATTGAGATCTTTTCATTGGTGACTTCGCATAAATTCTTTTTATAGTGTGAGCCACTGCACTTTGCCCTACAGTTTTTAAAACTAAGCCATCAGTTACCTTTATGCGTGTGATTCTTCCAAATTTTTCGGTAGATCCTATCGTGAATTTTTTGTCTCCGCTGCATGGAATCTTGAGCGATCGCGTAAGTGTGCCCATATGAATAGCAATTTTTACGACCACCTCATCAATAGCTTTCACCCACAAGGTCCGTATGTTGCTAACCGCAGCGCTGTCTACCCTTACATCGTCTTTTAATTCTATTGCGCTTATTCGTACAGCATTAGCCTCTTCATTTTCTACTATAAGTTCTTCGTCAACAGACAGAAATTCGCCAGGTTTAGCGTCCAGCCATCGTATATATGACTTGTCATATTTACTCATAACAACTTTGATCTTGACTTGATTGGTGCGCTTTTGTGCCCCCACTTTTCTGACAGTACCACATAAATTACACTTCACGATGAGAGTTTGTCCCGGGTACTATGACTCGATGCTTCACACCAACAAGTTTAGAGCACGTAGGGCACTCAATTTCCACTTCTTCATCTTTGGCCATCACAATACTATTGAAGAATAGCATCGTAAATAACCGTAATGGTAAGGGACATTATAAGAGCCAAGGGGCACAAGAACATCACTGCAAAGCACAGAAGTACTTTCCAAATAACAAAAGATCGTAACATAACTAAGCGAGCTGACTGTGTTATTGCTGTATCAGCAGATAAGGGTGCTTCGGATCTTTCAAATGCGCTTAAAAAAGCTGCAAAAAAAGATAACGCAAAAATTTTCGTAAAAGTAATTGCAGGGAATCGTTTTGAAATTGTGGCAGGCACGGGATGTGAGAAGCTTGAATTAATAGACGTAAAAGATATTGTGATCCGAAAGAGTGATTTTGTTTCAGAACGAACTTTGATGATTAACGCAGATAGATCTGCAGCGGACTTGGATAGAAAGCTGATAGAAAACTTAAAAAGGCCTCACGACATACTAATTATTGTAGATATAATAAATTAATTATTAATGTGATGGCTAATACGAAGATCGTAACACACAGTATTTAGCAGCAACTGATGTATTATTACGTGTTATCACATATTAGATAGATTTAAATACAAATGTAATGAATTAGCTATCGTTAACTAATTTTTTATCGATTATTTATTGAGGTATCCAAATGGCTGATGTCGATCAATATAAAGGTACGACAACTATCGGTATGGTCTGTAAAGATGGTGTGGTCCTGGCGTCCGAAAGCCGCGTTACAATGGGCAATTTCATCTCGAGCAAAGAGGGAAAGAAGCTCTACCAAATCGATGATCGAGTTGGAATGACTATCGCTGGGGGTGTAGGGGACGCCCAAAGTTTGGTGCGTACAATCACAGTTGAAGCCAAACTCTACAAAATGAGACGCGGTAAACCTATGACCATTGAGGCAATAGCGACTTTGCTGTCAAATATTTTAAATGGTAACCGGTATTACCCATACTTTGTTCAGCTGATGGTCGGCGGTGTAGATAGAACCGGGTCAAACTTGTACTCGATAGATGCTTTAGGAGGTCAGATTGAAGAGAGGCTCGCAACGTCGCAGGGGTCAGGCTCACCTATTGCGTTTGGCGTAATTGAGGACAGGTATGACGAAAAAATGTCAGTCGACGATGCAATAGACATAGCGATAAGGTCCCTTTCATCTGCGATGAAGAGGGATTCGGCTTCAGGCAACCAAATTCATGTCATCAAAATAACAAAAGACGGGTATGCTAAAGTTTTGGAGGAAGAAATTAAAGAAAGGAAAACAAAACTAGGATTAGAAAATTAAATTAATTTTTTTAATTTTTTTATTTTTACTTTTCATTTTTTAATTGGAAGTTGTATAATGCCAGTGGAAGAAGCACTTGATGAACTTAAACACAGAGTTGTTGAAAAATTACCCTCACAAATTAAGATAACAGAACTTGAGTTTGAGGGACCTGAATTAGTTATTTATACGGATGATCCGCGTGCGTTTGCTGACAATGGAGAAATTGTCAAGAAACTCGCGCGGGAGCTTCGAAAGAGAATAGTAGTCAGACCAGATCCACGCGTTTTAGCTGATCCTGAAACGTCGATAGTTGAGATCAGCAAAATAGTTCCAGAGGAAGCCGGAATTACAAATCACTATTTTGATCTTGATACTGGTGAAATAGTAGTAGAAGCACGAAAACCAGGGCTTGTAATTGGAAGGCATGGAGCGACTCTAAGAGAGATTACAAAGCAAATAGGCTGGACGCCTAAAGTTGTAAGGACACCACCGATTGACTCTACGACAGTAAAGGAGATACGGCAGTGTCTAAGGGCTTACAGCGACGAACGCAAAGAACTTCTCAAGACCATGGGTCGGAAAATACATAGAGAAGTAACTGCAAAAGATCAGTGGGCTCGCGTCACATCTCTTGGGGGATGCAGAGAAGTCGGAAGAAGTTCATTTATACTTTCAACGCCTGAGTCGCGGATATTAGTAGACTGTGGCGTAAATGTTAGTTCAGAAGAAAATGCCACTCCATATCTCTATACTCCAGAAGTCAGCCCATTAGATCAAATTGACGCAGTCGTGTTAACGCATGCACATCTTGACCATGCTGGCCTTGTTCCCTTGTTATTCAAATATGGATTTAAAGGACCGATCTATTGCACTCCTCCAACTCGCGATTTGATGTCACTACTCCAGCTTGATTATCTCGACGTCGCAGCACGTGAAGGTAAAAAGATACCATACGATTCGGCAAAAATAAGAGAGGGTATAAAACACTCGATTGTGTTGAATTACGGAGTTGTTACTGACATCGCTCCCGATATAAGGCTCACTTTTCATAACGCCGGACATATCTTAGGGTCTTCCATAGCTCATTTCCATTTAGGAGAGGGGCTTTACAATGTCGCATTCACAGGTGACTTCAAATACGAGCAGAGCAGGTTGTTTGATCCTGCTGTAAATAATTTTCCTCGGCTTGAGGCGTTAATAATGGAGGCGACTTATGGAGGCCCGCAAGACCAGACCCCTTCAAGAAGAGAAGCTGAGAATAGGCTTATTAACATAATAAAGCATACCACGTCGAGAAATGGAAAGGTGCTCATACCAGCATTTGCAGTAGGCCGCAGCCAGGAAGTCATGATAGTCCTTGAAGAGGCGATAAGGAAAAAAGCAGTTGATGAAATACCGGTCTACCTCGACGGAATGATATGGGAAGCCACAGCCATTCACACTACATATCCAGAGTATCTGAATAACGAATTGAGAAATATGATATTTCACGAAGGCATGAATCCTTTCTTATCTGAAAGTTTCACGCGGGTAGAACCAGGTATGCGACAAGACATAATTGAGGGAGAACCATGTGTGATACTAGCCACGTCGGGCATGTTAAACAGTGGCCCGGTTATTGAATACCTTAAAGCCATAGGACCGCACGAAGACAATACTCTCGTGTTTGTGGGATATCAAGCGGAAGGCACACAAGGCCGCCGTATTCAAAAAGGATGGAAGGAGATACCAGTATCAGATAATGGGAGAACTTCAACTATGCAAATAAACATGGAAGCCCTAACTGTTGATGGGTTCTCTGGTCACTCTGATAGGCAACAATTAATTGAATACGTCAAACGCATGAGCCCACGACCAGAAAAAATAATTACAAGTCACGGCGATGAAAACAAATGCATGGATCTCGCAGGTACGCTATACAAGAAGTTTAAAATCGAAACTCGAAGTCCTATGAATCTTGAGACTATAAGGTTTATCTGACAATTTTTTTTAAAGCTGCTTTTTTTGATTGGTAGCAATCACAAATATCAGTGAGAGGACACGCTGCATGATTCGGACTACGAGCACTGCATATCTCCCTTCCAAATTTAATAAGCGCCATATGTGCATATTTCCTCTTGCTGGGGCGTATTCCATGTTCGAGCGCACTCTTAACACTCTCGTAGTTGCCATTTTGAGGAACTATACCGATTCGTTTAGAGACTCTAAATATATGGGTATCTACTGGTATGATATCATAGTGACACGAAAAGAGCAAAACAACATCTGCAGTTTTTGGGCCAATTCCTTCAATGTTCATAAGTCTTTTTCGCGCTTCCACATATGGGCCTATCAGTAACAGCGAGGCGTCACCATTACATTCACTCCTGACAATATCAGCTAGATGCAAAATTCTGCGAGCTTTAGCTCTGTGCAACCCTGCACGTCGTATCAGAATTTCAATATCGCGGACGTTAGCGTTTGAAAGTTCGTTTACCGTATTATATTTTGAGGACAGGTTGATAAACGCCTGGTGCGAATTTCTAAAAGTAGTATTTTGTGATAAAATGGTCTCAACAATAGACCAAAATGGATCTTTTAACAACTTTGCGTTGCGGTTTTCAAATGAAAATTTTCCATAAAGCTCTTCAAGTCGCTCTACTACAAGCATAGCCTTTGTATTAGTGCCATTGGTGCTCAAACTGTATGCTTTCATCAACAATATCATGTATAACTGTTCCTTCAGCTATTATACTGTCTGTGTACTGCAACTATGCTCAAATATTATTAAAAACTAAATTACTCGATAAAAATCTCTTAATTGACGAACATTAACTAATTAGTGGTTTTTCGCATGTCTCTGAAAAGTATTGATAAACACCTTAACTCCCTTCATACTAGTTTCAAATTCCACTAATTATGATTGTCATAAGCGCAACTTTGTCTTTTTTTGATAACTTGAACATTGTTTCACTTTAACAAAATATCTCTCAGGATAGAGCGTAAGAAGATTATCATAAAACGAATTTTTGCACTGCGAGTTAACATCGGGAAAAATTATGTCAGCATAAAACGATGAAAATATGCTTCTCTCATAATAGATCGAAATTCACGTAGCTCAAGCTTGTTATTATACAATTTTAAGCTTGTGATTGAATAAAATAGAGAAAAAAAATGGCAAGCGGTTAACCGCAGCTGCCGCCACACGAGCCGCAGCCAGTCAAACTCGGATGTTTGATCGTAAAACCTTTGCCAAAAAGTGGATCATTTACAAAATCAATTTCCGCTCCATCAAGAGTTCTTTCTACGTCCATGTTCATGAACATCTTGACGCCGTTTGATTCTTGAACCTCTTCACCTTGAGATGGTTTTTCATCAAGTGATAAGCTATATTGAGGGCCGCTGCACCCATTACCAGCATATAAAATCCTTAAACCAAAATTCAATTTGCTTTCTTTTTCAAGTAGTTCTTTTAACTCTCTTGCTGCTTCGTCTGTTATCTGAATCATTGTTGACTCCAATAAATATTTTGGAGTCAAAAGTATTTAAACGTGCGGGCGATCGGATATTTTTTGTAAGAGATCCTCCGCTAGTATAAAATTAACGCTGAAAAAATAATAGTAAAATAAAAAAGGAATTTTGGGCGAAGGTGCTCACATTGGTGGCATTCCACCCATACCGCCCATACCGCCCATACCGCCCATACCTCCTTCACCCATTTCGGGCATTTCCGGTGCAGAAAGCTTGCTTGCCGCAATGACGTCATCTATTCTGAGTATCATTATCGCGGATTCTGATGCAGAACCTATAGCTTGCGTCTTGATTCTGAGCGGTTCAACAACTCCTGCTTCTAACATATCTATTGCATCGCCCGTGAACACATTGAGACCTGCCGTCTTCATACCCTGTTCGTGCTTCGACCGAAGTGCCACCAAGGTATCTATAGTGTCTAGTCCAGCATTTTCTGCTAGGGTTTTCGGTATAACCTCAAGAGCATCCGCAAACGCATTTATCGCCAGTTGCTCTCGTCCGCCGACGGTAGATGCATAGTCTCGTAGTTTTAAGGCTAACTCAACTTCAGTCGCGCCCCCTCCAGCAACAAGCTTTTCGTCTTCAATCGTAACGCCGACGACTCTAAGTGCATCGGTAACTGCTCTTTCCAGATCGTCGACGACGTGTTCAGTACCACCGTGAAGCACAATTGAAACTGCCTTTGGATTCTCACACTTCTCAACGAAGATCATATTATCGTTGCCGACTTTCCTTTCTTCTACTAACCCAGCCTTTCCAAGGTCGCTTTCTTCAAGTTCATCCACGCTCGAAGCGATTTTTCCGTTGATTGCTCGTGCAAGTTTTTCCATATCGCTCTTTTTTACGCGCCTTGCTGCCAAAACGCCTGCCTTTGCAAGGTAGTGCTGAGCGAGATCGTCTATACCCTTTTGGCAGAAAACAACATTTGCGCCCTTGCTCGTTATCTTACTGACCATCCCCTTTAACATCTCCTCTTCTTGGCTGAGGAAGGCTTGGAGCTGATCAGGTGAGGTTATTGAGATCTCAGCGTCGACTTCAGTGTCTTTAAGTTCTATTGCTCCATTTATTAGTGCAATCTGCGCGTTCTCGAGACGCTTAGGCATACCAGTCGATACGCGCTCTTTATCTATAACCATGCCCTCTATGAGCTCTGAGGAGTCTATACTTCCTCCAACTTTCTTTTCAATTTTAATGTTGTCGATATCGAAGGTATTTTTCGCGTTATCTTTCTCTACAACAGCTTTGACGGCTTTAACGCTAAGCTCCGCAAGCTTATCCTTGGATGCTTCGGCTCCCTTTCCAGTCATGGCAGTTATTGCAACTTTTTTAAGGAGCTCATGATCATCTGGTGATACCTTCACTGCAACATCGTTAAGAAGCTCACGCGCTTTGTCAGCAGCAAGTCTAAAGCCTGCAGCGATGATTGTTGGATGTACGTCCTGCTCTAAAAGTCCTTCAGCTTTTCTTAGCAACTCACCTGTGATTACAACTGCCGTAGTCGTACCGTCACCTACTTCATCATCCTGCGTCCTCGCTACTTCAACAATCATCTTAGCAGCGGGGTGTTCTATATCCATTTCTTTTAGAATAGTAACGCCATCATTTGTAATAACAACATCTCCAAGAGTGTCGACAAGCATTTTGTCCATGCCCTTCGGCCCAAGCGTGGTTCGTACCGCTGAAGCCACAGCTTTAGCCGCCGTGATGTTCATACCTTGAGCTTCTCTTCCTCTTGTTCTTTGACTTCCTTCTTTAAGAATCAGTATAGGCTGTCCGCCCAATTGTCCTGCCATACATATCCTCCAAGTTTCTATACTTATAATCTGGCTTTAATATGCATATAGTTCTATAAAAGCATTTTGTATATCTGAATTAGACGTTAACTCACTCGTTATGGAGTAAAGACAATAAGTACATAATTTCCATAATATTAGCTTTGTCTGTGATCTTGTTCTATTGCCACCCATAGAAACATTTCGCACGCAATATTTCAAAGAATTGTAAAACAGAATAAGCACGGTGCGGCATCTATTCTGTTTGGCGTGCGCCTTACAACATTGATAACTCGTAGTGACTACGCACTATCCGAAATTCTCAGCAACTTAAAAATCGTTCTTTAATTAAACCTAGTAATTCTTTGGCACTGTCGAACTCTTCAAGTTCATCGAATTGTATAACAATTGTGTCATCGACTTTTTTAGACTTTGACTCGCCTTCTACAATGAATATTGAATTAGTTTGTATAACGTGTGACATGCTGCTCATAAGCTTAGCGCGTTTAATCATGATCCCGGAGTATTTGCTTATACCAGTCAGCAGCGTATTTGAGCCTTCTTGAGATAGAGCGTTGAAAGGTGTTCGAAACATTGGATATACGTCAAATCCCAGATCTATTAAAATAACTAGCGCCTTTTTTTCGATTAATGGAAGTGAGTCAACGGTACGCTTGCCTTCATCGATCATGCGTCTTGTTAGAATATTGATTGGGATCGCAAGTGCGACGTTAAGAATATCTTCGAGCTTTAACGCGACCTCCACTTTAGCGTCCATTCCTTCCTCGTACTTGCTAACGCTGCGGCGTGTAACTCCAAGTTGCGATGCAAGTGAACCAAGGGACATATTCTTGTGAGTCCGGGCTTCAAAGAGAACTTCTGCGTCAATGTTGACATATAGGCCCCCTGGCGCAGCATAGATAAGTGGTGGGGTGCCTTCTACAAAAAAGTCAAACAGTGTTTCTATGTTAATTGAGGGCACCCCATATCTCCAATATACAGCACCACGGTCGAGATAATGATCTCGCGCCTTCTCTCCGATAATTAATGGGGACGAGCTAAAGTAATCTGCGAGCTTTTTGAGTTCAGTTGCGATATCTTCACTTAGCCCATCAATATTAGTAAGTATCTTTAAAAATATCAGCGTTGAGGCTCTTCGCGCCGCTACGTCGAAACAACGTGGACGAACATCACACACTTCTGATGTCACGAATCCAGCTTTATGTAATGTGCTTATTATTTGGCTAGTCAACGCTCGATTCATAATTTCGCGATCTCTTAATAAGTGGATCTTTTGTACATATAATTTTTTGTCTCTCTGATGAAATAATTCTTATTATTATGAAGTATCATTGTAAATTTTGCAACTAAATTTATATCATACACAATCAAATAACGTCTCTAACTAAACAATGGCGTAGCAATCTAAAGTATACAACATCACAATGATTATAGGAATCGATGACACAGATTCAAAAAGTGGAGGCTGTACCACTTATCTCGGTGCATTACTTAAAAATAAACTTGAAAGTCAGTTAGGAAAGCCGATAACACCGCGGTTGATACGACTTAATCCCACTATAAAGTATAAAACACGAGGAAACGCTTCCATAGGACTCAAAATTGACGGGGACTATGATGTTATTGACGTCGTAAGAGACCATATAAAAAAAATGGCGCATTTTCACGACGATAATACAAACCCCGGAGCTGTAATTTTAACACGTGATTACCCACCACGCGATATTAGGCGATTTTCAACAGATGCGATGAAGTCTACGCTCAGCATTCGCCGGGCAATGCAGCTTATTGAGAGGCACGACTTAGAGTTTCTCAAATTTAAAAACGGAAGAGGCTTGATAGGGGCACTTGCAGGAATCGGAGCAGATTTAACAAACGATCATAGCTACGAATTGATCGCATATCGCTGTACGGATAACTTTGGGAAGGAGCGGTACATAAATCTAAATTCTGTTTTTAGATCCGATTTAATGACTTATCCGTTCACGTGGGATACTGTGGATAGAAGCAACAATAGCGTTGTATTTTCACCACATTCGCCCGATCCAGTATTATACGGAATTAGGGGTGATAACCCTACAAAAATTTTAACAGCGCAGAGTTTTTTAATCTCTGAGCCGTTCGAGCATCTCATCATCTATGAGACAAATCAAGGTACTGATATGCACGTGCGGAGAACTAAAATAAAAGATATGAGGGAATGTGAATCATACCGCGTATTTGGTGCAGTAGATAAAGAGCCTTGGACAATTAAGGGCGGGCACACCTTTTTATCGATTAAAGATGATGAATCCCTTCTTTGTGCGGCATTTGAGCCTACAAAGGTCTTTAGAGAAGTTATAAGAAAGCTTAAACTTGGTGACAAAGTGTGCGTTTATGGCAGCTATCTGAGAGGTTGTCTAAATTTGGAGAAGCTTTGTATCGTTGATCTTGCAGATGTGTATGTACGAACAAACCCTACCTGTTGCGGCAAGAGCACAAAGTCGATGGGGAAGGGTCAAGGGTTCCGATGTGAAAAATGCGGAAATATTATTGATAAATCACACGTGCATTTTGTTAAGAGAAAGCGAAAACTCAGGTTGGGCTTTTATGAAGCACCCCCTTCAGCAAGACGACATCTGTCAAAGCCCATAGTACGATTAAGAGGCAAAGGATATAACGTATTCCCGAGCAGATAAGTACGTTATATAGCCCAAAATTAGTTCAATAATTTAAGCGGCAGTCATATTATGTATAAAAGAGAGATCCTCTCACTGTCAAGAGGGATGTTAATATTTAATAAATATCTCCTTAAATCATATTCCACGCGTCAACGTTGTATCAAACTTATTACAAATGCTGAGCTTAAATTATCAGTTTCCAAGGTTGATGCCGTTATACTTCGCCTTTTTATCTCATTATACAAGAACTGCGTCTCCTTATAGTTTGAAATTTCACATAAGATGCAGCTTCAAAAAACGCCAAATCGTGCACGTGCGGGTTGTTGCTAAAAAGCTTTAAACAAAGTTCTCTAACGCCCAACCAGTCTTTTTGGTTTATCGTTGTTATACTATTGTACTGTTCATTCACGACGTCTAGAAATGTGTATAGAAGCAACGATTGAAGATCTCTTGCTGCACGCCTCCAGAATTTAGTCTCTTTTAGTTTAAATTTTGTTGATTAATTAAGATACTGTCTTTGAGTTCTTGTTTCACGCTCGTTATGTCAACAGATCCGCCTACTACTACTGCCACCACCAACTTCGGTCGCTTTTAATGGAGAAGTGACGTATAAATCTCAATGTATAGACCTCTACGCAGAGAGCGCATCGCTAAGCGTAGGTGATATATTCACAGTAAAGTGAATATTCGCATCCGTGGAAATTTAACTACATTTTCGCACATCTCATACATAATGGTACATTTTGACTCGAGCGCCGCTGGGCATCCTTGCTATGTCACACCCCAACTATAGGCGAAGCGTCGTATATAACGTCGAAGGTTCGCGTTTTTTGGTCAATGGCTCCTGAACAGAACGACAGACATGGTAACACTTGCATCAATTATTTGACATTTTCAGCAATTCTAGTGGTACAGTAACCCAGATGTTTAGAATAGAAATTGCATTCAAGTACGTACCTCGTGACTGTAACAGGTATATGATATAAAGACTGAATTAACTTCACAACAGCGTAAGTAATATGTTTCAAGAAAAAAAATTAGAGTCAGAAAGGAACTTCTTAAGAGCTCTAGACAGTTTTGAGGGGTTAGTCGTTCACCTCACCCATACGGACTTGGATGCCGTTTGTTCAGATGCACTCCATCGACGAAAGTATGCTAGCGTCTTTACGGTTTTTTCCTCTGTGCGAGATTATGTGGGCTATTTGAATATGCTTGCGAAGTACAAGCCACGTCGAGTGATGACACTTAGTCTATCAGACTTGGGAGGCGCCTTGGGGATTGTAGATGCCACTAGGACTTTAGCCGAGAATGGATGGAAAATTGAATGGCGCGATCATCACATATGGGGAGAAGAACTTTTTGATGAAGTAAAACGGATGGTTGATTATATTCGGGTCGACGAACGTTATTGTGCGTGTGAAATTACTTTTCAAGATTTGCTCCCAAATGACGAAATTGCTTGCACTATAGCAGCAATAGGTCGAGATCGAGACTTTTGGATAAATAAGGATCCACGCTCTGAGATATTGACAACAGTGATTACTACAAACAAATGGAAAACGAAGGTTTCTCACAAGTTATCAAGCGGAATTATCATTGATGATGAAGTAACCGAAGAATATGAATTAGCTTTAAAAAAGAAAAATAAAGCTCTAAAAAGATCATTGAAGTCATCAAGACTATTTGATGGCATTGCGGTCGCTAAAGGTGCAGGATTTTCAAGCGATTCGGCATCCGAATTGAGAAATAAATATAAAACCAAAATTGAAATTGTAATAAACAATAATGGAATCTTTTCAATTAGATCTGTGGAGCCCGTTAGCAACAAAATCGCTAACTACTTTGACGGCGGAGGTCATCCCAATGCTGCAGGTGGAACTTTGCACTTTAATTTTGCTGACAAAATTACCTTTAAGCTATTTGCGTACAGACAACGAAAAGTAAAAAAATTGATAAAAATAGCTTTGACATACTCGTAGAAATATACTGTCTTATGGCATTCTTTTCCGATCGTGCCAAATGCGACGTACGAGGTCACAAATAAATTTAGGATCACTCACTCCTTTGAATATGAGGCTTCTTCCTCCATAAATTCCAAAAAATATGTTGCCGAAATTTAATATTTTTCCTAAAAAAGGCTGCTTCATCCTCTGTTTAATTATTAGATCTATCGGCGCTTTTGCTATTTTTTTAAAGAGAACTCCTCTCTTGATGAGTATTTCATCGGTGGTGATAATGTACTGTTCAGAATACGTGCCTACAAATATTCTGACAGCAGCATAAAGCAAGATTGCTACGCCGACCGCCCTCAACGTTATTGGCAGGTAGGTAACACCTGTTACAAAAATCGACGTTATCAATAGGAAGCATGAGATCGCGATTAATCTTGTTGATTTTGTAAGCAAGCTTAAAAAGCTCTGCCTTCCGACAAATAATACTTTATAATCTGATAAATCCAGTTCACCAAGTTCTTCGACCCTTTCCTCACCGACATCATGCATAGAGGAGACAGGAGAATCTATATAATGAGACTCTTCGATCGGTTCGCGCCCCTCCGATCTGTTGACTTTCGTTGCTGGGGGAGCCTCTTTAGTGTATGTTGTAATGTAGTCATACATGTCATTTGAGATATTCACAGCCCGTCTGGCGTATTCAGGAGTAATGCGTGAAGTGCTAAGTTCGACATTTGTTAAATCTTCATACAAGCTACGCAAAAACTTTGCATCATGATCGATACGGAATTTCAGGTCTAGATTAAGTAAATGGCGTCCATATCGTCGGTATTCGTCTCGTGAGCAAACCCTGTAGAGTCCCTCAATTTTTACTGCGTTTAAAATAACCTCCTCATAGTCGCCCGACTCATAGAAACGATATACTTTATCGATGATTCTTTCTAGATCATGAGTAATCTGGACAGCGTGATCCTCGGAAATGCTTTGAGCGGCCCGTCCTGCACTTATATAATCTACAGTGTCAACGTCTTCTGACTGGTCTACGCGCCTGGCACGCTCAGAAAATTTTTTCATAATAACATTCTCACTTTAATTTAAGCTTTTTATGCATTTGCGGTATCAGTCTTATGTGACTTAAATAGTTTCCAGCAAGATCCATAAGGTCAAAAAGTTGTTGGTTGCTTGGCGGAACTTGGTCTTTATTTGATGGTGTAACTGGTTGAAGAACTAACAGCAAATCGGGGTTTATTTTAGATAGTGTGATTAGCGGAGGAATAAGACTCTCCTTACGAGTCTCTTTCATAATTATCATTTTGACAAAAACCGTGACTCCAAAATCGTTAAAGAGTTTAATCGTCTTCAATTCATCATTTAAGAGTGATAAGTAGTCTTCTGAGCTTTTGTGTTCTGGCAGTTTAACGTCGCACGCCGCGACGTCTATAACATCTTTTATCTGCTGCGCATGTCTCCAGAAAATTGCATTTGTCTCAAGATAGAATGGTTTTTCACACATTGATGAAAGCTCTAGTATGAAGTCGGGATATAACAACGGTTCTCCACCTGTCAGCGTTACGTACTTCGTTGAAGAAGTCCACAAATTCCGTATAATCTTCCTCAGCTCAGTTGCAGTAAGAGGATTCACTTCTTCATATATAGTGCCCTTGAAGTCAATTTTCACCTTGTTGCAACTTTCGCGCGCTTCCGGCGTGTTGCAATATACGCATGAAAGAGGGCAACTGGCGAATCTGACAAACAACTGCCGGGTTCCCACATAAGGCCCCTCGCCCTGTACGGAATTGAAGATCTCATAAATGTCAGCGTTCACGTAATGACCCTCTTTTCGTCACTGATCACATCTAACCTTGTGAATAGTGGGTCACGCGCTGGTATTGCTTTGAAAGCGGCTCTTCTTCGAACGCACGCCTCACAAACCCCACAAGGTTTTTTTTGCGCTGTGTAACATGACCACGACCATTCAATAGGGGCATTAATGTCAAGTCCTAGCTTCGCTATTTCATTCTTATTGAGCTTTATTAAGGGGGCCTTTACTTCTATTTTTTTTAATGCTCCGTATTTTAAAGTATCATTAAAGAGATTAATGAAACTGATAGAATTGTCAGGAAATGTCAATCCTTCCTCTCGGTTGAAACCTGTGATGATGAAATCGTAGTCATAGTTTTCGCAAAATGATGCTGCTATTGCGAGGAACACCAAGTTTCTAGCCGGAACCCACACCGCTTTAGCCGTTCCAGTTGTAATTTCAAAGTTCTCAAGCAGCTCTTCGCTGAGCTTTGGAATTGCCGTTTTGTTAGTTAGAGCCCCTGAGAAATGCTTAAACCAGGGAAGGGGGATCTGAACATGTTTTACGTGATATTTGGCGCAAATTTTAGAAGCATATTCTAGTTCTCTTGCTTTTGCCCGTTGTCCATAATCATAGCTTATGCATAGTACTTCATCGCATTTGTCGTACGCCATTTTAAATGCTACAACAGAGTCCAGCCCAGCCGACAGTAAAATTATAGAACGTTGCATAGTACTAGGTTACACCAATTTATGATAGACCTTGTCGGATAAAGGCTTTAAGCTTGTGAAGAAATATCTTTAGCAATAATGGTTTGGGCAGAAATATATGTCTCGGGGTACGTTCAAGGCGTAGGATACCGCATATTTGCAAAGAGGAATGCAGATGCCTTGGGCCTAAAAGGATACGCGGCAAATTTGCGAGACGGGCGAGTAAAGATCTTGGTAGGAGGGCGCCGCGGAGACATCGACAAATACCTTGAGAAATTGCAGGAAGGTCCTAGATTATCAAGTGTAAAGGATTTAAGCACGGAGTGGATTGAACAAAGTGCGAATTTTGATCGATTTGTTATTAAATAGTCAAGAAATTTAAATCAAAAATTTGAGTGGTGCTAGTAGTAAACCATGGTATAAACAAACTTGCAAGAGAATCAGTCTGTTGTGTGGTTCATTGCATTGTTTATCCGAAGTAAGCACAAGTGTCAAATCTAACGTATTTTCTAGATTGATAGAGTAAGCACATAATATTGTTTGGTTGTTATCGCACGAGACTTCAATAAATAAGGTGAATTTAAAGCAGTAGCAACCTATAGCTCTTTTTTTGGTTTGTTAAGTAAAACAACAATAAAACGTACATTCTTTAATAGGAGCACAATATCGTTAAGATTGAATTCGAAGAGTGTGCTCCTTAACCTAAGTTGAAACTTTTTTTGCTCATTTATCCGGTAGGTGTCTCTAAATTTTAGGATTGTTAGGCCCTAGTAAAAAATCGTGAGATTATAACTCTTTATGTCTTTTTTATTGATTAACAACTTGCTCCAGCGATATTCGTTGTGGAGGGTGCATAAGTATAATAATCCCACCTTTTTACACAACACAATCGTATAAGCTCTCGTTTCAACTATGTTTAAGCGAAAGTCGATAGGCACAGCAAGCGCGATATTATAAATAATAGTTATGAAATTCAAACACTTAGCATTTCATATTTATGGCTAAAAATGACTTTTTGTGTTTTATCTCATTTTATGTATACACTGGATTATTATACAGCCAATGAAAAAGTGAACTCTCTCTACTTGAATTCGTAGGTCTGTTCATTGTGACTTCTTACCATCTTCGTCTGGGGTCAGTTAGTATATCCACTATGGACGGCTTATCAGAAGAAAGCGCCTGCGTCAAGGTATCATGAAGTTCATTTGGATGTGTTACCTTGAATCCCAGTCCTCCGCAACATTCTGCATATTTTTGCAAAGTCAATAGGAGTCAGATCCGTTGCAAAATGTGGAAATCCCCCTTCATCTTGCTCGTATTCGATCATGTTTATCTTTCCATTGTTTAGCAGAACGACTGTGATAGGAAGATCATTACCCACAGCTGTAGCGAAGTCTCCCATTACCATCGTAAACCCGCCATCTCCCGTCGTGCAAACAACTTGTCTGTCTGGATATGCCAGTTTGGCTGACAGAGCAGCTGGCAAGCCGAATCCCATAGAACCGACATAGCCCGATATTAGTATCGTTTGATGTGTTACCACGAAATTTCTAGCGAACCAGAGCGTGTTATCTCCTATGTCGTTAGAGATGATAGCATTAGGCTCTACCACATCCTGAAGGGCCTTCATTATTTGGGGACCTCTCACTGGCGCTGCATCAGACTGAATTTCTTTCTGTTTCTTATCCTCCCATTGCTTCTTAATAGCAGCCACATGCTCAAGATATTCTTCATTTCGCATTTCCGGTAATTTCTTGAGTAATTCAGGTAAAATTACAGAACTGTCGCCCAAAAGCCCTACATGAATCGGATAGCGTCTGCCTATCATCTTTGGGTCGATATCTACTTGCACAGTCTTTATATAAGATGGAAGTGAGGTATGCTCAGAGAACGATGACCCAATGACGAGAAGAAGGTCTGCGCTGTAAACAACTCGTTTCGATGCGTCGGTACCGATGGTACCAATTACCCCCAAAGCTAAGTCTTGGTCTTCTGGAATTAGTCCCTTGGCTTTATACGTCGTTGCAATAGGTGCTCCGATTTTCTCAGCAATTTCGAGTATGGCATTCTGTTGTTTCCATGCTCCGTAACCTGCAATAATCACCGGATTTTTAGCCGAAGCAATTGCGCTAACTGCTGCATCAATGTTTTCCTGGTGCGGCATCGACCTTCTGTCAGGAATCCTGCCTTCTTTAGCCATTAGTTTCACATTAGAAGGCATCTGCATGCTTTGGACGTTCATTGGTACGCCCAGGTGCGATACACTCCCGTCAACTGCCGCGTATTTCATTGCAAGGACCATCAATTCTACGGCCTGCTCGGGCGAGTCAATGACGTGATTGAAATCGGAGACAGCCTCAAACAGTGCGTGTTGATCAATCTCTTGGAATGCTCCCGTTCCGACAAATTGGAGACCGACCTGTCCGGTAAGTGCAAGCACCGGCGCCCGGTCCATTTTTGCGTCATAGAGCCCTGTAATAAGATTAGTCGCTCCTGGTCCAGCGATAGTGAGGCAGACACCTATATCCCCCGTCAGCTTAGCGTAGGCCGAAGCCATAAAGGCTGCTACTTCTTCGTGCCTCACGAGTATGAACTTGATCTTATCGCTCCGTCTAATTGCATCTACGATGGCAAGTTGAGTCATGCCTGGAATACCATAGACGTATTTCACTCCCCACGCTGCGAGCTGCTGCACAATGATATCAGCTACTGTTTGTATTTGTTCTGCAGCCGTCTGCATATCGACCCCTTCATAAGAAATATTCTTCGACGCCTTGTATTTCCACTGTTATATAGAAATTTTCAGACCCACAAGTCGGGCAAATTTCGGAAGGATCTCATGATGAATATAGCCACTTGATTGCAATGGAAATAGCATCTCAAATTCTACACTCAACCCTCGCTATTTAAACCTTTTACCCATAAAAGTGATAGATTTATAACGTAGCATGGGTTTATCGCGAAGCATTATTAAGAGAAGTAATCATTCTAATTTTCTCAACTCGGAGTCGAAGTGATGTGACCTTTGTGTGGGAATTTAATTATCGCGCGTTTTTCGCACAAAATACAAGTGTGCAAAAAGGCGCAGCAATACAACCAGAACTGGATTAATTTAAAAATAAAATACACAAATTTGAAAGCATTTATTACACTAAACTTATGTCTGTTAAGAAATAATACTTTAAGTCCCACCTTAACGTCGTTTAATAACTTCTAAATGAGTTTTAGAAATCCATTGAGTCTCTATACTGCGGCGGTACCGCTCTAAATTTAAAGTGAGATATAAGCGAACCATCAACCACAATTCAGTATCAGCAAATTAGGCGTTAGTGGGTATTTACGGGGTGGATCTCGTATTAGTTTGTTAGATCGCGTATAGATCAAATAAATTACAGCTAGAGAATTTCTGGATATTTTACGCCTGAAAGTTCACCTGCGCCTTTGGTTAACGCAACTAAATCGCGTTTATCAAGCTTGTGAATGTCGTCCTTACCGACTGCTCTCGCAATATTAGCCATTTCACGTGTTGAGGTTTGTATAAAGTTTGTAAGCCTCCTGGCACCTTCGTCGACGTGAAACCTTTGCAACAAAGTCGGGTCTTGTGTAGTTGTTCCAGTAGGGCATTGATTTGTTTCACACATTTTATAATATTCGCACGACATTGCCCATAACGCAGCTGTTCCAATGTACACGGCATCAGCACCAAGTGCTAGACACTTAGCAAAATCTCCGGATGTTCTAAGCCTTCCCGCAGCTATAAGCTGAACTTTGTTCCTATATCCTACTTCTGAGAGATACCTATGGACTCTCGGAAGGAAGTTGATGATCGGGATTCCAAAGTTATCCCGTATATGCATTGGTGGAGCACCGCTGCCACCACCAAATCCATCCGCCACTATATAATCTGGCTCTGCAAACATTATTACGTCGAGATCTTTTTCCACGTGGCCCGATGTGAACTTTATACCGATGGGCTTTTTTCCAGTGATGTCCCGCAGCCACGAGATCTTGTCTTTTAAGTCATCGGGGCTATTTATATCCAAGTGCCTTGCTGGACTGTCAGCATCAGTTCCGGCAGGTACCCCTCTTACATCAGCAATAGGCTCTGTGACTTTGTGTCCTGGAACTAAGCTCCCTGTTGCAGGGTAGGCGGATTGGCTGATTCTAAACTCAATCATGTCGGCCTGCTTTAAACGTTCTTCCCAGACTCCAAATCTTCCACTCGCGTATTGTAGTGTGAGATATTTTGCAGCTTTGCGCTCTTCGTCGAGCATGCCGCCTTCGCCCGTATTTGCTGCAGTTCCTGCTGCTGTCGATGCTTTTGCTAGAGCTATTTTTTGTTCTTTAGGGAGAGATCCAAAGCTCATTGCTGTGATCATTATGGGTGTCTCTAAATTTATCCCCTTTTTTGATCTCGTGCCAATGGTAGTTTTAGTATTCACGGGCTCATCTGCAACGAGAGGAAAAGTGTACAGCTGGGCTGGGAGAAAATTGAGCATATCGAAGTCGTTGGGTATCTTTTTAAAAGACCCCATGCCTTCGTGTAACGACTTGTTGAGCACAGCCACTTTCTTTAAATCAAGCATTTTTTTATAACTAAACGGATCGTCATACTCATAATATCTCATTTCTCGCATCTATATCTCCCCACAATCTCAATCTCGTGTCCAGCTAACGGACGCATTTATTAGGTTTTAAAATAACATTTGTAATTAGGTAAACTCTTTATCGATAATATCGTTATTATAAGAGTCCTTTTAAATTAGTTTGCCTACATCAATAAATACTGTAGATCTTCTTAGTAATAGTACATAGGCACGTGATGAGCTTTGAATGAAACTGAAAGAAAAAACAGACTAACTAAAAGCAAGAGGCAACTCACTAAATTATTAATTATTGCAGCAGAGACAAAGTACAAATTAACAAATAACGAAATTGAGTTAGGTAATGTCGTGCAATCGGAAATAGAAGAAGCTACAGATCTGTTGAAACATGGTTCACCGCATATCCCTAAAATTTTAATCAATTCAAACAACATAGAGGGTTTTGAGAATTTTGTAGTCGCTTGGCGATCGATATCAATTGTCGCCGGCGTCTTAGACGTAATAAGTGAGATGGAAATCGGTACAGTCTTAGTTGGCTTGCCTGACGGAATAGATTTACTCTGTATAACCACTCCAAGTGTTATCGAATCGAAGTTTGAGGCGCTGACACTTGAACATGACGGCTAAGTACCACAGTAATTTAAATGAATCAGCTAACGAAATGTATTGTTAGCACTTCCATCATCGTACAAATCATTCGGTTACTACGAAACTAATAGTACTGGTGATAAGTAGGTAAGGCAAGCTATATTAAACAAAACGCATCGAGGAAAAGGTACACAAAAAAGAAACTGGAAATTACTGAAAACGTTATGCTTACTCGCTTTTTAATTGTTATGACATATTTAACCAGTTCAACTTTTGTCAAATTAAAGAAGTTGTCTCTCTAATATAATTTCTCGCTTAATTGAATATTTTCTCAAAAGGTTTTTACTTCATTAGTTTCTCTCTATCGTTATGCGAAGTAAAATTGTATTAATTGCAGCTATTATTATCGCCTCGTGTATATCGGGTTGTACTAATAATACAAATTCCAGTTTTTCTAGTTCAAACGCTCTTAGCGATAGCAAAATTTCCTTAAATTCAGAGTCTGTAGCAATGGGAGAGCCAGTCTCGATAACAGCAACGCTTACTGATGGAAATGGCAATCCTCTCGACGGCAAAGTGATAACGTGGTACATCGATAGCAATTATGTAGGAAAAAGTCAAGTTAAAACAGGCATTACAATGATGAGCTTGAGCAGCTCCGATACGCTTTTATTGGGAAACAAAACCCATATAATTACAGTTGAGTTTTATGGGGATCAACACTATAAACCTTCTACCGCTACTACACTGTTATTAATAAAAGAGACTCCAACTCAAATATCAAATTCGACCAATTTGATATCTTTGTAGAATTTGCAACGCCAGAACACACTGGAAGAGCTTTTAATCAGCAAAATCTCTTATATTATGGATTTTTTAGATACTAGGAATTTAACAACAAAATAATCGTATTTTGCTCCAAGTCAATTGGTAGGTAGACTTTGCTGAAAAAACCTGAAGATTGGTATACACAGACCCTCAAAAACATTTTATTATGTGCTTAGACAAAAAATCAGCTCAAAAATTTAACTTATTTTCAGCAAATATTAGCATTAACCTCTTCAATATAACTACGTGGAGCAGTAACAAAATAATACGATCTTAATTTAATTGGGAATCAAAAGCAGTTAAAACAAAGAGACACGCATCACATTTAATTGCTTGAATAATAATAACTACCACAAATTAAAGCAAATCACTACATATTTTTAACATGCATTTTTTACGAAAAGGAATACAGAACGTATATCTCTGCAAGCAAATTATCCCTACTCATCTATGACATATAAATTAGTCAAAACTCTTAGCTTGCAATCTTATTATTTTTAGCAGTCATCAAACTAAGAACCATAACAATGTACTACACTGACCAGCGTGGTACCATAGAGATTTTTTTATGGCTTCTTGTATTTTTTTCTGCCAGATCTTTGTCCTGTTTTATTGAATTTCTTAGCTCTTTACAACATTTTTAGATAAAAATTCAACTGCTTGCTCAACATTTGGTTAAAAGATCAGATATTAAATAATAAAAAACGCTATAACTGAAGTTGTTCAAATTGATGAAGATCGTTAAGTGTTACGTTTTGACCGTAATACCACGCAATTTCAAATTGACTTAGTATGTAACTTCAACTTCGTTAATATAATTAGAAAAATTGGGGTTTTTAAGGTCAATCAAATCTAAGAAATTATCAAATTCTTCCTCTTCATCAAGTCCAAATAGTTCTAGTTCAAGTGTCACCGCTTGACAATTCATTATCTGAGTACCACGTACCTTGTTATATTTAAATCTTCTTTTTTATTTAGTACTTTAACGCGGAAATAAACATTTAATAGATGAAACACATAAACAATTATAAATTGTTAAAGAAATAATTTGGTTTACAAAAAAAGCGAACCCCTTAATGGAGTGAGACATCAAATCTTTTAAATAACGTAAGAATTAAGCTCAATCCTGTCAAGTTGGCATAAATAGTCAATCACGTACGTATTAAAAGGCCGCTATGTAATATTATCTAAGTTGTGGAGAAGAAGATGCAACTAAATTTAAATGATCTTGTCGACGAATTCTTAAGGCTTGAACGGTATACTGAAGAGTCAAAAGCTTTTGAAAGCTTAGCTGCAGTTCCGAATCTAACTGAAGAAGATATTAATTTGGAACGGGACTGGCAACAATTCATAGCATACAAGTTTAACCACGCAGGGATTCACGAAGGTTTATTAGATGCAATGCGTGACGGATACATGCTGTTAGCAGAAAAACTAGCAGCTGTGGTCGAAGAAGCCCGTCAAGCAAAAGAGGCTGTGCCGGAACAACAGCCTGATGAAGAATGATTTTTAATTTTACGTTTTGTCATAAGTAAGAATTTATAATATATTCTGCAGATGACATTAGAGTGAAGCACTACTATAAACAACTGCCATTTAAAATCTTTGAAAATTTTAATAATAGTCGCTTTTTATAAGAGTACTCTTTATAACTATTGAATTACATTTCAGCTTTAGCAAGAGGTCGCTATCTCAGTTGAACGTAAAGGGGTGGAACATAATGAGGCTTGAAAAATTAAATGAATTATTCAAAGCTTCATTTATTGAATTAAAAGATTTTTTGAGATCGTTTTTCATAAATGAGTGTTCAAGAATGGGCTACCTTATAGACGACTTAGTTTTGGAGTTAAATTGTTCAGAAATTCTTCCAGGCGTTCGTGCAAAAATCTGTCAGTCCAAAAATTATAATAATGAAGTGATTGAATGCTTGGAGGACAAAATCGAAAGCAAAATAAACAATGTAATTTATGATTATATTTTGGAGCAAGGACTCAGGATCAAATATTCGGAAGATGGAGCTTTTTTAAAGTATCCACGACACATTGAGCTAAATTTTGGTCAACTCAAAAAAGCTTGTATCAACTGATCTCTCAGGCGGACGTTTAATTTTTTAAAATCGCTCCCCCATTATAAAAGCTGGCGATTACTTTTTTGCAATTCTCTGAATTTGCACCAGCAGTGAAAAACTCATATATAATTTGCCAACCTTTGAGCTTTAATACAAAAATAAAGGAGGTGAAGTTGTTGGCAGATCAAGATGTGTGTAAGTCATGCGGAACACCAGCATCCCCGGGAGCACAATATTGCGAAAAGTGTGGGGCACCATTAGGCGATCAAGGATTTGAATCCGAAAAAAAAGAAGAACGGTCGCAACTCACTCCACCGCCCCAGAACAGCGCGCCGCAATACGTGCCAACCCCGCAAGCATCATATGAATGCGTGGCCATTCGATTTGTTGCTATTCTCATCGATTGGATAATCATTGGTGTAATTACCTCAATAATCAACATACCGCTGACATTCGGAGGCATAATGAATAACGTTGTTGTCACTGTTAACAATGCAACTGGTCAAGTTACTGTTTCCGGTGGCCCGTCCGCAGCACTCTGGGGATGGGTAGGGTTAGTTGGACTTGCGGTACCGTTCCTCTACTTTACATTGCTTCAGGGAAAATACGGTCAATCCGTCGGTATGATGGCTGTAAAGATCAAAGTAGTGAACGAAGACGGGTCGCCAATGGATTATGGGGCAGCAGCAGTGCGTACCGTGCTCATGATTATAGATGCGATACCATATTTCGTTCCGTATTTGCTAGGAGCAATATTGATCTGGTCTTCAGACAAAAAGCAGCGGTTGGGAGATAAGGTCGCCCATACTATAGTAATAAAAGCCTGATGGGGTTCTCCCATCATTTATTTTTTTAAAGATTGATTGTATTTACAAAATTGACTTACTTTATATGATTGGTAAGCATAACTATGACAAGATCTAAATCACTGCATTGATTAGACGCCAAAACCAATCATCAGGCTGCCAATTAAAGGCCTTAATGATTAAAATACAATAATGCACGTATTTTTTGTTCATTTATTATAGTGAAAGGCGCGCAAGCAAATCATAGAGAGCTACGTTTCACACACTTTTGTGTATAGGTAATTCTTTGCGTGCAGAAACGCTAGTGATATATCGGTTTGCGAAGACATACAATAGCTTGGTAAAAATGAAAATGAGTTTAATTGATTAGAATGGATTTAACAGACGTTTTTTTGCTGAAGCAGTTTACGTCATAATTGGTATCGTTACTCCAAATGCAATTGCCACGACTAATATTGCAGCAAGTACAGCGACCCCACCAGCTACAATAGCACCTGCGCCTCCTATAACAAATAAAATATTTCCTAGCTCACTAACGAGAAGGAACGGAAAACCTATACCTGTTCCTATAAGGCCAAGTACAGCTGCTGTAATAATAAGTAAGTCTAATGCCATTTTAACACACCTCCTTTTTTAAATATTACGATCTGCGTCTTATAAACCGAACACTAACAACAATAAATATACGAAAGTTGTAGCGCTGTCCTATTTTCATTCGCCCATAGTCAAATGTCAGTTCTCACTTATACTGTGCAAATCATCAGTTAGGAGACTTAGACGCTTGTCGATGATTCGAATGTTTACCTCCGTGTTTTAAGTCGTTATATACTAGGAATTGAACTTCTTAGTATAATAATAACGGATTACCTGTTCCTGCTTATAATATATAAATATTTCTCAAAGTGAGAGTTTTTATACTAATGCCTTTTTAAGAAAGTTACACTTAATGCAAAATAGGCAGATCTCACTACGTACACCTCGTTTTTACCTTATTACCAAAATATTTATATTTATTGAAATGAATTATGGAAGGAAGTAGGCATCCTACTTCCTATTTAATTTAAGCAATGCAAAAATTAACGCAAGCAACAAAATAAAAAAATGGAGGAAAAGAATGGAAAGCTCTCATAGAAAAACAGTGATCAAATGTCTTTTGATAGTAACCTTCGCGTGTTTATTGTTTTCCAATATTGCAGTTTTACACGGTCAAAATGCTTCAAATCCAACGACTTCAGATCAATCAAACATCCCACAACCTGATGCGACTGGCCAAAATACTGGCACTGTGAAGGATGTGCCCGCACAAACTCCGGGTGAGCCTAGTTTGCTTGAATTGGCTAACTCTGTTGGACATAACACTATAGCTATTAATATGGTGTGGACGTTAGTTGCTGGATTCCTTGTGTTTTTCATGCAAGCAGGATTTGCCTTCGTCGAGACTGGTTTTACTCGGGCGAAAAACGTAGCGCATACAATGGCAATGAATTTGTTCATCTACGGATCAGGAGTTTTTGGATGGTACGTTTGTGGATTTGCTCTCATGTTTGGTGGCTTAGGTCCTCTAACAACCTTAGGGGGTTTTACAGGACTCAATCACGAATTCGCTATAAGCATCCTTGGGAAAAGCTTCGGATTATTTGGTGGACAAGGCTTTTTCCTGACTGGAGCGTATGACGTGGGAGTATTTACACTCTTTCTGTTCCAAGTAGTATTTATGGATACAGCAGCGACAATTCCGACAGGTGCCATGGCCGAGCGATGGAAATGGGCCTCTTTTGTAATATATGGTCTTCTTGTGGGATCCATCATTTATCCTCTATTCGGTAACTGGGTGTGGGGTGGCGGCTGGCTAGCACAGCTGGGTGCGAACTTTGGTTTAGGACACGGACACGTAGATTTCGCTGGTTCTTCTGTCGTACATATGACAGGAGGAATGATTGGACTAGTAGGGGCGAGGATGTTGGGCCCCCGGATAGGTAAGTACAACAAAGATGGTACCGTCAACGCGATACCTGGGCATAACATCCCAATGGCGGTGCTCGGGACCCTCATCTTAGCATTCGGATGGTTCGGATTCAACTCGGGTTCTACTCTTGCCGGGACCGACCTGCGCATAAGCGTTGTAGCAGTGAATACGATGCTTGCATCAATTGTGGCTATGCTTGCTGCAACTTTCTGGATATGGGGGGTGCGTGGTGACAAACCTGACCCGTCGATGATGTGTAACGGACTGCTTGCAGGTCTCGTAGCGATAACTGCCACCTTGTGCATTTGTAAATTCGCAAGGTGCAGTTATTATTGGGCTTGTTGCTGGTATACTTGTTGTTGAAGCCGTGTTCTTCATTGACAAAAGGTTAAAGGTAGACGACCCGCCAGGCGCTATAGCAGTGCACGCTGTGTGCGGAGCGTGGGGCTGTCTCGCGCTTGGGCTTTTTGCAGATGGTACTTACGGCGCCGGTTGGAATGGAGTTTCTGGAACTGTGACAGGACTCCTTTATGGAAATCCTGGTCAGTTTGCCGCTGAATGTATCGGCGTCGTAACTAACTTCATCTACGTCGGGGCAATTGCGTTAGTCATTTTCAAGCTGATTGACGTCTTCGTTGGAAACCGCGTCGATGCAGAGACAGAGATTACAGGTCTTGACATTCCGCAGATGGGAGTATCTGGATATGAGCGATTGTCAACTGATAAACGGTAGACTTCCAAGTTCACTGTCAAAAAAAAAACAATTAAGTAAGAAAGACGATGGCGCTTCAGCCGCGTTAGAGTTGGTAAACTCTGAGGCGGCAAAGCGCTTTTTTATTTCAGTTTGCCCTTGCATGTTAATCAAACGTGTTAACGAATCTAAAATGAAGAACTGTTAAGCAATAAACCGGGAGTAACAGGAAAAGTGCTGGTGAGGGTATGAAGAAAATTGTGGCTATTGTTAGACCAAGCAAATTTGAAGCAGTAAAGAAAGCGTTAATAGAAGTCGGATGTACGGGCATGACAATTAAAGAGGTAAAGGGTCACGGCAGACAGATCGGCATTACAGAAAGGTACCGAGGTAGTGACTACCGAGTGGATATCTTGCCAAAGACCGAGATTGACACGGTAGTAAATAGTGATAGCGTTGACAAAGTAATAGAGACAATAGTTAATGCTGCTCGTACGGGAACTATTGGAGACGGAAAAATCTTTGTATCCCCCGTGGAAGATGTTGTAAGGATTCGCACGGGTGAGAGAGGTAAAGATGCAATATAATTAACGTTTTTGACGTGATGGTTTGTTCCATCACATTATTTTTTTTGTTGCCTCGTGCGCTTATAATCATTACTGATTTACACCAAACTAAACTATGAAGATACTCAAGCTAGAACTTTGGTGTACATAAGAAATTACCGTTTAATGTTGAATGAAATTTCGCGCGTGGATGCGTTTCATACCGCTGTGGATTACGTTCGTGTACCTACCAGTACACATTGGGTCTGGGGTGGAGGATGGCTTGCGCAACTAGGAGCTTTAGATTTTGCAGGAGGAACCGTTGTTCATATAAACAGCGGAGTGGCAGCTTTAGCACTAATTCTCCCTCTCAAGAAGAGAAAAGACGTAAGTTTACGCCCACATCAACTGGGTTATTCGGTCATTGGAGCAGGACTTCTCTGGTTTGGATGGTTCGGTTTTAACGCTGGATCAGCACTAACGGCTGGGTAGCTTGCTGGATCAGCATTTATTGTGACCAACACGGCTGCCGCAACTGCGATGCTCGCTTGGATGTTTGTTGAATGGCTAAGAAACGGAAAAGCTACAGCTCTCGGTGCAGTCTCTGGTATTGTAGCAGGTCTGGTCGCGATCACTCCAGCAGCGGGCTTTGTGAATATACCGAGCGCAATGGTTATCGGATTTGTAACTTCGTTTGTTTCGTACTCTGCAATTTCATTTCTTAAGCCTCGCTTGGGGTATGATGATGCGCTAGATGTATTCGGAATTCATGGGTGCTCTGGTATATGGGGAGCTTTAGCAACGGGTATCCTCGCAAGCCCTGCAATTAATGCATTGGCAACAGGGCTAGCCTACGGTAACCCATCACAGCTAGGTATTCAATTTATAGCGGTTGCTGCAACTTTTGCTTACTCTTTCATCGTAACATTAATACTTGGGAAAATAGTAGATGTTGCTGTTGGGTTACGGGTGAGTTCATCAGAGGAGACACAAGGATTGGACCTCGCACTTCACGAGGAATCCGCTTACATATTGTAAGAATTTCGAGAATTAGTTATAAGAGTCAAAATTAACTAGATAGAATACGAAAAGATCTTCAGGTGAGTGAATGAAAAAAATAATTGCGATTATTAGACCGAGCAAACTTGAAGAGGTAAAGAAAGCGCTTTTGGACAGCGGCTTTGCAGGTATGACCATACACGAAGTGAGAGGTCACGGCAGACAAGTCGGTATCATTGAACGATATAGGGGTAGTGATTACTGCGTCGATCTTTTGCCAAAAACAGAGATTAATATGGTCGTAAAAGCTAGTGATGTGGAAAGGGCTGTTGATATTATCGTAAAAACTGCTAGAACGGGAGACATCGGAGACGGTAAGATTTTCATCCATCCCGTAGAAGAAGTCGTCAGAATACGCACTGGAGAGAGAGGCATTAGCGCAATATAAGCACTTATTGAACGACATGATGGGCTTAGCCCATCAAATATTTCATTGACAAATAATCATCAAACTATAGATGTTTTTTATTTTTTATAATTTTCAATTTTGTTAAGCCCAATCTCTTAAACAGATTTTTCTCTCTCAGATTCTAAAAGATCAATTTTCCAATATAAACTTGCAAGCAGATGTTTCAGTAACTCTTCGTCACCAGGTATTAGTGGCTCACTATGTTCTAAACGTGATCGTATAGCTTCATATCTCTCTATATATCTATCTAATGAAGCCATATATGGCGTAGTTTGAATAAGCCCATCAAGCAGTGATATTATTAGTGATCTTTCGTACCACGTTACTTTATTTCTTTCCCAAAGCATTTTATTAATAATTGTCGTAGGTTATTATAACATTATCACATCTTTTAGTTATATACCTGACTTCTTAAGACACGGAAATAATTCGATTTAGACCTGCTGTGTGTGTAAAAGCGTTATTTCAGTAATTAGTCAGATAACCTCGCGTGCAGTTTATGGTAGGACTAACTTGTTATTTAAACTGCAAAGTATCAAAATATTAACACATCTGAAATGAAAAAACGTGCATTTTGCTTGCTATCTCGACTTTCAGTCTTGAGTTGCTTGAAGAATAATTTACCCAGTTTTAAGCTTAATTGAGAAAATATTTGGTTTAAGCTTCACGCTATTGCGCAGAACATTTTTTATGAGTTGCGTACAGTGCAACTTAAGCAGTTTAAAAAACAGAATATAAAGTCTATTTTGCATTTTAATTAGAAGTTGACTGTTTGAAGTTACTTTGTTAAGGCAACAGTGCGCTATGATATCAATTTGCCGAAATTTAAGCCAGGTGTTCGGTCAGTTACCTCCACAGGGTTAAGTATCCATACCCCCTCTAGATCTTCACTACGCGCTTTCAATTGATCCAAAAACTTGTCATATAGAGGTCCAGTGGTCTGAAACTCTTTTACTCTACATCTTATTTGATATGCTGTTGAAATTTCTACTGCTGTTGCTACGGCAAGAACCGAGACTAATTCTCCTGAGATCATCGCTTGAATTAGGTTTTTATTCACGTCTGTCATCGCAACAATTGCGAAAATTATGGTCTCTGGATCTGGAGCCATCATAGAATCTACAAATATTAGGTGAAGTCCGCTCTCACGAGATGCAACGGCTAAAATTTTAATTGAACTGGGATCGTTATACAACTCTAATACTTCTTTATCAAGCGGCATAAAATCCTCAGTTAATTAACCCCTGTAAAAATCTGTCCGTTATTTCGAATTTACACTGCAAACGTACAATACATTATTGCCCCTTAATATGATCGTTCCTAATCGCGTGAGAATAGCGTCATCACTGAGCTCTTCAGCTTCTCCTAGTGTGATGTTCCAATGGGGGTCATACCCTAAAAATTTACCTCTGAAATCCTTAGAACCCTTTAGTCTAACGGTGACTATCTTCCCGATGTTGCTTGATAAAATGTCAAAAGGTCGTTTAGTTTCAGCCATAGAAATTAACCTTGTATAATTTGAAATAAACTACTTTTACTAAACAATTAACATATTTAAATGTAGGCGTATATTTGCTTGTGCTGTTATTTTTTTAATGGTTCATAATCTTTATCTTACTTGAACATGTCATTTAATTAAATGAAAAATATCCCTGTGATCATAGCTCTAATCTTATTGATAGCGTTGACCCTGGGATGTGTAAATCAAAGCACAGATGCGCCACAGGTAAACACAGCTACTGCGAACACGCAGCTAAAGTTAAATTCGACCACTGTAGCGCAAGGTGAGTTCTGTACACTGACGTGTCAGTTGAACATGACGCGTGGTGCAGGTTTGAACAATAAAACGATTGTCTGGTTTTTGGATAACAATTATAAGGGTACGAGTCGCACTTTGTGGGGCTACGCCACATATAACTTGACGGGCGTAGACACAAGTCAATTATCTATTGGTGTGCATACAATAAACGCTACCTTTGAAGGAGATGCTGATTACGTAGGATCAAAAGCGACATCGACGTTGCAGGTACAAGCTACTGCTCCTACGCCAGCACCAAGTGAATCTCCAATTTCAGCTTCAGATTCTCAAACGTTTATTTCCCTAAACGTTCCTTCAAGCACAAAATTTGACTGCATAGATGTGTCGGGTACTCATTCTGGTATTACCAAGGATAAAAATATTTATGTACTTATAAAGCCTGATAAAGCTGAAAATTGGCGAGTACAACAGTATCCGCTAGTGTTTATTAACGGCACCTATACATGTCGGATCTGTTTCGACAAACCCTCAGATAAATCAGAACTAAAATTCGAAATAATAGCAGTAGTAACCAATGAAAAGTTGTCGCCAAACGCTGAACTAAAAGATTTGCCGAAAACTGATGCTGAATCGCGCAGCACCATCACGGTGAAGGGATAATTTCCATTTGTAATAGTAACTCTTCCGTTCATAACAATATCAGCAACATCGATTGTGTAAAAAGCAAATCAGAGGTATTGTGAAAGTTTTGAACGAATAAACGAAAGTTCGATGCAACGGTTTCTAAACAGTTGAAATTTCTTGCTTTGCGTATATCGAAGATGACACTAAAAGAGAGGGAAATTTAAGCTCCTTGGCGAGCGTTACAGTCATGAGATAAAAATACGTAAGACGAATAATAGATTTCAAATGTTCAAATTTGTAGGAAAATCAACAGTAAGATCAAAAAAATGCAAAAAACTTACTTTGTTTTATCAATAATTGTAGTAATTGCAGTATTTCTCATCAGCCTCGTGCTGATTTATTTGAGAAATATACTAGGGGCAATAATTGTAGCGTTACTGATTATTCTTATTGTTTTTATAGCTAACATTTTTCTTTGGAATGCTCAATGACGTAGTGGCCTTTAGTTGTATTCTCTCATTATAATGTTTGGTGTTCTTCGTTAATTCCATTCAAAAAAATCAATAACTCGTCTATTAAAGCATAAAGAGGAAACTTCTATTACTTAAGCAAAGTAATCGCTAAAAAATAGCCACTGACGTTGAACATATTGAACAAACCTAGTAACAAGAAATATCTATTTCAACGACATAACGTAATTAGCACTTCAACTCCTTATGCTTGTGAGTGCCTCTCTGACCAAACATCGCTAGATGTCGAACGTAATGCAGTGTATATTTACAAGTGATTACTAAAGTGCTGCTTCGGGCATCTAAACAGCGAGCCCCGTAGTTCCAACTAAATTTCAAAGTACTTGCTCTATGCTTCTTGTTGTGCTTCAAATATTTTTTTTCCATTTATTATGCAAAAAATTGCACTACGATTCTTTGCTTCAAAATACTCTGAGATTTGTCATAGACTTATTTATATTATGAACAGATTACATTAAAGTGATTAACACATTTTTACTTAGAATTGGCTAATCAGCGAGTCTGGAAGTATGACCCCTAAAAAAGAAGGGCGTAAGTTTGGCGTATACTGTCAACTTTATGGAGGCACGATCCCACGATGCACATGCCCTTGTCACGTTCTACGTTCAAGAGGAATTAAAAGTACTCAGGTGTGTCCGCTCAGCAGTGAGACGAGAACTAAATGGATATGGCTTGGAACGCATCGATCGTTTTAATGACTCAGTTGTTCTTGCTGAAAAAATTACTTTTTTGAAGCTCATCTAACACGCTCTCTCCTAAGCGATACCCGAATAGCTCAATTAACTTATCCCGAACAAGTTCTGGGCTATCTTTTGAGCTTGAATAACAAACAAACCAATAGAGACGTTCTCCAAAAGCATAATCAAAATATCGATCTGAATAGATAAAATCGCTACAAGTATACCTAAAAGAACTTCGTCCCGTGCACAGGCATAAGTCGTAACCTTTGCTTAGCGCAATTGTTTTGATATAAATTTCTTCATTTTTATAATCGAAGTGTTTAACGTAACTGCTACAGTGATAAATTACGACTTTCTGCGCGGATATATTTTCGAGAAGCTTTAGACTTCCTAAATTGTCCATCCACCCCCTTTTAATGTCGAGGAAAGTTTCGTGGGGGGAGTAGTAAACATCTCCAATATCGGTTGATCTGTAGAGCTCAACTCTCGCCTTACTCGAAATGTGATTAAAAACTTCACGTATTGCTTTTACTTGGTCATCTGACTCTATTTTAAATTTCGTGATAAGTTCTTTATTCTGTTCTTCCATTATTACTTACATATTAAGTTGTGGACGTTATTAAAGTAGTTGTCAGATAAAAATACGTTGTTAGCATAAGCTTCAGTAAATAAGACAAAAGGGAGGGCAATGCTTACCGTTAGTCTTTATCAAAAATTCTGTAGCGATGCATGCGTTTATCCTACAAACGATTGTTTATGTGCGGTGCTGGCATTTTCTGTTGTTCAAGTTGATTTTGTCTTTGTGCGAGATTGGTGGTTAGAGATACGGTGGGCTTAGGATGCTTAATATCTAAGGATCGATCCTGGAAAATTATTTAAAGTAAAACGCACATTGCCTTGTTATTATGCTTAGGAGCGATGTCATAGTTGCCTTAAAAATTAGCATAATATTCCTAATTATTTGCGGCATTGTGTTCCCCTTGCTGTTAACGGGCATCGCTCAAGTATCTATTAAAGAGTCAGCCGATGGGAGTATAGTTAAAAGAAATGGGACGGTTATTGGCTCATCCCTTGTTGGCCAAAACTTTTCTAACCCTAAATACTTTCAATCGAGACTTGGTAACATAGGCCCATCAGGCGTATCAAATTGGGGACCTTATAACCCTGATTTGATACAAAACGTCAGCGACAGCGTCAAAAAGCAACAATTGTTAAATAACTACACGGGTGCTATCCCAATTGATTTAGTTACTCGTTCAGGATCAGGGCAAGACCCCAACATTGCAAAAACAAGCGCTCTCTTTCAAATTCCACGAATATCGAACTTAACAGGAATTCCCCAAGAAGAACTAAAAAGTTTAGTCGATAAGTATACTGAAGAGAGATTCGTAGGGATTTTTGGTGAACCTCAAGTGAATGTTTTGCAACTCAATCTTGCTCTGGATAGTTTAATAAAATCTAAAGGTACATAGAATCACACTTTCACCACGAAAACATTACACGTCGCTTCAGCAATGATTTTATCAACAACAGTTCCAAAAAAGATGCTTACTCCTCGAGAGCGCTCTGACGCCCCAATCATTAACAAATCATATTCTTGAGATACCGTGATTATCTGATCAGCCACAGATCCCGGTCTGATCTCAACGCTAGTATCTTCGTACGTTGAAGCCAATTTTTTGAGATAATTTTCTGTATGACTTTCACCTTCTTCAGTAACGTGCAGCAACGTTATGTGCCCGTGTGCACTTGCAGCGAGAGACTTTGCTATTTCAAAAGCTTTCACAGAGTGAGTATATCCCGCAGAGGGAATAAGTATATTTTTGAAAGTGCTCTCATGCTTAAAATTTGATAGTAAGACTTCAGAACTCGCATTTCTTAAAACCGGATAAATTATGTCTCCGTGCCGCAGTTTGTACAAGGTAGATTGACCGCTATAACCCAAAATAGTGAGGTCTACATTATACTTAATCATCTCGTCGAGTATGGCATCAGACACTGACGAAACACTAGCCATTTCGGGTACTACATTGATAGAGTAACTTTGTGCTATTTTCAAGAGATCGATCACTAAATTTGTCTTTTTCGTGTAGTTCCGGCTCTTATCTGGGTAAGCTTCACCTTCTTTTACTACACTCAAAATGATGATTCTACCAGCAGGATCAAGCAACTGTAAAGCTGCCTTCAAAGTATATTCGGAATTTAGAGGGTTTGAAACGGGCAGAAGGATATTTTTATACATTAATAACCTCGTTTATTTCTTTGAATAAACAATAAAATAGCAGCTCCTTTATAACATCTAGCATACATCACTCGTTTCCGCCCTTTATATATAATTAGTCGTCAACTTTATATAACAAATCAATTCCTTATGCTATCTATGGATGTCATTTTTATTGCATTTATTGTTATCTCAATTATATTGCTTGTTTATTTAGGATATGTCATAATTCATCCAGAGCGGTTTTAGGAGGTATCTATGGATGCAATTACTGTAGCTCAGCCTTTCATCGTTCTTGCAATAGTGCTTTTGTTGGCACGACCACTCGGCAGGTATATCGTCGGGGTGTATTTTAAAAGACAAACTAGGATAGATCAGGTATTCGAGCCATTTGAAAATCTTCTTTTTAGGGTGGTAGGAGTACACGCACATGAAAACATGGGCGCAAAACGCTATTTGGTCAATCTCTTTGTGACGAACGCGATCATATGGAGCATATTTCTTCTAATTTTGTTGAGTCAAGGAGCTCTCCCATTAAACCCTGCGAATATCCCCAACATGCCGATCGACCTTGCTATTAATACCGCCTCTTCCTTCATTACAACTACTAATTGGCAGAACTATGCAGGGGAAACGGGCATGTCATACTTATCTCAAATGATTGGTGTCACGTTTATCCAGTTCACGGCTGCTGCATCGGGGATGGCTGTCGGGGTTGCTCTTATGAGGGGATTTTCAAAAAAAGGAATTCCGGGATATAGAGATTTCAATGGCGTTGGCAACTTCTACTTCGATTTTGTAAGGTCAATAACACGGGTGCTTATTCCGATAGCGTTCGTCTTTTCAATTATTCTTCTATTGGGGGGAGTTCCTCAAACACTCGCAGGGCCCGTCAACTATACCACATTCCAGGGAGACACCAGTATCCTTTACAGGGGCCCGGTTGCTTCTATGGAAGCAATAAAACATCTTGGTTGTAACGGTGGTGGATTCTTTGGACAAAACTCTGCAAACCCATATGAAAATCCGTCAGCAGCAACAAATTTTGTTGAAATGATAATGATGCTGTTAATTTCCGTTTCATTTGTTTATGCATTTGGCGTGGTGGTCGGAAATACCAAGGAAGGGTGGATATTAATTGGGGCTCTTAGCGCACTATTTATCGCTTTTCTTTTAGTCGGAATTATTGCCGAGTCTTCTAACCCGGCGCTTACTGGTGTGAATCAATCCTTGGGCAATATGGAAGGGAAGGAGGTGCGGTTCGGAACAGTAGGATCGGTATCGTTTGAAACTATTACGACTGCTACGGCTACCGGATCTGTAAACAGCATGCACGATAGCTACACTTCACTCGGAGGAGCAGTTGCGTTCGGTTTAATGTTTTTGAACTCCGTTTTCGGCGGCGTAGGGTGTGGGCTAGTAAATATAGTCATGTTCGTTATACTGGCGGTGTTCATTTCAGGGCTGATGGTAGGAAGGACACCACAATATTTAGGACGGAAAATCGAATCTTATGAGGTAAAACTGACGGTCTGGTCGTTTTTAGTTCATCCCATCCTAATATTTACCTTCACGTCGCTCGCAATAATATTTGCATCTAACGCGGCATTTAACTCAGGATTTCAGGGGTTTAGTGAAATTGCTTACGCGTTCACGTCATGCGCTGCCAATAACGGGTCTGCATTCGCAGGATTCGAGGGAAATACACCCTTTTTAAACTATACTCTAGCTATTACGATGGTGATAGGGCGGTACATTACGTTTATCCTTATGTTACTCGTTGCCGAAGCATTCATGCACAAAAAAATAGCGCCTCATGACCTCGGCACATTTAGAACCGATACGTGGCTTTTTGGTCTTATCTTTATCGGAGTCCTTGTCATCATTAATCTTCTGACATTTTTCCCAGTGCTTATCTTTGGGCCAATTGGAGAATTTCTTTCTGGAGGAGTGATATAATAGCCAATGGACGAGTATACACCAAGGACATGGCCTCAGAGGGGCTCTTAGAATCTTTTAAAAAATTAGATTCTCGGCTCCTAGCTGGAAATCCTGTAATGTTTGTCGTTGAGATAGGATTTTTCTTTACTCTTGTTGAAGCAGTTTATGATTGGCTGACAGGAGAAAGCGTGGCAAAATTAGAGACTTACATAGCTATACTCTTGCTATTTACAGTCCTGTTTTCAACTTTTGCAGAAGCTATTGCGGAAGGCAGGGGCAAAGCGCAAGCAGAAAGCCTGGAGAGCAAAAAAAGGTGCGTGCCAAAAAAATAACCGACAACGTGATAACTGAAGTGAATTCAACTGAATTGGTGAAAGGTGAAACGGTTCTCGTGCGAGCGGGTGATATAATTCCCAATGACGGAGAAGTAGTCAAAGGTAGCAGCGCCGTCGATGAGTCTACAATAATCGGAGAATCCGAGCCTGTTATACGAGAAAGCGGTGGGGAAAGAGCTCTTATATTCTTCACGATGCTCATGTTTGGGGGAATAGGAAGGACTCATATGTAATAGAGTGATACGATGGCACGTAAAGGAATATATAGTCGGGAGATTCTGGGCCAAGCATTCATTGCATCATTTAAAAAATTAAACCCACGATCACTCATCAGAAACCCTGTTATGCTTGTAGTCGAGGTGACATTTGTCTTTACATTTATTCTTGCGATTAATTCGTTAATAACTGCAGGTAATGACACCGCGTTTATCTTTGAAATATCAATAATTTTGTTGTTAACTGTACTATTTGCTAATTTCGCTGAAGCTGTCGCCGAAGGACGAGGAAAGGCACAGGCGGAAAGTCTTAGGAAGACAAAAAAGCAAATTCGCGCTAAGAAAATAATCAACGGGGGGATCACTGAGATCGATTCAACAGAACTGCGGAAAGGTGATATTATAGTAGTATATGCAGGGGATATGATTCCGAACGATGGTGAGGTCTTAAAAGGAACAGGATCTGTCGATGAGTCTGCAATAACCGGTGAATCGGCTCCCGTCATTCGCGAAAGCGGTGGAGATTTCAGCTCAGTCACTGGTGGAACAACTCTACTGAGTGACGAACTTACGATAAAAATAACCGCGGATCCTGGAGAATCATTTTTAGACAAGATGATCGCCTTAGTTGAAGGAGCGACGCGTCAAAAAACTCCAAATGAAATAGCTCTCACGATTGTTCTTGCGGGCCTTACATGGACTTTCCTGGCCGTTATCGTTGCCTTCAACGCACTCGGTCTCTACTTGAACGTTCAGGCGGATGTTCCCACTTTATTTGCGTTGCTTGTTTGTCTTGCTCCGACAACCATCGGGGGTCTGTTATCAGCTATCGGTATCGCCGGCATGGATCGCGTAACAGCATATAACGTAGTAGCGAAATCTGGACGAGCAGTGGAAGCAGCAGGAGATATCAACTCCCTTATTCTCGATAAAACAGGCACCATAACAATAGGAAATAGACTGGCGCAGGAGTTCATTCCACTTGGTAGAAAAACGAAAGATGAGATAACAAAAGCTGCGTACCTCTCCTCCGTGCGTGATGAGACGCCAGAAGGCAGATCGATAGTGAAGCTTGCAAAGAGTTTGCTGCCTGATTTATCTGAACCTGACATCAAAGAAGTAATTGATTTTTCCGCGACGACAAAAATGAGCGGCGTAAATCTCTCTGATGGAACCGAGGTACGAAAAGGGGCAATTGACGCGATGGTACACTATGTCAATTCGTTTCCAAGCGAATTTAAAGAAATTTCAGATGCGATATCAAAGCAGGGAGCTACGCCATTGCTTGTGGCAATAAACAAAGAAGCGATGGGCATTATACATCTCAAGGACATTGTAAAACCGGGAATGCATGATCGTCTACAAGAGTTAAAGAATATGGGCATTAAAACCATCATGTGCACAGGAGATAACAGACTCACTGCTGCAACGATAGCCGCTGAAGCGGGAGTCGATGAGTATATCGCCGAAAGCAAGCCCGAAGATAAAATTCACATAGTCATGGATGAACAAGCAGCAGGAAAACTCGTTGCCATGACCGGAGATGGAACAAATGACGCTCCTGCGCTGGCTCAAGCAGATGTCGGTCTTGCGATGAACAGCGGGACCCAGGCGGCTAAAGAAGCTGGAAATATGGTCGACCTCGACAGCGATCCCTCAAAGTTAATTGCTGTTGTTTCCATTGGCAAACAGCTGCTCATGACGCGCGGTGCTATCACGACCTTTAGCACAGTAAATGACGTCGCGAAATATTTTACGATATTTCCAGCCATATTTGCTGCCACAATCCCCGCTATAAATAAACTAAATATTATGTCTCTTCAATCGCCCCATAGCGCGATAATATCTGCCGTTATATTTAATGCTATTATCATTCCTGCACTAATTCCTCTTGCTATGCGAGGAGTAACTTACAAACCGATGAGTGCCAATTCAATATTAATACGGAATATTGTTATTTATGGTGGTGGAGGGCTAATTGTCCCATTTATCGGAATTAAAGCAATTGACGTTCTTATAAACACTTTACACATCGTTTAGCAATTATCTTATATTTTTTAAATACTTATTAGGGTGTCGCAATCATCGCTCACAACGAAACTCCAGATCAAAATAATTAATTGGTGAAATTACATAAGGAATGGCTGCACTGAGAGAAGAGTTTTTTGTGTTGATGAATACATTACCTTAGCTTACTGCGCGTCCCAAAACATATGTTCGTTTGATAGTTGTGTGAGGACTACTTGCTCGCGCGGGTGATAGTGTTAGGTAGTATCTTGCAGAAAGGGCATTTTTAATTTATGTTGTCTTGAAATTCTCACGCGCACACAGTAAAGGAAAGGCTTATTGAATAGATGTGCCAAATTTCACCAGAACATGGATATATTGCTTTTCATCGCGCTGGTCACATTCCTCATCACGTATGCACTATTAGCGACAGAGAAGATTAACAGAACGCTCATTGTAATCGTTGGAAGCCTTGTACTACTCATAACTGGCGTCATGTCGTTAAATGAAGCCGTCAATTACGTGAATTGGGAAACCATCGGTCTCCTTCTCGGGATGTTCATCATCGTGGTGGTCTTGTCCGACGCGGGATTTTTTTCGTACCTTGGGGTTGTCCTCGCGAAAAAATTGAAGTACAATCCACGTAACATCTTCATTGTATTTCCTCTCCTGGCAGGACTGTTAGCCTCTTTTGTTAATAGCATCACAGTGATGCTCTTCTTAGCAGCGCTGACCATTGAAATATCGAAATTATTGAAGGTAGATCCTGTGCCCATTGTGGTAGCCGAGGTGATTCTTGCCAACACTGGAGGAGCGTCCACGCTCATCGGAGATCCCCCTAACGTGATACTGGGGACGCAGCTCGGGTTTGGCTTTAACGAATTTGTCGCGAACAACGGTCCGATTGCGTTGCTCGTTTCGCTCTCCTCAATAGGATTGCTCTACGCGTTTAACAGGAAATCACTGCCAGCTCGCGCACCAATAGAACCGAAAAGTCTGGCCAAGGTATCGCCAGACGATATGATTACCAACAGAAAGATGCTTAAACTAGGTCTTGGAGCGTTGTTTCTTGCCGTTTCGCTCTTAATTACGCGCGGATATCTCGAGCGCACCTACCATATCCCTATAACGGTCGCACTTGCTGCATTAATCCCCGCATTTGCCTTATTGCTCGTCGGAGGAGCTGACAGTGAGTATGTCATCAAGCGGCTGGATTACGACGTCTTGCTCTTTTTTATCGGCCTCTTTATTTTAGTCGGTGCGTTAGAAAAAACGGGCGTTATCACGATATTTGCAAACGGGCTGGTGCACCTAGCAGCGGGAAATCCTATTGTCTTATTGTCGCTTTTACTGTATGGCTCCGGAGTTATAAGTGCTGTAGTGGATAACGTCCCATTTGCGTTCACCATGAGCTATGTGATAAAAGATCTGTCACTTATCCCATTAGCCCTGAGTACCTCAATACTGGTGTGGACGGTTTCATTAGGGACTGACATCGGGGGGAATTGTACGCCTATTGGAGCATCGGCAAATGTCGTGGCGTACAGTTCACTCAAAAAGCATGGAGCATTCGTCGGATGGGTACGGTGGATGAAAATAGCGATTCCCCCCACAGTGGTGGCGTTAGTATTATGTAACGTTATGCTGTATGTCAAATATTTGATTGGCTTTTATTGATGGCGGTATAGTTATGAAAATTCTTGTTTGCACGGACGGATCAGCTGCTTCGAACGAAGCAATTAAATGCGCAGTAGGTGCGCTGCGCAAGGACAATGAGTATATCGTCCTGTATGTTCTCTCCGAACACGGGATCTACTACAGTTATAAGAGTATTTTTAAGGAGGACTTGGAAAAAATCGAGGAACTCTTTGGAGAAGTTGACTCAGAAAAAGAGGCTGCAAAAAAGGTTTTTCTCTCTCCCGTGTGTGATTACATGAAGAACGAGGGGTTTGACGTACAAGGAAAGGTGCGGGAAGGACATATCGTAGAAGAGATCTTGGATGAAATAAGGGAAGGGGGATACGACATGGTGATGCTCGGCGATAAGAAGGGAATTTCACCAGCGCGATTACTGATTGGGAGTACCACATCAGAGGTCATGCACCGGGCGAAGGTATGCGTTATAGTGATAAAGCCCTCCATCAGCTCATGATCGCGCAATGTAGTACAACGAATATGCGAGCTGAACATAGATACCTGTGAGTGGTTCGAGCCAGCTGAGTTTAAATAACTCCATGGGGATTAGCTTGTCTGTAGTCCCAATGCTGTTGGGCTTGCAGAATTGTGCCGATATGGACAGATTGTCAGTTTGCCAGTGCATCCAACAGCTGCTGCTTCAGCTGCCGCTGGGTGGCCTATAACGAAGTTCGGGGAAGATTCGATAGACATGTATTTTGACGCACTTCCAGGGTCGATCCGCCGTTTCGAGTCGCTCCCGTTACAGCTTGGGGTGGGGGTGAAAGTCATGCAGTGGCTGACGCCTGCAACGATGGAGCGTATGAACGTCAGCGTACACAAATCACTTGCGATAGGGTGGGAGGAAATCGAGGAAGCTGGCGGCGTCGAGGCGTACGACCAGAAGGCACAGAGGAAGCGCGAGCTCTTTTCAGCCGACGAAATCCTCAAACAACAAGCTCTCAGAATGACTTTTTTCAAGGATACAGAAGATTCTTTGAATATTGAATTATAGATGCCCCAATTTATCCAGAATATTCATGCTTGCGTCTTTGAGTGTATTGCATCCTGTCAATATCATGGCTCGGCGAAGATCATCCTTAACGTAATCAAAATACATCTTCACCGCCACATATCTTAGATTATTCCGTCATCCCCATTTGTGCAGGCTTAGCAGCGCAGCGAAACGGTGACGCCCGTTATGCACTAGATTTACTATCAACGGCGGCCAATTTATGCGAGGAAGAAGGGAGAATTACCGTCATAGAAGACGACGTTCGGCGTGCGGAACGATTAGCGGAGGTATCACTAATCAGACGGGAAGTCGTGAGGTTATCTCCGCATCAAAAGGTGTTGCTTGAATGCGTGTACAGCAAAGGTGAGCGGCAGTCGCCGACAGAGGTATATCGAGAATTTAATAATCTTATGCGGCTGACCGGTCGCGAGCAAGTATCTCACAAAACATTGTCGGAGCTTGTTGCTGAACTGGAACTCTACGGGTTTGTCGAGGTGGAGCGTAAAGGGCGAGGGAGAGGTCGTGGAGTTGACTTCTACATCTCGCCGACGGGATCAGTTGAGCGAAAGGTGTTGTTGGATGCGTTGAAGGATTTGGTGGTGTGAAATAATAGTGTGTGATATAGAACTAACTTAGCATTTGATGTGGCGTCTTGTAATATCCACCAAATTTCACAAAAATGCCAATTGGTTTTCAATTTGATCCGTCAATGCGAGTCGCTTCGAAAGATACCGCAACTCTCTCTCCAGGCATACACATGCTAACCACTGAGTTCTTGGGCGACTCTACGTGCGGGTCCGCGAATTATAAGATCGTTTTCAGGGTGGTGTAAAACCCTCCCTAGGCTTGATGTTTGAACCGCAAGTCAGTTAGTCTGAACGGTAGCAATGGACACTAGTCATGACTCTATAGAAAATCTCGATCACACAGAAGGGGGCTCTCTATTTTTAGACGTCCTACCAACTTCTGATTTACTAATTCTGAGTTCTGGGAGATAGTAAAATGATTGCGGTGGTGTGAATTTTTCAATAGCTGAATGTGGATCTATGTAATGACGAAACTTATGTACGTTTTTTATTTTAAATGCAAAAGCATCTTGGCGTCCATTGAAGTAAGTAAAAAAATCTTTTTTAGATATCCCTGCATGTCCGTGACACTCCTCCCATATCCTTTGCGGAGTATCTTTCAAAATAGTTGCAATTTCGAATGATCCAACGATTTTCTTTATATTATCATTCGCATAGAGATAGACTTTTTCGACATCACTTCGTGTAAAAGCTGTTTTTCTGAACTCGTATTTTTTAGTTCCAGACAGTATTGCATTAGCGTAATGAGGTTTAATTGACAGTAAAACGTTCATCTATGCCACTTTCTACTTTGATGTTTAAATATTTTTCATGAGATATTTGCACAATAGATTGCGGTGCTGCCTTTAAAACGCCCATCTTTTTTAACTCGTTTAATTTTAGATATCTTGGCAACTGAAAATGCCATGAAAATAAAATTACCATCGTGGGCTTTTTTGCAATTTCATCAATCTCAGGGATAGTATATACTGTCCTCTTACCGACAAGCTTAACAATTTCGTCTTTATGTGAGACTTGAATAGCTCTCTCTACAACGCATAAGGCAGTAATTTCTTTCTTATCGATGGAAAGATAAAACAGAAGAATGTCCCCTGGAGAGATTTTAGATATACGAGAGTGAGAAAGATACGCTTTCTTTATGGTATTACCTTCAGTAATAAATTCACTAGAGTGCTCCATTAATAGAGTTTGCCGATCCCCTTCAATGAAGAGTCGATCGTGATACTTAGGTCGGATAGGGATGATGAATTTGTTCACACTGCGGCCGTCATAGAAATTAGGCCAATATTCTTTTGAGACTTCAAGAGGTTGTATAGATCTAAGCTCTTCTCTGGCGGGCAAGAGCTCTTTGAGAAAGACCTCCTCACCGTATTTATTAACCCCTACTTTTTTAAAACCAAATTCTGTTATCAGATCCACTAACAAGTCTGATTCTTTGGTAAAATGTGTAAGGTAAATTTCGGAAAGATCGGATATCATTGAATATTCTACAGAGAGCTTTATGAAAAGTTCTCCTATTTTGTAACCAACGTGCGAAACCTTTAACGTGCTTATTTTTAATCTCTTTTTGGGAGGAAGCGGTTGCTGCGAACCCAAATCAATAGTGTCTTCAGATTCAGTCTTGTATATCAATAATGCACCCATCGTGCCTTCTTTGTTAAAATAAACCCAACATTTTCTATGTTGTAGTGAGATTTTTTTAAACCACTTTGGAAATTCAGGATAATCTTCTTTTAGTGAGTTAAAGAATGGATCTTTTATGTCAAGATTATATACAAATTCACTTTTTAATGCAGGAGGGTGGGAAAGTGCTTGGTTTGTATCAAGTTTAAATGTTTCCAAACCCTCCTCAATTGAAATGACCCGATCTTTTATATCCAATTTAGAAGCTTTTTTGCGGATTTCTTTATCTTCTGTAAGAAGGAAATCTACAGCATCTTTATAAACGGCATATAATAAAGCGCTATCAACTGCTTCATTGCTAGTTGAAGGCCACCCTACAACATTTAAAAAATCTGGATTTGCATTTGGATTAGGTGGAGATTTTAACTGCGTGTAAGTCTTGATTTTAGATAGTTTAATTGTCCTCCTTCTCTCGTTTTGATCCCCATTTATCTCTTCGATGGATCTAGGATGCACTAGTATTTTCACATTAAAATCATGCAGAGTTTTTAGCAAATTTTGCAGATTCTCCGGAATTATTTCGTAATCCTCTCTGTGGATTAATATATTTGTATCTACTAATACAAGCATAGCAAACACTCGCTATAGTATCTTTGACCTTATTTAAATCTTACACGCGATGAATTAGAAATTTATTCTTATTAGTATATTAGTATGTTCTAAAGATAATTTGTAAAATTATTATGTCTAAAAGAGCGACAAATGTACTTCCGCATGCGGTTTTACTGTAGTGAACGCAACGATTAATTGCGCACAAGTCTCGAGTGGAATTGTACCTCTTACAACACCAATTTTTATCCTACTTGTGCTAAATCTGGTGATCACGCGGTACGTCTATTTTAACTTTGTAAGATCTCATCAAAATCGCAACCGTTATCTTACAAGTAATAAAGCGACGCACTGTCATTCAATGGCATAATTTAAACGAACAGTTTATAAGTTACGGATAACCATTCTTTTGGCATAGTGGATATAAAACCCATTAATTGTTTTAAATTCCCAACAAGAGCTGGCCGATAAAGTGTCCAAAAATAATACGCAAGAATTATTTTGTGTGGGCTGTGGAAATAGATTACCGGAGAGAGCCGTCCTATGCATGCGATGTGGAAGACCGGTGTCAGATGAAAAGGGAATAAAGAAATGGGAAAAAAAGCAGGCAGAATACGAAGGGCAAATGCAACAACAAAGAGCAAAGCAAGCTGAAATGAGCAAGGCAACTGAAACAGAAGAGCAAATACAACGTCTTGGCGGCGCGAATATATCCCTTAGTAGAAGAGAGATTAATGAGCTACCAAACATTCTATGGCAAGATGAGATAATTGAAGGGGTTGTTCAAGGATATTATCACAGTGGAGGCGCATTATTAGTGGCAACCACTAAACGACTGATTTTTATTAGTAGAGGGCTACGCCTTCATGTTGAAGACTTCTCCTATGATAAGATTTCATCTATTCAACATGAAACAGGACTTATCGGTGGTTCAATTAAGGTATTTGCATCAGGAAATAATGCGGAGATTACTAACGTTCCCAAGGCATATGTCAAGGGCTTTGCAGACTTCGTGAGGGCGAAAATCTCAGGGATGAAAGAACATCCCGCTGTTACAGCACATTATGCTTCGACATCCTCATCGCACCCACCTGGAGAAGATATCATTATACAAATTGAGCGACTGGCTAAACTTAAAGATCAGGGAATATTAACAGAAGAGGAATTTCAAACGAAAAAACAGGAATTGCTCTCAAAGATGTAATCTACATGCGTCCTTTTCAATTCCATAAAGTGATAGTGTCACCACGGGACCCTATAGCGGCATTTAAGTACGTACAAAACGATAAACGACAAATAATACGTTTATTTTCATCATCGCTCATCACACAAGCCTTTTTTCTGTATTTTGTATCTTCGTGGATCCACTGGCCAGCTGTAAACACAATTGTCGAATTGTGGCAAACTTTCGTAGAGCGTCAAAATGGAAAGCTTTATTGTTGTTTTCACCCCTTTTCACCAATGGGGCCCATGAAAGACATCAAAGCCTACTGCGAGAAAGAGAAAGTGCATGAGATACTGCGTTATGCCGAGGCGTGCAGTTTACGAGACTATCTAATTCTAAGGGTTTTATGGGAGTCTGGGTTACGAGTCTCAGAACTAGCAGCATTAATGCCGGGAGACTTAGCACCGCATAATCAAGTAATCAACGTGATAAATGGGAAGGGCAACAAGTCACGACGTGCCTATGTTGATGGAGGCACAATGAACATGCTTTGCAGTTATATTTTAAGTGAAAACATCCCCGAGGATCACGTTATCTTTGGTGTAAAAACAAACCAAATGAGGAACATTGTAAAGCGGTATGGTATGTTAGCAGGCGTGGACATCCATCCCCATACATTCCGGCATTCGTTCGCTATTCACTTAGTTAGGTCCGGCGTTGACATCCGCCGCTTACAGTTGTTATTGGGTCACAGCAATCTAAACACCACACAGGTGTACTTGCAATTTCGGGATCGGGACCTGAGAGATGTATATAACAACGTCGAATTTTAAGAAATTAACTTCACAATGTGAACAGATAGCTAAATCCCTTTTTTTATGACTGCACAAACTACCTCTACGCGAGGCAGATACGGATATCATTTTAGTAAAATAAGACAGAATTGGTGAAGTCTCGCCGCGACTTATAATCTTGGGGGGGGCTCTTCTGGATCATTGAAGGGGTCTTACCCTAATTCGAATGGAGAGGCAGCTGTGGCGTTATTCTTAAGTAGAACAAATGGCTAATAATAAGGGATGTAGTATCCACAATAGTACGGGAGCATTCAGTTCTGACGCTGATTCTCTCTATAACAGTGGAACTTAAAAGTGCACTACAAATATGAGATAAGAAGGTGACTAAATGGATTATTCTTTGCTCCTCGTTACGAGCTCCCTACAACGCGGGCACTTCCGTAGAATATGATGAGAGCGCCTGCGATCTCGAAGAAGGTGACAATCCAGCTGATTACTGTGGTCCAGTTAGTGATATCCTCGAACATGTAACGAACAACCGCTGGCTTGTCTTCAGTGACGCTAGGTAATAACGTTTCCTTTCTACATGGAAGTGTTCGCAGAGCCTCGAACGAGCGGTTGCCAGCTCCTAACGTCGGTTTGTGGCCGCACTTTTTTTTGGTTGAAGCAACAGAAAAAGATGTGAGCCGTAAGCATCTGTAAGATCCCATCGCCGAACCCTTGCACAAGGTATTCAGTAGGCCCTCCAGCTGACGGGTATTTTACTCCCAATTTTGCATATGAATATGAACTCAGGAGAGCCACAACTCCTGCAACAATGAATGAGACATACAATGTATTGCCCGCTATTTCACCTGCGACTCCCAAAATAGAGAAGATGCCAGCCCCTATCATGGCCCCGATGCCGATAGAAACGGCCGTCCATAATCCAATGGTTTTCTCTCATTCATCATAAGTTCTCCACAGCCATTCATTGCCGATTCTCCCGCATAACCTTCCACCCCATTAACCTACAACTGTCAACAAGCTAATAAATACCTTCACAATCGCAGTACAAATGTGCCTTTTTTATCGATGAATTGCTATGCCAGTGCGATCCAAGAACTTGTAGAAAGGGACTTTTATGAAGTCTGCTATCAAAAAGAATGCCATTGCAAATCCCCAGACAGCCAAGGCAAGATCCAACCCGATGGGGGCCATAAGCACCCCCGAGAGAACGATGAACGTAGCCAAAAGTTGCGTTCCTATTACTGCTACCAGTAATATATTTGCTGGACGGAAGGACCAGAAATGACCTCGCGTGCGGGCAAGAAAGATCATGAAGTGTCCTGCTACTGACAGCTTTAAGTACATCATGGATTGGATTATCAATCGAGGGATGTGATAGACGGCGTCTGCAAGGTAGAAAAGCGAGAAGGATCCAATGACGCCTATGATCCCGAACAACGCCGCAACGCTCAACAACGTTCGCATATCCCACGCTTCAGGTTCATTGGAGTAAAGCGCGCGGTCGTAGGCGATAGAGAGAATTGCCCCATCGTTGAGCAGGGCGAGCAGGACGATCATAACGGCTGTCACAGGATAAAAGTTGAACACCAATATGGAGAGCGTGATGAAGAGGAGAACTCGGATGGTCTCACCGATTCTGTAGATAGAATAGCTGTTCATGCGCTGGAATATCTTCCGGCTCTCCTTGATGGAATCGATGATGACCGAAAGTCCCGGGTTGGTAAGAACGATGCCAGCCGCTGACTTCGCGGCGTCGGTGGCGCCAGTAACTGCAATGCCTGCATCGGCTTTTTTTAAGGCAGGAGCATCATTGACCCCATCGCCTGTCATGCCGACGATGTGTCCTTTGCTCTGGAGCAATTCAACGATGCGGAACTTGTGTTCAGGGAAGACTTCAGCAAATCCATCAGCGTTTTCAATGACGTCCTGCGCCTCTTTGTCAGGTTTATCCATAAAGGAGGAGGCAGGAAGGATATTCGTGCCCAAATGTACTCGCTTAGCGATTTCTTTGGCAATGGCGGTGTGGTCACCGGTCACCATTTTGACGTCGACCCCCATGGCTTTGGCTGTGTCGATGGTTTCTGCTGAATCGTCACGAGGTGGATCATAGAGAGGGATAAGGCCCACGTACTGCCAGCTTCCCTGCGCATCGGTTCTGGCAACGCCGAGGGCACGATACCCCCTAGCAGCAAAGTCATTCACGACCTCTCCCACACTAGTGCTCATGTTCTCTTTGTTGGGTACAAGGGCAAGGATCACCTGTGGCGCACCCTTCGTGATCTTGAAGCGGGTGCCGTCGGCGCCTTCTATGGTAGCTTCTGCGCGCTTTATAACCGGATCAAAGGGCTTAAACTCTACCGTCTTATTGCCGCTGGACGCCTTATCGAACACCCTCAGTTCCTTAGCTTTAGCGATGATGGCATTGTCAATGGGATCCCGATCCTCCTCCCTGGACGCCAGCGTGCCGAAGAGCAGCGCATCGTCGTCAGTGAATCCAGCAAAGGGTCGTACCTCGGCGAGAGTCAGTTCGTTCTTTGTAATAGTGCCGGTCTTATCAGAGCACAGCACGTCTATGCCGGCCATTTCCTCGACGACCACCAGCCTGCTGACGATGGCCTCCTTTCGTGCGAGAGCAATAGCGCCAACCGCCATCGTGACGGAGAGCACCGCGGGCAGTGCCACCGGAATAGCTGCAATGGTAAGTACGAGAGCAAATTCAAGGATTTCCAATATGGTTTCGTGACGGATAAACGCCACAAGAAGAATAATCGCCGCCAATGTGATGGCGAGAGCGATGAGGTAGTCTCCAATTCTAATGACTGCCTTCTGGAAGTGGCTTCTCGTTTTAGCTTCTTCAACGAGCTTAGCGGTCTTGCCGAAATAGGTATTCATCCCCGTGGCGACAACGAGCCCGTTCATCTCGCCCTGCCGGACGATGGAACCGGAGTACGCGAGATCGGCACGGTGCTTTTCCACGGGTAGGGATTCGCCGGTCAGCGCGGACTCGTCCGCGAGAAGGTACTCCCCCTCGGTGAGCTTGACATCGGCGGGGACGATGTCGCCTAGGCGCACGCGCACGACGTCTCCCGGAACTAGTTCCTGTGCAGGCAGTTCTAGCCATTTGCTATTGCGTATCGCCTTCGCCACTGGTGCCAGTTTCTGTTTCAGCAACGCAATGGCGTTTTCCGCCTTGTGCTCCTGCCAGAACCCCACTACAGCGTTTAAGAGCAAGAGCGCCAGGATAATCCCAAAGTCTTCATAGTGACGGATAATTGCTGAGAGGATGACGGCGGCCTCAATCATCCACGGGATTGGCCCCCAGAAGTAGGTGAGGAATTTGACGAGTGGATTGAGCTTCTTCTCGGAGATTTCGTTGGGACCATACTGTTGCAGGCGCTCACGTGCCTCTGAACTAGAGAGCCCCTGCTCACTCGACGAGAGCTTCTGCAAGAGCTCATCTATACTGGCCGTTTTCGCCTCTTCCGTGTTCATAACAATTTGATTCATACGCTCGTGCGTCGTAGTGCTAATTGCATTGCCTTTTTTACGAAAAATGTCACAATTTATCTCGCCCTCTTCCAATTTCTATAAAAGGCCACTCTCGTTCTTATATAAGATTGATCTGAGAATCATAGTTATAATTCAATAATTTAAACGAAAAAACAGCTTAATAATCAGATACCTTCTTAATGGCTTATTCATTTTATCATTTAGGCTATGTAAAAATGGTGTTGGGGTGTGGACATCCACCCCCATACCTTCCGGCATTCGTTTGCTATTCACCTTGTCCCTCAAATTGCTGCACTATGTCTATACTCTACAAAGAAATGTTTGCACAGGATTCTTTTAGCAATTTCACATGCAGTTAATCCGTTGTTTTTTAACGTCAGAAGGGCACGCTCATTATCGGTTATCTTCACCTTTAAAGGCGATTGGGTATCTCATCTTAGAGTATTTACGGTTTTTAAGTCAAGGGTATACCACACCTTTGCATTTTCCTGCGGCAGTGGTTAAACGAGTAAAACTTCTCAAAATATTCGGAGTTGCAATTGCAATTGAGTTCGCCTCATGGTGAATCTCTTCGCGACTTCCAAGAATTCCTCGCTTGCAGCACTTTCTTTTTTAGTATTTCTATGATCTTCAACCCTATTCCTACCACGCTCTTGTCTCTCGGTTGTACCTCTGCCTTTACCTTATCTGCTTCTGTTCCGATTTGAACTTGAAGTGTCCTGGATTTTCCTGTTGCAAGCACTTGCGATGGATAGATGCTTCTATGGCCGGACATTAGGTAACTGATAACACACGCTAGTGCGGCATACGGTGCCACGGCCGGCCCAAATAGCTCAACTGCCATAATGCTCGCTGCGATCGGAGTATTGGCAGCTCCTGCCAAAAGGCTCACGTATCCGATTGCCGAAAAGGTCGCGGAATCCACTCCGAATACCTGTGCGAAAAGAGAGCCAGAAGAAGCACCGATAAAGAATATAGGAGTTACAACGCCCCCGGTTCCTCCGGCGCCAAATGTTATGCTCGTAAAAAGTATTTTTAACAAAAACGCATACCAGACGGCGTTTCCCCCTTGTAACGTGGCTTCGATGGTGTTTAATCCGAGCCCCAAATACTGCGCGGTAAATACGATCGTCAATCCGATGAGTGCCACCCCTCCGATGATGCCCTTGAACGGGGCCCATAGCTGCAGACGTTCTGACGCTCTTCTAACGAAATTGAAGATCTCTATCAAGAGCAAGGAACAAATGCCAAAGAAAATTCCTGCGAGAACGACTTCTAGTAAGATAAAGGGACTGAAAACCGGCACAAACTCAAGGGGATGATAGAAGTACGTAATGCCAAGGGCGGATGAGACGTGATAGCTTATAATCCCAGCAATAAACGCGGGAAGAAGGACCTCATAGAGCATACCTCCTAGAAAGAGGACCTCAATCCCGAAAATAGAACCGGATACCGGCGTACCAAAAACGGAGGCAAACCCGGCACTGATACCGCAGATGACCAGTTTCTTGCGATCATGGTCATCAAACGTAAGTAGATCGGCTAAAAGAGATGAGATCCCCCCTCCTATTTGCGCGCACGGTCCTTCTTTGCCGGCCGAACCACCCGTTGCGATGGTTATGATCGTCGCTAACAGCTTCACGGGAACAGCTGATGCGTTTATTTTCCCCGATCGTTTATGAATAGCTCCGATAACTTCATCCGCTTGACAATGACACGCACCACGCCCTTCTGCGCCAGGCGTTAAATATTGAGCGATAACCGAGCTTAAGAAGAGGCCTAAAGGGAGCAGAAGAAAATAATGCGAATAGCTACCGCTAAGGGCCGTGCTATAGTTGAGCACCTTTAAAAAAACGGTCGTTGCCAAACCTACGATGATCCCCACCACTGTCGCGAGGACACACCATTTACAGATGCTGATGAATATGACTACTTGCTCGACCAGTATCCTTTTCACATTTAGGATATTTTGATACGACGTTATATAAATTGGCAAATGATAGTAGTGGACGATGGTGAAAAAGACGATGGACCCTGAAGCGTGGGGGGTGCATCTTGCGGGAAAGGGAAAGCTGACAAAGGAAGACCGAGAGAAGCTTCTCTCTAAACTTCACAGGCTGCTGGTCTTCATTGGCTGTGAAGTCCCCTTGAAGGTCAAACTTGAAGGGGAGCCCGTCCCCCTTCATGAACTCGTGTGGAGACTCATGATGCATGAGGGCACGTTAACCCCGGAAGAGTCTGTAGCAGTGGATGAACTGCACCATGAAATTGAACTGAAGATACGTGAAGAGGAGTTTGAGATCAAGAGTGCCGACATTTCCAAGGACGAAGCACGTGAGTTGTTTGTTGAAGCGTGCGGGCTTATTCGGGCAGCGGTAGCGCTGCGAGATATTGAGAAGAGGGAGACGCTCCACGATTACTCTAAAATGGCAGCGTCTGCGAAGGTTGAGGCTGAGAAGAGATGGCTTGAATACCTCAAGAAGATCAGGTGATTGATCCGCCTTTTTACGTATTGACGCGTTTCAGTTTTCGTTTTAACTTATAAATGTTATCTTGATTGTCCGTATGGGTATTTATATTACCATTTTCAACTATGAAGCAATGTTCGCTAAAAGTAGAATTGGAATACTAGTAAGTACCATTTTACTTTCTCGTTCTAAGTTACAGAACAACGTCCAATAAAAGTAGATTGATACATCATGGGCATTTAAGATACTAGGGGAACTGCGGCGTGCAACTGAAAGCTGGCTTAGAATTCTGCAATTTTACCCGCACTGTACAGTGGGGTTGCCGGCCCGTCCGTCCAAGACCTTAGTGCAGTCAGTTACTTGTTAGTCGTTCTCGCTGGGCTCTCCGGGCTCGTGGGTTCGTTTGCGTGGTGGCAGTTTGCCGACCAAACGTGAAATAATCCACGCCAAGCCCGATTCATGCGCACGTCATGATTCTTGGCTGAATGTCATTAGTGAATGCATAAAGCCCGCTCTTCATTCGACAATAAAGGTGTTGCAGTACTACTCTGTCAGACTGAGTATTTTTAACCAACTCTATAAATTAATAGCCTGTGGGCTTTTTTTGCAACTGTAAACAAATTTGCTATTTTAAACGTAATTTTCGTGCCAATATCTAACTTTTCGATTTCTTCATTTGATGTAAAATACTGTTCGTCGATTAGTTGAATCCCCATTCCCCATTTTGTGAGCTCTTCTGGGTGATCAATGTCCCAGTTAACAGTTGCACCCGTTTTCTTTAGTGACGGATGACGTGTTACCTAGTGGTTATGCAGTAGCTTAAAAAAGGAACTCTTGGCGTGGGCTAAATCCCAAAATAATTAACGATAATACCGGTATTTCAGCGCAAAGTAAAGGCAATGTAGCGGTATTTGATCTTAGGTGTTCATGTGCCTAACAATGACGAAAAAAAGATAGAAATGACCAGATTTATATCATTATCTGGGATGAATCTGACGTTTACGGCATTATCTGGGATGTCAAAAAAGACCTTTAAAACGTTATTTTTGTCATTGAAGCGCATATTTTCATTATTGGGGCTTGCGCAACTTCCCAATCCATACCCATATTTATCCCACATCGGTCTAATTTAATTCAGTTTTTTGTTCTTTTCTTTTTTTCTACTGTCTGTGAAAATGACAAGATACACGAACCTGTACTTATGATAAGTCCTACCACGTCGGCACTCATTTCGGAGTTAGCGGAGGTGTCGGCATCAGAATCTGAAATTGAATCCGGAAGTAAAACTACGCACATTCACTGCAGTGGTGGCTCCGACGCCGTTCACAAATAAAGCTTACTATGAGATTCAATTTCTGTTTAAATAAGGGATAATTGGTAGTTATAGTTCTCACAACTCAACATGTGTCAAACCCTGCAGTCTATTCCCATGTCGAAAATGATGAATTGTGCTAAGTTTGTGCATATTGCTGCGAAAAACACAAATAACATTTTTAAAGTTCAAAAATAGTGTATAGGTGGTAGTTATGCCCGATAAAAAGAATCTAATACACGAATGTAAAGCTGTTGGGAAAGCCTTAAATTTCGAGGTGCAGACAGCAGTGGATATCGGTGCCGGGGAACTTGATGTTATCTGGACAAAGAAAGATCACCCAAACCTTCCTGCGTTTAAAATAGGTTTTTTGATCTACCCTGAGAGCGGTGAAGTGCCAATTGACTTTATAACGCATAACGTTGCGAAAGCGATCATTTCGGTATGCGATCAGGTGATCTTTTTGGTACCCGATGAAGCCAGCCTGCGATCTGTTAAGGGCAAAATCACATCAATGGATTCCATCGGGGGAATGCTTCAATTAAAGAAATATGCACACGCGATCACTCCCGAAGAGCTTCTTGGTGGTATGAAATAGGTGAGGAGAAATGAGGATTGAAAAAGGTAAACATGTAACACTAAAATCGCTAAACGAGGATTTATACCTCGAGAAAAATTCGCAGCTTCATCCCGAAGAGCCAGATGTAACAATGGACATTTATGGCATCTTAGAAACAGAGGACCATGTTATCATTCATGGCTCTGTAAAATGCTCGGAGGCGAGCTTTGGTGATAACTGTCACGTAAAAGGTTCAGTGATTACAGGAGGAATAAAAACTGGAAGTGACTTTAAGGCTCACCACGTAATCGCAGGAGAAGGGGCTACGATAGGTGACAATTCAGAAATCGCCAAACTTGAAGTAGTAGATGATTTAGTTATTGGCAAAAATTCAAAAATCAGACATGCGATAAGCGAACGCGGACATATTACACTTGGTAAGGGAGCAGACGTCGACGTCATTGAGGCGGAACAAGGGGTAATTAAAATGTAGCTAAAAGAACCGTGTACTTACGATTACTGTGTTGTTCACAAAAAGATCTTCATGAGATCGTAACCGATATCAACCCTTCCTTTAAATTTTTCTTTGATTGTCTCAATCATTGCGTTTTCGTGTCCAATGGTGTGCGGGTACAAATGTGTAAGCACTAAACGCTCGATGTCCCTCTCGTACATTAGATCCCTTAGCTTTGCAGGGGTAGTGTGATTCGTTACATATGAAAACTCATCTGGGAATGAGCACTCATGGACTAACACGTCAACGTTCCCGTGACATAGCTCTTTAATCGCCTCGCTAGGTTCAGTATCTCCAGAATAGACGAACGTTGACGTTGGAGTTTTCATTCTATAAGCAAGGGAGGGCACGCTATGTATCGACTTTCGCACGGTAACTACGCTACTTCCAACCCTGATAACATCATTATCGTACAGTTCTTTAACATCAACTTCGGCATCTATGTACCTCATAGCACGACAACAGCGTGCCCAACCAATCATTTGTTCCTTCTGGTCCGTAAACTCTGACTTTTTGCCTTTTTACACCGAGGTCTTCACTTGTCAATTGTTGTGCCTTCAGAAGTGCCAAAAAATCCGAGTTGTGATCAAGGTGATGGTGCGTAAAGAATGCAGTTGTAATTTTCAAATAATCGTAACCGCTTTGAACAATTCGCCCCAAAATACCCGCGCCACAATCAAAAAGCACGAGTTCTTCAGGGGTCTTTACTAAGATTCCAGACTGAGCTCTTTCAAGCTGCGGTATCGCAACTCCCGTTCCCAAGAGAATAATATTCATACTAATCTATTGATTATCCATCAGGGTTTTTAAATGTTGTTTTTTCGGCTATGCCTAACAATTTTATTGCATTTTGTACCGCCTCTTCGGGAGCAGTTGCTTTAATCGTCCCTTCGATGGCCCATTGAGAGGCGAGTGTTATTACTGGTTTGCCCATCTTCAAAGCGAGCGCGATTTCAGATAGCGTTCCATATCCGCCCGATATCCCAATTATACAGTCCGAAGATCTTGCTATTATCGCATTTCGAGCGTGTCCCATCTCAGTAACAATTGTAACATCAGTGTAAGGGTTGGCCTCTTTTTTTGAAGATCCCGGTAATACCCCTACTGTAATTCCTCCTGCGGCTTTCGCTCCTTTTGAAGCAGCCTCCATGACACCTGTTTTTCCACCACAAACAAGAATCGCGCCTGATAGCGCTATTAAAAATCCCGTTCGTTCCGCAATCTCTGCTATCCGATTAGAACACATTGTACTTCCGATAACTCCAATTTGGATTTTGCCCATACTTTAACAAATCCTTTGATTTTCAATGATATGCATGAACACCCTTTGATTTTCAATGATATGCATGAACACCTTATTAAAAATACCGCTGTTCGGCAGCTCACATTAAATTTACAATATAGCTATAAAATTCGTTTTTATTTGGAAAAATTGGTCTAAAATGAAAAAAACACCGGGAAATTATTTATATAAAGAATCCCATACGAAATTTGAGGTAATTTACATGGTAGAATTACAAGCAGCTGGATTAAGTAGAATTATCCGAAAAGCGGGAGCCGAACGCGTTAGTGCTGAAGCTACTAAAATCTTTCGAGAATATGTCGAAAAATATGGAACTGAACTTGCAGAAGAAGCCATCGAAATGGCAAAACATGCAGGAAGAAAGACCGTAAAATCAGAAGATATTAAGCTTGCCTATCAGCGAATAAGCAGATAACTCATTCCATTTATATTCTTTTTATTTGTTAATCTTTTTTATATAGCTAAGATTGACGAGTTTATCCGCTCGAAATTAAAGATCTTCTTCTGTCATTTGCTTTCAAATTCTGTCACTAACATTGTCTTTAAAATCGACTACGATCCACTGTCCAATGACCGTGCACTTTTCGCACGCCACGTCATTCATCGCTATGTGCTGGCTCCATAGTTCGTGACCGCACGTTTTGCATCGAAAGAGATAAGCTCTCATGGTAACTTGTAACTGCTCTACTCTTTTTCTATATTATTCTGTCCTTATAATTAAAACTGTTAATACCTGAATTATAAGGTTTGTCTTCAAGTCTATAGCACACTTCAGCACTACATTGAGTGAGAAGTTGATAGTATTAGACTTTTACACTATGGCGGGAGATAGCATCAACACTATTTACAGATCTCTCGTTTAAACTTGTTTACCAGATCGTGTGCAATTCGCATGGGTTCAGGTAATTTGTGACCCTCCAAACAGTCTTTTACAATTTTAAGAGAACTTGTAAGGGAAATGCCTGTTCCAGAACTTACAAATATGGGTTTTACACCTTGTTTGCTCTTAAATGCGTATCCGACAATTTTATCCATATAAATTAAGTTTTGTATCTCTCCTTCAGTTGCTGGTTGTGTGAATTCTCCACAGAGTTTCTGTTTAGACACCCCAATAGTTGGAATGTTGAGCACCACACCTACGTATGTAGCTAGTCCTGCAAATCTCAAATGGTTTATGCCACACCCATCAACCAATAAAACATCTGGTTTCGTTTCGAGCTTATTGTATGCAGCAATGATAGGTGGCCCCTCTCGAAATGATAACAGCCCAGGTATATAAGGTACCATTGCTTTTCCTATTGAATAAGCTCGATCGACTACCTCCATCTGCCAATTTAGTACGACAACGCAGGACATTACAAAATCGCTACAAAAAGCCTGATCAGCGGCGCCAATGAGAGTTACGTTGTCAAATGTGTCAATCAGCGTCGCTTTATTTGCTACGTATATTTGAATGGCAGCTAATTCACTAAATCGTAGTATCGCATCTATTCGTTTTTTCATTTTATATTTCATGTTAAAAATGGGACATCAGATTTAGCAGGGTTGTTTTAGTTTACACGGCTTTAAGTCTGGGGTCGCTCTCGACACAAGTTTCATCGTTTTAAATTTTATCATGAGATGGGATACTTAAAAGGGATACATAGGGGCTTCGCCAAGTAGCTGCAAATAAATGCTTTGCTATTTGTAAAATTTCTTAAACTGTATCATGATCGTAAAAATGACAAGACTTAGACATTTTTAACCCCCAACTAGTTAATTTTTTAACGCTCATGACTGTGCTCGATGATTTAATCACTATCCTCCGTGGCACTTATCTGGCGAGATCTTCTTCGCGAACAACTCGTGAAAATTGTTTGGTGAATTAATGACGCTACGCGTGGACAAACTAAGCTCAAATCGATAAGATCGATGGTTATAGATTTTTGTTATAATTCAAAAAAAGATACAATCCCCTATATGACGTCTATATCACTTTTATCTACCTTAAAGGTGGTGTTTGGATAGCCGTGCCTAACAAAATAGTTCTCAAAAAGCTGTCCGTATTGCTGGGCAACTTTCTTCCACGTAATCGATCTAGCATAGGTATAAGTTCTCGTCTCTATTTCTTTTCTTAACGTGCCATCTTGTATTAACATCGACGTTTTGCTGGCTATATCGAACGAGTCTTTAAAATCAATTAATATACCTCTCCCTTCGGACAATGCTTCTGTCGCGTGCAGGTAAGGTGTCGATATTATCGTTTTTCCACACCCGATTGCTTGGGACAAGACGCCGCTGGAAATTTGATCTTTCCCTAAATAAGGAAGTATACAGATATCTGTAGCGAGGAAATACAGTATTAGCTCTCTGTTTGTTAGGTATCTATTTACGAAGATGACGTTTTTATCTAATTTCAGATCTGTTACCATCTCCTCTAAATGCTCTCGGTAACTATCACCGCTATGTTTAATAACATTAGGATGGGTTTCTCCCACTACTAAATATCGAATATCAACATCTGGATTATCAGATACGATTTTTGGAAGAGCCTCGATGACGTAGTCTACACCTTTGGCTGGATGAAGTAACCCAAAAGTGCTGAGCACAAATTGGTTTTCAAGTGATAGCTTCTTTTTTGGTCTTTTTGTGCTTATATAGGGAACGTCAGGAACGCCATGAGGGATAACATCAATCTTCTTCTTTGCTAATCCATAAGTTTGATTTAGAAGTTCTCGACCGATATTTGCAGAAACGATTACTCTGTCGGAAAGATTGTAGAGTTTTTCGGTGATGGACTTTACAATTTCCGGTGGATCTGATAAAACTGTGTGAAATGTTGTTATTATAGGTTTATGTAACTCCTCCATAAAGTCAAGAATATTGCTTCCCCAAATGCCTCCATATAGTCCAAACTCGTGTTGGATGTTGACGACATCTACACTCGTTAAATTCAACTTTCTTGCAGCTTCAAAAAAGCTTATAGGATCTTTGTCTTTAATAACGCAACAGACTTTTGATCTTGAGTATAAAAGTGGACTTAGACAGCCGTAAGCGTTGTTCTCGTGGCTCGGATCTATAGCATAAACGTCACATTTAATTGTCGGATTATTGCGAATGAGATGAAGCAGTAAATCTTGAGTAAATGTAGCAATTCCACATTCCCGCGGTGGATAAGAACTAACAAAAGTAATGTGTGATCGTTCAGGAGACATTCAAAAAGATATACGAGGTAATTGAATTTAAAATTATTGAAATTGTAACTAAAATACTGTAACGTTACCTATAAGAAGTTCAAGGAATACATACTGAAGTGCTATTAATATGCCAATTTTTTACTATAATGGTAGGTGAAGTTATGAAAAAAGTCCTTTTGCAAATATTCGTTGACTATGAGAACTTGGGAAAGACACTTAACATACTCACAAACGCAAAAGTGACAGGATTTTACTGCATAGAATACTGGGGGGCTTCACCTCAAACATGGGAAGGTTTTGTCATTAAAGAGGAGCCCGAAATGGCGCTTGAGGCAATAAGAACTAACGCGGAGAGAGCCATACAAGTCAACACCGTCGTAAATGACCCGATTGCTGAAGATATAAAGCAGGCAATTCAAGAAGGTTTAGGTGTAAGAGGAAAGCGCTATACGATTATGAAGATTCCAATTGACTCAATCAAAGTTATGATACCCGAATAACTGATGGTAGTGTTGTAGTTAGGTATAAGCAATGATTAGACCGTTGAAGAATTTCAATGCTATCTGATAGAACCTCACATTTTTCGATCTCCGGAATACGAGAGACGTTTAGACTGATGCGACCCGATTCAATTAATTTGGGCCTCGGTCAACCAGACTTTGAAACGTCAAAACACGTTAAGGAAGCTGCTAAAAAGGCAATTGATGAGGGGTTTTGCGGTTATACACCTACTAAAGGATACCCTGAGTTGCTTGATGCGATTTCCAATTATTACCACCGATACGGTCTCAATTCTACCCAAGACAACATAATAGTGACCGCTGGAGGGAGTGAAGGTCTCCATTTAGCGTTTGAGGTACTCATAGACCCAGGTGATCACGCGATACTGCCAGATCCTGGATTTGTCGCTTACTCTGCTCTTACCTATTTGGCTGGGGGAATTCCAGTAAGCGCCCGGTTAAAATCTGAAAATGATTTTATCCTATCATCTGAGGATGTCGCGGATTTGATAACAAATAGAACGAAAGTTCTGGTACTGAACTCTCCGTCAAATCCTACAGGTTCTATTCAACCTTATAACGAAATTAAGGCGTTAGTTGAGCTTGCCCAAGATCACAACTTCTACATCATCTCAGATGAAGTGTATGATAGGATAATTTACGAAGGAGAACACATCAGTCCCGCGGCTATCGACCCAGAACGAGTTATTGTAATAAATGCCGTATCAAAGACATATGCTATGACTGGTTGGAGAATTGGCTACGCTATTGCGCCTCGTGATGTTACAGAAGAAATGCTGAAGATTCATCAATACATACAAGCGTGTGCGTCTTCTGTCTCTCAAAAAGCAGCGTTTGCAGCTTTAACGGGCCCTCAAGATTCTATAGACTATATGGTTTCTGAGTTTAAACAGAGACGGGATTTAGTTTTAGACAGGCTCGAAGGGATCGCAGATTGCGTTACGCCAAAAGGTGCATTTTATACGCTTCCGTACATTGCGGCATATGGCACCAGCCAAGATGTGACGACGGAACTAGCAAAAGCTGGAGTAATTGTCGTACCAGGGCAAGCGTTTGGACGATATGGTGAGGGATACATTCGAATTTCTTATGCAGCAGACAGAATGAAAATTGATCGTGCCTTTGATATAATAGAAAGAGTTCTAAAACCTTGATCAGTTTTAGAAGATAAATTCAACAATTGTAGCGCTCCAAATAATTCTCATTTACGGAAGAGCTAAAGCGTTAAACAGAACGCTTATTTGTAACTGTTAAATTGACTCAACGCTGTGGATAAATGACTCATTAAATTCACCATTTGTAATGATTAAAAAACATAGCATATGTCAGCATTTAAGCTGTGTTAAACAACTATACAGAGTTTTAACATCAGATGTTGATTAGCGAAAACGTTGCCTATAAGCAAGCCGACTTTAGTAAATCAAATTTGTAGCGATCTTTATTGATGCGATTTTTTTATTCTTAATGCCTTTAGGTTTTGGCGTTTAACACTAGGTTAACTGAATGTTACTAAAACTCTTTTTTAAATTCTAACTCTCTTCTCTTATCGAGTTAAGACAATGCCATTCTGTTAATTGATCGCAACGTTCAGAACATTCAGTTATTTGAAGTTGTCATAAAAACCCTGTATGAATAACTGTGGCCATACTTTTTACTTAATTTTCTTTAGGTAAATAGCATAGAAAGAGTGAAACGCCGACTTGCCATAGAAAAAGGACTTTAAGCAGATTTTGATATTAATATAGGCACAGCTATTTGATAATTGATGCCAAAAAGTCCTTACTTTTGCAGAGCATGTTGATTATACAAGAATAGAATGTCAGCGTTAAAGGTAAAGAGAAGTTCGCAGTGAGGACCACCAAGTAATACCTAAGCTAGTTTCCTGTTTGAGGTTCGTTAAATTACACGACAGTTCACTCAACTCCAAATTATGACGCACATGTTCTTAGACTTTAAGAATTCACCCTTTCAAATAGAACTCTCTATTTGCGAAAAATTGATATTATTGAGCTTGTGTTATCTCTTTTTATGTATATAGGAAAGTCTATTCGGCTTGAGAGAATTTTTAACCGAGATACTAGTAATACCATAATAATTCCAATGGATCATGGTGTAAGCGTTGGTCCTATTAAAGGCCTCGAAAATTTGAGAGATGCAGTAAACAAAGTTGCTGAGGGTGGAGCAAATGCTGTTTTGGGTCATATTGGTCTTGCAAAACACGGACACCGAGGTTACGGCCGCGACGTTGGCCTCATAATGCACCTTTCAGGAAGCACTTCTCTCGCGCCTGATCCAAATCATAAAGTACTTGTAAGGACCGTCGAAGAAGCGATAAAGTTTGGGGCGGATGCAGTTAGTGTCCACACCAACATAGGGGCACAATATGAAGCAGACATGATCACCGCACTTGGAAATATATCTGAGCGGTGTGATTACTGGGGAATGCCTCTACTAGCAATGATGTATCCGAGAGGCGACAAAGTTGAAAGTGAACACAACGTCGAGTACGTAAAACTTGCCGCAAGAGTAGGAGCTGAACTTGGCGCTGATATAGTCAAGACGAATTACACAGGTAGCCCGGATACTTTTAGAGAAGTCACAGCTGGCTGTCCTGTACCTATAGTCGTGGCCGGAGGACCACAAATGGATACAGAACTTCAGTTGCTACAAATGATCCGAGAATCAATAGACGCCGGAGGTCACGGTGTTGCGATAGGAAGAAATGTTTTCCAAGCCAAAGATCCGACTGCCGTGGTAAAGAAAATTGCTCTAATAGTTCACGAAGGCTATGAGGCTGAAGAAGCAATAAAGTTGTAACGACGGATAATTCGTAGTAGGAACACTTCTGTCATTTTTACTTAAGACGAATCACTCAAATTAGCTGTTTTCAGATCAAGTACTTTCTACACATTTCCACTCTTTGCTCAATTGCCCTCTTTTCCGCCAACTAAACGTTATTTCTGGATTTAAAAAACTTCGCAGCGCGTTCTATATGCTCTCTTTCAATGCACTATGCCATTGTTTGGTCTAGTTATTGAAATATAGTGCGACGCGCTCAACAATTTTGGGACACCGCTCGCGCCGAGTTGACTAGTATATTCTTACAACGTCGTTACGTGGTACTGCAAAAAACCTATAGGCCGTCGTGTTATCGGCCCGGCTTTTTTGTAGATTGAATTTTTTTAATATATTGAGGTTTCTGGTGCTAAATGTAATATTGCAGTTAACGTTTTTTGCACAAATGAAAGTCCCATGCCTATCAAGGATTATTTTAAGTAATTGAGTTGAAGGTGTTGTCAAGGCTCAACAGATATGTTGCGCGGTATAGTTCATGGATTCTCAATTTCGTAGCGGCATCAAATAACGTGTTAAACTTTGCCCTGCCTAAAAGTCTTTAACTATTTTTATGCTCCATTTTTTCCAGACACAACTCTTTAAACTGCTTTGCTTCTAAATTCTGCGGATCGATCTCAAGCGCACGTTCAAAACAAGCGATTGCATCTTTGAAACTGTTAAGGCTATATAATGCGCTTCCCTTTGAAGTCCAAACGAAAGAATCGTTAGGATCAATATTTAAGACTTCATCGAAACACAGAATTGCTTTATCGTACATCTTGAGCCCATCGTATGAGCTTCCTTTAAATGAAAGAGCATAAGAATCGTCTGGATTTCTTTCCAAAACCGCGTCAAATGTTTCTATTGCTTCGCTAAATCGATCCATACTAAATAGTATGAATCCTTTTCTGTTTAACACCCAAATGTTATCAGAATCAAGTTCAAATGCTCTGTCAAGGCACGTTATAGCTTCATCAAACCTGCCTGAACTATCAAGTGCAAGGCCTTTGTTAATCCACGCTAATTCATATTCACTATTAATCTCTATAGCTTTGTCAAAATTTTCTAGGGCTTGTTCAAACCTGCCCAAGTTGTAGTACACGTAACCCTTGTTGTTATAGGAGATATAATATCTCGGATCAAGTTGCAGAGCTCTGTCAAAGCTTTCTAGCGCATCAAACCATTTAAATAAACTTGCGAGCGTAAGGCCTCTGCCATCCCAAGCAGAAGCTTTCGTGTCATCAATTATAATTCCTTTGTCGAAACACTTTAAAGCATCATCATATTTTTCGATATTTGACAGTGCGTTTGCTTTGTAAAACCAAGCATTGGCATTATTTGGCTCTAAGTAGAGTGCTCTCTCAAACATCCCGTCCGCTGTTTCATAGTCCCCCATCAGAGTGTAACATATCCCCATGTTAATCCACGGTAGATCGAATTCCGGGTTCAGTTCTTGGGCTTTATTATAGCATTGTATTGCCTTTTCATACATACCGCTTTTTTGGTAAAGGATACCTTTTGCATTGTAAGCCAGCGCATAGCTGGGATCAGTTGTAATCGCAATATTAAATGTCGCTAGCGCTTCTTCAAATAAGCCTTTGTCACTTAATATATTTCCTTTCGCTGTGATAGCTATAACGTTGTTTGGGTCGTTATTTAAGGCAAGATTATAATACTTTAACGCTTCATCAATCTGATTTAGCTCCTCTAAAATAGAGCCCTTATTAAAAAGTGCGTCAGCATTTTTTGAATCGAGTTTAAGAGCTTCATCAAGTTTGTTTAATGCATCAGTCGCTTTTCCTTGCTGATTTAAGAGCAAGGCCTCTTCGACTAAATCAAATTCAGTCTTGATGAATTCTGCGCCGCAACTGCAGCAGGCCTTAGCATCTTGTAGATTTTCCACATTACAAAATGGACAACGCATTGCTATCTCCTGACTAACATATATCGTGACTATACCTTTGCAGCAGTGTGACTTAAAGTTTTGTGCGGACCGCATCCAGACAGCGAAAAAGAAATACAATTGCTCTGATTTAATTATGGTGACTAGTTGAACCTACAAATGTGCTTTACGTAATGATGGAATTGTTTAAACGTTTGCACTACCTTTTCAGCCGCGACACCACGATCGCTAAGATTACTGGAAACACGTAAGTAATTGCGCGTGATCAATATTAAGTTCTGTTCCTTAGTTCTTTAAGTTGATAAGCCTCGATTGTTAAGAATAGATTGTAATCCTCGTCTATATAAAAATTAAGAAGCCGATGCTCTTGCTCTACTAACAACTCTCCCGGGAGGGCTCTTTCATGCTGGTTAATGTTACGGTTTGTGGACTTACTTTAAGCACTTTTCCTAACTCCTCTGATTCTGGGTCGTCGTCGATATATATGACTTCTACGATCCCCGCATTTTTAATCAATCTCCAGCACATTTTGCAAGGAGTACCATTCACATACAGTTTCGCTCCGTCTATGGAAACACCGCCTCGTGCTGCTTGAATAATCGCGTTAGCTTCAGCATGGACGCTCACACAGAGCTCATACCGCTCTCCTTTTGGTACATTGAGTCGTTCCCGTTCGCATCCAAAATTCAAGCAGTGCGGTTCTCCTCTCGCAGCACCATTGTACCCTGTAGAGAGGATGTGGTCACCCTTTGACACGATTATCGCTCCATACAGCCTTCTTATGCAAGTAGACCTTAGGGAGACAGTCTTCGCTAGAGTCATATAATATTCGTCTTTAGAGATCCGATTATTAGGTCTCTTTGCTTTTTCTGGAATAGCAGCCATCTGTTTGCTTTAGTTCTTTCGCTTACGATGCGGGTTGAAAATTAACACACGAGTTTCGGTTATATTTACATTTATATTTACCGGCATAAATTTTAAAAGTTTTTAAATTTTTAGTTCGAATCTCTTATCTATGATCACAGTTATAGTAGAGCATCAGAAACGGGTATTAACAACATGCAAAATGAGGAGCTAGGCATTAAAGTCTTGTGTGCAGGAAACTATCTGATGGCGGATGATGGCGTCGGGATCCATATTCTCGAAAAGCTCGAGAACCTAAAACCTGTTGGGGTAGAGTTGATAAATGCTGGCGTTGGTGGCCTCGTTATTCTCGATCTTATTGAGGGGGCAGAAGACGTTATTATTGTTGATGCAGTTAAAAGTGGAGGAGGTGAACCTGGGTCAATTTATAGGTTCACTGATAAAGAACTCCCACCACCGAACCTTTTTATGATGTCATTGCACGACTTAAGCCTAGTGGATACCTTACGACTCGGGCGGGAGATACAACCCGAGCTAATGCCAAAAGAGATAACGATAATAGGTATCGAAGTGGAGAAGGTCGAAGGCATATGCACAGAACTGTCACCTAAAGTTGAAAAAGCTGTCGACAAAGCTATAACTGTGATCTTAGATGAGGTCGACAGATTTAGAGGAATGACGGCGCATCATCAGAAAACTGAGCAAAAATAATATATTCAAGTGCTCATAAGGGAAGAGAGGTAACAAACATGGCGAAACCTATATTAATGGATTTCTACGCTGATTGGTGCGGCCCTTGTAAAATACAAGACCCGATACTGGAAAAGCTTAAGGAAAAATTCGAACATCAAGTAGATTTCAAGAAGATTGATGTTGACGATAATTTACAGCTTGCTCGTAAATATGGAATAAGAGTTGTTCCAACATTAATTTTAGAGTGTAATGGGAAGATAGTAGAACATTATGTTGGTGTTACAAGACCAGAAGTATTGGAAGCTGATTTAAACAAAGCTGTTGAATCCTGTAAGTGAGAGAAAAACATTGATTGAAAAGCTGCTAAAAATCGGCTCATCTCGCTGACGATTTCAGCACGCATTTGTTATGTCCTGTTTTTGCAAATGTGTACTGGAGCTATTAACTTAATTGGGCTTTCTTGTTATTTTTTTGTAATTCATTAATCAGCGTTATAGCGGTATTCAATGACGGTCTCGTTCCTGAGAATTGCACGTAGCTTGTAATATCTTTTTGTGAATAGGTCTACTGATAAAATAACATAATATATGACAGTTCATTAATTATAGCGGGGAGTGGATTTGAACCACTGATCTACGGGTTATGAGCCCGTCGGGATCTCCTGACTACCCCACCCCGCTAATTTCATTCAATTATTGTATTGATCGTTTATAAATATGACCGTGAATAGAGCTGTTCCTTTACATCTACACTTTTACAACTAAACGGCTAAAATTTGTTTAGATACAGTTGATATCCTAATTTTAATAGGTGACGTTACGACTGTGCTGCTTTCCTGACTCTTACCGTTCACGAGAATATGTAATGAAAATTTGCGTTGTGTATTACAAAACTATAATAAAGTAAATGATATAGCAATTGAACACAAACTCCCAAACAGAACTACAATTTTTCGTTACCATTCGATATAAGAAGGAGATTCAGTTGGCTAAAAAAAGACTTATTGTGGCAGTTAGAAGCGGAGCGTACGATCCAGATATTGCTTTGCACGAGATTCCGTTATGCTTCGAAAACGAAGAAGGAGCTCAACGTGCGATGGAGAACTTAGTAAATGAACTTAGTGGCGTCGCGGATTTGGAGTTAATGGTGGTCAATCAAACAATGGCAAGTATAAGATACAACGCTTTCGGTCGATATGACGAGACTGGGGACTTCCCGAGGTTGTATCCGATGCAAAAAGATATGCTCCACGGATATGTTATACAGGTAGATTTCCCAGATGACGTTGCGGTAAGGAAGATTATACATCGCGCAATTCAGAAGTTTAATTTGGCTATAATTGATGAAGGAGCCCCGGAAGACAAAGTTCTTGAATTTATCGCGTAAACGATTTTGAGATTACCCACGTAACGAGTTGTCAGAGTTAATAAACTTAGCTTACACTTGGTTTAAATAGAATAGCCGAGAACTATCGATTAAGATTTTGCGCGGTTAGTGTTTCCATCTGTCGACATTGTCTAAATCCCGAGTTACCTATAATTTCATGCAAGCCACAACAGCTCTTAGTATGTATAGCTGTCAGGTCTGCTGCCGATATTTCTTATTCAAAAACTATCTCATTGTTTAGTTCCGTTGTGACACCTGTACGTGATTTATTGGATTTTTTACTTCTGTTCGTTCCGATGACTTTAGATGAGCTGCAAATGTTGGGGTATTTATGGCAAACACCAAAGTATCACCGTTGTCTCTATTAATGTACAGCGCTAACTAAATAGTTTTTTCGTTGATTCTTACTTTCCAGAAACCAACATCATGAAGTTTGTATTTTTAGTTTTAAACAGAAAAGACGTTTGCTCTTTTCCGGAAACAAGTTTTGTTTGATATTATGATCGCATAGTACAGATAGCGAGTTTAAACCTGTCTGAGATCAAAAAAATCTAATTACCAATTTAAAGGTCGATTTGCTTTTTGCAAGCGAAAATTATCGTAGTTAACGTTTCGTGTAGGATGCTTTTAAAACAAGTTAATTCGTTTCTATTTTATAACCGCATAGCAAGTCGATGACAAAGCGTTATGAGAAAAAGTATATTATTTGCTGAAAATTAAGTAATTTAGAATGAAAGTAACAGTAGTGTGTTCCTCAGAAGATCCTGCTTCACGAAATATAAAGCAACGTCTTTTGGAAATGGCTAAGTGGAAAAAGAGGGACGGCAAATATACAAGCTATAGTTATTTGAATTTTGAAATGATAGAAGTGAAGGACAAGCTTATTTTTCAAGATTGTATTGACAGAAACGTTGAAACTGACCTCATTATCTTTGCTTCTCGTCACAAAAGCGTTACATCCCCTCGACCATTGTTAACTGCTCACTTTTCTGGCAATGTCGCCGAAGCACAGTTTGGTGGCAACCCTCATGAGCTGGCTCGCGCTGCACCTGGAGCCCTTAAATCACTTATGTACAATTTAAAGGCTTTTTCGAATGTTGAGATTGTTCTCGAAGCAACTCATCACGGCCCTTCAGATATTATTAAACCTTCCGTGTTTGTAGAACTTGGCAGTTCAGAGGCTGAGTGGCGCAACCAAGAGATGGCAACGGCTATAGCTAAAGCAATATTAGGACTTGATTTTGATCTATCATTTTCAAAGTGTCCAACAGCTATAGGGTTCGGCGGCACTCATTATGCAATACGACATACAGAACTGCTGTTCAGCTCTGATATATGTTTTGGGCACATTTTTCCGTTGTACCAACTTAAATATCTCAACAAAGAACTGATACGCTGCGCATTTGAAAAATCAGATGGTGATTTTGCCTACTTTGATAGAAAGCGCATGGGAAAATTTAAAGGAAAAATTGAGTCGTTAATAAAAGAGCTCGGCTATGAGATGCTTAGATCGCGCGATGTTAAGGAGCACGGCGGATTACCGTGGAACGAGTATCTTACAGTAAGACAAGAAGTAAAAAAATACGAGCTGGCCGGCATGCGCAAACATTTACGGGTGGGTGCTACTCTACGTGACAATATCTCTAATATTGCGGGAGGATTTCAGCTAAGTCCTGTTGCAATAGAACTGGCCATTGTCCATGAGGCACAAAAGGTCGACAAAGGTAGCGTGCGTAGACTGTTTGACTGCGATGCAGTGGTGTACTTGGAACGAAGTGATGGGTTTATAACGGACGTCTTAACGGAGCCAGGCATAGACGTAAAAAACCTTATTAGTCGGTTACAAGATGGATGTATTGAAATACTAAAAGAACATTATGATATTGAATATTCTGACGATAAGTCAAACATATATATAATAGAAAATAAGTTTAATCCACAACTTGCGGCAAAGCTTGGCGTTACTCCGGGACCGCTATTTGCAGAGCTTGCAAGAGGAAAGTCAATCTATATTGACGGAAAGTTGATTACGTCAAATGAAGTACACTTAAAAGTCAAGAGAGCTTTAAAATCAACTAAAAACTAAAAAAAGCCTATATGATGAAGTGAGATTTATGTCATGTGATTTGAAGCTGGAGGTCGTAAAATGAAATCCATTATAGAAAGCGCGCTTGCGAGAGAGACAAAAAACGATAAAAGCGAAACTCCACAACACAGCTACACAGAAGATAAGGAACTGGAAGAGGTACTTAAAGAACTCCAAACTAACGTCATCGTCGTGGGATGTGGAGGGGCGGGTTCTAACACTGTGACACGAATGGAAGAAGAAGGAATTCAAGGAGCAGACTTAATTGCCCTTAATACTGATGCTCAACATCTTATAGGCACGAAATCGCATAAAAAGATCCTTATAGGGCGCCAGCGAACTCGCGGACTTGGAGCCGGATCACTTCCACAGATTGGTGAAGAAGCTGCAATGGAAAGTCAAGATGAGATACGTGAGAGCGTATCTGGTGCTGATATGGTGTTTATCACGGCCGGTCTTGGCGGCGGGACCGGCACAGGAGCTGCCCCTGTAGTCGCTGAAGCGTCTCGAGATGCGGGAGCGCTTACGATAGCGGTGGTCACTCTGCCTTTTGGGGTCGAGGGGATGGTCAGACGCGCTAATGCAGAAGCAGGGCTCGAGCGTCTCCGTGATGTTACAGATACAGTAATTGTTGTTCCAAATGATAGGCTTCTTGAAGTAGTTCCAAGATTGCCTCTGCAAGCTGCTTTTAAAGTCTCTGATGAAGTTTTGATGCGCGCAGTAAAAGGAATAACTGAACTCATAACAAAGCCTGGGCTTATAAATCTTGACTTTGCTGATGTTAGAACTGTCATGCAAAAAGGTGGCGTGGCAATGATAGGGCTGGGAGAATCTGATTCTGAAGATAAAGCGGTCGATTCCGTTAAAAAAGCTCTCAGGAGTCCACTGCTTGACGTCGACATCTCGGGGGCCACTGCAGCGTTGGTAAACGTTATAGGTGGTAATGATATGACGGTCGCAGAGGCTGAAGGAGTTATACAGGAAGTGTACGAGCGTATTGATCCTGATGCACGTATAATCTGGGGGGCCCAAATTGACCCAGAGCTTGATCACACTGTGCGGACACTGTTGGTTGTTACGGGGGTTAAGTCACCTCAAATTTATGGCAAGAGTGATATCACTAGAAGCAAAGGAACTCAGAGATACGGCATAGACTTTGTGAAGTAGCAAGCGTCCATTTGAACGGGATGCCCGCAAAACACTTTATATTAAGAACGGCAAAGTGAGTATCTAATCACATCTTATTAGGTGTAGTTATGCAATAATCGCTTTTTGTTAAGTTATAGTAATTTGGTGAATCGTGGATGGCTAAGAATGAGAGAAGCTCTATAACAAAGTCAAATAAACAGGAAAAGTTAGATAAGCAGGACAAGACTGAAAATCCTTCTATCTGGCATAAAATCGAGCGCAGACTTCGTGAATATCAAAGAATATTAGCACTTACTCGGAGGCCGTCCAGAGATGAGTTCTCAACAATTGCAAAAGTTGCTGCCATCGGCATAATTATAATTGGTTTTGCGGGATTTGCAATCTATCTTGGCATGGTGATTGTACCACAAAATCTTGGGATAAAGAATGCAACGACATCAACGCAAAAAGTGACTGCCCCCTCTGAAAATACGACATTGCAAGTTATGACAAACGCTACTGTCAAAGCTACGCCAAGCAATGTTACTGGCCTAGTAGAGGGTCCGTGATTGGTCAACCTAATTCACAACTTTATAAATGCATTATAAGGGGCATTGACGTGTCTGAAGAAAAACAGGAAGAGACCGAATCGTCAATTTATGCGATAAAAACAACAGCAAATCAAGAGCGTGCAGTGGCCAATCTACTCGCACTTGCAGCTAAAAAGGAGAACTACGATATAAGGGCGATACTTGTACCCGATGAACTAAAAGGCTATGTTCTTGTGGAAACCACCGCGCAAGCTATTTTAGAACAGGCAATTCAGGGGATACCACATGCACGAGGGGTAGTAAAAGGAAGGACTGACTTTGCCGAAGTCGAACACTTTCTAACACCAAAACCGGCAATTGCTGGAATTGAAGAGGGCAACATCGTCGAGCTAGTTGCAGGACCATTTAAAGGTGAAAGAGCTCGAGTAAAGCGCATTGATGATCGCCGTGAGGAGATCACAGTGGAGCTATTTGAAGCGATGGTCCCAATACCGATAACAGTAAGGGGAGATCACGCACGAGTGTTGAGTAAGGAGGAAAGAGAATAAATGGCTGACGTCGTACAGGTGCTGGTGCCTGGTGGAAAGGCAACCCCCGGACCGCCGATTGGACCCTCTTTAGGGCCGCTGGGCATAAATGTAAAAAAAGTGGTAGATGATATTAACACCAAAACGGCATCATACAACGGAATGATGGTGCCGGTGACGATTTCCGTAGATGACAGCAAAAATGTTACCCTTGAAGTCGGGATCCCTCCGACATCCGCGCTGGTACTGATGGAGGCTGGGGTAGAGAAAGGTTCCTCTGCAGGAGAGGTTGTCGGTAATCTCACAATCGAACAAGCAGTTAAAATAGCGCATATGAAGCAAGACAAATCGTTGTCTTATGAACTGAAAAACATTGTAAAGGAAGTGTTAGGTACATGCATCTCGATGGGCATAACTGTAGATGGAAAAACGCCAAAAGCCATTCAAAGGGCAATAGACGAAGGAGACTACGATAGTCAATTTGAAGGCCAACTCGTTTGACTTGTAGAAAGATTAAAGTAAACCTTTACCAATTTGTGAGATAGACCGTAGGAGATCATTCCACTGGTCGACGTACTACGGAGGTATGCATGGTAAATGAAAAGATATTAAATGCAGTAATTCAAGCTATTGAATCGGCGCCAAAAAGAAAGTTTTCAGAGAGTGTCGATTTAGCAATAAACCTCAAAAATATTGACTTGAGTCAGCCAAAGAATAGAATTAACGAAACGATCCTGCTGCCGAACGGTCGTGGTAAATCGACCAAAGTAGCAGTTTTTGCAAAAGGTGACCTCGCGATTAAAGCTCAGAATGGAGGGGCTGATCTGCTTATCTCCCCTGATGATATAAGTAAAATTGGCAGCGATAAAAAGCAGATGAGGGCAATTTCGAGAGGTATTGATTTCTTCTTGGCAGAAGCTCCACTTATGCCCTCGATCGGTAAAAGCTTTGGACCGATTCTGGGACCAAAGGGCAAAATGCCCGATCCTATCCCGTCAACCGCTGACCCTGCGCCTATTATTGATCGCCTCAAGAGGACGACGAAGGTAAGATCTAAAGACAAAATAACTTTTCATGCGCTAGTTGGAAACATGCAAATGCTCCCTGATGAAATTGCAGCTAACGTAGAGGCTGTGATAAGTGCGATTGAATCAAAGCTTGAAAAGGGCGCTCAGAACATTAGCTCGATATTTGTGAAGACCACAATGGGACCAGCTGTGAGGGTGATTTAGTATGGGATTTGCTTATAGCGTTCATCGGCCTGCGTGGAAAGACAGTGAAGTGGCAGAAATAAGAGACAATATCACAGGGTATACGGTTTTCGCAGTAGTCAGCATACAAGGTATCCCCGCGCGACAATTTCAGAAGATACGGGCTGAACTCAGAGGAGTCGCAAAATTGAAGGTTGCGAGAAACGCGCTTATCGATCTAGCTTTTAAAGAAATTAGTGCAGGTGCCGTTGAACTATTTAAAAGTGTTAAAGGACAAACTGCTCTTGTTTTTACTAATGAAAATCCTTTTAAACTATTTCAACTGCTTGAAAAGAGCAAAACTCCTGCTCCTGCTAAGGGAGGAGATATAGCTCCTCAGGATATCGTAATAGAGAAGGGACCTACGAACTTTAGGCCTGGGCCAATAGTTGGAGAACTTCAGAATGTGGGGGTCCCAGCTGCGATAGAGAAAGGAAAAGTCATAATTCGTGAGAACAAGGTGATAGTGAAGAGGGGAGAGAAAATCAGCCCAAGAATTGCTGATGTTCTTCAAAGGCTTGAAATTAACCCAATGGAGGTTGGTTTGTATCTCCGTGCTGCCTACGATGGTATTACCATTTATACGTCAAAGGATCTCGCAATAGATATCACAGCATATCTCGATCAATTTATGCAGGCAGCATCGAATGCGTTTCACTTGGCTATAAATATAGAGTACCCGACTGAAATGACTATCAAACCTCTCCTGCAGAAAGGTTTGTTAGAAGCGAGAGGTCTCGCTGTGAACGCAGAAATATTCGAGCCAGATGTGATGGATGCTCTCCTCTTAAAGAATCACAATGAGGCGCTCGTAATAGTCATGCTGCTTCCTGACGAGGCACTAGACGAAGAACTTAAGGTTCTAAAAGGGCAATCAGGAGCAGTTACTGTTTCAACCGCAGGGCCTCCAAAAGCAGAAGGGAAGATTGAAGTGGAAGGGGAAAAAGAGGAGGAACCGGACGTTTCTGGCTTGGGAGCGCTGTTTGAATAAATTGGAGCTTATAAATTAAAAAAGGTGATACTAAAAATGGAATACGTATATGCAGCACTTATGCTACACGCCACAAGTAAGGAAGTAACTGAAGATGGTATCTCTAAGGTTCTTACTGCTGCTGGAGCTGAAAGCAAATAAGGCAAGAGTGAAGGCACTTGTTGCCGCGCTTGAAGGAATCGACATTGATGAAGCGATCTCAAAGGCAACATTCGCCCCGGTCGCTGCCCCGGCGGTTACCGCTGTCGCTGCTCCAACAACGACGGAAGTGCAAGAAGAGAAAAAAGAGGAAGAAATAACTAAAGAAGAAGAAGAAACTGGAATGGAAGGACTTGGAGCCCTGTTCGGTTAATAAAAGAGCTCTCAGCTCTTTTTTATTTATTTAAAACATCGCTAATTGTGTCGATTTTTTATTTAAAGTAGACCTTATCGAGTGCTAACGCCATAATCTGTTCTGCTTATTTGAAAACAAAGCTCAAAGAAAAGGAGAGCTGCGACCGACATTGGCCGGAGCTAGAAATAAGAACCTTGTTAAATTTATAGGTGATTTCACACTTTTTTTCTCGCGTAGTGCAATTGTTACGATGTGAAACGAAAGTGTGAAGTTGCAAAATGCTTGCCTGGTAATCACCTTAGCTCGAGCTTCTTTAAGAGATCTAAGCAATTTTTTGGAGCATAGGCAAAAGCATCATCATTCCAAAAGCCATACAAGTCAGTGCTTTCCGAAATCGCTCGAATTCTGTCGGCCCAATAGCTTATTTCGTCCCGCGAGTAATTATCCAATTGGCCCCCTCGTCCGTGCCATCTTATATATGCAAAATTGGAATACACTGTATAATTTTTATCAAACTGCGATCCGAGCATAACGAGTGTCGCATTGTATTTGTTTAGAAGCTTAAAGATACCACAGTCAAACCACGACTTATTTCGAAACTCGAACGCTACTCGAATATCAGGAAGTATAGAAAGAAAGCTCTCTAATCTTCTTGTATCTTTAGAGAAATTGGACGGAAGCTGAACGAGTAAGGGCCCAAGCTTAGTACCAAGTCTCAAACAAATGTCTATAAAGCTTTCAAGCAGCCTGCTTACTCCCTGTAGCTTTTTCATATGGGTTATACTTCTGTTCATTTTTATGGTAAAAAGAAAATAGTCAGGTGTTCGTTCGAATCAGCTTTCTAACATTTGTGCAATCGGAAACCTATAGAAGGTCATGTTTACCTCGACACAGTTAAAAAATTTTGCATAGTGCTCCAAGTAGTGTTGAGGACTTACACCTTTATAGAGAAGGTCTCTCCAGTGGTCATAGCTCCACCCACTACATCCGAGCCGTATCTCTCCCATACTATACAAAATTCCTAGACAAGTTTTTGCCACTTAGAACAAATAATGCGCTTTAATTCTCTAAACAGCATTTTTTGAGTTTAATAATTATAATTAAATTGAGAATTTAACTTTATTGTTACCAAGACTTAATTAATAAGAATTCTACTTATCTTTTAATAATGTCGTTAACAGAAAGTGATGTAAAAATTATTTCTGGGGTGCTCGGCAGGCCGCCTAATAATGTGGAGCGCTCAATTTTCGAAAACCTCTGGTCAGAACATTGTGCTTATAGATCGAGCAAACCACTTCTTAAAACCATGCCTACGATCGGTGATGTTGTGCTGATTGGACCTGGAGATGACGCGGCTGTTATTCTGCTAAAGGATGACTTTGTCCTCGCTATTGCCATGGAAAGCCACAACCATCCTTCGTATGTTGATCCCTATGATGGTGCCGCGACGGGGGTCGGCGGTATCGTGCGGGATGTGATATCTATGGGCGCTAAGCCCATCGCATTAATGGATGACCTCTATTTTGGCTATCCACACAAAGAAAAAAATCATTATCTCTTTGAACATGTCGTTGAAGGAATAGCTGATTACGGCAATTGTATTGGAGTTCCTGTTGTAAATGGTGAGGTCGTATTCGATTCGAGCTACGATGGGAATCCTTTAGTCAATGTCACTTGCATTGGATTAGCAAAACGAAACGACATAATTACTGGCAGAGTTAAAAAACCTGGAAGTCAAATCATATTGTTGGGCGCAATGACCGGTCGCGATGGTCTTGGCGGGGCATCGTTTGCATCTCGGGATCTTAGTGAAGATTCTGAAGCTGAAGATAGGCCATCTGTTCAAATCGGTGATCCCTTTACTGAAAAGTTGTTGATAGATGCAACTCTCGAAGCCATACATACCGGGCACGTTCTTTCATGCCGCGATCTCGGAGCAGCAGGTCTTGCTGGTGCTTCATCGGAAATGTGTGCAACGTTCGGTGCAAAGTTAATACTTGATAACGTGCCACTTCGTGAAGCAGAAATGGCTCCTATGGAGATATTAGTGTCGGAATCGCAGGAAAGGATGGTGCTCGAAGTGCTGCCCGAATATGTCAATGAAATGTTTCAGATTGCTGATAAGTATGACTTACAGGCGTTTGTGATCGGAGAGGTTATTCCAGAATCGAGATATGTTGTTGAACATAAAGGAGAAGTCGTCGCTGATATTCCAATAAAGTTTCTCACAGAGGAAGCACCCGTTTCCCAACGCAAGGCGATACAGGTAGCGCCAAAACGAAAGAGTGAGGATATGAAGACTATTAGACTTAAAGAACTGGCGCTGATGATTCTCTCTTCGCCGAACATTGCTTCTAAAGAATGGGTTTACAGGCAGTTTGACCACGAAGTTCAGGCAAGAACTGTTATAAAGCCAGGACATGGTGCAGCTGTGCTTGCAATCGATCGAACTTTTGGGATAGCAGTATCTTCAGGCTGTAATCCAAAATTTGGTGTCCTTGATCCGGGTAAAGGAGCCGTATTAGCGGTTTTTGAAAATGCAATGAACCTAGCAATCAAAGGTGCACGACCAATAGCGTTTGTAAATTGTCTTAATTTTGGAAATCCAGAAAATCCGGAAGTCTATTGGCAGCTTAAATGTTCTGTAGAAGGGCTTTCATTTGCAGCACGAATTCTTGATATCCCTATCGTAGGCGGCAATGTTTCCTTGTACAATGAGAGTGAAGAGTTTCACACAGCCATAATTCCAACACCAGCAATTGGAATGGTGGGGATCATTGAAGATGTCTCAAAATCGCCGCACATTAGCTTCTCTAACGAAGGAGACATCATCATTATAATTGGTGATACTAAGAGCGAGTACGGTGGTTCAGAATATTATGAGATACTAAACATCTTCGATACAGTGCCTGAACCGGATCTTAAGATAAAAGATACAATAGAGCTGATCATACATCTCATTGAAACTGGGCTTATAACTGCCGCTAACGACGTATCGAATGGGGGATTAATCGCCTCATTAGCTGAAATGTGCAGTGAATTCGGAGCTCGAATAGATTTTTCAAATTATTTAGAAAACGAAGCTGAACTCTTTTCTGAAAGTTGCGGAAGAGTCATTTTAACGATCCAGCGCCATAACCTTGACAAAATTAAACATATTCTTCAAAAAGCGCAGGTAAAATATAGGATAATTGGAGAGGTAACGGCGTCTGAACTCTATATCAAAACAGGATTGCGAGAATTTACTTTATCACTGAATGAGGTTAAACGTGCGCTCAACAGCCTTACTGCCACAATGGCGTAAAGATTACATTCGTTACGATGTGTTATAAGCTTAAATGAAGATAGAAAGTGCAAACGAACCTGAATTAACTGTAAATCTTATTTATGGGACGTACGGAGAAAGCGGGATCTTAACAAGCATTTATAATACAAAGAAAATGCTCAGATTACTTGAATCTGAAGGGGTCAAGTTTCTCGAAAATTCTTATAAATTCTGTGATGTAATGCACGCTCAAACATTTGGTCCAATAGCCTTTGTAATGGCGTTAGCATATAAACTTCGTCGCAAAAAAGTGATAATTCACGCTCACACTACACCCTATGACATGAAAAACAGTTATAGGGGCTCTAACTTTTTAAGTAAATGTATAAAGGGATATCTCAGTTTCTATTACAATTTGGCAGATGTTTGTATTGCGCCTTCAGATTATACAAAAAATATCTTGATGAAGACCCTCAAACTCAAGACTCGCGTAGTTGTATTAAGTAACGGAATAGATGTATCAGCGTTCAGTAAGGATGCTTCTCTTGGGGCAGTTTTTAGAAAAAGGTGGCGTCTCAGCACTGATCCTGTTATTCTTTCAGTTGGTTTTACCTTCATCAGAAAAGGGATTGTCGATTTCATTGAAGTGGCAAAACGCCTGCCGCATTACAAGTTTGTGTGGGTAGGAAGAATACTCGGGGATCTATTTTTACCACAAGATGCAAAAAATGTCATTGAAAATGCTCCCCCAAACGTACTCTTTACGGGAAAGATTAATAACGTGCTTGAGGCGTTAAGCGCCGCCGATATGTTTGTTTTTCCCTCGTACGAAGAAAATCAAGGCATTGCCGCACTTGAAGCTGCAGCTTGTGGGCTGCCAATTGTAATGAGAGATATTCCAACGTACGTAGACTACGAAGATAACGTAAACTGCTTGAAGTTTCACACAGTTGACGAATTCACTACAGCTGTGGAAGAATTGATACTAAATAAGTCAAAAGCTAAGAAGTTAGGCAGAAATGCACAGCTGATGGTTCAACAGCATGACCTCCACGTAATCAGCAAGAGACTTTTAGATATCTATCTTGATGCACCTTGAGCGTTTTGGAAAGGGCCTTGTTTTAAATTGTCTGGTGACTAAGCTCAAAAGGCAACTAATTTAAAAGAAAAACTATATAGCGCTAATATTCATTACAACAATCGTTAAAATAAGAGGGAATTAAACGTGCATATCGGTGAAGCTTTAATAGGTAATGAGCCTGAATTAGCCCATATTGATTTGCTCATAGGAGATAAAAAAGGTCCAGTAGGAATGGCATTTGCGAGCGGTCTGTCGCATCTTTCGAAAGGGCACACGCCTTTACTCGCTGTCATCAGACCAAATCTGCCAACAAAGCCAGCGACGCTCATCGTGCCAAAAGTTACGATGCAGAACTTGGAGCAGGCGGCTAGGATGTTTGGGCCCGCTCAAGCTGCTGTTGCGAAGGCGGTAGCGGATGCTGTAGAAGATGGTGTAATTCCAAAAGACTTAGTTGAGGAATATGTTTTAATCATCTCTGTTTTCTTGCATCCTGACGCAAAAGACTATGATAAGATTTACCGGTACAATTACGGTGCTACAAAATTAGCCATAAAACGCGCTCTAAGTGATTTTCCCTCGATTGAGACCGTCCTCTATGAAAAAGATCGCTCAATGCATCCTGTAATGGGCTTTAAAGTGACAAAGTTATGGGATCCGCCTTACTTACAAGTCGCATTTGATCTCACGGACTTGAGCGCCGTGTTAAGTGTCATGGACAAGCTGCCAATAAATGATCATCTCATCCTCGAGGCAGGCACCCCGCTCATTAAGCGATATGGGTTGGGAGTTGTTCGGGAAATGAGAAAAGTACGCCCGAGTTCGTTTATCGTAGCTGATCTCAAAATTCTTGATACCGGTAATTTGGAGGCGAGGATGGCCGCTGATGAAACTGCCGATGCAGTAGTTGTATCTGGTTTAGCATCATTTGCCACAATTGACAAAGCTATTGAAGAGGCAAATAAAACGGGAATTTATGTTATTATAGATATGCTAAATGTCAATAAACCTGAAAACGTTCTGAAATCATTAAAGAACAAACCCGATATCATCGAACTACATAGAGCAATTGACGTTGAAGATACTGCTCATGCGTGGGGCAACATAGGCATTTTAAAGAAGTACTGCAAGCTTGTTGCTGTCGCAGGAGGTATCCGAGAGGACAACATATCGGAAGCTCTTGCATCTGGAGCAGACATCCTGGTTGTAGGACGAGCAATAACAGCTGCCAAAGATGTCGAAGGTTCAGCAAGGATGTTCCTCGAAGGTCTCAAGCAAACCGATATAGATCAATTCAGAATAAAGACAGACTTTTAGGAGTTATAATTACACGTTTTTATTCTGAATCAAGCAGTTTTTAGCTAATACTCCAAATGCAAGATACTAGCTTTTGAATAAAGCCTACGTCAGACGCTTTAAGTTTTTCACAACAGGGAAGTAATTGTTTTGGCAAGAACGTTTTTAATGTTATTTAGCAACATCGTTGTCGTTGGCCTAGCTCTTAGAAGTTACACAGAGTATCCACGATAATTTCTGTCGTCCCTTCTTTATAATACGATTTAGTCTCAAAACAGCGCTACCGTTGTACTAAATTCCTTAAACAAAAATCAGTAGCACTAATTTAGTTATGTTTTATGCTGACTTTCACATTCAATTTTTGATTTAAAGTCTGATTCCAGTTCCACTGGTACAGATTTTGCAGTAGAAATAACCGGTATTTTATGGTTTCTATTCCCATCATTTAAGAAGCATTTATAATAGTTGCGGGTAAGAATGACCTACCTCTATTGGGTGCTATGATCAAAACTATACCTGTTGCTCAAGGAAGTACACTACAGGTATAAGCGATTAACTTTCTATAACTGTGCGGCTTTAGACGGGTCGAGTTTAATACCCAAGATACGATTGATGACGTTTATTACCGTTATCGCGGTTTTCATGAACGCGCCCTAAGAGGTGTAGATAATGAACAAGAGGTGTAGTAAATAATATGAATGGCAATGGGGACTGCAAACACAAATTCGTAGACGTTTTATTCTTTAGGGACATCGATGGAGATAGGTATTTTGAAAAAGGCTCAATCTGTTCCGAGTGTCTACATGAAGTTCTTGAGCTAGATGATAAAGATATTTGTGCAAACATCCTTACCTTATAAACCAAAAATTAAGCTTATAAGAGCAAATTTGACTATTATATTTCAAAGGTTATAATAAACAAATAAGAGGTCTTAAAGTTTCACATAACATTTCAAGGGAGATCAAAAAAGCAGTAAGATCAAGAAACGATCGTAGTGGTAACTATTAAAATTCATAATCATTGTTTCTTACAGGGTTCTTTGGCACATTTTGATAAAAGTAGTAGTAAAAAATAGCTAGAAGGCTGCAAACAAGAAGCGGCTTAATGTCTGATAGAAGTAACAGACTCTATTATACGAATGTTAAAGATTGTTATCGGACAGTTTCACTGTCGTATTTCGTTTAACAATCAAAACCCGCCAGTGGTCATTTGACATTATTAATTTGCTAGTTCTTTCGCTACGAGCGCAAAATTATTTTTCAGTGTTTTACTGAAGGTCTTCTGCCTATATTTTCTGTAAATATTTGTATTCAATCTTGACAAACAAGCTCGTTTCTCCAGATTTCTGATAGTCGTTTATTGTTGGTATATAACTTTCTTCTACGGGTCTACATATTCATCAGAAAATAGTCATATTTGCGACTTTTTCAGACTTTTTCGAGCATATTCAATTTTAAACACCTGCATATCAGAAAGCCTAAAATTGACAGTCGCATTTTGACTATGAAATTTTAGGAGTGATAGGTCCTCAAAGGATCTTTTGGTACCTATTGTTTGTTCTTTTAGGTCACTATGTAGTCGCAAGCACCAAGCTAATTTTATAAAGCCAGAAAGGATATATCTATAGGATTTATAATATCGTCGAGGTGCAACCGATGAAACCTATCATTATTTTGAACTTTAAAACTTATGCTGAGAGCACGGGAACTAATGCAGTGAAGCTCGCTGCACTAGTCCGAAAGGTAGGAAAAGAAACTGGCGTCATGATGATTGTAGCGCCTCAAGTTGCTGATATTTATCGAATATCGACAGAAGTTGACATACCTATCTATGCCCAGCACATCAATGGGGTATCTTTTGGTGGATACACAGGGCACATACTTGCTGAGTCTGTTGCTCAGGCTGGTGCTTCTGGGACGCTCATCAATCATTCGGAACAGAGATTGGAGCTTGCAGAGATAGATGCGTCACTTCAAGCCGCGCGAAGAGTTGGTATATCGACTGTTGTGTGCACTAACAATCTAGCGACAACGGCAGCTGCTGCCTCGTTATCCCCGGATTTTGTTGCAATTGAGCCTCCAGAATTGATTGGTTCAGGGATTCCGGTGTCTAAAGCCAATCCTGAAATTGTGATTGGGGCGGTAAAATCTGCAGAAGGTGTAAAAGTTTTGTGTGGTGCTGGAATCTCAAAAGGAGACGACGTACTGGCCGCGATTGAACTAGGTACGCATGGAGGACTTTTAGCATCTGGGGTTGTAAAAGCTTCGGATCCCGAAGCTGCTTTGAGGGGTTTAGTTGAATTGGTCTAATGATATAAAGAATAACTTTGAAATTGCGCTTTGGAAGAAGTTAACGATAGAGCGTCCGGGACTCAATGCGAATCGTCAGTTAGATTGGCAGTCTATTACATCTCTCTCTCTCGCATCCACGCCGATGATTGCTGATGCAATGGATGGAAGAAACGTACTTGAAGGAGTACATCCTGTTTTGCCACGAGGAAACGTCACAGGACCTGCAGTTACAGTTAAAACTGAGCCGTGGGATTGGGGAACTACTGTTATCGCTATAGAATTAGCGCAAGCTGGCGATGTTATTGTGATCGATAGCTCTGGCGCCAACGTGGCAGTTTGGGGCGGGCTTGCATCTCTTGCGGCGCAGAAAAAGAGGATCGCTGGATCTGTCATCTACGGTGCGTGTAGGGATATCGACGCAATACAGAAGCTCGGATTTCCAGTCTGGGCAAAGTCCATAACGCCGCGTGCTGGAAAACCCTTAAATAAAGGTCATATAAATATCCCGATTTCCATTGGGGAATCCACCATAGAACCCAATGATATAATAAGAGCTGATGCTGTCGGGGCTGTTGTTATACCATCAAAAAACGTAAGAGATGTAGCGTCAAAGGTTACGGTTATTTTAGAAAAAGAAAATATAATCGAAGAGGGACTTATAAGGGGAAAGAATTTCAGCGATTTGATTGGATTTATGTCACTAGAATCGCTATAACAAGACTTTTTATATTATTATGCTTATCAACAACATTTAATGGCGATTGACCTACACGATGTTTTTTTGCACAAAATGCCGACCCTTTTGTTACTAGCGGTCGGCGGACATACTCGGACATACATCTCTGTCGTCGCAAAAGAATGTGACTGCACTTACCCTCATGCGGTCAAAATTCTTCGTGAAATGGAACAATATGGCCTTATAAAATCGGAAAAGCTTGGTAGGGTAAAATATGTTGAACTTACTGATTTTGGGAGGGTCATTGAGAGCTCGCTTAAACAATTGATAAAGACGCTGGGAGCGACTAATAAGTACACTCAAGACGATCTTTCGTATGTCGACTCGAAGATAGACAATATCATACACAGAGTAGATGTGATCAGACAAGCACTGAGGGAAAATCAACATCTTTCTGCCGAGGAAATCACTAAAGTGGGCAGGAGGCTCGGGCCATATTATCGAGAACTCAAAATAGTGGAAGGGCTCATTAAAGCTCAGCCTAATAACTATATCGTTGAAAAAGTTTCAATCGCTAAAAGCGAATTAGCTGAAGTTAAAGCTGAGATTGCAAGCAAAAGAACAAAAGGGTAGAAATTATCTAACCGGATAGTAATCCTTCACGCGTATCGTATCTTCTAAAAACGGTGTGGATACTTCGTGTAGTACCTGTATTCGTACTCGCCACAATTGTATGTCTTTCGTTAGGCTTTATGTGAATAGTATCCCCCGTTACAAAGTACTCTCTCCGATCTTCAAATTGAATGCATCCGGTTCCTTGAATAATCAACATTGTCTCATCTTTTCGCGGGTGATAATGGCATGAAGACTGGTATCCCTCTTTTAAAAACAATTCTTTTAAGAGGTATAAGTCAGTATATATAAGTATCTTCTCGTACCCCCACGGCTTTGGGGTTTTGTACTGAAATTCTTTCACTATACGGGCTTTCCCGTCTTCAGTATAGAAAGTATCATAGAAGTTGTATTCACTATATACAGCGAGGTCACCGATATCGGCAAGCGTTGGGAAGAGTTCATCTATTTCGTCGCCAAGCTCAAAAGCCGAGAGTTGATAACTGTTCTGAATGCAAAATATTCCTCCAAACTCATCGTACACCTCGAAATCCACGAACCCACTAGTGCTGACGTCAAAGAGTTTACTCGACTTACGTGCATGTGTTGTGTAAATCATGATCGGAATCTTTGCTTGTTCGAATTTGATTATCATCTTTTTAAGGTTGATGTCAGTTATCACGCCAGCGTCAATAACTAAGACATCATCATCTATTTGTCCAATCGCTTCGGCTGTATGTTTGAAGGTTCGCGAAGCCTTCTTGTAGGTTAACTCTACTCCTTTACGCTCCGTTCCGAGTTCTTTCCTTATAGTTTCTGATCTAAAATCTGTCATAAGCACTGCCTGATTGATGCCTGCGCTGACGATGTCAAGCAGTAGCTTGTCCATAACCATTAACCCTGGTTTTAATTCTATAAGAGCATTCGGTTTATCCTCGCATACATTGCGATTCTTTCCGTAACCATCACAAAATATCAAACTCTGCATAAAACTCGTTTCAGATTATTATGCTCTAGATATATCATTCTTTTTGATGCATTTCGCGAACGTATTCACCGTATGTAATGTATCATGGGTAAAAGTTGAATGAATTTTCATTATAAAGGGTAATGTTAATTAATAAACTATAGGTATTATATAGTGAAACGCTTTAAGTCTAATCGTCTTGGAGAGAACCTCATGGATATAGTTATGGTGACAAGTTGGTCGCCGCGGCACTGCGGAATAGCAACGTATAGCTCGGAGCTCGTCAGCGCTTTAAGGAAAGCAGGTCACACAGTACACGTAATTTGCCATACGGATAAAGAGTATGGAGGTCACAAAGAGGCAGATGTTTATCCTGTTATTGACAATCGTGACCCTGGGTGGGACATAAAAATATATGAAACCGTAAAACAGCTGAGACCGGATATAGTCCACATACAACACGAGTATGGGCTCTACCTTACTGACGGTGATTTTAGCGGACGAATCTTAACATTACTATATAGGTTAAAATTAGATAGAATTCCGACGGCAATGACTTACCACTCTATTTATACCACTCTCGACCGACCTGAAGCGATTTTTACGGATGTGAGTCTCCGACTTCTTGATGCTGCTATCGTCCATGCCGAGGTCCAAAAATTATTTCTTCCATATAATCTTGACTGGATACCAGACAACGTTCATGTGATCTCACATGGAGCAAAAGAGGTCGTTCCTATACCCAATGCAAAAGAGCGATTCGGCTTGACCAATAAAAAGGTGGCGCTATGTATAGGCTGGTTTGAACCGAATAAGAGATTTGAAGATGTAGTCAAGATTTGGCCGGACGTTATAAAAGAGGCAGGTACAGATGCGGTGCTTGTAATAGCGGGGGACGCGCGGCCAGGGTCTTCATCTGGTATTAAATATAAAGAACAGCTCATAAAGGCGATTAATAATTCACCAGCAAAAAATAACATCAAAGTTATAATAGGCGCATTTGATCCGGATACTTACGATGCCATTGTATCAGCGGCTGATTTCGTAGTATTGCCGTATAAGCATGGGTCACAGAGCGGCAACTTGGCTCATGCTTTTGCGTTGAACAAGCCGGCCGTAGTAACGTCATTGGAAGGGCTTAAAGCAGAAATCGAGGCAAGCGGGGCGGGGATTGCTGTTCCAATGGATAATCTTGACGAGCTAAAAAAGTCAATAACTATCCTTCTTACGAGTGACTTAGTTTTAAACACTTATGTAGAACACGCGAAGGGATATGTAGCAAACTATATCGTGTGGAAAAATATTGCGAAAAAGCATACACTTGTTTACGAAAATGCAATAGACAGGATACACTACGGGGTCAAAGCAAAAACAACGTTGACCATTTAATAACAGAATAACTATTATCGAAGCTGCAAAGAAATAATTTGTCAGATGCAGTGCATTCTTTTAAACTTGTGTTTGGTCAAATGATATGGGTGTCGTAAGTGGTATATGTTAACGAATATATGTCATCTCCTGTTATTTCATTAAAACCGGAAACGACTGTTACAAATGCGCTTAAAGTCCTCAAACAGACAGGACATAATGGTTTTCCAATACTCGACAATGATACGCTTGTTGGTATCGTTACAATAGCAGATCTTGTTGGTGCAAAACCAACCGAGAAACTCGGAAACATAATGACACAGTATCCGGTCACGGCATCAGAGAAAGATGACATTGTTAGCATTGCCGGCGTAATGGCTTACAATCATATACACCACATGCCCATCGTGAGTGAAGGCAAAGTAGTTGGTATAGTTACAGCTACTGATATGCTACGGGCAAGCGTCGAAAATATCATTTCTGAAAATGTAGAGAAGATATTTACTTTTTTTCAGCGACTGCATCCGAACGTAAAAGTTGGCCACGCGCGGGTTGTTGTAGCTCAGCTCATTCCGACACAAAAACTGTTAGAAGCTTCTGAGCTACAACTGCGGAAGGATGAGTTCAATCGAGGGGTTATTTACCCTATTGTGGTCGCAAAAAGGGGGAAATTAATCTATGTCATTGATGGTCATCATCGAGCATACCTTGCTTATAGACAAGGTATAAAACAGATCCCAGCGTTTTTCGTTGAAGGTGCTCTTGGAATTACCAAAGCATCGCAAAAACTTAACCTACATTCTCTCGACGATATGAAAATTATTGAATAGAGTGAGGTATTATGCAAAATACTGTTTCATGTCAGAAGCAACTTTTTCTGGCATCGACTCAACAATTACCTCTTCATGTAGTCTCTCCATATAACCAGCATCATTATTGTAATAGCACTGTGGATACGGTCTCGCTATAATCCTCACGATGAGATTAAAGCTCTCGTCATGACTCGGTGCAGAAAAGGTGCTGAGGTTAAAACTGTGCACGCTGTACTGTGAATAAGCGGTAAATACCCGTTTAAGTCCCTTGCTGAAGTCTGTTATTAATTCATCATCTAGGTCAAAAAGAGACGATGGTCTATCGAAAATAGCACATATTTCATCATTACCAAGCGGTACATAGCTTGTAATCCAAGACACTTTTCCTATCTTTCCGAGAAATCGCTCATTCTCACGTTTTTCGTATTCTAATAGGGTGAACCAATAATTTTTCTTATGCTTTTTGAAATAATTTTTGCTCATCATAAGATATGTCCATGTCAAATTTGTGGGTTCTGAATCAACAGTGAGCTGCACGTGCGGGTGAATAACGCTTGCACCTGCAGGCGGTAAAAAATTCCAGCTAAGAATCGGATAAATTGCCTCCTCATCTGTGGATTTTACAGCATTGAAGTACTTTACACTCGCGTGAAAAGTGTCAGAGAGTTGTTTAAGTGTGAATTCATCCAAGTTTAAAAAGTGTTCTTTTGTTACCGTCGCCACAGCGTGGTGTTTTGCAAAAGGAAACAGGTTTGGGAATACAGTCGTTTCCCCAAGTTTTATGCGCCCTTCTCGCACAAGATTTGGCGGAAACATCGGCGTTGCTGTTTTTATATTGTTCGGACAAAAATAACAGTTCTTTGCGGAAACTTCAATAAGGTCAGAGTATCCTCTTCCTGTTTGAACTTGTTTTTTCCGCTCTGAGCGTTTGACGTTGATCCTACAGCGGCGGCCTGTCAATAGTTCCTTCCGATATTCTATTTTTTGTTTCTCTAAATTAAAATTGTCTGTAGGACTGAGAAGTTCTGATTCAACGATGCGCTTACTAAAAAGGATATTCAGAACACGGCCCCCTTAAGAGTTAAACATTGTTGATTGATTATGCTATGTTGCATAGATCTCTTCTTGAGCCATCTACTTCTTATATCATAATTACTTTCCGAATTTATAGCCATTCAAACAACTAACGCTTGTATATCAAACAAGCTTATAAATCTTTTCACTTCAAGTGTTTGTTGCTATTGTCTGGGTAAAAGTAAGATTTTCAGCTAGGTTTCATCGTGACGTTTTTTGGTTTGCAGGTAAACAACATACAATTAGTTGTAGTTAAGTGTCGTGATTTGCGTTTTATGCAACTACAAAGTTCTTTTTATAAAATTCAGGAAAAGTGCCAATCGCATTAAGTATGCTCGATTGGATATGAACAAAGCATAAAAATTGTTTATGATATCTACGAATGAGATAAGACAAGTGCTGTCGTAATTTTATAGATCACATCAAAGTCCTCCTTGAACAATAAATGCTGTGAAGCACGCTACGTAAGATAAGACATGATGCTAAAACAGAGGTGTCTTGATTAATGAAAGTAGATTGAACAACTTATGCAAAGTAACTGGCGCTCGATCTATCGAATCCTTCAACCAATCGAATTTTTAATTCTTTAGGGAGCCAGGAAGCGCTTGGATACACAAGATTTGAGAAGAAACGGCTAGAATCTATCGCTATAATCGTGGCGAGATGTTCATCACCGAAGGCAGCCTTTGTTATCTGATAGACTTTTTCTCTGACAGTCCTTTCGCTGAAGTATCCCAAGGCATGTAAATATTCATGGAGCTGAACATGAAAAACATACGGTTTACAGAGATCTGGATTAGTCTCTTTTATTCGATAGAGAGGAATTTCATTCATGACAATAATGTTAGAACCAATAGGATAAAATGCTCCGAAAAAAGCTCTTGGATGATTACCTAAATTAGCTGTACCTAACATGAGCCCGCCTCGGCTTTTCCCTTCAATCAACCACACTGATGTCTTTACAACCTCAAAAATATCCGATAGGGTCTGAGCATTCTCTAGTAGAGCGTTGAAATCTGTGTTCATAATAATTTATTTTTACGGATAAGAATATAATTTTAACTCAATAAGTTATAGTCCTTAGCAACGATTCAAGGCTATTTATTAATCACGTGAGATAATTTGTGGATGCTAGATGCCGAACACGAATTGGATGTTATAATGAGATATATTAAGATAATAAGAGTATATCCAGTCCGATAAGAAGCAATAGCTTTAGTACTAGCTTGTATAAAATCCTCTAATGACTCTTCTTAGTCACATTATCAAGGGCAGCTCATATTTTAAGGAAACTTGACACTGCTAAGTCACCAGTTGATTATTTTATTATCAAAGAATTTAACCAGCGGCGAAAATTCAACCCATCTATTTAATGACGGAATTTTAGCACTGTTTGTAAGAGCAATGAGTAAATGCTATCTCTTAGGGTTCGTTTTTTTTTGTCATTCGCCGTAAAGCTGAAACAATATGCTTCTTAATTAGCACAATTAACAAAAATTAAAGTTATCAGATGATAAGGTGAAACGATCATCCTTAAGATTTGCTTACAAATAGATTTGCTTACAAATCTCTTTGTATGGCTTACGTAAATCGATTTAATAGAAATCATTTCAATCGACATTTTACGTCACTAAATGGTAATAAAAATGTAACTGGGTATATGAAACTGGATGATTTTATCTTGAGAGTTGCGATGTGACTAATGATTTAGCAAGTATAAATGTTAATGTTAATCACGATTGAATAAAATTAGAAAGGGCCCATCGATCCCCCTCCTCCAAAAAGATCGATGGATCCCTTAGATTTCTATTCCAACAGAACTGTTTAAATGTTAACCTTTAAATTGCAAAAAACAGATAATAGCTTCACATACAAAAAGTTTATCAACCACGAACATAAGTTTCTCGTTAAAATCTGCAGATTGTAAGATGTAATCGTAGTTTGAATCTTCATTACACGTGAAAATAATTTTTTATTCTTTGGGCGAGCATTATTTGTATTGCCCAATCAATCACAAATGTACCAATTGTAAACAATCGGGGGGAGATATAATGACAAGCACAGTATATTTTGCGCCCGTAGAGGTCGGGCATAAAGGTGATAGCATCGTTAGTAAAGTCCGACATCTTTTTGACATAGCTGGATTTGGCAACTTCATCAATGAGGGAGACTTGACTGCAATAAAACTTCATTTTGGAGAACGCGGAAATAATTCTTATATCAGCCCAGTCTTCGTGCGACAGGTCGTTGATAAAGTTAGAGCAAACGGGGGAAAGCCGTTTGTTACTGATACCAATACGCTCTACGTAGGAAGTAGGCATAATTCAATCGATCATATAATTACTGCCATAGATCACGGATTTGGGTATGCTGTGGTGGGAGCACCGCTTGTCGTGGCGGACGGACTTATCAGCGATCATTATCATGAGGTCCAAATCAATAAAAAACGTTTCAAGACAGTCAAAGTTGCAGGTGAAATAGTCGCTGCGCAAAGTATGATCGTAATGTCTCATTTCAAAGGACACGCCACTGCAGGATTCGGCGGTGCTATCAAGAACTTAGCTATGGGATGTGCCCCTCGGTCCGGAAAAATGGATCAGCATAGAAGTCTGCAACCTATTATTGACGTAGAAGCTTGTTCTAAATGTGGTGCGTGTGTAGAAGTGTGCCCCCTGGCAGCTATTACACACGTTGAAACTGGACCAATAATCAACTATGAATTGTGTGTTGGCTGCGGTGAATGCGTATCTTCTTGTTCTACCACCTCAATGGGGTTTGACTGGGATAGTGACCTGCCGAGTTTCATGGAAGGCTTGACAGAACACGCCTATGGCGCAGTTCTGGGAAAACAGGGGTGTGTAGGATATCTCAACTTTCTGCTACACATTACTCCCGATTGTGACTGCGTTGCGTGGAGCGATTCGTCAATAGTACCTGACGTTGGTATCCTTGCAGCAACAGATCCTGTAGCGATTGATACCGCAAGTTTAGACTTAGTCAACCAACAAACAGGAATAGAAGGTACAAGATTGGCTCGTAACTTGCTGCCAGGAGAAGACAAATTTAAAGGTGTATGGAAAGAGACAAATGGTGTGATACAGCTCACATATGGAGAGGAGATCGGGCTTGGAAGTAGCAAGTATACGCTTGTCGAGATATGATACTCCGATTTGTGAATCCCGCTATCAAGTCATAGCGTCACAAGGCTTTTTAAGCGATTCTCTGTTTAGTTGTTGAACGCGAATATAGGCAGATATACTTAACATTGACTAAACCATACGCGTACATCTCTGTAAAGTCGTTTAGTGTATTATTGCCCGTAATTCAACATTAAGACAGCTTTCAAGTATGCTTATAACGGACGTATTACTAGGGCGTACGCATGTATTGTGCAGATAATCATAACTTTATTCTGAAGTTGCATCCAGGTCTTCTCAAGTGTTTACTACTTTGGTCTCGATCTAAAACAAAAAATGTGGAAAGCACATACATCTTTTTGATAAAACGACATGCGTTTTTAGAACTATTTACATAAGTAGAACAACGATAATTTCTGTTGCTACTTTCAAGGTGAAAGAAATACAATGATGATACCACCTTTATTTATTATCATTTTGGGTTTTGCGCCTGGTATTTTTTGGGTGTGGTATTTTTACCGAGAAGACAAGTGGGAACCAGAACCAAAAAAAATGATTGTAAAAGTGTTTTTATATGGCATTATCATATCTCTTCCAGGTACTATTATTCGAAGCGCCATTCCTTTTTTCTAAGTTGCTATTGGCAATTATAGCAGCGCCAATTATTGAAGAAGTGTTCAAGTTCTTTACCGTTCGATATTCTGTCTATAAAAACAGAGAATTTAGCGAACCTCTTGATGGCATTATATACGCTACTGCTGCAGCTCTTGGATTCGCTTCTATTGAAAACACATTTTATCTCTTTTCATTTCTGAATGAAGGAGTTGTTGCTCTTACTGCTCTTTTTGTTGTACGTTCTTTGTTGTCAGTGCCTGGGCATGCTCTTTTTTCAAGTATGTGGGGCTATGCATTAGGGGTAGCAAAACATCTTCCGGAAAGTAGAAAAGGCCATATCGTTCTTAGTGGGTTAGTAACTGCTATATTCTTTCACTCACTCTACAACTTTTTGCTTAGCGGCTTACTTATTGGGGCTGTTGGCATGCTCATATTTATTCCACTACTGTGGAAGTTGGTACATAACAGAATCAGGGAGCTAATGAATAAACCTCCATATGAATCGGATCCACAAGAAGAGATGAATACACAATAAAAGCAGCAGTGATTGTGGTAATTCAACGACAGAAAAATTTATTGATGTTATGCATCCAGTTGCTGCGGGATACAACTTTATGCTCTAAGCGTTATTGAAGCTTAAATTGATTAATGGACGCTATGCGAGGATATTCTAGTGTTTGTCGGATGTCGCTGTGAATACGGATTACATTGATAGACCATATCCATTTAGTCAGTGCAACAATCATTCAGATCTAATTAGCCAACTAGCACTGTTTGACCTATTTAGAGGGTATCTACCAGAAACTTGACATACACTTCCGCCGGCCATAATCTATGTTTTTATGTCCTACAATGTGACTACTTATTTGATATTGGAAGTTGTTAAGAATTATCGTAATGCCACTCCCTCGATAGAGATGAACAGCCTCTACACATACAAAAAGAAAGCATTCAACGTTGTCAGAAAAATGTACCATAAGGTGGCGCTTGTAATAACAAACCCTGCCGCGCACGTGACAAGCTTGAAACTAATAAAATTAATTATCCAAATGCATAACGCTGAAAAGTTGTTTTCTATGAGTACATATCGAAATCTGATTTCTTATTCTTGAATTCATGTTAATATAACAATTTCGGATCACGACACAAAAAATTGTAAATTACTTTGCATTAAAAGCACTGTTAAAGCAATGAGTGTAACGGGGACAGCCTAAGAGTAAAAGATACTGTGTTGGTATTTAGTAAATGTTGACAGTGTTCTAACTAAAGGGATCCGATCTTTTTTCGAAAAAATAGTTAAGGCCATAAGTCTCGCTAACAGATAGAAATGAGCGCTTAGAGGAACTAATTAAACGAAGGGCTGCTCTTAGACAGACGATAACCGGCAAGACCACCAGTTATAATGCAGGTGAGAGTGACAAGTCCCCGTTCGGCATATCCAATGATGGTAGTCGGCTGCATTTGTGCTTCAAGTAGTTCAATTATCGTCGCACACACAATCAGACCTATGCTCATACCCACTATTGCTCCAATGTAGTCTTTATTAGGCAATTTAGAAATTTTATAAGAAGGTGTAACATCAAACTTCGTCCCACAATTTGGACACAATGCCGCATCAGTATGTGCAGAACCTCCACAATGCCAACAAAATTTGACCTTCGCGAGGAATAGTCTTGGCATAACAATGAAAAGTGTGCCCTATCGACTTTTATAATTTTTTCGGTTTGCGACTGCAAACAGCACAAACTTGATCTTCTTAATCAAAAAAATGACTTCAAACAACGATTTAATATTCCATACAAAAAGCTTTGTTAAAGAGTTAAATCTCTTCATTTATACAGCACTATTCTTAATTTTACATGGAAGCACGGAGTTCGACCCTTAAGTTTTTGTATGTTGATAAAGAATAGAGCAATAAGGTGATACTGACCTAGGAGATAACTAAACTACCATCGCGAAAAAGTCTTTATAAAAAGAAAAGATTAAATATTCTCGCCTTTTTAGAGCTGTATATAAAATTTCTGTATTTTTCTAACTTGAAGATAAATCGTTAGTCAGGTGACAAAAAAGTTGATTGGACGAAAGAAAAAGCTGGAACGCGGAATAGCGCTGTATGCCGTTTCGATGTCGATACTAATTATACTCTCTCTCATAACTATGCCTGCCGCTTCAGCAGTCCAGACACCTCTCAATCAAGCATATTCTTGGAATTGGTGTGGGTATGTAGCTACTGGATCTAAACCATTCACTGAAGTTTGTGCGACTTGGATCGTACCGTCAGTTTCGTCAAATATTGTAATGTCTCAATCTGCCACGTGGGTCGGAATTGGAGGGTTTCCTTTCCCTACTACTATGATCCAAGCTGGAACAGGACAGTTTATTACGCTTACTGGTCCTAAATATTTCGTGTGGTACGAAGTCCTCCCTGCCCCATACGTCTTTGTAAGTGATGTTTTTCCAGGTGATACTATAACAGTGGCCATTTCCAAAATGAGTGATATGTCATACGTCTGGCGTATAACAATGACAATAAACCCCAAGGAGGGCCCCATAAAGACTTTTAACAATTATACTTACTTTGGCTTTACGGACGTAAATAAATATTCAGCAGAGTTTATTGTTGAAAGGCCCTCTGGTATCTTACAAACACCGATACTCGCGAACTTTAGCACCGTAACGTTTACTCATTGCACCGCAAATCAGGCTGGGCTAAGTAAATTAACGAATCTTCCAGTCAACATGACAAGTAATGGATTCCCACCACCATTTGGAATGACTCTAGCCTCACCAGGTTTGCTCTCTGATGATAGTTTCACTGTAACGTATGCTGCTTCACTATAATGAATATTCTCGAGGAGTTAGACAGCAGATGTTTAGGTCTGATTATGATGGCCTAACTTTTCCTGTCACAACATCTGATATTAATTCTCAAGAAAGATGATTTCAACGCAAGTCTGGTAACATTACGAAGAATTTTCTCGCGATGCTTAATAGTAGAAAGACTAGAAAAGCAAAAGAAAAAGTGAGAGACTTAAATATAGATTTTTTTTACTACTATTACAGAGCGTTTCTTCTGTGTCTTAGGATTATAAAAACACTTATCAACATTTTTATATACTATGTAAATAAATGCAATATAAACAAGGAAGGCGAATAAAAATGGATTTTGTTCAAGTATTCTTAGATGCTATGAGTGTTATGTTCTCACCATATTTCCTTCCATACCTAAGTCTAGGGTCGATACTCGACGCATTATTTAGTATCATTCATAGCTCTTTATAGTAGACAATAACGCGAGAATATTTTAACTAATATTAAGTCACTAGTTATCAATAGCCGTATGCATTTTAATTTCGCTAATATTTAGTCTGATGTTTGAATAAATTAAAAGACTCACTAACAATTAATTTATTCAACGTAATAGTTTGAAAGTCGTCTAATTAACTGAAGTTGTTTAAAGACCTTTAGTGAGTTTTACGATACATTTTTGAAAAGTTTTGCTTAACAATTAGCAGCCAAGGTAGATCTCCTTATGTTCAGCTTAACACGACTATTATTACTAGTTAAGAAATACTTTTTTTAATATAGGTTATCATTAGTATGACAAAAAATATGCTGAAATGTATCACCGTTCATACCGTTACTGATGCTTAAAATGTCAGTGTCTAAACAAATATTGTTATTAATCTGAAAATTTTTTTAGCAACAATTGTGTTACAAATAAATCGAACCAACAAGGTTCAAAAAAGAGGTAGAAAAAATTCTCTAAAATATTCTTTATGGGGTGCGTAAAAAGTTGTTCCTTTTTCACACTCTTTATATGAGTTCTCTTACGAGATAAGTCTCTTTTAAAATGGATCATGATGCCACTACGGAAAATTATTCTCGTTTTACGTACCCCATAACGCTTACTATGTCATGCGTCACACTTATGGTAATAAGTTTCACCTTATTTTGTTTGGATGGCAAATAAAAACTAAAAAAAGCGATTATCAATATAAATTTTGGCCTTCTCTGCGGATAAGATTTTTAACTGTACTAAACGCGATGAATGGCCTCGTTGTGATTCGTTCAAGGGCATTATATTCCACAATAAGCTGCGTGAAGTTCTAGACGTTGCAAGAGAGGTACAATAGTATTAGTCAAGGCACAACGTGAAATGGATAAGGAACGCTATTATATTAAGTCCATAATAACTCTACTCGCATGCATATAAGAAGATTGAGAGCGTTCATAACGCTTGTAAGATTTCCTTATTGGCTTATTGAGGGGCTCTTATGTTTACTATTTATGATAACATTCCAAAGGGGCTTCTATAAACCTTTTTTAATGGGTTTAGCCATTCTTACAGTAGCTTTTATAGGTGCCGGAGGAGCTGCTGTTAACGATTATTTCGATTGTGACTCAGATGCAATAACACATCCAGATAGGCCTATTCCGTCAAACCAGATTTCTCCTACAAGCGCCCTACAATTTTCCGCAGTGACGTTTCTTGCTGGATTGGGAGTTTCTGCCGCGATTAATCCCCTCGCTCTTGGAATTGCTGGACTTAATACCATCCTCTTCACACTATATCCACGTTTCTTTAAGAGACTCTCAGGTTTTTTGAGTAATCTCATAATGGGATTTTTGGGTGCATCAATTGCTCTTTTTGCTGAAGCTGTAGTATTTCAAACAATTAGCGTTGCTTCCCTCTCATTTGTCGGTATGATTGCCGGGGGGGCAATTGGTTTGAATGTACTAAAGGACGTGTTAACCTTAGACGGAGATTCGAAAGTGGGGTATCCCACACTTGCCGCAAAGCGCGGTATAAGCATTGCAGCGACAGTTGGCGCACTTTTTCTTCTCTTTTCAGTCTTTATGTCACCCCTTCCATATCTTGTAGGGGTTGTGAGCGTTGTCTATTTATTTCCCGTAGTTGTGTGGGGGTGTATAGTTGTCTATGCGGCAGTGTCACTGCTTAGGAAACGTGACGCGCAAAATGTAAAAAAGCGGTTAAAGATGTTCACTGCGTCTGCAATCGTTTATCCTATAGCATTAATCCTTAATGCAGTTTTTTAAGTGATCACTAAGAGATTAAATATTAGAAGAATACACAGGAAAAAGTCACACGGACTTTATCTGAACGGCTCTTAATTAAGCTATCATGACGTAAGAAAGAATTATAATGAGAGAGTTGAATTTTTTCACATGGATCACAAAGGTAAAAAAAGACGTCGAATTTTTATAACCACAAAGTGAATTGTATTAGAGTCAAATCGGTAGTGTATGTGCGAAGTCCTCTTCGTTTGACACACAAACGTGCCTATTTTCTAAATAAAATAATAAAATAAATATTTTCGTTGTAGATCTACTTAGACAGCTTTACATAATAATCGTGATCTGAGAGAGTGGCAGATATTAATACGATGTTAAACACAGTCATCAAACGTTTAGGGCTGGTGAATATAACTGGATACCTATATGATTATAAAGCCGATCTAATTATTTTCATTTAAGCTTGATATTCAGCCTATATGTGTTTAAGGCGGCGGAGTTTCCGCTTCGATATCTTCACTGCCCAGATCACGGCGATCTAAACGACGCCAGGGAGTCTTTATGACAGGTCGTTTAGAGAGGAGTCTATACTTAGGATCCCAATCATGAAGCTCCCATTGTTTATACATATCCTCAGGCTTGCCTGGTATTGAATCACGCGTAGCTAAGTTTATCCGTTCCGTAACTAAAGGTTCTAGTTCTCGTTTAACTTTTCGGACGATAAGAATTTTTTTGGTGTCTGCTAAAATTCTGTACGGACTATGATACCTCCATGGGGATTGATATTTAGCTTTTACCCAATCATGGATGAATTCTTCTTCAGCCTTCCAGATCCTACATCGTAACAAAATTATTTCCTTTGTAAGTTCATTGCACCGTTTACAAGTAGTCTGCGGTAGCGTAGGTCCTTTAATTTTGTCGAAGGCTCGCATATATCCATAGTCCATATTGATTTTAATAAGACCAGGATCAAACTCAAAAAAGTTGTGAACAGTTACTTCAGGATCGATAATTGTAGGTTCTTCGGTCTCTGTAGTACATTCTTTATTTACTTCATGATAGTTTAATTGAGTGCCATTCAGATAAAGTCTGTTTGGAACTAGATCATTTGTTATCATTTCATTAAGAACAACACTGAATGCACGATTTATTATATCCAAAAAGTTGCCATGCCTCCAGTTTCTGATTGTCTTATTTGTAAGTAAAAGTTTAGGGTTTTCTTTTAATTCATGTGAGAAGCAGGGGATGATATAGACTTTTCTTGCTCCGCACTCAAGTGCAGAATTGAAAGGGACGCATTCGCGAGCCGAGCCATCAACATAATTGTTTTTCTTTATAAGCCTTGGTTTAAAAAGTCCTGGAACTGAAGCTGAGGCAAAAACTGCTTCTAATAGTTCTGCAGGGTCCTTAACGTGGTTACTTCTGTTGGCACTCGTTTGAGGATACTCCTTATTACAAAAGTACTCTAACTTACCTTCTTCAAGGTTTACTGCAGCGAGCCGAAGTATGACGTTCGAATCAAATATGTTTTCCAGGTCATCATCGTGAAAATATCGACGAAATCTACGCCTAATCTCCTTTTGGTGTAAAAGAGAGAGATTGAAATCCTCAGGGCTTTGCAACAGTTTTCCTATATTTAGCACCGAGGGGCCTCGGCGTAGGATGTGCACCACATCGTGAATCACATTACTAAGCTCATCAAGTTTAATTGGCTCTCTTTGTATCAGGGTTTTTACAAATGGCTCTATCTCTTTAAGCCATTCTGTATATTCGTAAAGATCCTGAACGCTCATCACGCCTTGAAGCCAGAGATTCTCTAAATTGGAAGTATCTTGTTTACTCGCAATTACAGCGGCCATCCCGGCTGCGTTAAATGCACCTACTGAAGTACCACAGATTATTATATTTTTTGGATTATCTTGTTTTAAAACTTCTAACAAAAATTTCAAAGCTCCTACTTGAAAATCACCTAGCACTCCCCCTCCGCCGAGTACAATTCCTATCGACTCATCGAGCATCTTTTGTGTTTCCATATTTATCACGTCTTATGACTTCTCAAAGTTGATGTCGCACCTGTTATAAATTAGTTTAACTCTTCACTTTCTTTATAAAATTGCTGGGAGCATATGAACCTCACATCTGCTGCTCTAGAACACCGTAATGTCGTAAAAACTCTGTTTGTGGTTTCTTCTTAACACAATTTTCAGGCAATCCATCATATTCATGGTACAATCTGGACTTATAGAGTGATCTTTGGGATAATAGTTTTTTTTCTGAATATTTCTATACAAAAGTGTGTCATTTCAACTTCTTATGGGCAACATCAATTGATGCTAGTAAATTGTCGCAGCCCATTTTGTTTTCTCCTTGAGTCTTTTTAGTAAGTCGTATTCAGTTGTTATAATTGTTCAAATAAATAGCACAAATCCAAACAATTTTAAAAAACTGCATTTGATTATGCGTTGCAGCAAAAATGATTTCACGCGCAATTGCGACATAATAATTTTTTTTAAAAAAAAAATTGCTGGAAATTTATTTTCACTAAATAGACAGACTAAAGCTAATTTGCTCTTAACATTGTGTAGAGAGATTTGAAGTTCAGTTCGGTCGATTAACCACCTTTAATCAAAAATGAGGCCTCCGTCGTTAAAGTTTTTGTTGTTAATTTAAAAAACACACAGCTTAACAACAACGTATAGGCAAATTTGGGATTTCTCAAAGCATATTTTAAAAGTACGTATTTCTTTTTAATTATACTTTTAATTCTCATACGAATGAGTTCTGAGATCGAGTGAATTGCAGGGTTATCTCAACCGTTGTTAAATCATATTTTAATCTTCAAGATTAACCGTTTGATCTGGTATGTATCTTTGTAATGGCACTATCAAAGTCCTTTGTGCTGCTAAGATAGCAAAGTCCTAATCTCGCGTTAACTTTGAATTGTTCACTAAATTCAATAATTAGCGATGCTTCGACTTCTCTTAATACCAAACAACATAGTACATATTTGGATAGAGTTGCTGAATATGGCCGTTGAAATATATCAGTGCTCCGTAGACTATCCAATGCGCGTTATTTGGCACAAAGTTTTGCGTGTATACATATTTCACGTCCCCACGAGTCATGTGCACCCATCCTAAATCACCGTATATGATAGGCTTATCACCCAAGAGGGAATGTGCTACTACGTCCTGCCCGATTCTCTCGTAGTAGGGAGAAGTGTCTATCTTAGAATAATATATTAAATAAGGAGCTATCCAAACGTCAGGAGAATTAGAAGATTGGTATAACGTTATTTCAGCACTCTTATACTTGCATAGGTGGCAAGTCGGATATTGGGACAAGGCAAACATCTCTACAACTTTGTCGTGGGTGCCGTAGTAGTCATTAAAATAAATATTTCCGTATGTATACGGAGTGGAGCTATCAGGCGGGTAAACCGTAGCGCCGACAGTCTTAGGTATATCGCTCGTTAAAGTAGTGTTGTGTAGGATGCTGCTATGATTGGTATTGCTTTCAGTGGTTGTCGTGGCGCATCCTGCACCTAATACTGTCAACATTATTACAACCGCGATAACTATGCTGAGTGCTTGTTTGTTCATTATTATCGTGCTTTCTTTTTAAAGTAACTACATACCTTATATTGCGTTTTATAGCAAACACTTATCCTGCATTGCACTTCAAGACTAATAATCATCAGTGTTCTTTCACGACTCTTTCTTCACCGTTGTATGCACTGACGCGAATATTAGGTGGTGACATATTCTCTATGTTAACCTTATGAATAATTCCTATCTTGAAAATAATTATCATTTTAAATCGGTCTTATTTTGACCGCAGAGGCGCTACATGTTGATTTAATGGCTTGCGGTGAGCTTAAGGCTAAAGCATACTGCACTCTCGATCAACCTTTCCTTCAAAGTCATTGATCGTGAGTGATCCAACTAAATAAACTTTTTCTATATTATTGTTATCAGACTTAGAATGATCTTTGATAGAGTAGTTTTGAAGAAGATCTCGTAAATGCTGGTAGATAGTGCGCTATACATAAAAGTCCGTACAACATTCTCACGACAGATCAACAGCTTTCGATTACACGCATCGCATTCGCACGAATTATTAATAGCAAAATCATAGAATTTAGCTTAATTCAGATAACTTGAGTTAATGCTGTAAGTTATGTGATTTCGAAACTAAAACAGGCACGATCTACTTAAAAAACTATGAACATCAACAAACGACAAATTCTCGAGACAGAAGACTTGTAACTTCGTGCCCTCTTGCACTTTTTCATATTCTTTTGCACCTGAAAAGTTCCGCTAACGAATTTATTTGCGCTAGAAAGTCTATCGATTCAGGCTTTTTATAACAAGGTTACTGCGATAGCAGATGCACTAAGAGAAACAATTCAATAAAAATATATACATTAAATTCAGTTGTCAAAAGAATGGAGGTATAGCCGTGAACATTCTGACAGCTACAATGTCGAAAATAAAGGAAATGCTTAAATGGTTAGTTTCCTAAGTTTGCTTGGAAATTAAGTTGTATCATTCTTTTGTTTAGCAAACCTTGAAAAAACCAAGTAATCTTGATCTTATCTATTTGCATCTTAAATGAGCGAATCAAATTAGAGCAAAAAAACAACCACTCTAAATGAACTTAAGGATTTATTAAAGCTGTAATTAATAAAGAACATTAAGCAATTGGTGTTATTTATAAAGTTCAATCTTAAAAGACATCCATCTGCCACTATTGCTAAAGGGGGATGGTTATCCAGTTTATCGTACGTGAATGCCGATGAGGCTGGCCAGACCGAGAATGATTAACCTGTGGGTATTATAGACTAAGTATATCATCATCACCCAAATTCGTATCATCAGAAACAGTAATCCTATAATTAAAAAGATAATTATCACCGCTGCTAATAAGCTTAAAAGATCCATACTTGAAGCATTGAACTAGTGAGGTCTCTCCGCCAAAGGGGGTTAGCGGGAACTAGGACTTGTCTTTTGTGCTACATAGTACGGCATAAAATCAAAATAGGGGTTCATTCGCCAATTAGAACCTGCGACATGTATACATTTTAATCCAATTAAGCATAACTGCTTTTTTTGATTAAGAGGATTGATAAAATATAGGGCAAATTCTCCATAGTGCGTTCTGGACTTCAAATATTGCGATCTTCGTAAGCATTTTGACAGAACGGATCCCCACGTTATGTCGTTGTTTAACAGCCCTCCTATTACATCAATCGAGCATGAGTTGTGCGAACTGAATACAAATAACCCCTCAGGTTTCAGCACACGATGAATCTCCCTTAACGCCTGAATTCGCCTATTCTCAGGATATATGTGATCGATTCCATTAAACGAGAAGAGTACATACTCAAACGATTCATCGCAGAAGTGCAAGTCACACGCATCTCCTACTCTAAAATCAATAGCGGAGAATTTGGTTCTGGCTCTGTCGATCATTGCTTTCGATACATCAATTCCGATGATCTCAAACCCCTTTTCAGACAATGGTTGCGTTGTTCGCCCGAGACCACATCCGATATCCAGTATTTTAGCGTTTTCTTTGGTAAAATATTTAGTAATGATCCTGTCCTCTACAGGGCAAAGTCCCACTCGATCGTACATAGCAAGCACTTCTTGCGACGAGTATAATAACCGAGAAACTCGCTCCTCCTCCGTGAGGTCGTCTTGCATGATCGAGGTACAGACATTCTTTTTGAAATATTTAACCTTACTAATTATTAGTTGTATATAATATTATCAAAATTCGACGCTTACACCTCGTGATGTACCATAACAACTATTTACCACTTTAATATGTGTATTAGCAAAAAATATCAAAGATTTGAAGATAGCTAGGTCTAGTCTAGTCACGAAATAAGAGGATAAATTCGCTCATCCATCATCTTAAATGCTCTTATTCCTTTACTAAAATTAGATCATGCACAGTTAAATACAAGCCCTAAGCTGTAAAATAATGGAGGTGCATAACAATGGTAGACACTCTTGGCTCATTACTACTTGCTATTCTAACTCCCGTAACTCCGATAATTGCACTGTTATTGGGCGTAGATACAACGATGGTCACAAATGTGATAAATACAGTCATTAATATACTTCAAATCTGATTAGAATTGGTTTTTAATTCATTCGTGTTTTCTAACCAAATGACTGGAATAAGCCACTCGCGTTCTAGCAATGCAAACTGTAGACCAACAAACGTTGTCTTAAAGAGCATTACTTAATAGAGTGAACTAAAGACAATGAAACCATATAAGCAGAGAACTGTAACCATTTTGCATATAAAAAACGTGATTGATTTTTGGCTTATATCGAGAACTCTTCTTATTGAGGTAAAATGGAAACCTTACGCGTCAACGATCAGATCAAATAACAATTGTATAAGATGTTTTTTAGGCATTTAATTGTCGGTATGTTATCTAATTTAATCAATCGATAATGAAGCGTTAAAAACGATCGTGCACAACTGGAATTGTAATTATTACAAAATCTTGATTTTAATTTGAATTAAGTATGAGAGTCATGTTTAACGGTTTTTTTTTGAATCGCAATATTAGTCTAACTCTCACTTTTATACAAAAAGGTAGGAGTTTATAAAAAATATTTTAATTTTGAAATCCTATATTTGATGAAATAGTCATAATAGATTATCTTATAATATAATAATTAATAAAGTTATGATACAAAAATAATAATATGAAATAATAGTTACAAAATAGATAGTAATATTATTATAAAAATTTTAAGATTTATATTTTTATATAATAATATTTAATTACTTTTTCCTAAATATTATTCTGTTATCAACCTTATGTCTCACTTATATATAAATAGTCAAATAATAAATTTGATGATTAAAAAAATTGCGTAAGAGATTTAGCTTTTATTCGATAACTAAAAATAATACATAGCCTTAAAATCAAAATTTAAGCCAAAATTACTCGTTTTATGCCAGCAATAACTATAAGCTCTCAGACGACGTATATAAATACAGTGATAAAAAACAAGGCTATCGAATCCTACCTAACAAACCTCGTCGGGGAGCACGGGCTTGAAATGATCGAGCGCCTTTCCACCGATGAATTGACCGATCAAGAAATCGCTGCGGAAACTGATTCTGATTTGAATACGGTAAGACGGACGTTGTCCACGTTAAACGATCAACGTCTCGCGTATTACACCGAAAATCGCGACAAGACTACAGGATGGATAATTTACCGATGGCACGTAAATTTGCGAGACATTCAGCATCGTCTAGCAATTGATGCCAAAAAGCTCATCGACAAACTTCAAACTCGGCTTGTCGAAGAGCAAAATAACGTCTATTACACGTGTGAGAACAATTGCGGTAGCTACTTATTCGAAGTAGCAAGTGATACAGGCTTTAAATGCCCTGTATGCAACGCACCTATGTATTATCAGGATCATACGGCGTTAATTGAAGAGCTTGAACAAAAAATGAGCGAATTAGAGGTAGAAGCACACGCAATTTTCTACCCTGAAAACTATCAAATTCTACAGTTGGCTCTAGCTCAAGAAGAATAAATAATGTGCGTGAAGTTTCCCGTAGATCCACGGGAACTTATATAATTTTTGACTAGTCTCTACAATTGGAGGAGCATTCCTGATCGAACTCTTATAAAATGACTGCTGATTTGCATAATATTTGAAAGCGAAACCCGATAGTGTCTAGCATACCAGTGTGTCATTAAAGACATGTGGAAGTTGACGGAGCTATTGCGGCTTACAACCTGGCGGATTATCAGGAGGAAATGCTTCAAAATTTTTTTGTTGCAAATAGTTTTACCTGTTAGACTCATGGTAAAGAGTGATCTCTACTAAGTCAGCACTTTATTCCTCTGCAGGCGTAATAGGGCTAACATAAGGGCATTTTCTAAAATAAAGCCCTCTCATACACCAAAAGTGTCATATGAATGTTCTACATGAAAAAGAAGGAGACACACAAATGAAAGAAGCATTAATAGCTGTAGCAGTGAGCTTACTACTCTTAGGAACAGTAGCACTAGTAGGAGCCGTGGCGGTTGCTGCTATACCATAAGTTAAAGAGTCTCTAGTTGACCAGAACGCAACGGAAAAAAAGCAATCAGACATTGAATGGCAGGTTTCCTTAGAAGACAGCTGGTACATTGATCCTTAACAAAGAGAACAACATTTTGTACTGACCGCTGACAGTCTACCGGAGGTAGAATTTTGCAATCAAATTCAATAGGACACGCTGGGATTAACATCGATAGCGCCTAAGAATAAAATAAAAGACCTCGTTTTTGTTGTTTGACATTTGAAAAAGAACCGTAGTGTTTATGAAAAATCTATTCGAGAGATCTAATTGTTTTTTACGCTTCACTCCGGCAACATAATCGTGACGCGTTGGAGCAAACTTCAAGTGACCAAAGTTTTATCCATATTAACTAGCAACATTCCGCTATTTTGTTTGTTTTTGTAATAGGATCGCTAATCATAACTGCAGCTCCATTTTATTAATGCGTGATCGCTAATTCTGGAGTCCCAATGTTTAAGTAGTCGTATCTGGCTTACTCTGCTTCAAAAGTTTTGAAAAGAGTAACCGATTTTCCGTTGAATTTTTTAAACGAGTTCTGGGAAGTTCACCATATATATTCCAATAAAAATTAATACAACAGCTACTAATTTTTGTGTAAAAGCTCCTGACGTGACTCGTTCTTGAATGAGCGACTTGTATTTAATACCAATTATTGTTGCTGCAAACAGCACATAGACTGGCTGAATCGTATAAACCACTGCCACTAGAGATATCGGACCTATTGAGACAGCAAGGCTGTATGCGACAAAAGACACGTATCCAATAGCTATATCCAAAACGGCAACTGAACTGGCAAATCGTGGGGCCGATGCAAATGCGTGGAGAAATCGCTTTCTATACTCTCTCTTTGTAAATAAAATGGCGAATGAGAGAAGTATGCCTATTTGGATATATAGAAAGGCAGAAAACAAGTCTTCAACAGTATACACGTACTTTGCTATAATACTAAACATCGCGACGAAAATAGACGATCCAATCATAAGGTACAAAGCGCGTGATAGAGTGATCTTCTGCTCGTGCCTTATTGAAAAGAGCACTACTCCTACGACGATCAAAAAGAAGGCGATGTAATCTGATGCAGGAAGGATTTCGTGAAGAAAAAGTCGTGCCAATATTAGGACGAAGATGGGGGTTAATTGCCACAAAGGCACCACTCGCGATACCTCTTCGAATACCAATGAGCGGTAATAGGGATATACGTATGCTGTATGAATAAATCCGGCGACGATACATAAAAGAGCGGTTCCAATAGCGATAGGCTTAAGCGGGAAGTATAAAAGGCCGATAAACGGCAGGAAAGCACTGAGAGCTACAAGCATGGTAAATGCAATGGGATCATGAATGAAATTGTTGACAAGCACCTTGTCGACAAGCGCAAGTGATCCCAGAATGAACATCGCGATCAAAACGTAATAAAACCACAGTTCAATCATTGATAACCTTCCATACACTTATCATTCCAGATTATTATATATGCTGACTTCAACTCGGACTCTCGCAGCTCAAGCACGTTCCGTTTGCCTTTTTTAATATTCTCTCAAAAGTTATTATTTTGAAAAAAGATACCTGAGCGAAGCTTCTATTGGTTCAAATGCTATTAATACCTTATAAATGTTTAATTTATTTTCAGAGAATAGATATCATGCAGTCATTTATAGACATAATAGTAATCGTGATGCTTCTAGTAGTTGCGACGTACGTGTATTATTAAAGCTGTGTTACTACTACCGTACCAGCAAGAGTGTCCATAAACCGTTCACGTGGATCTCCTTCTGTCGCAAAGCTCACGAGAAGGTCAAGTAGAAACGCTACAGCAATTACCCAGTTCCAAGGTTTTGTAAGGTTCCGCACAAGAGCCTTTTTATAGTTCATCGTTCCGCCACGTATAGGTAAGACGCGTAGACCAAGAAACATCTTGCCTATTGTAGCATTGAATGAGCCCTCAAAGAAGGTGTAATATCCATAGACAATTAGGAGACTTAGTATTGTTGAAAAACCAGCAGATAATCCTGTAAATATGTCGAAAGATACAACGCGGACCGGAAGCAGTAATGCTGCGAATATGATACTTACTACTACAAAGATGATCCCAATAATTATCGAATCGACAATGAAAGCTATCACTCTTTTTATCCATAACTGTTGAAGTGATGCATTTGACCTCACAGCTTCGAGTCTATCTGACATTCAATCACCAAGAACAACAGAAACGTTGTCACATTTAAATGCATGTGTGTGGCGTCGCTTCGGCGGTCAGCATTATAATTAAAAATTAGTAAGATCTCTTTCGTGACATTTTTGTTGGGGTTCTTTTATTTATTAAATTTACTGTAGTCGCTTTGGTATTAAGTTTAATGGGACATACAAACCATTAAGATGTGCGTGAATGAAATTGATATCTTTATAATTTTTTATAAATATTTTGTTAGATACCACAATTTATCAGATAGTTATCTAAAAATTAGGCTTGGTAAATTTTGAATTTCATTATTTTGGCGTTCTCATGTCTTACTTATATATTAATAGCAAAATACTATATTTATTAAACAAGCTGAAATATGACGGCAATACGGCGCTGTACGCTAGAGAGAATAAACTAAAACTAGATAAATTAACGTTGGATTCAGTTTGTTTAAAAATGAACTTTTGAGAATGAACTCTTAGAAATTATGTTAATTCTTAAACATAGATTGCTAAACTGTAGATTTATTTGCAATTTTAGCTTGCACTTATACCAAAAATATTGTAGTATTTATAACCGACATTAACTAAAACTCAATTTTATCGTAAACTTCTCTCAAATCTTGATCTTTGAATTGCAAATATACTTGTGTCGTGTTCAGATTGCTATGACCCATCAACAGCTGCACACGTCGCAAATCCATCCCATTTCTTACTAAATGAATGGCATAACTGTGGCGTAGAGTATGCGGATGAACATCAAGGCCAAGCATGTTTCCATACTTTTTCACAATTCGAAAAACTTGCACCCTTTGAACACTAAAAATAGGCTGATCATCCCGGAGTTTTTGTGATAAAACATAGTTAGAGAGCATGTTTGTCGTCTCATCGTCTAAGAGCACACGCCTCTGCTTACCACCCTTCGCCTTCGTAATATTGATGATATGATTATAAAACTCTATATCTCGGGGCCGTATATGTAATAATTCACTCACCCGCACTCCAGTTTGCCAGAGCACTCGCAAGATGAGATAATCGCGGTAGTTGCACACTCGCGCCGATTCGAGGAGATGGTCGACTTCGTCTTTTGTGAGATAATTGGTGATATTCTTCACGATGTAACAAAACTACACTAATACAAATACGAAATGTTACAGCTTAAACTTTAATTCTAATAGAATTAAAACTCGATCGCATCGTACACTTCGCGAATATCATCATCCTTAAATTGGAGGTAGATTTGGGTGACATTCAGGCTGCTATGTCCAAGCAGCAATTGCACCCGCCGTAAATCCATGCCGCTTCTTACTAAGTGAATTGCATAGCTATGTCGAAACATGTGAGGATGCACGTCACTATTGACCACATTACCATATTTCTTTACGATATTTTCCACTTGTCGCGTTGTAATGCCAAAAATAGCCTGATCCGCCTGGAGTTTTTGTTGTGAAATATACTTGGAAAGCAAGTTAATGGTCTCACCATCAAGAATGATTCGACGCTGCTTTCCGCGCTTCGCCTTTATGATATTGATAACCTGATTGTTTACTTCTATGTCGCGTGGTCTGATGTTCACAAGCTCACTTACCCGGAGCCCCGCCCGCCACAATATGCGGATTATTAAATAGTCGCGGTAATTGCATATTCGCGCTGCTTCAAGGATTTTATCAACCTGCTGTTTTTCCAAGTAGTGGGTGATATTCTTCACACTTCGCAAAATTACTATTTTGCGAAATAAATCTTTCTATTTTAGTCTCTAATCTTGGACGTATTAGTAATATTGTACATACAGACAAATTTATTTTGCGAAATCCGTTTTACGTTGCTGGAAACAAAAAATGTTTGAAACTGAGTACTCGCTTAATTGAAATTTGCCATTTAACTTAGGTTCTCATTCAATTACATTTACATTTGCTCCACATAAATTCAAGCATTAATTAAAACAGACTTTATCATATTCTAACTTTGATGACATGGTTGTAGTATGAATATACATTGCTTGATTATGGTGATGCTGGTCGTGTCCGAGAATAAGTTTTACTGCATCGAGACCGACTTCATTTTGATATAAAAATGTTGCAAAACTACGTCGTAAAGTGTGAGGATGTATATCCAATCCCATTATCCTGCCATATTTTTTTATGATTCTAAATCCTTGCACACGATGAAATGTAAAAAGAGGGTTAAATGAGTTGATATCATTTGAAGTGATATAATCTTGTAAATAACCTTTTGTTATCTCATCAAAGAATACGATCCTATTTCCCTGATGTTTGAGGTTCTTGATTTTGATAGTTCGTTCATTAAAGTTAATGTTACTTGGCGTTACAGCTAGACACTCACTAATCCGCATTCCTGTAACCCATAAGAGTCTAATAAGAAGAAAATCGCGAAAATTTGTAGTATATGCGAATTGCAACAGCTTATTTATTTGATCTTTTGTTAGATACTCAGCACGATCGTTAAAAATATTATCTAGGCGTCTTTGTGTCATAAAAATCAACTAATCGCGCAATTATGATCGTATGTCTCTCCTTTTACCCCCAGCTTTTTTTTAGCTTTTGGCGAGTCTCTTTTTTTATCTGTATAGTGGTTAATTCGGTGTAATTTCGTATAATCATTATTTGTATTTATACATTCAGGACATTAACTCGAAATTTTCACCTTAACTTACTTAGTTCGAATTATTATACAAATAACAAACATAAAAAAGATATGGGGCTCAAATACCCCTCATTACACCTTTCCTACCACAGTAGAGCAGCACGGTCATCTAGGCGCTCTTTTTTATCTGAAATCCAGATGAGAATTACCCCAAGCAGATACGGAATAATATAGGGCTCTCATCGATATATCGTAAAATAGTACGTGTAGCCGCAGCACCGTACTCAATTTTCGAACCGTCTTTGTGCACGACTTTTATCTTGATTACCACCTTCCTACGGTCTGTTCGTACGTCTCATCGAGCAGAAGTAATACAAGAGGAACACAACCATATTGACAGGGCCATAAACTCCCGGCATCGACGTACTCACAACTTGACTTGGAGAGGTCACCGTCGCTTCACTGATAGTTTGCGTTAAACCGAATGGAAGGGAGATAATTGCTGTAATAATCCCCTCATTTAAAAGCACTTAAAATAACTTTGTGAAATTTATCAGAATAAAAATGCGTTTGCTTATCATTGGCACTGACTTTTTATATCGATTTTAATGAGCTACGTCTAGTTTGCTACAGAAACAAACTACTTGTAAAAATCTTCATAAGTCCAAAAGTATTTTCTCTAGAAATAATATCTTAATTAGGTCGACTTCACTTTTTTCTAACGCAAAAATGGGTTCATGAATGAAATTCTTTTCAAATATAATGTAAAATGAACCAAAGACTTAGGCATTCATAATAGTATCTACATAGGGCGGAAAGTATCCAACCCCTCTGATTAAACACGCGAAGAGGAGACCACATGTCAGATGAGACTGAGATTCAAGATGTAATTAACGCATTAGGTTACAAAAGTGACCATGTAACTCAAAAGCACGCACTAGACGCCCTTGTTAAGATCGGCGAAACAGCAGTGACACCTCTCATCAATGCGTTGAGAGATGGAGACTGGAGCATTAGGGAGAGAGCGGCAGTCGCTCTTGGGAAAATAGGAGACGCTCGAGCTACAGAGTCACTCATTCAGGCGTTAAATGATGAAAACGCACGGGTCCAATGGGGAGCAGCATATGCCCTTGGGGAGATTCGTGATGCGCGGGCCGTTGTGCCACTCATCGCTTCGCTGGAGTGCTGCGTCATTCCGCTGGCGCGGTAACTGCGCTCGGAAAGATCGGTGATGTACGGGCAGTCGAGCCGCTTATAGCCATTTTGAAGGATGTTAAAGCGAATGCCCGAGACGGGGCAGCGATATCACTTGGCAGGATAGGAGATGCAAGAGCACTCGAACCCCTTGACCAAGCGCTCACAGACGATGATGCGTTTGTCCGAGAGACAGCAGAGATCGCTCTAGAGATGATAAGAAGAAAACAATAGACTGAAATGTCTTCCCAAAAATCACTTCAAACAAGTCATAACAGACACATCGCATTATATGGTAGATATGAGTCGCGGCAATCATGAAGAGCGCGGGAGCTATGAGAGAGAAATGCCCTCCCATGCATCTTATGGTGTAGATAAATACGTACGCGAACATCTCACTCATCCCCAACAGAACGGAGTGGATTGCCTTGTCATCTTAGCCATAGCGTTGCTGACGTTAAGAGGCGCTTTGAATATCCCTTATCGTTACGATATCCATTTTCATCCTATCCCCGTCGATCCAATAGTTCACTGGCATCGATGGTGTGTTCAGATTCCCTGGCGGCCAATATTTGCTTTTCTTGCTAGCTTCCTGTGTGTATTTCTATGGCGGGTATCCATTCCTGAAAGGTTTGTTAGTGAGCTGAAGGCACGGCTGCTGGGTATGATGACGCTCATAGCTGTCGCAATATTCTTTCAGGAGGAAGAAAGCTAATACTGAAAGTGTTAATAATGACCGTAATTGGTAATTTTTACAGGAGGTGATACACGATGCTAGATAAAACGGTTTCAGAACACTTCTACGGCAAGGAGATAGAAGTATACTTTGGGGGACGGCCAAATGAAACCCTAACAGGGAAAGTGGTCGGAAGCGCAGACGGCGTAATAATTCTTGAGCACGACAACCGTAGGGATTATATAAACGCCGCTAAAGTGGCCGCATTCTGGCCAGTATAATAGGAACGCGTACCAAAAGTGAGCACAGCCCGTAGAGCTGTGGTAACTGTGACAAAAAATGAGTGTGACGATAGCTTCAAGTCGTTATCTTTCGTAATTTGTTATGAATAAACTCCTTACTAGGCTTTCCAATGGCTGAAACCACAATCACCTTTAAAGTACTTGGCATGCCTTGTACAATGTGCGCGCTCACTATTGAAAAGCAGCTGTCAGACCAAGTAGGCGTGACGCGTGCGACGGTGAACTTCGCATTAGCGCAAGCCACAGTGACGTATGATCTCGATAAAATAACCCCTAAACAGCTCGTGCAAGCGATACGGGATGTGGGGTACAACGTTGATATCGAGAGGACGGAACTAGATATTGCCGGCATTATGTGCGTTGCGTGTATAACAGCTATTGAAAATGCTTTAAAAGAAGTGCCAGGCGTCATCGATGTGAGCATTAATGCTGTAACCGCCAAGGCTGTGATCGACTACGATCCTTCTGTCGTGACTGTTGACGCGATTATACAAACAATTCGAAACACCGGGTACGATGTCATAGAAGTGCCACCCGTCGAAGCTGAAGCAGTGAGAGTCGACCGCGAACGGGCATTTAGGGAACGTGAGATCAGGGGATATCGCAATCAACTCATCTTTACAATTATTTTTGGAATTCCTCTTTTACTGGGAATGCTCTCAGCATATCTTCCGCTTATCCCTATGATCTTCATGGATAGTGTGTTCCAGTTCGCGGTGACCACGCCCGTGATGATCGTCATCGGTTATGGATTTTACAGGAGAGCGATTATTTCAATCGTGCACAAGGGAGCGAACATGGACGTTCTGATTTCTATGGGAACGCTCGCCGCATATGCTTACAGTACTACCGCAACTTTCGCTATTCCTGGCAACACGTATTATGATACCTCTGTCTTCATCTTTTCATTTGTACTTCTCGGTCGTTACCTCGAAGCACGAGCGAAAGGCGGAACCTCCGAGGCGGTACGTAAGCTCCTAACATTAAAAGCTGACGTTGCAACAGTTGCGCGAAACGGAGAAGAAGCGCAAGTACCGGCAGACGACGTCCAAGTAGGGGATATCATCATCATCAGACCCGGTGAAAAAATACCCGTTGATGGCGTAATAGTAGAAGGGCAATCTGCAATTGATGAGTCTATGTTCACAGGTGAACCTGTACCAGTCGACAAACAACCGGGTGATGAAGTATTTGGAGCGACGATTAATAGCGAAGGGTTTCTAAAGATTCAGGCCACGAAAGTGGGGGCTGGAACAGCGTTAGCTCAGATCATTCGACTCGTTGACATGGCTCAAACCTCAAAGGCTCCCATTCAGCGATTCGCTGACCGAGCATCAAATTATTTTGTCCCTAGTGTTATAGCTGTAGCACTGCTTACCTTTGTGGTATGGAGCATTATAGGTCTGCCGCTCGATCTTACACTCTTGCGAACGGTCGCCGTGCTGGTCATCGCGTGTCCCTGTGCTTTGGGACTTGCAACGCCGACCGCAATCATGGTCGGAACTGGTGTAGGCGCGGAAAATGGCATCCTCATAAAAGGCGGTGAATACCTTGAGACCGCTGAACGCATCGACACAATGGTATTTGATAAGACTGGGACGCTCACAAAAGGTGAATTAGTAGTAACTGACATTATTAGCAACACATCTTTCTCAGAAGCCGACGTTCTTCGCATCGCTGCCAGCGTAGAGCGCAGATCTGAGCACCCCCTTGCTTTGGCAGTAGTTCATTATGCCCGTGAACGCGGTTTGGCTCTTGATGAGCCAAGAGAGTTTAAAGCGGTGATTGGGCAGGGGATTATTGCATCGCTCGACGGGACACACGTGCTCCTCGGCAATAGAGAGCTCATGAGTGCTCACGGAGTAGATGTCACTCTTGAATCACAAGTTCGAGAGTTGGAAGCTGATGGGAAAACCATCATGTTATTGGCGGTCAATAACAAACTGGAGGGGGGCATTGCCCTGGCTGACACGCTAAGAGAGGAAGCAGGAGTAGTTGTCGCTTCACTGCAAAACATGGGAATTAACACAGCGATGCTCACAGGTGATAACCGCACGGCTGCCCTTGCTATTGCACGACAAATAGGAATTAACACAGTACGGTCCAATGTACTTCCAACGGGCAAATCAGCTGAAATTAAAAACTTTAGGGAAGGCGGACACACAGTAGCGATGGTAGGCGATGGCATTAACGACGCCGCAGCGCTAGCGGAAGCCGATATAGGAATTGCCATTGGAACCGGAACAGACATTGCACTGGAAGCATCCGATATTACGTTAATAAAAGACGATTTGCAAGATGTTATTGCAAGCATCAAGCTTTCTAAAAAGACTATGACTACCATTAGGCAAAACTTCGCGTGGGCACTCGTTTATAACACGGTAGGGATGCCGGTCGCAGCGCTGGGATTTCTCCGACCTGAATTTGCCGCGGCAGCGATGGCGCTTAGTTCCGTATCAGTCGTCGCTAATTCTTTACGACTGAAGCGGTATAAGGTGAAATGAAACAACAGAATCGACTGTCGAGATCCTCATTCTTCTCCATACAGACGGAGAAAAAGAAAGAAAAAGATCCGGAACTACAATACACGACAGCACTCTGGTCTAGCCGCGAGGCATCTACTGAGCAATACTTGTTTCCCTATTTCCGATTTTTAAAGCACCTCTCGTTATAGATGCCCTCGCAGATATGCTTGTATGTTCTATCAGGATTACAACATGTTGTTTGTCGGACAACTTTTATCTAAAGCTCGCACGACAGTAGTGCTCGTAGTCTGCCCTACTACTGTGCCAAGAGGATAAATCTTTCCGACATTTTCATTGAAGCGTATGATTTCACTCTTAAGCAGCGAACGTAAAGCGGCTTGAATTTGAGCGATTGATTATGACGAGAGTATTTATTGATATTTTGTTACAATCACGTAATGACTTTTAGTATCTCTTATTTTATACTAACTTAATGTTAGTGAAAAAATATAAATAGAAGTATCGTTTAATATATCTTAAGATATATAAAAGGAGATTATCATGGGTGGAATGTATAAAAAAATGTGGAAAATGTGTACTCCGAGATTGGGCATGCATCCTCCGATGTTTATACCACATACAATGATGCATAAAGGCCTCAAAGTTACTATTTTGATGGCACTGCGTGAGCAGTCGTTTACGGGGCACTCCATCATGGCGCACATAGAGGATAAGTATGGATATCTCCTGCGTCCGGATATCGTATATCCCACGCTTCAGATGCTCGAGGATATGGGATATGTCATACAAACCGAACAAGATGGCAAGAAAAAATATTCACTCACGGACGAAGGGAGACAATTCCTACTAGAGCGCAGCAAAATGGTTGAGTGGTTGGATTGGTGGGCCCAACGACCAAAGATAGCGTCTGAAGGACAGTGTGGGTAATATTGTAGCATAAAAAACGATGATCGACAAAGTCCACGTGGTCTCTCGATGACGTAAAGGTTACGTAGATCTTTTCGATGTCGGAAGAGAACAATATTCCGACACATACTATTTTTTATTTTGCTTTTAGTTTAGTATCGATAGCTATTACAGTCTTCTTGCGCCATAAGAGCAACTCCGAGTAAATGGTATAGTCTGACCATTCAGAAGTCTACCAATTCACCTTTTTTAATGTTGTTAGTGGTGATAGGATTGACCTACCCATGAGCGATCAATTGAGTTTATTGTGTGGACTTTTACAACTTTTTTCGAGAAAATCAGTTCGGATAGTTTTGTGATAAATTCACGTTTTAACAATAAAAAATATAAAATGCTTTAGGTATCAGAAGAAAAAGAGCGTGAAACAAAAATATTGAAAATTTGTATCTCGAACAACAAAAAAATTTGCGTTCAAATAAAAGCGTACATGCGAAAAATGCCACCGAAATTTAGGATCTGCTCGCACATCTCGATGTGTTGTCGCGACAAAAAATGTGAGTTATAAAAGAAATATTTATAATAGATTTTTGTAACCAATATTTAAAAATTGATGGAAAGAACAACATCCGATACACACTGTTTTAGCGCAACTGTATAGCAGTAAGTAGTTTTCCATCATCAATTTTTCTCTATTCTCTAAAACCAAAATTATACCGCTTCGCCAATTGCACAGGTGCGCTTAACAGTTTTAATTTCAATCTTAAGTTCGTCGTTAATCTGCGTGCTCGGCACGAAAATAACAAAACCTTCTATACGGGCAATCCCGTCGCCCTGTCTGGCTATGTCTTCGATCTTAACGTCATACTGCTTCCCGACTTCAACAGGAGCTTCGTGCGACCTTATTCGATCATACGAATGAGACATGCCATCGTAACTGCTTGTAGAGACTCTTTTCAAAAAATTTCACCTCCTCCTTATATTTTCAATATACTGTACGCATAGGTTGTATATATTTAGTCGTATAGATTTGAGCTGCATATGTGTATGATTAAAAGAGGCGTTAGTAAAAACTCAATTGCTCTGTAATACTATAAACCACCACGATCTTTGAATTACAGAACTTTGTGTGTAGATTTGTGAAGTAGAAATAAGAAAATAATTAAACTTGCAGCAACAGCATACTACAGCAAAGATAGGTTATTACTATGTGTGTCGTGGTTCAAATCCTGTTAGCAAAAACCGCTTAGTAATTAACAACACTTCTGATAAAAAAATTTCCTTTTTCATGGGTAATGCAGCTTTAGTGCACATCTTTTCTTATTAATAACACTGAACATATTAGAAATGCAAAATAAAGTAATGGGGGATCTTCCCCCATTAGACGTGTACCACTACTGTGTGTGCAACGCGATCACCAAGACGCTGTTTTCTGTCCGACGACCAGATCAATATTGCTCCGAGCAAATAGGGAACAATAACAGGTATCCCGTCTGCAGCTCTGAGAATCGTTCGTATCGCGGCATCTCCATAGCTTATGGGTAATCCGTCTTCCTTCAGAACTTTAAGTTTGAGGGCTATTTTACCTACAGTCTGCCCATACCGTCCTTCAAGTACCTGTAAAGTAAAGGAATGCGATAACTAACTCTATTATGAAAGCGATCCAATACGTGGTAGGAATTGATATTGCTTGAGTTTCCTGATTAACCGAAACCGCTGTCATAGCTCCAAGCGGTAAAGTGACTATACTACCAATAATAGAAATAATAATCGAATCGATGAGTATAGCTATAAAACGTACGCCAACGCTCTTATACTGTAGTGGTGGAGCTTGATAGCCTTGATAAGCTGCTTTTTGTTGTGGTTCACCGTACTGCTCAGGTTGTGGCTGTGAAAGTGTCTCTGGTTGTATAGGCTTTATTCCTTCATTCAATGGCGCTCCACAACTTTCGCAAAACTGTGCTCCAGGAGAAGCAGGAGTTCCGCATGATTTACACAGTTTTTGATCGACCATTTTTTCACCTCCTTAGATGTCGTTTAAGATTGTTATACAAATAGGTTATGCCACAATAAACTTTCCTCATTATTTCTAGAGAAACTTAATATAATAAATCTCGATAATTTTATGATCTACTAGGCAATTACTATGATATCCGTCAAGAGTTCTGCACATCCTGTTCTTACATTGTCTTCCACTTGTTAACAAAAAATGTACACCACTGCTCAGGAAACGTTGCCTCCCACAGTATCCTATTTTCCTGTCGCGCTACCTTTTTCATTCTTCATAACGATGTAGACAAAAAAGGAAATGGCGAAATAAAAAATAAAAAAACAAAAAAAAAGAAAAGGGAGGAGGTTAAAAAGAAAGGGAGGTGGTGGGTTGAGGCATCCGGCGCGAGCGACACCCCTTAAAGGACGCCACTCGAATGCCACATGCCCCAACCGGTGCGCGATATCCACGTCACGTCACTTCACTTTACGTTACACTGTAGTACACTGTACCACGACTACACTACGCCACGCGCGACAGCCTCTCATTCAGCGTATCCCTCAGGTCCTGCGGCATCGTATCCTTCAGATCCTGCAGCACCTGGTCAAACCACTCCTTAAAGGCATGCTCGCTGTTCCTGCCGCAGCGCACTTCGCTGTTCCTGCGGCAGCTGCCTGAACCACGTTCTGAACTCATGCTGGGCCCCTCCCCTCTCGCACATCGGGTGTGGTGTTTCCCCACTGAAGGGCCCGTCCCTTGTGTTATCTGCTGTGCGGGTACAGTACTCTGTGTGGTTGAACTGGTCGTCTGCTTCGCGTAGGCCACTCCGGCGACTATCATCACCGCAGCGAGCGCAGTAATGATGGTTGCCGTTAGTGCGTGTTTTCTCGTGCGCTTCTCACCTCACCTCCACTTTGCATGCCCACGTATGCGGACTCATACATAGTGCAGAGCTGCACTGAACTATGCGCCTTCCTAGGTTATGAAAGAAGGGTGTGAAATTAGTTTCCAACTCGTCCCAGACTCATAGACTATAAGCTAGCTTTGGAATATGCTAGTGTCGTCATCCATACGACACAAAACCGAGTTGTAAAAGAGATGAAACCGAGTTGTAAAGGAGGTGAGCAAAAATGGTTGTATTACTTCTACTTCTGGGTACCATTGCAGTCATGGCCCTTGGGCTCGTAGGAACTGCAATGTTCCCGTTGATAGCGCCGCTGATAGCTGTACTAACCTTAGCATAATCTGCTATATCACGAGAGTGGAAAGAAAGGGCGGTTACATTGCTTCTGTGTCTATTAGCAGTGGGAATCGAGGTTTTTTGAATTGCATTAATGCAAATTTCAATTAACCTCCCCACTAACAAGTGTACAGACTTTACTATAGTATCACAAGCGATAAACACGAGGGCATGATGCAACACCAAGAGGTTGAGCTACGCAGGTCTTAAAAAAGTCACCAAAGCATTGATGAAAGCACCAGAAGTGATGCATAGACTTTACAAATAATTCTGCTATCCACCTCGAACTAGAATTCCGTACCATCCAAATCCGCCTCTTGACCTTTCTTTTTTCAGTAATTAGAAGGAACAACTTTAAAATTTGGAATAAACATAAAAAAAAATTCCACCTGCTAGATGACCGTTTAATTGTTCAGACCGTTTAATTGTTCCTAAGCATTTAATATAGAAGAGACGAGTGATTGCCGTAACAATGTTAAAGACTTTATAAAAGCAAAAAATCCGAAACCCTCTAACTAAATTCTATAGTTTTCCCCGTCAAGATGGACTCGTATCCTTGACACTGTAAATGATATTAACAGTCTTTTCAATTTTTTTGGTAGATAACACTTTAAGTTCTTCAGTTATTAGTATAAAATAGTGGAGACAGTTTGAGTCATAAGCACATTACATATATCGCAGTAGCGACTTTCTTCAGCGTTTCGAGTTAAAAACAAGCCAGATAAAAAATCATTTGGCCCTAAATTTTTTTCCATCTGATTTACAAATGCGTTCTATCAAGTTCCTGCCACTTACAGCGGCAATTGGGAGACTGTGGTCGCCCGCCCACTGTCCGACCATATAGAAGTTTTTAAGTCTTCGCAGCATTCTTCACCACCCCTTTCCCCGTAAAACGTTTTAGAACGTGGTGAATCCATTACCCGGGTACTGATGCCTAAATCCCTTCTACATCCCTTACTACTCAAACGTGATCGGCATTGTGATATCCCCAACTTCAATCTGCTCCTTAAACCCTGGGAACCGAGCCTCTAGCTGGTAAACAAGTGTCTCCGCAAAATGGTCTCTCTCTGCCTTATGCATCTCATAGGTCTGTACAGACTTTCCAATACGCGTAACTGGAGTTCAACACCATCTTGATAACCCTTTTCTAGGTAGTGTCGTGCCAGGATCGTGACTCGTCAACTCCACATCGAGCTGGTTGACTAGCTATCCATTATGGCAGCAGGTTTCGCCATAATGCGGCAAACATATCTATTTCATAGTTTATTTACGATTAAATGTGTGTTCAATTTAAGGAAGTTCCATTTGTAAGTTGCTTATAGCAAATCGAAAACCTCAACACGGTGCGGCTATTGTGATATGTGGATGTATATCCAGTGCCAGCATAGCAGCTGATGCACTTTTTTGAAGAGGATGACTGCGTAATATATAGCTCGCTCTCAACAAAAATCGTCTCATATATTGCCTATTGGTCGCCGCTTTTTGAAATTTATTCTAATTCTATTATTTTAATTGCTCTCTAGACGTTACTAACATCGCAATTGTTAAGATAAAAAAAGCGCATCATATTTGTCAAAGGACGAAATAATATCAGATCACGACGCGTTTAATCTCAATCAAGAAATAAACTAGAAGGTTTCAGAATTGGTTTACATGAATATCACAACAAGTGAATACGTTGCGGCATTTTTAGCAATAGTCGCAACACTTATAACATTGTTTATAGCGATGGTTGTTATAAGGCGTGAGAAGCCACGTTCAGAAACTCTCTATACTGGGTTAGGTGTAATATTTGGCGCCGTGTTAGGTATTCCATTAGGTGATATCCTTGGCTTAGAGTTAACTGTAGGTATGATACTCGGTGCAATAATTGGAGGAATTGTCGGTGGCATGTACGATATACACTTACATAAATCCTCAAAAGCAAGTTAAACAGCCGTATTAGTTCCCTGCTTTATCTTAACGATGTTCTTAACTGAAGATGTATAGGGCGCCCCTAGAATAGATTGAAAAATCTTATTAATTTTTAAATGCCACACGGAATTTTCATGATTGCTGAAATATACTAAATTTTTTTATTGGACAAGATAAAGCGGAACAATAACCAGGCCAAAAGTCAAATGCTAAGCGGGTTTAATGATGATGTTTACGTTGTAAGAATCGCACCTCCAAGCAAGTTTCGCTATCATTTTGACCAGAGATGTAATTCGCTAAGTTGCCTGTTGATCCTAAAGGTTAACGCAGCGTAGTTTCTTAGAGTTGTGAATTACAACTAACGATCTTGCATTTTTAATCAAATCATACATAATTAAACACAAACACAAAGACGTAAGGTAATGGAGGTGTGTAACAGTGGCAGATATCATTAGCACAATACTATCTTCTCTCCTAATGTCGTTATTTTCGACTGTACTACCACTGCTTGGCGTAAATCCGAATTTTCTCTCTAGTGTCACGACGGCGCTTACCGGTTTAACGGGAGGTTGATTGAGCTAGTTTTTTTCCTTTTTTTACTTATTTTTAATGACTTTAATTACCTCATCTTGCTCCGACGTGGCGATATATCCGTGAGCGATTTAGATACGGGCATTGTAAACAGTTCTAGACCCTTTTGTGTAGCAAGCACGTCTTTGAGTTCGGATGCATGCATTAGAACGTAAAGACGACTTCGCGAGCGCCGCAACCGCGAGCTTGAGCTGTCAAGTATAAGGGCTCCAAGTGATGTATCGTCGATGTTTGTCAGCGCCAACATAGTATCAATCGTTCGCGCATACTCCACTGACTCTGCAAATCCTCGGCCGAGGTCTTCCCCATTAGTTCCGTGCAGATAAACGGCACCTTCTGAGTATTCAGACCCGTTGGCAAAGAAATTCGATTGACCGGACGATACGATAGGCGCCATAGTAAAGGCTCGTATATCCTCTGGCAAGGCATCATCAAACTCGAACTCCCATTGGTTTGGATACCATGCATGTGACGGGGGATAACGCGTAGGGTTTGGAGAGTGCTCGCCTTTCACCCACTTACGGACGGTGAGTGTCCCCCATGTCAGTTTTAGCTCCTTATGCTCGTCCATATACTTTCCAGAGACGTTGACGTGCATGGTTCCCGGCGGAGTCGACCCTGTCTGATAGTAGTACGGCATATGTGCTTTGCTGTGAGGGGCGAACATAGTTAGCTGGCGATCCCCACAAAACTGGGCCATGAACCAGTCCCATCCGGAAGGTCCTGCTTTCATCATATTCGCAGCAGCGCGTAGGACTGCAGATTGTGAGTTGCCTGCAAGAAAGCCCCACTGGTGATCAAACCAAAATATCCCGCTTGTTAGCGTTATTCTCTCAGAGCCTATCGTGAGCGTGCTTCCGTTAGCAAGTAGCATATTCGGTATCGAGTAGTAGAGCGAACCCATGCCGGCGACGCACGGGCATGCAGCCATTATCGCCTTGGATAAGATATTCCTTGCCTGCCTCGAACCTTAAGTCAATAGCCAATTTTGTCGCTTCGGTGCTGCCTTTTTGAAACCCGCACGCTTGGAGGGTAAGAGGGAACAGCGAATCTGTATAGACGCTCACTATTCGGTTTTTGCCCACGTCGAAGTGAAATGGATTTAGGCCAAGCGAAATGAGACCAGTAGTGCCTGCGATCACCGGTGGATCTACTTGGTAGTGCTGATCACCTGCCTTGCTAATCGCAAGCTGAAGTTCTACTACTTGATTTTCAATATCACTAAGTTCGAACTGTGCAGCAAGTGTAGGTGGTAGCAACGCGTAACGGAAGAACATACATTCAACGCCATATTCTGCGCCTGTGTTATCCCAACAGCTGCCAACGAAGAAGTGCCAACCCACCTTTGTTTTGAGCAAGGGTAACCAGTCGCGTGGAAACTGTAAGTCTGCAGCGGCTGGCATCGGCTCAAATCCTTGACTATCATTCAACCCGAGAAATTTACTGATAATCACGTAAGACTGATGAGGATTAAGTATTACACAATAACTCTCCAGTTTCTGGTACCGCTGCGTGTAGTCGGGATTATGAGATTGTGGGTGCTCGATTAACCAGTGCACGTACGTACGAGTTCTGCTCCCAAATGACTCAAGACTATTTTTGGGATCGCACAACCGTTTGATAATTTCGTGAGGGATATTATCGCGGTCAAATCTGCTCATCCACAAAACATTTGCGATATGTTCTTTTGTCTCGTCATCGAGAAAGAACTTATACGAATCATCGGTGTTCAAGTAAATCCCCTTTTTAATTGTAAGTATGCGTGCTGTCCTAATTGTATAGCTGCACGTTAAAACTTACGAAACATATGAATAGTTAGAAGAGGTTTAGACATTCCGTTCGCTAAAATGTTGTAACTTCTTCAGAATAAAAAGGTGTAACGGGGGTTATCACCTAACCATATTATACGGCGATTATCAGAATAACAGACTATTTCTGCTATATTGAAGCATCATTATTTTTTGTGTTTCGCAGGCAAACTGCTGTCATCGTTCATATACGTCTTATATCTACTCTATATCGCCATTACATCAATAGTCCCTACAGCATAATGATAGGATAGGAGACAGGTCCTGGAACAGCCTGCTTTTATCTGCATTTACCAGCATATTGATATAAAGAATTTATTTTAGGACGACCAAAACCTGACTTCGTGACATGATCGGAGACTCCGTTGACGAAACGATTATCAAAAATATTGCTTACTGTACTAGGAACAACAGATTTAACTGCAGGGAATAGGGACTATAGAAAGTGCTATGTCTCCATTTAGATCTTAGTAATGCTTCTAAACCTGACGCGGAGCTCAGCTCCCACAAGCGATGTCATAGGGCAACGTAATACCATATAGGTCACTATTCCTAAAGTGTGATTGCATAGTGACAAAGTATAGCCTCACGGGTCGATGAAGATACCGTGGGCTTACCAATACAACGTTTAATCTCTGAACTACGTTAAACAAAAATCATTCTATAATGATAGAGGGCGTTTGTGTGACTAACGGTTTAACTGTTGGAATGCTGTTGGCGGGGGTGTAAGAGGGAGTGTACGTCGGAATATACACAGGAGTCTGTGTAGCAATCGCTTTTGACGGTTGAGCAATAGTTATGCTAGCGGAGGGGGTGGGGCTCGGGCTCGGGCTACTCGTAGAACTGCATCCAGCGATAAGTGCTGATGCAAGCACTATACTAGCAACTATTACTATCGTAATGTACGTGTTTGTTTTATCATTCAGCATATAAACCAACACATAATAACGTACTTCGTTTAAATAAAATTAATCCCTATCTAAAATTAATCCCTATCGAAACAAAAAAGCGACTAGATATGTTATCTTTTATAACCAATGGATAAAGAGATTCTTGTTTCGGCAGTAGAAAAACTTGGGAAAGTTGAAGTCCGTGTGGGGCCAAGAGTTATGGCTACTTCCGATAACAAACTTTGAAATAAAGCAGTCTTTTTTTTTCAACCGTTTTCTCTACAAAATTTAGTATAGTTAAGTGTAACCACGAGTACTTAATTGAGAGCAAGCTTATAATCGATGGATCTGGCACTAGTTAAAAACTAGGTTCATATTTTGTTTGTCGTTTTGGATCTTACCTTGAGCTTAAGAATTGAAAGAAAATTAATTAATTAAAGGTTCCGCGACGTTGAAGCACCTATGGAGCTTCCTGACTAGGTTTAGGCGCCCTAGCTGCGATCTTGATATTTGATATGATATTTTGTCCTGCTTACTGTTGTGTTAATATGGAAATGGTGTAATGTGCACATGATTAAAAAATAACAATTTTAACATACATGTCATTTCACCAACACGACATTCCCCATTCCCTGTCTCCTCCGCTCAATGAGGCCCTTACTTTCCAACACGTATAACACCCTACTTACGTTCGATTTAGGCAGCCCCGTCTTCTCCACGATCTGACTTTGGGCAATAATCCCCTCATCAATTATCGCCTGGTACACTTTCTGCTCATCATCCTTCAGCGTTTTCGCGACCACCTCCCACTGCTTCTTCCGCTCCTCCAGCAGCGAGGAACCGACCGACGACTGGGGCACCGCATCAAAAAACAACAAATACATCCCGCTGATGCTCAGAAGACTCGCTGCAACCGTCATGGTGAGCATATCAGCATACGTAAAGAGTCCCGGGATCTGATTCACGATCGTCGTTTCGTTCTCGACAAATATCTGCACGGGCGTCGGATTGAGCAGTTTTATGCCGAGCACAACAACCGATGCGACACAGACCACCGCCATGAAGGCGGTCTTTTTGCGCATCATCAGCCCGTCAATTGCTCTCTTCCGCGCCAACAACGTAGGTCTCTTCATCGTCATCCTCATCCTCATCCTCATCCTTATCCTCATCACGGCCGCGTATAGGAGCTTCGCGCGTCTATCGATATCACCCTCTCACTACGCACATCGATGGTGACCTTGTAATAGTCTCCCCCGACCCGGAGTGCCAAAAATCGCGGTATCGGCGGCATTTCCCGTCGCATTATTTCCCGTCGCATTTCTCACGGGATTCTTCAGCGCGACGCCGACGACCGTGTACTCCCTCCCCGCAATCGTCTTCTGCACTCGTTCATCGTTCAGGGCAATGCCAAGGAGCATGTTCGTCCGTGCCTCATACTGTGCGCGACGCTGTTCCCGTTCTTCAGGCGTCAATGCCGTCGGGCGTGCTTTCACTACCCCTATGTTCTCCTTTCCTGTTCCCGGAACCACTTTTTCCGGCCCTGAAGAGGTCACTATAACCCCTATCAGCACCCCCGCCAGCAACAGGATGCCGAGCAGGGCCACTCGTTTGCGTAGTGTGTCGTTCATCCTACGCGGCCCGGTGAATATGCTCCAATCTTTTAGCGCTTTAATCTTTGAATGTATGTAGTTTGAGATTTCGTTCATATCACTGCAAAATTTCTTTAGCGCTACACTTTTAAGTGAAAAATATTTGTCAGTTTATATCTCTCACTGAAATCCATAAATCTTCGTAAGTTTATGCCTAACGACGGGTCTCTTAGAATGTTTGTGAACAATGGGAATTGATCGATTACGGTAATGCGCGTGTCCCACTTTTTCATTTCATTCGCGTCTTCTAAAGCCCATTTGCGTAAACCTAGATTGGAAAAGATGGATCTGACGTCGCGCCTTGCCACTTCCTTTTCCGAAGCGCTGATCTGTTTCCGCCATGATTCAAGATCGACCCATTTTGTGCTGTGTGGTTTGGTGTTTGTTGTCAGTGTGACCAGCAACTTTTCTTTCTCGTCCTGTGGCTTGTTTTGCCACCACTTTTTCAACGCTTTCCTCCACGTTCCTCTAAATACTTTCTGTTGATTCGGCGGCAGCTGTATAATCCACGCTCCAATGTGATTATCTAGTTTTGATGGCACATCAAACACGATCTCAGCACCAGGTAGATTATCCGCTAACAACGAGAGAAACTTTTTAATTTGTAATTCCTCGAAATACATTAAGACCCCGCCGATTATTATGAATACCCCTTCTTCTTTACGTTTAATGTCTGCGCACCAACTAGGATCAAGGAAGGATTTCGCAATACACGTTGTCCTATTAGTTTCAGGGATTAGCAGTTTTCGAAGCTCAATAACGTTCGGAAGATCGAGATCGTACCAATGAATTAATCCGTTATCAACGCGGTAAAAGGTCGTGTCAAGCCCTGCCCCGATATTCACGATTGATGCGTGAGGGTACTTTGAAATATACTGCTTTACCTTATCATCAAAGTGCTTAGCTCGCAGCGCGAACGGGAATGGTAGACAACTTTCAAAAGGAAACATGCCATATGATGAGAAATCATGATCAATTTTTTCAACGATTTCGATGGCTTTAACGTCATTGATTAATGAATTATGTTCCTTGCTTAGTCTAACTCGACCCCATAATGGAAACAACAGAGTTTTCGAAATGCCACTTAAATTGATCTTTACGTTATGTTGTTGCATAACAACTCTCTCGTCGTAGATGCCTGTACCGGCACGCGATACGTTAAGATAGATTTTTTTGCAGCTGAGCTCTCAGGACCCGTTAGCATTTGAAATTCAGGTCCTGAGGTAGCTGGGTAAAGCACTTTTAGGTGTGTGTTACTGCTCATGCCTTACCGCGTTTCATTAATGCTGCGGCAGCTCTCATCACATTCTAAGCCCGTATTAGGCCTCTGAGTCCGTAGAGTAGTGGTGATGGTGGTGGCCGCCGTCCCCAGGATGGTGGTGGTGGTGGCCGCCGCCGTCCCCAGGATGGTGGTACCAACAGCTCGCTTGCGCGTTGTCTTTTGTGGTTATGTTACTTTGTCCAGATGAAGCAGCAGTTTGCTGAGCATCAGCTAGTCCGGCGAATATCATTAACGCAACAAGAGCTATGATGATTGTTGCCGTTACTGTATGTCTTTTCATGTTTCTCTCACCTCCTATTGTGTCTCTGTCGTACAAGCAGACTCTTACACAATGCAGAGCTGAAGGTAATATGTGAGTTGTGGGGCATAAAAGAAGCGTGTGAAACTAGTTGGAAACTAGTTGTCAACTCGAAAATATGGCAATGTATGCCTAATTTTCTCAAAAAAAAAACATTTACAACTTAATTTTTAACAAGGCTCTCTAAAAAAGAGGAGGGCGCGCTAGCGAGGATAATCCAAAAGAATTTACAAGAGACGGACAAAAAGAAGTGAATCAAGCCCCGGCGTGAATGTCAATAGTAGCAACTTATTGAGACCCCGCTTAAATTCAGTCAACTTCCATTATTTGTAGAAAAACTGCTTATGCATGATTAAAATATAGTTTGAAGAAAGAAAGGGCTGCCACAAATTGGTTATCATGTGACAGGACAATGCTTATACTATGGCTTTATTTAGATTCAACTAGTCAGCATGTTGCTCAAGTGTTCCTTTGCTACTGCAAGAAGTTGTGCTAAAGTCTTTGCCCTCTCTTCATACTCTGGCATCAATTGTAGCAACGCTTTTTTTTCGTCCTCACTCAAGAATTGCTTAGGGATTATGCTTATCTTGTCCGGCAAACTCCCCAAATAAGTGGCTAGATTGTTTATTGACTCGATTGTAACACTTACGGCGTCGAGAAATGGAGTCGCTGCTTCTTTTAGCTTTGTTAAGGTTACAGATGTTTCAGCTTTGCTCCCTTCTGTATCGTGCGCTGCCATCAACTGTTTGGCGTCGTTCTCGATTTGTTTAAAACGCGTCGCCAGCTGTTCGAAAAATTTTTTCCACTCTTCAGTGTTCATTCCGGTACCTGATTCAAAATCACGTTTGACAAGCGGACGCACAAATGTTGGTTGCTTTTCTACCAACAGTTTAAACTCATCAACTCCTCGCGAGATTTCTCCAACTCCACGTTCAACAAGTTGACAATCTGCAATGAGCCTTTCTACGACTTCTTTTGGTGGCATAATGCTTCTAGATACTCATTATTTATCTTTCTTCTCTTTAGTCATTCTCGCGCAACCTGCCTTTTGTGAGTCCCAGGCTGTAAAACTTCTAGAAATTAAGTCTTCATTACCCTAAAAAATTCTCTTGTTCTTTGCTTTCAGTCGCAACTTCGTAGGAGTGCAATTCCTATTTCGCCTGATTGAACGGTTATTCCTGTCATTTATATATAAAAATTTCTGTCGCACAAATCTATCAATAAGTTTTTATATATCAATTAGTATATTATATTTAGGATTCACCTCCTTACTATTAGAGCCGGAGATCTACCGCTTGACTTCATCTGTTTTTGTGACAAGGGGGATCTCCACCCTCAATAGTGCTTTTTTTTCTTTTATTCTATTAAAAACATAAATGGAAGCCTATTTGTGCAACTGTTATAGTTGTATCGCGATTGAATTTTTATATCGTCATATGTAACAGTGATGCATCGACACTTAATTCAACTAATAATGCTTGCATGGATAATTATCCCAATGGCACTATCAAGTTATCCACAAGCAAACATGTTGCCTCAAAACGCAAAAAATGGACAATATTGATAACTTCGACCAATTTTACTCAGCCCTATCATAATAAAGAAGCTTAAAAATCCATTATTATGATCGATAAATTTTTTTATTTAAATTATGTATCTTACTTTACATTTTACCTCCTTCCTATGGAGGTTGATGCAACAAACTGGATTTTACTATTGTTTCGACGATTCTCCTTTTCAGTAGCTTAAATCTCTAGATAATTAAAGTTAATTAGTAGTCATAATGCTTATATTCGAGTCCTTTTGAAATAAGCAATGTACATATTTAGTTCAACAGCATAGAGAAATGATATTTATATGCTCACCATGATTCTTAACGCAAATATGCTAGATTTTGACCACTATTAATTTGTAGTGTACAGGGTAAAAAAGCTCGTTAAATCGAGATTCAAATTGATAGCTTTCTTTATCAAGGAGAAGGCTGTGGACGTTTATCCTATTAAAACACCGACTCAGACATTTTTTTCAGAAACGTTTCATGTTCCTAGTTTTATTTACCCTGTTACGATTGACTAAAGTCATTTGACAGCTACTACGAATGCAAGACTTGTCAGTATGATGCCTACTGTGCTTCACATAACTTCTTGATTGATAAATCAACTGTCGAAACATAAAAGCACCACACATAAGATAAAAAAATCGCGTATATATAGTAGTATTTAACGATTTTTATCCTTAAATAGTAACTCTATTCTAAAAAAATCTTATAAAACGATTAATTAGGAATAAGAATTTTTAAAAAATTTAAATTTTAATAGGCAATATCGTGGATTTGCAGTGTTCATCAATCTGAAACTTACTTGAGGTTCTTCTTTTTCAAGATATTATTTTTGACAATCCTGATGAATTTGAAGAACTAACATTTATTTCCTCTGATGACGATTATTATATATAGAGAGAAATTTTAACCATAAACAAGGGAGATTATAACTGAATAAACTTTGTGAAAAGCGGGAAATATGAGTTTGAGGGACATATGGAAAGTGACTGCATAGTTTTTCATGGCAGCTTACAACAGCTAGTAGAAAAAGTGGAAAGAGGGGAGATGATTCCCAAATTGCAAGCCTCGCACTCGCCAATGTGCAAGTTTTTCACCTCGTTTTATGTCATCAATGGCATACGTCACGTTGTCCCTCTGGTGCACGGCCCTACAGGATGCCCGATGTGGGTGTCAGACTTTGTCAGAACAAGGGAATGTTGCGAGTTCCGTGGAGTGCCCCTTGAGCCTACAGCATGCACCTCCCTTGACGAGAGTAACGTTATCTATGGTGGGGAAGGGAAGCTTCTAGAAGCAGTTAAAGAAGCAGATAGGCGGTATCACCCTGACCTCATCGTTATTCTTTCCTGTTGCTGTTCTGGAATAATTGGCGACGATGTGGAAAGTGTCGCCCGTGAGGCAGAAAAGTCGGTCAATTGTAGGGTGCTTGCACTTCGCAGTGAGGGCTTTGGTGGTGATTTCCGTAGCGGCTATGAGGATGCGTTTAAAGTCATCATGGACTTGATGGAGCCCCCTAAAAAGAAGAGGAAAGGGACAATAAACATCATTGGAGCCCGTTGGGGGCCTACCCTCACGGAGTTTAACCAAGATTTGGATGAAATTATGCGTCTTTTGGAAGAGGTGGGGATAAAGGTAAACGCGGTTATTGCAGGCGGGTGTACAGTGGAAGAGATCAGGAGGGCGCGTGAGGTCGAACTTAATGCCTCCTGGTGTTACGACTGGGGGCAGAAGCTTGGCGACTTGATCGAAGAGAGATTCGGCATACCGTACAGCAGGACGGGGTTGCCCTACGGGCTTAATGCAACTGAAGAGTGGCTTTTAGGAGTGGCACAGCCTCTGGGTATGGAAACGAAGGCCTTAGAGGTAATAAAGAGGGAGACTGAAGGAGTTCTTCCTGACCTTGCCTATCTTAGGCAAGTCCTTGAGGACAAAACAGCTCTTATTGAAATAACAGAGTTTCCCGGACCTATAAGAGCGCTGTCCTTAGCACGGATGGCTGAGGAATTTGGTGCTCACCCCGTCGTCATTAACGTTCATCCCTACACGATCAAGGAGAGAATGCCGAGCATTAAATTCCTCTTAGAGACGGGCGTGAATCCTGAAGTTATTCTCACTAAAGGCCTCTTCCGACTGGGAAGCTTTCGCTCGACGAGAGAAACGGAGTTAGAGCTCGAGGCGATTGTCCAAGGTTTTGATGACCTCATCTTCTTTGGTAACTCCGCTCGGTACCCTCCCTGCCCAGTGGTGAATCTGACGCTCATGAATCCCATTTATCATCCTCACTTTGGTTTTAGGGGAATTCGAAACATCGCTGCATTAGTTAAGCACGCTATAAATAACAACGACCTTCCGCGCTCTAAGCTATTTCGAGGGATGCTCTATGGAAACTAAACCAATTAGCGGAGCGCGAGAGTTGCCTACGGCAACCACAGACAGATGTATAGATCCATATCTCAGATGTGCCTTCAATGGCGCCGCCCAAACGGCTTTGGGGGTCAGAGGCTGCGCTCTTCTTGCTCACGCACCACAGGGGTGCAATTACCTCGTTGACAACGCCTTTTCTTGGCAGGACTGCGATTATATTGAAACAACGACGATGTGCACTAAGCTCTGCGAAGACGAAATCGTTCACGGCGGCGAGGAGCTTCTTGCCCGCACCATCCTCGAAGCGAAAGAGCTGAACGTTTCCGTCTTATTTGTTCTCAGCGCATGCGGACCTGAAATTGTCGGCGACGACATCATTGGCGTTTGTGAAGACATGCAACCGCAGGTTGAGTATACTCTTGTTCCCATCGAGTGTGCGGGATTTCGGGGGTCGCAATATGACGGCATTGACATCGCGTTGGATGCGATGTTAAAGAGACTTGCTGGAAACTGCGACAAGAAAATCCCCAATTCGGTGTGCCTCGTGGCGCCTCACGCTAACGCCAATCCAACGTGGATGGCAGATCTCGAATGGGTAAAAAGCGTACTGTCGCAATTAGGCATTCGAGTAGTCGCCACCCTTACGCACGCCACTCCCCTCACTGAGTTTGAGAATGTGTCAGCTGCTGAAAACTCTCTCCTGTTAAGCCACGACGCTGGACATAAAGCAGCTGAGTATCTCACTACGGCATTTGGCATCGAACAGCTTTGCAGAGATGTGCCCCTCCCAATAGGAATGACCAATACACGTCGTTGGTTAACTGAACTCGGAGAGCAGTTTCACGCGCAACGACCAGCTGAAGAGATGATCGTTGACGGCGAGCGGATGGTGATGGAAACCTGTCGCCGTCGGTGGCCCATGGCTCGGTTCTTTTATCGAACTCCTGCAGCTATCGTAGCTGATGCCACTATCGGAATCCCCTTAGTCCGATTTGCCACTGAGGAGATGGAGATGACACCAGAGCTCATCGCTCTTCGCTCCTCGCAACATTACGCGCGGGATGTACTACAGAGAGAACTGAACGACCTTGGACTTAATCCAAAGGTAGTGTATGGCACGGACGTGTATACTACAAGGAAGAAGCTCGATGAGGTGCGACCACGGCTAGTATTTGGGAGCACGATAGAGCGGCACGCCAGCGAGGGGTTGGAGGTTCCCTATATCTTCGAAGTAGTAAGACCAATTCGCCAATTCCGTTTACGTAATAGGGAATACTTTGGCTATAGCGGAATCCTCAATCTATTGGAGTGCATCCAAAACGAGTGGAGTGATCGGTGGCGTTCAAAGCAAAAGAGGTATACTGCGAGGTGGTAGACATGAAAATGAAACAAGTAGCGATATACGGCAAAGGAGGGATTGGAAAAAGCACCATCGCCTCAAATGTCTCAGCGGCCTTAAACGAACTAGGGTTTAATGTGATGCAAGTAGGCTGTGATCCAAAAAGGGATTCCACGAGGATTTTGGCTGGGGGGCGTCTTATCCCTGCCGTCTTGGAAATTTACCGAGAGCAGCTCAGGCTGGGAAAGGATGCACACGCGATTTCACTTGATGACATTATTTTTAAAGCGCCTAGCGGGATTTACTGTGTTGAAGCAGGTGGTCCAGAGCCAGGTATTGGCTGTGCAGGGCGGGGGGTGCTAACGGCTCTTCAAATTCTTAAGGACCTTAAAGCTTTTGAAACGTACAAGATTGACGTGGCCATCTATGATGTGCTTGGTGATGTTGTTTGTGGCGGGTTTGCTATGCCCATCCGCGAAGGGTTTGCGAGCGAGATCTACCTCATCTGTTCTGGCGGATTTATGAGCATCTACGCGGCTAACAACATCGCAAGAGCGGTGCAACGACTTGCTCGTCGGGGTGATACCGGGCTTTCAGGGATAATTTGTAACAGCAATGGAGATGAGAAGTTTGAGCGAGACTTTTTTCCTGAATTTGCACAGCGATTAGGCGGTAAGTTCGTTCAATTTGTTCCTCGTAGCCCAATAATTCAAGCATGTGAGCTCGAAGGAAGAGCCGTGGTGGAACACTCGCCTCAATCAGAAGAGGCCAAGATTTTCAGGGAGTTAGCTCATAAGGTGATGGAAAATGATTCGAAGGTTATTCCAACGCCTATAAATGAACTACCTGAGCTTGAAGACATGTATCGCCGACATCTTGTGAAGAAAGAAGAAAGCCTATCGTAACTTTGACTTAAGGCATTTCAGCAACTCCCTTTTCTAGGGAATCGCGTGCGATCAATTCCAATATCCGATTGGGTCGCTTATAACCATGTATAAGTGGGAGATTTAAGACCTATTCAAGGAGCCAACTATGCATAACGGAGGAGCTTACCCTTTATAATTGAATAAGGTATACGCGCCTGCCCTTCCGTACGATACGTTGCACGGAGGACAAGGTCAGTCGGTTACTGTAATGTGTGAATAACGAAGTCCAAGGCAAGGCGGATGTTACGAAACAGATTACAGTAATAGATAAAATTCATAAAAATATGCTGTTGGAAGGGTACCATAGAACAATGAAACCAGGTAAATGCATTAGTCGAGCTCGTAGACGGTGGAAGCGTTACGTCGTGCAAAACGCTACGAACCCTTTAAAAACGCTAACGGTTTTGTAACTCGTATGACCGCCACCATTTTCGCTTCATAGTATCAGCATCAGCATCGAAATTACAGCTATTTTCCCCGTAATGTTCTATGTCGAATAACACAATAATACTCTTATCATTTTCCACGTAAGTAGTCGAGTTACGCATTTACACCTGCGCAAGGATTCAAATTCTTACTATCACATGTAAAAATTTGTATTTTGTAAAAAAACTAAGACTTAATTCGTTAAATAAGAGGCCTCGTGCACAGAGGAACTCGTTTAATTTGTCTTAAATGCCTAAATTTCGTTACCTTTGTCTTAAAATGCGTTACCTTTCTCATATAATGACAAGTTCTATCTAATCGTGGAGCGTGAATAAAAGCAAAATGATAAATACAATGTAACTATACGTTTAAAAAAACAGAGGAGGTGACGACGTTGGGTTTGTTCGGCAGCTTTTTGTTCTTCTTATTAAATAATATCAGCTATATCATAACTCCTTACATTTTAATTCCTTAAATTTTAATTCCTTAAATCATAGCTAAAGAACTCTCTTTTTTCTGACATTTATTAACTTGCTAGAAAGCCAAGTGAGGCAGGATGGCAGACAATATAAAAAATCTTGTTAATCAATTTTTACCAGAAAATGGCTGAACTTGATTTACCTTCCCAGTTAACAAAAACCACGAGAGATGTTTGTTTACAACTTACCACCTTCAAATCGGCAGAATTCCTGTAGAATAGGTGTCATTGATACAGCAACTAAAGCAAAAAATCAATAAGTGGTAAGTCTTCGGTGTCCACTATATTATCTAGCTTCCACCAATTGCCGGGGCATCGTATCCAGCTTAACCAGCGCAATCTTTGCGTTGCACTCACATGGTCAGCACAACTCGCGCGTTTTCTCTGGAGTGTCGAACTGGATTTTTCGCTAGCACAGCGTTGTTCTCGTCAACCAGTACAACATTACCGGCTTTTACATAGTCCTCAATTGCTTTGTAGCGAGCACGCCACAAGAGGGTATGATCACGCACCGAATAGACGTTAATAATGTGATCAGGGTGTAATACTCGCTCTTTTTCTATCTCGTCAAATATGTTCATTCCTACGCCTCGTTTTTTATGACCCTAACGTTATATACACGTTGAGAATTGATCCAGAAGGTTAAACTTTTCTATTTGATTCTATTATCAAAACACTCCTATATTGAAAAGACGTATTTACGTAAAATATTGCAACTCACTTAGTTAAAACCCTAAGGTAGAAAAAGTAAGAAAAGTATGTATGTTACCTCTCAATAACTTTACATATTTCTGCATATGAAGCAAACTGATTATGAATAACAGCACCGCTGAAGCATAATTAGATAAAACAAATGTTATTGACACGAATGAATTTCTCATTTGGTAAGTGAACCTGTATATTTTCAGTCGAGATAAGTGATTAATAAAATCGAGTTTCTGAACTTTACACAAAAGCCACGACATATTTATATGACGACATATCCATATGTGTAACTAGTTGGTATACCAATACCACTAACTAATACAACAATTTTTAATATATTTTTTAAGAAGGTTTATAAAAACTAAGAAGAATACATTCAAATACCTCGAGGCTGTTATATTTGGACGTAAATATCTCACTATTTCAAACACACGTCGCAGGAGGCACAATTTCATGTTGATGGTTGACGCACAGCACATCCAAAAGATCTACTCTACTAACGGTATTCATGTGAACGCATTAAAGGATATAACTCTAAAGATTGCAAAAGGCGAAATAGTCTCTATCATGGGACCAAGCGGTTGCGGGAAGACCACACTGCTAAACTGCCTCTCAGGCCTTGACGACGTTACGAGTGGCACAATCAAAATTGAAGGAACCTCACTTGAAAATATGTCTGATAAAGAGCGTACGTATCGTCGAGCAGCACGAATGGGGTTCATCTTTCAGTCATTTAACCTGCTTCCTGTGTTAACTGCTGTGGAAAATGTTGAGCTCCCTCTCCTTATCTGCGGTGTCGATCAAAAAATAGCACGATCTCAAGCGCTAGAAGTCTTGAAGGTCGTTGACCTTGACGATCGGGCACACCACAAGCCAGCAGAACTATCTGGAGGACAACAACAACGGGTAGCTGTAGCGCGGGCATTAGTGAACCGCCCAGCGATCGTGTGGGCAGATGAGCCTACTGGTAATCTTGATTCTGAAGCGGCACAGCAGGTGCTGGATTTGATAAAACAGCTCAATCGAGAGAATACGCAGACATTTGTCATCGTGACGCACGATCCAGTCGTAGGAGCTATGGCGAATCGTATGGTGCAGATGCGGGACGGGTTAATTGTTTCAGAGAAGGCTGGCGAACTCAAAGCTGTTTAACAGAAACAGTAGCACAACAGAAAATCACTAGAGAGATCTACATGGATGGAACGCTTCTATTGTCACTTATTGTAACAGTGATGTTGCTGTCAGTTGTCGTGCTTGCTTTTAAAAATAAGATATTATTTACAATGGGCGTAAGAAATTTTTCGAGGCGTCCGAAAGAGACAGTTATAATTGTTATCGGGTTGCTAGTGAGTACGGCGATTATCTCAGGTTCACTGATAGCTGGAGAAACGGTGAACTACATAATCGAAAAAGCGACCTACGATGGTCTGGGGACTGTCGATGAAACAGTAGCCTCCGGTGGGCAAAATTTTTTCAGCTATGCAGTATATGAAAAGCTTTCATCTGATTCTAACGTTACGAGCCGCGTTTTTGCAATATCTCCTACGATAACTGGAAACGTCCCTTCTGTTGATGATGCGACTAGTGGCATCACCGCTACTGACGCGCAATTGCGCGCCCTCAACTTTACCCTTGACAAGGAGTTTGGCAGCTTCACGCTCATGGATGGTACGAGCACCGATGCAACCGATTTGGGACCTAACGAAGTATTAATCAACAACAAACTCGCCGTTGACCTTAACGCTCATACAGGTGATACGCTTACTGTCAACTATGTGCTGCCGGACTCCACCTTGAGCGCGCAAAACTTCACTGTAAAGTATATCGCACAAGACGTAGGTAAAGCACAGTTCGGACTACGAAAGACAGTGTTTATGCCGCTTGCGGCGGCACAAAATCTCGGTCGCGCGCCTGGGCAAATTAACGAGATAGACATAACAAACACTGGGAACGTCAAAGGAGGTAAATTACAATCTGAAGATGTCGTCAGCGCTGTAAAACAATCGCTTACAGCTACTCCTTCTGAATTCGACGTGAGGTCATTGAAGGCTGAGTTGCTTAAACAAGCACATGATTCTGGCACTCAGCTGTCAAGTCTGTTCGTGATGCTAAGCGCTTTCTCAATCATTGCAGGAGTAATGCTCATTATCAACATCTTTGTAATGCTCTCAGAGGAGCGCAGAAGTGAGCTCGGCATGGCGCGAGCAGTAGGCATGCAGCAACATCATCTTATACAGATGTTCATGTTTGAAGGCATAACCTACTCGGTGGTTGCTGCAGCTATCGGTTCTATTTCTGGCCTTGGAATTGGCGCAGCACTCGTTAGCGGTTTCAATGGCATCTTTATGGGTAGCGAGCGTGCAATGGGGCTAACACTTGAACTTCACTACAGTTTGTCGGACATTATCAATGCATTTTTGATTGGAGTCATTATCACATTCATGACAATCGCTTTGACATCGTTCAGGATCAGTAAATTAAACATTGTAGAAGCGATGCGAAATATAGCGGCAACAGAGCAACCACAAACCGTAAACAGAATGATGCTCGTTGGGGTGTTTCTACTGATAGCGGGAGCGGCGAGCTACATAGCTGCACCTTCAAATTACGACATCCAGGTAATTTCACCTTCAATGGTGATCTTTGGCGCAGCTCTTATATCACTGCGATTTGTCTCCCGAGAACGATCGTCGTCTCGAGAACGAATATTTTCTCTCGTTGGGGTCGCCTTAGTGGTGTACCTCCTCTACATTACCACGTCTCTCGCTGGCGTGCCGTTTTCTGATACGATGCTAGTATTCACGATAGCTGGACTTCTTCTAGTTACTGGAGTTGTCTTCATAGTTCTCTTCAATTCAAGCCTACTTCTACGGGGGCTGAGTAGCACCCTGGGAAGAATAAGATCAATTCAAGCCGTTGTGAAGCCTTCCATAGCGTATCCGCTTAACAAGAAATTTAGGTTGGGCATGACGGTGATGATGTTTGCGCTCGTCATCTTCATCATCGTATTTATATCAGTTATATCGGTAATCTATCGTCCTGATGCCATAAAGCAGGGAGGAGGTTACGACGTTCGTGCGTTTTCAGTCGCTCCCATAGCGAATTTAACGGCAGTACAACCGACATCAGTTTCGGGACCTATTACTGGACAATCAACCGCGGCACAGCCTCAGGATCTATCGGCGCTTAATCCGCTCTCAGCCAAAATAACCCCGTTGAACGCGTCTATGCTCGCATATTATGACGGTCTCTACATGACGCAAATAAGCGGCGTTACTATTAACAACCAGACCATTCCATTACGTCAGGCACCATTCCAGTCCATTTATGGCATTGATGCAAATTTCACGTCGCACGCCACCTACACGTTCGTCGACAAAGCAAAAGGGCTTAATTCCGATCAAGAAGTTTGGAGCGCGCTTAGCGACCCACACAACGTAGTGGTTGACTCGTCATATCAATACGGCAGTTATAGCAATCTTGTCAAAGCAGGAGACACACTAGAAATAACCAACGCAAATGGCACTTCGGTATTCACTATTGTTGGCGTGCTTGATCAGCAGTACCTCCACGGCATCTTTATGGGGAAATCCCACATGCAACAGTTCTTCCCAGCTGTCCAAGGGAACACCCTTTTTCTCATAAAGGTAGCACAAGGCGTAAACCCATCTGATGTAACGTACGATCTTAAGAAGGGGTACAAAGTATTAGGCATGAACGCCAAACTTGTTCAGGACGAGGTGGCACAGCTGAGCCAGCAAACCCAAATGGTGTTCGAATTAATGGAGATTTTTCTAAGTCTTGGACTCATCATTGGCATAGCGTCATTGGGAGCCATTACTTTACGATCCATCATGGAACGCCGCCGAGACATTGGCATGATGCGGGCAATGGGGTTCCAACAAAACCAAGTCCTCGCGTTCCTACTAATCGAAGGACTGTTCACCACAACGCTTGGAACCCTCATCGGACTGGCTACGGGAGTGGTGCTTTCGTACGCCGTTCATCTAAGCTTTACGCAAATGGGAAAAGTTCCTTACTCTATTCCTGTAGTGCAAATTGCCCTTATCTTTATTCTTGTATTTGCGGCAGCAATACTATGCATTATAGTCCCCGCAAGAAATGCTTCAAAGATGCCACCTGCAGAAGCAGTCCGGTATATTGAATAGACTCTGAACCACATTTACGATACTAAAAAACAGGAACATACAATAGTTAACACTAGATAGAGAGGCTGAACACAAGTGCGCTTACAGAGAAGCATAGACTAAAAAAACGAGTTCTTTACGAAAATAAAGTTTAGAAATGGATTAAAAACTGGAACTTGACAGAACAATCATACCGTAGTTAATACCTATATACGAAGCTCGCAGCTGTTGAAAATAAGTTTGTGTGGACTGAGAGAGAATCTTTCTTAGCCCTAAGGGTTGGAAGCGATCTATTATCATTTAAGCCGTCGATAATTCATCGACTCAGTATCAAGTCACGTTCACAGCTGTCAAAGGCATATTTTAATTTGAACACAGTAAGAGGGTTCGCAGCTTAGACTTGTTCCCTCAAACAGAGGAGTACCGTTATGAACAATTATTTAGCCACGTATTTTTTACTTCGTTACTGGTATGAATCATTGTCGCTAACGTGTGAGTCACTTTTTATCCCGTTCAATCGCTTACGTCTCACTTTTTGCACGCAGCGTTGTACTTTATCAACATCAATTTGCTGCTTGCACGAATTGCATAGCTGATTCTTGCCCTCATGCAGAGTGTGGCACCACGGGCACCAGTGCAATATGCGTTCTACATTAATGAGCTGTGAAAGCTTTTTAACGAACCAATCAGGAGGTTTATACTGATGAGTGCCCAAATAATGAGCCAGAGATTCAGAACACCGCGCGCATAGTGTATAATCACCTAAATACGCTTTCTTGCATCGAGGGCATATGTGTCTTTTAATAGGTTCACCATGGTTCTGGTCTGTAACTGCTTCCCCCGTCATAAAGAAAAAAAAGAGGGACGATTATCCCTAAACACCGGGACGCCCCCTTTACTACACCTCTTTTTAGGTCGCTCTTTTTAACTACATCATTCTATCACTTTAATCATTATTAATCGTGATAGATTGAATAAGCTAGTAATAACTATCTTTCTATATATAAATTTCGTCGGAATCTACTGTCCGTTAATATTTAAATTTAACAAAGGAATTCATTAGCCGTTAATTTTCATTTCAATTAAACAATAACAGACTCTAAAAAGTATACACTGTTTGATAAGTTAGTGTAAGCAACGCCAAACCAACCAAACTTACGTATTTATGCTTTTACAAACGCTAACTGATCTAATCGGCGAGCGTGTTATGCACAACGTGCATCAACGTAAGAAGCTGCAATAAGATCACGACAAAGGACAAAGCAAAAGCAGGTGAGTAGTTGGTCGTTGCACCTTTAAATGCCTTGAGAACGCAGTATCGAATATCCAGAAAAAATAGGTTCAGCAGGTGTAGACGCAACTATATGCGTTGGATACTACAACGTAATAGCGCTTTTAGTGTGGTCATTCGATCAATATCCTCTGACTTAGCTTTGAAGTCCTCTTTGTAAAGGTCCTACAGGCCTTCAGAGGTAAAAGAGCACTTACCTAAGGAATCATAGTAACATAAATTTAATCTGAAGAACACGCAAAGGAATGATGTGAGACAAGATGAAAAGACGCCTCTACTTATAACTACAGGGACAATAGTTTCAGTGTTGGCAGCAGGATGTACATCACCATTCAATACACCTTCGACTACGCCGAGTAAAAATCAAACATTTAAAGCCGTAATAGACAAGTACGATAATATTAACGCCGAAAACGAAACAATAAACGCTTGGAAATCAGTTTGGATAAATTCCAATACAGTTAAGTTGGATATAACTACTGAAAATACCTCTAATAACAGAATAAAATACACTAATGAAACGTTAACGTGGTTCAAAAGCGTCGATGATGCCACCAACTTCGTAAACAGTCAGTTGGATGGTAGCTACAAGTTGTTTTCATCCGTATCTCCACAAGACACTGCATATAGCAGAGCGACGGGGCACGCGCCATCGCATATATCAAGTACATGAAAACGAATGAACAAAGAGTTGAGTATAGTGATGTAAGTTTTATCGTCCAAAGCGATTATCTTGTGGAAATAGGTGAAATTGTGACCTATCGATAGTTTTGCTTGCCGAATGTACGACACTTAACATACAAATTTGTCTAGCGGCATGATGAATATATACTGCTGCTATACGCTGACACGAATATAGTATAGTTCGCAGTGATAAAACGGAAGAAAACTCTTTACTGCGGTTAATTACGGAGTAAGTAATAATTGGTACAACTCAAATCAGACCAAGCTCCTAGTTACACTTTGGGAATTTACATAGATGCATTGTACGCCACAGGCTTAGCATATACATCAAAGTCGGGTTGTAAAAACAAAAATTTGTTACTTAGCATTAAGTACTTAGAACTGTCATATGTATTCGACTCATAAAGGGTAAGGGGCGGTCAGGACTAATAGGCCTCATTCTTTTCTTGACCCGCCCTTACCTTTACGCTTCATCGTGTTATTTGCGTTTGCGTCTCTCGTGGGAAGTGCTTTCCTATTGACATAATCTCCAGTAGTCTCGATCTGCTGGACATTATTTAGTCAACAATATTAAGAATGATATCTGCCCACATTGCTGGTTCATAACATTTCCAAACCATTAAAACGAGCTTCTTACATAGATGAAACACAGCACAGTGAAGTGATTATTGTTTTAAGTTACAATGCACGCGATTATTTCTGCTGCAAAGCAGCTTTAATATTATGGACGTGCATTTTCATTTAAGATGAAGATGTAATAGAAGTATATAGAATAGAATTAACATCGTTTACAGATGTTTTAAGAAAAATAATAATAAAAATCAGATGGGGATAATGTGGAAAAGTGGAAAGAGGATCTAAACAATTTTTTTAAAAAAAAGACCAAAGAATCGCAACATGAATCAGAAAAAAAGGCGCGAACACATCAAAAGGAACCAATAGTTGCAGAATTTTATTCGTCGACAGTAGAGCCTGCATTTAACGAATTGAAGACAGAACTAGAAAAGTATGGTAAAACAGTAAAGTTGTACACGAGAAACGTGAAGGAGCAGTCTATCGAGGTATATTCAAATTATAATCTTGAATTAGCTTATTCGGTCGCAGTTGACATATCTCCGAACGGCATTCACATTTATTCAAAAATCACATCGAGAGATAAAAAAGATGGCAGAAGGCATAACACTGCTGGTCGTTTCAGTCATGGTATCTCTAATATCACAAAGGATGAAGTCATTCAAAACTTTTTGAATTATTACAAGCGATATTCTTAAATCTCGCTATTTAAGCCTTCAGAACAAAAGTGCTTGGTATAATATGCGAAAAGACAACTTGTGACCTATAGTGGTGTGGTTTGTACCGTTTTAATTCTGAAATTGAACTCTACAAGTTTCAGAACTAGTTCTTTATTATTGATAAAATTGTCCAATTTCTATTCTAGCCTTGCAATCTATACGTCAAATATGTTTGAGATTTTCATTGATATTGTTTTTCAGGCAATTTTCTGTTCTTCTTTTATTCAGAAGAAGATTAGCGCAAGGTCGAGACAAAAGCGTTAAAAAGCGCCATATTATACCTACTAGGTGGCGATGATAGGGTTTCGTTGTTGGGAAGCCATTTCGTAAGCGTTAGTCATTGCTAGCATGTCGATAGTTACTTGGTTTAAAAAAATAAATGGTCTTGTCTAACCTTGTACAAGGACAACAATTTTTGGTGTAGCTATCAAAGTCAAAGTGAGAAGGAAAGTATGAAAGTATTGACCTATTTGAATGTCCCACCTTGAGAGTTCGTTGTAACGGCGCTCTATTGCGCGCTGTAGGATGAATGAATTGCTTTTTGTAGGAGCGTTGCGATGGCTCTTTCTTTCAGGCGCGGAATTGAGTTGATGGCGCTCTTCCATCAATTCGATTTGCGTTTGACAGTAAGTACGCGTACTATTACGTAACGACTAGCTGTTTACCATGAAGGTTTATTTGACTCTTGTTACAACACTTTAAGCGATTTGAGTCAAAAAGGCCCGGATATTTTTTGTAGATTCTTCCCAAGTGGGCAGGGATCTATAACGACTACGAGCAGCGAGGCTCATCTCCAACAAATGGTGCCGATTTTGCGCTAGTTCTTCTAAATGATCAGCGAGCGCCACGTAATCGCCAGGAGATATTAAGAAGCCGTCTCGGTTGTGGGTGATGATTTCTTTTGCGGCCCCTTCGTTCGTGCCGACGGCTGGGAGACCAAAGCCCATGCCTTCACAATAGACGATACCGTACCCTTCGTACGCCGAGGGCATCACTAGCAGGTGATTAGCTCTCATATAGTCCACCAATTCGCTGTCAGGCACGATACCAGCAAAATGGACGTGCGTGGACAGTCTATTTCGTATTATTTGACGATTGATTGCCCGACTGTACGAAGGGGTTATGTTCGTATTACCGATCACTGTAAGCATCCACTGATCAGTTGACAATTGTCTTAATGCTTTCAGCACGACGTGTAACCCCTTACGAGGGATAACATTGCCCAGGAACAACAACCGCAAAACATCGCTGTGCGCTCGGTGCATAATTTCTGCATTGCTAATTTCCGGATTAAAGCGGTTGCCCCCCGGATATGCCACAAGGCTGGGGTGCCTTAGGACATTCGTATCAATGAGTAACTGTTCTACCGCCTGGCGCGTTGTCAGACTATTATAAATAAAACCGTCTACGCTCGCTAAGTAGCTGCGTTCGATCCAACGGTAGAGATAGTTGCGACACGCCGGGTGATCCTCAGCGCTTCGAAGGAGGTGAATAATAGAAACGATGGGGTAGCCGATTTGCCTTCGTAAACCGTGATTCAGTATGAACAATGAGGGGTGATTGAGCTCATCCTGAAGCAGCACATCTACATCGAGTCTCATTAAACGACGGCGAAAACTAAGAGAGAAGTTGTCGTTCAGATGGCGAATATAATTTCTCCACGGCAGGGAGATGATTTCTACATAATCCCCTTGAGCCTCTAGATACGCAACTAATTTGCGGTCATATAAGTAGCCGCCAGAAAGCATATCCAAACTGCCGTAAAGTAACAAACCGATATGCATTTCCCTCTAAGTGTATGCGTGACGCTTAATGGTCAAATTTAGTAGCATGTGCCGTACCCTGCTGTACCTTTCTGTACGATGCCCAAGTACTGTCATTTTCCCAGATTTTTACTGTAATACTGCTCCAATCAGAGGCATTTATGTCGTCTGAGAGTCTTCTACAAAGAATATAAGCAAAGCATTCGATGCTCGGATTCAATCCTTTAAATTCGGGCAAATCGTTGAGCGTTTTGTCCCTATAGTAGTGCACCTGTGCATCCAAGTGTGACTGAACGTCCACAACATCTATCAGAAAACCATATTGATCAAGTTCTTTTCCTTCCACCTCGAGTTCGACCTGATAATGGTGGGAATGAGTTTTATTTTCTTCCCCCCAATCTCCGCCGACTAAGTAATGCTGGGCTACAAAATCCCGTTTTACTGCAGTTGTATACATGTTAATTTCCTAGCTTTATTGTTGAACAACTGATAGTGGATCATCGATCGTCACAACCTCTACACTGACGAAAGTAGAACGAGTGCCTGCAGAACATCGTTCTCAATCACGTTGGCTGTATGCGTTCTGATTGGTTAAGCGATTCTGAAATTTTTTGCGCAATTTCAGTTGTCCGATTCACGCGGAATGCTGCCTCATTCATCATAGGTAAACAAGATTTGGATTACTTTGTCAGGGTTCTCATCTAGGAGTCGGTAGGCGTGTGCTGCTTGGCTGATCGAAAAACGATGTGTTATGAGGTGGGATGGTTTCATTTGGCGTATCATTTCCCACGCGACGTTAAAGCGGCGCGTTTTTGTCCATCGGCCTGTAAATTCTGGGGCCAAACTGCTTACTTGGCTACTGATCAAACGAATACGACTGCGATGAAACCTTCCTCCTAAGTCTACATTAGCACATTTACTCCCATACCATGAACCTATCACTATACGACCTGCAAACCCTGTTGTTAAGAGCGCTAGGTCAAGGGCAGCTGGCGACCCAGAAATTTCATACGTGAGATCTGCTCCATTTGGCATGTGTTCCTTTAACATGTCATGTAGACCTTCTTCTTCGGGACTAAATGATACCAGCGCCCCGAGTTCTCTCGAAGCCGCACGACGTAACGAGTGGTAGTCTAGGGTGACCAAATTAGCTAGTGGAAAACGGGCCAGCAAGCTTGTGGTCAGCAAACCAACGATGCCTTGACCTAAAACCGCGACGTTCTCGCCGATCAACGGTGAGCCGTCCATGACGAAATTAATTGCGGTTTCCATGTTCGGTAGAAATACCGCATCTTCGAGCATTATGTCTTCTGGCAGTGGCAGTAACGCCGTGGGGTCGGCGACGAAGTAGCTTTCATGCGGATGGAACGCCATAACATAACGGCCTTCCCACGTGGAATCCACCTCTTTGCCTATCGCTATTACTTGTCCAACTGCCGAATAGCCATATTTCATAGGATAGACAAACCTGCCTGAAAGGTCAGTAATACTTGCATCTATTGGCATCTCTTTAGGAAATTCTCCACGATAAATCATGCTTTCAGTGCCGGGACTAATGGCAGAGAGCAGAGTCTGGATTAAAACTTGTTTCGCACCAATTTTAGGGAGCTCTTCCTTTCGGACAGTTACTTGCCGTTCAGCAATAAAATAGAGAGAATCGCGATTGGCCACAACTTTTTCTTTGAAGAGCTGACCACTTTTTCTCGCAACGCCCAGAATCGCATCGTCCTTACGACAGACGGATATCGCGTGATTTTCGCTATGCTCGGACGTAGCGTATAGATTGAGCAAATGATTCATGCGCAAAGCTTTAGTAAGTAAGTACCTGAAGTTGCTTTCGTTCACTGTAGGATGTAGTGGCAGCTGTTGCTCTACAGTTATGCCTAATTCGTGAAGAGACTTGATTTTCAGTGGGTTGTTAGTAAGCAGTCTCACCGAGTGGACTTGTAAATCCTTAAGGATGAGCGCCGCAATAGTATAATCACGTTCGTCTACCTGATGGCCCAACAGCAGATTCGCATCGACGGTATCATACCCTTGATCCTGTAGATTGTAAGCTCGCAATTTGTCAGATAAACCTATGCCTCGCCCTTCTTGACGTAGGTAAATTAACACACCGCGTCCTTCCTCAGCAATTTTTTGCATTGCGAGGTGTAGTTGTTCTCTGCAATCGCAACGAGAAGATCCCAGTACTTCACCAGTGAAGCATTCAGAATGAATGCGGACTAAGATATTCGATTTACCTCTCACGGTGCCCATAGTTAAGGCAACATGCTCTTTTTCATCGTCGCCACTAGTATACAAGCAGAGCTGAAATTCTCCGAAGCTTGTAGGAATACGCGAGATTACACTTCTCTTTAGTACACCAATATATTCTTTTGCTGCATTCACGTTTTCACTTTTTCGTTGCCGGCTCCGATACCGGAAGCGTCAATTTTATTCTTTAGATTAAAACCTAAGCCTTACAGCTATGGTTAGGTTACCTTCTTGGCTTATCAGTTTTTGCCCTAGTTACTAACTTCTTTGGGTTTACGCGAAGGCATAACGAATACAGGGAGTGATTGGAAGTTAGGGGAGCGAGTGGGATCCCACTTCTTCTAGATGTGTTTTAGTCTACGAAATTATAAAAAGAGCCAACCGTTCAAGGAGATACAGCGGAAAAAGGTACTGATAATGATTGACAAATTCGATCACTGCAATTACATCGAACAGAATAAAACTATTAATTGGCAATGTTGCGTGAGATTTCTATTTTTTTGTTATACTGAAGACTTAATAACTGTTTATCACGCGTACTGAAGAGTTGTAAAGACAGCTAGGGGATTAGTGCGAAATGAAACCGGGTAAAACACAGGAAAGTGATAATAACCCAAAAAAGCGAGTGAATTGCAGATATGTCGCAATGAGGCGAGATTTATATGTCAAGTTATGATGAAATGATCGTTGGGGCTGTAGAAAAAGTAATTCCTAGTGTTGTAAACGTTAGCGAGGTAAAGCTAATGGCAGATGCATATCTGCGCATACATCCCGTTCAAGGAGTCGGTTCTGGCTTCGTAATTGATAAAGGAGGCTATATAATGACCAACGCCCATGTAGTGCTCAACTCTCAGAAAATAAAAGTTACAATGGAAGATGGAAGGACGTTTTCAGGAGAGGTCGCAGGCATAGATACTATCACGGACGTTGCTGTCATTCATGTCGAAGGGTATGACCTTCAGGTGCCCGAAAGGGCAAAAGACAACAATCTGAAGATTGGACAAATGGCGATTGCTATTGGAAGTCCGTTGGGTCTGATCGGTGGACCAACGGTCACTGTAGGCGTTGTGAGTGCTTTGAATCGGTCTATTCAGACCGAAGTTACATATATGGAAGGATTGATTCAAACCGATGCTGCTATCAATCCAGGGAATAGCGGTGGTCCTCTGATAGACAGTAGCGGTACGATAATCGGGATCAACAGTGCGATCATTCCATTTGCGCAAGGCATAGGATTTTCCATTCCTATACAGTCCGCTATGTGGATCGCGCAACAGCTGATAGAGCACGGTGAAGTTGTACGACCATGGATCAGCATAAATGCTGTAAACCTTAATCCAAAAATAGTCGCCTATTACAATCTACCGACTGACAAGGGGGTACTGGTGACTAATGTGCTCCCGAATAGTGAAGCTGAAAAGTCTGGAATTAAACAAGGAGATATAATCGTTCATCTGGATGATGTTCAAATCAATAATGTCAGGGATCTGATAAAAGTAATGAATAAACGTCAGATAGGGAACAAAGTCGAAGTGGAAGTATTTAGAGGTAATCAGAAGATCATACTTGAAACCATCCTTGAGAGAGCCCCTTCACAACAAATTCCTACAGGTCAGGATCAACAGCAACAATCCAATTAGCACTTCATGTGCGCTTTGCAGGAGTGGATTTCATACAGCATTCATCGTGCTTCACAGAAGACTTTAAATAACCTGGTCACAGGGCTGCTTAGTTACAAAGGGGGAATTTTCCTCGGTAGCAACCCTAACACATGGCGGATCTTCAATTGCTTAGTTGTTTCATAAAATAACGATGCTAGCTAGCAAGCTTCGTGCTTATGTTAACTGGTCGCTGCACGAAAAACTCTTACTAACTATGGATCTGACTACTAAGGGTGCTGTTTTGCATTTAAGAGAATAGCTTTTAGCTCAAACAGCTTAAACTTAAACAATTGTTAATCTATTATATCTTAACTTCTGAGCCGCAGGACGCAAATGACAAACAGTTTCAGAACGTTTATCGTAGTGATTAGTCACATCCTTTTGCTCATTTTGTATCATAAATCGCTACGATTTATATCATGTCATAGCGTGCGACGTGGAAGTCTTGTTTATGGAATAAACCTTATGTACTGAAATCGCCTGATACGTATTGTATAGTATCGTCAATCGATTAGTAACTTACTGTTCATTCTTTTCGCGTTCTTCTTCTGCGCGCCCTTCTGCCTTTTCATGTTTAGCTTTGTTTATCTCTGCTTGCTCTTCTTCTGTTCTTTCTAGATACCCTAACATAAACAGCTCATAATCAGTGAGCGAGTATTTTTGCTTTAACTCTTCGATAAGTTCGTTCTTTGCATCTTCTACATGTTGTTGGAGACAATCATCGCAATTTTCATCTTCAAATTTTTCATTCACTTCGACGATAGCATCCGCCAAACATCCTTGGAATTCCGGCAGTACTTCTTCGACAAGCAAGCGTACTGTTTGTCTCCATTCATGTTCTTCTTCTGTATGTTCATCACCCATTTGTGGCCCCCCATTTACATACCTAGCGCACACAATTACACGCTATAAATGATAGTCGCAATTTTTCTAGCTTTCCATTAACATCTTTTCTTGTAATCCCGAGCACAGCAAAAACGCCTACATTGTTTCAGTTCGGGTATGAAATGTTACTTGTTTTGCATAAGTGTGTCTGTGCATTTCTATGAATTAGACGGAAAATCTATGCTTGCTTAGGTCTACTGTAACATGTTAATTATGACGTACGAAGTTTCTATTGTCAAGTGCGACGCTTATGATGATGAGAAAGTCAGAAACGCGGTAGAAGCGAGTCTCGCTCCACTAGGAGGACTCGAGAACGTTGTCAAGGAAGACGACCGCGTGCTTATTAAATTGAATTTATTATCGTCAAAACCGCCAGAAGCGGCCGTTACTACGCACCCGGCGATTGTCAAAGCAGTAGTTACAATGGTGCAGGATCTAGGGGTTACTCCCTTAGTAGGTGACTCGCCAGGCGGCGGGAGCAGCGCTGCGTCATATAAATCATTATTGGAAAAGACTGGCATACAGAAGGTTATCGACGAGACTGGATGCCAATCCGTGCGGTTTGACGAGGCCACTGTCGAAGTTTTTTCAGATAAAGCGTTGAAGTTCAAGAAGCTTACGCTGGCTAAAGCGATTACCGATGTCGACGTGATTATAGGTCTCCCCAAGCTGAAGACGCACGGTTTGACGTATTACACAGGCGCTATAAAGCTCCTGTATGGTTATATGCCTGGGATGTTCAAGACCGAATATCACTTGCATACAGCAGGGAACGTTAATTTGTTCTCCGAACTTCTGCTTGATCTGCATGAGACGTACACGCCGACTATTAACATTATGGATGCAATCGTTGGCATGGACGGTGCCGGACCTTCGAACGGCAATCCTCTTAATATCGGGCTTGTCATGGCGAGTAAAAGCAGTACAGCGCTTGACTACGTAGCTGTGACCATTGCCGGCTTTGATCCTATGGAGGTGCCAACCGTCAAACTTGCGCACGAGCGGGGCATCGGGCCGGACAGCTTAACGGATATAACTGTGTATGGTGAGGAAGTCGAACCGCTCATCATGGAGGATTTTAAAAAACCGAAGACTATGATGAGGTTCAGAATGCCTCTATTCTTGGCTAACAGACTAAAAAGCGTTATAGCCGTAAGACCCCGCGTTGATGCTGCGAGGTGTAAAAAGTGCGGTGAATGCACAAAGGACTGTCCGCCGAAAGCTATGAAATTTACAAAAGGTTCTGTGCCAAGCATCGATTACCGCGCGTGTATTCGGTGCTATTGTTGTCAGGAGCTGTGCCCTGAAGGCGCCATTGATGTGTCAATGCCGCTGGTTCGACAGATTCTGAAACGATGATGTAAACCGTCCGACTGCTTGACACCTAGACTCAAAAAAGATGGTGCCCTCTATAACAGTTTAAGTGTCACGTAAACGCTGCAACAATGTCGTTAACAGTCTTAATGTCCTCTACTCGTAATCTAATGTCGTGCAACCACGACAAAGTGCGATAAACTTCTCAGTCGTGTAGTTTGCTGATATTGCGCCGAACGAAGTTTTGGTCACACATGACAATCAGTACGACGGTTTTGTTCACTCTCTAATGTTCGGCTTAGTTTTTTCAACGTCACTCTCGGCGTTCTCGTCAACCGAGGCTTTGTTATTGCTGGGCGATACTTTAAAACGGTCTTTCGACTTCTGGCTTACATCGCTGATGACATCGTCTGAAACAATTATTCTGTCTGAGACAGAGACGATTTTTGACCAATGAATCAATTCGCGGCGTTTTAGCATGCCTTTTGATACCTCTAACGAGACGTCTTTTGTATCAACATCGATGACAACATCTTTTACCTTTCCCATATCTGCTCCACTTTGTGTGGTGATTGATTTGCCCATTACTCCTTGTTTCATTCCAATTTAATCCTCCTGCGTTATCTGCTTTTTTCATCGTTCTAAGCTCTACATATGTTTTGGCTTTGTGTCGTTCGAACCGGGAGGTTATAATGCTTTTTCATTGATATTATTGCGCGTTAGTTGATATAGTACAGTTTTCATTTTAATGTTGATTGCTGTCATCATTTACGCGTGACTTTGTGTATACATCATTTCTCAGCAAACGATTTGTTTACCATACGCGTCAAATAGCCGAAGAAACCCGGAATAATTGCCGGCTTGTGAATGCTTAGAGAATGGATGACCTTGTTAGTTTGAGTTTGACGTGTCGACAGTCACAGCAAAACTTTGTGTCTCTCGGACATTGTGCACCTATAACACAAAGTACGTACGTGGTTTAAATGTGTAGTACATAGTTCTGAAATCGCACAACGTCTCGTGATACACAAATAGCATTAACGGAAAATTTCCCAAATAGGGGGTTTTTTTACCAACCTAAAGCCTTGGCGCTGATGATTGTAGACAGATCGACCGGCTTAGAGTTGACCAACAAGCGCTTTGGTCACAAAAACAGAATTTTGTGCTTTGGTGATAGCAGAAACTTACTAAAGTAGTTACTCTATGACCTTGTCTTTGATCATAACGTAAAGGCGTTTATAATAGCTAGCTACAAACACATAGCTACAAGCACGAACAGATTAGAGGCAGCTCATGATTGCTATACTTCAAGATTAGAACTTGTAACAGAAGCAAGAATTATGATACTGAGAGTCTGCCTTATAGCGATACGTTTATTGTGGTATTTCAGAACATGTGGTTTCTTAAGTTACTCCACACCGTTACGCTTCTTCGTCCAGAAAAACTGCTATTCTACGACTGTACAGTACCCTCGCTTGGTCTGACGGTATAGTAGCTATATCACCTGTTTTCACGGTGTAGTTTTGGCCATCACTCCCTACAAAAGTCGGAACGTCTGATATCAGCTGGACTATCGAATACAGCATACCTGGTCGCTGCGCAAAAGCGTGGATCTCGTTTCGGCCAATCCCTACGTCACTACCGAACATTTCAGAACCTTTTAAAACTGTATCAGAATCGCTTTTAGATAGAGAAAACGTCATTTTTCGAACCTCACTTTCCAGCTTAGCCATCCCTTTACGTTCTCTCTTTTTGAATTTTGTGGCGACGTTTGAAGATCGTCCTTGTACAGACAACGTGATGGGGGTACATCAACTTCGCTGGTCATCATTTATGCTCTTCCGCTATTTGGTAGTAGCTTTATTAACAGTTTTGTAAGTATCGAAAAAGTGTTTTCCTTCAAGAATTCTACTGGTGACTATTTTAGTTTATGAGATAAAAACACAGTTGATTATTTCCATTCAATGTGAGGAGATCTGTAAATTATTTTCATTATTACAGACCGCATTGCAGATAAAATTTCGATATAGTACAGGAGTTATATTTAAAAAATTACGAAAGAAACGCTCAATAAACAATCTATTTTTTTAATTCAACAGAATTTAAAAAGCAGGTAATAGCCGTGCTAGATCAATATTGATGCTGGAACTTCAATGTGGCTTTTGATCCGTCACGATTAAAAGTGAAAAACTAATATAGTATTATGTCGTAATAATGATTACACACACGCATTTCATAACAGAATTGAATTACATTCACCTTCTTAAATCGAGTGGAGGTTGATCAAGAAAAAACAAATGAAATGCAGTACCCGGCAATTTTGAATGTGTGATGGTCAATGGACCATCTAGGTAAGCCGGCTACTGAATCGTGGTAGCCGGCACGTTATTACTCATCTACAAATTTCGCGTATTTTCATTGCGCTAATGCGATTTAGTTTTTTTAACGTGACTTTTTTTTAATTAGGATAGAACTTATTGTGCCGATGGGAATACAGATTATTCATTTATCGTATGAAAATAGAACAAATGTTTTACAGATTTGCCATTTTCTAATTCACAGCTCACACGCGCATAAGACGCACATGTTATGGGGACACACACGTGAGTTTAAGCCTATACGAGAATTCAGAATCAAAGGTAGAAAGGTGTGACAATCATTCACGTGGGCTTGTTGCCTTATATGTTTATATAACGAAGAAGTTAGACTCTTAATAGTTTATTGACCTCGCTCTGTACCCGGTCTTTCTATTTTAAAAGCGAGGCACAGTTAGTCACCGCACTTTGTTGCGTTCCTGTATGTTTCACGTTAATCCTAGCAGAACGCCCTATGTTCCTGTGTTATCTAAGATCGAACCATGGTGAGATCAGACAACTATAACATGCTTCTTCTGTAGAAATTTTTTGCTACCGCCTTTTTGTCAGGGCTTTACTGAGTACTTGTGCTAGGACAAAGCTGCCTATCGTGAGGAGAAAAGCATAGAGCATAAGGTCGGAGAACGGGTAGCCATATACCATCGAAACTGTCGTATGCTTTCGCGCATCAATGATAAGGTGACTCGCGATAATTGCCGTTGCTGCATATCCAGCAGTTACTGCCACTTTCGGTTTGTTAATAAAAGGGAGCAGTGCTGCCACGAACACGACCGGTAAGCTGATGAGAGAGTGGAACAGTTCAACGCCGAACGCTCGCGCTATATCTGGGATGAAAGCAATAATGGGGACGAAGAGCAAATTGCGAAAGCGAAGAAGGGGGAATACTATGCACAAGGGTAATATGATGTGGACGGGCACTTCGTAAATCTCTCGTATGGGAAGATCCAGCCACACATAAAACAGCAATACCTCGGCAAGTAGTGATACAGTAAGTTTCGATAAACCTATTTGAAGGATTTGTCGCTCGCGCGCCCTATGATATCGTGACGGATGTACCGCGGTTCGTTTATACCTTTAAATCCCACCTTTCAAAACACTAAGGTAGTTTTCATACATTATCAGCAGTGTCGGTAATGTGATCGATGTGCCCAAAACCTTCAGATTTTAAATTAACAGAAACCCTGCTATTCCTATCGGTGCGTTGTTAACAATCAGTCAATCTCCTTAGCGATGCATATTTTTTCGGTAAGCGATTACGTTTCCAGCTATGAAATCGTCAGCCGCACCGATGTTCCGGAAGTTGACAAGATAGTTATTTAATTGTCTCTCAACACTTATAGCTTTATGAGAGCTGTGCCTAGTAACCGTACTGAACTTAGATATTTGTGTAAAATCTTTCCACAAGTCCTAGCTCTAGTTATCATTTCTAATATAAGCCTCTTTATTCGTCACCGTGCTCACACTATCCGCATCGTTTTACTGTTGAAGATGAACTTATCTATGTTACTATAGATCCTTATAACGAACGACGTCCTCTATTGGTCGTCGGGGGCTACGGTACTGGTTCTGCGGATGGTTTGTATCGGCATAACCAAGTGCCACTCCAATGAGTATCGCTAAGTTTTCCGGAATGTCCAACTCTGCACGAATCAAATCAGGGTACGAGGCGAAAAGAAAAGCTGGTGCAGTGTCGACTCCATAATGTTGTGCCGCGAGCATGATGCTCTGTGCTAACAGCCCCATATCAAACATCGACCACTGCGTTAGGGTGCGATCCATACAGAGGTATATAATGGTTGGCGCTCCAAAAAATCGGTAATTGTCCGTAAACGTGGCTTGTCGTAATGTTGTATCGTCGCGTTTTGTATTTGTCGATGATAATTTAGCGCGCTCTGCTATTAATTCGCTCGTTCGTTTTTGGAGGGTAGGAGGCCATGTCTGCTGTGCTTGAAAATCCGGATTACGAGGTTCTCCTGCTTGAAAGCGCGCTACAAACGCGTCACGAAGCCTGTTTAGTAGTTGACCACTGGCAACAAAGATTTCCCACGGCTGGGTATTGGCCCAGGAGGGCACACGAGTTGCTTTCTCTAAAATCTTAAAGATTGTCTTCTTATCGACAGGATCTGATTTAAAGGCGCGGATAGTAGCTCTAGAATTTAACGCGTCTATGACATTCATGAACTACACCTCTTTTTCCTATCGTTTATGTTTTTCTGACGATATTTATAACAGTCAAATAAAAGAACAAAGGCGGTTATTTCACGTCGTCTTTGAGATCACCTTTAGTGTTGAGATCACCATTAGCGCATTTAGCCTTATTAAAGGTGTGTCGGGTATAAATAATACAGAAGAACTGCTAGCGCAGTAACGCGGTCTTGTTCATTGAATAATTGTGTGAAATACAAAAAAGACGCTTGTGACTTGATTAGATGGTGAAAATAAGATAAGAAAGTTAATACTATTATGTAGAAGAAGAAAAAATAAAAGTGAACTAACTTGGTCGAAGTTTTAACGTCGAATACGGCAGCAGCGACATTCATTGTAGTGTATGTTTTAATGCTCGTAACTGAAATTATTGGTGGACTTGTGATTCCAAAAAAACGTCGTCATGGAACTGAAATAAAGAAAATGGAGAAGAGAGGTTCTAGTAGGCTGACATCTATGAGCTTCGGTGTATCCTTTGTTGTCGCTTACGTACTTGCTGTATCGGGTATTGCCCTATTGCCAAGTTGGGTCTTTTATCTCGGTATAGCTGTAATAATACTTGGAATTGTAGTACGACAATGGTCTATTGCTGTTTTAGGACGTTTCTTCTCTCCAACAATAGGGGTTCAAGAGGGACAGAAAGTAGTAGAAAGAGGTCCCTATCGGTTAGTGCGTCACCCCTCATACACTGGTAATCTTTTGATTCTGGTCGGAGCAGGATTGGCATTTCAGTCTTGGGCAGCTATCCTCGTTATATTGTTGATTTTCAGCTTCGCTTATGGCTTCCGAATGTATGCAGAAGAAAAGGTATTGACTTTAGAACTCGGCGATGAATACGTTGAGTATTCGAAAAGGACAAAAAGGCTCATTCCATATCTTGTATAAGGGTCCTTCAGGAAAACCCAGAAACCGGAGGTAGTAACGAGGTACTCACAATTAAACATTTTACAACGCAAAAAAATTATAATAATAGTTTATTAATCTCACACTCACTCTCGTCGGATGAATAAGTGCAACAACAAATGAACGAGGATCCAGATTGAATATCTGACCCTTAAGACACATAATCCGCACGAATAAGTGTGGGTACAATGCTAAAAAGAGAAGCCGGCGCGGAATTCACCTCATAATTTTGTGCTGTGAGCATGAGGCTCTGTGTGAACAACCCCATATCAAATATTTCCGTCATTCATTCGCAATAAACCTTATCCGTCAGGGTTTTGATGTGCGTCGTTTTCAATTGCTACTGGGTCATGCCGGGATACAGACTACATTGGATTATCTAAGATTCAATGATAAAAATATTAAACAGATCCATGATCAAGCTGTTTTTTGATGTAGCGTATTAAATAATACACGTTGCAAAGCCTGCAACAATGGGCTTTTTATGATTGCTCATAAAGTCGATCATCGGTAATTATCTACCAAATGACAGTCATTTCTGTCTCATTGCTTATACTTGGTGCATATCGACTATCGCCATCATACGTTACCCTGTATGTATTGGCAATGACGTAATTTGTTCCCGGTGGTGGAGATCTTGGCATGAAGGTAAAACTAAAATATCCCTTCGCATCCGTTGTGTCGTTAAAAAAAGTAGTCCACACATCCACACCTTCTAACCTTTGAGCGTGTATCGTTGCATTATCAATACCAACACCAGCTCCCGTAGTCAAATACCCATCAACAGGGACTTGCCCAAATCTTCCCAACGCTACGGACGGAGCGTTGAATATAAGGGTGGTTTTTAGTAGTGGGGAGGAGACATTACCTATGCTCGCGCCAGCTATTACTATTGATGCAAGCACGATACTAGCTACAAATAAAAACGTAAGGTATTTTCTCATTTTATTCCCTCGCATTTGTAAAACATGTAGAGATATGTGCAAAGATAATTAATTTAACTCGATTTGTCATCCCTATACAATTTAGCGATAAAGACATCAAAGAAATGTACGATCAAGCAGTTTTTTGATATTATTTGCGTGCAAAAAAAGATGCAGCGCATAGCCGAGAGATTGAAGATACAACCCACGATGGAAGTTGCATCAATTATTTTTGTTGTATTGGTATTTTTTAACCGGTTGTATTCCCCAAATCGTCACAAAAGTAAGATATCCCTATCATAAAATGGTGATTCTAGGGTTATTTCTTAATTTTTTTTGTTTTATTCTGTTTTTTTTGTCTTATCTATATACCGACTATAGTGTCAGGGTGCGACCCAGATAAAGATAATAACAGTTGGCGCTTAAAAAACTGGTATTTGTGCTCGAACATGATTTGGCTGCTGTTATATCATCTCATCTCGTTCTGTTTGTGCTAATGATGAGGTAATGTATACTGGCATTAATTCCTTACTCGTTCTTATAGGCAAGAGGCCATATCTGCGTGCTGAAAGGTCGGACTGCGAGGCGAGACGCTCTCGTATAAAAGCGCTAAACAAATGCATCACGAAGCTTATCAAGAGTCTGCCCTCTCGAAACAAAGATTTGATTGCTGGGTGTTCACCCACGAGAGCGCATGTATGTCCTTCTATAAACTCATGGAGGCCCTTTGTTCTGCGAGTTCACGCGTATAGGCGCGAATAGCAGTGCGGGAGTTTAAACATTTATGACATAACAGAATACACTCGTGTTCTTGTCGTGTATTTCTTGCTACGTTCATTCATCATAAACTATCAGACACAAGAAGTAATTATTTGGGCCCTCTCTTCAACATCGCTTTCGCTCATTATGTCATCAAAAGTTACACAGCTATCAATCTTGTTGAAGAATTGATAGCACAGTAAGGCGAAGCCTTACTCTTGATCCTTTAGGCAAAATCTATAAAACATACAAAACTACTTGATTAAATGGCAAAAGTAGGACAAGAAAGCGCATGGAAACCGTACATTAGAGAAAATAAAAGTGAACTAAAATGGTCGAAGTATTAACATCGGATATGGCAGCAGCACAATTCTTTGTAGTGTATTTTTCAATGCTTCTAACTGAAATTATAGGTGGGATCATACTTCCACGTAAACGTCGTCGTGGTACTGAAATAACGAAAAAGGAAAAAAGCTCTGGCCGGCTGACATCTCTGAGCGTAGTTGTATCTTATGTCGTTGCGTACTCTTTTGCTTTATTGGGCACTGCTCTGTTGCCGAATTGGGTCTTTTATTTCGGTTTAGTCGTAATTATAATTGGAATTGTGGTTCGACAATGGTCTATTGTTGTATTAGGGAGTTACTTCTCTCCGACGATAGGAGTTCAAGACGGGCAGAAAGTAGTAGACAAAGGTCCGTATCGGCTGGTGCGTCACCCTTCATACACAGGTATCCTTCTAATTCTAGTGGGGGTGGGACTAGCTTTACAGTCCTGGTCAGCAGTCCTCGTGATATTGTTGATATTTGGCTTTGCGTACGGCTTCCGAATGTATGAAGAAGAAAAGGTATTGACTTTAGAACTCGGCAATGAATACGTTGAGTACTCGAAAAGGACAAAAAGACTCATTCCATATATTTTATAACGTTGTTACTTCTTTAATATAACGACACAAGAGTTCATTCAGACTTGAAGTAATTGTCTTTCGAAATGAAGTTTAAAAAAAGTTTTAGAAAAAAGAATCATTTTTTATACATTTGAGATTTAAGGTACCTTTCGCTACTACCGAAGCTATTCTTGAAAGCCAAATTCAATCAACACACAATACTAAATAACTGGCATTTGATCTATCTTCTACACACAACTGCCGAAATAGTAGCAGTTATATTTCAACGCCGCTATACGAATTTAATTACCGCCACCTTCAATATATATCTTCAAGAACCTAAAAGCCGCAGTTAATAGTAAGGATCGAATTAAGTAATCTAAACTATCAAGAAATTTAATTATAATAACAAGCATTATTCCCACACGCTCTTGCTTAGGATGAATAAGTACAGTAACGAGTGAACGGAGATCCGGACTGAATATCTAACCCTTCAGACACATAAAAGAAAATACTTTTTTACTTATAGGGGTTTAGCTTGTGAGATTATCGTTTCCACTCTAATAACGTTTGCAAAATGCAATAATTTGCTCCGGCCAATTATTATTCTCATTGTTAAGCATCTATTTGAAGATGCCCACAAAAATAAGTGCGCTCCCAATGGTTGCAGCGGCAGCCAAACCCGCGGCGAGCAACGTGATAGGAGCTGCTGCCATGGTACCTACAAGGGTTGGTAGCGACAGTAACGCCCCATATTTGATTGCCATTCCCGTCATAGTACCGGCGAGTGTAATAACTGTTGTTAGTAAATCTTCTACCATATTACTTCTCCATTTGTTTTACACATATCTAACAAACTCGGTATAAACAGTATATAGTCACATTACATATGGAGTCCAACAAGTACTGCATTTGCGTATACAGCCATCAGATTCATCGTAATGTTTATCGTAGTGCTAAGGAATGACTGACCACCAACGGTTACAGTCGAGAGGAACTGAGTACCTGTTTGTACTATTGTTGTAACAATATCCACCATTTTAGTTACCTCCTTTAATACAAGTGCATATTAACACTATTTGAAGTTTGTCTTTCTAACCTTTTTATTTTTTTTGTGGCTGTATTGGATTTTTTAAGCAATACTTTTACGTTGCCCACAGCCTAGACATACGAGTTTCAAGACATTTATTGACCTTATACACTCGAGCGAAACACTCAGTGATGCTTATACTTGCTCTAATGAGAGCGTGTGTATATATAAAAGCTCTTAAATTTCCTAATCTCTTCTAATGGAAGTTTTTTTGCCAGTGGAATTAAAACACACCACTTTTTTACACACTAACTATGCTCAAGGGTAATATTACTGTATTGTCTGTATCGTTATTGTGCTAGTTTAATGTCTTTAATCCATCCGTGCTGCAACTTTAACATATTTTGGCTTGTGGCTACTCAATTGGCTCTCATAACATGCTAAAAAGTAAAAAAAGTTACTATACTCTTCAACTATTGACGTGCGAAGTGCTAGAGGCATTTTTTAAGGAAAAAAAACTCTTAACTAACGATACTATCGAAGCTTACTAATTTGTTACACCTCAGTGGTTAAGCACGACGTCACTTCTAACTAATTTCAAAAATATGCACGCACAAGTGACGTTCCAATTGGTGGAACCACATATATACAACCTATGCGTATACTTTAATGATAACGAAGGGAGGAGGTGAAATATTTGTACAAGAAGAATACTAGAAGCAGCTACGGCGGCGGATACAACCCATTCGAGCGAATGGAGCCACGTGACGCGCCAGTTGAAGTCGGAAAGCAATACGACGTCAAGATTGAAGACATCGCGAAGCAGGGCGATGGCATTGCCCGGGTAAACGGTTTCGTAATTTTTGTGCCGAGCACGAAGATTAACGACGAGCTTAAGATTGAAATTAAAGCTGTTAAGCGCAACTTTGCTTTTGGTGAAGCGGTATAATTTTAACTTAAGAAACGATTAAAGGATTAAAAGCTTGATGATGGAAAAGTAACTATTTGCTGTCATACAGTTGCGCTAAAACGGTGTGTAACGGATTTCGTTCTTTCCATCAATTTTTAACTATAGTTCACAATGCTGCGATAATAACGCTTTTTTCGTTATCGCTCACGTTTTTACATGAGGTGGGGTATCACGATGCTTAAACATCTTTCAAATTCTAGCGGCGTCTCAAACGTACTGCGATTGGCTTTTCTGTACGCTGAAGCGAATTTGTTGACGTTTAACGCTTACGATGACCACGCTATATGTACACGTCGACGTGAGGAAGAGCTATGAATGGACCAATCGACCACAAGAGGAAATCGCCGGATCGGGCTACGTTTGGACCTACTGAAGTGCGTATTATGGAGGCACTGTACAAACTTAATAGAGGCAACGATAGGTTCTACACGCGCATACAAATTAGAAAAAAAGTGCGCTTTCTGTTGGAAGACGTATCTGACGACGATTTTCGCGCGGCCTATAGCGAATTATCGTGCTATTCTAGACGCTTCAGAAGGGTGTTAGCTGGTATGATCCAAAGAAAGGCAGACACGTGAAAACACACGACGCTACTATTGCTCTATGTAGGAGCGCGCTAACTCTCACCACTATAAACGCCTACAAGCTGCATCTTTTCATCATCTACATTTTATAGTGCGCAGAGGACTAGGGCGCATCTTTCATCTTTGCTGCTTCTAGTTTTATGTAGTGCATCACTAACACATGTTGACGGATGCTGTCAGTTTTATTGACAAAGAATTATAAAGTCGCTGAATTGGTGCCTGATGATCTTAATCGCGATTTTTTACGGTTCGACACAATTGCCGTTTACTCAAACGAACACCCGTCGAAGTTTCATTATTGAGTGGCTGAAAATTGTCGGAACATATATAATCGGTTAGTTTTATTATGTTTTCACACGTTGGTATATGTTTACCGTCATAGCCCGTATACGACTCCAAGAGCGCGCACCATCAATAGAAGATGTGATGCACTGTGAAAGAAGAAATAATGTGCTTTATTTTAACAGCTCTTATGGTTACGTCTCTACTCGGAGCTTTCATTCATAACACTACCCTCACTGACGCGAAATTCACGAGGCAAGGCGTTGAAGAACCTCATGCGCCTTATAGCTTCGCGGCGATCCTCACTGCAGGACAAAACGTCAAGAACGCCAATGACCTCTTGTGGGGCGGTCTTTATGGACATGTCGAGAATACCATTGCGAGCTTGAAGACATTTGTAGCTATAAAAGCGTCAAATCCATCACGGCTCACCTGGAGCATCACGCCTTCAACGGCACCCACGGGAAAGACGTTCGCTATAAGCGGCACGCTCACTAATGCCACCGGCGGTCCCATAACAAACCAGACTATCCAGCTTCAGAAGAATGTCAGCGGGACGTGGACTGATGTGAGCGGTAAAAAGAGCGTAACCGGTGCTACCGGTCTTTTTATTATCCTTCTGAGCGAGAATACTGCTGGGTTGTATGAGTACCGGGCGATCTTTACGGGAAATGCAGCCTATGCAGGGAGCAGCAGTGCTTTTGTCGTTGTGACTGTTCAACAGCCGACGCAGCTTACTGCGACCGCAAGCCTCACCATTGTCGCTGTCAACCAGCCGTTCACCATTTACGGCACTCTCTCTACTACTAATGGGGTCCCAATATCCGGTGAGACGATACAGCTTCAGAAGAATGTCAGCGGGACGTGGACTGATGTGAGTGGAAAAACCAACAGAACCAGCGCCGCAGGCTCCTACAGCATCTCACTGAGCGAGGGCACCGTGGGGGTGTATGAGTACCGGGCGAACTTCGTGGGGCGCGCAACGAATGCCGGGAGCCACAGCGCGTCAGCTGTTGTGACGGTTAAACCACTTGCACGGCTCACCGCGAGTGCCACGCCTTCAACAGGTACTCGTGGGACAGACATTCACCATTTACGGCACTCTCTCTACTACTAATGGGGTCCCAATATCCGGTGAGACGATACAGCTTCAGAAGAATGTCAGCGGGACGTGGACTGATGTGAGTGGAAAAACCAACAGAACCAGCGCCGCAGGCACCTATATCATCGCCGCCGTGAGCGAGAGCACATTGGGGGTGTACCAGTACCGGGCGATCTTTACGGGAAATGCAGCCTATGCGGGGAGCAGCAGTGCTTCGGTTGTTGTGACTGTTCAACAGCCGACGCACCTTACTGCGACCACAAACCTCACCATTGTCGCTGTCAACCAGCCGTTCACCATTTACGGCACTCTCTCTACTGCTAATGGGGTCCCAATATCCGGTGAGACGATACAGCTCCAGAAGAATGTCAGCGGGACATGGACTGATGTGAGCGGTAAGAAGAATACCACTGGTGCTGATGGTGTCTATGGCATCGTAGTGAGCGAGAGCACTGCGGGGGTGTATGAGTACCGGGTGAACTTCGTGGGGCGCGCAACGAATGCCGGGAGCCACAGCGCGTCAGCTGTTGTGACGGTTAAACCACTTGCACGGCTCACCGCGAGTGCCACGCCTTCAACGGTACTCGTAGGACAGACGTTCACCATAAGCGGCACGCTCACTAATGTCACCGGCGGTCCCATAACAAACCAGACTATCCAGCTCCAGCAGAATGTCAATGGCGCGTGGACTGATGTGAGTGGAAAAACCAACAGAACCAGCTCGACAGGCTCCTACAGCATCTCACTGAGCGAGAGCACTGCGGGGGTGTATGAGTACCGGGTGAACTTCGTGGGAAATGCAGCCTATGCGGGGAGCAGTGCTTCTGTCTTTGTGACTGTTCTGCAGCCGACGCACGTTACTGCCACGGCAAACCTTACCATTGTCGCTGTCAACCAGCCGTTCACCATTTACGGCACCCTCACGACCGCTGATGGTGCTCCAGTGTCCGGTGAGACGATACAGCTCCAGAAGAATGTCAGCGGGACATGGACTGATGTGAGCGGTAAGAAGAATACCACTGGTGCTGATGGTGTCTATGGCATCGTAGTGAGCGAGAGCACTGCGGGGGTGTATGAGTACCGGGCGAACTTCGTGGGGCGCGCAACGAATGCCGGGAGCCACAGCGCATCAGCTGTTGTGACGGTTAAACCAGCGACGCAACTTACGATTGCCGTAAACCCACCTATTATTATGGTCAACCAAACTTACACTTTTCACGGCTCTCTCAGTACCGCTAATGGTGCTCCGATGACCAGTGAGACTATCCAGCTCCAGCAGAATATCGACGGGACGTGGACCGATACGAGTGGAAAAACCGATATAACCAGCACGACAGGCTCCTACAGCATCTCACTGAGCGAGAGCACTGCGGGGGTGTATGAGTACCGGGTGAACTTCGTGGGAAATGCAGCCTATGCGGGGAGCAACAGTGCTTCGGTTGTTGTTACGATCCACGAGCCGATACACCCCACGTCAACGCAGCTCACCGCCAGTGCAACCCCAGCTGAAGTCAACAGTAAACAATACTTTACTATTACAGGTACACTCACCGATACTTCCAGCGGAGCCCCCATAACAAACCAGACTATTCAGCTCCTGAAAAATTTCAGCGGCACTTGGAATGACATCAGCGGTAGAGAGTCACCGACTGACCTAGATGGCGTCTACAGAATCGCTTACAGTGAAGGTTCTTACGGTTCATATGAGTATCGAACGCAATATACGGGGAACGACACGTACTCTGGAAGCATCAGTGCGTCTGTCGTGGTGACTGTAAAACTGATTCCTCCTTCGAAGACCCCAACAAACCTCACGCTGCAAGCCTCACCGACGACAGTCGACAACGCTACTAAGCAGGTCACTTTCACTGGCGTTCTCACCGCATACACATCAGGACTCCCTAATATGCCCGTAACGCTTCAGAAGAACGTGAGCGGGACCTGGGTAACTATTGGCACTAATACGACGAATACCGCGGGCGGCGTTACCTTCTCAAAGGCCGAACCTATCAGCGGCACGTACCATTATCGACTCTTCTATGCCGGTAATGCGGCCCTAGAGTCAAGCACAAGCAATGAGGTGACTATAATAAGCACTGTGGGAGCCTCTGCTCTCGCCAGTCTTGGCACCTTTTTTGCTATCGTGTCTCCGTGGGCGTTTGTTTAGGACCGGTAAAAGCCGTAGCCTAACAAGGAAAAGGGAGCGTTTAGTCACGAGAATCTACCCTGCAAAAAGACTTAAAGGTTCATAAAACATTAACGTAAAGCCGTAATGAAATTCAGTCGTGCATTCCGAAAGTAGTACACATAAAAGAATCCGCATCGAATTGTATACTAATTAAATTACCTTCAATATTATAGCTTGTTCATTTCAACAAACTAATACACACACTTCATTCTGGGTTTTAGGGTTTATACTATTCTGTTAGATTTTAACTTATTGCAGTTTTGGCAGAGCAGCTGGATATTTGCTGCTGTATTGCCACCTCCCCGTGATACAGGAATAATGTGGTCATATTGCAGACCCGCAGTTGCACCGCACAACACGCATCTGCCTCCATCGCGATTGTACACTTTTTTTCGCACGTCCGGCGATACATAGCGATAGATGTTAATTGGGGTGCGGTTAGCTTTGGGACGGAGTTTTACTGCTATGTAACTGATACAAATAATGAATATGATAACATACAATGGCCACAAAAAGGGTAATAAAAATAATAAAATGATAGCAGCGAATAATTTAGCTTTGAGGCTCATCCTCCTCTTTTTCATTGCAACCAGCTCGATCAACAACAATTAAATAGTAAAATTAGTTCTCGAGCCTTTTTATTCTTTTTTGTCGTGAAGCATTATCATTCTTCGCTAACTAATTGACTAATCGATGCACAGCTTGACGATTTATTCTGTTCAAATTAGAACGACCGTGCTGCTGATTCACACTAAGTAAGGCGCCCTAACGTAAACGGAGTACCAGTCTGTTCACTCAGCGGGCAAGCAGAGCCGTTTATTTGTATGCTGTCTGCAGGAACATTTGTACATAAGTGACGAGGGCTAGAAGTGTAGCGTTACCAGAGCCCATCAGTACGAGGCACAGTGTAATTTAAAAAAATTGTATCGTGCACTTCGTCGTGCAGTTCATAATACCTCTGTTTTCGCTTGACTATGTCTTTTCTAAGTTCAATTCTGAGATTTTTGTCTTTAACGTCTTTCGCTTGCAGCTCAACAGCAAGAAGGTTCAGAAGGAGAAAATGAAGAACTGTTTGAATGTGTGAGTGATGATTTATCGAAAAACTTTGCCTGTGCCTGTAGAGTTCAGTGTCGACAGTCTTTAATTTTCGCATTGTGGTTTTATAGAGTCGACGATCATCTAGATCGAGTATTAGAATTTCAGGGGCCATCATAACGCTCACGTGTCATCAATCGTGCTGTATCTGAATTCTTTCTAATATTTGTTCCTTCTGGGAAGAAATAATTCTTATTAGGAATTATTTTTCCTTTTAATTATATATAAAATTTACTTATATTGACCTGCTATAAGTAACTAAACGCTTAAATATGTCGTGTACCTGATGACGTGATGTACAGAAAATAGCATTTTTGTGAACAGTTTCTCAAACAGCGATAACGAATGTCTTGATAAGCTCACGTAGAATTCTATTTTCGCGTAGTTACCCGTGAAGTATAAAAACGCCAATAAATTGACACACAAACAAGGAGGTTGAAGCAGGGTGTTCTGGATACCAATTATAGGACCATTGTTAGCCGCACCGATTGCATCGGCAGCCCAATTTTTCGATGTGCTCGGGCTTACGACAATCAGTAATTTTTTATGGATGATTGTAGCAGCATAACAAGCCATAAAAACAAGCCATTGGCGGGATAAATTAGCTATTTCAAAAAAACTTCAACAGCTGAAAAAGAGTATCTCTAGAAGAAAATCGAGACGGGTTATTGAGGAGATAAGGTTGGAAAGTGTTTATTTGAATTTAAATAAGCCGAGAGACTACAATGGTTGCCAACGAACATATAATCGCGTCGTATCTTTTAATATAGTATCTTAAGTATCTGTAACAGAGGGCCATAAATGAAGAAACAAATATTGGCGGAAGCTTCAGCAGTTATATTAGTCATTGTGATCCTTGTGGCTATGTATGCTACCAACGCATCAATCTCCGCTTCGCCTTCAATACCGTCAAACTCTCCTGCCATAACACTACACAATCCGTGGGTACAAAAAAACGCTACGTATAGAGGGGCTTTGCACTGTCACTCTACGAATTCGTTAGACGGCCATTTGTCGCCGTATAATGTTAGCAAAGCATATTCGGATCAAGGGTTTAACTTTGTCGCCATAACGGACCATAATACGTTAACGTCATATACACCGGTTATAGGAATTTTAGCACTTCCTGGAGAAGAAGTGAGCACTAGCTTGGCGTTCCCACCGCATAACTACAAAAACTTGTCAGGACATATAGTAGCGATAAATATTAAGACAACGATCAAACCGTGGAGTAATCCACAGGCAGAAATTGATACCATTAATTCACAAGGTGGTACAGCCTTTTTAGCTCATCCTACGAGCAATGTCCCCACGTGGTTCTTCTCTAATGAAACGTTAAAAACACTGACCAATTACTCGTTCATAGAAATTACCAACAGCGATGCAGCAACAGCCATAAAATTATACGACAAATTGCTGAGCAACGGGAAAGTCGTATGGGCTGTGGGAACTGATGACTCTCATACACTGAGCGAGGTAAATCTGAAGGGCTCCATTATAGTTAATGCCGACAGGTTAACGATAGAAGATGTTATATCCAACCTCCGCGCAGGTAATTTTTATGTAACGACAGGACGAGGTGATCCAGCAACGCCGGGAGATGCACGAATCTCATCAATCACTGTATCAGGCCTTACGATAACAGTCAAAGTTCCTGAAGCGAGCACAATACAGTGGATTACAAAGGACGGCGTTGAGGCGAAGACAATCACTGATGTTCTACAAGACTCGTTTACTGTTCGCGGTGATGAAAAATACGTTCGCGTGATGACTACACTGAGTTCCAATGAGAATAAACACGCGTGGTCGCAACCCATTTTAATCGATGTCTCATAACCTGACGTCATATCTTTTACTATGTCTCTGAATTGCTCAGCGTTCGCAACAAGTGCTCCCTTCACGTAAATGACTCTTAGATTCGCGGTGGTTGCGATAGTGGTGAAACAGATCTCTTGTAACTAAGAGGAAGTGACATTAACGGGGTCCAGTGGTGTTCCTTGCTCAAAAGCTTTTAGTTAAATCAACCTCGCGCGAAGAGGGTTAGCATGCCAGAAAGCGTTCCAACATCTCAGAACTCTTCCGTTTTTTACATTGATACAGAAGTGGCGCGCGTCGATATCGCGGATCTGCTAAAGTACATAAACCAGAGTTATGTGCTTCTCCATCCGGACGTGTTTAGAAACGCGCGCATAACAAAGATACACGGTGTTTATACGCTCTTCTTCACCGTTGTAAATCCGCAGCAAACGTGGCGCGTAGACATAGAAATGAAGGAAGAAAAACCAATTCCGGTGAAAATAACTCCAAGCAAAAACGCTCCCGAAAGCGTAATCGCTACAGTGAAAGAGGACTTAGACCTCAACGTTCAATTATTTGAGGAGAATATACGAAGTTCTACGCTATATCTGGCGTGGGTACAGGGCGAACAGATTATCCCAGAAGAATCACCTTCCTCAGTGAAAAGAGCGTCCGATAGGATGTTCTCAAGCAGTATCCTGTTGTTTTATGTGCTGCTTTTTGGAGTGAGCATTGTGCTCTTCGTATTTTTTGGCATAGTAGCAGTGCTGGTAATTTTAGCTGTTCAATTAGCATTCGTTCTCCTCGCAGACAAAATCTATTTGAGAATGGGCAAGTGGCTCATTACCCAACAAAATCCGTTTGTCCACATACTACAGTACCATCTTACTGCTGACGAATACGAAGCTTTTAAAGCTCAGTTCGGGAATGACGCGATCGTTCAACTAAAGACCGAAATTTATAATAATACTCTGGCTCTGGGCAAAGAACCTACGTGTGAACTTGCTGAGGAGATATTTGCCAAATACGGTGCGCATTGCACTCCTGAGCGCAAGTCGACAAGGGTAGTGAATGTCTATGAAATAGTAGCAAAAGCTACAGAAAAATTCAAGTTGCCGATGCCTAAAATCGTAATTTCCAATAGTACCATGCCAAACGCGGCTGCTACTGGACCCAGCCCTAATAGAGGTATAGTGCTTATCACCACTGCATTGCTTGCCCAGCTAGAAGACAATGAAATACTGAGCGTCATAGGACACGAGCTCGGTCATTTGAAGGGGAGAGATCCGCTCGTGTTATTCGGGATATCCTCAGCAGAATTCTTGTTGCGAGTCACCGTGTTTCTACCCCTGTTCCTGTGGTCGCCATTTCTTTATCTTATCGTAGCTTTGAGTATCGTCTATTTCATTGCTAAGTTTTTTGAGGCGCGTGCAGATCTATTGTCAGTTATTACGCTCGGGCAACCTAAAGAATTAGCAGAAGCACTCAGGAAGATTGGATTCCAAAGGCTTCTCTACGAACGTACGCCTACCTATCGAATTCGAAGTTGGTTGAGATGGGATCCGCATCCACCTATTTATTTTAGAATTGACAGACTAGAGAGGATACGAGGTTCAGTAAATGTAAAGCATCCCTTGCTGGAGTCAGTAAAGGATGTTCTTATAGGATTAAAAATGGCGGTAACTTGACAAGATGAGACTGCCTAGGGCGTAACGTATTCACTATTGACTCAAAAGTAAAGGGCTTAATTACAAAAGAGTTTGCGCCTGTAGCTGTCAAGAGTATTATCTGAGGGATCAATAAATGACATCACTATTGTTGCTACAGTAAAGAGCAGCACTGAAAAAGCACGTACCTATCCGATAAAGCTCAGTGCGCAGTTCTTCTTACCGATTTAACGCCAATTTTAGCGTGAGGTCTAAAAAGAGCTTTTTGGATGAGTTCTACCATTAAAACAAGTTACAGTCATTCTCTTTTAAACTCCGAGTATAGTCTCAAAAACTCTTCCCTGCTTATCTTTAAGTCTTCACGTATTATTTTGCGGAGCAAGCCTCTCGGAATCTCCTCGTCATCGTGGAGTGAAATCGTTGTTACCCGACCATCATCTGCTTTCAACCGTGCGTGGGAACCCACAAAGTTAGTGGTCTGAAATCCAACGTGATGTAAAAACTTCAAAAGCGTTTGACCTTTAATTAACGGAAGCCTATCCATTATGGTGTCAATTCCAAGACTTTACAGTTTAGAAACTCGTTGCAATCATCGTCCTCAAGCTCCTCTAAGCGGCACATCTTTATAACCTCTTTTAGTCGATCGAGTGCCTCTTTTTCGGTCTTCCCATAAGAGTGGCATGCTTTGAAGAGGGGACAACTTACGATGTAACAGCCATCTTCATCTCTTTCGATGATCACAGGATAGCCCATACAAACCTCCGTTTAAAAGTTGTTTACTTTATAAAATAATAAAGATGTCGCTAGAGGGATATAACAGCTAAAATTGCATACTTAAGAGATAACTATTATCTCCGTGTGCGATCCGCTCTTTAGTAAGGGCTCAGGATGGGGGCGGATTTGCGGGGAGGCCTCCATCTGGCAGCGCTGGCGAATATGGGGTGGGGACCTCTGTATATAGTAGTAATATCATTGCTGGGACTGGGAGAAGAGGTGAAGATTCGATTGTTGTCAGAGCTGGTGTAAGAATAGGAATAGCTGTCAGACTGGGCAGAGGTGTGGGGATTCCGCTAGGCGTAGCCATCACAGGAGAGTACAGCATAATATCACATTGCTCTAAGCACTCACATCTTTCAGCTGAAGTTGTTGCGACTGTAACCTCTGATGACGGCGCTGGTGAAAGACATGAAGGCGGACTTATCGTAGCAGTCGGTGTAGCTGCCACTACTTGGGGAGTCGGTGTAAGAGGTGGTGTCATCGCCCGCTCACCGATGCTATTTGAAGCATATAAGTTTGAATGTGAGGATACGATTGAGCCAACGACTAGGAGAATAAAGAGGATAACCGGTAGTCCAGTTACTAACCGTTTTTTCCCGGTTCTTGTCAGTGTATGCCCTCGAAAGACGTTACTTCGCAGTATAATTAATCGCCGTTCATAACGTCGCAACCGTGAGTGTGAAGGGCTCGCTAACAACTTCCAACATTCTTCACAGTATTTTGCTTGTGGAGGGAGAGGCGCTCCACAAAAGTCACATTTGTTACTAGCCATAGGAATTACTGTATGATGGGATACAAAGTTCAGAACATAAATCTTTTGAATTGTTACTATGTGGGTAGCCAGCGTAAGTCTGCAGACTCTTTTGTGCATTTAAGCTCTGTGCCGCCAGTTCACATTTGGAGACTGTTAAGTCTTGTCTTATGTTGATGAGAGGTGTAAGTAACGCACACATTTTTTGCAGTATGAATCGCGTAACATGGCCATTGGGTCTTTATCATTCTACTATTAGTGCTGGCAGTCAATCGAGGTGTGATAGTTGGTTATTTAGAGACAACAACCAAACGAGTTAAAAAAACGTTTGAATAATAGAAGTGATCCGTAATCTCTAATTTTAAAGAACATCGCTTGTACAAAACAAACAAAGTGTCACCGATAAAAACGAGCTGGCGTAGAATGGAGCGCGCCAATAAGAATCTTTTAAGAAAGTTTGTGTTGGTTACCGCGACTGCAATAAACTAGTACCATATACAAATTTATCGAGCGGGTGATAGGAAAAATAATGTTAGTATATACACGGGAGCAGTTTTTTGGTAGTTTTCATATACTCAAGGTATCTACTTCCGAATCGTGTGATTAGCATACCTTCTTCCCTTCGAATTCTGTAGATAACGTCAGGAATGCCTAAAATTATTAAAATGAACCCATATAAGCTGTAAAACAATAGCGGTATTGCGAAGAAAATACATAATAATCCGAGGTATGCAGGGTGCCGTATATAGCGATAGATGCCGTCAGTCACTATTTCGTGATCGTCTAAAACTCGTAGCTGAGTTGAAAAAAACTTGCCAAGGGTTCTTCGCGCCAACATCCGTATTATAAATCCAGTGAGGAAGAAAACGAGTCCCACGACTTTTATGGTATCAACTACAGGGTCGAACTGCTGCCCTCCATTTTGGCGCGCTGCTAGATCGAACACCGATATAGTAACGATACTAAAAATTATCGCCAATTCACAATAAAACAGTATCCGTTCTCTTCGTGCTCCACTTTTCATTAATTTTACCTTTACCGATCCGCAATATATCTTTTACTGCCTTCTATTTCAGTTGTGTTGTGCGTTTTATTAAAAAGCAGCGTTTTATCGCGAAGGTGCTTGATCATAAAAAAAGTGCTAAAAAACGTGTTAAGAACGAGGTTTACGCACAGTTTACTTAGTGCTAAAACCCGGAACTTGACAGTTTGATAAACGTCGAGCTGCCGACCATGACGCTTTAAGAATGAGAAAAATATTAATTGTCATATCACTAACCCTATCTAGTTGACAGATACGTTAAATCATTAGTGTGGTAAAAATGAAAAAGCTAGTTCTTGTCTCAGTAACTGTTGTGATTATAATTGCATTTGTAGCAGCAGCCGGATGCACGAGTACTGTAACTCCCTCGGCTACACCGACGCCTCCCAACACAGTTATCATTAAGAATTTCGCATTCAACCCCGCCACCCTGATTATCAATAAGGGCACGACCGTAACGTGGACGAATGAAGACTCTGCGACACATACAATTGCGTCTGATCAATTTACGTCATCTGGTAATTTAAACAGGGGCGACTCATATCGGTTCCAATTTAACACTACCGGAACATATGATTACATCTGCGGGATCCATCCGACTATGAATGGTAAGATAGTTGTTGAGGAATAACGTTTTTAGCACGTCACGGCACCATATGTAGAAAGCTCCGCCTAAATTGTGCCTCTTTCTGTGTCTCATCAACATTATGGTGGGTTGACGACATCGCTAGTTTGTTCCGATGTTCTAGTTTTTTGGGATACTTTCTGCAACAACGTTGCGAAAATCAGTAATGCTATCACAAAGTCACCATACACAGACAATGCAGCAACTGTTAGCGGAGCTACTCCGAGTTGATATAGCATAGCCCCTATGTTAAATAGTGCGTGAAGCCCTACCGCACCCAAGTATCCAAATACCGCCCAACGTCCGCCCCGCTGTAACCCAAGTACAAATATGGCAGTCATCACCCCATGGAGAAAGCATACAATCCACCGCTCGATCGCATAGCCAGTAAAAAGGTACCATTGCAAGCTGGCATACGCCGGAATCTGAGCACTGCCGTACGCAATGAAGATCGCCTCTCCCAATCCAAAACTGATTCCGAGCATCATCCCTACCAATAGCGCAGTTTCTGCATTCACAAGGAGATGGCGGACAGGCCGAAGTATGAGTGGAACTACCTTAATCGCCTCTTCAAAGAGGGGGGCCAGCATAAATAAAAAGAGCAGGAACCACCACGGGGTAGCAAGGCCGAGCTGCAGAATAACGCCGGTTAGGTGTCCAACTGAGATTGCAAGAGGTTGTTTGACAGCCACATTCACAACTGCGCTGAGAGGTAAACCGAGGAGCAGTAACCAGAGATATCGTGAGTTATGATTTGAGATTGAGTAAACTAGTCCACCCCACGTCACCGCCGATACGAGCACGGTGATTATAGCCATAATATAGATGCCGGGTATTGTCATTCTTCATGTCTCCGTCGGTAACTCTATTGGCGAAAGACTCTCTTTGTAAAGAAGACCGTCAATCTTTATCTTTTTCATTTCCCACGATTTTTTGATAATTTCTATCACGGTGCACATCAAAACGTCTTGGCCGATACGCATACATCGATCATTATAGACGTAAAAATTTCGGTGTCGCGCAATTGTCACTAGCTTTAGCTGCATTTTTACAATATAAAAAGGCTGCAAAATATCCACCATGCCACACGTACGCGTGTGCACAGCCACTCTCAGTGCTACTTAATTCTTGTTGTTATCATTTTTTGTCTCTCAGTAATAAGGTCATCAAAAAACAAAAAGTGAGATGACACCAAAACTGTACTCCTATGAAAAACTATGGATCTTTCCAGAGGTGGCCATAGCACAGACTGACTCTCGATTGGTGACTAATGAATCAGGCTAACGAGCAGCCCGTTATAGAAGTTGTAGAGTGTTCACATTCTTAAGAGACTAGCTTTTTTCAACAGATCTATAACCATCTTAGACGCTAACGACAGTGACAGAAGGGAGTAAACATAAGTGCGCGCACTTATCAGACTCAATCGTTGAGTGGCTATTTTGCAGTTTGCCAGATCTCAAAAGAGCACATATTAGGCAAAAAAGGATAGTTTCACGAGTTAGAACAGAAGCTATGGCTACAAATTGCAACGTTTATCGTCGATCTATAAAAGATATACGTTTTACTAAATGGATCTTTTGACAGCTTGAGGGCCCAAATATCGAAGTGCAAACGTAGATGCAAGCTATTAACTGGGATTTGTAAGCAGAGACTGGCTCGTTTAGTGCAAGGATTTACAGAGGGTTCACTAGCGCATAGACTATAACATCTTACTCGTGGTGAGAACTAGCCAACAATTTTTACAAAAAAAATTTGTGAAATGCATATTTAAAAACAGAATCTAACTTAACTTCACTCGTATGAACGAACTGTGTATTTGCTGACACAAGTCAGCTATAGTTCGTGTTGATAAACTGTGCCCAAACGAGCTAATTTGGGCTCCATTCAATGACAAGAGGGGAGGGAATGAATGTCCTACAATGGAAAAAAACCTTGGCACAGATTACCACGTGAAAGTGACAGAGCTTATAGCGCCTTTTGTTTGTTTTTAAATATGGGCAGCACACGTTCACTGTATCAGCTCGTCACAACAATCGCTAACCCGCCACTGTCCATGGACGAACTAGCTTTGTGGTCTACTACGTTTGCGTGGACCAAACGAGTCGAACTGTGTGAGCAATTTATCCAGAATGAGTTATTGAACATCGACACTTACCTATCGGACAGTAGCATGCGTCAACATTCTTCAGAGGCGTCGACAAGTACGACACGGGCAGCAAAAAGGTTACTACCGAGTAATTTTCCTGCAAAAAGAAAAGTAAGATATAACGCGCATTAATTCTTTTAAAGTAAGAGATTCACATCATACAACTCATTGACGTTAAGAGAGGTATAGAGCGATTCGAAAGAAATATACGAGCGGTTATAGTGTGGCGAGTAAGCTGAGCGATTTCAGACGTAAGATAAAAAAGTGAGCGCCACGCTTTGTAACGGAAATAAGTCAGTATCTGGACTATCTGCTTGAGGACGCCACCCCTCCGCACCTTATCATAATGGGTCCGCCCGGGTGCGGCAAAACAGTAAGCGTGAAATACGTCCTCAACGAGCTACAGCAACACGCTGAGGTTCTGATCAACTACATCATCGCTGATGGCACCGCGTACCAGGTGATTACGGCCCTCGCAAAGGAGCTATCGATGAGCTCAGCCGCCCGCATCATTAACTGCAACAAATCTACCATTTCGCGACATATGTCTCAATGCATTCCTAAGTTCATCGCCGATGTAGTCAAGCTTGAACCTGCCGAGGTCTCGGGATTGAACGTGGTCAACCAGCTGTTAGACCTGAACGAAATCACCTGCTCCATTTTGGAAGACGCCCGGGCTGATGGGGATAACCGGACGGCGCTCAAAGCTATAGAGGTAGCCATAAAGCAGCTCGAAGTCATGGCAAAACTGACAGGGCAACTAAGCGACGCTCCGCAGATCAACTTCCTTGTTTCACCTGAATATATGGCTCTTAAACAGGTGTTGATAACCGCACTTGCCCCTTATCACGAAGCCCGGGAGGCAGTAGCAGACGCATTGATGGAAATCGAATATGACACAAAAGCGTGATAAAAGAAAAGGAAAAAGAAAAAGAAAAGGCGATAATAACACCACATTTTACAGCGACATCGCCTATGCTCTCAAGCCCACACTCCTTGCTGACTCCCTCGGTCTTACGCTCGATGATTGGCAGATACGCTTTTTGACGAGCAAACAGCCACGCATTATGTTGTGTTGCTCGCGCCAAGTGGGGAAATCGACCCTCACCGCCATAAAAGCGCTGCACCACGCCCTTAACGTTCCAAACACGCTTGTCCTTATCATATCGCGCTCCTTACGACAGAGCGGGGAGACGTTCAGAAAGGCGGCGATGTGCTTCAGAAGCATGAACGTTGCCATGCCCACCGAATCGGAATCAGCGCTTAAGATTGAATTCGCCAACGGTTCACGGATTATCTCACTGCCAGGAAAACCCCAGACCGTGCGCGGGTACAGCGGCGTCTCGTTGCTTATCATTGACGAGGCTGCTCAAGTCCCGGATGATTTATACTATTCGGTGAGGCCCATGTTGGCAGTATCACAGGGGCAGCTCATCCTGCTTAGTTCTCCATATGGGAAGCGCGGCTTCTTTTTCGAAGAGTGGGAGTACGGCAGCGGGTGGGAAAAGATCATGATCACCGCCGATGAATGTCCCCGTCTCACTCCTGAATTTCTAGAAGAGGAGTTTCAGAAGATGGGGGATTATCGGTTCAAGCAGGAATATCTATGCGTTTTTCAAGAGTCTCAGACAGCCGCGTTTAGATTTGAGTCGATTTATGCCATGGGTGTGGACGATCCTAATTATGAGGACTGGGGAGACTGGATTAAGGGCTAAATATTTAGCCTCTTAGCTCATTGATGGCCGCATTTCACACAACGCTTGTATCAAATCAGCGTACTCTATAGTCTTTTCAGATTTAGACGGAGACATAAACTCTTGTGTGGAAATGAACAACAAAGAAAATGAAAACGGGCTCCCTCGAATTAGCGAGGCGACGTTAAGCATCACCCTACAATGTCCTGTAGGCTGCTCTTTTTGTTATCGGCAATCATCGCCAACAAAAAAAGAAGCGATGAACAAACGGCAGGCGCTAAAAACAATAGATGAGCTTTTTGAGGCACGCCTAGGCATTGAGCACATTAACATAAGCGGCGGAGAGCCCTTTCTCAAGCCCGGTGTACTGCGTGCCGTGGTGGATAAGACAACATCGCTTACTATTATTAGCTCAGTAACAACCTCGGCTTTTTGGGCCAAAACGTATAAAACAGCCGTGGATGTGCTGACTGATCTTAGAGAGCGCGGCTTATGGTGTATAGCGGTTTCTGTAGACAGTGCATCAAAAAGTAGTACCGCTGCAGTACGTCGCGAACGTGATCCGGGCAGCGCAAAATAGCGGCGTGTATTTGTGGCTTGCTTATCACGATCACTATAACGACATGAAATGCCATTTCACATGGTCAAAAGAAATACAGAAATTATTAGAAGAGGGCCCTCCGTTAAGAGATGATTATTCGGTTACAGAGGGCACGCCGCTACATCACACCCGGGAATTTTTTTCCTAAGCCAGGACATTGGCTCTATCACCCGCCAGCGTTCAAAACAGGGGGGTACTTAGTCCCTATCCATAAGACCAAAGGTAAATCTAACGCTTATTACAATCAACGACGCTGGCCTTTTGAATTGTTGAAAGACGACGGATGGCGAACGGCTTTAAAACCTGACACCGCTTCACGACTCTGTATGAAGAGCGTAGAATGTTCTCCCGATGGTACATTTCATTGGTGTATTTTCGGCATTGGGAACCTGAAAAATGATACTGTGCTTAACTTATTGCACAACGCGGTAAAATCTCCAGTGTATCAGTATCTAAAGCAAGGTGGCCTTACACCTTATGCCCTTGCTCGCGATGTTGATGCAACATATGGAACTAATCTAACTAAGCGGGACTATACGTCGACGTGCCACTTATGCGCCAGGATTTTTAATGTTATTAATTTTGATGGATCCCCTCGAGGTTCATTTATCAATCATAAATCAGGGGGATACAACGCAGCCGAGAAACAAACGTCATAGCGCCCTCTGTTTGCCTATTTGAATTAACGTGCATCCTGTGTTTTGTTGGCGAAATAGAGGACGTTATGATGAAATCATATCCGATGCGATAAATTTGCTTTATTGTGTGGAGTTATTTACGATATTTCAACGCACCTTCCAGTCCCCTTGAAATTACCGAAATCATTACTTATATTTTCGAACATAATACTAAATTTCAGATTGTGTTCGGTACCTCGATTAATATCTCTAAATATACCAGTCATTTGAAACGTTTCAGATGACAAGAGTATGCCTGGCTCCAATAATTGAGGATCTTGTAGGTGGCCAGATATAGAACGACGTCCAGGAGGAGAAGGACTCCTGGATACTTCAAACCTGACATTCTTACTTTCAAGATTGAATGTTTCTCCGCTTCCTTCTGCTAAAATTTTGACGTCTTTTATACCTTCATATTCTGTGATGTTACAATCACGTATGTCCTGTTCTTTCATAACCTATTCATCTCTATAAATATAGCTGAATATAGCAATTAAAATCCTATCTTTTTATACCCCTCTCGTAAGTCCTGATCGTTGAACTGCATAGGAAGTATAAATCGAGTTAAATTTAATATCGTTGCCCACATCTCTACATGTTTTACAAATGCGATGGAATAAAATGAGAAAATATCTTGTACTTTTATTCATAGCTGGCATTGTGCTCGCATCAGTAGCTATAGCTGGCGCGAGCATGGATACTGTTTCCTCCTCAAAAGTGCATACCAACCTTATATTCAAGGCTCCAAACTATGCGAGGGGAAGAGATGGGCATATCCCTGTTCATGGACTTTTGCTTACTGATGATAGTGTTGGCATTGCTAATGCAAAAGTACACTTCCAAAGTTTAGAAGGGGGGGACGTATGGACTACTTATTTTAACGCCGCAACAGATGAGACCGGGTATTTCAGTTTTGCCGTCAAGCCAAAATCTGCACCACCAGGAACAAATTACGCCGTAGTCAATTTTTTTAGAATGACGTATGATGGCGATAGCCAATATGCGCCATGTGTAAGTAATGAGGTAGAAATGGATGTCAGTTGGTAGATAACCGCTCTCGTTACCTTAAAACTCTATCTTGTTATACCCTTCTCGCAAATCTTCGTCTTTGAACTGTAGGTATACTTGCGTGGTATTCGGGTTCGAATCCCTCAACAACTGTCGTACCCCGCCTCGCTGGCAAACGAAATCACCTCTGTAGTATGATTAACTGCGAGAGCGTGCGGCCAACGATTTGAGCGCTGAGCGCGGGCGGGGGGTGCAAGTGTGTTTGGTTGCTAAATCTCGTCTCTCTGCTGCCTGATGGGGCCACCCGTTAAAAGGCAACAGTATTCGAAAAGTATGCTAAAAAGGTTTACCGATGTTCACTTTGCTACAACCACCATTTTGCCATCATGCAAAAAGAGTGCGTAAATTTTGCGACTATTCAGTACCTCCATTTTTCTTTAAATAGACCATCTTTACTCTCTGTTTTGCTTCAGGTCCTGCCCATTCACCGGGAGCGTACTTCGTCCAATCATGGTAATATCCGTCATACTCCAACAGCCCTAACATTATACGGCCTATAAACGTGAGTATTCTATGGTACTGCTCGAGGTTGCTCTCTGTATTTTGCCCTTGGTGTTGTTTTAGAAACCGGGCATCATGCACAAGCTTGTCCCTGATATCTATAAATTTCCTCGTCTCCTTATACTCAACATTCAGATAAATGCCTTTTAACAATTCTCGCAATCTTTTGCTGAAGCCGTACCGATTAAGCATCGGAGCATGTGTGACCATCCTATCTGGAATGGGTGACGCAGGATCAAGACTAAAAGTGTCAACTATGACATCTTTTATGCTATTTTTCAATAGCGGTATCTTATTATCAAAGAAGCATGGCTTAATAACGTATTGCTCATCACGCATCCACGAGTACCGGTTCGTAAGGTATTCTGCCAACGCGACAAGCTTAAGCCCCCGCAGTTCTAAAAGATCCTCCTCCATCACGCTATCTACGAAATGATTAATAGCCTCATCCAGTTTCCAGATTTTCTTCCGCTTCATCTTACACATTCGACCCAGTTTTTCGACAACTTCAAACCTACGAAAGGCACGAAAGGCTTGGCTTATGAAGCCATCAATATCTTCTCCAGGTTTTTCATGAATTAGATCATGGCCACCATACGGCGTGACCTTCGGGCTCCAATGGTACCTTTTTATGGTTTGTCCGTTGGCCGAGGTGGCCTCACTACAGAGCCATTGAATCTTACACCCCTTTGCAAGGGATAACAGACTACAGATGTCTGTTGCCATATCTGCCACATAAGATTCATCAAATGGTAGGCGTGTATTGGATACCGTAATCGACATTTTCGCCGTTATGGCAATCCCTCGAATAGCTTCCAGTGCCTTACTTATGTCGTCATAATGTTCCATTTTCCGTATTGTAACATTATATCTATCATCTAAATTATTCCAGATAAGAGATTGATACATAAAAAGAAAGTTAGTTAGATAGAATGTCACCTCATTTATTTCGGGTTCGTGAGTATCTGAAACCAGCAGGTCCCTAGCAATAAATGTCGCACTAATAACATTTCCATAGGTCGAATTTTTATAAAGATCGATCGTTATGCGAATCTCTTGCCCTTCTACGGAATGTCCACTTATGTAAGCGTTATCGCTTTTATTAATCGATGATATATGCAAAAATGTCTCTAAATCCATGGGTTCTTCAAACAAACACGCGCATAATATCGTTCCGTTTACAAATTGGCTACATTCAAATTGACATGCTAACGACATTTCATCGGGCAGAATAAGGGATCCCTTGCCGCGATACGTCATGACAAACTTGTAACTACCAAACTCGTGGTAAATGTTAAGGTCAGTCTTTGAATCAGTATTTTTCTCTTGCATTAGTACCGTCTTGCATTTTTTCATCCGTTATTAGTATGTTATTCCTATGCCTGTCGGGCTAACAAATAGCTCCGGATGTTTACTCAAAATTCGACTTTATTATACACCTCTCGCAGGTCCTGATCCCGAAATTGCAAGTACACCTGTGTAGTGTTGAGATTGCTATGACCTAATAACAACTGTAAGCGACGAATGTCAACGCCGGACCTAACTAAGTGAATAGCAAACGAGTGCCGGAAGGTATGGGGGTGGATGTCGATGCCTGCTAACGTACCATACCGCTTTACAATGTTCCTCATTTGGTTTGTTTTTACACCAAAGATAACGCAATCCTCGGCGATTTCTGCGCTTAATATATAGCTGCAGAGCAGATCCATCGAGCCACTGTCAACATAGGCACGTCGTGACTTGTTGCCCTTTCCATTTATCACGTTGATGACTTGGTTATGCGGCTCTAGGTCTCCGGGGGTTAACGCTGCCAATTCGGAGACTCTTAACCCGGACTCCCATAAAACCCTTAAAATTAGATAGTCCCGTACGCTGCAGGCTTCGGCGTAACGTAAAATCTCATGGATTTTCTCTTTCTCGCAGTAGGCTTTAATGTCTTTCATGGGCCTCATTGGTGAAAATGTCGAAAAACAACAATAAAGCTTTCCATTTTAACGCGCTACGACAGTTTATCCTCTTCCGACAATACACCTGCCATTCACCATGCGATCACCTGGGGCGTACAAGAGGAAAAATGAAGTTATATGAGCGGCTGTAAAGACAATAGACGCGTTATAGCCAGTTTCTCTTTTTGTGTTAATTATTTAGTGTTTATTCGTGAGAGGCATAAAGAATAAGGGCATGCATGGTTTTTTAATATATTGTACCATCTCCTACCATTACTAGGTCCTCACTCAAGACTTGATAACTTGTCCGTCCCACACTCTTTTCTTCTTTTACATATTTAATGTAAGGAATAGGCGCATGTCCAGTTACGTCTTGATATATGCCCCCATGGTAGATATTCTCGTCAAGTGTATATCCAGTCTTATTAAGGCTATTAAAATAGGCAGTGGCATCGTCAGTTGACTTGAAGTGCATAATAGTCGCGTTTTGGTTAACAACAGTATTAGTAAATTTAAGATTAACAGTGTATAACAAGCGCACCGTCGTGCTATTGAGCCAATTTTCATCCCATGCCTTCAAATTATAGTTTCTTTGTGTATATTGATGCAATCGATACACAAACTTTTCAAGAAAAGCGTCATGAGATTCCGCTGTTGAAGGCGTTGAAGTTTGATTTGCCGTATTGTTTGCGGTAGATAATGTACATCCACTTACGAGAACTAAAGAAACCACAATTGCAGCTGTTATGGCAGAAAGAAAATATCTTTTCATATTATTTCCCTATATGCCCAGTTCTTCAATATTGAAGACTATCGACTGTTAGTTTTTAAAACACGTAACAATGTGTACTACAATAATAAAACTAACCCTATTTGTCACGATCAAACGTGCAGTTTAGAATGCATTCAATGTGATGATAGGTTGATACTCTCGCGCCCCGCTCGACCATCTATTGCGGCATCCGCTCATACCGCTTTATTACCGCCACGCCCACTTTTACAGTGTTGCAAGTATCATACAATAACTAAAACGCAAACAGAAGCGAAAGCAAACCCAGTGACTGCCAAGGGACAATTGAGTCTGGGAAGATAGATGGCATCACGAAAAGCCATATAGGACTAAACATCATCGTAATAACTGCTGCAAGTTGCATAAAGGGGATTAACAATAACATTGTTGTATCACCTCCTTTTCTCTTAATCTATCAAATTTACTGATAATTTTTAAAAACAAGTAACAATGCGCGCGAGATGATAAAAATAACCCCATTTGTTAGTGTTAAAGGTGCAGTTTAGTTATACGCCGATGATAACATGCAGCACTCTCACGTTAAGATGAATCAAAACCATTTTGTTTCGTGAATATTGCTACTTTAATGTGCGTTTTTATTTTATCACAATTCGACAATTATAGTTGCAGTGGGGTGATGGATCTACTAAGAACATTAAAGCTAAAAAATTGATTTTATGGGCAGCAATTGGATAAATGATGGCCATATATAACGTTTATCGTTTTGTGGTAGAAATTATTTTTTCGTCGTCGAGAATAATAACCTTTAATCACTATGGGATTTAACTTGAGGTCTATATGTCTGAAAAAAAAGGTGTAGTGATTAAAGTCAAAGGTGCAGCCCCTGCGAGAATGTTACCAACGCACCCCAAACTCAAATCGCGCGCAAATTTAGCAATAAAATACATAAGTTCAGCTGCCCTTTTTGCTCGAAAAGCCTTTGAGATCGAAAAGTTATATAAAATTGAGAAACCTCCACAAGCTCCCTCGCAACAATTAATATGTGATCACTCGGCATACGCAATTGGTTCCATCCTTACTGCTTTTGCTTTTCTCGAAGCTGTAATTAACAATGTTTTTTTACATGCGGCTGAAAGTAAAGAGAGAGGCAAACTATATGACATCGCTGTGCCTTTTGATTGGGGGATTACACTAGCCACGGCTGAAGCGTGGGAATCTGGTGTTGATTTTGATAAATTTAACAGTGCTTACTTGATAGAATACAAAAAACACCAAAACAAGTATAACGATTCGGGCACGACAAAACCTGTCGAATTTTGGAATACGTTGGATAAATACCAATGCATGCTCAGTTTTAGCCGGAAATGCCCCATTTGGTGAACAAGATCGACTATTTAAGAACGCCGATATTTTGCGCAAGTTGCGCAATTATCTAGTGCATTATACACCCGAGTGGGTTGAGTTTACCAGTCAAAAAGAGCATCATAAAGCAGAAAAGAATATGACCAAAAGGCTGGCAAATGACTTGAAGGATCTCAAATTTAGCCCTAATCCATTATTGTCGGGAACAACGTTTCCCCATAAATACTTTGGATGGGGGTGTGCCGATTGGGCGGTTATATCAAGTTTGGAGTTCACCAGAGAGTTCTCCTTGATTATAGGGATAGATCCTCCAGATAAGAACATACGATGTAATTTAGAAACAGAACAACATGAGTAATGATTACTGTGACTCCCCTTTTTATGCTTCTCTGGCGACTTGTGGCAACAACCTTTTTTATTTTGACGCACTACAAGATTTCGGCTATTTTAACAATTAGACCTGCAGCTAGCCAGTGGCTGTGATAAGTTCGGTATAAGCTAATATAGATACTAGTTTAATAAAAACTATGATCAATGAATTTTATGATGAATTAGACAAATTATTTTCAATTATAAAAGAAGTTCTTGATAATTATGGCAATTCTGAGATTTTACAAAAACACTTTTTAAAAATATTTGAATCTTTCTTTTATGCCAATTTAATCAATAATTTCTTTTTAAATTTGAATACAGAAAATATTGAGGAATGTGGTTTATCCAGCGATTATATTGTAAAAATTAAACGGAAATATAAAAAGATACGAAAAGACGTAGAATCAGCATTATCTAAAACACTCGAGCGCCAATTAATTGATGAAGTTTTTTATGAAAATTTTAAAGCCCAAGTTAAAAAGGATTTTCCAAATGCACTTAAACTGGTATCTGAAATCGAAAGAGAGATTGATATTGAGCGATCAAAGGGATATTTAAAAAATAAAGCAGAAGAGATTAAAAAAACTGGGAAGTCCGAAAGAGATTTTGATTCCTTTTTAATAACTAAAGCATTAGAAGCATATATCAATCAGAACAAATGTTTCCCTCGCGCGGAGGATTTGGATAAATTATTAAACGTTCTTGGTAAAGAGGTTTTACCGAAAATTTCAGAAATTGTTACGGAGCGCCTCAAAAAGAATGCTGAGGAGATATTAAAAGAGCACAGAGAAGATCGAGAAGGATTTGAAGAAAGATTATATGAGCGGTGGAAAGAACCTTTAGATTTATTAGAATACCTAATTATGATTTCTATAGAATCAGGACAAGTACATCAAAGTAAACTCATTCTGGCTGCTAATGAATCAGACAAATTTAAGTTTGAGGCTCTTATACAAATCCACGCAAGAGCTTGCCAAATATCTAATGAAATCCTTATTCTGTTAAAAGCAGGCTGTGCAGATGGCGCCAATGCTAGGTGGAGGACTTTATACGAACTTGTTGTGATATCCTTTTTCTTATTAGATAATGATGATGAAGTCTCTAAGAGATATCTAAAACATGAAACTGTGAGAAAATTCAAAGATGCAAAAGATTATCGAGATCATTATGAACAACTGGGGTTTGCCTCGATTGAAGAGCAAGAATTTGAGGAAATTAAAAAAGAAAAAGAACGGTTGTGTAAAAAATATAATGATAGATTTAACAAGGACTGGGGTTGGATACCAAGTTCTTTATCAGATCAAAACTTTAGGGCTTTAGCAGAACATGTCGGGCTTGGACATTTACTCCCATTTTATAACCTGTCAGCAGCGACGATACATGGTCTTTCAAGAGGTTTGTATCGTTTAGGATTAATGCCGGATTCTCAAAGTAAATTGCTACTTTGTGGTTCTACTAATTACGGTCTTGCCGACCCCCTTCAGAATACATCCATTTCTTTGTACCAAATTACACTGTGCTTATTAGATCTGCAACCTGATTTTGCAAGTTTCGTTCAAATGCGCGTTATGGATAGTTTTGTTGATGAAATAGGGTATAAGGCGGTCAACGTTCAGAAAGATATAGAGAAAGAAGAATCATCAAAATCAAAGTAGTTACATCTTTTATTACATTGTTTTTTGTGACTTTGTCTGAATTCTTACATAATGGTTGTCATTTCAACGCGCTTTCGCAGTTTATCCTCTTCCGACAATTAGGTCTGTAGATGGCATGTTGATCTATAGGACTGTCGCGCGCGGAAAGATGAAAGGTATGAGCGGCGAAATACGGAAAGAGTCGTATATCTGCCGATTATTGTTTTGTGGCAATGTTATTTCTTCCAATTCTTTTAAACCTCAAAAACCTACTGATATATTGTTTTTAACCTTGGAACTATTGGAACTTACAACGGGTTTTCAAAGAGGAACAGAAGGGTGGCTGGATAGTTGAGCGCATCTATATACCTTATTTTACCTTATCTTATCGCAACGTCGTGTACGGTGAGAATACATACAACGAGTCGTGGAACTTGCCGTCGTACCACGCTTGTGCGTTGTACATCGCCCACTTCGCGTCGGAAGGAACAACCGGCCCTGAAATGAAGAGGTATGTATGTCCCTGATTGACTTGCGCCCACCCATATCCGAATGATATTGTCGTATTGCTGAGGGTTTTTGTTACCGTATCATAGACATATTGAGCGGTGATACTCCCTTCATCTTTAGATCCCGGTGATGTCGGATTTGTAGCATACAGGCTTGCATTTGGCGCGACTGAAGCATATCCGGAACCTGTGTAAGAGACTTCCCACATAAGATAACGTGGGTAGCCAGGCACAAGTTTGACGTTGGTTATAGATAAGGGCGCCGTGGGGGTTGGTGTTGGCCAAATGAATCCGTTCGAATTGCTCCACACTACATTGCCTGTATTCGCATGGAGAGCGTAGACGTGGAGGGCGTAGAGGTTATCATTCACACCGATGTAGACCACGCCGTTGGCGACCGCGGGGGAGGAGAGCAGATTGCCATCGAACGTTTCTCTCCACACCATCTTCCCGGTATTCACCTTGAGAGCGTAGACGGTGTGAACGCTTCCTACGTAGACAATGCCGTTGGCGACAGTGGGGGAGGAAAGCACCCAGACCCCAGCGCTTGGGTAAATCCATATTTTCGTTCCTGTACTCGCATTGAGGGCGTAGATGTTGCTGTCAGAGCTCCCCACATAGACAATGCCGTTGGCGACCACGGCGGGAGAATATAAGCAAAACAAAGGCGGATTATCGCTCCATGATACGGTCGTTGTATAGTTCCACACTTTCGCTCCTGTATTCGCATCGAGGGCGTAGATGTTGCCGTGAGCGCTCCCCACATAGACAATTCCGTTGGTGATAGTGGGGGAGGAGGTCACGTTGCTCTCGGTTGTGTAGCCCCACATTTTCGTCCCTGTGTGCGCATTGAGAGCGTAGACGGTGTGACCATAGTCAACGTAGACGATGTCGTTGGCGACTGCGGGATTTGACACCACAATGTCTCCGGTCGCGTAGCTCCACACCTTTGTCCCTGTCGTTGCATCAAGAGCGTAGACGTTGTGATCCCAGCTCACCACGTAGACGATGCCGTTGGCGACTGCGGGATTTGACACCACAATGTCTCCAGTCGTGTAGTTCCACACCTTCGTTCCCGTTGTCGCGTTGAGGGCATAGACATTGTTATCTTCACTCCCTATGTAGACAATTCCGTTGGCAACAGTGGGGGAGGAGTACACTACATTCTCCGTCGTGTAGCTCCATATTTTCGCCCCTGTATTTGTATCAAGAGCGTAAACGTTGTTATCTTCACTCCCTATGTAGACGATGCCGTTGGCGACGGCGGGGGAGGAGGTCATGCTGGTCGTTATGTAATCGCCGGTGTGCCGGGCGTTGTTGTGAAACGTGGTCGAATATTTACCCATCGATGCTGTAGCAACATTCGGTAAACAGAGCATCAGTATCGCTACAATAGATAAACATATCAATGCCTTTTTCATGTTCAAATGGATCACCTTTCACCTTTACTTTTTAAACACAAACCATTGCATAACCACTTGTATTTGGCACTTATAGAGCAGTTCAAACGCCCTCTCTATGATACCGCTCGACCATCTATCGTGGCAGCCGCTCATATCTCTTCATTAGTTTTTTAGGAAACAGATTTACCTTCTATGGCTATTTGCAAATCGATTATAACTTCTCTAATCTTATGGATGTAATTAAAACGCGAGCATAAGTTGGAAAAAGCCGTTTAGCTGCCACCACCAATCTATACCTGGCATGATAGATGGAAACACTAAGAAGTCTAACAAAGCCCACATCATAGCCATAAGTGCCGCACCTTGCGCACCGGGAATAAAAATAAACATTGTTTTTCACCTCCTTTCTCTGACCGCGCTTTTACCGTTTATTGTAACATCGACTTTTGCTTTAGCGGCTCCACTAGGCGCTACAGAACTTGTCGACTTTACCGTCTCCTGCCTTTCGGTGCTGCCTATTAAGCTGACTAATAAGATAGCGAAGATTAACAACAACGGCAACGCTTTTTTTACCTCGTTTTTCATCCATACGTCATGTTCACTGACGATTCCTCGTCACGCGTGCTGGCACATCTCGCGTACACGGTAGGAGAAGAACTCCAAGAAAAACGAATGAAGGGGCGTCATGAGCAGCGAACCGTGCTCCGCTGTGGCATGCGTTAACTGTGTAACAATGCGCGCGGATAATATAAAGATTTGCTAGCGTCAAACCAAATTGTTGTTTTTGAAAGGGTGATTCAACCATTTTTTGAACGAAAAGGTATCCATCGAAGACTTCTATGACAATGCTAGGTCAACTAGCACATAAAACACGATACGGTCAAATTATTGTTTAATGCAAAAAATATTCGCTAGCAGGGACTTATTAAGAAACGTCAAATCGGGAAATAAGCGACGTTATGAAGTCCGTTAGATTTTATGTGTGATTATCCATGAGTTAACATGTATAAAGTGGCTTGGCGATGGGTTAAATGTCAAACGATCCCGGTAGGCGATGTAGTAAATTAAAAAGTATCATAAGTTGTTAATTAGAATTTACCTAATTATATTACATCACACACCCCGCTGCAGTCCCCGTTGTTGCCTTTGTTTCTAAGTCCCTCAGCTAGAGTCGTATAATTCGAAGCCCTCACAACTTCGTACGTCCAGCTTGTCAAACATGCTGAGCTCTTTGCCGCTCCCGTTTGGGTCGATGCATGGCTCGAAGAGCCTCACGCACCACTTGCAGATCTCCTTCCGATGCGCTTCGTTATCCACTCCATACATGCTCTACGTTCAGACAGGCGGGCATAAGAGCGTTGTCTGAGAGCACTACGCAAGTGTCTGTGGGAGTCAAAATACAGTTATACTACACGTCTCGCACGCCCTCGTTGTTAAATACCAAGCGGATGAGGCGGTAAAAGACGCTACATACTGCCAAAATCAACGCTGTTATACGCTTCAATAATATCGGCATCCCGAAATTGAAGGTATTCCTGCGTAACTGCCAAGCTGCTGTGTCCTAGTAATATCTGTAATCTTCTAAGGTCTTGATTCTGTCGTACCCAGTTGACGGCACTACTATGGATCAGGGTATGAAAGTCTATCTCCTTACCGATTGTCCGGCCATACCGACGAACGTGTTATACACTTGTGGCCATTATCTGTTAATATGTTGTTAGCGTTACTACATTACTTACAGAAGGTGTGAGGTGTTTATTGGTCTCATTGGCGCCGTCATATGTCGCCCGGTAGTAACCGACCCCCGCATAAGGTTGCTTTATACTCCCCATGAAAAATCCTGGCTCTTTTTCGTCTTTCCCCGAGGTTGTGGCAGTGCCGATAGTAGCCCATGTTTGCCCGTCGCGACTCGATTGGATATTGACCTTTGCGTCTGTGATGTAATATGGAATGATTACATCACCTCCTATGAGGCGTCCGAGGATAAAAACGGATGCGCCAACCTTTACTGTGCAGTTGTTGACGTTGACCGCTGTACTGCTGTTGGGGTCGGTGAGCGCGATGAAGAGATTGGTTTGCAACTGTCCCCTCACATCCGTTACCCGATTACTATGAACACCAGTCGAACATTTAGCCGCCGATGCTACAGCACCATTCATTGTACAGAGTGTCAGTATCGCTACAATCGATAAACACATCAGTCCTTTTTTCATATTCATAATCGAATTTCCCTCCCTATATTCATGATATAAATACGCTCATTTGACGCTATTATTGCTAGGAAGCTGTTGTCGTAACCACATTACTTATAGATCCTGCGTATTGCATATCGCCGTAATAAATGACCTCGTTTTCGTAGTCGCTTTTATAATATGGCGTTATGTCCATGCCAAAGCTCCCATCGCTGTTTGTCGTGATCGCATCACCTATCTTAATCCAGTGGCTGCCATATGCCCAAAGCATAAGATAGACTTCCGCGCCGGGAATACCAGTACCGCTTGCAGTGGTGAGTCGTCCGTACACAGAATATGATTTGTTGACCTTTACTTGCGCAGGAGCAGTAAACGTAAGCGTGGTTGGTTGTCTTGCTGGCGCATCTGTTGCAACTTTATTATGAATTGCAGTCGAATATGCACTCATTGGTGCTGCAGCAACATTCGGCACGCATGCGGTCAATATCGCAATGATTAATACGCATATAAGTCCATTTTTTATGTTCATACCCGTCGCCATCTCAAACTTCTTTCTGTGTGTAGATGTTTTCAACTACCCCTAGTCAATCATTATAATTACTTCATTACTCACAGATGGTGCGTATAGACCATCGCCGCCATAGGTGACCCTATAGTGAACTTCACCTGAAACTTGTGACCGTATCTGTTCGTGGACATATCCCGATAAATCAGTTTTTTCGTCACCCATAACAATCCATCTGTCGTTCGATGAATATCGCTTTTGGAAGTTTATTTGTGCATTAGGAATACCAGTACCACCTGCTGTGGTGAGATGTACGGTGACATCAAACCATACGTTGGCCGTTGCTTGTGAAGGAGCGGTTAGCGTAAGCGTGGTTGGTTGCTGGGCTGCTCGTACATCTGTTATATGCGCTCCACCGGTAGTTGTTATCGATTTACTCACAGGTGCTGCGGCAACATTCGGCACGCAGATCGTCAGTATTGCTATAATCGATAAGCATATCAGTGCCTTTTTTTTATTCATATGGATCGCATTTCACCCTTATTTTTAAACACACATCCATTAACTCACGGCTAGTCAACACGCTGGGGGCTTACAGACCGAACATGGATGATACCCTTGGGCTACTGCATCGCAAGGGGTGTCAAAGCACACTATATTGCCGGGTTTAATGTTTGGGACATATTTACACGATGGATAATGATAAACGTTTGAATTACAGCTCCCTACAAAATTACAGGCAGCCTCTTTAACAATTGGTTTCGATACGTGTTCAGGCGTCACGTGCGACGCTGCACCAACAATACTGACCGCTCCACCTATCGACATAAGAATGAGGAGCGTCAAAAATAGAGATAGCATTTGCCTCTTCATGAATATTCACCACCCAGTTGATAGGTCGCGTTGAATCGAAGCCTATTAACTGTCAGTTTTTAAACATTTTCCATCCTATTCGCACCATAAACAGGCTCTTGCGCATTTACGGGCTTTTCAGTCAAGAAGCATGCATCAAAGGGACGAATATAAAGCTGTGTGACAAGAATTTTGTGTCACAACGCGCATGTGCGTTCAAAGTAGAAGATACGATTCGATGACACGTTACGAAGTGAGCGGGCATGATTCAGAAATTGACATCATTCTGTCATGTGATAACGATAAAAAGGTAAGGTGTATGGCATGAAAACCTATCCGGACGCGTGCCACGCGAATTTGCGCAGTGATAAAAAAGAAGCATTAATCTTAAAATTCTGGCTTATTGTAGCCCTCGAAGTCCTGATCCTTGAATTACTAGTAAATGGTATTGGTCTGGATGTTGAAATGATCCAAAAGTTGCTGTAAGCGTTGTAAGAAAATATCGACGGCGCCTTTTAAGACGCTTTTATAAGCTGTTATAATATGTCATCTATGTATGCACAGTGAAACTATTGGGTCCAAAAATTCAAACTATAGCGGACTTTGAAACTTGGTCAATTGAACGTAATAACCAATGTTTAGATTATCAGGTTTGTGTTGGGTTATAATGATATTAAGTGCTTCTTCGGCGTTAATCGGTTTATAACCAGACCATAACATCAGTTCCGATGACTGAGGATAATATTTTTGAATATAGATCTCATCGTCTTCTGCGTTTTGTACATAACCTGTTCGCAATGTGTTCGCTTTCAATGCTTCGTACGTTTGCCGTGTATCCGTTTTGTCTTTACACCCCTCAATAGTTATTTCTGTATAACTAGTACTAGTAGGGGATAATTTCGAACTATACTTTCCTGTATACACGGGGTGTCCCCTCTCGTTTAATGATTTTGTAAATGGGGTCACGATTGTGTAGTTTTGAGTGGCATTTGACCATCTCTGAGTGAATTCATTAGCATCTAAGTTGATTATTGAAGGTGTAGACGCAGACGATACATTAGATGTTGTTGTTTGAGTGGTTGACTTGACAGTAACAGGGCTAGGACTTGGTTTAGTCGTGGTGGTACATCCTGCACTTAGGCACACTAAAACCGCTACTAATATCACCACACCCAATGTTAGTAGTCTTATCTTCATAATTATCAAGTTCACGGTGGTTTACAGACGCTGCAAGGGGTATAACCTGCGGCTCTCGCTTGTTCAGCTGTGTCAAATTTTATCAGGTTTGCAGGTAATATGTTACCTACGTATCTACACCATGAATAATGGTACTTATTTGATCCCGAACTTGCATAAAATGGTCCATAGTGCACTTGACTTGCAGGGGTCGGCGTCGGCGTTGGTTTTGGTGTTGCAGTCGGCGTAGCTGTAGCAGTAACTAGTGGTTTTTTAGTAACCGAGGGTATTGCAGTAGCAGACGATACACTTGGTGATGCTTTGGCAGTGCTTGTGGTGTTATTTGCAGTCTGTGTGGTGCTTTCAGTGCATCCCGCTATAACGACTGATGCAAGCACAATGCTCGCTACAAATAAAAGTGCAAGATATTTTTTCATTTTATCCTCCCACATTTAGAATAAACACGTAAAGATGTGTTCAGGGGTAATAAATGTAACCTGATTTGTTATTCCTAATCTCTTTTTTAATCTCATAAGAAAAAGAACTAATGTTGCATTTGATAATATTACATACAATTTTTAACATTAATTAGAAATCACGCTAGCAATAACAAATAGGGCTAATTTTATTATATCTGCACGCATCTTTACGTGTTTATTCTAAGGTTGTGATGTATAATTATGGTAGACAAACAATTTTGCAGGTTTTGCGGTGCACACTTGAGTGAAGGCGCGCGATTCTGCAAAAACTGTGGTGCAGAATTATCCAGACAATTTACGCAAGGCGAAGAAATACCACAGCCGACACAGCAGCCGCAATATGAAGCCCCGCGCAATAGACAACAGATTCAATATCCAAACTATCAGCAATCTTATCAGCAATCATACCAGTACCAGCAACCGCCACCATACGTCTCACAAACCCAACCCGGACTTAGCAGAAAAAGCCCAGCGGTTTCTGCGATTCTCTCATTGCTTATTGCAGGGCTTGGACAAATTTATTTAGGAAGGTTTTGGCGTGGTGCGGCCTGGTTTATTGGAGGTATCATTTTAGGTATCCTATCGTCAGGGATTCTTGCAATTTTCATCTGGATTGGGGCAGCTATAGATGCGTACTTGTTGGCTAAAGATTACAATAAGAATCTGGGTTATTAAATAAAAAGACCGTCAGCTACTAACATAGATAACTATGTTAGCTTCGATGTGCGCAGGGGATACATCATATGAATAACGAAATTCATTGTAAAAATTGTGGGATGGTAGTCCTTCCTAATTCTAATTTCTGTGAGTATTGTGGCATAAGATTGGATCTACAGCAGCAGAAGGATGCCGAAGTGCAACATTTAGAAGGAGAAACTGTGACGCAAAAGCCCAATGGCAACAGGCAACTGCTTTGCGTATTCTGTGGGAATGCGCTGCCTGAAAAAGCGGAAATGTGTATGCGATGTGGAAGGCCCGTCTCAGATGAAGGAGCGATAAAACGATGGGCGAAGAGGCAGAAAGAATGGGAAATACGAAATGCACGATATTTAGTACAAAGTCGAGCTGCACAGCCACAGTACGCACAAACACCACAACAACCTCCGTCAACTGACATTCCTGAACAGATACGCAAACTCGCTCAATTAAAAGAAGAGGGCATTTTAACTGAAGAAGAATTTCAAGTTCAAAAGCAGAAATTGTTATCAAGAATGTGATACTTACAGTAGCAGGTAGTCGCAGTTCTGAGGCTTTTGCTATTGTGGCGATATTTTCGTTTCCATATTAGCGTCGAAAAAAGCAGAATATAAAGATGCGTAATATATGATAATGCTTAAGGTGCAAAGTCCCCTCAAGTATAACATGCAACCTATCTGCACGCATACAATAAGCCTTCAAAGTTCAAAACCATCCCACGCTTACCCAATAATTCGACTACCACGAGAATTTAGTAGCCTTGCTGGAGCAAAAGGTACCATACTTCAGACGATCTATAAAGGAGCGCTTGCATTTCTTGTCGTGATCAACGACCCGCCTTTAAAGAGGCTCGGCCGGAGTCGGAATGTTAAAATAAAAGCAAACAGGAGCCTTGACATGGCGGAGGTCGCCGGTCCGACTCCGGCCGAGCCCATTCGTTTTTCGGCTCTCTGGTTGCTTTGGCATTCCTCGTTACAGCATGCTCCTGCTATGGTCGGCGACAGCACTATCCACCTAACCTAGTCTGCAGCACACCGCTCCTTCGATGCCCATTAGTTTCAGCTTGTACGTCGTTTTGTTGACGCCGTTTAACAGTCGTTATCTCTATGTTGTTGCCTTCATTCCATTACGTCGCAGACGCGGTTCGCCTTTCAGTCGATAGCCGGACAATCATATTTGGATCCTCCAGCTTCACATGTGAATATCTAAGGATCAGGGTCAACGATCAGTGTGGCAGTCGATCGTTACGTCGAGCCAGGCAATCCGCCCACAGTCGTAGTGCTTGTCTTGTACGCTGACAATAACCCACTCAAAGAGAGTTATACAGGGATCTACGTATGCACGTGCTGTAAACTTAAAATAGCCACTTTCATCAGTTGTCGTCGAACCTACTTGCACCCATGGGCCGTGAGTGATGTGGGTGTCGCTTTTCGGCCCCCACAAGGCCAGTTTTACGTGGGGTAATGCAATGGCTCCTTCCTCAGTTGTTGTGTGCCCTTCAATGGTCACCTGTGCTCCGTTCACGACCGTCACTCCTGGGCTCGGCCACGGTACGCCATTAATAGTTAGATCCTCAATGTCAGGTGTCTCGAGCGACGGATCCTCCTGACAAGGAGGTATACCTGTTGAACCTGGTGGCGCGCACGTTGGCTTGATCTTGTCTGCTACTTTAGGATTGGAATCCTTGGGATTCTGCTTGTGCCCTTCTTTTTCTGCAGCTTCACGCGCTTTCTGCTGTGCAAAGTCAAACGCTTCTTTAAAAGAGATCGAGCCGTCACCGTTTTTATCGGTGCTGCTGTCTTTGAATGCGTCAGCGAAATACTTGGTGAAATAGCCGTTGTTCGGTGCCACCGTACTGTCGGGCTCCCCACTCCAGGATAGCTCCGATGCCTCCGACGACGCCAACACGACGTACTTGTCCCCCTGGAACTGTTTCGCTATTCCACCGCTGTTACAGGCGTCAACGATGACAACCGTGTTCTTCGACGGTATTTTACTAACCCAGCTCACAAACTCAGCGTCTGATATACACGTCGAAGGATCGTCGATCCACCATTTTCCTGTTGGCTCGCCGTGTACTCTTTCTACTGTCGTTTTGCCGTCGAAGGGCACGAGGTACGTGTGGTCCCCCTCTTTGGCACCATGCCCTGAGAAGTAAATAACGACGAGATCGTCTGACAATGTCTGGCCTGCGGCTTTCATTTCCGCAGTAATTTGTTTAGCAAGATCTTCCAACGAGCTTCGTATCTGCGCTTTGGTGTCTGTTCCATAGTCGGTAGCACCGATGTGATCGTCGGGTGCCCCCATTCCCCCGTTTTTATCCAGGATGAGCTCTTTCATGGTCTTTCCATCTTCGCTATTATGAATTTCCGCTATATGGAATGAATCATAACCGGGCCGGAGAATGCGCGCCCATATCTTCGCAGGGGGAACCCTGTCACACTTATTCTGCTCGGCCTTTGCGCTGAACGGATTCGCACCGTGGGCGGTGACCTGTGCGCCAAGCCCCGATAACAGTAATACGGCGACCACCACAAGAGCTATGAGCTTAATTTGGCGCATAATTATTCACGTCTGTTCTATTCTTCCATTATCGTGCACGTAAACGCTTACACATCTACGGGCACAGAAAGCATCACCTCAGCGGCAGCGCGGCGGCGCATCTCGCGGTGCACGGTGGGAGAAAGATTCCCTAAAAGAACGAATGAATGGAGCGCATGAACAGTGAACCGTGCTCCGCTGGTGGCATGCATTATAACTATGTCAGAATGCGCGCTGGTGCTATAAAGCTTTGCTCGCGGCGCAGCCTTTTTAAATGAAAAAGTAGTCGCGTCAGTGGGTAGAATTTCAAGCGGCCAGACGGTTAGTTAAGACGCTCACTTATTAATCTCTGATTGTTAAGCATCTATTTCAAGAGGCCCAAGGCAGCTGTTATGGTAATCCCCAAGCTCAAAATGCCTGGGATTGCACTAATTCCCGCAGCTGTTACCATTGAATGACCGATTGCGACCGCAGCTATGACTAATGCAAGTGCTAAAAAGACCATGTGTTCACACACCTCATTTCCTATCCGTATCCGTTATGGCCTTAAATATTGCGATTTGCTTCTGATTGAATGAAACGGACATGCGTCGAAGGGTACACTACATGCATAACTCGGAGGGGTGAAGCATGAAAAACATGTTCGGAAGCGTAGATCGTAGAGCAATTTTAAAATTTGACCTTGTTATACACGTCTCGCAGATCCTGATCCCGAAACTGTAAATAGACCGTCGTCGTCTGAATGTTTGAATGGCCTAACAGTTGTTGCAGCCGTCGGAGATCGACGCCATTTCGTATTAAGTGGATCGCATAACTGTGCCTGAACATATGGGGATGCACATCAACGCCTATCATTTTACCGTATTTTTGACACAGCCTCCAGATATGCACGCTTGAGAGTCTAAAGATGGGCTGTTCCTCTGGGGTGTTCGTCTCTGAAATATAAGTGGAGAGCATAGCAAACATGGGTGGATCAACGACGACGCGGCGTTGCTTCTTGCCCTTGGCCTTTGTGATATTCAGTACTTGATTGTACGGCTCAAGATCGGAGGGTGTCAGGGCCAAGAGCTCAGACACGCGCATGCCACTTCGCCACAACAACCGTAAGATGATGTAATCCCTGACGCTACACGTTTTTGCGTGCTCAAGAATGGCATTAATCTGTTCCGGCTCAAGGTAGTGCTTTATGTCCATGTGTTCGTCAATGTAAGGAATTGATAGAATTCTTACATAACGATTTTCATTTTGACGCGCATTTACAGTTTATCACAATTAGGCAATGATGGTTACGGCAGGCCTGCAGGACCTTAACCATATCGCGAGGTGAGAGAAGGACGTTATGAGCAGCAATTTGATATATGAATGGTTTAAGTGTCGTTTATCCTTTTGTGTCAGTTTTTGCATCTCAACATTTTGTCTAAAAACAAAACGCATACCACAAGGCTGCCATAAGTGTAGTTAGGATTGGGGGTATATCTATGGAGGGTATAGCTATGTTTCCTGGAAGTGCGGTCATAATTACTGGTAATAATAATGGCAAGAAGGCGTAAACCCCAATACCTAAAATTGCTAATACTATTCCTATTACTGGTACAAACACTAACATTTTTTCCACCTCAGTTTATCAGTTATGAAGTCGTCTTATTCCGTCACAGCAATTTGTTAAAATAAAACTACCAAGTACAATGTTATGACAAGTGGGGTCTTAAGTAGGTTATTCAATAGGGTGGGATAGCCTAGTGCCGCGAATAACGCACCGAGCACCGTAGGACCTATAATCGCTAAAATTGGACCTACTACGGGTATGAGTACCAACATCGTTTTCCACCTCCATTTTTCTTTGCTTTTATTTTGTGTCTAAGCATCTAAAATCAATTACCCCTTTCCAAATATGCGCTCACGTAAAGTCTTCTTTGGTGCAACCTGCGCTTTTTCCGTCAGATACGCATTGAGCTTCTTTAATTGGTCACGATAATCAAGTGCTAGCACCTTTACTGACCTAACCTCGTTCTGCAACTCAACGATGTCTTTTTTAAGGTTTGCATCTTCATTCTGCTGCTTAATCGATGCGATTTCTATGCTTACTTTTTCTATTCGATCCATGAACTCTTCTTTCAATGATTCGTTGGCTGATACAATCGCCTGCTCGATGACATCGCCTAATGCCACCAGATTAACCTGTCGGGTAACAGGAACAACACTAATTACTTCTTGCACGGTCGAAATTTCATTGCGCGGGATGAAATACTGTTCGCCATACGGCCCCATCTTCTTTATTGCATAGAGTTCTCCTCGTTTGACCCGCCTTCGAATGGTCGTTTTAGTGACCCAGATCGTAATTATGTAATTTCCGCTAATGCATATCAACGGCTACGTTAGTTCAAATGAGTTCATCATTTGTTGCGCCGTGCCGATGTACTTGTCATAGTTGCTGGGACTCGTTTTATACGTAATCATATAGTACGTCCCGTTGCTCAATGTCCACACTTGCATCGCTTTTACGTATTTTTGGTTTACGGTTGCTGTATAGACGATTTTGTACGCTGGGTTACCTGCAAGGGTTGTGTTGCCCGATTCAAGGAGCTTGAAGTCAGGATGGTCCTGTTGGAGTTGTTCGATATTCGCCTGCGTTTGCTCTTTGAGGGTTGTCGAGGGTTCAAGCGAGTCATCCACAACAATATTGAGATTCTCTGACACATTGTTTGTAGGCAATAAGAAAAGAACGGCCACTTGATACCCGGTACCGTTCGGAGTACGCTCTTGCTTTGTCCAGTCTGAAGGATAGTTGATGCTAAAACCATAGTTAGCGTTTTCATACATTGTTATGTTTGCCGAAGTAGTCGAAGTAGGGCTCGGATTCGTCTTCACATACATGGTACAGCCGGCGACGCACATCGACGCGGTGATTAATGCAGCGATCAGCAATGACGTCCATTTTGTTAAACTACCCATTTTGATCACTTAGTGAAAGTAGAACCATTGTACATAAGTTTTTTTAAAAGAACGATCCAAGCCTCCGGCTAAGCGAGCAATTCCTCTCTCCCCTCTTTTTTTGCACTCGCGTGTAGTTGCCTCTATTTTTTTGACGTGCTGGTAGTTCTTACTTAGCCTGTTTCATGGACCATGGAACCCATAATAGAATCTGTAGTAGTGCTAAAACAACGATAGACACCAAGAAAATCGCTATGTTTTGGAGAATGCTAAAACCAGTGGCGTAATAGAATAACCATAACGCTAAAAATAAAAGCCATCCGAACGCTATAATAATGGAAGCATATATCCTCTTTGGGCCAGGTTGTTGTTGATCCATATATGAACACCCCCTTCTTTTTCAAACAATGAATAAGTGTATAAGATTGCTTCTCATTATTAATTTTTACGAGCTATTCTCTAGTTGTCACTGTATAACCGATTGTGTCGTAAGATTGAGAGACAAAATCAAAAAATTTATTATAAAATAGATGGTGTCTTTTTTGTCTCTGAAAAAAGACAATGTCTTCATTAAAAGACATTTGTCTCTATTGAAAGACAACACAGTGAAAACACTTGTCTTCCATAAAAGACATGTCTCTCAAATGACACTGTTGTCTTTTTAAAGAGACAAAGCTGTCTCTCGTAAGAGACAATCTTAATGAGAAACCATGTTCTGGTATGAAAAATTTGGCTGGATAACATATCCATTCTTGCACGGTCGAAATCTCATTGCGCGGGGCGAAATACTGTTCTCCGTACGGAACCATCTTCTTTATTCCTGATGCGCTTCCCGTTCGCGTAACGGGCGTGCTATCGGCATCCGCTATCTGAATATGCGTACGATTCGACCTAACCGATCAGTTTTGTATTACATCTAGCCTTAAGGTTGATTGCCCCTCTGTTAATTTGCCTCGCTCACGTTGTTTTCCAGGAGCGTATTCGATTTGTATGTCCTGATTTGCTTGGACATTGAAGACTTTCAAAACTACGGCGTGGTATGCACCATCATCTATGCTGTCATAAGAATACTTCAACTGGGTATTTTGCATCGACCCCAGTATCGGATATCCCGATTGCGGCTTCCTGCGCAATACGACCGTAAAATATGGATCGCCTCGTGGCTGTGATTGTGCGGCTTTATCGTTTTCAAGAAAATTTATAATGTGTGCAAATGCTGGGTGGGTCGGATCTGTAATTTCCACAATGTTCATATGGTTACGGTTATCCAAAATAAAAAATGGTGTATTCACTGGATTGGGGATGGTGCCTCCATCACCAGTAACCTGTACCAAACTTGATGACGTCCAGCTAACAACCTGTATCCCCCACGCAGGCGGTATCCCCCACGCTTTGACGTCCGGCGCTTTGACATCCGGCCGTATCAGAACATCTAGCCGTGCCCGTGGTATCGGTCGTCCCGCGGCAAGTGACAGCAGCTTAGGCTGGCCGTGAGTGAAGTTTTCAGCCAGCTTGTATAGGAATTGACTTCCTGGTTTCGTTTGTCTCGGGAGATCATTTGGTATTGATTTCGCCTGAATTAGGGGTAACATATCTGGGGGCGCCATAGCTGGGGATACTAGGGGCACGAGCGCTGCAATCTCAAATCCAAAATGGCCCGTATCCAGTGTGACAATCTTATCGACAGTCCCTTTAGGCATTTTTTGCGCAGCACATCTGGCTACCAGCCCACCCATGGAGTGGGCGATGATGTAGACGGCGCCAGTTGGATTTTTAATTCTTACCGTTTTAATAGCGTCTATCAGTCTCTCGCTGTACGTGTCTAAGGATCCATAGTTGACGCACCACTCTTTCCCTCGCCACTTGACGCAAACATCGGCATATTCAAATTCCCACACATTATAACCGCAGGTGCTTCGTAAGAGGGGGCCCAATTGATGGAAACCACACCATCTGTTGTTATTTGGTGCATCCTTAACATGCCAATCCCACATAACAACTGCTCCATGCACCAAGATTGCATTGGGTCTGCCCTCAACAGGATCGCCGGAGCCCCACAGTCGATACGAGCAATCGGGAGGGCCGTAATTCTTGACATTTCCAACGACAAGGTCGCTGCATTTCTCGGCGTTTCCAGCAGCAGAACTAGTAGTCATAAAGAAGCGTGAATAAAGTGTAAATATAAAGCTGTGTGACAAAGAAGTGTTACAACACGTTTTCACGTACTACATTAATGTATTTCAAGGAGATGTCAGAGATACCCCTTACGGGGCCTCTCCTCTTTATAAGCGTTTCAGTTTTTTCAGTTAAACCGAATGTAGAAACATACACTAACTTAGAGGGAGGGACGAGCCATACGACTTCGCTCTGCGCTCTGCGCGGATTCTATAATGTTTGAACTGACGGCTGGACGTCCTTAACGCTTTTAATGATGGTTTCGTCAGCCATTATATCTAAATACAGCAATGTCGTGGACTTACATTTTCTTTAAGGTATATGCACAGTAAAAAAATGAGAACGCTTATTAATTTCATAGCTATATGTAAAAATAGAGTCCAGAAATTATTAATGAAATGATACCTAACTCGGTTACTGACACGATTATGGATCAAACAGCTGAACATACCGACAATCTTGAACTATACCTCACACAGATTGGTAAAATATTTGATGTACCACGCATAATAAATGAACCCCAGGGTAAGCCGCAAATCATCAACTATTATCATAAAAATGCCTTTCTTATTTATCGACTTTTTCACAACTGGGAAGGATTCATTCATTGCGGGATTAGTTACGATGGGAAACATAAGAAGGATGATTTTAAAGAGCAAGCGAAGATTGTTGAGAGGTACATTCACGATAGCAATGCCAAAAACGTATTAGAACTTGCGTACGGATGGGGCGCTAATAGTGCATTTCTCGCGCGTCGCAATTCCGGAGTTACGTTTGATGCAGTGGATCTATCGCTCAAGCCGTTAAAACGCTTTACTAAGATACCAAACCTACGCTTTCAAAGTGGTGATTATCACGATTTGAGCGTGTTTAAGGATGATTCTTATGACGTCGTCTTTGTAATAGAAGCTTTGTGTTGTTCGACTAACAAATTGCACGTCTTTCGTGAAGTAAAGAAAAAAATGAAAGCAGGGGGCCTTTTTATTGTTATAGACGCGTATCGAAGAGATTGCACACACTCATTGAGCCAATCTGAAGACGTTATGGCGCAACTTATTGAAAAAGGTTTTTCAGTTGATAAGTTTGAGTGTGTTGAAGACGTCGAGAGCTATATGCGAGAAGTTTATTCAATAACTGCATCAAAGGATGTTACACAATATGTTCTTCCATGTATGGCCAAGGGCAAATGGGCACGTCACTACTTTACTCATCCTACCTTTGCGAGAACTGTCAATAAACTTCTCTCGTTTGATATAGTGAAAAATACCATAGTAGCGTTGCTCATAGAAATAAGTATAAAAAGGCAGGTCGCGTGCTATTATATTCATGTATTAAAAAATGATAAGTAATTTTCTCTCTATATTTCTATCTCATCATAAAATTTTTAAGCTTAGACACCTCAAATTGCAGAGAGTTCTGTGTGCTATATACATATCAACGAATTTGATAGTATTTTAAAAAAAAAATAAATACTTATTAATTTCTTTGAATTTTCACTGCTGAAATTATAACAACTACCAATTAAATAGTACCTAAGCGCATAACAAACAAAATAATGGAACGTCAAATCGCTGAAAATAATGTCGATCTTGAATTTTATCTTGAACAGTTTGGCCAGCTATTTGATATACCACGCATAATAAATGAACCACAAGGGAATCCACAGATCACTAACTACTACTTGATAAATAAGCTTTCTTATATATTTGGTCATAGCTGGGAAGGATTTATGCACTGTGGAATCAGCTACGATGGGAAGCGTAAGAAAGGTGATCTGAAAGAACAAGCACGAATAATTGAGGGGTACTTTCAAGGTATAAACGCCAAGAATGTGTTGGAGCTTGCATATGGATTGGGCGCTAACAGTGCATTTCTCGCAAGGCGAAACCCTCTCGTTACGTTTGAAGGAGTCGATCTTTCAAACAAGCCGTTACGGCGCTATACAAAGATTCCAAACTTACACTTGCAGCTCGGGGACTACCACGGCCTGAGCGCGTTCGAGGATAATGCATATGATGTCGCCTTTGTTATCGAGGGCTTGTGCTACTCAACGAACAAACTGCAGGTCCTACGTGAAGTAAAGAAAAAGCTAAGGAGAGGAGGTCTTTTTATCATTATAGACGCGTATACGCGAGAGCGCGTCACACCATTGAGCCAAGCTGAGGATACCATGTGGAAACTTATTGCAAAAAATACTGCAGTCGAAACATTCGAGTCTACAAGCGATGTAGAATCCTATATGCGAGAGGAGTATTCAATCATTGTAGCAAAGGATTATTCACAATACGTCCTTCCATCAATAGAAAGATGGGAGTCTTTGACGCACTATTATTGTAATCATTCTATTTTTGCAAGAGTTGCCAATAGACTTATTCCATTCGATATTGTAAAACACGCCATGGTAGTATTATTCTTGCCAATAAGTGTAAGGAAGCAGGTCGCGTGCTATTATATTCACGTGTTAAAAAATGACAAATAATTCCCTTTGTTTGTTCATTTTCACGTAGCTCTCAAAGCGATGATTGCGAGCCTGTTAAAAAAACGGGCACGGAAGATAGTTTCGATATTTGATTGGTATCCTGTATGGATGTTGCCGATGTAACAAAAAACTACAACGACCTACTAACTAAATAACATAAACTGCCAGATTGATATTACGATGGAAGACCAAACCGCTTTTTATAATGATGATCTTGAGTTATACCTCAAACAGATTAACCAGCTGTTTAACGTATCAAACATAATTAATAAACCACAGGGGAAACCGCAAATAATTAACTACTATATGAAAAGTAAACTTCCCTACAGACTTGGTTACAGCTGGGAAGGCTTCCTTCATTGTGGAATTAGTTACGACGGGAAGTACAACAATAAAGATTTAAAAGAGCCAGCAAAGATAGTTGAGGGGCACATCCGAGATAGCAACGCCAAGAATGTGTTGGAGCTTGCATATGGATTGGGCGCTAACAGTGCATTTCTCGCAAGGCGAAACCCTCTCGTTACGTTTGAAGGAGTCGATCTTTCAAACAAGCCGTTACGGCGCTATACAAAGATTCCAAACTTACACTTGCAGCTCGGGGACTACCACGGCCTGAGCGCGTTCGAGGATAATGCATATGATGTCGCCTTTGTTATAGAGTCTTTGTGCCATTCAACTAATAAAATGCGCGTTCTTCGCGAAGTTAAGAAAAAGCTAAGGAGAGGTGGAGTTTTTATCGTTATGGATGGATATAAACAACATCGAGATATTCCACTGAGTCAGTCTGAGAATATTATGTGGAAACTAATTGAAAAAAGTGTTTCGGTTGATAAATTCGAGAGTGTTGAAGACGTTGAGGGCTATATGCGAGAAATCTATTCAATAGCTGAATCAAAGGATATCACGCAGTACGTCCTTCCATCCATAGTCAGATCTGAATCTCCAGTTCGTTATTATTTTGCCCATCCTCTTTTTGCAAAAGCTGTTAATAAATTTCTCGCATTTGATATCGTAAAAAATGCCTTAGCAGTATTACTCTGGCCAATAAGTGTAAGAAGACAGATTGGGTGCTATTTTATACACGTGTTAAAAAACCATCAGTAATTTTGTTATTGAATGTTTTCCGATAATTAAAGGCAGCAGAGGTAATCGCCCAATGTTGAAATTGGTCACTTATGGCGCACACTTCTATTGTCTTAATAGTCTCTAAGAAAGAGCCTCCACAGAAATGTAGAGGCAATAGCAACGTAACTAGTGCAATACGCTGTATTAAACATTCTGTGGGCCTTGTTTTAATAATTCCGTTATCCGCTGTGCTGCCGGGACTGCCTGTTCCCACAACAGCGCAAAGGTGGACATAAGATATTCGGCATAAGTAGGGTCATCAGTCCAGAGAGCGGTTAACGGTTCAGTAAGCGAGATGCGTTTTATGTCGGCATTAATCGCACTTACACTAATTTTTCTGTCAAAAACTGAGAACATTATCCCCGTGTACTTGTCAAAATGACGTACATCTATACCAATGTCTAAATGCTGTTGGATTGAATCAACATATTCGTAAGATATATCAGTTATACTCTTTATTTTCCCTCCTCGGGCAATGAACTTTTTCATGTCCTCAATTGTATATAATGAGGAAACAACAAAAAATATTGCGGGCAAAACTGATGTCCATTCATCAACTGTCGTTGTTAAGGTAGGCATAGCGAGACCTATAAGTTCTTTAACGCTTTTGACAATCTTAAACGTTGAAAACTCGTCGGACGGCCTAAACCGCTGCTGCTTCGACAGCTCCTGAAGCTCCTGCTTTCTCCGTTCCATCTCGCGGAGTTCAGTCTCATGTTTTTTATACGCAGCCTCGAGTGCGATGTCAAGCTCCACTGCCGCGTAGACCGTCGGCGTCTCGAGTGACGGGCTCACCATGCCCTTATCAATCAGCCCGGTCAGCGTGCGGTAGACGTCTTCCCGATACGTCTTGAGCGATTTTGCGAGAAGAGACGGCGGTTTTGGCCCGTACTTGAGCAGGTGGAGGTAGAGCTGCGCCTCCTTTTCGCTGAGGCCGAAGCCGATGAGTCGTGAAAGGAACTCGCTATCGTCAGCCATCATTTAGAATGTATAGCAAATATTAAATATATTTATCTTATAGTTTTTAAGTCCAGTCTTTAGAGAAGTCATTACTGAAATTGTACTATTCGACACTGTTAAAAAATATCCTAAAAATATTGCTCTTGTTACTAAGATAGAAGAGATCGAGTGCCATTTTAGTCACGTAATAAAAAACAATAATTAGTTGATCTTTTACTAATTCATCTAACTATTAAATGCGACAGAAAGGGGCAACTCTACTTCATTTTCGACAGATTCTACAATCTCTAAAAAGGCAGTCAAGACGCGTTTAACGCATTTGTCACTAATTAAATGCTATTATAACTTATTGAGCGCCAGACCTAAAGGTATATATTTACTCCAAAATTGGATACGCTCCAAAAATGCGCGATAGAAAATCCAGATAACAGCAAATATAATTTTACTGAAAAGAGGTCATCTTTAGACGTGTGGAGGACCTTGCTTTAACAACTCTTTGATCCGCTGTGCCGCAGGAACTGCCTGCCTCCCACAGCAACTCGAAGGTAGACATAAGGTACTCAGCATACACGGGGTCATCGGTCCAGAGCATGCTTAATGGTTGACTAAGCGAGACGCTTTTTAAGTCGACATTAATCGCACTTGTACTAATTTTTCTGTCAAAAACTGAGAACATTATCCCCGTGTACTTGTCAAAATGACGAATATCTATTCCAATATCTAAGTGCTGTTGGATTGCCTCAACATACGGATACGTGATATCAGTTATTAACCGTATCGTACCTCCACGGTCTAAAAACTTTTTATCGTCTTCGAGTGCATATAAAGATGAAATAACCGATATTATCGCGTCGCCAACTACTACCCATTCCTTCTCCATTGAGGCCAAGGTAGGTAGCGCAGTAGCTATGAGTTCTCTGAGGCTTTTGACAATCTTAAACGTTGAAAACTCGTCGGACGGCCTAAACCGCTGCTGCTTCGACAGCTCCTGAAGCTCCTGCTTTCTCCGTTCCATCTCGCGGAGTTCAGTCTCATGTTTTTTATACGCAGCCTCGAGTGCGATGTCAAGCTCCACTGCCGCGTAGACCGTCGGCGTCTCGAGTGACGGGCTCACCATGCCCTTATCAATCAGCCCGGTCAGCGTGCGGTAGACGTCTTCCCGATACGTCTTGAGCGATTTTGCGAGAAGAGACGGCGGTTTTGGCCCGTACTTGAGCAGGTGGAGGTAGAGCTGCGCCTCCTTTTCGCTGAGGCCGAAGCCGATGAGTCGTGAAAGGAACTCGCTATCGTCAGCCATCATTTAGAGTGTATAACAAGTATTAGATATATCTATCCTGTCGTTAAATGGATCCTGAAACGCGGTATTGCGCGTCAGCACCGCGTAGAGTTTCACACTGATATGACGTGTTGAGTAAAACCGTACAGTATTTTCGCGAGCCTAATGAACAACTATTAAGCTTAATGTCCGTTGATTTGTAAGTGCGGTATACGGCTTGACACAAAATAGTTCTCACAACAAAGCAATTCCAAGTGCTATGTCTTATAATTAATATGATGCTCGCTCTTTTACATGTATGATACTATTTACGCACCTGATTGTTTAGCCTTACTTTTTTAAAGGCTTTACAGCCCATTCCAAGATATAGCTTAATTCCTTTCTGCATACATCATTATACCGAGTCAGATCAAGCTTTTCCCACATTTCATCGTCCATGCACGGAAACGCATATATCGGTGGCGGGTACGTGTCCGCACCTTCCGGGTCTTTCCATTTATAGTCTATCTCTAAAGCTGTAATCTTCCCGTTAGCAGGGCACCCTTTACACACTGGGATCTTCTTAGCCAGCCGTTCGACGTGCCTCTTTTCTTTTAACTCTTGTTCTATTGTTTGCTCGATCTGAATTCCCGGTTCTTTCATAATAGAACTCCAGATTAATGAATACAATATTCATGCAGCGTCAGAAGGGTATATTATATTTTACGATGTTTCACGGTAGACTTATTTACCGCTAGAGTGATCCACTAATGTATCACCACGTGCAAGCGCAAAAATCTTACGACAGCGCTAATTCTTTCCCGCCCAATTTTGAGCGAGGATCACCTCCACTTCAAGAGGAACGTGCCGTAAAAACCGGCTTCCCGCCTCTTTCATAGTGGCCTCAACGATCTCCGCCACCTCCTCTGCCTGCGCCCGCGGCGCCTCTACCAGCAGTTCGTCATGTACGCAACAGAGGAGTTTCGCATCAGTGCCCGCCAACGCCGTGTGAAGCAGGGTCAGCGCGTGCTTCATGATGTCCGCTGCCGTCCCCTGCACGCGCGTATTCAGCAGCTCTGTGAGCTTTGGCTCTCGCCCTTCAGGCCACAATCGTATCCTCCCACTCAGCGTCCGCACCGACGCTATCGGTGATGCGCTCATCCTCCGATGAAACGCCCGCAAGCCGGAATACGCAGCGAAGAAGCGCTGTCTAAACTCCACGGCCTCCTCTAGCGTAAACTGCACCCCGTAGATGTGATTCGCATAGCGCCGCAGGCTGCGGGCCCCCATGCCGTATATAAGTCCAATGTTTAACACCTTTGCAATCATGCGTTCCTCTTTCGTTACGCGGTCTACTGGGATGTCGAGGATGAGGGATGCCGTGAACCTGTGGAGGTCCTCGCCCTGCCGAAACGCTCTAATCATTGCCGTGTCCCCACTGATATCAGCGACCACGCGCAATTCAAACTGTGCGTAGTCAGCGATGATGAGTGCGTTGCCGGGTTCAGCGACAAAGCACCTCCGCACCTGCCTGTCACGTGGGATCTGCTGAAGATTGGGATTCCGACACGAAAAACGCCCATTCACCGTACCGATCTGCTTGAAGTCAGGGTGGATTCTTCCCGTCTTGGGGTGTACATGAGTGGGAAGCGCGTCAAGAAAGGTGTTTTTGAGCTTGGTGATGCGCTTATATCGCAAATAACTGGCTACTGCAGGATGGAGATGTTCATACTTCAGTAGCTCGTCCTCCCGCACGTTGCGCGCGGGAACTCCTATGCCCTTCAGGGCTGTCTTTACCTGTTCCGGGCTATTGAGGTTAATGGCCATAACCTCAGAGAGAGTGCGCTGACCCGATTTCATAAGCTGGCTGCATACCTCAAACGCAGTCTTCTCCTCGAGCTGGGTATAGTAGTCCTGGAGCTCCCGCCACCGCGCCATGTCAATGAGCATCCCGTTTAGCTCCATGTCCACAACAGCAGGAAGGCAGGCGCACTCTAACTGCATGCTGTCGACGAGGCCCGCCTCCTCTAACTGTGTCATCAACGTCTCATATAGGGCCAACGTGATGCGCGCAACGCGCGCCGCATACTGTAGCTGCTCTTCGGTGAAGGTGACAGTGCGGAAACTGCCTTGCATGTTTGGCACATCCTCGTTGAGGTACACTTTAGCTACGCTTTTGAAGTCATGAGTCGCTTCTAGCCCCCCTTTGAGTAGATGAGATGCGAGCATGGTGTCAAAACAGGGCGAGCTGAGGTCGACGCCGACCTGTCGTAAGAACTTTAGGATGGTCTTCTCGTTATGAACTACTTTAGGGGCAGAGCTACGGAAAAAGTCGCACAACAGTACTACTGCATCACGTGAGAGGTGATCGCACCCTATAAGCACGACGGGTTGGTCACAGACTGCGAGCTGTATCGTCCGTATCCGGTCAGTAAGAGGGTCGGAACCTGTAGTCTCGATAGCAATTCCAATGACGGGATATGATGCCAGTTCCTCAAGGGCAACCTGTAACTCGTGCGCTGTGGTGACGAAATAGTATCCCGGAAGTTCACGCGCCGGAGAAGTGGCGTTTTCTCTCTTAGGCGGCCACTGTTGCTTGATAAAGGGGCGCGCCCCTTCAAATGTGTGGAAGCGATATCCACCCTTTGCGACATCTGCGTCTGTCGCGGCATGCCGTCGAGCAATGCACGCATTCGCCACATCCTTATCAGGATGAATCATCGTCCTTCTCCCAAGGTCGTAAGGTTTATGTCAACAGGGATAAACCGGTGATAAGGTCGCTCGTAGATGACCACTGGATCAGCCAAGATCCCATCGCGGTTCTTAAGAAGCGATACACGCGCGTACGAACTTGTATTTCTGTCTATAGAGTGGGCTGTTAGAGCGTCGCTGAAAGACTCATCAATGACTGTACGCTCATGTCTCCGCCAAAACCACCGTTTATACTGGTTCCACGCACGGTGGAACTGATCGACTATTTGTTCAGACGAGCCGTCCTTTACTTTCACGTCTCCAACCTGCAGCAACAAGATACCATCAGCAGTATGCGCGCTTTCCAGCGACGATGATAGCTCCCTTACAGTCACGGTGTCAGTCTGTGTGACCTCCTCATATGATGACTCAGTGAGAGCAAAGAGTGCAAGAACCGCCACCTTATCCTCTCGTGCAAGCTGTTTGAAAAGGGTGAAGATGCGCCACATATTTATCATTTCATCGCTGGTGCAATATCGCCGCGCACCCTCTGCAGGCATCATTTGCATGGAGTCGACGACGACCAACACTGGATCATTCACATCCCGTCCTGTACGGTGCCGTATTGTGTGTACTACGTCTCGTATAACTGCTATTGTCGTCTCCGCATTGCCCTCCAGCACTGTGAGATAGGGCGCGATTCCTCTTCCCAGCCGCGCCACTGTTTCGATTAACTGTTCCTGCAGAGTGGCTCCTTCTCTAGTGTCAGCGGTATCCAAGGTCTGTTTCACAATTTCTTCTGCATCGATGCCGCTATGCCGGGCTAACGCCCGCACACTGAGTTCTTCTCTACTTATGCTGTAGCTTACATACAGCGCAGGGAACCGCCGATGAGCGGCATAATCAGCACACCACGCGCAGAAATCAGTCGTGCATGCGCGCGGAGGGCCACACACCACGTATACCCTCCCAGCTTGCCAGCCACCATTCAATGCGCGATTTAACCACTCTGAGGGGGTGGGTATGACACGGCGCCTTTTGATGAAAAGATCCTTTAAAAGAGCGATTAGGTCGTCTTCAAGGGTGGGTAGTTCATCATTTGCTGCATGCTGCAGCTCTTGAGCCTGAGTTCTGAGCGTCTCCAATGTGATGTCAAGCGGGAGATTTGATGACTGCAGCGCAGCGCAGGCGTTAAAAACGAGTTCCTTGCCCCGTAACCGAACCCACCGTTCCCGTATCTGCGTTAGATGGGCACTAAAGGTGTCAGGCCGGCACGGCGTTTCACTTTTTACCTCATCGAGATATCGCGATATCTCTGCAAGTTTTTGCTGTATAACCCCTTCATCCACTCGGGACAACAGAGCTAAGAGCGTACTCACTCGTATCTCTTTATCGTGTGCGGCCATGTGCCTACACAGGTGCCAGAGGATTCGGTGGAGCAGCAAGGTTGTTCCATCTTCAAAGGTGTGTTCGGCAATAAACCCCTCTGGCGGGACATCTATCTGCATTGCCTCATCTATGCCGTCTGAGACGTTCAGCACATAAGTGAGTAAATCTCGTTCCACCTGAACATCTGCAACGGTAAAGGAGAGCGAGCGCTCTGTTGACGATGCCGCACTCAAATACAACGGGCAAGCCCACCCCGAGCATGCGCATCGTTTTCTGAGCTCATCGCTCGCCCACAGACGCTTACAGTCCCAGCGGTACGCCCCATCGTTGCTTCGTGCTACAGCGAGGCAGTCCTTGAACTGCTGGAGCATTTGCGCCTTCGTAGTCATTTGCATGGTGTTGATGGCAGCAAAATTGACGGGAACGGAACTCTGTGCCATTTTCTGGACTAATTTTTCACCCTGTGTACCACTCAGCCCCTTCGCGACCACGTATGCTACAAGTAGGTCGTTCACATCAGTTTCTCCTAGATCGCTAGGGGCTCCGTAACTCAAAAGAGAAGTGATACACGGGGGATGTCGAGACCAGTTTTTAAACAGCAGCTGCGGTGGCGGTAGTACTGGTGCCTCTTGATGTTGTACGTCTCTCCGCATTGCCTCTCCGTCATCATACTTAAGTGAAAACCCTCACAACATGTAACTTATCGGTCAAGGGTGCAAACTGCTCAATTTTAGTATGCGATTCTCTCAGAAGTTATTATGTGCTCTCCGAAAGTGGGACAAAAGTATTCGAGCTCTGTATCGATTTAAACCTATGAGAATAACAAGTTATGAAAAGATAATGTAGACAGCGCATAATCGCCAGATACAAAAGCAAACATAAAAAAACGCGCATTTCCTCTTCTAGCTCTCTCAATGACACGACTGTAGGCAATCAAACTTACCCATTCTGCTTCACGCGCGTCACAAAACAAGACCCGTCACTGGAGCTTCCTTGATAACAGATACCTCTCTAGGCACTGCGATTCACACGATACCTGACAAGCACCCCCTAACTAATCTCTGAACTAATGGAGGTAAATGACTCTTATCCCCTTTAAAGGATACCTAATTTCTTTTCGGGAATCCCTTCTTCCGTGCGATCGCTCGCTGCATCGATTAGCACTGCAGTGCCGTATGCCAAGATCTCTTGCATATATTGTGAGATTTCATTAGAATCAAAAGCGGTACTAATAACGGCGTTTGCTCCTAACTGCTTAGCATGTTGTGCCATGCGATTGAGAGCTTCGTCTCTTGATTGTTCCATCATTTCAACGTACTCCTGTATTTCTCCGCCTGCTAAAGAGCGCAATCCGGCAGTGATGTTTCGTCCCAAGCCTCTGCTTCGCACGGTGATCCCGTAAACAAACCCTATCGTTTTGACAACCTCGTGGCCCGGAACCCAGTTAGAACTTACTATTGCAACACCTTCTATACTCGTACTAACGCCATGCATAAAACATCCCCTCTATCGTATTATACAACAGTCGATTGGTCTTCATTAACCTTTTCGTAGTCGTCCTAAAAGCTAACTGCGCATTCACAGCAAAGGAACTCCCTCCGAGCAAAGCTACAAGATACACAAAAAAGGGCCGTACTCGTCACCCTATTCAATTTCATCACACTTTTCGTCGAGCTTCCCGAGAGTCGATAAAGCCAGACACAATATCATAGGCTTCATAAAGCCGTGGGAATAATGTAGGAAACGCCTACTACTCTTGCACTCTTCTCGGGAGAGCACGTATGTTTGTCAGCTGACTAAGCCTCAACCCTGTTCCAAGCGAACGTACCGAAGGCTAAGTAACTTTTTTAGTTTACCACTCACCACTGCAGATAGTTGTAGATTTGTTAACAGTGTAACTGCACGGATATCACTGATGTGCAGAAAGACATTGACTTTTACAAGCACACTTTACCATTACAACGATAAATCGTATGGATACAAATAGAAGGGGATACAAATAGAAGGAAAATTCTAAAGTAATTTACCGAGTAAGGATGATGAGTCAACTTTACAAAAAACACTTGATACACAATATTTTAAAAACGTAACGACCTCTAACATTATATTTTATTACAAAGGAGAGTGCTGTCAGTTATGAATCTCTTACATAATGAGTTTATAAATGAGATTACTGAAAAGATAGAAAAATTAGGGCTGTCGTACGTAGACAAACTTTTAAAAATTGACATTGATCACCACATAAAAAAAATAATAGCGACTGAAGGTACTAATCAACTACTTATTTTCATTGAGCGCATAGGGGAGATGTCACTCAGCCGTCAAGGCCCGTACAAGAAGGTAATTTCGTTTGCTGAAAGCGACTTAGCTGAGTTACGAGCATTAGCGCTCGAGTCTGCCATACCAGTAGAAATTGGCAACACGATTATCAACACGTATTATGGACCTTCGTTCATAACAACCCTTATAGAAGACATAATGAAATACAGAACGGAGACGACGGAAGTAATAGAGAGGGCTACTAATGGGAAGGAGAAAGTAATAAAACTTGACGCGCCTTTGCTGTTAGAGGATGACTTAAAGATGTTACAAGAGCTCAAACGAGACCTCGCTGAACAAACGTATCCGTGTAACATAATCAGTGTATGTGCGTATTTTGGAGTGCTGCGCTTTCTAAAAATATGGAACAACGGTCCCTCTATGCTTAAGAACGTCTCAAAAGATAATACTTTATGGGAAAATGTTGTAATGAACGCGATGCAACTTCTGGAGCCGTATGTTGGCCCTATGACGATAGTTGATGTGAAGCAACTCCTCTCTGAGTATTTATGAGCGCATCTATTTGAAACAATAGTAGCCTTGTCAAGTCTTAGTGATGCTTCAGTAGTTTTATTAGCCAATTATGTCTGTAGGTTAATTTGAAGCAATTGTGTTACAGATTTTAATTAAGACATTTATCTAATTAAGACATTTATCTTATAATACAACCCGATTTTTACGCTGTTTTTATCGCGGTGATTCCGTGCTTTTAGCTTAGAGAGTATGAATCTGTTAATCCGCTTTACTTTTTGTTGTTTGAAAAAAACTATTACTAATAGGGAAAAGTACAGGACTCATCTCGAATCGTATATTGTTATCATTAGGGAAAGGATAACGGTGATCGTGGAGATTGAGCTGAATATCGTCGGGAATTTGGTTCTCACCAAACGCAGCACATCTCATCGTTTCACGATTCAAGTGCTTGCATGCGAGACATTGGGCTGGCTCTATATGGATCTTAAATATCTGCGATTTATTCAATTTAAACACCTCTTTTGCTCCATTTCACAAATATTTTTGTTACACAGCTAAGATTCTGCTGCCTAACTCTCAGACCTTTTAAAGATCACCTCGCAGATGTGCTTCCGTGCCTCTTCCAATATGTCCTCGATGCTTTTTATCTTGGCGTCATCAAGATATCTGTAATTTGAAAAGATCGTTTGAGCAATTTCAGTCAGTCGAATTCCGATTCCGGGAATCGAACTCCAACGCGGCATCCGAGCTCTACTATCAATCTGTTCAACCGTATCATAATGTTCTGCTAAATATCGTCTACCCTCATCGGTAAGTTCGTACACTTTTTTGTTTTCTTGTTCAGTCATCATGACATAGCCTTGATCTTCCAGCATTTGAAGCGTTGGATAAATGATCCCAGGGCTTGGAGGGTATCCATACATATCTTCGATAGCCTTAATAACAGCGTATCCATGGAGAGATTGTTCTCTTAAGGCCATCAACACAGCGAATTTGAGCGTTCCTCTTTCTCTCTTAAACGGCCCAAAAATCTGCCCATACTTAAACTGCTCTTTGGCCCAATCCGTTTGTTCTTTGGCCCAATCTTTCCACATCTTTTTATGATCTCTATGGTTCATGCAGATTATTCCTCTAAATTATGATATATCTATAGATATATTATAAGATATTAAAATATTTAAGTCTTTCTATAGAAAGAGCCGTGAAATTGTCCATGCAGCGCGAGCCTGCCTGTCAATTCATCAAATGACTGAGAGGTAATTTGCACAGGCAAACCGAACCTATTTTAATAGACTTGAAAGAAAACGTTGATTTACAAATTTACTATTACCATGTCTTAACATAAGGATAAATCCACGAAAAAAACTTTGATTTATCTATTTTCACGACGCATGAATCATGCAGTATCAACTGCTCTTTAGTCTTACCATTGGATTTAGTTGATTGAACTCCCACGCACAGGGCACTGAAATTTTAAAGAAGTTGTAATTGCCATGAAATCAATCTGGCTTCAGAATAACTAGAAGTAGCTGCCCTTAAACTGCCTTGAAAATCCCGGTTAATAACCCTTTTAATAGATCATACGTGAAAAATTAAGTAGTCGAACTACATCTTTCGGTACTAAGTGAGTGGATAAAATGGAACAAAACACTGCTACTACTACTCCGAGTAAGTCCCCTTATACAGGTACGATAGGAGGCTATCTCATTAGACAACTCCTAGCGTCAGGCGTCGGACACGTATTCGGTGTACCTGGAGATTACATTATAGCGTTTTTCAAACAACTTACTGACAGTAAAATACAACTTGTAACAACCTGTGATGAGCTGACCGCTGGATATGCAGCCGACGCGTACGCTCGTATTCGCGGGCTTGGAGCCGTGTGCGTTACCTATAGTGTAGGTGGGCTTAAAGTTGTTAACGCTACTGCTCAAGCGTTTGCAGAGAAATCAGCTGTAGTTGTTATTTGCGGAGCGCCCGGAATGGGCGAGCGAACGAAGAATGCCCTACTTCACCATACAGCACGTAACTTTGATACACAACGACGCATATATAATGAAGTTACGATCGCGTCGGCGGTGTTGAGTGATCCAAGCACAGCGTGCCACGAGGTTGATCGAGTGCTGTTAGAAGCACTACAATTTAAACGCCCAGTTTATATCGAATTACCGCGCGACATGGTTTTCAAATCAGTAAAGCGTCCACACGTATACAAACCCCCGAAGCAAGTTTCAGACCGCAACACGCTAAACGGCGCATTGACAGAAGCTGCGTCACTAATCAACAGCGCTAAACAGCCAGTGATCATCGCGGGTGTCGAACTACATAGGTTTGGATTAGTAGATAAGTTGCTCGCACTGGCTGAAAAAACGGCGATACCAGTCGCCGCAACGATTTTGAGCAAATCTGTAATCGGAGAATATCATCCTCTTTATATGGGCATCTACGAAGGCGCAATGGGATACGAGTCTGTTCGCGCTTATGTCGAATCAAGTGATTGTTTAATTTTGCTAGGAGCTCCTTTGACTGACGTTGACCTAGGCCAATATACAGCCCACATTGATCAAGCAAAGACAATTTATGTTACAAGCGAACAGCTCACCATCGGATATCATTCATATCTCGACGTCCGTTTGCAGGACTTTCTCAATGGTCTTCTTACCATGCCACTAACAAAAAGGACTTTAAAGTTCCCACGTCCGCCAACATTACAGCCTTTCGTTTCAATAAAAGGCCAAAAAATGACAGTAAAGCGCCTATTTGAACGGTTGAATTGGATTTTAACAGATGATACGGTGGTCATCGCAGACGTTGGTGATGCACTGTTCGGTGGGCTCGACTTGGTCGTTCACGGCAAAACGGAATTCTTAGCACCTGCGTATTACCTGTCGCTCGGCTTTGCGGTACCCGCGTGTATTGGAGCGCAATTGGCAAATCCACATATGCGCCCCTTAGTGTTAGTTGGTGATGGGGCATTTCAAATGTCGGGCATGGAAGTGTCAACAATTGCCCGCCTTGGACTGAACCCAATCATCATCTTACTTAATAACTGCGGGTATGGTACAGAGCGTCCCTTACAAGATGGGCCTTTCAATGATCTCCAGCTGTGGCAATACAGTCAGATTCCTAAGATTGTTGGTGGAGGGAAAGGTGTAAGAGTAGAAACTGAAGACGAATTGGAGGATGCTCTGGTAATTGCTCAGGCGTATACTGACGGTTTCACACTTATTGATGTGCAGTTGGATCCCCAAGACAAATCGCCAGCATTAGAGAGGCTCACACAACGTCTAGCGATGAAAACTCAAATTAGTTGAATTTTAACACGTGGCGAAAGAGGTCAGATAGGAAAAACAAAACGCTCTACTAAGTCAAGTGCCTCATTTATCGCTTGGTCTGCAGTAACTCGACGTCCTAGCTGCCGCTGCAACTGTTCGGCATATTTCTCAATTCGAATTTTTGTTTCAGTTTTAATTCTAATTGATGTTGTTTCCGTCACACTATCACGACTCATTAGTTCTAACAGGATAAGTGTTTTACGATTAGTACTATGCTAGCGGCATCGCCTACGTACAGAAAGTGCGTTTTTCAAAAAAAAACTTGTTCATTTTTCGTTGCAAACATGCAACTCTATGCGTCAATTCTTATTTGTAATAGCTCAGCATAAGTGATTTCTTCTGTGTTACCACCAGCTGAAACTGTATGAATAAAAGAACATTAATGTGATTAGTAGAAACGCTCAAATCCCGGTGTCGTGACTTATAATCCTTTTTTGATGAGGGCAAATATTAATAACTGCATGAGCATGTTCGAGCATGGAACCTCTAATAAAGGTTGCACCTCCTGGCCCTAAGGCTCGGGTTATTCTTCGAAAAGATGCGGACGTAATTTCTCAATCGATGGTTCGAGAATATCCTCTAGTTTTGCAGAAGGCTCAAGGGCTCAACTTGTGGGATGTAGATGGTAACCGGTACCTCGACTTCACCGCTGGAATTGCTGTGATGGCGGTAGGATGGAACCATCCTCGCCTTGTTCACGCGATTCAAGAACAAGCGAAATATTTATCCCACGGGGCTTTCCTTGACTTTTGTTCCGAAATTCCTGTCACGTTTGCAGAAAACATTGTTCAGCTTCTTCCTTCTAGCCTAAACAAAGTTTATTTTTCTAATTCTGGAGCAGAAAGTATTGAGGCAGCGATGAAACTTGCCCGACACCATACAAAAAGAAAATATTTTGTATCATTTTATGGGTGCTTTCATGGAAGAACTTATGGAGCACTTAGCCTTACTGCCGCGAAAGTAATACAGCGAAAACAATTCGGACCATTTTTGCCAGTCATTCACTCGCCATTTCCGAATCCGTACCGTCCATTCGGGCGTGAACCTCTGACATGTGATAAAGACGTTCTTTACAACCTTGAGGAGGAAATTTTCAAGACTGAAGCTGCTCCTGAAGAGGTTGCGGCAATCTTTGTCGAGCCGATCCAAGGGGAGGGGGGCTACGTCGTTCCCCCAAAGTCATTTTTAAAGGGACTGCGTCGAATATGCAACGACTATGACATCTTACTCGCGATCGATGAAGTGCAATCTGGTTGCTATCGCACTGGGAAATTCCTCGCATCAGAACATTTTGGCGTAGTGCCTGATATCGTTTGTTTATCCAAAGCAATCGGAGGGGGATTACCGTTAGGTGTAACTATTGCTTCAGAGGAAATCATGACGTGGCCTCCAGGGTCTCATGCAAGTACGTTTGGCGGAAACAATGTCGCATGTGCAGCAGGAATGGCTGCACTGGACATCATGAAAGAAGATGGATTTGGTGATCACGTGACAAAAATGGGTGCTTACCTGTTAAAAAGGCTCAGAGACCTTGAAAAGCGTCACGAAATAATCGGCCACGTACGGGGTATGGGATTGATGTCTGCAATTGAACTCGTTCGGAGTCGAACAACAAAAGAGCCCGCCATACACGAAAGAAATATAATACTGAATAATGCGTTTAAGAGGGGCCTCACTCTGCTCCCAGCTGGCGAGTCAGTGATCAGATTCTGCCCCCCGTTGACGATAGAAAAAGAGGATATTGACGTCGGATTTGATATTCTCGATGCAGTTATTGCGGACGTTTGACTCAGCGTTTAGAGCTTGATATTATACAAACTGAGATGGGTGTTCGAAAATGCCTGACAAAAAGAAAGTCACTTATGTAGCAGTTGCGAGTGATGAAAGTATTCACGCCAACTATGAAGAGGCACTTGTGAAAATTGAGCCAGAATTGGGGCAACGTCATCCGATGCACATCGGAGACCAAGATGTTTTCTCTGTTGAAGAGTTTGAAGTCCGGTCTCCCATCGACAGAGACCTAGTGATCGGATATTTTCAGAAAGCAGATGAACAGCACGCAGGGCTAGCAATAAGTGAGGCAAAGAAATCATTTTACGATTGGAGCCAAAGAAGCTGGAGAGATCGAATGCGAATTATTAGAGCAACGGCAGAAGGGCTCAACCAAGAGAAGTATTCCTTATCTGCCTTAATTACCTACGAAGTAGGGAAAAACAGGTTCGAGGCGCTAGCTGAGGTTGGAGAAGCCGTCGAAATGCTTAGATACTATTGCGACGTCTATGAACGAAACAATGGCTATGTTATCCCGATGGCCTCAGACTTACCAAATGAACGAAACACTAGTGTAATGAAGCCGCATGGCGTCTGGGCTGTTATTTCTCCATTTAACTTCCCGATAGCTCTTGCCGCTGGCATGGCTTCCGCCGCGTTGCTCACAGGAAACACGGTAGTATTTAAGCCGACTAGCAAAGCATCATTAACAGGATTACGGCTGTACCGCGCATTTATAAAAAGTGGCTTGCCGGCTGGAGTGATTAACGTCGTGACCGGACCAGGAGGACCATTTGGAGAAGTCGCAGTAGCACATCCAGATGTGGATGGAATAGCCTTCACCGGATCAAGGGCCGTTGGTCTGTGGCTACAACGACATTTTATCACGAAACAACCTTACCCAAAGCCGATTATTTCTGAAATGGGAAGCAAAAACCCAGCAATTGTCACAGCCAACGCCGACCTCGATAAAGCCGTTGAAGGGGTGATAAAAGGTGCCTTCAATTACGGAGGACAAAAATGCAGCGCAACGTCGCGAGTCTACGTCCACGAAGCAGTTGCCCCGCAATTTTTAGAAACGCTCCTTGCGAAGATTAAAGAGCTCACAGTTGGCGATCCCCGACAAAGAGAAGTTTTTATGGGTCCGATAATTGACCAGGAAGCACTAACCACGTTTAAAGAGTCTGTTGAACTCTGTAAACGAGACGGTGGATTTATCATAACTGGCGGCGAGGTGCTGACAGGAGGCATGTATGCAAAAGGGTATTACGTGAGACCAACCGTCGCAACTGGATTACCTCGTAGGCATCGTCTCTTCAGAGATGAACTCTTTGTACCCTTTATAATCGTCGATACGTTCACTTCGTTAGAAGAGGCACTTGCTGAGGCGAATGCAACGGAGTTCGGGCTTACAGCAGGGATTTTTTCAGAGCAAGACGAAGAAATTGAGCGATTTTTCACTACTATTCAGTTTGGCGTTTGCTATTCTAATAGGAGAGGTGGAGCGACAACAGGAGCCTGGCCTGGCAGTCAATCCTTCGGTGGATGGAAAGGAAGTGGATCCACAGGGAGAGGAGTTGGTGGCCCCTACTATTTGCAGTCGTACCAGAGAGAGCAGCTGCAATCGAGACTTTAACATACTTTGCCACTCTTGTCTGATTTGGCGAGTGACTGTATATCAATGCAAAGTTGCGCTTATAGCAGTCACCCCTACTCTTCTTATGCGTCTATGATCAAACTGCCCTTACGTGTCTTACAACCTGAATAGTCAGTCCGAGAGGGGTTATTATATAAACACTGGCAACATTCTAACTGATAGAAGGAGGTAGAAAAATATCAACGCATGCCACATGAGGTGTTTATCTGATTGAAGAACAACAACAAAAGTGAAGAACAACAACAAAAGGTACGACTGCCGAGAAAAGATAAAAACGAGATTTTTGGAACAGTCGAAAGTATGCTTGGTGCGAGCCGAGTAAGGGTCCGATCTATGGATGGAAAAACTCGTATGGGTCGTATACCAGGCAAGATGAAAAAAAGAGTATGGTTGCGCGTGGGCGACATAATCCTCATCAGGCCTTGGAGTTTCCAAGATGAAAAGGCAGATGTTGTTTGGCGATATCTCGGCACTCAGGTTGACTGGTTAAGAAGAAAAGGGTACATATAATCGGCTAACTGTATCTGAGATAATGGCTTTTGGACTTGCTCTGGATCGAGTTACTGCGGTTTGAAAAGCAAACGAGTTGAGCAGTTGCTGTACTGAGATCGTAACTGGCTCGCTCTTCAGAGGCTTTTAGCTAATCAAACTTTTTTTAAGAGTGTGTGCTACACCGTTAACGTCTTGTAAGTTTTTTACCAGAAACTGAAACTCAGTTTATCTTTGTTCAAGCCTGTGCTCCTAAGTCAATAGCGCTTTTAAAGGTCACTCTGTCGTTAATCATAGAATGAAACTTTGACATTGCACTCCAAATGTATTTGCACGACATCTTATGAATCGGCCAATTTCACGACCAAATAATATATAGACGTCTTGAGGAGCTGGCCTCACTGTAGTGATAAGTGTCCACTTTCCGTAAAATGGCCCGAAAGCGATCCGCGTGTCACCGCCGATCGTGTCGAGCACGACATCTACATCTCCTACTTGGTCTTCAAAGTTCATATCGTCAAATCTTCTTTTAAATCATTAAAGTGGTCTGATTTTAGCTACTAACAACTTTCGGCGTAAAAAATTACTTTAGACGTTAAAATAATAATTTTTTATGCGATTTATACGCAAGATCCCATCATACCAACGTGTGGAGGAATTTAATCCCCTCAGTATACGCGTGAATTCGCTCGTACGGGATACAGAAATAAATAAAGAAGTATTGCGTCACGAAGGAGCAAAAGCATATACGAGAGAATAAAATAAATTTGGAATTAGGACAAAAGAACTACTCACAATTGATCGTCCATGTTCGCAATATAAGCTTATGTTTGAATTAAACACTGAAATAAGACCTAACAGAACTAATTTAATGAATTAATATTTAGCCATTTAAAATCACAGCAGCCTCGTCTGTTTTGAGCCAGCAATTTGAGGAGTGGATATTTTTTGCTAATTCAGTCACTAATTGTGGCTTCTCATCTCACTTTGCGCTTGTTTTATACCTCTGAGCATTCTCTTCTCTAGATTAGTGGCTTAGTATTAAAAAAATGCTCCTGCCATTAAAGCCACGAGAAATAAGATCATAAACATAGGGGCGATCCTAAGTTGCCTATTCACATTCTGGACATTAGATGTCCTAATGAGGGATAACACTGAATACAATAAAATACCGTCTAGTAATGCTATAGGCACAAGGTAGGCAGGACCGACAGCTCCTACAAGATATGGAAAAGGTGAAGCTATTATAAAGAGCAAAAAGAAAAGGGCACCAACTTTTACAGCAGTATTAATGCCCCTTTTTGCAGCGAGCGTCGGATACCCCGCTTTTACATCCCCCTCTATACCAATGACGTCTTTGAGTACGTTCCCAGCAATCATACTAGTGGGAAAAAACACAAAAGAAAGAGATTTCAGGCTGATTGTAAGCAAAACCACTGCTTCACTAAAGAGCGGTATTGTTCCTATTAAGAGTCCAATAAGAATGTTGCTTGCAAACCCTGAAAGTCGTTTAAAGAAACTTGAATATAGCAGCAAAAAAACGATCCAAAAGACGGCAATTCCGAAGGCGAGGAGATTTATACACAGAGCGACTATGAATCCAGCGATAAACATCACAGCAGAAAATTGCGCAACGCCTGAAGGAGATACCTGATTTGACGGAATAGGTCGTTCGGGATGCACAATGGCATCTGACTCGCGATCGAAATAATCATTAATGGCAAACCCACCCGACGTTGTAAAAAGCAGTACGAGGCTAGCTAAACCCATTAAATAAAAGTTGTTAAAGCCCTTTTGGAACGTTATCATAAATAATATACAGGAAACTTCTAACATAAGCCAATAAGGAAGTCTCACTAGGCGTGTTAAAACTTTTATTTTTTGCAACCTAATACCTGTGGAGAATGCAGTCCCAAATACTATCATATCGCCTCGTATAATCTATAGCATCTTTTTATCCTCTAGTATTTAGATCTACATCGCCTTCGCTTATGGTGTTGCTCCTCAAAAATATGAGACGTTTTATTTTGTAACCGAACCAAAGTGCAGAATCCAAAGCATTCGACGTAAAAGTGAGAATAACGATAGTCATCATCGAACAAAAAAGAATTTTAAATAGTTCCAAAGGAAACCTTTAGCATCATGCATTTCTCTTTGTTTATTGCTTTACCTGACATAAACACTTAGTAATGTTCTAATTCGAGCCTATTAACAATGCGTTCAATTTGGCCCAACATCTCGTGTAACTCCATCACCAATACGTTTGTTACACCTAATTCTTTTTTAAAACGTTCGGTTGCCTCTGAATGATATGGTGAGGCACTAAGTAGTGCATCGTCTTGCATTATTTCCATGTTGTGCTGCAACTCATGCAATTTAGCCCTCATTAATTGTATTCTTGTATTTAATTGTTCAATTCTGACTTCTTTTGAAACCACTAGTAGTCACTCTCCAATCTCATGCTTGACTTTTGATTTTTTATGTATAAAATTGTTTATGTATTGTAGTATCAAAGAAACCATAACTTAGACATAATATTTTTAAGGCTTATGCCCTGCTTGCCCCCCTTTTACCAACTATAAATAACAGAGGGCTAGAAGAGGGGCCTCATTGTAATTAACGGCGAAGAAAAGGAGAGTTTGCTTGTTTATCTCATTGCACTCTGATCTAACTCAACCTACGCTGCGTATCTCGTTTCTACGGTCGAACTTCAAGAGGAACAGTAGTCTTTGGAAAACAGCAGATAGCGGAGCTGTTAAAACGGACAGATCTGCTGTCGGTTAATGTTGATAAAGGCTATCATAATTGTGTCAAAAAACCCTCAAGACAAGTAACAACCCAAACGCCACCATTAAAAGTCCACTTATAAGCTTCATATAGCGCGCAGATTCGATTCTCCATTTTTCAGCTCTGTCAGTTCCTACCTTTATTCCCACAATGGCGAGAAAGACTAAGACCATGGGGATGATAAAGAAGAAGGAAAAAATGGCAGTGTATACGTTGTTTTGTATCGGCGGCAAGACATTTAAGTACGTAGTTGAAAAATAGGTAAAAGGCCCTAGTGTACATGGTATAGCAGCAACGGTAGCGACAAAGCCGAGCAGAATAACCCCGATAAATGACCCCGTTTTCGCGAATGAACTCAACCGATGTTTAGTAAAAGAGGGTATCTTAAAACTGAACCACCGGTTGTACCAAAAGAAGTCCTTCACTGACACAACACCAATAATAAGGAGGACTACACCGATTCCCATTTTGGTCAGCATTAAGTTTTGTGCTCCAATAATCCTTACAAACTGAACAATGGCAAGCGCTGAAAAGAAAAAAATGATGAAAACAGTAGCAATGTATGTTACTCCCAACGACACCATCCTGTGGCGTGTGCTCGCTCCAGTTAGCGTCGACATCAAAAATATGAGTACGGAAAATACACAGGGATTGAATCCACTTATAAGAGCTGTAGTAACAAAAAGTGGCAGTGGCAGTGAATCGCTGCTTTTTACAATTGTTTCACCTAAGGAATCAGGAGACGTCGTCGAATTAGCAGAATCCGTTGCTGGTTCTGAGGTGGGAATTGACCTATAGACTTGCTCTACATTTTCTGTTATTTCGTCTCCAAGGCCACAAGCGCCGGATTGAACTGAGGCTGAAACCTTGCTTTGAACTTGCTCCCAGATTTGATCTTTTGTTCCTTGAAATGCTTGTTTCCCTATAAAAATTGACGGAACAGTTTCGAACTGCAAGTTATAAGCGTTAAGAAAGGTCTGGAATAATGTGTAGTTTTTTGCATTTTGTCCAATCTCGTATGTATGCAGTACCAGCGTTGGATACTGGCTTGGTAATTTCTCTACAAGGGGCAATATCTCGCGACAGTGTGGACAATCGACTCGATAAAACATGTAGAGGTGGACTGGGTACTGTGTGGACAATGCAGCACTCTCAGATTCATTTACTGAGGGACTTGATTCATTTTGCGCCGAAACAGCTGATGCGGAGAAGAACAACAGAACTCCTATAATTAATGCAAATTGTAAAAACGTAACCAAAGCGATTTTAACACTGCGTTTATCTTTGCTCTGACAAAAAATCTCCGACATAAACGCATACCAGGTGCTTTTTAGTGCGTGATTCAAATTATTATTACGCTATCTGCTTACAAGTGTTATAATTCGTAGAGAAATGTTGTGAACTTTTATCTACATATTAATTACAGTGCAACTGATATATATTTATTTAACATTGTATGTTAAGGGAAAAAATCCCAAGACGATCAAATTTTTGAAAGCAATTTCAACTTTTTCAACAAGAAACTTAATCAACAAAGCTATTAGTAACTAAAAAAAAACAATATAGGATTATATTCTACTAAACATTTTACGCAGGAAAGTTTTGCCAGCAACTTTTTAAGTCCATTAGATTTTAATTTAAAAGGCGCGCGACCCATAATACTTAAGCAGACTATCTGTTTTGACCACAATACTACAAATAATTAGTGGAAATAACAGGAGGAGGACAACGCCCACGTGTTTGTATATTTATCAAGGGCAGTAGCTGTTGTTAAACCGAGCTATGTTTCTTTGTCTTCTTTAATTTCTCGTACAGTTCAGGACCTACACATTCTTTGGCATATGCACACCATTGAATGCATGAATTCAAGTCGTTAAAAATTGTCAGTCCACAGTTGCTACATTGCACTTTAACATCTGAAGAAAAAATCTCTACTTCTTCACCGCATCGTGGACACTTTTTAACGGTGAGTGTTGGCGTTCTAAACCGCGCTGTTCCGGGGCAGCTACCAAACAATGCCATTCACCTTATGATTGTATGCGTCTTAAATTTTTGTTCTACGATTTTTCTAAGGAATCGTAGACAATTGTCTTAGTACCCCTATCGGAGTTTTGTTATATAAATCAACATAGTTTCTTCAAAGTAACTTAATTTTTGTTCGTGTTTTGCAATACATTTAAAGTCAGAAGGTATCCGTACCTTCAATTAAAATAAGCAGAAAACATATTATCAGGTGTCGCTGACGCTCGCTATTGTTATGCAGTTGTATTAAGATAATTGTATGGTTGATACGCAAGCACGTCATTTAGATCCCAAACCTGTTGTACAAATAATCTCCATATCCACGTGTTTTTACAAAATCAGAGCTGCTAAAACTTTTCGGTAAAAGAATTTCCTTTAACTAACGAATCGCTGCTTGTTACGGTCTCGCTCAAAAATAGTTGTTCTATTGATTAACTCATCTTCAACTCCCAATGTACCCCGATGATAACTCCTGCGCTCGAGAGGAGGTTTGTTATTTGCGTTACGGTATGAGAACGTGATCTAACAAAAGGTTATTTGAATAGCAGACAACTACGAGAAGTAAAAGCGCAAGCTCTTTTTTATAGGTCAAAGAGCCTAACAATTAAGAAATAAAGAAAAAGTGAAAAGGTGAATTGGCTAGCGGCTTACTTATTTTATCGGTATCTTTGTGCCCTCAAATCTTTCCGCTATCGGTACCGTGACTTTTAGCAATCCATTTTTAAAAGTAGCGTCTACTTTCTCCGGGTCGATGCTATGAGACAGGAACCAGCAGCCAACGTATTCTACATCATCTCTAGGCGCCTTGAGGCAAAAACCCGATTCAGAAGCTTCGAGTTCTATATCTTTTTTGTCAACGCCTGGAAGTTCTATTTCAATCATATAATTCTCTCTGTCATGCCAAATAGATGTATCTGGTAAGACCGAAATTCTGTCTTTTTCCGCCAAGATGATCACCAAAATGCGTTCCATTTAAATGCTTAAATACCTTTGCCAAAAATTGTTCGGTAAAATGGTGGCTTTTTTCTTTTATAATAGCGATTTGAGTTGTTAAGAACACGTTTAGAGAAAGTGCGCTGTTAAGCTGGATTTTAAGGGCTTGATAACTTAGCTTATTATTAAATGGGTGAAGTACTGCTACTAAGGAAAGGATAAATAAATTATGGTTTTTATAAACGGGATCTGCAAACCTTTTTTGCATCTTAACCTCCTCGCTCAAAAGGCGCAATCATTACCAGACCTCAATGATGAGCCAGGAGACTACGTGCTCACAGCAGGATTTTTCACTTCGGCTATCCTCTCGCTAAAGGACGTGATCAAAGAACTGGTTGAGAACAGCAAGATATGCCGCTTCTTCCTAGTAGGGGGTTGTAATGCCCCACTGAAAAAAGCGGAGAGTACTACCGAGAATTTGCGCAGAAGCTCCCAACAGATACGGTCATACTAATTCTTGCCTGCGACAAATTATTCACCTGATTTTCTTAAGATATTTAAGCCAGTTCTTTTGAGATTCAACAATGTCTGGTGTTGCGTGAACAGAGTAATCACGCAACGACCCGATCCTTTCGATATCTCGGAGTTCCATGGCGGCACGTATGAGACCACAAGTTTCAACGTAAAGTTCACGCGCTTCAGTTTTTGAAATATCCGCGCTTTTAATCTTCAATTCTTCTTCACGTATCTTCTTTTCTATGTCATGGTAGAGCTTATCTACCGCTGCTAATTCTTCTGGGTTTAAGGGCTGTTTACTGGTTATAATTTTCCAAATAAGCTCATGAAGCGGGATATTCTCTCCTTCTAGTTCAATGTTATCAGGGATTTCACAGCCAATAAAAATGAACAGCCGATTGAGTTTAACGAGGAGTTTCTCGCGTTCTTGCTTAGTTAGTCCGTCTGTTCCAGACAACTCTGCTCCCCACGCTTCGTGTGACATACATTCCTCACAGCAATAACAATATTGAATTCCCTTTTTACTATATAGAACGTTATTAATAAGAGCTTTTGATTTTACGCTTTTAAATTCATAACCAACTTTCCTTCAAATTCACCTAGGCATAAAGTGTGCTGCAAAGTTATCTAATTATACAATACATCAGGCAATAACTCCTCCTCTAAAAGTGTGTGCTCAAGCTTTATTACCACGTGGTTAGAGAACTGATATATCCGGGCTAATTATGAGATGAATAACGTAATTAAAGTGAAAGCTCTTTTCTGCGAAAATAACTGATGTTAGTTAATTCTAGTAACATTAACAATCTGCGACTTCGCAGTGTGTTTTTTTTTATGGTCACTTTTTGAACAATTGTCAGTCGCAAACTCACGAAAAAATGTTGTGTCATCGAAAGAATTTTACGAGAAAATACGTACGTGGCATCTGCCAGCTTTCTGGTTGTTAAAGGGATTGTGATATCTAAGTGCTGTCTTCGTTATTTAGCCTTCGCGTTGACTTTATACTAATTGCATGTATGACGGTAATCATTTGTACGAGAAATACATAAGGCAATCGCACTACGCTTCTCCAACTATTTAAAGAGGGCTTTGCTCTTCTTGATATACACGAGACTTCTTTATCTCTATGCAGTGCAGCTCGTGTCACAACAAAGCTGACGGCGCTTCCAATCAGCGCACCAGCAATCACGTCCGTAAGATAGTGAAACCCGAGATACATCCTGCTGAACCCAATGAGAAGTGCCCACGCAAACATAGCATATCTAAATTTTTGATGGTAAATTGAGACGGTGGTTGCTAGTGAAAACGCTAACATAGTGTGTCCACTTGGAAATGCTCCCTGATCTATGGGAGCTATTCCTAAATCGTCAGGTCTCGGGCGTGGAATGAAATCCTTCAGTCCCAAAGTGATAATGCTTCCAATGCAGAACACGACGGCGAAAACTAATGCTTCTTTTCGCGCACCGCTAAGATAGAGAGCTGCGATAGTAAGAACCATGAAAGTAGCGCTTCCAGTGAATGTGATAAACCAAAAAAGGTTGTTGAATACGCAACCATCATTCAAACCTCTTATTAAATGGGTAAAGTAGAAATCAATAGGTCCAAAATAGATTGCTGCCACTGGTAACGGAAAACTCATTTAAAACACATCACGTAATCTGTTTTTATATAGTTTATGGTAGCCGTATGTTTATAAGGTAACGAGGCAACATATAATCCTTGCTATATGTCTCGATAGCGAGAATGAATGTTCACTTGCCCTAGGTTCAGTTCATCGAGACGTTAGAATTCAACATCACCGATAATGCACAATTCTTAGGAGATGATTTAATGATGCATACGTTCACGCGCGTTTTCACGAAGACCTTTGTAAAGTCATAGACTCGCGCAGATTGTGAAATATCAGCTTCTTTGCACTAACGACCGACGAATAGTCCCCTCCGTCCATTCTCGTGTGTGCACTTCATTGGTAAGTATTCTGACGTTAACGCTATTGTGCTCAATTTCAGCCATGCACACACCTACGACTGCGCATATATCATCAATATGTGGATGTGGATGTAAAGGATCTATGAAAAAGATAACAATGTCGCATTGATTAAATAAAATTTCTGTAGCTATTTTATATCGCTCCCCCCTATAACCTCTGTTCTCTAACCATAACGGCGGCACATTAATCGAAATTAATGAAGTTTTAAAATAAGTGGTTGCTTAACTTATCAAATCTTCAGCTGATGTTGGTAAGGAGACATGATAGATTTGTTTTCTTCAATCTTTTGTTACTAATGTTTACGTCAGAATCAACAAGTTCTTGTTTATGTCTTTAAGGTTAAAAACTGCTGAAAAAATAATTTTTGGGGTTTAAATTGAGAATGTATGATGTTATTAAGAGTAAAAACTACGGGAATCTTCCTGGCATTTTATCCTAAGTTCTTTTCGAGAATGATTAAATACAGTCAGAACAATAAGATTAAACCCAAATGAAAGTGCGATGTTGTTGAAACTTATAAATGGTTTTACCGGTACTGCACTTGTGTCCTTCCGTAAGAATGAGCCATTTGAAAGGTGTTAAGAAATGAGAAAAAGAACGGCAGTCGCACTAGCCACGCTCGTGTTAATGGCTGTGGTCATTGTAGCTGGTTGCACTACTAACAAAACAACTAATACATCGTCATCTATTAATAACACAAGCACCAACCAAGGCCAATCTCGTTTTCTAAGCGCCTTTGTCAATGCTTACCACGATGATATTGTTTAGAAGGCAGCTGAACAAAATATGACTCTGCAAACATGGACTCCACACTGGGCAGGCGGACTAGTAAAAATTCAGTATGAACTCTCAAATAGCTCATTACACAGCTCTTATAATACGACCTTATGACAGTTTAAGACCGTTGACGATGCGTCGGCGTTCATAAAAAATAAAAGTGCAACGTATGCGCTACTTGATACTGAATATGAAAATGGGAGCGCGTATGAGCGGGTAGCTGGTCATAAGCCGACAACATATGTAGAATATAGTAAATCTGGCAGCTCAACGTCGACAGAGAATGTTACCTACAACTTGGTTCAAATTGACAATATGGTAGTGTTCGGTGACAGAATAGACACTCAATAGTCGTTACATTTAGCTTTGGAGCTTTAGGCACTTCGAGAGATGAAGATAAGTAAATTTTATTTGCACCGCTAGACCCGAATAAAACCTATTAATTAAAGTCGTTAGTACATACCTTCGATTTTACTCGTCTTCTTCTTCATCCTTGATATTGACGTAATAAAAAAATAGATCTGGACGTATCTTATATATTTTCTTGCCAGCATGTTCAGCCATGTTGCCCGACGCGAGCACGATAACGTCTTTACCTCGTGACGCATAGGAAATCGACTTGTTGATGACATCTACCCCAAAATCAAGTCGGATTGCGTGATGCTTCGCCAATAACTTAGCATTTGTTCCCATCGCACCAATTTTTGTTTGCCTGTTATGATTGATTAACTGTTTAGCACGATCGGCCACGCGTTTATCATATCGTTCGTTATCATGAACCTTAAAGATAGTAATATCGCCGTTCTTTAGAACGTTATCGCCGTGCAACTCGAATACTGCTACACTATCATTGTGGGTGAGGACTTCTCCATAACCTCTCCCTTCTGATGAAAAGATCCATGAATCTCCTGAATAATCAAGCGCAATATGTGCTCCTTTTTGTAATCCCTTCGAATTTGCGAGAAATTTAATGTAAGGCGCTTCAACTTTCTGTACGAGATCCATTAAATCCAATGGCACCTCCCCCCATTTAAAGACGAAGTTTCTGGACTGCAATTCGTTATATACTGACAAAAATGAAGGTAATTTGAGATTTGAACGGCGCACCATATCCACATTTGAAAACACATCTTCAGGGCTTCCATAACCAACAACTTTGCCCTTCTGCATAATGATAAGTTCGTCAGCCCATGAAGCAGCAAACTCGACGTCGTGTGTGGCAACAATAATTGTTCGACCTTTAGAGTAAAGTTCGTCCAGAAGGTCGTTAAACTCAAGACATCCGAGTGGGTCAAGTCCTGAATGCGGTTCGTCAAGGACGATAATTTCAGCATCCATCACCAAGATGCCTGCCAGGGCAACCCTCCTTTTCTCTCCGCTGCTGAGAGCGGCAGGGGATCTGTTCCGTAGATGTGAGATGTTCAGTAGGTCGAGAATCTCCTCTACTCGTTCCTGTATACGGAGCTCATCATAGCCAAGATTTCTAGGCCCAAAAGCTACATCCTGGTACACGGTCGGTGCAAATAACTGGTCATCGGGATTCTGGAAAATCATTCCGACTTTAGTTCTCACGAAATCGATGTTTGCAGCATTGACCGATTTCCCGAGGATCGCTACTTCACCGCTGATAGGTTTAAGGAGACCGTTAAGGTGTAGAAGCAAGGTTGTCTTTCCGCTTCCGTTCTCCCCTAAAAGCACTACCTTCTTGTATTTTTTAATTTTAAGGTTTATGCCATCCAAGGCAACTGTACCGTCATTGTATGCAAACACGACGTTATTAAACTCTATAGCTGACCCCATTATACCACCCCTATCACCGCGATACTCGCAATAAACACGAGAGATAATGCTGCGAAGGCATAGTCTCTCCGACTGAATCGTGCAAACGTACGGACTACGTCAGTAGTCGGTGTATAGCCACGCGCCGTCATGCTCATAACGACTTTATTCGATCTATCATAAGATCGTACGAGCAACGCCCCTCCGATGATAGCAACATTCCTCAGTTTTTTTATCCAGTTTAACGTCGCAGAATACCCTAATCTCGACTTTTGAGCATTAAACATCGTCGCGAACTCTTCCGCAAGCACCGAGGTGTAGCGAGCCATGAGCGACATCATAGTTCTTATTTCAACTGGGATCTTAAACCACGCAAGTGATTCAATCAGTTTCGTTGGCGAGGTCGATTCCACGAGGAGGAGTAAAATTGACACCGACGCAAGAACTCGGTTAAATATCAGCCACCCAGACGCGATGCCCTCAGCGTATACTGGGAATGGCACAGTAAGAACCTGCGTGGATCCGTACGTGTAAGACTGGATGACAAAAATGAATGTAGCCACGAGAAAGGGGTACGCCAACTTTATTACGTAAGATTTACGTGAGGGGGTGGTGCGCAAAGTGACAAAAAATACTGCAACGAAAAGAGCACACGGCACATACCATCGCTTTGCTACGGTAAGTGCCACTATGGTAATAAAAGCCACCACCAGCAGTACCCTAACATCAATGTCTCTGAATACGCTAGTGCCATATCCGTTGTGCTGTTCGCCTCTGATATCCGCCGATTCCCATTCAAGAACTTTGTGCTGTATCTTTTGACTAAGTGTCATTTTTACTCTAGAGTAAGGAACACAACATGGCGTGCTTCAGCACACGGTACGTGCCTTCCGATGTTGGATTCTTAGCTTTTACGCCTCATGTTCACCTGTCTCAACCTTACGTGTCGCCCCACAATAAGGGCAATAAAAAACCCGACGGTTACAAGCAGCCCCGACAATGCATCTCCAGATATTACACTATCCATCTGCCTTACCTCTTTCATAAAATGCATCCACATACCAGTATCCCGCTGCGAAGCCACCCACTAAGCTTAGGATTGTGAATCCGATATATTCACCAGTTTCATCGAGAGATACAACGTGCGTAGGCGTCTTTGTCCCAATTGCAGCCACTTGCTCCTCAACGACCCCATCAGTGCCTGGTAAGTCTTTTTGACCAAGGAGATTCGTTGCGATATACGAGAAGGTGACGATAAGCATGGCAAGGAGTGCGCACGCTATTAAAGCATTTTTATCGAATCTATCCATGGTAAGACCCCCTCATTCTCTCCCTGTCGGTGCGAAAACTGTGCGGTTGAGCGTCATCATTTCAGGCCGCACTTCCGCGATGTATCGCACCACTAACCCCGTAAACACGAACTCGATGATAGTAAGTGGGACCTGTGTTGGTATAAATCCCATCGCAAAGATACCCCAATAATGAATTAACGCTTCGGGATGCAGTGATGCCGCAAGTTCAAACGCTGTGGTAACATACGTCAACATGCTTCCGACTGCTCCCGCCAGACCGGCCGCCCAAAAGATGCCCACTTTAAGCTTCCGCAACAGCACCCACGTTGCGAACCCGGTAAACGTCCCTACAATTCCCATAGAGAACGTGTTTGCGCCAATTGTGGTCAGTCCACCGTGCCCGACAAACATCTGGAAGAACAGTGCGATAGCCGAAACGACCACAGTGGGAAAGGGCCCCACGATAATTGCCGCCATGGGCGTTCCTACTGGGTGAGAACACGATCCAGTGACTGGTACGGGAATATGCCACACTGAGATGACCATTATTGCTGCCCCCATGAGGGCTACCAGAGGCAAGTAATGAGGGTTGCTTTTTGCCCGGGTTCTGATTTGCATAACTCCAATGGCGATAAATACTATAGCTATGATCCACCACAGCAGTATCGACAGCGGGTCCAATATACCGTCAGAAATGTGCATTTAATCAACTTTTTTTGATTTTTGTAAATTTTTGTTGTTATTATTTCAATAGAGAGGAGAGTTTTATTAATATTTAACATGTTCGAGGACTAACTATACCCTGCCTGCGCATTTGCGATTTTTTCCATTCGTTGCGGTTATTTGTTATTTGTCATATGTGTCACATCGCCGTATGAACTCATAAAGGAACAATTTGAGAGTCGTACCAATTGATCGACGTGCAACACACTTTTGACTGCCGTTATCAGCTACCCGTGCGATTTTTTGGGGTTGATAAGAGCACAAAATAGAGCCGACGTCCTTTCAGGGGGCGTTTGCATACTGCCCACAGTTATTCGTTCCCTTTCATAGCCGAGATCCTCAAACAGCACGACGTCCCCTTTATATCCGCATGCATCTAAAAATGTACATATTTTGCCGAGGTCAAAGCTAGGGTCGGGCAGAACAAAGAGCATTCGCCCTAATGTGGACACTCGTTTCAATTCGTTTTGTGATTCGGTGGGGTTTCTTCCGTGTGTGGTTATAACTAATGTGTCTGCAATATCAACTTTCTGTCGTGCACACGCAAGCTGCAAAGAGGAAATTCCAGAAATTATCTCTGCGTCTTTTGGAGCTTTTTTCCCGAGCCCAGACAGCATTGGATCACCCGTAGAGAGAATGCATACATCTTCAGTATCTTCAAACACATCAAAATTTTTGAGAACTCTCACCTCTCCTCTAATATGGGCTTTCGCAAGCTCTATTGCTCTCGCTGAACCGTATACAACATTTGCACCCTCGATAGCCTTAATCGCTTCTTCTGTTAGCATCTCCGGGCCGGCACCCACTCCAACAATTTTCATCAGTATCCACCATTTACTTAATTAAAATCGCAAATTGAATACGGTTGCTTACGATAAGAAGATATTCAAATAGCACGCACGATTTCCCCCTCACTATTTATAAGTACGATTTTTGCCCCCGTACGTGACTTTATCGCTGCCAACGACTCATTGACCTCCTTTCCAAACGGATTAACATCAAACAGCTCTTTAATAGTGTTGGCCGAAGATCCACGTAGGATAGTTGGATTCCCCCACTTCAAAATAAGGGCAGGTAACCCCATTATAACGATGTCTTTGCCACGCGCTTTTCTTACTGCCCGATCGATATTGTTTCCTACCAGAACACGACTATATTCTGGGAAATACACGTGAGCGAACTTAAAACCTGTTCTACCAGTTGTTAAAACAACTTTTTCGGCACGCGCAATAAGATCTTCCATAGAACACACGAGGCATTCGTTCCACGGTTCTACAAAACCAGTTGTCCCTAAAACAGATATTCCACCAACAATGCCGATCTTTGGATTTAACGTTTTTCGGGCAACCTTTTCACCGTTTCGGGCACTAAGCGTTACCGAAGCACCTTGTAATCCTACGGCACCCGTGGCTTCTTTTATGGCACACATAATAGTGTTCCGAGCTTCTGGATTTATGGCAGCTTCTCCGATAGGAGCACGCAACCCACGTCTTTGAACGATTCCTATACCAGCCCCTGTTTTCAGAATCAGTTTTTTTGCAGGCGTAGCTTCAGCCTCAAACTGCAGCCCCTCTGTGATGTCTGCATGATAATCGCTCGTAGGCTTTTCAGCAATTGCCTGACCGTCTGCACCTTTTACAGTTACTAGCACCCGTATTCCCACCGGCGTGAGAATATCCACTTCTCGAATGGACTCTTTTAACGAGAGTACTGCTGCTTTTGCCGCAGCGGCAGCAACAGTTCCCGTAGATAAGCCGCGCCGCAGTAACGCTCCTGATGAAGTTACTGCATAAAACCCACTTTCTACGAGCTTCTTTAATTCAGCGAATGGTACATTCGACTTATCTATCCATTCACGTGGTATTAAAAGCGAAGTGATAGGATCTCTTAGTTCCATTTACACGCTAGCTAATGTTTCGCCATGTCTAAAAGCCCATTCACGAGGGCAACCGCAACAGGTGTACCGCCACGAGTTCCGACGGTCGTTATCGAGGGAACAGGCATGTGGCGGATGTGCTCTTTCGATTCAGCGGCATTGACGAACCCGACCGGAGTCGCTATAACAAGTGCCGGGATGACTTCTTTACTCATAATATCGACAACCGCGAGTGCCGCTGATGGGGCGTTCCCAATAACTGCGATTGACCCTGCCAGCCTTTCCCCAAGTGTACGAAATCCGGTGGATGCCCGAGTTTGATCTTGCTCTAGATCGGATTCGCTTTGAGCCAACCGACAAACTACTTCACTGCCAAAGGTTGCTATTTCTCGGGAAATACCTGCCTGGACCATCGTTATATCAGTATAGATAGGGGCTCCTCTCCTAATAGCTTCGATACCTGAATGAATTGGGTTATTAGTGAATCGCACCAGATCCTTAAATGAAGGGTCTCCGGTTGCCATTACTACCCGTTGTTTTAACCTTCCTTCGGGGCTTTCGTCGCCAACAATACCCCGGACAATTTCCTGTGAGAGCTCAGAAATTCGTTTTGCCTCTGATGTACGTGCTCCAAACGTGCTTTGAAAGCTCGAGTCTTCAATTTTTTTAATACTCATATTTTCTATGATACCCCCGAGGAGTCAGAATTCTTCCGTTCCATATATAAGATTCCTCGTTCCCTACGATAACAGTGGTTTTCATGTCAATAATGTTTTCATAGTCCATCACGGAATTAAGCGTTGTTATAATAACTTTTTGTGTATGCCTAAGCCCATTTTGCACAATGCCAACTGGCACATCTGTGCGGTACTTCCGCAAAATGTCAACACACCGAGAGAACTGAGAGGGGCGGTTCCTGCTCCGTGGGTTGTATAACGCGATTATAAATCCAGAAGCTGCGGCATTCCCCAGTCGCCGTTCTATCTCTGACCACGGCGTCAAAAGATCGCTTAAACTTACGACGGCATAATCGCCCGATATGGGAGCTCCAAGTACCGCTCCAACAGCATTAACTGCGGTGACGCCAGGAATGACCTCAATATCAAAATCACAGCCTGATGATGCGATGAGTTCAAAGACGAGACTTGCCATGCCGTAAACGTTTGGATCTCCTCCACTTATAATCGATACGGTATATCTTTCCGTTGCAAGCGAGACGGCTCTTGTAGCCCTTTCCACTTCTCCCCCCATTGAGCTTCGTATGACAGTTTGATTTGTTAGAAGGGGTACAATTTGAGAGATGTAGGTATCAACTCCAACGACGTAGTCAGACCTTTTTATTGCATCGATTGCCCGCACTGTCATGTCGTCAATTAAGCCAGGACCAATACCAACAATGAATAACTTACCGCGCAATTGCAATCGTCACTCCTCCGTATGTTGTCTTCGTAAGCACAAGTTCGTGTAAATTTGAGAGAGCAAGGGCGGATGGTTCGGCGACGCCGACCAATCCAATCTTTTCAGCGCGCGATCTCGAAATCACGCGTGTCTTGTTAATAATACTACTTGGGACTAGAGCTATCGGCTTTTCCAATTCTCCAGCTGCAGAAAAAATGCCTTCCTCATTTGACTTAATGTCCGCGGTCGCAAGCGTTTTTACGTCTTCGAGCGTTGCCTGTATTTTATCAAGCGCGTGAAAAATGGCATTGCACACCATGTCTTTAGAGACACCTTTTCTCGCGCCAATACCTAAACTCAACGCCCTCCCGCTTGTTTTTGAGAGGACAGCAACATTTTCATCAACTATCACGATCTTTGGCCCCGCTAGCCGTGCAACCTCCACCTGCTCATTTAAAAACTTGATGTTAATCGATTTAGTTGATTTTCTGTTTATTACTGCGCAGTTCAACGCTTCAGCAATGCTTTCCACATTCATTGCCCCCGACGCATCAGTGGCCGTAGTGATGACAGGGTGCCGCACAATTCCGCTGTTAAAAAGCTGAAGGGCTGTGTCGTTAGCCCCGTGATGCCCGCCAAGCAGAGGAATAGCGTAATGTGATGCTTCGTCTACCACGACTACAGCGGGATCAAACCATTTATCCGTAATGAAGGGCGCGAGTCCTCGTACTACAATGCCCACAGACATTAAGGCGATTATCACTTTGTATGAATCCATTGCCGCTTTAATAGCCTCGTGACCGTAGCACATTATTTTGCCGCCTACTATCGACTGTACTCGCTTCGCTTGCGCCGTATTCCGATCAAAGCAGAGAATCACAATTTTTTGTCCATCTTTGAGTATAAAAAGGACCTCCTCATATTCTTCTTGAGAGAAAGGTAGTCACCGACGAGAATGATGGCAGATCGGGTAATTCCGGCTTGTCTAACCTTATGAACGATATCTGAAACTGTTCCAGTTATTATTGTTTGATCGTCCCAAGATGCATGGTACACGACTCCTACCGGCGTATCTGGGGGGTACCGGAGCTTATGTACTATTTCTTCAATCCTGTCCACTCCGAGAAATATCGCCATTGTAATGCCATATTCTGATAATTCAGCTATCTTATCTTTTTCAAGCGTTGCTCCTGAAGGACGGGTGATAATGAGGGTATCACGTGTCAATTGTTTCCCAAGTGCAGCTGCTGCGGCAAATACTGACGAGACACCGGGTATGATCTCGTAATCGATTCCGTGCATCTCTAGCGCTGCTATCTGTTCATCTATAGCGCTATAGAGTGCCGGATCACCGCTGTGGAGCCGAACTACAGTTTCCTGCCGCTGAAGCGATTCGAGAATCACCATTATAATCTCTTCAAGGGTCATCCTAAAGCTATTTACCGTCTTTCCGCTGGTGTAGCGCAAAATTTCTGAGTTCACGAGAGAGCCCGTATAAACGACAAGATCGGCTGCTTCAAGGAGTTCTTTGCCGCGCACAGTTATAAGCTTGGGATCTCCTGGACCGGCCCCCACGAAGTATACTTTCATGTTCTCTTTCCGTACATTATGCTGAAATAATCGCACTGTTGCGGGAAGTCTCCGCGGTATATCCTCTCTTTGTTTGTGAACGCCCGCTCGATGAGGATAAACTCGCGATAACCATCTGCTGCGAGCTTATCAGCAAGTTCCTGAGGTCTTTTCACCTTTAAGATGATCTTTGATTCTATCGATGAACCGTCAGATACGATAAAAGACCTTTCCAGCGGGACATTAATGCGAGAAACGCAGGAGGTTATAGCGCTTACGCCTGGCACCGTTTCGACTGTGATTTCTGGCCGCAGCTCCTTCATCATTTTGCTAAGGTGCGAAAATGTACTGAAGATGTTAGGGTCTCCTATAACCCCAAACGCTACTGCTTCTTTGGCAGCACACTGTGCAATAATGTGGACATTCGACACCCATGCGTCCCGTAATTTCGAGTTGTCAGTCGTCATGGGAAACTTAAGTATTTCTGCATCTGCGTACGGGCGCACTAGCTCATAAGACTTTTTTCCCGGAACAAATACTTTCGTTGCGGATTGCAGCACATTGATGGCCTTTAGAGTCAGTAGCTGTGGATCTCCAGGACCCAACCCGACGCCTATAAGCATGATCCCACCACCATAAACACCGGGTTGTCTGCCCTGTACGCAGTAAAGCCCTTAAGTTCATAGCCTTTGGAGATGTTTATCAGAAGTGATTCCTCGTAAATCCCTACATTTTTCATGTATTCTATCGCCTCAGAAGCAACCTCTATCCGTGCTGCGTTTAGCACAAGTCGCTTGCAGCGGGGAAGTAAAAACTCTATATTCGCTTTAAAGTTCTTAGTTCCACCGATAAAGGCCTTTTCCATCCTCACATTCAGTCCTTTAAAGACATCAGGGGCTGTTCCTGCAATAAGGGTTACCTTATCAGCAACACGTGCATCTTCGAAGCACTTTTTCGCTATTTCAATCGCTTCTGCCCTTTCATCTATGGCAATAACACGGTGAGCCACGCTAGTTGCTGCGAGCGAAACGCGTCCGGTTCCGCAGCCGACATCTACAAACGTTTCACTCTTATGTAGCTGAAGCTTGTCCAAGGCGATTGCAATGATTTCTTTTTTCGTTGGGCCGCCAGAAAGCATGCGTGTTAGTGACTCCTTTTCTTCTGTAGCGTGTATTACTATCGTGGCAACTCTTTCATCTCCGTTGGCTGTTCTCACCTCACGTCAATAAAAAAAGGTGGTGCCATCGCAGTGCTACGAAATCGTTGAAAATACAAATAATTCAAGAGTATATAAGTTTTTATCAGATTTGAGCAAGCCATTTCTGATCATTTAGCTCCCAACTAGAGTCACAGGCGTATCAATAATATCGATACTGAAAATAAGCACGTATGGACATTATCACTAATGCATGTAAACTCTCACACGTACGAATCACTCCATCATAGCTCCAAAGAATTTTTGTGACGTGCAATCGTTAATTACAATAGCTATGTCTCCCAAATGTTAATTGCTATAACTGACTAGCGATATTACAAGTATGTAAAGAGTGGTTCAGTGCAAACAAAGTACTTAATGATCACAGGAACAGCGTCTCACGTGGGAAAGAGCATCATCGTTGCAGGATTATGTAGAATCTTTTCTGACATGGGTTATTCTGTAGCACCATTTAAATCTCAGAACATGAGCTTGAACTCTTGGGTTACAAAAGACGGAGACGAGATTGGCATAGCACAAGCAGTTCAGGCGTGGGGCGCCAGGTGCGAACCCTCAGCAGACATGAACCCGGTTCTACTTAAGCCAAAAGGCGATATGGTTTCGCAAGTCATTGTTCGAGGAAAGCCCATCGGTGATAGAAAAGTCAGAGAATACTATGACTCCGTTAACGACATATTAGCCGTAATCGAAGGATCGTTGAAGAGGCTTTCACAAACAAACGACATAATCATCATGGAAGGCGCCGGCAGTCCTGCTGAAATCAATTTATACCACAAAGATGTGGCAAATATTAGGGCTGCAAAACTCGTAAACGCCCCCGTGATACTCGTGGGCGATATAGAACGAGGTGGCGTATTTGCAAGCCTTTATGGCACAGTGGAACTGTTACCTTCAGAGGATAGAAACCTCATCAAAGGGTTTATTATTAATAAATTTAGGGGAGATATAACGCTCCTCGAACCAGGCTTTAGCTTGCTTGAAGAGAGAACTGGTATTCCTGTTTTAGGAGTTGTCCCATATGTTTTCGTTGGATTGCCTTCCGAAGACTCTGTTTCACTGGCAGGTAAATCTCCCGACGAGAGAAAATCTATAGAGATTGCAGTTATAAAACTTCCACGGATCTCAAATTTTACGGATTTTGAACCACTTGAAACCGATGCGAAAGTCAGATATGTCAACCTAACTGATGATTTGGGTAGACCGGATGCCGTAATACTTCCAGGGACTAAAAACACCATTGATGACTTAAAAGAGTTGAAAGAAAGCGGCATGGCCGAACAGATTAGACAACGTGCTGGGACGATTCCGATACTTGGTATATGTGGCGGATTTCAAATGCTTGGCAAATCCATTAGAGATGATGGTATCGAAGGATCTGAAAATAACTTCACGTTGGTAGAAGGATTGGGGCTACTTAACGTGAGCACGATGTTTAGCAATTATGAAAAAGAGACGAAGCAAGTAGAAAAAGTCGTAATTGGTAAAGGACCGCTGCTTACTCCGATAAGAGGACAGATGATCAGAGGATACGAAATACATATGGGAAAGACGTCTTCTTATTCTCACGTATTTACTGAAGATGGAGCACAAGATGAAACTGGACTGACACTCGGAACATACCTCCATGGGCTTTTTGAAAACGTCAATTTTAAAGGAACATTTCTTGAGTATATTCGCTCAAAAAAGGGAGCCAGTGTAGATATGCATGCACAAAAGACTGAGCAGACGTCAAACACTAACAGTAATGACTATCACAAGGTTATAGATCCTTTTGATAACGTAGCAGATGTCATACGACAAAATATCAGCATACATACACTGTTAGCCATCATGGGACTACAACCACCCTGATCCTATTTGATTAGTTATCGAGACGTTCTCTTACCTTTTTCGTTTGTAAAGATAAGGAACCGACCAGAGCACTAGAATGTTTTCCCTCACAACTGCAACCGTTAGTTATTACTTAATCCGATGCGCAGTTGGCATGAAGTCACTGGTTTCTGCAGCCTGCTACATCTTTTCAGCCTGACATGTCTTTTAGAGTTAAATACTAGCAAATGAAACGCTCGTTAACTCGAACATATCCGCTTACGGCGAGCTTCTCATATTGCGATGATATGACATCCTACAAAGCACTACGCGAAGCGTATTATAGTGTTTTGATGGTCACTCCACAACTAGATCGTACTAAAAAGTCGAGAATACATTTATAATTTCAAAGCCTCATGCTTTGATGATGAAAGGGATACTGGTTGCGGGAACTGAGAGCGGAGTCGGGAAGACCACAGTAACGTTAGCTATCTTAAAAGCATTGTTAGATGCTGGATACAAGGTTCAGTCTTACAAAGTAGGTCCAGATTTCATTGATCCAAGCCACCTCGAACACCTCACTGCGCTGCCCTGTTACAATCTCGATTCGTTTATGATGGGGGCCGATGGGATCAACAGGGAACTTGCAAAATCTAACGCAGATTTTGCGATTATCGAGGGGGCGATGGGACTCTATGATGGGGATTCGAGCTGCGCTCAGATTGCGCATATTGCAGCAGTGCCAGTGCTTCTCATTATTGATGCTAATGCTTCTTCTGAAAGCGTTGCCGCAGTAGCGCTTGGATTTGTCAAATACGCGCACTACACGCCCTACAATGTTGAAATTGCCGGAGTAATCGTTAACAAAGTTGGCAGTGAGAAGCACGCTAACGCTATTAAAACCTCTCTAGAAAAAATTGGGGTTCGGTTGGTAGGATCTATTACAAAGGATTTAACTACAATCCCAAGCCGGCATTTGGGACTACACATGGGGACAGAAATAACGTTAAACGATCAAGCGTTAAAATCAATCTACAGCAACCTCGACATGCAGTTAATAATAAACCTCGCAGCGGAAGTGAATATAAAAAGCCGAGTTGAAGCGGAAAAAAACACTAATAGTATAACAATCGGTATTCCGCTCGATGCCGCTTTTTGTTTTTACTATCGATCAAACATAGAAGCTTTACAAAACGACGCGCACATCATATATTTTTCACCTCTTAATGAACAGCTTCCTGATGTCGATGGACTTTATATTGGTGGTGGATACCCCGAACTGTATGCGCGCGAGTTAGCTAACAACAAGCCACTGTTACGTGAAATAAAACGCAGATCCGCTGAGGGAATGCCTATTTATGGAGAATGCGGAGGACTTATGTACCTCTCACGCTCCCTGACGACAAATGATAATAACACATTCCGCTTCGTTGATGCGCTACCAGCAGAAATCCGAATGACTAAAGGCAGACAAGCGCTTGGGCATTCTGAAGTGGAAGCGATACGAGACTGCGCTATTGCACTCAAAGGCGATCGATTCAGAGGACACGAATATCATTATTCAATTGCGGATGTTGATGATGATGCAACGTTTGCCTACAAAATGGTACTTGGCGCGGGAATCAATGGGTTTGATGGGATTACTGAACATAACATTTTGGCGTCGTACCATCATGTACACGTATATTCAATGCCCAACGGATTTGACGTTTTTATTCGTAAGATAGTGGAATATTCAAAATCTTAGCAGACCACAATATACCACCTGAGTCTATCCGAACTTATTAACAATTGGTAGTCACGCCCATATGGTTAATTTCGTTCTCTCATCAAATCCTCTCGAGCTATTCGCGTCTGAACCTTCTTTAAAAAAAATATTCCGCTACCGTTGGCGATAATCAGCAGGCACCCCCCATTTTTCTGTTACATTATACCGAGGCACTGTTGACTCGAAGTGAACCCAGATGGGAGCATTGTCTAATTGAGGGTGCGCTACAAAAAAAGAACTATCGCCATAGCGTAGGGCTTCAAGAACTACGGGCAATTGGTCTCGAAAGATTTGATATCGCAATTGAGCAGGTCCAAAAACAAACCCGCCACTCACGTGACAATAAACGTGTAACGCCGGCACTTCATCAGTATCTTTCCACTCGGCCAGCACTTCATCTCTCATGAACCTCGTATACCACCGTGATATTTGCGATGTATTGTAATCTGGGCCTATCGTTAAAAAGAGTTCAGCTGTGATATCGGAGTGGGTTAGCGTATAACGGCGCAGGGAGATCGGATCTGTAGGTCCAACGCCAGGCACGTAATTGACGTGTAACTTTTCCGGATTTAACCTATTCTGGGGATTTAACTTATTCGCGGCACTTTCACTTGTGTACGCCGAACAACCAGTGTAGCTAGCGGGTAGCGCTGCTATAGCAAAGATAGCTATTACCGATACCGTGAACAAGATCTTATACATAGTCATATCATTTCTCGCGCGGATGCATATTTCGGAATATAAAGCAACCGATTTTACTTCTTTGCTCTACTGGATGCAGCAAAGCATAACGTTAGTTACTGCACTATTTATGCACACCGGTCATTTGTGCAACATTTAAATGTTGTTCGCGAGCGAGTCTGCATATTTTCTTCATCGATTACCACTTTAGAAGTCGCGTTTGTGTCTTTTAAGATGCTTCATGACACGTTATAGGACTTAACAAACTACATGGTAATTCAACGTCGGAAATATTAGACAATTATGTAGGGCAATATCGAGTATAAAGCAAAGACGTCATAAATAAAGAGTGACCAAATGCATGCAGTGTACACAAATGTGTGCAGTGTACAAAAAATTTTAATCTCGAGCACAATAAAAAAACGGCTTTTTAACAAGCGAGAGAGTAAAGATAGTGAAGTGATCAACGATGAAACGAGGAGAAGAGGAGACAAAACTGGAGGATTTAACTCCGTCAAATTTTTTGAATTACCTACGTCAAAGCGAAGGCGTTGACGTAAAAATTACAACCGTGAACGGTATTACCTATAACGGAGTATTACGATCAATCGATGAACACGTTAACATAACTCTGCTCTGTCGCGATTATCGAGACGTAGAGTTTTCCGCGTCGGCCAATTTAGTTACAGAATCATTGGTGTACATAAAAGGAAGCGAAATTGAAAGTATTAGTATCATAACGCGAGTTTATCAAAACGAAAAATAACGTCACGGTTAACAATAAGAGTGACTCACCTTTCATTTTAAATCTTTGGACATCTTAGTATAACGCTAACTTCCAAATTGATAAAATGCGTAACGAGACAACAAAATGACGATTTGTACTTCAACTACAAAATGAGGGGGGCTATTAGACTAACACTGCCCTAGCATCAAGATTTGAGCGAATAAGGAATGTTTGGGGATTTGCTCGCTAAAATCTGATCTAATCGATGCGTCCAGCAGGATCGACGTCTAATACCATTATGCGAGATTTAGAAAGAAACAAGATAAGTTATGTACCTCGTGGTAAATTCACAATAAAAAACAGTCTAAGTATTACGTTTATACATTAGCTTCCAATTGCTTTGTATTTATGAATAGCAGTAAGTGGGTGTATCACCACGATGTCTATAGTTGTATTTGGTTAATCGGAATAACATTTTTCTTGTGAGTCACTGACATAAAGTTTACAAGCCTAAGCGACTAGTTTTTTGGACGTTGCTAAGGACTCACTTCATTTCCCCTCGCTTGGCAACTTCATTTTAAAGCATTGAAGTTTAAAACTACACTCTGACGTAAAAATATGCTTAAAATACAGCTAAAAGGGTTCAAGTAGAATGGAAAATAATATAAAAAAAATCCGCACAAACCACGCTGTTATATTAGCATAATTAACTTACAAAAGCATAAGTGCATCTCTTTGTAACTCACTTTTATGGAAAAACTTGATATTGGATGAATTCCTTACGTAAGACAACTATTCTAAGAGGTGGTAACATACAGCATAAATTCGTAGTAAAGACCCTTATAGGTCTTACAGTACTCTGCATTCTGAGCGCAGTCAGTGTCAATGCCGCAACGGGCGATTTAAATGCGAATAAAATAACTCGTCACGATGCGCTAGGAACAGCAGCGCCACCAGTGCAGTGGCAGCAGACATTCGGTCACACAGGGAATAGCTCTGGCAATTCTGTTCAACAAACAACAGATGGCGGGTATGTTATGGTTGGAAGCATTATGTCGGACGCTAACAAGGAAAACGTATATCTCGTGAAAACTGACTCTTCGGGGAAAGCACTGTGGCAGCAGATGTTCGGTGAGAGCGGTAATACATCTGGCCGTTCTGTTCAACAGACTACAGATGGGGGGTATATTATATGTGGACGAACTCAGATAGCAGATAAAACTAAAGTCTATCTCGTCAAGACCGACTCGTCTGGTACGGAACAATGGCATCAGACGTACGGAGGGGGGACTTTTGATTTAGGCGCTTATGCTCAACAAACCGAAGACGGTGGTTACATCGTTTTTGCCACAACTATGACAGTGACAGGGACACAACTAACATCTCTTTCGTATCTCCTCAAAACCGACGCATCTGGAAAAATGCAGTGGCAGCAATATTTCCCTGTGAGCGGAATTGCCATTACAACTGCAGGGCAACGAACTGCAGATGGTGGTTATATTATTACGGGAGGTACAGTTGGTGGTGTTAACAAGCTAGATGGCTTCCTCGTCAAGACGGACTCGTTAGGAAACAAATTGTGGCAGCAGATATATAGTGAGAGTAAAAGTATAGCTATAACTACTGTCCAACAAACTAAAGATAGCGGGTATTTCATTGCCGGGTCTACAGACGCTTTAGGGGCAGGTCTGAACGACACTTACGTTATCAAGACGGACTCGTTAGGAAACAAATTGTGGCGGCAGACGTTTGGCGGAAGTGGCGAAGACTTTGCATTTAAAGGCCAGCAGACTGCTGATGGTGGATATATTCTCGTTGGGACAACAACCTCGTTTGGCGATACTAAAGGCAATGTTTACCTTGTCAAAGCCGATACATCTGGAAAGATGCAGTGGCAACAGAATTTTGGTGGAAGTGAGTCTAGTCAAGGAAACGCTGTTCAGCAAACTACTGACGGTGGCTTTATTGTAGCTGGAATGACTAACTCTTTCGGAACTGGCGAGTTTGATGCCTACCTTGTTAAAGTTCAGTCAGATGTCACTCCCACGCCAACTCCTACACCAACTCCTACACCAACTCCTACACCAACCCCAACGCCCGCGCCACTCTCTATAACTAGCGTCCAAATGGTGCCAGGTTATCCACAATACCTCGAGTGGGATATCTCGAACACCGGCAACGCAGATGTGTTTGCTGCACCCAATACCCAGTTTTACAAGCCAATTTCGGAAGCGCCTGGATACGCTAAGCTCGGCAGTGCGACAGTCCTTTATGCTTATGATTCTACTTCTACAAGCATGACGACTGTCTACCCCTATGCGGGAAATGGTTGGTTCAATGCTCTAGCAGGGCATAACTACCGAGTCTTCTCAGGACCCATTGTTCCTGCAGACGCTAAGTGGGCCATATATAACGCGCAGCTCTTTTATAACGGCGCCTTCCAAGGCTCGTTATTTAGCGATCTGCATTACTCGGTATTGCGGTGAGGAAGAAGACTATAACTTCTTCTTATCTTTAATAATAGGATGGAGTAACTTTTGAGAAAAACGAGAGATCTCTGATCAACGGTATAACTGTCAAAATTTTCCTCGCGGTTTTGAATCAACACGCGGATTTATCTATGCAGTTTTGAAGTGACTAATTATTTTATTGCTTTTTGTAAATCAGTACATTAAAATACTGCAACGGGCGACGCCTTTAAGTGAATCGATTTATAAGGCGATATCAAGCATAACAATAGCTATATAATTGGTGCACCTAACTTACGCTTAATTACAAACAGAGACGACAACCAACATAAGGATAGCGATCAGTAATGACAGTGGAACCGACAGCAGTTAAAGCACTAAATAGCGAGTCACACCACATAAGCGCGACAGTTCAAGCAGAGGCCCAACGACCTGTAGTAAGCGTAATTCCTTTTTCAAATGGGTACGTAACACTTGACTGTATTCACGAGACCGAGACTCTAGAAGACCAATTGCTTCAAAGATATTCTGAATTGAAGCGTATCCAAGATGAGATTGTAAATGAATTACAGTTCATTACCAATGAAAATTTGCCAAGTGATAGTCCTTTACGATCAAAAAGTCACGCACTAAAAAAAGAATTGTATAACGTAGAGAGTGAGTATCGGGCTGCTAAAGAACTTTATTTTTGTGTGAAAAGAGCTTTGAATTCGAGTCGCTTTGTTTTACCAGAACATTTCATGGATCTTGAAGATCAATGGATTGAAGCAGTGTTAGCAACTTTAGGTGGAAAGCGAGTCAGGATTAAAAATATTGAAACGGGTAATCCGCATTTGGTAATAAGATGTGCGTTGTCAAAGACTCTGGGTCAACCGCAGATTATCATTAGTTGATCACGATAATGGGCTAAATTGGTTTTAACAAGGCTAAAAAATATAGCTTTTCGTGTTGTTCTATGTCACGTTGTACATTGCTACAGCAGAAACCGAGCTTTTTTTACGGTACGGGAAAAGCCCAGAAGAAATCTTTTTTAGCGACAGCAAGTCCCTTCAACGTAACTCTACCTGAATTGCTAATTACGCGAGCAAAAAATAGCATCAAATAACGGTTTATGATAAACAACCCAGTCATCCAAAAAAAATATTTTTTTGTTTCCAAGACATAGTCAGCACTACAATATTCACTCCTCATGGCTAGGTGAAGTTGGCTGTTCAAGATTCGTTCAGCTGTAAACAACCCATAAGCGATGCAAAAATGCAGCCAACTACGCGGACAAAGCAGCGAAAGACAGAAACAAAAACGATCAAAAAGAAGGCAATTCAGATTGACGAGTCGAAATTCAATTGTTTTTTACTATAAAGCAAAGACACTTCATGAGTCCATGCACTTTTATGATCATGAGAAGATTAGCGTCCATAAAACTGTCTCACACATTTGCCCACCTTACAATTTTTATGTGCTAAGATGCGACATGTATAACCAAATCAGATCATTATAAGAAGCAAATTCTACCTAGGACTGCATCGAACTCTTTATAGAATTTGTAAAATACTAATTTGTCTCAAGTGTTCCCGATCGTTGTTGAAATGTGTTCTTTATATTTTTTTGTTTAACTAAAGTCCAACAAAAGCAAGTTTATTTATTTATAGTAGTTTCCGGTATAATAAGATGATAAACAAGAACATTGAGAAATAATCCAAGATGATTCGTCTGTGCAGATAAAAAATTACAGGATTGACGTTGATAATGCCATTGTCGTTGAATTAAATAGGTATAGAGAGTCTTTATTTTTCACCTCGTTTATGAATGCATTGAAAAATGGGAAGCGCTTGCGGCCGATAATTCTACTTCTCGCGTTTGAAAGTGCAGGTGGGAAGGAGAGAGATCCGCTTCCTGTGGCTGTCGCAGTCGAACTTATGCATATGCAGTCGCTTATCCATGACGACATTATTGACAGAGATTTATTGAGAAGGGGACGAACAGCATTCCACGTTTTGTATGAGCACGAGGTCGCTCTCTTGAGTTCAGATTTTGTTTTTTCGGTTATTCTTGATATGATGACGAGGTATGAAGATCACCGAGTTACACGCATATTAGCGCGTGCAGCGTCTCAAATGTGCGAAGGAGAGCTTGAGGAATTTACAGCCTATAAACATGGCAAGACAATAAGCGCGGAAGAATATATTAGCATATCATCAAAAAAGACGGCTTCTCTTTTTGAAGCTTCAGCGACAATCGGGGCGATTCTTGCGGAAGGTCAGCGTGATGAAGTTAATGCGTTGTCCGATTTCGCAAGATTGCTGGGTATTGCATATCAAGTTCAAGATGATATTGCTGATATGGAACAAGAGCGACTATTAATATCCTAAACCTTTTAGATTCTAATGTAGCTCGAGATGCATTCCTTCATGAGGCATCCAAATCATACGTTCTTGAGGCAAAACGTCGGCTTAACACATTGACGACAAGCAAAGCTAAAGATCTTCTTATCGAGTTAGCAGATTTTATTGAAATCCGATAAAGTAGGGGGTAAGTCGATCATATGATTTCGAGTCTCTGTGCGTCCCACTTTATAATTCAAAAGAGGGGACATCCCATGACGAGATCTTGCAGACGCACGTACCTTGCTGTTGTTCATCAACGTGAGCTGATTAGTTGAAAAAATTGTGTCTGACAAAGCTTTTACTATAAACAAAACTTACGTGCTTAAACCACACCTTTGTTCGTAACGTTCAAATGCCTAAAACACATAAATGCCATGAAAGATGACGCCAGTAGATTTGCTTGTTAAGGATATAAAAGATAAGGACTGGAGAATTAGAGCTGACGCAGCCTATGATCTTCGAAATTATACTGAAGATGTAGCAGTTGACGCTTTAATTCTAGCTTTAAGCGATGAACAGCCGGATGTTCGATGGAAAGCTGCTGAATCACTTGGGATATTAAAAAATGAAAAAGCGGTTCATTCTCTCGTTGCCCTTTTAGACGATGTGAATGACATCGTCCGAATGGCGGCAGCAGTAGCCCTTGGAGATATCAAGAGCTCTGACGCAGTAGACACGCTCGTTTGGAAATTTAGGCGAGATAATAGCAACCAAGTTCGTAAACGTATTGCAGAGTCTCTGGGAATGATAAAGGACACGAGAGCGATAGAACCCCTCATTCAAGGCTTAAATGACGAAAATGTTGACATTCGATGTAGTGCCGCAGAAGCGCTTGGACGAATAAAAGATGTAAAAGCGATAAAACAGCTAATTAGAGCTTTGAAAGATGCAGATGACAGAGTTAGACGTTGCGCTGTAACTGCCCTTGTTCAGCTGCGAGAGGTAGCAGTGCGACCGCTGATTTTAGCTTTACAGGATGAAAATGAAGAGATACGCAGCTGGGCAGCATTTGCTCTTGGAGAGATAAGAGATACAAGAGCAGTCAAACCGCTAATGTTAGCTTTGAGTGATAGTGATGACAATGTTCGCAAATACGCTGCGGAGTCCCTTGGTCTTCTCAAAGATAAACGCGCAGTCAGCAGTTTAATTCAAGTTCTGTCAGACTCAAAAGAAGAAGTTCGGAGAAAAGCCGTAGCTGCGTTAGGAGCCCTTGAAGATGCGCGAGGGATAGAACCACTTAAAAAAGCGCTTAAAGATTCTGATGATGAGGTCCCACGGTATGCCGCTGAAGCGCTAGGAAATATGAAGGATAAGCGGGCGGTGGATGCGCTTATTGGAACTTTAAAGGACGTACGATCGCGCGTCAGATCAAAAGCGATAGAAGCGCTAATTAAGATAGGCGAACCGGCCGTAGAACCACTCATCGCTACGTTGGAAAGAGACGAGCCGACTAGAATTTATGCCGCTGAAGCGCTAGGAAATATGAAGGATAAGCGGGCGGTGGATGCGCTTATTGGAATTTTAGGGGACGAACGTTCTCGTGTGCGATCAAAGGCAGCGTGGGCACTTGGAGAGATCGGGGATATCAAAGCGATAAAACCACTTTCCGCAGCGTTAGATGATAACATTGATGACGTGCGAATTAATGCTATCGACTCCCTCATAAAAATTGGAAGTGAGCGCATAGTTGCGCCATTAATATTTGCGTTAGGAGACATTCCGGCTATAAGAGAGAAGGCAGCAGTAGCCCTTGGAGATATCGGAGACTCGCAGGCGTTAGACCCGCTGGCGAACGCTTGGAGGCGGGAAGAAGATATCGTGGTGCGCGATGCGATGTATGAAGCGTTAAAAAAAGTAGAGAAAAAGGATCTAAATGAGGGGACTAAAATGCTGTAAGACGGACTATGCCATCCTCCTTCGTGGTTCTAAAAAGAATTAGAGAAAATGTGAATATTTTATTTCTTTCTTTCTGCCCTAACGGGACAAGACCTACTATAAGCTGCGTTTGACATATATTGATACGGAGCAAATGCGGAGGCTGTTCGGCACTTCTGATACCAGCTGAAGTATGCTGACACGAACCTATACATTTTCTCATATGCGATCGAGTTGTAGTCAGTTCCAAGCGTTTATTATGGGAACGATCAAATTTAACTCTTAACACTATCTCAGTCTCGATGCCGCAAAAAACCTTTAACTGCGTAATCGCTTACAAAAGAGGGGCACACAATCGACTTGAATGTCGTCACAAGAGCTCCTGTGTGTCATTCCTTAAAATGATACACTCAATCTTCTCATAAACATAGCAATGTGAGTAGACTTTTTAAAGAGCAATTTCATTTGCAAAGTCGCACACAATGAGTATTTTGTAAGTAAGTCGAGAAACGTATGCGACCCCCAAGTTAGCATGTTAAACTGTTACATAATAAGATTTCCACGTGTAAAAGTCAACTTGTAGCATCACTTTACAGTATCGGGTATCGCTTAAAATTGACGGTATTTTGAAAGTGCTAAGGTATGTCTCCTCACCGCAAGAACCAAAGACATCTCAGCAAACGCTCTCCTCTATTCAAACCAGTAGCCGGGCATAATCGCTTAAACTATCTTAGTCAGCGGCACCCTCGATACAGTAATAGTAATCACTCAAATCATATTCTACCCAGACTGGGCAAACATCGCACGGACACCGTACCCGCTGCGGTACTTTCTCACTCTTGCCAATAGAACAAAACAAAGTCTTGCTCAGGTTGCTTTGGTTATAGGTAGGACAATCACCTTTGTCACACAGGCAACTCTTGACGTTGTTTTCCGTATTCGGAACTTTCATTTGAATATCTCCTTCTTTATTAGACTCAGATTATTTTTTTATATTACTTCCACTATTTAAATAAAGGACACAAAAATACGTATATTTTAACAGTGATAGCGATGATTATCCGGCTGCTTTAATAAGGAGCTTTATAGTAGCACGTTTGTTGTTCAGGCGCGATGTCGAGCATATAGCATCGACTTATGCTGAGAGCTCAAGGCGAGGCGTTTCGCATTGTAACTCGATAATAGTTCGAACTAGCCGCTCACCTATTAGAGCTGTGGTTCCAAATGCTATTGGAAACCAAAAGGGCACGCCGAAGAAGGTGGGATTACTGTAACGCCAGATACTAAAGTGCACGAACAGCACTTCAGAGATGGTTCCCAATACAGCAACTACGAGGAAAAAGCTTCGATCGTATCGGTCATGCCAGAATGTCAGCACAACGAGGCATTCTAAAAGCAAAACTATGAAAAGCAGTAAATTAGAAGTCCAAAAAAGCACAATAGAAACAGCCAAAACCAAGAACATCCCTAACTCTTTAATGATCTCGCTCCACAGGTGGTTCTTCCGTTTCAATTGCGATACCCCCACATGACCTCTTACTAGCAAACAACGTCACACTGCTCACACGAAACTCGTAGACAATAATTATATACTTTCTGAATAATCGTTTCACAGGTCCAGAAAAATGGTTACAGTTAGGGACAAGACGGGTGCTTGGTTCGCCCTTTCTCGGCCGCCGTTCCATTCGGTTGGAGTGCTACCGTTTATCTTAGGCGGCGTACTCGCGTGGCAGCAGAATGGAACTTTTCGATGGGATGTGTGGTTTTGGGGCGTTTTAGGTGTCGTTTTCATAATGCTTGCCACCTACTATGCTGGAGAGTACTGGGACCACGTTGAAGACTCCCTATCTAGTAAAATGGATCACAGTCATTTCGCAGGCGGTTCCCAAGTGCTGCAACGGGGATTTTTGCCCCGACACGCCGCGCTGCGTGCCTCACTGGCTTGCTTGTTGTTAGCAGCAGGCGTCGGATTACTTCTCCAGATGGGTTATAAGACGGGACCGTTGACTATTCCCTTAGGGGTTGTAGGCATGATAGGCGGGTTCTTTTATTCTGCAAAGCCGCTTCGTTGGGTGCAGAGAGGGTGGGGTGAGTTGTGGATAGCGTTGTGCTATGGCTGGTTGCCTGTGGCAGTAGGGTACTATCTACAAGTTGGCAACATTGCGCCACTTGTCAATTGGGTGGCAATACCCATTGGTCTGACTATCTTCAACGTAATATTGCTGAATGAGTTTCTCGATTATTCGGCTGACGTAGTAGCAGAGAAATCCAATATGGTGGTACGTTTCGGGCGAGACAAAGCTTCTTACCTTTTTGGCATTACGACGGTTGGAAGTTGGATCGCAGTGCTTTACTCCTTAAATAATGGAGTTCCCATTCAAATTCTTTGGCCTTACCTGCCTATCTTAACACTGTCAATAGTCTCTGCTGCACTTGTGATGAGTAAGCGCTGGCATGATCGCGCAACCCTTAACAGACTTTGTGCCACTACCTTAGTGGTTAACTTGGGCACTACGTCCTCGTACATCGTAGCTTTCGCAAGGTGACATTATGAAAATGAGTTACACGAGTTGGGGAAGCGATCAATGAAGAAAGTTCGTCCTTATTGGTGGTCGCCAAACTTAATTGTTAGACAAACGATGAGCGCTCTCTATGTGGGGGCACTAACACGCTGGCGAGGGCTGCCACGCTGGATGCTTACTTACGGTCTCAAATGTTTGCCTGGCGCTGCTGGAGCACGAGGTATGGGGTGTATCGGTTTTCCGTCACATCCAGTATGGGAAATGACAACTGCGTGCAACCTCCGCTGCATCCACTGTCACACCTCTGGAGGGAGGCCCACAGCCGACGAGTTGACAACAGATGAGGCCAAGCTTCTCCTCGATCAATTAGCCGAGGTCGATGAATTTAGAATGATGGCCTTTACCGGCGGTGAGCCCTTAGTACGTAAAGATCTCTTCGAGCTATTGTCTTACTCCAAATCATTGGGATTTACTAATACTATGGCCACTAACGCGACGCTTATTGACGAGTCGATAGCTCGCAAATTGCACGATAGCGGCGTAGTAATTGCTGCAGTTAGCTTAGACGGTTTCGACGCTGCAACACACGACATGGTGCGAGGATCTCCTGGCTCATTTGACGCTGCTGTGCGCGGAATGAATGCGCTTCGACGAGCGGGTATCCTGTTACACATTAACATCACCGCAATGGAGTATAATATGAATCAAATGGAGCCTCTCATCGCCCTCGTGAACGACCTGCAGGCAAGTATTCTCTTGATGTACCAGTTGGTGCCGGTCGGGCGGGGTCGTGGCATTCAAGAAGCAGCACTAGATCTAAGCGCTAATGAAAAATTAATACGCTTTATGGCGCAAACACAACGTACAGCAAAAGCAATCATGGAACCGGTAGCGGGCCCCCAATATTGGCCATTTCTTCTCCAGCAACAGGGTATACGCGACGGTGCTCTTCTGCGTTTGGCTGAAGTAGTCTTCCATGGCTGCTCTGCAGGGCGCGGCTTTGTTTACATCAAACCAAATGGTGACGTCTGGCCGTGTCCTTTCATTGAGATGAACTGCGGTAATGTGCGACAGGTCCCATTTCAGCACATATGGCACACTTCACCCATCTTAGAGGATTTGAGAGAACGCGAAACCCGCTTGAAAGGTCGTTGTGGCGAATGTCAATACAGGCGGCTGTGTGGAGGATGTCGTGGACGGGCGTGGGCCATTAGCGGTGATTTTTTAGCGGAAGACCCATCGTGCTTCATACATTCATCGGATTGAAGGGGGAAAACCAAAGTTGCTTTGGATGTAAGGTTGTAAGCATTCAGATACGTAAACTGATCAGAATTAACTATAATTATACCTTCAAACATTATACCTGCGCTCACATATTAAACTGCTTTCAAAAATACTTAGAAGTTTAACAGGCTGCGTGCAGTTTCAGGGAGACATTTCATTTACACGCAGTATTTAAGGATTAACTCTGTGTTTTATTTGTATCACATACCACGTTAAGAAATAGCTGCATATCAGGTAATGCAAATCAACCAACGCTAGGTCAGTTTTTTGTCGGGATGTCAATGTTAGCAACAATTATTACCGCTATACATGCGGCATTATTTTACAAAAAAGCCACAGAGTGCGAATGCTGAGTAATTTTAACATTTTTAATCCAACAAACGGGAGTTGAGGAAACATGCTCTTGTTAGGCTGGCCTTTTGTGATGATCATTTTACCCTTATTACAGCATTGGATGTTTCAGATATTCTGGGTATGATGAACGTCTAATAATAAGAAATTTTAGTTATTCCGCACTACTAGTTAACTTAAAAATATCATCTTTATGATATTCATGTATGTGGATAACAAGAAACAATGTTAAGGTGTTGTTCGGGGCCTGATGTGCCCCTCTTTCATTATTTATTATTGTTACAGTTAATGCCTCGATGTATTTTACCAAACACGTGTAAAAACGAGTATTTTCTATAGTCAAAATTAGAGGTGGCATCAACAATATTATCAAAAATTCTCAAGAGCTCGTCGAAATCTCAGGATACTAATTCGCCTTATAGATAATGATGTCTCGTTAATATCTATTCGAATAATTTGTTTACCAAAGGTGCGTTACTAAATAGGAGCCAAACAAAAATTGACCTTTTGCTTACTTTTATGAATTAAATGTGATATTCTAAAACATAGTTGGTGAACGTAAAATGAGAGCGTGGTGCTGCACTATCTAATGGAAATTAACATTGCTTTTAGTTAGTTTGTTGATGAAGCACTATTAAAAAAGATTTCACATAAAAAAGATCAGAACCATGTTAGGCGTGGAATAAAGAATTTCGTATACAATTACAGTGAATCAAAAAACTCTTTTTAAGTATTGAACGAAAGCCTGAGTGTACTATACGTCTACTACATGAGTGGTGAGACGACAAAAGGCGTAAGGAACAAGTGCGTCCACAGAACTTAAGAAGAGACGATAACAGTTACGTAAAATAACTTTAGATTATCTAGAAGCAGTTACACAAATAATTCTTTTTAAATACTTTCTCAAAAATATCAAATAGCAAGGACTTTGTATATGTACCGTATAGCACTAACTAAGTAAGGACAGTGCGCCATATACAGTTGCCACAAAGAGGGGTGAAACTATTGTGGCGGAATGTGTATACGGGACCATGTTTATCTTTTCTGAGGCGCACCGTCCTACTTGCTTCTTGCTTCAGCTTTTTTTTTAAAAAAAGCTCAAAATTAAAATTCAATTTTAAGCAATTAATAACTATTATCTCGACAGATTTAAATTTTTTGGTCACTCAAGCAAAAGCGCATAATTTATGTGAGGAAATAAGTGTTGTTATCAAGCAAACATTAAGAATGACCTCATTTTATTTGTGAGCACATATTGAAACTTTTATTGACAAGACTGGAACGCACTAACTAAAGCTACAACGTTCAAATAAGAACTAGTGTTTGTTGTAAGCAAACATCTCAAATTCAATTAAACGTAGCACTTTCTTCCGATAAGTGTGAAGATCGATTCTTTAAGCAATTTAATGACTCTAAAAGGCCGTTAACGTTGAGCGATAGCCAGTAAGTTCATTTGTCGCCCACAGAAATTTACGTTATAACCGAATTAAACGTCATATTTTAGACGCGGTTCCAGTTTCTGTGATAATTCATGCAAAAAAAAGAGACAATTCTTGTTGAGCAAAATTGAATTAGGAAATGGTCTCAAAGTCAGTAAACCCGAAAGCCCTTGCAGTCTCCGGTACTAAGTAGAGACGAGAGAATTGCAAAAAGAGAAGTTCATGACGACTCGCGTATATCGTTGTAATTGTGGAGCATACAACATGGCGCTGATTAGAGGCACAAAACCCTTAAACATAAAAAACTTTGGTGTGATTATATTCTCTGTGCAATAAACTATTTATGGCCTATTTAGATTGCTAGAAGAAGTCAACATAGGCAAATAGAAAAGAGGTAGCAATGACTCTGAACATAAAGATAAACGATATTGAACACTTTTTTTGCGATCTTGTTGCAGATTTGTCTAATCCTTTTTCACGAGACATATCTTATTGGATCGTTGATGACATGAATTTCGACGAGTGGGGAAAGGCGCAACGTACAGGCGGGGAAGAAGGTTATAAGCAATGGATAGCTACTTCTGTCATCCCGAACCTTAAAAAACGGTTTGACTATCTCGTATTACAAAGCAACGGAACTCTTTGCGGAGTTAAGAACGATATTGTTGAAGTTATCGATACTGATTTTTTTTCTTCGGTTGAGTTCTGGGACATTGCACTGAGGTACGGAGACATGAAAGGGTGAACGTAAAATATTCTATAAGATAGGACGAGCTACCGTAGAGATAGTCGTTTTATCCGCTGATATTTTGCGATATTTTGCCATTTGAAAATAAAAGTCATATGAAACCGCTCACGTAAACCCGAACGTTTCTTTCTTCTTAATTGACCTTTTTGCAAACACCAATGACGATAAATTGAAGCTAAAATGCAATACAATGGTGGCCTACTAGTAGCCTAAAGCCATAACTAAACTTGATATCAAAGTATTGACACGATAAATATAATAAGGTTGCGAAAATTGACCTGACGCATAATATCCTCCCATAAGGTGTTTTGGGAGTCATCGTCTAATTCTTTAAAAAATTTTTCATAACACAAAACGGTCTACAATGGTGGAAATTGGAGACAATAAAAGAGACTTAAGGTTTTGTCGACCAGCGACAGCAACCTTCAAGTGTATTTAGTCCGTGCTCTTCATCCGTAAGAAATTGCAGAATACGATAGAACAGCTCATCCCCTTCTTCCCAAAATTCATTCACCCTTTCTTTTGTAGAGTCGTCAAACGCTCGTTCGTTCAGATCCTTCATTATGTTATGAAATTCACCATTCAGTTTGTGAAACACCTTTTTCCAATTCAGTATCATTTCAATCTCTGTAGTCATTGGATATCTCCTCAATAGCTGCATGACCTCACAAAAATCAAACCATTTATGAGGTTCTGTTATGAAGATTGTACCGGTTGAGAGATATATTGCGCGGTTCCTTCTCCCTACTAACCACACCGAAAACCCCCCACACATCCGGCACGAGTGTTCAGCATTCGCACGCGCGACAACACTGTCCGTATGTAACAACATTTTGTTGTCACAATTTCAGACACCGAACCCGCGTCACACAAGCTTATAACGCTCCCGTGTGATGTCGTTACCAGAGGAGGAGAACGCTATGGCAATAGACACCACCGCCTGCTACTACGGACGTCACATTGGGTGCGTAAACGTGCTACGGAACCCAGACTGCAGACTCTGCACCGAGCGATTAACACACGCTGTTAATCAGGCAGTCCACCACACGACAGCGAGCACGGTTGACGCACCGTTGCTACGAGTAGATTACGCCGTGAGGATGCCGCGGCACCACGTCCATTCTGACAGTACGCAGGTGTAGGTGCGTGCGTTCTTCCTTCACCAGCGAGGAAAGAAGAAGAAGAGGTGCAAAGCGATGATGAGGGGCAATTCGTGCAACTATGGACTGTACCCGTGCTGTGCAAAGGGTATAGAGGGATCGGACTATAAGGTGTGCGCCGACTGTATCACAAATACTGTGACCTACGTGCTCCGTGCGACCTACCACTCCCCCAACAACGGCGGCGTGACGGCGGCGGTCAAGCATCTGCTCGAGCGATAAGGCGGTGCGGAGCGGATTCATTACGTAACAGATTCACTGCGTGGTGGTTTCACTCCACCACTCCGCCGTGTTGTGCAGCTACCAAACGGGCGGCGCTATTATACCATCGCCTGTGGTGCGATGAGGGGTATACGTGTTTGACACGCTGATACGTGAAGAGTAGTCGGAGGTGATAACGGTGCCAGTACTCTTGGAACGAGCACATAAGACAACTCCTGAGCTGAATCTGAAAGTTGCCGAGGGAGACAATGGGTATTTTGTGCTCTGCTACTACAACCTCGATTTAGAGTGTGAGGAACGGCTTGAACGACCCGACGTCAGCGTGTGTGTGCGCTGCAGCGCTCATGCGGTCATATCATAGTTTGTTTGAGGGTCAGTCATATACCGTTTGACCCGCTGATTAGATTCTAGCGCAGTGTCTTCCATCTCAAGAACTACACTTGTTAGTGTTAGTTCTGATAAAAAAATAGTTTAAACTTCTTTCCGAAAAAATAATAGCTCACAAAAATGTGCCTTTGTTTTGCTTTGAGCGCCGAAAAAGCGATTTCATTATGCGTAGCATCGTCATAGACTTTACATTAAACCGATGATACAGCAACCACAAACGTCCTATTTTTTCATGACTGATCTATAGCCGAAGAACACACGAGAACGTGATTGGGTGAATATAATATGGCGCAGCCAGTTATTTCTTACAGCGACCGCTCACATTATTTTCTGCCGATGTTGCCTCAAATTACATATGCCGCTCCGCATTTTGCACGGCATACTAGATTCCCAAAAACAGATAAATGACTTAAAGCGATAATAACAAAGAGAATGAACACGATTAATAAAATTTTTCCAAATCAATTTACCAATTGAGAAGCATATTTCATGCGCAAACCAGAGCCGGCTGACCCAGAATCGCAAGATAACCGCGAGACAGCTCCAAGGCAACAAACCGAGGAACTGCCAAAAAAGTACGTAAAGACCGCAGGGACCTTCGCCGATGGAAACGGTCTGCTGCTTGAGCCTTTACTTAAGCGTATGAATACCCTCATTGAAATCCTTTCCACCGGGCTCGGAGGAGACGTCGACATAAAAATTATTCCTGGCGACTGGTGGGCCTACGACTTTGAAAATAACAGTGTAACGTTTCCGCTTGAAGACCTTATCTTCTATACGCCTGACAAGGTCGTTGGATATATTCTTCACGAGGTAGGCCATCACCAGATATCGAGGGTAGATACACGAGAGGATATCTTTGCATTGTTTCTCTCCACGCAACATCTTCAACTGTTGCTCAACGCCTTTGAGGATGCCAGATGCAATAATTGGATGCTGGGTCATTTTAAAGGAAGTCGCTATTACCTTGAGCAAATCTACGATGAATTATTGCCGGAAGATTTACGTGCATCATCCTACACGCAAAAATTGGAACGCGAAATACGGCAAGATCCGAAAGCTCCACTTCACCCCTACCAATTGTATCCACACTTAGAGTACCTATTATCAATACTGTACTATTGGCGGTATAACAGAAGACCACTAGAAATTATCAACAACAATGTCGTAGATGCGTTAAACAAGACTGCTCCTCATTTCGATGCCATTTTTTCCGCTTACCCACGTGACAGGGAATCTGAAGCTGATAAACGTCGCTTTGCAAAGGAGTGCGCTCTTAAAATATGGCGCTGCATCGTTCCAGAATATGAGAAGCTTGTAAACGAATCCTTGAGAAATGTGTCACAAACACTTGAAAGTGGACAGTTGCCTACGGTCAACGGGGAATATGCTCCAGAAATGTCTACCGATGATCTGAATCAAGAAGCGAGGACACTCGTTGAAAAAGCTTCTGAAGAACTCGCAGAACGTCTGACATCCAAGATTGACCGGCCAGAAGAAATTGATACTTCTGACCAAAGCGAGTCAGGACAGTTGCACGAAGACCGAGAGACAGGTGCACAGTTGGATCAAGAAGAATCAGAGAAGACTTTGACAGCCCTCATAAGAAAACGCAGAAACATTGAGTTCAACCAAGAGCACATCGCCGGAGAATATCAACGAACACACGGTAAGACCGCAAGGCTGCTTCAAGCGCTCGTAGGTGTCTTAGAGAACGTGCTTTCAAAAAACAGACGACCTACTTATGAAGGATTTTATATGTCCGGTCAGAAGCCGGATGTCCGGAAAGTCATGAGCGTGTCGCAAAAAGCACAACAGCACATTCCTCTTACGAAAAGAGATATGCACGTATTTCTTAAGAGAAGACGCCCCACCAAACGAGAACACCGTATAGTACTGGTTATTGATGAATCCAGCTCCATGCATGAACCTAAGCGAACCCCTGCATTAACGAGCTTATTGCTGTTCGCTGAAGCGTTGGACTATTTAGCAATCGACTATGCAGTAATAGGCTTCTCTGAGACGCCCATAATTCACAAGCACTTTGGTAAAAATTTAACTCAGCGTGAACGAGAGTCATTGTTCGCCAGCGTGGCGGCGCGCATGCCCCACGGCACAACGGCAGACGCTGATGCGCTTGCGTTAGCTACGAGGCTTCTAGAGGCGGAACCTGAAAACGCGATGCGGCTTATAATTATGATCTCGGACGGTGAGGGGAATGTTAACACCACGGGGAAAACGTTTCAAGAGCTCCAAAATATTGCAGAAGAACAGAACATACCGGTGATTGGCATTGGTCTAGGTCAGGAGATTACAGAGCTGCAAAAACGATACAACCGTCCTATCCACGTTCCTGCAGTTGAGAAGCTGCCGAAGATATTAGGAGGCGTAATTGAAAAAAGCGTCATTACGAATTCATTTTTCAGTGTTTTTAAAGACAAGCTACCGACCCCAAAGCTAGCTCGTAAAGCAAATACATCATCGTCGATGAGTTCTATTAAGCTCCTCCTCGCAAAGATCTATATCAAACTGAAGCAGGAATACCCTGACACCTTCTCGCTACGAGATTTAAAGAGGGCTGCAGAAGTCCTCCCATTGCTGTCGCAAATGAAACTCGCTCAAAAAGATATCTTTATCGAAACATGCAATTACGCATTCTTGCAGGCTCAAGAAGAAAATCTAGACATAATTGACTCTATTGTGTCGCTACAAGATGAAATTAAAGAGGTTTTTCGTGACTTCATTCCATCAGACTTGTCTCTTCAACCTCTGTCCATTTCAACTGTAATCTCTTCTATCCCTGAAAACTTAGATTCTTTTTTGAACGCCTTAATTAAGTACACGGAGAGCGCAGATATTGCCGCAACCTTAAGTTTTGTTCAGAGTCTGAATGCCAGCAGCGACGTACAATCGCAAATAACCGGGAAAAAAATTGCTTACAACGTGTTGACTAACGTTGCGATTCGACGCGTCGTACAGGAAGAACTAGAGCTGGGGTTGATAGATCAGGCGTGGGCGATCCGCCAACTTACAGCAGAAGCGCTTGTCGATGTTTATAGTGAGCTCAACATGAGTGAGAACGTCGACTTAACCGGCTTACAAAAACTGCTTGAAGACAGAGCGTGGGCGGTTCGCAAAGCCGCAGTAACGGCGCTGGATAAGATTTACCCACAGATGATACATCACGGAAAAGCTGTTAATCTTGCTGTGATTCACCAACTGCTCGCTGATAGAGATTATGACGTTCGTCAGACAGTCATCGAAGCGTTAAAAGCGATCTATCTCGCGCTAATTAGCGAGGGTCAAGATGTTAACGTATCGCTCTTGGAACAATGCCTTGATGATAAAGAGGAAATCGTGCGTCAAGCAGCGATGAACGCGCTTGGTGAACTTTATGCCGAGTTGATTAAACAGGGGAAGTCCGTCGAATTAGCTCTGGTTGAAGGCGGACTAAACAGCGAATATTTAGCCGTTAGGCGAAGCACAGCGAAGGCTTTAGGGATGATTTACGCTGAGCTAGTTAAACAAGGAAAGGATATTAATTTAAAAGTCGTAGAACAAGGGCTAACAGGCCTTATCGATTACGTGCGACAAGCAGCTATCGAGTCTATTGGCATAATCTACCCACAATTGATCAAATACGGAAAAGACATTTATTTAGAACAATTAGAGCAGGGACTAAAGGACGAATACTGGGCCATTCGACAAGCGACAGTTGCAGCGCTAGGATCGATCTATGCCGAACTGGCTAAAAAAAGTAAGGTCTACCGCATCACACAGTTAGAGGAAATGTTAAGTGATCCGGCGTGGGCGGTTCGAGCTACGACAGCGAAGGCGTTAGCGAGAATCTACCCCGAATTTATACGGCAAAGCTTCGCGTTCGACATGACAATTTTAGACCACGCCGCGACTGATAAAGAACCTGCAGTCCGCGAAGCAGCTATTGATGCTTTAGGATTGGTGTTCATTGCAAGCCTTCAGCGCAATAAAGATGTCGATTTCACGACGGTGAAACGTGGTCTTGAAGATGGAGAAGAGGGCGTGCGTCGGGCGGCTTTGGACGCTCTCGGCCACATTTATGCAGAGTTGATCAAACAGGGGAAAGACGTAGACGTGTCATTTTTGGATAAAGACATTATAGAAGGTTCAATAGCACTGCGTAGAACAGCTATAATGGCTCTTGGAGCGATCTACCGTCAGCTTATTGATCGTAATGTGAACGTTGATGTCGCGAAGGTGGAACACGCATTGACTGATGAGAGCGAAGAAATCCGACTCCAAGCAACAGAAACCCTCGGCTTGATATATTGCGACTTGGCGCGACTGGGAGTGCGTGTTGACTTATCGAAAGTGAAACGGTTATTACGTGACGACTCAAGGAGAATCCAACAAGCTGCCCTCCGGATTGTAGAACAACTGGTTCATATAATCTTGTGTGAAAAAGACGCCGAAGACTTCAAAAAAATATTACGTATCATTGATGATGAGCTGAACAAACCTTTAACGTCGCCGTTACAAGGAACACACGCGTCCAACGTCAAGCTTTCGGAGGAGACTCTTTATGTAGGTTTTCTCACGCTGCGAAGAGATACCGCCCAAACAGAACTACCCCCGTGCATAATCACACAATCAAGTTTTGATATGCTCTTAATCATATCCCTGGCATATTTGTTGGATCATCCCCTGCTTCTATTAGGTCCTACCTCTACTGGTAAAAGCTTCCTCATCAAATGGCTCGCCGAAGCGTTAGGACGCACACACTTGTCATACACTCTCAATCCATACGTGTCGAAATCTGAACTTATTGGAGGGGTCAAACCGACTAAGCAGGGAAAATTCTCTTGGCAAGATGGCGTGATCCTCAACGCCGCAAAGGGAAGAAATTGGCTCGTCTTGGAAGAAATAAACCTCGCTTCTTCAGAAGTGCTTGAAATCCTCAACGATTATCTTATTACTGGCACATTTATCTATTCAGAAAATGGAAAACAAAAAGTAGTCGAGCCGCACCCTAGCTTCAGGTTGTTCGCGACGGCAAACCCTATTAGCTACGCACAAAGAGAGCGCTTGTCTCAAGTGTTTCTCTCGCGGTTTAAAGTTTATTACCAGAAAGAATTAACTGAGGATGAGCTTAGCGAGGTTGTGAGCAGTCTCTATGACCTACCCGCTGATTTAGCATACAATCTGTCCTTCTTCCACACAACTGTGCAAAAACAAGCCGAATCAAAAATCATTGGAAGGGAAGAAAAAGAGCCTCATATATTCAGTTTAAGGGACTTAATTAGATTAGGAAAAAGACTGAAAATACCTATTCATCGGAACTTGACTGAAAAAGACTTCTACGCACATTTGTATCTGGAGCTGTATGATATCTATATTGCACGTATGCGAGATAAAAGTGAGAAAGAAGCCCTAATCAAACTGTTAGACACCGTATTTAATTTCAATTCAATGGGACTGGACTTTGATCGACTCTTGAGAGAACGCGCAAGAAAATCACAACTACTGCTCAATAATCTCACGGTTACTCGCGGGAGCCAGTTCGTCCCCGATACAATAGCAGATATAACGCCGACCCCGTCCCAAGAATGCATTCTCGCTACCGTCATTAATGCACTGCTCGCTGATGAGCCAGTGCTTCTGGTGGGGTATCCCGCGTCGGGAAAGACGACTCTCGTACGATACCTCGCGCGGAAACGTCAGACTGATCTTTACTACATAAATCTATCTTCAGATTCTGGGATTGAAGAGCTGCTTGGTGGCTATCTGCAAGATACGAGAGGTAAGTGGTACTATAAGCGAGGCTTGCTCTTTAACGCGGTGCAAAATGGAAGCTGGCTCCTTATAGATGAGGCAAATCTCAATCCACTTTCTGAATATCTGAATACGCTCATAGACTTTGGATACATAGTTGATGAAGAAGGAGAGGTCTATCGCGCCCATAAAAACTTTAGGTTACTTTTTTCAATCAATCCACCGAAGATCCATCCGTCTCGCAATATTCTCTCTCCTGCTCTAAGAACGCGATTTAATGAAATATGGGTTGAAGAAATTTCGAACATTGACGAGTTATCAACGCTCGTTAGCACTTGGGCACGCAGTAACAAGGCAGGTTGATAGATCACCTACTACCAACGCAGTTTTATTCACGCTATGCGTACTAATGCTAAATTGAACGTGCTATGAACAAAAGAAAATCTCATGCAGGCTGCGGAAACATCGGTTTCCTACAGCTGCTCTTTAGACGTATTTGTTACAGTTGCTTCGAAGGGCCTCCACGTAATAATCTGTCTTGCTCTTTTCTTTGTAATAAGCAAAAGAACATTGTCAACAACTCACTTTTTGAATTGCACCCAGTACCTGAGAAGAAGACAGAAGATAACATCGGTTCACGACATATAAGTTTCGTATCGAGGTCGGAATATGATCATTAATATATGCTAATCTTAGTACCCTTTAAAGATTGATTAACTGGACAAGAAGCCATGAAAAGGTTAATAATGAAAAAAATAAAACTTCAATTATCGTGACTTGTCGAATAGCTGCAAAATAATCATATCTAAAGGAGGCACAAAATGAATCAAAAATTAAACATTCAAGTAGGTGCAGAAGCCCCTGATTTCAAACTGAAAACTCAGCATTATAAAGAATTTCAACTAACACAAATTGAACGTAAAAATATTCTTCTTTCTTTTCACCCTTTGGCATGGACGTCGGTCTGCGCCAAGCAAATGAAATCGCTCGAAGAAAACAGGCAACAGTTCGAAGAATGTAACACGGTTGCTGTAGGAATCAGCGTCGATCCCGTTCCGTCGAAAAAAGCGTGGGCAGAGAGTTTAGGGATTCAACATACGTCCTTGCTGTCAGATTTTTGGCCTCACGGTGAGGTCGCAAAGCTGTATGGTATTTTTCGAGAGAAGGAAGGAGTTTCCGAACGGGCGAATATAATCGTCGACAAGTCTCAAAAAATCGCCTACTGTAAAGTCTACGAAATGAACAAACTTCCAGACATTGGTGAGATACTCGACAAATTAAAACCTCTATAAGAATAAAAGGGCCGGGGTTCTTGAACAACCGAGACGCGCTGCTTCTCGGTTAACGCCAGCACATTAGTATCCAAGTAATGATTTAATGCAGTTCGGAAAAAACCAACCGCGCAACGACGTTAGCCCGGCTGAAATCATTACGTGGTAAGCTACGTTGACGTTATACAATGAAGTCTGGTTAGTTGCTTATAGTAAGTGCAGCATAGTTAAATTATGAATGAAAAGCGGGAAGAGACGTTGACTCTTGAAGAGTGGAGAGAGAAAACAAGAAAGAAAAGAAAAAAACTCGAAAAGCTCTTGCCCGATGAAACCGACATTTATGAGGCGGAACAACGATAGTTAGTTCGGGCCCGCGATTGTATTCCCACCTGATAAAAGGTTACCTTCTGAGTATAACTAGAACTCTCAATTGGGGCAGCAGTCCAACTAATCGACGCCCGGATGTACACACTACGTGCAGTGTGTCATTTTCCACCCTCAACGGGATACCCTCTATTTTGCCAAGCTCGTATGCCCCCCAGTAAATTGTAAACGGTGCTAAATCCCATTTTTTTCAAGATACTCGCTGCCAAACCAGCTCTGTTTCCGACGGTGCACTGTGTAACAAGTGGCATGTCCTGCGGCAATTGATAGGCTTCGTCCTTTAGCTGTCCTACATAAATGTGCTTTGCTCCTCGTATGTGACCTGCTTCCCATTCACGTATGTCGCGAACGTCTAACACGGTAATCGCATTGAGATCCAGCATCGCTTTCACTTGGTCAGCAGAAAGCGTAGCTACGTGATCGAACGGCTTCCCGCTATTCCTCCATTCTTGTATGCCCGAACAAAGATAACCGATGAGGTTGTCAAAACCAAGTCTCCAAAGATAAGACTGGGCAACCAGCACATCTTGTGGTTGAGTAACCACAAGTAAGATCCTTTGAGTGCACGTCACTACCCACCCCGTAAACAAACTTAGCCCATCCAGCCAAATGTTCAATGTCCCTGGTATGTGCGAACCAGCAAATGCGCCAGGTTCTCGTGCATCAATGACAACAGTGTCGGGTTTGGACATTTCTTCTTCAAACTGAGCAACACTCAGGGGTGAACATGCGTTTCTAAGTGGCGGCGGTCCGTTGAGGTTATACTGTTCCATTTGAGCAAAATAAGGGGGAATAAGAAGGGGCTGTCTCATTATGTGCTTCACAAAAGACGCTTTATCTAGCTGAAGTTGGACGTTTGCCTTGCGCTCATATCCTATCGAAGTACATTCTCTGTCACTAATCTGAAAGCCACAGACGCTGCCGGACCCATGCGCAGGATACACTAGCACGTGATCTCCTAAAGGCAACACTTTTTCGTGAATGCTTTCGTAGAGTTTTTCAGATTGGTGCTGTTGATTTTCGCGTCCAAGGAGATCTGTTCTTCCCACTTCACCGGCGAATATGGTATCTCCTGTGAACACCTTTAGGGGATAGCTGTTTATGGATTCATAGACAGCATAACACATGCTGTCATTGGTATGCCCTGGCGTATAGAGCGCTTTGATCGACAAGCGACCAATGTTTAATTCGTCGCTGTCAACTAAATTGTGTTGGCCATACTTGAAGTGCCCTTCTTTGCTGTGTGCAATTTCGGCTTCAGTTACGTTCTGCAGTTCTAGTGACCCCACAACAAAATCTTCGTGTCGATGCGTTTCTACAATATATTTGATTCGCACGCATTCCTCTTGTGCAAGTTGCGTGTACGCAGCACAATCACGTCGGGGATCAAAGACTATCGCCTCCCCTCCGTCAGAAAGAAAATAGCTATTATGGGCCAGTCCCCGTGATTTAATTACCCTCAACTGCATTGACATCACCGATAAAATCTTCGGCACTAAAAGTCCCAAAGTCCTGACAGTAGAGCGTATTACAAGAACGTCTCTTAAGGATTTTCATGCAAGTACTTCGGATCTCACGATAACCGCTACAATACTTTTATAGCCTGCTAAATTACACAGCATTAAAAAATGTGAAGATTCGCGCAGTCAATGAATAGTAATGTTCGTAACGCCGCATCCTGTTAATCAATGACCGCTTAAAACTTGTTAAGAGCTATCAAGGACTTACGGAAAGAACGACAAGAGGTGTTTGGTGTGCAGAACGGCATACCTCGATCGTTAAAAAACTATTCTTGGTGCTCCATGGTTGTAATCCTTGCGAGTAGTTCATCAATAAATTGTCCAACCGACGTGATAAATTCCCCACTCGCGACTTCATTCGCGGTAAGCTGCAATGAACTAATTGGGAGCTTTTCGCAGAGCCTTGACATCTCCTGAAAAGTGCTTTCGCTCCCCGCAACGTCCTGAGTGCAAAAAAATGCTACAGTTTTGAACTTGTCCTTGTTCTGCGAAATATACGTTCGAATCGGGTTAGACACAGTGTGTAGCCAAACCGGTGTTCCGATAACGATGAGGTCAAATAGTGCAGGATCATTGTGAATTTCTTTGATCACCGTATTTCTTTTCAAAAGAGCATCTTCTCTCGCGGCTGCATAACCCGAAATTCCAGACCTATCAACTGTATCAACAATTTCTTCCAGAGTGCCGTTAAGATTGTCAGAAATAACTGAAGCAACTTTCTTAGTCGTTCCTGTTCTTGAATAAAATACGACAAGCGGCTTCATAATTCAAAAAATGATATTTTCGTTATATATGGCTTGCTCTTTGGAGCGTTGTCTAGAAAAAAGAAATAGCGCTCTAGAGTGAAAGGTGCGTAGTCTGTTATATATCGGAAGCTCTTCTAAAAACTCTGAGGGATAAGCACTTTTTGACCGGCTGGCGACAAAAAAGCAGATTATTCAGTCACTTTTTGCACAGTAGTGTCAGTTAAGGAGAAGAATCGACTAGATTGAATCCGGCATCCATCAAAATAGCCGCGGCATCCTGTAAGTTGTTCGTTTGAAGGATTAAAATAGCTTTTTGATCGGTGACGCTTGTATATGTATACGCGTAGTCAATGTTTATGTTATGATCAGATAAGATACGCGATATCTCATACAACCCACCCTGCCTGTCCGGCACTTCCACGCCAATGACGTCAGTTTCTGAGACAGAAAAACCAGCCTTTTTTAAAGATTTTAACGCTGCATCTGTCTTATCAACGATGAATCTGACAATGCCGAACTCCCCAAAATCTGCTATTGTGAACGCTCGTATGGTTATGCGTTCGTTCGAAAGAATTCTCGTCGCATGTGTGAGGTGTGCCGGTTCGTTTTCTGCAAACAACGTAACTTGTTGTAGCATCTTCCTTTTAACCATTTTGTCCCCCTTTTCGGTTACTCATATTTGCCAGAGTTCGATATCCCGTTTCTCTTCCCACACGTACTCGGAAGCATTTCGCGCATAATGAGCTCAACCTTGGCCTTATTCATACGTACTTTTTGTAGTTCCTTTATTTTTGTTTCTAAAATGCTTTTCAGCTTTCTTTTTTGTATTTCTTGCAACTCCTCAGCAGGCAAGCTCAACTCTTGGAGCACGAATCCATCTCGACGCTCTCTAGTGACGTAGTTTCTTACATGCACTACAATTAATTCTATTTACCTATTTTACACAACACTGCTTTTACCAACTCAATTAATCAAGTAAATTGTAGAACAATCAATTTATATTTATTAAATAAAAAAAGCATATGAGATGCAACTCAAAAGATGGCAATGGCTAATGGTTGCCGGGCTATACCCCTCTGCTATCGTAATGTTTGCTTACTGGTACGGCTTCGGGGCCCTTATTCCGTTCCTCATGGAAGACCTAAAGATCAACTACGCTCAAGCAGGGCTCATTGCCTCCGCTGTTGTTGCAGGGTACCTGCCAAGCACTCTCATTTTCGGCTTTATAGCGGACAAACTGAATGCTTCCAAGAAAATATTAGTGCCTATTATTGCCCTCACTGCGGTACCAATGTTCGCGTTCGGGAGCCTCGCAATGACGTACGTTCAAGCGTTGCTCATACGTCTTATTTCTGGCATAGAAGAAGGTGGGTCGTTCACCCCCTCAATTCGACTCATATCACAGTGGTTTGAAGAGGAGAACAGAGCGTGGCCGATTGCCGTTTTTATTTCAGGCAACTTCTTGGGTTCCGCGCTATGTTTAGAAGTTGCGCTGTGGTGCGCACTGACGTTCGGCTGGAGGTCTTATTTTTACTTAATGGCTGCTTCTGCACTCGTTAGCGCGTTTATAATACTGGTTATGGTAAAAGATAGACCAGAAGACGTTGGATTATCGCTCGATCAAAGCGCAGAAAAAAGTGGTATATCTGATAGTGGGACGAGCATTTTTCGAATTCCAGAAGTGTGGGTCATTGCTATACAGGGTTTTTGCGCATTATTCACCTTCGGCGGTTTTTTTACGTGGATCGTTCCGTATCTAATCGAAATTCAAGGCATAGAGCCGTTGATCGCAGGCTACGTCGGTCTTCTTGCGGGGCTAACCATCGCACTAACAGAAGCTCTCGGCGGATGGTTCTCAGATAAGACCAGAAGACGAGCGCCGTGGCTTGTCGCTGGATGGGGTGGGGGGGCTGTAATGTGTTTTGCCCTTGCCGTGTCGAGCACACATCAAATTCCCTTGCTCATTATAACTATCATCCTTATTATGTGGACCATTCCAATGGGCTTGCCTCACGGTGTCCAGTTCACTGCTATGTCACAGGTCGTGAGAGCACAACGCGCAGGAACCGGTTCCGGCATGCTCGACGTCGCTTGTGCAGCAGGAGCGACGCTCGCTCCTCCCATTTTTGGACTTACTATTGACGTGACCCATACGTTCACATATGGGTTTGTGCTTATCGGCGTGAGTGCTCTCGTTGCTGTGCTGCTCATTATCACGCGGTACAATTACCTGCCATAATCCTCTCAACGTGCCTCCTCTTATCAACAGTCGCAACAGCTTAAAATAGACCTAATTGACCCACAGTGCGTTCTAGGGCCGCCGCCGCATTCACAGACTATTAATATTCAGAGAACATTGCAGATAAAGGTAAATAGCAGTAAGTATCGTATATTGATATATCAGTTAATATTATACAATAATCACGCTATCAGTCCAAGAGGTTATAATGAAAGCTATCATCGCAAAAGACCTTGTAAAAACGTTCGAAGAGGTAGAAGCCGTTAAAGGCATAAATCTTGAAATTGAAGAAGGGGAACTTTTCGGGCTTTTAGGTCCCAACGGGGCAGGGAAAACCACTACGATTTCCATGCTGTGTACCATTTTAAAACCGACGAGTGGTTCAGCAAGAGTGTGGGGATACGACGTAGCACAGGATCCGGAGAATGTCCGGAAATCAATCGGTATCGTATTTCAAGACCCGAGCCTCGACGACAATCTTACGGGGAAAGAGAACCTTGACTTTCACGCGCGGCTGTTTCAAGTCCCAAAAGAGAATCGATCTGAGAGAATTAACGAAATGCTCGATCTTGTAGAACTCAAAGATAAGGCTAACACCGTTGTTAAAAAATACTCTGGGGGCATGAAGAGGCGGCTCGAAATCGCGCGGGGGCTATTGCACGAACCGAAAGTGCTGTTCTTAGATGAGCCCACGTTGGGCCTCGATCCGCAAACAAGGCGCCACATTTGGGATTATATAGAAAAACTTAACGACGAAAGCAAGATTACGATGATCCTCACCACTCACTATATGGATGAGGCAGATCATTTGTGCGACCGCATAGCTATTATCGACCACGGTGCAATCGTTGCACAGGAGAGCCCGACCGGGCTAAAACACAGCATCGGCGGCGATGTCGTCACAATGCAGATTACGCCTGACAACGGCAAACTTATTGAAAAAGTAGAGCTACTTGACTTCGTGAGGTCTGTGCAACACGTTGATGGCAGCATCCGTCTGAGTGTAGACAAAGGGGAGACGGCAATACCGATTCTCATGGATCTCGCCAGACAGGAGGGCGTACAAGTGCCATCGGTCACCTTAAAAGAGCCCACGTTAGAGGACGTATTCATAAAGTACACGGGCCGCGAGATACGACCTGAGGAAGTGTCCGACTTGGGCCAAATGAAAGCTATGATGCGGAGGCACTAACGTTGCCAGACAGTGGAATGCACTTTTTCTCAGACATCTACACCGTATGGCTCCGGGAGATGATACGCTATGTACGAACCCGGTCTCGAATCGTCTCGTCGCTCGCTCAACCACTTCTATTTCTGGTAATTTTTGGCTCCGGATTTAGTTCAAGCTTCCGGTTTCCTGGCCTCGGCACGAACTACGTAAACTTTCTCGCCCCCGGAATCGTGTGCATGACCGTTCTTTTCACATCCATTTTTTCCGGCATGAGCGTCATTTTCGACAAGGAGTTTGGGTTTCTCAAGGAAATGCTGGTCGCACCAGTGTCAAGGACATCAATCGTTTTGGGTAAAAGTCTCGGCGGGACTACCACAGGCATTATTCAAGGAACGATTATCCTCGGACTCTCAACACTCATCGGAGTAAAATTTACGAGTGGTTTGCCCCTCGGCGTGAGCGTCCTGCTTGCGCTCCTCACACTGTTCCTGATTGGCATGGGGTTTGTAGGCCTCGGCATAGCCGTCGCTTCAAGAATTGAAAGCATGGAAGGCTTTCAGATGATTAGCAACTTTCTCGTGCTACCCATATTCTTCCTAAGCGGCGCATTTTTCCCTGTTAATAATCTCCCGGGATGGATGACAGTGCTGGTGCGTATCAATCCACTTGCCTACGGGGTAGATACCATGAGGTACGTGGTCACAGGTATCAACGAGTTTCCACTAATGACCGATATAGGGGTGATGCTGGGCTTCTTCGTTGTGATGATGTTTGCCGGTGCGATCTTATTTAGGCGAATACAATAGTCTAATGACAGGCTATACGTTGTGAGTAACAGGGAAAGGGTATACACTTGTTCGACTAGTTCGCAAGCGTTACCCGTCGCAGTCCGCCTGTGCGTACACGTGAAGCACGGCCACAGAGATTGATGTGACACGGGTAACATGTAAAACTGAAAATTGCAAACGTTGTCTCGTTAAGCAAGCAAGAAGTTTTGCAGTTTAAACGTATTAAAAGTGTACAGCGTCGACATCAGCGTACTTTATTGTTCGTAGATCATCCCGAACGTCTCTATGATAAACGTAATGTTGTCGCTTTCTGTTATCTTGTTGTACGCAGACCAATTAAAATAAACAATCCGTGAGCCCACGATTTTTTACGTTATCAAAGTTCTTGCTTGTTTGACACCTTCTTAACGTCTGTTTTATACAAATTTTTCGGGCTCTTTGTCAAACAGGATTTTACATCCAGGTGCGCAAAAGTAGTACTTTTTTCCTTTGTAGTCACTTACATATCTAGCAGTTTTTTCGTCCACTTCCATATTACATACAAGATCTGTTGCCATGCAAAGCCTCCTAAGATGTCCTCATATAGCATACTAGTTAAAGTTTCTCAGCGAAGCGGTGCTTCAATAGATTTGAATTCCCACAAGAAGTTAAAAAAATCCTTTAGAAGGCAATAGATTGCACTTGGACTTTTAGATAAAAAACCACTGCTACTGTCTTTGTACAGTTCCTTATTTGTCGTAATGCCTGGAAAAGAGATCTTTGCCTGATATTCGTTTAGCACGAGCTGCGTATGAATATTTTTAACATATCTCGATTGTTTGGCCGCGAGGCCCGAGGTAGTTGAGACCAAGATTCTAACTTCTTTCGCTTTGAAGTCCCCGATCGTTATATCTTCGTTTAAAGCCCACAGAAATTTTTTAGCGGTCGACATTATGTTAGTAGAGACTTTGGACAGAGCGATGCTATCGTCAATAAAATCCGTATACAATTCTGCGGGCAGTAACTTTAAATAATGAGGTAGTTCGCTCGTTGAGTGCGTTTCCCAGTACTCTAAAAAGCCGTATATATTGCTGATGCCCTCTAACAACGGCATTATCGTTTGACCAAAAGTAGACACGATATAATCGCCTGTAGGCAACTTTACTGCCAGACCGACATCCTCGAGACGTCGAAGCTGCCGGACTCCTTCGTGCACGAGCAGCTCAAACTCGTCACATATGTCGTGCAGCGAGGTTTGTTCGTGTAGCCGATTCAATATCTTAAGTCTCGTAACATCAGCAAGTGATAGAAAAAGCACAGTGAGTTCATAGGAACCTTGAATGGGCATAACGACCGTTCTCGCCTTTAACCGTATATCTCTTCATCAAAGAAATATATAAATAGCATCTTTTTAGATTCTAACGAGCGAGGGAGTGAAATTTTGGATGGCCAGTACGAAGCGGTTCAACGTGAACTAACGTCAATTCTGTCCGACATTGATCCGAGAGAAATCAGCACGTTACAAGTCGTATGTATGCCGAGTTTTTACCTTGATCATTTTGTTTACCTAAAAGATATAAACAAATTCTGTGATAAACTAGATGCAAAGTACAAAAGCGGTGGCGGCAACCTGCCGGGATTTGCTCAAAATGTCTTACAAGGAGGAGGGGCAGTAAACACTGCTATTGCGCTAGCACGGCTTGGCCTGCGTTCGTATTACATCGGAAAGACCAGTCAATTTGGCAGTCACGCATTAAAATTTTTCGCTGAGAGCGCAGGGGTGGATATTTCACACGTCGCAACCGACGGCAAACTAGGTCATACGCTCGCACTGGAAATTGGAAACAACAAAGTCAACGTAATGCTAAATGATGTAGGATCAAACTATGATTTCGCGTTTGACAGTTTAAGAGACGCTGATTTGGAGCTCATAGAAAACTGTCATCTCGTTTCGGTGCACGACTGGGGAACCAATGTGCTTGGTGGGACAGATCTTGCGGCTGAAGCTTTTAAATACGCAAAGCGATACGACGTTAAAACGTATTTCGATTCTGCGGACCCAAGCGTACGCCTGCACGACCTTCGCGAACTTTTTGAACGAGTAATATCGAGCAAAAACCTCGATATAATGAGCATGAACGTCAATGAGCTCATGTATCACGTAAAAAGTATAACGCTTGAGCGCGCGATCGAATTCAAACGACGCATGCATGCACGAATTGACTTTCATTCTCCACATTATTCAGTTTCTATCGGAACCACCACGATTCCGTTTCCTTCCTATGAAATTACACTGGAACGATCGACGGGCGCAGGAGATACGTGGAATGCTGGTAATATAGCGGGCGAACTACTCGGACTACCCCCAGCGTTACGACTATGCTTGGCAAACGCTGTCGCAGGATATTATATTTCAGACAAAAGAGGGTTGCATCCGACTCTTGACGACGTGCTGCAGTTTATGCAAACCAAGACGTTACGCTCGCTTTCTAAAGAAGTCGCGCCATAACAGTGTTTATAAGCAAAAAACCATTTTAGCAAAAAATCAAAACACTACAATATAACGTGCACCTAATTATTGCGCGTTAAATTACTTTTAATCGGTGTACACTCAACTCTCCTTGCGTTGCGTATCAGCGCGCAGGAGTGTGCTCGGTGTAGTCGAAAATGAGGATGCTGCGCGCTTTTCGAAGCAAAAATTACACGTCTACTAAAAACAGCGTCATATCGTTATTAATCAACATCAGTTAACCATAACAAGCGTCGACGGGTGTTTTACGTTACGGTTTTTCGCAACGTTCCACCCCAACGACTGAGTAGAACCGTCGTGTGATAGCGTCTTCCACAAGATTTACCAGCGTCTCTCTGTTTTTAACGCCACTGAACACTCCCAGATCAATTTGTGCCGCTGCTGCATTTGCGTGTCCACCAGCCGATCCTATGCTCGAAAATGCCTTGCTCATGATAGCGCCGATATTAACACGCACATCTCTGCTTCTGCCGGAAATGTATATGCGCTCGTCATTAAGACCGAACACCAGTACTGTCGCGATTCCCTCAAGGTTCAGGAGGTAATCAGCAGCCTGGGCAAGGGCATCACGATCGGTCACAAACCCGACATTTGAGATTAAATAGCTCCCTCGTATGCACTTATTTTTTATGGCCTCTCCGATTAAATCAAGCGTTTCGGCTGACATGGGAGGCGACTCGATCTGAACCAATATTTCATTATCGACGAGCGGCAGTAGTTTTATAACGGCAGCAAGGTCTGCAAGGCTCACATTTCTCTTGAAATCGTGGGTGTCCGTTCGTATACCGTAAAGCAGCGCAGTAGCAAGTCGTTTGTCGATGTCGATGTCGAGTTCTTGCAGGTACGTGGTGAGTATCGTTGCCGTCGCTCCCACAGCCCTGATGTCGATGTAGGGAACGTGGTTTTTATAGGGCTCATGGTGATCTATTATGATTCCAAGCTTGTCTATCGAGACGAGTGGATTGTTCGCTCCGGGAACTGCAGAATCGACGAGGGCTATCATATCAAAATCTTTAAGGTTTAGTTCTTCGACCTCTTTTAATTCTATATTGAGGAGATTGACAAACGCCCTGTTTTCTTGCCTTCCGATCTCGCCACGGTACATAATATCAGCCTGTCCGTCCACGCTCCGAGCAATCTCCTTTAACGCTAACGCACTTGATATGCCATCAGGATCAGGATTATCGTGAAGGACTATGCCGAGTTTGTTAACAGTTCGCAGGATGTCGAGAAGCCTGTTTGCCGACCGTTGTGATTCAGCCTTCTCAAGGTCATGTAACGTTGCGCTCGCAATGAGCGACGCCGGATAAATCACCGCGTCAGCTCCCATCTCCTCGAGCTTATCCTTGCTGAGCGGATCGGTTGCTCGCACGATCGTAAAAATGTCGGGTCGTATCGCTTTAATCTTGCTGAGTGCTTTCGCGTTCGCTTCGACATCGGAGCTTAATATCATAACGATCTCTAGTTCCGGAACCAAAATTCTCTCTATTACGTCTCCCTGCGTTATATCGCCGACTTCGGTCTCGAAGTTTTGATCCCGTAACGTTTCGGCTCTCTCTTTGTCCCTTTCAACAATAACGAACTTCCTGCCCCGTTGCATCAACTCTTTAGCGACAAGATAGCCTACGCTGCCAGCTCCTAGAATTGCATACGTCACTTTTTCGTCAATTTTTAACGGGATAAACCCTTCTTCAACGCTTACGTTGTTATAAGCTGGGATATAAGACCCACCTTTTCGATTCAACACTGTTACTTGACACGCGCTATTTGTGCCATATTAACTATGTATTGTATTCAGTAACTTATATATGTTTAGGAATGTAACGCTATGCTGTATCGGGGGGGCCGGTAGCTTAGTCAGGCAGAGCGTTGGGCTCTTACGGAATACTTACTGTGACCTGTTGACCAGAGATACCCAAAGGTCGAGGGTTCAAATCCCTCCCGGCCCGTACCACTCGGGGGCTGTGGCCTAGTCAGGAATGGCGACGGGCTCCAGCGGTTAAAAGTTCGCGAAATGATGAGCAACGGGTCAACTGATGTTCTCGGGGACGCCCGGTCCAAATGATGTCCCGTTGGAGCACTGATCGGAGAGACCCGTCGATCGAGAGTTCAAATCTCTCCAGCCCCATTCACTTATTATCTAAAATAACGTCGATGAGCGAGAGCGTTTGAGCACGCCAGCGATAAAAGAAGCTCGAAACATCCGATTATTGTCTCATATTGGTGAATAAATCTTGTTTTGATTGTAGACGAAGCTTACTGTGTCTATAGCTGATGAAAAATATTCGCGCCAGGCACAAGACAGACGTTGATGATTCCTAACTAACAAATCTGATAAAAAATAACGTTAACTCGTAAAAATGCAGAACTATTATCCGCCGGGTTACTATTCTTCTTGTAACGTATCAACATAGAACAATTTCAGCCTGGCTTATTGATACGTGTATGGCACAGTGTAACATTTTAGTACGTGTGGAAGTCAAATTGGTGCCAAAAAAAGCAGAGACTTATGCTAAATGAAAAGTGCAAAAAATGTTATTACAATGCGTTTTTAGGAAATTAATACTACCCGTTGTATGGTTGCTCAGGGTTGACGTTTGAGTAAAACGTGCAGACCAAAACATTAAGTATTGAAAACTTAAATAAAAAATAAAGTCCCGTAGTGTAGTGGTCAATCATGTAGGCCTTTGGATTCGTGTGGTTTTCCATGCCACGGAAGAAGTCAGCCTGCGACTGCGGTTCGAATCCGCACGGGACTATAAACAATTAGGCTATGAATGCCCTGGTGGGGTAGAGTGGTTATCCTATGGCCCTGTGGAGTCTCTTTTTTCAAGTATTTCGTCGAATAAAGCTCAAAAAGCCATCTGTGTGCAAGCTCGCAAGAGCTTGGCACGAGAAGTGGACAACAGCAACATTGTCAAACCCTAATGTCGCTCGAACTTGCCTACACACCCGAAGAACTGAAAAGCTATACAACATTTCGCACGACGGGCGTCAGTGCAGCAACGGTGCCTTGGATAAACAAAGCATCTCAAACGTTCTGGAACACAACAGAGGGAGAGATTAGCAAGGCAAGCCTCGAAGCGCTCCGCGGCTACGTTCTTACCAAATACACCGACATCTGCGCAAAGCGGAAGGTGCTTAACTTTACAAAAGCCTTCCTGCGATATCTCACAAAGACACGGTTCGACACGCGATACAAGAAGTTTGACCTGTTTTACCTGTTTTTAGAGATGCCCAAAGCGATCAAGGAAAGCAAACGGATAACACAACGGATTGTCACGACAGAGGATATCAAAATTGTGCTAGCCGCTATAGAAGAAGGTCGTGAAAACCGTGAGTTTACCACGCGACAGTGCCAAAACTACAAGGCTCTTGTACTGTTCGGTGCATATACAGGACAACGGCCTATCGCCACCATCCGCAAACTTACCGTCGGGCAGTTTCGGGCCGCTCTACGGCGCAACCCTCCAGTGCTTGACGTGCTGCCACAACAAGATAAAATCAGGATGCAGCACTATGTACCATTACACCCCGGCGTTGTTGACGCGGTGACGCCGCTTCTATACGGCAGAAATCGAAAAGACAATACCCACATATTTGCGCATGAATACTTCGACAAATGGGTGAGAAGGAAAAAAATTCCTTTAGTCCATGGTGGACATTTTGTCTGCGGCGATCTGAGGAAATTCGCAGAACAACTAGGCGACATAATCCAGTGGGATCAGTCAAACCGCGCGTACATCTTAACGCATGGGGTATCGGGCGTTGAGTGGTCTTATTATAAACATCCATTACCAGAGTATGTATATGATGTGTATATGCGGTATTGGAAGGACATTAGATTCACCCACTTACGACAGCACTAAAAAGGAGAACGAGATGACATTCACAATCTGGGGTAGCATAATATTTTTTTCGACTTTGCCCATTTTAAAGAGTCTAGGTGCTCAAACCGCGAAAAAGCTGGATCTGCACTTGTTGGGTCTGCACTTCGGTTCTTAGCAGCAGGTGCTTTCTTTTGTGTTAAGCGTGAAGTTACGATTAGAAGATATCCAGATAAAAAAGCACTTTAAAAGGCAGTTCGATTGAGCAAATTTTGATTAAATTTATAAGCAACTAAAAATATAAATATTGTCTAATGGCATTGAGCCACCCAACTGACACAGTGATTGAACAGCCGGCAGAATATAATGACAATCTTGAACTATACTTGAATCAGATTGGCAAGATATTTGATATACCACGTATTATTAATGAGCCACAGGGAGAGCCGCAAATCATTAATTACTACCTGCGGAGCAAACGTGCTTACCGGGTTCTTCATAGCTGGGAAGGATTTATTCATTTTGGGATTAGCTACGACGGAAAACATAAAAGGAAAGATTATAAAGAGCAAGCAAGAATTGTTGAGCGGTACATCCGCGACAGTGATGCCAAAAACGTGCTGGAACTTGCATACGGGATGGGCACTAATATCGCGTTTCTGGCGTGGCGTAACCCTGACATTACGTTTGATGGAGTTGACTTATCGCACAAGCCTTTGAAACGCTATGCAAAGATACCAAACGCACACTTTCAACTCGGCGACTACCACGATTTGAGCACCTTTGAGGACGACGCGTATGACATCGCCTTTGTTGTAGAGGGGTTGTGTCACTCAACTAATAAATTGCAAGTCCTTCGCGAAGTAAAGAAGAAATTAAAAAGAGATGGGCTTTTTATCGTTATAGATGGATATCAAAAAGATCGTGCCACTCCGCTGAGTCCGTCTGAATCTATGATGTGGAAACTTATTGAGAGGGGTCTTGTGATTAACAAGTTTGAATGTATCAAAGACGTCGAGAGCTATATGCGGGAGGATTATTCAATAGCTGAAGCAAATGATTTCACGCAGTGTGTTCTTCCATCTATCATTGACCATGAACGTAAGGCCAGTTATTATTTCGCTCATCCTATGTTTGCAAGAATCGTCTCTAAAATTTTTACATATGAATCTGCAAAAAATAGCATGGTCGCTTACCTTCTACCAACGAGCATAAGAAGACAGATCGCGTGTTATTATATTCACGTGCTGAAAAACGATAGATAATTTCATCTTCATGCTTTTTTGTAACTGGAGAACAGGTTTGAATCCTTACCCTTATCCTTATCCTTTCCGCCATAGCATCGCCACATCTATTCGCATCTTGTAAGAGTGTTAAAGAGGGGTTAGCGTCTCCTCTCTAATTCCAGCAGCTCTGTAGGAGTGTACACCGTTGTATTTGACATTCATGAACCTGCGTTTAGCACATTAGTTTTTATAAGGTAGAGGGAAAAAGTAAAAAAATTCCACTGTTACGGTTATCAAATCACTTTATATTATGAGACCTCCGCAAATTTGCCGAACAATACGGCGATATCATTCAGTGGGATCAGTCAAATCGCGCCTATATTTTGACACACGGTGTATCCGGAGTTGAATGGGCGCACTGTCGGCATCCACTGCCTGAGTATGTGTATGATGTGTATATGTCTCATTGGAAGGGCACATTTCTATACTATAACTACTCAAGTCAAGCAGACACACCAGGAAATTACACACAAAAATAGTAGAGATTTCGGCGATTCAGCAGTTCGTCATCTTTATATCTCCATAGCTCTCTTTTTAAAAAATGTGAGGATTTATGTCTGGCACAAAAGTCGATTTTTTAAAGGAGCGATGATTCTATGGCTTCGGAAGGTGCACAATTTTGGTCGAATAGACAAAAAGAATTGACTCCGCTACTTCAAGGGATTCCTCTAGACAAAGAAAAGTTATCGGAACACGAGCAGGAATTAGTAAATGCAATCAATAGCAGAGTCCTTGAAGAAATGTTGAGTTCGGTGCAAACTTTAATTGCATTGAAGGGGGACATTGAGAGGTAAGTAGACAGATCAAAAATAGCTTTACAGCAACCGCACGGATGGATTATGCGTTGTTCGGCATCGGAATTTCTCTTCTCGTACTCGCGGTAGTGTTTGCCATTATATCTGCATCGAATCCAATCTTTACCATAGTGTTCGGCGGAGTTGGCGTAATTGATATCTTATCTTTCTTTTTAAAGGATCCGCCAAAATCGATTCAAACAAGTCGCGCCAATCTTACAAAACTGGAAGCTGCGTACTACTACTGGCTCGTTGATGCAACTAACTGGGAGTACGTTTCTGTGGAATAGAGCACAAAAAAAAGAGGCACCACTATCAGTAGAGGAAATGAAGACCGCATCAGACAGTTATGTCAAGAGTTTCAGCGACCTCATGAGTGTTATTCCTACTAGTGCCTAACATCGCTAAAAAAGAACCCTAGTAAAAGATATATTGTGGCGGACGATAAGAATAACGTGCGTAGAAGGGGACTGCGAGCTATTGGCATAGAAGTATAAGTAACGTCAAACAAGCGACAGGACTTCGTCTTATGGTTGTGTGCCACTCGGTTAGACTACGTCATCATTTTATTAAGAGAGTATTCGATTTTATGCGCAGATTGCTTAGAACATTTTTCGCTATAAAATTAATAGCGCGGTTCCTTGTTTTATCTTACGTGGAGGAGTTTAGTAGTTACAAAGGCAGCTTCTGTTGCGAAGAGAGTTTTGGACATTCGGATTGAGATGGATCTCTCAAACACGACTGCAAAACGCGGGTCTCCTGAAGGCTGTGAGCATTTGTCGACAGAATCTTAGCAGAGCCTCTGTTTGACTTTTACGAATGCTGGCAGAGCAGCTGTCTAATTTTTACAAATGCTGGGTGGTTTTCGTTATTAATTTGCGAGATGGTCAAATGATTGCAGTTAAGTAAAATTTCAAAATCTATGTTTCTCTCACGCTCGGTAGGATGTCCACTATCGTCAACCTGCCCCATACTTGATGAGCTCCAAGGAACGACCCGTATTGATAGTCCTGGTGGTAGTGGCGGTGGTGGTAAAGGTAGTTCATCTTGAGCGGCAAGTGACACCAGATCAAAGGTGCGATTAGGAAAACCCGCGGTCAGATCCTCAATGAACCGGTGTGTTGGATCCGCCTCTAACGAACAACACGCAGGCTTTTGTAGACCTTCAGGTAAATGCTCTACGAATAAGTCATCTACGATCCCCGCGAGGTTAAATCCGAGATGTCCGGTATCCAATGTGATAATCCTGATGATAAGTCTAGCTTCCGCATGTTGGGTGGCGTATCTGGCTATCAATCCTCCCATGGAGTGGGCTATAATAGTGACAGGATGATCTTGAGTGCTTAAATTTTCTATAACTTGCTTTAGGCGTTCGCCATACGTATGTAGGCATCCATAGTTAACGTACCCCGGCAACCCAGGAACTTGTATATCTGCATATTCAAAATTCCAAACATCGTAATTACATCCAATATGAACTAATAGCTGCTCCAGTCGAAAGAAACAGTTGTTTGGGTGATCTATTGTGTGCAATGTAGTGGGTAAAGGAATTACTGCTCCATGCACCAAGATTAAGTTGGGGCTGCCTGGGGAATTGGTTGTGTGCCACAGCCTGTAGGAGCTAATAAACTCCGGCACTGAAACGTACCTGGTACGACGTTTTGTTGTCATAACTTGTAAATCAGCTTTTTACGTATATATACGTGTTATCATTACGATGATTTGGCGTATAACAAAACATTTTGTTTTGGAGACCCCTGCAGATTCGCTTAGCTATATGGTTACATTTCAATGAGAACAGTCAAATGTGCATATATTCCTACCCACGGAGTATCGGGAGTTGAATGGTCGCACTATCGACATCCATTGCCTGAGTATGTGTATGATGCATATATGCAGTATTGGGTGGGCGTGCGGTTCAATCAGTAAGCTTCGAAACTGATCCTTGAATGATCACGAAACACTTCGTACTGCTCGGTGAAGCAATATCCCAAAGAACAAAATTTTACAAAAAAATGTCGTCGTCACAAAACTTTATTGTCCGTGCTTTTATAATCCTTTTTAACAGACTCCTCGCGTAAAGTCGTCGATGTTTCTGGTGATGTCATAGCAGACGAATCACATTTCAGCATCCTCAAACAGGGGAAGGATGTTTGGGATAAGTGGAAAATCAGATCCCCATTACATTGGTCTTTTGATTCTCCGGATGCTCACTCTACGAAACTGTAGTATTTTCTATTCACGGTGTCTGCACTACTTGTTTCTATGGTAGCAGGAATTTTTTACGGCGAGTGCGAAATCATGATTGAAAGATATTCAGATAAAAAAAGCAAAAATTGGAAGACGAGTTCGATTTTGTTTGGTCAGACAAAACTTTATAGGATATAATGTAACTATTTTGCAAATGGTTTTGAACCAGTCAACTGACACGGTAATTGAACAACAAGTCGCTGAACATAATGACAGTCTTGAACTATGCCTTAGTCAGATTGGCAAGATATTTGATATACCACACATAATTAATGAGCCACAGGGGAAGCAGCAAATCATCGACTACTGCGCTAAAGTCAAAGGTTTTATGCTCATCAGCTTAGAAGGATTTTATCACTGCGGGATTAGTTATGACGGGAAACATAAAAAGGAGGATTTTAAAGAGCAAGCAAGAATTGTTGAGAGATACATCCGCGATAGTGACGCCAAAAAAGTGCTGGAACTTGCATATGGACTGGGTGCTAACATGGCATTTCTTGCGCGCCAGAACCCGCATGTTACGTTTGATGGCGTTGACTTATCACTTAAGCCTTTGAGACGCTATGCAAAGATACCAAACGCACACTTTCAACTCGGCGACTGCCACGATTTGAGCACCTTTGAGGACGACGCGTATGACATCGCCTTTGTTGTAGAGGCGTTGTGCTATTCGACAAATAAGTTGCAAGTCCTTCGCGAAGTAAAGAAGAAATTAAAAAGAGATGGGCTTTTTATCGTTATAGATGGGTATCGAAGAGATTGTACCACTCCATTGAGTTCGTCTGAAGAGACTATTTTGAAACTTGTAGAGATGAGTTGGGCGCTTGATACGTTCGAGTGCGTTAAAGACGTCGAGGGCTACATGCGAGAGGAATATTCAATAGTTGAAGCAAATGATTTCACGCAATGTGTCCTTCCATTTATGATGATAAGTGCGCGTAAATTCCGTTATTATTTCGCTCATCCTATGTTTGCAAGAGCTGTCAATAAACTTCTATCATTTGATTTAACGAAAAGGTTCATAGCCGCTTACCTTGCACCAACATGTGTAAGAAGGCGGTACTCGTGCTATTATATTCACATTTTGAAAAATAATAAATGATAGGTAATCATTTCTTCATATCTTTTCTACTTAATTGTAACGCATGTTGGAGCACTTTTTCTTTTTCCTTTCTGCCTAGGTCGCCATCTCGATTCGGATCTTGTAGGAGTGGTTAGCTTTTCCTTTAAACTTTCAAAAATTGTGCCTATTAATCATCATGTAATCATCAGCTAATCATCAGATTTAAGCAGCTTGTAGCGGACATTTCGGCCTTTCCCATTGATTTTTAGGATGCCTTTTTCGACCAAATCTCTAAGATCTCTGAAAGCTCCATCATGTGAAAGTCCGGTTATTTGGCGGTATTCACTATTAGCGTGCATTTCACGCATCTACGCCTCAGAAAGTATCGCCTCACCGGAGCGCTGCAGCGCATGTTTGTGCGCGGTGGGAGAAGGACTCCCAGAAAAAACGAATGAATGGATGCCACTGGTAGAGCTCTCCGCTGTGGCATGCGTTATAACTAGATAAGAATGCTATCGTAAGATATATAGATTCGCTCGCGGCGCAACCCTTTTTATAAGGAAAAGTAGTCGTGTCGAGTGGGTAAAAGTACATGTGAGACCTCGGGTGGAAGCCATGAAAAGGTACTCGGAAGCACAAACCAAATACCCCCAAATAGTTATCTAATTCTTGAAATAATAGCACATTTGAGAGATTGTTGTTTTAGCAATCTGACGACAGAGAGGCGTCCATTAAAAAGTTGTGGTACACTTCACGACTTATTGTGCGTTTTAAGGGCAAAACGCACGGTATCCCCGTGAGTCACCGACTACTAGCGTATACAGTTTGGGCGCCGTCTGCATTATACGGATGTACGAGCTTGCTGATGGCAATAGTGTAAAATTACGGTAACATTTATAACTTAGCGGCGCTCTATTACTTAGTTTTAAAAATACGGCTGACGGAGCGGTCTCACCTAACCGATGCCGAAGCACGCGCCGCTAACCAGAAGGTGATGTGTGTGATAGAAATGAATAAAACGCTTATCATTGTATTTATTGGCCTGTTGCTGATCCCTATGATTTTTGTTTCTGGATGCGCATCCAATACCGTTACGAACTCACAAACGACTACCAAAAATGCATCGCAGCAGCCCACGATCTTTGGACAGGCCGCGTTCTGTCCCAACCCCCCGACTCCCACGGTCACCGATAAGAACGTCCGCCAGGCACCCTCCATGTCCGAACCCGCTCCCCGCACGTCGTACATCGATCCGGTGTTTGGCACCTGCGTGGTGCGGGTGACCGACCGGGCTCACGACATCGCGGCGGATGATCGTTCAAAAGGCCTCAAGAACGAGTACTCGACGGTGCAATCGTTCAACGCGGACGAGACGAAGTTGATTGCGCTCGCCTTAGAAGGAACGTGGTACCTCTACGACGCGCATACGCTCCAGCCCCTCGGTCGGATGCCCATCACAGGCTCCGCTGTGCGGTGGGATGCAACGGATCCAAACATTGTCTACTACTTTTCTGTGGATGTGCGCTCTTTTTGGAGCTATAACATACAGACGAAGGAGACGAAACTTGTGCATGACTTCACCCACGACGTGCCCAGCAGCGCGCCCTACGTATGGCCACAAGATTACGGCAGTTCGACGAAGGATGGTCGCTATTGGGCATTCATAGCTGAAAACCAGAATTGGATGCCTGTGGCCTTCATAATCTACGACAAGCAAACAGACAAGATCAGTGCCATGAGAGATGTGACAGGTCAGCCTTACGTCAAGGGGATAAGCATTAGCCCACTAGGAAATTATTTTATCGCGAGTTTTCCGGATGAGGCGTGCCCCGCTGGAGGCGGCGATGAATCGCACCCGTGCAGTATGATGGTCTACGACCGTAGCCTCACCCACGGAAGGAGTCTGACAACCCGCGAAGGCGGATGCGTCGGCCACGGCGACTGCGCCCTCGACGCTAATGGACGAGAAGTGTACGTCTTCCAGGATTCGTGTACCGATAATATCGCAATGATCGATCTCGCGACCAGAACATTAACGAACCTCCTACCGCTTGACTTCAGCTCGTCGACGGGAATGTCCCAATATAGTAGTATTCACATCTCCGGCCGCGCGCTCGACCGGCCGGGCTGGGTGCTCGTCTCGACAACTGATGAAACTACCACGTCGCGCAATTGGATGGACGACCAGGTGTTTGCTGTGGAGCTCAAGCCAAGTGGACGCATAGTGCGGTTAGCGCACGACTATACCGTAGTGGACCCAAAGCAAGAGCACGACTATTGGGCAGAACCGCACGGGAGCGTCAATCGAGACTTTACACGGGTTCTGTTTACCTCAAATTGGGGGCGTTCTGGAACGGAACAGGTAGAAATGTACATGGTCGTGCTCCCTAGGGGTGGATTTTAGGACCTACACCTCCATCACCAACTCCGACCCCCTCACCGACTCCTACCCCAACGTAGCTCACCGCCACCGCAAACCCGACCACTGCCATCGTCGGACAGACCTTCACCATTAACGGCACCCTCACCAACGTCACCGGCTCTCTGATAGTCGGCGCGACGATACAGCTCTAGAAGAACGTGAGCGGCGCGTGGGAGCACGCAGTTGATGGAACACAGCGAATTCGATAACTGGTAAAAGAGGCCCCTCAACACAATTAACTGATGGCCGTGCTCACGTAATAGCGGGAAATTGGGTGGTCGTGGAGGTCACGCTGAATGTCTTCCGGAATGTGCTTGTTGTCAAACGCGGAGAGTCGTGACGTTTCATGGTTTAAGTGTACTCATCTGAGACACTGTTGGTCTGGTACCACAATGTTCGCCGATGATTCGTTTGCTTTAATCACCTCCTCATCATGAGTTTACCTAACAAGTTGGCTGTTGCAGCGCAGTACGTTGCTGGTTCGTTCAATGTATCTCCTCAACAATAACTGTGGCTGTGCGCTTACGCTCGTCTTCTAATATCTCCTTGACCTGTTTCACCTTATCGTTAGCGAGGTACCTGCAATTTTAAAAGATCGCCTCCACGATTTCGATCAACAGCACGCCAATGCTAGGAATTGACCTTCAGCTCGGTATGTGCACTCTCGCGTCTATCTGTTCCATGATGTCACTATGCGCGTGCAGGTACTGTCGCTCGTCATCGGTAAGTGTGTATGTCCTCTTATTGTCCTACTCGGTCATCACCACGTGACTCGGGTCCTCCAGCATCTGATCACAAAATGTTTACTTACAGCGAATCCGAAGCTTCTTCTCCTTATGCAAGACGGTTTTACTGCTAGGAGCAGGGATAGAAACGCGGTGTGACATTCTCGTGTCACACATTTTTAAATGTAGTAATTAATTACTTCGTGTAACGGAGGTGAAAAATGGTATGGTTCTTTCTAGGGCTGGCACCTATAGGCCTATTATTCATAGCAGCGAGCATTATGTTGCCCCCCATTCAATTGGATCTTCGTCGGGATTGGCATAATGTGACGGAAGTAAATAAAGAGAAATGGAGTAAAAAAGACTCATACTAGTATTTAAGGGAGCTCTGTCCTGTAGAGATACCAAGTTTAGAGAAGCGTGAGACCCATAATAAAGTGGAATGGTGATAGTAATGCCGTACCAGTAAGAGCATGTGCGCACGGTATCTGAAAAGACAATTTGTTTTGCCCTAACAAACTTAGAGACCTTTATACACGATGTACTCCTCCTGATACGGACAGAACGACCACCGGAATCTTTATAGAAACAGAGCACGCTTTACATTGTTAAAAAATGACGGTGGATGGGGTAGTTAACCAACGTGCTCCACCGACGTCGCGTATATATCACAATGAGGTGATAAAAATGGAAATGAAACAACTATTTCTCTCGATCGTACTCGTCAGCATTATGTTATGTTCAGTATTTGGAGCGGGTCTGACCGCGACGAAGGCGGATGCGGTTAAGATTCCAATGAACATAATGCCAGAGGCATCGAACACGAGATCCACGTGGTCCGACTGGGAAAGTCTCGGCGGGATATTGACTTCAGACCCGGCTGCCGTTTCGTGGGATAATAATCGAATTGATGTCTTTGCACGAGGCACGGACAGTGCCCTCCATCACAAGTGGTGGAGTTAAGAGTTACTAGAGACAATATGTTGCAAAAAACGGAAAAGAGTTAAAGGTACGATAAATCACGTTGCAATCTTGATCGATACTAGCTACCTAATTTAAAAGCTGCGATAACTTAGTTTTTCATTAAGTTGTTATAGTATGCATCTATGTCAAATTCAAATAGATGCAGGAAGTATTATCATCACACCTCGTATGATTTGGTTAGTAAACTAATTCGTTCAGTCATGGAGTAACATGTAGACGCTTTTCGTGCACGGATGCGGGTGTAACTTTCGAGAAGACACAGACCTAAAGTGAGAAGCACATTTGTGACATCAAGCGGACGGGTCGAAATGAAGCAAGAAGTGTGACTATTAATCCCATCGATGGGGATCATAAAGTCAAGGAGGCATCAGTTCCGAGTATAATAAAACGTGATGACAGATGGGACACATAACGCATCTCCCGCCGTCTCGTTCAAACACGGTAGTAATTACGTCTGTTGGAATCTGGAGGGTGCTCAACCTCAAGAATAAGAATAATAGGAGTAAAGCCGCGATCCCAACAAGCGTAATAGCGTGAAGCGATTCTTCGCTGAGTCCTGCAACGATGCAGATTACTGAAAAAATACCAGTTATGAATATTGCCCGCCGTTTTAGCGTTCCCATTTCTGTTCACTACCGATAGATAGCTGAATAAAGACTGCCTTAGTCACTTCGATGTAACCTCGCTTATCTTAAAGTCGTATACGGTGAGGATACATACAACGAGTCGTGATACTTGCCGTCGTACCACGCTCGTGCGTTGTACACTGCCCACTTCGCGTCAGAAGGAACTACTGAACCAGAAATGAAGAGATACATAGTCCCCGATTGACTTGCGCCCAATCATATCCAAATGATATTGTCGTATTGCTGAGGGTTTTCGTTATCGTATCATAGACATATTGAGCGGTGATATTCCTTTCATTCGTAAATCCTGGTGATGTCGGATTTGTAGCATACAGGCTTGCATTTGGTGTGACTGAAGTATATCCCGAACCCGTGTAAGAGACTTCCCACATAAGATAACGTGGGTAGCCAAGCACAAGTTTGACATTGGTCATAGATAAAGGTGCCATTGGCGTGGCGGTTGGAAGCGGTGTAGGAGTAGGAGTTTCCGGTCCTAATTTGACTAGGTTTACACACCCACGCTGATCAATGTCTATGCAACCTGCAATGATGTACCCACCGTCTGAGGTCTGTTGGATGGAATTGATGCAGCAACTCCCACTGCTACCAAACGCCTTATCCCACTGCTTATTCCCATTTGCATCGGTCTTAACGAGGTATGCAGTCGAAGTATAATTAGAATTAGACTCTGATCCGTTCGTGAAGCGTGCAACGATGTAACCTCCGTCTCTGTTTTGCAGGACGCAAACGCCCCGATCCCAACCGCTGTTACCAAACGTCTTATCCCACTGTTTATTCCCGTTTGCATCGGTCTTGACGAGGTAGATGTCACCAGTGTAACTTTCGGCACAGATGGCGTTGATCTCACCCGTAACGATATATCCACCATCTCTGGTTTGTTGAACGGAATAGCCCGCATCCCCGAAGTTGCCCCCAAACGTCTTATCCCACTGCTTATTCCCGTTTGCATCGGTCTTAACGAGGTAGACGCGTTGGTTTCCATCCGTTGCGCCCGTTAGTATATATCCACCATCGGTGGTTTGTTGGACTGAAGCTCCGTCTCCCCCCTTACCATCGCCAAATATTTTGTCCCAAACTTTGTCCCCGTTTGCATCCGTCTTCATAAAATAGACTTCCCGGTCCTTATTCCAGTCAGTTACTACTTGACCTACAATGATGTACCCGCCATCTGAGGTCTGTTGGACGGAGGCACCGTAGTTCGCAGTCCATTTGCTATACGTCTTATCCCACTGTTTATTCCCGTTTGCATCGGTCTTAACGAGGTAGATGTCGATTTTCCAAGCTACATAATTGTACAATATATGACCTACAATGATGTACCCGCCATCTGAGGTCTGTTGGACGGCACCGTAGTTCATGACGATACCCGCAGCTACATCCCCGTCGCTTCTGCCAAATTTGGTATCCCACTGTTTATTCCCGTTTGCATCGGTCTTGACGAGGTAGATATGTTGACTGCCATTACGGGTATTGGGAAACCAGATAGTACCTACAGCGATGTATCCTCCATCTGAGGTCTGCTGGGCAAAAGCAACGCCACCATTAATAACGCCCCCATTGTTATTAGGTCCGTGGAAACTTCTCTCCCATTCAATTTTCGGGGGCACCGATGCTCGTATAAGCCCTTGGTTGGAATAACTCCCATTCATTCTAACTTGGTCGATATCATTTACCACACGTGCACTAACAACTCCCAGTACCTGATAGCGTTATAAGAGTCACCAGTGATAGCGATAGTAATTGTTTTTTCATATCACATCACCATCCTGTCGATGAGGCTTGTTCATATGAGTACGATTTCAGCAGAAGGTCTCCCGTAGACGCTCACCGTTTAAACCACGTAACAAATACGCGCGAGATAATAAAAATAACCCCATTTGTTAGCGTTAAACGTGCAGTTTGGAGTTATACGCTTATGATAACATGCAGCACTCTCACGTTAAGACGAATCAAAATCGCACAAGGTTTTATCTTTGATATGAGCCTTTAATTAGCGAACTCCTGAAAAAAAATTAGGTGACTATACTATGAGAATGAAAACAAGAATGATAAGTTTATCGATCTTAACGATCTTGACCCTCTGTCTACTAAATGTTGCAGCAGCATCGACGAGTACATCGATAACCGCACCTCACAGTAAAGTTGTACCAGATGCAACGGCCCTGCAGCCGACAAATATCACGATCACAGATTATCCTAAGCAAGTAAAGGTCGGACAGGATTTTGACATCACGGGACGGCTCACGTCGGGCAATACCGGTCTTGGTAATAAATTAGTATACCTTGAGCAGTTAAATACTACAGAAAACAAGTGGTACTGGTACTGGAATTTCACGACGAACGCGGATGGCTCTTTTACCGATTCGTTTCATTACAACGTACCAGGGACATTTTACGTATCGTACGTGTTCTTTGGTGACGATCAATACGCCTTTTGCGCAAGTGATGTGATGAAAATAACAGCAGTCAGCTAACGGTGCAACAGATAGTGGTTGCCGCCAAGGCGACTTTCAGTGAAAACACCTATTTTTTTCATACCTAATTAGAGAAGTCCTTTCGCTCTCTTCGTGCCTTTGCCGCAAGCAGCGTGTTGTAGGGAATGTCCATCACCCTCGAAACGGCCGACCACGATAACCCCTTTGCTCGATACTCGTCAACCTTCCGCCAGTTAATCTCCCGGAACGGTCGGCCGATGTGTTTCCCCTCATTGCGTGCTCGTGCCACCCCTGCTTTCGTCCGCTCACTAAGGTTTTCGCGCTCCCGCTCGGCAACCCACGAGAAGATTGCCAACATGAGATTTCTGATGGAACGGTCGGTCGTCTGCGTCCACGCCTCTTTGGGAGACAGTGACCATACGATCACCCCGCACTCCTCCTCAAGCCCACGTACGACATCAAGCGTCTCGAGGAAGGAGCGGCCGATGCGTGAGATCTCAAAGACGTAGAGGGTGGTGACCTCGTGCTCATGAGAGCGGACGTACTCAAGAAGCGCTCGAAACCCTGGCCGGTCAGACGCTGGCGTGGTACCGCTGATGGCCGTGTCGATGAAGATCTGCTCACGAGGCACGCCCTGTATGAGAAGCTGGTGTACCTGCGTCTCCTCATTTTGGTCCTTGGTGGAGATGCGCACGTAGCCGACGGCATGCCAATCAAGGGCAACTCTCCCATTTATATCGGTTTGGATTGCCATGGTTACCATAAGTGTGCCGTTATGGTGGCTTTTTACTATGATAAGTCTACCGATTTGACGTTCACAATAAACGATCGGTTTTAGTGGTGGACAAAAGGAGAAATTAAGGGGCATTGCGATAACACATAATGTACGCTCTGCGAGAATAGAGCCTATGAATTAATGCAATGCTTCCGCTAAGTAGCATCTTGGATTTTCGATATTTTGCTTCTCTTCTACTTCACTATCAAAAGATGCCAATTAAGAACGATAAGAAGCCTAAAGGCCATAGTAATATGGCCTGAGGCATCGTAATACAGAAGACCCCAAGCGGGAAGAGAACACTGAAAGCTAGCCACGGTCCTAGAATCGGTATTAACACGACCATCTCAATTCACCTCCTTTGTTGCTATTGGGGTTATTATAGTTTTTATAAGTTGTTAATTTAATTTTTTGTTTTTTTAAAGACGAATGCCTCGAACGAACGGCGCCGGCCCCAGTGACGCGGGAGCCCGTGTTAAAATGGTGTCAACGCTGTGGAGCTACGTTTTATGTTTCATATCCGCAGCAAAAGTATTGCGACAGATATGCGCTGGCTCTACTTAGAAATACGATTAAGAAGTATCTGGATTTTACCATTTAGGAGAGCTCTGTTTATCGCTGGGGCCCGTTTTATCTTTCTCTTTTTACCTCAATCATTTTACTGATATTGAATGATCGCCATACAATTACCATAAAAAATTATAGTAGTTATGGCATGTTATGGCATTTTTCCACATCAATCACCATATCACTACCATAATAATTATGGATAATATGGCATGTTATGGTGTTTCTCCCAGATCAAAGCGAAGCCATAATATACCATACCTACTGTAAAAATGCTTCGTTTATGGTGGTGGACAAAAGGAGAAAGAGAGGAAAGAGAAGAGGGGAACCTCTCAGATAAATGTAACTGGGGCCCCCATTGCAGTAAAGTTGTTCATTTCACCCTAGTAATCTACCAATAATGCTTCACTTTGGTTTCTCCTGGCCACGGCTGACGTGTGAGAATCTTGCGTTGATAAGTCAAGATTCTGTTATCGGCCACGACCCAGGAAATCGCTACAACCTCAAAGAGCTTATTGGAAAGGATTGCGAGGTGTTCATCTCCTATAAACAGGCAGATACGGGCGACGTTTACGAGAGGATTAAGGACGTAAGGGCTCTTTCGGCGTGAAAGCAAGGGAGAAACACCCAAAAAATCGATACATTAAGATTGAATGCCTCTCTTACTTACTACTAACAAGGATGAGATGCATTCAATCGTATTTATTTATTTAGAAATGGAGTGAATTAAAAATGCCTTTTAAAGATCCGATAAAACGTCGCGAATACCAGCTTAATTACAACAAGAAACGTCGAGGAGGCTTGCCAAAAAATCTCGCAACCCGAACAACCCGCATAGAGACAGCGCACGGCCTCTCTGATCTGCTCAACCGTGTGGTTGACAGAATCGAAACGGAAGGCGATGCGTTAGATCTTGAAGCGTGGGGTCGAATCCTGTTGGGGGCTGTTGACGTGGGCTTGAAAATCGTAGAGATACAGACCTCGAGAAGCGGTTAATCGCGCTGGAAGAGGCCATGCGTCTTGGCGACACGAATTCGAATCAAAATCGACCCGTAACGATCCGGATGCCGTAAGATGACCGACGGATCTCTAGCTACAGATGAGATCGAACCTATCTCAAGCATCTTAGAGCTCTTACGTTTCCACTGTGAGCATTGTAAGTATAAGGCCGCGAAAGAGGGGAAGGCCAGGGCGAGCGAGAGCGCCACTGTCTACACGTATTTCCTGAAAGCGGGCAACAAAATTAAGATCGGCCAGGTGACAGATGGTGACAGGTGTTTGTATAACTGTCACCCTATCATGATAAATGGTGATAAAAATGGATGCAAAAACGATACGTGAATATTTCTATAAAAGGCTGTCTGGTGAATATATCGAATTTACTAAGATAGATGGTAAGAAGTATGGAGGCTACCTAGAGAACTGGCTTGAGGACGGCACGCTCCTAATAGATCGCCTTAATTTGTATGATAATGAAGGCGAGCGCATAAACGAAGTGTCTGACTGGACGCTTGTTAATTTTGACCAGATAGCATTCATATATATTCATGAGATTCCTGACGAATTGGTCAATAAAAGGTTAGCGGTAAGACGTGAAGAACAAGAGAGGGTCGCTTTTGAAAAACAAGGAACAAGACAAGAAGCACGCGAGGACTATTTCAAGCAATCTTAATGGTTAAAATCGTTTTAGATGGTCTTTTAAGTTAACCAAGAAAAATGAAAGAGGTGTAGATGAACACATGGCCCAAGACATAAACAGAAAGCGCGAATATCAACGCGACTGGATAAGAGCGAAACGCGAGCGACAGAAAGAAGCAAAAGAGCAAAAGGATTCGACTTTTTTCAATGAGCTATCGAATGCATGCTAACAGTTCTCATCTTTGGATCATGCGGTCATTATCTCTGATCTCACGGAAATTCTAAGAGACATAATAGAGGACATCAGGACAGATAGCACGATCCGAAAGGCAGAGCAAGGGCGCGTCATTTCTCAGCTGGCTACAGTGGTTTTAAAGTGCGTTGAAACTGATATGCGGGTGGTCATCGAAGCTGATATTTTGGAGCGTACTGAGAATCTGGAGAGCGCGGTCAATAATCAGAATGTCCGGACGGTGTGGGTTTAATGGCATCCCGGTAACGCTTCGCTCCTTGCTATATTGGAAGCCGTGAGCTGCGATGCATAGCATAAAGATAAAGATGAGATGATAGCATGGCTACAGGATTTGAAAGACGAATAACATCACTAGAGAACCGGCTGAAGGCGATTAAAAAGCACCTTCCAACGCCAACGAACGAGAACGACAGCACAGTGAGTGTTGAGGAATGGCGAGACATGCTGATCGATTTTGCTAATACACATACTGAATGTAAAGAATATATATTAAACAGGATCCGGGCGATCGACGCAAGATATGAAGATAATCAATCAAAAGCTTTTTACGATGAGATGAAAGCGTTTGCATTAGAACAGTTGGAGGTCGTTGAAAGGCAGCTCGCGACCATTGATCATGATTACGAGTCCGAGAGAGCTCGCAAGGAAGCAAGAGCGCTCCAGAAAATATACAGAGGCAGAATAAGCTTATGCTGGAGCTCTTGACGACGTGAAAAGAAGGCTCACATCAGAATAAGAGCAACTCGGTTTCTAATCTCGAAATTATTTGATTTTTGCATTCAAAGTCGAGAGGAGATAACGGAGGGGTAACGCTGGTGATATACGCTCCCTCCCCGTTGTGCCGTTTTCAGCTCTGCTTAATCATGCCTCTGCTTGCTTGTGCGTTCCTCGTTGTAGTAAGCCATTACTATATTCGATGCCTGCTAATTCATTTGTCGCATCAGTTAGTCTACTGCCGTCTAGTAATTTGCTTTTGCATGTTCAGCCGTGAATCATCGTATCCTGTTCGTATCGCCGCTATTTGAGGCTTACGTGCAAATTTTTGGAGCGTGTCAAGATCGGGGTATACAGTGAGGTCTGAGTACACACTAAATAACCCTGACCCGTTGGAGATGCACTCGTTAATCTCATCCCCTAGATACTGCACAGAAAAACCCACTTCTTCAAACTCTCTGACTGTAATTACTTGCCCATCCCGAAACCTAAAGTGGCGTGTCATCGCTTGAGGATATTGTTTATACTTCACACAAAGCGGTTGTTAAGTGTGACTCTCACTTACTGCAGGTGCAGAAAAATCTACCTGTGCTATCGGAAAAAACGTCGATATATCCCTATGCAGTTAAGTTATTTATCCACCTCGAAGACCAGCCAGCCCTGATCTTCGAAGTCGTGGGTATAGTCCATGCCCAGCAGGTTTTGCTACCTCTTTTAATTCAAGAACATCTGGTGATCCGTATTTTGTGTATACGATCGCTTTCAATACTATTCCACTCACTTATCCCAGGATTGATTAATTATGGTCTACAGTTATGACTACATTTCCCTTTTTGTGTCCTTTATCGACATACCTGTGAGCCTCGGGAATTTGTTCCAACGGATAGCGTCTATCTATGACTGGTTTTATCTTTCCAGCCTCAATAAGCTCTTTAAGGAAAATTAAATCTTCAGGCTGTTTGGGTAGTGGTATACCTTTGCTTGCTATCCCACCTACTACTTTCTTGCCTGTTGTCATTGAATACCATAGCCCTTTAAGATCTGACAACATCATGACAGTTTGAAGATAGTATCCTTTTTCCTTTAGCGAGTTTTTGCAGCGTGAAAACGTCGTCTTGCCCACCGTGTCGAAAATAATGTCATAGGTCTCACCGCTCTTGGTAAAATCCTCTTTCGTGTAATCAACGACCTTATCGGCTCCCAGAGATTTCACCATATCTAAATTCGTGGTACTGCATACCCCGGTAACTTCTGCCCCAAAGTACTTGGCAAGCTGTACCGCATAAGTACCTACTGCTCCAGAAGCACCATAGATCAGCACTTTTTTTCCGCTCTGGATATTTCCTTTTCTAAGGAATCGCAATGCTGTCATTCCCCCAAAAGGAATGGCGGCGGCTTCCTCATAGGTCATGTTGGCTGGTTTTATTGCCACCATCCCATCTTCAGGCATACAACGATACTCGGCATAAGCGCCAAAGCTGGGATGAGTAAATGCAAAAACCTGGTCACCTTCTTTGAATCGCTTTACATCTTTGCCTACGGCTTCAATTTCCCCGGCAAGCTCACTCCCCAATATTTGTTTTTTGGGTCTTCTGAAACCTAATGCTATTCGACCGGGGAGCCAGAAAATGGGAGGAACCGTGAAACTCCGTATTCTACAATCCCCTGACGTTACTGTTGTCGCATGTATTTTTACCAGTATTTCATTATCCTTGGGCGCAGGTTTTGCTACCTCACTAAGCTGAAGAACCTCCGGCGGTCCGTATTTTGTGCATATTATTGCTTTCATAAGTATTCTTCCGAGATTGCTTTGATTTGGTCATTTTAAGTGCAGTTCACCATAATCCATATGTCAACTCAATCCCATGGAGGGGCGAGGACATTGTCAACATATGTATATCTTATACATATGCATGCAAGGTCGCTTGGAAGATAGGGTTTTGGTTAACCATGCGTTGATTCTCAACGTATCGCGCCGATCGTCGCTGTTTCTGGAGCGAATTCTTAGCCTTTGGAGGTGCAGACTAGATGAGTATATGGCCGACCGTAAGTCGACCGGAGAAAGCTACGACAGGCTGAGCCGGTGGTACGGTACGATCTCGGCCGCGAATATGTGAAGTTTTGTAGTACTACCGCACGCGCACCGTGTACAATCGACTTAGATGCTTGGAATATGTTGGCGTTGTCGGCGTCGAAGATGGGACGTTCTCAAACGGCATAACAAGAAAATATTATTACGCTGTCCCCCTCTCCGAGGTTCTTCAGCGCGTGCTTTGTCCTCACTCTCTTTTTGCCTGGTTGCGTACGCGTCAGAAGACCAGAAGCGTTCGAGCGTTTCGAGCGCACGTTCTTTCGTGGGAGGGGTGCCCTCGCGCTCCTCCTTGGTGAGGTATTCTATGACCTTGTGCACGGCGGTGCCAAGGTTGAAGTAGGTTTTTGCAAGCGTCGGAACCTTCAGCACGTGGCTGAATTTATACTGTAGAGGACACTCGTTGAAGGTCTCAAGCGCTGTCGGTGAGAAATGATGGTCGTTCCCTATGAGCGGCACGCGTTCTCCTTCGACTAAACTCTGCAATTCCTCGTCATTCTCTTCGACGGTGAAGAACGCCTTTCTGTCGAAGTCGTTGAGGCTAAAACCTGCTTCAAGCAGCCGCAGCTTCTCGAGTTCACAAGCTTTTGTATCGCCGTTTTGAGCTGCATTTGATAAATGGCTTTCACTGCGAGGTCTTGTACGGTGTTCTTCACTTCTTTAATGGCAGTTTCAATTACCTGGATACTCTGCTGTCCTTGCTGATGGACAACAACCACGTTGATGAGCAGATTTGCTGCAACGTTCAGTTCCTCGAGGAACTTAGAGGGCTTTGTTGTCTTCTTGTTATTTTTATACCGCTCGGTATGCACAAGATAGAGTTTCTGCTCCGCTCTCGTCATCGCCACGTAGAAGAGCCGCCGCTCTTCCTGTTCGTACAGCGCCTTTTCGTCATCGCCGGTCTTCATCCTCTTTGAGAGGTCATTAGGCACGTAGAAAGGTTTCGATTGGTACTTTAACGGGAAGCGGTTAGTTGCGGCATCCACGATAAAGACAACAGGGAATTCCCTCCCCTTACTCTGGTGCACCGTCATGACCTTGACGCTATCTGTCTCTTCGCATCTTCGCGCTCACTGAGTCTCGTGGGATGTTTTGGTACAACGGGAACTGATCTACCACGGTTATGCGGCTGTCCCACCTTGCGATTTCGTTTATGTCGTTAGGCACCCACGTACCGGCACTTCCACGGAAGGGATACATACTTTGGAAAACTGTCATAAGGTCACGTAAGGCTTCCTCCTTTTCTGTATCGCTGAGCTGATTCCACCACGCTTCGATATCTGACCACTCCTTACCTTTCGGCTTTGTCGGAGTCTCGAGCGTGGCTATCATATTACTCACCTCGTCTTTCTGGTTCTGTGGCGCTTTCTCCCACCAGCCCTTCAGTGCCTCCATCCATGCTGCGGTCATCATGCCCCGCTGCTCTGGTGGAAACCTGTCGATCAATGTTCTAAAACCCCCATCTGATCTTGACACAGCATCAAACACAATTTCACCATCAGGGAAGTTGTCTGCGAGCATCGAAAAGAATTGCTTCATCTCTGATTCTTCAAAGAACTGAAACACCTCGCTGGCTATCATGAATACCCCGTCTTCGGCATACGTTACATCCCCACACCAGCTCGGGTCGAGGAGTGATTTCGCGATGTACGTTACCCGGTCAGGTTCCGGCAATAACTGCCTTCTGATTTCGATGACCGCGGGAAGGTCGAGGTCATACCAGTGAATGGTTCCATTATCAATGCGGTAAAAGGTCGTGTCAAGCCCTGCCGCGATATTGATAACGGATGCATAGGAGTGCTCTACGATGTGGCTTTTATTTTATCGTCGAACTGTTTTGCTCGTAGCGTACCTAAATGAAATTCTGGTCGATTGACTTTACGAGAGATGTTAAACCAGATACCTATGAATGGTGGAACATCACTTGCTGAGAAGTCATAGTCAATTCGTTCAATAAGTTCAATAGCTTTCGCGTCATAAAAAAGTGAGCTGTACTCCTTGCTCAACTGTGCCCGGCTCCATAAACAATTCAACATCGACGCCGATACGCCGCCTAACGTAACCTTTACTTTGTCCTGCTGCATGGTTACTCCTTTATTGCTTAATCGCGTGTTTCAACTCCTTTCGGTGCATGTGCTAATTGCACCTTGACATTTGGTGCTTGGTATGCTTAGCATAATATAACTTAAACTCATCAAATTGCTGCTGGAAACAACGAATTCAATATCGCCGCCGGTGCGCTCACTAATGACATTATCGCTCCGGCCCCCATAAGAAATGCTGCCAGGAGCGCCGATCCTATAAAGAACCACAAGACTTCTATGTAATTTGCAACGGGCGTAATGTCTACTACCATCGTGTATCACCTCCCTAAAAGAACAAGTATATTATTGATAACTAATTTATTTTTTATGATGAGGTTTTACGTCGCCCCAAAATTCACAGTTGTGTTGTGTATACGCAACTGATTTTGAGATACACTTTTCACCGCGTTATCAATATTGATTTGGATATTTCTGGATATTTTCAATTATTTTAATATCATTTTAATATCATTTTACAAAGTGAAGATTGCCACTTTTTCAACGGGGGTTATTATGCTGAATTATAACGATTTTAACCATTGGGGTTGATTATTTTATTTTTACAATTTGAACTCTACATACCCGCGATTTTCACTAGTAAAAACTAGGGAGAGAAGACACCTTATAATCCATATTTGCGCACTCGCTCCTTAATAATGCGCATTAAACAAGTGTCGCATAGTTCTTTTTCGTGATAAGTCGCTAAAAACGTCTCTCCACATTTTGAACAATACCGTACAACGCCTTCTGGTTCTTGATATGAAGATGTTATCATACTCACCTCTTTCCGAATGGTAAGTATCGACTGTAATACTTAATATTGGCGAATTGATTGTTGTTTTGCCAGTCGATGTTGTTTTGCCAGTCGACGTGATATGCTTCTATTTATACGTGGTCAAATAATTCAAGTTATTAAATATCCTAAGTAAATGGAGATGGAAATGGCAGACCAAGAAAACAATTATACACATATTGATGAAAACCTGCGGCGCCTTTCAGTGGTACTCAGCGAATTTGAAGACCTTTTTATAGTTAGCTCATGCGCACGCAGTGAAGGCGAATGGGATGTAAACTTTCATATTGCTCATACGCGCAGGGGGTGGAATACATTAGCATACCTATCCGATGCGTTACAGGAATATTCGTCGCTATATGACGCTAATATCCGTCTTACCACTTGGACGGAACGCATTTTACCGGATGAAAGTCTGCCAAAAGACGTAAAAGTAGGTGATAAAATAATTTTAAGTTTCGAGCTGAGCGGCTGGAACCATGAGGATCCAGATGAGCTAGCAGAATACTTGGATGATGTTGTTGACTATTATGAGGTGTGAAACAAAATAAGACAGCGATAGTATGGCCGAGACTGAGACACGCCGCGAATGTTGGCTGCAACCCCATAAGGATAAGGAGGGCTCCCTGAAAGGTATAACTAACTTTTGATGCGCTTTTGCAGTTTGTCCTCTTCCGATAATTATACTACAGCTGGCATGTGAATTCACCAAGCTACACAATATCAAGAAGAGACCTATATAAACTGCTTATAGAAAAACAAACGCGTTATGTCCATTTTCTCTTTTTGTGTTAGTGTTTATGACATAATCGTGTCTAACTCGACTATAGGAGACCAAACAAATGAAAAACAGAAAAAAGAAAAAAGAGAGGAAAATGGGATGGTGGCAGCATTCGTGTTTCACTACGGCTGATTAACCGTTAACATTACCACATTACTCACCGTAGGTGCGTATTGACTATCGCCATCATAGGTTGCCCTATAGGAAAAGACCCCTGTAGAACAGGGTGTTATCGGGACGATGAAATACCCTTTATAATCCCCTGTCGCTATAGTTGTGGTAGTGTCGACGGTAGTCCACGTTTCATTAATGAACTTTTGAATATTTACCGTCGCTCCTCCGATGAGGTTTGGTGTTTGCGGCGTGCCTGATGCGAGACCTCCGATGAGGGTAACTTTGTCGTTGACCTTCGTAGTGTTGTTACTGAGCATGATCTCAAGCACTGTCTTCTGTGTCGTTGCATCTGTAGCATATCCATTGTAAATTACTAGTGTAGTCGCTGGTGTCAATTTGCTCGTTGATGCTGCAGCAATATTTAGTACGCAGAGGGTTAGCATCGCTATAATCAATACACTTACCATTCCTTTTAATATATTCATTGTATACATTACCTCCTCGTCAACGATGTGCGTTTTTCATTTTGTTTGGTGAAAAACAACTCCTCCTCCTTAAATTTTTAAAAACAATTAAAAGTGCGACGGAGAGTATAAATTTATCCCCATTTTTGACTTACGATAAATTATTAAACCACAAATCCTTTAGCGCATCCAACACACCTTTCGCTAAATAAATCCCGTTAATAAGATATAGAAAATTAGATTATTATATAATCGCGTAAATCGGGGTAAGCGTATGCGCTACATAGGAAAATCGAAGATAGGTAAACAATATTCAAAGCCAACTATCATCTACCCCATAATTCGCCTTCCTCTCCAATGTTCTGAAGCTATAGGTACATCTGTTCAAATATACAAGACAGAACATGCAGGGCAATCAGCATTTGTGATTATACCCGATCATGAAGACAGCGAAAGGTTGAGGCAGGAGGTTGCACAACTAATCTCAAAAGTTGCACAACCTGAGACAGAAAACAGCATCGAATCTCGCCTCTCATCCCTCGAATCACAAATCGCAGAGCTCAAATCACTTATTTTTCAAGGCGGAAGCGAAAATAACGCCGAAAGTCAAAATCAAAGGCCGAGGGCGGGATTCGAACCCGCGTCGTGGCCTCCACAGGGCGGGCTCTTTTGACGAATGCACATCGAACTGTCCTCTTTTTTGTCTAATGATAGTCCCTGTTCCTGCTCAATGACGTCAACCTTATTATCAGACTACAATGTAGCTTATTCTGATTCTGATTTTTATAACAATAATAACCTCACGCTTCTACAGTTGGAATTCACTCAGGAAGAGTTAGCAACTTGTGCTGAGTCACGAAAAGTTCGCCCAAATAAAGCATCACTACCATGGATTAATAAAGCAGCCGACATTTTTTGGAACGAAACTCATAGTGCCATTAATATCTAGCATGGATGTTTCATGTAAATTAGTAATAACCAAATATCAATGTGAATATGCCAAAGGCAAAGCACTTAATTTTGCCAAAGCTTTACGTTAGAACAGTTGGAGATTGCAGAGAAGCAATTGGCATCCGTTGAGCGTGATTACAGCTCCGAGAGTTCACGGCGCGAAGCACGAGCGCTCCTAGAGAACATGCGTACTAATCTTAAAATAAATACAAGCTTAACCTTTTAGCTACGTGGATGTTAGCCGCTAGCACCTAAACACGATATTCACGAAATTGCACTGGAATGTGAAAAATACTCGGTTGGAGCGCTTCTTAGATTTGAATTTAAACGACTTCTTGAGCTCCTTTGTCAATCCATTGCATAACCATAGAGTATTTGGCACTTATGATGCAGTTCAAATGCCGTCTCTGTGATAACGTTCTGCTTTCTCTCGCGGTAACCACTCATACTGCTGCAAATTATGGAGTCGTACCTTTACCTGCCCATCATTAACGACAGCGAGGTTTCGCTCTTTTCCCCTTTTCCGATGCTATTAAAACCGAAGAGAGACACAGAATTCTTAGATGGTAAACAATATAAAAGGTGCATAGAATATGAGCGCCATCAATTCAAAAATGCTTATGCCGATCATAATTGAGTGTCTGGTTATCGCTCTGGTACTTTTTCTTGCGGCAGGCACGGTCTTCTGTTTTTACGGCTGGATCTTCCTGATTTTTGTTGGGCATCTTCTCTTCTCCCATTGTTCTGTGGCTGCTCAGGCACAATCCCGTATTGATGGAGGAGCGTGAGCGCTCTAGGATAGGATTCAAACCTGATGAACCCATCTGGGAAAAGGCGTACATGATATTATTGGGTACCCTCTTCAGTATCTGGTGGATCTCTATACCACTCGACGCCGTTCGATTTCGTTTGTCGCAAATGCCGACATGGCTTCACGTTGTGGGAGCGATTGTTTTGTCGTGCTCGTTCTATCTCGTGTACCTGACTTTTCGGGAGAATCCTTACTTAGCATCAGAGGTACGTATCCAAGCAGAACAAGGGTGCCCTAATGGCCTTATGTTGGATGTAGCTATGTGAGGGTATTAAGCGCGCTACAGCTTTAGCAAGGGAGATTTTTCTTGCTGAGGCGCTGACGTTCAACTCCATGCGCATGTAAAAGTGCCTTGGGATTAATGAAGACAAACAAAAAAGTTAAATTTAACTACTTTGTTTATTTCACTCTAAAAGAGGAGCAAAAGAACATGACGACTACCGAGGTATCAGTAATAACGTGTGACATATTTCAGGGGTCAGATGTGCCTTAAAGCGCGTTAAGCGTGTTTCCGCCTTGTTCAAATAATGGTATTATTAGCTTTCCCATTGTTTAACAAAATTGGTCAAACATTAAGAAAGTTATCAAAGAGAAGGAAAATTCATCTGCAACGTGGACGTTTAGGTAGCAATGCGAATCAATGCAACATTAAGTGCTTTCATACGGCTCGTGCACTCCCCCAACTGGCTTCTGGTGGCAATCAGCGGTGTGCTGCTGATGATGGCATTCCAGAGGGGCTTGTATAACTTCACATTAATGGGCTTAGGCTTCATTACACTGACTTTAATAGCTATGGGGGGATTCGCCTTCAATGACTTTTTCGACTATGAGTCAGATGCGATTGTAAAACCTGACCGACCAATCCCTTCAAACCAGATCTCTCGCATGCGCGCCGTGCAAGTTTCCGTGCTGCTGTTTCTAGCAGGGTTGGGAGTTGCTCTTGCCATAAACCTCATTGCTTTCAGTATCACGGTATTTATTACTGTTTTTTTAGTACCTGTACTCTGCATTCTTCAAACGGTTCTCAGGGTTCTTGAGCAGCATTGTTATCGGGTTCTTATCAGGAACGACAGTTCCCATGTTTTGCGAAGCGACCGTGCTTCACACAATTAGCATTGTTTCACTCTCCTTCATAGGAATGTCTCTGTGGGGAGCAGGTCGTAACGTGCTTGATGACGTCGTTGGTGTAGAGGGGGATATAAAGGTAGGGTACCCCACTCTCGCTATAAAGCGGGGTACAGTCGCGTCATCAAAGTTGGGTGCTCTTTACTGCCTCTTTGCAGTTATATTGTTGCCGTTTCCGTATGTTGTGGGGGTGGTGAGTGTTGCTTATCTCATTCCATTAGTCCTGATGGGGTGTATAGCATCCTACCTGGCACTGTCCATTTTCAAAAAACCGGACGCTGAGACTGTGAAGAGGCTTCATAAAAAATTCGCATTGTCCTCGGTCTTACTTCCCACAGCCATAGTGGCAGGTACATTTTTGTTACGTTGAGCGTACGTGTAATGGTTTAATCAGTAAGCGTGTATAAATGAGTTCTCGTAATGTTTTGTTGATGCATTGAGGCCATGACGTAGGTGCTAGGGTTCTAGACAAAGGAGGTATTACTCCGAGTAGTATTTTCAAACACACGAGAGAATTTTCCTACCTCGAAGAAGCACCGTACATCTCCCATAAGGGGGAGCAAGTCTTCGTGTCACATGTATTTCAAACAGAATATAAAGGCTAGAAGGCATTCCTTATCTTGCTGAAAAACAAGGAAATAACAAAACGCAAAATTATAAAAGAATTATATAAAATCTAAACCAGAAATTGAACTTAACTCTCATTTCATAACCGTTGAATCACAAATTGAAGAGCTTAAATCGCTTATTTTACAAGGCGGAAACGAAAATAACGCTGAGAGAGAAAATCAAAGGCCGAGGGCGGGATTCGAACCCGCGTCGTGGCCTCCACAGGACGCGGCTCGTGTGAGGCATTCGTAGCTTATACAATTTATGGACGGTTTAAGTAGACATCCTCCGGTTTGTTATTTCAATTTCTCTTAATTAATTAGATTTTATTATTTGGTTACCTTCAGGATAACGCCACGTCCATGTGTACCAGACAATTAGTGAAGTACACGCAATTTCTATAGTTACAAAGAGTATAAGTGGGTCTTGGCACCGCGATGGGGATTACAAACGAACCGAATGCCTCAGTAGGTCCAAATACAATAAAGGACTTAAACTATCTTAATGGTAGGAGAATGAATCCTATGGACAAAATGATTCTGATCGAGTTTTCATTTAGAAAGACAGGAATCCCCGCAACTCTCCTTATCCAAGAAGAACCCGAAATGTGCCAGATCGTATGGGATCTTTTAGGCCAACCTATGAAGATGATATGCCATCACACTTTGTCCACAGGGGACTACTTCCATGGCTGTGGACGGCCTCCGGAACATCCTATTGCCATAGGTTCACAGGCCACTCCCCTCGGAAAGAAACAGCTTCTTCTCAGCCAACTGAAGCCAGGTTCCATCGTGTATAGCGGAGGACACGACATTGCGATTGCCTATGGATCCGATCTGACCGAGCCTTTAATGGCGAGAGGGCCGGTGGTGGCACGAGTCTCTAAAGATTTTCTAGGAGCGCTCTATGAGGCAGGGAAGGAGATCTGGAACGCCCAATTCATCACGCACCAACTGCAGGCGATCACTCTAAAGAGAAAGGATGTGTGAGTTATGCCTAAGCATTGGCAAGAAGTGAAAAACGAAATCGAGGAGGAAATAGACCGAATATGGTGGGAGGAGCCTGAGGAAGTCAAGATGAGCAGACTCGGGATATTTCCAAGTGGGGCGGGCACAGACGGTCAGGTGCTGGGGAACCTTTTGTTCCTTGTCGCTGACACTCAGGCCATGGGATGGTGGACCATCGAGCCTGCGATCCGATCCGCGATTGCAGATCCCGTTTTTACTCTTGAGCACTGCAAGAGGATGTGGAAATACTTGACTGTACACATGGCCAAGCTCTTGGGCGATATTGACCCTCCTAAATGCCCTGCTCCATGGTTGAATTTGCCCAAGCTTGTGGAGCTCTGTAATGACATTGTGGACTCCTTGGATACCGTTGAGACAAAGGAGGAGTTTGCCGATCTCATCTGGAGCTGGGAAAATTACGTGAACAGACTTAACAAGTGGTTCTGCCTCGTGTTCCCCTGGCACTTGGGACTTGGTTTCCCCAGGAGAGGACAAGAAGAGATAAACGAGATGGTTCGTCTGTCTCGTATTTGGGAAAAATAGTGACTATCGCCTCTCTTTGAGGGCAAACATTGCAACTTACACGTGATCTCCTCAGAGCCGTGCTTCGACCCAGATGGGGGTGGCAAGGCAGGGAACCCAGTATGTTCGACAAACTGGACGTGCGGCGTTGTGAGGACTTCGAGCTCTTTGACTCCAGTTTAGAGATCCAGCAGCGAATTCAATGACGAGATTCATGAGAGAGTACGATCAGTAGAATTTTACAGCAGTTCCTTTACTTCAACCCCCACCCTCTCAACCATCTCCACATCAAATACAAGGAGCAGCCTATACGGAAACTCGGCTCAAACTGAAACCGTGTCAATGCCTCGCGAGATCTGCATATATACTATTGTTCGGCACTTTAAAAGATACAGAAATACCCTGATATGGCTATAAGAAATTCAACAGTAAAAACGCAAATATCTAATTAAAATGGCAAAACGGCTATTCTGATGCTTTTTATGGTTTCATTTTTTTAATTTCATACGTTTTATTCAAAGAGGAGGTAATGGGAGGCAACGCCGAAAGTAGCGCCCCTCCCTTTTGTGTCATTTTTCAGCTTTGGTTGCTTGTGCGTTCCTCATTATGGTAGATAGTCGATTTTATGGCAACACCACCCCATTCATCACATCGGTTGGTCTATTGCTGCTCTTTACACCGCTCTCCGATAGTTGTTATTAGATCACTTGCTTCAATTTATATATCTTAACAGGTGCACCAGTCCACCAACCTAATGCAACCTGTGCCCGCTTCTGAAAAAACTTGAATGCCATAGAACATGCCGTCACACGCAATTCCCTTTCCTGTTTCTGTCTGTATCCAATAATAGAACGAATTTTGACACTTGCTTTCACCCACGTCGAAATCAGCATGCAGGTGCTCAAACTTGAAGTGCCCATCTTTGTCAGTAGTCGTCGTAAAACTAACAACCCAGCCTTTTGCAAAATCTGTATCGTATGCATGGCTTTGATATAGATGAACTATCCCATTGCCCCACGGCACCTTTCCTTCTCCTTTATCTAAATTTGCATACGCATTAACCGTCCCAGCAAAACTGAATTCGTCTCCTGGATGGAAACACCCTTGCCACCACACATGACCAATTCCAGGGATATCCTCGCCCTTATCATATTTACCATGACAACATCCTTGAAAGCCTGCATCTATCCATAACCTATATGGAAACACCCTGATTATCACCTTCGTGACCGCGTCGCAGTAACTTGAATCCGGATTGGAGAATTTTGCCCGGAACGGGTACCACGCCGCCTCGTTGTATTTTACGTTAAACTGAACAAGCCCATCATTGTTGGTGAGACGATCACCGAGAGGCTCATTAGGAGCCACGGGTTGTGCCGGCACCGGACATTTTTCATACCCAAAGTGCTGCCCACTTTCAACCGGGTTGCATTTGCACGTATCCTGCTGATCATACGTAAGCGATTCTCGTTCCAATGAAACGCGCTGATTGGCGATACCGTTTCCATTTGCGTCCTGTAATTTAAAGGTAAGTACTGCCCCATCGCCAACGTGGGGTAAACCGCCAGCAAACTGCGAATTGGAATCAGGCTCATCTTTAACAAACGTGAGATTACTGGCTGCGCACCCGCCTCCTCTCGTGGTAACGCCAGCCGCCTTGCCGGAACGAGAGAAGTTATTCGCATAGACAACCGTTGATAGCAGCAGCGCCGCCACCACTATAAGAGACATAATTTTAATTTGCTGCATAATGCCACATCCATTTTTCACCCTATCCGCACCGCAAACGCTCTTACGCATTTACGGTTTAGAAATCGCCGCCTCAGCGGCAGCGCGGCAGCGCCTTTGCGTTACTGTGGGAGAAACTGCTCCCAAGGAAAAAAATCTGTGAAGTGAAGTACCACTGGTAGAGCGTGCTCCGCTGTGGCGTGCGTTATAACTAATCTACAATGCGTGCGGATAATATAAAGATTTGCTAGGGTTAAACTGATCTGTTAATTGTAGGCAGTGCGGTACACCCGTTTGTAAACGATAAAAGTAGTCGCGTCGAAGATTTTATGACAATCCTCGGCCAATTAGCACATAAAAACGCGATACTCCTAAATTGTGCTTTAATGTGAAAAATACTCGGTTGTAGCGCTTCTTAGATTTCAATTTAAGCGACGTGTTGAGCTCCTTTGTCAAACCACTGCATAACCACTTAAGTATTTGACACTTATAGAGCAATTCAAAAGCCCTCTCTGATACCGCTCGACCACCTCTCACGTAAATACGAATCAAATCGCACAAAGCTTTATTTTTGGGAAGAACCTCTAATTATGGAACTTCAATCCTAAAAAGAATTGGGGGGCTAGACTTTGAGAATGAAGAAAAAGATAATAAGTCTATCGATTATAGCGCTACTCTCGATTTGCGTGTTCAATAGTGTTGCCGCAGCGCCGGTGAGTAAACAGACGACCGATGTTCATTATGCCCATACAACGTATGTGAAAAGCGATCGGTCGATACAAATCACGATCACCAGTTATCCTCAACAAGTAGATGTCGGGAAGAATTTTGACGTCCGTGGAGTTCTTAGTGAGAATGGTAAAGGTATCGGAAATGCGCAGGTAGATCACCTTGAGTATGTCTACGGTTCGCTTCGCCTGTTGTGGACGGTCACTACTAATCAAGATGGTTCTTTTGTTGACACATTTCATTTTAGTGAACAAGGTCAGCACAAATTAGTTTACGGTTACACTTGGGGTAGTAACGACGTTTGTACCGCCGACATAACTATAAATGCCATTCCCAAGTAATCGTTGGTGAGACTTCTGATTGAGAGAAAAGGTATGCGTCGAAGGTTTCTATGGCAATGCTAGACCAACTAGCACACAAACCGATACTGTCAAATTACTTTCCAATGCTTAAAAGATTCGCTAGGAGAGGTTTTTATTTTAGCATTTAGCCCACGCTAGGAGCTCTGTTTTCAAGCTGCAGTGAAAAGGACGATGTATAGTGTATAAAATGTGCTCAGAAGCTATCGAATCTCATCAATATGCAGCACTTGCGCAAATATCGATAACACTGTAAAATTACGGCAACATTTATACCTTAGCGCCGCACCTTTACTTAGTTTTAATAATAGAGGTTGAAAGAGCGGCCTTTCGCCCAACCAACGTCACTGCCGCTCCATCAACCAGAAGGTGAATCTACGCATGACTATGCGAAAAGCCATAATAAGTGTTGTGCTTGTAGCGATAATGGTTTTAACGGTAGTGAATTTTGTCGTTGTGCCGGCGAGTCGGGCGACAACGGCAGCGCAGTCTCATCGTGAACGTGTGACAGAGGCTCTTGCTCCTGCTGACGTTCAGGGTAGCGAACAATCTGATGTTCAACTAAAAATTGGTACGGAGTGTCCCAAGTGGGTTGAATCCCCCCCTCACTGGGAAGATGGTGTTTATAACTGGGATCGGGATCAATGTGTTTATGAACATCACCCACAAGATTTGCTTATAGTAGCTAAAATTAGTCCTTTTGATAAAGACACAACTGATGTCATTTTCCACTTATGCTGGCAAAGAGTTGACGATAAAGGGAAGGTATACACTTATTATGAGGACGCTGGAGGGGGGATAGCTCGTCCGGATGGAATAGTTGCTATCTTTGCAGGCTATCCGGACGGTGAAAATTATTTTTATCTCTACACTAAGAGCGGTGAAAATAATATTAACGGCAAACCGAATATTATTAACGGCAAACCGATAGGAGCCATAAAGACTGATAAGGTGCACATAACCGTTAAAGAAGGCCATTCAGAAGGATGTTATTGCTCCAATGTGCCGCCAACGCCGTGTCCAGATGCCTCCTTCACCTCCATTCCCGATCACCCCTACGCTTACGACCCGATCACGTTTGACGCCTCAAAGTCCGCTTCCGCTGATACGATTACCGCATACAGCTGGATGATTGACGGTAAGAGCGCTGGCGACACGAAGGTCATCAAATATGACCATGCCTCGCTGGGGAAGCACACTGTCGAGTTGACGGTAACGCACAAGGATGGCTGCACCAGTAAAAAGTCCCAGGAGATCGTCGTCGGGGACAAGTGGGCGGTCGTCGTCGGGATCAGTAAGTATGATCCTAAAGAACAAGACCCACTCATCTATCCCGTAGACGACGCCCTGTATTTCCAGGATGTGCTCGTGTCTCGGTGCAAGTTTGACGATACGCACGTGCAGTTCCTCAGAGACGGTGAGGCTACGAAAGAAGGGATACGCTCCGCGCTCAACGACTTGCGCACACGGTCGGGGCCAAACGATCTCGTCGTCGCCTATCTCAATGGGCACGGTGACATCCGCATAGATAAAGACAAAAAAGACGCTCATCTATGGTTCTTCTTGCCCTCGGACGTCACGGGGGGGCACGATGCAACCACGGTACCAACAAACGCCATACTAAGCACCGAGTTCAGCCAGTGGATTGACGCCGTGCCGTCGAGGGACACGCTCTGTGTCTTTGACCACTGTTACAGTGGGGGGATGCACACTGCGGCGCTGACCAAGCCGAAGTACGTCACCCTCGCGTCATGCGGGGCTTACGAAACGACCAGGGAGTTCAAAGATATAGCTGAGAAACACGGGTTATTTGTGTACTACTTAGGCGAAGCATTCAATACTAAGGCAGCCGATACGAACCCCGACAAGTGGATCTCCGCAGAGGAGGCGTTGAACTGCGCAAAGCCGAAGGTGAGCGCAAAAGCACAAGAGTACAGTGGAAAGACGTTCGATATGACCCCCGAACTATTCGATCACAGCACAGGCACGGAGCTCGACTTGGCCTACATCGGCGGTGATGGCGGGGGTGCCAATGTCTTTGCCCACCAAACGGCAGCTGCGGCCCCGATGCCGGGCATAGCTGCGGCCCAAGCCCAGGTGCTGAGCACAACGCCGGCGTTAGGCGTGGTGTTCGCCCCTATCGGAGTGGGAGTCGTGGCGTACGGAGTGAGCATGAGCAGGAGGAGATAGTCTCCTCCTCTTCTCTTCTATAGTATTATGCTCGTGTACACGTGTAGAGTAACATAGGATCCGAATTTTGAATGAAAAGGGCATGCGTCGAAGGGTAAACCGCATATGTTACTCCAAGAGTGAGCGTCGAAGGATTTGTTATTTGTGGCAGTGTGGCGTCATTTTAGAATGAAAAGAAAGCCACAGCGGCGCCCGATAACTAACAACAAAAAAACTGATGCGTTCCTCTCATGTAATGGCCTCGTAACTCTGGGGTGCAAGCATGAAACATGCTTGGAAAGCATATCTATTTTCTTCGATCTTCGATGAATAAAAGGACTATGACTATTAGCGGAATAACGATGCCAGCTAGGCGGCTCCATTGAAAACTCAGGTAGGTCACATACGCGAAGCCAACCACTAGAATAAGCAACAATATATAGTCTATGACCCTAAGCGGACTCATCTCGTTCACCTCCTCGCATTTCGTTTTCGATTTCGTTTACCTAACCCAAAATTGCAGAGCAGCTGCTCAATTGCTAATTTAAGAATTTTTCAGCTATTTAACCGTTGCCTTTAGGTGATTCTACCCCCGTGCGCCGAGTTAACAGCGGAACGCAGATTAGTTAAATATCTAAGCCATACGAGAACGGGGCTCATATCGACGCAAAATGATGAAAAAGCCCGCCTCTATCTCCAATGGCGTTTAAAACCGTGGAAAATCTTTGTTACGAGATAATCTTATTTTGACATTTGGAGCTAGCCTGCCGTCTTCAGCAACGTCAAAGCCATACACCGGCGTGCAGTACGGCTTCCCCGTTGGAAATGAAATTATAAAAGGTTTCACAGTAGTCTGTGGCTTGCCTAGATTGACTTGAGCACGTTTATAAGGAGTATATAAAGTATTAGCGAAATAACCAGCTAGACAACTAAAATGTTGCGGTTGAATCAAATCCCCGCTGAAGTTGGAGGAGTAAAAACATCGTGTATGAAATTATTTTTCCAAACAATCTCTTTTTGAGGGCTCTTTTCCTCACTGCTGTCATCGTCGCTGTCACAGACGCTGTCGTTTTTTATGTTCTTTGGAAGGGGAGAGCGCAAATAACGCCATTGTTTGTCATTTTGGTTATCATAATCACGATTATACCTATAGCGATCAATCTCTGGGTTCACATTTTCAGATAACGTGGTAACGTTGGCAGTTAGCAACACATCTGGCTGAAATAGTAGAGATTCCCACGGTTCTATAAGCGGGGCGCGGCAAGAGTTGTGGTGCAAGCAAGTTTAGTAGCGATACCACCAATGCTAGCATAGTGATTATTGCTGTAAAAATCACTTTCAGATTTCTAAAGTTATATTTCATTATTTGGTTGCCTCAGTCTGCCTTTCCCTGCTTCCCAAGAACCTATATCTGCTGGTTTCGAAGTGTTTGTACTTTCCTCTCCCAAATGTTGGATACTTTAACCTTATTAAACGCGCCGAGTTTTAATAAAACTATCTTGAAGGCATTTTATCAAATAATAGTTTTGATGATTACGAGACTGCTAGAAGAGGCAGAACAAAAAGCCAAACTGTCGAGTATTACATTTAGTCTATGTTTTCTAGGGGTCCCAAGTTATTAATGCACTAACATCAATGTCGCTGATATCAGTGCCTTTCAGCTTCGATGATATGCCCATTTGACCATCCAACATGTGAATGCCTATCAGACAGTCAGGACTTATGCTAGGAATGGGTTGAATATTTCGTATAATGTAATCGTAGAGTTTTCGTATTATGTTTCGTATTAATTGGACAATTGTAAGCCAATTGTACGAGGCACTATCAAACAAGACGTTATCAAACGAGGGTTCATACGCCATCGCTAGGGCTATTGCTTTCCTAAGATTCTGAACAATCGTTATTCTATCCTCCGCATGAGTTACCTCTTCAGGCATAATCACAGTAAATGGCACTAAATCGTCTCCAACGTCTTGATATAGTCCTAATCCGTTTTCAACGGTAGAATTAATCGTATTAAGTCTAAGCTTAGGATTTCCATCGTCAATCTTCGAATAACTACAAATCCATCTTGTGATTTCGATGGCTTTTTCGGCAGCTGGCCCACCACATCTTTGATGATGAAGCTTTTCTTTTTCTATAATACTTAAAATTTGATTTATATCGGTGATTTCTTGCTTTTGTAGTTTGTTTTTCACTCGCCTGATGATGTCCCAACTGCCTGCCCCTGCAATCAATCCTAAAGTTGTCTTCTGGATTTTTTTAGCATTATCATCCGCTACGTAGTCTACGCTACCGTTCGTGCAATGAGTAGTGCGAGTGTCTGCAGCCAATAAAACATAGCCACCAAAATTAATTCCTATCAGGATTGTCATTGCTAGCAAAAAGTCACTGCGCGATAATATAAAGAGTTTTAATTCCTTTTTTAACAACCAGACCATTGTTAACAGATGCTATTTTTTATATGTGGCACACAGACTTGAAAAAAGATTATGTATACTATGATTAAAGAATAGGCTAATTGACGTAAATAAAATTTTATTCTTAATCTAACGCAGTTATTAAAATTACTCCTGAGTTTGATTTTCTGCGCTGCCCGATTCATCACTCAAAACGGACTCATTTTGCGTAGGTTTTTCACTTTGTGGCTTCTTGGTTGGCTGATACCCCTTTGTCAGTTCAATTCTTTTTGACATTATAACGTCACCTTTTTCGCATTATTTTTATTTAAGAAATTCAATTGATGAAATCTCGTCGCCAAATATTAGCATACCCTCGTTATTTATCTTTTTTACGAACTGTCCATTAGCATCTCTTTTCCACACTTCTTCTAAATATATTTGTTCGTTAGCAGGATACGAAGAGGCGAACGATTTAGTGCTGTATTTCCCAGCAATAGTTTTTTTATTCTTTAGATGAACCAAAACAAAGCATCCTTCGTCTTTGCTAAACATATAATCCCAAGGTTTTAGTATAGACTGTATTTTAAGCCGTTCTGGTCTGTATTTCATTAGTTGAATGAATATGACTGACCACAAGATAGGGGCGATAAGGAGTGCAACAATCAATAACACATAATAGCACCACGAACCATATACGCTATAAAAATCCTGCCAGTTAATGAGGACACTTATCCACGAAAGTGGAGATACCGTTTCGTGTTTTATCAGGAATCCAATTGGATATAAAATTATAAAATTTACGATGCTATACGCAACGACTTCAAAAAATGATTCCGACCACTTGGGAGACGGCTTGGCACTAAAAAAGTTATAAAAACTTAGCGTTACAAACCCGGGAATAAAGAAGATTGCAAATACCATTAAAGCATCAATGTTCCAAGATATTTGCGCTATTATCATAAAGTACAGACAAATTAAAATATTTACAAGTCATTTATGATAAATTTTTCTTATTTTGATTTAAACAGTATTTCAAAGTTTAAATTTGATTTTACGGCATTTAACTAAGTAAGTGCTTAGTAGCAAATATTGCTTCTTACTCTGCACGCATAGCAAAACTCGTTTTCAACAATAGAAATAAAAACGCATTAAGTTGGTCGTTTAGCTTGTCATATAATTACCTAACAGGCATTTTGATTTATCAGTTCAATTATGAACATCTGTTCATCTCTAAAAGTTGCTTATTTTATCGATTATTTCCTGTAGATGACCGATATTAGCCCCCATCTGTGGGTCAAGATAGTGCCGGGCGCGCTTGGAAAAGACTGGGATTGTTTAATGACTCTCCCTTTATCTTGACAATAAATGATTTTATCAGTGAATGGTCAAGCGTAATTGATACATGCATATAGAATAAGTGATAGAAACATTTCTTATGTGTTTTAATTGAATAGGATATTTTGACATATTTTATATTACAATGTGATTTATCTATTCACTATTTTTCATGCCTTATCTTTTGACAATAAAAGATAAATTAGTTACGTATATACGCCTTGAATTTATAAAAAGTTATAAAATTTGGTGTAAGTATGCGCTATCTAGGGAAATCAAAGATTAGTAAATTGCACCCTCAACCCAATACAATCTATCCATTAATTCGGCTGCCACAACAATGTGCTGACGTAATTGGTGAAACGGCACATATATTCCAAACAGAACACGAAGGTGAGAAAGCATTCCTTATCTTATTGAAAAACAAGGAAATAACAAAACGGAAAATTATAAAAGAAATTATAAAATCTAAACCTGAAATCGACCTTAAATCTCACCTTATAACTGTTGAATCAAAAATTGATGAGGTTTTAGAACTCCTTTTTAGAAACCGTGACTTAATAGAAGATAAAACGCCAAAACAACCTCATACAAAAGGCCGAGGGCGGGATTCGAACCCGCGTCGTGGCCTCCACAGGGCCATAGGATAACCAGTCTACCCCACCTCGGCATTCATTTTTTGCTTCATTTTCCTTTTTAAGCTCAAAAATACTCTTATTTTGAAAGAGGAAATTTCCAATTTCTTTAATTCCATTTTCGAGTGCAGATAAGCGGGCTTCAACGCTGTTCTCTGTATAGTGCTGTGTATCTTCAGCCTCAGGTTGCATAACTGGTTGCATAACTTGGGGGCTTACTTGTTCTACTTGGTCATTGTTTTCGTCCAGTACAACTAGAAAGGCTTGTTTGCCATCGTGATCTGCTTCAAAGATGCGGGCGGTTTTACCGATGAAGTCGTTGAACGCTTGAGGTAAGCGGAGTAACGGGTAAATGGTATTTCGTTTAGCACGTATCTTGCCTATTTTTGACTTGCCAATGTAATGCATACACTAGTCACAGCTTATAACACAGATAGATGCAAGCTGCATATATTAATATAACTATTGAATGTTTAGGAAAGGATAGCTAACACAATAGTAACCATCAATACGATTAGAAATTGTTTTTTCATGCATATCCCTTACTTAAGGAATTTTTCCGCAGTTAGTGGTTATTCTTAAAAATAAAACCTTGTGCGATTTAAAGCAGATTTACACTAGAGCAGTCGCAAGTGTGGCAAGAAATACTTGTCACACAGCATTTAATACCAATGCGCGCATTATCTATTAGTTTTTAAATAACAGCGAAGGAGGTGAATTTATACGACATCTACAAAAATAGAGCCATCACGCTCAAGAAAGAATTTGTTAATGCTTGCTGGGGCGTGTGGTATATTGACTGTCATCGTTGCACTGGTCTGTATTTCGCTTGCGATTTCCTATTCACCAGACTTTAGCTTGGTTCAGAACTGGGTGAGCGACCTTACGGGCATGAGCTATTCGAACTTTGAGAGTGTATCCAGGCCCCTAGTTAGTTCACCTGTAACTGAAATCCTTGTGCGATCTGGATTTATAATTTCAGGAATTCTCGCCATTGTCTTCTCGATCGGCCTTTTCTATGACGACGATGCGCCCTCTCACCGTTTGGGAGCGGTGTTCGCAGTAGTAGGATCAGGTGCACTGTGCGCGTCAGGCATATTTCCCGCACCAGCGGGCGTCATACACTTGGTGGCCCGCTATGTCATGTTCATACTTGTTGGTATCGCCGTACTCCTCATCGGGGGGGCACTCATTGATGCATCTCGTAGATGGTTGGGAGGGTTCTCAATTGTCTTGGGTGTTATTGCACTTGCGGGTACTTCCATGGCTAGCTACGGGAGGGGCATTGCAGAGGTGCTTTTTATATCAGCGGTATTTATTTGGGTAGCAGTATTCAGCGTCAGAATGTTGTGGCACGCCTCACATCAAATGTCAAACTAATTAGATCCGCAAACGATTGAACGGTCTAACAAGGTCGAAGTCTAAAGACAGCTTAGTAAGAGCTGTGCTTTCGAGCATGTTTTCATGCCAAACCTTGCGGAATCTCGACACGCTAATTGTTGAAGATGGCTTCACAAAAATGGGCGTTTCCGTTGAAGATCGTCCCTCGCGAAAATCAAAATAAATAAATGCGATCAGCGAAAATCAAAATAAATAAATGCAATCAATTGGCATGAAAGACATTGGCAGAGTCATGAATATCCTTCCGTTAAAATTAAGTGTGACAAACTGCTTTTTGATAAAGGCCGTAGATCAATATGTCCTGATCGACACCGGCTATGAAGAGGATTGGGATTTGTTCCGCACCAGACTGAAAGAAGCTGATGTGGAACTATCTCAAATAAGTCATATTATTCTGACCCATCATCACGACGATCATTGCGGATTGTTACACAACATTTTGCGGGAGAATGACTTGATTCGGGTAGTAATGTCGCACCTTTGCAAGGATCTCATCCTGAAGGGAGAGAACGACCGCACGTATGGCGGGGGTTTTTTGAACAGGCGGGTTGCCCTTCTGATGTCTCTAGAGCCGCTCTTGCTCTCACTGATTCTCAAAAAGTTGATTGTCAAAGAGAGATTCACGTTTCCGCCCTATCAGCTGCGTGACTGCGATATCTTGATTTCCGGAGATACTGGTCTGCAGGAAATCGAAATCCCGCTCGACGGCAAAATCATCGAAACGCCCGGACATACCGTGGACTCCGTTTCCATCCTGTTTGACGACGGCGACTGTCTGATCGGGGACGCGGCGGCAAACGTCTTTCAGTTTGCAGGAACGAAGTATTGCGTGATGCTTATCGGCGACATGAGTGCGTATTATAAAAGCTGGGAAAAGGTCATTGCAGCGGGGGCGCGGCGGATTTTTCCTGCACACGGCGGACCCTTCGCCGTGGATAAACTCAAGACGAACCTCTGGAAAAACAAGGCCGAAAATATCGTTCCGTATAAATAATCAAGAATATACTCAGTTGATTGTACACGTCTCGCAGGTTCTCATACGCTTTCACCCGCTTTAAACTGCCACCATTCCACCCGGTTATATGCCTCTAACTTAACGTGGAGCCAAACCCGCGCTTCAAACTGCGTTTACACGTTAAAAATAGTCGTCCGCTCCCTAGTACACTGGTGTTACCTTATGTGAATTATTGACTGTCTACAGTGAGCCTTTTCATTCGTATCCACCAGATATGCGCAAAAGAAATGTGTAATACACCCCACACTAACGCGACAATAGCAAAGTAGAGCGAATTGAGATTCCAAAGTGTTTCTGACATGCTAAATGAGAAGAATAGTATAGCAAATAGAATGCTTAAGCGTTGACCGTTTCGAATCGTCGTTGAAAAGTGGTCCAGAACAACTCTATTCTTTTCGTACAGCAATTTCGATTCGCGAAACATATGGAAGAATGAAAAAAATCCAACGAGCCAAAAGAGACCAATAGAAAAATAATACCAACTAAACTTCTGGAAGCTAATACTAAATATTGCAAGTGCTTCCGTTAAGCCGAAAAGAAATGGTATTAAGATATCCCGTTCGTCTGGTACGTACCGCAATGCACGCCGCGTCAATACACCCACACTGAAAACCGAAACAATCCACAAAAATATTGCAATGATCAGCATGCTCCATATTGGGTTATATGTACCGTGCGTGAGGTATGTGCCTAGTTGATCCTTTATTGCGAGAAAAAGATATCCCAAAGCTATAGATTGCACTATAGTAATCAAGGTCGCATAAATTGAAGGGAACCATTTAATATTCTGGTCTACGTGAGTAATTTCATCGTTCTCAATGCTGTCACGTCGAAAAAGAAGCTGCTTGATCTCTTCGATTTTTGTTTCAAGGGCAAAAAGACGAGCTGTAAGGTCAGTGTCTTTTGCACGTGTCGCCGCTTCACCACGAGATATGTCACTCGACGAGATTACTTTGCCACAGTTTTGGCAGTACTTCGCTTCGGGATTTACTGAAGCACCGCAATGCTCACAATAGTTCGCTGTCGCCGTGGGAAGTACCGGCATAATACTCTAATTTTTGTCACTTTATATATTAATGCGTTCCTTAGCATTACCTGTTTTACCGTCTATACGTGCTGTTACCCTGTAAGTGTGTGAGAAGCCGCGGTGCCGGCTCTGATGAAGCGATGCTTCCTGAGTCGCAAAAGCGTGAAACGTGCATTGTGACATGAAACTGTCGTCACACATCCTTTAATAATGACGCGAGTATTATCTATTAATTTTAAAATAACGGCACGGGAGGTGAATTTACGTGACAACTGCAAAAATAGAACCACCACGCTCAAAAAAGAAGCTATTAATGCTTGCTGGAGCGTGCGGTATATTAGAAGTAATCGTCATAATGGTCTCCGTTTCGCTTGCCATTCTCTACTCGCCAGGCTTTGACTTGGCACAGAACTGGGTGAGCGACCTTACCGGCATGGGGTACACATACTTTGAAAATGTTGCCAGGCCTGTAATTAGTTCACCTGTAACCGAGATTCTCGCTCGATCTGGATTCATAATCGGAGGAATACTCGGAATTGTCTTCTCATTCGGCCTTTTCTATGACGACGATACGCCTTCTCACCGTTTGGGGGCGGTATTCGTGTTACTGGGAGCAGCAGCGTTCTGCACATTAGGCATATTTCCCGAGTCGTTTGGCCTCATACACTTCGTGGCCGGTTATGTTGTGTTCTTAATGGCCCCTATAGGTATACTCCTTATCGGGGGTGCATTCAGTGATGCATCTCATAAATGGTTGGGGTATCTCTCAATTGCCTTGGGCATTATCGCACTCGCGGGTACTTCCATGGCCAGCTACGGGAGGGGCATTGCTGAGTTACCCATTATATTCGGGATAGTTGTTTGGATTGTGATATACAGCATCAGAATGCTGAGGAGTGGATCACGTCTAATGCAGATCTAACTTCGACCGCAAACGATTGAACGGTCAACTTGTAAGTGTTTGAGAAGCCGCCAGTGCTGGCTCCGATGAGGAGATGCTTTCTCAGTCGTAAAAGCGTGAAACGTGCGTTGTGACACGAAACTGTCGTCACACAGCATTTAATACCTATGCGTGCACTATCTATCAATTTTAAAATAGCGGCAAAGGAGGTGAATAACTAAAAATGAAAATGAAAATGAAAACAAGCAGCAAATTGGTCTCAGCACTTCTTGTAACACTAGTGGCACTTTCGATTCTTGGATTTAATGCATACGCTGAAGCTCCACGCATCCCCACCACCATTCACGTATGGGAAGGCTACATGGGAATGCCCGCGATGTGGCTGGACTATCCTACATATCACATCCCACTCACGCAAGGTGGGCCAGAACAAGTTCGCTACTGGGTCGAAGCAGCGGATGGAACGTACCCTTGCGGCGTGGCAAACTATTACATAGATGACCAAGCAGCAGGAGGTGAGTGGAATGTTACATCGCCGCAGCCTCAATACTGGGAAGGCTGCCCAGGAGGACTTACCGGCGGAGCTGGCGGATTATACCTCCGTCCAAACGATACCGCAAACCTGTCAGTGGGATGGCACACGCTGAAAATAGATTATCTCGGAGATAGCACATACGCGCCCGCTGAGTACACAGCACAGTTCTTGGTCATAGCAGCGGGGCAGCCATGGCCCTCTTTGTCCATCAGTGGCGGTCAACTTGAGCCTGGCAATCCCGCTTATCTCGAGTGGGTCATCACCAACAGGGGCACCGGCGATGCTTGGGTAGCACCTTATGCGAAATTCTACCGCGAGACAGCAACGCCGCCCTACTATGAGCATGATGGTGATGCAACAGGGTTTTACGTCAACGATGATGCACACTTCACTTATCAGTACGGCGGGCTCGGATGGGTGCACGTGAGTCCCGGAGATGTAGTGAAGGTGTACTCGCAGGCAGTCGTCCCGCCTGATGCAAGATGGGCGGTGTACAACGCCTACACTTACTATACGTACTATAACGGCTGGTTCTATCCGAACTGGGACATCTATGCGACGTTGCGGTAGAGGGGGGTTGGCCTCCTTTCATTTTTTTTAAGGTATACTAAACGCTGAGGCATTCATTCACCATTCATCTTGTCAGGTCCGGCATAGATATCAGCAGGGTGCAGTTACTGCTAGGCCACAACAACCTAAACACCACGCAAGTATACTTGCAGTTTAAAGACGAGGACTTGCGAGATGGATATAATAAAGTCGAGTTTTAACAATTAAATAATATAAAACATTAAAGACTTACTTCATATTTTAACAGGTGTTATTTTAAGCTTTAATTTAAAAATAAGCGTTTGATGAACCATTTCTTCTGTTTGGCTCGAGGCGATTTTTCCTAAACGCGAGGCAAAATTGCCTGTAAGCTATTTTCTATAAGCTTGTAACAAATGCGCGTCACACAGCTTTATAAACTCCACTGATTATGCTCGATTACTTACATTTAAACGAGGTGAGATGACATGCAAATGAGACGATATATTATCATAGCAGTCGTAATTCTTGCAGTGTTATTGTCAGTTTGGATCCCTGGATGTACTGGGATAAATCCAGCGACCCCTAGCCCCTCATCCACTAGGTACCCCAGCTACAAGACTCCTAGCCCCTTGCCTACTAGGTACCCTAGCTACAATCCGTCGTGGAGCTGGGGTCCTGGCATCTCATGGCGTCCACCCTGACGACATTGTACAGGAATCAACATCAGTTTACTTACGTTTTAATGAGGTTGATGCATGTGTTACACGGAGCATTAGGGTAGTACATTCAAACCCCTTATTGCTTATAGTATGCACTGGACTTTATACGTTTGCCGTATTTTTTGAGAGTGTAAGCGTTACCGGAATTTATGAGCGTCCATATTCAAAAAATACATGTAAATCATGGGTCTACGTGATGGTTTGAAAAATAAGCCCTCCAATGTCTTTAAATTCAAATCTGACAAATCTCCTAATCAGTCACACTCCGAATATTTTGAGATTTAGACGGCAGTTTCATGGTTTTGTGTTTTATATGTTAGGTGGCTCAGCTTTGCCGTTGAAGTCTTCGACGCATATCTTTTTGTTCAAAAAACGGTTGAATCGCCTTCTTAAAAATAACAATTTGATTTGACACTAACAAACGGGGTTACTTTTATTATATCGCGCGCATTTGTTATACGTTTTAGAAATTACTTATAAAACTTACAGCGTAACTGCGATCAAAAGAGGTGAGATACGTTTGGCAGCCGATACAGATATTCTTCAGTTCATAATTCAGGCAGTGTTGTTTTGTGCTATGATGGGGGGTGGTGCTCTTCTCGTAGGGCTTGGAGTTCTTGGATTGGGGGCTGGAGTGTTAGGCGCGCTCTTCAGCGGGGGATTCTTCATCCTAAGTATACTACTTCTATTAGGTCTATGAAAGCGAAATTGAATTACCTGAGAAGGGCATCGAGAGGGCTTTTGAACTGCGTTATAAGTGCCAAATACTTTTAGTGGTTACGCAATGGGTTGATAAAGGAGATCAAAACGTCGTTTAAATTCAAATCTAATAAGCGCTCCAACCGAATATTTTTCGTCTTCAAGCGCATTTTGGAGCTTTCAATATTTACTGTCATTTTATGACATAAAATAACAACTTGCTTTAGAAATAACAAAATATACGATTACATTTATCATCCGAAAGCGCTTTTTTGTTTGTTTTTAAATAAACGGGGAGGTAGAGATGAATCCAATAGCGAGAATGATGAAACGTTACATTAACATGCCGCTGAAAAAGGCATTGCCGTTGTTGTTTATCTGTGCTATTTTATTAGTCAGCATAACGGGATGTACATCGAGCACCAACACGAGCAGCAGCAAAACTGCAACGGCCACTGTTGCAAAGGCAACACCTATCGCTACGTCTACACCAACGGCGACGGCAAGTTTTGACCCATTACTAACTAAGCTGATACCGACGCTTAAAGCCGAATATGGAAACGACGCGGTTACACAGAGAGCGAAAGGTAGTAATAGCAACTTTGACGCCGTTTACGTTAATTTTGAATCAAACGGACACGGGACAACTGCAGAGATACGAAACGAAGGAAGCACAGACGCCGCAAGCAGCTCGTTTAAGACATTCTCGACATGCATTCCTGGATTTGTATTAGACCTAGGAAGCGTTACGCACTTCGGACAGCAAGCGGCGACCGTCGCATTGGGATACACACCAACCACAGTTAACGACGTTTACTGTAAAGGGACTGGTAAATGGGCCGGAGTTGACAACGAATACATACAGTATGATCAGCTTTTAATTAGCACTACGTTTTATGCATGAAATTCAGAACAGAGGCATAAAATGACACCCAAGACCGTCATGCCGTCCACATGTCAAATGACAATATCTCCATAGCGTGAGCGAATTGAAAACATAAAGAATTATTGGCCGTTTCAGAGCATCATGCTACCATTTTCCATTGTTTACGTGAGATGTGACTTTGCGCGCAGTACCTCCAATTAATTTGATCACGTCAGCCGCGTCTTGAACGCTTAGACGTAACCAATGATGGCATGGAAAAAGTATGGCTGCCGCATCTTGAAAGGTTTGAAGAAATTCCTAAAGAGATGGCAATGCGGTTTCATAGCGTTGGAATGTAATTAGACCCCTCTGCAGCATGGTTTGCATGCCTTACCTCATGGAAAATTACACACAAAATCTAACGGACTTCATAACGTCGCTTATTTCCCTATTTGGCGCTTCTTAATTAGTCTCATTTAGCGAATATATTTTGTATTAAACAATGATTTGACGGTATCGCGTTTATGCATTGATTAACCGAGGATTGCCGAAAAATCTTCGATGCGACTGCTTTTCCCCTCTAAATTCTCTCTCAAAAAAGGGTTGCGCTGCGAGCAAATCTATATATCTTACGATAGCATTCTTATACAGTTAAACGCATGCCACAGCGGAGCACGGTCTACCAGTGGTACTTCACTTCACAGATTTTTTTTCTGGGAGTCCTTTTCTCCCACCGTGTACGCAAATGCGCTGCCGCGCTCTGGTGAGACGATGCGTGAGGTGCTCTCACCGACTTCACAACGACGGTGCGCTGTTCGTGCGTTTAAAAGAACGAAGTGAAACACTATGAACGTAAATAAACAACTCATAGCGATCACGTGTGTAATAATTATGGTGTTCTCTATATGTGGCATCAGTAACGTGTACGCGCAAACAATCTCCGTCCAACAGACCACCGATGGCGGCTACATCATCGGCGGAACTACCACCACCTCCAGCAATGGCTTTCAGTTTTGTCTGATCAAGACCAATGCCGCCGGCAACAAACTCTGGAGCAATACCTATGGCGGAAGTGGGGAAAAGCACTGTTCGTCAGCCCAACAAACGGCTGACGGCGGCTACATCATGGTCGGCTCATTGCTATCCTCTGACCGCTACTCTATTGCCTACCTCGTCAAGACCGATGCGAATGGCAAGGAACTGTGGAGCAAGACGTTCAACAAGACTGTTAGTGGTGGCTCCGTCCAACAGACCACTGACGGCGGGTACATCATCACCGGGGATACCATCTTCTACGGCGATTCTGGGCACGAGAACAGGGTCTACCTCTTGAAAACTGATGCGAGCGGCAATGAACTCTGGAGTAAGGGATACGGCGGGAACGTGGGGTATCGAGGCCAGTCCGTCCAACAGACCACTGACGGCGGTTACATCGTCGCCGGGGGGGCCAAATTCCCTTCCACATTAGTGACAGCGTCAGACAGGGTCTACCTCTTGAAGACCGATGCGAGCGGCAATGAACTGTGGAGCAAGACGTTCTACGGAGACTATAGGGCATATGGTTATCCCGTGAAACAAACAACCGATGGCGGTTACATCGTTGCTGGGTGGACAGAGCCCAACGGCTATGCCCACTTGTCGTTCTACATCGTCAAGACTGATGCGAACGGCAAGGAGCTCTGGAGCAAGACGTTCCGCGCGGAGGATACAGATTCGGTGGGCTACTCTGTCCAACAGACCACTGACGGCGGTTACATCGTTTTAGGCTCTTCCTGTGACTGGCCCAACCACGTCTGCCTTTTGAAGACTGATGCAAACGGCAAGGAGCTCTGGCACGCGACATACCAGTGCACGAGCGAGCAACGCACCGATGAGAGTCCTAACTCCGTCCAACAGACCACTGACGGCGGTTACATCGTCGCCGGCGCTACATCTCAAGGCTTTGACGAGTGGCAGATCTATCTCTTGAAGACCAATGCCGCCGGTGGGCAACTCTGGAACAAGACGTTCGCCGGGAGTGACATTGGCCGCGGCCAGTCCGTCCAACAGACCACCGACGGCGGGTACATCGTAAAACCACCGAACCAGTTGCAGAGCATCATTCGGTATAATAATAAAGACTGCACCATTACTGCGCCCGTGGTATAATTAATTATACAAAAAACTGAATAAAAAATGGGTAAGCTGCGTTTTACGGCACCGTCTTTTTCACCATCTGCCTCTGTGTTTTCTTGTTCCCTATCTCTTTCAATGAGCGCTTCGATGTAGCCCTTCCGCCTCGACGTCCTGAGCGACAACGTCCTTGACTCGGGCATCAGCTTCTCATCCAGAGTCATCAGCAGGCCCAACCAACTCGTGTGGACCCTCGACAACATCGACGCCTTCGGCTTTGAACACTTAGAAATCGGGAACAACGCGCGAAATGTGATCGAATCGATCATCGACGGCATCAGCGCCTTTCGAAACGAGCTGATTACCCCGCAAGAGCTCGAAGCATATCTTGCGAAAAAAGACCACGAAGAGCTTCCCGAGGAAGCGCGAGCGTACTGTAACAAGCTTAAAGACCTTTTGAAAGTGTACACGGCGTATGAACGCTAGAAGCGAAAAGAAGGCCTCTTGGATTTTGACGACATGATCGACGAAGCGTCACGGCTGTTTGCGCGTAAGCCCTTGCTGCTCAAGCGGTACCTCGACCGCTACGCGCACATCTTCGTTGATGAGTTCCAGGACACGAACTACGCAGCAGCTTAATCTCATCAAACAGCTCGCGGGCGCCAACGTCTGCGTGGTGGGCGACGATGATCAGTCCATCGATCGATTTCGCGGCGCCTACCTCACGAACTTCAGCGACTTTAAAGAGCACTTGGGCGAGTGTTCGGAGATAGTGCTCGACCACAACTACCGCAACTCGAAGAGTATTCTTGCCCTCGCCCTCCAGCTCATGGAGCACGCTCCGAACAGGACGCAAAAATCGTTGACGACGACCAACGACGCCGGCGACGCCGTTACTGTCGCGCGCTGTCAAAACGAACAAGCAGAAGCAGAATTTGTGCTGAGAGAAGTGCAGAAGCTCATCGGAACACCCCTTCCCTCACGGACTGGATCGGACGGGCGCACTCTGACATACAAGGATATCGCCATCATGAGTAGAAGGCGTAACGAAGGCATAAAATTTCACAAAATCCTACGCGCTCACGGCATCCCCTCAGAGTTCGTCGGTTCAATCGACTTCTTTTCGACCTCCGTCATCCGCGACATGCTCGCCTACCTGAACGTTATCAATAACCCCCTCACCGCAGGCATTGCGCTCAACCGCATCATGAAAACCTCAGGAATCACCGAGGTCAACGTGCAGCGCATAAACGCACACGCACGAACACGGGCGTGGGACGATGACACTAACGCGAGTGATTACGTCTACGAGTGCATGCTCGACGCAGACGAGCTCCTCACCACGCAAACAGTCGCCGTGGAGGAACTGACGCGCACGCTCGAGAAAATGCACGCGCTCAAGGAAACAACGACCCTTGCCGAACTCGTCTACAACGTGATGATGCGTTATACTAACGTGTATAAGAGGAGCCTTCACCACGATGATCGGCGCACGATGCTGCTCCTTAACACGCTCCACGAGATCGCGCAACAGTACGAATCGATTACGAAACAGCCATCAGTGAGCGACTTTCTCCACTATCTTGACCTGCTCAGCGGGTTCGACATTGATCTCGAAGAACGCGAAGAGACAGATAGTGTCAAGGTCATGACGGTGCACCAGAGTAAGGGGAGGGAATTCCCTGTTGTCTTTATCGTGGATGCCGCAACTAACCGCTTCCCGTTAAAGTACCAATCGAAACCCTTCTATGTGCCTAACGACCTCTCGAAGGGGATGAAGACCACCTCATACGAAATGGCGTTGACCTCCGACGGCTGCAACAACTGTTAGGTCATTCAAATATTCAGACGACGACAGTCTATTTGCAGTTTCGGGATCAGGATCTGCGAGAGGCGTATAATAAGGTCGAATTTTAAAGGGGACAACTATGATTGAAAAAATAGCTCTAGAGATAAAAGCGCCTTTTGCAAATAGTCTAAAAGAAAAAATGTAATGTAAACTAAATCACGAGATTATTCTCATACATAAAAATCGGAGAAAATACATTAAATGGTGGTAAAATGGAAGAAAAAGACATATATTCTACCATATTCCAACGGAAGTCCATTAGAAAGTACGATTTAGGCCCCCTGGATGAAGATACATTAAAGGAGATCAGAGACCATCTTCAAACTTTAACACCGTTGCATAAGGACATTAAAATTGAATTTAAGATTTTATCTCCCGATGTTGTTCAAAGAAGGATGATGAGAAAAGCACCGCACTATATAGCTGTTTTTTCAGAGGTAAAAGAGGGTGATCTAAGCAATGTAGGGTTCATGCTACAGCAGAAGGATCTATTTTTTTCTGCTAATGGATTGGGTAGTTGCTGGCAGGGGATCCCTACTCTCAAAAAAGAAGGTTTAGCAAGTTCACGTCTGAAATTTATCATTTTAATGCCCTTTGGAAAGCCCCAGGAAACATTACACCGAACAAAAACTTCCCAATTCAAAAGAAAATCACTCCAGGAAATAAGTGACATTAAAGGTGCAGATGATTTACTGGAAACAGCTCGTCTTGCTCCTTCTGCACGTAATGCACAGCCCTGGTCTTTTACAGGTGATGAACATTTAATTCATGCATATTACCGTAAACCAAGCTTCATCCCGGGACTTTTAATCAAAAAATATCCTCCCATAGATGTAGGAATTAGTCTTTATCACTTGAAACTGGGTGCAGAACATTTTGGTAAGGAAACTGAAATTATATTTGATAACCCGGAGGATAATAATCTCAATGAATATGATTATGTTGCCAGTTTGCGCTTAAAATGAGTCAAATTCCGTAACTTGAACTGGCGGCTCTCTCTCAGAGCACATTTTCATGACAGAAACTCATGCCATTTTACATCGCCAACAAAAGCAAACCCGCACCGCCCCCCCAAATGCCGAAATAAGACTATCTCCGAGCAAGTTTTTGACAGAATGCGCGCATTCTAATCTTATCCTGATTTTGACTGTATTGAGCCCAAAATTTGATTCTATCAAAAATACTCAAACATATATGACAAATGTTACAATAATCACCCATTTTCATTTATTATCATAGGAGGAAAGATCGGGGAAATATTTATACTCTCCATCACACTTTTAATTGTTTTTAAAAATTAATATTGAAGACGTGACTTTTGTGTACATCCAACACAGAACCGCGTGATCATCCTAACAGAGATGATGCCATGAATATAAAAAATGGTTTGATATGCATTTTGATTGCAGCGATGTTATCACTTTGCGTAATAAATGTTACGGCAGCATCGACAAGCACACCGACGACGGTAACTCACAATGGGTATAATACAGACGTAACGGCCCTACAGCCACATCTCGTCATTTTTTTCGTGAATAATACCAGAGAACGAATAAGCACAGCTATGGTCAACGAAAGTGTTATTTTTTGCGGTGGTCTGTGGTCAGGCACGGCAAGTGCACCAAACTATATCGGAGCAGCGAAAATAAACATTCAACAGATGGAGAGTGGAACGTGGACAACCGTCTATACCACCAAAACTAGTACCTGGTGAACATGCGGGTATCTTTGCCGTGCAGCTTAAGTCTACTTCTGCTGGGGTCCTCTCCTTTAGGGCAACCTACGATGGCGATAGTCAATATGCGCCTGCAGTGAGTAATGTGGCGAAGTTAACAGTTAGCTAGCAGGCAATGAAATGCTGATGCTCCCACTGCTCCCTTTCCTTTTCTTCCCTTTTAGCGCATCATTCTTCTACCTACCCTAACTACTCCATTCCAGTGCCTTCTTAATGTAAAATGCATAGGTGGGTGGTAGCAGCAATTTAGATACTATTCCAAGCCCTCTTAATATATGGTAAACGTCCTAAATCCCTCTTAACATCAGATCAGTTCAAATTCATCTTCATCCAATTCTGCCGTGAGCTTCTCAAGTAACTTCGCGTCCTCTAGTTGAACACAATCAACACATAAATGGGAATATAAGGGGTTGTCAGGGTGTGGCGGAAAGACAGCGGGCAGTTATAAGATGTCCGTTGTGTGATTCGTTACGTATAAGAGCTTTTTAAGATTTACTTCTTCCCCGTGTGTTCCCGATTTTTTAGGATTGAAGTTCCCTAATTAGAGGTTCATAGCAAAGGTAAAGCTTTGTGTGATTTACGTGAGAGTGCTGCATGTTATCATCAGCGTATAACTCCAAACTGCACGTTTAACACTAACAAGTGGGGTTACTTTTATTATCTCGCGCGGATTGTTACGTGTTTTTACAACAAACATTGCAGCAAGACGGCATGTTGTTTTACATACCTAAAAAGAGGAGGAATCGCTGTAGTAAACGATATTTTACAAGAATAGAGATCTAATTACATCTTAGTGGTGAAATAAATGTGTAACGAAAAAACAATATGTGAAATAAGCCCCGTAGCGAAATTTATCCCCCCTGAAGGGTCTTATATCATAGAAGAATGCTACGAAGGGGTAACAGACGGTTCCGCAAAAACAGTTACAATCAATAATTTCAAGGCCCGTGAACCGTCTATACTTGGTAGTATCTATTTCAAGATTATTAAAATATACGACCCACCTGAATACAAATCAAATGAACCTAAAGTATTAAACAATCTAAAAAATATAATTGTCGGCGGGAGATATACACTGAAAGAACCATATCCATCTGCAACGTTTCAAGCACTATCTCGATCACAAGAGATTACCGGGGTCTTTGAAAATCAAGATACAAAAAAGCGGTGGAAAGTGACATTAGGTAATGTAACCATTATGCGCTGGTATCCAAGCGAACTGATTGATGATAAAATTAAAGACGTTCCCATTGACTTTACTGCTACAATTGATAGTATGGTTCATCAACAATAGAAATTAAATTATCACGAAACAATAATCGGTAGATAAACAACACATTTTACAAATTGCTGCTCATAATATCATTTTTCTCACTTAGCGACGTTATGTATGGTCCACTGGCCAGTTAGAAATTTACTTGTCGGATCGTACAAAATAAAAAAGCGCTTTTAAATGAAAATATTCATTGCACATTAGTATCCTTTTGAGCAATTGAGCAGTATTAAACACATTAATGACTACTTGGAAAAACCGGACATAGATAGGATCCTTGACGCTGCTAAAGTTTACAATTATAGAGACTGGCTTATCATTCAGATGTTATGGTGTGGTGGAATGAGAGCAAGCGAATTGCTTGGCATTACCCCGGCAGCCATTGAATGGCAAAAAAACGTGGTTAATATCATCAACGGTAAAGGGGGCAAAGACCGGCGTATCTATCTCCATACTGAAACTATGCAGCTCTTACGTCAGTACGTTGCCGAGAACAATATCAAAGACGATATGCCACTATTCAACATAAAACGACGACAGTTATACAATATCTGCAAAAAGTATGGCGAGATGGCGGGCATTCATAACGTTCACCCCCACATTTTTAGACATTCATATTCAATCAATCTAATTCGACAAGGCTGTGACGTGCGACGGTTACAGTTATCACTAGGCCATGCCGGGATTCAGTCGACATCAGTTTATCTAAAATTCAATGATGAAGATATTAAAGAAGTATACGACCAAGCGATTTTTTGATATAAAGGATGTGGTAAGACATGAGTGAATTAGACGAAGAAACATTAACTGAATTAAAAAAGAATAGTGTAAAGCGCTTACATTTTATTCTCGACATAATAAATGAGATTAAAACAAAAGAAGAGCCCGATAATCCATATAATCTCGAGTACATTGCTTTAACCACCGACATTTATAAAAAAACATTTGACTTGGGGGTTGACCCCTACCTTATTGAGAAGGATTTAAAAATGTTAGTCAAGATGGGCAAAATATCAGAAAGTGATGGGATTGATGGATATTATGTTACATCTGAGGAGCGAGAAGATAAAGAAGGCGAAATAGTAGGTAAAAGAGATATAGACGCGATAGCAGTCGGTAAGAGCAAAGCTCAACAGGATCGTATAAAGTCGTTACGCTTACGCGAGATAATACGGGAGCTTGAAAAAGAGAGTGGCGCGGCTTTTATCGAAAAAATCAAAGAGAAAGCATCTGAACAAGGGTTGGATCCTGATAAGGTTGACAAAGAGATATATTCGCTCCGTGATCAAGGTGAGATATATGAAGAGCGAGAAGGGTACTACAAATTAGCGTATTATTAGAGTATTATAAGATTTCGTGATTATTTTTTACAATATTTTGTTACAGAAAATTGATGAACTTGATACGAAACTTAATTTAATTCTTAAAAAAATTTCAACGCCTCAAGCGGATAATGTGGAAGTGACACCAAAGCGTGGTTTAATTGATAGAATATTGCGGCGGCGGAATAAAACCATATCATAAAAAAGAAATTAGTTAACAATAACAATCGGATTAACGTTGGGTTAATTTTATTGCCTCGTCGCGTATATTTACGTGTTCTTTAATAGGAGGTTAATAGGAGGTGAAAAACGATGTTGGCACTTATTCCATTTATAGGGCCGCTCATGGCAATAGGGATATTTTTTGTTCTCCAGAATATGTGTTCCTGCAATCCACTTTACGTACCGCTATTCCTGCTGATGTTCTAACATAGACTAAGACGTAATAAGTGACACAAAGCAGCAATCGGTAGATAACCCATTTATATCTCGAATCGCTGCTCATAATGTCTTTATCTTACATCGCGACGTTATAGCGGATCCGCAGGCCATCTGTGACTTCAATTGCCGGATGGTACAAAAAAAGAATCTCGTCAAAATAGCAATATTCACGAAACAAAAGTACGGTTTTGATTTATCTTAACGTGAGAGTGCTGCATATTGATGGGATTCGTTAGCTTCTAAGCACATTTTATACATTATACATCGTACCTTTTCACTGCAGCTTGAAAACAGAGCTCTTAGCGTGGGCTAAATGCCGAAATAATAAACGATAATCTCGATAACTTAGCCCAAAATAAAGGAAATGTAGCGGTATTTAATTTTAGGTGTTCGTGGGCCCACAATGTCAAAAAATAGATAGAAATGACTAGATTTATATCATTATCTGAGAAGGATCTGACGTTTAAGGCATTATCTGGGATGCCAAAAAATACCTTTAAAGCGTTATTTTCATAATTGAAGTGCATATCTCAATTATTGTGGCATGCGCAACATCCCAAGCTACCCCCTATTTATCCCACATCGGTCTAATTTAATTTAGTTTTTTTTCTTTGTCTGCAAAAATGACGATGCGGCTCACGATGAACTCGTGTTTCTTCTTGATGATATGGATAGTCGAAAAAAAGTAATGTACACCCCTTTTAATGAATACGACCCGGTAAAAAAATACGATCCCTTTGAAAGCTCCGTCGAGCTGAAGAACTCAATCAACGGCGCTCTAAAGAAGGTCAACGAGAGCAGACTAATACCGCCCGAGATTGGCCATGAAGCTGCTGCGAGTCACATAGTAACCCTACGGTTAGACACGTACACAGCGCTTGTAGGGTGCGAGGCCGTACTTGAGGCTGTTGTTCGTGCGTTCAAAGAAGACACCCTCGACGAGAAAACGCGGCATGGTTTGAATCAGAAAGCACGGCATTTTCTTGAGCATACAGATCCCGAGGAGTTACATGCAAACATGCCCGAGGTTGCACGAGTAGTAAGCGCGAAAGCGTAAATCGATTTTTGTGCATATAAAAACCCAAAGTAATGCCTAGAAAGGAATTACTTATTGTGTTGACGCGTGGGATCTGTTGAGAGTCCATTTTTACTTCTCTTACCCATCCACTTTAGCATCTCCTGCATCTACATCTGACTCTAAAAGGAGTTTAAGTGCTTCATCGGACAACATCTCGTTTTCTTTCAACGGGGCGACTGCACGTTCCGTCGCGTCCATAAACCCCATAATGTAGAAGTCCAGCGGCTCTAATCTGTTTTTATACTGAATTTCTTTCAGCGCATCGTTCCTCGCGTCATCTTGACAATCTTTGCATACATTAGAATAACCATTTTCGTCATACTCAAATATATCATCCCGAGTGGACTCTAAAATGCGCCGAAGTTCACGGAGCAAGGATACTCCTCGGTTTCGTCGTTCATCCCAAGTTATTACATGGTTGTTCACTTGATTTACCGCGTAAATTATGTCTATACGTAGAAGATTAAGTTTTCTTATTCTTGAAGAAAGTGAAAGTAGCCTGCAGTTGTAAAAGAAACGGGTGGAAAGAATCAGGTTTTCCATTTAGGGCACTTAGTGTCTTTCCACCAGTCCAATAAGCGACGGTCGCAGTTTAAGCGTTTTTTGCATATTACCTATCTTGACGTTATTTGTTTGCATAGGTCTCCACGTGTACTCTTATTTTTACAATTGGACATCGCATCAGACGGCCACGAACCTCACGCTGACAGCGAGCAAGTAATTTCACAATGGAGTTAACCGTAAGATCCAGAGCTAGCGCCTTTTACTAAAAGGTTCTTAAGTTCTCTCCCAAATGCCTGAACTTTATCCCTATCAAGCAGATCCAGTTTAGCAATTGTATGCCCCGTCCCCTTTGAGAAGTCTTCCATGGCGCGCTTGTCTTCATCCGACAATTTCTCGAAGTCAAAGGAGCCACCGAAGACCTCCCGCGCAACGACCGTTCCCGAAATATGTGCCTCTAATTTTTTTACGTACAGGGTGATGAGTTTGTCCTTGGGAAGTGCTCCGTAGTGACCACAGACGACGAAGAGTGCAACATTGACATGTTCAAGAGCGTCACTTTGTGCATCGAGAAAAGCAATCACACTGTTTAAGGGTTCATCATCATAAATCGGTGAACCGATCACCACACAGTCGTAATTTACTTCGACGATGTGTGAGATGTTTTTGACCTCAACGGTTGTGTCGCTGGGTTCAGGTTCGGCGATTCCTTCGGCTATCCAGTGTGCGACGCGTTCGGTTGACCCATACTTTGTGTCATATGCGACGAGGACTCGAATCATATCGTTGTGTTTCCCCTCTTTATTATTCATTATTTCGCCTGTGTTTGTGCTTGTGCTTGCGCTTTGTTTTTTTTTGGCACTTATTCTTATTCACTCTTAGTTATTTTATTCATGCTTTGGATAGTTGAATTTTAAAATAGCTCAAAGAGCGATGCGTCCGAGCACGTTTTCATGCCTTCACCCTCCGAGTTGTTGCAGTAAGTAGAGAACGTAAACTACAGGCATTCATGTATTACTGCCGGGCTACTATGCCCTAGCAAATAGAGGAGTTAGCTATAGCTAAATTACGAAATGACCACGTTAGTTACAGTTAACGTTACCACGTTGCTGACAGTGGGGGCATATTGACTTTCGCCATCGTATGTTACCCGATAAGTATAAACTCCAGCACCATTTGGGGTTAACTTCGCTGAGAAGAATCCTACCAACGGCATGCCGGGCACACTAGCGTCTGCCGATGTTATATGAGTAGCGACGGTACTCCATGTTTTCCCGTCAGAATTCATACTTTGGATATTAACCCTCGCGTTGCCGATGCCGTGCGAGTAGTCGTTTGATGAGGTTGGTGGTGTACCGACTGAGAGAACACCGTAAAGATAAGTGTATTGGCCGACCCCCATTGTGAGCGCTGTTGCATCGTCAAGGCCGAGATATGCTGCGAGATATGTTTGCTGGTTCCCTCTCGCATCGACTGCGTAGTTGCTACGAACATCGGTCGTCTGTTTACTCACAGCCGCTGCGGCAACACCATTGAACACGCAAATAGTCAGTATCGCTACAATCGATAAACTGATTATCGCTTTTTTCATTCCCATAGTCTAGTCACCCGATTTTTTTAGGATTGAGGTTTCCTAATTAAAGGTTCATATCAAAGGTAAAGCTTTGTGTGATTTTGAAGCAGATTTGTGCGACATAACAGAGGTGGGTTGCAGATGGAGAGGGACGTAATGAGACATCCGTATCTTGTCTTGTGTTGCTTCGACGTGAAGAGTTGCTTTTTCACGTTGTAACGCGTCCCTGAACTGTTCAACTCTCAGCTGTGAAATTGTACTGTATGGTCGCTGTCCTGTATATGCCCCAAAAAGCACAAACGCAGTAAATTGACGAGCGTGATCTTCAACGATTACGCCTTCCTCCTTAGTCCTCTGTACGGTTGCTAGGATGGTTTCGATGTCACTTTTGGTGATGATTCGATTTGTGATGTTCTTGCGCTCTTTACGTGTTCTGGGCTTTTCGAGAAAGAGTTGGAACATAATGTAGTGGGAGTCTAACCTCGTTTTGGTAAGGTACTTGAGGAATCCTTTCGCAAAGTTGAGGGTTTTACCCTTAGCGTCGTTACATTGATACTTGGTGAGGATGTAACTTAGTAAATTGTCACAACTGGTCTTATTGATTGTGCCGTTCGTAAATTCCAAAAAATGAATGACGCTTTCTTAAGCCAGTTGACAGTTTTTTTATCTAGTCCTACTGCACGCCATGTAAGGTAACTCGTAAGTTCGTCTTTTGTGAATTCAAGTTGGAGATGTGTTAGAGTCTGGTGATTATCTGACGTTGATGCAACATTATCTCGTTTAGATGAACGGGGGCATTGGCAACATGGAGAGAAGAGGTTCGAGTCGGAATTAGAACACGAGGCGGAGTTTAAATGAAGAAATGGGGACTGTCGAGGCTCCGACTCGGGTTAATTGATGAGAAGGCGAAAGGCATTGTGTTCGACATCAACGATGAGTGCGTTGCCGTCGGCTTATTCAACAATAACGTGCAGCCACCCGTGCCAACGACCAACGCGGCTAAGATGGTTATACATATAGCTAAAGTTAATGGCTTCATTTTTCCCCCCAGACGCAAAACAAATACATAAGATAGTTTCAATGCGCTTAAACGTAGTGGGCTGTGTGCAAGGTGTTTTTGTGGCCTTTACACTCGTGATTATGGCAGATAACAAATCAAGTGAGAATTCAACAGGTGACATCTATTCAAAAAGGTCGGAGGCTTTTATAGTATGAAATATAATCAAACACATAGGCAAATTTTAGCAATCGGAGAATAATTAGTATGCACGGAGAGACCACCTCGGACTCTGTCAAAACAGAGATTGTACCACAGACACAGGCGCACCCACATCACCATACCAGCGCGTTGTTTGATCGCGAACATCATCCGTACCAGCCACGCAATGTCAATCTGCTTCATGAAGCTGAGCAAAAGGCGGCTGGCATCAATACACAGATTGCTGTTGCACTTACTAAGAGCGTTGGAACAATGTGGACAGCATATACTTTTATGGGGCTTGCTATTATCGGCTTAGCGGCAATTCTCGGTTTGCTTACCCCAATCGTCGCTTTACTTGTTGTTTGGATTTCGCAAACATTCCTTCAGCTTGTTTTATTACCAGTTATCATGGTGGGGCAGAATGTCCTCGGACGAAAAGCGGAACTTCAGGCCGATGAGCAGTTTAACACGACGATGAATAGTTTTAACGATATCGAACATATTATGCAACATCTCTCGGCCCAGGATGCGGAACTGCTGCGCCATACTCGTATGCTGATCCGCCTGCTGGAGAAAAACGGCATCTCGCTGCAACAACTGGAGGCAGAAGTCACTTCTATCAGTCATTTGGGAGATGGTTTTGCCCAGTCACAGTCGGCAACCGATGTTCCCGCTACTTCCGCTCCTGCCGAGAGCGAGAAGTAGAATGCATAAACGAAACAGCGGGTTGCATTTCATAGCTGTTCTCTTGCTTCACAGGAGAGCGGCTTTTCTTTCCTCACAAAGCATAGACAGCAAATATTTGTGAGGCAGTTCTGGCATGCTGCCGTCAACGGTTTTGACAATCCCCTTTTTGATAAGCACATAGGCTTCCAATTCGTCTACGAGATTGAACGTGACCGCCGCAACTACAGTCGTAACTGAATTGTGCGTCAGTTACACGCCGATGCGCTTTTACGAAGATGGAAGGGAAAGCCCGTACTACAACTCCATTATGAATGATCAAAAATACTGCCTTACAAGGAGGTAATGATGAGAAGCTCAAAAGCAGAGCTGCCGGTTACAGTAGAAGGAGATGGGTACGTCTTTCGGGAAACAATATGGGGTGCGATGCACGTCGAGATATCTACCTTCGACAAGGAGTTCGACGAGACTCCGTTCCTCAAAGGCCTGCCTGACGACATGAGCCCCACTCCAGCATGGGGATATGTCTTAAAAGGGAGATGCCGCGTCACATACAAGGACCGTGAAGAGATCTTTAACGCCGGGGATGTGTTCTACGCAGAGCCAATGCATAGGGCGAAGATTGAAGCGGGCACGGAATTGGTGGTGTTTAGTCCCGAGGAGGAAGTTATGAGGACTGAGGCAGCCATGGAACGCTATCTCGCCTCGATGCAGCAGGAACAATAACGAGTACCGTCGTCTCACTAGAAGGGCACGTGTTTCATCCTTACTATCGAGCTACGCGCATCTTAACACGCCAACTGCACATCCGCCCACTACTGCATAAACATCATCGTATAAAAAAATAAATAGAAAAACCAGAATAATTTTGATTATGCCATCAGAGATTTCAATCCCTCTGGAAAGAGCAGCTGAGCTATGCAAAGCCTATAGAGACAAACACGGTGCGCGGCTGTTTAGTCAATGCTGGGGGTGCGTCAAGTACTCTAAGGGAGACCCAGAAAAGTTATGTTTCTATAAGCCTCCTAACAATGATGGATGCAAAAAGGTAAATGAGCTCTTTGAAGCTTCAAGTTAGAAAATGACTCCTTCATAGGGCTGTCACTCAGCCGTTTTTTTTAGGCTGCTGCTGGTTAAAATTGCGATCATCTAAATCTTAGAACGCGACATCGCTCCAATAACACATGTTTAGATCTTACTAAGCAGGTCGGAGCCTCAATTAGGGCTCCTATTCGAAATTTGGCGGTAAAGACCAAGATTCAGGAAATACCATTTCCTTCACTTGCTAAAAGTGGCGTCTATAATGTCGGGATGCGCCGCGTGAGTTCGGCCCAGTCGCTGCCGATGGCCTTCTTGATGAGTTCCTTTGCTCCGGCGAAGGCAAGAGGAGGCATCACCATCTGCCAGATACGGATCATGTTCTCACGATCATCCTGCCCTATCAGCGGGAATTCCCACGCCACCAATTCCGGGAACCGTTCCTGGGGAACCGTGTTGGCCATGATGCCAACCGCCTTCCCTTGCTCGGGCAAGGAGACCCGTTCCTTGAAAATCCGGTAGAGGTGTGTATCTTCCTTGTTCAAGTGGATATTTAGATGAAAACGGAACGAAGCGGTGGCCCGGGCAGTTTTTAAAGGGTCGCGTGAAGAATACGATTTGCTCAATTCATCAAATGCCGAGTCCAAACCACGGTGGTCTATCACATAGGCTTCGGCAACCAAGGGGGCGACATTCTCGAGCACGGGGAAGATAGCTAATTCTTCTCCATGGGCATGCCAGACCAATACTTCGTTGAAGAACCGGAAACGCTCGACGGTGGCGGCAAGACCCTCATTTCCCATTGCTGAGTCCAACGCTGCAGCATCGATATGCTCCATGTCATTCCTAAACGCATTGTGAATCGCCCGTATTGCATCTATAGGTTCTGCCATGATGATTCCCTCCGTGATTTTGGTATAAAAATATTTCTTGTCTGAATAGGCAATTGCGGCCGGCTTTGTCGGCGCCCCGCTCATTGGAACACTCTAAATGGGCGCCTCAATTGGTTGTCTATCCGCTGGCTTCAAACGAGTGTTATATAGCGCCGACAGATACACCGGGGGAGGGCTTCCACCGTAGTTTCTAGTCCGAGTTTTCAGCATTCACCATTCACGGCTAGTTGAACATCTCCCCAATACCGCATATACACATTATACACATACTCTGGCAACGGATGCCGATAGTGCGCCCATTCAACACCCGACACTCCATGCGTTAAGATGTACGCTCGATTCGACTGATCCCACTGAATAGTATCACCATATTGTTCGGCAAACTTTCTCAAATCACCTACAACAAAATGATTTCCGTTTCGAGTTAGTTGAATTTTGTGTTGCCTTTCCTAAAAGGTTTGGGTGGCAGCAAGCAGTTTCAGCACTATCGCCGTATCGCTTTCTGAGAGTGTGCCCATGCCGCAGGACGGCGTGAAAAGAAATTGTTCACGTAACAGATTTTCAGCAATCCCTTTGCCGACAAATTCCTGGATAAGACTTTCGTGTTTCGCCTTGAGGCTATCGGGCGTTTCGGCGCGCAGTTTCTCGACGTCACCGGTCGGCACCAGGCCGGAAGCCAAGACCCCGCCGCGTTCCAAAAAGGCCTGAATTTTGTCAGGATAGAGCGCCACTTTAGCGCCATAAAAATACGCGTCAAAGGGAATGATGTTGATCTTGATACTGGCAAGCAGGCCCCAATCCATGTTGCCGCAGCAATGCACGCCCACCAACGCGCCGGCATTGTGACAAATTTCAAAGACTTCATTCAGTCCATTAATCACATCTTCATCCTTAATCATCATGTATGCGGCCGTGCCTAACGCGGAAAGCACCGGCTCATCGAAGAAGATCACCACTTGCTTAGTGTAGGGCTGCAATTGCTGAATTTGCCAGAGCGCCTTCATGCCCCAGACCTTTCAGCACAATGTCGCGATATTGTTCGTCGAACCAGACTGAGCGGCGTTCCTGATCCGCCAGCCCTAAACCGAACGTAAAGGGGCCTGTCACCTGCCCTTTCAGAAATGGAAGTCTCATATTGGCAGCGGCCAACTGTCGCAACATACCATGTAGGCCGGCGGCGTACTCTTCGGAAATCGCAAAGGCATCCACATGCTCCGCGACAAGGTGTTCATAAAACTCAACCATGGCGTTAGGCAGGTCGTCATCAACCTGCACCCAGATGCGCTTCGCGATCTCATCAACTCGAATACCCGGAAACGCTTCGGTGTACTGAGGAATGATAGCTTCCTTAAATGACCGTCTCGGCAACTGCGGCCAGGCTGGAATAGTGAGTGGAACTTGTTCAAGCGCCTGAAGAGCCTCTTTGGGGGTCAAATGGGGCATACTGCCTATCATGGTCGTCTGGTGTGCTGGAAGTACAGACATCGTAATAAATTTGTTATAAACGTTCAAATAGCTTTCAGCTGTTCTATATTTTGCCTCGTTCTATAATTGCTAAGGTTGTATAACCGCTCCCTTTCAAAAAGGTTCGATGCTTGGGCCAAAATAAGTTCATGTGACATTTTAGAAGTGGGGGGCGGTTAACAGCCTTAGTTACCTCGTTGTTTTTTTTTTCAATATCGAATTGACGCGGAATCGTGCAGCGCATTTAAAACTGAAATTAACCGATTTATAGAGAGAAACAACTTAGGATATATTCCGATCAAATCAAGTCTCTTAAAAAGGTTGACTTTCTCGTATAACCATATGCACCGCTTTCCACCTGAAGGCAAACAGACCTCACGCACGTTTCTACCTGCCCTTCGAAGGATCTTGATTTGCTTGACGTGCTGGCTTGTGCTTAGTCGCGCACGGCTAATCAAAACGATTCTGTGTCAAGCATCGATCCCATGAACCACCATGTCAACTACTGAACGTTACCCAGAAATTTTTACCGACATTGCATTATCAAGACACGAGCTCCTGGAGATATGACTCGTAGAGTCCTTTTCGGATTTCTTCAAGCCTGCCTGTTTCGACCATTCTTTTAACATATTTAAGGCCGATATATTCGCGGGTTGCAGAGCCTTCTATGATCTTTGAGGCTTGGTGAACAATCTCATCAAATGTTACTACTTTGAGGGGAAGGAGCGCATTGTATAGCGTATCGGTTTTTTTCATCAAACTCATTTTATTTTTTTGAATGAAACCATCCATAAATGGGCATGTTACATTCAAAAAAGTGAATAATTCAAGCAAGTACGTTTTTCAATTGCTCGTGATTTCAATTAATTAAGTTCTGTTCTAAAAATAGCTACATCCTTCCCCTCTCTAATTCTAAAGAGTTTCAAAACTTTTGGACAATCGAATTGGAACGGTGATAGTTTTACATATCAGATCAAATAGTCAATCCGATCGCTAACTTAAATTCATCCCCCACGCTAACTGATAATTCGCTAGAACCATAATTCGTTAGGAACAAGTATCACATCCTTCCAATACCGCATATACACATCATACACATATTCAGGCAGTGGATGTCGATAATGAGACCACTCAACGCCTGACACTCCGTGGGTTAAGATGTATGCGCGATTTGACTGCTCCCATTGGATAATATCGCCACGCTGTCCGACAAATTTAAGTAGGACTCCTGAAAGCAATGGCATAAAAGCTACTTTTTAGAGCCAAAAAACACTCTAATATCTTAAAAGGTTGGAAACTAGTTCTTACTATTAAATCTTCAATGAAGACTTTATAGAACATATGGAATAAGCCGTTTCGTCCGCTTCGAGTACTTAACGTAGTCATCGCCGAGTTCCGAAACCAAGACCTTCTCCTCTACATACATGCGGTAGCCGTACGCCACTCCGAATAGAAATAAGAGCACAATAATAGCTCCCCAGGACTCCCGCCAATCCCAGTCCAACGAAGGTCAGAAGCGCTCCAGTGTATGAAGGATGACGCACAAGTCGATACGGACCTGTTTCCACGACCTTTTGCCCCTCTTGAACGCCTACTGTTCCTGAGAAAAACGGCCCCAGCACCGCAATGGACCATTGTCGGAGCAAAATTCCCGAGACCATCAACACTATCCCAGGATAGTAAACCCAGCTCGGCAACATAGCAATACCGGATGTAGCAAAGGAAAATGCAACGGTAATAGACACAAATATGCTCATCCATAGTAATAGGTGAGAGCCTCTGTCCTCCCTCTTTATTCTCGTTCCACTACGACGTAAGCGTGGGATGATGCCCCCACCCACAACTTCACTTAGGGGCCACAGAAGGAATACTAGCCAAAACAGCGAAGCTGCGATGCTCGAAGGGAAAAGTTGCACCATTTAGCTCACCTTATTTTCTCCAATATACAGTTTTTTATGTCAAATATACATTTGACTTATTTAGATTATAGTGTTACAATTAACTGCGCCATAACATGACCATAAAAGTATGATGATTGTATGGCGATGTATAATCCTCATGTCACACCCTCGTTTTGCGGGGGAGAAGTTTTTGGTCTTTCCAATACCGCATATACACATCATACACATACTCAGGCAGCGGATGCCGATCCGCCCATTCAACGCCGGACACGCCATGTGTCAGGATATACGCTCGATTTGACTGATCCCACTGGATGATATCTCCATATTGTTCGGCAAACTTTCTTAAATCACCTACAACAAAGTGATATGCGCTTCGAGTGAGCTGAATTTTGTGTTGTCTTATCCACCGTTCGAATGCCAGATGCTTGAACATCTGCTTGTCATCAGATAAACCATTTAGCAGCGGCTCTATTGCTTGGACGACTTGTGGATGAAGTGGACAGTAATGTTGCATCCTGATCTAGTCTTGCCATGGTTGAATATCGATTACTCGCTTTTTTGTGCTCAATGCCTGTCTAAATTGTTTTACTGTTAATTTCTTCATGGTAGCAACAGTCCTTTGACTTGTGTACGCACCAAAAAGCACAAGCGCAGTAAAATTACAAGCAAGGTCGTGACCAACCTCTCCTTCCTCCTGCGCCTGCGTTATAGTGCGTAAGACACGGTCAATATCTTCTTTTGTGACAATGCGGCTTGTTATGTTCTTTCGTTCTTTGGGTACTTTGGGCTGTTCTAGAAATAATTCGAAGGCACGGTAGCGAACATCAAGATGTGTTTTCGTGAGGTACTTAAGAAACGCTTTCGTAAAGTTGAACACTTTGCCCTTTGCGTAATTGCACGTATACTTGTTTAGTACATAATTTCGCAATGAATCTAAGGTGGCTTGACTGATTGAGCCACGAGTCACTTTCCACAGTATTTCCGCGGACTTATTAACCCTATGCGTGACATTTTAGTGAGTCCTGCTTTTCTGAACTCCGTATATGCAGCCAACTCGTCTCGTGAATACTCTAATTGTAAAACTGCGAGATGGTTTTGATCTTTGATGTTGTAATTCCAACTATTAACGCCGAAACTAAATTCTTGATTTTGTAATCCTGCGTACAGTAGTCCTGACTTCAAGTTCGTACCTGAAACATGGACTATCAGTAAAATTTAAAGGAAGACAGTTCGAGGTGCATTTGTCAAAAAGAGCCCGTCCTGTGGAGGCCCGACGCGGGTTCGAATCCCGCCCTCGGCCTTTTCAAGAGATTTCTTTTGAGATTTAGCCTTTGATATGGAGTTGTTTTTAGAGAGAACTTGTATTAGAGCTTCAATTTGTGATTCGAGAAGAAGAGGCTGCTGCGGCGATCGAAAGCGCGGTTCCACATACTGACCGGTTCATAAACTATGGGCAGCCGCTCATTCCTCCCTGCACGGAATGACACCTTAAAGGCGGAACAGCCCATTGTTTTTTCGGTTTCTCTACTCTGCCGTCGATGCTCCACTTCCGGAGTGACAGCACTGCAAGACTGCTCCCTGACCTGCTTGGTATTCGTGTGGTCTCCAGAGACCTCGTCACCGCAGAGGCACGTTGGCTCCTCAGTCCCTGTGGCATCACCCGCCCTTGTCCATGCTAACCACGTATTGGTTTTATTACCTGATCGCAAGTCTCCTTGCCGTTAAACTCTTACGTGAAAAATATTAAACATTCCACTTTTATCCATAAGATCCATCAACCTCTTGATTTGAACGCCCCATGCAGGGTCTCTTGGAATGTTTTTAAAATAGGGGAATTGATCTATCACTATAATGCGTTTATCCCATTTTTTCAGCTTATTCGCATCTTTTAACGTCCATTTGGTAGTAGCTTTTTTTATGCCAGTCTGACGTAAACCCCAGTTAGACATCAGATTACCTAGTTTTGATGCGGTGTCAAATACCAGCTCACCACCAGGGAAATTGTCTGCTACCGATGAAAAAAACTGTTTTACTTGAGATTTTTCAAAGAAGCCTAATACCCCACAAGAAATCATGAATACACCGTTTTCAATGTCCTCGACGTCGTTACGCCAACGTAAATCGAGTAACGACTTTGCAACACATCGCATTCTATCAGTTTCAGGAACCAATTGTTTTCGGAGTTCAATGACGTCAGGAAGGTCAAGATCATACCAGTGGATCGATCCGTTATCAACCCGGTAAAAGGTCGTGTCAAGTCCCGCACCTAAATTAATGACAGATGCGTGGGGATATTCTGCAATATAAGCTCTTATTTTGTCGTCGAACTGCCTTGCTCGCGTGACAAACACTAAATTACTTTCGAGATTAAGCTTCTTGTCAAGTGTTGAAAAATCATAATCGATGTGTTCAACGATTTCAATCGCTTTCATGTCGTTGAGCACTGAATTATGTTCTCGGCTTAACTTTGCCCGACCCCATAACGGACTTAGCAGTGTTTGTGATACGCCATGTAAATTAATCTTTGTTTTGTCTTGTTGCATACGTATTCCTAACATTATAAAACGGGCGTGGAGAGATAGTCACCCTACACTATGCCATACGCGCCTTATAGTTTTGCCATCAATTGGGTGCGACAGAATCAGGATCTCAGGAGACTGCAGTTATTACTAGGACAAAGTAGTTTGGCAGTTACACAACAATACCTCCAGTTTAGGGATGCCGATATTATAGAAGTGCATAACAGCGTTGATTTTGGCCGTATGTAGCGTCTTTTGCTGCCTCATCCCCTTGGCAATTAACAACGAGAGCATGCGAGACGTATATAACAAAGTTCAGTTCTAGCAGGTGGTAGTACCTCGTTCTTTTTTTAGACTTTCTGAAACGGTAAGAAAAATGAGGGATATAACAAAAAAGAAGAAGTAGAGAAGTGGGGTCAACCGTGGATTTCCAAGATAAGCAAAAATACCAAGAGATTCGCCCCGCGAAACTCGCTACGGATATTAGTACCGCTGCACTCGCCATGTACTTATTCTGGCAACATGCGCTTATTCCGGGGATAATTGTAGTGATTGTGCCCTCCGTGATTGTAACGATAATCATCGTCAAGGGGTGCCTCTTGAGGGGTATAGGCACTTGGTGCTTGGACGGTATATTGATAGATATATGACCAGTGAGATGCGGCTGCTTCGTCTTGGAGGGCTTATTGCCATGGTGATAGGAGCGTGGTACCACGTCGTGGTGCTTATCCCGCTTGGTCTTGTTGTAATTCTTCTCGGATGGCTTCGCGGGATATTGTTTCCGGTAACAGCACTATCGACACAGTGACTTTTTGAAGATTGAGGAGTTAGCTATAACTAAATTACGAAATGGCCGCGTTAGTTGCAGTTAACGTAACCGTGTTGCTGACAGCAGGAGCATATTGACTGTCACCATCATATGTTACCCGGTACGTGTAGACGCCAGCAACCACTGGGGTCAGCTCTACTACGAAGAATCCGTTCGTGCCAGAGCCGTGTTGATCAACTGCCTCTGTTATACGAGTAGCGACGGTACTTCATGTTTTCCCGTCGGGATTCATACTTTGGATATTAACCGTCGCGTTGGGGATGCCGTGCCCGGGCGAGAAGTTGGGCGATAAGTCGAGAATACCGCCAAGATAAATGGATTGGCCGACCCCTATTGTGATCGCCGCTTGGTTATTGCGGTAATATGCTACGAGATATGTTTGCTGGTTCCCTCTCACATCCGCTGCATAGCCGCTATGAACATCAGTCGAGTGTTTAGTCATACGCGCTGTGGCAACACTATTGAACATGCAAATAGTCAGTATCGCTATAATCGATAAACTTATGATCGTTTTTTTCGTTCCCATAGTATAGTTACCCAATTCTTTTTTTTAGGATTGAAGTTAGCTAATTAGAAGTTCATAGCAAAGATAAAACCTTGGGTGTTTTGAAATCTATTTACACGAGAGCAGTCACATATCATCATTAAGCACAACTTTAAACCGCATTTATCGGTAATAAATAGGGTTAATTTTATCTAAACGAGCATCGTTACGTGTTTTAACAACTGACAATTGGTGGCCCTCAATACAACGAGAAGCCAACAACATGGTGGTGAATTTCTATGAGAAGACAGATGCTATCATTATTTGTGATGCTCCTCATCCTTATTTCGGCTGGGGGAGCTGTTAGTGTAGTCGGTGCGGCATCGCACGTAACTCCTGGGCAGGTATCGAAACCAACTCTGGCCTCCACACCAGTGTCAATGGTGTCATCGTCGTCAAGCCCAACACCTCTGCTGACGTCAACAGCGCTCACTGCAACAGCCTCAGCTACGAGTGCAGTCGTTGGATCTGAGATCACTATTTCCGGTAAGCTGACCTTCCACGCCCTTCCTGTGCCGCAACAGCCTGTCATTCTCTACCGGTCCACTGACAACGCCACTGCCAACGCACGCTGGACTGCTGTCAACACAACGATGACAACAGAAAACGGTACTTACGCATTCGCCCGCACAGAACAGGAACGGGGGACCTACTATTACAGGACGGCATTCGCAGGTGGTTACCCATATGACCCGGCAGTGAGCGAGGCGTTAACTGTCCAGTTCGGCCTCCTCCTGTAGCTGACAGCAACAAATATTCATACATGATGTGTGACGGGAGGCCATCGCCTCCTCTTTTTCATTTTTCTTTTCTCCTTTTCGCTTAATAGGTCGGCCTTACAAAAGCAAGCCTCGAGATCGAATATTTAGTAAGAACGACCGCTGTCTAAAAAAAATCTGTCGTTGTGACGGAACAATTTTACAGAGTCGTCAAAACTTCTAAGATTTGAAAAGATGCTTGATGATTCCACGATTTGGCTTGAGATTGGCGACGACTACAACCATACTATTAGCATTAAGAAACACGACACAATACTGGTGAGTTAAAGCCAAATTTCTATGATATAGGCGCTGCAGTTACTTGCCAATCTCTCGGTGCATATCTTAGGATTATAACCGTGTAGGGATCGAGGTGTTGATTTCTACATCTCCCCAACAGGATCAGTGGAGCGAAAGGTGTTGTTGGATGCGCTGAAGGATTTGGTAGTGTAATTAAAGATAAATTAACGCTTCTTAGATTGTTTCCATCGTAAACTTCATGCCTTATGTTTTGAGGATAAAAAAAGGACGGGAGCGCGCGCTCTTAACAAAGCGTGAGCAAATTTTACGTAAAACACTTCCCATACCATACCGCTAAAGAAATAATTTAAAAATTAGCGAGTCAATTCTTCAAGAGCATGTCAAGTCCCGACGCGATGAGTTGGTCGTTGGATAATCCGGTTTTTCCAGATTTAGCAAGAGACATGAGTCCATTTATTATACAAGCTATCATGATCAAATGAAATTCGAGGGGCAACTCTTTCAAAATGCCTTCGCGCAGGGCAGCTTCGACGATTCCTTTCATCCAATCGAATTCGTCATAAGCTTCTTGTTTGATTGTTTTGCTGATATTTGCGGAATGGTAGAATTGGTCTAAGAAAACAGTTTTTTTTGGATTGGCATTTGCCCATTCTACATAGCTTTTTAAGCACGTGAAAAGCCGTTTTTTTGTCGGAAGAGTAAAATCGTCTTTTTGCTGGACATAAGTGCTCAGTTCCTTCTTAACGGAAAGGTAAAGTTGCTCTAGTAGTAAATTTTTGTTCGGGAAATAATAGAAAAGAGTGCCTGTGGAGACGTTTGCTTCTTTACTTATCTGCGAGGTTGGTGTTGCATCAAAGCCTTGAGCGATGAAAAGGTTTAGGGCAGCTTCCAAAATTTGGTCTTTAGTGCCCGAAATCGGCGTTTCTTTGGTTACGGCAAGTTTTTCGGAAGTTGGCATTGTAGTCCTCTAATATAAAGCAACTTAAGATATTTTGCTTTTTAGTTATCAACATTTCGGATGTTAACTGCTCTTTTAATCGCTTTTCATTGGGCTTTGGGCATAGCTCTCTTAATCAAAGGAATCATTAACTTTGTTTGCCAGCCGCCTAAGGTGTTCTTCACCGATTTAAGTTCTGTTGAAATTGCGATGTGTTGCGGGCAATGCTTTTCGCATTCACCACACTTTTCGCAGAGTGAAGCATCAGCCGACGTACCGCTCATCAGCCCTATCAACATAATAGCGTACATTGCACGAGATTTGGCTTTTTCACCGAACATGTAGTATTGATTGTATATGTTGAAGTTATTTGGGATGTTGACTCCTTGTGGGCAGGGCATACAGTAAGCGCATCCTGTGCAAGGCACCTTCATTAACTGCTTGTAGGAACCAGCAACTTTGCTCACCGTTGCCAGTTCATCTGAGTTCAGAGAGTTTGGCAGGGCAGTTTCGGCTGTTTTAAGGTTTTCAGTAACTTGACTTTCCTCATTCATGCCGGAGAGAACTACAGTTACTTCAGGGTGATTCCAAACCCAGCGTAAACCCCACTCAGCAGCTGACCTTTGAACGCCAGAGTCTCTATAAATTTGTTCAACTCCTTTTGGAAGTTTACCCGCTAATACTCCCCCACGTAGAGGCTCCATAATCATAACTGCCATGTTTTTTGAAGCGGCGTACTTTAGCCCTTCAGTCCCCGCCTGAAGGTCTTCGTCCAAGAAATTATACTGGATTTGGCAGTTGGTCCAATCGTTTGCATTAACAATTTCTTTAAACGTAGTACGCCCACCATGGAATGAGAATCCTGTGTTGACTATTTTTCCGTCAGCTTTAGCTTTGTTGAGAAATTTCAACACTTCAAAACCTTGAAGTTTTTTCCAACTTTCAGCATCAAGACCGTGAAGAAGGTAATAGTCGACATGGTCAGTTTTGAGTTTTTGCAGCTGTGTATCTAATGTTTTGTCCATATCTTCAGGTTTATTTAGCATAAAATGTGACAGTTTAGTGGCGACTTTAACTTTCTCTCGATACCCATCTAAAAGTGCTTTTCCAAGTAGTTTTTCGCTTTCACCGCCATGGTAGGGAGGGGCTGTGTCAACGTAATTTACGCCATTATCGATTGCGTAACGAATTTGTTTTATGGCGCGTTCTTCGTCGATAACTCTGCCTTTTTGGGGAAGACGCATACACCCAAATCCTAAGGCTGAAAGTTTATCGCCATTTTTTGGCACAGTTCTATATTGCATTTTATGCACTTCCGATTTTTTGATTTAAATCGAGTTTTCGACTGACTAGTCAATATATTAGTAATCTTATGTTCCTTTTTAAACTTTATGCATCCCGCGCCCGCTCAGAGATTCGTACGTCACGCATCGGTTCTTGCAGATAGTTAAATGCCTCCCAGTATTGCGAGCACGCCAGCCCTCATTGCTCGACAATAACATTATAAAAATAGCGAAATAAAATTGCAGGTATTCTTATAATGGTGCTTTTAATTTGCTGAAATCTTCAACCAATATGAAGCTTGAATATCAACCACCACCAGAGATAACTGCTATTCGTATTATCGTTACAACGATTACTAGTATAACGAACGGTATTGTTAGCTTTGTTGGGTCTTTCCATATATGATAAAATACGATTATATCTGTGATAGACACAACAACAGTCACGATAATAAGAAATCGTACAAAGAGACTAATCTTGGTTATCTCCAGTGCGCTTGCCCCTCCGAGTTATGCGTGAGATTTACCCTAACACATCGCAATCAACAATTCGACATTCGCCGTTGCCATAGTCATAATGCTTCAAGATCGATAGCCTGCTGCTATTGCTTGTTGAGCGGTGTCAAAACACACTCTGTGTTCAGGTTTAATTTTTGAGACGCATGGACACCGGGCAGAGTAAAAAACATGTGTGCTTGAATCACCAATAAAGTTACAGCCCGCCGCGTGAGCGGTCGGTGTTTTTGTCGGCGTTTTAGATGGAGTTGCAGTTGGCACTGCCGTCGCTTTCGGTCTTGGTACTGCGCTCGGTATCGTTGTTGCAGTTATTTTTGAAGTTATTGACGCAGTTGATGTTGCAGGTGAAGTACTTGTAGTATTCGTTATACCTCTTGTGCACCCCGCGACAAACACCGTTGCCAACACACTAGTAATCATCAATATGATTAAAAATTGCTTTTTCATAGTCATCCTTTCTTTTGAGGAACTTTTTTCGCAGTTAAAGGTTCTTCTCAAAAATAAGCTTTGTGTGATTTGATTCGTGGTTACGTGAGAGTGCTGCAGATTGTCTTTGAAACATGACGCCAAACTGCACAGTTGAAAACGTGAAAAAGATACGCAATTGCTAAATAGCGGCAAGAAGATCTGCTGTGTGCCATATGCCGCCATAAATGATCATATATGGGACTTTGGAAAGCTCTTACACTAATAGATTGGAGAAGTTATATGTTAAAACAGTTTAAAGGTGTTATTAACGTTGACATTAGAGATTCAATCCCAGATTTGGAACTATATCAACAGACAAAGGCGCCAAAGGGTGCACCTAACGTGCTTTACATAGTTTGGGATGATACTGGTTTCGCATCGTGGTCGCCATTCGGCGGGCTGATTGAGATGCCTACCATGCAGCGCCTCTGCGACATGGGTCTGCGCTACACTCAGTTTCACACGACGGCTTTGTGCTCGCCAACCCGCTCGTGTTTGCTCACTGGTCGTAACCACCACATGAACGGAATGGCGAGCGTCGCTGAGATATCGACTGGATATCCCGGCTCGAACGCCCACATCCCGTTTGAAAACGCGCTGGTCTCCGAAATCCTCAGCGAGCGCGGCTGGAACACCTATGCGGTGGGCAAGTGGCACCTGTGTCCGATTGACGAGTGGACCATGGCATCGACCAAGCGCAACTGGCCGATAGGGCGCGGCTTTGAGCGCTACTACGGTTATCTCGGTGGCGAAACCAATCAGTGGTACCCCGACCTCGTCGAGGATCAACATTACGTAGAGCAGCCCTACTACCCAGAGGATGGATACCATTTGAGCAGGGACTTGGTGGACAAAGCCATCCAGTTCATCCAGGACGCCAAACAGGTCGCCCCAGACAAGCCCTTTATGCTGTACCTCTGTCTCGGCGCAACCCACGCGCCGCACCACGTGCCCAAGGAGTGGATCGAGAAGTACAAGGGTAAGTTCGACATGGGCTACGAGAAGTACCGCGAGATCGCCGTGGCAAACATGAAAAAGCTGGGCATTATCCCCGAGAATACCGATTTATCGCCTATCAACCCGATGCCTGAGGGCACATTTTCTCCGCTTGATGCGGTGCGTCCGTGGGACTCGTTGAACGATGACGAAAAACGGCTCTTTGCTCGCATGGCCGAAGTCTTCGCCGCCTTCTCCAGTTATACCGACTACGAGGTCGGCAGGCTGATCAACTTCTTGGAGCAGTCGGGTGAGCTTGACAATACGCTGATCGTCTGGGTCTCTGACAATGGCGCCAGCGGCGAGGGCAGCCCCAACGGATCAGTCAACGAAAACAAGGTCTTCAATAATTGGCCGGATGACCTCGCCGAGAACATGAAGCATATTGATGATTTGGGGAGCCCCAGCACCTACAATCACTACCCCACGGGCTGGGCGTGGGCTTTTAACACACCGTTCAAGATGTTCAAGCGGTTCTCCTACAACGGCGGCATCTGTGATCCGTTAGTCATCGCCTTTCCCGCGGGCATCGAAGACAGGGGAGGCATTCGTCACCTGTACCACCACGCTATCGATATCGTCCCAACGATTCTGGAATGCTGTGGAATTGAGCTCCCCGCGTACGTCAAAGGCTACCCGCAGACGCCGATCCAAGGTGTTAGCATGAAGTACACCTTTAACAATCCGGACGCGCCCACCCACAAAGAGACCCAGTATTACGCCATGCTCGGTACGCGCGGCATATGGCACAAAGGCTGGAAAGCGGTTACTGTTCACGGGCCATGGTCGGGCATCGGTAATTTCATGAATGACGAGTGGGAACTTTACCGCGTGGACGAGGATCGCTCAGAATCGCACAACCTCGCCGATAAGTACCCCGAGAAGCTGCAGGAACTAATAGCTCTGTGGTGGATGGAAGCGGGCAAGAACAATGTCTTGCCACTAGATGATCGCCATCCGATCGAGATTATTTTGAGCCTTGTCAAGGAACGTTCGGACATGGCCGCGCCGCGCGACACGTATACGTACTACCCACACACACTTGAGGTGCCGGAAGCGGCAGCTCCCAACATCCGTAATTGTTCATACACCATTCTAGCTGAGGTGGACATCGATGCTCCGAATGTAGAGGGAGTGGTGCTCGCGCAAGGTTCACGGTTCGGCGGGCATAGCTTGTTCATCAAGAACAACACGCTGTACTATGTGTACAACTTTCTTGGTATTACTGAGCAGAAGTTCATCTCCAACGTGAATGTGCCGATGGGCAAGGTCATTCTGAGCGCTGAGTTCACGAAGGAGAAGGAGGAGCCCTTATTTGTTGCCAACGGCACACTGAAGCTGTACATCAACTATGACATGGTCGCCGAGGGCACTATGAAGAGCCAACCTGGAGCCTTCGGGTTGGCTGGTGAAGGCCTCGTCGTTGGACGGCAGAGCGCCGATCCTGTGAGCACTGAGTATACACCACCATTCAAGTTCAACGGTGGCACCATCCAGCGGGTGGTGATCAATGTGAGCGGCGAAGGTTTCTTCGATCTTGAGACCGAAGCAAAGGCGATGTTCGAACGTGACTAACCAAGTGGAAGTTCTCAGCAATTAATTAAGGCCCTTGAATCTAGAACACTGCAGTAAGAGGGGAGCCAGCAGGTGTTTAATATCGTTCATCGGTATGGTCGGACGATCATAAGGAGATCCACCCCCATACTCTACGCTATAGCTTTGCCGTAAACTGGGTGCGGCAGAATCAGGATCTCAGGAGATTGCAGCTATTACTGGGGCACGGCAGCCTGGCAGTTACGCAGGAATATCTCCGGTTTAAGTCTGCCGATATGTATCCTTCCTGTTTGTAGTGCAACTGTAGGGACAGTTATATATAGTTATATTTTATTTTATATCTAAAGATATATCAAAATTTGTTAGAAACATATTATATAAAGTTGGTAAGTATGCAGCAAGATATAATAAAAAATCAGATACAACCAACTATTCAGAGAGAATCGACTATGGTCGCAAAACAAGAAAACAGCGATGTCCAAAAGTTCAACCGCAGGTCAATGACGTACGAGGATTCAAGGGAACAGTGGTTTTTCTTTGACCGAGTGCATAACGCAGTGCTGGACCTGGTTGAAAGTCAAGCTCATCCAGAGAGCATCTTGGATGTCGGTTGCGGGACCGGGCGGCTACTGCGCAAAGCGAGAGAACGTTGGCCTGATGCTCGACTGATCGGCGTTGACCCCGCAGAAGGTATGGTGGAGAGGGCTCATTTCCTGACGGCCGGTGCCACCTTTTATGTAAGTATGGCGGAGTTACTACCCCTACCAGACGCCTCAGTAGACCTCGCTTTTAGCACTATGTCTTATCATCACTGGGTCGACCAAGTACAGGGCATACGCGAGATCACACGTGTTTTGCGTCCCGAGGGGTGTCTCTTCTTGGCTGACATTTGGCCGCCCATGGGATTGTCGAAGGTTATCCGTCATCTTCAGCTAAACGACCCGGCTAGAGTACGAGAGGTGTTTGCCCAGGCTGGATTGAACATTCAAGCACAACGAAAACGGATGGGACGATGGCTACTCGTTACGATTGGAGAACGGCGATAACTTACGCTCTACTACGATATCGAATTCCGTTGTAGTTAGTTAATAACGCTTTACCGCTAAATGGCTTCATAATAAATACTTCCATTCAAATATACATTCCGGGGTCGTGCACGGCCATTCCGACGGTCACAGTCGCAGGAGGCGCTCCGCGTTGCTATGTGCGATCCGATTTTCACCATTTTGCTGCTTCCAAAAAACGCAGTATTCGGCGTTACGACGTGCTGTAAAACATGAAAGGTTAAAGCACTATAAGATGATAGAAAAATGTCATGATACGATGTAGTAAGTAAAATTGCCACAAAACAATAAAAAGGAGATAAGGCAATCATTTCAATAATTGCGTTGCATATAGCTCTTTTCTCACCTCGCGACGTTGTTGGGGATCCGGTCAAAAAACGAATAGAAAAGGATAGGTATTTATCACCTGAAAGGAATAAGTGGATTCAAATGGAAAATCAACAACCGCCACCGCCCCCGCCGATAATGTTTGCAGGCATCGCTATCGGATTAGTATGGCTGCTGTTCTTGGGATTATGGATGTTTTTCTATGCAAGCGGTTTCAGCATACTGCAAAACATAGGGATCTTCTTCCTCTCTCTTGTAGTTGTGGCGATATTAGAGACCGCGATCTGGGTCCCGTGGGGAATGAAGCAGATGCCCGGTTGGAGAAAGAGCTAGCGCGAAGAAACAGCCTCGAAAGCTAAAGCTCGTAGTTCAGTTTAATAGTTGAGCAGGATGCTGGACGGTACTTGGGCGGTACAAAATACGTATCGTCCACAAACGTGCTTTTTGATAAGGCTTTAAAAGTTTTATTAAAAAAGAAGACCACAGATCAAAGTTTACTTTTGCTGTGGATTGTTGGACGGTAGTGACGGTATTTTCTTTACCTTTTCGGATGAAAAATCATACGTCAGCTCACATGAAAGCTTGACTTCTTTCCAATACCGCATATACATTTATACACATAGTCAGGCAATGGATGTCGACAGTGTGTCCATGCAACCGATATATGCTCTATTTGAATGATCCAATTGTATAAACCTTCATACCGCTCAGCAAATTTTCGGAGATCTAACACAAATGATTAATCATTGAAGGGATATTCTTTATTGTTCGTTTACTATTTTCACTAATAATAAAAGAAAGACAGAGGAATAAAGTGCGCTGTGGTGACTGCGGCAGACAGATGAGGCGTCAAAGCGTCGAGCTAACGAATGGCGACCCCGATCAGTGGACATGCTCCTGCTGCTGCGATGACGTCTGGCGGGAGCTGAAACCAAATGATGAACCCGAGACCGATCAGGAGTGGCTGGAGTACGGGTGTTGGATGCGTCAGGAGTTAGAGTGCTAGCATCATAACACCTTAAGTCAACTCGCCCAATTCGACTGATCTTAATGGATGATGTCCCCATATTGCGCGGCAAATTTTCTCAAGTCTGATGGTATGAAATAGCCTTTAAAACGAGACAGCTGGATCTTCTGTTTCCGCGCCCATTTGCAGAAGTTGATAATTTCGAAAAAGCGGCCACAAGCAGGTAGCAGAGCAATACGAAACTAGAACGACTGCACATTCTGCGTCCTCAGATTGCTTGCCTACATGGGATATCCTAGAAATAGAGACTAGAGCGATGTGACCTCAGATATCATAGAATGTCAGAGATTCATGACATTAGGTCACACGAGCGTAGCATAGTTTGATTGGCATCGTAGTTATGTTAACGTAAAAAAAGAACATACCAAAAGTAAAGCTAGAGGCACTCAAAAGAAAGCGCAACCAATTGGATTGCCAACACATTCAGTTGATATATCGGATTCACCCCTACCATCAACGTTAATTCTGATGGTAAATTCAAACCACGGTGTACATGTGTCTTGTACATAGCTATAAGAGAGGCAATGTTGTAAGGGTGTGTTCCAATGGAGCAGACCAAACGTAAAGTTTACGATTTGTCTCTATTGTCACGATTAACAAACTTATATCTACTAAGCGCTACACGTACATTGTGGTGAATCGTCATGGCTGACGACAGCGAGTTCCTTTCACGACTCATCGGCTTCGGCCTCAGCGAAAAAGAGGCGCAGGTCTACCTCCACCTGCTCAAGTACGGACCAAAACCTCCTTCTCTTCTTGCAAAATCGCTCAAGACGTACCGGGAAGACGTCTACCGCACGCTCACCAGCTTAGTTGATAAGGGTATGGTGAATCCGTCACTCGAGACGCCGACGGTCTACGCGCCCGTGGAGCTCGACATCGCTCTCGAATCTACACTTAAAAGGCACGAGACTGAACTCCGCGAAATGGAGCGGAGAAAGGAGGAGCTTCAGGAGCTGTCAAAGCAGCAGTTTAGGCCATCTGATAAGCTTCCCACGTATAAAATAATCAAGAGCCTTAGAGAAGGTGTAGATTTCAGTATATCCAGCCTGACCTCAATAGCGGAGGAGGAATTACTGACTGCCGTTCCTGGGCCTGTGATGGTCGTGGCTTCCCTATTCGGCATCAATGAGGGCGTTAAAAAGCTTATAGAGCGAGGAGGGCACGTACGGTGCATATGTGATGTCTCGCATCCAATTATTGAAGCGGTGCAAGAATCCCTGGACATTGGTGTGGATGTGCATCACTTGAGCCAGTACGGGGGGATATATTTCGGAGTGTTTGATAGGAAGTTTAGTGTTAGTTCGATTAATATCGATTTCAGGCGCATGTCGCTTGATGAGCCCATTAGTGCGCTCTATACAGATGACCCCGTCTTTGCTGAGTACCTTGTTTCTACCTTCGAGATTTTATGGGAACAGTCAGTCCCCGCAGCACAGCGGATAGAAGAGCTGTTGAAAGAGGGGCCCATCAGGTTTGAAAGGTGACCAGACTGCCTTCACCTCGTTACGTTGCGTACGATACTACATCTGATTTAAGGTGCTATCATGAAAAAATCTTGTCACATCGTTCGGCGTGATGGCATCGTTGCACAGACATTTTGTCACACAGGTTTATAAACTCCCTCTGACTGCTTTGTAGTAGTAATGACAGACGGAACAATCATACAGAGCGTTACGGACGCTATAGCCGTCATTTCACAGATTGTAGAATCCGCAGAGAATGAAGTCGTATGGCTCGTGCCTCGCCCCTCGTTGACCTACGCGCTACAATATAATATCATCGAAAACTCTAAAGTGCTCACACAGAGTGGAGTGCGCATACGAGGCATCGTTGATTTCTCCTACCCCTATATCGACATAATACAGAAATTGTTGGACGCTGGCCAGGATGTACGTCATTTCGAAAAGTACCAGGGAACTTTTATGGTGATAGCAGATAAGAAGAGTATTAGCTCGATGAGCATCGATGTCGAGAACCTTTCGCTGGATACCTGCATTGTCGCGCTCTGGAGCGACGAGCTTACTTATGCCGAGTACCTTATGTCTACCTTCGAACTACTATGGGAACACGCAGTCCCTGCAGCACAGCAAATAGAAGAGCTGTTGAAAAAAGGGCCGCCGAATGTTTAAGGTATCCATTTATGGCTGATGACTCCGAGTTTATCACCAAGCTCATCGGCTTTGGCCTCAGTGAAAAAGAGGCGCAGGTCTACCTCCACCTGCTCAAGTACGGGCCAAAACCTTCCTCACTGCTTGTGAAATCGCTCAAGACGTACCGGGAAGATGTTCATCGGACGCTCACCGGCCTGATTGATAAGGGCGTGGTAACCCGTCACTCGAGACGCCGACGGTCTATTTACAATTCCGGGATCAAGACCTACAGGATGTATAATAAAGTCGAGTTTTAGAGCATCAGATACCCCAAGAGCATTGGCTTTTGAACATGCGAGAATACCTGTTACTAACTAGCTAATTATCACAATTACATCGTTACTTACCGAAGGAGCGTAGTGACCATCGCCGTCGTAGGTGACCCGGAAGGCTAGGTCGCCCGTAACGCCCAACGTTAAGAAGAGGAAGAAAGCGCCGTCATCAGAGGTCGTGACGTTTAAGAGGGTATCCCATTCACCTTGGTACTTCATCTGGAGATGTAAAAGCGCGCCGCCCACTCCGTTGCCGTCTGCAGTGAGGGACCCGTTGATATAAAAATCTTGGTAGGCAGGTACGTGCGCAGGAGCGGTGAGGGTGATTTGCGTTGGTTGCTGGGCTCGCACATCTGTTATATATCCACCAAGAGCTGCGGCCGACGCTTTACTCGTCGATGCTGCGGCAACATTGAGCGTGCAGACACCAAATCACAACGAGCGATACACTTATTACTTTCATTCTCACGTTCATGTGTAATCGCCTTATCGTTGACGGTGCGTGCTTCAGCATCGGTTAGGAGAGAAGCCGCTCCATCAACCGTAATTTTTAAAATTAAGTAAAGGTGAGCCGTGGGATTATAAATGTTGCCCTGATTCTGCATTTTTGCTAAAAGCAAGCTCGTACAGCCGTATACTATAGACGGTATTTAACTGATACACAAGTAGTCGGTGACTCACGGGGTACTCGTGCCTTTTTTACGGGCTCCTCGACGCCGTCCGTTTGCAAAAACAACAATCTCTCAAATGTGTTATTGTTTCAAGAATTAGATAACTATTTGGGGGTATCTGGTTTATGCGTCCGAGCATGTTTCATGCCTTACAGCTCCTAGTTGTTGCAGTACGTAGAGAACGTAAACTGCATGCATTCATGTATAATTGTCAGGCTACTATGCCCTAGCAGATTGAGGAGTTAGCTATAACTAAATTACGAAATGGCCACATTAGTTGCAGTTATCGTCACCACGTTGCTGACAGCAGGAGCATATTGACTGTCGCCATCGTATGTTACCCGGTACGTGTAGACGCCAGCAACCACTGGGGTTAGAGTCATTATGAACCTTCCTGAGTAGTTATAACCTGTTTGACTAGTGTCTGGCAGTGTTCTTTCAGAATAGACGGTAGTCCATGTTTTCCCGTCGGGATTCATACTTTGGACATTAATCGTCGCGTTGGGGATGCCGTGCGAGGTGTCGTTTACTGAGGTTGGTGGTGTACCGACTGAGAGAACACCGTTAAGCCAAATAGATTGGTTGACCGCCATTGTGACCGCCGTATGGTTATTGCGGAGATATGCTACAAGATACGTTTGCTGGTTCCCTCTCACATCCGCTGCATAGCCGCTATGAACATCAGTCGAATGTTTAGTCACACGCGCTGTGGCAACACTATTGAACATGCAAATCGACAGTAGCGCTATAATCGATAAACTTATGATCGTTTTTTTCATTTTCATAGTATAGTCACCCAATTCTTAGTTAGGAGTTCCCTAATTAAAGGTTCATATCAAAGATAAAACCTTGTGCGATTTTGAAACAGACTTTCGCGATATAACAGAGTTAGGTTGCAGTTATAATTTATTGCATGGGTCTAAGCACCTTTTACCGCTCTACCTCAAAATATTTACATGCATCTTTCAACGCGCTTCAATTTACCTTTAAATTCAAATCTAATAAGCGCTCCAATCGAATATTTTTCAACAAAAAGCGCAATTTCTGAGTATCGCGTTTATGTGCTAGTTGGCAGAGGAGTGCCGAAAAAATCTTCGATCCCTGTTTTCTCTCTATCAGACGCAAATCACAACATTTAAGGGATTACCGGGTATCGGTAGAAAATGAGGTGTAGCATTTGCTATTATTATCTTCATCGCGATTGCCTATTCCATTCGCTCGTCAAGCGGTATCTACATTAGTTGGGTTGTTGGGCGTTAGCACGGGGATTATAACTGCGGTTCTTTTCACACACATGTCGTCTTTTAAAACACACCTTGCTATGAAAGTCCTTGTAGGAAGGTAGTAACATGAAAAAACAATTCCTAATCGTACTGATGGTCACTATTGTGTTAGCGACGGTATTTGTCGTCGGATGTGCGAGCGGCGCTGTGAACGCAACGAATCCTTCGCCTGCGATGTCTACTGCGGCAAAAACATCTGAGACATCACCTGCACCACATGCGACACCACTTATCCCTTCAGTCTCTGTGGGTAATAAAAGTCAATCCAGTCATGGTCAAGAGATCACTAATGTCGAAATTGCTGGCGCAGGGATATTAGCTGCACTTTTAGGCGCCGGTGCACTTATTGCAGCCGCAACTGTAGGCGCTGGTGCGGCGGTTACGGCGGCACTTATAGGTGGTTGGTTTGGAATTGGCGCGGCTTCTATTGGTGCACTCCCAGGTATGTTAGCCGTAGGCGTTACCGTAGCCATTGCCTTGGGTCTCTTGACATAGATGCTTAACATTCAGAGATTGATACGTAACCGTGAATACCGTTGAGGAGTGATATATCAATAAATCTGCTAATAGCTTTAAAGAGCTAGCACAATACAACACGGAGGCATGCTCACCGCTGCCAACGACCACGTGGGTCGTCAGTTTTAGGCAACGGGATACTCATACAATGAACCTCAAGATAAGTGTGATAAGACCACCAGATCAATCGAGAGATGTTGTTTTCATGCACCAACATGCTGTCAAGGTTGACAGTTTTCTAAGCGGATCGTGGGCGCCGTGCTTGCTTTCATAATGCCGATTCTGGTAGCAGTAGCGCAAGTCTTGTTGAAAGAAGTCCTTTAGCTAATTGCTACGTTGCACATTTTAGGTGGCAACATGCAGAGCGTTTTAATCCTTATCAATGCATTGGATACGCTTGGTCTTGTTGATGCCAGGGTTGTGTCTCGTGGCCGGTATGGAACCGTTAGATTGGTTACACCATTTGTTTCTAAAGAAAAACGTTGAGGGTAATAGGAGAAGATTATAGGTTTAATGTAATAGCTGAGTGACGCTCATTGATTGTTTTTTGTACCTCTCCGTCGCTTCACACAAACAAAACTCCATGATGGGTGCGTGTTTTTGCGATGTTTTACACTTGATAAAGGGGGTCCTTTCTACATCAGTTTAACAAAGGAGCTCAAAAAGTCGTTTAAATCCTAAAATAAAATCTCTCGAAACTGATTTTTGTTTGAGAATCATAATGTACTCTGAGGTTACCTTGAGGTATTGGCGACACCACACTATTTAAAGAATTAAAGCACACAGAAGTGTGATTTTTTAATTATCAGTAAACTTGATAGACTGAGGAAAAGGAGGTGATATAACAATGTTTTTTTTGATTCCCGGTATGCAAGCTGTGGGACTTGTTACCTTGATGAGTTCTATGGCATTCTTCTTCGCGGGAGCCATCTTTCCAAACCAAACAGGTTTCTTAGGTGTTACTTGGCAGCAATGGGGTTTTTTGTGGCTTATATTTGCACTTTAATTACATTGATAAAAATACTTGTAATACCAGTAAAAAGTGGGCGTGGCGGTAATGAAGTGATATAAGTGGCTGCAGTGAGAGATGGTCGAGCGGTATCACAGAGAGGGCTTTTGAACAGCTTTATAAGTGCCAAATATAGTGGTTATGCACTGGATTGATAAAAGAACTCAAGACGTCGTTTAAATTCAAATCTAATAAGCGCTCCAACCGAGTATATCCAGTTCGGAAATGAAATTCGATATCCGAACCAGCGTCAACGGCTTATTTTCCATGCTCTCACAGAGCTTTCTGTAATTGACTTACACTTCGTTAGTGTCAATTTCTTTTTTCCCGCTCGATACGATAGCATAAAGCATTAATTTCTGATGAAGAGGGGGTGTCTTTGTTACTTCAGTGATATGACCCATCTCCAGACTATCTTGCGCTTCCCTGACATCTGATTGTTTAACCATTTCACTGTCCTTCTCAACAGCGATGGCTCCGGCGAACTTCAACAGCATGATGATCCTTCAAACATCAACGTGCTATTCAACGAATTTCAAGAGGTTGCCTACCACAAATGTGCTGTTATATCCAAATCATTGTAACGATAATATGTATATATAAGAAAAATCTGACGTACACGTTATGACAAATAAGGTAGCTGCTCGAAAAGTCAAGAACTACCACAACCTTGTTGTTGGAAACGTCAAAAACGACGGCCCCTCCGACGGCTCGTATCGACTGTGGCACTCCGACGTTATTGATCCGCGTAAACCCAACACCATCCTGGTGCATGGAGCATCCATCAGGCTGGTAGCAGGAGTTCCTGTACTTGGGCATGTACGAGATAGCTCAAACAACTGTTTCTGTAACCTAGGCACTCTCCTACACAATGAGCTCTACGGAGGCCACAATATATGGGAGTTTGAATATTCCAACACATATGTTCCGGAGGTAGGGTTGTACTTCAACTTCGCCGACCTAAGCGCGTATGGCGAAGAACTGAAAGACGCTATAAGCACGGTAAAAAAGCTAAATCGAGAGCTAAATCCAGACGTCGACGTCAACGTCAATATTATCGCTCACTCCATGGGAGGGTTGGTAGCCAGATACGCTGCCCAAGATGGGAGGGTCAACAAGATTGTCACGCTGGACACCGGACATTTCGGATTTAATATGGCTGGGTTCTTTGATAGTGTGATGCGTAATATACCCGAAAAATATTGGAAAGATGCACTCTGCGTACATCAAACGGCACCAGGAAATGAATTCCTTAATGATCTGAACAGCAAATTTAAGCATTGCAAGGTTAGACTGTTATCGCTTGCTGCAGGCGCACCATTACTAGGCATTATTGTCGCTAAATTGGAATCATCTCATTTGGGCGAGGTGTCTAGCGACGGAAGCATTAGATATGATGAACATTGCACGCCGTATAAAATTTTGTGGACTCAAAACCATTTGAGCATCATAGAAATTTACGATGAATATACCCACCCAGCATTTGACCCAATTAGACTTTTTTTCCTCTAAGATTCTGTAGGCAAATACTCACAGCCACTAAGAGATCCGCGTTATGCAGTCGTGTTAAGAAATCCACCTTAATCGGGATATCTGAAACTGTTCTCAAACGTTAAAGTTGGGGACTATTATAGACGCATAAATGATGCTACTGTTAATCTAGAATAACATACCTTGGGTTATACCGTGGACATTGATCCACCTCATCAACATATACAAATCGAATATGTTCCTAATTAATATGCGCAAAGCAGTTAACGAAGGGGCAATCAACCATACGGACACATGTGATACAAAACTGATCGTGTGGCATGACTGGCTCATAATTGATTGAAACTCTATGCTAAGTGGTTTTCCAACTGTTTATTTCGACTCTCGGAGATGTCTGATGTTACTTTTTAGATCCCGTCGCTTGCCCCTTCCAAAACTGCCACCACTTCTTAACTCTATTCTCCTCAGTCGCTGCAGTCAGCAATCTCGTTAGAGGTGCAGCGACTTCTTCCCGTAACTTCGAGTTTCAAGCCTTAAATACCCTAAATTATCTTCTAACCGCTTAATGTCGTTACCCTCAGCTGTAAGTTCAACTTGCAAGCGTTTTAGGTGGGCTTTTAGACAACTTTACTCCCCCTGATTTTTACTGTTAAGATTTCAGAGCTTCTCTTATTTGCCTTGTAATTCTGATCCGAGCTTCTCTAATCTTCTTTCTGATAACCAAGATCCTATAACGACACAGAGCATTACAATGACCCACTAATAACCTCAAGATCGTCTCGCGCTCAATCGTCGACGGCGGAAACACACGCCACGCCACGCCACGCCACCCCTCTCACTCGTCCTTTCCCCCTTCGTTCATTTTCTGCGAGACCCATAAGTTCTAATTCCCGTAAGAGGGCAGAAAGTCTCCTGTGGGTTAACGGGCTGCTGCCCAAGCCTCTGGCTTTCATATTGTAATTGCGATAAATGTTAGTGGGTGTTCTATCTTCAACCGTGAGGATGCAATACAACAGGATCTTCTGAAGATCCCCGAGCATGTTGATGCTCCTCCGGATAAACTCAATTTCGACCTCATCCGTGGCAAGTCTGACATCTTCTTCACTGATCTTCGAATTGCCCTTTCGTATGCAGATATCAGCGGCAAACGAAAGCAAAACAGCGCCGAAAATGTTGAAATTACGATTTAAGGTCCACAAATACGAGTATAATGGGATTGAATTCTGATTGAACGCAAGACGATTGAAGGAGGTATGAGAAAATTGAAATTGACATTGAGTTGCTATCCAATTCATCGGCATCGAACAATATCAAGACTTATTGCAGAAGGTATAGAGAAAAGAAGGTAAAGAGAGATAAAGATAAATACAACAATGGAAGACGGCAGTATCTAAAGCGTAACAACGTATCCACAAAAAATGAAGCAGAAGAGTGGTTAGTTGCTCGCCAGTGACCTGAAGATGGGCTATCACTTGCGCGTAGAAGTTTAACTAGTAAGTGCTTACCATTACAATTTTCTATTAATTGAAATTTGCAATTTGTCTACTTTCTTTTTTTATAATGATGTCGTTGACTGGTTATAACTATTTTTTATAAATGGAATTATTCTCTCCAAGTCAGTTGTTGTATCAATACTTATTTGTGGCCATTTATTCATCGTTCTTTTTCCTGCTTGGAAGGGCTTAATCTTAAATTCTTTTGATAATTTAATTTTGTCTTGTTCACTAACTTGTGTGAGAACAACACCGTCTGTAACCAAAAATGCAAATAATTTTTCCTTATTTTTATAACATGGACAACCATACATTTTTTTCGTAGTTACATTAGGCCAATTCAGAATCTCTTTTTCTATTCTCAATCTGAGATTTTGCATTTTTTCTTCGTTGTAATATTGCATATTAACACGCTATGCGAATTAGGTGTAACTGCATTATAAAGACAGATACAGAAGCCGTATATAAGGAGCTCTGGTAAAGTACTGTGAACGGACGCATATGAGGGGTGTGCACCACCTTATGTTTACGAGTTTTTTAAAAACTGCAAAAAAGCCGGTGTTTAGATATTGATAGGTGTCTGTTGATGCCCATTCTACTCCTCTAAGAACTTGACGTAAACGCCATTTTTCTGAATCAACTCTGTTTTTTCTTCGTTACTTTTAGATTTTTACGCACAGGACGTTACCAGATTAAGTACCACGTGAGTTGCGTATACAAGCACAATCGGATGAACTGTTAGAACAAGGGCCTCTGCACTCTAAGCGCGAAGTAAACCTATATTTATCATTTACTACACGTACGTAATGATGAATCATTATGGCCGACAACAGCGAGTTCCTTTCACGACTCATCGGCTTTGGCCTCAGTGAAAAGGAAGCGCAGCTCTACCTCCACCTGCTCAAGTACGGGCCAAAACCCCCGTCCCTGCTCGCAAAATCGCTCAAGACGTATCGGGAAGACATCTACCGCACGCAGACCGGCCTCATCGACAAGGGGATGGTGAATCCGTCACTCGAGACCCCGACTGTCTACGCGGCGGTGGAGCTCGACATCGCTCTCAATGCTGCACTTAAAAAGCACGAGACTGAGCTCCGTGAGATGAAAAGGAGAAAGCAAGAGCTGCAGGATCTGTCGAAGCAGCAGCGGTTTAGGCCGTCTGATGAGTTTTCCACTTATAGAATAATCAAAAGCGCTAGGGAAATGGTATCTATCGCTGTCCCGCTCATTTCGTCATTGGAGAGGGAAATGTTGTGGGTCGGCCCTGAGTTGTCGGTAGTACTTAGTTCTTTATACGGCACCGGTGAGGCGTCGATAAAAATTATTGAGCGCGGAGGGCTGTGCGGGGCGTAACCGATATCACTGACCGAGTCATTGACCCGGTGCAACAGCATCTGGACATTGGTTATGACATTCGCCACTTTGATAAGTATTCAGCGATAATTTTTGCAGTGTTCGATAGAAAACATAGCTTAAGCGCGATTAATATCGATTTAGAGCGCCTCTCAAGACGCTTCTCGCTCGATGAATCAATTGCATTTCTCTTTACCGATGATCCCACTTACGTCAACTATCTCGTCTCCACGTTCGAACTGTTGTGGGAGCAATCAACCCTGCAGCACAGCGGATAAAAGAGTTGTTAGAAGAGGGCTTACCTCCTTGATCATATCCTTATTCTTTAATCTAAATTGTTACAATAATAGAGCGAATTCAAATATTATCTGTGATTTATTGTCACACATCTTGTGTGATGACCCTGTGCACAGATGTGCTGTCACACACGCTTATAAACTTCTTTGACTATTATCTAACAATAATGGCTGACGGAACAATAGTTAAAAGCGTTACCGACGTCCTCGCTATCTGCTCAGACATTTTCGAATCTGCAAAAAACGAAATCGTGTACATCTCTCCTCCTTCCTTGTTAGTCTTCGCTTCACAATATGGCATAAACGATAAGGAAATAATGTTCATACAAAACGGAGGACTTGTGCGTGGCATCGCTGATTTCTCACATCCGTATGTTGAAGTGATACGAGAAAACTTGGCCATTGGTGAGAATGTGCGCCACTACAGCCGATACGAGAGAGTATTTATGCTGGTGGGAGATGAGCGGGAGAGCATCAGTTCGATAAATATCGACGTCGAGAGTCTCTCGCTTAATACTCCTGTTGTAACGCTTTGGTCTCAAGATCCTACCTATGCCGAGTATCTCGTGTCTACCTTCGAGATAGCATGGGGACAGTCAGTTCCGGCAGAAGAGAGGATAGAAGAGCTGTTGAAAGAAGGGCCGCCACAGGTTTGAGCGATGGGCAGCAAGTGTTATTGAACGAAGCACGCGCCTTTCCAGTACTTCATCTACACATCATAAACGAAATCAGGTAACGGATGTTTGTTATGCGCGAACTCAATGCCTAATACTCCGTGGGTGAGAATATATGCACGGTTTGACCGTTGATTGGATGATGTCACCGTATTGTTCTGCAAATTTGCGAAGGTCTCGACAAAAAAATGTTCTGTTACACGAGAAATCATCGTAACGATAGTACGAATAGAGAGAGAAATTTGATCTAGTGCGAGTTATAGCACGCTTCGCACGCAGCAATCCCAAACAGCGTAGAGATACTCTCGCACATGTCAGCTGCTCATCAGCGATACAATTATCATACTTTTTCACCCTACTTTCACCCTATTTTCACCCTACTTTTACCCTACGAGGTGACGAATAGCAGATACCGAACCTTACGCTAGAATCCGTGCACGAGCTTAGAACACGTCACCAAGGAGGAGCGTGAGAAACTCCTCTCACGAAAGAACGTGCGCTCGAAATGCTCGAATACTTCTGGTCTTCTGACGCGTATGCAACCAGGAAAAAACGGGAATGAGGATGGAGAGGCGCGGAAGAGAACAAAAGCGCGTCAAATGACAAGCGTTATCATACAAAAGGGGTCTTTTATATGATTAATTGTAAACTTCATACAAAAACGATAATCGATCACGTTGTCGAAGGTATACGATCGATACGTATTAAAACGGCAATAAAATGACCGATGCAACTGACAATACGTTGTTCCACGAAGTGCAGCATCTGCGCCAATTATGGCTTTGACTCGTCATTCTTATCCCTGTTGTGATCTCGTGGTATACGTTTATCGTGCCAAATTGTCCTCGGGCAACCAGTCGGCAACAACCCAGCCCCCGATTTCGTTGTGTGGGTTATCTGGCTCATCTTTGGCATCGGATTTGTACTATTGCTCTACACAACGAAGTTGGTCACTGATGTGAGGCAGGACAGCATATACGTCAGATTTTTCCCCTTCTATTCCTGGACAATTCCCCTCCGTGACGTGGTCGGGAATGAGGTACGAGAATACCGGCCATTATGGGAGTACGGAGGGTGGGGGATTCGATTCGCCCCTTGGAAGAAACGCGCTTACACGATGAGCGGCAACAGAGGCGTAGAATTGGAGTCATCAACTGGAATGCGTTTCCTCATCGGCTCCCCGGTCCGATGAATTGGCGGACGTGATCGGGTATGCGATGCGTTCAGCAGATAGATAGACAAAAGTATGTGAGGACATCGTAAAGATATGAAGGCGTAAAGATATAAAGGATATCACCAACTATCTAGAAAAGGAGTAGATGGATCAGATCTTAAATACCGACAATATTAGCGCGTTACTACCAAAAAATCAATAAGGCTCAAAATGCTGTCTAATCAAGCAAAACACAGCGGAAATAACCTTTCTCAGATTTGAATTTAAGGTCATGACGTGCTTGTTTTCTCAATGTTTTCAATTACCACTTTTGCATGTATTTTAAGAGCAAAACGATCTTAATAGTGCTGTTAAAATAACGTCAATCTATCAAATTAATTTTTCAACGCTTTTATAGTACTCTTTCTGCTCCTCATACAATTCGCCTCCCTGACAGAGCAGTGACTTTCTTTTTTCACTTTGGCAGGGTCTAAACGTTGGTCAGAAGCTTTCTTCTTGATTTGTCGATATACACAGCACATCAGCTTTTTGAAGCTCGTATATTATATCGCACAATTTGCGTATGCGATCCCGTTGTATTTCGCTTTTCTTTATAACAGTAGCATGAATATTTCGTTTGCCCGCTTCTTTATCTTCTCACTCCTCAGACGTAACATAATATCCATCAATCCCCTCACTTTCTGATATTTTGCCCATCTTGACAAGCATTTTCAAGTCTTTCTCTGTAAGGTACGGGTCGATTCCCAAGTCAAATGTTTTTTTATAAATGTCAGTAGTTAAAGCGATATAATCAAGATTGTATGGATTGTTGGGCTCTTCCTCTGTTTTAACTTCATTTATTATGTCGAGAAGGAATCTAAGTCTTTTGACATTATCTTTTTTCAACGCTGTCAACGTTTCTTCATCTAACGTGGTCATGTATACCTCACCTTTAACATTCAATCAACCATGAAGTTGAATCCGTAATTTTCTCCGATTACTCTCAACGTTTTTTCTCTAGATCATATGAAAAGGAGCAGCAGTAATGCCAACAGGGTGAGCGCCCCACCGTGACGACCATGGGTGTAAGCACCCCCCAAACAGCGCTTGAAGAGGTGCCAATAATGACGCAATAATATCGAATGTCATAAGTATCTCACCTCTATCATCGATCTCAGCTCTATGCGCTCGAGATAATAAAAGTAACTCCATTTTTAACGTCAAACCAAATTGCATTTCTGAAAGGGCGATTCAACCATTTTTTGAACGAAAAAAGTATTCGTCGAACGGTATTACAGAGCGTGGAATTTTGCTATTTACAAAGCTGTATCCGACTTTATCTCCGACAACCTATCCATCGTTGAGTTATGTTATTTCTTATTAAAATAAGATAAAATTAAAAATAAAATTAGAACGTTAGAATGCTAGTGCGAGAAATGCTCCCCCTTACATCTGGGTAGGATTCATTACTACTATACTCCGTGTATGAATACCCACAGCATCGCCATAAGTATCTGAACTGGTAATATTATTGGGGCCAGTAAATCCATTTAGGTCACCTCCTTTTTCTCGGTCTATCAATTTACTTATAATTTTTTTGAACATATGTTATTGCGTGCAGCGATAATAAAACTAACCTATTTGTTCGCGTTAGACGTGCATTCTGGAGTCATGTGTCAAAGATAATCTACAGCACTCTCACGTATATACAAAACATCGCATAAAGTTTTATTTTTGAAAAAAATAAACCACTAAATACGGAAAAATTGTAAAAAGTAGAAAGACGAAAACTGATACCTGAATAAAAATTGAATCAAGTTATTGATGTCGAAACTTCAGATTCCCGCTGAAATTGGCTCTACAAAGTCGGCGGCGAGGCTGCTAAAAAGATTATAGGCCGCGGCGGGAAAGTTCGGGGTATAACTAATGTCTCGCACCCCATTATTGAAGCGGTGCAAGAACTTTTAGATATTGGTGAAGATGTGCGCCACTTTGACTGGTACCGGGGAATATATTTTGGCGTGTTAGATAGGAGGATTACTCTAACTGCGATTAATGTCGACCTTGCGATTCACGAGGATGTCTGGCGTATCTCTCTTGATGACCCTATTAGTATGCTCTGGACTAATGACCTCACCTATGCTGAGTACCTCGCCTCCACCTTCGAAGTGTTGTGGGAACAAGCCGTTCCTGCCAAAGAGCGGATAGAAGAGCTGTTAAAGGAGGGGCTTCCGCACGCGTGACGAATGGTCCACCATTCTACTTAGCTATAGATGACGATGCGGTAGCGGACGTGTTACAACCAGCCGGCAAGTTTCTAGCGATACAACAAAACCAATAAAGCGTTGTCTTATAGGGGGTGTCACACAGCTTTATAAGCTCCGCGGTTGCTAGTTAATAGTAATGGCTAACGGAACGATTATAACGAGCGTGACCGACGTCCTCGCCATCTGTTCGAGTATTATCGAATCTGCGAACGTGGAAGTCGTCTACCTCGCCCCTCCCTCACTGTTGGTGCTCGCCTCTCAATTCAGCCTCGCCGAGAAAAACAAACTGTTTATACAGAAAGGGGGGCGCGTGCGGGGTGTTGCTGACTTCTCATATCCGTACATCAAAGAGATACAACAGAGGTTGAATACTGGTGCAGACGTGCGCTACCTCCCGCAGTACCAAGGCACATTCATGCTAGTGGGGGACAGAAACAAGAACATTAGCTCGATGAACGTCGACGCCGAGAGCCTTTCAATCGATACTCCCGTTGTAGCGCTCTGGAGCGATGACTCCACCTATGCCGAGTACCCTCATGTCTACCTTCGAGATAGCGTGGGAGCAATCAGTCCCCGCAGCACAGCGAATAGAAGAGCTGTTGAAAGAGGGACCTCCGCAGATTTAAAGGATGCGCCGTAAGCGTTATCGAACAAAGCAGACATCGTTCCAGTACTTCATGTAGACGTCATAAATGTATTCAGGTAACGGATGTTTGTAATGACGTATTCAGGTAACGGATGTTTGTAATGCGCCCACTCAATCCCTGATACCCCGTGCGTGAGGATATACGAACGATTTGATTCATTCTCTGGATAATATCTCGATATTACAAAGCAAACTTTCTGAGATCGCCCAACGTGAAAAATGCATAAATCATATTGCTTTTTGTAGTGTGTGGGATATGAACTAATCTGATAAAAAAACGGAGTGATAGAAAATGCAACTAGAATCAAATCAATGGATAAGGATCGTCATCTGTGCGATATTTTTACGCCTTTAGTAGGAGCTATCGTATGGGCAGTGTATCAATATGAGGCGATACAAAAAATTCCAAAAGTAGGTTTGCAGGCCGACATCAGCCAAAACAAAGATTGAATTTTATCAATAGCTATCTAATCAAAGACAATCTTAAGCAAGTTACGGAAGAAGCGTCGACTTCTATATATCGCCAACAGGATCTGTTGAGCGAAAGGTGTTATTGGATGCATTGAAGGATTTGGTAGTGTAAAACAATCAGCTAACGATGTCATTTTAGAGAAACAGTAATAACACTGGTGGATCCTCTTGGTGAAATCAAGTGATGGATGTGGGGTTGACGGGTCGATCAGTTTATATATATAACGAAAATATTTATCAGTTTTTTTGGCAAAATTATATGAGTAGGAGAAAATCATATCATTAGAGCTCGTTGTCTAGGTGGTTATGACGTCGCTTTCACATGGCGGCGGTCGCCGGTTCGCTATCCGGCTGGGCGCATTGTGCTTTAGGCAATCGGAAACACTGTAGCAGTCTATTAGGCCTTTGTCGCCTGCGATAAGTATGGCAAAAAACGAGCACAACGAGGAAAAAAAGTTGCACAACTCTGAGGAGGAGTTGCACTCATATTAAAATTGAGATTAATTAGTGAGGAGTTGTAATCATGAAAATCGTGAAGATCATGCCGTGCCTGGATATGAAGGACGGTCGTGTAGTGAAGGGTATACACTTTGTGGACTTAAGAGACGCCGGTGACCCGGCAGAAAGTGCCGCTTTGTACCAGAAAGAGGGTGCAGACGAACTGGCCATGCCGGATATAGCTGCCACCCTAGAAAACCGCGGAACCCGCCTGGAATGGGTTGAAAATGTATCTTCGGTTATTGACATTCCACTAACCGTTGGCGGAGGCATTTCGACCCTGGAAGACATAGATCTAACCCTCAAAGCCGGGGCTGACAAGGTGTCCATGAACAGTGCCGCTGTTAACAATCCCGAGCTAATAAAAGAAGCCGCCGAAAAATTCGGCTCGGAGCGCATAACCGTGGCTATCGATGGCTGTCGGAACCCGGAGATGCCCTCTGGATTCGAAGTAGTGGTGGCCGGCGGGACTAAAAGAGTGGGTAGAGACGTTGTAGAGTGGGCAAAGGAATGTGAAAAACTGGGTGCGGGGGTGATCCGCCAACAAGTATGGATGGTGACGGGACCCAGGATGGCTATGATTTAGAATACACAAGGGCCATCGCTGATGCTGTTAAAGTTCCAGTCATCGCCTCTGGCGGAGCAGGAAAACTGTCACATTTCTACGATGCAGTTGTAAGTGGTGGTGCCACCATACTGTTGGCTGCTTCAGTTTTTCACTTCCGTACGTTTAGTGTCCGGGAAGTCAAGGAATATCTATTCCAGAAGGGCGTGGAGGTGTCCCTTTAAATATTATAATCGATAAGCATTCAGGAACGCCAACTTCGCTTTTTATCAACTCTCAGCGACGGTCCACCAAACGCTTGGGTCGCCCCTTGATCCGATAAAATTCTAAGCCGCCTGGTTCAGTAAAGTTGAAGAGGATGTTAATGCCACCATCCTGGTGAGCTTCAGATAGGAGTGGCCGGTACCGCAGGAAACTTTTGAGGAAATTCTCCTTGACTAGCTCCTTTTCACAGTTACTGGTATCCAAACATTCCATACTGACTCGGAGCGTGGTTTCCTCAGCATCTCCATAAAGAGAAGCCTCATACTCCCCTGTTAGGTAGTCCATATTTTCCCGCTGGAATACGCCCCTCTCTATATCCACCCGGTTAAAGGGTGAACCAGCCACCCACACCGTCTCGGCTTCTCTTTGAGGGAGCATGATCCGGAGGTGGGTGCGGCCACAGAGACACTGATCCCGGGATATCACCACGCTGGTATCTTCCGTGTCGTAATTCAATAGGAGTGTCCCCGTCGTCCCCCCAGGGGGTAACAGAGTAGTTAACACTACCCTCCCACATTCTCCGTCTTCCACAAAGTTGTTCAGGGCAGGGTCGTAAACGTCCAGGTGCACCAGGTCCTCGGGCACGTGTAAACCTGCCTTCTCATGGCATTCCCCGCACATGGTCCCCTCGGTGCTGCCGTAGTTGTTATAAACCGGTACATCCCAGACTTCTTCCAGGAACGCCCGTGATTCGTCAGCAAAGCTCTCCCCACCAGCTATTAAACGTTTTATGCTGGATTCTTGTGGGTTTAGTCCCTCTGATTCCATCCTTCTAGCCAAACGAAGCAGCTTAAAGACACTACCCACGATCCCGGTGGGATGATACTTGGTTATTATGTTTACCGGGAAGGTGCAGCTTCCTATGGGGATGATGGTCATGCCTATCTTCTGGGCGGCTAGGGTCATAGTATTAGCACCCACATTCATGCCGTAAGAGGCACAGACCACCACCCGATCCCCAGACGTGAAGTTTTGAGAGACAAATGACCGGGCATATTTCTCTGCATAACGGTTCCAGTCCTCCCAGGTCAAAAAGAACGATTTAGGGGTGCCGCTGGTGCCGCTGGTCTCGTGGATGGTGTACACCTTCGGCCAGTCTATGCACTTGAACTCGAATTCCTCCGTCTCAGGGGGCTGCCTTTCTCTGACGGTTTTACCACATATAATAGGTAAATCGCGTAGGTCTTCGTGTTCTTTAATGGTAGAGGGGTCAATCTTGTTTGTACGGAACCATGTGCGATAAAATGGAGAATTTTCCATAGCAAACTTGACAGTGTAGCGTATGCGCTCATCAACCAGGGCGTCCAGTTCACCACGGTCCATAGTTTCGATTTCTTCGGAAAAGAAATTCATAATCAAGACCTACTACTGATGAATTTGTAATTCTTACCTATAGTAGTTGATACTAACCTTATAAAAATAGTTCAGGTGTAGGCAACGCACAGCGCTTCCCCAGTCTTAACTATAGCCGCTTGCAACATCTAAAGCTTTCCTTTCTTATTACATCTTTGAGAGTGTCAGTGGGATGACGATGCTGCGTAATGCTGTTTCCTCGTACTTTTACCGTCAGCGCACAACAAATGAAGATTCAAATCCTTACAATTAATGTAATTTTGATGCGTATTTCGCATGAGATAATACAAATTGTAAAATTGACTAAAACGCAAAAAAGAGGCGAAACTATTTTAGTCCCAAATCGTGTTATTATGTGTTTTTAAGAATTAGGTTACTTGTGTGCTATGAGTCTGGCGGAGTTATATTATCAGCGAGATGATCGCAATGAATAAGAAAGTAATCTCATTATTATTAGCGTCACTCTTTGTGCTTGCCATCTTCGGAGGGCTTGTATCAACTGCTAGAGAGGGTGGACAGCAAATGCCCTTACACCCCCCATCGCTTGCTGAAGGCAGTGGGTTAAACGGTGTATCGGACAACAGGGCCCTACTTAGTGAACTGGGGCAGAACGGCTCCTATACATCAACTAATACAGCTACGAGCGTTCCACATGCAGGCGCAAGCGGTATGCAAACACCAGCTGGTTTGAAACCTCAATATGATCTGATTACGTTTGTGAACTCCTCGTTCTACGTATGGTACCGCTTCCAGAACAATGATTCCACCTATTACGCAAATAAGCCTGCAGAGCTGTACAGATGGAACCTTACCTCCTCTCAGTGGGAAAAAATTCGGGATAGTGCCACCGACGCGGATGGTCGAGTCGAGTTTCATCTCTTAAAGGAGAATGAGCCCGGAACTTATTCCTATATTGTAAGCTGTCAGGGACATTACAGCACTCCTGAAATAAAAGTACTTGTAACATACCCCGTTATCTTCGTCCACGGCTGGCTCGGATCCGAAGAAACATGGACTGACATGAAACAAACGTTGGACAATGCCGGCTTTGTCAAGGGGACGCATTATTTTGTATTCAACTATAATGGTTACGATGACCCGAGGAAGGCAGTCCCCGCTTTCCAGGATTTTGTTGAAAAGCAAAAGGCAATCTACCGCGATCAATATGACTATAATGACTGCAAGTTCACCATCGTGTGCCACTCAATGGGTGCATTAGTAACTCGCTGGTACATGGAGCTGATGGGAGGAGCTGAAAACGTCGTGCAGTGGATTGGGTTAGGCCCTGTAAACCATGGTTCCGCCTCAGCAAATAAAATTCCTGACTCGGTGTTGTCTGCTTTTAGTGCACAGCTCGGTAAACCTGCGGTTCTGCAGCTGAGAACGGATAGTGACACTGTTAAAACCTTAGAGGCCCACCACCTCGCCCCCGGCGTCACGTATAGGGTCATCGTAGGAGACAACAAAAATAATCGTTGTGGGTTTGGATCTGACATCGGATTACCAGCAGTCATCTATCTTATCTTTGTTAAGGGCCAGACGTGGGCGAGCCTGCCCGGTTGCACGTGCAAACCATTGCCTAAGTGGGAGGAGCCGAGGGGATGCTATCTCACCCTCCATGGCGATGGAGTGGTGGCAAATGTGCAGAGTTGGATCGACAGCGCTGACTTCCGATCTTACACAGGTGTTGACCATACCGGGTTACATCGGGACAGAAATGTGATGAATTACGTGCTCGCGTGCATTGAGAACCCTAATAAGGAGGGACACAAAGTTGGCTTAGATGACTTTTTATACCCAAACGATCCCGCTGCTCCTTCGTGAATTCTTTTATTCTACACCGGAGGACAACAACAAACCTCGCTAGATATAAGAACACTCTAAAAACAGCGGATGCTGAAAGTGCGCCCATTCAACGCCAGATACGCGTGAGTCAGAATATAGGTACTATTGGACTCAACCCATTGAGTAAGCCATATGCAGCACTTATTCGTGACGAAAGGGCAACAATTATCAATTCGAATGATAGAGTTAACCTGAACCTTTTAACGAGCAAAGCGCTTAGTCTTGCCTTTACTGATTGATAGGGAGGTGAAATAATGGAAAGCGATGAAGAATTGATGAAGTTAGCGCGAAAACGAGCGGAGGACAAGGCGGGGTTCTACACGCACTTCACCGTTTATGTCGCGGTAAATCTTGCGTTCATACTCGTGTGGCGGTTTGCAGGCGATGGGTTCCCGTGGTTTGTATTTCCGCTAGTTTTTTGGGGAATTGGAATAGTCGCCCACGGAGCGAGTGTGTTCGTAGGAACTGGCATGACAGATAGGATGGCAGAAAGAGAGTTCCAAAGACTTAAGAAAAGAAAGGAGTAGTACGGCGCTGTTATTAACTTACTATGTGTAAGCATTAAACCTCACTTCTTTGCAGTATTGCGTATACACATCACACATATACTAGAAAGCGAGTATCGAAAGTTCGCCCATTCAGTTCCCCATTTACTATAAAAATGAAGCAAAGAGGTTGTATCCTCTTCACCGTAGCGTTGAGTAGTACCCTCCACTCATATAGAGCCAGCCTTGTAACGTTCCATTATAGTAGAGCTGTGCGTTGTACTCTGCCCACTTCCCGTCAGAAGGAACAACAGGCCCTGAATAGATACGGTAGGTATGCCCTGCCAGAGCATTGGACCAACCGTATCCGGAATAGAAAGAGATAGTTGTAGAGCTGCCCGTAGTGGAATCATATGCGGATAGGGCGGTAGCATTGTCAACCTCAGCGTATCCAGGTGCCGAAGCAGTTGGCTTGTAGAGAAGGGCATACGGTGCAACAAACACTTTAACGTCACCAGTGTTGGTGATATCCCATTCGAGATATTGCGTATAATCAGGGACTATTTGAAGCCTCGTTATAGCGAGAGATGATAGGGGAGTTGGTTCAGGGGTGGGGGCTGGAATTGGTGAGACTCCGGATAGTGTTTTACTGGCGTTGATCCTGCCCTCTGTCGATATCTTCCCACGCAATGAACTCTTAACATCAACATTCTTTAAAATGGCATCCTTTATCTGGAGGTTAGTATAACTAGGGTTTACGGTCTTAACCAACCCGGCGAGCCCTGAGACATAAGGGGTGGCAGCTGAGGTTCCGCTTATGAAACTATAGTGTTGCTCCCCATTCGACGGGTTGAACGCCGAGATACTAAGGCCGTTAACATTAACACTGCTAGAACTCATGCTGCTATCAGTTGTTAACCTAAATCGGATATTAAGGTACGGTGAATCGTCATAATTTGTAAGGCTATACTCGCGCCTGATCCACCCATTTGAGTTCCCTGACCCATAATCAATAGTATCCCAGTGTTCGCCGTCGCTCGATGCTTCGATGTAGAACAGACCGTGGTCTTTTATGGTATTCATTCTTGTATAGAATTCTAGTTTGGTCCCGCATTTTCCTGTGAGGTCGATGGGGTTCTTGAGCGTTATCGTCGCGTTCATAGCACTGCCACTTGGACTATTAACCGTAGCGCTGGGCGGAGAACTGGCGAGGTTCGAAGCGCCCCACGGTGATTGGGCGTTCCATGAAGTGACGTTGTTCATTGGATCGAAAAGCATCTGAACCGCCGGTGGAAAAGTGCTTAAAATATTTATGCCCGGAGCTGCGACATGCACTGAATGTGGGCCATAGTTCGACTCCCACCCCCAATGCTGCCCCGTTACAAGAGCATCACTTAGATCAGTTGCTGCGACGGTGATAATATTGTTGCTTGTACAAGATCCCGGATAGTTGGGTCTCTGGTCATTGTTATAACCGTCATTCCCAGCTGAGCAAATACAAACGGCAGGAGAGGCGTCTATGGCGTCTTTTTCTGCTTGAGAATATTCGTTGCCACCAAAAGACATGTTTATGATGTGGGCGCCGTGTGAGTTTGCATAGTCTATGGCTGCTATCTCAATATCAACGGGAACGATACCAGAACCAATAACCCGCAAGGGCATAATCTTCGCCTTCCACATAACCCCCGTAACCCCGATGCCGTTATTGCCCGCAGCTGCTATGATCCCGGCTACTTGGGTACCGTGTCCATCGCGATCCATCGGGTCACTACTGTTCGCAAGAAAGTCACACCCTTCCACAATATTAGGAGCAAGGTCCGGCGCCCTGTAATCGACACCCGTGTCGAGCACCGCGATAATAACGTCATTAGACCCTGTCGTCCTGTCCCACGCCTTCAGCGCCTCGATATCTGACCCTCGTGTGCCTATCGCTCCTTTCACCATCTGACCGGTGTTGTGCAGACCCCATAAACTACCAAAATAGGGGTCATTCGGGACTGCGTCTTTGTATCGCACATAGTCGGGCTCCGCGTAGAGGACATTCGGGTTCTGCTTATACTTCGTAATTGCAGCGGGCACAGTGACTCCTTCTGGGAGCAATGCCATCTGGAGGCCCGGTATGCCGTTAAACTCTTTGATTACGGTCGATCCTACGTTGGCGTGCGCTTCAGCAGCGATGTTTGACATTACCAGTCCTCCTTTGCGTGCTTCGGGTTTGAACCGAACAAGGACTGTATCCTTCAGATACTGAGCATAACTGTCGCGTGTTCGCTCATCGAGTCCGCGTTGCGGCGGCTTTGCCGTAATTGTCACGATGTCTGCAAAGAGCGACAGAGTTATAAGCAGAATTAAACAGAGAAAAAGGATGCCTTTTTTTGACGGGATATCACATTTCTTGTGGATGGTCCCCGCCTGTTTTTCCATGAAAACTGACCCCGCACCCAACTTTTAAATGCACTACGGCATGTAGCGATGATGAACATAAAAGATGATGCATGCTTTATAAATTTGTGCTTTCACGCAATGCGGTAGAACAGGTCATTATGAGAGCGACAAAAACGATGAGGGGCTTTAGAAACGGACATTTTCTCGTCTCAGGTTGTCGTATAGTATAGTCTGATATGGACATTGGCAACGGTAAGCGTTCGTCTATTGTATTAAAGGTCTGACTTAGTGCAGAAGCTATCGAAAGAGAGTTAGATTTGTTTCCTCCCGTTACCTCATCAACATATCTCACAACATGATTTGTTATTACCCCCCCGTTTAATGAATGGTAAGAAGATGTAATGGGCAAACGTCTTCACCACTGATTAAAAAGTTGGACAATGGAGCAACAAATGAGCAATAATACTCAACAAACCCATCTTAAAACGTCAATCCTGAAACGTGAAGTGGAGAGTTACATGTGGAATTTTGCACTTGATGCTCGTTTGCTCTCCTTAAATCTGACAAATATAATAAATAATGTAGTTAAGAGCTACAATGCGTAATTATCCATTGCGTGTTCAAAGTCGGTCGTGAAACCTGAGTGTGCGACCAGCATCACAGAGATATTCCTAAGTTTTGCTAGTTTTTTTATTGATTCTTTTTGTGTCGTTACATCCATGCTATATAGACTCCTTAGCTGAAGTCTAGTGAGTGGACGAACCGTACCTTTTCTTAAAGTCAGCGCATCTCCGACAATCAGAATAGAGTCGTTTACTAAATATGACATTGAACCAGGGGTATGCCCTGGGGTTGATATCGCAGTTATTTTCGTTTCTCCGGCTTGAATAACGTCCCCATCTTTGAGCGTTTTATATGCTTTGTTGATTGGTGGATTATAGCTAAACCTAAAAAATCTCGGCGTTTTTTTGTGAATCATCTGCTCTTCATCGATCGACAAGTATATTTCGGCATTTCTAAACAAATTTAGTCCGCCCGTATGGTCGCGATCACTATGTGTTAAGAATATATATTTCACATCTTCAGGGTCAAGACCTAGTCTACCGAACTCTTTTTTTATGCTGCCTTCATTAAAGCCGGTGTCAAAACAAATTAAGAAATCGTCTGTTTTGTAGAGAAACATGCTCACTGCCACAGTTTTTATTTCGTATAAATTATCTAATATTTTGCTCAAATTAATCGCCCCCACTCCTATTTCTCTTCACTTCTAAAAAAATCATTCTTATGACAGCTATATCAATAATTATATTATGTCCGCGTGTGGGATACGTCCAAGTTGATGTTTGCCTGACTATGTTTATGTGATGGTATGCATTCGCAAACAAAATCAGACTACAAGATAATCGCTTTGATGTTGTATGTCAATATCGTGCACTCGTATATTGTGAGCTAGAGGGATATTCGCTAACTGATACCTTCCCGTAACTAAGCCCAGTTTGACTAGCCCACTCACTAATATCGTCTCTTTACTCTAAAAATTTCAGGGAGCTACACTTGGGAGCGCATGATATTAATAACTTGAAAACAAAAAGGGAGATTTTTATCGTTTTACGTTTTATATAATCGATGCGTTTACACAAGCTAATCAGTTCCGTCATCTAAGAGCCCTTATAATGTTCCAACAACGGAGAGACGTCAGTCAAAAACCTGATATTTACGTTGTCGTGCGACTTCGTATCGTACAATAAAAGTTGATCGCAATAGAGCGATCTCAGCGTGTACTTAAGATCAAGCATTGCTGTTCTATTCTTATACTTTGTACACGCCGAATAAAGTGACAAGGCTGTGCGTCTGTATAAATGGTGATAAAAGTACTTGCGCTTATTCAAGCGTGTTCCGTCACTCACCTCGTACCAACAATACCGGTACCTTCGAACTACGAGTCACTTTATCCGCGACGCTTCCAATAAGCAGCCGATCAATTCCCTTACGCCCGTGTGTTCCAATTACCACGAGGTCAATCGCGTGGCTCTCAGAGTACGAAAGGAGTTCACTTGCAGGATGTCCTTCAAGCACGGCCACTTTGATTGCGTTTTCGCTGATACCAAGCGACAGTAACTTCTCCTTCGCTTTCTCCGTTACATTTTTTCCCGCATCTCTTAGCACGTCGTACACAGTTGCCCAGGTCGAGTCAGTCGGAGTGAATGTGTATCCGGGCAACGTACCTTCAATTGGCATAGCAGCGTACACTGTACTATCGATGACGTAAACGATGTGTACAATTGCTTCCGTTAGTTGTGCGAGGTAGGCGCAGTGCTCGTAAACGGCTTCCATGAGTTCTGCGCCGTCCGTTCCCAATAGAATGTTCTTGTAATTCATGCGAGCCACCCTCTTATTGACGCTGATGAAGCTCATATCATTCTGTCGGCCTCAATATATCGGTCTTTATAATCTGCGCTGTAACAATCAACCGTAAATTGTTGATTTTTAGGCACTTTTTTTAGCGGTAATCGCTACACCTTCACCTAACCCGTTGCAGAAATCAGATAACTACAGCTACTACATTCCATATATCTTCATAACGCTATATACCTATATGTCTTCTTTACGGCTAAAGCACATTAATTATTTAACTGTAACAAGATTGTGCATGGTAGCAAAGTGCCCTAAAAAAGAGTAATTTTAGCTCTAAGTTCTTTACAAGCAGGCTCCAGATATTTTTAAGCGCCTGGCAAAAAAGATGTGCTCGGTACTCTAATTCAGGATGTGCGTATATGGTTTAGCAAATATATTAATAAATATCAAGTATGCTGTCTATCGCAATGAATTCAACTTATCCCGCGTCTGCTCATTCACAATGCTTGTGCCTTTAGCCAAGATGTATTCTAATAATCGTAATACAATCGTTAGTATCATCAAAGAATGCTTTGAATCGTCTGTTTCTTGACTCAAAAAATTAAAGAAAGGAGCAGCGTTGCATCTATGTCTACATACTAAGGCAGTATGGCATTACCTAGTTGCAGTTGTTTCTTGTTCTTGAATTGCCTTAAAAATATGCTGTAGTGCACCAAAATAAAACTCATAGTCTGACAAGACGCGCACATAAACAGAGCTATCTATCTCCAAGTGATGAGAGAGATACACCAACCCATTCACGATTGCAACGAGGTGATTTTTTGCTTCTATAATGTCATTCAGTCTTTCTGGCATTTTTCGCCTCATAGTTTGAGTTATCTCGCTATTAAATAACTTCTGGTTTTATGCTGTAATTTCTTATTAAGTAGATAAGGTTGACTAATATCCCGTTTAATCGTATTAATTACTAGATTGATGCAAGTGATGCTAGTAAATTAAAGTTGTTGCTTATAAGAGCATCAAACGAGGCACCACTAGCGGTTACAGATCGCGCCTATATCGATTCATGCGCAGTAACTCGGTCATTTAGATCTAAGCACAAATCTCGCGTTGTGCAGCAATACACAATTGGCAAAAAAGAATTGTGTGCAGGCGAGAGAAAGTAAAAAACGTGCACATAAAATAAATAATTTCTTATGTCAGCTCGTGTAATTTCAACAGCGGATCAATATACACAGCGCCCAGCACTACAGAAATGTATGTAAGACGCATGTCAGAACTAAAAAACCTCATATCAGATAATCAGACGTTACTGAAACTGCAGGTAAACGGTAAAGTTTATTCGCAGATAATAGCTTAATAAACGGTGTATTATTGTTAATTTCGAGCTAGGGGAAGATAATATAGATACACTTTCTACTTGTACGAGCTCTCTGAGTCAAGAGAATTAATTGCTTGAGTTTGTTGTTCGAACCTTTGAAAGGTATTAGCAATTTAGTAGATAATGTGTTTATAAATGAAAATACTGAGGTATATGTATGAAAGGGAAGACTCGTACGTCGGCTTTAAACACACGTAAAATACGGCAAAATAAGCCAAATCACGCGAATTATTCCTGTAATAAGTTATATATACACTTGATGCTAATATAACACGATAGTGACAGATTATTGTATCTGTCGCCGGCAAAACTTATATACATACAAAATGTATATAAGAATCCGGACGGATCTTTTGAAATGATGTCCATCGCGGCATTCATTCAGCCCTTATATGGATTTTTCCAAATGTGATGGGTTGATCTCCAGCCGTGAAACATAAGGGAAGTGGAGTTTCAAGTTAGCTGGCAGTACGTGCCAGAAACCTTGTAACTGACGTTGGTCTTTATGGTGTTGGCTATTCCAACAAAAATAATTTGCTGGAATTAGCTAAGACGGACATGCACAATTTGCATAGTTCATCCGCATAATTCCTTGATAGTGTGCATTAACTCTGGTTGATCCTGCCAGAGGCCACTGCTATCAGGGTCCGACTAAGCCATGCGAGTCGAGAGGGGAAAGCCCTCGGCGAACGGCTCAGTAACACGTGGATAACCTACCCTCGGATCTGGCATAACCCCGGAAAACTGGGGATAATACCGGATAAGCCGTGAAAGCTGGAATGCTTCGCGGTACAAAGCATTAGCGTCCGAGGATGGGTCTGCGGCCGATTAGGTTGTTGCTGGGGTAACGTCCCAACAAGCCGTTGATCGGTACGGGTTGTGAGAGCAAGAGCCCGGAGATGGATTCTGAGACACGAATCCAGGCCCTACGGGGCGCAGCAGGCGCGAAAACTTTACACTGCGCGAAAGCGCGATAAGGGGACCCTGAGTGTGTGCGCAATGCGTATGCTTTTCAGATGCCTAAAAAGCATCTGGAATAAGGGCCGGGCAAGACCGGTGCCAGCCGCCGCGGTAACACCGGCGGCTCGAGTGGTGGCCGCTATTATTGGGCTTAAAGGGTCCGTAGCCGGACCGGATAGTCCATTGGGAAATCTTACAGCTCAACTGTAAGGCTGCCAATGGATACTGCCGGTCTTGGGACCGGGAGAGGCAAGAGGTACCTCGAGGGTAGGAGTGAAATCCTGTAATCCTTGAGGGACCGCCAGTGGCGAAAGCGTCTTGCTAGAACGGGTCCGACGGTGAGGGACGAAAGCTAGGGGCACGAACCGGATTAGATACCCGGGTAGTCCTAGCCGTAAACGATGCGAGCTAGGTGTCACGTGGATTGCGAATCCGCGTGGTGCCGTAGGGAAACCGTGAAGCTCGCCGCCTGGGAAGTACGGCCGCAAGGTTGAAACTTAAAGGAATTGGCGGGGGAGCACCACAACGGGTGGAGCCTGCGGTTTAATTGGACTCAACGCCGGAAAGCTCACCGGAGACGACAGCGGGATGAAGGCCAGGCTGATGACCTTGCTAGACTAGCTGAGAGGAGGTGCATGGCCGCCGTCAGTTCGTACCGTGAGGCGTCCTGTTAAGTCAGGCAACGAGCGAGACCCGTACCCACAGTTGCCAGCGGCTGCTCAGGCAGGCTGGGTACACTGTGGGGACCGCCTCTGCTAAAGAGGAGGAAGGAGCGGGCGACGGTAGGTCAGTATGCCCCGAATTCTCCGGGCTACACGCGGGCTACAATGGATGGGACAATGGGCTCCGACACCGAAAGGTGAAGGCAATCTCTTAAACCCATTCTTAGTTCGGATTGGGGGCTGAAACTCGCCCTCATGAAGCTGGAATCCGTAGTAATCGCGTTTCAAAATAGCGCGGTGAATACGTCCCTGCTCCTTGCACACACCGCCCGTCAAACCACCCGAGTGGGGTTTATGTGAGGGCGTGGTCTTTGCCACGCTCGAACATAGGTTCCGCAAGGGGGGTTAAGTCGTAACAAGGTAGCCGTAGGGGAATCTGCGGCTGGATCACCTCCTACGTATTTCAAGTTGGAAGCCAACCCATACAAAGACCTTCCACGCCTAGGGCTCGTAGCTCAGCTGGAAGAGCGCTGCCTTTGCGAGGCAGAGGCCCTGGGTTCAAATCCCAGCGAGTCCACTAAATCGACCCGCATTGGGATTGAAAAATTATATTAACACTGACAACATACAGTGATATAAATCGATGCACATAGCGGCTGGCGCTGCTATGGAAGGGTTGAAAGTCATAGTGACAAGTAAACCGTGCATAAGTTCCATAATTCTGGACGCTGACTAGTTAATGTGAAGTGGCTACTATGCCATCCGGTGAATGGCTCGGCTCAAGCGCCGAAGAAGGACGTGCCAAGCTGCGATAAGCCTCGGGTAGGTGCAAGGAGCCTTTGAACCGAGGATCTCCTAATGGGAACTCCTAACCTTAGGGTTAATCCCTTTTCGGGATTGGGAACGCCCCGGATTGAAACATCTTAGTAGGGGCAGGAAAAGAAATCGAAGAGATGCCGTAATTAAAGGCGATCGAACGCGGCAGAGTTCAAACTGAATCCTCGCAAGAGGAGATGTAGTGTTATAAGCCGAGTCTTTTAGGTGGAAACTGAGAAGCTGAAATTTCCTGAAACGCTATGCCATAGAGGGTGAAAGCCCCGTAAGCGTAATCAGTCCTCCGTGACTCGTGTCTTGAGTACCGCGGGTTGGAAATCTCGTGGGAATTTGGGAGTCACCAACTTCCAAAACTAAATACGACTTGAGACCGATAGCGCAATAGTAGGGTGACCGAAAGCTGAAAAGCACCCCAAATAGGGAAGTGAAAAGGGCCTGAAATCGGATGGTGACAGTGCGGCAGGGCGTGAAAGGATCGACGATGCGAAGGAAGACGTCGCGAGGCGTTTGTACGAGTGTCGTTGCCAACGTTCTGTCTTACGTTTTGAAGAACGGGCCAGGGAGTGTATTCGGATGGCGAGGTTAAGGTCCTAACGGCCGAAGCCGCAGGGAAACCGACAAGTCCGTAGCTCTAAAGAGTGTGGGACGGCGTATTAAAGTGCGTGGAGTCATCAGGATACGACCCGAAACCGAGTGATCTAGGCGTGGGCAGGTTGAAGCGTGACGAAAGTTACGTGGAGGACCGTTAGCGGTGCTGATTTGCAAATCGCTCGCGTGACCTGTGTCTAGGGGTGAAAGTCCAATCGAACTCGGAAACAGCTGGTTCCTTCCGAGACATGTCGTAGCATGACCCCGGCGGAGGCAGTCGGCGGAGTAGAGCACTGATTAGGGGAGCTGGAGGAGAAATCCTTCACCCCCTTGTCAAACTCCAAACCCGCCGTCGTCGTAGATGCCGGGAGTCCGGGCTGGGGGGTAAGCTTCTAGTCCGAGAGGGAGACAACCCAGACCGTGGTTAAGGCCCTTAAATGTCGGCTAAGTGTAATTAAAAGGGTGTCCCAGGCCCTAGACAGCTGGGAGGTGAGCTTAGAAGCAGCTATCCTTCAAAAAGTGCGTAACAGCTTACCAGTCGAGGTTTGGGGCCCCGAAAATGGACGGGGCTCAAGCCGACTGCCGATACCACGGAGCATGGAAACATGATCTGGTAGGAAGGCGTCCTGCATGGGTAGAAGTAGGGCTGTAAAGTCCTGTGGACCGTGCAGGAACGAAGATCCTGGCAATAGTAGCAGCATAGTCGGGTGAGAATCCCGACCGCCGAAAGGGCTAGGTTTCCTCGACAATGTTCATCAATCGAGGGTTAGTCGGTCCTAAGATGCACCGCAAATCGAGTGCGTCAAAAGGGAAACAGGTTAATATTCCTGTACCACGCGACATACAAACCTGACGCCTCAAGGTAGGCCGAGCAGTGGTGCCAAACTGTCCAAGCGTATTAACTCCGTGGAGAACCGTAATGGTGAGAAGCGGACCAAAGCGTGATGGGGAAACTCGGCTGATCCAAGGGGCCCGTGAAAAAGGGAGTCGATGGCCGTACCAAGAACTGACACAGGTGCCCCTAGTTGAGAAGACTAAGGCGTGTCGGCATAATCCACCCAAGGGAAATCGGCAAATTAGCCCCGTAACTTCGGGAGAAGGGGTGCCTGCTCTGAGAAGAGCAGGTCGCAGTGACGAGGGGGCTCTAACTGTTTAATAAAAACATAGGTGATTGCTAACCCGAAAGGGCAAGTACAATCACTGAATCCTGCCCAGTGCAGGTACCTGAATACTCGGTACAACGAGACGAAGGGCCTGTCAACGGCGGGGGTAACTATGACCCTCTTAAGGTAGCGTAGTACCTTGCCGCTTAATTGGCGGCTTGCATGAATGGACCAATGAGAGCCCTACTGTCCCTGGGTGGAACCCGGTGAACTTTACATTCCAGTGCAGAGTCTGGAGACCCCTGATGGGAAGTGAAGACCCCGTGGAGCTTTACTGCAGCCTGTCGTTGGGATGTGGTTGTGCTTGCGCAGTGTAGGTAGGAGGCATCGAACCGCCGCTTGCGGGTGGCGGGGAGCCGTCAATGAGACACTACCCTTGCATGACTGCGTCCCTAACCGTGAGAATGGGACCCCGATAGGTGGGCAGTTTGGCTGGGGCGGCACGCCCTTGAAAAGATATCAAGGGTGCCCAAAGGTTGACTCAAGTGGGTCAGAAACCCACTGAAGAGCGTAAGGGCAAAAGTCAGCCTGATGTGATTCAGCAAAGCAGTGGATCACAAGACGAAAGTCGGGCCTAACGAACCTTTATGCCTTCTTGGTGAGGGCTAAAGATGACAGAAAAGCTACCCCGGGGATAACAGAGTCGTCACCGGTAAGAGCACATATCGACCCGGTGGCTTGCTACCTCGATGTCGGTTCTTTCCATCCTGGCCGTGCAGAAGCGGCCAAGGGTGAGGTTGTTCGCCTATTAAAGGAGATCGTGAGCTGGGTTTAGACCGTCGTGAGACAGGTCGGTTACTATCTGTCAGGGGTGTTGGAGGTCTGAGGGGAAGTTGGTTATAGTACGAGAGGAACTAACCAACGTGGCCTCTGGTCTATCGGTTGTCTGGCAAGGCAGTGCCGAGCAGCTACGCCATAGCGGATAAGAGCTGAATGCATCTAAGCTCGAAACCGTCCCTGAAAAGAGACATCTTAAGGACATCGGTAAAAGACCGGTTTGATAGAGTCGGGATGTACGCACCAAGGCAACGAGGTGTTCAGTCCGCGGCTACTAACGTCCGAGCCACAACTTCGCGTTGACTAGGCGTATACCGGACCAAAATTATGGTACGTGTGATTTCTCGTTTAAGAGAGGCACGTAATTATGGAACAGCACGCATCGACTAACAGCATAGAGATAGCTCGCGATGTCGTTGTTAGCCAAGGTGGCGGAGCGGTTACGCGGCCGCCTGCAGAGCGGCTACACTCCGGTTCGAATCCGGACCTTGGCTTTGGCGTAGCGGCCATAGCGGCAGGGAAACTCCCGTTCCCATCCCGAACACGGAAGATAAGCCTGTCCACGTTTCATACTGTACTAAAGTGCGAGAGCCTTTGGGAACTATGAATCGCTGCTACGTCACTCAAATTTACTTTTTCATCCTATGGTATTCCCATGCCCTAAACGTTTTTAACGGAAAATTCACGAACACGAAATTTACGCCTACTTATTTCAACTACTCAGTTATGTTACCACTAGTTCAAGCTGGCCTAATTTTACTGCATTTTTTATTTCCACGGCAATTCGCCTTGCGACAGACATGCTCTCGTAAATATATTCTGAATACGGAGAGCCTGAAGGATACAGATTCGTGCCTGCTACAAGGCGGGCCGATATTTCAAAAACTACTAGGTCAAGCGTGTCCGTAACAATAGTCTCAAGACAAAATGGTCCTATCATTCCACCAAACAACTTCAGTGATGTTTCAACGACGCGCCCCCCTATCTCAAATACGTGAGGGAGCAACTTCTCTCTTAAAATAACAGGTGTGTTGCCTGTGACAACAAACGTCGGATCGATGTGCGTGCGACCTGCTCTGGATAGCTCATCGACGTTCGCCTCTAACCTCCTATCAATGCCAAGCATTTCAAGAGTCCCTTTGCTGAGTTTATAGCCATCCTGTGCGATAGGTGAATAAAAATAATGAAAATAGAACCTATTACCCAATATAAATTCCTGAATAGTGTATTCGTATGTCGCCTCAATCTTTTCCTTAAATTCCTGGGAATTCGCTACAATAAAAAAACCCCGTCCCCCTTTCGCCCCATGATACTTCACTATTGCCAGCCTGTTGATCTCTCTTGGGTTAAGAAACTCTTTTGGCATTGAAACGCCAGCAGCCTCAAGCCATTCCCTGCTCTTCGTCCTATTAGACTCCCACAATAACACCTTGCGATTTCCAAAAGTCGGAAGTTTCAGCTTAAGAAAGTTTTCGGCGCCGAGATATTCTACGAGCGAACCATGCGGTATCAATATCACATTTTTTTCAGTTAGTTCACCAGCACAGTTCAAGAGATCGTCGTACCTTTCGATCACAAAAAATTCATCAGGTTTTGCTTTAGGGTACGCGTCGTAGAACTTTGGCGCAGAACCTACGGCTATACCGAGCGTTTTGAAGCCTTCCGTGCGAGCTCCGTGGAAAATTTGAAGACTAGTGTGGGAGCACAGCGTGGCTATAGTTAAATGTTCAAAATCATAATTGTCTAGTAACCGTTGTATTTGTGGGTCTATGAAGATCCCTCCGGTCGAGCTGCAGTGACCTTGTCTCATGTAAGTGCGTGTGTTAGGGTAAAAATTTACCGCAAATTCTTAACACTTAGTCACAAGAAATCAGTAATCAGGCTCTCGTAAATAAACTGCGGATCAATTATTCTAAGCTCTGCATGAAGCGTAAGAGAATATGCACAACGATATATTGTTCGAGCGACAGAGTTATGATTTTAAAAAAAATAGTCAGTGGGTGGAATAAAAAATTCACCCATATTCGAATTATTTGAGCATTAACGCCTTATCTATAACGTGAATAACACCGTTGGTACATTCAAGGTTAGGCTGTATCACTTCAGCATCATTGATCTTTATTCCGCTCCCAATACGATGCGGATGCACCGATAGTTCTCCTCCATCAATAGTTTTTATCGTCTTCAAATTTTTCATATCTTCAGACATGATTTTGGTATGAGCGATGTGAGAGCTGAGCACTTTCTGTATTTTTTCCTTATCCCCTAGAAAGTCTATTAAAACTTTTGATGATAATTTTTCAAAAGCGTCATCATTTGGTGCAAAAACGGTAAAAGGGCCCTTTCCACTGAGTGTTTTCTCCAATCCGGCAGTGTGTATAGCATTTGTTAAAACTTTGAAATTCCCTGCTTCGGCTGCCGCTTTAACGATAGTCTTTCCGGTTTGTATCGTCATTTGTATCCTCCAAAATACCTTAAAGCTACTATTTTTTACACTCAAAAGTTATTAAAGCTTACGCAAAAATAATATCCGTTTTTACAAGAATTAATGAGTTTAAATACAAAACAAGTCCCGAAACGCAATTTACTCAACTGTAATAAAAAAGTAAAAGCAAAGAATAAAGTTTGCAATTTTCAGTTCAAGAAATTGCAGGTTGGAACCTGTATAAAAACGATAACTATAAAAATGTTCATTTTTAAACATTATCTGAAATATAATTCGTGTATTCATCGTAAAAGAATACAAATCCAATACAAAGGAGGTGAAAAAAGTGGGAAGTGAAGGCATTATAGCCACTTTTACCGGAGCGAATCGCACGGGGCTGGCAATTCAAGGGATACTAGCAATCATTTTTGGTCTTCTTATAGCACTATATCCAAACGTGACGTTTGCACTTCTTCGTTTAATAATCGGAGTATTCGTGCTTATTTGGGGAGTCCTCGCAGTTGCTAGAACATTCACCCAGAAACCAGCGAATCGGTGGGCTATCTTCATAGGCGGCCTTATAGCCATTATACTAGCACTTATCATCTTGTTTGCACCAGGGATCACCGAAACATTAACCGCGTGGTTGATCGCAGCTTGGGCCATTATATGGGGTATCGTACAAATAGTTCATTCGTTCGACGCGCGTAAAGTAGTAGGAGCATGGTTGGTTGGAGCGATAATCGGAATCGTTTCAGTGATTTTCGGTATTGTCCTCGTGGTTTGGCCAGGATTATCCTTAATGGCGATTATAAGTTTGATCGGAATATACTTAGTCTTCTTTGGATTATTAGAAATTATTTGGGCTTTAGTATCGACCGAAGCAACATGAGCCGCATGAGGATTACGTTGTGTCCCAGTCTTAAGTCACAACGCTCACAAAGGGAGGTAAAAACGAAGAGTGTAGAATAGGATGTGGGTATTGTTGTAGTTGTAGACTATTTGACGAACGTCAGCAAATCTAGCTAGTAATGCGACGTGCTATTCTCAGCACTAGCAGTGATACGAATTCCTTGCCTCGTACAGTGTCTCTACAACTACTCACTCACGTAACGGAGTAACCCTTTTTTTTCAATATTTTGACTATTTTAATGAATTGAGGACGCACGATTCAATTATACTTTGTTCGCTTTTACGACAGTACATATCGATTATTTGACTCAAATTTTTCTTTTCTCTTATACAGATCTCAAGGTTCTGAGTTGGTTTTATTATGAGGCTGTTACACATACCACTAAAGCGATAAGTCATTAAAATAGTTTAAAAAAGACTTCCATGAACATTGCAATACAAGTCGTGACCTAAGACTAAAGATAAAAAATAAAAAAAAAAGTCGGTTAAGAACTGCGCACTACGATATTTATGACTAGCGTTGCCATCTATCTTCTTTCTATAAATATTAAGAAACCTCCAACAACAAAGAGAATAAATGACAAAATACCGAGTATTCCCACTGAAAATAATACCCCAAGGGCACCTATTATCATTAATGCCCCACCAAAGATTCTGCTTTTCTCGAGAATGCCGCCGACGATACCCACTATAGAAAACACAATAGCACCTGCTGCACTAGCATAAAGTGCAGAAACATTTGGCACAACAAGGAGAGTGTGGAATCCAGAAGAGCCAGTTGAATTGTAGACCTCACTAACACGCACTATTACAGTGTGTAATGCGCCTGAAAAATCTCCAAGTACTCCCGCTATTAATGCAACCCCTATGCCGGCGAGAATCCCAAATATTCCTCCAATTATCCCCAACCAAAAGGACCTACCCATGTTAATCACCTCCAGGAACGTTTTGATTTGGTGGAACGCGTTCCACAAAAGCAAAATTTGTCTCGTTATATTTACGCAGTTGCCTCAGTATATAAAAATGTTGCGAAATAGAGTGAAAGATGACTGGAGATGTCTTTTTTAAAAAAGAGTCCAACCCTTCGAGCGTTAAAAAAAATATCATAAAAACCATATTTGATGCGTGGCTATTTTTTACACGCTGCTAAAATTCCCCTCCCAGCGAGAACTCCCGTGGAAGCTGCATTAATTATGTCTCTCGAAAGTCCTGTACCGTCCCCTGCAGCATATAAGCCCTTCGAGCTTGTCGCCATTTCTGGACTGACATGAAGCTCCATCGCGTAAAATTTCACCTCCGGAGCATAGAGAAGCGTCGAGTCCGATGCGACTCCAGGAATAACCTCATTAAGCTTTTCCAACCCTTCAATTATATCCATCACAATTCTGTGAGGCATAGCCATGGAAATATCGCCCGGAGTGACGTCCTCAAGAGTGTTTCTTACCGGATTTCTGCGTATCCGGCTCCAGTTGGATCTCTGGCCTCTTCTCAAATCCCCCATTCTCTGCAGAATTGGTTTTCCACCACCGATCGTAGTCGCAAGCTTTGAAACTGATCTGCCATACTTAGTCGTGTCCTCTAAGGGCTCTGTGAGTTCTGTACGGACTAAAAATGCAAAATTAGTGTTGTCAGATTGTCGGTTCTTCATTGAATGGCCGTTTGTGCCTATGAATCCCTCATAGCGTTCCTTTACTACAAATCCGTGTTCGTTCGTGCAAAACGTCCGCACAAAATCATCATAGCGCTTAGTGCGGATGTGGAACTTCGGATCGTGGTTTATTTTGGTGATATGATCCATTATTATGGAGGGGACCTCAACTGGTACTCCAATGTCGATTGCTCCATATTTTGCCGCAATTTTATGACGCTTTACGACCGTGTTTACCCATTCTCCTCCAATTCTCCCAGGGGCTAGAAGTAAGAACGTAGAAAACAGCTGCTTTGTATTCTTTAACAATACACCTTTACATTCGTTATTTTTGATAATGAGGTCATCCACTTCTGTATTAAGGAGAAAGGTAATTCCTTTTGACTTCAAATCATTTTCAAAATTCTCAATAATATGCGGCGCATTGTCTGAACCCATATGACGCTGTAGAATCTCAATGAAGTGAATACCAACGGAAGCTGCCCGCCTTTTTAATGCTTCAACCTGATCACCAGTGGGATTATAAAGTTGCTCGGGTGCTCCGTATTTAAGAAAGATTGAATCGACGTATTCCACCAGGTCCCACGCTTTTTTATTGTCGCCTGTTATCGCAGCTAAGTCCCCTCCTATGTCAGGTCGTAGGTTAAGAGTACCATCGGAAAACGTCCCAGACCCGCCTACCCCGCACATGATGTCACAGCTGGGACATTGTGCGCAGTAGCCGAGTTCTTCCATCGGACATTTGCGATCTTTTATATCGTGTCCCCTGTCAATGACCAATACCTTCAAGTCGTGATCGGCAAGCTCGTTCGCTGCAAACATTCCCGCAGGCCCGGCGCCCACTATTATTATATCCCAGTTCAAATCATTTTCTAGCTCAGCTTCGTTCATGTTATGTCACAATCTTCTCTAATTGATCGAGCTCAAGTGCCCGTTTAATCTCGAGCGCGAGCCTCCTTCCAGAGCTCATTCTCGTTCTAAAAAGTGAGTTTCCGTAGGGGGCTCCGAGGTATGTATGTACGTTAGTCCCACCACCGATGCGAGTTGCGATGTCGTAGACGTAAAAGTCCATATTTTGATCAACAATTGTTTGTAGACAAAAAGGCCCGATTATTGGAGCGGTGTAATGCTGCTTTGAAAATGTTACGAATTTTTCCGCCATCATGTACACTTTCTCCAGGAGCGATTCTCTTAGTGATGCATTAGCGTGGCCGACTATGACCATCAGCGGGTCACGATACTGCGCGGCAATCTCTAACTGTTGCGCGGCGGGAATTCGCACTAAGCCATCTAAATTGCTTTCGAATCTGAAGTCAATGCCAAGCAGCTCGACCTCGTCGTCTATCGGCGAGTAGAAGAAGTTGAAGTTAAAAACAGGGCCGATGATGTATTGCTCAATCCGCGCATGACGTAATGCCCCCTGCGTGATGATGTCACGATCTAGGAGACGCTGCGCTTTTTCGTCAAATTCTTCTGGAGATGCGGCAGTAAAAAACCCGCGCTCAAGGGTCATATGTTTGTGATGGAGTTTCACCATAACGAGTGTATCAATGTCCTCTTTGTTCTTATACTGCTTCGGAATCGATATGCCTGCTTGCTCACTTACCCAGTAGTAATTCTCTTTTTCAGTCTCCCTGTTTTCAATTTTAAGCATGTCTCTCGTGCCCACGAGTGGCACTCTAAAATCATTTTCCACCTGTCGAATACCATTATACACAACAAAAGATCTATTGGGGATAAACAACGTGTTTCTCTTAATAAGTGTGTTTTGAAGATCACTGTGTAACATCAAGTTAAATTCATCTAAAACGACTGTTTCGTCGACAATGCCCTTCGAGAATCGATTTGTCTCTCTTCTCTTAAAGTACTTCGTATACAGCGCGTCTCGTCCCTTTTGGCAGATCACTAAATTTTGAATTCCCTCATCCCGCGCTCCGTCACAAACGTCTAACGCTGAGTGCGAACCGAGGACGCCAATTGTGATATTTTGCGTATCATACGCACTGATAGTGTCTAAGATTTGCTGCCTTTCAATCATTTGTACCCCCCAACATATTACTTGTATAAGTATAAATCTTTTCAGCCGTTGAAATCAAGTGGCTCATCAGGTAAAGTTTCAGACAACTTTGCAATCAAGAGAATTTCATGAAAGAGTAACGATGCTGTGCTCGTTCCTTATGTATGATATTCAGGCGAGAAGAGATGATAACGTAGTTAAACGAATATTGATAAGAAAGAGCTTAAAACTTCATTTAACTTATGTACGTCGGATTACCGTACTGTTTGTACGATATCGTGCTTCAGATCATTTCAGAGGTAAAAATTATTCGTTCTAAAAAAGTTACTTTTTAGAATGAAAAAGAATTAGTTTTTGCCTGCACGTGGAAGTTGATCTTGGACTTCAGCTGTTTGTTCACACGTGTTTTTCAATGCGCTGAGTCGGTCACCAATGTGCCAAATATAATCAAAAACATCTTTAAGTAATTCATCCACACCATTTACTTCTTTATCACTTCGTTTTAGCAGCCTTATCATGTAATCAAGGTCACTTAGTACGCCAGAGGCATCCCCCAGTCTTTCCAATAGGTCATCGTATGTAATTGCAACTCCGAATCCTATTTTTCCGTCTTCCTTTATTTTGGGGGTTATAGCACGTCGGATCATCTTCCATATTCCTCACTCGCGTATAAAATAAAGTTAACAAGTAGTAGCATTGCGAGTATTTCTTGCCACTACCTGCTTGAAGGAGGCGATATTCAAACTTTCACGTAGAGCTTGCCTTTGCCTAGCTCCGCGTGATCGCCGGTAAAAACTTTGAAGGTGACTGGTCTACCCTCACACTCTATTTCTTCCTCCCCATTTGGCGAAAAACCTGGCACCATGGCTTCAATTGTACCGAGCACATAGATAGAACCTCTATTCATCTGCCCGCCAACTCGTCCCGGCGAGTTCCCATAAATGATGATTTTTCCTCCCGGATCTTTAGAGGTGTTTCCTTTCCCAGCATGAATTCCGGCATTAATGTTAACGTTGCCTTCGACAATAATAGTACCGCCCATGATGTAATCACCAACGGTGTATCCGGCGTTGCCTTTGACCCTTATCGTGCCGCCCTTCATTCCTCTCCAATCACCGCGATACGATCCACCGAGGTAATCTCCTGCGTTGCCTTCGACGATGAGCTCACCGCCTTCCATTTGAATGCCCGCAAACGCATCAACGTTACCTGTAACTCTGATTCTTCCGCCCTTCATCCAGGCACCACAGTACATATCAACGTCGCCTTTACAGAGAACGGCACCTGCGGTCATCTTCGCACCGATGTGCTTAACTCGCGGAACGCTTCCGTTGACTACAATGCCCTGCTCTTCAGCTGTCTGAGCTACCGAACCGGTTATATGGAAGAACTTGCCAAGTGGCCATGTGGTATTGCCTTCCCACACTTTTAACTCTGAAATTTCTTTAAGAGACTTACCCGCAAATACGTCTGGGCAGATCACGTCAGCTTCGAGCACTAAGTACTGCTCCTCATTCGGTGTGAGCGTTATTTTCTCCACTCAATTTCCCCCCTGCCATTCTTTCTCACTTTTACCCTGGCAATATGTGTCTCTCATCAACGCAACCGGATCGAGGACCGGGCCTGTCGCCTTTTCTACTTTGACCCGTAAGTTCTTATACTTTGGACTTCCCGTCGATTCGGTTAAAGGCGTTACGACGACATTCGCCCAGAGTCCACGCGGAATAAAAATTTCTCCCTTCTGCTGGCGATCGTCTTTCTTAGCCTTACAAACGACACTGTCACCGTACTCGTTGGTTACTTTGACGAACCACGGCTTTCCAAGTGCCTCAAAGTCTTCAGGGTTAATATTACAGTACGCTGCTTCGCGAGTGTAGTCGTCGGTAAACTTCCTCCCGCCCTTAATAACCGCGCCTTGGAAGGCCGTTGAACCCGAATTAAGAATAATTTCCACTTTTTTCACCTCATATTACTGATTGCTACTCAGCGCGCATCACGAGCTTATCCAGCCCGCGCGCAAACTCTTCTTTAGCGATCGCGTCGCTGCCCTTGACGCCAACGCTTGTCAATCCTGACGCCTCTTTTTTCTTTATGACCTCAAACAGCTGCTTCAGCGTGTCCTCATTTGACTCAGTGAAATCAAATGGAGGTTTACAGAAGCTTCTCGCGTGTATAGGAACGAGGTCCATCCGATAGAAGCAACCTTCATTTTCCATCCCATCCAGAACTCCAGGCAGTACCACGTCACTTATAAATGCTTGGGGTCCTTCAGCTGTTTCAATTGACACAACAGGAATCTTGAACAGTCGTTCGACAGTTTTCTTCGGCAAGTGCGCTCCTAGGTCTGCACACATTACAAAACACGCGTCTACTTCCCCTCTAGTGATCGCATCAACACACGAGTACTCACCTGGTTGGTATCGTGGTTCACCTCTTGAAAAGTCGACCGCATAGGGGAAACCGCACTGCCACGAGAGCACTTCGTTGAAGCCGGCGACGTTACAGTGACCTCTGTTAGCAAGTATGACAAATTTGGTGAACTTATTACCTATCTGCGTCAATCGCATTGCCATTGAAGCGTTGTAATGCTTGCCTATGGTGCTCGCAATGCCCAAGCCGACCCAGATCACGCCGAAATTGGCCTCTTTCATCATATCTGCCATTTTGTAGAGAGTTTCCTTGGATATTCCAGTCACCTCTTCCACCGATTCATGTGGTTCAAATCCTTGTAAAATCGTAGCTATAGCGTTGAGAACCTCATAATCAGTTCCAGGTTTTAACTGGACGTGCAAGTCGGCGTGTTCTGCCGTTGTCGAACGTCTTGGATCTACCACAATCACTTTTCTGCCCTTGTAACCTTGTTGAGCAAAAAACCCTCGAACGAATTCTGAGTGACGACTCAAATGGCGTGGATGGGAATCCTCGGGATTACATCCCCAGTAAATATTCAAGTCAGCGCGATTTCGGCACTCTCCAAGAGTGCATTGCACTTGTCCAACATCTTGTACGGCCATAACCGTCGGCCCGTGACAAATCGTTGCATTGCCATCAACAAGGCCGCCAAGATGTTCAGCAATTTCAATACCAACTCCCATTGCTTGGGTTGACGTTTCTGAGCCTATGAAGAAAAACGGCCGTTTCGCCTTAGTCAGTATGTCTGCAGCTCTATCAAGTGCTTCTTCCCAGCTCGCGTCTTTTCCGTTGATTTTCGGTTTCTTTATCCTATGCGAACTGCGCAATTCTCTGAATTTTGCATCACCCATGACGCACGCGTTCCGCGTGAGTACCTCATCTTCTGTGAGTTCGACATAAATGTCATCACAAGATATTCCGCATACTGGACACGTGACATCGTCACATACGATTTTTTCGTTTGTAGTTAAGACCGGTTCAGAAGTCAAGATCGCACCTCAATTTATTAAATACGTTCGCTTTTTCTCAAATGTTCTTCTTAAAGGATCGAAAAGCAGTGATGACTAGTATTCGAAGTGTTTCCTTGAGGGTCCGCTTCATTAGTTCGCATTTAATGCTTTTTTCACCTTTTCAAATCAATTTCCTTAATTTATGTCTAGAGTATCGACTTACATAACCGATATGATTCTAGGATAATATTGATATATATTTTAGTTGATATATATTTACCGATCATACGGAACAGTCATATCGAATAGACTGATAAACTACAAACTGAGATTTTCATGAACGCTCAAAGTTGGAATAAATTAAATTATCTGCTAAATAAGTGCAACGTAACGCATGAAATTAAGTCATACGTTAGAGAATGTGTAAAATTTCACGGTTTTCCTGCTGCAGGTCTATTAATCAGCATTTTTATGGTTGACTTAGCCCTTGAAAAACTCGAAATAAGCAGAGATGAGAAAATGTACGCCGTTTCTGAAACCCCCAAGTGTGCTCCAGACGCGCTCCAAGTTTTAACGCATTGCACAGTTGGAAATCATGGACTCAGAATAATAAATACGGGAAGGTTCGCACTTACCATAAACAAGCAAACACACGAAGCAAACGCTGATGGAGTCAGAGTCTACATCGATGCAACCAAAGCACGTAACTATCCTATTCTATTTGCTTGGTATACTAATGACCCCCAGTATAAAGACAGCGTAGATGCATCGATGTTATTGAGTGAGATACTCACTGCTGGCAGGAATATTTTATCTTGGGAGCATGTTGAAGTTCACGTGCCAAAAAAGGAGAAGTGGAGCTCTATGATGTGCTCACGCTGTAACGAATTAGTACCTGAACATACTATTCAGAATGGGTTATGCCAAGCTTGCAATAAAGGCTCCTACTATGATAAAATGTCCAAATTTGATGAGTGAAGAATATTGGTCCTCGTTAAATATAATCTACTGTTTCATCGCACTTTGGTGAGCACGAATATATAGGTGTAAAAAATGTAGTTTTATGTCACAGCGTTATTATTCTGATCAATCAGTGCGCCCTGTTATCAAGGCCGCTATAACGTCGCTACGTCTTATAATATAATATAATATAATATAATATAATATAATTAATGTAATTGTTAATATCGGCTATCAATCGCTCGTCTAGTGCCAAATCTCTTGCCCGTAGCTCTTTTTTATAAACAGCTTCTTCCCTTGATAAAAATAAATTTCACCACTTTTGCTCTAAAAGTTCTATCACGCGACAAGCCGCATAAATTGCGAGATTAACGATAAAAACTCTATTTTAGGATTTAGATATCTATAAAAATCAATAACTTAAGTTATGCGCGATCCGACGCCGGTGCAAGAAAAGTGACCCCTGTGAGCGATTTAATTAAAACAATGATAACAAATGAGATTATCACCAGAATTATAGCTAGAGAGATTGAAGCATCAATGTCACCTTGCAGCGCCGAATAGATGGCAAGAGGCATAGTCTGTGTTCTTCCCTGGAAATTACCTGCGAAGATTACCGTAGCCCCAAATTCGCCCAATGCACGTGCCCAGGTCATAATAGCCCCAGAAATGAGGCCATTTAGTGCTATTGGTACAGTTATTCTGAAAAAAGTATGTATTGAAGTGGCTCCAAGCGTCCTCGCTGCAGCCTCATATTCATGACTTACATCCTCGAAGCTTATTTTCGCCTGACGTATGTAAAAAGGAGAAGAGACGAAAACCTGCGCCATTATTACAGCAAGCGTAGTGAATGCTACGTCGAATCCAAAAACGTTAAAATATTGTCCAATCAATCCTCTCCTTCCAAATGCCAAGAGAAGTCCAAGACCTGCTACTGCCGGAGGTAACACAACGGGAAGATCTATTAAAGTATCTATCAATTGTTTTCCCCTGTACCGACGCCGAGCGTTAATATAGGCAACAGGAGTTCCAAAAATGATCACGATAACAACGGAAGAAATAGACGTAAGAAAGCTGAGCTTGATTGCTTCTCGTACTACATCAGTGGTAAGAGACTGAATAAAGCTATCAAGTGAGATTTTGAAAAAAAGGGCTGCAATAGTCAGGCTTACGAATGCAATTAGTACTCCGAATAGTAGATAAACAACGAGAAGTAATGAACTTCTCTTCAGTTTATCGCTTAAGTTCGTATTGTTTCTACTCATATCGAATCTACTGCGTAGTAAATCCATATTTTTCCAAGACTCCCCCACTGAATAAAATTCACATACTCTGTGAAGTATTTCTCATTTAACGTCTTTCAAACTGCTTTAAAACACATATAGGCTATTGCACTGCGATTTTGAACGTGAGAAGTATAGCAATTTTTTCAAACTAATTCTTACACTGTGAGGGTATATATATGTATATAAACACTACACGATCATTGGTCGCTTAAGCACCACTTAAGATGTCATGTTATCCACTGTTGTTTTTTTTGTGAAGTCATATCTATTGCGGACACGGTCTGCGCATCGGTTGTCACGAAACAGTAAATCCATGCTTCTGCAAGACTGCTTGTCCTGCCGGAGAGTTAACTAGGTCGACAAAGTTCTGCGCCTGTTGGGCACTCTTCGAACCGCTTACCACCCCAATCGGGTATTGGGCTACGATGTTGAACGTGTCCAGTATCGTGACTTTTTCCACCTTGTCATTGTAGTGTGATGATACATCAGACATGGTTACAATGCCCGCATCGGCTTCTCCCAGCACAACCTTAGTCACAATACCGTCGACATTTGGGTCCTGTGATACGACGTTTGCGAGAACTCGGTTCTTATATTCGGGATCGGGTGGTATCATTGGCCGTTTTACCGAGCATTTGCAGCGTATACTCCCCACATGGAGTATCCCTCGTTCCGATAACGAGTTTTATCTCCGGTTGCGAGAGGTCTGACATGTTAGAGACGTGTGCATAGCTTGCCTTCGGGACGATGATGGCCAACTTGTTCTTCGCAAAGACCGTCACGCTCGAGTTGTTCATCAAGCCCTCGTCCTTTAGCGCGTTCATATGGGTCATATTTGCAGCCGCGAAAACGTCTGCATACGCTCCTTGCTCTATTTGCGTGCGGAGAATCTGACTGCCGTCAAAGTTGAAGGAAACATTGGTATCCGAATGATTCGTGTGATAGTTGTGACCGATCTCAGTAAATGCATCGGTCAACGATGCTGCTGCGAATACGGTCACTTGCTTGCCTTGAGCGGTTTGTGTAGGGGCAGTACAGCCACACGTGATGACGAGCGCACTCACAATAGCACATAATAAACAGCATGAGCGTCTTACTCTTCATGTTACATCTCCTTTGTCCATAGTTAGCAAAGGGTCAGCATCGTTCTCCTCGTGATACTGTAGAACGGTCAACTGCGTAAGCACACAATATTTTAGGCAGAGGTCTTAAAATGCCAACGATAGCACTATAGGTTGATAAACTGCATCGCAAGTGCTTGCTTCGTGCTGGGATGATACATCAATCAGATACGTACAGCACACCAGCATCGGCCACTGCACGCTATTTGTAACACTACGCCATCCCTGTCGTTCTCTGTGATATTACACCCGCCGTGGTCACATTCTGCGATGACAATCCTTGTGGAACAATAAATCCATACTTCTGCAAGACTGCTTGCCCTGCTGGAGAGTTCACATAGTTAATGAAGTCCTGTGCTAATACAGGGTCTTTTGACTGTTTCAAAATACCAATGGGATATTGTGCTACCACGTTGTACCTATCCGGAATGATGATCTTATCGACTTGATCCTTTTGTTTCAGTGGAACATCAGATTGATACACAAACCCTGCGTCAGCTTCTCCCAGCGCTACCTTCGTCACAATATTATTAACATTCGGCTCTTGCGATACCACATTTGACAGTACTCTGTTTTTATAGTCAGGACCATAAACGGTATCATTGGCCATTTTAGCAAGCACCTGCAGAGTGTAATTGCCTACCGGTACACTCTGTGTTCCTATCACAAGTTTTACTCCTGGTTTCGCAAGATCTGACATGGTTGTAATATATGCAGGATTGCCCTTGGGGATAATCACCTCGAGCTTGTTTTGCGCAAATACGTTGACCGTTGAATTATTCATGTACCCTTTGCTCCTTAATGCGTTCATTTGTGTATTACTCGCAGAGGCAAAAATATCAGCATACGCACCGTTTTCAATTTGGGTTTGCAGTACCTGACTGCCATCAAAGTTGAAGGAAACATTGGTATCCGAATGATTCGTGTGATAGTTGTGACCGATCTCAGTAAATGCATCGGTCAACGATGCTGCTGCGAATACGGTCACTTGCTTGCCTTGAGCGGTTTGTGTAGGGGCAGTACAGCCACACGTGATGACGAGCGCGGTCACAACAGCGCACAGTAAAACCGGCATAAGCTTTTTACTCTTCATGTTACATCTCCTTTATCTGTGGGTAGCAGGGGGGTCAACACCAACCCCCGCATGGCTATAGAGCGACCACTTGCTTAAGCCCGCAATAGCTTTTGCTTCCACATTCCGAAGGTGGTGAAATAAGCAACGGTTGTTCGCGTCGCTTACGGATATTTTAGGATGTAATTATATAAAAGCGTTATGACTGACCAGTAACAACGCTTTTATAGCTAAAGGTCAATAATAGTCTCAGGATGTGGGTGTAAAAAAATGCACCCACAGCCTTATTTCCCATCAGTTTAACGCTGAGAAGGCTGTGGATAACAGATAGTACCTGGGGTACCGTAGTGGCGGGCATTGTCGTGTAGGTGAACGACAATCAACTCGTAGCCGGTACTGTACATATTCATGAGCTCTTCTCAGCTTTAAACGTTGCCAGCATTGCTCCTCCACAGCGGTCATTATGCTGTTATATCTGTGGCGGTTCTGGCTACTACTGGTGACAGAAAGGATAGCGAAAAAGTCTAAAGGCGACAGATATGAGCGCTTTTGCCATCGAGTATCACTCATGCTACGCGCATTTGATCTATGATTTTACACAAAGTACACAACGTGTGACCGAAGACGAGCTCGCACTGATAGATGCTATTGCTCAAAAATACGTCAAAATGAGCTGTGGCACCGATGAGCAGTCACGTCACACACGAAGTCGTACGTTTGGCTGTATCGTTGTGCATCGTGCGTATCTGCCAGCGCTGCTCGACGAGCTTATGCCGGTGTTCGAGGAGATTACGTCAGCCACGACAAGAGGGAGCATGAACAAGCTGCGTCGATATTAGCCTCGTTCAGCGTTAATAGTGAGAAACGTTTAACAACTCACAGGTTAATCCATAAACGGTGAATGTATATGCAGATTAGCGTACGTAACAAGCTTTCTGGTACCGTCAAAGAGGTAAAACTGGGCCAAGTCATGGCGGAAGTCATCGTTCAGGTGGGCGAGAATAAAATCGTAGCGGCTATCACAAAAGACGCTGCTGAAGAGCTCGCCCTTAAAGGCAGGGGATAATGTCACGGCATTAGTGAAATCAACGTCTGTAATTATTCAAAAATAGAATTAAAAAGATAAAAATTACACTAAGATTTGTAATTCGAAAGGCATTAACGAGATGGTTCATTCTATCCGCTCAGCGTGCCCTCGTAGTTTTGAATTAACAGTATGTCATGTGCGGTTTAAGGGGACTTTCGGCGAATTCACCACGTCATGCCCTCTTTGTGCCATCGCCTGCACTCGCGTTCTAATTAATCGCCACGTCGATTATTTTCAGGCCTAGTCTTGCATTTATTACCTCTACTACCATATGTCGGAATCCTGCAATGATTCTGTCAAAAATCCAATAAACGCGAGCTGACCTGTTAACCATTATATTACATAAAGTAGCAGTACTCATCATTCATTGTCTTGAGATACTGTGCAAATAGAGACGCAATGATATAATAATAGTGCAGATGCATTATGATTGCATCTTTACATAACAACTCGAGGTCTGCATATGCTACTTAGTATTATGCAGACCACCGTGGACAATAACACTCTTTTATGTTTGCTACTGTCGGTCAAACCGATCTGATTTAAGATTTAACGCATCAATGGTATGCATCGTTACGTTGTTTTGAATTATAAGTTAATTGACACAAGGCACTAACTAACACCTAAAAAACGTAAAGCGCTTTATTGTTTCTGTAACTTTACAGATGTTGACTTAACGTGACGGAGTCTCCTACGTTTAGCCCCATTTCTTCTGCGCATCCTTAGTAATCACTGATACGATCTCCTCACCGCCATCACGATAACTATTTCAGCCATTACTTTGCCGATCTTAATCTCCTTGATAGTTCCTAGCAGTTTATTACAAATGCTAATCTGCACTTACGTCCCCCTTAAACTAAAACTACGAAATTGTATATGTGCTATTACCCATAAGTTATATCACTTAAACACGTTTTGAGAATTAACAAACAATGTAACTAACGCATAAAGCATTTTACCAACATTTTACGCCAACGTGAGCAGTAAATTGTTTGTTTGGCGCTTTGTCCAATCATCTATCTATAAGGTCAGAAACTGCCATTGTTGTTGAAATTACTCAGTTGTGAATTAATTTAACAAAAGCTTTCTTATTTGCTACTATAAACTCTAATGACTGACATAATTTACGTTCAGCAAAGTTAAAGAAGTTGTGAATTACTATCTCAATTACTTATGAAACAAGAATATTCAGGCGAAGTTCAAGAATACTTAATGTACATAGATGGGGAGTGGGTGCGATCATTAAATGGAGATTCTTTTGAAGTTCGCAACCCTTACAACAATAGTCTTTATGCTCTCGTTCAAGACGGTGGCAAAGAAGATGCTAAAACAGCAGTTGATGCTGCGTATTCTGCAAAAGGAATGTGGGAAGAAACCTCGCCCGCTGCTCGTGCTGACTATCTCTATCGATTATATGACGTAATGGCTACTAAGAAAGACGAACTGAGAGATATACTTATTAATGAGAGTGGTTCAACCTACAAAAAGGCGTCTGCTGAAGTGATGGCTACACTTCGAATGTTGCGATCAACAATAGAAGAGGCACGACGTGTTGTAGGAGATATCATCTCTTCGGATGCCGGAAAATTTTCAGCGGCGATAAGACGTCCCGCAGGCGTAATTACGGCAATAACGCCATTTAATTATCCTCTTTTGTTATCAATGAAAAAGTGCCTTCCTGCGTTAGTCGTTGGCAATACTGTTGTCCTTAAACCTGCGAGTGTAACGCCAATTAGTCAACTAAAAATAGCTGAATTGCTTGATGCACTCGGCCTGCCTGCAGGAGTTTTCAACATTATAACAGGAGCGGGAAAAAAAATTGGAGATGAACTTGTCACTAATCCTAAAGTTGCCCACGTTTCATTTACTGGATCATATATAACCGGGAAACATATTGCGCAGAAAGCCGCTAAAAGTCTGAAGAAAGTCACACTTGAGTTGGGAGGTAGCGACCCACTGATAATTTTAAAAGACGCTGATTTAGACTATGCGGTGGATGCAGCTGTTTTTGGTGCATTTTTTCATCAAGGGCAGGTGTGTATTTCTGCTAAACGAATTATTGTTGATGATGCAATTGCTGCCGAGTTTGTCGAGCGGTTCGTAAAGAGAGTTAAAAATCTTAAAGTTGGTGACCCACAACAACCAGATACCGATATTGGGCCTTTAACCACAAAAGCCCAACTAAGAAAAACGCATGCTCAAGTGCAAGATGCCCTAGATAAAGGAGCGACCTTGCAATGCGGCGGCACATATAAAAACCAACTCTACTATCCAACTGTTATTACTGATGTAACACCAAACATGCGGGTATATAGAGAAGAGGTCTTCGGACCAGCACGACCGGTGATACCAGTGAATGATGAAAATGAGGCGATAACAGTAGCAAATGACACAATATATGGCCTTTCATCGGGAATTGTTACAAGAGACCTTAACAAAGCCATTTTGATCGCTAAGAAACTAGAATGCGGAATGGTTCATATAAACGACTCACCACTCCACTTTGAGTCCCACGTTCCCTTTGGAGGGATAAAATGCAGCGGTTTTGGACGTGAAGGTGGCAGGTACTCTGCCGAAGATCTTACTGAACTAAAATGGATAACAATTCAAATCGGGAATCGAAATTTTCCAATTTAGATCTACGTTATTACAGCATTCATGCAGATATTGGCTTAGCCGTTTTTATGTAATTATTTAAAATCAAGCTCTCACGAGTGATAAGCTACTGCTACCATATTATCTGTTCATCATATATGCCGATCCCCTTTTCAAAACGAAATCTCTTATAAGAGCCAACACCCAATAGAAAGGAATATTAAATTTTGCATGCTCTTTGAGACTATCTATGTGCTCTTCTTATTTTTTTAGTAAAAAGCTCTTTTTGATCTTTTTTTAATATCGCAAATGGATCGTCATCTAATATGTCTTTTAATTTGTATTCTACTGACGTTTGCACATACGCAATCTCGATGTTGTTGTTACGATTAAGTTGTAGCCTTTTGTTACCAAGCGTGGCTCTTGTGAGTCCCATAAGACAGTCAGCTACGTGCGAATTTACGTCAGTGGGGAGTTTCAAACAGGTGTCTTTTATATCGCAATTAAAGAACCTCATGGCATCGTAGGCAATTTTTACCCCAACTGCGATCTCTGCACACTTCTCACCGTGGTAATTATAAGCTTCCCGTAATAACGACATGAGAATAATATTTTCATTGCCGTAGCGCAAGATGAGCGGAGTACAGGTATAGGTATCTCGAGCCCAGAATACAACGTCTTGTCCTGCAGAATACGGTTTTATGTCAATAACGGGTGACCCATCAATAAGATCTAACGGATCAACGTAGAGGAGATTTCCTTCTATTTTAACAAGGTGTGTGGCTGTTATTGAAATCGGATTAGGGCGTGCTGGCGATCTAAGAGAGAAGACACCTTGCTTGCTTAAATCTGGATTTAACTTGCGGGGAGTAACTAACAGCACGTTTCTGTCGGCTTTATCAAACCAACATATGACATTTATATGAGTGTTATTTTCAATACACTTCAAACCTAGTTTAAACTCATCAAATATTTCTATAATTGCAGGAACTCCCTGCAGTGGCATTTCTCTGCCCTCAATGATATCAGATCGGACAATACCTATAGGAGCTATTTCAAACTTCATGTCCGCCGCACGTTTCCGATTTATCAGGTTGGTTATGAGCTCAATTTTTGCGTACTATCACGAAGTTAACCAATATTTTATATATATAAAGAACATGTTTGAGGTTCATTACGCTCTGTGTCAAGATTTTCTTGAAAACTAACGTCAACCGTTTTCGAAATAGTCAATTGCTTTTTCCGATTACATCTACGTTTGAAGCTTTAAATAACGCGGAGACCTCTCTATCTCTTGTTAGATGTAAGAGTTCAGATGACCGTTGGGTTATGTAAGCACTTAATATAAATCCGCAATCAATTTTTACTTTGCAAATGGGTCCTAAAGGAATTATCTGCTTCACGTTTCCATTAAAGACATTCCTAGCGCTCGAAATGGTTTCACCAACGTGTAATGTTATATTTTCTGGCCTTATCCCCAAAATTACTTCACTGCCTATAACAACGTCAGAGATAGCCTCTACAATAGTATTACCTACATCGACTGAAATGAGCCCATCGTCATTGGAGATTACAACACCCTGAAATATATTTTCCATGCCAACAAATCGTGCAATGAATTCATCTTTGGGGTGATTAAACACTTGGTCTGATGAGCCGGTCTGAATTAATCGCCCGTTATGCATAATGCCAATTCTGTCAGCTAACACTGTTGCTTCGACTTGATCGTGCGTTACATACAAGGTTGTTATCCCAACATTTCCGATTATTTCCTTTAACTCATCGCGGACTGTTTCTTTTGCCCGAGCATCAAGTGAGCTCAATGGTTCATCGAGTAGTAAGAGCCTCGGCTCTAGAATCAAAGATCGTGCCAGCGCAACCCGTTGTTTTTCTCCACCGCTTAATGTCGTAGGCCGGCGATCCTTAAGTGGCACTATGTCTAGTAACTCCATAAGCTCGCGAATTCGAGTTTCAACATTCGAAATCTTATAGTACTTTGTGCCGAACTTGATATTTTTGTACACAGACATGTTTGGGAATAGAGCATAGTCCTGAAACATGTAACCAACGCGCCTTTTTTCAGTAGGCATAAACGTGACATCATCGGTATCTATGAAAACTTTACCTTTGCTAGGATAACTGAAGCCGGCAATAAGATCAAGCAACACAGTCTTTCCAGCACCGCTTGGACCCAAAATTACAAAAAACTCTTCACTTTTAACTCTAAGGTTAATATCTTGAAGCGTAAACTGTCCAAGCCTAACGTACGCGTGTTCAACGTCGACTGATGTCATTTCTCTGTCCTCTTCCTAAGTATTACGAATCGAAGTACTACAAATACGATTAACGTAATCATAAGTAATAGTGCCGCTATAACTGACGACGCCTTAAGTCCAAATTGCAAGTACTGATCAGCTATTAAGATTGGGGCAGTCATGGGATAGTATGCTATAATATACACAGCCCCAAACTCACTTATAGCTCGTGCCCACACCAACAATGCTCCTACCATTATGCTTCTAAATGCAAGTGGGAGGCTAATTCTGCGAAACACTTCAAATTGAGAAGCACCAAGGGATCGCGCGGCTTGTTCAACGTCGCGGTCAATGCTCTCAAATCCTTCTCTAGCCGAGTTGATCATGAAGGGAGAGCTGACGAAAAGCATCGCAATGACGATTCCAGCAAGGGTTCCATAAAACTGAATGTTAAATATGTTATATAAAGGAGCCCCAAAAACTCCAGTTCTGCCCCACACAAGTAGAAGAGCGATGCCTGCCACAGTATGCGGAACGACTAGAGGCAGATCCACCAAACTTTCTACAAAGCTTTTTCCCGGAAATGTTTTACGAGCTAATAAATATGCAAGAGGAACTCCGAGGATCAACGCAGCAATTGCGGTTATTAATGCTGCATAAACGCTTAAACCTATTGCATCATATACTTTCTGAGTCTGCAATGTGTTCGCGAGATCCTGCGGACTATGTGAGAGCAGAGTATTTGCAAGGGGTACGAACACAATAATGAGACCAATAGTACTCACAATCGAAAAAATTACCAATGTAGTGTTAATTTGGTATTTCAAAACAGACATATGGCGTCACTTTTGTAAAAATAAAAGAAAAAGGTCACTTAACCTTTTCCATCGCGCGACATCAAATTAGTAAACTAAAGCAGACACGTTAAGCTTACGCCTTCTTCGTTCGCTGCTGGTCTTTTAGCGATATGAATTTTTCGCTGTTGTAGCAAGTTATACTCCTTTCATACTAGCATTAGCAATTCGTGTCGTGACACTCATTATAGCAGGATTAGTTGTTGTGGGTGAGGCGAATGGTTTCAACCAATCAGGGATAGTTCCTACCGTCTGCACCGGCTTTAACATTTTTTGGCCGCTGTCCCCCATTATCTTGGTTCCTTGAGGGCCCAGAAGAAACATCACAAACTGCGCTGCCACATCGGGGTTCGGTGCGTTGTGCGGTACTGTGATGCCATATTCGATAACAGATCCGTTGTAAGTTTTGTTTGCCGAAGTCACACTAACTGTTTTATATACACTATCATACTGCGGATCTGAGAGGTTAATTTGCGGTGGAAGGTCAACATATGAGAGATTGTGCTGTAATGCAACTGATTTATAGTTCCATGCATAGTCTATCTGTCCCACTTCCAATAAAGCAATTAAATCAGTTTCTTTTGACCGTACATTCTTATCAGGAGCTTGTGCGAGCAACTTGTTATATAAACCAGGCTGGTTATAATACTGCTCAGCAAGCTTCCACACCATTAGCGTCCTATAACCGTTTGGATCAATGTCTGGGTTGGCCCTCCCAACTTGAACATCGGCTCTTGATAAAACTTGATACCAATTAGTTGAATTTATCTCCTTTGCATACTTGCTACTATTCGTGTACATTACTACCATCGAGTTAGTGGCAAACTTCGCATACCAGTTCGTAAGGTTATTTTTGTAGAGATAGGTGTTTATTGGTTCCCAGTCCGAAGTCGCAACAACGTCAGCAGTTCTATTTAGTTCTGAGATCTTCTTTACTGATTCAACACTTCCTGCTGCTTCGAGCTGTACGGTAACATTCGGATACTGGTTTTGAAACGCGATGGCAGTTTGATTGAATGGCACTGCGAGACTTCCCGCGTGAAACACCGTTAGCGTTTTGGTCTTCGTTGTCGAAGTACAACCTGCAGCGGACACTAATAATATACTAATTGTGAGAAGTGCTAATAACACAATTTTTAGGTTCTTCATTGCTAGCCTCCTACACTGTATGTCCGTTAAAATTAAACGATCATAACGGTTATGTGCTCATTTATAATCAATTTTATTGTAATACAAGCAATTTTAAGCCAGATAACGCAGACTGCAGATTCAATTAGTTTTTACGATTGTTTGTTTATAAATGCCAGATAGTAAAGCTAAAATGTTGCAAATCGACTTCTAGGCACAGCGTTCAAGCATTCAACAGATGTATTGCAACGAGCTTGTACTCAGTCAATAGACACGATTCAGATGCAGACATCACTATCGAAGTTAATTTAAGAGCATCAGAGATACGCGTGGACTGCAATTATATCATAAACTAGCCATCAGAAAAATTATCTGATATTTATAGTTCAATCAAATAGCATTTGAAAAAAAATGGCATCAAAAATTATATCTCTTTCATTTGCTTTTCGTTTAGATGTGAAGACTATCGTAATTATCGGTGATGGAATGGCCGACGAACCACTAGACGAACTAGGCGGCAAGACTCCTTTAGAGTACGCTAGTATCCCAAATATGGATTTACTTGCAAAATATGGAGCTAACGGAGAATTCTATGCAATACAGCCCGGTATAACTGTCGACAGCGATACGGCCCATCTTGCTCTCCTCGGGCAAGACGTAGACCTGTCCTATTCGAACAGAGGCGCGTATGAATCATTGGGGGCGGGTTTAGACCTTTACCCAGACGACATAGGATTTAGAGTAAACTTTGCGACAATAGACGATGAGTTCACACTAGTTGATGGACGGGCTGGTCGTATTAAAAGTGAGGCAAAACAACTTGAATTGGCTATAAATTCGAATCTCAAGCTTAATGCGGCCGAATTTGAGTTTAAACAGACTGTGGGATTTAAAGGGGCCCTCGTTTTAAAAGATAAGAATTTTACAACTGGTGTTAAACTTCCAGCTCAATATGATGTCGGAAAAAAAATTTGGGCTAAACCACTCGCAAATTCTCCTGGGAATCTGTCCACAGTTGAGACACTAAATGAATTCATGAAGAAATCCTACGAAATTTTAAGAGCGCATCCGCTCAATTTACAGAGAATATCCGATGGGAAGCTTCCAGCAAATGTGATAATTCCGTGGGCAGTTGGGAGCATTGACCATATGAAACCAGTTATGAAGAAGTTCGGCAAGTGTCTATGTGTTGCTGCTGTTCCTGTCATAAAAGGAGTATGCAGATATTCGGGCATGGACATTGTGGATGTTCCGAATGTTACAGGTGAATGGGACACCGATACGATCTCAAAGAGTACCGTTGCTCTTAAACATTTGGAGGAGTATAACTTAATTCTCATCCACGTCGAAGGTACAGATGAGGCAAGTCACGATGGAGACGTTGAAGGAAAATTGACTATCATTGAAAAAATCGATGACATGATAGGACACATTCTCGATGCGGTAAATCGTAAGGAGATGCGCTTTGCTTTGCTATCTGATCACGGCTCCTCTAGCATAAAACACATTCACATGACTGAAGCAGTCCCTATCACTGTGTGCGGGAAAGGAGTGAGGCCAGATAATGTTGCTACATACAGTGAAAGATCAGCGAGGGCCGGAAGGCTCGATACAATAATCGGCAAAGACTTAATGCCGCTATTAGCGCGACCAACAATCTAAGTTTATATACAGTAAACCAAAATGACATTTACAATACGAAACGTCAATTTAGAGCTGACGCCCTGTGTGCACGGGGGCAGATCAGTAGAAGTTCAAGAGACGCTGGGCGATGTGTTTGATTTTAGCGCAAACTTTAATCCGTTATTCTTCCCGAATCTAGACAAAATTCTCTCAACTTCGCTTTCATCTGTGAAAGCATATCCAGACAACCGATATCGACGGTTCAGAGAAGTGGTAGCTAATTATTTGAACGTTGATCCAGATATTGTCGTGCCCGGAAATGGTTCTGTAGAACTCATAAGAAGCGTAACGTCAGCAGTTCTATCAACAGGGGATAAGGTAGTAGTTCCTGCCCCGACGTTCGATGAGTATGAGTATGCGTGTAAATTGTGTGGCGCCGAAATAACATTGCTGCCTATATGGCACGTTGAAAACTTCATACGTGAGCTTAAAGTTCTTCTGTCAGAAGAAGATATAAAAATGGTTTTTTTGTGCAATCCAAACAATCCTACTGGAAGATTATTAAGTAGAGATCACATCTCTGAGATAGCAGATTCCTGCAGAGAAAAAGGAACTATTCTTTTCGTCGATGAAGTCTTCATTGAACTGTCAGATCCTGCTCACAGTGCCGTACACGTTGATTACGACAATATTTTCGTGTTAAGATCATTGACAAAGTCGTTTTCAATTCCAGGTCTAAGGGTCGGCTATGGGTTAGCTCCATATACTCTATCATCGACTTTGGATTGTTTAAGGATACCATGGAACTTAAACTCGATTGCTGCTCAGGTTAGTGCGCTCCTGCTATCAGATTGTGAGAGTTACTTATTAGCCTCCCGCAATTTGATAGCACGAGAACGACGTACGCTTAATGAAAAATTGAGCGCGATTGCCGGCATTCATCCGTTGAAGAGTGCAGCAAATTTCATAATGGCTGATGTCTCAAAAACAGGGCTTAGTTCTACGGAGCTTGCGCTAAAAATGCTCGCTCGCGGATTCTTAATTCGAGATTGTAGCTCATTTAGGCTTACTAAAGGCAACTATATCAGGGTCGCAGTACGCTTGAAAGAAGAAAACGAAAAATTACTAGACAATTTAGAACAGGTTATAACAAGAGACAGTTTCAATAGTGCATAAGATCGTCACTGCTTTAAGACACTTTAGTGTTAAAAGCGAAGTCAACCGATGAGCTACTAGCGGAATACTGATGGGAACTGCTATTAAAATTAGCTCCCAAAGCTTCAACTAAATATATACACTTCATTTTGTCCGTAGCAAAAAGGGAGGCTTAACAGACTTCCTTTTAACCGAGAAGATTTTTTAGTGTACTGCACAAAGTAAGCCATAATTAGATATGCAAGTACTTTTCTAAAGATCTGTTAGACGACAAATACACATGTAGAAGTTGAGACCAGTTATGATCGAAGTCATATTATTAACCCACAAAGGCTGCCCGGCGTGTCCGATGGCCAGACAGTTCTGGGAGGATTTAAAATCCAAATGCGAGTTTGAGTATAAAGACGTAGAAGTCTATACGCCGGAAGGATTGGGATTTATAAAAAAATTCGGCATACGAAGCGTACCTGCAACCATCATCGATGGAAAAGTCGAATTTGTGGGAGTGCCTGAGAAAAACGTTGCGCTTGAAAAAATCAGATGTCCTGATTCTGCCACATAATTATAACTGTACAAGAGTTGTTTGTTTTTTATACAGCAACGCCATTTTTGCTATCATTTAAGTAACGTAGCCGTGCAGGTGCACGGTTAATAAATCCACCGTAAAAAATGGTCTCAGCGAAGGCAATAGACAGCCAGGATTAATGCACGACAAATAATTTCTTGAAAGCAGCTCACAATGAACTGCGCACAATTTTACACATATAATCTGAAAGTCGTTGTTTAAATGAGGAATTCTCTGCTTTACGAACTATTAATTATCATCGTTAGTTCAGAGATAAGAGCTTCAAGCTGAATTCGCTCGTTTGAACAATCAATTAAATTGAAGTCGATCCTACCAAGAATGTGCAAGATTTTTGCTACGGAGTTCTGACTGAGCCCGATGCTTCGTACATTTCGTCTGAGTTGAGCGACAATTTCCTGGCCGCTAAGACCGTTTTCCAATAATAGTGCGTCAAGTACTTTTATTGCCTGTAGTGGCTCATTATTCAGTGAGAGTTCTAGCAGGGACTGTATTTCAGGTGCTCGTATGATGTTTGAGAGTTCATACACGGCGGTTAAATCATCAGCATTCCTTTCATTTTCTAGAGCGATTTGGAGTATGGTCAAGGACTTTCTGAGATCTCCATTCGACAGATGAATTACTGCTGATATTAGCTCATCTGATGCGTGAGAGCCCTCCAGACCTGCGATTTTTTTAAGATAATCGAACACAACGTTGTCTTCAAGGCTTCTGAAAGGCACATTTAAACATCGTGATCTGATTGGGACAATGACGCTCGAAAGACGTGTCGTTGACAAAATAAATTTACAAGTGCGGCTGTATCGTTCAATTACTCTCCGCAAGGCTTGTTGGGCATCAATTGTAAGAGCATCTGCGTCGTTGATAAATAATATCCTGTACTCTGCATCAAAAGGGGTAATGCTAGCAATTCCGTTCACGACGTGTTTGAAATTATCAAGCAACCCTTTAGTATTATCATAGAATCGTGAAAATGGCTTGGTAGTTGCAAGATATTTCTTTCCCCGCTCGAAGGCATTTGCGGCATTTAATGCGATTAAATTTCCTTCCCAAGCTTCTCCATACACTTCCTTTGCGATAACCTCAACCGTTGAACTTTTACCAGTACCTGCTGGGCCGCTAAAAAGGAGATTAGGGAGATTTTTGCTGTTTACTATTTTTTCAAGTTGCACCTTGATATGATCTTGGCCTACAATGCTCGTGAAGGATTTAGGTCTATATTTGTCAACCCATAACGTACTCAATTTCCTACACCTCCGTCAACGTGTAGTCCATAGATCCTACCCCAAATAAAGCAGCGTATTTTATATGAGTAATATTTTCAACATTCATATCTCTAAGCTTAGGATCAACCATAGTTAACAATTCAAACCCAGCACAGTCAATGCTAACAGGATCTGCACCTGCAAGCATATATCCTAAGTAAGCATGTTCACCTCCATGCCTAACTTCCTGTGCATAAATTAAGGTCTCAACTGCATCGACAATGAAGATATCAAATTTATCTTTAAGTGAAATTTCGGCAATTCCCTTATGTATATCAATTTTTTTTGCATGCATTGCCATGCGATCGCTGATTTTGAGGAGCCCAAAATGATTTTTAATCGCCCCAGTCAAGCCACACACCGAATGACTTTTCAAAACGGGAAGTGAAATTTTTAAATCGTAAGAGCTCGGAACTGCCGACATCGAAAGTATATTACTGTCGGCTTTAACTCGTACATACTTCCGCTTGTTTAAATTAATAAACTCAATGCCATGCTTTTCACACACACGCACGAGCGGATGATCTCTTATGATATTGTCTGCTCTTCTATCCCAAATAGAATCAAACGCAGGCCCATCGCCGACAGCCACATCATGATCTGACAAGTACGATAAAACCGCATCAAGCACTAGCGGATCTGTGGTTGTAGGATAAGGCTCGCTCGAAACAAGGTTTGGTTTTACAAAAACTGATTTTACAGCCTTTATTTTGTCTTTAAAAAGATTCAACGCGGTATTAACAAAGTCACATTTCGTTGCAGCACTCGATATGGCGACATAAACGTCCGACATCAAGTATTAATATATAAAAACTTCATTAAATTCATTGGGGTTGCCATGGAGCAGCAAGAATGGATCTTGTGTAGATCTGAAATTAAATGGCTCCTCTCGAACGTTGAACAAACGAATCAAGAAGATCGTGACAAGGTCGAGCGGCTTACATCGATACTTTACGATCGTTCCGAGTATGATTTCAACAGCGTCCGACTGGCACTAACGAACCTCGACGTCAAGTCTTTGATGAAGATCGATTCTTTCGAAAGATCGTTATACTGTGGCGTACGATCAGGCTACAGAATGGATGATTGATGTCATCCTATATTATGAGTTCTCCTTGATTGAATGATTTTAATACCTTAATTCTGAATATGGCTTATTTATTTTAATCATAGTCTATTATAGATGCAGCCACCAACGTATTGCTCCCCTTGTGAACTATATTTTTAGTGAGAAATATAAGAAGAAGTTCTGTTCTAAAATTATGCGTTAGAACTTTACAAATAAATGTGATAGTCAACTCCACTAGTCTGTATTACTGCTCACTGCTATATGCAGTGCTTGAATGTCTCCCTACTGGCGAACTTCAATCTATTAAAAAGATCTTTTGGAGCAAGCTGCATTTTCTTAGAAACTAGCTAAAATATCCAGCTCTGCTATATCGATAACATGATCTTTCTGCTCAAAATCAAATGATTAGCAAATTCATCTCTTTGCTTCGTCACTTTCAGAGTCTTCTATCGGTATTCTAGTAAATCTCGAAGCTCTTATGTTACCTGAATTGGTATCGTATTTTTTTATCGACGTACTTTCATTATCTTCTATCACAATGCGCGTTTTCGTTGCATATTTGGCTTGTGGTGCTTCAGTGCTCGCTCCTCCCGACTTTGTGGAACGACTGTCATAGTCCGCCGTCATGGCGTACCTACTTCGACTATTTTCGTTTAATAAGAGAAATAATGCTAGAGCAAAGAGAGGCAGCTATTGGAAGTACTATAAGCATCCACATAGGAATCCCAAGAGTTCCCCTTGAGCCGCCCTCAAATTCTGTTACGTTAGTAGTATTCGAAAGCGGAACAACCACAGTCGTTATATTTTCAGAGCGTGCTGAAGATGAGGAGCTACTCAGTGGTGACGGTGAACTTTTCGTAGGGTTCGCTGATGGAGATGGAGATGGTTGCGCTTCAATGGAAATGGTCGCTGCATTCCAATTGTAATAATAGGTCGGTTGGATTACAGAATTGGTGTCTTTGTAAATTAACGTTTGTACCGGGTATTTGCCCAACGGAAGATCAGGGATTGTATAAACGAGATCTTTCTGCTCATTCTGATTAAATGTCACGGTACGCGACCCTTTGTACATCAAATATCCATATTTGTCCACAACAAGTATGTCCACCTTTGTACTAGGCATCGCCTCCCCAAAGTTTTTTATTGAAACTTCTATTGTATGACTATCCACAACAGTCGTCTTGACCGTCAAAGGCTCCGCTTTTACTGGCATAATTAAACAAACTAGTAGGAGCGCTGCAATAGAAAGCTTAACAATAACCGACATAATGTATCCCAAGATAACACTTAGTGTTAAGAGACATGAAGGAACAAAGCAATAGTTAAGTGTTGTGTTAACGTCACAAATCGAAACGTGATTCTTTGACCAGCTGTTACGTAGCACGTGAGCTCCTTGTAAGACTACAGAATAGCAACGAATGAACGACAGCTAATGAACAACCAAGCTGTAAAATTAACTCTAGAACTTAAAATTGTCAACTACTATTCACCAAAATCCATTCAGAGCATCGATGATAAAAACGTAACAACCAAACTACAAGCGTAATTGGAACATATCTCTAGGGGACTATAATTATAGCTAAAGTTAAAGCAATTTTAAATAGTCTCCCCGGCTCCACGCCCTCAAGCATAAGCGGCTCCATTGCCTATATTGATCTATCTTTGTGATCACGTGACCAAGGTACTTGAGGCTGAAACCGTAAGTCAGGTTGAATTGCTGCCGAAATCGGATTTTTTTCGGTCAAGTAGCACTCTTCTTCTTAGTGTAGCAAAATGCGTTCCATTAAAGTCACTATCTTCCCGCGGTAGCACCAAGTGTATTTACCCGCGCATAGTAAGCCCTTTGTAATATGCTGAACTTCCAAGGGACTCTTCGATTCTCAATAACTGATTGTATTTAGCATTACGATCGCTTCGCGCTGGCGCACCTGCTTTGATGAATTCGGAACCGAGAGCGACAGAAACGTCTGCGATTGTGGTGTCCTCAGTTTCGCCCGATCTATGACTGACCACCACTGAGTACCCGTTTCTAAACGCGAGGGTAGCGGCGTCAAATGCTTCTGAAATAGTACCAATCTGGTTTAACTTCAAAAGAAGTGAGTTTCCAGCACCCATTTCAATCCCTTTCGTCAATCGGTTCGTATTTGTAACAAATAAGTCATCTCCAACAATGACCGTTGCAGAAAGTCGTGACGTCAAACGCGCCCAGTCATTAAAATTCTCTTGTTCTAATGGATCTTCAATGAGAACTATCGGATAACTTTTTACAAGCTGTTCATAATAATCCATCAACTCGGCACTCGAGAACGTTTTCCCGTCTATTGTATATTTCCCGTCCTTGAAAAATTCGGACGCAGCACAGTCCATTCCAAGTCGAATTTCATTACTGTATCCGGCATTATCGACTGCTGTTATGATTGCATCAAATGCCTCAGAAGTTGTCGTTAGATAAGGTGCAAATCCTCCCTCGTCTCCTACATTTGTTGCTCCAGCCCCATAGCTTGACTGTAATACGTTCTTCAGCTCGTGGTACGTTTCAACTCCTATCCTTAGGGCATCTGAAAACGTTTCTGTTCCTATTGGTATGATATGGAATTCTTGAATTGACAGCTCGTTTCCAGCATGTTGTCCACCGTTTATAACGTTCATAATGGGTACTGGGAGAGCGTATGCATTCGAACCTCCGAGGTATTGAAAGAGGGGTATATCAATAGCGTTTGCCGCTGCTCGAGCTACAGCAATAGACACCCCAAGAATGGCGTTTGCGCCGAGGTTAGATTTATTTGGCGTGCCGTCTAGCTCTATCAATGATCGATCGATGTCTCTCTGAGCTCGCACATCCATCCCGATAATACAACGTGATATGATGTTATTTACGTTGTTGATAGCTCTAACTACTCCTTTTCCCCTATAACGACTCTCGTCATCCCTAAGCTCTAGTGCCTCATTTATACCAGTAGATGCTCCCGAGGGCACAATAGCTCGGCCAAAAACGAAATCCGTATAGACCTCCACTTCGACAGTGGGGTTTCCTCTCGAATCAAGAACTTCTCTACCTATTACGCGCTCTATTTCAAACGTACTACCACCGTCCTTTATCAGCGCTCAAATTATTTAGAGTATCATAAAGATATCAGTTTAAATCATTTGCCCTTTAATCACACCACTTACGTGAACCCAGTATGGCTAAGAAAGTCTGATCATTATTAACGTGAGCTGACCTGTTGAAACCACTGTAACCTTACAAAGATGCTTGTACATTTCTATGAGTCGTGAACAGTATGAATAAAAGAGGCTCCAATGAATGCATACTTATCACCTAAGATAATTTTGTCAGTTCAATACGTGGCACAAATGAAAAAAGGATACTCGCAAAAAATTTAAGCGCTAAAGTTGCTTCCTACATGCATTAAATGGTAAGCAAATGGTTCAGCAAAGACGTATTCATTTTTGGAGTTAGTTTTAACGTATTAATCCTTGGGATTGTAAGCTTATTTGCTGACATGAGTACTGAGATGGTCTACCCCCTGGTACCTCTTTTCCTTGTAAATGTGCTTGGTGCTTCGTTTATCGATGTAGGAATCATCGAGGGTATCGCCGAAAGCACTGCAAGCGTTTTTAAAATTGTTTCCGGGTACATTTCAGATAGGTTCGGAAAGCGCAAATCACTTGTGTATTCGGGCTACGGGATCTCAGCAATAGCAAAACCGCTCCTTGCTGTAACTACTGCTTGGCAACAAGTCTTAGGGCTGAGATTCATTGACCGGCTTGGAAAGGGTGTACGAGACTCAGCCCGTGATGCTATAATTTCTGAGTCCGGAGGAAAAGGCACGGGGAGGTCATTTGGCTTCCAGCGATCACTCGACACGTTAGGCGCCGTAATAGGTCCGCTCATTGCTGCATCTCTCTTTATCTATTTAAGCTATAGAGGATTGTTTCTTCTTGCCTTTATTCCAGGACTATTCGCGACGCTACTTGTGGTGTTTTTCGTAAAAGATGCAGCAGTCGGAATGAGAGATGGCCACGTGTACCAAATTTCATTTAGGTCGTTTGATAGAAACTTCAAAATCTTACTCGTTGGACTTGGCATCTTTTTTATAGGGAATTCGAGTGATGCATTCTTATTTTTACGTGCACAAAATCTCGGATTAGCGGCGGTATTCATCCCAATACTGTATCTCATATCCAACCTTGTATATGCACTGACCGCTTTTCCATTTGGCATTCTCTCAGATAAAATAGGCAGAAAAAGGGTACTTCTCCTCGGCTATAGCATATTTTTTATTGTTTATCTTGGATTTGCACTTGCTAACTCTTCACTAATAATGTGGATGCTCTTTCCCGTTTATGGACTCTATTATGGCCTAACCGATGGCGTATCCAAAGCTTTAGTCTCAGATCTCGCTCCTAAAACTCTTAAAGCGACTGCCTTCGGGACATATTACACGATTATTGGCATTGTAGCATTGCCAGCGAGTTTTGCAGCTGGAGGACTGTGGCAGATGCTTGGACCTCCTTATGCCTTCTTTTATGGGGCGGCAATGTCTGCAGCAGCTATTATAATAATCGGGCTATTTGTTAAAAAAGATTAGCTTGAATGAATGCTAAACCTTTGCGCTTAGTAGAGTGAAAAATCGGCGCATTATTCAGATTTCAGATTTAGTTGAAAAGTTTTTTCTTTCATTTATGAGGTTTATTTCACTAATGAGACTTTATAGTGTTACTCTCTTTTTTATCTAGATAACATTGAAATCGAAGCTACTAGCCATTCTTCAGCAGGTAAAAATTATCCTTCTTACAGGTAGAAGATAAGAAGGCAGTATCAATCCTATCCCCGGAATGATCATTTACGTGCTATTTTGTGAGGCTTTTTCATTTACTAATCTTCTCTCAAAAAAAGTATAAAAAAGGCTGAATTGAAATATACAGTGTTCCTTAAGTTGTTTAAACTGATGATATTTTAAATTAATCACAAGTGAACTTATCGAGAGAGCATAGATTAAATGCAGAGATCTCCTAAGAGAGATGAAATTAACAAGAAACAAATGTGTTGAGTTTTGTCGCTATACGAATAGTTCCACATATTTGTGACGGGTATAAAGTTTCTGAAGTAAATTTGTTAAATCTATCTAACTTACTTAAGTCCAAGCGGTTCGATGAGATCTCTTATGCAATAGCAATGCCGCGTCCATGACTTCGACCATTTTTGCTAGATTCTGAGGGAGGACTTCGCTAATACTTACAACGGTACATTCATTTGAGCGAGTCTTCCTCCATTATAACAGGGGCAGCAGCTTGATCCCGTCTGATCCTATATATCTCATGCAGAATAAATTTTATATAGAACAACTACTCTACTAAAAACGGAGGTATTACATTGATTGGTGGTCAACCGATTCTCATTTTAAAAGAAGGAACCCAAAGGACGAAAGGCAAAGAGGCCCAGTCCTCGAATTTTATGGCCAGCAGGGCAGTTGCTGAAGCCGTCAGGACTACGCTCGGACCAAAAGGAATGGATAAAATGTTAGTTGAGTCAATGGGCGATGTGGTAATCACAAACGACGGTGCAACGATATTAAAGGAGATGGATATTGAACATCCTGCAGCTAAGATGATGGTTGAGGTAGCGAAAACGCAAGACGATGAAGTTGGAGATGGAACGACAACGGCAGTCATACTCGCAGGAGAATTATTGCGGAAAGCTGAAGAACTGCTTGAGCAAGATATCCATCCAACTGTCATCGAAAAGGGCTATGGATTGGCCGCAGAAAAAGCGATAGAAATTGTTGAAGCCCTATCACGCGACGTTACAATAAACGATGATGAACTTCTGCAGATGATTGCAAAGACTGCGCTCGTCGGTAAGGGTGCGGAAGAGGGAAAAGATATCTTTGCAGATCTAGTGGTTAAAGCCGTAAAATATGTAGCACAACAAACCGACGGCAAATACACGATTGATGAAGATGATGTCAAGATAGAAAAGAAGGTCGGGGGCTCACTTAGTGATTCTGAGCTAATCGAAGGCGTCGTCGTTGATAAGGAACGCGCAGCAAAGGGCATGCCAAAAAAAGTCTGCGATGCAAAGATTCTCGTATACGATCAACCACTTGAATTGAAGAAAACCAAGACCGATGCCAAGATAAAAATTAAAGACCCATCACAGATGCAACTCTTTATGGAGCGCGATCACGAGGCATTAATCGAAAAGGCTGAAAAGATAAAGATCTGTGGTGCAAATGTCGTCTTTTGTCAGAAAGGAATTGATGATCTCGTACAGTGGCACTTCGCTCGGAATAACATTTTAGCCGTTGAGAACGTTAAGCGCGAAGACATCGAGACTATCTCAAAAGTCACCGGAGCGCGAGTCATATCAAGCCTTGACGACGTCAGCTCAGCTGACTTGGGATACGCTGGCGAGGTAGAAGAGACAATTGATATTGAAGCCGGATGCGGCAACATGCGGAATTGACTAAATAATGGGGAGAGAATGATGATAACAGTTAAAAAATGCAAAAATCCACGAGTTGTGAGCATCTTGATTCATGGCGGAACGGACCACATCGTTGAAGAAATGGATCGTGCCGTATATGATGCGCTGCGGGTAACTCAAGCATCCATAGAAGACGGAAAAATTGTAGCGGGAGGAAGCGCGCCAGAAATTGAAATCGCTCTGGGACTGAGAAATTATGCTTCAACTCTCAGTGGGAGGGAACAGCTCGCGATTATGGCGTTTGCTGACGCCATTGAAGTAATACCGAAGACTCTTGCTGAAAATTCAGGTCTCGATCCTATTGACACGCTTGTTACTTTGCGAGCGTCTCATGAAAGCGGAAACAGCACCACAGGGATTGATATCAACACGGGGAAGGCTGTCGAAATGTGGCCGGATGTTGTGGAACCTTTACGAACGAAAAAACAGGCCATTTTGTCGGCCTCTGAAGCAGCTAATATGATCGTCAGGATAGATGACGTTATTCAAGCTGCCAAATTTGAAAAGCCCCCATCTCCAGAAGGAGGGAGGGGTGAAATGCCGGAAGATATGATGGATTAGATGAAAGTGGATAAGAATTGAATGAGGGTGTTTTAAATACACCCATGTTCTTTTTATTACGTTCGTTTTATTGTTTACGCAATTATCGTTTGTTCTGAATGCGCTATTGCACGTGTTTAAATGGATAAATGAGACACAAAGAACGGTGGTTTTCTCTCTTAATCAGGGTCTGTCATGATATGCACGGAGCGACGTTAAAATATAGTTAAGCAACTGCAATCAGACTAGTACCACATGAATAGCAAACGATCATTATGTCTGCAATTTTATCCGCTGACCTAAAATACACTTTCCTCCGCGCAGCCCACCAAAAGGATTTTTAGGCGTGCCTAGTGAATTCATGCACCTCGCCATAACGGCTGCGCCCCGTGCAAGACCATCATCTACAAACACGATATAATCTTCTGGTTTGGTATACAGCCCCATCTCTCTGACAATCTTTAGAATATGATGTGGTTTATTGCCTGTAATGCCCGCCCTCCCGGTTATGCCGATAGTCGTCTTGTTGTTGATGAGACCCTTTGTTAGCGACGTGCTTATAATTCGCTCAGCAATCCCAGTAGATACCCAGTCGATCGTGTTAAAAAGCATCTCTACTCCGAAATCTTCATAGATTTCGCCCCCCACCTTCGAAATTCTATGAAGGTCGCTCCCGTTCTCACCAGAATCAACGCCGATGAGTATAAGTCCAATTTTTTCCGCCGCTTTTGGATTTACGGGAACGCTCCCGAATCGTCGTGAAGAAACAGGAACTTCTTCTATTCGTATGTGCTGATGAATTTCCCGCGCAAGGGCCCGCGCATCCTTTTCCTTGACTAGAGCGTACTTCAGCCTGCTTGGTTTGGGGAGATCAAACGTGGTTCCGCTTGTCTCATTCACAAGCCCTGTGCCGCGCCCTATGGAATCAATAATTTCACCTGATATCCCGCAGAAGTTTGCTATTGTGCTTGCATAGGGAAGTGCATCATTTGTTATACGCCCTTTGAACGTTGTTCCAAAATCCATTGATAGACAGGGGTTTCTAAAATCAACGTTTGCCCACTTTGCCCCTTCTTTAATCCCTGCCGTGGCAAGCTCGCCTTCCATCTCGTTTGCCACAACTTCAACGCCTGTCGATCCAATCGGCGGAAGCACTCCACTGACTGAGCCGTCAAATGCTACTTTGTTAAGAAGACTATACTCACGAAACTTCTTGGGAAGATGTTCGATCGTCATTGCGGGCGTCATCTTCCGCGGACTGACTCCTGCGTTAAGGCAGCCGTCTGCAAGGGCGATAATGAATTCGCCTATGTCTTCTGGTCGGTCAAAGCCTGCGACTACTCCTGTTGATCTTACGACAAAATGGAGGTCGTCGGCTAACTCAAGATTTGCGGTTCTGACTGACCGAATGAGTGTGTCCTTGACCATATCAGCTATCGATCCTCGTGTAAGCGGTCTGTAAGTGAGTGTACGACCAAATATGTCCTCACCAGGTTTAGGATCGCGCACATCACGGGTCATATGTACGACTTTATTAACAATGTACGCCTTGCCATCTTTCATATTCGAAGCGGTTAAGATACATTTAGTAGTGGTATTACCAACTTCTACGGAAGCGACTACGTAATAAGGGCCCTTCTTAATCTCGAGAAGGTACACCTCCTCGTTTTTCGCTATCTTTGGCTTTGATCCCAAAAGACTTGAAAACATTACAGTTTTTCCTCCATAAAAATAATCACATCAAGCAGTGGGCTCAAATCAGATCGTTCCGTGCTAGCTCTTTCCTTATTCTCGCTTTTTACACATATAGTAACACGTTGTGTTGAGTACCGATATTATATAAATATCGACATTTATTTATATTCTCTAGAGAGCACGTCGTCGAGGAATTTTTTTCCTTCAGGAGATCCAAAAACTGGCAGGCCCCAATTCTGGACAACCTGTGTCCTCAAAGTTACAACTTCTTGTTGTAACAGCGCATTATACCCAGCCTTTCGATAATTCTGCCTGTAAACAAGAATTCCTCGCCGCTGCCAAGCTGGAGTTTTTGCTAGATTAACCCCGTGCGTAAATACTAACTCATGGATTTCGTTCGAGGTCATATTGCGTAGTTTCTCGTAAGCTTCTCTGCCGCTCAATCCAGCTTTTCGTAAACAGTAGTATCCATAGGCATTCACGTGGTTTCGCCAAGCCTCGGCTTGCCTCCACGCAAGGTAGGTTTGAATGTCAGGGGCACCCACAGGAACAACTCGACAATCAAATGCTGCAGGTTTGTTAAGAGACAGTTTCAAAGTAAAAGCGCTCGAGATGTAGCTGGCGACCACAGAATTCAATTTCTCAACTCTCCCTCTATACGGCAGCTCATAAAAAAGCAAGCTGATTTCATCTGAAAACGTGAAGGCAAGTGCAGGAGAGAACCCACTAATGCTTATCAACAACTCCGCTGTATCAGCCATAACCTTAGCAAATCGTAAGTCGTATGGCTGTTCGCACTTTAAATTAGTAAGTGTCTTTCTAAAATTCCTCCCATCAGCTCGTACAAAGCAAGGAGCAACCGCGCGCAAATTCGAGTAGATCTCGTGATCCTTCATCACAATTCTTCTTTCGGTTTTGCGCGCGAAATTAACGACTTTACTACGTTACTGACGAGTATAATATCGGCAATCGACTTTGCAAAACGGTACGGTATAACGATAAATCTATATTTAATATCGAAGAGATTATGATTAACGTCTCCAACTACTATACCTGTTACTTTCTTTTCGTTTGTATCTATCTTTATGTCCTCCACCTTTCCGATGTACTCACCTTTATCGGTGTAGACAGTCAGATCCATTATTTGGGTTAATTCGATCCGCATAGTGACGCTCCGTCGTAATTATCACGGATATACAATCACATACGCTTTATGACTAAAGTGATATATAGTTTATTAAATAATAGGGAATAGCAGGTCGTTTTTATGCCGTGGTCATTTCAAATTGCAAAAATAAAGGGAATACCTATCCGCATTCACTTCACGTTTTTGCTAATTATTCCACTCTTTGCCGTGGCATTCGCCATATCTCCGTCACCATTTGGATTTGGAAACGTCCAAAATGCATATATATATGGAATCATTGCTGCACTTGGGTTATTCGGTTGTGTGACGCTCCACGAACTCGGCCACTCTCTTTTAGCTATGAGGTACGGCATCAAAATAGAGAGCATAACTCTCTACCTATTTGGAGGGGTTTCAGCTATTGAGATCCCAAAAAACCCTCGAATTGAGCTTCCAACGGCATTAATTGGCCCTTTGGTGAGCGTTGCTCTCGGACTTGTTTTTCTGCTGCCTTCATTTGTTATTACCGAACAAGTCCCAAGTCTGTTTGTAAAGCTTTTTGCATACATAAATCTCGTCTTAGGCGGCTTCAACTTGATACCTGCATTTCCAATGGACGGTGGCAGAGTATTGAGGGCGGTATTGGCTATGAAGAGATCCTATCTGGAAGCTACAAGAATGGCAGTACAAATAGGTAAAACTCTTGCAGTTTTTATGGGACTAATTGGACTTTTTTATAATCCACTCTTAATAATAATTGCATTTTTCATTTACATAGCAGCTTCGGAGGAGGGGCGTCAAACCTCAGTATCTGAAACGCTTTCAGGCATAAAAGTCAAAGATATTATGACGACAGATGTAATCACGGTGTCTCCTGAACTAAATATAACCGGGCTTATTGATCTCATGTTTGAGAGAAAGCACATGGGATACCCGGTTGTCGATAATAGAAAATTAGTAGGCATCGTAACCTTCACAGATGCCCGACAAGTTCCAGTAAACCGACGTGATGATATAATGGTTGGAAACGTCATGCATCGAGAATTAATTGTTACGACTCCAAATGAAGACGCGAGTGACGTGATAATGAAGATCTCTCAGAAGAACGTCGGACGCATTCCCGTTGTTGACGGAGGATCGCTCGTAGGCATAGTTACCCGAAATGATCTAACTAATGCAATTACCCTTCTCACAGAGGCACGAGACGACATAGTAAGGCCAGATGGCACAATCGCACGAGTAATTCGGACCTGAATCTGCATGGATGACACAGTATCAGACAATTTAAAAATCACCATCGTAGGCACAGCGCACGTATCTGAAAAGAGCATTCGAGAAGTGCGAGAGACAATAGAAAGGGAGAGACCTGACGTAGTAGCTGTAGAACTGTGTCCCAGCCGCTATAATGCATTGATTTCTTCTGACAAACCTGAAGTATCTGCGAAAGACATACTTGTCAGTGGCAAAGTCTATCATTTTTTAGTGCACTGGCTTTTGGCATACGTCCAAAATAAAATTGGCACGGAGGTCGGCGTAAAGCCTGGAAGTGAGATGCTTTCCGCTATTGAATCAGCTCAAAGCGTTGGAGCACAAGTTGCACTTGTAGATCGGGATATCAGCATCACCATCGCGCGGTTCTGGGCTAAGATGAGCATAGTCGAGAAACTAAAAATGCTCATAGCGCTTCTCGACATCACTAGAAGCAGCGACCAAATAGAGCTTGACAGCATTACTGATGAAGACATTATCTCACAACTCATTGAAGAGCTGCGGCAGTTTTCACCGAATGCAGCTAACGTACTTGTGGATGAGCGAGATGCTTACATCGCAGGATCATTATTGAGATTGCGAGGAAAGGTCGTAGCTGTAGTCGGCGCTGGGCATAAAGAAGGCATACGGAGGTATTTGGACCATCCGGAACGTATTCCACCACTCGATTCAATAAACACAACCCCAAAGAAGCGCTTCAGCATTGCGAAGATTGCTGGCGTCGTTTTCTTAGGTATTATCTGTACGCTGTTCGCGCTATTGTTTACGTCTGGAATACCATTTAATCAGCTTATGCTCGCTCTTGGATGCTGGTTTGCGTTGCATTCAGCTTTAGCGGCAGCATGTGCAACGATTGGCAAGAGTCATCCACTAGCGATAGTAACGTCGGCCTGTTATGCCGGGTTTAGCCCGTTTATACCCATACCATTTTTAAAAGTAGGCGTAATTGCAGGAGTGATCGAAGCTGGAAAAAGACCCCCAACAACCGAAGACTTTAGAGGACTAACTAAGGTGGAGTCTGTGCGTCAGCTATTCTCAAACAAACTTTTTAGAATACTTATTATTGCAGCGTTCGTAAACATTGGCAGCTCACTTGCAACATTTATTGCACTGCTCGTTATATTCCCAATGACAGGCGTCAATGTCTACGATATCCTTGCGCATGCTTTTTCGCGAGTAATAGGAGGATAAACTTAACTAATGCCGACAATGAAGACAAGTGCCAAAGAATTCCAAGACCTTTTCGCTGCTTGGCTGACGGTATCATTTGCATTTTCCCTCGCGTTCGGTCCTAGTTTTTTCAGAACGTCAACATTAGATTTGGTACCGAGTTTTGTAATATCCCTCATTGTCGTAGGAACAGGCTTCGTGTTGCACGAACTGATGCACAAATTTACAGCTCAACGGTTTGGATTTTGGTCTGAATTCAGGGCTAATTATACGATGCTCATTTTTTCAGTAATCCTTGCTTACTTGACAAGGATCGTCTTTGCAGCTCCGGGTGCCACTCTTATCTACGGACGAGACATTACAAAGAAGCAAAATGGTATTATTTCAGCAGTTGGTCCCCTCCTAAATCTGGGGCTTGCGGGTATTTATCTGGTGTTAACGCCAGTCGGAGGAATCATCTCGGTGATTGGGCGTTACGGATTTGCAATTAATATATGGCTCTCAGCTTTCAATTTGCTCCCAATAAGCGTTCTTGACGGAAAGAAAGTGCTTGCTTGGGGGGTTCCGCAGTACATTGCAATTGCTATACTTCCATTTATTGGAGCCATTTATGTGTTTTTTTCTAATTTTTTTTAAAAAAAAGTTTATCGAAATATGCACGAAAATCTTAGCGTTTTACACTGTGTGACTCAAGTTTCCGTAGCAACGTGTCGTTCAAAGCTTATACTTTACCACGAGCGGCACCAGTTATGAGTCAAAAGCAAAAAAAGAAAAAAAGGTGAATTTGTGCGTGGCGCTATATTTTGAGATAAATATAACAAACGACGAAAACCCTCTATTGACAAACTCAACAACTTTAAAAATGCTGGCAATCGTCATTTTAGCACAACATAACCTACTACAGTAACATTCTCTAGATAAATAAGCGGTGAACTTAGTAAATCACTCCTCTTAATATAATGGGGTAAAAGACTAACAGAAACACCACGAATCAAAGGCCGTAAACGCTCAGCTCACACGCGTTAAATTGAAGTCAAAATGTTTTTTAACATTGAAAGGCTTACAGAAGGCTTTAATACGATCATATTGATATTAAACCGTTATCACATCGCATAGGCACATCGTTATGAGATACGCTATGAAATTTGGTGGCACTTCGGTTGGTAATGGTGATAGGATAAAAAAAGTCGCCGAACTTATAAAAGAATACTGTGATGCTGGACATGAAATTGTACTAATCGTATCGGCCATGGCTGGCGTAACTGATGAACTACAAGCTATAGCAGCAAATATGACTAGTGAATATGCAGAATTGCTTGAAGTAACAGAGTTCGTCCAACGCGTTGGCAAACAGCACTTCGACGCTGTGTATAGCGCTATTGAAGATGAAATGATAATTACAGATGTCGTCTCAGAGATAGAAGTACGACTTGATGAGCTTAAAAACGTCCTTTCGGGGGTATATCACCTTGGAGAACTTACTGATCGATCACATGATTATATTTCTTCATTTGGTGAAAGACTCTCTGCGCCCATCGTTTCAGGCGCATTGAAGTCGCTGAAGGTTCAATCAGTTTCCTTGATGGGTGGAGAAGCTGGCATAATCACGAATGGCAAGCATAGAGATGCCCGTCCAATAGAGTTAACCAACAGACGAGTTCGAGAACGAATAGTGCCGCTAATAGAAGTAGGAGTCGTTCCTGTAGTAATGGGCTTTATCGCGTACGACATCCATAACATCATCACCACACTCGGCAGAGGAGGTTCAGATTACACAGCTTCAATTGTTGGAGCAGCTTGCAACGCGGACGAAATATGGATTTGGACCGACGTAGATGGAATAATGACTGCCGATCCAAAGCTTGTAAAAAACTCCAAGACTCTTTCTGAAATTTCATATCTCGAGGCTATGGAAATATCATTCTTCGGGGCAAAAGTAATCCACCCCAAGACAATTGAACCTGCAATTAGTAGAGGCATCCCCGTACGAGTGAAAAATACATTTAATCCCGATGGGCACGGGACTTTAATTGTTCATCAAGTGGCAGATAATAAGAGCAGCATAAAAGCCGTAACAGCAATTAATAACGTATCGCTAGTAACCATCTCAGGTGCTGGAATGGCAGGTACGATTGGAGTAGCTGGTCACGTTTTTTCGAAGTTGGCAGAAGCTGGCGTTAATATCATTATGATCAGTCAGGCATCTAGCGAGTCAAATATCTCAATGCTTGTAGAAGAGGCACATTTAAGTGGAGCATTAACCGCGCTTCACCAACTAAAATCGGAATTCGAAGGAAATATTATACGAGAGATTACTTGCGATGAGGATGTGAGTGCAATAGCTATAGTCGGTTCAGGAATGGTCGGTAATCCTGGAATAGCTGGCAGAATATTCAGATCAGTCGGCAAAACACATGCTAACATAATCATGATAAGCCAAGGATCAAGTGAATATAACATATCATTTGTAGTAAGAAGAAATGCCGCAAAAAACGTTGTAGTAGCGTTGCACGATGAATTTAAGCTTTCTGAAATAACTTAATTGAAGATCTTTTTCTAAATTTGCATAAAAAGGTCTCTAGCAAAGCAATTTGTGTAGCTTCCCATAGCTCATTATTCAACATGATCTTGTAAGAACGTTCTTTAATTGGTACCTTGCAAAAAAAATCTTGTTGACTTATGTGTTGTGACCACAACACGCTATTTATAAAAAATATCTTCATTTTTTCCTAGCACTCGTCAATTCAAAATTGCTACGGCAGTCAATATATCGTTACTAATTCGCTTGCATCAAGCAGATGGACTTAGCATAATTTGTTTATTGACGCGTATAATTCTTCGTTCGCGACGTTGAAGCTCGAATACATTAGTGAATCACTTTGGAGAGCAATCATAACTAGATTGAAAATATTTTGCTCTTTATATTTTTGTAACGTGGTAGTGCCTGTGATCGACAAAACTGATACATAAACTCTTAGGTTAAAGAAAAACCGTATTGCGACAGGCCTATTCTATTTAGTAAGGTGGACAAACTTATGATCTTGACTGCGCGTATGGGTTCTCACACTTTTGATTGTAATGACATTAATATAACAGTAGTACCTAAAGGTCAATTCTATGACTGATAGACGCCCATTAACATATGCTGAATCTGGCGTAGACATCATAGCAGAAGAATCAGCAATCAAAGCCCTAACTAAACATTTTAAATATAAACGAGAAGGATTTGGGGCTCCAATAGACGTTAATATGGGGTATGCTGGCCTCTTAGATCTAGGAGATTATATACTTGGCATCACTACTGACGGCGTTGGTTCAAAAGTTCTTGTAGCGACAGAAATGGGCAATTGGCGGACAATTGGAATAGATTGCGTAGCCATGAATGTAAATGACCTTTACGCTATGGGACTGGAACCAATTGCTTTTGTTGATTACCTGGCAATGGAGAGCGTTGAACCCTCCATTACTGATCAAATTGGTATAGGGCTCGAAAAGGGAGGTAAAATTGCAAAAGTTTCGATCGTTGGAGGCGAGACTGCGAGTCTTCCAGAGATAATAAGAGGGTTCGACCTTGCTGGGACGTGCATTGGAATTGCAAAAAAGAGCGCCGTAGTCACAGGAGAGAAAATCGAAGAAGGGGATGCTATAATCGGAATTCCAAGCAGCGGGATTCACAGCAACGGATTAACCTTAGCGAGAAAGCTGCTTGTGAAATATTCATATTATAAACGGTATGAAGGAATGGAAAGAATCCTCGGAGAAGAACTTCTTGTCCCTACTAGGATCTACACCGAGGTCATGGATATAGTGAAAAAATGCACAGTGCATGGGCTTGCTCATATAACAGGAGGGGGGATTCTGAATCTTCGAAGACTCACGCACTTGGGATTTGATATATCAGATCCTCTTGAACCACAGGCAATATTTAAAATGATATATTCAGAAGGAGTTGATATAGAAGAGATGTATAAGACATTCAATATGGGTATGGGTTTTGTGATAGTTGTTCCCGGATCTCAAATAGAGAGAACTATGGAGTTGAGCGACGACGTGAAATTAGTCGGCACCATACAAGGTAATGGTATCAAGATAAAAACAGGCGATAGATACGTCGAAATTGTAAAATGAATACTATTAATGCGAGAAAAACTTATCTAATGAAAGATGAAAAGAGAGCAATATGAGGATAGCATACATACTTCTAATTGCCCTATCGTTCACACTTGTAAGTGGCTGCGTCAATCCTCTAGTACCCTCAGCAACGCCATCACCTACGGCGACAAAGCTCATTGAGCCCGAAGTATCTGCGAATTTATCAGTTGGATATCAAAAGGTTTTTGCTGTTACGCTGGATGGCGATAATTACACGGCTACGGAAACTCATCCGTCAACATTTATTTACCGGTTTATGGACGAAAGTGGCAATACAACAATTTATGTTGATGAAAACTCAAGTTTATTAAAAGTCGTTGGGAAAGATTACATTTTACGATATAAAAATCCGCTTCCTAAAGTACAGTATCCACTTCTTAAAGGAGAGAACTGGTACTATGCGAGTCCAATTACTTTCACTACCAATAACAGTTCCGTTGACGGGCAGATAACAATTAACGGCACAGTTGAAAAGTTTGAAAATGTAACTATTTTTGGCAACACAACATATCAAACAGCTGTAGTGAAACAGACAACAGTCACAAGTTATAGCATTGACAAAACAAACTATAGCGTATCAAATGAAAGCACCTTATGGTATGGTCAAAATATAGGACTTATTAGATCCTACACTATTTCAAAGAGGTATATAGATAATTCGCTCGACCAAATATCTGAACAGCAACGAGTGTTAATAGAATTCAAACAATAGGGTCACGCGCTGCAAGTGTGCAGAGCGATGATTATCCTAAATTCACTTCTATTTTTAAACGTAGCTGAGCTTACTGTGCCACGTGAGGGAAGAGAGAAAATTTAACGTAAGAAATGAGTGTTTGCGAAAGGTGGTTTTAAAATGGACATTAGAGAGATGCTACAAGCGGTAGGAATTACGATCGATGATATAACTGACACAGCAATGAAGCTTTGGGTACCGCATCCAGGTGTCGAAACAATAGACAAAGCTAGACACATATTTAAAGACGAATTATCTCACTCATTTTTGGACCCCAACCTCTGTATTTTAATCTATACGGGAATTGCGCTCGAACGAGATGCGCGCGATGGCCTCATCCCTAATCTAGATCGTCACACATATTGCAATGACCTCACGCGTTTGATAGCTGACGAAGTTTTAGGAATGAGTATAGCAATGTACGTTGGAGGTTATAAAGGTCATTTCGACTACGTCAGATTTGACAACATAAAACCTGGGATTCTCGGCAAGCTTGGCCCCTTTATGGACGATGTCATAGCGGGGTTAATCGGAGGCGTGTCTGCGAATATGTATGATAGAGGAATGGCGAATGTCCCGCAAGATGTTTGAAGCTCTGAGGGCTGGACTGGGTTTTCTAACAACTATCCCGGTAGGTTTCAGCACACGAGGACTTGAAGAACTTGCGAATCATATGTACCTTTACGTCTTAGTCGGGGCCTTTATAGGATTCCTAATCGGAATTGTTGGAATGGCACTATCGTTTCTGCCCAATGTTAATATTTTCTTGCAATCATCAATTACATTAGTAGCACTTTATTCAATTACGGGTTTCATTCATCTCGATGGTTTAATCGATATGGGTGATGGATTGCTCAAACACGGAACTATGGAAGAAAGGCGTAAAGTGATAAAAGAACCCTATGTTGGGGTTGGAGGAATTGCATTTTGTGTACTCTCATTTGTACTCCTATTTACTGGCATCATTTCGATACGAAGCATTTTGCTGCCCGCACTAATAACGGCAGAAGTTGCCGGAAAGCTATCAATGGTTGAATTAGCATCGTTCGGAAAAGCGACGCATAAAGGCCTCGGATCGCTATTTTCTGAGAGGTCGACGCCAATAACATTTGTAATCGCATTGACTGTAGCACTTATTATCTCTTTTGCGTGCCTAAATTGGAAAGGAGTTGTGGGGTTGCTCTCTTCAACTATTGTTGCTGGTGGGCTGCTCAAACTCTCAGACGTCTCTTTTGGCGGTATCAACGGGGATGTAATAGGGTCGTCGAATGAACTTGGTCGTGTGGTAACGCTACTCGTCATAAGCCTCTTTTAGGTGATATTTATGGAAGCAATTGTGATGGCAGGTGGAAAAGGCACAAGATTAGCTTCCCCTAACGTGGAAAAACCACTAGTAAAATTTATTGGTAAGCCCATGATCGCTCACGTCATTCGAGCGTTAAAAAGATCAAAAATTGGCAAAATAACAGTAGCGGTATCGCCTTTTACACTACAAACTAAGACATGGGCAGAACATTCAAAATTAAGCGTTATAGTTACTCCTGGAAAGGGTTACATAGAAGACTATATCTGGACTGCCAAAATGTTGAACATTACACGTCCCTTTCTTATAATCACAGCAGATGTTCCACTGATAAATAAATACCTTATAAATAAGGTTATTGATTCCTACGCTCTAAAAGGCCATGGGGCGCTCGCAGTTTATGTTCCGCATAACTTGTACAAGGCCGTTTCAGTAAAACCAGACTTAGTCTTGAAAATTGGTGATAACGAGTTTGTCCCTGCTGGTCTTAATGTCATCGATGGAAAGATAATCGACAACGCGCAAGAGGAGACTATACTTGTATTTACCGATACGTCACTCGTTTTTAACGTAAATACGCTTTCAGACTTAGAAGCGCTATATAATCACTATTACAAAAGCCAAAACGAGAAGCTTGATAGCAACAACGACTTGTCTTAGGCTGATTTAACCGTTACATTTTCTGTAGGTAACAATCCTCATATCTGACGAAACATCTCAAATCTGCGTTAATTTGATTGTAATTATTCAACAATCTATCCCTTAATAAAACGTAACTCGTTAAGGTTTTTATGATAGCTTTAGACTATTAACTTCGATCAAGTCAACAATTTGTGAAACGTCTGTAAGGGCATTTATGACGGGCAAATTCAAATACTTTGATAATTGAGCTGAGACCACCCCCGATATGCAGAACAAACCTGCTTGTATATCCTCCCGCATCTCTTTCTCATTCTTGGCGCATAGAATTTTGGGGAGGGCTACATTTCGAAAACCTTCGAGTATAAGGTAGTCCGTGTTAAAGTGGTTCATTAGCTCAAAAATACCAATTGATTTCTTTATCATTATCGTACTCTCCTTAACAGTTTTTATACCGATAATTTCCGCACCAGCTTTCCAATGTCGCCAAGTATCCTTTCCTTCTACATCAAGAGTGAAATCGTCAACATGAATATCCTTAATCGTCGATATAGAATATCCACGTGTTCGAAGATCTTTAATTATTTCAACTACTGTCGTCGTTTTTCCTGATTTAGAAAAACCATAAACAGCAAATACTCTCATCGAACCTAATACATCTTCTAAACTTAAAGTATAATCCCATAACGCACAGGCTCGTTATTAAAGTTATAAGTTAACAAGGCTAAAACACGTTTTACGTTACCAAAATTAAAGCAAACGTGATCGTACGTCTACCAAGTTGTTAGGTAATAAAAAATTTAATCGGCAGACCTCCTAAGGTATTCTTCTAACGTTCTTTTGACTTCCAGTAGCGAGGATATGTGCTAGGTTCCATTATAACTCGCTTTGCTTCAGCTACAATTCCACCCTCAAGCACTGAAATGCCAAGCGCTACAATTTCCCCGTCGCGCGTATAGATTCCAGCGAGCTGCTTTTTTTTGAGATCAGTGGTCGATATTACTCCAGGCTCTGTTAGCTTTGCTCCGTGACAAATAGCGTCGACAGCGGTGTCCCGAACAATTATCTTTGGTAAGTGCTGTAACCCATATTCTACAGGTTTTATTATGTCCTTTATCGGACCTTCTTCTCCATCCTCAATCCAGAAATGATAGGCATCTTTCAAATCATGAAGGGTCACTGCTGTAGATTCATCAAAGAGCCCTGATTTTGTTCTGCGAAGTTCTGCCATGTGTCCTCCAACTCCAAGCGCTTCACCTACATCGTGACAGAGCTTTCTAATATACGTTCCTGCTTGACAGCCTACTTTAAACAGCACATCTTTTCCCGAACGCTCTAAAAAATCTATGTAATAAATTTCACGCTTTCGTATTTGTCTTTTCACAGCTGACTTAACTGGAGGGCGTTGATAAATTATACCCGTAAACTCTCTAAATATTTCAAAAATTTTCTTTTCTGGTATCTCTTTGTGTAGATGGAGCGCACACACGTACTCTTTGGATACATCAACTAAGCCTCCAATAACTTTCGTCGCGTCTTGTAACATTATTGGAAGAACACCGGTTACTTTTGGGTCTAGAGTTCCACTATGTCCTGCTTTGTCGATCTTAAGCGCCCGTTTCACCCACGCTGCCACTTCATGACTGCTAGGTCCCCGAGGCTTGTCGATATTGACTATGCCTCTTTTTATAAGCTCTTCAATAGTTCGCTCGTTTGGATTCACCATGGCACGAAACAAGTTATTTCTTAAACATTTCGTTACGTTTAACAGCAGCTAATATTATGTCAATGACGGCTAGTTGATTCCAATGCTGGGTGTCTAGTATAAGGTCATAAATATCTAAGTCAAAGACATCGATGTTATATATTTCTAAGAATCGCTTCGCTTCGCTGTTCTCTCTCAATCGCGTTTCATCGAGAGCTTGTTCATATGACTTTTCCTCTCTCTTAGCAATTCGCTGTGCCCTTACTTCAAGAGGTGCTTTAAGCCAGATAGTTAGGTCGCTGTTGATAATCCAACCCGATAACCTGCCTTCAACTACGACATTTTTGTAGCGATCTGCTATCTCAGCTTGTGTTCTATCGATCGTTCTGTCAATTTCTGGATCGGATTCTGCTAGAGCGCTAAATCGTCCCAAATCCATCCAACGCTCGCGAGCAAGCTGTCTAAAAGCGTCTCCTGCCGAGACGTGCGTACAGCCGAGACTTTCAGATAAACCTTTTGCAACTGTTGTCTTACCACTTCCAGGTGGGCCGCTAATCGTGATTATCAATAACTAGGTCTCCTCACTAAACCTAAAACTCCGTTCCCCTCAAAGTAGCTGTAAGCTCCTCTACTGCTTCTGAAAGTTTACCATCTTCGTTATGCAGAATTTTTACCGTAGCGCCTGTGTGGGCTGCGTATGCCATACAAGTAGCCCTATTCACCTCTTGATGTTCCCTCACTCCTGCCACATCCTGAACGTCGCGCATCCTTGATTTATCAGCACTTCTTCTCCTGAGGATTTGCTCTTCCGATGATTCAACGACTATTATCATCTTTGGTTTTAACTCATCTAAGACCCAAACCGGAAGTCCTGGAAGGTACCCCTTTGGAGTTGGTACTGTGGCGTGAGTATCAATTATAATAGAAGGTGTTGTCATTTCTGCGATCGTTTTCGCTGCCATTGTCTGCAGCTCCCTCTGCCTTTCAGGATTCATATTCCTTATATCATCACGCGCTTTTACCCAATTCCGCGACAAAGCCTCCTTAAGCATCACATCGCTATAGGTCACCATTTCAAACTGTTCGCCTTCAGCTCCTAATTTTTTAATTGCTTGCTTTGTGACGGTGGTCCCTCCGCTAGCAGGAACCCCTGTCAGTATAATGATGTATGTCAAGTCATTCGATCCCCCTAATAACACTGTTCTACATAACGAATACTAATGTATATCGAGTTATTTTAATTAAGTTACGGTTGTAAACCGTGCTTTGATAAAAACTCATTATATGCGTTAGTAGTTGCTTCAACAAGTTTATCGAACTGTTTAGGAGTCATAAAGACCCTAATGGTTGGCATTTCGTCTTCGCGTATAGGTTGCTGGGCAAAATCTATAACAAACTCATTTTCATTGAAATATATATTGATGAAGTTCGAAAAGAACGACATCAATATTTTTTGCTTTTTAGATGTTATATCTACGTTAAGCTCCCCTTTAGGCGGGGTAAAATCTCCAGGAAGAAATCCGGTTGCCAAATTATCACCTCATAAAGTTTAACTTATAACTACCAAAAAAGTTTTTAATCCTTATCTGATTGAAAGCCAACTACTGTAGTTTCGAATTTAGGCGCTCTCCTCTCGCCTTAAGCTCCTTTAATAGCCAATCTACTTTACTCTCTGCATCCTTGGTGGCGTTCTCATCAAATTCAACCGATATAATTAGTTTGCTGCCGAGTTTCAACCCTACAGGTAATAACGCTTTATGAACTTCTTCCGTGGCTCCATCTTCGACTATAAGTACAGCATAATCGTCTTCATATCTATCAAGATCTGCTCGAGTTATTTTGACGTTCGGCATAACATTATTCACCTCAGCTGCTCATTTCCTTAATAATTTGCCCATCTGTTGAAACTTTAACTGTGCTGCGCAGGTCGGTTAACAATTGTTGCGTGTATCGCTTTCAACTTATTAAGAGTCTGTTTGTATTTTTATAATACAATAAGCATTTTGATAAACCGTCTTAGATGATCGTCACTCGGATGTGTACTAGCGACAACGTTAATTCTCATAATTTCAATACCTTTGAGATAACCAACAACGAATTCAACAGCTTTACTTACATCACATTCATGAGCATGTTCGTACCATTTGAACGCTGAACTGAAATTGCATTACCTTAACCGCATCAATTATATCACGCTAATTTTCTCTCTCGTGACTGTTAATTCGAAGGGTATCTGCGAGGTTTTAGATCCGCAGCAGCCTCCAATCATTACTACAACCATAAGAAAGAATGATGGTATTACAATAAATTCCGGGTCAAGAGCTAATTAGACATGTTCTATTATATCGAACAGTAATCCTATTCGTAACTATTTAGATTTTTTTATCAGATTTTAATAAAGATTTGCTTCATAAACAAGTCGTCTCATTTTTCTGGATGGGTCGACATTACTTTTTTTGAATGCTATAGACCACTAAGTATAACTAAAAACAAAAAAGCCCGAACTTAATCTGAGAACTCTCGCGTCCACTACGCTGCTCCCAAGAAACGTCTCAGCATCGGATGCATCTCCATAACCTGCTCATTGGCGAGTTGCTCGTACAGCCTATAGACGATACTCACAGTTAGTAGCAGCGATGTCCCACCAACATTTCCAATTGTTCCCAAGAAGTTTGCAGTAACTGCTAGAATTCCGACAAAAGCACCACCTATCACAGTTACCTTTGGGATATATCGAGTCATTACCTTCTGAATTATTTTGGGATCTCGCCGAAAACCTGGGATGCTCATTCCAGAATTTTGTATTTGCTCTGCGACTGCCTTTGGCCCCATCCCAGAAGTTTCGATCCAGAATAAGGCAAAGATGATGCCACCTACGACCATTACTGTGATGTCGATTCCCGACCGTAGCAAAACGTCGTACCACGGATGGCCTGAGAGGCTAGGTAACCAGTCGCTGGGACTGTTAATTGGTGCTAAGTAGTACATAAGGCCCGATATAGCCTTGTTCCCTTGAAACGTTCCCACCCACGTGGCTCCAGCGTTATAGAGCAATATCCCGATCATCTGGACGTTCGCTTGTAAAGCGCGAACTAAGATCATCGGCAGCACACTAGCATAGATAAGCTTAACAGGGAACCTTCCACGCGCTCCCCGCACTGCACTATGCGCTAAAGGAATTTCAATACGAGTACTTTCAACATACACAACAACTGCAAATATAGCAACTGTACTGATTACTGCGAGTATCCCACCTTGGATGAGAAGGAACGTAAGTCCCTGGCTGCTTAAAAGCTGTTGCAGAGATGCGCTACTAAATATCTGAATGAGTCGTGGGATAAAGCCGGCTGCCAGACCAGTTGCTGCTTCAATATTCCAATTGATAGTGCCAGTGATAAGACCTTGCGCAACTCCTGCGACTATAAACATCCCTACTCCAGAACCAACACCCCATTTGCTCACAATTTCGTCTAAAAACAATATTAGTACGCCGCCGATGACGATTTGTACGAAAATTATTAAGCGTATCGCACCAAGCCCCAATCCGGTGGAAGCGGCAAGGCCTGGATCAGGTGCGAGATACCCTCCAAGTACCTGCGGTGCTGCTTCTACGAAAATCATAACAAAAATGAGGAGCTTCTGAACGCCTTGATAGATGGCCTGATCGCGCGGATCACTAGTATCAAGTTTGATAATGTCGGCACCCTTAAAGAGTTGCAGTATTATAGATGCTGTTACTATGGGGCCTATACCGAGCTGCAGTATGGATCCGGAGCTTCCTCCCATAATTGCACGATAAAATCCGAAGAGATCCTGAGACTGCGGTGACAAGCCAAAAATCATAACATTTGTTAATATGAAATATATAACTAGCACACCAACGGTCCACGCGAGCTTTTTCCTAAAATGGACGTGTCCGACGGGTTTAGAGACGGCAGGAAGTCTTTTCAAGAATGGTTCTGCTGCCTCTTTTATGCTAAATTCGCTCATGTTTTAGAAAAATAAATTAATTTTATTACTAAATTGAACCTTGCGTTATGTGTGAAATTATTCGGGAAATATCGCCCGGCCACCAACTGACTCTAACTCACGGATTGCTTTCTGGGAAAAGCTGTTTGCCGTTATCATCATCTTCCGAGTTACCGTGCCACTTCCGAGTACTTTATCTACATCGAGCTGGACATAATAAATGTCATCACGAAGTTCCGCGTGCCCTTGTTCCACGAGGCGATCGGCGTTTTCATCTATAACCCCTACATCTACAATGCGAACTGAATACGTCACTTTTTGAGGCCTCTTAAATCCAAAACTGCCATAACCTCTGCCTTGAAGCATTTCACGCACAAAGTGGTGTTTGCAGCCACCCGCGTGCCCCCTTCCTCCTCGGTTACCTGCACCTCTACGGTTCTTGTGTGTGCCACCGCCACACGTACGGCTGCCTCTAAACTTTTTTGCCTTGTTTTTTCCTGTCACGTGTCTACCTCATCTTTAAGAGCAACTCGTTGATCATAGGTCTATGAAAGCCGAGAACTCCTTCTGGAAAGGGTTTTTTGATCCCTTTATGGCCCTTTCGTGGGGGGTGGAGTCTCAAAACCGGTCTTAGATTTGGGATAGATTTTAAGTTAACACGCCCGTCTACTATAGCTTGGGCGAGTGACTTAATGTCTTCAAATTCTGAGTTCTCCTTCAAATAATCATCAGTGAGTTTCCTGCGTCCCGTAAGCATACCACGTTTGTTAAGCAAGATAGTTAGAGTCTCTGTATTAATCTCTCCCCAGGCTACATAATCTTTGACTTTTTGGAGCATTCCGCGATAATGCTCGTTGTCCTCAATTATCACACAATGATTGGTTCTGTCGAGATTCAAAAGTTCGAGCGTTCGTCTTACATCCGGTTTTGTTTTAACTACGCCCCTCATTTTAACGACTGCATAGACCATCTCACTCTGTTCCCCCTATCTTAATAGTAGTCGTCTTTTTCAGAGCCTCGAAAGTAGCCTTCGCAAAGTTTATTGTTGTGCGTGTTTGTCCCGATGTTCTCGTCCACACGTCCTTTATTCCAGCAAGCTCGAGTACTTTCTTTGCGGTACCCCCTGATGCTATTCCGAGACCCCTGGGCGCCGGTTTAAGTACGACAACGACGGAACCCGCTTTTCCTTCGACCGTGTATGGAACTGTGTGTGCCTCACCGCAGCCACATTCCCACGATCCACATCCTCGCTTAACTTTTACGAGATTCAATTTAGCTATTTCTATTGCCTTTCGTATTGCAGGTCCTGCCTGAACGTCCTTACCTTCGGCGAACCCCACATATCCATCTCCATTTCCTACTACTACCACTGCTCTAAACTTAATACGACGACCTGAATCAGTCATACGTTGTACCATATTTATATCGAGGACTTCATCTGTAAGTTCTGGCAGGAGCACATCTATTATCTCAGCTTCTTTTATAGGAAATCTCGTTGCTACAGCTTCGTCGAAGGTAGTTATTTTCCCCTCAGAGACAAGGTGTCCCAACCTCGTTATTGGTATCCAACCATCTTCCATTTGAACCATTCCGTTAGTTTGTGTTATCTCTTCTCTTAAGTATGCATTATCTTCTGTTTGACCGTGTCTATATGCGCAGGAATCTCCTCAGGAGCTATTTTGTACTTCAAAAAGTTGTTGGGGTTTTCACTTGCGTATCGTGCTATATGCTCTCCTTGGACTCTATCCTCTGAAGGGAGCGCTTTCTCATTGTATGGAACCTCAAGTCCCACTTCTAAAGCTCCCATTAAAGCTGCATAAACTCGCGATCCTTTAGAACTAGCATTCAAACCAATGTCAAGAACCGCTTCGCGATATCCAGCAGCAAGACTTCTCTTTCCAAAAAGCAATCCAGTAAGATATGCTGCCGGAACATTACCTGTGGAGGCCATATAACCATAATCCGTGAGTTCCAGTGCAATCGCTGAGATAAGACTAAAATCCCCTTGCTCGCCTGGCGTTACCAGCTGTATTGTGATGTTCTTTCCGCTTTTTCGCACAACCATACGCGGCTTTCTTGATAGTACTAGTCCGAGCCTTTTGTGATAATTCGTCCTGCCTTCTCTTCTACGTCTGAAAGGCACCTGATATCTAGGCCCTGCTGCCATTACTTCTCCTCCCTCAAAGCCGCTTGCGCTTTAGCTTCAGCAGTTAACACAGATATATTCCGATACACACCGCCCTTAGCCTTTCTATACATCTTACAATATGACGTCCGGTCGAGCACATTGCCATCTCTAAGAGCTTTTAGTTGCCTTCTCTGCGCCCGTATCCTTCGTATCCAACGCGCTTTTTTAGGTGTTCGGGCGTTTTTAGCACCTCTGCGAGTTCCATGCCCTTTCCGATGTCCTTTTTCTCTTTTTGCATCGCGATCTTTTGCCCGACCTCTGCTAACACCCTTCGATTGGATCCGTTTAATTGTACCAGCTTCGACAAGTCCGCGAATATCCTCACGCGTAATGACGTTTCCGATATCTTCTAACTTATCCGGATCAAGCCAAACGCGGCTTATTCCTACCCTAAGTATTTGGGAAGCAAGCCTCTTTTGATTCGTGAGATTAGCCACTACTGTTCTTCCTCCTTATTCGCCGTTTCTTGTTCCTTCTTTCTCACTTCATGAAACTGGACGCTTACACCAGGATTCAGCACCTTCAATCCTTTTGCAAAAGCTTTTTCTAATATCAGCTGCTTCTTTTTTCTTCCGACCGTCCCAGCAACTCGGACTGCTTGATCTTGTAGCAGACTCTCAATTTCACTTGGATTGTGAACTAGCACTTCCCTAAATCCAGAAGGGTGATACCCCCGTATAGCCTTTGGTGAGCCATAACCAACTTGAACCACTGCTCCTTTATCTGGGAAACCTCGCCGCATCTTATTGAATAGTCCTTTCGGTCTCCTCCAGCTTGAGCTTAGTTTCTTTTTCTTCTCATAGTCGTGGCGCTTAAACCATGGCTTGTCGTGCCTCTCTCTCGCATCGAGGAGGCGCCTTTCCCATTCAGTAAACTCTTTATGCTTAAATGAGGCAGCATCTTTTAGTATTGCCCTCGCAAGCTTTGGATCTATTCCCTTAGCATTGGCCAGTCCTTCCTTAGTAGCTTGCTTGAGGTCATCTACTGTTGTATAACCTGCTTGTATCAACGCTCTAATTTGGTCCTCACGTATACTTTTTAGAAATTTCATCTATCCGCCTCGTCATGCCTTTTCTATTATGTAAATTCCATCCTGGAAAACTCGTGGATCTCTCCCCTTAATCCTTGTTGCTTGCTCGATATTCGCTGCAGTCTGACCCACGTCTTCTTTATTAATACCAGTAACAACAATTTCATCGCCATGAAGCTTAACGTGCGATTCACCCAAGATTCGTGCAACTCGCGGCTTTCTTTCCCCAAGAAAATTTCCAATCGACACCCTTTTGCCCTCAATCTTCACCTGAATTGGAAAGTGTGAATATACTACTTTTAATTTGTACTCGAATCCGCTTTTAACTCCGGTCATCATATTAATAATATGAGAGGCAAAAGTCTGTACAACAGAATCCTGAACCTTCTTGTCAATTTGGGTGCGTATGTGAATACTTTTATCATCATAGCTAATCGCGATTCCCGGATACCAAAGATCACGTTTGAGCGTACCCTTAGGACCATTTACTACCACCACAGATCTTTGGACTTCAATATCAGTACCTTCTAGTATCTCAACTTCTGTTTCAGTAACTCGAGCCATCTGCAACCCCTTACTTAGTATACGTATGCAAGAAGCTTTCCGCCAATTCCCCGTCCTTTAGCCTCTACATGAGACATTATCCCTTGAGAAGTCGTAAGTATCAATAAACCCATGTCGCGTGCCGGCAAGTATCTCTGCTCCCACTTTTCAAACTCCGTCTTTGCAATTGAAAATCTTGGCTTTACCGCCCCGCATTTATTGATATTTCCTAACAATTCAATTTTGAACAAACCAGCTTTACCATCCTCTATGAATTCAAAGTCACCCACATAACTGGCCTGTTGCATGACCCTCAACACGCTGCTAATTAATTTTGAAACCGGTTTTATAATGCATTCACTCTTACCAGTGCTCTCTGCATTTTTTATAGTTGAAAGAGCGTTTGCAAGTGGATCTAATAAGACCATAGTTGAATCTCCTTAGCTATATTTTTCGAATTCCATATCGCTTGCTTTTTCTCGAAAACACTGCCGGCATAAGTATATCCCATACTTCCGTACAAGCCCTTGTTTGCGTCCACAGCGGCTACATTCGTGGTTGCCGCGTCCAAATTTCTCGGCCATTATTCAATCACCACGTTGCACTTATCCTTCATAAAAGCAATTGCCTCTACTCGCTTGACTTTATGGCTGTTTGGGATTCTTCGTGAAGTAATACGCCTTTTTGTAATTCGGTATCCTGATTTTTTGAATGTTACCGTAACGTCCATGCCAAATATTCCTATTTCAGGATCATACGTCATGCCAGGAAAATCCGTATGTTCGACAACCCCAAACGATAGGTTTCCATTTTCATCAAATTGGTAATCGTTTATATGATATTGGCGAATGTCAAGTGCGGTTTTAAGAAATTTATCAGCAACGGACCCTCGCAACGTCGTTTTACACCCAATTGCTTGCCCTTTCCTTATACCAAAAACCGGTTGAGTCTTTTTTGCCGCTGTCCTTACTGTTTGTTGCCCGGTGAGCGTTTTAATAATTTGTTCAGCATTTATCAATCGTTGACCGCCTTCACCAACGCTCATGTGTACAACAACTTTGTCGATGTGCAGCTCTTTCATCGGGTTGGGATTACCGTAAGAAGTCTCTGCATTTTTATCCATCAAATCATTTCACCACCCAGTATGAATACGTAGTTTTCTATTGTTTCAAACTGGCGATCATCTTGTTCGATCTTTACCATGTTTGGACGTGAGCTCTCGACTTTTTTTATCTCAATTATCGTGCCCGTCTCACCGGAGTGTTTTCCCCCAACTATCATCGCACGGCTGCCTACTTTGTACTCATAGCGCATTAATACTTTTTTATCCGGCAAAGAGAATACAAGCGAATCCCTGGTGTTATATTTATCATCTAGCAGCAAATTCGTTCCATCGTGCAAATTATATTGATACTTGCCGCCTTTGACGACAGTTATGTCATCTATACGAGAAAGTTTGTTCCGCGCATCATCGTCACTAATCTCGGTAAGTTCATACTTGCCGCGCGGGTTTGGAAGCATTCTGTAATTGACGCCTGCTACGCTTAGCACGTCGAAGAGTCCTACACACGCCTTATAATCTTTAACGACTTGCCCGTTTACTTTGATCGCTCCTTCGTGCAATACGCGCTTTGTTTCCTTTGCGTTGTCAGTAATGCTTAGCATATCGCGAATAACCACCATCAGTGGCACAGCCTCTTTTGAATGTGCACCTGCAGAAGGGGCGACAACCCATTTGCTGGTCTTCTTAGCAATCGGCCAGCTCTTCGGCGCTGAAATTCTTTTCTGGTGCATTTTATGCCTCCTTTAGTTTGCGCGTTCTCAATTTATCTTTTAGTTCGAGCTTTGTGATTATAACGTTAGACGGGTGAATTGGACGAGGCACCTCCGAGCCATCAGCTTTATGGACTGTTACACCATCCACGTGTATAGCTTCCGCTTTAAGGTCGACGTTTGCCACCTTTCCCTCATTGCCTTTAAAGTCCCCACGGAGAATCTTCACCGTATCACCTTTCTTTATCTGGAAACTGCGGCGATTATACTTTTTTGCAAGCGATGGGTTCAGTCGTGCACGTAGATATTTTTGCCTTATATGAAGTGGAGCTCTGATTCTCGCCCCTCGTTGTTTCCTAGGCTGTTTTGAGTTAATCATGTTATATCACCCTTCAAACTATTATTTGAGCAACTGACGCAATTTTTCCGAAGCGTTCAGCTACCTCACGGGCAACAGGTCCTTTAATCTCGGTACCTCGAGGGTCACCCTTATCGTCAGTTATGACTGCAGCGTTATCTTCAAACCCTACTCTGATCCCATCTTGTCTTCTGAACTCCTGTTTTTGCCTAATAATAACTGCGTTAAGCACCTGTCTTCGCATCTCCGGGGTGCCCTTCTTGACTGAAACAATAACTATTTCTCCTATACCAGCCTTAGGCTGTCTCTTCTTCACCCCTCTATAACCTCTGACGGCTATAACTTGCAACGTCCTCGCGCCTGTATTGTCAACGCAATCGAGCTGGGACCCCGTTACAAGCGATCTTGGAACTTTCGCCTTTAAGCTCTTCATAGAATCTGGATCACCACAAAAGACTTTGTTTTAGACAATGGACGACACTCCGCTATTTTTACTTTGTCACCAATTTTAGCTGCAATGCAGTCAGGATTATGTGCATGAATTTTTGATTTCCGTTTTTCGTACCTCTCGTACTTTGGTACGTATTTGAAATACTCTCGCTGCACCACTACTGTTCGGCTCATCTTGTCGCTTACTACAGTTCCATCAATAGTTTGGCCCCTAACGGGTAATTTACCGTGGAACGGACATAATACATCTCTACATTCCTGTGCAGGCAGAGGTACTTTCAGTCCTAACTCTCCTCCCATTATCTCACCTTTTTTCGCATTTTTAATACGTTCTTCACGACACGGTCTTCAGGGCGCGATACAAGCAAATTGCCATTCAGCCTAATACTCCGTCCGTCAGGCAGCATGAACTCAAAGACCCCATATTCTTTGGGCATCACTTTTTCACCGGAATCATCTTCAATCGTGAACGTGTTTTTGCTTTCGTCAACCACCCTTCCAGCCAGACCCACGTTATACGGATTCGCGTTATCCACCACACGAACGCGTAATCCTATTAGCTCGTGATTCGCGATGTTCTGCGGGTTTATGTCCATCGCCAGAGTCCTCATCAATTGTCGGATATTTCCTTACTATTCCTCATTTATTATTGTCTTTATTCTGGCTATGGCGCGTTTTAGCTCATGCGTACGTCCTGGGTTTTCAGGCGCGCCCCCGCTGCAACTACTGCTCTCTCGCGGAGCAGCTCGCTTATTAGGTCTTTAAGACGTTTCGTTCGTTCTTCAGGTTTCATCTCCCGTATTTCTTGCGTCCTCAATATCGCCATGCGCTTCTACCTCTTCTTCTTGAATTTCAATGAGTTGTATATCATCAGGAAGTTTTACGCCCGGAGGCACTATGCGTACTTTTACACCTATTGTACCTAACTTCTTTTTTGCCACAGCGTAGCCTTTGTCTACTAACTCCTCGGCCGGTTTCCCGCAATGCTTTATATACCCTGCAAGGAACTTTTCAGTTCGCGCACGAGGACCTGTAAGCTTCCCTGCAAGAATAATCTCACAACCTAATGCTCCGGCGTCCATGATCCTTTGGAGCGCAGATTGACCAGCCTTCCTAAAGTACCACCCACGCTGCAAGGCGTTCGCCAGCCTATTTGCCATAATCTGCGCACTAAGTTCAGGAACTTCAATTTCCTGTACATCCAATTGTGGATTATCAAGCTTGAACCTAGTGTCAAGCTCTTTTGTGACCCTTCGTATGGTCTTGCCAGCCTTTCCTATTATCATCCCCGGTTTTTCGGCAAATATCGTCACCTGTGTTCCAAGTGGCGTGCGGTTGATCTCCATGCCACCGTACCCCGCGCGCTCGAACTCTTTGACGAGAAACTCGTTCATCTGAGATCGTTTTATGCCCTCGCTTACGAATCTTCTTTCAATCGCCATTTTTCATCTCCTGCAGTACTATTTCAATTGTAGCAGTGTCTGTGTCTTTTGGTGTTGCGCGCCCCATAGCGCGAGGCATACGCCCCTGAATAACCCTACCTTGTCGCATCAAGCTATGGATGATCGTCATCTTTTCGATATCAAGCCCCTTGTATTCAGCATTCGCTTCAGCATCTTTAATTACTTTTAATATCTCTGACGCAGCTTTTGTCGGATACCGACCAGCATCCCAACCTACAAGGCCTCTTCTGTGTCCTATACTACCGTTATAACGTTTGAATCGTACCACCTTCTTCTTCTTGATAACAGCACGAAGATAAGATTTCGCCTCCGCAAGATCCATGCCTCTCAATTCTCTACACAGCTCCACACAATGCTTAGGCGATACATGAAGCTCGTGACCTTGGGCGCGGGCGGTTGTCTCTTTATCGAATTCTCTTGAATAGTCGGTGAGGGCCATATGAATCACTTCAACGGAACGTACTTGCTTGACCTTGTAGCACCGACGCCTGGACCACCATGAGCTACGCGCTTCCTTGTCAAAGCATACTCTCCAAGATAATGTCCAATCATTTCGGGTATTACTTCAAATTGATTAAAGGTTTTACCATCGTGTACTGCGATCGAATTGCCGACCATTTCAGGAAGAATTATCAAATCTCTTAAGTGAGTACGGACTTGCTTGCCTTCTTTCATGTGTTGTAAAAGTTGCTTTTTATCCTCAGTTAAACCTCTTTTAAGAGCTCTACGTTGACGAGCAGGGAGGAGAGTAACTATCTCCCCCAATTCCATTCCGCGCAATGTGTCAACGGTATAGCCCTTGTATGTGAACTCTTCTTTGCGTCGTGGTGCTTCAGCTTTCTTTCTCTTCACCATAGATCTCACTCCAAATAATTTACTAACGCTTACCAGTTCGTCGTGCAGCGATGCTGCCCACTTTTCTTCCGGGTGGTGCATTCCTGCTTACTGTCTTGGGTCTACCAGGGTGTTGCCAACCGCCCCCACCAAATGGATGATCGACGGCATTCATCGCAACTCCTCTTACCCTCGGAAATTTTCCTGCTCTAGACTGCATCTTTAAGTACTTCTTTCCGGCCTTTACAAATGGCTTATCGACCCTCCCTCCCCCTGCTACCATTCCAATTGTGGCTCTACAGTGCGGATGGAGCCATTTCATTTCACCACTCGGAAGCTGTACAACGGTTTTGTTTACATCGTGGGCGATGAGCATTCCATATACACCAGATGCACGCGCAAATGACCCTCCATCTCCAGGCTGTGATTCAATATTGTAGATTGGAATGCCTTCAGGAATTTCAGCAAGCGGTAGCGTATTTCCAGCCTCTATCTTCGCAGATATCCCGCAAGTTACTTCGTCCCCCACGGATAGTAGTTCAGGTACGAGTATAAGTCTCTCGCTTCCATCCTCGAGTTCGACCCTTGCGATGGGGGCACTACGCGCAGGATCATGCATTATGGCGATAACTGTTGCTGTAATCGTATCGTCTTTGTCGGTTTTTATATGCTTTATATCAGCTTTATAGCGATGAGATGGAGCTCGATATGTTGGAGTGCCCTTTCCTCTATTTTGAGATATTATTCTCTTACCCATTTGTGTCACCTTAGAAGATGCCAAGCTTTGAAGCTATTTCTTCGGCGGAATTCTCACCAGAGAGCGTCACAATGGCTTTTTTCAAGCCTTTTGGCGTAATCAGGGTCTTGATGTCTATTACCGCAACGTCGTAAATCTCTTCCACAGCTTTTCTTATACTGTCTTTCGAATCGTCAATATCCACAATGAAATGAAGTTTATTGTCCTTGTCAATTTGTACCGTTGCCTTTTCAGTTACGTAAGCGTATTTCAGCATAGTCTAAAACCCCACTAAAGCGTTTATAGCGGATTCTGTCCAAATGGTTAAACGCCCCCCATGAACGCCTGGAGCAAGCAGCTCAACATTGAGATTGTTTACCGTCGTAATGTCAACTCCCGGCAAATTTCTAGCCGCTACTAGCGGCTTTGTGCTCACAATGAGGATGCTCTTCTTATTTTTATAGCGTCTTCCTCGCCTCTTTCCCTTACCAGCCCTTATCTTCCGGCCAGCCTTCGCCTTGATTATATCTTCCCAAACTTGAAGTTGTTTCAACACTCCAGTTAGTTCCTTAGTTTTAGAGAGCTCCTGAAAAGCATCGACGACTATTAAAGGAAGATTTCCTTCGTATCTATGCCCACGAGCTTTTACTAGGCCCAACACACTCGTTGCAGCAATTGCCGACCTCATTGCTTTCCTTTTCTCTTTTCCGTTTATTTTCTCTGAAAAGACTTTTTCAGGCTTCGGCGGGTGAGCTTTTCTCCCACCAACGGCTTGCGGAACCCTTGCAACTCTGCTTGAGTTCTTCAACCGTGGAACTTGAGCAACGCCTCTTCCAGATCCCCACGACTCAGCGGAAGTTTTAATTCCGGAATTTGAATTTGGTCCATAAGACTGTCTCCTGTTAGCTTGAGATGCGAGCACCGCCTTTTTAATTATATCAGGACGATATGACTCATCAAAGGTGGGAGGGAGTTCTATCTCTTTTGCGACTTCCCCGCTTAAATCTAAAACTTTAGCTCTCATCGCGTTTCACCCTTGCTTTGACTGAAGGCTTATGTAACTTAACTCTGGAGCCGCTTGGGGTGTTCTATTCGGCCTTATTGCGTCTCTTATTCTTATCAATCTCTTAGTTGGTCCTGGAACTGAGCCTTTCAGCATGATATAATCGCCCTTGACCACACCATACTTAAGAAAACCTCCGCCAGGTGTTACTTCTAAGCCATTTGATCCAATCTTTATAATTCGCTTGTTGAACTCTGTTCTTTGATGGTAACCGGTCTGTCCAAGTTGCGGGACTGTCCAACGTACCCGGGCAGGATTCCATGGTCCAAGATTCCCTACATGGCGCCCTTTTCCCCCTCTGAATGCCTTCCTATCTTGAATTGTAACTCCCCAGCGCTTGACTGGACCTTGCGTCCCTTTGCCTTTAGTAATAGAAATGACATCGACAAGTGCACCCATCTTGTAAATGTCAGCTATCGTCACTTCCGTGCCAATTACCTTCTGAGCATATTCGAAAGTAGATTTCACATCCTCAGCCCCCACGCGCATTTCCATTAAATCTGGAACTTTTTTGGAAATACCGCCGGCCTTCTTGGGCACAGTGTGCATCAATACCCTTATTTCTTCCGCGCCGTCAAGGGATCTTTCTCTACTTGAACTTCTTTTATTAAGAGGCAGTAGTTTCTTCAGGTCCGTTTCTAAGTTACTTGCCCACTCCTCGAGGGATACCTTTCGTCCATAAGGTGTGTAGTTGTACGCTCTTATAGCTGCGATTTTCATAGGAGGGGTCTCTACGATCGTAACTGGCACGCTAATCTCCATACCTTCTGTCGGGCTGTTGGGCTTATCATCTATCATAATTGCGTGCGTCATGCCGGCTTTGTAACCAGCAAATCCCTGAATCCTTGGCTCCGACTGTTCAGGCCACGACCTTACCCTTGCGACTTCTCGCTTTGCCCTTTTGCGCGGGCTGTAAGCAAGCGATCCACGCCTTGGACGATGTCTTTTAGCCATTGAGTTTACCTCGCATTTTAATTATTGCAATCCAATATTTAGCACGCTTAAAGTGGCAATTATTGCCTCCTCAACACGTACCGTTTCTGTTCCTTGATTAGGAATGGTGTTGACCACATAGTCTGATACAGCTTGAGTTGAAAGACCAATTTCACTCAGTATCTCATCAAGCCCACGATTCGGAGAGCCAAATACTACTGTGATACGCCCAGCACAGCGCTTAACAATCTCTTTGAGCATTGCGGGGGTAATAGGCTGGCCATACTTGGTAGTCGAAATTACGAAGCCGTCTAAAGCCTCTTTTACGTTTGACACCACCTCAACAGAATAACCCCAGTTCTGTGGTGTTTTTCGGAACAGCTCAACTTCCAGCGGATCTCTTGAAAAGACTTTGACTGTTACACGCTGCCCTGTGCGAACATTTGCATTGCGCATCAAGGCCGGGCAATCGAGACCGATTTCCACCCAAGCGCTTTCAGTTCCGACGTCTGTCACAATGCCTTCTCGAACTGTATCCTCAACTTTTACGTGATGTGGGGTCTTTAATGGCGGAACCACGCCGATGTATCTTAGTTCTCTAGTTAAAGGGAAAAGCAATTTGCGAAGATACTGTGGTGTTTCCATATACCGCAATACGGACGAAATGAAGTTGCTGTCATCAAACGTGTTATCACGATATATTAAAACCCGATCTATTCGAAATACTGCTGCTGCCCTCGCGACTTGTCCAACTTTGTATGTTCTTATTTTTTGATCGGCTGATTCGACCGTTAAGGATGATGGCACTGCTATTTGAATTTTAGGGATCATCGTCCTACGGTCTGATCTCGCAAGCTTGACCTATGTATTTATAGTAAAAGCAGCTTAGCTACTTAAAGGTTTCTCAAAACAAGAGCTGTTCTTATGTAATTAGACTACAACCAACGATAACACACTCCAGTAAATAAAACGAATATAGATACACTTTCTTGGCCTTATCAAACCCAAATACTTTGGAGGTATAGTTTTTAAATTCGCTTCTACAATGAAAAATCACTCTTCCTCAGTAAAATACGATCGCTAATTCTGCAAAAGCGCTGAAGATTTCGACTATGACCCATTTGTATTTTTAATTTACGAGTGAATAAATAACAGATACTACAGTTCACGAAAGACGAAATATCAAGCAGCTATCGACTTTGACATTCAAGAAAGTTAAAAAAATCTCATATGCGAAGGAGAACTTCTGTTTGCTTTTGGATCTTTCTGAAAATTATAACGACAATCTAATACACCCATCTACTGTCTGATCAAATGAAGTCTTTGACTGTTGCGCAAGTGGTTAATTCTGCAACATTTTTTACAGAGTGACAAAATTATTCCAGTTTCACCGCCAAATCTGATATCTAAAGTTCTAATTTGACGTTATGACACCTAAATAAACTTTAGCAGTTTGATGGGTTAGAGCTTTGACAGTGAAAATGTGAATCGTACGCCTTTATGATATGAGTTTGTAGCATTTCAAATTTGCCGCATGAGATATTAACAATGATATAGACTCAAATTTGACTTAACTATAAAAGAGAGAGATTGAGCGAGATTGAGCGTTTAACTAAGGTACTTTTTCAACCATTACAAGCTATCTCAGTATTGAAGCAAAATTACAGATCAATCTTCCTAGTGCGCCGAATCCCTACCCCAAATTGTAATGATCGGCAGATTTAACCAATTATGACTGAAGAAAATGCGCCGTGCACTCATCAACGAGTTTACATTCACTCTTAGATTTGAAATACAAAAATATAACGAGCAAAACATTTGCTTAAAACTCTACCAACTTTTTACAATCAAGAACAAAATTTTCGATGCGCTTTAATTTTTCCACAACTCATAGTCATACAAAACTAGAAAAATAAGCAATTTTAAATGACAGAATAAGTAATAGCAACATCGCACGATTGTAGTGGTATAAATACAGCACTAGATGGTCATGATAGAAATTACTACCCCTTCTCGGATTCATATTACTTTGATTGATTTAAATGGTGCGCTTGGTAGAGTTGATGGTAGTGTTGGAATAGCTCTAGACTTTCCGGTAATTAAGATTCAAGCAAAAAAGTCTGATAACCTTATTGTTCTAGGCAATAGTAAATTTTCAGAAAGAGTTAAAAAAGTTCTAGAAGCTGTTATCGCGTCTTACCAAACTGGTGGAGTAGAAATCAACATTGTCAACGACTTCCCAGACCACGTTGGATTGGGGTCTGGTACCCAAGCATCGCTAGCAGCTGGGATGGCATTAAATAGACTTTATGATTTAAATCTTAGTACAATTGACATCGCACGTTTGGCAAAAAGAGGTGGAACGTCAGGGATTGGAATTGAAGCTTACAATCGTGGGGGATTTATTATTGACGGCGGACATAAGGGAAAGTGCGAATTCAAGCCATCATCTGCGTCCGAGGAATATACTCCGCCCCCTATTTTAATACGACGCGATTTTCCCGACTGGGATATAATAGTTGCAATTCCCGACCTAAAAGGAGCAAGTAATAAGAAAGAAGTTGATATATTTAAAAAAGAGTGCCCTATTCCCCTACATGAAGTTCAAGCACTCAGCCATATAATTCTGATAGAAATGTTACCTTCAATTGTTGAACAAGATATAGTCAGCTTCGGCGCTTCAATAAACAAAATCCAAAATGTGGGGTTTAAGCGTCGTGAAGTTCAACTTCAACCATTTTGCACGAGGCTTATGGAATTCATGAAAAAAAGTGGAGCATATGGAGCTGGAATGAGTTCATTTGGGCCTACAGTGTACGCCGTTACAGACGATAAAAGTTTAAAGAATGCAGTACAGAGATATCTTAATGAGACTACGGGCGGCAAAGCATATTGCGTAAAAGCTTGCAATTACGGAGCTCGTGTAAGGGAGTTTTAGTCTAACGACAGATGTGATATGGATAAAAAAAGACCACGTATGGCCCCATTAACTATGCTAAAAGTTGAACAAATGTTTTCGACGCTTCAATACAAACTGTCGAAGCTTCAGAAGCTAATTCTTCTAACTGATGGTTCAATAACCACTTTGCTTGAAATTATCACCGGCAAGCCGGTTACTGTTAAAACTCTTACCCAAGGAATCACCAAAGCTGATTACGAAGTCTCAGAATTACTAGAAATTGAAGAAGGAGACAACATCAACTACAGAGTGGTAATACTAAAAAACGTCGAAAGCGAAACGCCCCTTATCTATGCTGAATCATACACCCCTATATCAAGGTTGCAAAGGCAGTTCAAACACGATCTTATGAAAGCTGATGTACCGATAGGTAAGATTATGCGAGAGCGAAAAATTGAATCGAGGCGAGAGATTGAAAAGATTGAGACGCTATTCAACGATGAGTTAAGTGAGATGTTTGACGTGCCTCATCATGTCCCAATGTTGTCAAGAACGTACAATATAATAAACAATGATATGGTGTTAATAAGGATAACAGAAACTTTCCCATTGACTAGTTTTTTAAGACTTAACGCCTAACAGATCCTATAGCAAAATATAAAAATAACTTTTTAAGAGAGTTAAATTTTGTTGAAGTGTAAGCTGTATCGCAGTCACAAAATTTTTTTAAAAAAAGCTTTTCTTAATTTGAAGAGTGGTTGGTACATTCCTCACCTAGAATTAGCATAGAAGTCAGAATTCACTATTTGTCACTTGCACTTAAAAGTTATTTTAGTTTTAAAATAAAATCTTTAGTTAAGTCAAAGCTTATTCTTATGATAAAATTAGTCCTATGGCTTCAAATTTAATGTATATAAAAATATACCGGTGGATATATCAATTTTAGACTTTCCTTTTTCACAATGACCAGAAAGTTTGTTTTAAACGTTAATTAGAATATCTACAGTTTAAAAAGAAATAGCAAATTTATCCTAAACAGCAGAACAACTTAACAGATATTTACAAACTATATTATTTCTTTTCATTTTTACATATTTATTACAAATGCTCTCAGGAAAGCGACGCTATTGTCACGCCTTATAGTTTCGCAAATTCGAAAACGAATCCCAGAGTTATCACAGAGTTTTCATTAATGAGGTTCTCATTGTAGGAATAACTGCTGAGATTTCTGATTGCTTAACTTTTAAGACTAAATTTTGGACAGCACTAGAAAGTCGAGAGGTCGATATACAATACTAATTAAAACGACTTCATCGTATTGTAAGGACTGTTTTTATTGTTGTTGGCATACTTCACATAGATTAATGAGAATATCAAAAACCATATCGGAAAAAGTACATAGCTCGCGTAATCGTGCACAAACCACAAACTATCAGGACCATAGTAGTATCCAGCTGTAAATAGTAATAATAACCTCATAAAGTTTTGAATGTACGTTCCCGCGACACCGAAAATCAAAAGTCCTAGAGCAATGAAATTTTTGGGCTTTTTGTCTATCAACATTAGCCCAAATATAGCGAAGAATATAGCAATCGAATCGCTACCAGAACACCTTGAATCAACCATTGTGACAATGTTGGAACCGTTTAAACTTGTTAAAGTAACTGTAACTCCTTCGAGTGATACTGGGATGCCAAATATTCCAAGCGTTAACGTTGAAAAAACAGCAGTAACTGTTGAAAAAGGAGATGAAATTACACTTTCAACAAGCAAGGGAAACCCGACAGCAATGCCGTAAACAGCTAAAATCATAAGAGGGATCTTCGAAGCGTGCCCAAAAAAAATGCAAAAGGTGGAGACTACGATTAAACCTATCGCAAATATTTTTAACGGCAGGCCCGCGACTGAAACTGATAAAAAACTGAGCAATACAACAGCTGGAATAAAAAGTCCAATCCCTAAACAAGTCCACCGAACGTCAAATTTTGCGTGACTGATGTCAATTTCGGCACGTTTTGTCCAAATCCATAATACACAAAGCAGTAAAACAGCCCAAGAAAAAAATCCATTCTGCTTAATCAGTTGTATATTCAGAATATCTGAAAAATTGTTAAAAATGTTTCCAAATATGAATAATGTCGCAATAATAACTATTATCCAGAGAGTGCCTCTAACGCGACAATTATACCTGTCTATTGACATCTTTAGTTACCATATCGTCAATTTATCTGTACAATATACTAGTTTTTACCCAATTTATCTATATCTACTTCAACGACAAACTTATTACTAAGTAAAAGGGTTGAGGAATTAAGTATATTATTAATTCATTACTTGTGAAAAGATGTCCAAAGTCCCCGCTGCGATCAGAATTGACGTAGATACTGTAAAGGACGTATTACTTTTACCTAAACTTTTAGATCTATTAAAAAGTTTTGACATCAAAGCAACTTTTTTTGTTAGTACTGGACCCGATAAAACTGTATTTAACATCGTTAAATACCTTAAACAACCACAAAGCTATATCAAGTTTCTCAAATCAAAACCATTCAGATACGGCATTCACAGCGCGAATGGATTAATCAGACACGTTGAAGTTCAAAACTCACATCCTCATATTTTACACAGGGTTTTAAAAGAGGGTCACGAACTCGGGCTACACGGTTATGACCATTATAAATGGATAAACGGTCTTGAAAATCTTGAGAGTGAGCACATTATTGCACTTATCCAACGCGGACTTTATGCTTTAACTAACGTAACGAAAAGTGACGTTGTAAGTTTTGCGTCACCTGGATTCAAAGTAACCCCAGAGTTCTTAAGATCTATTGATACCTTTAATTTCTGTTATTCAAGCGATTACAAACTCAATAGGCCTGTAGCGCCATTTTATCCGCAATTGGATTACGAGCGGTCACGAGTGCTACAGATACCTGTTGCAGGTGATTCAATAGGGGAGATGATTGCAAATGGATATAATGAAAAAGTGATATTATCGCTCCTCAAATTGAGGATGGATGTTTGGTATCAAAATGAGGTACCGTTTGTGATATACATACATCCATCTTACGAAATAGCATACAAATTTGAGCTTCTCAATAATGTATTGTCACTAATAAATAATGATAATAGATTTGAACTATCGACTTTAGCCCTCATCTCAGCTATTTTGGAGGCACGAGCGTGAAGCCACTCAAAATCGTTCACATTTATGAGCTGGGGCCAACAGAAGAAGGTGTTTTAATAGGCGGCGTTGAAGTTGCCCTCTTAGAGCTCTCGAAGTCACTGCTGAGGCTCGGGCATGAAGTAACTATTGTGAATGGAGCTAGCAATAGTACGAGAGATTTTTCCATAGATGGGGTAACTGTGAGAAATATTGACTTTGGCGGACTTATGAAATCGACGTGGGACCCATCGAACCTCCGCTTAATACGGCAAATAGTCTTTCCTATTGCGACCTTAAAAGCAAATCTTACAGGATATGATATTTATCACGGTCATTTCTATACTTCTGGTCTTGCAGCTAATCTTCTAGCGAGGATGCATGGAGGAGTTGCAGTGAACACAATTCATGGATCGTACTATGACATATGGAAATATATCGAACCTCCGATCATTTCCTCGTTGTACCGACTTACTGAAAGAACTCTAGCTCCAGCACTTGCGAAAATGTCAGGAGTCCAGATTCACACGGGAGGCTATTTTGCTGATAAAGTACTAAGTTGGGGGGCACCCGCCGAGAAAGTAGTGACAATTCACAATGGATTTGACCCAGAAAAATTCAATCCACAGATACCTCCTGTCGAGGTATCAGTCGACGGAACGATTTTATTTACAGCGAGAAGGCTCGTGGAAAAAAATGGTGTAGAATATCTTATCAAAGCAATGCCAAAAATCGCGGAAAAAAATGATGTCCATTTGCTAATTGCAGGAGACGGTCCACATAAGCCTCAACTTCAACGATTGGTAGAGAAGCTTGGCTTACGTCAAAATATTTCATTCATTGGTTTAATCCCGCATCAGATACTACCGTCATACATTGCTCGTTCAGATATCGTAATCATCCCAAGTCTGATGGAATCATCCAGTTTGTTTTTGATAGAAGCTATGGCTTGTAAGAAAGTCGTAGTTGCCTCAAACGTTGGTGGCATTCCCGAAGTGCTAAACAGGAATTGCGGCCTTTTGGTGCGACCAATGGATAAATTGGCCCTTTCTGAAGCAATATTAAACTTATTATCTAATGATGTTCTTAGACATGAGCTCGCTGAAAACGCTTTTCAAGCGGTAGCTAATTCTTTGACTTGGGACAAAATTGGCCGCTTAACAGAGCTTGCTTACTTAAAAGCTATTGGCGCTAGAGTTTAGCGATAATAGTCGGGACTCGTGGCGTTCCTAAACTCTACACAGGTCTTACAAACATCAATGGGAACAACGCCAAAAGCTCCGCATCGTACATATTGTTCCCTTTCATACACCTCGTACCCTACAAAGGCCAAACAATTTACATCTGATTCAATAGTGGCAGTGCCAAAGCCCATATGAATCACTACAGTTATTCTTCTATTTTATTTTTATTTATATTTTGCGAAAGTTATATCTATAATAGATAATCGATGATGAGAGGTTGCTATACATTATAATCGCGCAATAGTTATAAATCCTGTATGACCAACCCGAGTCGATGGTCGCGTACCCCTATTAGATACTTCAATTTCCCTCTCAATGACTTCCAAAGTTTTAATGTCAGAAAGGTTCTGCAGCGATTTTCTCACATTCAATGCCTGTTCAAAGAAAGGAGAGTAAGAAACTATGAACCCTCCTGGAACAACGAGCTCTGACAATACCTCTACAGCTTTGCGTGCCTCGAGTAAATCAAGCGTTACTACATCAAATCTACCCTCTGTAGAGATATCTAAAACATTGCCTACGACAACTTCGACATTTTTTACGCCCGCTCGTTCAACATTCTTCGCAGCTTTTTTTGCAAATTCTGGATTTATTTCGTAAGTTGTTACTTTTTTAGCAATCGCTCCTAAAAAGATAGCAGTGATGCCTGAACCTGTCCCTGCATCGAGGACAACATCATCTTTGTTCAGCCCAGTGTGCGCCAGAATCACGCCAATATCTTGAGGCATCATTGGCGCGCCAGTCCGTTTAAAGTGGTGAAAGAAATCTGGATTCCTCGGTTTTAGAACTCTGAATTCATATCCTATATGAGTCAAAATGATGTCGCCATATTCGAGTTCTTTCAAGGTGTCCAGGTTTATTATACCTTTATCGGTATGAAGCTCCCCCTCAGACTTTACGAGAAACTCTTTTCTAGAACCGTGCTTAACTGACACTAACAGAGCCGTATTTATCATTTGATGATGTTCATTGTTTGCTTCCCGCAAGCTGCAAGATGGCTTCAGCAAGGTCGCCTTTGGACTCTATCAAAGCATTTCTCGCCATTTCTTCAGTTGCACCACTTTGTTCAGCTACGAGCTTTACATCTTCTTCGTTTACTGAGAGCTTTTCTGTGCTCTCACCCCTGATCTGATAAGTCTTAGCGTCGCCAACACTTATTACGGTCACTTCTGCATGTTCGAGGATGAGATCTTTATTTGGAAGGCGGATTATGACTTCTCGTACACCTTCAAGCTCTTCTGTTTCAACACCCATTTTTTTCAACTGTTGCTGCAACTTCTTAGGATTCACGCCTTTCATTCCAGGGAACATCATCGTACCTCACATAAAAGAAGTATTCAAAGGATTTTTATGTTGCGGTGTCTACTTCATAAGATCTGTAGCAAGCGTTATATGCAATTTTGACCGTGTGCTTTTAGGAATCCGTATCTTACCTTTACAGCTACGCCTTTCCTAAAGGCTAGCATTTCTTTAGGGCTCAAAATAGCCCGCCCCGTAGCGAGCAGTTTATCGTCTTCATCAACTAAAAGAACCTCATCATTAGCTCTCAATCCTAGATCGACGTCGACAACGTGCTTCGCAAAGGCCGTCTTTCCTGAACCCACAAAAGACGCAACATCTGAGTTCACTACAACCCGAAGCTTGGGATATTCGAGTTGCTTATGTAAACGCATAGCGCCGAGCTTTGATAAAGTGAACAATCCATCATATGAGCGTAAAGTGGCCACCCGTACGCTATTATCAATAACTTGGTTCACTCTGCCTGTTGCAGAAAGGACGAATGTCACTGAGTTAGGAAAAAGGGCTTCTCCTGCGCCTGGTCCAAACTGATAATCTCCTATCATCCTTACACGCATTAGCACAAGCGTTATATTACAACTACATCTATTTTATGTTTAATGTCAACAGAGTTCCCCAATCTACTGGAAAGCCGCCGTATCGACGAAAATTGTGTCGAACTTGGAGTCTCAAAACTGTTGCTTATGGAAAATGCAGGTCGTGCTGTTGCGACGTACGTGAAGAGCAAGTTTAACGATTTGTCACTACAGCGCGAAGGGAAAGTTGCTGTCATATGTGGTCTCGGTAATAACGGAGGAGACGGCTTTGTAGCGGCACGCCACCTTTCGCGAAATTTAGATGTACATGTTATTTTGATCGGCAATGAATGTTCGATTAAAACTGAAGAGGCGCGTACTAACTGGAATACTTTAAAGAGGATGGACACCTCAATCAAGCTCACTGACGTTAACTCAATGTCTAACAGAGAGAGCCCCCTGAAGCGACTAGATGAATTTGATGTGATTATCGATGGTATCTTTGGAACTGGGATCCACGGCACCATATTCGAACCCGAGTCATCAGTTATTGATTTAGTCAATGCATCGACGACTTTCAAAATCTCTATTGATGTTCCAAGTGGCTATGGAACAAATAAAGTAGTTAACGCAGATTATTCTATTGTCCTTCACAGACCTAAAGCTGAGGTTTTGCTTAAACAGTTTGAAGTAGCTGACATCGGGATACCAGTTGAAGCTGAAATATATACCGGGCCTGGCGATCTTCTCTATAATCGAAAAGCAGATAGCCATAAAGGTGAAAATGGAAGAGTTTTAGTTATTGGCGGGGGGCCTTTTATTGGAGCGCCTTTACTTTCGGCTATGGCGGCGATGAAAAGTGGCGTTGATGTGGTCACATTAGCAACGCCGAAAGCTGAGATTATTGGGGGGCACACGCCAAATTTAATTGTTAAAAAAGTGGGAACAGAAAAGATAACGACAAAAGACATCGATTACCTAAGTGAGCTCATCGACAGAAATGATTCCGTCGTGATCGGTCCTGGTCTCGGGACAGATGCTGAAACTACCAAGGCGGTGATCACATTAATTCCTCTATGTAAGCGTCTCGCCCTTGATGCTGATGGATTAAAAGCCTTACAATTTTCTCAGTATGAAGAGGGTGCTGTAACAATTACGCCACATCAAACGGAGTTCGAGCGCCTTATTGGACAAGAGCTGCCTCGCGAAATCGGTGAGAAGATCAAGGTTGTAACATCATTCTCAAGAGATCACAATGTCGTTACACTTCTGAAAGGCCGGATTGACATTATTTCTGATGGGAACAAATACCGCTTAAACAAGACCGGGAATCCAGGGATGACTGTGGGAGGAACTGGAGACGTGCTTGTTGGCATTTTAGGAGCGTGGCAAACGAGGGCAGATGGTTTTAATGCCGCATCAACAGCGGCATACATAAATGGATTTTCTGGAGATTTAGCGTTCGAAAAACTTGGGTACAGCTTACTTGCAACCGATGTCTTAGATTGCATTCCGCGCGTCATGAAGTTGGGGTTTAAATAGGGCACCAACGAATCTTTAAGGCAATAACCAGATTTTATCACTTGAATGTAAACAATAGCTACTGCATAAAATTGCTTAAAAGATCAATATTTATCCTGTTTTACGTTAACAAACTAGAAGTTTTAACTATTCTTACGAGGGTGACTGTAATTTGTTTACGGGACGTACTAAGTGAAGGTCCGCTACAAAATAAGAGTGTAAAACCAACAAGATGACAAAGAACCGTAAATGCCGGATGTTCGCGCTTCATTAGATTTCAATTGAGACTTCGTAGATCTGCTATAGCAGTATCTTTTACACTGGCTATGCTTAAATAAATGGTCAATTTAGCGCTAAATTATTATTTGAACGAACAGCACGCTTATTAATCAGTAGCTGGGAAATGGCTACGTGAAAAGCACTTGTATTTGTTTCTATATCTTTGAGGGTAATACCGTATCCAATGTTGTCTAATGATGCTCTTCAAACGCTGAAATGAATTTATTCCTTTTTTTGATTTTACGGTTAGGTACAAGGATGATTGCCAGATGTGGGAATCAAAGCTGAATGATCCTCTATTTTTTCAACATCTATACTTTGTCCTATTGCTCGCCCAGCTCTTTGCTATTTAATTATCCATGGCGGTACCGGCGTTGGTGCCGGTGGGGGTATAGGTGTTGGCGTGGGTACTGGTGTTGGTTCCGGCGTGGGCATCGGTGTTGGTGTTGGCGTGGGTATCGGCGTGGGTCTCGGCGTGGGTATCAGCGTGGGTATCGGCGTGGATAGCACTGTTGGCGTTGGCGTGGGTATCGATGTCGGAGTCGAGGCAGCAGTAATGTTTCCTGCAATGCTTGTCTTAGCCGTTGCTGTGGCTGTACTGTTGGCCGCGGCAGTACTCTTGGTATTCGAAGGAACGTACAGTGCAGCAGAGACTAACGATACCGCTAGTATAACTAGAATTCCACCTACTAACAATTTTTTCCTAGTTACTGGATAGATAAGCGCTGAGAGCCCCTTCAGTGGCTTAGCGATGTGTTGCGATAAATCTCCAACTTGCGGTCTACTCTGCTGTTGCGGTTTAGAAATGATCTCTTTGCTCTTTTTTGGGATTTTATATTCTGATCCACATTCGGGGCAGAATCGCTCATATTGAGATAAGATGGTCCCACAATAAGCACAAACTTTTTTATCATCCATTACAATTCACAGCTTAAGTTATACTATTCATACTTGAGAGTATGAAGGACTAAGACTTCATGGCTAATAAAACTCACGCTTTTAAAAAGATTTGAACTTTTGCATCCTTTTTTGAAATATTTGCTTCAGGTGAAAAAAGGCCATAAAACAAAAAAGAATCACGCTGCTGTCTCTTGTGAAGTTGCTTAAAAGAATTTACTTAACGAGTTATAAGTAGTCTTACATATAACGAATCTGACATTCACGTGAGTTTTAAGATCTTTAATTTTACAATTTAACCTTTGAAGACTTCCCGATTGCAGATGAACTATTAACCAACAGTAATATACCTCATTGACTCCAGTCACGGCCATAAAATGCTTTAAAAAACTAGGAGGCAATCGTTAATTTTTGTAAGTACCTAGTAAATTCATATGCCAAAAGTCACATTCAAGTTTATTTGTCAAACTAAAAATGCCTCAATTACTCCTTTTTACCGATATAAACCCACTGATCATATATTCCTAAGCTATCCCTGTTATCCAGGATTTCACCCTTCAAGCCTAAGTCTGTCATAGCCTCAAAAACAAAATCGACCTCTTCTTTTCTATGAACGGTGAAAATAAAAACGCCTCTACTAACAATAGAAACTGTTTCTGCAAGTATCTCTTGCCAACTACACTTATTAAATTCGTAAATCGACCCCAGCATCAACCCGATGACACAGCTGAAGTTTTGACTATTAAAGAATTCATACCGTGATACCGTTGATGCATCCAACACTACTGTCTTGTCCATTTCAAGAGCACCGTGATATAACCCCTCGCATATTGAGCACTTATCATTATCTAAAGCAAATACATTATACCCAAGTGCCCTTAATACTGCTGTCCCCATACCATTACCGCAGCATATTTCAAGAATTTTAAATTTACTTAAGTCACACGTCAGCTCAAGTTTCGTTTTAAATAGTAATCGTATTCTCTCCTGCCTCTCAAAAGAATAGGCCAGAGCATAGGATCTCTGTCTTGTAGCGCACTCGCAATTATTACCACTAAGAAGAGCACTCGATAGAATGAAAAGAACAGCATCATGAAGCTCCGACCTTGTTAAGTAAAAGGTCATTTTTTTACTGGATTGGACTCGTTCAAAAAAATCTAAAGCGTGTCTATCAAATTCAGGATCCATATTGACTACATCGGTGACAAGAGTCCAAAATTTGTCTTTAAAAGCAATACCTATAATGCGAGTACTGCTTTTACAAACAAGCACGGCAACCGCTTCAAGCTGCTTCTGTCGCATTTCTTGAAGTATAAATTTTGAAAATTCAATTTCTTTAAGTGCCGCATAACTACGCCCAACGAGGGAAATATTATCAGACCTAAGAAGATCGTTTAGTCTCATAGTTCCTTATTGTCTGTGCGCAATGCCGATAATATCACGAAGTTCGAAATTTCTTTCGCTCAAATATGCGTTTATGCCGTCCGACACCTTCTTGAATATTGATATATCCTTTGCAACAGCTGATCCGATCTGAATAGCCTGAGCCCCGGCCATTATAAGCTCGAGTGCACTTCTGTAGTCGCTAACTCCGCCAACACCAATGATCGGTATGTCCAACTCATTATAGAGTTCGTAGACACATCTAACCGCTATAGGGCGTAGCGCGTGACCAGAAACTCCTCCGAAGATATTTCCAAGAACAGGACTCCCGCTCTCTACATCGATTGCCATGCCCGTCACAGTGTTTATAGCAACCACTGCATCGGCGCCTCCGCGCTCGGCTGCCTTCCCAATAGAAGTTATGTTACTAACATTCGGCGTGAGCTTGACCCAGATGGGAAGTTCAACCGTCTCTTTTACGCTTTTTGTTATTGTCTCTACAACAACGGGGTGGGATCCAACATCGACGCCATAGCCTTCTGTGTGCGGGCAGCTTAAGTTAAGCTCAATAGCATCTGCTAGCTTACAAACACTAGTCGCAAGTGTTACAAATTCTCGTTCATCGCTGCCAAAAATACTAACGATTATAGGCTTTAAATCCTTAAACGTCCTTAGATTTTCAAGTTCTTCAATAAATTCAAGTCCCGGATTTGGTAGTCCCATGGCGTTGATGTATCCCCCCTCGATCTCTACAACAACGGGCCCACGATGCCCACCTCTTGGATATAATCCAATTGACTTAGTAACCACCGCTCCAGCACCGTTTTGCATCACCCGCCGAAGCGAAGATGCGGTTGTTCCTAGTACTCCAGCAGCGAGCATTGTTGGATTTCCAAGTTTTAGAGTACCGATTCTAGTCTCCAATTAGACCCCTTAATTCTTTAAGAGATTGATAAATTATAAATCTACGCTAGAACATACCTCAAATTAGTCTAATGACGTTAAATCAGTTTATTAAAAGTACATGTTCTATATAACTCAATTACTCTGCAAGAGTACAAAAAATGAGGATAGGTAACGGAACAGCATGTCTAACATTCGGCTCTGGTTCGGCGACTTTCAAATCGACAATGGCAATTTGGTTGACTCGACAATCGTCCAAAAAGATGTGTCTTTAATTCTAAAAAGGATAAAAAGCGGTGACATCTCCAAATTGGACAGAAATTACAGGAGTCGGTTTAGAGGTATTGCCTTGTCTTCAGGTTTTGTCAAGTCGGAGCTAGAATATATCGAGATATTACGAGACGTAATGATTGAGCTAGCAAGAGAGAAAATTGCTAAAGCAGAAAGTCAACAGGATCAACAGATAGTTCAGTCTGTGGAATCTATTGACGATATTGATGAATCAATTAACTTGCTGTCCGAAAGGCTTAGCGAATGGCAAGGATTTAAATTTGGATACTTAAAAGGAGAAGAATTAGAAACTGCCGTAGTTTCTTTCAAACAAACGGGACATGAAAACGCAGCATTAAAACTCGCTTCGGCGATAATAGCGCTGCGTGAGACACGACGGCACATCGCAGACCATATTTCTGCTGACATGAGAACCGTTGCACCGAATCTGGCAAACCTAGCTGGAGAACTTCTTGGAGCGCGTCTGATATCTAAAGCAGGCGGGCTCGACAACCTTGCGAAGATGCCATCGAGCACAGTGCAGGTAATAGGAGCATCTAAGGCGCTCTTTAAGCACTTGAGGTACGGCACAAAGCCGCCCAAGCACGGAATTATATATCAACATCCATTAATAAATAAGAGCCGAGTTTCGCAAAGAGGAAAAATAGCTCGTGCATTAGCCTCTAAGATATCTATAGCTGCGAGACTTGATAATTTCTCAAACAACTTTAATCCGGAATTACTGAAAGATCTAGAAAAAAAAGTAGAGCATATAAAAAATTTGTCAAATAAGCTTGAGCAGGAGAATGAACATAAAGCCACATAAAATTAAGGGCGTTTATCTGATTGACAACAATCTGGCGACTAGGGGAAGCGCCGTTTACGGTGAGAGAACTTTTGGAGACTATCGACTCTGGGATCCAAGAAGGAGTAAACTAGCAGCCCTCATAAGAAAAAAAGGGGATCTAGCAATAGAATCTGATCAAAAGGTGCTGTATCTGGGAGCGGCCTCTGGCACTACTGCGTCCCATCTTGCTGATATTGTCTCGCTAATATACGCAGTTGAGTTGAGTTTTCGTGTGGGCAGAGATCTTATTAAGATATGCGAAAGCAGGAGGAATATTATACCTCTCATATCAGATGCCTCTAAACCTGATTATGATCAAATCGTTGAACTCGTAGACCTCATTTATCAGGATGTTGCCCAGAGACAGCAAGCTGAAATTGCAATGAAAAATGCTGAGATGTTTTTAAAAGCAGGCGGTTATGTATTTATAATGATAAAAGCGCGAAGTATCGACGTAACAGCCGAGCCCCGTGAAGTTTATAAATCTCAAATAAAAAAGCTTGAGGAGATGTTCAACATTGAAGCGGTACGAGAGCTTGAGCCTTTTCACAAAGATCATGCGGCCGTAATAGCAAAAATGCCGTAGGGTGTTAACGGCACAGTCGCTTACATAAACTAAAAGTTGAATAGGACCGTATCATTTTGTATTTCTAGACGATTTTTACATCAAGAGTCGGTAAAGTTTATTAGCCAACCGATGTATCATATTATACCTACCGCTTTTATCGTGGGAGATGACTAAATGGCACGCAAACCAGCAAAAATGTATAGAAAAATATCAGGACCAGCATACACGCGAAGAGAGTACATGGGCGGAGTTCCCGGCAGCAAGGTGGTGCAGTTTGATACAGGTAACTTAAACGGTGACTTCAAAGTAGCAGTGTCCTTAATCGTAGACGAGGAGTGCCAAGTTAGGCATATTGCACTCGAAGCTGCGAGAATTTCAGCGAACAGATACCTCCTCAAAGCTGCAGGACGGCTTAATTATAGATTCAAGTTAAGAGTCCATCCCCACCACGTGTTACGTGAGAACAAGATGGCAACCGGTGCAGGAGCTGACCGTGTTCAGGATGGGATGAGACGAGCATTTGGAAAAGCAGTGGGAACAGCAGCACGAGTAACTTCCAATCAGAGAATATTTACGGTGTATGTAAATCCTCAAAACTTCGTAAAAGCTAAGGAAGCCCTAAGGCGCGCGTCAATGAAGGTAGCGCCACCGTGCAGGGTAGTTATAGACCAAGGCGCGGAGTTAATTGAGGGGTGAGTATCTGATCGAATAGGAAAATGTCTTCCATGAGTATTCACAAAAAAATTTACAAGATTTAAGAAGGTGTATGCAACGAATAGTTATGAAGAGTATTTGAGTAGAGGGATTAAAAAATTGCCGAGCATCAAGGGAGATGATGCAAGGTTTGTAATACCCATCCCGAAGGTGTTTACGGAGGGCAGAACAACAGTCCTTGACAATTTCACTGAAATTGTCAGCACTTTGAATAGAGATTCTGATCACGTCCTTAAGTACCTACTACGAGAACTTGGCACTGCCGGTAAAATCGACGGGGGCAGGGTAGTATTCCAAGGTAGATTTTCTAACGATGTAATAGCATCATTGATCAACGAATACGTTGAAGAATTCGTGATTTGTTCTGAGTGTAATAGGCCTGACACCCACCTCACAAAAAGTGATCGTACTTTAATGCTGAAATGTGACGCATGCGGGGCTCACAGACCAATAAAGAAACGACTTGTGAAAAAGGAAGTTGCAAGGAATTCGCTCGAAGAAGGAGAAACCTACGAAGTTCGCATCGAAGCCGTTGGAAGACGAGGAGATGGCATAGCAAAAATAGGAAAATATTCATTATTTGTTCCGGGCACGCAAAAAGGCGACGTTGTTAAAGTGAAAGTTAAGAAGATCTCCGGAACGCTTGCGTTCACTGAACGAGTAAACTAAAGTTTACTTGGGCGACTTGGGGTGGCCATGCGGGAATTCATAATCGTCGGGCATAAAGCTGTCACCTCGGGAGAATTCCCATTAAATGATATGCCTGGATCTGCAGGCCGAATCGATATACTTGCGCGGTGTGTAAATTCAGCTTTCTTTACGTCGTTTAATGTCAGGCGAGACACACGAATAATTCTCGTATTGTTGGGAGGACCGGATCCTCCGAAAGTCTTGCGGTTTGAGGGGTCAGAACTGAAGTACTTAAATCCTGATGAGAGAAGTGCCGGCTCTCTCATAAAAAAAGCCCTTTCGATTGGAGTAAGGGATAATCAGCTGATGTCGACTCCAGGTGTATATGTTGCTCGCGGAGGTCTAAAAGACGTCCTTAGTACTATTAATGTCGCTAATGCCGTTTACCTTCACGAGAGCGGTGAAGATATCCGTGACGTTGATTTGAACTGCAAACATGTAATATCGATCCTAGGAGATCATTTAGGACTTACGGAGGAGGAGGAGGCTTTGATTCACAAGGCACGAAGAGCACGCTTGGGACCAATAACCCTACATGCTGATCATTGTGTTATTTTAATCCACAACGAATTAGATAGAAGATGTTCGAAGTCATAAGATCAATTTTAAAAGAAGGCCCAATATGTGAGGATTGTCTTGGCAGGCAATTCGCCAAGCTCTCAACTAATCTTAGCAATAAACAACGGGGCCGTGCTATAAAGCTAATGGTAGCTATGCTCGATAATCGGCCAATTGACGCAAATATATGCCGAGATGAGCGTGAGAACTGTTGGGTCTGTGATGGGCTTTTTAGCCATCTTGATGTCTGGGTTGACCGTTGCGTAGAGATCTTAAAGGGATACGAATTTGACAACTTCTTAATTGGAACCAAACTATCCGGCAGACTATCGGAGAATGAGGAGATACTGTGGGTTGAATCGAAAATCACCACAGCTGAACCTCTGAGGTCACACTTAAATAGAGAAGTCGGAAAAAGAATTGAAAATATAACGAGTAAAAGGGCCGAATTTAAAGAGCCTGAAATCTTGATTATTTTAAATCTCGCAAGGGGAGAAATTGAGCTCACCGCGAACCCAATTTTCATATATGGTAGGTATAAAAAATTTGTAAGAGGTTTTCCCCAGACTCGATGGCCTTGCAGAGAATGCAGGGGAAAAGGATGCAGCCGGTGCGCCTTTACAGGTAAAATGTATTTTGACTCAGTGCAGGAGATAATTGCTGGCCCGGTACTGGCAGTTACTGAGGGTGCTGATGTGACTTTTCACGGTGCCGGACGTGAAGATATCGATGCACTGATGCTCGGTACGGGGAGACCATTTGTGCTTGAGGTGAAAAAACCCGCAAAGCGATATTTTGACCTCAAGAGGCTAGAGTCCAAGATAAACTGCAATCAGCAGAAAGTTGCGGTCTCTGATTTGAAGTTTGTTCATCGCGATTCGGTTGAAAAAGTTAAAAATGCTAAGTCGGATAAAGTTTATAGACTTAAACTTACATACGAAGGTGCACTTAACAGAAAAAAGTTAAAACAAGCTTTAACACAATTAGAAGGCACGATAGAACAAATTACTCCCAAACGGGTCTCACACCGCCGAGCCGAAATAACGCGGATAAGAACGGTTCATTCAGCGAAACTGGATGGTGAATATATATTCATAAAATGTGAGGGTGGGCTTTACGTCAAAGAGCTCATATCCGGCGATGAAGGCAGAACAAAGCCGAATTTGTCCGAACTTATCGGCATACCAGTAAAAGTTGAAGAACTTGACGTATTAGAAGTGAGCGGAGGACTTTGATGCCAAGATCACACGGAGAGAGAAGAAAAACGAGATATAAATTGAAGAAAAGCACAAGGGAGAAGGGGTTATCACCCGTTAGCTGGGCAATAAGGAATTTTGAACAAGGCCAGATGGTGCATGTCGATATTAACCCGAGCGTACATAAGGGTATGCCTAATCCAAAGTTTCATGGAAGAACCGGTAAGGTTTTAGGTCAACGTGGCAACGCTTATGTAGTTGAAGTTACCGACGGAAACTCCGTTAAGACGATAATAGCTAATCCGCAGCACTTAAAACCTCAAAGATAAAAAAATATGATAGTTAAGCAGATACTAGGTGAACAATATCTAACGCTTCCAGAGGTGAGGGAAATCTTAGCTGACGTGTCAAAGCAAAAATCTGCAGAGGATCTCCAGTATGAACTAAAGCATGCGCTCGACCACGCAAACACTTTTGCAAAGCTCGACGTTACCGAATCAAAGGCTCTTGTACATGAATTGAAAGGCTTAAGCAAGATGAAAGAAGAGATAGCAATTCGAATTGCTGATATCGTCCCGCTTTCTAAGGATGAGTTACGATCGATCTATGCAAAAGAGCGCTTTACGCTCACTGAGGATGAACTCGAAGAAATACTTGACATTGTAGCTCGTCACTTTTAGAGCATATGTAGGGGCGCTCATGAAAGGAGAGAGGGAAAGTTACGTTCGAGTGTTAGATTACTTGCCACATGGTCATCCTGAAGACCCCCATCCTGCTTACAAAAAGAGGCCAATTATACACGTAGTTGGAGAAGATCATTTTACACTTCTTGAGCTAGTTCCACGAGAACATGTAGTCCCACAGGTATACGAGCGTCTGTATATCGGTGAGGGTGAAAGGGACAAGATCGATCACGTAAAAAAAAGGCTCATGTATAAAGAACTGACTCACGGCGCCAAGGTTGAACTTCCTTATGCCCTTGAGCAAATAGTAAAGGAGAATGAAAAGAGGTTTATTAAGTTCTTTAACGAAGCCCAACCTCTTACTACACGTCTTCACACGTTTGGACTCCTACCTGGAGTCGGTAAAAAGTTAATGTGGACAATTTTGGAAGAGCGAAAAAAGAAACCATTTGAAAGCTTTGAAGATATCGCCCACAGGGTTAAAGGTCTCTATCATCCCGAGAAAGTGATAGTCAAAAGAATCGAAGAAGAGCTTAGCGATGAACACGTCAAGTATAAACTCTTCACAAAATGAGGGATCATTACACAGTTAATAGAATCTTGATGCCCTATAGCTCAAAAAAAACTTACAAAAAACACAAGTTAGGGCAACATTTTTTAATCAATGATAAGGTTATTGAAAAAATAATCGATTATGCGAGCATTAAAAGCAATGAAACTATCCTCGAAATCGGAGGTGGTACTGGAAGCTTAACGGCAAAGTTGTGTGAACGAGCTCAAAAGGTTATAGTAATTGAACTTGATAAAAATTTAGCGGACATTCTATCGACGCTACAAGGCGTGGAAGTTATAATTGGGGATGCATTACGGGTAGATTTTCCGACATTCGACAAGACAGTTTCAAATCTACCGTACTCGATGTCATCTGATATTACTTTTAAATTGCTCAAATATGACTTTATCTGTGCAATTTTGATGTATCAACTCGAGTTTGCAAAGAGGATGGTAGCAGTCGAGGGCACAAAGGACTATAGTAGACTTACGGTTTGTCTGAATTATAAAGCAAAGGTCTCAATTCTTGACCGCGTTCCGAGGAGTGCCTTCTTCCCTCAACCACAAGTTGAATCTGCGATCGTCAAGCTCGTGCCCATCCAATCACCGTTCCGTGTGTCGGATGAAAACTTTTTTAAAAAATTTGTAACAGGAATATTTACTCAGAGACGTAAAAAGCTTAAAGGTGCAATATTAAATGCATCAAGCTTGATTGGAATAACAGATGTTAATGATATCATTAATAAAATCCCAAAAGATTTCTTAAACCTTCGGCCCTATGAGCTTAAACCTGATGAAATTGCAGCAATTTCAAATCAAATTTCGGAGCTGATAAAACAATAAAGTGTTTCGCATTATTATATGAGTGATACAAATAACCGGTTGTGGATAATAAATAAGCTTGTGTGACAATATGGTGCAGAGCGTATATTACAACAGTGAAGAGATAAAGGTACTATCAAATGTTTATGTGCCTTCAGATGATACATTTGCATTATTGGATGAGGCCTTAAAGATTGTTCGTGAGACTGATTGCGTATTAGAGGTTGGAACAGGATCCGGTATAATAGCCAAATTCCTTTCAATGAGAGCAAAGTCAGTAATAGCGACGGATATAAATCCTTATGCAATAGAAAATGCACAAATAAATGGTGTAAATGTTAAGAGGGGAAACTTTTTTGCAGATTTGGCTTACAAGTTTGACCTTATTGTCTTTAATCCTCCCTATCTGCCTACTTCAAAAGAGCCCGAGGAGCCGAAAGACTGGCTTAGCAAAGCTTGGGATGGCGGGCCGACAGGAGCGGAAGTAAGCATGGAATTTTTGTCCGAAGTAACGAACTACTTAACAGAGTCTGGTAGGCTTTTAATAGTGGTATCTTCACTCGCAGGCTTCCAAAAAATCATCACAAAAATGACAGATCTGTTCGAGGACGTAAATATTGTTGCAAAAAAAAAGTTGCAGTTCGAAACTCTTTATGTGCTTTTAGGCTCAAGAAACCGTAAGAAGGTTCTACCAGCATCGATAACTCCTAAATATTATTAAAACCAGTTAAATAAACTTGCACATCAGGATCTCGTCTGCATATGTTCCATCGTCAAGCTTGGCCTTTTTTAATCTTCGACCTTCATAGCAATAATGTAATGAAGTATAAAGAGCGACGGCCGGATTACCGTCGTAATAGTTCACTTCCATCTTCTCAACGCCTCTTTTCTTCGCTAGCGATTCAAGGGACTTGATCAGTATAGTTCCAAGACCTTTGTTTTGAAAACCCGGATGAATGGCAATTCCAAATGACGCGGTGTGTGCGACTCTCGACCTAGCTTCATTTAAAAGCAGCGATGCCGTAGCGACGATTCTCCCCTCGCACAACCCTACAACTGTTACTCTATTGTTATTTAAATTATCCAACCAGCGTTGTTTATTGTCTTCAATATCCTCGGGCTTGAATCGCATGGAGAGATATCTGTCTACTTTGCCAAGCCATGAATATAAAAACTCATATCTTCCATCCCTATAGTCTTCTCTCGTTGCAATTTTCAGTTGGATGGTCCTGCCACCCTTCAGAGTAACAACCGTAGGAAGCTTAACGCTGTGGGACATTAACTCGAAGCTGTTTCTTCTAACTGTACTTTAATAAGTTCTAGAAGCTCGACACAATTCTCGCTTAATCTAGCAGCAGCTTCCCTCAAGGCAATCAAGGGATCAATAGATTCTGTATTGATATAAAATATTGGATTACTGATCATAGGATGCTTTATATCATAAGTAGCAACTTTAACACGCGGATCTTTAAGCAGCGATGACTTTAGGGCGTTTAAAAATGTGTGCCCTTCATCGAGAAATTCAAGCTCGGCTTCCTCTTGAGTGACTTTTATAATTTTTATATTCAACTTGCACCACTTCTTGCGCAACACTATACATAAACTAACATTTAATTTATCTCGTGAAAAACGATCGTCATCGTTAGCTCTTAAATTACTCCTCTACCGTAGTCCTCTGAAATCTTTCTGGTTTCATTACGTCCACATTTTGGGCATTCTAGCTTGCTTTCTTTTTTTACAAGAGCTGAGCGACACTTTGTGCAGATAGCTTTTATAACTCCTAAGTTTTTATCCAAGGTGCTAAGTCGCAAGCTTTTTTCATCAATAACCTTTGCTTTAATTATATCGTGCTGCTCAAATTCGGAATCAATTTTTGCCACATATGAATTCTTTATATTAGAGATGTGAATAGCCCCTTGATCGACATTAGCAATTTCGCGATACTCTTGCCCTTTAATTCTTGCTATGTCCACAATTACGACTGAGTTCTTCAGGTCTACAACTCTCCCAACAACAATGTCCCCATTCTTAAGAATAGGCGGCGTATCCATCAACGGGACTATTTCAACAATTCGCTCTTTCTTATTTTTTTCAACTTGTCCTGTTAAAGCAGCGTAAATTTTACCCTTCTCTTCATACGTTCCATCGCCTGCTATGTATTCCTCAGACGTACCTATTAAATCTCCTGGAATAACTATGTTCTTCATTTACAGTCCTTACCTTCATAATGTTATATATCATTAAGTTAAATTAATTAATTCTCTCCATGCGAAAAAGTACAACGTCTATGTATTCTATTTTCTTTTTATGAAACTTAAATGTATGTGCTATTGGAAGTTTCAGTTTTATTGAATGAGTGATTAAATTAGGAGCGGAAAATTTCCGCACGAAACGTTCGGAAACAGCATTTTGTATCATATAAACAGTGCTTCCTATTATAAATGCCTTTTTTAAAAATGGTCTATCTTGCCCTTTTCTCTGCGCTCCAAATGGTGGGTTCATGATTACGGTGTCGAACTCCCCTTGAAACTCATCTACGCTGCAGTTTATCCATGTGACGTTTACCCCAATTTCGCGAGCGTTAGCTCTTGCGATTTCAAGAACGTATTCGTCAATGTCGACGCCTGTCGTAATCCCGCCCAAGAGCGCTGACCCAATTGCTAATATGCCTGTTCCGCAGCCAAGATCTACAACCCGTTTACACTCGATGTCCCCTTTCATATACGCTAGATATAAAAGTTTTGCAGCGAGCCGGGGGGGCGTCGAATATTGCTCAAGCTCTATCAAGGGTTTCTCAAATCTCGTAACTTTTTCAAGAACTATCTCGAGCTTTCGCTGTCTCATGATGTTAGAGATAAAATTAAGAGCGGAGGTTTTATCGCTTTCTGTTCACGAGGTATGCTACAAATGTAAGCGTAGCAAGAGCGAAGACTACTTCAAAACCTGGCAGCGGGTTGCTACTTCGATTACCCGTAGCGTTGCCTGCTGTCGTGCGTCCGCTCGGGGTCCCTTCAGTCGACTTCTGTGGGATATTTACTTCCTTGTTGACTCCTGCATAAGCCGTTGTCGTTGTTTGCAGCCCATTTGCGGGATTTTTAGCGCGTACGTCAGCACTAACCGTTGCATTATCCACTAAACTCTTTGAAGCATAGAAGCGCCATCCAACATTCATATGATGGATTTCCATTGCACTTACGTTAGTATCTCCAACATTTCCCGATAATTGGCTAAAATCAGCTGAAACGCTTTGACGGACTCTATTTTCGTTGACTCCTGGATTATCTTTCGTAGGATTATCAGTGGTATGGCATAACCTACAGTTTCCGTTTATAAAAGTTACAATAGAACAATACTCTCCAGGTCTAACGAGGCCTTTGTCGTTAGGATTCCCTTTAGAACCATATATAGTAGTATTAAGATGGAGTGGATAATTCTCTACTCTCATCAAAGTTGTTCGATTAGGACCATACGGATCTTCAGCTTTAATGATATACTGTCCAGCTTTTAGCTCGGGCGTCATCCACGAAAATACAATGAATCCGTTTGGTTGTGTTTTATTGGTAGCATCGTTCTGTCCCCCATCAGTCACGTTTGCAATTTTAATCCAAGAGCCACCGTCGTCGTCAAGACCGTTGTTATTCGCATCGTAATAATACGAAAGAGTTATTGTGCTGCCGTTTCTTGCGACGTCAGCAGATATTATTACTTTGTCTCCCGAGCCAATAGGTGTATCAACCGAAACGTTCATCGTGCCGAAAATTGGCACGATAGTCACAGCTATTAGTGCTAGCGCTGCAATCAGCACAATAGGTGCTAACGTGAATTTTTTGGACGGACTTGCCATATCGAGGACCTCAAAACTTTTTATAACCTTATCACCAAGTATGTATATAAAACATTCGAGTGTCCTTTAACGCTAAAGAAGAAACTCAGAACAGCCTTTTTTGCGTGCGGGAGGAAGCCAGTTTTTTCTAACAATATAAATAAAAACCGAAGAAAGACTGAGTTATTTTTATTACTAACAATACAAATAGGTGGCCGATGAAAGACTTTTTTTATCCAAAATCGATTGCAGTAATAGGTGCATCGCGGACGGAGGGAAAGGTTGGACATTCAATTTTAAAAAATTTGATCGCGTCTGGTTTTGAAGGTGAAATAGTTCCGGTTAACCCGAATGCTGATGAAATCTTAGGATTAAAAAGCTTCGCTAAAATTAAAAAGGTAGACCTCGCTGTAATAGCTGTACCTGCAAAAATAGTACCATCTGTACTTGAAGAATCGGCGAAGCTCGGCATAAAGGCTGCGATAATAATCTCGGCGGGGTTTAGGGAGACTGGACCAGAGGGTGCGCGGCTTGAGTCCCAACTAAGAAAGATAATAAAAGAGCATGGAATAAGAGTCATTGGACCTAATTGTCTGGGCATAATTAGCACGGGAGCTAAGATGAACGCATCCTTCGCCGCTGAATATCCCAAAAGAGGAAATATATCATTTATATCCCAAAGCGGCGCGCTATGTACATCAATCCTCGATTGGGCTGCTATAGAAAATATTGGCTTTGATAAGTTTGTTAGTACAGGTAATAAGGTAGATGTCACCGAGGCTGATTTATTAGAATACATGAAGAATGATCCTGCAACTAAAGTCATTGGGCTATACGTTGAGGGAATTGAACATGGAAGAGAGTTTATGGAGGCCTCACAGCGGTCATCGAAAATGAAGCCCCTAATTGCACTTAAATCAGGAAAAACTGCGACCGGGCAAAAGCTGCTTCGTCGCACACAGGGGCGCTAGCAGGTTCAGATGCTGTTTATGATGCTGCGTTCAAGCAATCCGGAATTATTCGTGTCGCAACTGTAGATGAGTTTCTAGATGCGTTTAAAGCATTCTCAATGTCCAATGTGCCAAAAACTGACTCACTAGCAATACTCACAAATGCAGGAGGCCTAGGTGTCCTTGCTAGTGACGCAAGTGCTGAATACGGGATAATGCTTGCAAATTTTAACAATGAAACCATTAAGGCTCTGAGACAGAAGCTTCCGACTGAAGCGAACTTATATAATCCTGTAGACGTGCTCGGTGATGCGATTGCTGATAGATACACTAGCGCCTTTGATGTCATTTTAACGGATGAAAATGTAGGATCCGTTATTGTCCTTCTTACGCCACAAGCGGTAACAGAAGCCAATCTGACTGCTGTACAAATTGTCAGGCTGTGTTCCACCACGGACAAGCCAATAATGACCTCTTTCATAGGTGGAGCACAACTTGCAGGCGCAGTTGAAATCTTGAAAATTGGAGCAGTACCTAACTTCCCAAGTCCCGAAAGGGCTGTCAGGGCTATGGCTAATCTCATGAAATATGCAAAAGTTGAAGCTCATAAAGAGACCAGACGACCTCCTGTGATCAACGGTAAAACAAAGGAGGTTGTGAAGCAGATTGAGAAAGTGAGAAAAGATGGCAGGCTTTTAATGAGTGAAGAGGAGGGACGCGTTATACTTAAAGCTTATGGAGTTCGAACTCCGATTGAAAGACACGCAAGTTCCCGAGAAGACGCCGTTAGAGCTGCTCATCAAATAGGTTATCCTGTAGTTATGAAAGTAAGCTCGCCGGGTATCTCTCATAAATCAGACGTAGGTGGGATTGTAGTAAATATCAACACCGATAAGGAAGCTAAAAACGCCTATGAAGCGATCTATGCCAATATAAATAAAAGACTTCCTGAGGCTCACGTAAAAGGAGTAATCGTACAGAAAATGATTGAGGGAGAGGAAGTGATAATCGGTGTAACTCGTGATCCACAATTTGGTCCTTTCATAACTTTTGGACTTGGAGGGATTTACGTGGAAGTTTTAAAAGACGTCTCATATAGAGTGGCACCGGTCACCTCAGAAGAAGCAAAAAAAATGATTACTGAAATAAAATCCTACCCGATTCTACTCGGAGTAAGAGGTGGGAGACCGCTCGACATTGACGGCATAGCTGATGTAATATTGCGCTTAAGCCAGATAATGCAGAAATTCGATGAACTGCAAGAGATAGAAATAAATCCACTCTTAGTTCAGGAGCGTGGCTGCTACGCAGTAGATGCTCTCGTTGTAATTCGAGCCAAAGACAATAATTGATTATTATAGGTGGTGAACATATTGGATGTAGAGTGCAATACAAGAACGCTTGTAATAAGCTCTGTTTCTGAAAGGATCGGCAAGACTATCGTGACTTTGGGGCTTGCTTTAAACTTTACAGGGAGGATAGGATTTTACAAACCCATTCGTGAAAATCTGATCACAGTAAATGGTAGCTTAGTTGAAGAAGATGCTTATCTAATGAGGCACGCTTTGGACCTCGAAGACGAATCATTGCTTTCACCGTTTCCTTACAACATTTTAAAGGGAGCGACATTGGCGGACGTTGTGTGCGGATTGAACCGCGTTTGTGAGTACAAAGATATGGTCTTGATAGAGGGCACGAAAGATGTTAGTACAGGTTTCCTCCACAACATTTCAAGCATTCAACTTGCACAAGCTCTAAACACTGAAATATTGCTAGTTACTGATGTATACTCGCTTGATAAGGTCGCGATGATAAAACTCCTCCTTGATGAGCTTGACGTTCCGTTGAAGGGGATAGTCCTTAACCAATCAAAAGATTCTGTACTTGAAAATTACATGTCTAAAAAAGGCATAAACATCTTAGGTTCCGTTCCATTCCTGAAAGAGCTCAAAGCACTTCATATGTACGAAATAGCTGAAGATTTAGGAGGAGAAATAATCGTTGCTGGGCGAGATTTGCCGATTGAAAATGTCCTTATAGGCGCTATGACGCCTGAATCCGCCCTCAAATATTTTATGAGAGTTCCTGCAAAAGCAGTTATAACAGGCGGAGACCGAGCAGATTTACAGATTGCCGCGCTATCGACACCCATATCATGTCTAATTTTAACCGGAGGCCTATATCCTTCTAATCAGGTTATTGCGCGAGCACAAGAACTCGGTGTCAGTATACTACTCGTCCATCAAGATACCTTGACAACTGCTGAAAGAGTTGAGGCGCTCACAGCCCGAATTGACCCGTTTGACGCAAATAAGATTGGACTCATAAAGGAATTAATAGCGCAAAATATTGATATGGACTTAATATGGAAACAATAATACAAGCGGCTTAGAGCTAACTAAACTGATGCGGGAATTGTCAACCCACGGGAATTGTCAACCCAGTGTGTTGTTTAAGCAGTAGTATAATTTAGTTAATTCAACAAGCTTTTTTCTTATGTGTTACTTTTTCTCTTAGCGCTGTTGTGTATCACGTCCCCAACAACACATGTGTCTGCTATAAAAGTTTAAGCGGAGAAAAACTGTCAATATCCTGACGCGTCAACGCAACTTTGTCGGATTCATTTCCCTATATCTATCGTCTTTAGCGCGATTGCGTCGAAACATGTTTTTCTTTTTTTCTAAAGACAGCTCGAGATAAAGCGTAGTTCATATTATCCCCGCCATTACTATTGCAAATACTAGCCCCCGTTTGTTAAAGCTTCAGGGAGCTGCTAGCTTTTCCGTTGTGCTCATCACCTTAGTCAGCAGACATACCTACAATTGATGATGCACGCTTAATTTGGTCATAAGACGGTGGCGGCAAACTCAACGAATTTGGGTTATTTTTTAAGTGTCAGTACTACACTCAAAAGCTTCCGCTTTGAAGAGGTTTAGAGAAAAGGTGACTGCTCTTTTTTCGTAACTATGTGAAGAAATTAAGCTAGTTGTTTCTCGGTTTGTTACCTGTTGAATTTTAAAAGTTGTATATATCCTAGCGTTGCGGCGTTAATATCTTCGCATTGTGGCCTGACGGCACTGGTGAAAACACGGTTGGTCAAACTGGTGGATCATCGGTTGGTGGGTCGGTTGGTTTTTATAACAGTTATCGCGGCATGAACAAGTTTTATAATGATTTATAGGTTATTAATTTATAATTCAACTTATGGACAGGCAACCATCGTGGGCAGATGGAAAAAAGAAGTAAAGGAGGCATTCGAACAACTTGAACAAGAACAAGACCTAACAAATTTAGATATTTTGTTTTTAAATTCATTATGTGATGCTAGCAGTATTTTTGAATGTAGTTTAAATTTATATCCAGAAAATTTAATAGAAGCTAACAGGGACAAATTAGCTCAATTCTTCTATGAAGTCACACAAAATCCAAATTTTCATAACCGTGATTTCTTTAAAGAATTTGAGGATATGTATGTCTCCCAAGATGTGCTATGTAAACATATTATTGCAAAAAAACTTTCTTCATTAAACATACCTGTTAAGAGACTAAAAGCTAATGCTCATTTCGATTTAGAAATAGAGCAAAAAAACATTAAAATCGAGATAAAAAGGATTACTTCTTGGTCAAATTATTCAGAATATCTTTACAAATTTATTAAAAAAAGCAAAAAAGCTGATAAAAAATATCGATTTTTATATATTGTTGCAACAACACATCCATTTGCGATTGACGAGATAATTAAAGGAATCACGGATAAAGATGGGTTGGCTCTTAATAAATACATACGCAACATAATAAACAGTCATTATGTTGCTGAATGTTTAATAAAAGATTTAGAATATGAAAAGGATATACAATTCGTAATACAATATATAGATAAAGACGGAGAAAACAATTATAGTTTAAGCTCATTATGTAATTCAATTATAGACAAGATATATGCAAACGACAAATCAAATGCCTAGCTTGAAACTAAGTAAAAGTCAAAAAGTACTTGTTTATTTAGTTGACCAATTTGTCAAACGACGCCAACCGCTTGATGCAAGAAAAAAATTGATGAAATTAATGTTCTTAATTGAACATTATGATGCAGAGCAAGAAAAATTGACTGCTACAAAAAAGTTGGGAAATAAATTTATCATATACAATTATGGTGTGTTTAGCTTTGATGTTATGGAAGATTACATCAGTTTGAGCAGGGATAACATACTTGTTGAAGAAGATGACACTATAAAAACCACCAAAGGTACATCTGTTACATTGGACGAAAAAACTAAACTTTGTGTTGATAGGATAATCAACATATTTGGGAACAAGCGTGCCTTTGAACTAGAATGTGAAACTCTGGAAATGATGAATTTAACGAAGTTTACTAAAATGGATGTTTTTGGTCAAGATGTAAGAAAAGTAATAAAAAAGAATCAACAACTTAGTGCATCTTAAAAGTATAATCAATTTATTTTTTTGTCTCAGATGTACTCACTTGTATCATTTTCTTCCACTTGTTTTTCCCTAACTTCAAATCAACCCCAGCAACCTCTGCTGGTGTCTTCCCCTTCAACGCCTGATGTGGTCTTATATAATTATAATACACTTTAAATCCGTCATTAAAAGCGGTTGCGGTTTTATCATTATGCAGCCCCCGCATCACCTTAACCCGCTCTCTCACGGTATTATGCAACCTCTCAACCTTGTTATTATTGCTTCTCGCTGTCAACCCCTCAGCCCTTACATGCGCACACGTCTGATAATGGTCATAAAACTCCGTTAAATGCTTTATGATATGATTGCAACCCATCTGTGATAAGCAATTCCGGTTTTCCCGATTGTCGTGCCTCTTTAAACAGTCCCTGTGCGTCCTCAACCTCTCGCTTCTTTGTCACAAGATTTGCTATCAAAAACCGTGTTTGGCTATCTATCACATTCCATAACCATGACCAATCGTCACGCTTTGTTTTAATCTTCATTTCGTCAGCATGCCAAATGTCGCCAAGTTGGGGTTGTAATGTTTCAGCATATCTGCTTATAATTTCCCCATACTTATGAACCCAATCTAGCACCGTCGTATGATGTACAGTCCTCTCATAGAACTGATCTAAATGGTCTACAATCTTTCTTGATGACGTGCCCTTAAAGTAAAGATCTAAAGCAACAGTTACCATCTTGGATGTGACTTGCATTCTTTCAAATCCGGCTTCTGATTCGAGCGTAAACGTTCTTTTACAGTGATTGCACCACATTCTTGTCTTGTGACCAATTTTTGTTTTGCGCGTTCCATTCTTGATAATGTGCTCACTGCCGCAGTAGAAACAGTCTAGATGCTCATAATTAGTTGCAGCCTCAACCTCAGCCCACACTTGTTTCGATTCTTGTAGCTGTTCGATTGCCAATTTCTCTCTTAATGCGTGCCAAAAACGGATTGCGTGAATATGCTTGCATTCAATACGACGATAGGTAAAGTCAGGGCAGTCGCACGACCAAGCGTTATATTTATGTAGAACCGTATACAACCCGCTTCCAGATTGTGAAGCGACTTGATAAGTAGTATCGTCAATTTGTTTAGGTTCAAAACCTTTTTCAATCATAGACTGCCCGCGTAGGATTCGAGCGGATTGTTGGAGGGTTGTATGAGAGAACATTATTATCACTTAATATTGTTTACAAATTTGTTAGCATACAATTGACGTAAAAGTATAAATAGTTTGCTAACAGAAATGCTAACATATGACAACATTAGAGAGGCCAAAGTCAATCACGATTACTATTAGTGATAGAAAAGAGCGCAAGAATAAGAGCTTCGTCGTATATGGAACTACAATAGAAGAAGTCGAAGAGAAGATTAAAACAGCGATGGAGAATTGAATTATTTTTTAATTAAATAGTTATGACAGAATCAAACGTTGCTACAAGCGTACTTTATTGTGGTGACTGCAAAGATATTTTAAAGAAAGTTCCAGATGAGAGTATCGACCTTATTTACCTTGACCCTCCGTTCTTTTCAAGAAAAGAATACGAGAACTTTAGATTAAAGATAAAGTAACAACCCTGAAATTTAGCGATAAAGATTGGGAAGAGTCACGGCATTCTATAGACCCAGTAATTCTCAAAGAGTATGAAGAGATAGAGGAAAGATGGAAAAGTGGGCATAAAGGCATTTATGTGTACATTGCATACATGAGAGAGCGACTAGAACAGTGCTGGCGGGTGTTAAAGTCTACAGGCACCCTCTATTTGCATTGCGATTGACATGCGGGTTACTATCTCAAAGTAATGATGGATGGAATCTTTGGTTATGATAACCTTCTAAATGAAATTGTTTGGTGCTACGAGACAGCACGTAAAAGTAAAAAGTGGTTCTCACGGAAACATGATACTATTTTACTTTATAGAAAGTCAAAGAACTATTTTTTGGATGTTTCTCGCTCTCCGATGCCTAGAAAACGAAATAAACATACGAAGCTTGGAATTGATGAGACCGGTAGAGAATATGAAGAAAAGACTGATGCGAAAACCAGAAAGGTATACCGATGGTATTTCGATGAAGGTAGGTTGCCTTTTGACTACTGGACAGATATTAGTTTCATCAATTGGGAAGCTAAAGAAAGGTTAGGTCCAACGCAAAAACCCGAAGCTCTTTTAGAACGCATTATTAAAGTTTCGACCAATGAGAGTGACATTGTTCTCGACCCGTTTTGTGGGTGTGGCACTACGTTAATAGTTGCGGAACGATTTAGAAGGAGATGGATAGGTATAGACATTTCACGTGCGGCTTGTGATGTTATACGGAGCAGATTGAAAGGACAAGTTGATATTATCGGCGGCGAAAGCGAAGAAGAACTAATGAATATGGAGCCACACGAATTTGCACGCTTGCTCATTGTTGAGAGGCTTGCAGGAACTATAAATCCTAAGAAATCAGGGGATATGGGGATTGACGGTTGGGTTGAATTCATGCAAGTTCCAGTCCAAGTCAAACGATGGGGGCATAAAGTAGGAAGACCTGAAATTGATAAGTTTAAGACAGCGGTAGAAAGGCAGAATAAGAATAAAGGAATGATTATTGCTTTTGGCTTTAGTAGAGATTCTTGGGAAGAAGTTGCGCGAATAAAGGATAAAGATGGATTAGAGATTCAGTTGAAGACTGTTAAGGAAATCCTTAGTGAAGAATAATAAAATGAATGGAAATTGCATACGCAACACTTATGTTTTGTTGTGACTATTTTTATGAATTGGCTACGCGGTATTTTCTTGGGTGAAATTCCTGAGAGCGGGTTATGTCATTGTGCCCGTCACTGTTCGTACCGCGTAGCTAATTATCATAGTTTACCGCTGATAATTCAGTGTGCTTTTTCCTAGAATTAAAATGTTGTCGTTTTTTCGTAATATTCTAAGAAACCAACCGACCCACCAACCGCTAATCCACCAAGGAGACCAACCGAAGATTCACCAGAGCCGGCCTGACAGTAATATAAATATTGAACCAAACTGAATGGAAGAATTAGCATTTACTTTATCTGTCGTTACTTATGGTCTGGCAATGGTTTTTAGGATACATCATTGAGTTTATCGATGTCTTTTGAGAACTTTGATATTCATTTGTACTTATTATTTATTAAATCTTTAATTTTTGGAAGTTGATCGCCAAATGCAGCTCTATGTTGATTTTCATAATATACTTGAGTAAGAACGGGGACGAATGAATTCATTATTGAAATAGAGATCATTGAAGCTGCGACTAATGCATTGCATTCAATTCTATCTAACTACATTACTTGTAAGATATTATAATTCATACTATTATAGGCGTAATTCCTGCAACCTATAATCTCGCATTATCAACACGCTACAAAAATTTTGCTCGCGCTTCATCTTCTTCAAGTGTCCAGGCTCTTATTGCCAGACATAGACCAGACGTATACGATTACCCAATTGAGTGTTAATTTAAGACAAATTTGATGAAGGTGGATTATTTGTCTAAGATTAACTGAAAATTAAAAGAGTGCTTTAATCAAATCTTTGTCCTTTATGATACCTTCAAGCTTTCTTTCAGCAGTTTCTACAGGTAGTAGTTCGACATCATAGCGCCTCATCCTTCGGGCACATTCACTTACTCCAGTCTTATGATATACGGGCTGGTATTCTCTGATCATGACGTCCTTAATGGGTAGGTTCGGGAGTGCTACTCTTGAAACGCCGTAATACAAGCTCATTGTATCTCGAACTGCTTCCCAAGTCCATGCATCCTCATCGAAACCTGCCGATAAATCAGCCTTTTCTATCGTATCTTCAATTTTGCTAACCTTAAGCAAGTTGCTTTCAGTAATGATACCTATTACTAAATTGTCAGAGTTTAATACAGGACTAGCATCAACATTTGCAAGTTTCATTATCTCTCCGACTACATTAGTCGGTGTCATTTCCCAAACGGCTACTATATTTCTATCCGTAAATTCATCTACAGGTGCACCTATTTCCATATCGGCAATTGCACTTATTATGTCGGAAATAGTTACGAGCCCAACGAGCTTTGAATCGGCAACAACGGGCACCCTCCTTATGCCTTTTTCTATGAATATTCTCGCGGTATCACTTATTGATGTTTCTGGTTTGACTGACACCGGGTTTCTTGTCATCAAGAGGGCAATCTGATCCTCCTCAGGATTTTTAAATATGTCGCCTCTCGTAATTATCCCTACAAGTTTTTTGTTCTTGACGACTGGTACACTTGTCACGCCTTTTTGCTTCATAATCTTAAGTGCTTTGTCGCGTGATCCTGGAACCTCAACGTAAACGACGTCACTAGTCATAATATTTTCTACTGTTAACATTATCCACCTCTCACTACCAAAACTGGAACTTAAAGCGTACTGATGACTTTGTCCGCTCCACTTTTTATAAACAAGCGATCTGATTTTTTACGCTTGGGTTCCGATAATTGTGAGGTTAATTTATGGTTAACCGCGTACTTCTTAATTTCGTCTGAAGAATACCCTAGAAGAACTTTAGCTTTAACCTTGCTCTCATCAATACCTATTACTGCTAATAATATCTGCGCATTCCATGTAATTTTATCTCTTTCAGTCAGCATAATCTCAAACGTGCCCTCCCAAGTTGTATCGATTAGAGTAGCTATAAACTCTGATTATATAGAAATATTAACAATATGTTTCGCGTATTCAATAATCTTGCCAACTAACAACCGTGTATATGCCTTTTCCGTTACATTCAAATCATTAGTTGCTGTCAAAATATTTCTATAATCCATATATCGTACCAATCTATCAAGATGTAAATATTATGTCATCTGGACGACTTCGTCTAACAATACCGCCAATGAAGTTTCGCACGCCAAACAAATTATTTGAACGTTCATTAAGGACAATCAGGCTTGCTCGTTTTCCTATCTCAACAGTACCAATTTCATGGTCGATATTTAATATCCTAGCTCCATTGATAGTAGCCATTCGCAACACTTCGAGATCATTATGCAAATATGCTTTTGAGGTAAATTCCATTTCAGCGAACATATTTAACGAATTAAACATCACGTTATCAGTACCAAGTCCTACCGTCGTCATTTCTACCATTGTAGATATCGGCGGACGATGGAACGAGACTCCAACTCCTGTCACGAAATTCGATCTAGGACAAACAACTACTGGAATGCCACATTCAATCTGCTGTTTGGATGCGTAGGTCATATGAACAAGGAAATCTGGATTTAACGCTATTGCAGCATTTATGTCTGTTTCATCTCGCTCACCAGCATGGACGGCTAAAATTTTTCCTCGTTTTTTGACTTTGTTTACAATTCTTAAGATTCTAGAAGTATCTAAATCCCTAACTCCACTTATACCAATGCCACTTGCAGAGTCGAGGATATTATCAATATCATCTTCTACTATATAATCTATGTCGTCATCTTTTGGTCTTCCCAATGCCATTACTTCTAAGTTTTTCAAGTCTTTTTGAGCGGATAGTAATGCTTCGATACCGTCAACTCCACCTTCTCTAAAGTCAACCAAAACAGCTGTGCCGGTTGTGATAGCGTCTAAAAGAGCGTGACGCATTGCTTTAACTGTTGCTTTTGGGTTAGCTTCCCGCAGCGCGCGGTGCTTTAAGCCATCGGGCGGTTTTACCAAGTTATCAAGACTGTCAAAGATTACATCCTTGATAATTGAGTCCCCGATGTGAGTATGAGCGTTTATAAAAGATGGCAAAACTATTCCATAAGCACGGCAATCATTAGGCTTAACGTTAGATCTCTCTTCAATCTCTACTATTCGTCCTGATTCGATATAAGCACGCCCGACTAGTGTTTCAAAATCCTCTCCGCACAATAGTATCCCGCCGACTACAAAATCACTCATGATAACGTATAAATCGCAGCAAATTGTATTTTAAACTATGGCAAAGGGAAAGAGACAAGCATCAGCACCTATGTCGAGCGCTGGTTTGATAAGATATTATGAAACTGAAGATAAAGAAGCCATACATATAAGCCCAAAGTCAGTAATGATCGCTTGTGCGATCTCCGCGGTTGTTGTTTTGGCTTTAAATTTTAGGTTCGTCTAAGAAGACGCCACAAGTATTAATTTGGGTTATCTAACGATCTAATTAAAAATACAGTAAATGCGGAAGAATAAAAAAAAATAGAACGGCTACAAGCGTCTTGCGTGACTTATCGTCTGATGATCTAACGAATAGCTGCAAACATGAGCTAAAAAACTTTTTTAACGTCAAATTTAAGTTAGATAGCGTGAAATTAGATAGCTTTTTGACTGGAACACATTTAATTTCGATTCCGCTAAAGGTCGTTGGATTTAAAGACGGCGAAGCTGCAACTTATTTTACAAAGGTTGTCACAGAAAAAGGCCTTGATATGTTAAATATTGTTATGGCAGTGAAAAACATCGGGTTAAAAATACTTGTTGGCGTTCAGGACGCATTTTATGATAGATTTGAATCCACTTACAGCGCCGTAAATTTTGAGCATATTTGTCTTAAAAGCTTCAAAAAAGCAGGTATTTTTGTTCCAGAACCAGAAGGTGTGTATAAATTAAGCACGTGCAGTTTACTAGTCACAGAATTTGTAGAAGGGATACCATTAGGAAACGTTGAAATTACTCCTGTAGAAATATATAAAGTACTTAATGTTATCAAAAAATTGAGAGCGCATAAGCTAGTCCATGGCGATATTAAACTCGATAATTTTATTGTTGACTGTAATGATAAAATATTTTTACTTGATTGTATGAAGTGTAATAGCTCACTTGAACAAGCATTAAACTATGATCTTATGTGCGCCATTTATAGTTTGACCCGCAAATATGATGCGTCCAGTGTATTAAATATCTCCCAAAAATTTTTTTCACGAGTGGAAGTTTCAGACGCACTAAAGTTCTTGTATTTAACAAGCGCAAGGCTTGATTCCATATTTGAAAATGACAGAACAAAAGAAATTATATTGGCACAAGCTGAGTGAACAAATTTTGACAGAGGGCTATAATAAATACTAAGTTTTGCACGTGCAATGCAACGTAAAGTGGATCCTACCGGACAAAAGAAATAAAGTTATAACGTTCAGGAACCTATGACTCTAGAACGAGCACATTAGTAATTCCAGAGATCTCAACAAAAGGACCTAGAAGGTCAGGTAACTATGACCGGGGACGAATTGACAATTAGGGATGCAATTAGGATCCCGTTTCTAGTAATAATACTGATTTTGGGGGCAACTTATGGTACAAATCTGACACAGAAGCAGACCGACGCTTGGCTTGATCCGGTTATCACAAAAGGCGAACTTGAGTCAACAAAGTGGATAAATGAAAATACCAAAAGAACGGACAAATTTGAGTCTGACATTTTCGGCGGAGAACTCATAATGGGTATGACGACGCGCGCCGCTATAGTCGGAGGCGACTGGGCAAATGCACCAGATCCTGTTTCTAACATGAAAGACTCCCAACAAATCTATATGACCTTCTCGGCAAGCGAAGCAAACACTCTCTGTAAAAAGTACAACTTAACCTACGCATTCGTCCCGCTAAATCGAAGCGTTTTTTGTGGGTTTGGGTGGATTCGTATAAATGAAAACAAATTTAACGACAGCGACTACTTCAAACTGGTCTATTCAAACAACGATGTAAAGATTTTCAAGGTGGTCTGATACGATAGACAGAGCACCTACTATTAAAAAAGTAGTCAAAAGTCGCACATTGTTACGATACATTTTCATTATCGCCATTATCTTTCCATATATAAGTTATAGATTGGAAGTGCTAAAAAATTACATCATTCCGACCTACGGAAATACTATGTATCATGTGGGAATAGAACGCCTCACCATACAAACCGGATTCTATCCTACAGAAGAGCTTTCGTATAATGGCGGGTTTCAGCACTTCTACGTACCGTCATATCGTCTGTTCGTTTCCTCTCTCTCGTTGATAACAGGAATAGACCCTATGGTAATGTCGGGAATGGTAACGATTATAACGTCGCTCGCGATATGCGGAATTATATATGCAATAACTAAACGAGCTTCAACCCCTTTTGCAGGTGTCTGCGCTTTATTTTTGCTCATGCTGTCTCCAGAGATGATAATATTTTCTATAAGAGCTCTTCCTGAGCTTCTCGGGCTTTTTACTTTCCCATTAACCCTTTACTTTATATTGTTGAATAAAGGCGATAAACCATTCAATCTCAATGCGTACTTATATCTCTCAATATTCGCAGCGTCCTTAACTGCCCTCACGCATCAGATGACGCTACTGACGCTTGCACTTGTTTTAGTAATTTATGGACTAACACAACTTAAAAATAAAGCGGAGCTCTTCAACGCCTGGGTTCCTCTAGCAGCTGCTGTGATCGCGTATGGAATATGGCAGCTCTATTCGCTCCATACGATAAGCATTTTAGGATTAGCGCAAGTCAAGTTTCACGAAGGAATGCCAGTTAGCTTATTTACAAACGATTATAACGTCGGTTTTTTCGACAGGACAGGATTTCTTCCTATTCCCCTCTTTATTATTGGTATAATATACCTCGAATACAAGAAAGCAGATAAGAGATTTTTATTATATGCTTGGATTGCTGCTTCACTAATACTGACAAAAAATGACCTTTTGGGCATTAGCATTTTTATGGACAGATTTCTTACCTTTATGGTAGAAGGAATGATCGTCCTTGGTGGGATTGGTGCATACGCAATACTTGAGATACTAGATGAACGTGTCTTTGACATAGTATTTCGAGATAGACTAAAGGATACTGGTTAAAAATGAGGCTACTAGCTATCCCACTTCAGTTTATTACCATTTTTCTGGGAGCGCTTATATCCTTACCGTTAGGGGCCTTCTCGCTACCCCTGTTAATCACACTGCCAGGCTTATGTTTATATCTAATCTACAAAAATTATAACGCAATTGATGTCATTGAAGGAATAAGCTTTTCTATAACCTTCTCACTTATAATTGTCCCAATAGCAGCCTGCATTCTTTATATTGCTGGGATCGACATAAGGTTCACGGGAATGGCTGTTGGAATTTTGGTAGCTATATTATCCGTATTCTCATACATAACAAGATCAAAGGCCACAGATCACAAGGACCGTGCAGAAGCACTATCCAGAATCTCTTGCAAAGGCTGTTTAAAACAGTTAGCCATTATCGGGATTTCGACTTTGCTGGCATTAGCTGTTTACGTGCCGCTTTCAAACTCTTATGTGATTGGTCCTGCTGGACTCGTCATGCATCCTACTCAGGCCTCTGACTTAAACTTTCACCTCTCCATAATCAGCAGATTCATCGAGTCGCCACACATTCCTGTAGAAGATCCCTATCTTCCGAACAATTACATTAATTATAACTGGTTTATGCACGTATACATGGGGACATTAACAATTATGACAGGTGTCCACCAATTTATTACGCTCAAAATTATATTCCCGCTTCTTTTTTTCGCCCTCTCAATGAACATATATCTACTTGGTCGGAAGATATTCAACTACGGCGCAGCTTTAGTATCGACGGTTGTTTATACAATCGGAGGGGGAATGGCATGGGCACTTATCATTTACCTAAGGCCGAACGACATTTTTCACTATCTTATTTACCAATTCGGTGATACTGCATATATAAAATATGACCAAACGATTTTGTTTTTCCTTCTTCCTCAAACGCAGTCGTTTGCCCTGGTTATCCTCATATTTGCCATATTTTTGTGGATAAAAAATTTGAATATCTTCAATTTAAGAAATACAGTGGTATTATCTCTTATTTTAATTGCCTTATCTTACTACCACCTTGTAACAGCATTTCCACTTTTTGCATCTATGGGACTCTTTGCAGTATATACGATCATTAAGCATGGTAAAGAAAGGTCCTACCCCACACTTATACCCCTCACGATAGCAAGTTTAGTGACTATACCAAATTTCCTGTTGATCTCACGTGGTCAACCATCTCAGATAGCAATTACATATACAAACTACAGTGTTGCGTTTATGTTACTAACGTACGGAATCGTGGGCATATTAGCGCTTATAGGTGTATACCGTTCACTAAAGTCGGAGCGTGCAACCCCTCTTATTTTCTTCGCGATTACAACATTTGTCATTATGAATATTATATCGCTACCGCTCACGTACGATACGTACAGATTCTTAGTATATTTGTACATTCCCATAGCAATCTTCGCAGGCTATTATATCTCTCTAGTACTTTTAGAGTTACGAAAGCGCAGGCTTTCGTCTCAAACGGTTGTTGTTAAAGCATTCGTTGTTACTGTTGCACTTATTTGTGCTCTGCCAACGTCATTTATTATGATGGCCTTTTATAGTGGGCACTCATATCTTCACATACCAAACGATGAACTTAAGGCGATGGACTGGATAAGATCCAATACGCATAAAGATGCTATATTTCTTGAAGAACCTTCAACTTTTGCGAAAATTCCACTTGCGACCGGAAGACGACTAGCATTTGCGGGGGGCTTGTATACAACGCAGTATCACGGAATTGACAAATACGCGCAGATAAACTTCATACTTAACGAGGGCAATCCGGTGAATCTCAGTTCTGCACTGAGAGCACTAAATGTGTCGTATGTCTTTATAGGACGTGATGAGCGGGCTTATCATATAAGCTCCACCATCACCAATACCAATTACTTCGAGAAAGTATACGATGAAGATATGATAAGAATATACAACGTAAAATAATTTGTACAGCTTAACGCTAGCAACGCACCTATAAATAATATTATTAGGGAACAAGAAGCTAAATGAGAGTGATTACCTACGATGTTGTACTCGATCATTAATAAGTGTCAGACATGCTCATCTCCTCATTAAACGTTATATTGTTTTTAATCGGTTTAATTTATCTCATAATGCTGCCTGGGTATGCTGTATTAGATGCTCTGCGGATCAGAGGACTCGACGGCGTGGAGGTGCTTACAATTTCTTTCGGATTAGGTATTATCATTATGACTGGTGAAGCGATTGTATTAAGCATAGAAGGAAGCGTAGGACTTACTGCACAAAATTTAATCATACTTACAGCCGCTTTTGTGATTATTATAGAATTCTTCCGGGTGCTAAAAAAGAAAGTTACGAACATTAAACAAATGTAATCAAAGTTGTAAAAGTCCGCGAAGATTAAGATCTTCGCAGAATTGTTACAACTGTTAAGATGTTATGAGTGAGTTTGAGATTCTATTTGTTGGAAGGTCGAACGTAGGGAAATCGACGTTGATAAGAGAGCTTTTTCGGGTCAGACCACGAGTGGGACGGCGCCCAGGAGTGACCATAACACCTACCAACTATCAACTAAATGATATTGTTATCACTGATCTGCCAGGATTTGGCTTCATGAGTGGCGTTAAAGAATTTGAACGTATAAAAGACGAGATCATAAAATATGTAGAGGAACATCACGAACGAGTTCTCGTTGGAATTCATGTTATAGACGCCAGTACTTTCATTGAGATTGCAGAAAGACACGAAGTGCCCGTTGATGTAGAGATATTTGATTTTCTGTTAGATCTTAATGTCGACACTATCCTAGCAATGAATAAAATGGATAAAGTTAGAAATCCTGATAAAGAGCTTAACGAAATTGTCTCAAAGTTAGGCATGTTGCCGCCGTACAGGCAATGGATCGACCGTGTCGCACCAGTCAGTGCTAAAAAGAGCGAAGTGCATACGCTTAAAAAACTAATAATTAAAAGGCTTCATAACGTACGAAGAGATGATGCCATTAAATATTTTAAATAAAGTGATGTCCATCAGTATTATTTTAAAATAGTAGAGACGACTCGTTCGACGCCCAAGGCTATCCCCTCAACTTCGATACCACCTTTTCCTTTCGCCCCATCTCCAACAAGATAAAGGTTTTTGTACTGTGTACGGTTAGGAGCATCATACCCTGACGCCATTCTGTTTACCGGCCATCCGTCGTAGTAACTCTGAACAAGTAGAATTTCGAACCGGTTTCCAAATAAGTCTGTAAGGTCCTTCAAGCCGAGGTGAATTTCCTCTGTTAGATTAGTTGACATAAGCGGCTGGTGCGACATTATGAGATGTTTGCCTGGGGGGGCTAAATTGGGGTCTGCGTTAGTGACCTCGTTTAAACCCTTGACCCTTCTCGTATATGGGGTTAAAAGAATTCCAGTATGGCCTATAAGACTCTCATCCGAAGATAGCGATATTTTTATTCCCGCTGAGGGTTTTTCGCTAACAGATTTGAAACCCAAAAGCTTATTCGTAGCATCTGGACCAATATTCGATACAACGGTTTCAGCGCTCACAAATCTTCCGCCTACCTCAATACCGATCGCCTTTTTCCCTTCCACAAGTATCCTTTCGACTTCTGAGCTCACGTGGATCTCTCCTCTAATCGTTTCTGCTATTGCATCAATAACAGCTTTACAACCACCTCTCGGAATACCTGGCTGAGTCCCATATTTCTGTATGCTTATTAGCATTGCCAATAACGCTGAAGCAGGAACTTCATTTAAATTCAGCGACAGCGTCCAGCCACACAACGCGTCTGCGTATTTCATGAAGCAGGGATTATGGCGCAATATGTGAACGAGATTATTTTTCTTCCCCGACAAAGCAATTTTTGCCAGATACATTATGTGTTCAAATCTACTTATACCACAAACCTCGAACACATCTTTTTGGTCCCTGATGACGGCTTCTGACCCGTCTTCCTGTCGCACGACAGAAGGAGGTTCTGATTTAATAATCTGCACTTTAGCCCCTATGCTTTTAAGTGCCTGACCTAAAGGTCCAGATACGCCGTGCGGCACCATATGTAGTGCACCTGTAGTAAGCTGAAAACCTTTATAAGGCAAATTTGTGAATCTACCACCAATAATAGGAAGTCTCTCATAGATCGCAACGTCGAATTCGTGTGAGAGCTTTGCGGCCGCAAGGAGCCCTCCTATACCACCTCCGACAACTACAACATCCGGCATTTAGCTACGTCCCATTATTCAGCTTAATTGCCTGTTGTGGGCAGAACTTAAGACAGACCCCACACCCCGTACAATCGCCAGTAATGTCCGCTTTCCCGAAGACGGTGATCGCCCCTGTGGGGCAAAAAACTACGCAGTTAGCGCATCCAACGCACCGAGAAGTAATTTTCATCCAAAATCTCAATAGTCATTTTATATATTTAGCATTATGGAGATGTCAGTTGACGATCATAAATGTTTTCAGCTTATAAAATATAGAATATACAAGGTTGTATTCTAAATGTTTCAAGCTGTTTTTGACTTAGAAGGACCACTATCACCCCAAGACAATGCTTATGAGGTCATGAGGCTCATAGAAAACGGAGACCACATTTTTGAGGTTATTAGTAAGTATGACGATGTTCTAACCTTGCAAGGTAGAAAAAACTACGAACCGGGAGACACGTTGAAGCTAATAGTTCCATTTTTAATTTTAAATGGAATTTCAGAAAACGATATAAGAAGGGTGTCAGGGCGAGCTAAAATCGTCAGCGGAGCCACGGAACTTATTAATTGGCTAACAAGCGACAACTGGAAGATTTACATCATTTCAACGAGTTATGAACAGCATGCGCATAATATTGCAGAACAAGTAGGAGTTGCACGCGATAATGTGTACTCTACCAAGCTTCCGCTTGATTCATATCTTATTGAATTAAAAAACGAAGATATGTCGATAATCGAAAAGGCACAATCAGACATACTTTCGTTCTATTTCACATACGGAGTTGATACTACTACAAGAAAAATTAATGCTCTCGTAAATAAGCTCGATAAGGTCTTTTTTAACGACATACGTAAGACAAAACTAGGTAAAGTTTTTAATCAGATTAAGGTCATAGGTGGGGAGCGTAAAGTAACGGCGATGATAGAAGCAATTGGTAGCTTAAATCATGTAAAAGATACAATGGCAATTGGTGATAGCATAACTGATTACAAAATGTTAAAAGCAGTCAAAGAGGGATGCGGCCTATCAATTGCGTTTAACGGAAACGCATTTTCCTTACCTTATGCAAGTATTGCAGTTGCTAGTGAGGATATTAGATCAATTTACCCCCTTGCGAAACTGTTCACTAAAGGCGGGCGTGAATTAGCATTTACCGCGACAAAGCTCTGGGAAGATAATTTTAAAGAAAATGGAATCGATATCACAAAAATATCCCAAGATGTTCCGGCTAATGAGATTGCACAATTTTTAATTAAAAATAAGCATTCCTTGAATCTTCCACACATAAACTTAATAGAGAGCACTAGCGATGAAAAACTACGTTATGTGGCTGAAATTCACAAGAGGTTTAGAAGTATGGTTAGAGGTGCAGCAGTTGCAAATCTCGGATAAACACGCTACTATGAACGGATTAACGGTCGATGCGACGGCATCATTATCCTAAGTACAACATCATTATACAATTCGCATAACGTAGTCGTTGCACGCTTTTATATCTAAGGTATATTAACACACTGTAGATCTTAGCGCAAGATTTGTAGCAAACGGATAAAGTGGATAAGAAAGACAGGAAGTTGCCAAGCTACGTGTTGGTTAGCGTTTTACAGACGGAGAATTTGTGTTCTAGGTTTCTTCAGACATAACGTTGAACTTTAATTCTGCTTTCAAGACCTTTAAAATCGTCATTAATGCTGCTAAAAGAAGACACTTTCTCTTTAGTCGAATTACTAGTATAACAATGCGAGGGCTTAAAACAGTTAATTGTGACCCACATATCTCAAAATTTTGGGTTATTTAGCTTCGACGCTAGTCTCTATTATTTCATCAAGCGGCTTCGATCCAGTTTCAATAACCTTTAAGTTGACTTGTCCAGTTTCAACTGATATTTCATGACCTCTAATACTCTTTCGCTTCCTTACCCCTCTGCTTTTCGCACGGTACCCGGTTCCGCTTGAAAGAAGAAGTCGCTTTCGCGCAGCTCCTGGGAGGTCACGTCTCATAGCGACTCCATCTTTGTCAGATCCTCCTGAAATCAACAATTTATAGCCCGAAAGGCCTACGAGCTGTCCTTCCACAATATCTCCTATAGCCTTTCCCACAAGCTTGTTCGCCTTGGCGCCAGATAGCTCGAGCTTATACGCTTTACCAATCTTGGGATCTGATATTACAAGTCTAAAATCTGCCATTTAGATAGTTCTCCTCTCTCTCCTTAAAATGTCTTCGTCACGCTCTGCCGACCCACTCATCAATGTTAATTATACTTTCGCGCGAAATCCGCTCAGACAAGGTTTATTTTGCCCAAAACGGATTGCTTTTTCGCTTTATCTGTAAAAATGCTTCAAATGTCTCCAGTTCACTTCCGTGAAGACCGTCATAGAGCTCCTGCTCAATAATTTTTGCGTGCTTTTCAGGCATATCGACGTATAATAAGTCGCCCTCATTTATCTGTCTTCCGACCGTCGGCCCTTCAATCGATATTGCGACCTCTTTTCCTGCGCTGACTTCGCTGACGTGCTCACCCCGATCTTGCATATCTTTCAATACACCTACACGCGTGCCATCTTCTTTTACCACAGTGATACCGGTTCTTAGAGTTCCTCCTACGACCTCAACTCCGACAATCGCAGGTTTACTTTGCCTAAATATGCAACCAGGTATAATTCTAAATCTTCCGGGCCTGATTATTGTTTCATAGCGCTTTTTACCATACCGCACCTTTTGCTCATTCATCCAAGTTTGATAGCTTTCTATTAATCGATAAATAATATCACCTGTAAATATGACAACTTTAGACTTTTCAGATTCTTCTTTCGCATCAGGTAACACATCAACGTTAAATCCTATCACGACAGCAAATAACGGATTCTTTACAGTTTCAGCTTCAATTACATCTCTACGTGAAATCTCTCCCAAATCTGCCTTGCTTAAAGGCACTTCGGCTCTTTCAAGTTCTCCAGCAAGTGCCTCTAAGCTGCCAATAGTATCAGCCTTGATTATGACACCTACCTCTTGGATAGGAATATTAATCTCGCCCATCTCCTTTTCGATTGCTTTGATAGATTCTTCAGTATCCCCGGTAGCAACCCTCAACGGCGCTCCTGCGAGCGCCTTGTCTACATTCGGTGCAGAGATCTTAACTCCTGCCGCGGCGGTAACTGCCTTCACCTTTTTAAACCCTCCACGAATGTCAGGTTTAAGAAGTGCCCTTACTTTAGTGACGACTGGGGGCCCTGAACTTCCTACAACAATCTTATCCCCTGTCTTTAGCACTCCATCATAAATTATTGCGTCAAGAGTAATGCCGAATCCACGTTCCTCCTTTATCTCTAACACAGTTCCTACTGCAGGCCCTTCAGAATGAAGTCGTAACTCTTTTTCGAGAAACTTCTGAGCAAGTCCAACAGAGAGCATAAGCAGATCCGGAATGCCCTCACCTGTCTTAGCGCTAACTGGAACTATGCCTATGTTGTTCGTAAAGTCCCTGATTCTATCATATCTATCAGAACTAAAGTTCAACTCGTAGAGTTTCTCAATTAATACGTAGATCGCATCATCAAGCTGTCTTTGTGCCCTGTCACCTTGCAGTTTGAAGGTTTCAACGAACATCATGTTCATATGTGGAAGCCAGCCGTGTATCTTGTCTATCTTATTAGCAGCAACTATAAATGGGGTTTTGTAGCGCTTTAAGATGTTTATGCTCTCGATAGTCTGTGGCTGAAACCCCTCGTTTATATCTACTACTAGAATAGCGATATTAGCTAGAGCACCACCTCTTGTTCGAAGAGTGGTAAAAGCATGATGACCTGGAGTGTCAATGAAGAGGAGACCTGGAACTTTAATCTCCCCACTAAGAGCTCCGCACAAATTTGAAATAACTTCAACTGGAACTTCAGTAGCGCCAATGTGCTGTGTAATCAAACCTGCCTCTTTTTCTGCGATCGTCGTGCCTCGAACCCTATCCAGTATAGACGTCTTACCATGGTCAACGTGCCCGAGAACTGCAACTATTGGGGTCCTAAGGTTATTTGCCATAAAAATCACATTATCTTACAGTAATCGAGTCTTTAAATAACAAAATCGATTAACGTTGTTTTAAGTGTTAAAACATCGATATATTTATAATTAATTAGTCTAGCATGAAAAAAAGACCTCGTAGAGCGGTAGTAGTGTAGCGGAATCACAAAGGCTTCCCAAGCCTTTAACCCGGGTTCGAATCCCGGCTACCGCACAACCTTTTTGAGTAATGTATGGAAATAATTTGAGCAACACATTTTTGTTCCTGTTTTTATAAAACAGTCGATCTTTTAATGAAAACGCTTTACATGTAGCCAAAAGTAGCAACACTAATTCAAAACTGACGGAGCATTATCGACTTGCTTTTACGTGAATTATTGAGTTTATATCTTTCTTTATAAGACTAAAAAAAATATTAAAATATTAATTTTTACGTCTAAAATGAAGTTACTGAACCTACCTGAATAAAGAGATAAATATGATAGCTGCACCACTTTAACCTTTTTAGCTAAACTATTATTTTTTAAATTATTTTGTAGACCAATAGGAACTCTGACCCATAACTATAGCACAATTAGGTGTAGCAGGCAATTTCAATGGTTATGGCCACACACAATGAAGCTCAAATATCTGCAGCGTTCTTGCGACAGAGGAAGTATGGAAGAGGTGGGGCTTAAAAGAACAGAGATTCTCGTATTCTGTTTCTTCTATTTTAATATGAGACCACAACCTGAAAATTGATTAAAGAGACAGGCATTTGCTAAAACATCTTTTTAAAGATGCCAGACGGCTTCGCTAGATCAATAAGACTAGAATTTAGCGAAAAAGAACTACAAAGATGGTATTGTACAAGCAAGCACTTTCGTTATTTCTTAAAGAGCAGGTTGAATTCGATCGCTGATCCGTAACTGGACATTAATTAATCACCGTCATACGATGTATATAATAACGACTTTCGTGATAGCTGATTTAAGAGTTGTTAGTTAACAATAAAATTCAACATGCAGAAGATTGCTTAAATTATCGTTTATTAATCTTCTCTGCTGCTAGCTTTATATCCTCGGCTTTAACCGTTTTTCTATCTGACGCTTTAACAAGGTTTACTGCTTCCTTTGCGACTGCCGCACCATATGTTTCCGTTTTTTCTGCAACAATCTTGATAGCTTCAATATTAACCCGTTCAGCTCCTGCGACTTTCATGATCCTAGACACTACAGCTAATGGAATTTCTGCCATAATAATCCCTTTAGTTTTAGAATTTAATTATTAAAAAACATTTTGATCTGTTATGTGCTATATAGTTGAAACGCTCTATTTTGTAACTGTATGAATGTAGTTGCTTCTGTTATCGTCAATGCTGCTAGACGGAATAGTAACATAAGCAGAAGTTCACTTTGCCAAATCATCTTTGGGAGGAGGAATCTGATCAAACCATCAATCAAAGCTCTGCTACTAACTGAAGATAGCGTTAAAATAAATCGAACTTCTTTGGGGAGAGAGATCCCCCCGGTTACATGATCTAGTGAAATATTACATTATTTTTCTCAAATTTTCTTATTATAAAGTGCTTACTGGATAACGCAAGTTCGTAATATCAAGTAACATCCTCCGCTGTTTCCCTCCCTTCGCTTTGGTGATGTTCACGACTTGATTGTTGAATTCTATGTCTGAGGGCGTGATGTCCAGAAGTTCGCTGACCCGACATCCTGTCCGCCACAAGATTCGCAGCATGAGGAGTCCCGGGCGCTGCACGCTTTGGCGACACCTAAGATCTGATCCACCTGCTCAAAATACTGTCGCTGACTTCATGCTTCAAGAAATCGTCCGAAAAGAGGTTGAGCGAATAGTTGAAATTGTGGTGCACATTAAAAACAATACTCCAGTAGGCTAAGCGATCATTCAACCCCTTGTTCAAGTGATTTTGAGAGAGGTTTGAATAAAAGAAATAAAGTATGACGTAGAAACGATCCTTAAGAATATATGAAGAGGTTTGTTCTGACGTAAATTAAATGGTATATGATAGCCTGAAAGAAGCTGTAGGGTTGTTCGTTCGAGCAATTGTTTTCAACATCATTGTTAAACTTGGGGGATCCGACGGAAGAGTCTAAATGAATAAAAAAATTGCAAATATGAGATTAATCCCAGTTTCAAGGGCGTTTGCAGTATATTTCACGATAAAAGATCAGAGTAATATTGAAGCTGTTAACTAACAACATGCTTAAATTTTGTTAAGGCAAAGAAGGAAGTCAGACAAGATGATCTGCAGGCAGGCGCAACTGAATCTGGTTAGGCTGCGCTAAGAACGCGATCTAAGTCCAAGAAGGGATGTCCAGCGTGAATGGGTGTGAAGCTGTTGTCTGTGGAATCCTTGATGCAGGAGCGAGCTTAGCGACAGGTGTCATTGGATTTCCTATAACTCAACTGATACAGAAGCTAAAACCGATTTGGAGAGACGCAGCAAACGAGAAAGTGGCAGTCGAAATTGCTCTCGGCTCTTCTGCGTCTGGAATCAGATCTGTCTTTGTGACCAAACACGTTGGCTTAAATGTTGGCTCAGATCCTCTAATAACAGCCGCTACCCATAAAATAGGGGCAGGATTTGTAGTCATAGTTGGAGATGATCCTGGCGCTAAGCTTTCGCAAAATGAGCAGGATTCACGCTACTATGGAAAAATAGCTGAAATTCCTGTAATTGACCCGTGTACCCCACGTAAAGCTTATGATTCAATAATTGAAGCTTTCGAGATGTCTGATGTTTTGAAAGTTCCAGTTATCGTCAGAGTCACAGACAGGCTTTTAAAAATGGAATGGGATAAGTTTGAGCGGGAGGCCCTTAAAGTTCCCGAGATCAAGAAGATTGAGAAGGACATATGGGGGCTCACACTCTTTGGTCGTCATCAATATTTATTGAAATACACGTATCCAAAGATGAAGGAGTTTGCTGAGCGAAGCAACCTGAACGAAAAAAAAGGAAATGGAGTTATTGGTATTATATCGTCCGGTTATGCTTCAACTGTTGTTGAAAACGTAATTGAGGGAAGAAGAGATATCACACACTTCAAACTTGGGATTGTTAATCCAATGTGCGATAGGCGAATTGACCTGTTTTTAGAAAAACACGATCGTGTATTAGTGGTTGAAGAAGGTGGGCCATTCATTGAAGAAGCGATAAGAGCACCATTGTTAGGAAAGCTCTCAGGGCATATACCAAAATGTGGAGAGATCACCCACGAGGCTGTTAAAAAAGCCCTTGAGTATGTTGAAGCAGATTACCTAAGTTTCATCTTTAAAGTAGAAACTATGAAAAGTAGGGGGTATTTATCCACCGTATGTGCTGATTGCCCTTTTGTGCCGTTTTATAAGGCACTCGCTAACGTTGACATCATGATTGCCGGAGATTTAGGATGTGTAATTAAAAGTTCTAATCCGCCATTTAACCTAATCGACGCTGCTTATTCATTAGGATCTGCAATAGGAGTCGCGGCAGGATTTAAAGATGGTGGGCTAGCTATTTTGGGTGATTATGCGTTTCTACACAGTGGCATTGAGGCACTAGTAAGTGCGATATTGTACAACTATAACGTAAAAATTTTTGTTTTAGAGAATAAAATCTCAGCAATAACTGGCGGCCAGCCGGTTCACGAGATTTCAGATTTAATAGGTGCGATCTGTCGCAACTATGGAATCTACTATGAGGTACTCGATGCTATTGGAACCGAGCAAAAAAAACTTGAAGATGTTATACGAGCTGTCGCAGACTCACGAGGAGTAGTAGTCATAGTGCTGAAGGGCAGCTGCCCAAGATACAACCATCACTTATAAGAACAGTAGATTACTAACAAGATTACGTTATTTATATAATACTCCTCTTATTATATTCTCAAGTTCTTCTTCCGAAACCGATTTCTTAACTTCGCATCTCCGCTTGACATCTTCTAAAACTTCGCATAATTCGTCCCTCGTGAGCTTATAGCCTAATTCAGCTATGACATATTGCAGTGCTTTCTTTCCTGTATGTTTTCCGACAACGATTCGCCTTTTGTTCCCAACAAGTTCTGGCGGAAAGAGCTCGTACGTTCGCGGCTCCTCAAGAACTGCTGCAACATGTATTCCCGACTCGTGGGAGAACGCATTAAGCCCAACGATAGGTTTATTTTTTGGTAATTGCATCCTCGAATATCTCTCCACCGTTTTTGAAAGGGAGACCAGCTTTGAGAGGTCGTACTTGTCTACACCGTATTGTACGTTAAGAGCGACCAGCAGTTCTTCAAGGGGAGCGTTTCCTGTCCGTTCTCCGATTCCGTTGACTGTAGTATGAAGCTGGAAAGCCCCTGCTTCAGCAGCGCTTAAGGTGTTTGCTATAGCCATGCCGAGATCATTATGACAGTGAATGCAGAGCGGCGTGCTAACGACGTTTTTTATTTCACTCACAAGATACTTTGCAGTTGAAGGCCGCAATGCCCCTACAGTGTCAGCGATACTTAGGAGATTGGCCCCATGCTCCTCACCTTTCTTGAAGAAGTCTTTCAATACATTAATATCAGTTCTGGTAGAATCCTCAGCAGCGAATCGTACTATAAGCCCATGATCCCTGGCGTACTCGAGAGTGGAGAGGGCGCATTCCATCATTTCATCAAAACTTCTATGGTATTTATGCTTTAGATGTAAGTCGGACGTAGCCATAAACAGACCGATCTCGTCAACATCGCAGTCGAGTGCCTCATCTACATCGTGGAAAATCGCTCTAGATAGTGCACAAATCTTCGCATCTAAACGGAGACCGGCAATACTCTTTATCATATCCTTCTCTTTCGTAGAGACGACCGGGAACCCGGCTTCAATTGTCTCGACGCCAATTCCATCCAATTTCGTGGCAATCTCTAACTTTTCGTCTAATCCAAAAACAACACCGGGAGCTTGCTCACCGTCCCGCAAAGTAACATCGCAAATCTCTATTTCGAAGTTCATTTTCGCTAGAGCTTGAGAAGAAAAAATACCGTAATCCATGCGTTAAAACTCTTATTAGATCCTCTTCACTATTTAAATCAATAGTATGCGGGCAACATAAGAGTCGGCTAAGTCCTTTATATACGTGTATCCAACGTTTATCATTTTACCTAACCAACAATACAATCACTATAACCCTTATCTCGAAGGACACAACGTGCGCCATTCTCAGGTAATTATTTACCACCCTTTTAACAAATAACAACATAGAAGTGCATAAACGGTGTTTTTTTGAAAACTCCAGCTACAATTAGCGAAAAGATATTCTCTCGAGCTTCGGGAGACCAGGTTAGAGCCAATGATTTTGTGCTTGCTAACATTGACATGGCAATGGCACACGATGGGACAAGCGTCCTAGCTGTAAAAGCGTTTGAGCAGATGGGGATAAAGAAAGTTTGGGATCCTAACAAAATAGCCCTAATTTTTGATCACATAACACCTGCGAGTACGGAAATTGCGGCCACCCTTCAGGCCAACATAAGAACATGGTCTCGAAAACAAAACATTATGAACTTCTTCGATATAGGAGAAGGAGTTTGCCATCAGGTTATGGCAGAGCAAGGATTTGCGCTTCCGGGCACCCTCGTCGTAGGGGCTGACTCACATTCTTGTACATATGGCGCATTCGGATCATTCGCAACAGGAGTAGGCGCCACAGATATTGCAGAGGTATTTGCCACAGGAAGACTTTGGTTCAAGGTGCCTGAAACACTTAAAATATCTGTTGATGGAAAGCTCCCGTACATGGTAACCTCAAAGGACGTAATTTTAGCACTAGTAGGTATGCTAGGAGCTGATGGTGCAACGTATAAGGCGCTTGAATTCTATGGCGACACAATATCCGATATGTCTATGGCTAGCAGAATGACCATGAGCAACATGGCGATTGAAATGGGAGCAAAGGCGGGGATTATACCCCCAGACACGAAGACTTTTACGTTCTTAAAGGAGAATGGCGTGACGACGCGTTATATACCAGTACGCGCCGACGAGAATGCAAGTTATATCGATGAATTTACGATGAGTGTGGAAGATTTATCTCCTCAAATTGCTTGCCCTCATGAAGTGGATAACGTTGTAGATATCACGAAGGTCGAGGGAACCGAGATTGATCAAGTCTTTCTCGGCTCTTGTACAAACGGGCGTTATGAAGATTTAGTTGCAGCGGCAGATATTTTAGATGGCAAAACGGTGACGGCGAGGATGGTCGTTGTGCCTGCCTCTAAAAATATCACGTTGCAGGCAATTCACACGGGAGCTATCGCAAAACTTGTTAAAGCGGGGGCAACAGTCTGCAGTCCTGGTTGCGGTCCGTGTCTTGGCGCTCACATTGGTGTCCTTGGAGAGGGGGAAGTCTGTCTTTCGACCGCAAACAGGAACTTCAAGGGTAGAATGGGGTCTGGAGGTACAATATACTTAGGATCCCCAACAACAGCCGCTGTTTCAGCGTTAACCGGCGAGATTACAGATCCAAGGTCTCTTTGACTTAATGCTTTGTCACTAATGCATGTAATAGAAATTGCGAGAAATTGCGAAAACAGCCGTCATATGACTGAACCCTGATCCCTTACGCTTTTAGGATTCAAAACTCTTTATTTCATTTATCTGTTCCGTAAGAATCTGATCAACTGAGTCAAGCAAAAATACAAGTGACGGGCTCTTCACTGTGAACTTTCGGGGAATCCCTTTGTATGTTACCGCGTCGCCCGTGTCAATTGAAATCACAGGTTCTCTTATTACAAGAGTTGCTTTGTACTCCTCTTCGCTAATTTTTTCAACTTCGAAGTCCCAAAGCTTCTGATTGATCTCCTTTTCTATCTCCGCTACTATGTGCTGCATTGAATGGTCTAAGGTAGCTTTTTTCTGGTTTACCATGTATTGCTCTTTGAGCGTTAGTGACAGTGTCATAACATTACAGTTTGTATGGAGAAGTTATTAACATAACTGTGAGCTGGAATAAAATGCTCTAAGATAAAGTCGATCATAAGTAACATTAACTATCGTGTTAATGTCTAGCGACCACGCATAGCCGTACTTTTATATGGTTTCATCTTTAATTATAATTCAATGATCATTAGAGGAAAGGTGTGGAAATACGGTGACAATGTGAATACTGATGTTATTATTCCAGGTAAGTACCTTCGAACAACTGATATAAGCGTGTTTGCACAGCACGCTATGGAGGGCATCGATCCTAGTTTTTCGCCTCAGCAGGGGGACATAATCGTAGCAGGAAATAACTTTGGCTGTGGTTCATCAAGAGAACAAGCAGTGCTTGCGCTAAAATATGCAAACATTGGTTGTGTAGTTGCAAAGTCATTCGGACGTATCTTCTTCAGAAATGCGATTAATGTAGGGCTTCCAATTATCGAAGGTGACATCGTAGACTTTGTGAACACGGGCGATGAAATCGAAGTCGACATATCTGAAGGGACGATAAAAATCGGTAATAAGATCATACAGGGCTCTAAGTTACCACCATTTTTGCTCGAGATACTTGCGAATGATGGCTTAATCGAGCACAGAAAAAAAACAGTGGACCATCTAACTAGCAAATAGGAGCGGTCTGAGGGTTCAAAGAAGCGCTAACAAAAAGTGCTGTGATATTGATGCACTATCTTTAAATTCATTATGAAAATTGCAGTAGCTCAGGGAGATGGCGTTGGTCCGGAGGTAATACCTCCCGCCGTGGACGTCTTAGAATTACTATTAAATAAAATTGAATTTGTAAACGTTGAGATAGGACACAGTAGATGGCTAAAAGAGGGCGTAGCGATAACAGAAGATGATATTGAACTGATAAAGTCATGTGATTGCATGTTATTTGGTGCAATAACGAGCGTCCCTGGACAGAGCATCGTCGTTCGGCTTAGAAGAGTGCTTGATCTCTTTGCAAATGTAAGACCGTTCGAATCTCTCCCCATATCTCCTTATAGGGTAAATTTCAAGATTGTGCGGGAAAATCAAGAAGGTCTTTATTCCGGAGTTGAGGAAATTTCTGAAGACATGGCTATCACAGAGCGGATAATAACAAAAACTGAAACTAGACGACTTACGACATTTGCCTGTGACTTAAAGGATGTAAAAAAAATTACTGTTGTGCACAAGGCCAATGTCCTTAAATCTGACATCTTTTTTAGAGATATTTGCTTGTCAGTTATACAATCACACAACATCCCATACGATGAAATGTACGTGGATACAGCAGCGTACAACCTCATAAAACACCCTGATAAGTTCGATCATATCTTAACCTCGAATCTCTTTGGAGATATACTCTCAGATGAAGCTGCAGCGCTTGTAGGGAGTCTTGGAGCTTGTCCGAGTGCGAATATAGGAGCACAATATGCGATGTTTGAACCTGTGCACGGATCAGCTCCACACATTGCGGGTAATGGTATTGCTAATCCGATCGGCGCAATACTAAGCTGTAAGATGCTACTCGAATGGGCGGGGTACTACGATAGAGCGAGTTTGTTGAATGAGTCGGTACAACGAACCACTGCAAGTGGAATAGCGACGTATGATCTAGGTGGTACAAGCACAACAAAAGAAGTTGCTGACGCAATTATTAAAAATTTAGAGGTACAAGGTGATATTCCCAGATCACTGTAAGTTCGTTGGCGTAAGAGACTGTGTAGACGACGATTGTGAGCCGAAAATAGGAGATAAGATCTACTTTTCATCTAAATATCAGATTACATTTTTGAAGAGGAAGGCTGCCATTTATAAAGTAACGTCAGTCGGTGACGGGTTAATTCGAGAGATAAACACTGTACATAAAATCGCAGGTTTTGACGATACCCTCATATTTGACACAAAGGTCGACATCTTTAACAGGGGGAAGCTTATTAAACAAACTGTCCGACTCTGCAATGAAAAGATCAAAGCTGTCGTGTACCGAGGATTTGATGAACACTGGACGTTTGTGTTTGAACCTGATTTTGCGTGCCTCAAAGAGGTTGAAATCTTCGATATCTCTCCGCCTGATCCTCCTTATCTCGTTACACTAGTTAAACAACTTGACGATGCCGGAGTTTTTGGCGACTTATCGGTATCGTTTAAGCCAAGAGTGCTGGACTTGAAACACTTCACGGAAGCAACCATCTTCCCCTGCGCAGCGTCGGGACTTGGCTCAAATCATCTCGATGCGCGAGACGTGAAACTTTCGAGCAAGAACGTGCTTGTCGGGTGTGACGTATCAAGAGAGGTTTTTGAACAGCGATATAACGGAGCAATATTTGATCACATAAATATTTGCCCCATGAAAACGATAAACCCAGAAAGGGTGTTTATCGCTAAGTGCTGCAAGACTGAACGTTCCGGACCAATTACTATTAATGGATATAACGGTATTATCGTTCACTGGGGCGCAAATGCCTTTGAAGTTATTAGCGCTGTGCGAAATTTGCTTGAACAACAACCACAAAGCCCCTCAACCTTGTAGAAGTTGTGCTTGTAACAGCGCTCGCTTTCGTTTACTTACTTGCGTATCTAAAAAATGCGGAGGAAGGGATTCGAACCCTCGAATGCCTACGCAACAGGATATCTCAAACCTCGGCTTCTTAAGTCCTGCGCCTTTGACCTGGCTTGGCTACCTCCGCATACTGTGAAATTACAGATACTATAATATAAAAGCCTTATTCGGAAATAAATAACGAGTACACACAACTGCCCATTTATTAAATACTGTTAAAACAGCACGTGCCTAAGCTATATGATGTGTCTAATTAATTAATAAGCCTCGCCTATAACAAGACCTTCATACAGTAGAGCCCCATCTACAGCTATAATGAACTCACGATTGAAGCGTTCTCTTATCTCAGATAACGCGGCCAGCCAAAGTTGGTAGTTCCATTTTCTATAAGGGTCTTTACTTATCTTAAAAAAGCTCACGCTCACTAACTGCTTCTAGTATATAAGAAATTATTGATAATTGACTATAGACTTTCTTAAAACTGCACATTTAGTATAAACAAGATAAAAATCACTCATTACATAAAGTAATCACTTAGACATAAATTTCAAAAACAAACTAATTAATTCCGATAACAGCCTGATCAACTATTATTACGGACGTGCAGCGGCTACTTATCGCGATGTTTTTACCGTCTTTTTTGTAGTTATAGATCAATTTCTAGCTGACGTTACAAACGGATTACTTGGGCCATAAAGTCGTCTAACTTGCGTATGTATTATCTTGAGATCTATTTTATTATATAATCCAATTAACTAATTAATCCTGTACAATTGTTCATTCCAAAAAGTCAAAATGCGTTCTTTTTGTTTTAAGATCTAAGAATGCTCCGGTCGGGATTTGAACCCGAGTCGTTGGCTCACTTCACTTTTTTAAGTTCGAAAGGCCAACATGATTGGCCGTGCTACACTACCGGAGCCCACACTAACTCTTTGTTATATCGATTATGAAAGTGTTTTCCTAAATTTTGTCGCTTTCGACTCGTAGAACTTTAACGTGCAAGGAAAGCAGAACGAGTTCTCCACGCAATAACGGTGGATTTTATTAAATATATTTGTTTCTGTGATCTCGCCCTTTTCGCGTTGAATAATTACACTCTTGTCCATCACGAGAGAAGTAAATATTGTGTAAAAAGCAGAGATTCTCTTTTTAGTTATTGGTCAGTTTAGAGAAGCCGATAGTTTGATTATTACTTTTGTAGTCTTAGCTTGGCACTTCCAGAACTGCCGCAACATCTTTGCCTTATACTGCTCTTTGCTGCCATCATCAACCTCATTAGGGGGAGCCAACCTCTTACTGCTCTTCAAATGTTTATTCCTTAGACGACCTAAATCATCTTATAAACGCTTTTTGCCGTTATATTTCGCCATGATTATGTTCAATTAGCCAATACTCCTTCAAACGGTGTCTTTTGATTATCTCGATCTTAAAATTCCCTTGCAAAGATTTTATTTTGGAATTTATACACTTTGCCCTCCAGTCTTAGACTTACAATAATCAGACGCTCATTCACTTACATATCTGAAAATATTAGGAAAAGGACGTAAAAGAGATATTGTATACGCGAGTGAATATAATGTAGTAAAAGTTGATCTGTAAAAGAGGGATACATTATAAAAGCACTCATCACAGGCGGAGCTGGATTTATAGGGAGCAATTTTGTCCATTATATGCTTAATACGTATGAACAAATGGAGCTTATCGTTCTCGATAAACTGACCTACGCTGGTAACCCCGAAAATTTAACCGATGTTGTAAGAGATATTGAATTCATAAAAGGAGATATTTGCAACAAAAATGATGTAGAAAAGGCCATAAAAGACTGCGACTGCGTCTTCAACTTTGCAGCAGAGACTCACGTCGACAGATCAATTGTGGACTCAGCCACGTTTGTAACAACAGACGTACCTGGTACTCACACCTTGCTCGAGGCATCAAAAGAGCATAATATTGGCAAATTCGTACAAATCTCTACAGACGAAGTATATGGAAGCGTTCACGAGGGGTCGTCTAGAGAGACTGATACGCTGCGACCGTCAAGTCCCTATTCAGCAAGTAAAGCAGGAGGAGATTTACTCGTATTATCCTATTGTGCGACCCATAGGTTTCCAGCGATTATTACAAGAAGTTCAAATAATTATGGCCCAAATCAGCATCCTGAAAAGTTGATACCACGCTTCATAACTAATGCTATGATGGATACGCCACTGCCGCTGTATGGTAAAGGAGAAAACATTAGAGACTGGATCCACGTCGATGATAATTGTCGGGGAATAGACTGTTCCTTTACCCGGGGGCAAGTGGGAGAGGTTTACAACATGGGCAGTAATAATGAACGAACGAATTTGGGGATAGCAGTCATGATTCTCGAGTTGTTAGAGAAACCTTCGAGTTTGATAACGTTTATAAAAGACCGCCCTGGCCACGATTATCGATATTCTTTGGACTGTACGAAGATGTATGCGCTTGGTTGGAAGCCAAAAGTGACTTTTGAAAAGGGTCTCTTAAACACGGTAAATTGGTATAGGGATAATAAATCGTGGTGGCGTAAGCTTATATAGCTTTTAAACCTTTAAAAAAGGCTTCAAAGTAGTATAAAACTAAGGTGGAAAATATTTACGGAAGAAGAAAGACTTCACTTTACCCGAACTGAACAAAAAAATTATATTTTGCTTATGCAGTCGATCATCGATTGAAATATAGCAATTCCATCCGTCGAGCCTAGGAGTGGATCAGAAGCTCGTTCTGGATGGGGCATCATAGCAAGTACATTTCCTTCCTCGTTTGAGACACCGGCGATACTATCCGTAGAACCGTTTGGATTTGCGTCTTTTGAAGGAATGCCATTATTATCAACATATTTTAAAACAATCTGGCTGTTGTTATACATCTCCCGTAACGTTTTTTCGTTAACAACATACCTACCTTCTTTATGGGCTATAGGGATGTCGATCACCGGTTTTGATCTTGTGGTAAATACGGACTTGCCCGTTACCCGTAGCTTCACCCACTTGCAAATAAACTTTGGGTATGCATTTGTCGTAAAAGCACCAGGTACAAGCTTAGCTTCTGAAAGGATCTGGGCGCCATTGCATATCCCAAGAACAGGCTTCCCCTCTAGTGACATCCGAGAAATAGATGACATTATTTCAGTCCGTGCTGCTATGGCACCTGCTCTCAGATAATCACCGTACGAAAACCCACCTGGAATAATCACGCCATCGACATCGGTTAAAGGCTCTTTATACCATACCAGTTCGCAGTTCACGCCTAGGCTTATTAACGCTTTATATACGTCAAGATCACAGTTGCTTCCACCAAATTGGATAATAGCTATCTTCATTAAGTCACCTATTTGCCCAACAAAATAAAAAGTAGCTCAATGTTGAATATTGATTGAATAATCGTGTATGATTGGATTAGCAAGAAGCTTGAAGCACATCTCATTAGCAAGTTCTTTTGCTTTGTCCACAGAATCAGCTTCAAATTCTATTTCATATAGCGTTGCCAGCTTGATGCTATCACTGTTATATCCCAAATGCTTTAGTGCCTTTTTAATTGTCGCCGCTTCCGGATCTAACATTCCCTTTTTAAGCTTTATTGTGATGTCAGCGTGATAAAGCATGGTATTACATAGGCTATGGTGATAATTAAAGGTTCGTGCTTCTTACACTATTAAACAGATCATATTTGCCGTCGCTCAAGAGTCTGAGTTGTGAGAACTTGCTAGCAAACATGACGATTTTCGCAATAGGAAGCTGCATAGTTGCTGTTATGAGAAGTGTCTGATGTAAGCAAACTATAGCGAGTGGATTTCTCTCACAATACTACTCGTGCGATTGCTGTATCGTGCGATTGCTGTATTTACTATTTAATTTTACGTATATTTTTGGACGCAAGTAAAGCAACTGATACAACTGCCGAAATTGCTACGATAGCGTCAAAGTCGGGAATTGCTAAACCTTTTTTTTCTGCTGTAGCTGACGCAGAATTTAGTGGAGAGTTACTCACTATAACTGACGTTTGAATAGCTCCAGTAGGAGAGGGGAAAGGTGCAGAAGCCAGCACACTACGTTGGAGTCCTAGTACATCACCAGCAGAAAGTTCAGTGCTCCGCGTTATTAGAGGGTTTCCGTATGGATCGGTAAACACAACTAACGGAGGTGCTGTATAATTATATAACGTGCCCTGCTGTGTTCCAATGACTTTTATGTTTACAAAGTTAGAAGAAAGTTGAATGACATCATGATTCATGAAGGTTGTTTGGTCCATGAAACGACAACGTGGACACCACTCTTCATAAATGAAAATCATAACGGGTTTGTTCTCCGCTTGAGCCTTTTTCATGCCTGTGGGGTAATCGTAAACCCAGTTAATCTCATTTTGCATGCTTACCTGCGCGCTAACCAAGCTTACAGAAAAGGGGAGAAATATTGACATCGCCACAATGAGCAGCGTCAACATCTTGCGTACATATGTCATATAGAATACACCTCTTTTTACGAAGGGGTAAATATTATTTAACGTTTATGTCTCAGTACCATTACCTCATCTTTAAACGAGCAGACCTTAGTGAATAGGTGGTTAATACCACGGTACAAAAATATATACGTTGACTGCTTAGTAATTGCTGCAATATCAGCGCGTCTTTAGGTTTAAGCAGAACAAAAAAAGTAATATAACGTGCGCAATGTGGACGTTCCGATCAGTTTGTACTCCGATTATTAGCGCAAAACGACACTTTACTTACAGCAAAGACCTATCTCTCGTGAACAATTATTTTTGAAGGCGGTTTAAAAGTTGAAAATCATTCAAGCCTCATCCTACTTTTATCCACATATAGGTGGTGTAGAAACACACGTTATGGAACTTTCCCAAAGCCTAGTGGAAACAGGACACGATGTTACGGTGCTTTGTGCCGATGTACCAAAATCAAAGAAATTCGAACTTTTAAACGGCGTCACAGTATGCAGGTTTCCGGCTTTAGATTTACCATATGTACCTTATACCTACTCTCTACGAAAAAAACTCAGCAAACTCGATGCTGATGTAATCCACTCGCATTACCCACCGCCTTTTATGTCAAATGCTGTATCAACAACGCTTAATGACGTCCCACATATATTAACATATCATTGCGACATGGTTGTACCTGACTCATTAGCAAAACTAAAAATTCCTGAGGCTGCTAAAAAGCTCATTGAATTTGCCAATAAAAAACTGTATCTCAACGGCATTTTGGATAATGTGACCACAATAATAGCTACGACGAATAGTTATGCTATCACATCTGAAATTTTAAATTCGTTAAAATTTGAAGTTATTCCAAATGCTATACGATTACAGAAATTTGACGAAGCAGTCAGTAGTGTTAACTGTGAGAGAGCAGAAGACTCTATACTGTTTGTAGGAAGGCTCACTTCAGTTAAAGGTGTTAACTATCTTATCGAAGCAGCGAAAATGATTACTGAGGAATATCCACAAACAAACCTCTTGATAGTAGGACAAGGCGAGGATAAAGAGAAGCTAGTAAAGCTTTCAAAAGGGTACGAAGAGAACATAAAATTTTTCGGGCGTGTTTCATGGCGTAATTTAATTAGATTATACAAAACATCAACTGTTCTCGCGCTACCCTCATTCACTAGGTTAGAAGCTTTCGGGGTAGTCTTGCTTGAAGCTATGGCCTGTGAGACCCCTGTAGTAGCCTCAGATATACCAGGTGTGAGAGATGTTATTGATGGCGCTGGGCTGCTTGTTGATCCAAAGAATCCAAAAAAATTGGCAGACGGGCTATTACGAGTGTTTGCAAATGCAGACGAAGCGAGATTAATGGGCAAACATGGCAGAAAATTGATTGAACGTAACTATAATTGGACAGTTGTAACTGAACGAATACTCGACCTGTACAAAGACGCAGTTGAGTGAGACTCTAATACTCGCTAAATAAGACTAAACTTACTGAAAGTTGAATTATTCACACGAACATAGGTGACTCAGCAGTTAATTACTGGCTAAATATTTATGTGAGAATCAATAAGTCATTGCTGAATGAAAATTTATGCGGTTATTCCCATATCACCGTATGAGCCAGAGTCATTAATTAAAAAATCAATTGAGTGTTTAAAGAATTTAAATTGTCAAGATTATGAGTTTGAGGCATACTATATAATCGACAAAACCAAAGATGATAAAAGAAATTTTAACTCACTATTACCGCCTAACTTTAAAATAATACTAAGGAATAATAACAGGGGCGGGAGGGCCGGAGCTATAAATGATTTCTTAAGCACGATAAATGACGTTAATTATATAGCAATATTTGATGTTGATAGTAGGCCTTCCGAGAACTTCATCACTGAGTGCATTGAAGCGTTCAAAAAGAACAGTTCTGCAGTATTATCAAGTGGGTGCCGTTTTGTTACAAACAAAAATAACGTTCTAACAAAGATTGTATCACTAGATACGGTTTTTTTTGCGACTTGTATCGTTTATATCACTGGTCAGACGGATTTCTACAGTTTAACGGATTAATTGGTGTAGTACAAGCGTCCTTTTTAAAAAGGGAGAAACTTGACGAGAAATCGTCGTGCGAGGACCTGGACCTCACACAGAGGATATATTTAGCACAACGTGTTGCAGTTCTTGCCAAAACAACTGTTGGAGAACAGGCACCTATTACAGTAAAAGACATTTACAGCCAAAGGGTGCGTTGGTTACGGGGAGCCGCGGAGAGCTATAGAAAATTTTTAATTCCAATATTTAAAGCACCTATACCGTTTTCTAGAAAATTGTCTTGGTTTCTTTCCTTAACTGCTCCTTTCTTTGCATTTCTGCTAAGCCCATTTATCATCTTTGGTGTAGACAGAATCTCTCGAGTAAGTGATAACCCTCTAGAGTTTTTTGAAATACTGATCGGACTTCTCGCTTACTTGTGGGTTATAACAATATGTGGAATTGTTGGTATAATACAGCATTTAACGTCGAGTGAAGCTAAGTGGAAGAGCGTTACTAGGTCAGATGTTTAAACTTTAAAGGTGTAGACTTGTGCCAAATTTGAGAAAGTGGCTGACTATTTCTCTAGTTTTGAGTGTAGTATCAATTTTGGCTTTAATACTGTTTACAATTAGCACAAGCACAATTTACGGTTTGATTAGAATAAATCCTATATTTCTGTTTTCGGCAATTTTCTTCCAGCTTATGTCGTGGTTAATATGGGGTGTTAGGCTAAAAATCATGTCAGAGACAATTGGTGGAAGAATTAAGCTTAAAGATGCAGTAGCAATTGTCCTGTCGAACCTTTTTGCGGCTTCAATTACCCCCGCACATGCAGGGGGCGAAATCACACGAATTCAACTATTAAGGCGCTATAATCTATCCACAGGGGATGCTTCAGCGGTCGTTGTTGGGGAACGAATGCTTGATGCACTATTCTTAGGACTAGCGGCACCTGTGGGCTACTTATTATTTCGGCAACAAATTACAAGCAGCACTGGTTTTACCACAATCTTTGCTATCGCCGCGATCCTTTTTTTTATAATATTTTTTGTGACTCTCTATGTGATAGCACAACCAAAAAAAATCAAGTCGGCAGCGATAAAACTTCAATGGCTGTTTATAAGATTTCGCGATAATAAAAAGGCAGATGAAACAATTTCCAAGATACTACGCGAAATTGACGTCTTTCATAATAGTTCAAAACGCTATCTAAGAGATGGAAGGGGGGCACTCGGCAAGGGATTCGTTTGTACCGTAGCATTCTGGATCTTTCAGTTTTCAATTGCATCCTTAATTCTCATAGGACTTGGCTCTCAACCTTGGATAGTGCCGTCATTTTCAGCACAGACAGTGTTAATGATGATTGCTATGGTTCCGCTTACTCCAGGGAACAGTGGTATTGCAGAAATTAGCACTGCTTCCATTTATTCACTCTTCGTTAGTACCGCAATATTAGGAGTATTCGTCTTAGCGTGGCGGATGGTTACGTATTACCTCAATATACTAGTTGGAGGAATTATCAGCATAAAAATTCTAAAAGATACAGCAGTATTAGAAGAGGCTGTAAATGAAGTGATAGATGAAATAAAATAATAGAGCTAAGAAAATCACATTTGACGCTGTTACTGCAGTTACAAGAGTACTTTCCACGAAAGAAGCACGCCGGTTCCTAATTTAGAAGTTTCTCGTAATTCGAGTTTAATAAAATCATCAACTAAGCCTTCACCATCGGCTAACGTGGGCGCTGTGACGCCACCAATAACCATATTTCCAATGTAAGTACAAATTTCGTCGACTAGCCCTAGCTTCAACAAGCTGAAGTTCAAGGTTCCGCCCCCTTCTACCATAAGCCGTTCAATCCCGCGTTCCTTCAACCTCCAAAGAAGCTTTATTAAGTCTACTGTGTTTTCCCCTACAATAAGGACTTCAGACTTTTCGGCAAGATCCCTTAACTTGTCTCGAGGTGCATTTTTAGACGATGCAAGTATTGTATTAGAGCCTAAGATTGCAGCGTTTGACGGGGTTCGTGCGTTACTATCGACCACAACTCTGATTGGATTTTTAGGTTTGCCTTGACTAAGCCTTGTTTGTTTAAGCTCCTCCGACTTTATCGTCAGTTTTGGATTGTCTGCGAGAACTGTTCCAACTCCGACCATAACAGCGTCTGCAGAGGCTTTTAGCTGATCGACTCGTTTGAGGTCGTCAGTTCCGGATATTCTGACTTGCTTCCTTTCAATTGTTGATATCTTACCGTCAGCGCTCATTGCCGAATTAATAAACACAAATGGCCGTCTCATTGTCCCCATGGCTAATTAATATATACATATTGATAGTTAGAGTCATTGATGTCATTTTATGCTCATAAAGTTTTAGTTCTGAAGAATTGATGTACGATCAAAAATTCTACAAAGTGAACATAACTGATCAAATTAACGTAGGCGACGAAAAAGACACATGAAGAAGTATAAGTTTTTAGAACATACGGCTGACATTTTGTTCCGAGCATACGGGGATGATCCTAATGAGTTGTTTGAGAATGCGGCAGAAGCTCTTGAAAGTGTCATGATTGACTTAAAGAGCATTGACGTAAAAGGCGTTAAGCGAGTAAATCTATCTTCAGATACTTATGAAAACTTGCTCTTTGACTGGCTATCTGAGATAATAGTGCTGTTCGAAGTTGACTCCTTTGCCATAAGAAAATTTAATGTAAAAATAATAGATAAATCACTTAGTGCAGAATGTTCAGGAGAGAGAATAGATAAGGGAAAGCACAAATTAAAACTCGAGGTAAAGGCAGTTACTTATCACAATTTAGAGATAATGAGACATGTTAGGTATTATGTTGATGTTACGCTTGATGTGTAGGAGGTTCGATGAACACCATAGATTTAAAGAAAATCAGTGATTTCATCTGGGAAATTCCAAAAGAACTCTTAACGGGAATGAGAGTCCCTGGTAGAATTTTTCTATCTAAAGCTCTTTTGAATTACCTTGAACCAGGCGCGATGCAACAAGTAGCGAATGTCGCAACGCTTCCCGGCATTCAGAAATATTCGTTTGCGATGCCGGATGTGCACACGGGTTACGGGTTTCCCATAGGAGGGGTTGCAGCCTTCGATTTAAATGAAGGAATAATTTCCCCAGGTGGGGTCGGATTTGACATTAACTGTGGCACAAGGCTTCTCGCAACTGCACTGAAATTGGAAGAAATTTACCCAAAGATACAGGAGCTAATAACTAAGCTCTATGCGGACATTCCTGCGGGACTCGGTTCAAAAGGAAAACTAAAGATCTCAGAAAAGGAGCTCAATCAGGTCTTCATAAATGGCGCAAAATGGGCAATACGCAACGGTTATGGAAATGAATTAGACATAAAACACTGTGAGAGTAACGGCCGCATGGATGGTGGAGAACCATCAAAAGTAAGCCCATTAGCTAAAAAGAGGGGCATGCCGCAACTAGGAAGCCTCGGAAGCGGCAATCACTTCGTAGAAGTTCAGTACATCGACAAAATTTACGACAAAAGCGTAGCAGATACTTATAGCCTGCGGGAAAACCAGGTGTGCGTAATGATACATTCGGGATCGAGAGGTGCTGGACATCAGATATGTACTGACTACCTTAGAGTTTTTCAAGCAGCAGCTTATAAATATGGCATAAAGCTCCCCGATAGACAACTTGCCTGTGTTCCTGCCGATTCAACGGAAGCGCATGATTACTTTAGCGCTATGAGTGCTGCTGCAAACTATGCGTGGACAAACAGGCAGATGATGTCTTTTTGGGTAAGGGAGGTACTCGAGCGCGAATTTAATGTTGACGCTAACGTAGTTTATGATGTAGCCCACAACATTGCAAAGCTGGAAAAGCACAAAATTGACGGTGAGGACAAAGAGGTTTACGTTCATAGAAAAGGTGCGACGAGGTCATTCGACTATGATCCAAGCTACGGCATAGGACAGCCTGTATTAATACCTGGAAGTATGGGAACTGCTTCATACGTGTTATGTGGCACAAAAGAAGCTATGGAGATGACCTTTGGTTCAACATGTCATGGGGCTGGTAGGATTTTAAGCAGAAAGGCGGCTAAGCATAAATTGACATCTAAAGCGGTTATTGAAAACCTCAAACAAAAGCATGTGTTCATAAAAACTGACAACATTTCAGATATACCAGAAGAGGCCCCAGACGCTTACAAGCCTATTGATGAAGTTGTTGACGTTGTTAATAAGCTCAATATTTCAAAGGTCGTTGCTAGATTAAAGCCCATCGGAGTCATAAAGGGATGAAATTACAGATCACTAAGATGAATGAAAGACCTTAATTAACATTTTTACAATGATGTAAATCTTACATTTGACCTCGCACGCATGTGTCGGAGAGGCTTGAAGAAGTCAACGATACATTTATTGCTAATAGTATCTATAAAAATTAGATGGGCTAGCTCGGATGGCTCGGCGTCATCTGTAACCCAAAAGCGTCGGTACGTGGGGGGCGAAGCAGAAGGAAGACATTTTAGTAGTTTGATCATCTTACAATTTCAACGATGATACTCCGTCCTGCGGGGCCAGCGGTGATACGTGGCTGATCGGAGGACCTGTTATATATCTTTGCTGTGAGCACCGGTTGAGGCCCGGAAGGGAGCAAACTTATCGCGGACGTTTGACGCTCGTAGGGGTGTGGAGTAGAGAAGGGACTGTGAGCTCTGTCATACTGCAAAATGACGACCTCTCTGCGTGCCCACATATCTCACGTTGGGGTAGCCAAGCCTGGTCTACGGCGCTGGTTTGCTAAACCAGTGTCCCTTCGGGACTCGTGGGTTCAAATCCCACCCCCAGCGTTTTCAGTGATTTTTACCCACAGCGCCGGAGTCAGGCAGCATAGAAACTGCTTGAAATGACTGTGCCTAATTATAAATACCATGATAGGTTAAAATCCCAATGGATAAGAGGAATTGATTTGGCTAAGGTGCAACCCCAAAAAGAGGAAATTAAGTACATAGTTCGGATATCACAAACTGATTTAGATGGAAAGAAAAATGTCCAATATGCGTTGACTGGCTTAAAAGGAATCGGAGTCCGGACTGCTCGGATACTAACCGAAAGTGCAGGGATAGATCCCACACTTACTATGGGTTACCTAGACGATGATCAGATTGAACAGCTCAGAGCAGCTGTAGATAATTTCCAAAGCAATATCCCAACATGGATGTTCAACCATCAAAAGGACGTTATAACCGGTCAAGATAGACATATACTTGGCACTGAACTTACCTTGATGCTGCGAGAAGATATTAATCGCATGAAAAAGACGCGTAGCTATACTGGTATTCGTCACGAGAGAGGCCACAAGGTGCGAGGTCAGAGAACTAAATCGACTGGTCGTAGAGGTGCAACTGTGGGCGTTCAACGTAGGAAGAAGCAATAGCAAAAGAGTTAGGTGTAAAAATGGGGTATCCAGGTAAAAATAAAAAGGCTTTCGACACGCCTAGTCACCCTTGGCAGGGCGCACGAATTAGCGAAGAAGCCGAGCTCGTAAGAAGATATGGGCTAAAGAATAAGAGGGAAATCTGGAAAGCGGCTACAACACTTAGAAAGTATCGACGTGAAGCAAGAAAACTGCTCTTCGAGACTCAAGAGTTGGGAGAACGCGGAGAGCACGCAAACGTTGAGAGAGAAAAATTTCTTAGCAAGCTTATGCGGATGGGGCTCATAGAAAACGACTCAACCTTAGACGCAGTGCTCACGCTTAAAGTTGAGGATGTTCTCGAGAGACGCTTACAAACGCAAGTTCATAAAAAGGGACTTAGCAACTCAGCAAAGCAATCGCGACAGCTTATCGTTCACGGTCACATAGCACTTGGTGGGAGAAGGGTTACTGTACCAAGTTACGCCGTGCCCATGGAAGAAGAAGTGATTATAGAATTCTATAAAGGTTCACCGATTTATAAAGAGGTATCCGCAGAGAGTTCAAAAAATGTCAAGGAGTGATACAAATTAAATGGTCGAAAAAAAGTGGGGGATTGCACATATTTTTGCATCCTTCAACAATACAATTATAACGATTACAGATCTCAGCGGGGCAGAGACAATATCGAAATCTTCCGGTGGAATGGTAGTCAAGCAAGATAGAAATGAGAGCTCCCCCTACGCTGCCATGCAGCTTGCCACAAGCGTTGCAGAACAAGCACGTGATAAGGGAATTGTTGGCGTTCACGTAAAGGTCAGAGCACCAGGTGGTAACAAGCAGAGGAGCCCGGGACCAGGCGCTCAGGCAGCAATAAGGGCGCTCTCACGAGCCGGACTAAAAATTGGCAGGATTGAAGATGTAACCCCGATCCCTCACGACGGGACTAGAGCGCCTGGCGGAAGACGGGGAAGGAGAATATAAACTAAGGTCTACATGGATTTGAAATTTATAGAGCTTTCGGATAGAAAAGCGCGTTTCATACTTTCAGGAGTTACCCCCGCATTTGCAAACAGCATAAGAAGAGGCATGATTACAGACGTACAATCTATGTCGATTGATGACGTCAACTTTTACAACAATACCTCAGTCTTATTTGATGAGATGCTAGCGCTTCGACTTGGACTCATTCCAATGACAGGTGGTGACAACTACGTTCCAGCATCAGAGTGTGCATGCGGCGGAGAGGGTTGTCTTTACTGTCAAGTCTCTTTAACATTGAATGTAAAGGGTCCAACAGTCGCGTATTCACGTGATTTGAAATCCTCAGACCCCGAGGTTGTTCCAGCAGAAGGAGACATACCTATTATAAAACTATTCAACGACCAAGAAATAATGCTCGAGGCGATAGCGAGAAAAGGTAACGGCAAAAATCACGCAAAGTTTCAAGCAGCAGTCGCTGCTAGTTATAAGTATCTGCCAAAGTTTATAATTGATGAATGTGATGGATGCGGAAAATGCGAAGAGGCTTGTCCAAAAAAAATAATAAAGGTCGAAGGGCAACTAGCTAAAATTACAGATGAACTTCAGTGTTCACTTTGCAATTTATGTCGTGTAGCTTGCGATATGAATGCAATAAAAGTTACGGGAGATGCTCAATCCTTCGTATTTTATGTGGAATCCGATGGATCGATGGGTGCTAGAAACGTAATAATAAAATCAGTTGAATCATTAAGAGATAAGTCAGACCAACTGAACGAATATTTAAAAAGTTTTGGATAGGCGGGGGTTGCCAAGCTAGGTCAAAGGCGCTAGGTTGAGGGCCTAGTCTCATAGGAGTTCGTGCGTTCAAATCGCACCCCCCGCATACTGAAGTTTAATTAATCATTGAGTAGATTTCCATGGGAGAAAGAAACATCAAAAAAACTAATATAAGATTAATTCAGCTCATTGAAGATTTAAAGCGGTACGCAAGAGAACACGAAGCTAACATATGGAAGGAGATAGGCAGGAGGCTAGAATCACCTTCAAAAAACTACGCTCAAGTAAATTTGAGTCGTATAAACAGATGTACAAAATTAAACGACGTCACAGTTGTCCCTGGAAAAGTCCTCGGAGCTGGTGTGCTTGACCATCCAGTAACAGTTGCAGCTGTGAATTTCACTGATTTAGCTCAGAGAAAAATACGTGCGACAGGTGGTGCAGTGATGACAATTGAAGAGCTTCTAGAGGCTTTACCTAAAGGGTCAAATGTGAAAATTATAAGGTGAATTTTTAAAGGTGGTATTCTTGACAATCATAGATGCTGACGGACAAATATTGGGACGTCTTGGAAGTACCGTTGCAAAAAGATTGCTATCTGGTGAGGAAATAAACATCATAAATGCAGAAAAAGTCGTAATTTCTGGTAATCGTGACACGACATTATTAAAGTATCGTACTATGAGAGAGAAAGGATCAAAGGAGAGGGGCCCTTACTATCCTAAACGCGCTGACATGATACTAAAACGCGCGATTAGAGGCATGTTGCCGTACAAAAAAGATGAAGGGACGACTTGCATTGGCTAAATTGAGAGTTTATATCGGAGCCCCGAGGGAATTTGTAAATATTAAGACTGAGACGATTGAAGCAGCAGCAAAGTCTCGACTTAGTACTGCCAAGTTAATCGAGCTTGAAGACATTTCCGAAAGGCTAGGAGCAAAGAAGATACGGTGATGAAATGGTAAAAATAGTTAATTCTAGTGGTAAGCGCAAAACCTCGATAGCTCGGGCGACAATAAAGGAGGGGCAAGGTATCATAAAAATTAACAAAAAGCCGTTAGATGTAATTGAGCCCGAACTAGTTAAAACTAAGATTCGAGAACCTCTTACACTTGCTGGGGACTTGGCAGAAAAACTAGACGTAAAGGTCGATATCCACGGCGGAGGGATGATGAGCCAAGCTGATGCAGCAAGAACGGCTATTGCCTGTGGACTGATCGAGTGGACCAACGACCTTAGCTTAAAGGATCTATATCTCAAACAGGATAGAACTCTGCTTGTTAGTGACTACAGGCAGAAAGAGCCTAAGAAGTTCGGCGGCCGAGGGGCTCGAAAACGTAGGCAAAAATCATATAGGTAACGGGCAGAAGATGATACCAATTAGATGCTTTACTTGCGGGGCAGTTATATCCATTTATTGGGATGAATTCAAAGAACGTATGAATGCCGGAGAATCTGTACAAGTAGTTCTTGATGACCTTGGAATAATGCGTTATTGTTGCAGGAGAATGCTTCTCACCCACAAAGAACTCGTCGATGTTTTAGCCCCGTATCAATAAATGGGGTTGTGGGGTAGCCTGGATATCCTACGGCGTTCGGGACGCCGTAACCTGAGTTCGAATCTCAGCAACCCCATGCATAATTCCACCTTTGGAGGAACGAATTTGAAAGAACTTACCGAAGAACTTACTCGCTTTGAAAAGGCGAGAATTATCGGTGCGAGGGCGTTACAGATCTCGATGGGCGCACCAACTTTGATTGACGTCAACTCATCAGACCCTATAGACATAGCCCTCGAGGAGCTTATACGTGGCGTTATACCAATAACTATAAAAAGACATGGAGTTCGTAGATGACTGTAATAGAAGCCATATCTGTTTCGAAAATACTCGATGCGATGGGAGACGATGCTTTAGAAGTAGAAGTCGTAACTAAAGACGGTTACGGAAGATCTTCATTTCCAGCTCGTGGTGAAGCAGTAAACATGGCCGAAGAAGCAGTTTCGAAACTCATCGGTAAAGACGCAAGCCAGCAAGCTGACATAGATCAGTTTTTACGAACTACTTTTAATGATTCAAATTTAAGCGCGGTATTTTCAACTGCCATAGCTAAAGCAGCTGCATCATCGTATGATATACCGTTGTGTCGTTATTTAGGAGGGGCTTTTTCAAAAGCGATGCCATATCCAATTTTACAGGTTTTTAAAACTAATATTGATTATTACGTGATCGCTATTGGAGCAAAGTCTGTAGGCAGTGCGGTTGCAATTTCAACCTATATTCACCGTGAATTTAAGAAATTTAAAATGCCACAAGGATCTGATAACTCTCACGTCTTGAGCAATTTGGCTACAATCGTACAGGAAGCGGTAGCAAAATTTCGGGTAGACGTAAGGCTTGGGATGGGTTTTAAATCAGTAGCTAATCTTGATTGGCAGTACGATTTTAGAGACCCTGATATGCCCAGTTCAACAAACGAGATTGACCTTGTGCTGGAACTAATAAGCCAATATAAGCTATATTATGTCGAAGATCCATTCGATAAGGAGGATTATGACGCTTTTGCTGACCTCGTAGATCACGCAGGCAAAACGTGCGTTATTTGTGGAGACGCTATTTTTAACATGGATCAGGACAACATTGTGCGCGGAGGTAAAAAGGGGGCTGCTAATGCTATAGCTATAAAACCCACGAAGACTATCACAGAAATTCATGAAATCGTGGAGTTTTCAAAACAGTGGGGATACGAATGCATATTCTCGACAGAAGGCTCAACGACGTGTGAACCCGCGCTTTCACATGTCGCAGTTGCTCTTTCAGTGCCGTTCATTAAGCTCAACATCAGCGGGGCAGAAAGTACATCAAAATTAAATGAGCTAATAAGAATCGAACAGCAGATGCTTGAAGGATCTAGCTGTAAAATGATGAGAAAACCAATTTAAAAAGAGGTGAACCAATGGAAGAGGCCAAGGAGTACGAATCATTAATTCCAATGGATGAATATTTGGCTGCTGGAGTGCACATCGGGACACAACAAAAGACTGAAGACATGAAAAAGTTCATATATCGGGTAAGACCAGATGGGCTTTACGTGCTTGACGTCAAAGCCTCAGATGAGCGAATAAAAATCGCAGCATCTTTTTTGAGTAAGTTTGACCCCTTGAGAATACTTGTTGTATCCGCTAGACAATATGGTCAGTATCCGGCGATGATGTTTGCAAAGGTAGTAGGTGCTAAGTCACTGGTAGGGCGATTTATACCAGGAACTCTCACAAATCCACAATACCGCAATTTTATGGAACCTGACGTCGTAATTGTAACTGATCCGATAGGCGATTCTCAAGCGGTCAAGGAAGCAGTGGACGTCGGAATCCCGGTAATTGGCATGTGCGACACGAATAATATGACGGGGAACATAGATCTCGTTATTCCGACTAATAACAAGGGGAGAAAAGCTCTAGCTCTCATTTACTTTCTAATTGCTCGCGAGATTCTTAAATTGCGCGGCCAGAAATTGGATTACGTCGTAAGTGACTTTGAAGTAGAGATTTGATAGAGGGGGCTTTTATGAGAGAACCTGCTGTCGCAGGTACGTTTTACCCGAGTAACCCACTGGCACTTGAAAAAACAATTAGTAATTTTTTGAGTGAAACTGAACCTTTAGACTTAAAAAGCGCAATCGTTCCACACGCTGGGTATGTATTTTCGGGATCCGTCGCAGGAAAAGTGTTTTCAGTTGTCCCCGAGGTAGACACCTATGTAATAATTGGGCCCAACCATTCATATCCAAGCGTCAGCGTTTCAGATGAGACTTGGCTCACACCTCTTGGAGAAGTAAACGTAAACGTCAACATTGTAAGAAAATTGGACTTAGAGATAAACAATGCCGCACACAAGATGGAACACTCGATTGAGGTGCAAATACCGTTTTTACAATATAGATTTGAGGATTTTGAGATAGTCCCAATTTGTATGGGATTACAAGGAACGGATGCTATACAAACGGTCTCTCGCGCTCTTAAAAAAGTTGCAGCTGAAAATATAATAGTAATAGCTTCTAGTGACTTTACACATTATGAACCAGATAGCGTCGTCAGGGATATCGATAAAAGAGTCATAGAGCCTATAACGGTACTTAATATACCGGAATTCTTAAAGAGGGCAAAAAGCACTTCAGTCTGTGGGTTTGGACCCATCGCAGTTGCACTGGAATTCGCAAAGTTTAAGAGTGCAAATCACGGCAAAGTTCTTGAGTATGCAACGAGTGGAGACGTCAGCGGTGATTTAGGGGCTGTTGTAGGCTACGCAGGAATAGCATTAGTTTAACGCAATCATTGTAGCACAGTATATTAGTTCTATAGAGGATTATGAAGTGATTCATTGTTCAGCGCCAGGTAAAGTCTATTTGTTTGGAGAACATGCTGTAGTATATGGAGAGCCAGCAATAGCATGCGCGATAGATAAGAGAGTATTCACTTCAATTAGACTTAAAGAAGGCAGCAATATACGTGTAACTTCTATGAATAAGCGTTTAAACTGTAACAATCAAGAATTCAGGTACGTCTGCGCTGCAGCAAAAAAAATAAAAGATTTATGCGAGACGGACTTTGGAGCAGAAATTGCTATCAAATCGCAACTGCCGCCCAGCCAAGGTCTTGGTTCTTCTGCAGCTGTGACTGTATCCACGCTAATGGCGCTTTCTGAGAGTCTTGGAATGGGTTTGAAGGATTACGAAATTGCTAAAATAGGGCATGAAGTAGAGCTTTACGTGCAAGGAACAGCAAGCCAAGCAGACACTTTAGTTACGTCTATAGGTGGAGTAGTGTTAATAGCCGGTATTGAAACATTGAAAATTAATTTTTTAAGTATGCCAATTGTAATAGGTGCCACAGGAATTACTAGGTCGACAGGCGATGTTATAAAAATGGTTGCAACGTTGAAAACTAGATATCCAAAAATTGTCGGAAGTATCATATCTTCAATAGGAGAAGTAACACGCCAAGGAAAGTCAAAATTGATTGAAGGGGATATCACAGGTATAGGTGAACTCATGGATATCAATCAAGGGCTTCTTGAGTCATTAAGAGTAAGCACTTTAGAATTAAACAATTTGATCTATGGTGCAAGAAGAGCTGGTGCATTTGGGGCAAAGATAACTGGAGCCGGTGGTGGGGGATGTATGTTTGCAATTGCACAAGGTGCTCATATCGGAAAGGTTGCTAGAGAGATAAAATTACGAGGTGGGCGACCAATAAAAGCTAGTTTTTCAGATACAGGCGTAGCTGTCGACTAAGCTAAATTAACATTCGGTACAACAATGATATTGCTAAAAATTGGGGGGTCTATCCTAACTGAGAAGAGCAAAGAAGGCACTATTGTGCCTGAAAAATTGAAGATGATAGCTAAACAAATAGCAGATTCTGATGTTAAAGAGCTTGTCTTAATACATGGAGCAGGCTCTTTCGGGCACCCGCAAGCGTTGAAGCATTTACAGTGTGGATTTAATGCGAATGGAATGTGGATAACTCACAAGATGGTCAGTCAACTAAATTCTATATTGATAGAACAGCTTCAAGCCTATGGTATAGGCGCGTTACCTGTTCATCCTCTAAACTGCTCTATTTCAAATTTGGGAATGATAGAATACTTCGATTTAAACCTTATCAAGATGATGTTGGAAAATGACATACTACCCGTCATACACGGTGATGTAGTATTAGATAAATGCATTAAATTTAGCATACTTTCAGGTGACCAAATAATCGCTCATCTAGCGAGGGAATTGAAGCCGAATAAAGTTGGCGTTGGTACTAACGTTGATGGGATATTGTATAAAGGTAGAACTCTAAGGTACTTACGTCCGGCAGACTTTGACAACTTAAAACAGGAAATAAAAGGATCAGATAGTATAGATGTTACAGGAGGAATGCTTAAAAAGGTAAGTGAACTTGTAAAACTTGCTAATTTTGGTATAAGCTCTCAAATATTTAATGCAGATGTTACACAGAATGTGACGAAATTCTTGACTACATGTGACGAGTTTGGTACAGTTATTATGAAAGAAGATGATAACAGATAGGAAAATTGAACATCTAATGTTGTGCTCCGAAGAGGAGGTCGAATCGGGAAAAACTGGTTTTGACGATATTAATTTAATTCACAAGGCGCTCCCAGAAATATCGAAGGCAGAAATCGATGTCAAAACAACTTTTTTGGGAAGAGTTTTGAGAGCGCCTATTTTTGTAGCTGGAATGACTGGTGGACACCATGACACGATAAAGGTCAACGCAGCTCTCGCACAATCTGCCGAAAACCTCGGTATAGGTATGGGGGTCGGAAGCCAACGTGCAGCTATAGAGCATCCTGAACAAGAGGCATCGTTTAAAATCGTTAGGGATCTTGCACCCAATGCTTTTATTGTTGCAAATATAGGAATTCCACAAGTTAAAACATATGATTTGAAAATTATCGAAAATATAATTCACATGATCCAAGCTGATGCTCTCGCAATCCACCTCAACTTTTTGCAGGAAGCAATACAACCAGAAGGTGAAACAGACGCTACGGGTTGTCTCGACGCTATAGAAGGAGTTTGTAATTCATTAACAGTTCCTGTCATAGTTAAAGAAACAGGGGCAGGTATCTCTAAGGAGATAGCTGAAATGCTCAAAAACACTGGTGTATCAGCCATAGATGTTGGTGGGCGAGGAGGCACAACTTGGGCGGGAGTTGAATCTTTCCGTGCAAGCGAGAGCCGAGTCTCAAAAAGACTTGGCACTACCTACTGGCATTGGGGTATCCCTACTCCAATATCTATACTTGAGTCACGTATATTACCTACGATCGCTACAGGTGGAATTAGAAATGGCCTGCACGTAGCCAAGTCCTTAGCGCTTGGCGCTGCGCTTTGCGGCATGGCGCTGCCACTCGTAAAGCCGGCGTTACAAGGCCACGAAAAGGTCACAGACGAGCTAAAAACGGTAATTGAAGAGTTGAAAGTAGCTATGTTCCTCACAGGCTGCAAAAAGCCTGTTGATCTTGTAAGAATTCCAATTACCATTACCGGTGAGACTAAACAGATTCTCGAACAACGTGAGTTTAACGTATATGAGATCGTAAAAAGGAGATATTAACGGAGATGGAAATAGAGATTAACGCAGTAGGGGGCTATGAAGAAATTGGCCGTAATATGACTGCTATTAGAGTCGACGATGATTTAATCATAGTTGATATGGGATTAAGACTTGACAGAATCGCGATTCACGAAGATGCAGAAATTGAAAATATGCATCCAATTGACCTTATCAAGATGGGAGCCATCCCAAATGACACTGTACTTTCTCATCTAAATAGCTCAGCTAAAGCGATAGTATGCACCCATGGACATCTTGATCACATAGGAGCTGTGCCTAAGTTAGCCCACAGATATGACGCCCCTATAATAGCAACCCCATTTACAGCCGAGTTAATAGTACAGCAGATAAGAGCGGAAAAAAAGTATGGCGTCGAAAATCCGGTTTACACGCTTGACATGGGACAGACTTATCAAATTACGCCAGATGTAGCAGTTGAATTTGTAAGAACAACACACAGCATAATTGATCCGGTTTTTGCGGTGTTTCACACGCCTGAAGGAGCAATAGTATATGCAAATGATTTCAAGTTTGATAGAACTCCCGTGATTGGCAAACCGCCTGATTTTAATCGGATAAAAAAGCTTGGCAAAGAGGGCGTTCTTGCACTGATAGTAGAAAGCACCAGAGTAAAGCAATCAGGTAAAACTCCCTCAGAGCAGATTGCCAAAGACCTCGTTAGGGATGTATTACTCGGCACTGAAGAGAACGAGCAGGGTTTCCTTGTCACAACATTTTCATCCCATATTGCTAGAATAAAATCAATTGTTGAGGCAGCTCGAGACATGGATAGACGCCCACTTCTCTTAGGAAGATCAATGGAGAAATATGTTGGCACCGCTGAAAGAATGGGATACATTGAACTTCCCGATAACATCGGCTTATTCGGGAACAGGAGATCAGTAGATAAGATGCTTAAGAGAATTATGGAAGATGGCAAAGAGAAGTATCTCCTTATTATAACAGGGCATCAAGGAGAGCCAGAATCAATGCTGACACGGGTTGCTAATGAGTCAACACCTCTTGAAGTAATGAGTGGTGACAAAGTTGTGTTTTCAGCAGAAGTAATACCATCTCCGATTAATGAAGCAAATAGGTATTCGCTTGAGACGAAGCTTAAAATGAAAGGGGCGAGAATTTATAGGGACGTTCATGTTTCCGGGCATGCTGCGAGAGAAGATCATTGGGAACTTATTAGAATGCTCAAGCCAACTCATATTTTCCCCACGCACGGAGATCTATCTATGACCGCCTCGTATGTGGAGCTTGCTGAAGAGGATGGGTATAGCCTTAGAAACGATATACATTTACTAAGGAATGGGCAAAACATGAGAATAGTTGAGTGAGCAATAATGCTTAGCACCTCCCAAATGCAGTTATGATGAGATAAATAGCCTTACAATCAAGTGATCCATTTAAAATAGTTAATTCGAGGTAATTGAATGCGAGAGTTACAAGATGACTTGAAAATGAAAAAAGAGATCATTAATAAAGCATTAAACGATTGCCTTCCGATTAGTTTTCCAGAAGAGCTTAACGTAGCTGCTAGACATCTCATCGATTCTGGTGGAAAAAGACTCCGCCCAGCCGTGCTTCTCCTAGCAGCAGAAGCCGTCAAACCTGATATAGATCTTATCGATATTCTCCCAGCTGCAGTCGCGGTTGAACTTGTTCACAATTTTACTCTCATACACGACGACATAATGGACGAGGACATCACAAGGCACGGCATTGAAACAGTTCACATTAAATGGGGCATATCAAAGGGTTTAATAGCCGGAGACACCCTTTATGCAAAGGCATTTGAAGCACTTACATATACTAAGACACGCCCTGAAAACATTGTACAATGTGTACTGCTTCTTTCCAAAACCTGTGCAAACATCTGTAGTGGTCAGTGGCTAGACATAAGTTTCGAAAACAATAAGTGGATATCAGAGCAAGAGTACATTGAAATGGTCGAACAAAAGACCGCTGTGATATATGCGGCTGCGGCGGCTATGGGTGGGATCTTGGCAGATGCCAACAACGAAGAAATAAATGCTTTGTGGGATCTTGGAATAGCGATGGGCATTGGTTTTCAAATTAGAGATGATGTACTCGACATAATTACCCCGTTCGAAATTCTCGGAAAAGATAGGGCAAGTGACCTTGTTGAAGGGAAAATGACATTAATTATGATTCATGCATTGCACCACGGTGTTAAGCTTGAGATCAAACCTAATATGTCAGAGCAAGATATTGGAAGAGCAATTCAGCTTCTGCAAAATTCTGGCTCTATAGGCTACGCTATGATGAGAGCCAAGGAGTTAGTAAATTCGGGAAAATCAAAACTCTCCGTACTGAAAGACACGGCCGCTAAGCAAGAACTCCTTGCGCTAGCTGACTACATGATCGAACGGGAATATTAGTATCTGTTCTTTAGAGGGAATCCAAAGTGGATCCTGAAACAATTAATAGCCTAATTAAAAAATATGCCCTCTATAATGCCTATAAGCATAATGGGAAGATGGATGGGGGCGCAGTAATATCAAAACTAATGGGTGAGTACCCAGAACTTAGACCTGTTGTAAAGGACATATTAAAAGCACTACCTGATGTAATTGAAGGAGTTAACAACCTTACGCTGCAAGAACAACGGAAGCTGCTTGAAAGTCTCGCACCGGAGCTTTTGAAGCAAGTAGTGTCAGACGAAAAAAAAGAGAAGCTACCCGAATTGCCAAACCATAAAAATATCATTATGAGATTTGCTCCTAACCCAAACGGCCCTCCGACACTGGGTAGTGCAAGGGGAATCGTAATAAACTCTGAATATACGCAAATGTACGGCGGCACTTTCATTCTTCGCTTTGATGATACTGACCCGCAGACAAAGCGCCCTATGCTAGAAGCTTATGACTGGTATATAGAAGATTGCGAATGGCTTCAGACGAGACCTGATCTCGTTGTAATCGCTTCCGATAGGATGGCAATTTACTATTCCTATGCTGAGAAACTTATGAAACTTGGAGCAGCTTACGTGTGCACATGTACGCAAGAAGAATTCAAGCGGTTCAAAGACGCAATGATCCCTTGTCCAGATCGAGACAGAACCGCTGACGAAAATCTGAAACTGTGGAACGATATGCTCCATGGGTTCTTTAGAGAGAAAGAGGCCGTGTTGAGGATTAAAACCGATATAAAACATAAAAATCCAGCTTTGAGAGATTGGATATGTTTCAGAATTATAAGCGCACCACATCCGCGAGGTTTAGAGTATCGCGTTTGGCCTATGCTTGACTTCGAGTCAGCAATAGAAGATCACCTACTCAATGTCACTCACATATTAAGGGGTAAAGACTTGCGGGATAGCGAGGGGAGACAGCAGTTTCTGTACAACTATCTTGGGTGGCAGTACCCAATAACAATACACTGGGGTAGGATCAGCATTTACGAATTTGGTAAGTTCTCAACAAGTGAAATTAAAAAGGCAATTGAAAAAGGAGTTTATCGAGGGTGGGATGACCCAAAACTTCCTACAATACGTGCTTTGAGACGTAGGGGATTTCATCCAGAAGCATTAAGGCGTTTCATGATAAGTCTTGGTGTTAGTGAATCTGATATAAGAATCAGCCTTGAAAATCTCTATGCAGAAAACAGAAAAGTAATTGACGTTTCTACACGTAGATACTTCTTCGTAAAAGATCCAGTGAGAATGGAAATCGTCGGAGTTACGCCGACTACAGCGAGACCGCCTTTACATCCATCGTTAAAACTTGGATTCAGAGAGATAAAAGTCGGATCAGAAGTGTTTATAAGTTCAGATGATATTAAATTTGCTCCAGGCGATATAATACGACTTAAGGATCTTTATAATGTAAAAATAGCTCGCCTAGAACCATTAGTTGCAGAGTACTCTGGCGATGAAAGAACTAGGCGACTGAAAATAGTTCATTGGGTGCCAACAAATGGCTTGAAGGTTGAAGTTTTGACTCCAGAAGGGATTGATGATGGCATAGGAGAGGAAGGTATTGCATCAGAATTAAACAATGTAGTTCAATTTGAACGTTACGGGTTTGTACGGATTGATGAAATTGTAAAACACGATAATGAAACAAAAATTATAGCGTATTTCACACATCAATAGTGGAAGACAATAATAGATAGTGATACCCTATCTCCAATTACGTCAACAATGGTTAAATAAGCACACCAGACATAAAAGTGCACGTAGCAAACGAAATCCAAGCTGCACAAAGCTTGCCACAAAAAAGGTTGAAGAGCTAGCTGTAGGTTAAGAATTGATTATAACAAGTAGCAGCGAAATAGTAACGGTTGCTATTATAACAGAAATCCCAAGTGCGCCCCCCATTGCCATTATTGCATTTACAGTGCTTGCAAGTTGAGCGGTTTTATGTGATCCAAATACCGAAACACCCTTTGCATACTTAGTATTCATGCCTACAGACACAGGTTCAAGGTCGTTTTGTGCTATCTCCACGAGTTCCATTATGACCTTTAGCAATCTTCCACTATCTATCCTTGCTCCAAGCAAATTGCTCCCCCGTGTGTTAACGACATGATTATCCGTGGTCATGACTTCAGCTTCATCTACTTTTAGGGCTTGTATTATTACGTCTCTCAAGTGTTCAACCATGTTATTTGCATCTATTAGCACATAGGCAGTTTGCTGTCCATCAACTTCAATAACCGCCACTTGAATTCCAAGATCCCCCATTCCCTCGTCTCGTAAAAACATCGGTTCTTGACTTGATACCCCAAGTCGAACTTCTCCCAATCGCTCTGAATTTGCTAGTCTTGACGATGCTTCTCTAACTGCATTAATTAAATCAAAAGAATGCTTAGTGCCCGGCGAGATAGAATGTGCGTAAAGAGCTGTACAGTTGTGAGCGTCGATTAAAGCAGCATACTTTGCTCCAAATATACGGGCCTCAGCAGTGGCTAGGAGTCCAAGTCCATATTCTATATCTTCAGTCGATTTGGGGGATAACGTTGAAGTAAACAACAGCGAATTCCCAAACCTTTGTGCTAAGAGTTGTATATCACCTTCTTTGACCCTAATTGACCGTGAGGCAAAATTGTGATATTCTATTTCATTTATTGCACTTTTTGCCGTTTCAACTATTTTGAATGACTCCTTTGATGAAACTAAATTAAAGTCGTGAGTGGCAGCACCGTGAGGGACAAAAACTTTTCCTCCATCTAGGTTTTGGACAATTCGAATTGGTAGGTTTCCTCCGCCAATCTCTCCAAGTGGACCCGGATGTACAGAAGCAATAACAAACGTTGCTTTCAAGCGATCTTTTGTTTTAAAGGAAACAACAGTTACAGGGATGTCCACTGACTCTCCAATTTTTTTGAAGAACTCTTCCATCCCAGGAGCTCCGTCGATAGTTTGTGCAATATAATGCTTAATAAAGTCAATACCACTAACTCCAAAGGACTTTCGCACAGGAGCATCCATATACCGAATAAAAACTAGGGCTCCTATCGTAAAAACAGTACTTATCGCAATTAAGTTTAAAACGAAACCATTTATGTTGAATAAAGGCAAAAAAAAAGCGCCAAACAAAGTTTGAAGGGAAGCAGGAATTATGATTTTAAAAATATTTCTGCTAGCGACCGCCATCATTATGAGAAGCCTAAACGCGAAAATTGCTCCAAGCGACATAACATAAGCCGAAATTGTTATTTGCAAACCTGTGAGAAAGGATAGCAGAGCTGCGATAGCGCAAAAACTGCTGATAATAATTGTGCTGATAAATGCCAGTAAGGAAGACTGGTTTATTGTCATATGACCGCGAAATATTCGCACAAGTGGATAAGTCAATACAGAAGAAATTAAAGCAGGAAGTCCTATAAGGGCAAAGCCAGCCACTAAATTTCCCTTCCATCCAAAATCAAATACGCCTAGCCCTACTATTATTGAAAAGACTAGAGTGACTGGAATAGTGTTTTTCCAATGCGGAGCTGTAAAAACATATTTCATAAGCCCTGCCATTCGTTCTTCCATTCCGTTAACGACGTGTCTTTTTGGAAGTAATCGGCTCACGTTCATCTTTATCCCTTTGGAGGATTGCGTTTTTCCTCAAGTTTAAAATCCGATATTCTTAAAAACCCTCTATATTGTTCATCACGCCACACCTTTTTACAATTACCGATTGAAATACGTTTATCATAGATAGGGGCGTCGAGGACGAGCGTTTCATATTCACCACCTTCTCCCATAACGTTCACATGATATCTCTTGTTCAATCGAAACAGATCCTGTACGGCGGATACGTCCAATCTTCGTCCCAGCCACGATTTATCCATCCCATAAGCGGCGACTTGCACTACGATTATTTCCATTAACTCACACATATTTCTTAATAAGGTCTCTCCTTTATTCCACAACGGGGCGTATACCTCAAGTTCAAGTTTGTCACATAACGCTTTTATTCGTCGCATTTGATAGTTTGAAGCAATAGCGCCGGCGACAATACCATCTATGTTGAGACGTATAAGACTATTTTCAAGGACGTCTAACTCGTCTTGGTGCGATGCAGAGATTCTTGTTATTATAGGAATTTTAACAATCTCCGAAATTAATGTTGTGACATCTGCATAAGGAACATGGTACATATAAGAGTCTACGGAGGCCCTTATATTGACGAGTGTTACTACTTCGTGCTCGTCCATTGCCTGCATGAGGGCGTAAATAGAGTCCTTGCCGCCGGAAACAAGTGCTGCTAAGCGCATATTAGTTTAAAATTGCAAAAATATTACTTTCAGAGATGGTCAAATTTCAATCTTCTAAAGGAGTTACCTCGAGCACCTCAAGAGGGACATCTATAAGAGCTTTTCCAACAACCGATTTTGCTATCTTTATAGCGTGCGACTCGTTTTCGGCATTTACAATTTTTATTTCAAATATAAGCCCCACAAGGGCTGTATTAGCAGCTAAATAGACGCTGTCGAAAAGTTCTCCGCACGCGGGACACGAAGTCGAACCAACTTCTACCTCTACTTTACTTAATTTAGGGTTCAAACGCTTACCAGCTTCTGAAATAGCTATACTTATGGCATCATCAACAGATTTTACATCTTTTACTAACCACGCCCCTTCAAGGGTGACGTAATAATTAGGCATGATTGACTATAAGTTAGCTATCGTAATTAACGTTTTGATTAAAGAACTTCAAAGTGAAGGCAATATTTTGTATTTGTTGTTTCATTTGCTTTCTTTACTGCGCGCTTTATCTATGAGTATACCAATACGAACGCCAGCATCTAACCATGCATGGCCGTAACTAAAACAAATTAAAGCATTTACCAAGTCCCCAATCTCTAGAAAGTAATTTCCATCGTTATAATAGGACCGGGCCATTGTCATAAAATCTTGCGAATGTCTCACATCTTCGTTGAATTCAACTCGTTCAATAGCCGTTCGCATTAACATTTCGTACCTAATCACTTTCTCGTGCAAGTCTGTCATGGTATTCGGCACCTGCAAATTTATGAAGGGATTCCTCCTCGATAAAATGGAGTGAAGCTGGAACTATCAGGACATGCAACGGTGAGCCAAAATCATAATCTTTTAATCGTCTCATAATGTCAGCTTTTACAGTAGGTGATTCCGATCCTGCTCGCGCTACCCCGACTGCCAATGAATTTGCTAATCTGTCCCTTCCCTTTGTGTGTTCAACGTGAAGAAGCAATCGAATCGCTTTGTTTATTGTCATATAGTCGTTTTGAATGTCCATAAAGAGCAAGGTATGAAGATCATTGCGCAAATTCATCGTTATGGTGTCATAAGGCACGTCCGAAATGATCGTGTATGGAAAGGGAACTGTAGCCGATTTTCCAAACCTATAATTTTGAAGCCCCGTTAGGCCGCATATAGCCGAAGTAATTGAAGCACCGTGTATGAGACGAGTTTTAATTCCTTTATCATAAGCTCGTAATCTTAAGTCAACGTGAGTGGTTGAGATCATTGAATCTCCAGCACTTAAAAAGACTACATCTTTAACCTGCGCATCCTTTAAGATTGTCTCTTGTGGGAATTGTTCTACTTGCTCCCTTGTTAAAATGTTAATCTTCTTGCCATAAAGCTCCTCAAGCTTTTCAAGAGTGGTTCCCATAAGAGTCGAAGTATAAAATTCAGCATATACTACATCTGCTATTTTTATCAAATTTAAGCCCTTGACAGATATATCCTGCTCGTCGAAGAGTCCAAGACCGATAAACGTTAACAATCTTATCACCCTTAATCTAAATACAGTTTTTATTCAAGTAAATTGCCTCATCATATAGAAGCTAACGAATACGATTTATTTTTTAAGGGTAAATTTAAGCATGCTATTGATTTCAACAGAGTTTGCGCTATACCAAAATCCTTCAGCGCATCCGACAGAACCTCTCACTACACTAACCCCATTCGTGAAATGTAAAAGTTTACACACCCTATCCCTCTTCCTTTTCATTTTACTTCAACAAATCGGGAGCCCAGTTCAGCAACAAGCTTCGACAAGTAAAATTAAAATGGGCCCTCTCTTTAAAACTATTCGATTAATAAAACTGTGCTAAATCTACTTTCTATCGACATGATAAGACGGTGATGATTCATATATTAAAACAACATTTTATTAATGTCGTAAATTTCTCTACAGGCTTCGACATGTTAAAAATGTGTATTAAAGTCCCAAAATTCGAAGGCGAGAAGACTAGACGTCAATTAAATAATTTGAACTTGATAGACAACAACTACAAAATACAAATTGTTGATGGTTATTTATATATCCCCATTAAAGACACGGGGGGGACAGTCGAGCAGTTTCATTTTGAAAAATGCGAGTTAAAACCAACTAAAAAAACTCTTCCAAAAAAAGTCGGTGTTAGCTACGATGTCATAGGTGATATTGCTATTATCGATTACTTCGAAGATGCAAAAAGAATAGCTCAGGATATTTTAAAAACAAGAAAACATATAAAGGTAGTACTCGCAGCTACTAGTCCTGTAAAAGGAAATTATCGACTAAAAGATTTTGTCATTGTGGCTGGCGAACATAGGACCGCAACTTTTCATAAAGAATTCGGCAACATTCTGTTTGTTGATGTATCTAAAGCGTATTTTAACCCGAGATTGTCTACGGAACGGAATAGGGTTGCAGGTTTAACTAAATCTGATGAAGTGGTGGTAGATATGTTCGCGGGCGTTGGACCTTTCACTATCATGCTTGGAAAGAGAGCTAAAAAGGTCGTAGCCATGGAGATAAACCAAGATGCGTTTAACTATTTAAGAAAAAATGTAGAATTAAATAAACTGAAAAATGTCGATTCGTTTCTTGGAGATGCAAAACATCTTTCCTCTGAATTTAGAGGTATAGCTGACAGAATAATTATGAATTTGCCTCACTCAGCCTTTGAATTCTTAGAACAAGCTACTAGTATACTTAGTGAACTGGGGGGGACGATTCACTATTACGACATAAAAGAGGAAGCATGCTTCACGCAAATAATAGGAGAAATTAAAAAGGTAATTGAAAAAAACTGCAGATCCATTGCAGACGTATCTGTAAAAAAAGTTAGATCTTATGCTCCTGGACAATTTATTATCGTTATCGATGTAAAAGTTGCACCGCTCACCCTCTTTAACTAAGTTTAGTGCAACAACCGATAACAACATATCGCAACGATCTTGGCCATCAAATTGACCTCATACCTGTGCTATCGGAGGCATCTCCCGTTTGTGTTTCGATTTTAACATCCTATCGTAGACCCCGACCACTTTGCTGTTGTCTATACCAAGATCACTAGAGATTCGTTCTACACTGCTTCCCTTATCCAGTTCAACTAGTATTTTATCAAGATCGTTGTAACTAATTCCAAGTTCTTCTTCGTCGGTTTGCCCGACCCAGAGCCCGGCAGACGGAGCTTTTTTGATTATATCATCTGGGATCGAGAGAAATGCTGCAAGTTGATAAACCTGCGTTTTGTATAAATTTCCGATAGGCAAAATGTCTACTCCACCATCCCCATATTTGGTAAAATAACCGACAAGTAGCTCAGTTCTGTTTCCAGTGCCAAGAACTATGCGATTTTCAGTGTTTGCCAGCATGTAACTCAAAATCATTCTTACCCTGGCTTTTATATTTGCGACAATTATCTTCTGGTGTTTAGCACCTCGGAGCTCTAGCAAACCCTTTGCGGTATTTGTACAGTTTATGATATCATTAATTTTAACTAACTTATATGGTATTCCATATGTCTCTGCTATACTTATTGCATGAAAAATGTCTCCGTGTGGAGTGACCCCCAGTTCAGGTAAGATCAGAGCCTTTAAATCCACTACTTCATGTGCAAGAACTGCGACTACAGAAGAATCGACACCGCCGCTTAACGCGACAGTAGCGCCCGTTGCAGCTGCAGATAGTATGCTGTTTCTTATAAAATCCGTAATCTTAAGTTTAATTGCTCCGAGGTTTTCGTGAGTCAGGGATAATGAGTACATTTAAAGCATGTAGCACAGGAAATAATAAAAATCTAGTCATTTGCACTAAAAGCATCTTTTACTGTGTTAAAAACTTTTGATTTTCGGCTAACTTTTGGCGTGCTTTCACCACTAATCGAGGCAAATTCACGCAATAACTCCTTTTGTCTCTCATTTAGTTTCGTCGGCACTTTTACTATTATCGTCATATATTGACTTCCTCGACCGTGTCCGCGTATATTTGGAGCGCCCTTATCTTTTAGACGGTAAATTGTTCCCGTCTGAACACCCGCCTGAAGGTCTAAAGTAACGTTCTCATAAATAGTCGGTACTTCAATACGGCCTCCAAGCGCTGCTTTAGAAATTGAGATCGGGACGTCGATATAGATGTCATCGCCCTCGCGCTTAAACACTTCATGCGGTCTAACATTGATAAATACGAGCAAATCACCATTAGGCCCCCCACGGATGCCTGCAGAACCCTGCCCAGACTTCCTTACGTATAAGCCGGAATACGAACCAGGAGGGACTTTCACAGAAATTACTCTGTCCTCTCTGAGTTTGCCCGTCCCTTTGCATAGCTTACAAGGATTTTCAAAAATTTTTCCCTCACCATCGCAGTTGTTACACGTCTCGATTCGAATAACTTGACCGCCCAAAATGTTCAGTGCACGTCGAACTTCACCAGTGCCTTTACATGACGGACACGTTTTTATTCCAGTGCCCGGCTCAGCACCTTTTCCCTCACAATTCGCGCATCGCTTATATCGGTCAACTTTGACTCCCACTTCGGCACCAAAAATAGAGTCTTCAAATGAAATTTCAAGATCTGCTCTTATGTCAGCGCCTGCTTGGGGCCCTGACTTGCGCTTCGTCGATTGAGTTCTGAAAGGACTACTCCCGAAGCCACTTCCAAAAAAAGACTCAAATATGTCTGAAAAACCGCCAAAACCCTCAAAACTGCCAAATCCGAAGTCCCCGAACCCCGAGCGGCGGCCGCCCTGCTGAAATGCCGATTGGCCTAATCTGTCATAAGTTGAGCGTTTTTCGGGATTGCTAAGGACTTCATATGCTTCTGAAATTTCTTTAAACTTCTCTTCTGCTTGTTTATTGCCTTGATTTACGTCTGGGTGATATTGTCGAGCAAGCTTTCTATAAGCCTTTTTTATTTCTGCCTCAGAGGCAGTTTTATTTACTCCTAACAACTCGTAGAAATCGCGCGTCATGTGATGATTCAATTATGATTCCTATGCCGGTTATACTTGATTACTTTTCATCAACCACTTCGTAATCTGATTCCCCCGCCGGCTCTTCCTGGTAGGACTTTTCAGATGTCTTCGAGTAGAGCTCTGTTGAAATTTGATAGATTGTATTCGTTAGATCTTCTGTTGCTTTCTTTATCTGTTGAATATCCGTGCTCTTTAATGCGTCTCTTACTTTTTCAATTTCATTAGTTATTCTATTCTTACTCGATTCATCAACTTTTTCCCCGAGCTCTTTCAACGTTTTTTCAGCGGTATAAATGATCGAATCCGCGTTGTTTCTAATTTCGGCTTCTTCTTTTTTCCTCTTATCCTCTTCGGCGTGAGCCTCAGCGTCTTTTACCATTTGTTTAATTTCTTCTTCATTTAACCCGCTTGACGACGTTATAGTTACTTTCTGTTCATTTCCGGTCCCTAAGTCCTTCGCAGATACATGAACGATGCCGTTGGCATCTATATTAAACGCTACCTCTATCTGTGGGATCCCTCTCGGCGCGGGAGGGATGCCTATAAGTTGGAACCGCCCTAAAGTCTTATTGCCCGCAGCCATTTCACGCTCTCCTTGTAGGACGTGTATCTCTACCGACGTCTGAAAGTCCGCTGCTGTGGAAAATACTTGAGATTTTTTTGTTGGGATTGTAGTATTTCTCTCTATCAGTTTAGTAAATACGCCACCCAGCGTTTCTATTCCGAGGGATAATGGAGTAATATCAAGCAGCAGTATGTCTTTAACCTCTCCCACAAGTACTCCGGCTTGTATCGCAGCTCCGATTGCTACGCATTCATCAGGATTCACACTCCGGTCAGGTTCTTTAGCTATGTAGCTTTTTATGGCATTTTGGACAGCTGGGATTCGCGTAGAGCCTCCCACTAGTATAACGCGGTCTATATCGCTCGGATTTAATCCAGCATCTTTGATTGCCTGCCTCGTGGGGCCCATTGTCTTTTCTACAAGATCCTCGGTAAGCTTGTCGAACTGAGCCCTCGTCAGTGTCGTATCAAGGTGCTTTGGACCATTCTGATCGGCTGTGATAAATGGAAGATTTATTACGGCTGTTGTAAGGGATGAAAGCTCAACTTTTGCCTTCTCAGCAGCTTCTTTCAATCTCTGAAGTGCCATCTTATCATTTCTAAGATCAATCCCGTGCTCTTTTTTAAACTCCTCTGCCAGATGGTCAATAATGCGCTGATCGAAGTCGTCACCACCAAGAAGGTTGTTTCCGCTCGTCGCTTTAACTTCAAAAACGCCTTCTCCGATATCTAGTATCGATACGTCAAAAGTACCTCCGCCCAAGTCGAAAACTAATATGGTTTGCTCCTCACCCTTATCCAGCCCATATGATAAAGATGCCGCGGTCGGTTCATTAATAATCCTCAAAACCTCAAGTCCAGCAATAGCGCCTGCGTCTTTTGTCGCCTGCCTTTGGCTGTCTGTAAAATAGGCGGGTACGGTAACTACTGCTTGCGTTACTTTCTCCCCAAGGTAATTTTCCGCGTCCTGCTTTAACTTCTGTACAATCATTGCTGAGATTTCCTGCGGAGTGTATTCCTTACCTTCAATCTTTATTTTTTCGTTAGAACCCATCTTCCTCTTAATAGATGAGATCGTGTGATCGGGATTAGTAATCGCCTGCCTCTTTGCTATCTGTCCCACCACCCTTTCGTTTTTTAGGAAAGATACTACCGATGGCGTCGTTCTGTTACCTTCTGCACTTGGGATTACTACCGGCTCCCCGCCTTCCATCACAGCAACAACTGAATTAGTTGTCCCCAAATCAATTCCAATCGCTTTGCTCATCTTTTCACCTTTGTACTAACTTCTTTTTGAAACCTTCACAACCGAAGGTCTTATGACCTTGTCGTATAATTTGTACCCTTGCTTAAACTCCTCAATAATTTCGTTGTTTGGATGATCATCGGAAATAACGTTCATGATAGCTTCATGAACGTACGGGTCAAACTGCTCTCCGACGGCCTTTATTGCAGTAACCCCATTTCTATTTAGTATTTCACAAAATTGTTTGCGTATCATTTCCATCCCTTCAGCTAGCCCATCCGCTCCGTCTGCCGTCTTCATTGATTCAATGGCTCTCGCAAGATTATCAGAAACTTCTAAAAGTTCTCTTATCAAATCAATCGAAGCATATTTTAAGAACTCTTCGTTTTCTACCTTCGTTCTCCGCTTATAATTTTCAAAATCTGCTTGAAGTCTTTGTAAACGTGAATAGTACTTCTTCGATTTGACTTTTTGCCTCTTCAAGTCCTTCACGAAGTGTGGTTACTTCTATCCCCTCTTCAAGCGTACTTAAGTCCAAATCCTCTTGAATTTTCTATCCCTCCACTAAGCAAGAAGTCAATTTTTTTATATGTGTGCACTTCTATATAAACACTTTCTTTAGGTTAAATTAATAAAATATTGCACGTACGACCTCTAACAGTTTCTGGATCATTCTTTCATAATAGCGACATTCCTGCACAAAAGTTTAAAAATTGACTTTAAATTTTCATCGAACAATCGTTAGCTCATAACTGGACTATACAGTAAAGCTAATAGTGTTCCTAGCTTCAGTCTTCTTGGAAGGTAATTTTTTAGAGATTGCTGTTGTTCAGCACTAGAACGCTTGAAGAAGGAGCAGAAGAACACTGACTTGGCAATTTAACTCAAACTTCTTTAAACTCTTTTCCAACTTTCAACACACACCGAATAAATGCGATTAAGGTACGAACAACCTAAACAATAGTGGAAGTTGACGTCAAGTTGTTCGTTTTAAATAAGAATCTTCAATAGACGATTGACAAGAAGGAGTTAATTAACAGAAAAACTGGAGAGATCACAGCACTGTGCTATAATTTATTATATTTTTTCTAATGACCACCCCAGACTCAACACTACAATGAATACCAATTATTTTTCCAGATTCGACCAGAACATTATGCCCAAAACGACAATTTTCTCCTATAATTGCCCCTATGTTCATAACGTGCTGAAATTCACCATCTAGATTCACGCTCGTTAAATTATCTTGTTCAGTGATGAAATGCGAGCCTAATATTGTATTTTTGCCAATAATTGAATTAGATATGAACGCATTTGTACCTATTCTGACATCGCTCATGATTATAGAGTTTCTTACCTCTGTAAATGAACTTATTGTAACGCCATTTCCAATGCTTGTACACGGTAATATCGTAACGTTCGGACCAATCTCAACATCTTTCCCTATTACCAAGGGACCCACTAGATACGAACCAGCCCTTATAATTGAATTCTCACCCACTATCACATTTCCTTTTAGCAATGCCCCGTGTTCGATAATTCCTTTCTGTTTGAGGGGCTTTTCATTTCCTAACTTTCCTAAAACAGCTGCATTTGCATTCAACAAATCCCACGGATAACTCGCATCAATCCACGTCGAAGTGGTGTGAACACCTTTTACTTCGTACTTTTTATCTATCATCCGTTGAATGGTATCTGTAATTTCGTATTCTCCCCTTAGCGATATCTTGGTGTAAGGAATTTCATCGAAGACTACGGGAGAGAAGATATAAACTCCCGTATTGATAAAGTGACTTACATCTGTCCCAGGCTTTTCAATTATTTGAGTTACTTTATTGCCCTCGGTGGTTACAACGCCGTAACCTTTTACGTTTTCCTTAATGGTAAGGAGTAAAGTGACGTCACCAGACATATTGTCCATAGCGTCCCTAATGGTTTGTGCGCCAATCAAATTGTCACCGTTTAGAACCAAGAAGTTGTCTGAAATAGAATTCTCAGCTAACTTTATAGCGTGGGCTGTACCAAGTTGTTGTGGCTGTTCAACATAAGATATGTTAACTCCAAACTTCTTGCCGCTTTCAAAATAGTTCATTACTTTTTCCTTCTTGTACCCAACAACTAAAGTAATGTCAGAAATATTACAACGTGAAAGCGATTCAATTACGTATTCAAGAATTGGTTTGTTAGCTATAGATATCATCACTTTTGGTTGCGAAAGAGTGAAGGGCCTTAACCTTGTACCTTCGCCTGCTGCAAGAACTATAGCTTTCAAGAACATCACTGCAGTCTTTTATACAGGACAAACTATATAGACATTGCCCATTTTTGGTTTAAACGCTAATTGTCTGTTTAAATCATTGTTTAACAGTATAATGCAAAATTAGCTATCGCGTTAAAGAGAAGATGGTATCTTAAGGTATTCCGTAAAGGGCAACATTTACTTAGACGCGTTTGTTATGTTAGTTGAAGACTATGCGATATTTCCAATTCGGAGAAGAATCATGAGCACGTAAAGTTAATCAACATTCAAATAAAATTCACGGCGAAATAAATAAGTTGTACCTTGACTGCGACGAAGTACCTTGACTGCGACGAAATTACTGAGATGCGACCCACCAGCCGAATTTTTTCACTTCTAGATGTGCAGCTTGTAAGTCTATTCTAATCAAAGTTGCAGCAGGCGACCTACAAAACGAATTATTTTTCGATAATGAAACTCTTCTGTTTCACTAACTACGTCCTTAAAAAATGAAAGATGGTTAAATCTGCTGAGCTTCTAATGTTAAAAAATAAAGGAGCTGCGCTTGGATAAAGTTCGACGTTACTAAAGAGAGAAATAGCCATTTCTCCGTTCCCAAACCTGATGTTATAAACACGAAAAAATAACAGAAGAAGTCCGACGCCGGACACATAATTCTATGAATTAGTCATGAATCACTGCAAAGTGGGAGGTATAACCCCTAGACTTCGAGTTAGATTTCGACCCATTTTTTATACTATCAATACTTCATTTGAACATAGCCCGAATGTAGTTCTTGAATTCGTTTTTCTTAGCAAATATAATAGCAGATAGCAAACGATACTCTATTTACAAGGTTTTTTAAATATAAGCAAGTGTTGTCTACGAAATACCTTTTTTACTAGAGAACTTCGGCTCATGTTCTAAACTAGCAGCTGAAACTTATAGCCGAGGAGCAAAATATATACAGCTATATAATACCATTACAGCGGTAAAGGAAATTAGATATTGAGAACACGACGTGAACAAACGTTAATGTCGAAAGGAGAAGCTACGACAGAATTACGAATTCAACGGCGTCGACAAGGCTGCCTTGAAACATAATTCCTAACATATCGCTGAGAGCGATGCCCAGATCATTAGTCTTTGCAGGGTTAATTCAGATGCAATCTTTGGTAGACTTAAACGCATTCTTTTAAATATAGATCAAGCAATATCAGCATTAAATGCTATCAACACAAATATCGCAAATACGGGAACATATAACGGCACAGATAGAATAACTTTTATAGTGAACATGCAGAATGAATTACAGATTAAACGAGGTAAAAACAAGATGATAAGGGATTGCTCGACAGTTCCAAATACGAAAAAAACATTTGAACTAATTCTTGCAATAATCGATTATGCATTAAATATTTGCTGTAGAACCGTGAGCTTCCAGCAGCTAAGAGATTTTGCGAGTGACATAGACCTTAAAATCAGTACAACTTTAATGATCAAAGATACGATTTACGATCCTTCCATCATGCTTATAAATACTTATTTTAAAGGTGATGCGCTTGCGTAAAGTTATTCTCGCAATTGGATCCCACCCAGATGATTGTGAGCTTGGATGTTATGCTACGCTAGCCTATCATAAATCAAAAGGAGATGAAGTGCATTTACTTGTACTCTCAAAAGGCGAAGCGGGCGGACCGAGTGAACAAAGAGTACTTGAATCTAAGAATGCAGCTTCGATCCTAGGCGCTGATAGTATAACGATAGAAAACCTAAAAGATACCATGATAGTTGATGATTACAATACCATAGAAGTAATACGACACAAAGTAGATGAATTAAACCCCGATAGAATATACACTCATAGTCCGCATGATAATCATCAAGATCATAGGTATACAGCTCTCGCTACTATGACATTTTACAGGCATGTAGATGACATTTTTTTATATGAATCGCCTAGTGTTTCCCTTGAGTTTACACCGAGAGTTTTTATCAATATCACTAAGTTTTTTAAGATAAAACTCGAAGCGCTTAAAGTTCACGAGACGCAAAACAACAAGTACTACATAAGAACTGAAGCAATTGAGGGTCTCGCGCAGTACAGAGCATTCCAAGCTGGCATGTTCGCGACGCATAATCATAGTAAGGCTGAAGCATACGACATAGCAAAATTAACGATGTAGCAAAAATTAACAACGCAACTGTTAAATTATATCTGTTGACGCTGTACTTTTTTTCTCGACATTCGCGTCCTTCTAAAGACCCATATCGTTAAGAATAGAATAGTGGTACTCCCAAGGGAAACTAACATGTTATTTGCTGTAATACCGCCCGCAAAATACACTAGTGATCGTGCAAAATCTAATATCATTCCTATGAATACGACTATGACTAAACTAAGACCTATTGACATCGCGAGACGTTCAGTCATATCGAGATCATAAAAGCGTGGAAATAATGCAAGCGACAATGCAAATCCAGGAACTAGCAAAACTCCAACAAACGCCGATATAATTAGTATCAAATTCGACACGTTATTAAACACCACTGCTCTGTGATTCTGCTAGTCAATCTCCAGATATAGTTTTATATCAATTTGATGTAATTGTTTCGGCTTATGTTTGGTGATGAGTGGCGGTCTCCATATCAAATCAGCGCTTCAAGTTGGATCTTGCATAACGTCTTCAAACCTTCAGATATATCTATTTGAGGCTCATAACCGATAAACTCTTTTGCTTTGCATATGTCAGCAAGAGATCGTCTACCATCTGCAGCTCTCGGCGGAAGTCTTACTATTGTTGACGTTGAGCCCATTATTTCTTTTACCATCATCGCCAACTTATTAATTGACGTTTCTTTTCCGCTACCTATGTTCATTGCTGTGTTCTCGACCTTGCTTTTTGCCGCAAATAGATTGGCATTAGCAATGTCGGTAACGTATACAAAATCTCTTGTCTGCCTACCATCGCCATATATTTCAATGGGCAATCCCTTACTAGTTCTATAAATGAACTTGTTAATGACCCCAGAATAAGCATTTTCAGGATGTTGGTATGGGCCATATACATTGAAATATCTCAAAATTGGCGTTTTGAGGCCATACGTGCTATGATAATAAGACACATAGAGCTCGCCACAATACTTACTAATACTATACGGTGAAAGTGGTCTTATTGGTTGCTCCTCACTTATTGGAAAAACATCGCAATTTCCGTAAACTGCTGCACTTGATGAGTAGATCAACCTTGCTATGTCACATCTTCTTGCTCCCTCACAGACCGAAAGGGTTCCGTTGATGTTATTGTCGAGGTCAAAAAATGGTTCATTTATACTTGCTATAACGTCTATTTGTGCTGCTGTGTGAAATACGACATCGACGTCTTTAAATGCACTGGTAACGGTATTGATGTCCCGAATATCACCTTTTATTAAACTTACATTAGGCAATTTAACTTCTCTGGCTATATTTATGAGACTATCAAGTATTCTTACCTCTTCAAACTCCCTTGATATTAATTCAACTATCTGGTTCCCTATAAAACCATATCCACCAGTAACTAGAGCGATCATATTCAATTAACGCAGATAATTAGATAACTTATTTTGCTATCATATGATACTTAAAAGCATCGTTAACGCGATTAATTACAAATTTAAACTAAATTACGAACATCGAAACGAAATCAACAGTTACCTTTTAGAGTAGACCACTTAAATGGATATTCGGTCATCAGCTTCTTTTTCCCACATGGAGGTGATTCCCTATCAGGGCAATCATTTACGCAATCTGAACTGCAGATCGGTATAAATTGTCCAGAACCGTTCTTCAATGTGAGCTTACTTGTACTGTCACACGGACTAAAACAGCTTAAATCTGCCGAGTTAATGTTGTCCAAGCATGATGAGAACTTCATCCCATAACGCCGGAACAGTGAATCTAACTCTTGATAAAACTCCATTTGCTCTTGTTTGTTCATCTTATAAGTTCCGTTGCAAAGCTCGTAACTCGCTCTTATTTTAGGACCAAGATTTGAAAATTCACTTTCGCCGACACTAAGAATCAGATTATTAAACACCCTTGGGTTAAATGTTCCAGTTGAGACAGTTATATGAGTTATTTCGTTTGAATAAAGTGCCTCGACAAGCTCAGATATCTCATCAAAATTATTCGTTAAACCTGCCACTATGGGGTCAACTCTAGCTGTGACCTTTATTCCTGCGCTTCTAAGCTCTTCTATTGCTGCTAGTCTTTTCTTTATGTCAGGCGCGTCAGAGATGGCTCTTAACTTTCTCCCATTTATACTCTCGCAAGTGAACGAGATGTGAAATTTTCCGTAATTAAACCAATCAGTTTCGAGAATTTTCAAGACGTAGTGCGATTTTGTTATCACGCGGAAGTATACGTTGTGGTTTACTGCCACATTCATAGATTCTAACGACGTCTTGTAAACGAGGGGGAGGGGTTGAAAAGGGTCGGTCACTGCACAGAAATAAAGAGGGGGGCAAATTTTAATTTTACTGAGCTCTTTGTCTAGCAGTTCTGGTGTATTTTCAAAGACTTCTATGGCCCCTTTTTTAGTTGACCATCTGTAACCCTTCGCATAACAGTATGAACAGTTAAAAATGCAATGCCCGCTTTTCGTAATATTAACTATTCCCGTATGTGGACATTTTCTCCCACTGATTCTGTAAGGAAAATCATGAATGACTTTCGCTTTCCGCTGTATGCTAATTACTTCAAACATTTCGTTAACTCTGATTCTGCTCCAAACAAGTTTAGATCATATAAAAGTACCTTTTCTTCGCTCGCGACTTATTTTTTTAGATTAGAACTTCCACTAGTATAAAATAAATAAAAGAATTGTTAAAAAAAAATTGCTAAACAGCTCTACTACCATAAATCGCAGGTTTCAGTTATTAAGATCTAAAAGCTGTTTGGCAATTGCTAGTTCTTTTGAGTTGATTTTTTCCCTAGAATAATTGCGAAGTGCATACTCTCTGCATGCTATAGAGAGTCGGCCGTCACGTAAAGCCTTTGAGATCTTATTCCCTATATCCTCAGGGTCAGCAGACGTGAGATATCCAGTAACACCATCTTCTATAGTGTCCCTAATTCCAAAAACATTAGTGCCAACAGCCGGCGTCCCACAAAACATAGATTCAAGTATTACTCGTGGTTGCCCTTCAATTGCACTTGTCAAGACGATCAAGTCTGCCAAATTCATGTATCTAGGTATATCATTATACTGAATGGCACCAGTAAAAATAACCTTGTCATTAATGCCGAGCAATTTCGAGTATTCTTTAAGTTCTTCTTCTAAGAGACCAGTCCCGATTATGAACAGTTTAAACTCTTCACGCAACTTTGCCACCGATTCTAACAAGAGGTCGAGCCTCTTTACAGGATGCAACCTGCCAATATACATTAACACTTTTTCATCGACAATGTTGTAAAACTCCTTAAGTTCTTTGACGTCAATTCCAGGTTTAAAAACTTCTTCATCAACTGAGTATGGTATTAACGCCACTCGCTTGGCACCACGTTCATATGCTTCCTTTTCTAAGGACTCGTGTCGAGCAACTATCACATCAGCATTTCTAATCACATAATTCTCGATGAGCTTTGCAATGGCTCCAAACATTTTTCCTTTGTTGATGTTTGTGACCTGATATGCCCAATTATATTCGTAAAAAACCATCGACGGCTTATGCTTAATTTTTGCTGCTAAAATTGCTCCGGGACAGCCTGCGATGAAGCCTCTAACAAGAGATCTACCATTCAATTGTTTAGCGATCTTAAACGTACTTAAAATTGCATATGAAAGGTGCCATAAACCGAATTTTTGGAATAATGCTGAAGGAAAGTGTTCGATAGGGGGAGCTAAGTCGAATTTTACCGTATCGCCTGTGAATAACAAAAGATCGCACAGACCCCTATATTTCAGCATCACTTGTTCTAGCTGATGGATGACGCTGTTGTCAGTTTTTTTGCTGTCAATTAATCTGACATCAAAGGAGTTAACGAATAAAATCCTGCACCGATCTCCGTTCATTAATTCACTACTATTAACTGAATATAAATACCCTTTTAAACCCTTTGAATAAATTATATTTATTATTACTCTCTTGGATAGTTGATGAATAATTGCCCGCGCGTTGACGGACTGATGATAAATTTTCAAAAAGCGTTGAAGTTGATAAAAACAACGTTCGTCAGCAAAGTACTCCGCGGAATTTCAGTTTTAGGGTTTGGGTTCATTGTATCAAAATTCATTTCTATGGTACAAGAGCTTTTTGTAGGTCGTTATTTAGGCATAGAAATTTACGGTATCTACTTGGTAGTTCTTGCAATAAGCGGAATTGTGGGCGCTTTTATGACGTTAGGGCTCCCTAAAGCCGCAATTAAATTTATAGCTGAAAAAAAGACACTGATTTCTGAGGTTCCAATCAATGCCCTTTATATGGCTTTTTTTACAGCTTTGATCGTATCGATTCCCGTAATTCTAATCGGCGCTTCAGATAACGTACTACACTTTCTTGGGATAACAAAAGGTGAGCTATTCTTCGGTTATTTAATTGGTTTTTTACTTACGATTTATGCAGTAGCCCAATCCTTCCGCCTTGCGCTTTACGAGATGAAGTACATCGTTGTAGCTGATATTGCATACTGGGCAATCGCGCTTGCTTTTTTCGTACTATTTCGCAATTTGACAATCGGCTTAGTAGGGATCTGTATAGGATCCATTACGGCTTCAATAATTTTGATAAATAAAATTCCGTTAATAAGATCAAACCTTTCCTTACAGCGCATAAAATCGCTCACGCCATTAACAGTGTATTTAAGCGCTGACAGTGTCCTTGGTCTCTCTGCCCAGCAAATAAGCATTTTATATTTGAACATTATTGCCTCCTTTTCTGTTGTAGGGATATTTGGTGCTACTTACAGATCTAGCATATTTGTCATATCACCTATTGCTACAATCGTAGGAATGGCAATATACCCAACTTTTTGTTCAATAGATCGAAACTCTCAGATGAGGGTCGGACGATACTTATTCTATCTCGGACTTCCGATAATTTTTGCAGTTATGGGGCTTTCCTACCTCTCGGGATTAATTTTTTTGCATATATTCAGGGTTCAGGTTATTGTATCCCTGTTGCTGCTGCTCTCGACATTCTCATCAATATTTCTGTATAATAGAATTTGGGATAAACTTGTAACGGCGTGCGAAGGTGCAAAAATTGTCGCGTGGGGATTATTATTTGGAACTATCGCATTTTTTTCGATCATGTTCTTACTAACACCTCTAGTAGGCGGCATGCTGGCAATAGCATCCGGAATGGTATCAAACGAGGTCGTCTACTCAGTTGTCTTAATACTGTGGTTTAAATCAAACGTAATTGACAAATTTAAGGCAAAAACTATAAGTAGCCTTATACATAGCGATTAGATGCCATTATAATATTTTACGGCGATTTAAGAGGTACTAAACTTCATGCGAGAGGAAGATGAGCGAGTTTCAAGATATAGAGGTGAGCGTTATCCGCGCCCAAGATCTATAGAGCGTCGCGCTGAACAGATCCAAGAAAAGAAGCGATCAAATAACATCAGGAATAGGCTATCAATCGGATTGATGCTCGCGACCTTAATGTTCCTCCTTATAAGTGTCGGTTTTTATGGATATTGGAATAATGGAAGAGACCTCATTGACACCGATACAGCATCATACATTTCGCAAGCAAAATACATTCAGCAAAATAACGTAATTAGCGATAAAAACCCTAATTCGGCACCAAGAGACTTGTGGTACAATGACTCGCCTCCAGGTCTTCCAATCATTTTCAGCACTATCGCGATGATTAGCGGTGTAAACATAAACTTAAATTCAGATCTTATGTTGCTTATGCAGTCATTCTCAGCATTTATCTTAATTGCTTTTATTTTAATGACTTTCGTTGTCGCAAAGAAAATAACGGGAGATACCCGAATTGCCGCTCTAACAGCTTTTTTTTCTGCTACATTTAGTTCAAATCAAGCGATTTTGGGACCACAGGTACATTGTACCATCAAGTTTCGGACTTATTCTTATGTATCTTGCGACTTATTATCTCTACTGTTCTGTAACGCAAGATCAAGATAAAACTGTAATGACTTCTAAATACACAATCATTGGGGCGCTCACAATCGGCGTACTTATATTGACCCACAGACTCTCTGCAATAACGCTTTATTTAATACTTGCAGCGTTCGTAATATTATATATATTGACCAACCTTGGAGCAAAGATGTACTTAACGAGAATGGGATTCTTAGTCTTATTCCCGTTGTTAATTACCGCCCCATGGTGGTTATTTTCATATCTTCAACACAACAGCATGCCTTGGAACATTCCACAAATGCTGACGCTTTCGATTATTATTTTTACCCTTCTGATTATAGGCACGCTTTTTAGTGGCTCAGAGACTAGGCGATACACGTATAAGAGACGAGACAAGTTATTTGCCGTAGTCGGAAGCATCACCAAGAGTACCTTTAATGCCATAATACTTTTAACATTGATAGGAGTGGTAGGATTAATAACAGTTTGCTTAGTATTTTCATTAGATACCGCTGTTTGGTTAATATTTATGATTTCGAGCCTTGGATTTATCCCACTTCTAAGCGCGATAATATACAAAACGAAGTTCTGGGATAGAAAAGAGTCAAACCTGAGGAATGTAATTGTTTCAAGTTGGTTTTTAGTAGCGTTAATACCTACTGCTATGGGCGTTCTAGCATGGGTTCTTTCTACAATGCCGCATTTAATCCAAAGGTTAGTGCCGCACACACTACAAAATCAAGACGGGCTAAGGTCAATACTGTATTTGATATTACCCTTATCGGTACTTGCGTCAATTGTCGTCCTAAGGCTCATGTATGAAGATCATCCAAAAGTTCAAGGCTTAAGGAGAAGACAAGATAATAGACCGTTAAGAGCACTGCTTCTCGTTTCAATCGTTGTAATAACTATAGTCTCCCCTGTTTTTCACATCGCAGTCACTAATACACTTGCGCAGCACGTACAGGATCCAAAGTTATCCAAAGATGAGATGGACGCGTTAAGCTGGCTAAACACACACGGATCTCCAAATGATGGTGTCTTATCCGATCCCACATTTATGCGCTATATCAATACATTTACCAATAAAAAAGAAGTGATATCTACAGATATTGAGAGCTCATACGTCGTAACGCATCAACAAGCACAATTAGATCACCTTTCCCGCTTTATGAATAGCGCTACAGACTCTAACAAAAAGTTGTTCATCTGCAAAATGTATGACGTAAAATATTTCGTGTATGATAAAGTAAAAGCTGACTACGCGAGCAAAGTTTTTGGTATTCAGCTTCCAGATTTTACTCCAGATTTAGGGATAATGACGGAAGTTTATAAAAATAATGGAGTTGCCATTTACAAGATAGATCAAAAAATGTTGGATAGTACAGCTCCAAACTACGCATCCATTGACAGAGTTATAGTAAAGAAAAATTCGGCGGTGCTGTTTGTTAAAAGTTATTCAGATTCTCCGTTAAATGTTAACGTGGCGTGGGAGGATACTGGAAAACCTGTCACGTTAAACCCGTTTGAGTCAAAAGGGGTTGAGATTCAACTGCCATCAAGTAGTGGAAGGTTATTGTCTATTCCAACTCTTGGGTTCTCGAGTAGTAACCTATTTGTGAGAGTTTGGGATGATACGTTTTCTTTTGCATTTGATGCTGTAAACATTAATTCACAACAGCTTGGGTAACCGTTGAAGATAAAAACGTTGAGCTATTTACCGTCTCTAACTCTTAGTCGCAGGAACAGTCCATACAGGACTTATGAAATTTTATTACTCCTGTTTTACTGTAATAAATACAAGCTGATTACAAAACATTTTTTTCATTACAGGCGTGTTCTCAATGAATCGTGTTGAAGATATAAAGAATCGCACGACCTCATCCGGTACTTTTTTCAAGTAACGCACCTCAGGAACCGGGCTCACGTACTCAAGTTTAAAAAGTTTTAGGTTGCTTTTCGATACGTATCGTTTTAGATCTTTTTCTGGTATCGGGTTATCTCTCACACTGAAAGTATCGTCATCAATTTGTATAAAGCCTAGCTTTTGAAGAAACCTATCGATCCTGAACCGGAGGGCAAAGTAATTTGGAGTCGTTAGTATCACCTTTCCTCCAATTTTCGTAACCCTTGAAAGCTCTTGAATGACTGCGTGCGGATCTGAAACGTGTTCTATAACTTCAGAACAAACAACATTGTCAAAAACGTTATCAGTAAAAGGCAGGTCTTCTGCTCTTGAGACTAGAACTTCGGACTCCGGGACGTTTAGCTTAATGCTTTTTGAGAGAAATGGCGAAATTTCAGTTCCATATAATCCGTCGTATTTAACTCCACGAAACTTCAACCTTTGGAACAAAAATCCATAGCCGCTACCAACATCGAGCAAGTTGCCGCCCTGTTCTATGTTGTCAATTATAGAATCTTTTATTCGATTATGGGCATAAATGGAAATTACTTCCGGAGCATCGTGCTGCTTAATCCATTCATGGATACTACTAATGTGCCCAAATTTTTTGAAATACGATTCAAAATACTCTTCGTTTTCAGACATTGTGAACTCTATTTAGTCGATGCTGGTAAACTCTACGGGGACGATAAAAAAGCCATTAATATAGTGAGTGACCCTGACACACCACACATGAGCCACAACGTTCGTACAAGTCGTGGCTCTCTCATCGGCTTTTTCTTTAATATATAATCAGACAAATTTTTCCGTATATTATATGATTTTGAGGGGATTAAATATCCCTCTTCAGTAACTTGTGTTGCCGTAAAACTATGACTTTCAGTCAATTTTTTAACTGAAAAATGAACCATGGAGTAATTTATAATATACGGCAGAAGGGCAATTAAGGCGAAAAATTCGATTTTTGATGCAATAACGCCGACCGCAATGGCACTGCCTATACAGAGAGTACCCGTGTCACCGCAAAAGATTTTCGCAGGATATTTATTGTATATGAAAAATCCCAGTAATGCTCCAAGCAGAGCAGCTAAAATTAACAGTCCTTCAATGGCCCCTTTTGGTGGCAGAACAATCAATCCAACAACAATTAGCGATGCGGTGACTATGGCACCGCATCCTACTTCCATTCCGTTAAATCCAGCAAAGGTATTCACAGCATTTGCGCCGCCGGTCACCCCAAAAGGAACTATTGGAATCCACACAAGACCTAACCAGATAATCCCTAATAATGGGAGCAGAATGTAGGGATTCTCTCTTGCCGTCAATATTAGCGGAATTCCTGCGAGGTACCCCAGTATAGGCTTTTCCTTAGCCCCTAACTTCATTGTATCGTCCAAAACCCCAACAATGGTCGATAAAGAAATGACCAGCAAGGCAACCATTAACACTTGGACGTTAAAACCGGCAAATGCCATAACCGTTAATGCAGCCACAATTCCGCCGTATATTACAAATCCACCCATTTCTGAAATTTCAGGTTTCTTTGGCTTGTGTACGTCGATCCCAAAGATTCCTGCAGCTCTCATCCTTTTTGTGAGCGGCTTAGTTACAAGGACTGTAAAAATAAAAGACATAGCAGCAGCGATCAACATTAGAAGGTAAAAAATGTTATTAACTATCATCCAAATCTTTGCATATGTCTTTCATCATTTATGACCTACGCCTTCAACTGGTCCAAAAGTGCGTACGATTCTTGCTTCATCGGGGTTCAGTACAATATCCCCCTCTCCATCATACATGGTGACAAGCTTCCCATTTATTTGTGAACCTGCTAGAGTGCGCATCCCCATAAAACCTTCTGGAAAGAAGGTGAGATGCGTATAAAAACTCGTTTTAGACACCTGTGGAGAGAGCTTAAGACTGTTCGCCTCGTAAAGTTCAACTACTTTTGATATTATTCTCTTAGAAGATTTACCATCATTTAACGGATCGACCATAACTTTCCCCGGGTTAATCGACCGAATGGCGTTCGTGAGCGCTTCGGGGCTTGGACTTTGTCCTAGTAACCTGTTCCAGCCATCTTTTATCGTTTCGAGATAATATGTACTATCAGATAATGTTATACAAGGGGTTTCTAGCAGAGCACTTTCTTTTTGTGGCCCGCCTGAGTCCGTTACTAAAACGTCGGAATCCATCATCAACTTGATAAAATCAGTGTATGGCAAGGGATTTACCACATAGATATTGCCCGAGGACATCAACTTATCACTCAATCCGAACTTAACAATATGTTTTTTTGTATTTGGGTGCATTAACATTACGACATTATATTCCTCTAATTCAGTTGCTGCTTTCACAATTTTGCTTAAAGCGTCAGGAGTTCCAATGTTCCAAGGCAGTCTAACAGCAACCGTAACAATTGGTTTATCGTCAAGATTGAGTTTCTGAGTAAAATTGGATTTTTCAGCTATTTTTTTGTATTTAAATAACGCATCGACCAGAGGGTCCCCCATGTAATATACACATTCTGAATCGTAACACTCCTCTAATAAATTCAAGTATGCAGAGTGACATACTGGAAAGAAAAGCCTAGAACAGGTTTCAATAACCTTCCTTCGGACATCACTATGCAGATCCCTTAGAGATCGATATCCCGATTCGATGTGACCTACCGGGATGTAGTTCATCACAGAAGCAATCGCGGCACTAAAGGAAGAGATGACATTACCTTGTACGAATACAAAGTCAGGTCTCGACTTCGTTAGTATATCGTCGATACCGCTCACCATCCCTGCAATCTGTTTGTTATAATTCAAATTGCCACATGATAAACTATAGTCTGGTCCGCGAATGTCTAAATCCTCAAGTAGATCTTCATACATCTCAGGGTCATAGTGCTGGCCCGTGTGCGTAAAAATAAGCTCAGTATCGTCGTTTAAATCAATTTCTTTTAAAAAAGGGGCCATTCCTATTAATTCTGCTCGTGTACCGATAAACACTGCGATCTTCATCTATTGTCCCGTGTGTGCTTAACATCTCTATACGCTATATAATTTGTTATAAGATTAAATAACAATGAGAGAATGGAGTGCCTTTAAAATTGAGAAAATGCCAACGAGTCACCGTATTCTTGAATTTGAAGGATAAATTCCATCTGCTATTGCTCCAATACCGATCTTCGAATCTGGACCAATCATGGCCCCTACGTTTATCATGCTGTTAATACCGGTGTGAACATCGTCGCCCATTACGACACCAAGCTTTCTCCTTTCTGTATCCACACCCCCCGCTTTAACATTTTTTTCATCAAAGCGAAGATTGGCAACTAATGTACCAGCTCCAAAGTTACACCTGCGTCCGATGATACTGTCTCCCACATAAGATAGATGGCCAATTTTGGTATCATCCATAACAATTGAATTTTTCACTTCAACTGCGTTCCCAATCTTAACCCTATGTCCAATTGAAGTACTTGGCCTTAGGTAGCAGTTTGGGCCTATTTCACAAGATTCACCAATGACTACTGGTCCAACGATATACGAGCCATTTCTAACAACAGATCCTTCACCTATTTTAACCTCTCCAATAAGAGTGGCTAACGGCTCTACCGTACCTTCGATTTCAGTGCTTATACCTTTCAGTAATATTTCATTGGCATTTAATAGATCCCAAGGCGTTCCGATATCTATCCACATTTCTTGTACATTGAGATAGCCTACGCGATGGCTCTGGTCAACTAAAATTTGTATAGAATCTGTAATTTCATACTCGCCTCGTGATGATAAAAGCGTTACATTAATAGCGTCAAAAATAACTGGATCAAAACCGTAAATACCAAGATTAGCTAGCTTAGCAACTGGTTTCTTAGGCTTCTCTACAATTCTAACAACTCGGTCCCCTTTAACTTCTATCACACCGTACTGTTGAGGGTTGTTGACTTCTTTAACTGCTATGACTGTCGTTTTGTCTTCCAATTTTTTTGCAAGGGCTTTGATAATTGTTGAACTCACAAGACTGTCACCATTTAACACAAGAAATTTTTGATCGACAAAATCTTTTACTTGTGCAATCGCGTCTGCGGTTCCAAGTTGTTTTTTTTGATGTGCATATTCTATTTCAGTATCGAAGTGATGGCCATCACCGAAATAACTTCTAATAACGTCCCCGTGATAACCGATAACAATTACAACGTGTTTGATTTCAGCTTCTGAGCAGGCGCTTATGATATGTTCAAGTACGGGCTTGCCTTCGACCGGTAACATCACTTTCGGTACGTTATGAGTGAGGGGCCTCATCCTTCTTCCCTCACCAGCGGCAAGTATAACTGCTAACATTTCAAACACTTATGTATGATCTTAAGAGCCGTTTCGTAGAGTTCTTCTACGCGGTAGTTTTCCTTCGCCTCGGCAGTTATCCTTATCTTAGGCTCAGTTCCTGATTTTCGAACAAGTATCCATCCATCCTCAAAATCGAGTCGTATACCATCAATAGTGGTAATCGTATCATAATCTAGCGATTCTAATTCCTTTTCAATGAGCTTCATGACATTAATGTCTTCATCATAAACAACAAAACCCCTCTTGATCCTATATTTAGGGAATGCTGAGATAATATCGGATATTGACTCCTTTTCAGCAATAGTTACAATCTTCGCTGCCGCATAAATTCCGTCTGGGCTGTACGAAACACGAGGAAAAATCCAACTCCCACTGCTCTCACCGCCAAAATCGGCACTAACTCTCTTAATTTCTTCAGACACATAGACGTCGCCAATTCGTGTCTTGAATATTTCACTATTAATTACGTCATCGACCATGAGTGAAACGTCAACAGGGTAAACTATAGATTTTTTTGCCTCTTTTAGACCAAAAAGTGCTAGCATCTCATCGCCATTGATATACTTACCGCCACGATCGACCCCCATCATTCTATCTGCGTCACCGTCGTGCGCGATGCCTAAATCAGCTTTAAACGCCCGCACTGCTTCAATTAAAAGCCCTAAATTTTGTTCAGTAGGCTCCGGATGTCTAGCAGGAAAAAACCCATCAGGTTGAGCATTGAGAGTTAACACTTTACATCCCATCTCCCTCAGTAAATAAGGAGTGATCGTCGCCCCTGAGCCCGACCCGCAATCTAGCACTACTTTTAACTTACTGCTCCCAAGTTCGTTTAATATCCTGCTTATGTGATCGGAGATAGCTCTGTCATTAGTGCCAACTTTCGCGATTTTATCCCAATCGGCTCTCTCCCCGCTGTACGAAGGGTGGTCGTTATCTTTATCAATTAACGATTCAATCTCATGCTGTTGAGCGGTATTAAATGAAGTACCATCTTTATTCCAAAGTTTGATGCCGATATATTCAGGAGTATTATGCGAAGCGGTTACCATAACACCGCACTCAAAGTTTCTCGCGGCGTATGAGAGCGTTGGCGTCGAAACAAGGCCGACCTTTACAACGTCACATCCGCACCCAGTAAGTCCTGAAATTATAGCATATTCAATCATTTCGCTTGATGTCCTTGGATCGTGTCCAATGACCGCTGACTTATAAATTGATCCAACAGCAAGACCGACATTTAATGCAAGTTCAGGGGTTATCCTTCTGTTGACGATCCCGCGAATCCCAGATGATCCAAACATCATACAATTCACAATAATATTTTCAATTTGATAATCGTTATGGTAATACATAACATTACCAATTACAACAAAATGTAGTTAAGACTCGTATTAGATAAACATTAGTAAAAGTTAAGATTGAAAACAGGCTTTAAAAAATCAACATGCGCAAGCTAATAGAATATCCTGTTGAGGGGCCGAACGCGCTCTGGAATTGGACTAAGATAAAAAATCCACTCAAGGTAGCTCTGAACTTTGCGGTTATTTATATATGTAGATATTTGCCATCCTTAAAGCTAAAAAACGCGTTTTATCGTTCAATAGGCATTAAGATCGGAAAAAACGTTTCTATAGGGCTTGAAGCAACGTTTGACATATTCTTCCCTGAGCTTATCGAAATTGGCGATAACTGTGTTATCGGCTACAAAGCAACTTTACTGTGTCACGAATTTTTGGTAGACAGGTGGAGCAAAGGAAGGTTAAAAATCGGTAAGAATGTTTTAATAGGTGCAAACTCTACTATACTAGCAGGCGTGAGCATTGGAGACAATTCAACGATATCTGCGTGCTCACTCGTAAATAAAGAGATCCCTGAAGGCGTATTCGTAGGAGGGGTACCAGCAGAGGAGCTTACGCGTGGGACTAATAATCGGGATCTTTAAAAAAATATTCAATAATATACTCTTTTTGACAATAATCGTAGTTATAAATCTCTTAGGTTCAATAATAGGTTTTTACTATTATTATCATCAGTTAAGCTCGTCTCCTTTATACTTATGGCCCTTTATACCAGATTGTCCAGTCTACACGCTGCTTGCAGCTGCTATTCTTATAACATTCATCCTCACCAAAAAAAGTACAGACATGCTAAGCTTCATCACTTCAATTGGATTGGCGAAGTACGGAACCTGGACCGTTTTAGTGGTGCTTGGATTCGGTCAATTTTACTTCTCAGTTGATCAAAATATGTACGTTGCTCTAGCTTGTATGCACGTCTTGATGGCCCTTGAGTTTATTTTACCATTATTTATAATGAGGGGGATTAAAAATAGCTACATAGTAGTTGCCTTTGTGTGGTTTTTCCTCAATGACTTCTTTGACTATTATTTTGGCACGCATCCTCCCTTACCGTACTGGGGTGTGAGTGATGTAGCTGCCATGACTTTCTTAATGACACCTGTTTTTATTATCATCGCTATTACAACACGTAAATTTTTAAACGATGCCGACTTAAATCTGTACGCTTCAGCGGGGGTTGCCAAGCTAGGTCAAAGGCGCAGGGCTTAGGACTCTACTTATCCTGAGTGAGAAACCCTGTCTCATAGGAGTTCGTGCGTTCAAATCGCACCCCCCGCACAATCCTTTCGATAAAAAGAGGTATCATATTGATTCTTTAATGTCTATCAAACGTTGCTTCTTAGCCTCCTAGGTTACTCGGCTTAATAATAGAGAGAACAAACTTTGTTCCACAAATGTTAAATAACAGCTTAGAGTAAAATTGGTAGGAAATAGAGTAACTTAATAAACCAGTTCAAATTTAAGTTTGCTGTTACTTTATTGCTATAAATCTGAGGTGATTAAGATGGGCTTACTAGATTGGCTATTCGGGAGAGAGCAGCCCAAGACTGAAACAAAGAAGATGGAACCAGAACAGGCTGCAGAAAAGCCGGTTCTCCCAAGGGGATCTGAAGCTCCACAGAGTAAAAAAGAATTAGCGGAGTCTCTAGCAGTAGCGGAAGGAGTTTCGAAGCAAAAAGAAGTGGTTGTTGAAAGCACGGAGGGTGCGGCACTATCTCCTCCTGAAGAAGTTAAACCGGTGAAAGCTGAGGCTACAGCCGGGGATTACGTCAATGAAGGAGTCGATATATACCAAAAGGGAGATTATCGGGCTGCTTTGAGTAAATTTAAAGCAGCGACGGAGTTGGATCCCACTATGGCTGCAGCGTGGAGTAATATGGGCTGTGCACTCGGTCAGTTAGGTGACTGTGACGGAGCATTAAATGCGTTTAACACAGCTCTTGAAATTGACCCTGAAAGTCAGCAGGCGAAAGAGGGTAAAGAACTCTGCCTTAAAATGCTTAACACAACGTAAGTATGTCAGTGGGAAGTGGTGCTATGGCTCTAGGTCTATTGTTAATCTGATCTTTCGTTTTATGGCAGGAGGTACAGAAGATACGCACTGGGTTCGATTTTGGTCTCAATACTATCTTTAAAAATTCTAACCGTTCCACCACTTTCTGAAACAGTAACCGCGATTGCCTGTGTATCACGAGTGATAGCTGATGCAGATATGTGTCTTCCTCCTAAACCCTCGAGCTGCACTGATTTTGTATCAACGTCAAGATACCTTCCAGCAGAAACTATGATACCCTTTTCGTTTATGATGAACACGCCGTCTATCTGAGCAAACTCTTTAATGGTTTCCCAATGAGCTTTATTTTTAATATCACGTTCTTCGTCCGAATGACCTTGGAAGGGATTCAAAATGAGCTGATGTGATCGTCTTAACACTTCTTTAGTATCACCAATAATAAATGCGGTCCCTACTTTTTTTCCCTCTCTTCCCTCTAGTCCAATTTCAAGCGCGAGGCTTAAAATGGCTTTTAGAGTCGTTGCATCGACTCTCTCGCTACTTTCCTCTATTGCTCTTACTGTAATTAACTGTGTGATATCACTTATGATGATCGATGATAAATTGTGCAAACATAAAACGCCGATGATATATCCCTTTTTAACTATATCGTTGATGTACGCCAATGTTGCAATATCTTGAACTATTTTAAAGTTCTTGATCGTAGGTACCACAACTTCGTGTTTCAAACTTTGAAGCACATCAGCAGAAAAAATTTCCTTTAGTTCCTCAGTCAACTCACGAGCTATCGATGAAGTTTGAATGAATGTTACTGGAACTTCAAAAGTTGCCTCTTCAAAGATTTTGTCGGAAATTAGAAAAATGTGTGTGGCATCGATCTTTTTTGCAATAGCATTAGCAGATTGCATCACTACGGCACATATTTCGTTCATAACTTCACAGGTTTATTTGCTTTAGTTGTATATTTCTTAGTATGTTTTGTCACTTAGTATTGCTGTTCAACAAAAATAAATGTGACGTGTAATATTTGTAGCAGTACGGCTACTTCATCTTAATGAAAGAGTTTAATGTTGATTTGCATATACATTCACGATACAGCAGGGGCGTAAGCCCTTCTATGAACTTAGAAACAGTCTGCGAAATGGCACCCATTAAGGGTATCAAGATAGTTGGTACGGGAGACTGTCTATACCTTGACTGGCTTAAAGAACTCGAATCAAAGCTTGAGGGCAGTAATGGTGCGTACAAACGTGAAAATACTTATTATGTACTCCAATGCGAAGTAGAGACAACGGTAAAAGGGAGAGTTCATCATCTCATCTTGTTTCCAAGTTTTTCATCTGTGTATGAGTTACGAGACAAAGTATTGAACGGGGAATACTCAAAACTTACGAGCGGAAGGCCAATATTGAAACTGTCTCCTGAAAGACTTGCTGAAATGGTTCTGGAAGCAGGGGCACTCATTGGCCCTTCACATGCTTTTACTCCATGGACATCAATGTACGCCTTTTATGAAAGTATGTTTGACTGTTACGGACAAAATACAGGCGACATATACTTTTTGGAACTTGGATTAAGCGCAGATACAAACATGACGAAAGTGCTCACAGAGTTAGACAACTGCACGTTTGTATCGTTTAGCGACGCTCATTCTCCATACCCCGATAAGCTTGGCAGAGAATTAACGAGATTCAAGCTTAAAAATCCAAGCTTTGCAGAGATTAAGAAAGCTCTGATGCGGATTTGTGGGAGGGGGGTAACGGTGAATGTTGGTCTTGATCCGAGGGAGGGAAAATACCACCTTACGGGTTGCACAAGATGTAAGACGGTTTACACTTTGGATGATATCGTTGTTAACGGCACACTCATTAAAGTCTGCCCTTTGTGTGGCGGCCCTCTGAAGATAGGGGTCAAAGATAGGATAGCAATATTGTCTCGAAAAAACAAGCGAGTATCAACAGTAAAAAGACCGCCTTACCTCCACATAGTACCGCTTCTTGAAATACTAAGGGCAATAAAAGGACATTCAACAACTAAGACAAAGTCTGTCCGAAATATGTACTATCAATTAATAGAAGAATTTGAAAATGAGATAAACATTTTAGTTGATGTGCCGTTAAGTGAGATAGCGAGAGAACACTTAAAACTCGCTGAAACCTTGCAAAAGTTTAGGGACGACCAAATCGAGTTTGAATTTGTAGGTAGGGCTGGACACTATGGGAAAATAAAAATTCAATAATCGTTTAGCTGCCGCATCCTATTTTCGATATTTTTCTTCTCGTACTCCTGTAACACTTTTTGGGGTGTTAAGCCCGAACTTATCATAGCTGATATTAAAAAATGAAGGCAGTCAATTAGCTCTTCGTGGACGGTTCGCCATTTATCTTCGGTCAAAATATTTTTTTTCCACCATTTTCTATCACCTGTAATGACTACCCCGAGGCTATTTCTAGCCTCATAGGACTCATGTATCAGGTGACCAAGCAATGCAATTACTCTCTCTTCTTCGCTCCATCCACTAAAAGGTGGTTTGTTTTGAACCGACACATCAAAGCTCTTTTGAAGCTCGAATATTCTTTCAAGCTTGTCCATATTCTATCCTTGTATACTTTATATAATAATTTTATCGCTCTATAATTTTAACAGCTTTATAAGAAAGAAGCTTACTAATTGTACTCAAGGACGATAACAGTGCTTGCTACAAATTTAACTGGATATCCTACTCGCCCGAGTATTAATACAATTAGATACTGGGTGAAATACGGCGGGAAGAACCCATTTGATGTAGCTGTACATGAGGCGGTAAAAGACCAAATTAACGCGGGTGTGGACCTTGTTACCGATGGACAAGTTAGAGATATAATCTCTATATTTGCTCTAAATGTGCCGGGCATGGAGCCAGATGATGAACCTATTATACGTAATAAATTAAGTGTACCAAGCAACCCCACAACATTACATGACTTCGCTCTTGCGATTAAAGAAACTAACGATCCTAAAAAGGTAAAAGTAGTTCTACCTGGACCATATTCCTTCATTGAGAGATGTAAACTTGATGTTGCATCAGGTTATAGAAAAAAAGATGATATAAACTTAATTTTTGATATTGCTGAAATAATCAAATTTGAGATTGGCGCGTTAAGAGATTATGGAGCTTTGTCAATTCAAATCGTCGAATCAGCCGAGAGAATTACCAATCTCGAGGTTTTCATTGAATGGTTAAATACTATTTCCAAAAAAGTGAGAGTTCCTATTTGTCATATACACGGAAATATTGAAGCCTTTTTTTTAAAATTGCTTGATGCTAAAATTAAAGTCTTATCTTTTGATTTAATTAGTTATCCAAAAAACCGCACCATAGTAAAATTTGCTGAGCAAATTGAAGTGCATGAAAAGATACTTGCTTTAGGTTGTGTTGATGCTCTGACTGATGATATTGAACCACTGCACAAAACTGAAAAAAGAATTTCTGAATTTCTAGAAGCACTCGGTTATGATGCTATTTGGGTTTCACCTAGCACGAGTTTATCGAACTTGAATCGAGATATCGCCTTAAAAAAACTTGAAACCCTGACTGATCTAAAAGTCAGGATTGTACAAGAATTTGTTTAACACATTAAAATTGAAATTTGACTCTTTTGATCGCAAATGAGATATAGTAAATGTCTAATTCTAGTTTTTGGAGTTGATAACGTGCTTAGTGTTAATGAGATTTCGATGGGAATAGTCGAAGATATGTTGGACTATACGGAAGAATTAAAAATTGAAGCTTTTGAACTTGACAACGGCTCTACAGTAATTGACTGCGGCGTTAATGTCGACGGTGGATATGAAGCCGGGCAAATGTTTACTGAAATTTGCCTCGGGGGGCTAGGAACTGTCAATTTAGTTGTACAGAGCGTTAGAAACACGCCTCTAGTATTTATAGATGTATTTACCGATCATCCTGCGCTTTCTACTCTTGCTGCACAGAAAGCTGGTTGGTCAATAAAAACAGAAAATTATCGAGCAATGGCATCCGGACCTGCACGAGCGTTATCTTGTCAACCAAAAAAGACTTACGAGTCAATAGGCTATAGGGATGACTATGATTTTGGTGTTTTAGCGCTTGAGAGTGATAGTTTGCCCGATGCAAAGGCCACAGATCACATCGCTGAGGCCTGTAAAATCGAACCCTCCAAGTTGACAGTTCTTAACGCTCCGACTTCTTCAATAGTGGGGACGGTCCAAGTAGCAGGGAGAGTTGTTGAGGTAGCTGTTTATAAAGCTGCAGAGCTTGGCTACGACGCTTTGAAGATACTAAGTGCAGCGGGATGTTGTCCAGTTGCTCCTGTCACGAAAGACTCACTCAAAGCAATGGGCATGACAAATGATGGGATAATCTATTACGGAAGTGTCACACTTACTGTAAAAGAGTATGATGAAATCTTTGAAAAAGTACCTTCTGAAACCTCAACATCTTACGGTAAGCCATTCTATGAAACATTCAAAGAGGCAAATTACGACTTCTACAAGATAGATAAGTATATGTTCGCACCAGCGCAATTAATGGTGAAGGATATTAGCACTGATAAAACATTTAAGGGCGGAAATCTCAACGAGGGCGTACTAGCTGAATCTTTTGGAATTTGAAGGATGCTGTTTTTTGTGTTGTTTTACGATACAGCTATTACCTTTCCTATACCCTTACTTTTACCTTCCCTAAAAATGAACTTCTGCCCTTCGTATATGTAGTAAGGCCTGTATTTAAACCGTATTTCTACTTTTCCTGATTGACCAGCCATCATGTACTCAGTTTCCGGTTCAAAAATTACGCTTTCCGATATAGTTTCTATGTGGATTACAGGTTCATAACCCGACGTTATCCTAGTGGGGTGATTTAATATAAATACTTCGCTGATAAACTGACGTACGGCTGTTGGCCGCTTATTAGATAGAACCATCCCTCTTTCTATTTCATTTGGTTTCGCACCCTTAAGCGCTATGCCTACAATATCCCCGGCAGACGCTTTATCAACTCTGCAGTGATGCATCTCTATAGACTGCACTTTCACTTGCAAAAACTTGCTGTCTTTTGTCGGACCAAGAAACAGCGACTCTCCAACGTTCACAGAGCCACTTTTGATAGTGCCACTAGCGACCGAACCAACCCCTCCAACCTGATAAACTCTATCTATGTAAATTTCGAAATCTAGGTGTTGACTGAGATTTCTTTTTGGAAGGCTTTTGAACAGTCCGTCAAATATCTCCACACCTTCCATCGTAACAGGAGATGCCCGTATAATAGGAATTATAGTGCCTTGAGCAACTTTGTCATACACATTTTCGATTCCCGCAATAGTTTTCAACCTATACGGGATCCGACCTACCATTCCCAGAATATCATATATTTGAGATTCGACATCCTGTATTCGACTTTCGGTTACCCTATCGACTTTGGTCACAGCTATTATACTCGGTAGATCCATCGCAAGCATTATACCAAGATGCTCTCTCGTGACATGGGTTACCCCGTCATCTGCGGCGACTACTAACAAGCCATAATCAAGTTTTGGTCCTACAATCCCTCTTATGGTAGTTCTCAACCAAGGCTCGTGGCCAACGGTATCCACAAATGAAACAAGTTTTGTGGATCGTTCGACGACGCTTGCTCGCTCCTTCTTGCTGAGAGGATTTTTTAGCCTTATAACGTTGTCGTTAAATCCATAAACTCCGTAAGACAGGTCCGCAGAAAGTCCTCTTTCTACCTCATGGGGTTTCACATCTAAATAGAGCCTAGTTTTTCCTGAACCATCATCAGCAACGCCACTAACGATCGTGCCTACGAGTGTACTTTTACCGTGATCGACGTGTCCGGCAGTTCCTACGAGTATATGATCCTTTTTAAGTTGTCTATTTTTAATAGTCAATACACCAATATAGCCATCATTTATTTTATATTCTTCCAGTTCACTAATATAAGCTTGAACGTCAGAAGCTATCGTGCCTAAAACAAAAATAGATTCCTTCAAATTTTCTTTTGGAATTCCCTTTAACTCTCCGGAATCTGTTATCCCTATTACATATTGCGTGGTTCCATTTGACTCAATCAACTTATAGTTCATCTGACAGGCAAGTCCTTGTCGTCTGTCAGATTTTAAATGAATAGTTTTTGTTAAAAACTCTTTAAACTCAATATCATCTCCCTCACCGTTTATAGCTATACTTTTTAACCTATCAAAGTCTGAAACCATGAATATTATTACTTTGTAGGTGTTATTATAAAAGCATCGCGATGAAGTTTTGACTATAATTTGTGTCTTTTCGGCTTAACGGATTATGTGCATGCTAGCATTAGTAAAAGCAAGATCATAATATTGACTCAAAAAACGTGCGAGCAAATGTAACTATGATGGTAACCTAACGCACATATACCTTACCAGCAATCTGACTTCAAAAAAAGCTGTAACATAAAAAGCGTGCGATAAGATAAGGTTAATGTTGAAAGAGCGTGTAAGTTAACTCCAATTTTTGAATTGCTAAATAAGAGCACGTTTTTCATAAAAGCCTTGTTAGAACAAGCATCTTTGTAACTGAAAAAAATTATGATCAATAACGTTATATAACAAAAAAACGACACTTTCGTACGGAATAATGTTCAACGAATTTTTTCTATTTTTAGGGTTATTGACTTTTGGTGTTGTTTTAACGCTCCTAACAGCGGTCGGCGTTATTACTATATGGGTCATTAGATCTCGCAATGAAACAAATTACAGTGCTGTTAATTTCGTTCTACTTGTTTTAAGTCCTTTAGAGAGTTTGGTCAAATTTACGTTAAAATGTGTAAAAATTGATGATAGACTTGTGGATAAGGTAATTGTCAAACTTAGGACGCAAAAATATTACAAAGAGTTTATGAGTACAACGCCAGAAGCAACGGCTATTTTTTTACCTCAATGTTTAAGATCACCGTCATGCCCAGCAAATTTACTTGAAGAAGGAATCGTATGCGAGAGATGCGGAAAATGTGAGATTCGTGATGCCCAATCAATGGCCCTAAATCTTGGCTATATGTTTTTTGTAGTACCCGGATCGAGCTTCATAAAGCGCATGGTAAAAAAGTATAATCCGCGAGCAATTTTAGGCGTGGGGTGTTTACAAGAGGTAAAAGAAGGGGGTGAGATGTGCAAAAAAATGAAGATACCAGCGCAGGGTCTAGTTTTGCTGCAGGATGGATGCGTATCGACGCGACTGGACTGGGCGTCGTTTTATGATCTGCTTAATAAACCTAAACTTATCCTGTAACGTAAAACGCTGCCCTGCCAAAATTTTTTAACTTTAAGCGAAGATCTTTTACTACTTCTGATCCGAGTGGCCGAATTAAAGTGTCAGATCCGACTTTGTCAGCAAGATTTAATATATCCATCTGAATTTCAATTGGTGGTCTAATTGAATAAATCAAACTCGCCCCTATATATATCGATAAACGTGGATCTGAGATGTCGTCCTTTACATAAATACTTCGTATTTTTTGATCAATCTGATTGATATCGATAATATCAGACACAATTACTTTCACGTATTCGGAAAGCTTTATCGCAACGTTATAATGCAAGCCCACTCCAATCTCCACAACTTTGCCAAAGTAATTCTCCTTAATGAATTTAACAATATCATCAGAATCCACCACGCCTACCATAACAACACTTTTTAATTACTTGGTATTGCGTATATAAAGTACGGGTAGGTAAAAGCAAATTTTGTTTGCGGTAACAGTTTGAGGTAACAGATTGTTTTTAATACGTAAATTCAAACCATCCGACTTTGAAAGGGTTATAGAAATTGAAAAAGAGGCTTTTAATGAATTTAACCCTATACTATTCATGACTGCTTACGAGTCGTTTTCAGATGGTTTCCTCGTGGCTGAGAAGGATGGGCAAACGATAGGATTTATTGTCGGAATTACAACGGCTAGCGATGAGGTCAGAATACTGTCATTGGCCGTTAGTGGGGTGTATCAAAATAGAGGAGTAGCAACAATGTTGCTTAAGAAATTCATGGAAATATTTCGCGCGAAAGGACTTCTAAATATCAAGCTTGAAGTTAGATCAAGTAATCTCGGCGCGCAAAAATTGTATGCATCACTAGGGTTTAAGACTGTAAAAATAGTCCCGTCGTATTATAACGACGGGGAAGATGCCTTTCAAATGGTGAAACTATTGATATGAATGCTATCGAGACTTTGTAATTTCTGTCTTCGCTGCTAGTTCTTTCATTCTTGCTGAAATTCTTCCTGTACCGGAAAATTCATCTTCAGCCATTACTGTTGCTAATTCGTTTCCAAGAACAAAAATTGCGTGCTTATGTTCTGCTTTGCTTCGATGTATGTGCATCGGACCAATATGAAGCGAAATGTACTTATCGAATTCGCTGGTGGAAAGTCCATTCTCCTCAAAATAGTTCTTAACACGAACAAGAAGTGTATGCAATTGTATCAATTCTTCTTTATGCATGGGCCAAACCTCTTTGATGTTAGTACCTAGTAAGTCACTAAATCTATATAAAGTGTTTTTGGTGGAAATATACTGCCTACAATCCTTGTTAAATATTTCGGTAACATGGCTTTGTAAAACAACTACCTCTTGTAAAAAAAAGTAAAATGTCTGTAAAAAAAGTGCAAAGGTTAGCACGGTCGGTTTGTTAGTTTTGTTTTAGTCGCTGACAGAAAAATTTGCTTTACAGTTTTATGATGCTTCTATAGTTTATTCGGCATGTTCCATTATTATAACCTTCAATGCAAGAATTATCAATGTTAAAACCAAACCTAATCCAAATTGAAGGGCTTGTTACTGACATAAGTTCGAGTGTGCCTTTATATTTTCCTTCTTTTAGCATGTTTTCCAATTTTTTATATTCCGACTCTTCTGTTTGCGATATGAAAACAATTCGACGTGCTTCTTCCGACCTTGGTTTGACTATTATAGGACTGAAATATGATTTAACTTCAAGTGATTGAATCTTGCGTAAAGGAATATTTTCAGAAACTTCGTCTCTAAATGCATATTCAGTTAATTTGTAGCTGTTATTATTATCATCACTTATTGTAAGATTTATTTTATCAATAATTATAGTGAATATACTAGGATCAACAATCACAAGATGAATGACTATTGCTGGCAATTTAGGGTCAAGGAACATGATGCCTTTTTTGTTCCAGAAAGTGATGCCCCATATCCACCAACCAGTATCTATGTTGGAACGTTGCCAGTCATAGAATACGAGAACCGCGAGATTAAATTCAAGTTTTTGTTTGATAAAATAATTTATATACCACAAAGAGGCGGGCCAGTTCCAGTTTCTCGCACTTACGAAAGTGAGATAAAAATCTTTATGAGGGATGATTTTATGCTTTATCTAGTTTGCCCGACGAAAGGAATTGCAGATAAGGTTAAACCACTGCTTAGTAAAGCTCTTACTAGGGTCGAGGCGTCTGCTGATAATGTGGAATTTTCTGGTGATGAAGATTTTATCGAATCTGTTGACATATCAATAGATAAAATACGGGAAATAGCGAAGGAAACCGACGTTGTTGAAATAAAATCTGGGACTTGGCTTAACCTAGAAGAACATGTCCCACATGGCTCTTTAAGAGGGGATCTGTCCCAAAGTAAGTTTTATTACAATTTTGAAACTTCTGGCGAACCAACAGTAATACGGTTTGAATCTCGTCAAGTTGGAAAGACTGTTGCAATATCGTCGGATGGATGTGTTACTTTTTATGGAAAAAATGTGATATTTGAAAATATAGAAAAATATATATTAAATCAATTTTTTAAATCAGATGTGATATAACTGATAATCAATTATTTTCACGTTACTTAAGATAATTATTTCATGTTAGGGTTCATAAGTTTATTTAAAAATAAACAACTTTTAGGGGTGTTTTATATTGATCCGTAAAATTGTAGCCGTTCTTATTTTTATTATTGGGGTTATAGTCACTTTGTGGTTCTTTGGCCTAACAGGAACTATTCCTGCTCTGATTAACGGTCTTTTCATAGCTTTTTTTGCACAAATAGTATATTCTATGGCTTCGCCGGATAATGTTAAGAGATAGATATCAAAGAAATGGAAGGAATGTAGAATCTCATCACATACTTATGATATCAACATAGCATCACGATTAGATTTGAGGCGTAATATTGAGCTTGAAGAGGCTAAAACAAAACTTTTAAATATATTTTCTAAGGCGCATCAGAATTACGAAGTAAGTGAATTGCATTATGACGCACATGAATTGCATTTTAATATTCGCAGAAAAAAGTATGAAGTTTTTGTCAAAATCCAACCAGATTATAGTCTAAATGATACTGAAGAATCTCAAGAAGTCCTGAGCTTCAATATTACTGCACGTCTAAAAACGAGATATAAAGAACTAAAAGACAGAATAAACGATTTAAAAGTAGAACTAGACGATAATGTAGAAAGAGAATTACGCAATAATTTTGAATGTGAAGTAAAAAGCAAAACATTATACGTAGAAACAGAAAAATTGGCTGGATTCTTAGAAACACTTAACAATTTAAAAACTACCCAAATTGAAGGCGAAATTAAAGATTCTACTTCAAAATTTGTTTTTTATGATAACAAGATAAAGATAAATAATCAGCTTGACACTACTGCTATCAATTGGCTCAAAGATACGATAACATATATTGGGTAATTTAAGAATATTATTTATCAAGATTCATTAGAGCCAGCATCATTTTTTTGACCCTTTTCTAGCTTCTTGATAGTGATTTCTATGTAATCGCCTTCTTTAATACCTTCTAATTCTCGGATTTCCACGCCATGTTCTAAGCACAAACAGTTATTTAAATTGACTACTAATGTTTTGTAAAAAAAGTCATTTGTCTGTAAAAAAAGTCGGCTTATTTTCTTACTATTTTTACAAAGCTGGTAACTATTAGTAAAAATTAAAAATGTCAAAGCGAATAATGCAGCATCTTCAATATTTTGAATGTAGAGGTTCATACCTCTAAAATTCTTGAATCGAAGACTCGCCACAACTAATTAGAACGTGTGTAATACTTCAATATGTATACCTACAATATACGTATTTACACCCGAGACTAATAACCCATATAGCGTTTACAATGAATTAATAACATACAAATGGACGTATTTTTTGACTAAATGTCTTATTTTATGTCCACGTACGAACAATTAAACGCGATATCGCAGCGTTTTCATCAACTGAAAATAAATCATTCAAAAACCTATTTACTACATAGTCGGGATCAAAGCTGTTTTTAATCCTCGATACTTGGTGGACCTTATGACACTTTAAATATCTTCCGTCGTTAAAACCTTTACTGAAAGTGGTCTTTTTACCACATTACCTATTTTCACACCGATCAGATAATCAAGCTCTTTTTCTGCAGCTATGTCAAGAATTCTCTGCGTTATTACCCCATCGAAGACTACGCTCTTTACCAACCCATTTGATTCTTTTAAGGTATTAACTAGATCTCTTACCTCTACTTGCTGTAACACATTGCCCTCAGCGTCGAGTAAAAATGCATTTAGAGTTCCATTTAGTTCTTTAACGTAACTCTTAATACTTTCCTTTACAGTTGAATCTTCAGTGCTCTCAATTATATTTACGATTGGAGCGGGTTCCGGTTCTTTTTTGATATTACTCGTCGCTTTTCTCTTACTCTTTTGCTCTATGACTTGCTCTACTGGAACTTTATTTCTAAGAGATTTTACAATTTCTTTCTGACCTAAGTCTTCTACGCTTTTGCCCTCCGGGGCGTACGCAACGTAATCAACATCAGCTGTTTGGAGTAATTCTTTTAATATTAACTCGCCGCCACGATCGCCATCCAAAAAAGTGGTGACAGTCTTTTTCTTGCTTAGATCAACGACTGACTTTGGTACGTTTGTTCCTTCTACAGCTATTGCATTTTTAATTCCGTGCCGAAGGAGATTTAAAACATCTGCCCTACCCTCAACTATTAAGATGGCATCCGAATCGTGGATATTTGGACCAGCGGGAAGTTTTTCTTTGCCATAAAAAACAAGCTCGTCAACTCGTACCGCTTGCTTAACAGATTCGGTAAGTTCTTGGCTCTCTGGCATGCTCTCATCAAATTTGTTAAGTAGTATGTGTTTTGCTTGATCTATAATCTGCCGCCTCTTCGACGCCCTCACATCTTCAATCTTAGACACAGAAATACTTGCTATGCAGGGTCCGACTCTGTCGATCGTTTCTAAAGAAGCTGCCAGAATTGATGTCTCGATTTTATCCAGCGAAGATGAGATCAATATATACCCATCAGACTTTCCTCCTTTTGAGCTTATATTCACTTCAATTCTTCCGATTCTTCCGGTTTTTTGCAATTCTCTTAAATCAAGTTCATCTCCGAGCAAACCTTCAGTTTGTCCGAAGATTGCCCCGACGACGTCCGGTTTCTCCACAACCCCATCAGTATGAATGTCGGCATAAATAACGTATTTAGTAGTATCAGAATTTTGCATATAGTATCAACTCCTTAGAAATAGCAAACTTTTTAGATGTACTAGTTTAGCTACAAAATCTTCAGCTATTTCTACAGATTTGCCACAGTCTCAAAATTTTAGGTAAACACAACGTTTGCTTTATTTTGATTTAATTAATGTGATTAATTTCATTATATACTTAGATTCTATTGTAATTAAACCTACCGATTATAAATTAACCACTAAATTATACTCTAATTTCAGTACTTAAATTCTCAATTCAAATGATAATTTTGCTTAAAACAGCTTTCACTTCCTCAATATCAATGTTCTTCAACAAAATTATTTTTTTCGACCTAGTGGCTCCTGATACAAGTTGTACATCTCTGATAGATTTTTTAAAGATCCCTGAAAGATATCTTAGAAGTTGTTCGTTAGCCTTACCCCGCTGAGCATATTCTGTAAGCTTAATTTGAATTGATTTGCGCCATTTATTACAGCCGCTGATACCAAGAGAGTGCGTCCCCTGAGTGACTTCAATATTCATCAAGACGCCATTTTTTACATTAGATAAGGCACACTCGAAGTTCATAATAAAGCAGTAGTGGAGTACAAGAATATTGGTCTTTGCCCTGACGCACTAACTCCAAAGGTTCACACTGGTGAATACTCGCTGTCCCCTTCGGTTACCCTCGTGCCAGGGCTTATTGCGACCTAACATCTACCGTTATTGGGTTGTCTTACTATCATCGACGGGTGTTTACCATTAACTCTAGCAAGGACCTATAGTAACGGCCTTATTCTTCGCTCTTTTTTGCCCTGATGATCACATACTCACCGCAGTGATAAAATCACATCAGTCCTCAAAAAAGCACTAGTAGATATGCTTGCGTATGAATATAAATATTTACCTTTCATCATTTCTGTGAAATCGGGCTACTTAACAATGAGAATCTTTTGACTACAAAAGCGAAAACCGAAGATTTGTAGCGCAACGGAGAAATGTTGTCTGATAACAAAGTGAATTCGATAGATAGACTATTGTAAAAGAACTTTAGTAGAGTTCACAGCTAAATAGCTACACGACTCTTCAGGAGATTTGTTGCACTCAACACTGCGGTATCAATGACCGATCGCTTCATTTTGTTAGTATCTTCAATAAAAGTAATGGTTCAGGCTACCGTAAACGCAAATGCCCGCAGCAAAGTATGATATAAGAATTTCGAAGGCACTCAGTCGTGGTAACTCTTTATTTGTTACCTGTTTGCCTATCCAAGACGAATGGCACTATTCCTTCGTAACAAAATAATGGGATCACCTATTTTTAAAAGTTGCTTAGCCCCCCTTCTGTGAGACGAAGTTGTAAGATCACTTATTTGTATCAAATAGAACAATGATCAGTCGTTAGTTATTTATGATCATATCGACTAATATTATAATTAGAACATAAATGTACGATCCTTACAATCGCCCCGTAACGAGCCTTAGAATCTCAGTAACTCATAAATGCAATTTAAAATGCAAATACTGTCACAAAGAAGGCGAATGTTACAGTTTAAGTGCGCATGTGATAACAGTCAAAGAGATCGCAAAGATTGCAAAAATTTGTTACGAAAATGGAGTCAGAAAAATCAAGTTCTCTGGCGGCGAGCCGCTTTTACGAGATGACTTTGATAAAATCTTAAAATCTTTGCCTCCTTTTGATGATGTTTCCATGACGACGAATGGACTTCTTTTAAAGAAGAGAATAGACGATCTTCAAGGTTTAAATCGTGTAAACATAAGCGTCGATACGCTTAATCCGAAAACCTACAAATACCTCACAGGTGGTAACATTAGCGAGGTAATTGAAGGAATTGAGGCAGCGCTTGAAGCGAAGCTAACCCCGATTAAGCTGAATATGGTTGTAATTGATGGAATAAATGATAACGAAATAGGGGACATGATAGACTATGTTCGCGGTAAGAACATGATCTTACAACTAATTGAATTAATGGACTTTAACAGCGGGTCGAAGTTCAAAGGGTCAAATCTACAAATAATAGAGAGCGTTCTTAGTGGGCTTTCAAATAGTACAATTTACAATTCACTTCACAAAAGAAAACGTTTTAAGATAAATGAAGCCGAAATTGAAATAGTTCGTCCCATTGACAACACAGAGTTTTGTATGAACTGCAACAGATTAAGAGTCACTTCTGATGCAAAGCTCAAGCCCTGTCTCCTCCGAAATGATAACTTAGTTGATGTCAAGGGTATAGATGAGATGTCAGATGAGGACGCATATAAACTCATCACGGATGCTGTTGGTAGGAGGGAGCCGTATTACAAACCAAGATTTATTAACTTCGGAACTAATTGTAGATGGAAAGAAAGTGCCTATTAACCAATTTGTTCAAAATGTTTTGGCAGGCATAATTGGTGGTGTGCTCGACTATATTCACAGCGTTGATTACGACTGGAAGGTTGTAGAGATTGTTATAAAGCGTAATGAGTAAATAGCTTTCATGAAGCTAGATTCTCTAGTAGAACAACTTGAACGTATCGCTCCGCTCGAACTTGCTAGCCCTTTAGATGACGGCAAGATTGGACTTATTCTACGAGGGTCAGACACTATAGATGGTATTGCAGTTGCACTCGATCCCACCCTTAAAGTAATAAAACAAGCCATTGACCATAAAGCTGATATTTTGATAACACATCACACATTGATTTGGACACCACTTACGAATATTCCCGCAAACATTCATAAGCAACTTAAATTAGCTCTTGAGAACGAACTCTCACTTTATGTGCTACACACCAATTATGACGCGGCGCAAGGCGGGATAAATGATGTTTTAGCAGATTTGTTGGCCTTAAAAGACGTCTGTGGTATCGGCATTGGTAGAATGGGAAATGTTGAGCCAATAAACACGGCAGATTTTGCAAATTTCGTGTCCAAGAAGCTCAGATCGAGAGTTCAATACATCGGTGATAATAAAATTGAAAAGGTTGTTGTGGTCGGAGGTAGCGGATTCGGCGATGTTATTGATGCTGCTATCGAATCAGGTGCTGATGCTCTCGTATCAGCAGAGCTAAAACATAGTATCATGAGGCGCGCCGAGGGGCAGATATCTTTAATAGACGGAACTCATTATGGAACTGAGGCCCCGGCGATGAAGGCTCTAGCTGAACGACTGAATGCAGAATTTATTGACGATCCGCCGAAACTACTTAACTTATAAAATTAACAGTCATGTATGAGGTGATGCGACATATTAAAATCTAGTCGTGATGCAGAGTTGGATCAAAAAGCACCGGAAGCTGAGCTAATAAAAGAATATGGTCAAAGAGCGGCTAAAGCCCTCAATATAGCACGAGAGCGCCGAGTGAAGCGTTACAAAGATTTTGATATAGTAGTCGGCCACAACGACGAATATATTGTAGAAGGGAAATCATGCACGTGTAATGATTTTTTATATGCACTCTCAAGCAAGGGTAAGAAATGCAGTCATATTATAGCGATTGAAATTGCGGACACAGAGGATTTAGTCGATTATATAGATTCTTGGTACCAAGACGTCAGGGCACTATTGTAGCCGTACATACACATTTAATAGTAGGCGTCTGTTCATAAGATTAAAACAAAGATTCTGGCAGTGTGCCAGAATTTGTTAGGTAATCTATCATCTTTCGCTTTTTTACTATTGAGTTGCTGGCTGCTATGTCAACTTGCTTACGCATCGATTCCATTTCATTCGCATCAACATAATCGCCTACTACCATCTTGACTGGTGTGTACGCTGACTCACGGAACTTTGGCTTAATTTCTAATCGCCTTCCATCTGCGATTAGCTCTGCCCCCTTTCCTTTCTCAACCCACCCAATCTCATCAACTTCTATAACATCGTGTAACACTTGTTTTATTTCATCGACCATATGGGGCGATGCAATGATTAAGAGAGAGTCTATACTGACCCCTGTATAATCAATGTGTAGATCTTCTAACATCTTAAGGACTTTTGCATTAACTAGCGCTCTCACTTTCTTTTCGTCAAAAACAAGTTTGACGTTAGCAGTTTTGGAGATCTCTTCGGCATCTCCACGTATACCCCCATTTGTCACGTCAGTCATGGCATGGATGTTCTCAACCAATCCAGTCTTAATGAGGATGTCACAAGCTTTTAGGAATTTTACGTTTAGTGTTTCCGTCACTATTTCGCGCTTTCCGTTATAAAGAGCAGTGGCTACAATAGTAGCACCACCAGATCCTTCTGACATAAGTATTTTATCCCCAACTTTTGCGTTAACTCTCGCTGTTAAGCCACTTCTCTCAACGATGCCAACTGCTCCAACACAACCTGTTAGCCGTTCACCGAGCACTACATCACCTCCGATTCTTAGTGTGCTTCCGGTAACGAGAGGAACATTCACTACTTCCGCCACTGCAGATATGCCAGCTGTATAGTCGAAAATCTTTGATACGTCTCCGTCATCCGCCAAATGAATATCGGAGAATAGAGCTATTGGCTTTGCACCCATTACGAATATATCTCTCAACGAAGCGCGGGTAACATGAAATCCTGCGAGAAATGGATAATCACTTAGGCGGGAATGCATTCCATCAACGGTGATCACAATATACTTGTCGTCGGCCTTTACTACTCCTGAGTCATCAAGCTGATCAGAGCCTATCACTGCGCTAGTTTTCCCTATAACGCTTGCGATCTTTTCGTGTACATAAAAGTCGCCAGAACCTCTTGAACCTACCCCAAACCTTCCCATTGTGACCCCAGATTTTTTTTCGTCTCGTAACGTAAATTTGGCTTCATCTATGACAGCTTTCGATAAGCGTAATGCTAAATCGCGAGGGCTTTGCCGTATCTCTTGAATTCTATCAGCTAACATATTTTCTATATCTTCGTTGGTTTGTCCTCTTTTTAAAGCTCTTTTAGCGTATTCTTCCAGATCCACTAACACATCTCCACGAAGTTTTTAAGTATTGTTAATCCAACGTGCGACGATTTCTCTGGGTGGAACTGCGTCCCAAAAATGTTATCTACAGATATTACTGCAGCAAACTCTAATCCATAAGCCGAGGTGGCTAAGGTGTGTTCTGCCGGTTCAACATAGTAAGAATGAACAAAGTATACATACGATCTTTCGATCCCTTGTAAAAACGGGCTTTCCTTGCTAATATTTATGCAGTTCCACCCCATATGCGGTATCTTAAATTTCTCTGGTCTATTTTCAAATTTGAAGCGTTTAACACTCCCTTCTATTAGGTCGAGGCCGCTGACAGGCCCATGGTCGTCCCCGCCTTCTTCACTATTTGTCATGAGTATTTGCATACCTAGACATATCCCAAGGAGAGGCTTGTTGTCGCTAACAAAATCAGATATAGCCCTTTTCATTGGTTTGATGTTCTCCATGCCATTCTTGAACGCGCCTACCCCTGGGAGAATCAAGCCGTCTACTCTATCAAAATCAGATGGATCAGACGTAATATTAACATCTGCACTTGCATATTCTATTCCTCTCATTGCACTTCTAAGATTTCCAAGACCGTAGTCAACAATAGCAATACGCGGCATAATACCTCAATCGTTTGTATAGTCGTATTCAACTGATGCTATATTACATCGCTAATATCTTCATTATGTCTCGTTAAGGTTAATTCTATTCATTTTTTATAATAATACTTTTAAAACGAGTTGTAAACAAAACGACATTTAACTAATTTTTTCTTTTTTATACAAAAAAATGTCTCTCCTATAAAGCTATTATGGCCTCAAATATAAAGATTGATGGGACAATTTTTTACAATTAGCAAACAAGTAGTATACGCTTAACATAAGAATGTATTGTATCTATAGTGACACGGAACGATAATCTCACACTTGGTAAACGATGTAGCTACGTCGGAATATATCGACCCGACACCAACAAGTCAGCTTACCGTGTGTTGACGAGTAATGAATAAATTTTTTACAATGTTTTCGCTTCATAATAATTTACAAAATCAATAAGCAGATCAAAAATTGAATTCGGCTAAAGAGTAAGTCGTTATACTACAGCTACGTGCTCGAAATTTGACTGAGATCAAGTTAATATATTATTGAGTAGCATGATTAACGGTGGCAGAAGATATCATTCCTGTAGAGGTAAAAGGCATATATATGGTAGGTACGGCTACAGGACATACTCCCGTTGTTCTTTTAACAGATGATGGACACAGATTTTTACCCATTTATATAGGTATTTCTGAAGCATTGTCAATAAATGCGGCCTTGAATAAAGAGGTACCTTCACGTCCTATGACTCACGATTTAATAATATCAATATTAGATAACGTTAACGCTCAAATCACAGAAGTAGTAATCGACGAAGTTGAAAATGGAATCTATTATGCAACCCTTTCAATAAAAGTAAACGGCAGTGAAAGGCAACTGGATGCGAGACCAAGCGATTGTATTGCGCTCGCCGTACGGTCAAATATTGAAATTTTAATAAAAGGATCTATTTTAGATGAGGGAACTATTACAAAAGACGACATTAACGCTAAAGAGATGGAATTTTTCTTTTGAATTTTCTAGCTGTTCCTCATTGCCTACTAAATAGCTAAGACACTTTCGCCACATATTTATGTAGCGTCAAATTATATCCCGTACGAATGCAACTTAATTGTTTCTTGATCGATGTAGATTATGTCACACTGGAAGGCCGAGCAGTAATTCGCATGTGGCTCAAAGATGATGGAAAAAACATCGTTGCCTATGACACAAAATTTGAGCCTTATTTTTACGCTATTACCGATGACGACTCGGAAATACTGTCTGTGACAGCTATAAGATCTGGTGAAGAGATTAAGCCTAACCGCGTCGAAAAAGTGATAAAAAAGGATTTCGGAACGTCGATTGAGGTATTAAAAGTGTATGTGAATCATCCGCAACACGTGCCACTGCTTCGCGAACAAGTCACAGGGCTCGGAGTTGAAGTGCGTGAAGCAGATATATTGTTTGCTATTCGGTACATAATCGACAGGCAACTCATACCAATGGACAAAGTCCTCATCGAGGGAGTAGAACGTGAAGACGTAAATTTCGATATGGCCATTGAAGTAAAGAACATAAAGGCTGTTGCCGAGGGTAATAACCCAAACTTAAAAGTAATGGCTTTTGACTGCGAAATGATGAGTCACGGTGGCATCCCTGACCCTAAGAAGGATCCTATAATAATAATATCAATAGCCACAGGGTACGATGAACTTGAATTTATTTCAATGGGTGATGAAAAAAATGACCGCCAAGTTATTAGCGACTTTATCGCTTTCTTAAAAAATTACGACCCTGACGTAGTTGTAGGTTACAACACTGATGAATTTGACTGGCAGTATTTAAAGAATCGTGCGGACAAATTTAAACTGCCTCTAGATATCGGAAGAGATGGCACTCCAGCGAAGTTTAGCGCCGGAGGAGGAGTTAAAGAAGTAAGAATATTTGGACGTTCGAATGTGGACTTATACAAAGTAGCAAAGCGTGATGTAGGAGAAGTACACATCAAGAAACTTGAAAACGTAGCCGAATATATGGGAATTATGCGTAAATCTGAGAGGATTGACGTGCCAGGATGGGACATGGCACGATATTGGAATGACAGCGCCCTCAGAAAAACGCTCTTTGAATATGCGAAAGCAGATGTAGTAAGCACGTGGGGAATTGCTGAGAAACTGTTACCCCTTCAATACGAATTCGCTCGTATTGTACGACAGCCTCTTGATGATGTGTCGAAAATGGGAAGAGGGAGACAAGTAGAGTCACTTTTAGTTGCGGAGGCTTTCAGGACTGGAGAGCTAGTTCCCGCTAAGGGTGGTGGTACAGGGACATATGCTGGCGGTTTTGTGCTCTTTCCAAAGGAGGGCGTTCACGAAGATGTGATTAGTCTTGACTTTTCAGCGATGTACCCCTCGATCATGATTAACTATAACATATCTCCCGATACGGTTGTTTCGAAAAGAGAGCAAAATGTAGAGTTCTATCAAGCACCTGGTACAGACTACAGGTTTAGAAAGAAGCCAGACGGGTTTTTTAAGGTAATATTAATGAATCTACTTGAACGGAGGAAGAGAGTCAAAGATCAAATGGCGACAGTTGATAAGAACTCATATGAGTATACAGCGCTCGACATTCACCAGAATGCAATTAAAATTTTGACAAACGCTTTTTATGGCTACACTGGCTGGCACGCAGCGAAATGGTACCGCAAGGAATGTGCAGAAGCGACGACCGCGTGGGGAAGAAGCATAATACAAGATGCAATTGAGCGTGCGGAAAAACACGGACTTGAGGTAATCTACGGTGATACCGATAGCTTATTTGTCAAGCTAAAGAAGTCTTAATATGAAAGATCAGTGAGATGACAGATCGCCATGAATATTAAAAAAGGCATTTAATTATTGTTTAAATAGCATAAATAGCATAGAAAAAGAAATAGCAGCAATTATGGTCGTGAAAATAAAATAACAACATCAACTAAAATATCAAATGTAAAGCGTTGGGAGATGAACTAAATGACGAGTGAGCTGATGGAGCGAATACAAACGTTCATTGATGAGCTCTCAACAGTATATCCAATCCGTCTCGACATACAAGAACACTTTAAAGCAATATTCTTCACGGAAAAGAAGAAGCGGTATGCTGGGATTACTGATGACGGAGAAATTGTCATAAGGGGGCTTGAAGTCAGGCGTGGTGATTGGTGTTCGTTGGCTAAGAATCTGCAATCTGAAGTCATTAGTATTATACTAACAAAGAGGGATCCACAAGCTGCCGCACAACTCGTGACTGAAACAATCAAAAAACTGCGCTCCGGTGAGATCCCGCTTGATCAACTGACAATTTACAAGACCCTTACGAAGAAAATTACTAGCTATGAATCTATGCAAGCTCACGTTAGAGCTGCTCAGAGAGCGAAACAATACGGATTATCAGCCGACGTAGGTGCCAAGGTAGCGTATATTGTTGTAAAAGGAAGTGGCAAAATTGGCGATAAATCATATCCCGTTGAAATATTTACGCGGAAGAACGGGAAGCTTGTCGATACAAAAGGCGAAGAAAAAGAGATCGACGTCGACTACTATGTGAAGCACCAAATCTTGCCCTCTGTTGGTAGAATATTAAACTACTTCGGCTACGAAGATGCCCCTCTCGAAGGTAAACCGCTCCAAAGAACTCTTGGACATTTTTAAATTACTGATACAAACTGATTCACCAATAAGACCATAACCATACTATACTGATATAAAAAAGTAAAGAGGGCGACGACTTATTCAACTAGTGCCGTAACATCCCCCTCTGGTATACCAAGCTCTCTAGCCTTTAACACCCTCCTCATAATCTTTCCACTTCTCGTTTTGGGGAGCGTTTTAACAAAAGTTATTTCCCCTATTACAGCAACTGGTCCCAATTCGTGTCGGACGAGTTTTTTTAACTCGTCTACTAGTTGAGCATTTTCGCTGTAACCCTCTTTTAGTATGAGGAATGCCTTAACGACCTCTCCTCTTACTGGGTCTGGCTTTCCTATTACGGCTGCCTCCGAAACAGCCGGATGGATGACAAACGCCGACTCCACCTCGCTCGTGCCGATCCTGTGTCCCGCAATCTTTAAGACGTCGTCAGCCCTTCCTTGAATCCAGAAATATCCGTCCTCATCGATTCTCGCCATGTCACCGGCACAATAGACGTCACCGGGAACTACCTTCCAGTACGTTCTTATGTACCGTTCAGGATCCTTGTAAAGGGTTCTTAACATTGCTGGCCACGGCGTTTTGATAATTAGTAGCCCTCCTTTTCCTGGTGGCACATGTTTCCCGTCTTTGTCGACGACGTCGGCTTGTATCCCTGGCAGGGGTTTAGTTGCAGATCCAGGCTTGAGCGGCGCTACAGGAAGTGGAGATATCAAGAAAGTCCCGGTTTCTGTTTGCCACCAAGTATCCATTATTGGACACCGCTCATTTCCTACATTCTTGAAGTACCATATCCATGCTTCCGGATTGATTGGCTCCCCCACCGTTCCCAATATTTTCAGTGAACTTAAATCATATTTCTTTGGCCACTTATCGCCAAATCTCATCAGATGTCGAATTGCAGTGGGAGCTGTATAAAATTTTGTTACCCCGTATTTTTCGACTACACGCCATAGAACTCCGGGATCTGGATAGTCAGGTGCCCCCTCATAAACGATAGTTGTTGTCCCAATAAGTAACGGGGCATAGACGATGTAACTATGACCTGTAACCCACCCGATATCTGCAGTGCACCACCACAAGTCATTCTCGTGTATGTCGAACGTGTCTCGCAGTGTCGCAGCGGTTCCTACCATATAACCGCCTGTCGCGTGAACCACCCCTTTCGGTTTTCCTGTGCTTCCGGAAGTATACAGAAGGTACAGTGTGTCCTCAGCATCCATTATTTCAGGCTCACACACAGCCGGTTCACCCTCTATCAATGAATGATAAAATATCTCCTTGCCGCTCAGTTCTGACATCGTTATTGGGTTTCCAGCGTGCTTGACGACGATGGTGGTTTCGACGCTTGGACATTGCAGAATGGCTTCATCTGACACCTGTTTCAAATCGATTATCTTCCCACGTCTGAATGTGCCGTCGGCAGTAATTAAAATCTTGGCCTCCGCATCATTGACCCGTTCCATAAGAGCGTGAACGCTGAAGCCTGCGTATACAACGCTATGTATTGCTCCAATTTTCGCGCAAGCCAGCATTGATACCACCAATTCAACGCTCATAGGTAGATACATTGCTACTCGATCGCCCTTTATGACTCCGAGCTTTTTTAACGCATTTGCCATTTTATTTACTTCTCTACAAAGCTCGTAATAAGTTACCTTCCTCTCCTCACTATTTTCATTAACGTAAAGTAACGCGACTTTATTTCTTCTGTCGGTTTGAATGTGTCTATCCACTGCATTGTAAGTTATGTTGGTTTTTCCGTCAACAAACCACTTATAGAACGGCTTGCTAGTATCATCAAGCACTTTTGTCCAGGGAGCGTACCACTCAAACTGTTTGGCTTTCTTTTCCCAGTACGTTTCGAAGTCTTGACCAGCTTTCAATTCAGCTTCCCAATCTTTAACGTATGCAGCCTGAATAATTTCGTCACGGGGGTTGAAAATACGATCTTCATGCAACAAAACTGATGTAACTTCCTCATCTTTTTGGGTTTCCACGTTTTCCACCTTTCATTTCTAACGTTTAATGGAACACCAATTATAACTATTAATAATTATAGACGGTGCACACGATTGTAGTTGGTATTGATACTTATAAGTTTCGGGCTACTGTAGAAGGACAATGTGTCAATGAGATTTTGCAACCAGGAGGTGGTTACCTTTCGTTCTTCATTCACCTCTTTTGATTCAAAAACCTCTGTAATGCTCTCTATGTTCCTTATACACGACACGTCAAAAAAGAAAAAGATGTGTGCAAAGTTGTCATTCTTATCTTAATAGTGCACCTAGGGCAAAAACCTTATATATTAATGATTAATTGTGATAAATTGGTAATCCAGTATGAGTGATTTAAAAACAATTACGGAACAAAACAAGCAGCCGCTGCATCCAGTAAAACTCTTCGGAATGCCGGCAGAAAAGGGGAGGTGGATATTCGTTATACTTGGTCTAAGCATTAATCTGTGTTTAGGCAGTATCTACTCCTGGAGTGTTTTCAGGATACCCCTGCAGAAGATGTTCACTGTTGATGCAACAGCAAGTCTGCTGCCATTCATAATATTCCTAGCGCTTTTTGCTTTTGTTATGCCGTTTGCGGGAGGACCGCTGGATAAGTATGGGCCTCGGAATCTAACGATCCTTGGTGGGATAACTGTAGGAATTGGCTGGATACTCGCAAGTCAGTCTTCAAGTATGACGATGTTGACATTAGCTTATGGGATAATAGGAGGCGCTGGAGTTGGCATCGCATACAACGCCCCTATAGGAGTGGCAGGGAGATGGTTCCCCGACAGGAGAGGGTTAGCGGTTGGACTTACGGTTTTGGGGTTTGGATTGTCGCCGCTTATTACAGCTCCGTCAGCTAACTTTCTAATCAGTACATACGGAGCGCTTTCGACTCTAGGGTATCTCGGCATCATATTTCTTATCCTAATCGTTCTTCTTGGACTGCCGCTAAAATTCCCCCCCGCTGAATGGAAACCCAATGGATGGACACCTAAAACTAGTGCAGTTCAATGCGCTGATCTAACACGACCTGAAATGGTAAGAACTAGGGGATTCTGGGGATTATGGCTCGGCTTCATGATAGGTACCCTGGCAGGCTTGATGGCAATCGGGATAAGTAGTCCTGTTGGACAAGAAGTCTTCAAGCTGAGCGCAGCTACAGCAGCAGCACTTACAGGTGTTTTTGCCGTATTTAACGGGATTGGAAGGCCAATATTTGGTTACCTCGTCGATAGAATTAACCCGCGGAACACCGCAATGTTGAGTTTCGGCATTATCTTTCTAGCGGCGGCTTTTCTGGGATTTGGAGCGGCTCCTGGCGCAACCGCGTTATATATAGCGGGATTTGCAGCACTATGGCTCTGTCTTGGTGGCTGGCTGGCTATAGCCCCGGCATGCACCGCAGCTTTTTGTGGTACAAAGTACTATGGACCAAACTATGGGTTAGTATTCACCGCTTACGGTGTTGGAGCAATAATCGGAAATTTGCTTGCGGGAAGATTGCGAGACATCGTGGGCAGTTACGTAGCAGTGTTCTATCCCGTTGCAGTTCTCGCTGCTGTCGGAGTGGTGATCGCCTACCTTCTAATAAGCCCTCCAACCAAGAAATAGAAATGAACGGTTAGTTAGAGATGGGTTTACCAAACCCATCTCTTGTAATTTATTCTATTTCTTACAGACTGATTGATCTCTTTTTAAGCTTAAAAAGTAGTCTCTATCTTTAATCGCTTCATTAAATTTTTGAGCTTAACGTTCTCGCTTGTTTCTCAATGTTGATCGGTCCGGATAGCTAAACCGTTTACTTCCATCGTCTGCTCTTCATCACTTTCAGTAAATCTTATGCAAAATGCCACGCACAGGCTGTCAACCTATATTTTTATATAAGCTCCCTTTATTTTTGAGGCATTGCGTGGATATCCTCAATAAATAGCATGAATCTAAGCTTTTTAAAACTTACAAAACAGAGCTAAACAGATTTCAGAAGTATTTGACAGGCAAAAAATTTTCAGATTTTTACCACATTCACGGTATAGACATTGTTGACGTAAACGCCAATTTTTTCAACGTGAAGTATATAGTCCTTTAAGCTTACTGTTGTTGAGGTTAGTTATAAAAAGCAGGATTCCTCAAGCATTCTCTATTTAATAGACTAAAGCCTCACTTTATATCCGTTTTAATATTTATTGGTAAACCAAAGAAGTCTTGTAAAATTTTAACTTCAATTATGTCTAAAAGAATTTCTTACAGCATCTCAGCCCACTACGACTAGCTATAGAAATAAAGCTGCTCGTGGTCGCGCGTAGCTTATTTTTCACTCATTTTTAAAAGAAGAGGTGTGTCTGTTATAAAGCCGACAGTAGTATCCGATTACACTGCAGCACCGTGATTACCGTCACATCTAGGCAATCCCCTTACTATATTTTCCACTGTCTTCTGCGTTCCTTTTAGCTTTTCTTTTTTGTTTCTTCCATCATTTTTATAATATAGCTCGAAGTGAGCAACACCGTTGAAACCAAAAAATAATGTTCAGGACCATGCATTTGAATCTGCTCGTTCCGCATTAGTATTAATGACACTTGAACAGAAGCTACTAGTTCGCTATTTATTCGATACGCTTCCGAGTTTCGTCTGCCGCCAAACTATAACAAATGTCGCAAATATAATGTCTTCCAATGCATTCTACAGGTGATGAATAGATTTTTTACAAAAATAGCATTGTAACTTTTTTTTCAGATCGTTCATTGTACATCAGCTCACCTCTGCAGATGAGGCAAAGTATTAGTTATCATTCGACCTATGACTTTTTCAAATAAGTGAACTTCTTAAACCATTCACTAAAATTAATATTTACTTTCGAATCTACCCGTTTCTTATAACATAATGGGCAATGCGTCTTTTTTTCACTTAGAATTAAAAATAGCTATATTATCGTTAAACAGAAAAGGCTTTTATTTGTTGCATAATGTCGAATAAGTTCAACTCGCTCCATTGTTCCACAATCTTGCCGTTTACTACCCGAAATATCGAGATACCCCTTAAGTCTACAAGCTTGCAACTAGCTGGAACTCCTAAAAACTCACCTTTATGTGTTCCTCGACCGGTCCAGCGTATAACAACCTTATCTCCTTCGGTGATTAGATCCTCGATTACAACCTTAGCATCGGGAAAAGCTGCACGATATATGCCGCTAGCTTGTTTGACCCCTTCTATGCCTCGTGCTTGCCCCGGGAGCGGATTATGATCAATAAAGTTGGAGGCGGTAAGGTCTTCAATTGTTTTCAGTTCACCTTTGTCAAATTCCTTAAAGGAGCGCAACACGATCATCTTGTTTTCTTCAATTGACATAATACGTAGTATCAATGTGTGTATATAGTATTTTTCTAAATTAAACATCATTAACAACAAAGAATATAAATTGAAGCGAGTGTGATTCAGTAACTTGCCTGGCCATATGGTGGGATGCACCGGGTGATCTTTGTGGTAGGGTCTTTTAACAAAAGACACCTATCTCCAAAGAAGTTTGGAAAAACATAAGGTATTACACACCTTCAACGTCGAATTTACTCAACGTCCATCAACATTACCAAGAGCACAAGATATGACTGGCTGAACCCAGTTCACAGCAAGATCTTGTTCAACGAGGAGAACGCAAAACCAGACGTGCGTCTCGACAGACTTACTGAAATCGCCATCTTGACAATAGGATTTTTAACCAAACTGAGATCCACCACAGAACTCATCGGGCTCGTAATTAAAAAACTAAAGATTGATGATGATCTTGCAATGCAATCGGTCTCTATTACGACAATTAAGGCCATTTACGACGACTTACCAGCGCAGTAAGATCACGCATGCCATTACAGTTGAGAGTATAGAAGACACTCGCACAAGTTTAAAAGGAAGCTAAAGAGGTTTGTCTGTTTACACTCCCGGCTGGAAAAATTTGTGCGCCGAGTAAATTGTTTAGATCGCTCAGATACAAGGTGTTTTTATCATCAACTATTAATAGTCTACCTTTTAAACCTACGACTTTTCCACAAATCGCATTATTTGAAGGCAGAGGCCGCATCCATAAATCTCCGCAAAGGTAGTTTAACCAAACCTCACTGTGAGCATTAAGCTCTTCTCTTGCCTTTTGCCAAACGTCCAACTTCAATTCCGCTTCCAATTTTATCTTCTTCGAAAGCCTAACATTATTTTTTAAGTTGTGTTTCTTCTGAAGTGTATGCTCTATTTTTCTGGCAATTTCACCATCTGGACACGAAGATATAACGGCTCCAACGTCTGCGCCTTGCTCCATCAATCTACGTTTGAATCTTGAAGACTTTGAGACTCCAACTTTCAAAACATCAGGCCTGAACATAGCGAGATACACAACATGCTCTTCCAAACAGGTCTTTTCTTCCTTTAGGCAAATTCCTTTGCACATAGCACACGCGTTAAATACCTTACAGTGCTGACATATAGGCGCTTGTGAACTATGACACGGGATATAAGTAGCCTGGTCCCACCTTCCTATACAACTTTTCTCACCCACCTCGATGGATATGCGTCCTCTAAGCTCAATCAATTTCATTTGCGGATAGGTAAGAAGTGTCCTATCAATAGACGAGAAGCCTATTATCTTCACCAATATGATAATTTATGTACCCTGGTATATATCTGTTAATTTGCACCATATTGTTTTAAACCTGTAAAGTGATTACAAATTATGATCATAGAGGTCAGAGAAGAGACTCTGTTTTATGATGGTTCACAGATTGAACCCCTTTGGGCTTATAAGGAGTTCGGAGTATTAGGCGATTCTATTGTTGTATTTCGAGGTGGAATGTATATCTCACTAGATAAGATGAAAGATTTTGAGGATATCCGTGGAAAAATGGAGATAAAAGGTGACGAAGTACTCCACTTGGTCATCGAGAAGTTTGATAGTCCTGGAAATATATTCACGTCATACCTATTGCAGAGGCTGCTCATTGTCTCAGCGCAATCTGTGCTTGAAATATATGGTGTCGAAACTGCAAGGTCGGGCGATGACCTCTACGTCATCGATGATAAGCTCACGGTAAGTATAGCCACAGCAAGCATCGCGAGCGAAAAGATACATTTGGGGATAAATGTGACGACAAGCGGAACACCGAAAGACGTAGCCGTTACAAGCCTTGCTTCCTTTGGAATTGGATCTGATGAATGCCTCTCAATTGGGAGAGAGATCGCTGAGATGTTCTCGAGAGAAATTTTGGACATACTAAAGGACGTTGTAAAGACAAAAGGATCCTGATGTTGTAAGCATCTGGTATACCATAAAGATGTAAGACAAGCTCTTTCGCTCCGCAAAAAGGAGAGACTTATATGAAAAAAGCCGAAGTAACGTATCTCGATAAACCAGGTCCTCGAAACACAGAAGAGGTTATAGCTGCAGTAAAGGCGTATATCGCGAGAAATGAGCTCAAACACGTTGTAGTCGCAAGCAGTACGGGAGCTACTGGCGTGAAGTTTACCGAAGCACTAGGTGCCGTAGCGAATCTTACAATCGTTACATACCATACGGGCTTCAATAAGGAAGGAGTTCAAAATTTAGAGAAGAGCAACAGAGAGATTCTCGAGCATAAAGGGATCACGATAGTAACACAGTCACACGTTTTTTCTGGCATAGAACGATCAATTTCAAAAAAATTTGGAGGAATTTCAAGGGTTGAAACGATTGCCGAAGCCCTTAGATCGCTGTTAGGACACGGATTGAAGGTGTGCGTTGAAGTCGCGATTATGGCGGCGGATTCAGGAGCGATTCCAATAGAAGATGTCATTGCTGTCGGCGGTACTGGAAATGGTGCTGATACGGCCATTCTCATGAGGCCAGCTCATATGAACAACTTCTTTGACGCGAGAATACGAGAATTTATTATAATTCCGCGAGAGCGCTGATGTCTGAAGTGTTTGAAATAACCCATAAAGACGTGTTGGGTCGCATCGGGAAGCTCACAACTGCTCACGGGCTGGTTGATACCCCCATATTAATGCCCGTAATAAACCCCAACATGATGATTCTTACGCCTCAGGAGATGCAACAGTTCGGTGCTCAAATGCTCATCACCAATTCCTACATAATCTATAGGCACCCTGATCTTAAAAGAGAGGCGCTTTTAAAGGGAGTTCATAAATTGCTTGGCTTTGACGGCCCAATAATGACTGACTCAGGCTCGTATCAGCTCTCTATCTACGGCGATATTGAGTTTTCCTCAAGTGAAATCATTACGTTTCAAAAGGATATAGGTTCTGACATAGGAACACCAATTGACATCCCAACGCCGCCTGATGCCCCATATAGCAGGGCGTTGAATGAATTAGAGATTACATTTGAAAGGATTAAAGAGGCAAAAGAATGCGGCGGTAATAAAATGCTACTCGCAGGCCCTATTCAGGGATCAACGCATCTTGATTTGCGGGAAAAATTCGCAAGAATGATCAGCGATTTAGATTTGGATATTTATCCAATTGGTGCGGTCGTCCCCCTCATGGAGTCATATAGGTTCAGAGACCTCGCTGAAGTTGTGCTCGCTTCAAAGAGGGGGTTAAGACTCGACGCTCTGGTACACCTATTTGGAGCAGGCCATCCAATGATGTTCGCCTTGGCCGTGGCGCTCGGATGCGACCTCTTTGACTCAGCAGCTTATGCGCTGTATGCCAAACACGGTCGCTACCTGACCACAAGCGGCACGTACAAATTAAGCGATCTGAGATACCTCCCTTGTTCCTGTCCGGTATGCTCAAAGGGGAAGTTAGATCTTACCGAGAGAGATCTAGCAGAACATAATCTCCGCACTTCATTTGCTGAAATAAATACGGTAAAACAAGCCATTTGGGATGGAAAGCTCTGGGAGCTGGTGGAAAAGAGGTGTCGACATCCCATGTTACTGGCAGCTCTCAGAGCCGTTTTGAATCACTCAGATTATATCGAAGAATATGAACCACAAAAGTGGTCATTTCTCTACACTGGTGAAGAATCTGCGAAGCGTCCTGCAATTGCGCGGCATTTAAAAAAGCTGAAAAATCTACATTTGGAGGGCAAAATACTTATTACAACAAATAGAGAGAAAACGAAGCATCTTGAAGGTAACTTTGATGGGATCTTACTCATGAAAGTACCGTTCGGACCATATCCAAAAGAGCTCGATGGAACTTACCCCATAGGTCAATCTGAGGTGCCAGCGCTTGACGATGCATCAAAAAGGTCTGCCCTTTACAACCTAATTGAGCTTATAAAATCTAAAAAATTCAAAGCAACTTTTGCTTACGATGATAAATGGGAGGACGAGCTCTTGTATCAATTATGTGAGTGCTCAGATCTTTTACCGTTATAAGGTGTGTTACGTGAAGAGGCAATTTGAAGTTATAAAGCGAGATGGCGCGGCTCGCGTTGGAAAACTTAACTTATTCGGTAAGGTTGTCACTACTCCGTATATGCTCAAGACAAAAGATGAGCTCGAATTAGTGAAGGAGCAGATCGGCGTAAACGGTGAGCTGAAGATAGAATTGATAGCTGATTTTGAAAAGATAGCTCAGGAAATAAGCGCTGATGTAGTTGTACTCGGTGGCGCCGTACGGCTCGAAAAAGATGCAAGGAACCTCTCAAAGGCTTTAACTACAGTACGAGAGGTCATGAATGCAGATGCCGCGCTGTATACTCCGGTTCTTGCGACTCCAGAAAACGTAAGTCTGCTCGTCTATGCAGGAGTCGACATTATTGACTTCGTGCTAGCCGAAGTCAAAGCCAATGAAGGGCTTTTTCTGTGTGTCGATGGTGAGGAGGTCTTTGAAGACGTGCAGTTACCATATTGCGCCTGTGATGCGTGCAAGCACGCAAATGAGCTTAAGAACCTCTCGTTCAAGAAGCGAGTTGAGATCGCGTCACAACACAATAGAGACGCCCTCCAAATTGAGCTCTCCACAGCACGTGAGAGGATAACTCGTGGAACTCTAAGGGAGCTTGTTGAAGGGAGGTGTAGAGCATCTGCAACTCTCACTGCACTTTTGAGGCTTTACGATGAGAACTACAATTACTTTGAAAAAAGGGCACCACTAGTAAGAACTTCCAAGATGCTCGCCTGTGCGCAGGAGTCGATGAACAGGAGTGAGATAAAGCGCTTCAATGAGCGAGTGGTTTCGAGGCTAAAACAGCGCCATGGTGTTTTGCTGTTATTGCCCTGTTCAGCTAAAAAACCATACTCACGTTCGATGTCTCATAAAGTGATACTCTCAAGTATATGGAAGTCAAGACGCTCAATAAATGAAGCGATTATTTCATCGCCTCTTGGGGTGGTTCCGCGGAGTCTTGAACATATTTACCCTCCATCAAATTACGACGTTCCTGTTACGGGCACGTGGACCTGCGACGAAACACAGTGGGTGAGTTCTCGACTGCGCGCGTACCTAAAAGCTAATTCATTTGACGTTGTTCTGGCTCACGTCAGTGGCCCATATAAAGATGTTTGCGACGAGGCTGCATCTTCACTCGGGATTGACATCACATACACAGCTGTAGGTGAAGATGTCCTATCACCAGCGTCGTTAAACAACGTAAAAGAGATAACTCAAGGATTTATAAAAGAATATCAACCGCCTAAGAGAGATTTGAGGTTTGACTACGTTAGAGACACCATAGATTATCAGTTTGGAAAGGGGGTGTCTGATTATATTTTTTCAGATCACCCGAAAGTTGGGGGAATATTTCCGACGTATCATGTGTCGCACTACGGTATACGAATAGCGACTATGGTAAAACCTTATGGTACGGTCACGCTTACGATTCCAGGTGCGAGAAGATATCTTGAGCATTTCGATGGTCATTACTGCGTTTATATAGACGATTTTACCCCCAAAGGTACGGTCTTCGCAGTCGGAGTTCTAAGTGCAGATCCACTCATAAGACCATATGATGAGGTAATTATTCTAAATAATGTGGTAGTGTCTGTAGGGAGGGCAGTCATGAGCGGGTGGGAGATGCAGTCATCCACTAGAGGCGGTGCAGTAATTACGAGACACGTAGAGATGCGATGAAGCACACAAAATTAACAGACGGGTCAAAGGCGATGAGAGCTTTTAAATACGAAAAGAAGTCTCACCGTAAAGGCCGAGACGCAATAGCGTGGACAGGCGTAGATCTATTAGATGGAGAGCAAATTCGTTCTCTTACTGTCATATTGAGGACAAAGGGCTGTTATTGGGCACGAAGTGAGGGCTGCACGATGTGCGGTTATATTTATGATGCGGACGCGAACTCATGCGACGAAGACATCAAAAAACAGTTTGATGCTGTTTTAAATCGCTATGGGAAAAATTTTGGAATTATTAAGCTTTTCACGTCGGGCAGTTTTCTTGACGTCGATGAGGTATCTGCTGAAGTGAGAAACTACATACTTAATGCGCTAAGCGACGTGCCAAAAGTCATTATGGAAACACGCCCTGAGTTTGTCACGGATGAGACTTGCGCGGAAATGTCAACAATCCTAAACAGAGCAGAAGTTGCTATAGGACTTGAAACCTCTAATGACTTGATACGAAATAGCTGTATAAACAAAGGATTTACCTTCAACGACTTTGTTAAAGCATCAAAAATGGCCTCATCACATGATACAACAGTTAAGGCTTATTTATTATTGAAACCACCGGGCTTAACGGAGAGGCAAGCATTGGACGACGCAGTAACCTCAATAAAGGATACATCGAGATATGCTAATACAATTTCACTGAATTTGTGCAATGTGCAAAAAGGGACATACGTTGAGGAGCTTTGGAGAAGGAAATTGTATAGGCCTCCCTGGCTATGGACCGCAGTTGAAGTGCTTATACGAACGGCAGGAATAACCACTATCATCTGCGATCCGGTAGCAGCTGGAACGCCACGTGGCCCCCATAACTGTGGTAAATGCGATGATGAAGTGATCCGTGAAATACGAGAGTATTCCCTTAGTCAAGATGAGATGGTTTTTAAAGCGGATTGTAATGATAAAAAGGTGTGGGAATGCGTTTTGAAATTTGAGCCCTTCACCTATGGTGCGCCACTTGTCCTTTGAACTATTATATAACAAATTTTGTTAAGAGGTTCGGTCATTGAAATTTAGAGCCTGGGGAAATATTCAGACGAAAATGATAATTGCTTACGTCTTGATGCAACAATGATTTATTTGATCTAATTCAAGAGGTTGCGCTTCTGAACTCAGTCCAACGTTTTATTATTACATTTCACCTGCTAGACGATTGCTTCAGTTAGTCACGTCCACCATTTACATTGCGCGTACAACGCGTCATAAATTTTTTGAAATCATTTAAAGTACTAGTATGCGCATCTTTGCATCAAACGAACGAGCTTATCTTTGTTGTCGCAGTCATTGCGTCCAGTTTGCGTCAGCTTAAAAACTATTGTTTGCTAGCAGAATATTATCGCTGCTCAACAATTTATCATAACAAAGTCAGTAGAGCCTCAATATGATGGGCGACCCTTTTTAAATCTGGTTGCCAACAGATAGACATACGCCAAATGTTAATTTATCCAGATTAAAGAGATAAACGTTAAAATTAAATTCTCTCTTCTTTCGTTTCCCTTAAGCCTTATATACCTACTTTGTCAATTATGAGTAGAGTAATTTTAATGACAAGATTTAATAGTCTTTTGTGGCTTGCAATCACATTTCTCATACTCGCTGTAGTATTCTATATTCTTGGGTTCGGAGTTGTAAGTGGTATTTCGCTCGACACAGTGAGAATTCCTGTTACTTTATTTATCGTCCTCTTTGTAATATCATTTTTAGCAAGCTTGCTATAAAGTCATTTAACAAGCGCTTAATCGAACGTATCTCTGAACTTGTGAATCTGCTCTCTGGACCCAATAACGACGATGATCGAATTTTCTGGTATCATCTGATTTGGATCGGGGTTTGCAATAAAATGTTCATCATATTTTATCCCAAGTACCGTGCACCCTGTACGTGATCGTATTCTCAGATTGGCGATGCTCTTTCCAGCAACAGACGGTCCAACTTGATGTTCTACGAGTTTGAGATCCTCTGAAAGCAGTATCTCCCGTTCGTATTTCGCGGTGTACTCCGGCTCTATAAACTTTGTTAGCATTTGTCCTGCCACAACAGACTGAGAAAGAACATAATCCGCTCCTGCTCTATAAAGCCGGTCAACAGAGAGAGGAGTTACCGCCCGACATATGATATCAACGTTAGAATTTAACTTTCTCGCGACAAGGGTTGTGTAAATACTATCCATATCATTATTTAGTGTAACTATCAGTGTAGACGCTTCTGATATCCCGGCTTCTTTCAAGACATTTCTATCCGTTGAAGTTCCTATTATATCTCCCTTTTTTCTATCTATTACGACCAGGTGTTCGATGCCTTTTGATCGAAGAACTTTTGATACTCGCTTTCCTACATCTCCAAAGCCAGCAACTATATAATGTCCTGGTATCGCACAGGACGTCCCATCAACACGACATATTGAGAGTTCTTTTGCGGCATCAAGCTGCTTTTTTGTGCCCATTAGTATGAGCACCGAATTTTCTGTTATGACCTCATTCGGACTGGGGTTAAGGTTAAGCGTGGACCCCTTCCAGAGTCCCACAACGGTAGCCCCAGTCCTTTCTCGTAGCTTCGCATCAGCTATTGACGTATCGTTGAGTCCACTTTCAGGATGGACTGACAGTTCGACGAGCCGTAAATTCCCTATAAGTGGTGTTGAGCTCGCGAGCTGGTGCGTTATCGGCATTGCTGCCCTTCTTCCGATGTCGATACCTAGCAGTTGCTTCGGTGATATTACTTTATTTGCTCCCGCATATCTGAGATATATTGCATTTGACATATCTTCAACGAGGCCAATGATGTCTGCTTTGGTGAGGTACCGTGCGATAAGCGCCGTTGTAGCGTTTTCCTCATCTCCTCGATTCAGAATTACTTTTCTCGCAGCTTCTATCCGCCCATTTTTAAGGGTTGTTTCCTCATCGTGGACGCCTAGTATGCACGGTAACCTCTTCTCAACAAGCTCCTTTATGATGTCTTTATCGTGATCGACAATTAAAAATGGTATTTGCAACTCTTCAAATTGGTTTACTAGGCTTTCCACCATAGAGTTGTAGCCAATAATTAACACATGATCCTTAAGTTTAGACTTCATAGGTAAAGTTTCACTTATGCTCTGTGCAATTGGAGCGACGACGACAGGAATTAAAATCGCGAAAAAGAGCACTATTCCTGTTAGAGACACTATTATCACGAAAATTCTACCTACATTTGTTACAAATCCAATGTCTCCAAAACCCAAAGTCACCATAGTAGTTACAACCCAATATAGGGCGTCTACAAGGCCGTAAGATTTGTGTTCAAAGGTGTGCATGATATAAAGAAATGCAAGGCAATAAACAACAACAAGAGTTATTGCGACGGCTATAAAAATAAGGAGAGACTTTCTTATTGGCTTAATTTTAAACACCTTTCTAATGACAGATGCACAACAGCTCGAATGAACAACTTATATATTCGAGACTAGCGTATAAATATTTGACAGGTTTATATGAATATCTAGCTTCAAAGTAGAGTAGTTGGTATCAGAAAGCTCATAATTAACTCACGTAGTTTTTGATTTCTATGCACGTCGAAGATGTAATTGGATCGATCAGAGCGCATCATAATTGGCTTGGTAATGCACTTCCTATGATAGCAAGTGAAAATGTCACGAGTCCGACAGTCCGTAGAGTTATAGCAACAGATTTCGCGCATAGGTATGCTGAGGGTTCTGTTGGAAATCGTTTGTATCAGGGCTGCAAGTACATCGATGAAGTGGAACAAAAAGCTATCGATCTTGCAACAGAGCTGTTCAAAGCTGAGCACGTTAATGTGCAGCCTATTTCTGGCGTGAACGCCAATATCGCTGCATTTTTTGCGCTTTCGAATCGAAACGATTCATTGATGGCACTCGACACTTCTCACGGAGGGCATATAAGCCACGGCACAAAATCAGTCGCAGGTATACGTCATCTAAAGATTGTGAAACATCCATTCGATTATGAGACAATGAATATTGATGTTGACTCTATGATTGCTACTATATATGAAAAAAAACCTAAAATCATACTATTTGGCGCAAGCCTTTTCCTTTTTCCGCATCCCGTAGCAGAGGCACGTCAAGCTGCAAATGACATTGGCGCAAAAATAGTTTACGATTCAGCGCATGTCCTTGGGCTTATTGCAGGAGGACAGTTTCAAGACCCGCTCAAAGAGGGTGCTGATGTTGTGACTGGCTCAACACACAAAACGCTGCCTGGGCCTCAAGGAGGGATAATATTTTGCAGCAGCGAGTTAGCCGATACAATTGATCGTGCGGTATTCCCTGGTACAGTTAGCAACCATCACCTACACCATGTAGCCGGACTAGCAATAACGCTAGCAGAAATGCTTGAATTTGGAAAGGAGTATGCAGACCAGATAGTGCGGAATTCAAAGGTGCTTGCGCAAAAACTTTATGACGATGGTTTTAATGTACTGTGCCCTAACCAAGACTTTACACAATCGCATCAGGTAGTAATTGACGTGGAGTGCGCTAGTGATAAGGCAATAGCCCTCGAAAAAGCGAATATTATAGCAAATAAAAACCTGCTTCCGTGGGATGACCATAGTGCGCCTGAAAACCCTTCAGGAATAAGACTCGGAACACAAGAGCTTACCAGGCTAGGAATGAAGGAATCAGAGATGAAGGTCGTAGCTTCCATAATTGAAAGAGTTCTAAACGGAGAAACACCCGAAAAGGTTAAAAAAGATGTGGTAGATTTTAGAACTGACTACCAGGAGGTCAAATACTGCTTCAGCCATGAACTCGGAGCTTACCAGTTCCCGGAATGGTAGATTATTTTGTGACGGAAGTGCAACTCTGATCGTTTTCGATATGGATGGCACGCTGATCGATGCTGAGACGATAGATGAGCTTGCCAAAGCGGCCAAAGTCGGAAATCGGGTAGCACTTATAACAAAGCAGGCGATGAGAGGCGAGATAGATTTTGAAGAGGCATTAAAAGAACGAGTGAAGCTTTTAAAGGGCCTTACTATAAGAGAAGTCAATGCCGTCATTCAAAAGATACCGCTAATGAATGGAGCCGAGCAGTTAATCATCGAACTAAAAAAGAGTTATAAGATTGCAATGGTTTCAGGAGGATTTACTATTGTAGCTGAAAAAATAGCCGAAAAGCTTGGCATTGACTGTACCATTGCGAATGAGCTAAAAATTGAGGAAGGGATCTTGACGGGGGATGTATCAGGACCTCTTATGAGTCAAGACTCGAAAAAAGATGTATTAGAGGAGATTGCCATAAAAGAAGGTATCAGTACCAAAGATTGTATTGTTATAGGCGACGGGGCTAACGACATTTCGATGTTTAAAGCCGCTGGATTTTCAATAGCTTTTAATGCCAATCCAATTTTGAAGGATGCTTCAGACATAGTTATTACAGAAAAAGACCTCAGGTTGATCCTTCCCGTATTAAAAGGAGAAAAATATGCTAAAAGATTTACAGGAAAAGAAAGCGTTGCTAAAGAAGGATGCTGAAGCCTCGAAACTTGAACGAAACCGGCTCAACTCGGAAGCAAGTCAATTTGCCACAAAACGGGATGAGCTAAATGCAAAAACCAGAGCACTTATTGACCAAGCACAACAATACAAAGACAAGCGCGATGAATACAATAAACTCGTTTCAGAAAACAAGGAGAAACGAGATAAGCTCAACGAAAAAGCGAATAATTTGCTTGCGAAAGCGGATCAGATAAAAAAGAAATACAAAGTAGCAGGAGGACTTTCATTAAGTGAGCTAAAACGTGAGATAGATCACCTTGAATTTAGACAGCAGACAGAAGTGCTCAGCACCGAAAAGGAGCGTGATCTTGTCGACAAGATCGCTCACCTGTGGGAGCAATATAAGCAGAAAAAAGTGGAACTTGAAAACAACACTGAACTTAGAGAGATGCTTGAAAATGCAAAACAACTGAGAGATGCGGCCAGCGAGCATCATACGCAAGTGACTATAAATGCTGAGCTTGCTCAGGAACACCACGACAATATGCTTACGAGCTTCAAAGACGCTGATAAGATGCGGGTGGAGGCAGATGCGGCACACAAGGATTTCGTGCTAGCGCAAGAAATGGCAGACGAGCAGCATCATAAGTATATAAAGATGCAAAAAGAGCTAAGAGATTACGACAAAGTTATATTCAGTCTTTATAAAAAGTCCAAAGAAACTAAAGAGTCCCGTGAAAAAGTTGAGGTACTAAAGCGCGCTGAAGAGGTTTATGCTATGTTCAAAGAAGGGCAAAAACTAGAAACAGAGGATCTTTTGTTGCTTCAACGATCAGGACTATTATAGTAAATTTAATAAATTTCTCCTTTCAATAATTATAGTAATGATATTGGTCATATGTATAGATCGCGATAACGATCTTGGCTCTAAAGTCAACATTCAAGGACCAGTTATCGGTAGAACGGACAACGTAAACGCCGCTATTAAGTTGGGGCTGGCTGACCCGGAGGACTCTGATGTCAATACAATTTTCGAAGGCGTTCGAATTTATGACAACCTTAAATCGCAGGGAAAAGATGTCGAAATCGCTTCAATTTCCGGGAGTTCGGATGTAGGACTAAAATCCGATCAAAACTTGTCAGAACAGCTCGACTCAGTTCTCGATAAAGTCAGAGCTACCAATGCGATTATCGTTTCTGATGGTGCTGAAGATGAATATGTCCTTCCCATAATACAGTCGCGCATACATATTAACAGCGTCAGGCGTGTCGTAATCAAGCAATCTGAGAGCCTTGAAAGCACATATTACATAATTAAAAAACTGTTTGATGATCCTAAAATTGCAAACACCTTCTTTATACCCATAGGGCTTACCCTGATCCTATATGCCATATTTTCGTTTGCTCAACATCCTGAAGGAGCCATTATAGTTATAAGCGCATTTATAGGGATTTATCTCCTCTTTAGGGGGCTCGGCCTGAATGATGTTCTTGAAAGCATCGTTCAGAGTGTAAAGTCCTCATTCTACGGCGGAAACATATCATTCATAACGTACGTAGTCGCGATAGCACTAGGCATCATCGGTACAGCCCAGGGAATCATAACAGCGTTCAGCATCGACATATTGAATTACGGCGGAGTGTTAAGCGCTGCGGTTTACATAAACACGTCAATCTGGTGGTACGTTGTTGCTGGAATAATTGCCAGCTTCGGGTTCATTTTAGATGCATATCTTGAAGAAGAAAAACGAGTGTCGAGGTACTGGGAATTTCCCTTTTTCTTTTTTGCTACTGGCCTTGTGTTATGGAGCTCAAGCATACTTATACTTGCACTTGGCAGGAAACCTGTACCTGTAGTCGGCCCTGCAGATATTCTCATCGTAAAGATGTCGCGCAGCATTGAAATTGTTACGAGCTTTCAGCTTTTGATGTTTTCTGTAGCCGGGGCAATTGTCGTTGCTTTAACGGGCATCGCAATCTCCTCCCTAATAAAAAGAGGACAAAAAGAATTTCAGTTAGAAGCTTAGGCGAGGTCAACTATGGAAGTTTTGAACACGTCGTCCACGCGAATCAACGGCGATTTTCAGCCATAAGTGAAATCTAGTTTGCAACATTAACTTCTTATGTCGCCAACATAGTAATTTAATTCTTTACAGATGCCGATTATGTCGCTTAGTATAGCACTTGCAGTTTCTATGGAACCTGCTCCCTTTCCAGTTATGGTGATCTCTCCAGCGTTATCGGTCATGATCGATGCCGCGTTTAAAGTACCACCTACCGAAAGCGGGTGCTCCCCTGGAACCATCATGGGTGAGACTTTAAGCCCCTTTACATCACCTATCAACTTAACGGAATAAGCTCTTTCTTTTGCGAGTCTCAGAGCATCAGAGGTAATCTTTGTGATACCAGTGATATTCACGTCTTCAAAGGTCACAGCCTGTTCAAATACTGAATTCGCCAGTATAATAACTTTACAAGCCGTATCTATTCCCATCACGTCGTATGTGGGATCCGCTTCGGCTATGCCCATATCTTGCGCTTCTGATAACACGTGATCGTAATCTAACCCTTCTTCTGTCATTCTCGTAAGTATGTAATTGCACGTGCCGTTGAATACCCCGACAATGTTGAGTACTTTCGAACCAGTAAGGGTCTCTCGCACTAGATTTATTATAGGCATGGCTCCTCCCACTGTTGCCTCATAACGCAACATTACCTTACAATCGCTCGCGAGCTTCATAAGTTCGTTAAATCTTTTAACAAGTGGTCCTTTATTCGAAGTAACAACATGTCGACCGTGCTTCAATGCCTCCCGAATATGCATTAAACCTGGCTCACCATCAATTATATTCGTAGGCGTGACCTCCACCGTTATGTCGTGATCAACATGCGTTATAACGTCTAATGCATTTAAACTAGAGTTTGAAATTGGACGCCCAGCTTGCTTCCTGTTAAGTGTATCCTCTATATTAGGAGTTATCGCAACGCCTTTTGAATCCGCTATAGCTGCAACTTCTATAAACGGGATCTCCCTTACAATCTTAGCTACTCCCTGACCAACAGCACCAAAACCGATTATTGCAATTTTCACCGGTTCTTTGTGTTTCCACATTTACTAACCCCCAGCGCGGAGCCTATCGCCTATCGGCTCGATCATCAGCAGATCTTTTTTCTGCGCCGCACCTCTTAATATTTCAACAGCTTTTTTCAACTCTGTCGTTCCTGTAGCACTAATCGTAATCACAGCTGATGACGGGCCATCAATTTCAGGCATGGCAAGTGATAGATCCTGCACCTCTGCATACCCGGTGCGGTCTATTTGATCGATTGTATCAGTCAAGTCAGTGTGGATTATGTGTCCTATTAGCAGTATGCTCACTGCCTCACGAAGTCTTATTTTTCCCATACGCACAATTGTCGCGCCGCTTCCTTCAAGCCTCTTGCGAAGATCGTCAAGCCTTTTTTCTTCCATCTCAAAAACCACAAAGACCGGAATCGTATTTCTGAGGGTTTTCTCGTCGTGGTGATGAATGACGCTTATGATATTGCCTCCAAGATCCGATATAGGGGTTAAGACGTGAACGAGCTGTCCAGGCGTATCTTTTAGCTCCAAGTCCATAGAAATTCTCATCTTCTCACTCCAGACCTTGCATTATATTAATATGATTAAAGTAATAACCCTTTTCGATTGATAAAAATGCCCGAGTATGAAAGTCTCTTGAAGATACTTAAGCGGCGCCGCTCAGTTAGAGCGTATAAAGAAGAAGATATAAGCGATAACGATTTAAATAAGCTATTTGAAGCGGCACAGTCCGCCCCTCAGCCGGAAACCTCCAAGCACGCGAGTTTATTATAGTTAGAGATGTTAACGCGAAACATCAACTTGCTGAAGCTGCTCTAGGGCAGTTCTTTATAGCAAAAGCCCCGATAGTGCTTGTTGGGTGTGCAAATATTGGTCGTTCGAGTCGCAATTACGGCGATAGGGGACAGCTCTATGCCGTTCAAGACGTCACCATAGCAGCCTCATATATTCAGCTCGCAGCAGAGAGCGTGGGGCTCTCAACCTGCTGGATTGGGGCTTTCTATGAAGAGCGAGTAAGGGAATTGTTGGAACTACCGCTCGACATAAGACCTGTTTTGATGCTCCCAGTCGGATATCCTGACGAGACCCTACCGCCAACAATAAGGATGGATATCACGAGATTTACGCACAAAGAACGATGGAGCTAGATTATCGACCTGACATACGAAAAGCGATGCGTCACATATTGCGGCAGAAATATTAACATTCTCAAGCTTTAATGACTGGCTGAGATAATCTAATAGAGATCTAACTGACCATGAACGAAGTAGTTGTAGATGCATGCGGAGAGATAATAGACAGAATTCTGGCTGGTAATATTACGCGGCAAAACCTTCAAAATGCAAAGATCGATATATCAAAGCGTTTCGGATTATCCGGCCTCCTAAGAAACTCTCAAATTTACAGCGCAGCAGATCCCCATCAACAAAAACTGCTTCAGGAGGTTCTCCAAAAGAAACCAGTAAGAACTGCTTCAGGAGTGGCTGTAATTGCGGTTATGACTTCACCATATCCGTGCCCGCACGGACGGTGTGTTCCTTGCCCTGGTGGGCCGCCTTTCAATACCCCTCAAAGTTACACAGGACTTGAACCAGCCGCGAAGAGAGGCATACAGCATGAATTTGACCCGTATAAACAAGTAAGAGGGCGACTTGATCAACTGCGGCAGATCGGACATCCCATAGATAAAGCAGAGTTAATTGTCATGGGCGGCACATTTACTGCAAGACCACTTGATTACCAAGAGTGGTTTATACGGCGATGTTTGGAAGCCATGAATGATTTTCCAAATGAACATGCGTCAGGATTTCGATTTTTAGAGAATGTAATTAGACAAAATGAATCAGCTAAAATAAGAAACGTTGGGATAACATTTGAGACCCGTCCCGATTTTTCTCAGCGTCGCCACGTAGATCGGATGCTCGCGCTTGGGGGTACTAAAGTCGAACTTGGAGTCCAGAGCATCTACGATTCTGTGCTTGAAAAAATAAATAGGGGTCACACTGTAGCTGCCTCAATAGAAGCAAACAAATCTTGTCGCGATAGCGGTCTGAAGGTCGGATTCCACATAATGCCCGGTCTACCTGGTTCAGACCTTGATTTAGACCTTAAAATGTTTGCGACCGTATTTAGAGACGAACGATTCTGTCCTGATTATCTCAAGATCTACCCCACGCTCATTACCGAGGGAACGAAGTTACATGAGTTGTGGGCAATGCGGGAGTATAAGGAGCTTGAATTAAAAGATGCAGTCGAGTTGATTGCAAACGTGAAATCAATATTGCCGAAATGGGTTAGGCTGCAAAGAGTTCACAGAGATATACCGGCACACAAGATTGTATCAGGCGTTAAAAAGGGGAACTTAAGGGAGCTCGCACGCGAACGGCTCACCGAACTGGGTGGCCTTTGCCAATGTATTCGGTGCAGGGAGGTCGGACTTAAAAATATAAAAAAAGTAGATGCAATAGAATTAAATGTTTTAAAATATCGAGCAAGTGGTGGACTTGAATATTTTATCTCATTTGATGGCATAAACGACAATTCTACGGCCTTAATTGGTTTTACACGTTTAAGGTTTCCTGATCAGCCACATAGATCAGAAATCGACTACAACACTGCACTAATACGTGAACTTCATGTGTACGGAGGCATGGTAAAGCTCGGCGAAAAATCTAATGGGCGATGGCAGCATCGGGGTTTTGGATCAAAGTTGCTTCGTAAAGCTGAAGAAATAGCGATTGATGCAGGGAAAGATAAATTATGTATAACAAGTGCGGTAGGAGTCAGAGCGTATTACAGAAAATGTGGCTTTGAACTTGAAGGACCATATATGACTAAGTCTTTGAAGTAGTTAAAGTAAACATTTTCTTAGATTATATAAAAAAGCCACGCTTTACGGTTTAAGGTTGTTGGGATTGTAAATCATTTAGAAGTAATTCTACAGTTTTTTAAGAAAATAACTTTAAGTTGATGACGCTCAAGTGACACACTATGATGGAAAAATATGGCAAAGATGAGGGTATCAAAACGGTAACGACAGAAAGCGGATTAAAGTTTGATTATTACTACTCAATCGTTAATGAAGATGCATTTGATAGATATTCAAACTTTATTTATTTAGTTATCAAAAGAATCAATGAGTCAAACAAAACAATAAGGAGGGCTTATCTTGTGCCATTTACGCTGCTTGATGAATTTTTTAAATCGGTAAACCTTCCAGGAGAGAGATTAGTTCACGTTGAGCCGATAACTTTGGATATGGTAGCTATAATAAAACAAGACCTAAGACAAGATCACACGCTAGCTCAAGACTAAATCAGGGTGTACTCCTAATAATTTACTTGGTTTCTATCAAGATACGCAATGATCTGAGGCATCATCTCTGCTAGTGAGAGTGTTACACGAGATATTACAAAACGATCGAGTACCTTAGCTGCGTCTGCCCCAAAACTATCACTTAAAATTTTTAAGTCTCTGATTATATCATTCCTTAAGGACTCTATAGAATTCTCAGAATGATCGGCTCCCTGTTGGCCCATATGTAATATTAATCAATAGTGCTTATAAAGTTGTTCCTGGGATTGCTCACTTTTTTCAAATTATTAATGGTGGTCAAAACTTATTTATACGTCAGTTTAGAATCAGTAAATGGCATTAGTCTCTTCTACAGGAGGTTATAACATCGGCGGCAAGCGCGCGTTAGCTTCAATGACTCTAATAGCACTCATGCTAACCTTGATCTCAATGACAAGTTCGTACGCTCAAACACCTATTCAAAGCGCTATATCGCCTTTCGCATCTCCAACACCGATCCCCTCGATTACAGTGTCTCCAACTGCTGTTGTTACACCAACACCATCACCCACACCAACTGGCACACCGAATCCTGCATCGACAAGTGTCGTGACCAATATCCCAACTAATGTACCGACACCATCAGCGCCTCCAGCTGCATCTGCGTCGGCTCCACCTCAATCGCTCGTAGCAAATCCGACGCTTACCGGTGCGTTAATTGTAGGCCTTATAGCCGTAGCACTGATGATAGGTATTTACTACACTACGAGGAGGATGTAACCCATGCCAATGCCGCCCAGACGCCATAGTGCTCTCACTGAAGATGAAGTGCTGAGCAAAATGTTGGAACTTGATTTAAAGAAGATGGAAATGCACCATGAACGTCACGTTTGGCACATAAAATCAATGTGGAGTGGACTTACTGGGTTGCTCATTGCGGTCTATATAACTATAACGGCGCAGTATTTATGGGGCAATAAATTGTTTGTTCAGGATTATAACTACATGATTATTGCTGGGATGCTCCTTCTCTCCATAGCCTTTAGCTACGGTATGATGTGGATCGGAGTAATAAGGGAGTATAAAAAATTTGAGCGCATAATTAACGACAGGATTGACTACTATGATAATCTCTTAAGAGACGGAAAAAAAGTCGCTTTGTTCAATCGATGAAATTAGAACCTCTTTCTAACGTCTGTCTCGTTCCAGTCTCTATACATCACCTCATCATAGTCAAACTCACCAAAGCCTTCCTTAGTATTTCTTTTATGGGAGTCGTACTCGATTAAAAACGCGCCTTTAATTAAAATTACCCCAATTATGATAAACAGCACTGCTATGATGACAACAGTCGGGATGTAACCGATGACATCAAGTATGATGCCTAGCAACCCGAAATACCACGCTAAAACCGTAGCCCCAGCGAACAAGAGGGTTATTCCTGCAATATACACGAAAAAGGGGCCAACTCTAATAAGATATCACCCAGTTATCGTTTTGATACGCCCTTTAATATCTCTAAAAGTTCACTTGTACCCTTTATCTTTATTGGCCCGTAGACAAAATCCAACAGGACTGCATGACCCTTTTGACCTATAGCCACAGCTGGACTTCCTCGAACTTGTATCTCTACAGTCAACCCCTCTTTATCAAGCTCTCGCGCTATAAATCCGAGCTCCTTAATAGCATTCAATGCAGTTGAGATCATTCTATCAAGTCTATAACGGTTAACTCAACCGAGGATACTTCTAAATTGCTGAACGAGGTGCCCTAAATTTTCCGGCTCGAGTATATTAATCGCTAACGTGCTGCCTTCATCCTCAACTTTTACTTCGATCGTCGGTTCATCTTTGACTTTTAACACAAGCTTTATGTCATTTTCATAGACAATTTGGAGGTACTGCTTGCTCGACTTAATAATATCCTTTATCCTGTCAGGACTTATCATTTCCGATGCCATAATGTCTCACCTTAAACATTACTATGATTATACATAAATGTACTAGTTAATTCACATAATTAAGTCATGTGTTGAAGAGGTACGACGCTTAACACTCACCAGAGTTTGAATATGTCAATCAATTCATTTACCTTTTATCGTACATTTCTTCCAAAACTTGGCGAACTCACTGATCCAGTCGTTCTGTCCTTCGATAACACCAGCTTTATAAAAACTTACAAGAACAAATGGAACGCGATGCCCTATAACTTCATACACAGCGGTAACTTCTTCTCACAGCCCTATACAAGAAATCCTGTATTAAGGACAAGAGAGCGAGTATTACTACTTCAAGAGAGAATCAGCAACGACAAGACCCAAGGGCTAATGACACTAAACATCCCGGCTTCTTACGATCTAGCGACCCCTTACTGGCTACAATCTGAGTACGAGCGCATCAAAGCACTTAATAACAGTTTTAGTGCAGCACTGTGGGCGAAAGGTGTAGCCAAACGGCCCAAGTTGTTATACGCAGGTTATGAAGTAGGCACATACGAAGATGCCCTGTACATCTTCCATAAATCTTTAAAATCTGATCTTAGATGTTTATCTGGAGGGTTTGGTCTCTTCACTCGGTCCATGAAATATCGGTCGCTTGACAGGTTGAAGCAATTTGAAGTGTTAGCGGCTTTCAACACCGTTATAGATGAATTTGATGATGCAAAGTTTCACGCATCAGGTGGAAGCTCCATAAATGTCCTTGAGCTATTGGCGTATTCAAACGTAGCATCAGCAGACGGCTCTAGCGCAGTTCTTTCCGGACTTGCTTACGGTTCAGTAATCAGCAAAAGTGGAAAGGCAACGAGAGTCAATAGAATTGAAAATTGGAAATGTGGTTGTGAATTTTGTACTAGCTGTAAACGGCCTTTAAATGAGCTCAAGGCATCAGCTGAGGCTAGGGTCAGACATAATATTAACGTAGTGCGGGATTCTGAAAACGAAATAAATCAGGCGTTAAGAGATAACACAATAGAGGAGCTCACAGAAAATCGTTTAAAAACCTACGACAACAACGATCTATGGAAGTGTTACGAGATAATAAAAAGAGAGAGACCAAGGGCGTAGGAGCTTGTTAAAGGCTATAATGTTCGACTGGGATGGAACGCTTTACGACTCGGTAATGCTTAACTATAAAAGTTACCTTGCGGTCATGAAAGCATTTGACCTCTCGCAGATCACACTAGGCGAATTTAGAGCAAAAGCGCGTCCGAACTATCACGAGTTCTACTTGTTACTAGGCATAGAACGTGAAGACTGGGAAACAGCTGATCGCGTCTGGATGAATTATTACACGCAAAATAAGCCAGCGTGTAATCTGTTTAATGGCGCTGTTAGTGCGTTGACACAGATGAGGAGGATGCGCTTGAAAATTGGATTGGTATCAAGTGGTTCGAGAGCGAGAGTTACGCCAGAACTATGCAATCAGGGGCTTTATGACATGCTCGACATAATGGTGTTCGGGGATGACGTAGAATTCGAAAAGGGAAAACCTGAGCCTGATACATTAATATTAGCAATAAAGAAGGTTTATTTAAAGCCGCACCACGTGCTGTATGTCGGAGACATGGCGGAGGATGTGCAAATGGGGAAAAAAGCGGGAACAAAGACTGCAGCGGTTCTTTCGGGCTTTGCAACCTTTGAAAAGTTGAAGCAGACGGATCCAGACGTAATAGTAGATGATGTAAGTTATCTTCCAGAGGCGATAAAAAAATATATTTGATAATTAGAGGCTGATGATTGGAGCATTGGCCTCTAATTATCACTCCACTCTGACGTGCGATTTTTTCTCTTCAGGTTCAATCCTGTTGAGCTTCACCTCGAGGACCCCATTTTTGTACGTCGCCACAGCGCTCTGTGCATCAACCCGTGCAGGAAGTTCGATGCTTTCCGAATACTTTCGTAAGTCATTTTGAGCGTTGATATCAAGTCTGTTCGGTGTGGCGTCAACCCGAATGTCCTCCTTTGATACGCCAGGCATTTCGGCTATAACACAGATTTGATTCTCCGTTTCTATGACGTCGACAAGCGGTTTCCGGTCTTCTTCCATGCGTATCTTCCCACCAAAAGGTTGAACGTTGCCGAACTCCCGTACTTCAGGTTCCTCACCTGGGTGTTGTGTCACGGAGAACCCGTATATAAAGGGTTGGAATTCCTGACCTTCCTGCATGTCATTCAGCATGCGCTCCATGATCTCGTCAATATCAAAATTGGGTCCGAAGAAGTCGTCGAAAAAACTTCTCCTCTTTCTAACCATTTCATTAACCTCCTTTTGCTTTTTGCAACTTTACAACTCACTCGTGAGTTATTACGCATAACCTGCGTATTCGGGTTTTGCCATCTCCTCCCGTGGCACCTCCTCCTCAGTAACTGAGAACCGTGCAAATTCACTAGCAATCTTCTCGTACTGCTTCAGCACATCTCGTGAAGCTGTCGGTTTCACACGATTAATAGCTGCATACAAGTGATCGCGCGTTATTTGTATACCCTTTACGTTTTCCATGACCTGTTCTATCGTCATATTTGCACGTATGAAGTTTCTTAGGGCAAGCATCGCGGCCTCTCTGCATACCGTTTCGATGTCAGCCCCAACATATCCCTCCGTATCCTTCGCAAGTTGTTGTATGTCTACATCATCCGCGAGCGGTTTATCCTTAAGATGAATGGTAAATATCTGCTCGCGACTTGAGACGTTTGGTGGAGGGAGGTATACTAATCTATCAAGTCGTCCGGGTCTTAGGAGCGCGACGTCTACCATATCTGGTCGATTTGTCGCACCAACGACCACCACATCCTTCAACTCTTCCAAACCATCAAGCTCGGTAAGAAGCTGACTCACAACTCTCTCAGTGACGTGCGAGTCAAACCCTGCCCCCCTCGTAGGGGCTATAGCATCGATTTCATCGAAGAGTATTATCGTGGGAGCAGACTGCTTTGCTCGTCTGAACGTCTCTCTGACACCTTTTTCAGATTCGCCCACCCACTTACTCAGAAGTTCAGGCCCTTTTATACTGATGAAATTAGCTTCGCTCTCATTTGCTACCGCCTTTGCAAGCAGGGTTTTCCCTGTACCAGGAGGACCAAACAGCAAAACTCCCTTAGGCGGTTTCGTATGGATGACTTCAAATGCTTCAGGATATTTTATGGGCCATTCGACCGCCTCTCTAAGCTCCAGCTTTGCCGCTTCGAGACCACCTACGTCTTCCCACTTCACATTAGGAGCCTCCACATAGACCTCCCGTAACGCTGAGGGTTCGATGTTCTTCAGAACCTCGTAAAAATCCTCGGCGTCGACTTGCAGTTTATCAATGATCTCCTGCGGGATCTCGCTTTCGATGTCAATCTCGGGAAGAATATCCCTTAAAGCGTGCATTGCAGCTTCTTTACAGAGCATAGCAAGATCAGCTCCGACAAAGCCGTGGGTGATCCGCGCGAGATCCTCAAGTTTCACATCTTCAAAAAGCGGCATTCCTCTCGTATGGACATGAAGAATCTGGAGTCTGCCCACCCTGTCAGGAACGCCTATCTCGATCTCTCTGTCAAAGCGTCCTCCTCGCCTCAACGCAGGATCGATTGCTTCAGGCCTGTTCGTGGCTGCGATTACAACAACCTGTCCACGTGTCTCGAGCCCATCCATGAGGGCTAACAGCTGGGCAACAACCCGACGCTCGACCTCACCTGTGACCTCACTTCTTTTCGGAGCGATGGCGTCGAGCTCATCAATGAAGATTATCGCAGGAGCGTTTTCAGATGCCTCTTTAAATATCTCCCTTAAATGCTGTTCGCTTTCGCCATAAAACTTGCTCATGATCTCGGGACCGCTGATATTAACATAATACGCATCGGTCTCATTGGCGACGGCCTTAGCCATCAAAGTCTTTCCTGTTCCAGGAGGGCCGTGCAGCAGCACCCCTTTGGGAGGGTCGACCCCCAGCTTCTGAAATAGCTCAGGATGCCGCAGCGGAAGCTCGATCATCTCTCGTACGAGCCCGAGTTCCCTCTTAAGCCCGCCTATGTCTTCATAGGTTACATCTGAGCTGGTTCTTTCCGCTCCGGCTGGTACTTTCTCCTTAAGTGCTATCTGTGTGTCTTTGCCAGCTATTACGACCCCTGACGGTTGCGTGGCCGTTATAACGAACGTAAGAGGGTTTCCTAACATTTCAACCCTCAAAGTCTCACCCTTTTGGACCGGACGTCCTTCCAAGTATCTTCTAAGGTAGTCCTCTCCTCCTACAATACGCACTGGTTGCGTAGGAGCAATGGTGATCTTCGCAGCAGGATGAGCTTCAGCTCTCCTAACGACGACTTTCTCATCTATTCCAACACGTGCATTGCTTCTGATATTACCGTCTATTCTGATGATTCCGAGACCTCGATCCTCATTATACGCGGGCCAAACAACGGCGCTTGCCTTGCTTCTTCCCGCTATTTCAATTATGTCCCCGCTTACGAGACCGAGTTCTTTCATTGCATCCATATCGACACGGGCTATCCCGCGTCCTGCATCTCTATGATATGCTTCAACTACCCGTAACGTTATTTCTTTAAGCATCTATCAATCTCTCCAATTTTTTCGTCCTTTTATGAAACGATGACTAGTAACGTAATTTCTTGTAAGTCTACTTGGCAAACCAATATTTATCGCCACCAACATTTTTAATTATCCCCTGTTTTTCAAGCCGTAACAAGTGTTCAACGATAATTTGATGCGGCATCGCAAGCCCCTTAGAAAGCCGTTCCACTTCTTTGGGACCATTCATCATGGCCACAAGGATATCAAAATCGACAAAATCATTTGCTATCGTTCCTATCTTTGTTGCCCCCCGATCCATGACCTCTGTCATCGTTACTTGTACTCGTTTTTGGGCATACGAGAGCTCTCGACTTGCCCGCTTTAGCTGAGTAAGAGTTTCGGCAAGGTCAGTCAAGCTCCTCGTCTTCATCTGAATTTGATCCACTGAAGTGTGTCGTACTTTCTCAGGCTCCGTAGTATCAACTTCAATTGCTTCAGCGCCGTACGTAAACGGCGTTACCATGACTTCGAGCCTGAAGTTCTCTGCTATATGAAAGTACTTTCGGCGCCGTTCATCCACAAAGAATGCTATCAGACCTGCCCTCTCAAGCATATTGAGGTGACTGATTACCGCCTTCGGCGCTACGTGAAGCCTGTCAGAAATTTCCGTAACGTAAAACGGTCTGAGCGAGAGCAGTTTGAGGATATTTCGCCGATTTTCATTACCAAGTATATCTAGTATCTTAGCTTCGTCCATTTGCGTACCTTAACGACCGCGCATCCTTAGAGGACGTATTATAAACAGTTAACATAACACTAACTTAAAGTTAGTGTTAAAGATATATAAATATTTCTTGCGTTGGTTCTGTTGAAACTTCGGTTGCTACAACTGTTGAATTTGCGGTTGTTGAGACGGTTGGTTTATTAACATACGAAAAATGACAACGTTTTAATTCTAGGAAAATGCACACTGGATTATCAGTGACAAATCGTAATAAATGGCTACGCGGTACGGCGAAATCGGGCATGCCACAACCATAGCACCCGCTCTTAGAGATTCCTAAGAAGACCGCACCGCATAGCTAAATTATTAAATTAGTGGTAATGAAGCATAAATATTGTGTATCTCCAAAAGTTTCGCACGCAAAACGGTTATGATGATTTCGCGGTTGGTGGGTCGGTTGGTGATTTGTAATTATGAAAATATGTATTGAATTTGACGAAAATATGTCGTATGGACAAGCAATGAAAGAAGAATGGAAAAGCGCAAAGGCAACACTAGAGCAAGATTTTGAATATATTCACAGAAAAAAAGTCTCCCTTACTGATTTAGAAGTATTCGCAGGTCTGCTCTTTTGTTTTGATGTAGCAGCCTTTGAAGGAGCGGGACATGGTTTTGCGCGGGCATTTGATGAGGATGATGTGGAAGAAATGCGACAGAGATAATAATAAAAGTGTGAAGGAACTTTGTAATCGATGGATTAAAAATTAGCGAATATCAATCTTCCATTTGCACCATCCCTTAAAGATACGTTTGATAAGAGCATACGCGTCGGACGGATTCATGAGAGGTCTCTCAGCTTCACGTTCCTTTTTTCGTATTTTGCGCTTTTGTTCTCTAACGAGATTACCTTTTTTTCGTTTTCGTTCTTCATTTAATTCATATGCGCGTGTGTGCCGAGGCTTACCTTCTGCAAGATAATGGTTTGCTGTGGTCGTAAAATCTTCTAATTCTTCTTTTTCTGCCCAACTATACTCTGTTATTTTGCATTTTTCACTGCTAAATTCGTGATTTAGGTTGTCATCCACGTCGAATTTAATCATTTCATAGGTGTTCCACAAACTTAGCCAAGATGGCGGGTCAGCAAAATAAGAGAAAGTATCATACACATAAAGGTCATCAATCAAACCGCTATGATTTAGATAATGGTCATGTTCAGGTTTAAGTGTTGGAATATCATGACCACCTATAGTTACTGTTGCTCGTGTTGTTTCTGCTCGAACTTCCCCCGCTGTTGCAAAAATAACTGATGTAGCCGGACGCCCATCCTCGGTCATAACGCCATTATCACCAAGCTTGATGGATTGAAATTTATATCTATTTCTTGCCTTTGCGATAGCTCTGATTACTGGAATAAGTCTTATAGCTTCCTGACGAACTTCTTTAGATGTTAACCCCGCGAACCGTGAGGATTTCAAATAATATGCTTCTTCTGCCCTGAAAAAAAATTCTTTTTTAATTGTGATGTGTAGAGGGAAATCGGTTTGAGTACACATCCACGCTAATTCTGCCTTTTCAGAATCATCTCCGCTTAGTTCTACCCACCAATTTATCTCCGTATTCATTTATCCTTCCATTAATTAACCTATCAGTTTTCCATCGCCGTTTTAATCTTCTCTTCGACTTCTTCTATCGTACTTCCATACACGACAAAACTTTTAGATTTGTGCTCTTTTCTATCGCTCACGATAATTGTTATCGACTTAGGTCTATTCATTGTTACCATATTGTTAACATTTTTGTTTCACAAACTATTTATACTTATAGGTCTAATTATATGTTAACAAATTTGTATTACAACTTATTAATAGGTGATAATAATGTTCTCTCACACAACCCCACAACAATCCGCCCGAATCCTACGCGGACAATCTATGATTGAAAAAGGATTTGAACCTACACAAATTAACGATACTACTTTTCAGGTCGCTTCACAGTCTGGAAACGGCTTGTATACAGTTCTACATAAATATAACACTTGGTCTTGTGACTGTCCTGATTTTACCTATCGACATATTGAATGTAAGCATATTCATGCGATTCGTTTTTGGCAGGCGCTTAAGGAACAATTGGTTGCTGAGCAGTGGGAAGAAGCGGAGAGAATAGATGCTGAGATTGAAGCTGTAACTAGTTACGAACATTTAAGTTGTGTGTATTGTGGCAGTGAGCAGATAATCAAGAATGGAACGAGAAAGATTAAAACAGGTAATAAGACAAGAATGTGGTGCAAGCATTGTAGTAGGACGTTCACACTTGAAAGCGACACAGGATTTGAGAGAATGCAAGTTACGTCTAAAATGGTGACGGTTGCGCTCGACCTTTACTTTAAGGGAACGTCCTCTAGGAAGATTGTAGACCATTTAGACCAGTTCTATGAAAGAACGGTACACCACACAACTATACTGGATTGGGTTCATAAGTATGGTGAAATAATAAGCCGATATGCTGAAACGTTACAGCCTCACCTTGGTGATATATGGCACGCTGACGAGATGAAGATAAAGACCAAGAGAGATGACTGGTCATGGTTATGGAACGTGATGGATAGCCAAACACGGTTTTTGATTGCAAATCTTGTGACAAAGAAGCGGGAAGTTGAGGATGCACAGGGTCTGTTTAAGGAGGCACGACAGTCGGGAAAACCGGAATTGCTTATCACTGATGGGTTGCAATCATATCATAAAGCGTTTAACCGGGAGGTTTATGACCATTACCAGACGTGCGCGCATGTAAGAGCTGATGGGTTGACAGCGAGAAGTAATAATAACAAAGTTGAGCGGTTGCACAACACTGTTAGGGAAAGAACTAAGGTTATGGGGGGATTGCATAATGATAAGACCGCTAGTGCGTTTAATGACGTTTTAAGGCGTATTATAATTTTATAAGACCACATCAAGCGTTGGGTGGAAAGACACCGGCAGAGGTTGCAGGGGTTGATTTGAAGTTGGGGAAGAATAAGTGGAATAGCATAATCAAGCAAGCAGCAAAATAAACATAAAGTAAGATTAAAAAATAAGAAAAGCTATAATTACCTTCAATTAACATAAATAATATTATGCCGACGGATAGTTGCGACAGAGAGCACGTAAAACAAAAAAGGTTTCCACATTTCCGTGTTAAACCTACATCAGAGCCGGAACTTATGGACTTAGGTTTTAATCGAAGTCCACATCAACACAAATCTAAGTTTTTCGGTCATAATGATGATAAACGGATTTAATACGTTAATTACATTAAAATTATTGCTCCAAAACGAATAATAAAAATAACTACACCAAAAAGAAACGCCCACATCATTCGTCTTGCAGCACGACCTTTTTTAGCTATATGTTTTTCATTGATCTTTATGTAACCATATAATAAGTTACCCAAGCCTTCAACGAATTGTTCTTTTGTAATAGAATCATCATCAGAAAATCTGTCTACCTCTTCTATTGTCTTAATATCTTCAAATGTTTTGATAAAAAATGCATCCCAACCGACAACTATTACATAAATAAAAGAGGCAATAGCGACACAAAAGAGGCCGAAATCTATAGCATTTTTTCCAGAAGTGAAAATGAAAGCAATAGGAGATGACCATAAAAAATGTGCGTTTATTGTGACGGAATGAATAACATCGTTATTAAGTGTTATTCCTAACAATACGATAACGACAAATCCTAGAATAATTCCAATCTTGGCGTCAAGAGCATTCCATGTAGACAGTATTAGATTATGTTTTCGTAAAAGTTCAGAATGTACTATAGCAAAATCGTTTAATTCAGACTTATCTTGTTTTAAATTATCCTTGATTGTGTTATCACTGTTAGACCCTACCATTGTTTGTAAATGTTCAATTTAGGTATATACCATTATTGTCAAAAACCTACCGACCCATCAACCGTGAACCCACCAGTGTTGCCAACCGAAGATGTGCCGAAAACAGCAAAATATTTTTATGTTATTTTTAATATTAGATTAATCGACTACGCGATATATGGAAAAGACGAGCAAGAGAGACTCATTCTTTTCGACCCCGAGAAAATATACCGCGCAGCATTAATGAGACTATTGGTATGTAGCATAAATGTATGCTTGAAAAAATTGACCCTTAAATCCGTTATTTAATGTTCTAAGAAACCAACCGACCCACCAACCGCAAATTCACCAAGGTTATCAACCGAGTTTCCACCAGAGCCCTTGCGTTGGTTCTGTTGAAAAGTAGGTTGGTCTATTAAAACTAAAGTGTTGAATTTGCGGTTGTTGAAGCGGTTGGTCATTATAAATAACAATGAAACTAATATACGTCTTTTTAACAGTTAATGGTTTAATTGGATACAATGAATAGAAGTATTAAATGCCCTGTATGTTGCTATAAACAAACAAATAATGAAGCCGCTTAATACGTAAAAATTTGGATAATATGATGTTAACTATATGAATGTAATTATTGTAAAGAGAGATTCAATGTGTATATGGGGAAAAACCAACGTTCACGACATCAAAATCGATGCAATGATTCAGCTAGGTAAATATCATTAATGGAGTGTCATTTGTCTGTGACTTTTTTTTTACATCCGACTTTTTTGCTGCGAAAAAATCTATATCCCCCTCAGATGACACGAATGTAGAGTATTCGAGCTTCTTTCCATTAAGTAATTCCTCCGTGTTAATATTTGGATTTTTTGATATCTGTTTTCATGAAGTCCATGAAAAAGACAAAAACTGCACTTACAGCTTCTTTTTTCATTGCGGACGTTGGTGGATTCAGCGTTATGAGAACCCCTATTGCTGCTTTTTTCTCGTTCAATTACACCGCGTCAGTCTCTGACATGGGTCACGCCAGTATTGCCGCCTTTTACTCAAAAAAATAATCTGCCTTACTTTTTTTGACTTCGAATCTTCACTGAAACTGATATTTGAATTTATCAGCTAAAGCTATCGGTCAGGGAAGGTTCGTGGCTCCCCCCTAACGTTCGGTTTTTCATCAGTTTGAAAGGTGGTTTGCATTCTATTTATAATAAAGAATATCGCAAGATGTGTTATATCTATTCCAAGCCATTTCTTATTGAGCCGTTGAGCTACTGCTATTGTAGTTCCGCACCCACACGGGTCTAATACAATACCATCTTTTGGACTTGCGCTCTCGATTATTCTTTCTAGTATTCCTTCTTGTTTACCGTAAAAGGAATATGCCTGCTGTTAATGCTGTAGGAAATAGGACTAATAAAGATGTTCTGTATCTTTTGAGAAGCTTTCTTACATCTTGAGCGTTTGTGTTCTTAAAAAGGGAATAAGCTACATGGAAGACTATGCCACCCATTAGGGCCACTGGAACGAGGTAGGCAACGGTGACCACCCCCGCCAAGTATGGAACTATCAAACTTATAGCATTAGCGACGAGGAACAAAGCACCAACCCTTACAGCTGTGCGCGAACCCAGCTTTGTAGCAAGGCTAGACACGCCGATCATCGTATCTCCCTCTACTCCCGCGACGTCTTTCAGCACGTTGATGCCGATTCCGACTAAAATAAAGCCCATAAAACTGAGTGAAATGATACTCACTCTTTGAAATAGTACCACTTCAGCAAAAATAGGTATCGTGATCCCTTCCACGAGTCCAATAGTGATGTTGCTCAAGAACCCCGAATATTTTTTGATGAAGCCTGAATAAACTATCAAAAAGACGGTGTTAAATACAACAATCCCGAGAGCGAAGGGATTGATCGCAAGAGCGACTACTAATGCCAAAATGAACATTATCGCAGAAAACAGCAAGGCGTCTAAAGGAGTTATCTGATTTGAGGGAATGGGCCTTTCTGGACGTGCAATCGCATCTGATTCGCGGTCGACATAATCGTTGATGGCATAACCACCTGCAGCCGTGAAAAAAAATGCGAGAATGGCTAGACCAATCAAACTTGGGTTTTGCAAACCTCCCGGGTACGCCGGGTTATGCAAAGCAACCTGAAATGTCATCATACATAGTATGCTTAATAAAACTACTACAGGCCAGCCGATAGGCCTTGAAATCTTGATAAACGCCCTTAGCTTTCTATTTACATTATTAAATACTTGACTTGACATTTTTAACAAAATCCACGAATCTCTAGATGTTCATGCTCAATTACGGCTCTGTAAGGGCGCAAACGTATATTATGTTTTACGTTACGTATACCTTATAATATACACTCTGTAATATCCTTGGTTAGAACTTACATTTATAGTTTGAGTTATGAACATGAAGAGAATCACTTTTACTTCTTGTTATCCGATGAATAGAAATGCCAAGAAGCTTGTGGAGAGCATTTCTAATCCTCCTCACAACCTCCTTACAGTAAAAGTAGTATATTGTACCACCATGTGTTCAAAAGAGTCTGTGCATTCACAGAACCCGTCAACAAACCACCAAAAAGTGTCATTGCTAACGCTAGCCCCCTAACACCTACGTTAATAATGTTTCTAGGTTTATAATTCCTAAATACCACCTATTGTTTCAACTATCCCATTTATAACCCTCCTACTCAGTAGAGTTTCAATATATTCTCCCATTGGGTCAATAGGCTTGTTGCACCCATGTAATGCGGTTAAGTTCAAATGATACCTAACACTCTTAGTGTCACGGCTGTCAACCCCACACCAAACATCATGAGTGTTTGTAGATCCATGCTGCGTGTCACTGCTATCAAGTCCATACCAAATGTCATGAGTGTATCTAGATCCATGCCTATAATTCCTGTTATAACGTCTAATAAAGTCATTTTATTTCATCCCCCAATCAGTTGACTTCCGTAATGTGCAAACGTTACACCGCTTGCATTGAAACGCCTTTAAATCTGCTATCTCTCGCTTTAATACGCGGTTCTCTCTCCGGGCCCACTTGAGTTGATATTCCGATTGCTGCAACTTATTAAATGTATTCTTGTATTGTTTATAGTATGTTGAATTATGGTAGGCCAATGCTTCTTTATCTGAAAGTGGCATCTTTACTACCCACCTCTTTTCTTAAATTGGTGCTTTTTTCATGTGTCATAACGGCAGATCATAAATAAAAGAAGGTATGCTTGCGACCTACGTAGTTAACGTAAAACTAAAAAACTATTTTCTCTTACACTCCCCCTATACCTGCATCTTTAAACTGTGGATAAATTGCTGTGATATTAAGATTTGTATGCCCCTACAGTTGTTGCACACGTCGTAAATCAGTCCCTGTCGAACCAAGTTGATTGCAAAGCTATGCTTAACGTATGAGAATGCATGTTTACATAGGCCATGTTGTCGGACTTCTTAGCGATGTTTCTAGTAAGTCCGCACACGATTTTTTTGACGTCTAAACAAAAAAACATGAACAATTACAACTCAGTTTGACGCTAAATAGGGTTACTTTTATTATGTCACGCGTATAGCTATGTGTGTTTTGAGTTACTATTAAAACCTATCAGATTAACTGAGATCCATATAGGAGCTGAGGTACATATGACAGTTGATATAAATACTATTCAGTTTCTTCAGGATATCTTTCAGATGGCGATTGGGGCAGTTCAAGATGGGGGTCTATGTCGGATAGTGATTTGGGGTGTCGATCACTGGAGATTATTGATGCACGTTCTAATATTTCCACTCTCGCAAATATAGTTCATGGTTCTGTTTCAAATGAAAACATAGAAGATATACTCAAAGAACAAAAAGATAGCTTAATTAAAGAGATGAGATAAAACCAAGACGTGGTTCTATTTGGTACTGTGGTTCTACTACGAATGCAAACACACCGGCATCAGCACCAGCATAGGAACACCTCCACTAAATAAGCCCGACCTCTTTGACGTGCACGTCGATGGCAATGGTTCAATTCATTACGCAGAACCACGACGCGTTAAATGGCAGAAGTCATGAAGAATTGGAGCAGAATGTTAAGAATCTGATACGGATCAATCTCAGCACGTATATCTCATTCGCTGGAATGATTGATTTATGGACGCCAATTCACTTGATTCTGTGGTTAAAACAGCGATCCAACCGATAACATCGGCTGACGCTGATGTTGATGCTGAGGCAGGGAAAGTTATATCCATGAACGGTCAATTTTGCGTCAGCACTTCTATGATCAGGTGATACATATGACTATGAAAAAGGGACTGATATGTTTATCGATTGTAGCGATAGTTGTATTATGTACTTTAAATGTTGCCACAGCAGCGACGGGCAACTATTCGACCACGTTCTGTAACAGTGCCCGGCACACCGGCGACCACATACTGACGGCGAGAGGCAACACTTCAAACGGCATATTGAATTGGAACTATGTGACCGCAGACATTTTGGCCTCCTCCGCCACCCCCAACGGCATCGTTTACATAGGGAGCTTGGATGGCAACGTCTACGCCCTAGACGCGAGTACTGGGGCGAAGGTGTGGAGCTATACGACCTCAGACTTTGTGGGGGATGTCCCCACCGTCGCCAACGGAATTGTTTACATAGGGGGCTGGGATCACAACGTTTACGCTCTCAATGCGAGTACCGGGGAGAAGGTGTGGAGCTATACGACCGGAGACATGGTTGACTCTTCCCCTATCGTCGCCAACGGAATTGTTTACATAGGGAGCTGGGACGGCAACGTCTACGCTCTCAATGCGAGTACCGGGGAGAAGGTGTGGAGCTATACGACCGGAGACTCTGTGGAGTCTGTTCCTGCCGTCGCCAACGGAATTGTTTACATAGGGAGCTTAGATCACAACGTCTACGCTCTCAATGCGAGTACCGGGGCGAAGGTGTGGAGCTATACGACCGGAAGTATGTTGGGTACGGTGGGCTACTCCTCCCCCACCGTTGTCAACGGTGTGGTCTACATCGGTATTGACAAGAGTGTCTACGCTCTCAATGCGAGTACCGGGGAGAAGGTGTGGAGCTATACGACCGGAAACATGGTGGAGTCCTCCCCTACCGTCGTCGACGGGTTAGTCTACGTCGGGAGCATGGATCACAACGTTTACGCTCTCAATGCGAGTACCGGGGCGAAGGTGTGGAGCTATACGACCGGATACTGGGTAATTTCTTCCTCCCCCACCGTCGCCAACGGAATTGTTTACATAGGGGGCTGGGATCACAACGTTTACGCTCTCAATGCGAGTACCGGGGAGAAGGTGTGGAGCTATACGACCGGAAGCATTGTGGACTCCTCCCCTACCGTTGCCAACGGAATTGTTTACATAGGGGGCTGGGATCACAACGTTTACGCTCTCAATGCGAGTACCGGGGAGAAGGTGTGGAGCTATACGACCGGAAACATTGTGTGGTCTTCTCCTGCCGTCGTCGCCAACGGAATCGTCTATGTTGGGAGGCTTGACCGCAACATCTAAGACACTTAAAATACGTATAATTTCTTCTTCACTAATATCTCCTCTGGGTTCAAAACGTATTTCATGTCACCTTAAAACTGTAGCCGCTCTACATGGGCTTGTAAACGGCTTACCTCTTCATTTTTTTGCTTTTTAAGATCCTGGAGCTTTTTTTTCATTGTTTTGTAATTCCTTTTGAGCTTCTTTCATTCCTCTTTCTGATAGCCAAGATCGTATAACTGACGCAAACATTACAATGACTACTAATAACCTCAAGCATCGTTACTCGATCAATCATTATCTGTGGATAAACCTGCCACGCCACCCCTCTCGCTCGTCCTTTCCCCCGCCTTTCGATTTCTACGAGACCCATAAGTTCCAATTCTCATAAGAGAGTAGAAAGCCTTCTTTGGGTTAATGGACTACTGTCCAGATCTTTCGCTTTTACATTATAATTGCAATATCTGTTCGCAGGCATTTTATCCTCAACGGTGAGCATGCAGTACAACAGGATCTTCTGATTCTCCCCAAGCATGTTGATGCTTCTGCGGATAAACTTAATTTCGGCCTCATCCGTGGCAAGTCGGATATTTCTTCAATGACTTTCGAATTGCCCTGCCTTATGCAAATATCGGCGGCAAATAACAACAAGTCGAGCGCATAGCCACATCACCATTCCGCTGCGCAGCTAATCCTGCGCTTAGGAGTATGACCGGTTCGTCCAACATGTCCGGGTTAAACGCCCGATACGCCCTATAATTGAAAATATCTCGCAACTGATGAGCGTTATACAGGGCAAAGGGCACTTTCGGGTAAAATGACGAGATGACCCGGAGATCGTCAATCATGTCCATAACGGTGAGCTTGTTCGAAACGCCGATGAGGCAGACGTTGGGGGAAAAACATCAATATCGGGCTGCTTGCGTGCCAGAGTCTCGCTCTCTCTTGTCTTGATATCTACCGAGACAGGTAGGGGTTGTCATTGTCCCATCAAATCTCTATATATCGTGGTTTGTATCACACCGTTGTTTAACACAAAGACATGCCAACATTTAACGAATCCTGGTTGATTTGTTACTTGGGTTGGGTACTGATCTCCAAAACTTGCTGCGCTCCTCGCTAAGATCATACCATCTCCGTTGCCTTGCGTAATATTGGTTACTCTATACCAATCAAAACTGCCGGTCGCATTTTTTTCCTTTACATGCTGGATATATACTTGATCATCTGTTTTTACCGACTGCGGGCCGTCAACATAGATATTATAATATTTGACCCCGCTCGCAGGTGGAGCATTGAGCGTATTATGGAAGTAGGGATCCACGGGCTGATACGCTGGGGGGATAAGACAGTTATAGCTTGGAACCAACCAGTAGAGAATGCTTGGTGTTTTAGTGTTCGGAACTGCCATCATTTGTTCGACTTCTCCTCTGCCCAACACGACAAAGCTCTTGCCAGGAGTAAGTATTGTATTCAGCGAGATATAACGAAGTGCTAACATTTCAGCGTTTATGCGGTTATAAATCACTTCATAAAACCATGCAGTTCCCGCGTGTGGTGTAGCTACAGTAACCACCATGTTCACGTATTGGGGATCTAATGAGGCGAACCAGCGAATAACGAGCCCTCCAATACTGAAACTTACGAGGTTGACTTTACTGGCATAGCACAATGGTTCGACGTGATCTATTATAATATGCTCCATATCAGCTTTAAGGCTGTAAGTGATTATATGCCCTCTCGCCATATAATCCTTGTCGGGATTGACGGCATCAGGGGCATAGAATTGTGGGCTTATGTAGCCAATTAAAGGATCACTAAAGAGATTTGCCCGCGGGTCCCAGAGCGTTACATACCGTTGAGTGCTGTAGCCTCGTGCTTGTAGTTCTGCTGTGTAAGAACTCCAATTCGTTTCTGCGTTGTACTTGAACGTTCCATCCCCAGCGTTCAGAAGAAAATCCGTGAAATTTTTATAAAAGAGGCGGTATGCTAGTGCTGCATCCGCTTTTTGAATCGTGAGAGGACCTGGGTTAGCTGTGAGCACTACCACCGGCAGCGGGATTGTAACCTGTATGCTGCTCGGCTCTGAGCGGTCCCCCTCACCCGCATATGCCGTTCCGGTAAGCGTAAAGTGCACGTTATCCGTAAACCGCGGCACTCCCTCAGCCGTGAGATTAATCCGCAACGGGGTCGTCGGCTTAAGGCCGCCTTTCGCGTCGAACATCTCGTTTTCTGCACCGGACCCAGACGTCTTCCCCCATCGCACGCCGGGAGTCGTGTGCGGGGTGACGTTAAACGTCTTTTCCACCAGTTTCCCGTTTATGGTGGCGTCAAACGCGATGTACCGTGGTATGTAAGTGTGAGCGTCAGCGCTCATATGATCGCTTGCCGGATACGTCACGCTTACCCACACGCCGAGCTCACTGGGCGAGACCATCGAGGCGTTCTCAATGCGGAGCACGCACCTGCCAGAGGTACTTGTCCCGGCAGCATCGACATCAGCATCGGTGGCGTGAGCGTGTACCATTGCGCTGTCCGTCCCTCCTTGTGATGGTGCAATGCCAGCGCTCTTTGCGTACTCTGCGTTGATCTGCGCCATGCGGCGTACCTGCTGCCGTACGCACAATCGCGAAAGACGTTGCCACTATGAGCGCTGCTAAACACACAGCAAGTGCTCGTTTACGTGCGTGTATAGTGGTAGTGTCCATAGTTCGGCCACCTCTCTCAACTTTCTGCCGCTCTCACGTCGCTGTAAAAAGATCCTTAGTGGAGTGCCTCCATTTCTTCGGGACATGCTCTGACCCAGCCGGCGAAGAAGAAAGGACATCGGCCACAAAATCTGTGAAATATTGCATTTTCTTTAATTCGTCTGCTTTTTATGGTATAATATCTTACTTACAAGCCCTTTCCGTTATCTATCCAATCATCTAGGGCCATCTCTATAAGTTCCCACATATATAATATCTGTTTTTCAGTTTGTAATTCATCAACAAACCTCTTGATCCGCTCGTATGTCACCTTGGATCTTTACTATTGTGGTATCCATTTTTACCATGCCTTCACAGATTATTGTACTATATTTAGCATCCTTTTGAATTGTAATTCCAATTGACGTGCTAAATGTGACTTTGTTTGTGTGTTGTTATTTTTATCTTCTTTCATTACACTGCTAAAAGAAAGGTATGCATTTTTCATACTCTATGAAAGTTATAGTTCCCACTATCCTAAGCGATTACTGCCTTAAGAATCATAATAATTAAGTTGATTTCGGAACGGACTTTTCTGCACCGTCCATTTGCCCAAAATTTGAATCTCGCAACTTGCTATTTTTCAAAAAAATGATGCGTTTTTGTAGGCATTCTGGAAAGAACATGATTTTTTGATACTATCTGGAGTTATCGCACGGACGCAATGTTTAAGAAAAGAATAATTCATAGGGATATTCAGATGGTATGCGGCTTGACAAAAGGTTGCGAGCTTTTATCGCGATTACGAGACCCCCTAAATGGCTATCTATTTGCCTCCTATTTGGACTATGGATGGTAACGTTCCAGAAGGGCTTGCCTAACCCACTTTTGATGAGTTTAGCTATTCTTGCACTTGCGTTAATTGTTGCGGGAGGATTTGCCATTAATGACTACTTCGATCGCGAATCCGATGCGATTGTACGTCCAGAAAGGCCCATCCCATTGAAGCTACTCTCCCCTGCAGAAGTCGTACAGTTTACCGTGGTATTGTTCCTTGCTGCATTAGGAATTGCTCTTGCGGTCAATCCCCTCGCTTTCGGGATTGTTGCATTTGATATTGTTTTCTTGATATTGTATCCAAGTGTCGTCAAAAAATATTCGGGGTTTTTAAGCAACATCGCTCTCGGACTCGTACAAGGGATCACGGTACCTGTTTTAGCTGAAGTGGTACTATTTCAAAGAGTGAGTATCGTTTCACTCAGTTTTGTGGGCTTTGCTTCGGGCGTGGCTGGCGCAAACGTGCTTCAAGACGTCCAAAGTGTAGAGGGGGATATGAAGATGGGGTTGCAGACCCTCGCTACAAAGCGGGGTACGCGCACAGCTATAAAGGTTGGTGCCCTTCTCTTCCTCTTTTATGCCATAGCTTTGGCCATCCCGTATGTCGTAGGGGTCGTTACCTCTGCCTACCTCATTCCGGCAGCTCTGTTGGCTTGCATAATCTTCTATGGAACACTGTCCCTTTTCATAAGGCCAGACGTTCGAAATATGGAGGAGAAGATGAAAACGTACACTATAGCTTTATTAGTCCTATATCCTATAGCATTAATAGCAGGCACATTCCTTTTGCGTTAAACGTGAAGCGATTCAATTATGGCCAAACATTACGGGGGTTATAAAAGACGATCTTGAGATGTACATAAAGAGAACACAAGAAAAGGTAGAACAAAGCGGGACATCCTCTAAACGTATTCTGTTGTGCATCTCATATAATTCATTAATCAAACTTCTCATGCATACGAGTATTACAACATGCATCAATAAAATCTAATTGCCGAGTGGTGCCTTTAAATGGTTACGCAACTTAACACAAGATTAAGCGCTTTCGTGCGACTGGTGAGATTTCCCTATTGGCTTCTGCTGGGAATCATCTGTGTACTATTAGTGATGGTATTCCAGAGGGGCTCGTACAACTTCGAATTAATGGGCTTAGCCTTCATTACGATGGCTTTTACATGTATGGGGGGGTTCGCCATTAACGACTACTTCGACCGCGAATCAGATGCGATTGTAAAGCCTGACAGACCCATTCCCTCGAATCAGATAACTCCTTTAGGTGCCATACAAATCTCTGCAGTGTTATTCCTTGCTGGATTAGGAGTCGCCGCCACGATAAACTTAGTTGCTCTTGGTGTCATTGCGTTTATGACTGTTTTTTTAATACTGTACACAGTATTTTTTAAACGACGTTCAGCGTTCTTGAGCTACATCATTATAGGACTAATATCAGGAACGGTAATTACTCTTTTCAGTGAAGCGACAGCACTTAGAACGGTGAGTATCATTTCGCTCTGCTCCATAGGTTTTTCCTTGCTGATAACTGGTCGCAACGTGTTTAAGGACATCGCTGGAGTAGAAGGAGATATGAAGATCGGAGTATCTAGCCTTGCTATAACGCAGGGAAAACGCGCTGCAGCGAAGGTTGGTGTACTCTTTTGCTTCTTTGCCATCATAACTTCGCCCCTCCCGTATTTCGCGGGAGTGGTGAGTGCAGCTTATCTCGTTCCAATAGCTCTAATGAGTTGCATTATCTTCTATGTAGCATTGTCCATTTTCAAGAAGCCGAGCGTTGAAAATGTGAAAAAGCAACTAAAGATGTTCTCTGCGTCCGAAATCCTAATCCCTATAGCCTTAATAGCAGGTATTTTTTTCCTCCGCTGAGCGCAAAACAAGGTAATGATAAGATATGCTTGCTTGCTGCGACTGCGGAGGAACTTCGCACCGCGGATGTCTACCTTTGACCTGATAAATAAGGACGTTTGCTGTATACTCGATTAACGCTCGTACATTTGAATGTTGAAGATAAAAAGCATATAAACCTATAAACTCACGTCCAACAATAAAATAAATTCATACCGGAAAGAGGAGAAGAGATGAACGCATTTTCATTTAAAAATCAGCATAACAGTCCAAAAATAGTGCTCACCACCGACGAAACGATGATGAGCAATTACCGCGGAGGCATGTTTTTTGGGTTTTCAACGTGCATGCCGCAAGGCATTCTCCCTGACTGGTTTTATTTTCACGTGTGGTCGCCACCAGTACCGAGAAAAAATGGAAGAGCGTTGTACTCAGACTTCGGGTTAAGGATCATTGAAGCAAGCTTAGTGAAGGAATTCGGTGAAGGTGAAGTAGCAGTAGTTCACCCACGTGACCTAGAGAAGGTGGTTGGCAACAGAACCGAAATAATAGCGATAAGCGGACACGATTTTCTTGGGATCAATCCCCCTACTTCAGAGTTTGTAGATTTGTTAAACACCGGTCCTCCTTACAACAGGCTCAAATTTTTTGAGCTCATGAATAAACCAGTAATGAGAGAGAAAGTAGTTGTTGCTGGTGGAAAAGCGGCTTGGCAGTTGGCGGAAGAATCCATCATGGACAAACTAAACATAGATTACGTCCATATCGGAGAGGGTGAAATTTCTGTCCCTAAAATGTTTAATTCTATCCTACTAGGGGAAAAGATACCCAGGATAGTTAAGGGAACAGCACCAAGAGCAGAACAGATACCAAACATTATCGGTGCTACGATTCACGGGTTGGTTGAAATAGGGAGGGGATGTGGAAGGGGGTGCTCCTTTTGTACCCCTACGATGCAGAGGCTTATTTATAAATCCATTGAGAATATCGAACGGGATGCGAAAACGAATGTGCAAGCAGGTCAGAACATGATACTTCTCCATTCTGAGGATGTTCTGCGCTACGGTGCGAAAGAAATGACGCCTGACGAAGAGCGTGTTATGACGCTCTTCAGGCGTATTGCGTCCATTAAGGGAGTTGAGGAAATCGGGATAAGCCATGTAGCCCTTGCAACCGCTTATCACAACCCTAACCTTGTTACCGCGGTCAGCGAGATATGCCACTCTATGCTTGACCAAGATTGGATGGGCGTACAAACTGGCATAGAGACCGGAAGTGAGAGACTTATCGCAAAATATATGAAGAACAAAGCGTTGCCCTCGTCTCCTGAAAAGTGGCAGGAAATAGTTGCTCAAGCCTTCGGCATCCTCGATGACAACAATTGGATTTGTGCTGCAACGTTGATTAATGGCCTTCCAGGCGAGACGACAGACGACGTGATAAAAAGCATTGAACTGATAGACGATTTGAAGAAGACCTCGACACTGTCTTTTGCAATTCCTATGAACTTCGTTTCAATGCGCGGCTCAATGTTAGATAGCGAGGAGACTTTTACGATTAGAAAGATGACGCCGGAACACTGGCAACTCTTCGGTGAGTGCGTTGACCACATTCTGAATGTAATGCCCAAGGTATTGAGAGAAGCCAACAAAACGACAAGCGGTTTTGTTAAGCACTGGTTGCTTTATCTCCCCATTAGGCGCTTTACGAAACCTTTGAAGAGATACGTGGACACAATGAAGCGGGGGGAACCACCAATAAGTCGAGGTGAGGAGAGCATGTGGCTCTACCCGGATATACCGGACTTAAATGGCGGCGACCTTATATATCAAAAGGCAAAGTAGCCAAAAATCTTAATGTGATTATGCGTGCCTTTCGGTGAATCACTTCCAACATTTTAAATGTATATGCGTCAAAACCAACGATTAGGATGAAAAAGAAGATATCATCTTTTTTCAGTGAATATCTTGTTTAAGATGCAATATTTAAAAACTCCTTTGTGTACGTTGATAACAAAAATTGGAGTGATCACTTCCGTATAAGTAATTGCACTTTCAGTTATTACTCGAATAAGAGGAGGCAGAAGTACTTTAAAACAAATTTCAGCTTTTCATGTAACTGCTTTACAAAATAAAAATTCAAAACTATAAACCTGCTCAATCTTAAAGGGGACTTTCTGTAGCCAATAAGCAAGCTTCAGATTCAACACGAGCACCAGACGTTTTTATTTGGAACCCTCTCAATTTATTATAAACTTACTGTGGGTAAATTCGCATATTTAAAGTGGTGCGATCGATTCTATTTCGTAATTAATAGAACCTTGCTAATTGTATCGTAATTTTTGTTCTTAAAAGTGAACTTAATCTCGTCTTCAGACGAAACTGTTTGTCTATCAAAGAAATAATCAATGTTCTTAAAAACTAAATCGAAATTTCTTTTTAACTCCCAACTCATTTCTGGATTCTTTTGATCTAATAGCACTACAAACAATCGATTGTCTGATCCGAATCTTTCTTCTCCCTGATGTTCGTACATCCAAACTGCCAATTTAGATGGGTCTCGTACAGCTTTTATTGCATCATAATCACGTGGAAGATAAGTAACTTTTAGGTCAAATGGTTGATTATTAAAGAAAAGGTCAATTCCCTTTTTGTTTTTAATAGTGGGAATTACTTTTGTGTGATTACTTATATGTTCTTCAATTAATACTGTTGTCCAGTGATTGTAACCAAGTACAAATAACGTAGTTAGTTACATCAGTATGAAGATCTGACTTTGCACTATCTACCAAATGTTTGTGATTAACAATCTTGCGAACATATTCCTGCTGTATTTTCCGATCTAGTTGGCCTTGAACAACGCCCCAAGAAAAAGTGTTTACTTTTAGTAGCTCATTCTTTAAATCATCATCAGAAATAATTGCTCTGCGTTTTTGAATTTTTTTAAAATATTCTTCTTTAATAAATTTATTGATTATTTCATCTTCTGGTTTATTTTCAAGTATTTTTTTTATAATAATAGCAGTAGAACCTTTGTCAGTCAGCTTTAAACTTGTTGCTAATTTTTGTAATTGCTTTTTTGGTATGCATTCAAGTTTAAGACTTAAAACATCTTCAAGATTCAACAACGACATAAAGAACACATTTTACTTTTTCTCAAAAAGCATTATATATTCATGTTTAAAAACATAGAAGCCACCCACAAGTGCTCGATACCGCCATAGTTCTTTTTGGTTCCTCTTGCCTCTCGTTTCCTCAAAATTTTTAACAATTATACTTTTTAGAAGGAAACCTCTTTTTAAAACTTCTTTCATACAACAAAATCCTAAAGGAATCCACTCGCTTTTTGTGTATTTATCTCCTATAACTAAAGCTAAATAGCGTCCTTTTTCTAAGAATGGGGTAATATTTTCAACTATAGCACCAAACATTTTTAAAAAATCCTGTATAGTTTGCGCATTTGAGAGATCTCTAGGATCTTCTGAAAAATGTATTATATCATGATAAGGCGGGTGCATTATTAAAAGTTGAACACATTCTATTTTGTGTCTTTCTAAAATCGCTTTTATATTCGTGCTTCCGCTATCATCAACCTTTACATCAGTAATGGCATTTGACGCATTTTCTTCTTGTTGTATAAGTTCTTCTGCTTTTTTTGCAACATTAGGATTTAGCTCAATTCCTATTCCATTTCTCCCAAGTCTTCGGCATTCGATTAAAGTAGTCCCACTTCCAAGAAAAGCATCAAGAACCCAATCTCTCGATTTTGTGTATCGCAACATCATCTGACGAGGGATTTCAGGGACGAAGTTCCCCCAATACCACGCTAAATGAGCACCTGAAGTATCTCGATTGTCAAGGAGCCAAAGGCTGTCTGTTCTTATGAATTTGTCACTTTTTTCATCGTATTCCTTCCACTTTGAAAAGTCTATCTCATTAATTTTGCTTTTATGTCTAAAAGTCCCATTTTTTCTTAACCTTTTAATATAATACTGCGCCCTCTCCATCGTTTGTGATTCTAATATTTGTCTGAATTCTGACTGCAATATATCTCCACGGAAGGTTATTACGTTATCATCGGAAGCATTATCAAAAATGCCATTTTTATCTTTTTTTAATTTATTTAATAGATCAAATCGCAATTCTTCAACATTTTGTTTCAGAGAGTTTAAATCGCTGCTACTCTCTATTTCGTTTAAACGTTGAATGAAATTGCTCTTGTTTAGTTTAATTGGTTCGATTGGTTCGTAATCTAACAGAGAAGGATTTGAATCTAATCGTAGTTGTGATTGTCTTCGGGATTTCTTTTTCATGTCTTATCTTTCTAAGGATCTATGATGCCTCAATTTGACTATAGCATAGCGGTAACATTACTTTACGTATTATTTTTATATTTACCTCTTTGAGGATCCTCCTAGTTTTACCTTTAAATTGTAACGAATTTTTTGTTTAAATTTGATTTTTTAGTATCCATTATCCAGACATTCAAGCATTAGCTGCTGTTTAACACGTTCGGGTTTTTCTGCTCAGAGATAATCTTATTGACTTAATAACAAGTTATATTTTCGAGAGCGGCAATAAATCTTTTGAGGTTTCATAGTGGATATAATCTTTGCCATGGACATCAGAGCCGGCATAGTTGTAAAGGGGTACAAAGGGGAGAGAGAGAAGTACGCGCCCATAGAAAGGCACAGCAAGATTTGCACAACGTCAGATCCATTAAACGTAGTGGATATAATTAAGCCAAAAAGAACATACGTAGCCGATCTTGACCGCATCCAAGGGTGGGGAAACAACTCACTTATCATAAAACGCATTAGCACCCGTACAAAGACATTGATCGATGTTGGCATAAGAGAAGTCGGAGAGGTACGAGAAGCCGAAGGAATCGGCGATATAGTGATAATAGGAACAGAAACTAGTACACTTGATGTGATTCGTAAAACGCAGTCAATGAGGACAGCAGTGAGCGTTGATATTCGAAATGGTAATGTAATTTCGCCTGACCCAGAGCTTGTCGGAAACCCTCTTGAAGTTGTCGAAAAGCTGAACCGCTATAAAATGAATGAGATGATCTTGCTAAATATAAATACGGTGGGAACTAAATCAGGCATAAACTTAGATGCTATAAGAAAGGTTCTTGACGTCACAGGACATAGGTTAGTCGTCGCAGGTGGGGTACAGAGCCTTAAAGAGATAGACGTACTTGAAGACCTAGGAGTTGGCGGTGTAATAGTCTCAACTGCGATTCACGAAGAGCTTATACCCGTGGACGTAGTGCGCTAATTTAAGATGCAAATTGATGCAGTACCCACGGATTGTTGGACTGCGCTATCAACTCGTTCCACTAACGAAATAACTTCAAGCGGCCCAATTATGATTCCAATTTTTTATGGATGATGCAATCTTCACAATACAGGCAAGTGTCGTGCCATCTCGTAAGGTGTCACATTAACACGATAGTCGTCCCACTCACGCTTCTTTAACTCAATAAGGTAATCAAAGACGTGGTCTCCTAGAGCACGACGCACCAAGTCTGAGTTCTCGGTTTCGGCAATTGCTTCTCCTAAACTACCTGGAAGTGACTCAATTCCAAGAGCCTTAAGCTCTCTATCCGTTAACCTATAAATGTTCTTTTCAACAGGATCACGTAGCTCGTATCCCTTTTCAATACCCTCAAGTCCTGCTGCGAGCATAACCGAAAACGCAAGATAGGGATTACACGCTGGGTCGGGGCATCTAAGCTCTGCTCGTGTCGCAAGTTCATTGCCTGGCTTATACATCGGAACCCGTATGAGCGTAGACCTATTTCTGCGCGCCCATGTTATGTACACAGGAGCCTCAAATCCGGGCACCAGTCTCTTGTAAGAATTAACCCACTGGGTTTAAGCTACATTTCACCTAAGTGAGGTCATATATGATGATTAAATGGGATGGACGGGCTTTACCTCACTTGAAGTCTGCCGCTTAAGTTAAATACGTATTGAATCCTGTATATCATCAGGGCTCGTAGGGTAGCGGACTATCCTCTTGGACTTCGGAACTCGTGGAGATATCCAAGGACCTGGGTTCAAATCCCAGCGGGCCCGTCATCTTACAATCCTGCTGTTGTTTACCCGATAGCTCTGGATACGCAAATCAGATAGCTACGTCGTATTTGCTTTTCCCATTATACATAATACCCAATGAACATCATTAAAACTCACTTAAAAATGAGCGATTCAATTTGTTAAACTCAAGATAGGCGCCGGTATATTCCCACCTCTTCTTACAAATTTCGCTGAGCTAAAGGTCTTTATAGGAAGAACTGGGGCTGCCCCTAGCAACCCGCCGAAATCCACCCAATCCCCCTCCTTTCCTATCGGTATAAGTCGTACGCCAGTGGTCTTGTCGTTTACTACTCCAATCGCGCATTCATCTGCAATGATTCCAGCGATTGTCTCTGCTGGCGTATCGGCAGGGATACAGATCATATCAAGTCCGACTGAACATACTGATGTCATTGCTTCAAGTTTTTCGATCCCCATTGCTCCAGATTTAATTGCGTCGACCATCCCTGCATCTTCACTTACAGGTATAAAGGCACCACTTAACCCTCCAACCTTAGAGGATGCCATAATTCCGCCCTTTTTAACCGCGTCGGTGAGCATAGCAAGGGCTGCGGTTGTCCCATGAGCTCCGCATTTTTCAAGCCCCATTGATTCGAGTATATTAGCTACTGAATCCCCTCTCGCAGGAGTTGGGGCCAACGATAGGTCAACTATCCCAAACTCTACATTGAGCCTACGCGCCATTTCCCTCCCTATTAATTCCCCTACTCGCGTTATTTTAAATGCAGATCTCTTAATGATCTCCGCGAGACTTCCAAGATCTGCTTCATTCATTCTTTCAACTACGGCTCTAATTACTCCAGGGCCAGAGATCCCGACGTTTATGACCAATTCAGGCTCTCCAGGACCGTGAAACGCTCCTGCCATGAAAGGATTATCAGGAGGGGCATTTGCTAACGTGGCAAGCCGCGTGCAGGCGTGGGGTCCTCGATCAGCTACCTCTTTAATAATTGTTCCCATCTTAAGAACTGCATCCATATTAATGCCGGATTTAGTGGTGGCAACATTAACGGATGAACAGATTTTTTCTGTCGAAGCTAGCGCTTCAGGTATCGAATCGATAAGTGCCTTGTTGCCGATAGTAAATCCCTTCTGGACAAGTGCTGAATATCCACCGATGAAATCAACCTTAAGCCTGTTAGCTGCCCTATCCATAGCCTTGGCTATGATGGGTCCAGATTCCGGATTTAAATCAAGTAGCAAACCAACAGGTGTGACGGCGATTCGCTTATTTACAATGGGTAAGTCATACTTTGCTGATGCACTTTCGGCTTCAGCACATAAATTTGAAGCTGTGGACACAATTTTGTCGTGGATGGCTTGTGCCATTTCGTCAGGATTTTCTCTTACGCAGTTGGCAAGATTTATTCCCATCGTTACTGTTCTTATGTCGAGGTTCTCGTACAGAACCATATCGATAGTTTCAAGGATTTCATCGGTGCTGAATATCATCCAAATCTCCTTTTCAAACTGTAATGTTCATTTTAACTTGTATCTATCTCGAACATCATCAAGCAGTAGTACAAGATGTTTTAAAAAGATGTGTATAAAGTTTGTTACAATAACTAAATATTGTCGTTAGCATCAAGAAATTACAATTGCGTGCTATCAATACAATGAAGTGCAAAAAGCTCAGCATGGTTGAGCTCGTCTACCACTTTTCGACAAGATTGCAGAAATTTAATGTGAAGCTGGTTACACGCTACTCAGTTGCTACTTAATCCATCCGACTGATTGATGTGACGATTTTAACTAAAACAATATGCTATTGACGAAAGAGGAACGGACCCGGAGGGATTTGAACCCTCGACCACCGGCTTAGAAGGCCGGTGCTATATCCTGACTAAGCCACGGGCCCTTAAACCAATTACACCTCTCGTAACTTAAAATTTTGCAGTTTTTCAGCGTTACGTTATACAATTACGGAGCATAATTCGATGTGAACATAGCAGCAATTTTAACGCCCTTCCTTATGGGCGATTTCGGTAGTGTCTACTGTGATTGCAGTTCCCGGTCCTCTATCGTCGATGCCTCTCACCTTGCATGTGTGGGCTCGTAACTCGACCTGAATCCGAGCTGACATTATTTCGCGCTCTTCGTGAACGTCGCCTACGGAGTGCGCAACTTTTATCATTGAAATGCTCTTGTCTCTGACCCGCGCTACTATTCCCGCAGTGCCGATCGCTATGTCGTTGCGGCTTGCGTCCGTTATGAATATTTCCTCTCCAATCTTAGCTTCCAGCACGACTGGGATATTGTGTGCGCTTCTCAATTCGAAAGTCCTAAGTCTCTTTCGCATGAGGTCTTCAATAGCATCCCGCGAAATGCCCGTCAGAGCAACGTGTTTCATGCAGTATCACCCGTACATTAAATCACGGCGTGGCCCTGTCGGCTCCGCCTGCTCAACTCCTTGTACCTGCTCGGCCAACTTATGGAGTTCGGTTTCTATATGCTCCGCCTCTTCAACGAGCTTCTGAGTGTTCACGTTCAAATTCAATACGCTGTTTAGGACCTCGATAACCCGAGCGGATGCTCTCGGATCTGGCGTCGGACCCTGTGTTTCACCAAGAAGACAAATGGCAGGCATTTTTGCTATGTTACACTCATTCATTATGCTGCCTGCAATACCAGAAATACTGCCCGCTGTGAGTGTTTCGACCTTGTCTTTGATTAAATCAAGATGCTCTTGACTAGTCGCACTTCCGAATACCACGCGTTGCTCGCGCATTGTAGAGATGCCTGCTATAGGTATGTTCATCTTTGCACCAATGTTAATCGTCCACTTTACGATAGCCTTTCCAACATCAAAAGCGACCATCGGATGTATTAGTATGTCTGAGACGATAACGATAAAATTCGCTTGACGCTTTTCATAAATCCGAACCGGCGTATATGCAATGCCGTTAAACAGCACGGAAATTGGTGGGAAAAGACGCGATTCAATCGTCCCGATTTGCTTCATCTTCAACTCTGAAACTAAATGCGTAGCAACAATGTTGCCTACAAGTCCTATTCCGGGGAAGCCCTCGAGAACCGTGGGTTTTTCAGAGCTAACTTCCTCTACGATCATAGTAATGTATTCGTTTTCAACCGCTTCACCTTTCATAATTATCAGCTTCCAGTGTATAGCCCTTTTTTGTAAACATCGTTCATCAATGAGTATATATTTTGCCTAACAATTTATCAAAAATAAGGCTTTTTAACTAATTAAAAGGACAAAATGGTGAAGGTTTTCAACTAATGTAGCAACATCAAACACTAGCAAGGAAGAGCGATAATTTCTTAATAAGCGAGGTCATAGCAAAAGTGGTGATAATCATTCAAGAATATGATTTCAAAAGAGGCTTTAAGAAAGATTCGCTGAAGCGCGTCCTAAATGCCTTGAAGAACTGTTTTGAAACAGATATCACAGAGCAAGGGGGACATATATTCGTCCTAAGTTACGGCGCCCTACGTAAAATGACAGTAGAGGTTGGCGATAAGCTCTTCGTAGACAGCGAAGCTGACTTAAACGCATCCGAAGACGTTATGGCCGACACGAACAGACGCTTCCGTGAGTTCCTCTGGCTGGCTACAGGTTATACCGCAAAGCAGCGAGCAAAAAAAGCACAAGAAAGTGTAAAGGGTAAAGATTGAATGGTCCTTTCCAGTAAACGATAGTGTAGTGCTCACTCAACATAAATGGCCGGTCTCATGGGAAGAGACCTCCTTGACCTCGCGGCAGGATCGTAGGGCTCGGTGTCTTCCTCTGATATATTCACTGTAGCTCCGTTGAACTTCCATGAAATGTAGTCTTTAAGGCTCACAAGAGCATACATTTCGGCCTCCCTGTCAAGCATCAAGCCGTGTTGTGCCTCCCGTGACATTTCCTTTGAGATGTCCTTCGAAAGTTGCGCTAATTGCTTCATATGAGGTTGAAAGACTGGATTATTCCTACAAGCACTCAAAATATTTCCGATGGATGGATCCTCAAGTCCTCTAATAACTGCATATAATTCTCGTTTCCAACTGGCCGGCAAATAGATATAAATCGAAGTTGGAGCTGTTTTTATGACCGAAAGTATGCTCGTTATATCATCTATTACGTCATCTACAAACCGTTTTTCAATAAGGGTTTCCGCAAAGACGTTTTCATATTTGGGGTACTCGGCAAGCGATATGTAACCGACCTTTCCCATCTTTGCCCAGAGCTCCTCGGTAATGTGCGGGATAACCGGAGCCAACACCCGCAGCCATTTTTCCATAACATCAAACAGAACTTTCCGCTTCTCATCGGCATTTAAGACCATAAGTTTGTAGCTCTCTACGGCGTTGAGGTGGTTAAAGAAGGCCTCCGTGGTATACTTCCTATAGGAGTACCGATTGGCAGCTTCTGCCGCCTTAACTAACATAGAATTTGTTGCTGCTACAATCCACCTGCTTGCAAAAGATAGCTCACCAGTGTAGACTAAGTTTTTGCCCTCAATGTCCTGTTTCGCTGAACTCCAGAACTTTAGAAGTCGCTTTTTGACCATTTCGACGTCCTTTTCCCTCCAATCTATTGTGGAATTAAGATCTGCAGTTGACGCTAGATAGAGCCTAACCAGATCAGCGCTGTATTTTTCTGAAATGATAGCGATCGGTATCACATTACCCTTGCTTTTTGACATCTTCACGCCTTCCCTGATTAACAGCTCGTTTAAAGTAACCACTTTGGGCCAATACTTTCGAGGGAAAATTATCGCGTGGTGAAACAGAAAGAAACTAAGATGATTTGAAATGTGTGCTATGGATGTGTGCCTGTGGTCATTCGGATACCAGTACTCGAACTCTCCTCTTGCCTTTAGTATTATGTCCTTAGGTACACCAGTAGCACTGACAACACTTTCCAAGTCGCCGCTCCCGAAAAAGACATAGTCGAAAAACGCGGGTGTGAGATTTGACGGCTCTACGTCTCGTATATGTTTTATTATCGTATAAAGTGCCATGTAGATGACTGAATCCGATAGCGGCTCAATTATCCAGTGCTCTTTTGAATATGGAAACTTTGTTCCAAGGCCTCTGCGCCTAACGCACGGCCTCTTATCTAGCCACTCAAACGTCTGAATAAATTGTGATCGATACATCTCAGGTACAATTTTAAGGCTTTCGAGCAATTCAAATGCTGTTGCTTTCCATGCCGGATCGCCATAATTAAGGAAGTACTGGCCGGATTCAATTGCTACTATGACGTTTCCCCCACACCGGCAAAGGCCCTTTGCCGACGTTTCGTAGATGTCACTAGCGGCATTTTTTCCTGTGAGGAAATCTATAATATCCTGTTTTGCTTCCTGAATCGTTCTTCCCTGAAATTGATCTGCAGTCTCTTTGAGAACTCCAGTGTAAAATTCTTCTCGATAGAGTAAGCTTGTAATCTCACTGAGCTTTTTATCATCGCATTGAGATCTTATTTCGTACTGTTCGCAGAGTTCAATTGCCGGAAAGTCACCGTACCCTTCTACTTTAACGAGAGAAATTGGTTTGATTGAGTCAATATCAACGTTTATTAGATCTGGATCAATACCCATGCCGACTATCTTTCGCCGATCCTTAAGGTCATTGAGCGCCGCCCAATCAAAAGGGGCGTGTGCAGGTACGCTCATAACTATGCCAGTTCCGTGATCTGGATCCACAAAACGTGCGGGGAGTATTGGAACCTTTCGTCCAATTGGGCTTACACAGAAAGCTCCAATGAGGTCCTTGCCTTTGTACTTCTCGATTACAAAAACCTGTCTATCCTGGTGTTTGAGTTTGTTAGCACTCTGCTCTGAAATTATCCACTCTTCACCGTTCACAAGCGCCCTTACGTACGCGGACTCAGGAGCAAGCCACAAGTTTGTAACTGCAAAGACGGTTTCGGGTCGTAACGTAGAAGCAACGAAATAAGCGCCATTATATGAAAATTTAATTCCGACGTAAGTATCAATTGAGATCTTATCGACATCGCCGCCAGCTATGTCATCTTCTCCCACAGCATTTTCATCCAAAGTACAAAATAGCACGGGATGCCGGCCATGCGTAATTACCCCTTTTTCCTTCAGGTGTTTATACTGCCACTCTATAAACTTGTTATATACTGGATCTCCCGTGGTAAACTGGCGTGACCAGTCAATTGAAAAACCCATCTTCTTAAAATCAGGAATAATTTTTTCTGCAAAATAGTTGGCGATATTCCACGGATTAACAAATGACGTTACAATTTTTTCTACCTTGGATTCATTTTTTTCATAAAGTCTCACGTAGCTCTTAAAGAGCTCAATAGTGTCTTCCTCACCCCGCTCTATACAAGAGCTTATGGCGAGAATTGGCGTTCCCGTTATGTGCCAAGCCATTGGCCACAAAACATTGTGGCCATTCATTCGCATGAATCGTGCGTGTATGTCACCTATGTTGTATGTTCTAGTATGACCTATGTGCTGAGGACCGCTTGTATAAGGATATGGTGTTGTAAGGAAAAACTTGTCCTTTCCATTACACTCGGGCTCAAATATCTTATCCTCAAACCACTTTGTCTGCCACTTCCGCTCGATTCTTCTCACTTCATTTAGTTCCGTATCTGTCACGTGCATTCCCACTAAAAAAATTTTACGTGCTAGAAAATTGTTACGTTGATAAGCGACCGTACAGGGACATTTTGAATGTCGCGTATCTCTTTTTTATTAATAAGCACTGCTACTGAAAGTGGAGTTGCCTCCAAGTCCTTCAGCCTTTCGATAATCTCAACTATAGTGGTACCGGACGTTATGACGTCATCCACCACGGCACAGCGCTTCGCCCCTACGTCGGCGAAGTTTTGGCTAAAGGATCCTGTGACATTTTCAGCTTCCGACCACTTCTGTTTTTTAGGCAAAAATACTGCAAGTTCAGCTCCAATCTCATCAGCGACTAGTGTCGCAAGAGGCACTCCGCTTAACGCAATTCCTACTATAATGTCGGGGCTGCCGTTCTCCAGTATCATGTCTGCCAGTGCAAGAGAGACGTACTTGAGCCTTTGAGAGCTCTCCCCAATCTCGCTCCAGTTTACGTAGATATCCTTGGGCTTTGGCTCTGCGGAAGTGGTTGAGCGAGTAAGGAGCCACGTTACAGTCTCGCGTGACACATTCAGTTCATCTGCTATCTCACCAGAATGTAAACCCTTTTCGCGCAGTTCTACAGCTTTTTTTATTAGATCATTTAAATCTTTCATATTAAGCTCCTAAGAAATTAAATTCCTCTATCGTTTCGCCCTTTTTACCCTGATTTCAGAGCCGCAAACTGGACAAACCGTCCCTTTCTCATAATATCTGCCGCAGCCCGTACACCTTCGTTTCCACGTAAGTACCTTCCTAATTTGCGTTTGTAATATCCCTTGAGTTTTTATACCAAGATGCGCCGCGACGTTTTGAATTGCATAATCATCTGTAACGAGTATAGCATTCAGTTCTAAGGCTTTTGCCAATAATTGAAGATCGGTATTTGACAGTTTTTCATAGTCGCCAGTAGATTTAGATTTTTCCGTTACGACCTCAATTTCATCTGAGTTTGGTGACTCGATTCTTAATCCTTCTTCAATAAGAATATTTAACACGATTTTTGTATTTTCACTTTTCAATTCATCAATAACCTCAGGGACAGTATAGATGGCGTCACTAATCCTCAAGTGATATATAAATACTGAAGAATCTAACACATAGGAATCTCTCATCTTAATACAAAATGAGATTTATAACATATGCAATTTGTGTAGCGTACGCTCTGTGAGCATACCCTCTCAAAAAGTGATAGAAAAAGAATAGAAACTAACGGACCATAGGTTGAATATAACATCAAAAAAGCTGGTCAACACGTATTAATGTAATTTAAGCATTCTCAAAAAGGTGTTTAAAAGCTCTCAAATCAGCAAAATAACTTGACTTCCGCAAGAGATAGTTGTTACGGTAAAGCATCGCTTGCCTCCTTTAAAAAGAGGTAAACTAAATAAACACACAAGTCCGGGGGAAATTATTATCACTTTGTAAGCTAATAAGTTTATGTTATTCTGGTGGTGGGTCAAATGGTGAAAATGCCCGAAGAAGTTGTAGAGAACATCAAAATGTACGAAACCCAAAATGTAAGGGAAGAGATGAGAACTGTCGCCTTTTCGACAGTAGACGGTAGAGGTGTGCCGAATACGGTACCAGTCGCGTTTGTTATCGTTAAAGATCCAGAAACGATACTAATAGGCGACAACTGGTTTAAAAAGAGTGCTGAAAATCTTAAAAAGCCAAACTCTAGCGTGGCTGTATCAGCGTGGGATAAAAAAGGTGGCTATCAAATTAAAGGTAATGCAAATTACATAACTCAAGGTTCTGATTATGAGATAATGAAAGAAAAAATAAAATCAGTTAGCGAAAAGCTACCAGCAAAAGGTTGCGTCGTCGTGACAGTTACTGAAGTTTACAGAATATTGGCAGGACCGACAGGAGGAGACAAATTAGCTTAATGTGTCTGTTGCATATATCTGCAAAATATCACTTGACAGCACAGCCAGGCAAGCATTCGAAGCGTTGCCTGGTGATAAAGCACCTTTAAAAGAGCTGAGGTTGAACTTCTGCTGATTATTCTGCTACTACCACGATCAGCGAAATAAGGGGTTGTAGATTGGATTTTTTAAGTATAAAAATACATATTTACTAACTTATAATGCTCAAGCATCTGTAACTTTTAATTTTAAGTAAATTTATCTAATTTTTTTTTGTTTTATTGTTCGTAAGTCACATTTGTTCAAAGCTCGCACTATTATTAATTTGCTTTTCAAAAGCAAAAAAGTTTAATCGACTTATGATATGCATTCTCACAGTGATAACTGTCAGTGTATGAAATGAGAAAAAGCAACGTAAATTTGTGATGATACGCTTTTATACTTAACTGCCCATAATCAAACTAACGATGCCTGAAGACCTAATAGATCTTTTAACTAAATTTGGACTTCAAAAGGAAGAGAGTGAAATTTATGTTCTGCTCTTACGGTCGGGCCGAAAGAACATAACAGAGCTATCTCAAGCACTAAACCTTGACGCTAAAGCTGTAAGAAAAGTGATTAACTATCTCGTAAAACAGGGTTTGATAACTCTCATCTCAACAGAACCTAGAACGTACTTAGCTAATTATCCGATAAATATAATAAACTCAGTTATAACCCAAGAAAATTCCAAATTAGACAAACTTATAGACTCTAAAGATAAGCTTCTCGCATTGTGGGATGTTGAAAGATTAAAGACTCAGGGAATTCCCTCTGAGTTCTGCCCGGTTGAAGAGGGCTTTAAAATCTTTGATGAAAAGAGGGAGATTATTGAAAGAAGGCTCGAAACCTTTACAAGAACAAATAATTGTCTCTGGATACTCTCGACTCAATTCTGGATTTCACGGTGGGCAGAGATACTGGCTGAATATTTCGTCGGTAACCAAAACGTATGCAAAATACCGGATTTGAGAATCCTACTCCCTATTACCTCTGGCAACCTCGACGTCGTGAAATCACTCTCCAGTTGTTTTAACATAAGGCACATGCCTGTGGCAAATAACGTTACAATCATAGTATCTGATGGCAACGAGGCGATGTATACCGGAGTAAAAAACGATGCTCCTGAATTTGAGAACGTGGAGATAACGGCATCTTTATGGTCAAATAACAATGAATTCATTGAGATCCAAAGATCGATATTCCAAAACCTATGGGATAAAGGAATAGCAGCGAGGTTTAGAATACGTGAAATCGAAACTGGCGAACCGGCTGAAGTTACACAGATAATCACTAATTATCAGGATATCATTAAAGACTTTACCTCGTTGATAAACACGGCGCAGAGAGAGATTTTTCTATGGCTCAGAAGTGATGCGTTATCTATTTTCACACCAGTTATTCCAAAAGATGCGAAAGAACGGGGGATCAATATAATTGTGATGGCACAAATAAACGAGGACAATCTCGACATCGCAAAGGAGATATCGAAGATTGCAGACGTCAGGCACATACCGCAGCTCATTCACAGTACAGGGATGATCATAGATCATGCTGCAATGCAGGTATTGCTTTACTCGGCAAGTGAAACAGGAGCTCAGCTGTACAACTCAATCTACTCAACGTCAAAAAGCTTTATTGACACTCAACATTCGATGATGGAAGATATGTGGAACTCGGGAATCGAATTACAATACAGAGAACAAGAGATTAAAACTGGAAGAGTTGTTCAGACTTTCGATGTATTAAAGAAGCGCGAGGATGTCTATAGGGTGTTCTATGATATGATCGATAAATCCAAAAATGAATTTAACGTCATTCAAACGCGTATGGGGGTTATGAGGCTTTATAATCTTGTTAAAGATAGGGAGATGCCAAAAATAATCTATAGACTTCTCGCACCTATTGAAGAGATAAACATAACAGAAGCGCGAAAGCTAACGAGATACTTTGAAATAAGACACCTTGAAAGCGAAACAGGTGCTGGAGTTTTTATCTCAGATGACAAAGAACTATTGGGCACAAGCTACATTTACGATACTGGAAAAATTGACGAAGTTATTTACAAGTCAGCGTTTAAAACTGACATTTCGGAATTCATATCTATTGAAAAAGAGTTGTTTAATAATCTTTGGTATAATGCGACGCCACTTAGCATAAGGGAGCAAGAGCTACCACTAAGGGTGGAAAAAATAATAGACGTCGATAAGCCGAAAAGACGTATCATTAAAGGCTAGAAGGACGGTGAGCGGCATAAGATGCTCATTTATGCACCAGAATCACCGATTTTATGGCACTATTATAGAAAGTCTTCGATCTAGCAAGGGACAACCAGTGGAGATTCAGTATATCATTTCATCGAAGCAAACAAAATTTGGCTGATCGATCAAGATGTTAAGAGAATTTATTCTAAATAATAGATGTAGAAAAGATTGCCGCACCTATTAGGTTTAAATTAGATAATGATGCCATACAATTTAGGCTTTGAAATAAATAGAGACTCTACACCGCATTTTATCCAAAAACAACTCTGATCAATTTGTCGAAAAATAGTATCAGATTTATTCTTTAGGGTTTCTGTTCAGTCAGGATTTTTTGCCACGTTATCTCTGATTATTGGAGTTTCAAAGTTTAACTAAAGTAAATATCTCACCGGTATGATTCTGACGATACATCAATGCAATTCAATTGATGCTGGGAAAGTGTTACCACGAGAAGAATCTTACCTACCAGGCGGAGATTACTTACACTTGGTAAAGAGACGCCGTGGCAGAAACCAATTCCCATACAAATCTTACAGGATTGATATCTATTTTGGACTGTAAGCGCCATCAAAGAGGCTCCCCATGAAAATAAGTTTTTTGCCTCCTTTTCCCGATAGAGCTATTTATTCCATCAATTGGCACTTACAGTCCTCACCCTCTGGAGGTGCCGCTCTAAGTTGCTAAAAAGTTATATTTAATATAGGGACACTTATAATTAAACTTTTCGGTAAATAATAGGCCTAAAAGCGAAATACAGAGTAACCTATGAGCAACGAATTTAAGACTTACACGATACTAGCTTGAGTATTCGAGTGCTTTCTAGTAAAGGCAACATCGTATAGGAACTTAGACTATAACTACTTCGCTGTGTTTATAACTGCAATAAGGCCTAATAAGGCAAAAATATTGGATTTAGCTGTAAGACTACCACGTTTGGGGTCATTAGAGAATGGTTTTAAAGAATCTTATTGGTTCAACACCTTTACTTTCAATTACATTAAGATTGAAAACGCTTTAACTCCGCAATAATTTACGGTAAGTGTTATTAAAACCCATGTTAAAAATAGTATAGACAAAACAATGCTAGGACGCGTAGTAAGATGGAAGACTTTGCTGTTGTATTTGATGGTGCTGGAACACTTTTAAAAAAGTATCGCGTTGCAAAAGACGTTTATAACGATCGAGTCTTATACGGAATCGTATCATTAAGCCTCGTAGGAACTCGGCGCGACTACGCTCTTGTAGTTTTCCAACTTGACGTGCCGAGGCAACTAGAAGGAGTACCTTCCGATTTACTAATATCACGTTTTGTTAAGCGATATGACGTAGCACTAGAAGTAGTCTGTGCAAATTCGGACATTACCAACGAAGACGTAATAAAATCCGTGACTCAAGATAGAAAGGCACTCGTGCAAGATTTGTTCGAAGTGTTACGTGGAGTAAGTTTCGATTGTAAGCATAATCGTTTTACTGGTATAGCAATGGTGGTTGACGTTGATAGCGGTACAATTCCTTATGTCCTTGCAACGTGTGGAGACCTATTCAAAGGCACTAAAAACGTTGTCGATGAATTAAAAAGCATGGGGGCCAAGATATTCATAGCGTCTGGCGACGCCAAAAATACGCTGTACTCACTTGCCCTTTGCATAGACATTCCATATGAGCAGGTGATAGACATAGCGACTCCGACGGTAAAAGAGAGACTTGTAAAAGATTTAAAGCAAAAATACGGACTCGTGGTAATGGTTGGAGATGGTATAAACGACATACCTGCCTTAAAATCTGCTGATTTAGGAATACTGACTGTGCAACAAAAAGAAGAGCGCCCTAACGTATTATATGACGCAGCTGATGTGGTGATAGAAAACATTAAACAGCTGCCAGAAGTCGTAAGAAAGATTATTATGGATAAAAACTATAAAAATAACGGGTCGCAGGAGGCAACATCTTAATGTCCCACTTTTTGGAAGTTGAAAACTTGGTTGTGAAGTTTGGAGATTATGTAGCTTTGGACAACATAAGCCTTACATTAAACGAGGGCGAAATACTCGGCGTAATTGGTAAAAGTGCAGCTGGAAAAACTGTATTGCTCCATGCAATAAGAGGATTGCAAGATTATAAGCCAACGAGTGGGAAGATTTATTATAATATTGCCTATTGCGTAAATTGCAGATATGTCGATATTCCCAGCAAGCGCGGCCTGCCGTGCCCGAAGTGCAGCGGTGCAATGAAACTCGAACGGGTTGACTTTTGGGCTGAAGAGAACAATGAAATACAGCGGGATATAAAAAATAGGATAGCTATAATGCTGCAAAGGACGTTTGCGCTGTATGGGGATGAACGAGCAATAGAAAACGTGATGAAGAGCTTCATTGAAGTAGGTTATTCGGAACCTGAAGCAATATATAAAGCATCTGAGCTAATCGATCGGGTTAAGCTGTCGCATAGGATGATGCACGTTGCGAGAGATCTGAGTGGCGGAGAGAAACAGAGAGTTGTTCTAGCGCGCCAACTTGCAAAGTCCCCGATGATTTTACTGGCTGACGAACCGACGGGTACACTTGACCGAAAAACAGCCGAGGTAATTCACAACATCATTTTAGACGTAGCAAAAGCTGAGAATATGGCTGTTTTGATAACCTCTCACCTCCCTGAAGATATCGAGTCTGTAGCTGACAGAGCTATTTTACTTGAAGATGGAAAGATAAAGGACGAAGGGGACCCGAAGCAAGTCATTGATCGATTTTTAAGCGCTGTAGGTCACATTCAAAAGGAAGAAGCACCCTACGGCGAACCAATTGTCAAAGTAGATGAGCTAGAGAAAAAGTATATCACCCTCGATCGCGGAGTAATAAGAGCCGTAAATAATGTCTCTTTTGATATTAACGAAGGAGAAATATTTGGCTTAATTGGCTTAAGCGGAGCTGGAAAAACTTCGGTTTCAAAAATCATAGCTGGGGTAATGGAACCGACAAACGGTGAAGTGTTCGTTAAAATTGGCGACGACTGGGTGGATATGTCGATCCCAGGACGAGAGAACAGAGGACGGGCCAAACTTTATATCGGGATGCTGCATCAGGAGTATGATCTCTATCCGTTCAGGGATGTCCTTGATAACCTAACGAGTAGCATCGGGCTAGAGTTACCAGCTGAATTATCTGAACACAAGGCAATTCAGACCCTGATGACAGCCGGATTTAGTGAAGAAATGAGCGAGAGAATATTGAGCAAGGTCCCAGACGAACTAAGTCAAGGAGAGAGACATAGAGTTGCTCTCGCACAGGTTTTGATTCGTGAGCCGAATCTTGTAATTCTAGATGAACCAACAGGAACGATGGACCCAATAACTAAAAAAGATGTAGCAAATTCGATTCTTTCAGCTCGAGCTGAAATCGGCGAGACTTTTATGATTGTATCACATGATATCGACTTTGTATCAGAAGTGTGCGACAGAGTTGCGCTCATGCGAGGCGGAAAGATCATTTCAGTAGGTGAGACCGCACACGTATTGGACCTCTTGACAGAGAGAGAGAAAGTTACAGGGTAACTGACACTAATTTTTACACGATAGTTCATGTTTGTTGAATTAAATGGCAATAAGGTAGAACTTCCTCAGGACGTTACAACTTTACGCGACGTCGTAGAATTCACGAGAATTGAATATCACGAAGGTTTAGTCATAGGTATAGTGAAGGGTAGAAGGGCGCAAAAGCTCGAAATCGTCAAGGAATACGCTATACAAACATCCAAAGGTGAAATTAAAATTGAAATTAATGACGAGACCAAACTACTATGGTTTGAGAATTACGAGAAGTTTGTGGGAAGTAAAGTACATTGGTCACAGCCACACGTGGCATCAATTGGTCCTGTAGTCACAGACTTAAGCGTAGATCGTAACGAGCGAGAGTATCAGAGGTGGGATGTGATCTACAGCCTTGGCGGATTTGATAATTCAAATACGTATCTAACATTCATAAAACGACGCCACACCGCCTCTTACGGCACACAAGCTGCTGTCGGAAAGACCACTGCAGGCAAAAACGTGCTTGAAAAATTGGAGAACGGCGACGTAATACAAAAAATTGAACCAATTGAACAATGGGAACTCGTCACTAATAAGTTTACCACGTCCGATCTCGATCTAAAACTAGAAGATGGAATGGAAATATACACGCATGTCAAAGTCGTGCTTTCTAGAGACGCATCAGAAGGTGTTGAGCATTTTCTTGCCCTTGTTAAGGACGGTTATTTTAGGGTCGACGCTACCACAAATTCTTATATTCTTTCCTCACGTTTAAAAGGTAGATCGTGTCCCTTCGAGATAAGAGACGTACGAGGCGAAGGATCTATTACAATCAGAACAGCTGGAAGCAGTTTTGGAAACGTGTATATCTACAAAAAAGATGCATCGTCAAACCCGAATCATTCAGTAATCGGCTACATTAGTGAGGGATTAGAGTTCATTAAACTTGCAAGGGCTGGACAGCAGCTAAAAGTTGAAACTGATCCTGTTCGCATTATGTTTTTGGGCAAAACGTACGATTCTATTGAGCGAGAACTGAAAAAATTTGATTTAAAGCTCGAAAAAATGGGAGATGCCGGGGACGATGCGGTCATAGTGAGTCAAAACCCACTGAACACCGTTGATATTCTTAAATCTAAAAGGATACAAACGTTTGCAATTCCTGCAAAGAACCTACTGAAAGTAGAATTATATGATGCCACAGCTCCAAAGACGGTATCGTATTTCAGGACCGTCACAGGGCTGAGAGACAACCCGGTGGGATCACTTGGGGTCTATGTAACGTACGGAAAGACCATAATTTTCAGAAGCCAGACAAAGGAAAGATTCGAGCTTGTGCCGGAAAATCTGCCAATAGAAATAGTGAAAAACGGAGAGATTGGGGTCACAAATCAGGCTGCAAAACACGCGGGTTTAGTCGGTGTGAGGTTAGAAGATAACAACAGGTATGGGCCAACCGGCGAAAAATTTAGCGGCACAAATGTCATAGGCAGGGTAGTTGAACCTGGGGCATTGAAGGAAGTAAAAGAGGGCGATATGATCTATGTGTATGAGGCCCTGTAAATAATATTATTAGTTAATTATAATATAAATTATTAAAATATATTATAACTGATAAATCGCGAGATATGATGAAACCTAATGACGTTACAAAAATGGTCGTTCTTTCAAATTCAAGCCCTATCTTACCAAGCGAACTTGCACTGCGGGCGTACGAACTATCCACTGATGCTATTGTTAAAGAGACATGTTTTGGACTAATGGTGACAGGTGATGGAAAGGCAGTTAATGAGCTGATAACAGAGCTAAGAAAACTCGATCCTTCTGGTATTTTCGTAAAGGATAGGGGCTTCCAACCAGGAGATTCGAGGAGGTGTCGTGCAGTACGGGGCGGGGGCCCAAGACCCGGTTTTCATCAGCTCGAAAAAGAATCTGAAATCCTGCCATCAATTTCGCGTGGTTTGGAGACAATTGATAAACCCGCTAAGGAGCAAGGGCGCAAAAAACGCCGAAAGTTAACGATTGACGATTTAATAAAGATAATTGAAGAAGAAGTGGAAGAGGAGGAGTAAATGGTGAAGATTCTAGTTTATCCATCTAACAGTTTGATTCTATCAGATCTCGTGGCAAGATTTGGGCACGAACCCTTAACGTTAATGCGGGTAATCAGGCGTAAGGTAAGTGAAGTCGGCATTGATTCCCCGCCTTTGAACATTACGCCTGATGATCCAAAAATAGGCCTAAAGTACGCTGCGGTCGATGTTCCACCCGGCGTCAGGGGGCGGATGGCTCTACTCGGTCCACTAATTGAGGAGGCCGACGCTGCAATTATTGTCGACAATGCTGATTACTCATTCGGGTGCATGGGATGTGCGCGCACCAATGAGCTGGCAAAGTACATAATAAGGAGGAAGAACATCCCGCGACTCGAACTTACGTATCCAGCCGATGACGAAGAGGCGAGGGACTTCGTTCGAAAAATACGAGATTTTTGTGAGTCCTTAAAGAAAAAGGAGGAAGTACCCGCGTGAGTCAGAAAATCAAAATTGCTCATTTATCCTGCGGGTCGGAATACAGCGGCATTCAGAAGGAATTAGAAGATGCAGTAAACAGCGTAAACGCCGAGTTAGTTTATCCTGAAGTTGATACGGAAACGATCAAGGATGCTGTAAGAGAGTGGGGATTAGAAGTCGCAAGTCCTGATTTACAACTTATGATCGCACGGGCAAAATCCATCGTAGAAGGAGGATTTCCTGTTGATGCGGTGTTCATCTCGACCTGCTTCAGATGTGCTGAGGGTGCGATAACTCGAAGTGAGTTAAGGCGGTATATACACGAAAAGGCACACCTCCCCGTCATCAGCTATTCTTTTACAGAACGAACTACCGCCGAAACGCTGCTTACCCGAATGGAAGCGCTGGTTACGACAGCCTTACGAAAGGGCTTGCTTGCACGTGAAAAACAAAATGGACTGACTGCAGGGATAGATTCGGGATCGACCACCACTAAGGCTGTCGTAATGAGAGACAACGAAGTAATTGGAGTCGGGTGGGTTGATACGACAGAGGTAATTAAAAGCGCAGAGCTCGCGTACAATAATGCGCTCACGATGGCTGGAGTTGATCGTAGTGAAATTCAGGCCCTTGGAACTACGGGCTATGGTAGAATTCTCATTGGAGATGAGCTAAAAGCCGATCTGATTCAAGAAGAGCTAACCGTGAACTCCAAAGGAGCAGTTTATCTCGCTCAAATACAAAAGGGTCCTGCAACGGTTATAGACATTGGCGGGATGGATAACAAAGCGATCTCCGTAATCGACGGCATACCTGGAAGTTTTACGATGGGCGGCATATGCGCTGGAGCTTCTGGCCGATTCCTTGAAATGACGGCAAGGCGCCTTGGCGTCGATATAACTGAACTAGGCCCTCTTGCATTAAAGGGAGACCACCGGCGCTTGGCAATGAATAGTTACTGCATTGTGTTTGGAACACAAAGCTTGGTTAATGCACTTTCACTCGGTTCCACGAAAGAAGATGTAGCTAGCGCTGCGTGTTTTAGCGTTGCAGAACAGGTCTTTGAACAGCAGCTTCAAGAGTTAGAAATAATTGAACCGGTAATAATGGTGGGTGGCACATCGCTAATTGATGGCCTAGTTAAAGCCATGGGTGACTTATTGAAAGTAAAAGTAGTGGTTCCTCGATATTCTCAGTATATAGGAGCAGTTGGATCAGCCTTGCTCGCCAGTGGGTTCATAGCGTAGTGGAAGATGTCAGACCAAGATTTTGTGTCGTGATATAATTGAGATATAAAGCCGTTTAGATAGATGGTTCACATTTTAGATAGATGGTTCACATGATAGAGTCAGAAAAAGTAATTGTAGAATCTCCGGACGAACGAGGCGCAAAGTTAATAGAAGAACTTACAAACGATATTTTAGCAGATCTTAATGTAGCACGGAACGTTGACAACATCAAAATCTACGTAGATCCAAATGAGCCGGTTTTTATACTCTATGCACGACTTAGCATAACACTTCCGAGCGTCAGAGTGTCAGACGTTGCAAATATGAGCCACACCGAAGACGGACTGAAACTTGAAATCAAAAATGAACAGTATGCCTTTAGTCTCATTGACAAACTTACAGAACTCTATGGCAGACCCAACATTTTACAGTTAGACAGATACACGTTGCTCGTAGCTACTGACGAAGACATTCCTGATATCATCGTATTTGAGCCCATTGAAGAGCTTAAACGCAAAATTATTGACTCAATAAGGCGTATTGCGCCTGAAGGATATAGAATCATAAAGCACGATATCACCGATAGGTACATAGTCTTTGTTGCTTCTGAAGAGCCTATCAAAGACGAGTGGCTGGAAAAAGGAGAGATGCTAGTACAAGAGATGGGTGGGGCTTAAATGTTAGAGCCGTTGATGTATACAGGCGGAGTTTATAGGCACGATGAATTAATAGAACTCGTTGAAGATCTCGGCGGTTATGTACTGCAAAAAAATGTGATGCAACTCGAAGTCGTGCTTTTAATTGTTGTTCCCGTCGAAGACATTGATGTCGTTGAACAAAAGGCGGCCCAACTTTTAGGAACTGTAGGTAGGGCTCCACTTATAGGTGCAGAAATCGCTGTGGTGGCTCCAAGTCTTGCATATCATCACATGCCACACCCAACGTGCGATATCGCAGAATATTTACGCCGGAAAGGAGCCAAAACGAATATAATAGGACTCGCAAGAGGGGTTGGAAGACGGGCAGCGCAACTCACGAAAAGTGAGCGAGGTCTAATAAATGAACATGATATTGCTATATTCATATTTGGAGACTTCGAAAGCTGCATAACTGAAGTGAAGTGGGAGCTCTACAACGATTTGGATATTCCGGTCATAGTCACTGGCGGCCCCCAGTGTAAAGCTGTTCCTCATGCATTCGCTTATATTAGCGGAATTGGAAGGCGAGCCAAAGGCTTTCACAAAGAAGTTGAGCTTTCAATTCTTGAAGACGTCGCAACGCTAAGTGGTAAAGCTCTTGACGAGAAACGAGAGGAACTGGCAAAGGACCCACTTTGTGTTAATCCGTTAAGAGTGATGGATGAGCTAAATCAGCAGATTCCTGAGATTATAGAGAGTCTCTCACCAACTCCAATTACGTTGCATTTGGATGGTATGCGGGTCAAATTACAATATGATGAATTTTCAGAAAAAATAAAGGAAATCAAGCTTATAGAAGGACCTTACCTATCAGAGTTAGCCGACGTCTGCCCATCGCGCATGAGGGGGTATATTATCTTAAAAATCAAGCCGAAATCCATAACGGGATTTACGCTGTGAAAGGCACATAAGAGTGTCTCCAAAAAAGCATTACGTGAGGGACAAAAAGCTGGCGTGAAATAAAATTGAGTTGCCGGCAAAGCAATACACTAAGAACGTCGGGGCACTATTCATATAAAATCCCTATGTTATTATAGTTATGAGGGATCGACCTGTGATCATGCCAAAGCTTCTCAAACACTTTAGGAACAAATTCTAGCTTAGATCCAGACCGCTCTCGTTCGCTGTCACATTGCAAATGAGGCCTCGACATGTGAGCTCCACTTAAAAATACTTAAGAAGCACAATCTGACTTAGTATGGCGGAAGGTCAAATCCTCACAGTTCTGTTAACGCCAGCCGAAGTTAATCATCTATCCTCGCATTGGTTAACATATACATGGGAAAGTAATATGATATCTCTCTTCTCTACTTAAGTGAATCTGTAGGATGAAAAAATCTGGTTAATATTTGCTAGATACTTGAATTAGATCCCGACTGCATTGATTAATCGTATTAACTCGTTGAATGCTTCGACTTCTGTTTTCACAACGTCGTCGCGCACCATACTTATGCTCATCTCGCCATCAACAGTGAGTTGTTCCGGCCCCCGTCTCACCATCCTATAAACCCCATCTGATCTTAGTGTTTCTTCAACCTCTCGATCGTGAACCAATGCCCTTCCTGGTATGATGACGGTTTCGTGTAACTCACTTAAGTCAAGTTCTTTAATATCGTCTATTGTGATAAGACAAGCAATCTCTTTTTCAGTGTGGACTACGTTCACGTTAGGTGCTATCCTCTTAAATATGGAACGTAAAAATGGCGCCGCTATTGCTCCTGTGATAATGGTGGCCTCTTTCTCGACGCTCGGCAGATATTTTTCAGGGTTAGTAGCTATGTAGAAGGGTGAACCAATGTCTGGATCCCATAGCGGGGTGCCGGTGACTCGCATCTTATACGTGCTGTTTATTTCACTTACCATATCACGGAAGCTTTCTATTGGTTGCGTATCAATCCCATTAATTATGGGTTTATTGCTGAGAATTAAACCCTCTTGTGAGCGATTCGCGAACCTCATCAAAATTAAACCTTTAGCCCCCATCTCTTCGAGATCATCACACGTTTTCCTCAAAACGTCTCCGTCATTTACCCCGGGGATGATGACTGCAGCACCATAAACGTCGCATGACTTACAAAACACCTCGAGACACTCGAGCGATGCTACTGGTGTTGAGTCTTTCATATATTTTGCTCGTAAAGTCGGATCCGTCGCGAACACCGTAAACGAGACTTCCCGTACGTTGTTGTTAATTAAAACCTCAGCGTCATTCGGGTCATCGAGGCCTTTTCCACTCGTATATCCAAGATGAATTGGTATCTGTAAACTCGAAAGCAGTTTCGTAAGATCGAGTAGCTCTGGATAGCAGCTGACATCTCCACCACCGCTAATTGTCACCCGCTCCGGATCGTCCAAACTCATTTTGAGCTTCGCGTGAATTTCCTGAGCGATTGTTAGAAGCGGCTTAAATCCGGCGTACCTTTCGGCAATCGCTCTTCCGCAATAGTCGCATCCTTTACTAAGTGGTGAACAGTGACGACACCCAAACGAAGGGAAATCTCTCACTTGTTTAAAATAGCAGTACGTACAAAAACCACGGCAATCGAGGCCAGGCCTCCCCCCTACGTCTGCGAGCAACTCCATCGTATCACAATTAAAAAAGTCAAATAATTAATTTATCAATTGATGTTTATTAAATTATAAAGACATAAAAGTTTGTAACAAAAGTAAAAAAAAAGTTAAAAAAAATAAAAAAAAGGAACTGATCTTAGAACGGGTTTGGAAGGCCGATTTCGGTCCTTTCCTGCCGCGTCTTAACAGATCTGTCCCACTTATTCTGCGCAAGCTTTGTCAGCATCTCCATGCCATCTTTTCCTGGATCAATGGGCTTCGTTTCAAACAAGCCCACGTCAACCGCGCTCTGGAACAAGTCCTTTCCAACCTTTGTCCTCGGCATCACGGTTGACCAGCCAAGAGGTGAACCGATCGATCCAGTCGATATGTCCGCCGTCCTCGCTGTGAGATCGGGGCACACGTAGCACCCGGGCTGCACGTAGTTGTGCGTGAGCTTAACTGGCACTCCTATCTCATCGCCCGCCATGGTTGTTACAATCATCTTGCCCTTAGTTACATCCATCTTCGTAACTTGTTCGAGATTGACTTTATGTAACTCCTCGATGATCGCCTTGATACCCTCATAGTGGAAATTTTCTGTACAGAATATGCCCACAATGAGGGCTAAAGTCTTTGGCAGGTGCCGTGCGCCGATCGGATACAGCTGCATCTTTCGAATTGCGTACGTAAGGCAATGCATCCCGACAAACCCTATCTTGTCAAGAGCATACTCCCGGGCTGCAGTCTTCATTACATCGTTCATCGGGCAGAGAACATACTTGGTTCCTGCAGCAGCTATAATCTCCTCTGGGGTAGTGGCCACATACGGTTGGGGATTCCACGGCTCGTCAGTCGGCATAGCTACTAATGCTCCCTCGATAGCCCCGGTTTCAAGTGCGTGTATTAACAACGCACTAACGATTCCACCGTCTTGCGATTTCTTTTGCAGTGCCTTGTCGGTAGTTCTCACCGTCATTATGTCTAAGTACTTTCCGAGAACCATCTACTCCACCCCCATAAGCCTCTTCTCGATCATTTCGAAGGTCGGTTCAAAGCTCCTCGGACATTGAGCGTAGCACGCACCGCATTTGATGCAGAGTTCTTGATTGACGTGAGGCCTTCCGTAATCCATTTCTATAGCCCTTGTCGGACAAGCCATGGAACACGAGCCGCAGCCTATGCAGAGGCCCTGACCGACGATCTTTACTAGAAGGTCACAACCACACGCGAATCCGGCAAGCGTAGCAAGTGGAGCGAGATACTCAACATCTCCACCTACTGCTGCAAGCACCGTGTTGGCGATAGCCTCAGCACCCGTTGGACATCCGGGAAGTGCGAAGTCAACCTTTATTAGGTTTGAAATTGGCGCGAATGACTCGTGCATCGGTTTTGCTGCTTGCCCTCCCACGCTAAATCGTGTAATGTTTCCTGTGGTAGCGCATCCTCCTAACGCAACGACGTACTTCGAAACTTGTCTAATCTTCTTAATTTGTTCTACCTCTTTCTTGTCCTGTAGGCAGATAGATCCATGAACTATAGCTATATCAATATCCTCATCCGGAACCTCTCGCACGTCGGCAATCGTAGTCTCGTATCGATAGTCAACAGCGTCTAGTAAATCAAGCAAAATGTCATAGTTATCCAGTAAGGATACGAGACAACCAGAACATCCGCTGAACTGAGAGCTCAATATCTTCGGTTTTGCAGCAGCCATTTCCTTCACCTCTTCTTGGACATCAGGGGGTGTGACGGTTATCTCCGGTGCTGCTTCCGCCGGCTTCTCTTCTGGCGGCTTCGTCGTTAAAATCCCCTCAGCATCCTTTGTTTTTGTTCTTGAAAAAAGCTTCATATGTACTCCTCTATTTCCTTTTGAATCAGTTCAATTGCAGTTGGAAGTGATCTTTCAACTTCTTCAGTAAGCCCAAATTCGATTTGCTCACAACTCTTCGGTTGACACGCGATGATGACGATATCGCTTCTTTCGCTCAAGTCTTGAAGCGGCTTTGAAGTCGTCCAACATTGATGGTCGACATAGTTGTCCGCATCGATCTCATCCATCGAAAGCTTTTTCAGATCTCCCGGCACTCCTCCGAAATCAATTGAGTCAACAAGTATGAGCTTCTTGCATTCGAGAATTCCAAACAAGAAGTACCCCTGCCTACGTCGACAACTTTTAAGCGTTGGGATCCGTTCATCTTCTGCTTTAACAGTGGAACTAATGCCGTTCCAAATCCGTTGTCACCATAAAGCGGGTTACCGCAACAAGCGATAACGACTTCAGCATCGCAAATCGAATTACTCACTTAAATCATCTTCCTCTGCAACACCTCTCCTTCTGGTCCAAGTACAATCATATGCGTCGCGCACGAGTTGCAAGGATCATAAGCTCTCACTATGACTTCTGCATGCTTGTAGTGATCGCCCTCAAGTGCCTTGCTGATAGTTGGATAGTTCCATGTGGTAGGAACAAGGCAGTTGTAGTAGCGAATCCTACCCTCCGTGACTTTGGCCATATGAACATTCGAACCTCTGGCAGCTTCGTTGATTCCTATTCCCAACTTGTTGTTGCCAAGAGTATCAGGCTTTACCTTGGTAACGCCACTAGTGTTCAACTCGTCGAGTATGTTCTCGGCGCGATGTACGAGCGTCGTGAATTCGCGTGTTCTGGCGATATTAATGGCTATGGCTCCTCTTTTGGTAAAGCCTTTAAACTTTACTGCTCGAGCTCTAGGTCCGACTTCTACGGGTTCACCGCCGATGAGGCAGATTGTATTGTTCGCCTCTTGGCCGACTTCAAGTGAGCTGTAATAATTATTTGGTAGCTCTTCGTTGAAATTTTCTAACGGAAAAGCGGTTCTGTCTCCGTACGTCAAATGCGTTGCAAACACATCCAAATCGTGGGTGCCCATATCAGCTGGATAATCAGCGTCCTTATATAGCCCCATCATAAATTCAGTGTGCTCCTTTTCGACCTCTTCGTATTTTCTAAGGTTAGCCATCAGCTTATTTCTAGCACCTTCGCTGATATTTCTCGCCATACCACCTATGACAATATCGGGTGCGTGAATGCCCTCGCCGCCCGTTACATCGATTATATTCTGAGCGATCTTACGCATTGTCTGACATCGCTTCATCGCATCAGTGTAGACGTCTTTGTCAAACCCGATTCCACATCCAAAGTCTGGGAAAATCAAGATGTTGTGAAGTGGATGGCTATGCATCTTGTTCCCTATTCCAGCCAGTTCCCTTAACAGCAACCCGTCCTTCGGCGGTTCGACATTAAGAGAGTCCTCAATCGCTTCCACTGAAGCAATTGAATGGGTTATGGGACAGATGCCGCATATCCTTGATGTTGCAATTGGTGCGAACTCCATCGGCTTTCCTATGAGGAACTTCTCAAAATTTCTCACAGGCGTTATGCTGAAGTAATTGCCCTTCTCCACTATGCCATCATCGTTCGTCTCTAGAACTAACTTAGAGTGCCCTTCGACACGGGTCACAGGTTCCATTTGAACTATATTGGCCAAACTTTAACCTCCTTGTTGCTTAATCCCTGATTTAGGTTTTAAAATTTTATAGGTTTCTTACTATAAAAGTTTGATTATTGCGAGAGTTCTGACTATAAGAATTTGATTAGATAAGAGAGTTCTAATAGTGTAAGCGGATTTTCGCTCCAATTTAGATTGTAATGCTTCTCGTCTTATATCGTTTTAGTGCTGCAGCGGTTAACTCACGAATGAATGAGTTTTAGCGATTTCAGCCTTTAAGTCTATGAGTACTGCTCTTTTCCGAGGAAAAGAGCCACCAAAATAGCAGACGAGTAAAAGAATTATAAGCGTTGTGACGTTATATTCCTTAAAATTGCTACTTTTAAATTTCAGCAAGTAAGAAGAATAAACATGCCCATTCTTTGAAGAGCACATTAACGTCGAGTTTGTTAGAACTGTCGGGACTTTTATCCACGATACGGTGGTAAACCAAACAAATAATTGCTTTACAGCAAACGATGTTCACTGCCTAATTTTGAATCTAATTCCTTTTTTCTTCAAAAAGTCAAATATCGTGTTTTTAACTTCTTCTAACGTGTACTCGCTATTGTCAAATAGTCCGTCATTTTGTAATGCAATGCCCACATCATCATCACTCGGGCCACATACTTGTAGTACTATAGAGTCACGAGTCTGATTTGACCCCTCGTAAATGCCATCGATATCTCCATCTGTTATACCTATTATCGGAATGCCAAACCTTGATAAAATGTCTTCACAAATATTCGTCGTATCATCTCCGATGGTAATCACACATATGATCTCTTTACCTATCACTTCGAGGACAGAATTAGCAGAATGATCTATAAACACAACTTTACCCTTTTCCAGCCACCTTCTAAACGCATCAGTTCTTGAAAAATTACTCTTTTTACCCCTTCTTAAGTCCCCGCTTTTTATGTACGCTGTTTTCAAATCAATGTCTCTTATTTTTTCATATCCATGTTTTTTGATTTGCACACCTTTAACGTCGACTAGCCGCCCGTCTTGTGATACGAGTACTACATTCTCATCCACTACCTTTCCTACTACAATACCGCTAATGAAGATATTCTCTCCTACTTTTGCACCATGGAGACGCCTCGAGAGAATACTACCCTCTTCGTCAACCGTTATCAGCTGTTTAGGGTGTATTATTAGTTCGAGACCGAGTACCTCGCTTAACCGAGCAGCAACGGCGTGGACTACCCCCGCTTTATGGCCATCGTCACCAGGCCAGAGTATAACGCGCCCGTCGTTCGATCCAAATCTTTCAACTTGGATTACAGACTTACTGACCTTTGAAGAGACGATCTGGCCAAAAATTTCTCCAGTTAGATTTGTTTTTCCGCAGTTTGCTAAAACTAAGACATCCAGCTCTGAAAGATAGTTCAAAGCAGCGCTTGTTTGCATCTTCTTTGACGTGTCGACAAAATCCTCAAGTAGCGAGTCTTTGGCAGCAACTCTGCCCATTGTACCCCCAATAAGCGCATACAAGGATCCAATTTCACGTAAAACGCGTATCACGTCTATAATTCGCCCACTATCAATAATTTCAGGACCGTGAATTACCAATCCGATGTTAATAGGGTTGCCCTTCATACGAGTGTTTTCCTGTCGCCATAAACACGCTGCCGCTTTTACGTAGTCTATAAATAAATGTTAATTTTACAGTTAAAATCTTAACGACATAGTTAAACCTTAAACCCCATATGATACCAGTCAGAGTTAACAGAACAACTTCCATTAAGTTGCCGCCTCTGTCAATAATAGAAGGTGCTCTTGACGCTCACTTTGAAAAATCAAGCTCATAGAATCTTTAGTTTCAAGTATGCAAAAAAGTGTATATAAGCTTGAGGTCAATATGAATAGTGTGTGCGCATCGCATTAAATAGTGAAGACATACGTACTGTCACTATTTCTCGAGACACTGTATGTCTAAACGCTGCTTGAATATTTCTTCTCAATTGTTTTTTAAATTTGATGTGAGCGATACCTAATTCTTGAGCGTATGAATGGCATAATTTGGGCACATAAAATGATTTTTGCGAGCTATGCGGAACTGGATGGTTAATTTTTCTTAGGTTACACTAAAATGAGTGTAGGAAAGGGTCTTATTCAACCGTTACGCTCTTGGCTAAATTACGCGGTTGGTCGATGTCAGCACCTTTATTCTTCGCAACGTAGTACGCTAATAACTGGAGTACTACCGCTGAAAGTATTGTGGATAATACCTCCTCAACATCCGGTATTCTCAATACAAAATCAACGTATTTAGCGATTTCATTGTCTGAAACACTTGCAATTGCTATTACATATGCATTTCTCGCTTTTACTTCCTTAATGTTGCTGAGAATTTTACTATAGGTAGTGCCCTTTGGAGCTATTGCTATAATTGGTGTGCCTTCAGTAATTAAGGCGAGTGGACCATGTTTTAGCTCTCCAGCAGGAAATCCTTCAGCTTTTACATACGATATCTCCTTCATTTTAAGGGCGCCTTCGAGGGCAAGAGGATAGTTTACGCCTCGCCCAATGAAGTAACAGCTGTCAGCTTCACAGATCTTTGAAGCACACTTTTCAATGTCGCGTATATCGTCAAGAAGAGATTCCATCAGTACGGGTAAATATTTGAGCGAAGTAATCATATGTCGTGAGGTGTCAAAATCGACTGTGGTCGAACTAAAGTTTCTAATTCTTGCAAGATAGAGCCCGAGCATTAAGAGTGTCAATATTTGAGATGTGAAGGTCTTCGTAGCCGCAACGCCAATTTCAATGCCCGATCGCGTAAATACTATCTCATCTGCCTTACGCGTTATAGAACTTCCTGGAACGTTAGTTATCGCGAGCGTCTTGAACCCTTGGGACTTAGCTTCTTCTAAGGCTGCGAGTGTGTCTGCAGTTTCACCTGACTGACTAATGCAAATAGCAAGGGAGTTCTTACCGGACAGCGAGTTGTTATACCGAAATTCAGAGCTGTACTCCACCCGTACAGGGATCCGCAACATTTCTTCAAGTACATATTTTCCGACAAGCCCGGCGTGATATGATGTCCCGCAAGCAATAATTGTTATACTGTTGAGGTTGTGGACTTTCTTTTCGAGCGATTCAATCTCTCTGAATTCTACGATGGCCTCGAGCTCTGAGAGCCTATCCTCCATCGTCTCTCTGACCGATCTCGGTTGCTCGTGTATTTCCTTTAGCATATAGTGATCATAACCCGCTCGTTCAGCGTCTTCGATGTCCCAGTTTATTGTAATTTCTTTGTACGGCACTTTTGCCCCGCTAAGTGTCGAAATTTCGACATTATTACCCTTAAGCGTAACCACTTCTCCATCGTTGACGTAAACGACCCTATTGGTAAACTTTAGAATTGCAGGTACGTCACTGGCAATGAAATTCTCGTTATTTCCCAGCCCAACGATCATCGGGCTGTCCTTTCTGGCTGCTACAATTGTGTCAGGCTCATTGTCCGATATAACAGCAATTGCATAGGACCCCCTGACGTGCAAAAGCGACTCTTGTACGGCAGTTGTAAGATCGCCTTTGTAGTGCTCTTCAACAAGATGTGCAAAAACCTCGGTATCAGTTTCAGAGTTAAATATATGTCCATTTTTTATGAGCTCTTCTTTTAAGCTTTGAAAATTCTCTATTATGCCGTTATGAACTACCGCAAGATTGCCATTACAGTCTGTATGAGGGTGCGCATTAGTAGAAGAGGGAGTGCCATGAGTTGCCCAGCGGGTATGCCCAATCCCAGTACAACAGTCAGCTCTTATATCTAGGATTGTTTCAAGTTCAGATATCTTACCTTTGGACTTCGTTACGTCAATTTCTCCGTTGTTCAGTGTTGCTATTCCCGCAGAATCGTAACCCCTGTATTCGAGCCTCTTCAACGACTCTATAAGTATTGGAATCACGCTTCTTTTTCCAACACACCCAACTATCCCACACATTTGATCGTCTCGTTTTCAACGTTCGTCAATTTCAGTAGGCTCTTTAGATAGGCGAACTTAATATCGTATAAAAGTTACGCTTTTTTCATTGTTTTTATAGTTTGCAAAGTAAACAATTGGCGCTATAATAAGTAATGTGCTACCATAAAGTATCATTAGTCAGCTAAAGTGACATTTTTTGATTTTAGATAATTTTTTATCACAAAAATGACTAATAATCAAAAACATGAAGGTCTTACTTGTAGGCTCAGGAGGTCGGGAACACGCGATAGCGATAGCAATCAAGAAAAGTGAACCAGAACCAAAACTCTATGCGGCTATGAAATATAAAAATCCCGGTATCGCTAAGCTATGTGAAGATTACCTACTAGTCAATGAAACGGACATAAATAAGATAACAAGTTATGCTGACAAAGTTGACTTGGTGATAATTGGGCCTGAAGCGCCTCTTGCAGAGGGGGCTGTCGATGCTCTTGAAACGGCAGGAGTAAGGACGTTCGGACCCGAAAAACATGTCTGCCATGATAGAATCAGATAAAGGTTGGGCCCGTTCTTTTATGTCTGAACATGGAATAAAAGGTTGTCCGGCATATGAACTTTTTACCGATTTATCGGAGGCAGACAAATTCATTAAAGACAACATTGACGAAAGGAATCTCGTTATAAAGCCTGTTGGATTGACCGGAGGTAAAGGAGTAATCGTTGTTAACGAATACAAAGAAGGCAGTGATTACCTCCAGAAATTGCACGGGCCAGTGATAATCGAAGAGTGTCTTTTAGGAGAAGAATTTACCATACAAGCATTTGTCGATGGGCACAGTCTATCAGCTGCCCCAGCAGTTCAAGATCACAAGCGCGCATATGAAGGGGATCTCGGTCCTAATACAGGTGGGATGGGCTCATATACGGACAAATCATTTACTTTGCCCTTTATGAATGAAGGAGACTTTGACAGTGCGATAAAAATTATGGAAGACACCATTAACGCGCTGAGATTAGAGGGGAGGAAATATAAAGGAATTCTGTATGGACAGTTCATGTTGACAAAACTAGGGCCAATGGTGGTAGAATTTAACTGTAGGTTTGGTGACCCTGAAGCCATGAATGTGCTGCCATTACTGAAATCAGACTTTATTGAGCTTGTCGAGGCATCCGTAGACGAAAACTTAAAAGCGTCTTCTTATGAACTGTGCGCCACCGTGTGTAAATATGTGGTGCCGTCTGGATATCCTGAGAGGCCAAAGCCATCAGAGATACGAATTGACGAAGAATCGATGGACGCTTTGTTATTTTTCGCGAGCGTAAACGAGGAAGGTGGCAAAATAACAACTACAAACTCACGATCTCTTGCTGTTTTAGGCATTGCTGATACGATTAAAGATGCCGAGCACAAAGCTGAAAATGCTTTAAGCAAGATAACGGGCGACGTTTTTTCGCGGCACGACATAGGAAAGGAACAGCTCATAGAGAGACGTATTGAACATATGAAGGCGATTAGATCGTCTTAATCCCAAATGTGACTATTTCTGGAGACAAACTATGAAGGGGTTAATTTCTATTAGCGATCTTACTCAAAAAGAAATTTATGATATCATTGAGCTTTCTTTGGAATTAAAAGAGAAGAGGCTGAAGGGTGAATTTTCTGATGACTTAAAGTACTACAGTATAGGAATGATATTTGAAAAGCCTTCAACAAGAACGAGAACTTCGTTCGAAGTCGCAATGACTCACTTTGGAGGACATTCGATCTACCTAAACTGGCATGATCTCCAACTCGGACGAGGTGAGACTATAGCTGACACAGCTCGCGTTCTCTCGGGGTATGTTAATGCGATAGTCATACGAGCAAACCACCACTCCTCCATATTAGAGTTACAAAAGAACGCATTCATCCCCGTAATAAATGCGCTATCTAATCTTGAACATCCCTGTCAATCACTTGCAGATCTCTTGACGATCTACGAGAAGAAGGGCAAATTGACGGGTAAAAAGTTCGCGTGGATAGGAGATGGCAACAATGTATGCAATTCATCCATACTTGCTTGCGGGATCATGAACATGAACATTGACGTAGCGTGTCCTCACGGCTATGAACCTAACAAAAAGATCGTTGAAACGGCCAGTAAAATGTGCGCGGTAAGGATACTGCACGACCCCATAATAGCGGCTGAAAATGCAGATGTGCTTTATACGGACGCGTGGGTTTCTATGGGCGATGAAGACACTTATGCGCAGCGTATGGACGATTTCTCGAACTTTTGTATTAACGAAAGACTTGTTGAAACTGCTAAGAACGACGTCATTGTGTTACATTGTCTTCCAGCTCACAGGGGGCAAGAAATAACCAGCGAAGTGATGGACAGCGAGCATTCTGCTATATTTGACCAAGCGGAAAACAGATTGCATACTCAAAAGGCCCTGCTTTTGAAATTACTCAAATGACAGTCCGCTTACTACCACCATACACTTTTCTTCCCTAATTTGAATCCAAGGTAGTTAGCAAATAAATGAATGGGTGCAGTCAACACGATTACAACAAAAATGACGGGAGGCACAAAATTCAAAGTGAACCACCCCGGGAAGAACACATAAGTGAGCAACAAAGCACCTACAACAAAATCATATTGATCTGCTATTGGAAAACTGGCACCCCTTTTAAACCCGAGTCGCCGTTTAAAAAAGCTTTTTACAACGTCTCCAAGCAACGCCCCAAATGATAGCGTTAGTACTACGACTATTGGCTCGAATAACGGAAAATCAAGTGATGCATATACTCGTACAGCTTGCTGAATAACGCCAACTGTCATTCCAGCCGTGGCACCGCCAATAAAACCTCTGAATGTCTTCCCTGGCCCCAATACCCTCCTGCCGTCTATAAAGTCTTTTCCAAGGTCAATTGGGAGAGTTCCAGCAAAGAGAACCGCACTAGAATTGGCGACGTAAGCAGGAAGCATTAGCCATAACGCATCAGCAATAAGAGATAACATCTAATTGGGAAAGTTGCCAATGGCTTATTAAATTTGCCTTTTTCAGACTCGCTTAGAAGCCCGGAACAGGTAAGCAGTTGTGCTAGTCAAGCATTAACAACTTTGTAGGTCAACTACGCAATAAAACGCCATACCAAAAATAATAATAAGGATATAACAGATATTTAAAAAATGAACTGGAGATCTGCATGCCAATTTATGAAAAGCCCGTAGAATTGCCAAAGCACACTTCCTCTTTGTGCCCTGACTGTCTAAAAGCCATAGATGCAACTGTTTACGAGAAGGGCAACGAAGTTTGGATGATAAAGAAATGCCCGGACCACGGAACATTCGACGAACTTTACTGGTCCAGCGCTTCTATGTATCGTAAGGCCGAGCGTTATTCCTATGTTGGTAAGGGGGTCTACAATCCTCAGTTAAAACTACAAAAGGAGTGTCCTTTTGAGTGTGGGCTTTGCGACGTTCATGCTAGTGCAACTTGCCTCGCAAATATCGATGTGACCAATCGGTGCAACTTACGGTGTGAATGGTGTTTTGCGAATGCCCATTCGAAAGGCTACGTTTATGAGCCGACAATTGAGCAGCTAAGAGACATGCTGACGACCTTACGGAGCGAAAGACCGACGCCAACGCTTGCTGTTCAGTTCTCAGGAGGTGAGCCAACTTTAAGAGAAGACCTCGCTGATATCATTAAGATGGCGGATGAAATGGGCTTCAAACAGACTCAGATAGCTACAAACGGCATAAAACTCGCTAAAGATCATGAACTTGCACAGAGGCTCAGAAGCGCCGGATTGAATACCGTATATCTCCAATTCAACGGAATTTCAAAAGAAACTGATAGGCTTGTAGACGTTAAAAAGAGAGCCGTCGATAATTGTAGAAAGGCTGGGCAAGGGGTTGTATTAGTCCCGACGATTGGCAAAGGTTTGAATGATCACGAAATCGGGGGGATCATCCAATACGCAATTCAAAACTGCGACATAATAAGAGGTATTAACTTCCAGCCTATGGCGTTCACTGGCGCTGCAAATGAAATGACGCAAGACGAGAGGAATGCTACAAGATTTACTCTCCCTGACCTCGCGTTTTGTATAGAAACTCAGACCAGTGGTCAAATAAAGGCTGATGACTTCTATCCAGTTCCTTGCGTTGTATCGATTTCAAAGCTTGTCGAAGCTTACACGGGAACTGACCAGATAGAGTTCAGCGCTCACCCACACTGCGGTCTTGCCACTTATATATTCATAGAAGATGGAGCGATAATTCCGATAAATCGATTTGTAGATGTAGAAAAATTTTTTGCGCTCATGGAAAAGCTTACTGAAAAAATGAACAAAGGCGGGATATTGAGCAAACCCTCGGCTCTGATGAGTGCATTATTAGCGCTAAATTCAATGGTAGATGATGAGAAGCAACCTAAGAGCTTTCAGTTTAAAAAGATGATTAGACAAGTGCTTTTAAAGCACGACTACAAGTCTCTTGGAGCATATCACTGGGAGTCATTATTCATCGGCGGAATGCACTTCATGGATTCTTTTAATTATGATATTGAACGGGTTAAGAGATGTGTCATACATTATGCTGTCCCAGGGGGGTTAATTATTCCGTTTTGTGCATATAACAGTGGCCCCAATTATAGAGAAGCAGTTGAGAAGAAATACAGCATACCTCTCGAAGAATGGGAGCGTAAAAAGGGCAAAGTAGAATTATACGAAATAGAATGAAAGTAGTAGCCCGGCACGGATTCGAACCGTGGTCGTGAGATCCAGAGTCTCACATGATTGACCGCTACACTACCGGGCTTTGGCCATTATTTAACGCGGTAAAATTGCTTTTTGGTAAACAACTTATGTTGCATATTTACTTAGCACATGTTTTTTATAAGTTACCATGCGTTGCATAACGACGAGCTTTACCAGGTGATCAATAAAGATGATCGCCCAGTTGTTTTGACTGTTTTATACATACTACCTAGACCTACGTTCTATGGCGCAAGCTAACAACATTATTGGGTCGCATTACATGCAACAACCACGTGAATATAACCTGAGTTGGCTTAGAGACATCTATAACCCATACATTTAAATAGTGTTTAATTAGGTTATTCTATCTGTCAATCAGAAATAACATCCAACTGCAAATATATTTGAGTATATTCAAGTGTAACATCAAGGAGAGGATTCAAGTTGTTTCCATCAAAGAAAGTTCAAAATTTAATAGGTTCTAAAGTTCAAGTAGAAGTAAAAGGTGAGAAGTGCATACTTGAGGGCTTGCTTATGAGCGCGGATGATTACCTCAATCTGCACCTTACTAACACCACAGAAGTGATTGACGGTGAAAAATCGAGACTTTTAGGATCGGTCGTCCTTCGTGGCAACAATATCGTTCTTCTAAATCCTGTAAACGAATGACTTTTTAATGACGAGAATGGTATTTGCTTGAGAATTTGAAGTTATACTGTCACTTAACGTCATTTAATTTAAATACAAAAAGTTCAATAATATAAATGTACACATAAGCTGCACTGTTCAAAATCCTAGGTGATAAAAACTCTATTATGACAAAACGTGAGAAAGATAAGTACGATATTCTCGTGATGGGTGATATCATAGCCCCCTGCATCGGCTGTCACGAAGTTTGTGCTCCAGAGTTTTGTGCATTGCTGGATGAATGGCTACAATTATTAATTTAAGCGTAAGCACTAAGCAATTACATTAATTTTGAGCTATTTAGAGTATTAAATTGTTGATAACTGCGACGAGTTCGTTCGAGCTTCGGCTTTTATTAGGAGGATTCAAATCGCTCAAAACGTGGCATTGAATGCTATATTTACGTTTTTTTTAGAAAATAATTTATCATACAAAATGTAATTAGAGTGCTATATGGATGAGATTCCACTTTACGAAGATGTGCGCTCCAAATTTTTTCTCAATAGTTCAAAAGCATTTACGTATGTTGCAACAGCAGCTTTAATTTGGATAATTTTTTTTCTTATTTACATACCAACATCTGTTGGAGTGACAATCATTGGGTATTTCAATGCTACACAAATTATCAGTTTAATAGCGTTATTAGGGATTTTGATGCTTCTCTACCGGGCATTTCACTACTACGTAGCAACGTGCAATACCCTTGGTATAATGATAACACTAGCGAGATTACATGATAAAACGTATGATGAATTTCAAAATTACAGCGAGATAGTGATATACGCGTTATATATATTGTCGGTAATAATCGCATATATCTTTTTGTGGCCGTTAATAAGCGTCGCAATAGGCACCTTAAACGGCGTCGTTTTAACTATAGTCATCTTCTGGATTTTATGGATGATTGTTAAAATAGTAATGCGATTTGATAGAATTGAAAAATTAAAGGTTGAGCGGGACACTTAACAGTGCCCACTCAAATTTAGAAATTTGTGCTTATCTTGGGACTGCGAATTCTATGACTCCTTTTTCTCCTCAGTGGACTTTGGAGCTGCCTTTTTCGACCTATCAGATATAGATGCGCTTGCTGCCTTCGCTTGTGTTTCGGCAGTTTCCGTCAATTTGACAGCATATTTACCAATTTCCTCTGAGGCATCCATACCCGCGCGGTATAACAGCCAAATAACCCATATGGCAATTGCTATCAAGACTACCCCTAATACAGTCTGACTTGTCGCAGAATTTGATACGGATAATATCAAGGCCCTGAAAAATATAAAGATGATCGCAACGATAATTACATATATTATGTACCTTATCGCTTGCTGAATATTCTTCAGTCCTTGTTCCGACCGAGTGCTGCTTCGTGCCGCTATTAGTCCTCCAATGGCATTTGCTATTGCGATGATCTCTCTCACGATGAGTGCTAATAGAATCAATATCGCGATTATTGCAATCCACGTCACAACCGCGGCTGCTTCGATGCCGGCGATAAAGATTCCTGTCCCCAGTGGTCCGAATATCACGATAGCAAATAACCAGATCGCAAAGATCACTATCAAGTACACGATGAGCTTCGGCAGGCTTGCGTAAAACTGTTCCTTAGACTCTCTATTTAGCTCCTCATTAACCACCATTGTATAACCTCCTAAGACCTGACTATTTTTTATACTCAATTACTTTTTATTATTAAAAGACTTATCCGGTATTTCCGCAAAATAGCTCAACAAAATTATGTTTAACATTAGTCAACACTTTAGTCAGCCGGTGATATGAGATCAGCGCGGTGTCGAATTCAGCCTAGCGAAAAAGATAAAAAAATTGTAGAGACGAATGAGGTCAATTTCATCTAAAAACCTTGAAATACTATCGTAACGTATAATTATACGGGGCATTCTTTGCGTAGAGACGAGCGTGATCTAGCTAAATTTGCAGCAGAATGTTATTACGGTATAGCAGACGGGGATTGCGAGATCGAAGTCTTTGACAATTTTGATAAAAAGATGCCGAATGTTGGATTTATCAGTGATATACAAAAGGAGCTTGAAAACTGGTGGACATACAATATCGGAATGAAGTCAAAAGTTGCGCGTTTATCTGAAATAGACTTCATTCATTACATTAATATGCTAAGAGCAAAAAATGGTTCCCCTCCGATATCCACTGAAGGCGGTTTGCATAAGAAGTGGATGAAATACGTGGTTTCAAATAACCCACACGTCTATCTAGTAGCAATTAAATGCGACGAGACAAAGCTTGTCCTCGTTAATACAAAAGTTGTCGCGCGCAGTAGAATCTAGAGCGTAGCTTTTATAATGCAAAGCGTTCTCCAATTACTTGTTTTGTTAAATTAAGACAATCTCATCGCAAATCTGGGGACAACTGTGAGCAGCGTAGAAGAACAAATCAATAACATAGTAAAGGAGATACGAGAGACCCCGTACAATAAGGCGACCCAGCTACATATCGGGCGGCTTAAAGCGAAACTTGCCAAGCTCAGAGAAGAAGCTGTACAATCATCTGCTAAAAGAGGGGCCGGTTACTCCCCCAAGAAAGCGGGTGATGCGACGTGTGTTCTAGTAGGGTTCCCATCAGTGGGAAAGTCAACGCTGTTAAATGTATTAACGAACGCTAAGTCTCACGTCGGGGCCTATGATTTCACGACGGTGAATGTGATACCTGGCTCCATGGTTCATAAAGGTGCACACATACAAATTTTCGACGTGCCAGGATTGGTCAGCGGCGCGGCCTCGGGGAAAGGTAAAGGAAAAGAGGTTATTTCGGTAGTTAGAAGCGCAGATTTAATTTTGCTTGTCGTTGATGTGTTCAGCGAATATCAGATTCAAATACTAAAAAAAGAACTGTATAACGCGGGCATCAGATTGAATGAGCATCCCCCAGCTGCTACTATAATTAAAAGGGCGCGGGGAGGCATCACGATCAACAAGTCTCTAAATTCAGAAATCGACGATGCGACTATCAAGACAATTTTGAGGGAGTACAAAATCCACAACGCTGATGTAATTTTACGGGAAGATATGTCAATTGACAGATTCATTGATGCGCTAATGGCAAATAGACGATATGTACCATCGATTACCGTGGTAAACAAGATCGATCAATTTGATGATGGCTTACATTTTGGCAACATCAGTATCTCGGCGAAAGAGATCATTAACATTGACAAGCTTAAAGATCTAATTTTTGAGAGGCTTGCGTTTATGAGAATCTATATGAAACCGCCTGGAGGGATTCCTGATCTTACAAATCCGCTTATCTTGCGACACAACGCAAATGTCGAAGAGGTTTGCAGTATTCTTCATGGAGATTTTTATAATAAATTTAGATATGCTCAAATATGGGGGAAATCAGTCAAATTTCCAGGGCAGAGAGTTGGGTCAGATCACGTGCTTTCTGATGAAGATATCGTGACTTTAAACATCCAACAATAGGCGAGTTTACACAAACCAGGTCAAAACGGGAACAGGTCAAAAACGATAATTGGAATGTAGATTAATAAGCTCTTGGGTGAAGTTAATCAAATTCACCTGCTGGAAATGACATAGCCAGCTCTAAATTCTCAGTTAACAAATAATTACATTTATATGAAAATAGTAATGTTACTGGTTAATAATGGAGCTTAAGATAGCTGATGACTTCAGTGTTGATCCATCGTATATTGTGACAGCGCGAACAGCCGTTATAGGGCAAAGCGGAAGCGGGAAGAGCTATTTAGTAAGCGTTATATGTGAGGAGTTAGCCTCAAATGGTCTAGGATTTGCTTTACTGGACACGGAAGGAGAATATCAGGGGCTTTCCAAATTCGATGATATAAGACTATTTCAAGACGCTGAGGAAATTGAGGACATTAGTACAGATGAAGAAAATATTAAAAAGATTGTAGAAGACTCCGAGAGGATAATATTAGATGTATCCGAGTCCGATAAAGACACGGCAAACAAATTTCTTACAGGCATATACGATATAACGACGGAGTTGTTTAAAGAACATAAACAAAAGCCTTTCTTATTAGTCATTGAGGAGGCGGATATATATATTCCTCAAAAAAGAACTGGAGGGCTTGAAATTTTACAGACTATAAGTAGGAGAGGGAGGAAAAGGGGATTGGGAATCCTCTTAGCCACACAGAGACCTGCACTTGTAAATAAAAATGTCCTAAGCCAGTGCAATAATGTCTTTATCGGTAAATTAATGTTAAAAAATGATCTAGATTCAGTACGTCTATTTTTTTCATCAATGGATGAGGTGAAACAACTCACCACCCTTGAGCCGGGATATTTCTATGTTCAAGGGGCCGTCTCCGATCCGACGTTTATAAAAATTAGGGCTAGGAAAACTCGTCACGGTGGAAGCACACCAAAGATCCCAGTCCGTGTCGCTGAAGAAAAAAATTTGCCCTATTCCAGCAACGAACCAAACGTAACTAAATACGTTAGTAACGCCGAGGAGCAAAGAATAAAAAAAGCAATTACTTCTGTAAAATCCGGAAAGCACGGTACACATATTTACTTCGATGAGACTCAAGCTTTAAAGTCAATTGTCGACAACAGGCAAAAGCAGCATAAACTTTTTGGTAAATATGAAACGATTGAAAGCGTAAAGCCTGTAATGTTGCCTCTTTTTCTTTTAAAGATCCGAGAGATTAAAAGGAAAAGACTAAGCAACAAATTTGATGATTATAAGGTACTTATAGATGGTATTACAGGTGATATTTTAAATTCCAAAGGCGATGCGCAGTCTTTGAATTTAAGGCAATTGTTTGAACTTAACCCTTATCAGCTCCAAGTGATGAATTTTATACTCAACAACAAAGACGTAACAATTGCAAAACTAACAGAAAATTTTCCCGTAAGAGGTCTTAAACTTGCTTTAAAAAAGCTTGAAGACTCGCATCTTGTCGGGACAAAGGATAGCTATTACTTATCCTTGCACGAGATAAAATATCCAAAGTCACTCAAATCGCAAAGCATCAACACCATAAACGTTAATGAGGGTAAGGTCCAAGATGTGACGAAACCCAAAGTTTCGAAGACGAAACTGCAGAATCTCATAAAAGGGCTGTATCCAGGTTGTACGGTGATGGACGTTGATGTAATATACTCACCGTTTTATGAAGTGGTCTACTTAAACAGAAGTGGTCGTAGAACTGTACGGATAAGTGCTTTATCGGGAAAAGCACACTAATTTGTCAGATGCGTAAAAACTCAATTATTCGCTTATGATTTACTAATTTTTTATAGCACGGCTATAATTCTATAACTGAAGTGTTGGTTTAACCAATTATCTTAATAGAGGCATTTTTCAAATTGTTTCTCGCTGATAAGTTCAACAGGAGCGGGGTAATCGACTCAGTCAAATGTGATGCTTCTAGCGGACCTCCGTCAAGTGGATTAAGCCCTCGTATATCGCTTACGAGTCCCTTAATAACTTCCTTTGGACCGTCGTCTCCGCAAACTATCACATCAAGTCCCAAATCATCATTTAAGTCAATTAAGCGCGCCGCTGGCACAGTGTGAAATGCTGAAACTACAGGAATATTTGGAATAATACTCTTAATCTCCATAGCTGCGCTACCATGTTCTTGAGGAGGTGTGTAACGCATGAAACCATTTTTTACCATGGGAACAACTGGTGATAGCACTATATGTCCCTCACCTAAATAATTCTTGATTGATTCGACAGTGGAAATTGCATATTCATATTGTAGTGCTACCACGATAATCTCACAATTTTCTACTGCCCTTATGTTTTCCGCGCCGAACATAGCACACGAAATGCCGCGTTTCAAGAGATTCTCTTCACAGAATGTTGCCACTTCCTCAGCCTTTTCAACATTTCTCGATCCGATTGTTACATCGTGTTTATACGCCCAGCGAAGTGCTAAGCCTTCCCCTATATGACCTGTCCCTCCAAGCAAAGCGATACGCATTATGAACACCTGTTGATTGCATTTAACGCCAATAATGTAGAAATATGTATCGTAAGAACAAAATGATGTCTGCTTAAAATAAATATAAATATTGTATCTTTTCCAAAACCTAGCAAATGTACACAATTCGTAGAACAAAAAGGTGAATCGGAGTTTCGTTTAAATACAACAAAGGCAACTGTAGTGAGAATAACTATAATACACTAACTTGCTTTCAATCTATCTACAAAGTTGTACATAAATGTGACAGTAACGCTCCAAAGTTGTATTACAGCAACTAGACGTATGAGCCCCAAATAAATCAATTCAAGCACTATATAAATGAATTTCGAGGTTTAAAAAGTGAGCCTATCAATTTCAGTATTGGTTCCGGAACTAGTGTTTGACACGTTTGCGAGCAAATGATAAGGTGTCGTTTAGGAACTTATAGCAGCTAACTAACATAGTAGATGAATAAAACCTGCATTGATTGCTTTGCACACTATTTGTGTTCTGCCGTATTACACTCAAATATAGACGAGGATGAGAACTAATAACTTTTTTAAAAGAGAAAAATAAGTTAAAAGAAAAAAATATTTTTATAACTGTGTAGTCGTTGCAAACGGTTCTATGTCAATACACCATATGGAGCAAAGTAGAACTTGTCTTTAAATTGTATTATCATTCCTTTCTGGAAGTTTTGAACGATTACTTGCTTTCCGTAAACTTCTGGTTTATAGTAATACTCTTGGGTCGTCGGTGCACCAAATTTCGCAGCTCCCCCATTTGCATAATAATACTGAGTTTTTGTCTTTGATCCCGTTCTATCTGGTTCTATTGCCGACGTCACTGCAGGGGGTTTTGGATTATTTGGTTTTGCCTCAATGTGCGCGTCACCCGCACTGGGATTCACAACGACTTTACCGTTTTGGTAGTCCCGCTGCCAGATGCCATCTTTCTCATAAGCCTTGTTTAGTGCCTTCCCAAGGTTAATGCCGTAATCATTGAACCAGTTAGTACCAGTTGGAGCATAGAAGAAGTATCCGTCTGTAAGTAAGGCTGAGCAGTAACAGAAGTACCTCTGAGCTTCAGTACCCTGAGCATAAAAGAGAGTAAGTTTCCCTTTGTTCGACGCGTCGAGTGCAAAATTGATTGAGTTCGCCCATCCCTTATAGAACGGGAACCCCTCGTCCATCCATCCGTCTAGGGCATCAACGTAGCCTGGGATGAAGTAGGCACCGTTGTAGATAACGACCTTGTCTCCAGCCATGGCTTTTACTTTTTTGTAGAGGTCTATGGTGCTCGACTGCCACTGACTTTCCGATGGCCCCGCCCAGCCGTAAACGGCTGGTGAAGATATGCCATTATCGAGAATCAACCCGTCGAAGCCCTTGTGAAGTGCCATGTTACATATGTTTAAGCACTGATCCCGCCACGCAGACTTGGTCAAATCCATCACTTGCTCAGTGCCTTGGTACTCAGTGCGCGGTCGACCAGATGTTTCAGTTAACCACCAGTCTGAGCGTGTACGTCCAACCTCATCTCCGTAGAGCGGGTTGAAGTATCCTAAGACTACAGTATATCGATTTACTGCTTTGATTGCTTGAATGTGTTCGGGAGAATCCCTATAATGGAGCGCTACGACTTTATATTTCGCTAGATATGAAGCTATTTCCGCTTCTCGACCGGACCAGCTACCTTTAAAGTCAATATAGGTGTGTGGACCGTCAGTGTTTATGAGCCCAGACGCAATGCGGTTCGCAGCAAAAACTGGAGAAATGAGCATCGTTGTAGCAAGTGCTGAAACTGCTAAAGTAACAAAAATCCTCTTATGAGATGTCTTAATTTCCTTCACGCATACACCTCTTAGTTAGAATGGATAACGTCATATATATAAATTTTTAATTTTGAGCTTTATATAAATACAGTTTTTAATTACAATTTGAGCTTAAAATCAAAAATAGAACGGTTAATGCGCTTAATTTTATCATTAATCTTATGACTTTATATAAATACAGTTTTTAATTACAATTTGAGCTTAAAATCAAAAATAGAACGGTTAATGCGCTTAATTTTATTATTAATCTTACATTAGGATGATACCAGTCAGAATTAACCCTCAGTTAACTACACTGACACGAGGCTGCAATTCGACTGCTCACAAACTTATTTGAACCACTATAAGCGATGTAGAAGATCAATGGAAAGCGTCAGTTTAATAAAGAAATAACATCTATTAAAACCACGTTTAAAACTCGAAGTGGAGTATTTTTATGGATGTTTCACCAATGTTCGCACTTCTTACTATGATCTTTGCTCCCATTATTTCTTCAGTTCCGATATTACTAGTGGGAACGAAAACTAATTCTAAAGTACTGGGCTATATTTCATCGATTGTGGCTTTCTTTACGCTCGGATTAGCGTCGTTACTTATTGTTTTTTACTCTGGTTTAACCAGTACAACGGTATCTCCAATTACGCTCGCGCCCTACGACATTCCATTAATTACGTTCACGCTTGATCCACTTGCACTCCTCTTCAGCTTCGTTGTGTCGTTTATGGGATTCATAACGATATGGTACTCCAACAGCTATATGCAAGATGAGGGGGGGCAGGGAAGATACTACTTCCTTATGCTCCTTTTTGTAGGTGGCATGTTAGGTACCAGTAAACGCCGCTAACGTTGTCATTTTGTACGCGGGATGGGAAATCGTAGGTATCTGTTCCTTCTTGTTAGTCGGCTTTTGGTTTCAAGAGCCGACTCGTAACGAGGCCGCAAAAAAAGTGTTCTTCTTCACGCACATTCCCGGTGAGGCCCTGCTATTGTTTGCAGTGGGAACTTATGCGTGGACGGGATCGGGGAGTATTCACAATTTGCTAACATCGAGTCTGCCATTCTGGCAGACGAGCATTCTCATTATCTTTGCGCTAACGGCAATGTTTTCCAAATCAGCACAATATCCGTTCTCCACGTGGTTACCGAGCGCTATGCAGGGGCCAACGCCAGTATCAGCTCTGCTTCATAGTGCCACGATGGTAAATGCCGGCGTATACCTCGCTGCGAGGTTATTTCCATTGCTCGCCGGAAACTGGCTGTGGATTCTTGCGATAGTGGGCGGCTTTACCCTTATATTAGCCGCGATGGCGGCGATACGGTCAAATGACCTAAAAGAGGTGCTCGCGTACAGCACCATCTCTAACCTCGGATATATGTTTCTCGCATTCAGCTTTGGACCAATCGGACTTGTAGCAGGGCTGATGCACTTTTTAGCGCACGCGTTCTTTAAATGCTGCCTGTTTCTTGGGGCAGGAGCGGTTGATCACGCTGCAAATACCATAGACCTTAACCAACTTGGGGGATTGTCCAAACGCATGCCGTACACAGCCGCTTCATTTACCGTTGCAGCCCTCGCACTTGCGGGAGTGCCTCCTCTTTGCGGGTTTGTAAGCAAGTGGCTCATTTACACGAGTGGCATATCCCCGTCAGTTGCGGGATTGCAGATATTTGTAATACTAGTTCTAATTGGCAGCGTACTCTCAGCGGGCTACATACTCAGAGCTGCTCATAGCGTTTTTTATGGACAGCTTCCAAGAGATCTTAAAAGCGCTCACGAAGCGCCACGCACTATGGTGATTGCTCAAGCGATACTCGCTGCGGGATGTATACTTGTGGGGGTATTTGCACAGTACCCCATTTCGTTAATAATGCAAGTACCCGGTGCGGGAGCAGTCACGACACAATCTATTACAATTCTCACCAACATCGAGATTGCAGGGGTATCTAGTTTCGCCCCAACGCTCGCGGCCGTCCTGCTTTTGCTTGCGATAGGCGCTGGCGTATTGTTAAACGAATACACGACCAGGAGGCCCCATACGGCGGTATCACCTTCTCGAGAGCTTTTCGGATCGGGAGAAAAACTCCCTCAGGGGTATGAATACTCATCAGGTAAACATTTTCTCTATCAAGTTACCCAGCCCTTCGAGCGATTAAAAGTCTTAAAGACAGACAGTTTCTATGCGGACATCGGACGAGACGTCGAACTTGTGTCTAAAAGATTACGCGAGGTGCACAATGGGAACGTTGTCCGGTACGCAATTTGGATATTTATCTGGACGATAATTGCCGGCGTTGTGTTTTTGACGTTTGGAGGGCTCTAATGGATCAGGTTGTGATATTTGGCACATTAATGATAGTATTTACATCGCTTATTGTGATTTTACGTGATAGACTTTCAGCCATCTCATTTCTTGGACTGAATCTCACTATAGCGGCATTTTTATACACAGAAAGCGATCCGATTGGCGCAGCGATTAAAGCCATTTTGGGATTTTTACCACCAATGATAATTGTCGCAGCAACGTCGCGAATCAGACTTCCACAGCCGAGGGCAGGGATGGTCGTAACCTTTATCGGAATAGCACTGACAATTGCCCTTTCATATGTAGTAGCCTATTTGGTCAGAGGGGTATTTCCCGGGGATCGACTGTTGGAGAGCTACTTCCTCGTTATACTGTTTGGCATGTCGATACTCATCATAGTTTCCCAAACGAGCATCTTCAAGTTCTTGTTTGGGATACTTGTGCTTGAAAACATTGGTACGCTCATCCTTTCGTGGGGTTACAATTCTGCGACGCTCACACTGATTACTGAGACTTTTGTTGTACTTATTGCCTTGGCTTTTGCAGTAATTGCGCTACTGGACTTCAAAGAATATGCCACCGTTGATGAGAGAGAACTCACGAGATTACGTGGGTAAACGTGGAGTGAATCAGGATGTATCTCCTATACACAATCATTATACCTGTGATTGCCGCTGCACTATGTGCAGTGCTTTATCTCCTCGGGAGAGGTCGAATAGCACCATACATAGCCGTGTCAGGTCCAACGTTGAGCTTAATTTTGTTTACCGTGAATTGGTACACGGGTCGAGGAGAATTCGTCAGTCTAAACTCAGTCGCTAATGCGCTTGGATTGGATACGGTAGCGCTCCTCGTTGCCTATGTCGTCTTGGGAGTCGGAACGATTGTAACGTGGTACAGCGTAGGGTACATTAAAGACGTGCGTCCGACGTACTATCCATTGCTGTTAATTATTATTAGCGCCACGATAGGAGCTGTTTTAAGTTACAATCTGGCAACATTTTACATATTCTTCGAGATCAGTACACTTGCAGCCGCATTTCTCGTAGCGTACAACAAAGGTAAGGCCTTGGAGGCGGCTACGAAGTTTATAGCACTTAATAGTATCGGAAGTTCGCTTGCATTGCTGGGAGTGATACTGCTATTTGTCAACGGTGGTACTTTAGACATTACCGGTCTCGGTGCGCTTCCCAAGAGCTCCGCTTATTTAATAAGCCTGCTGCTATTTGTGGGAATCGGTACAAAAATTGGGATAGTGCCACTGCACGCCTGGGTTCCTGATTCTTACGGTGAAGCCCCTACGCCTGTAAGTTCATTCTTGGCGAGTGCCGTAAAAGGCGCGACGGCGTTTATGCTTATACGATTGCTATTTGCAGTGAACCCAACACTTGACTTAGTACTCTTTTTTGTGGCAATCACTGCTGTAATTACGGTAGGCGTAGGAGCTTTAATGGCATATACGCAAAAAGACTTAAAAAAAATACTCGCTTACTCCTCTATTGAGCAAGCCGGGATAATAGTATTCGCTATCGGTATAGGCTCTTCGGCAGCCGTAACAGCAGGGATTTTCCACATTATCAACAATATGTTGATGAAAACACTCATATTTTTCTGTGTCGGGGCAGTTATCATGGCCACGAAACAGCGACATACCGACAACATGAGCGGCCTAGCACGGAAAATGCCCGTAGTTGCCGCTGGATTCATTATAGGGGCTCTTGCGCTGTCGGGTGTCCCGCCGCTAAATGGCTTTTTAAGTGAATATATGATTTTGCAGGCAAGTTTTCAAAAGGGAGGGTACTATCCAATTTTAGGCACAATAATGCTTATATTGACGTTGCCGATGTTTGCTGCCTATATAAAAGTTTTTCAAAAGATATTTTTCCGCGTCGATGAGAACCAGACAGAAAAAGATAAAGAGAATGGATATTTAACTACTTATATAATAATCCCAATAATTATTTTAAGCACACTTTGCATACTATTAGGTGTGTATCCTACACCTGTTTTAGATCAGATAAATAACATATCAGTGACCTTACTGAGATGATGTAACAATGTTCAGAGCGAAATCACCTTGGGTCTACTTCATAAATACGGGATCTTGCAACGGGTGCGACATAGAGGTCATAGCGATTCAAAATCCCAGATTTAATGCAGAAAAATACGGAATATTGCGGGTGGGCAGCCCACGACACGCAGACATTCTGATGGTAACTGGACCAGTGACAAAGAGGATGGAGAGTCGACTTAAAATGATCTATGAACAGATCCCTAACCCTAAAGCAGTTGTAGCGGTAGGAAACTGCCCGACTTCGAACGTCATATTTGATGGCAGTTACTCACTAACAGGACCCCTTGATACTGTCATACCGGTTGATGTATATCTAATGGGTTGCCCGCCGCGACCGATGAATATCATAAATGGCATTTTGAAAGCAGCTAAAATGCTGGACTCAAAGGACAAATCCAAAGAGGTAGCATCTGCAAAACGATTTGACGAAGCGATGCTCAGCGAGACCAAAATAGAGCCGAAATTTACGTCTTTAGACAACATTCCAGAAGGTAAGTAGGATGAAGAAATTCGAGGAAGTAGTGCCGGTGATAGAATCAAGTCATAAAGGGCTTAACTCTTATTATTACATTGCTATAGAGGATCTTGAAGAGGCAACAAAGTTTTTCTACACAGAGGGGGCAAGAATAAGCACCATCAGTGGTTTGGATGCCCGCGACCACCTCGAAGTGCTCTATCACTTTGCTATTTGGGGCAACATCTACACTGTTATTGTTAAAATACCATATGAAAAACCGGAAATTCCAACAATTACTAACTACTTCGAAGCTGCAATCCTCTACGAGAGAGAGCTTATCGGACTGCTCGGAATAAACGTCAAAGACATACCTGACCCCAGACCGCTCGAAATCCCACCAAACTATACTGATAAGTTACCGCCACTGAGGAGGGCTTAAACTGGCAGAGGTAAACGAACGAGGGTTTGCGCCGCTCAGGGTCCCGGTAGGGCCGAGCCATCCAGCGCTAGAAGAGCCGGCACGATTTGTCTTCGATGTGGAAGGAGAGAAGGTGGTCGGCGTCGATTACGAGATAGGGTTTAATCACAGAGGTATCGAACGGCTCTGTCAGGAACGGCCGATACCAAAAGTCGTGTATTTAGTCGAACGCATCTGCGGCATCTGCTCCCACTCCCATCCGTTAAACCACGTTGAACGAGTTGAAGACATTGCCGATATCAAGATTCCTGAGCGGGCGAAGTACATTCGGACAATCTATGCGGAGTTAGAGCGGGTGCACTCTCACATGCTATGGGCCGGCATAGCCGGAGAAGAGATAGGATATCATACGCTTTTTATGTACACCTGGCGGGAGCGTGAGAAGATAATGGATCTCCTTGAGCTCCTCTGCGGCAATCGCGTGAATTACGGCTGTAACACTATAGGGGGGGTCAAGTGGAACATATCAGAGGGGCAGGCGAGAACCGCGTTTCATACGTTGGAGTATCTTGATAGAGTCGCCGAGAAAGTGACAAAGGCGGTTTTGAAGGACGGCAACATAGCCGACCGTGGTGTAGGAGTTGGGGAGTTGAGCAGGGAAGATGCGATCCGACTGGGTGCAGTTGGTCCCAATGCACGGGCGAGCGGAGTGCCGGAAGATACAAGAGTGATGTGTAAATATGCCGCGTATGGTGAGTTTGACCTCGAACCGCAATTGGCTGAAGGGGGGGATGTCGTTGCTCAAGCCGTGGTGCGACTGTTAGAGCTCAAGCAGTCGATATCGCTGTTAAAAGAGCTTCTCAAGAATTTGCCCGAGGGGCCGATAAAAACGGAGTATGACGAGATCCCTCCAGGACGGAGCGTCGGCAGGGTCGAAGCTCCGCGAGGTGAGTTGACGCACTTTGTGGAGAGTAATGGAACGGACTTCTTTGAGCGAATAAAGATACGATCTCCTACGCTTGCGAATATCCCATCATACGTGCCAAAATTCATTGGCTGTCAGGTGGCAGATATCCCCATCATCGCCGCATCGATAGACCCCTGCTTTAGCTGTACCGATAGGGTTACGATAGTGAAAGATGGGAGACGGAGAACCGTGATGAAGGAGCAGTTGAGGACGGGGCGGGTGTGATGATTGTTGAGGCTCTTATAGCGATAATATACGCTTTTGTATCTGCTTTGCTCCTTCATGGAATCCAGCGGATCGTGGTTGCCCATAGCCAATTCCGAAAAGGACCTAGCATATTCCAAGGTTTCTACGACTTTTTCAAGTTGATGGGCAAAGAAAGTCTAACGCCAAACGTTACAAGTCCGCTATTATTTAACATCGCGCCGATACTCAGTGCGTCATCGATGATTGTTGCAGCCCTTATCGTCCCGTTAGCATCTTCACAACCAGCTGTTGGCGCAGGAGACCTTATATTCATTATTTACCTCCTTACGTTGCCCCCAATAGCGCTCGTACTAGGAGGGTCAGCGAGCGGAAGTCCGTACGGAGCTATAGGTGCAGCAAGAGAGGTTGCACTGCTGATTGCATATGAGACCCCGTTTATCATTTCATTAATAACCGTCGCGATAGTCGCTGGTACTTTTAAACTAAGCACACTATCGCAAACCGCGTATGTTACAGTGCTTCCGCTCGCTGCAATTGCGGCTATTTGGACGCTTCCTGCAGCAGCAAGTGTGCCTCCTTTTGATATTCCAGAAGCTGAAACAGAAATCGTATCCGGTCCATATATCGAATATTCTGGACCTAACCTAGCTCTCCTTAAACTTGGGCAGTGGCTCAAAACTTTTCTTTATGCCTCGTTAATATCAGCCGTATTCTTTGGAACGACGATTTATCACTACCAAGATGGCCTTAATTTTGTGATACACTTTGCGATCATAGCCATACTTGTTACAATATTTATCGCATTCTGGCAGGCAACCACGGGAAGAACCCGAGTTACAAACCTGCTTAGGTATTTCTGGTCAATTCCAATGGCACTTGCGATTGCTGACTTGGTATTGTTTCTCGCAGGAGTAAAATATATGACTATAATAAGAGGATTAGTAGGATTGTAACTATGGCATCTGGCTTTTTAACAGATTTAATACGGTCATTCACGTTTGGGTTGGTGGGCAAGACATCAACCGTGACAAACGCCTCGCAAGTAGAGGTGCTTGCCAACTTCAGAGGGGTTCCAGTATTAGATCCAGAAAAATGTATACTGTGCGGGAGGTGCGGAAAAGTTTGCCCTGCCGGTGCAATCACACTAAGCACAACGCCTACAACAAAAAGCGTCCGGATTTTCGTCGGGCATTGTATATTTTGTAGTGAGTGTTCAATGATCTGTCCGGTCGCTGCTATCACCATGACGGATACATGGGACACTGCAGTCACCAACAGGCTCTCCATGGACACCATGAACACGCGAGAAATAAAGCGTAAAGTCAAAGAAAAAGTGCGAAAAACTGCAACTGGCGAGACGATATCGAAAGAGTCGACGGCAGAAATTGTAAAAGAAGAACTCGAATGTGAACAACCTTCAGGAGATGGCCTCGCCGAATCTTAAATTACTCATTGCTTTAGAAGGAGAAGTTATCAAAGTGTCTTGAAAGGCCCCACACGTGGAGAAGAGGCTTTCTGAAAACTTTTCAAGGATGTCATCATTATACAATCAATAAGAGAATGGGAGGCCGCAGGCTCGTTCTTATTCAACTCTCCGAGTGCTACAAAGCACGTATGTGATTACTGTTCAATACATCGATGTGCTGCCTTATCACTCAAAACAGAGCTTATCGCTATAACACTGATGTAGTTCCAGTGCGAGAATTTCGGGCAGTTTCCAAAACCAATAGTCTTAAAGACGTATAGCTAATTATTGAATGGGCAACCGGTATGAAAGAAGCTGAGCTGTACGATGTTGTAATCGTTGGGGGCGGACCAGCTGGATTGACGGCAGCTGCTTATCTAGGGAGGAAAGCTCAAAATGCTCTCATAATTACTAAGAATATTGGCGGGCAAGCATTATTGAGCATAGGAATTGAGAATTATATGGGCTATCAATTCGTTGCTGGCCAAGAACTCATGAACAAGTTTGAAGAGCAGGTTCAGCGGTACAAGGTACAGACTATTTTTAATGAAGTAACTAAGGTTTACAAAGAAAGCGACCGTTTCGTAGCACTCACGGCAGACGCAGAAAGGTTCTATGGAAAGACCATGATAATAGCGACGGGAAAGCGGTCAAGGACGCTAAATGCAAAGAGAATTGATTCTTATGTCGGTCGTGGCGTGAGCTATTGTGCAACTTGTGACGGACCTCTCTTTGCCGATCTCGATGTTGCTGTAGTCGGTGGGGGAAACTCAGCGATTACCACCGGTATCGAACTAAAGGATATCGCAAAAAAGGTCTACATGATAAACAGAAGCCCTTGGCGCGCTGACGAAATCTATGTAGAACAATTGAAAGATGTGCCTAACGTTGAAGTCTTAATCGGTTACGAAATTGTTGAGGTCGTAGGAAATGACGCGGTAAGCGCTGCAGTGATACAAAAAATTTCTGATAAATCACTCAAAACGATCTCATTGAAAGGAATTTTTGTAGAAATCGGGTTAATCCCCAACTCTGATATCGTAAAGGACTTGGTGGCACTTAACCAAGATAGTGAGATAATCGTCGGGTGTGATTGTTCGACAAGCGTACCTGGAGTTTTTGGAGCAGGAGATGTTACGAGCGTACCTGAAAAGCAGATAATTGTAGCTGCGGGTGAGGGGGCAAAGGCGGCAATAAGCGCCTATAAATATTTACTTCGGGGAGGCGAACAGATAGTCGTAGGATATTAGCTGTCGCTGTCAGATGCCTTATAATAAAAGGGGTAAAAATGGTAGAAGTACTTACAGTTGATCTCAGAAAATGCGCAAATTGCGGAGCTTGTGAGAGGGCGTGCGCTGAACGACACGAAAATGGAAAAGCCCGTCTTAAAATAAAAGACGTTGCCCAATCGAGAGGGCACATGTACGGAAATTTTGTACTAGCCGTAAGTTGCAAACACTGCGTAACCCCCGTTTGCATTGGAGTGTGTGCACCTCAAGCCATAGTGCGCGAGGATGACATAGTGTACATTGATGATGAAGCGTGCATCGGCTGCGGCAAATGCGCAAAAGCGTGCCCGTTTAACGCAATATTTATGCACGAAGAGAACGTGATGCCAACAGCGCAGCATTCTGAGCGAAGTATTCTTTCCATGTTATTTCAAAAAAGAAAAAGTGAACAAGTGGAGCCAACGAAGTTGAAAGCGAAAAAGGTTCGAAAAGCGTACAAATGCGATAGGTGCAAGGAATATGAAAATATGGCTTGTATAGAAGTCTGCTTTTACAACGCGATTTCATTAATGGATATAGATGAACTACCGGAAGCCGAGAAGCCGGAGCACAAGGCACTTTTGGAGCGACACGTCGTCGCAGAGCCCAATGAACTCCAGACTTGACGTTACAGTTGTGATAAAAAGCACACCCGCTTAAAAACTGCATACCTCATTTTTGGGGTTAAGATTTATACAATTGACCTAGAATTAACATAGGGAGCTTCATGGACGTTTTACTGGTAAACCCCCCGGAAATTCAAAGCAAGTATAAAGAGTTTTTGGGTTTGACAGCCCCTCCGCTCGGCTTGGCGTATATCGCTGCAGTATTAGAAGAAAGCGGTGTTAGAGTCAAAATAGTGGATGCACCAGCGCTCAACATGGATTTCTATAAATACAAAAAAGCAATCTCACATTCAAATGTTGATGTTCTTGGAGTGCAAACAACTACCCCTACAATACGTCAGGCCCTTCAAGTTGCACGAATCACCAAGGAAGAGCATCCTGATTGCATTGTAACTCTCGGCGGTTATCACGCAACGTTTATGCCCAATCAAATCCTCAGGCAAAATGACTTTGTTGACATAATCGTAAGAAATGAAGGGGAGTTTACAACGCTTGAGATAGCAGATGCCATAGAGAACGATAAACCGCTTAAAAACATCGACGGAATAAATTATAGAGAGGGCAATACTCTGATAGAGACCCCGCAAAGGCCCCCCATTGAGAACCTCGACTTGCTGCCATTTCCGGCAAGGCATCTCTTGCCGATGGATCAATATATGGTTTTTGGAAGAAAGCAACAACTCGCAACGATGATTTGCAGCAGGGGGTGCCCGATGGGTTGCTCATTTTGTGCGTCAAGTGCAATGCACGGGAGGCGTGCACGGTTCCGGTCTCCGGAAAATGCAGTAGATGAGCTAGAACACATCGTGGACGACTATGGAGTCAGCATGATAGGTTTTATGGATGATACTTTCACCCTATATCCTAACTGGGTAAACAAATTTTGTGAGCTCATTGCTAAAAGAGGCGTTGACGTCAAGTGGGGATGCACGGCACGAGTCGATAGGATGGGTGAACAGCTTCTTAAGCAAATGAAGGAAGCTGGCTGCAGAACGCTTCTTCTCGGAGTTGAGAGTGGCAATCAAGGGATCTTAAACAACGTTCAGAAAGGAGCTACGATTGACCAGGCTCGAAAGACTTTCAAACTTGCACGAGATGTTGGAATGCACACAATTGCATCCATGACAGTGGGAATGCCGGGGGAGACTAAAGTCACAGCAGATGAAACAATGAGCTTTACGAGGAGGGTGAACCCAGACTACGCCATATTCTCGCTTGCTACTCCGTATCCGGGTACGAAGTTCTTTGATCTTGCGGAAAAGATGGGACTTATTAAGGTCAAAGATTGGACGCATTTCAATTTGCTTATGCCTGTTCTCGAGACGACAGAGTTTTCCCTCGACGAGCTGCGAGATATGCAGACAAAGGCCTTCAAGGACTTTTATATGAGACCGAGGTACCTATTGAGACAATTCAAAAAGGATAGACTATTATTTCTCCTCATCTTTTATACCATTTTTAAAGGCGCTATAAAGTCAAAGTTTAAGTCTCTATTTAGCATTACAGCTGACCCACACATCAGCGAGGCGTGATATCTTTTTACTTCGTTAGATAAAGAAACTGTATTGCGGACTCTGCTAATCACGGTCCAAACTCATACGGTCGACAAGTATTATCAATTATTATGGATGTAGTAATTATTAAAGAACTATATAGTAACCTTCTCGGCGATGATGCCCTTAATGACGATCTTCAATCACCAATATATAACAAACTAACAGGTGGTTTTTAACGATACTTGAAGTCGTTGTATTTGCATTTACTGCTTTTGTCGTTGGTTTTTCGGGAGCCATCGTTCCGGGACCAATGTTAACAGTTTCGATCACTGAATCATTGAAGAAAAAAGGCTATAAGGCCGGAACCAGTGTCGTGATCGGACACGTTATGGCTGAGGCGGGTATCGTCACGCTCATAGGTTTGGGGCTTAGCCAAATTATCGGTTTACGAGAGACGTTTATGTCATTTGCATTTTAGGAGGAGGTCTACTCGTATTTATGGGATTTAGCCTTATGAAAAGTGTAAAAGGGCACGCATCTATCGAGGTAGTGCCTGACGAAAACGTACTTACGGGCCGATTTATGGGGGCCTGGTAACAAGCGTTTCAAATCCCTTCTTCTTCATGTGGTGGTTCACCGTAGGAATGACATTCATGTATCAAGGCTTAAAAATTGCAGGTTTAGTTGGTTTAATTGCTTTCCTCGTTTTTCACTGGATGTCTGATCTCTCTTGGTATGGTTTTATATCCATCTGTGTCGATAAGGGGTCTTCTATCATAGGCGAGAAGACATATAAATTCATCCTCGGTGGCTGCGGCATATTTTTGATAGCGTTGGGCATAAATTTCATCTATAACGGAATTATTAGTATATAAATGTCTTTAGGTAACACAACGCACTCATTCGCCCTCACACGCAGCATTAACGCGTTATTATGCGAACATTGACCGATTGAATCAACTGATAATATCGTAACGTTTAACTCGCTTTTTTGTCTAGTAGCCCGTTTGGGTTGGCTGACATTGTAACAGAGGAATAAAGGACTAATGAAACACCCCCTATTAAAGCGATGACAAGGCCAATTTTGTCCATATGGCGGTGACTTTATGCATCTATCTTACTACTTACGCATCATCACAATAGTATTTCTTGGGCTTACAACTATCTGAAAAGAAACCCCAATTTGGCAGCTTATCCACCCCCGACAAAAGAGAGGGATTATAATAAATCGATGAAAAATATCTTAACTAAAATATTATTACTCAAAAATGCCTAATATATTGATGAAATACTAAATTTTTTTTGAAATTTTGTAGTATTTTCCCGAAAATTATATAAATATTTAGTAATATATCAATATTTACATATGACTGAAGGCATTGAATCTGAATTAGATGAAATCGATTTAGCAATACTCCGCTCCTTACAAAACAATGCAAGGATAACGATATCGAAGATGTCAGATGATATTGATGTGCCTGATGCAACTATCTCGCATCGGCTTAAGAAGTTGGAAGAGAGCGTGATCAAGCACTACTCCGTCGTATTAGACTACCATAAGCTTGGCCTCGCAATGATGGCAATCATTATCATACAAACAGAAACCGAAAAGCACGGAGCGGTGAAAATGGAGCTCTCGAAGCTTGATGAAGTATCAGAGGTGTACAGCGTCTCTGGTGAATACGACCTTCTGATAAAGCTGTGGGCCCACAATATCGAAGAGCTTAATCAGCTCATCAACAGTAAGATACGCTCAATTGACGGAGTTGAAGACTTAACTGAGATGATCATTATGGAGCGTGTGAAGGAGGAGATGACCCCAGGTACCTGCTATAATGGAGGAGTTTAACGTGCCCTTTCTAAGCGAATTTGTGAAGCGGCCTGTGGTTGATATCACGGGGAAAAGAGTTGGAAAGCTTACAGATGTCATTGTGTCAGGAGACAAACCCTATCCAAAGGTAAAGGCTTTACGAATTCATACACTAGATAAGAACGATGTGAACGTGCCGTGGGGCCAGGTGCAAGACTTAGGAAGGCAGATAAAACTCAATGTGGAACTACACGAAGTGCGCGCATACTCCCAGCAAGAGCACGAAGTGCAACTCGTCAGTGACGTCCTAGATAGACAGGTGGTAGACGTCGAGGGAAAAAAGTTGCGAAGAGTAAATGATTTGCAGTTTTCGCGTATTAATGGCTACTACCGTCTTATCGGGGTTGACATTGGCGTCACTGGAGTACCAGAAGACTCGGATTGGAGAGACTTGCTGAGAGCGTAAAGATCCGGCCACAAGAAAATTACATTGCGTGGAATGATATCGACACCATACATAGTGGCCCATTAAGTGTGAAGCTAAGAGTTCCGAAATACAACCTCACAAAACTTCACCCAGCTGACATCGCAGAAATTGTGGATCAACTTACCGTCAACGAGAGTGTTGCTCTGCTCAGCGCACTTGACGAAGAATCGGCGGCCGATGCTCTTGAAGAGACGTCCCAAGAGAGGCAGCTTTCGGTGATTGAAAGGATTGACGCAGAGCGTGCTGCAGACATTTTAGATGAGATGTCGCCGGATGACGCAGCAGACTTGCTTGGAGACCTTTCGGCTGATAAAGCCAGAGAGATTCTCGAATTAATGGAGCCGGAAGAATCGGAAGATGTAATAGAGCTACTTGGATATCCCGAAGATACTGCTGGCGGAATTATGACGACAGAGTTTGTGGCTGTTAATGAAAAGTGCACAGCGCAGCAGGCGATAGATGAAGTAAGAAAAGTTGCAAAAGAGGTTGAAACAATTTATTACATTTATGTTATGTCCGACGGTGACAACCTCGCGGGGGTGACCTCACTCCGGGAGATCCTACTCGCGCCCCCTGAACAAAAGCTCTCAGAGTTTATGCACAAGAACATCATCAAGGCCGACGTTTTGGAAGATCAGCGTGAAGTAGCACAAAAAATCGCGAAATATAACCTACTTGCGCTCCCCGTTGTGGAAGAGAATAAAAAGATAAAAGGTATCATTACGGTAGATGATGCAATAGATATTGTATTGCCAACTGCCTGGAAAAAGAAGGTTCCCAAGATGTTTGGCTAAAAAGTAGGGAGGCCGGATCTTGGATGTTGAAATCTTCTTACGAAATTTTAGAGGGCCAACGTTAACGCGGCTTATCATATTCCTTTCCATTATGGGCCCTGGGATAATCACCGCCAGCGTAGATAATGATGCTGGTGGTATCACAACTTATTCGTTGGCAGGCTCTCAATTTGGCTACCTCATGCTGTGGACGTTTATCCCTATGACCGTTGCGTTAGCGGTTATTCAGGAGATGGGCGTGCGAATGGGCGTCGTGTCCGGAAAAGGACTTGCTGCTCTTATACGTGAGAAGACGGGGGTGAGAGTCACCTTTTTCGTGATGCTCGCATTGATAGTCGCTAATTTTGGGAACATACTCGCTGAATTTTCAGGAATAGCGGTAAGTGGCGAAATATTTGGAGCGCCGCGCTTTATTGCTCTGCCCTTAGCCGTGGCATTTGTCTGGGGTTTGGTGATAAAAGGGAACTATAAAAGTGTGGAGAAAATTTTTTTGGTAGCATCATTTCTCTATGTCTCATACATTATAGCGGGTATTTTGGCTCACCCGGAATGGCACACTGTAGCGGTACGATTGTTCGTGCCGCAAATAACTTTTGATCAAGCATATATCACGATGATCGTGGGGCTGGTGGGGACCACAATCGCGCCGTGGATGCAATTCTATATTCAATCATCAATAGTGGAGAAAGGTGTTACGATAAAAAATCTCACGTATTCAAAAATAGATGCAATTTCAGGGGCTATAATAATCAATATTGTAGCTATGTTCATCGTAGTAGCGTGTGCAGCCACGATCTTTGCCGGTGGGGTGCAAGTGAATAACGTCGCTGACATCTCATCAGCATTACTTCCGTTGGCAGGAGAATACGCAAGTCTTCTTTTTGCATTTGGATTTTTAAATGCGTCACTATTTGCTGCAAGCATCTTGCCGCTCTCCACGGCTTACGTCGTCAGTGAGGGCTTGGGTCTAGAGGCCGGTGTATCAAAGGGTTTTAGAGAGGCACCGGTATTTTATGGATTATATGTCGGTTTGATGATACCTGCAGCACTTATCATTATGGTACCATCTACGCCATTGCTTTCAATATTATATCTCTCTCAGGTTGCAAATGGCATTTTGCTGCCCTTTGTATTGATCTTCATGCTTATCATAATTAATGATAAATCGGTAATGGGGGAGCACGTGAACTCGAGGTTATTCAATTATATCGCTTGGGCAACGGTGATTATTATGATAGGGTTGAGCATCACACTTATTGTGGTAGGTTTGTTATAAGACAAAAAAGCGAGAGAGCTCGCACCGTAACAGTTAATATTTTATCCACAACATTACTGCCAATGAACAACGCTGCGAAGTCTAACAAACTTGATCTCTTTGACGTGACCAATTTAGTAGTGGGGTCTGCTATTGGGGCGGATATCTACATCGTTGGCGCTCTTGGCAGTGGATTTCTTGGACCAGCAAGTCTTGTCGCGTGGGTGGTAGCTGGTGTCATCGCAATTATTATCGCTTTAAATTTTGCAGAATGTGCCGCGCTCATACCGCATGTAGGTGGAGCGTATGCCTATGCATGCGAAGCATGGGGGAACTTTACCGGCTTTCTCGTCGGCTGGGGACTTTGGATCGCTGAGGTCGCTGCACTTGCGGTTATGCCTGTCGCTTTTGTGCGATATCTCACCTTCTTTGTCCCCTCTCTCACGTGGGTGCAGGGCGCCATAATTAAGATCTTATTTATTGTTATAATTACCTATGTAAACATCCGAGGCACGAAACTCGCAGGAAGGACGAATGATGTCCTTACCATTGCAAAACTGACTCCACTGTTGCTTTTGATTGTTTTCGGGTTCATATACTTAGGCGCGAATACATCCCAAACATATTCTAACTTAGTTCCTTTTGCTCCTCTCGGCTTTAGCAACTTTGCACCAGCACTTATTCTCATTTTTTGGGCTTACGCGGGGTTTGAACTTGCCGTTATTCCCTCGCAAGAAATAGAAAATCCCACAATAACGATCCCCAAGGCTATGATCATTGGAATGGCTATCGTAACCTTTTTTTACTTACTAACAAGTTTTGTCGTAGTTGGGGCCGTCAACTGGGCAGCACTTCAATTTGACCCGGCACCTTTAGCCACAGCTGGTAGTGTGGTCTTATCATATACTCCAGCACTGGCTGTTATCGGAGGGGCAATACTCGGGATCGGCGCGCTCATATCCATTTCAGGATTTGACGAATCCGGCACATTAACCACAGCCCGATTGTCCTATGCAATCTCTCTCGACGGGCTATTTCCTAAATTTTTTAGTGAAATACACCCAAAGTACAGCACGCCCTACAAAAGTCTGATAGCGCAGGCTGTTCTAGCTCTTTTTGGATCATTAATAGGAGGATTAAGTCAGCTCATAGTATTCTCGGTCTTTAACCTTGCTTTTGTATACCTTGTCACGTGCTCGGCAGTCTTGGTATTGAGGGAGCGTAAAAAACCTGAAGTGGGGAAGACAGCTCTGGAGCGGGTAACCGGTCCAATAATACCTATCGTGGGGATGATTTTGTCCGCTTATCTACTGCTAGTAAGCGGAATTTCAACAATAATTTTTGGGATTATAACGATATTAATAGGAGTGCCCATCTATGTCGCATACGCGCCGCGGACAGAAATGGAGACGTTGAAAAGAGAATTTCTTTCCACTGAGGCTATGCTATCAAGAGTTGCGCGAACGCAAAGAGTTTTTCTCGGATATCTTTTTAGGCTCATACGGAGGCATTTATAAAAAGAGCAGATAGATTGGCGGGCTGTTGGAAGAAATCTTTACCTCGTTGCAGCAAACTATTTAAAAGTTATAAGTAATAATGAGCGGTATGGATCCCACGGGATTTGTAATACTGCTTGTTATAGCCATTGCAATTTTAATTGGCGTTTACCTAGCGTTTAAGGCAGCTAAGTATTTGATTGTTCACGCAATATTGGGCGTAATTGTTCTTTTTATTGCCCGTTTGATTGGGATTGGTGTTGCAATAGATTGGAAAACAGTGATTATATGTGCAATTGGCGGGGTGCCTGGCGCAATACTCGTAATAATTCTATATTTTTTGGGAGTTCACCTTTGAGGTATTACAACAAATGACCTAATGGGGCGTTCTCGATAGACTACCAAGATGGTGTCGTAAACTACACGTATTACTAATCCTTTTATTTGCTGCTGCCCTACATTAATTATCTATGGTCTTCAATACTCTAGGCGTTGATGCGGTGATATTCGATATAGGAAATACCCTTGTTCCTACTACTGATTTTGTTTATAAAGCGATTGTGGAGGCGTTTACTTCTAACGGATTAACAGCACCCCAATTCAAAGAGATGTTCAATGTATCAGGACGATCTAAAAAAAATGTCTTCCCTCCGCAAGTCTATGCTGACTATGAAAAAGTGATGAATGATCACGTCTATTTGCTCAAACCATTTGAAGGTTCTGATAGGACAATTCGAACTTTGAAGAAGTTGGGGTACAAAATCTGCTCATTTACCGCCTTTCCCAAATCCGTTGTTAATATGATGTTTAAAACGTTTGGCTGGGACATGCCATTCCTCTCATCTGATGATGTTGAAGAAGCGCGACCTTCGCCAATGGGCATCTTAAGGTCTGCGGACATGCTTGGAAGCAAGCCGAGCGAATGTGTGGCTGTTGGTGATACGATAGGTGATATACTAAGCGCAAAAGCAGCTGGGGCGCACGTAATAGCTGTAGCTACAGGATTATTTAGCTACGTTGCGCTGCAGAAGGAGTCGCCTGATGTAGTAATTAATACCATAGAAGAAGTGCTTCAAATACTAAAATAAGCAGACTTCTGGAATTATTGAGAAAGTTAAAATGTCCATAAACAGTCTGTATCTCCTTACAACTTTCAGTTTTCACCTTATTTTGATTTTTGGAAAACAATTTAGCTACTAAAAGTTTTCAACAGACAAAACGGCCGAAAACGTATTTTTCGAAGCTATCAATAATTGAGTTTTAGTAATTAGTATCCGATCGGGTTTATTGCTTGGTCATTGCGTATTGATATAATTCTGGTCAACAATGTCACAAATCTATTACATTTATAATACGAGTGGTGTTACTTGATAAGCGTCTTACTTACCAGAAACTTGTAAGTCGCTTAATTCATTATTTTTTAAGTGTCTGAGCGTCTAAACGGCTTCACTTCATAATATGACAGGCTGATATGAACAAAGCAGATCAGTCCGTATTTTAATTTACTTACAATAGAAAAAGTTTTTAAGAGAAGAGCAGCGCTTCATGGCTGCGAACCAATATTCGTTCTTATGCTGTCAAGGTCTTTGTAAATGCGGTTCTTAACTTTTTTGACTACATCTTCACATTGGTTATTACTTGAGTGGTTCTATTCTAGGTAGAGCATACGCAGAAGGCAACCGTTATAAAAGCTTTATTGCCATAGCAACTAATTTCGCGGTAGGATTAATGACCGTCTTCCGGATTAACTAGAGAATTTTCAGCGATGATGTCTTCTAACGGAGTGTAAGACAAATCTAAAGATTCTGCCACTTCCTTGTTAACAAGTTTGCCATTAATTACATTTATGCCACTTTTCAATTCTGGCAACTCATATATCGCCTGTAGTCCGTGTTCAGCGAGAGCTACCACATAGGGAAAAATCGCTTGCCCCAACAAAGTTGTTGAAATTCTTGGGACTCGTCCGGGCATATTTGTAACCCCATATCGTATATTGCCAAACTTATCTAAGAAAACGGGGTTTTTATGCGTCGTTCCTCGTGAACCGTAAATATTGCCCCCCTGATCAATTGAGATATCGACAATTACCCTCTTTCTCGATGTTCGCATTTTTTTAAGAACCTCTTGATCAATGATAAGAGTCGCTTTTCTACCGACGGTATAGGCAGCACCTATGATAATGTCTGTTTGAGTAAGATCAAATCCATATTTTTCCTTAAGATAAGATGCTATATCTATGTCACGAAAGGCGCTAGGTGTTTCCAAGATTTGGATTTTAAAATCTTTCAATTCCTGTTGGGAGATAAAAAGTTGAAGCTCTGGTATTCTTTTTCCTTCTCTCTGAATTATGTAAACCTTAGCACCCATTTTGACCAATATCTTTGAGGCGTTTTTTCCTGCAATACCTCCTCCCAATACAAGAGCAGTTTTACCTGTCAGATCGTAAGGAGGCCGTTCGAATAATGTGCTATATGTAAGGTTGTCGAGGAGGCGTTCCAACTGCTCTTTTTCTTTAACGGAGACCTCTATTTTATCCCTCTTTATGTTCGCATGTGTTAAATAAAAGGCAGCCTGATACGCTCCTAATACCCCGGCAACGATGCTGCTGGGCTCTAAAAGGATGGTTCTACCGTCTTTTACTATCGTTTCATAGGCGATAGCAGCAACCCCGGATTTCATCAACGCTTTGGCAAGAAGCTTGTTACTCGCTAAGTGTAAAAACGTAAACAGAAGGTGATCGGACTGTATGAAATCGTATTCTTCTTGCATGGGCTCTTTAACTTTTACGATTAGATCAGCCTTACCCCATGCTTCCTCAGCGGTTTGGACAACTGTTGCGCGTGCCTTTGTATAATCGTCATCAGAGTACCCCGCTTTCTCGCCTGCAGTGGTTTGAACGACAACCTTCGTGCCCTTTTCTGTTAATACGCTGACTGCGGAAGGGGTAAGACTTACCCTCCCTTCTTGTGGTTTTATTTCTTTAGGGATGCCAACAACCCAAAAAAGCAGCATCATTATAATGAAAAATCGTTTATCTATTGACTTGGATACTGCAAAAAAGAATCTTAATTTAATTTTTTCCCATACAATAACAGATTTCTTGAGCATAATATATCTTGCGACGAGCGAAGGATATTTTATAATCTCAGATAAATTTTCGTATTTATATTATAGTGCTTTGAATAAAATATTTTACAATACCTATATCTTTTCATAGTATAATTTCCGTGACAAATCTTCTTAGCAACTAAATAAAATTATGTATATATGCTGCTAAATTTTGACAATGAAGTCTACAGCAGCAAAATTCCTATTCAACAGTTGCTTTCTATAATGTTAGCTTCGGCTTATTACAAATACAATATTCCTTAGCTCAGTAGTTGATTTTAGCCAAAAAAAAACTTAAAATGGCTAATGCTTTTAGATCCTAAAGTAATTAACTTGATTTAATATTATTTATTCTTCCCTCTATTAGTAGGGCGCCTTTTGAATAAAGATTCCTGTTATTTGCATTGAATTCATACTTTAGTTGAACAAACAAGCTTTCTAAAGAGTATATTTGCCATGATACAGGAATGAAAACTTCTTTATATGTCCTTCTAACTTTATTTAGTTCAAAACTCATCAAAAAATGAAAAGCATCTTTAGTAATTTTTGGATTTTCTGACGGAGAGAAATAAAATGTTCTTATAGTCGAATTCTTTTTAGACGTGTCATAGGTCTTACAGTCAACATATATTCTTCGCCCTTTTTCATCTTCAATTTGTATATCTGGATATCCTGATGTTTTTTTAGATCCATCTTTACAAAAAGGTGTTTCTGCTCTTAATTCAACTTGATCAAGAGCGTCTAGAACGTGACGTTCAATTATTATACCTGCTTCATTTGGTCGCTGGGCTTCCATACCCTCTTCAAACGCTTTTTTTCCCGCCAGTTGAGCCGCGGTATTTAACCGTATCAACAGTCTTTTGTTGTCATTAGACAACGGGTCAAAAGCCAGAACTTCAAAACCAGTAACTGTTTTGATAACGAGCGGAATAGGTATATCTTTTGCTGGTTTAAGGCATCTGCTAATTGTCTCTATATGTTGCTGCATACATTCTTTGGACGGACATCTTTTTATTCAAAACTTTTCAAAAATTAGTATATTTTCCTGTTGCATCACGTTATAAAGCCCAAATACAATTTTGTCTATATTTCTTACTAGCTTTAAACCTAATTTCTCAGCATAATCTATCGTAAACTCAACAGTTTTCACTTCTTTTCCATCGTACCTAGCATTTCCAATTATTATAACTGCAAATTTTGATGGTTTTAAAACCCTACACATCTCTGCTAAGCTTTTTTTCATATCTTCATTATAGAGATTAATCCGATCTTTTAATTTTCCTCTTAGGCCCATAAATCTCTCGCGCATCTCTCCAAGATCATACCCCATTTCTTCGAATGCATGTTTATCATTTTTAACATAATCTAAAGCAATAGAGTAGGGTGGAGAAGTGACTATGCCATCTATTGTTTCGTCCTTTATACGTAAATCTCTTGAATCTCCTTCTTTTATGTCAATTTTACCTAATTCTAAGTGTAGTTCTTTAACAATGAGATCAAAATCACTGACAGAATCAATCATTATATTCAATTTTTTCAAAAATGATTTTGAAAATTCTCGTCTTCTTCTTGTTTTTTCGCTTAATGCGACGAGTTTCGCCATCCGGTAAAAGTTTCTTACCTTTTCATTTTCAATTGAGTTGATAATATCATCAATATTCTTACCTTCAAGATTTAACAGCGAGGGTTTCGCTCCTGCTATTACTTCTTCCTTCCATTCACGTATCTCTTGCAGGACTTGTATAGATTCAGTTTTAACTCTACCTTGTAGCACACAGAGGGGGGACACATCAACCCCGATGCAATTTATACCTAACAATTGCGATTCAACTGCAGTAGTCCCACTACCGATATATGGATCTAAGACTGTATCCCCGCGTTCAACGCCGATGATATTTAGGAGAGCTCGAATCATTTGAGGATGAAATTTACCTTTATAGGGATAAATCCAATGTGTAAGGTACTGATTTACAGAGCGAGTTCTATTTTGTTCTAATAGTAGACAATACTCAGTTGCTTTCCCTTTTACTGACTCAAAATAAGCTACTCTTTTTCTAAGAGTTTCTTCATCTTTTGCACTAATTAATCTAAATCTTCTAAGACTATTGCTCACTTCAAAATGAGCCCCGAGAGATTCTAGTTCAAGTTCTGCAAGCACCAGTTCGTAAATAAACTGGACATTATTCATTAAAGACAGCTGTTCATCTTTACGTATTTCCTCAGCGTTACTTATCGAAAATTGATTTAAATTATTAGCTCTTTCTATCATTGTTTTAAGATGTTTTTTTAAGTAGACTACATACGTTTTTCTCTGTGAATATTCTTCTGTCAGACTGATATAATATGCTTCATTATGTATAAACTGCTCGAGTAGAGAATATAAAACTGGAGTTAGGTCCATTTATGGGAATCAAAAGTGCCCCGAGCTTATAGGAGAATCACGCTATAAGCCTACTGAAAAAGCAATTAGATAAATTAATGAGCTATTCCTGTTTTAAATACCCCTCATAAAGCGTTCTTTTATTTCAACTGCAGTATATGGGATATCTCGCACATCTGCATTTCCTGGCTTTATTACAGCGTGGATGAACTTCGGCCTTCCTCTTTGTTCAAGTGCAGCGTTCAAATCTTCTGCCGTATATGCCTTACAGGTGTTTTCAATCCCGAAGCCCCGTGCTAACAATTCGAGGTCCATTTTTTGACTCGCCGTTTGTTGGTTGCCCGTTGAACCGTACGTTCCATTATCGAGGGCGACAATCGTGAGGTTTTCTTTGCCGAATTGTGATACGCTACAGAGAGCGTTGGGATTCATAAGAAGGCTTCCGTCGCCATCAAGGACAATAACGTCTCTCCTAGTGTACAGAGATACTCCTAAGCCTACAGAAGACGCGAGCCCCATGCTCCCTAGCATATAGAAGTTCGTGGGCTGATCACACACTGCATAGAGTTCCTTACTCGGCACGCCGATGTTCGAAATGATGATTTTACCCTCTAGATGAGACAACATTGCCCGAATCGCATCGTATCGCGTCATAAGTACATGCTCGAATGGAGATGTATTGGTCGTCACAGGACATTCCGCTCTTCCACGCTTCACTGCGTGATTAACGTCAAGTGAAGCGCACTCCCACAGCTGGGGAGATATAAGAATGACAACAGGTAAACGCGTTTCAAAAGACGTTCGTATCCCTTCATTCATTAGAAAGAGGTCGTCAATTGTGTGTACTTCATAACTTTGAACCTCTAACGCATTTAAAACTGCCCTTAAATGCGTGCCCCAATACACCTGCGCCTCTATGCCCTCTCTATACACTCCTCTCCAACTTGCCACAATTGGGAGGGGTATTTCATACGTAAAACTCAAAGAAGAAAGCGCGTTTAAAATATTTCCTATTCCTGTACTTTGAATGAGCATGAGTGGATGCGCCCCGGCAAGGTAAGCGCCGGCGCATATGCCAACCCCATCCTCCTCTCTTGTCAGTTGTACTTCAAAGAAGTTTTCAGAAACAAGAGGCAGCAGATTTTTAAGCCTGTCGCAAGGAAGAGTCGCAACTAAATCAATCTTATTTCTTTTAAATAGCTCAATAATTCCCTGTTCTGCTGCCATGTCCATTTTAGTTTCGTCAGCACTATGGTTTACGTTATAACCTCCAGTATCTCCTCTAGCGCTACTTGAGGATTGTCAACAATCAACTGGGGTTCAATTGTATATCGCTGTTTATCCTCTGCAAGCCGCTTTTCTCCGCCGCCAGTGATATTTAAAAGCACCACTTCATCTGTGTTTATGCTCTGATGTTCAACTGCTTGCAGTAATGAAGCCGTTGCTACCGCTGCGGCGGGAACAATGTCTATGCCCTCGAGATCTTCAAATAAGCTTGACGCCGCAATTGCTTCGTCGTTCGTCACCGCATACATCTCGCCCAAGGTGTTCTGTAACGCGTCATACACCCCGCCTTTCATTGAGTACGCGGGATTTCGATTTGATAGAACGTCTGCATAAATTTTAGCGATGTTTTCCTTCGCATGTTTCATATCGATCGAAGGGACAATAAATCGTCGCCCTGCTTTCCAAGCGTTATACATGGGAACAAATGGACGATTTTGTGAAAGATGCAGTTGCGGAAGCCTAGCCTTTACGAATTGTTCACTATCTCGTAGCCTCAACGAGGCTTCCCACGCTGCTATACCTCCCGCTCCACTCCCTATCGCTTGAAAATAATACTTAGGGGTTCTTCCTATAGTCAGTGCGGCCTCAAGCATGACCGTACCCATGCCGTCGCGGCGCGCAACGTTCCTCACCCCCCCTTCTGATGAGAGCCCATCAGCCTGAGAAAATCTTTCCCCTAGGGCTATAGCATCTGAGTAATCATTACCGGCTTTTAAATAAATGAGCTTGACGTTGTTAGACGGTTTTTCCGGCAACCAAAGCTTATCTGAAGAGCTTTCAAGCCCAATGAGTATCAACTTAAGTGAAGCCTGGGAAGTGGTGACCGTATGGGCAAAAGCCCGCGCAGTGTTGCCCACAGATGAGATAACAAAAGCGTTAATGCCGTTTTCTAACGCTCGCTGTACGGTAGGGGGCGACTCCAGCTCCTTAAAACTACACGTCTCGAGATACGCGTTCATTTCCGGCCAATAGCCATTGAAGCTGATATACAGTTCTTTCAAACCGAGCTCTTTTGAAAGCCCCACACTTTTATAGGTGATGGAGCGACCGCAAGTATTAAGCTTCCCGTTTGTTGGCAACCACTGTCCAAATTTCCAGATGTTATCATCACTAGTCGGTTCAAGTATCCTTTTATGATACACTGTCCGCAACAATGCATCCCCGCACTTACATCGTAATGCATATCCTCTGTAGCTTACACTAGAATGGCATCCCAAGCAGACGATGTCGTAGCCTTTATTTAGGTTTGCATTCATAAACTAGTACAATAATCATTTTAGCTTGTTATTTATTTATAATCATCGCTTTCTTTCATAAATGTATAATTTAGCAAAAAAAATATCACAAATAGGATAATAATTTCTTTTAAAAGATAATTATAAATACGTTTATTAACAAAAATTGCATTGTGACCATGAAAAAAAGAAAATTAACGTCCAAAAAAGCTGATATATCTCATAATGCTAATGATTTTGATTTTTTTGTACAATAGGGATAAAATAACAAAGTGCCTTCAGTGCGGAAGATGTACAGCAAGCTGTCCCGCAGCGCGAGTTTTCGAAGGGTACAGCCCGCGTGAGATTATGCGACGGGTACAAGATGGAGAGGGGGATGATCTCGTACACGACGATGTGATATGGCTCTGCGGTCAGTGCTATACGTGCAGTTCGCGATGTCCGAGAAATAACAGCCCTGCATCTATCATTTTAGACCTACGACGGCGTGCCTTCAGAGAGGGGGTAGCAAACCCTGACCTATGCCAAAAAGCGTCGAAAATGATGAGATCGCTATGGGAAAGCGGGGTAACTGTATCCCCCAAACTTATCACGCGAGGAATATTCGCTGATCTAGTCGACTATGATGCACTTCAACAGGCAAGATCTGATCTCGGCTTAGTAGGCGCAGAAACAAGGGAGATTAAAATCCCAGATAAGGCACTTGAGCAAATACGAACTATTTTAAAACACACAGGAATCATCTTAGAGGATGATTAAGTGGACAAGAATATTCTCACTACGTTAACGAATAAACGCCCCGAGCGCTTATACTTGTTCAAGAGCTGCCTTGCCGGCACCTTTTACCCTGGGATTGAACGATCATTCAGGTTCATATTGAACTCACTAGGTGTTGATTACTTTGATGATCCCCGTCAATCATCTTGTACCGGCTTCGGAATGCACTGTGGGATAATGCCCCTAGAAACCACCCTTGCGCTCAATGCGAGAAATTTGGCGCTAGCGTTCGATTCAGGGTACACGAACGTCGTGTGCACGTGTCCAACCTCTTACGGCACCTTAAAAGAGTGCATGGCGGAGCTTAAGGATGAAAAAACTAGGGATAGAATCAATACAGTCTTACAGACAATTGGCGCGGTATACAGTGACGATGTTCAAATCTTTCATGCTGCTGAAGTGCTGCACGCGCTCCGTGAATTGCTCAAAAAAAGGGCACGGAGATCCTTGGAGGGGATTAAAATCGCTACGCACCATGGGTGCCACTACACGAAGATATTTTACGACGAGGTTATCGGGGGCATGTGGGAGTACCCAACGTTGCTAGACGAGATATGCGCACCATTTTTACCCGACCTCGTCGACTACTCAGAGCGGACGTTGTGCTGCGGTATGGGCTTTAACCATTTGATAAGCGATAGGAAGTATACCGAAATAACGTCTTTGAAGAAACTTACGAGTATCCTCTCAGGGAAACCGGACGTAATTGTCACAATGTGCGCAGGATGTCAAACGGTGCTCGACACATACCAAAAAATGTTTGCAGACAAACTGGATTACAGGGCCCCAATATTGAATGTGGCACAGCTTATGGCTGTACTGCTTGGGGCAGACGCTTACAAAGATGCGTGTTTCCAATTCTCATCAATAGACGTCACACCACTCCTTAGGAAGATGGAGGTCTGATATGGGCGGTCATGGAGTTTTTATCTGTAAATGCGACGGTAACATCTCCCAAATCGTTGATGTAGACAGGCTTGAGCGACATTTTCAAGGCGAGTGTTTAACGTTATCCGACCAGCACCTCTGCTCGCTACAGGGACAAGAGAAGATACGGCGGGCGGTACTAGAAAACGGCCTTGAAGGTGTTGTAATTGCCTCATGTTCACCTAATAACCACGGGAGGACCTTTAAGCAGTGTGTCAGCGAAGCAGGGTTGAATCCGCACCTAGTAGAGTTCTCGAACATTAGGGAGCAGTGTTCATGGGTTACTGAAGACCATGAAAAGGCGACGGAAAAAGCCCGTGACCTTATTACTGCTTCTATGTATCGTATTAAGCACGCGGAGCCACTCGTGGACTTCAATGTACGTATCAACAACGCCACACTGGTGATCGGTGGGGGCATAGCTGGGATAACTGCGGCGCTTTCGCTCGCAGAGAACGGAATTAAGACCTACCTCGTAGAAAAAGAGCCCTCACTGGGTGGAAACGTAGTACGGGTAGGGAAGGTGTTTTCTCCTCATAAGATGGTCGAAGAATGTGCAATGTGTTCTCTAAGTCCGCTCATGAATGACGTCTACCGAAATGCGAACATTGAGGTGATGACGAGCGCGGAGATCACTAGTGTCAACGGCACAGCAGGCAACTTCAATGTGGAAGTGAAGCTCACGCCGAGAAGAGTTAACGAAAGCTGTACCAGCTGCGGAGAATGTGCTTCGATGTGTCCGGTAGACGTAGATGACTGGTGGAATGCGGATACAAATAAACGGAAGGCTATTTACAAACCATTCCCGCAGGCTGTACCAGATCGATACGTTGTGGACGTTGGCAAGTGCATTGGCTGCGGAAAGTGCGTGAAGGTCTGCAAATCCGGGGCAATTGATCTTGATGAGGAGTTTGTCACACGACGCATAAACGTTGGAGCTATCGTTATTGCTACCGGACACGATGAGTTTGACCCGCGTCTTAGACCTGAATACGGCTACGGACGATTTAGAGATGTCGTAACACAGCTTGAGCTTGCTCGATTTATCGGTGTCAACGGTCCTACGAACGGTGACCTCCTACGACCATCTGATTTAACCCCTCCTAAGAAGGTCGTGATGATACAGTGCGTCGGTTCGAGGGATGAAAAAACCAATGGTCTGCGGTACTGCTCTTCGGTGTGCTGTATGGTGGCGCTTAAGCACGCCAATTACATACGGGATTACTACCCAGGAACTGATATTACTATTCTCTACACAGACATCAGAGCCCCGGGCATTTACGAAAATTATTACCGACTTGTACAGGAAAAGGGAGTTCGGTTCATTCGTGGTAGAGCCGGAGACGTTAAGCACCACGACGGAAAACTTATCATCAGCGTTGAGGATACACTTAGCTCACGGTTTTTGGAACTTGAGGCTGATCTAGTAGTTCTCTCTAACGGTCTTAAGCCATCTCTTGGAACTATCAAGGTGGCAGAACTCCTTGGGCTTGAACTCAGTGCTGACATGTTTGTCAAAGAGAGACATCCAAAGCTCGAAGGCTCAAGCACGAGCATCAAGGGAGTTTACGTCTGCGGCACAGCCCAAGGACCAAAGGATATAACGCAGAGTGTCTTACAGGCTGACGCCGCTGCGCTCAAAGCGCTATCGCTTGTTGGAAAAGAGGAACTCTCACTTGATCCCTTTACCGCATTCGTCAAAGAGAGTTGTGATGGGTGCGGTTTGTGCGTACACACATGCAAGAACAATGCACTCAAGATCGTTGACAGGCGAGCAGAGGTTGATCCCCTGCTGTGCACCGGTGGAGGCGCTTGTCTATCGAGTTGTCCTAGCTCCTCGCTCGATCTACATGGCAGCACTGAAGCACAACTCGAAGCCTCAATTAGAGGTGTTTTAGAAGACAAAAAGGACGGAGACGTACGCATGATTGCATTCCTTGATAAGAAAATCGGCTATCCAGCAGCAGATAACATGGGGGCATCAAAACTTTCGTACCCTGATTCAATACGGATTATTAGCGTTCCGTCAGTGCTCCGACTTTCGCCCCATCACATCAACACAGCGTTTGGGCTGGGGGCTGATGGTGTTTTCATCGGACAAGGCTTCGAGGCAGAGAGCTGCGGTGAGGACTTCGAAACCGTTGAAGCAAAACTCAATAAATTGAGCGCAGATGTTCAAAAGCTCGGCGTTGATCCCACACGGCTTAAGATATATAGAGTCTATATCCCCCACTTCGTGGGGCTCCATAAACGGCTCATTTCATTTGATCAAGCTATACGAGCAAATAGCGTTAACAAGGGTCAGCTCGTTGAAATGGAAACGGACTCTTCATAGAGCGAAATTTGAGGTATTGACGTGAATACGCCTGCACATAAGCCACTTCAAACCATTAAAGAGATTAATGATAAAATAGCATCGGGGGACGTTAAAGTGCTCACTGCCTCCGAACTGTGCGATATGGTCAGAGACGGCGAGGAGGTATACGACGTTGACGTTGTCACAAGCGGCACCAAAGGGATAATGAGTGGCACGTATGGGACGCTCTCCTTTATGGTTGCAGAGCCAAACACTTTTGGGCGGGCGGAGAAGGTTTGGCTAAACGACGTACCGGCCTTTGTCGGGCCGTGTCCAAATGAACGACTTGGAATTGTCGATGTGATCATCTCAGGGACAGCGATTTGCAGAAGTGATAACAGATACGGAGGAGGGCACCTGCTGCATGACTTGCTGCGCAGAGAAGAGGTGAGCGTCGAACTGGAAACCGATGAAGGACGTCACCTTCAAATCGAGACGCACATTGATGAGATGTACTACGCCGCCCTGTTCGCAACAAGAAACGCGTTTAAAAACTATAACGCCTTTATCAACCCTCGAGAAGGGTGTGTCAGATCCATTTTTTCTGTGCGGTGCCTTCACGGGCCGTATGAGGAGGCGAGTTTCTGTGGATGTGGTGAAATTAACCCGCTAGAGAAGGATCCTCGGCTTGAAACTATAGGCATAGGCACGAAAGTTTTGTTAAATGGGGCTGTTGGATACGTAACAGGTCGCGGGACTCGAAGTTCGCCTGAAAGACCTAATTTATCGGGGTATGCTGAAATGTGGGATATGAACCCCCGTTATATAGGAGGGTACAACACCTCTGCTGGGCCTGATATTTTTTGCTCATGGGCAGTTCCAATTCCGATCACAAACAACAGAGTGCTGGAAAACGTAAAGAAGACTGATGAAGAGATACCGCTCCCTATAGTAGATGTAAATGGTAGAGAGCTGCTCGGATATGCGAAGTACAGTGACGTGTGGAAAAGTAAGTGCGCGCCAGTCACTTACGAAGAAAGGATGTGCCAGGCATGTGAGCAGTGCTTCGTCACAGAACTCTGTCCTACCGGCGCGTTTAGACACGGCAAAGGCATTGACAAAGAAAAATGCACGAACTGCGGTGCATGTGTTATTGCTTGTATATACGGTGCTTTAAAAGCCGATCTCGGGCATATTCCCTTTAAGGGCATGGAAATACCGGTTACGTTGCGGCAGTCTGATAAATGCAAGGCAGTAAAGCTTATGGACAGTCTTAAAGAGATGATTGAAAGAGGAGAATTCTTGTTAAGCGAGCCGGTCGGAAAAATAACATTTAGATGATTACTTACAAAGAAGTCTATAACATCGTGCCATTTAAATATCTCAAAGGAGTAACAGGCTCAAGCTTTTTATACAACTCACTCATTCGCTTTACTTTTTCATAGCTATGGCTAAAAATCTTCTCGCGGACTTCTACGTTACCAGCCTTACAGTCTCTCCAAAGCTCCGGGATATGAGGTGAGTCTAGAAGCGGCGCACTTCCTACATTCAACAGACTGCAGATCGTTGAGAAGCCCTTGTTTTCGGCAAAAATATTATCTCGTACAAGATCAGAAAAGATGTCGATATGGCACATCCCTCGTAGAGGCTCATGAACTTCGTGAGTTATCGCTCTTAGTCTGAGCAACGGAAATAAAAATCTGCTCCCATTGTAGGTCAAAACCTTAACCTGCCTGTCTCTAGCAGTCTTCAAGTCATCCTTTAAAAAGATAAGGAGATCCCGTTCATCGGTATCACTTGTTCGTAAAAAGTAGGAGAGCTGATGAGAGTTCCTCAGTTTAATTTTATTTGCGTCGATTTCATTCAAGATTCCTCGCCCTCTAGCAGATTTCTCGCCGAAGTACATCATATATGCAATTATCTCAGGATTTCCGTGTAGTCCGGTTGTTTCAATACTTAAAAAGCATCGTTCTCCATCTGATTCTTCCTGTGGTTCAATAAACCTGTCAAGCGTTTTTAAGCTCATACTTTCACTCTAATAGTTTAAATTGTACCTAACTACTTCCGTTGTAACTATAACAGTTACCTTTTCATGTAAAATAGAAGTACTCTATCAGCACAGGTTCTCTGACTCTTGGTTTTGTCAGTTTGCACTTATTCCAGTTTACCTGAAAGTGGTTTTGTGAGCAGCAGCCCTTACTGAATAATACGATCTCACGCCAGTTATTACTCGCTGTCACACTCGCTTGTTTGTGACCTTCATATAGCATTATTAAGTGACTTAAGGAAACAAAAACTAAGCGATGAACACTCGATAGAAGTAAGCACAACGACGGCCCATGCAGACAGCAAGATTCACAGGAATCCTATTGACGTTATAAATTATATAAGAAATAATATAAGGATGGAAGATATTGAAGTAGGGGCCATAGGGTAGCCTGGATATCCTTGGGGACTGGGGGTCCTCAGACCTGAGTTCAAATCTCAGTGGCCCCATTTGTTGCCTCTAGATTTCTAGTATTACATAGGCTGACGACGTGCACCAACTTAGCAGACGTCAAGGGTAAATAGATTTATATGATGAGGGGAACAATATCCCATACAGTGCATTATTTACTTTAGTGAAATCGACTTATTCCATAAGTAAGTCGATTACATAACATAACGCTTGTTCTAAAACTTAACGAAGCTCAGCGACATACACGTCAAAAAAGGTTGGAGTAAATCAAAGTGCCCATTGGAATCACAAGCTACGGCGTCTATATACCAAAATTCAGAATAAAAATCGAAGAAATTGCGCGCGTCTGGGGAGACGATGCAGAAGACCTCAAAAAAGGGCTTAAAGTCTTCGAGAAGTCGGTTCCAGACAAAGACGAAGATGCAGCCACAATTGCGGTTAAAGCCGCAAGATACGCTATAAACCGCTCTAAACTCGATCCTCAAAAGATTGGTGCTATCTACGTTGGGAGCGAATCACACCCGTACGTAGTAAAGCCCACTGCTACTATCGTAGCTGAGGCAATTGGCGCTACGCCAGAACTTATGGCAGCAGACTATGAATTTGCATGTAAAGCAGGAACCGCAGCGGTACAAACGAGCATGGGACTCGTAGCTGCGGGATTTATCGACTATGGCATGGCAATAGGGACCGACGTTGCTCAAGGGGCACCAGGAGATGCGCTTGAATTCACCGCAGCTGCAGGTGGGGCCGCATTCATAATTGGAAAAAAGCGGATCATCGCTGAAATTGAGTCCACGTATTCATACACCACTGATACCCCTGATTTCTGGAGGCGAGAAGGTCAGCAGTATCCGAGGCACGGCGGAAGATTCACCGGAGAACCAGGCTATTTCAAACACGTTTTAGCGGCCTCAAACGGGCTTTTAAAGAAGCTCGGATCGGAAGCACAAGACTACGATTACGCGGTATTCCACCAACCGAATGGTAAGTTTCCCCGTAAGGCTGCTCTCGATCTCGGCTTTACAGTAGATCAGATAAAACAGGGACTAGTGGTGCAGCAACTCGGGAACACGTATTCTGCTTCAACACTGATAGGACTTGCCTCGATCCTTGACGTAGCAGAACCAGGCGCTCGGATTTTTGTGACATCATTTGGTTCTGGGGCCGGCAGTGACTCATTTAGCATCAAGGTGACTGATGACATAAAGAGTGTAAGGGCGGGGGCTCCAACGGTCGCAGAACTATTATCAAAACCAATATACATTGATTATGCTGTTTATGCGAGGCACAAGAACAAGATAGTAACATGATTCAATTTAAGTTGACATTTAAGGCTGTTAATACATGAGACAAGTAGCTATAGTTGGCACAGGATGCACAAAATTTGGAGAGATGTGGGAAAAATCTCTCCGCAACCTCTTCATCGAGGCTGGCGTCGCAGCGCTTGAAGGCGCGGGAATAAGTGGCGCTGATGTAGAAGCCCTTTACGGCGGCAACATGAGTTCAGGGAGATTTATAGAACAAGAGCATATAGGCTCACTCATCGCTGACTATTCAGGCCTTTCAACAACTCACATACCAAGCACACGGGTCGAGGCGGCGTGTGCCTCCGGTGGACTCGCTCTGAGAAGCGGCGTCATGGCTGTCGCGTCTGGCTATCACGATATTGTGGTATCTGCGGGGATAGAGAAGATGACCGACGTTGGTATTGGATCCTCCATCGACACTCTTGCATCAGCAGCTGATAGAGAGTGGGAGGCTACAGTTGGCGCGACGTTTCCAGGCCTCTACGCGATGATGGCACGGGCCCATATGGAGGAGTATGGTACTACTAGAGAGCAACTGGCGCAGGTGGCGGTAAAAAACCACTATCACGGCTCTCTAAACCCTAGAGCGCAATTCAGAAATAAAATTACTATCGACACTGTCGTAGAGTCCCCTCTCGTAGCAGATCCTTTAAGGTTATTTGACTGCTCGCCCATCACTGATGGAGCAGCTGCAGTTGTGCTTGTTCCCGCAGAGAGGCTCGAGAATTTACGGACACTCCGATTTACGTAAAGGCCGCAGCTCAATCGAGCGACACGATAGCACTTCACGATAGACGGAGCCTGACCACGATCGACGCAACGGTTGTGGCTGCCCAACGAGCATTTAAAATGGCGGACCTACGTAGGTCCGACGTAGACGTTGCGGAGGTCCACGATTGTTTCACTATCGCCGAGATAATGGCAATTGAGGATTTGGGATTCTTTGAAAAGGGCAAGGGCGGACCAGCTACGCTTGACGGAGAGACGGCGATAGGGGGAAAAGTGGCGATAAACACCAGTGGTGGACTTAAAGCATGCGGGCATCCTGTTGGAGCGACGGGCATAAAACAGGCTGTTGAGATTGTTGAACAACTTAGAGGCGAGGTAGGAAAGCGACAAATCGATGGGGCTGAGGTTGGTCTAACCCACAATGTTGGTGGTACTGGCGGAACTGCAGTCGTACATATCTTGACGAGGTAACCACGATGGCGGTAGCGAGGTTTTGGAGGAAAATACCAAATAGGTATAACTTAATTGGCACTAAATGTGACAATTGCAACACTTACTACTTCCCCCCGAGGCTTATCTGCCCACCGTGTAGGCGAAATGGTGTTATTCGCGAGCATAAATTTTCAGGTACGGGAACGGTGGTTACATACACAACAATATATTCTGCTCCCGACAATTTCAGCAACTACACCCCTTATGTTTTGGCGATTGTGCAACTTGACGAGGGGCCAAAGCTCACTGCTCAACTCGCCTGTGAGCCCTCAGAAGTCAAAACTGGAATGAGAGTGAAACCAGTGTTCAGAAGACTGAGCGAAGATGGACCTGAAGGTGTTATCTATTATGGGACCAAATTTGTCCCGATGTAACTAGCTTATTCTAACCATCTTTTATATTATTATAAAAGAACTCACGATTTAGTTTAAAAGTTGTGTCCCCCCATCATTTTTTAAGTATCTTAGCCACCGCATACCACAAGATACTTATGTAATAATTAGTAACAACTTCTTGAAAAACCGTAGCAACTTACTAGTTCGCGAGGCAAAATGCATATAGGCGATGGTATAATGAGCCCACTCATCTGGGTGCTGGGGTATATCATAGCAATACCTATTTTAGCGTATGCAACAAAAAAGACCGGGAATACTCTTGGCAACACCCAGATACCTATATTAGGAGTGCTTGCCGCGGGGATATTTGTAGCCCAGATGTTGAACTTTCCCGTAGGAGGGGGGACGACAGGACACCTGGTAGGTGCAGCGCTTGCCGCGGTACTTCTTGGCCCTTATGCCGCAGTTGTAATACTAACGATAGTCCTGGTCGTACAAGCATTTCTTTTCGGCGATGGAGGCGTGACGGCGCTTGGCCTTAATATCCTAAACATGGCCATAGTAAGCTCATTTGTGGCATATGCTATATATGCGTTCGGCAAAACAATCACGTCGGAGAAAGTCGGAATGTATATCACTATATTCATTGCGGCGTGGGCATCAATTGTACTATCTGCAACGATGTGTGGAATCGAACTGGGCGCATCTGCAGCACTTTCACCAGAATACGGTATTCCGCTAATTATCGCAGTCCCCACCATGGTAATAACGTATATGTTCATCGGAATAGGTGAAGGAGCTGTTACGGTGCTTGTCGTGGCATATATCGCAGCTGTGAGGCCAGATATTATCCTTACTATGAAAGATAAACGGCTGTCGAAAATGCCGGTGCCGGCAACGCAGGTGGAGGGGTAACAGTGCAGATCGACAAAAGATACAAATCATTGACGGTCGGGTTAATAGGAGTTTTTGTCCTCTTTACAGTGTTAGTGCCCGTTTATTTCGCTGTTTCGAATGGACTTCCCGACGGCTTGGATAAACAGTTAGAGGAAAACCACGTTCAGGAAAAAGAGCCAGTTTATAATCCCCCATTTAGTCAGTTAATCAACTATGGGTCAGACATCCCCTCGTATATCGTTAATGGGTTGATTGGAGGTATTGTGGTTTTAATTGTAGGCGTCTTTTTAGCCCTATTTTTAAAAGCGGTAGCAATAACAACGAAATCAATTGAAACTGCCTCAAAAAGCGAATTGAACACACAATTGACGCGTAAACGGTAAAAGCCCTCACGGCCTGCTCTACGTGCACCTTAACGATTTGAATGGGCGAGGTCGCGTAGTTGTCCCAATTTACTTCTTGAAATTAATTATATTATATTTGCAGTTGATTGACGTTGGACAATCCTTTATACAAGGTGTTGGAGGATTTTCATTGCCGCAAGGGGGGCGTTCATTCATGATGGTATCTATGTCCCCAGATTTTTGTGCCTGCTTTTTCTTAAAAAGTATAGGTCCCCCTCCAGGAGCGTAGTCATAAACTCGTTAAATTCTTTACTTCTCCTTCACATTATTTAACAAAAGTTACAGTAAGATGTCCTAGCGCCCTAATGTAGCATGTGCGCGTGCAAGATGCCGTGCTGCAAGTGCTGCAACCAGTGAAATCTCTCCCGCAAGCACTGCTGAGCATATGATCTCGGCAAATTTTTTAGCATTGGCACCTGGAGGATTCCCACCTCCCGCAACCCCCAATATTGAAAGGCACTCCTTTTGCGGTTCTACTCTCGTACCACCTCCCACTGTGCCAACCTGTAACGATGGCATAGTTACTGAAGCGTAAACCTCTTCTCCTCTCATTTGGAAACTAGTGATAGCATTAGCTCCTTCCACCACATGCGCCGCATCTTGCCCGGTAGCTATGAAAACAGCTGCAACAATGTTTGCCGCGTGTGCGTTAAATCCTAATGCACCCGCTTTAATTGAACCCATAATGTTCTTGCGATAATGAACTTCAGTCATCATCTCAGGTGTCGTTTTCAGCTCTTCTTCGACAATACTCCTCGGAAGTATTGCTTCAGCGACAACGCTTTTTCCTCTACCTTCAATCAAGTTTATCGCTGCTGGCTTCTTATCAACGCACATATTGCCAGAGAGTGCTACCATTGTTATGTCGAGCGCTTCCTGTATGATATCCGCCAGTCGATCTGCTGCAATCGTTACCATGTTCATGCCAAGAGCGTCTTTGGTGTCAAATGCACACCGCAGGTAAATGCTGTCACCAACGACATAAGGATCGATCCGGAGTAACTCGCCGTGTTTCGTCGTTTCCTTTACGGCAGCCCTTAAATTCTCAAAGTTTTCACTGTTGCTCACCCACTCAATTACTTGTCTTGCCTCCACGATCCCCCGTACTCTAAACACTGGCGCCCGCGTCATCTCATCTTTTAAAATCCTCACAGTTGCCCCGCCTGAGGAGGTAACTGCTTTACACCCTCTACTAGCAGAAGCCACAAGGGCGCCCTCAGTGGTTGCAAGGGGAACGTAAAAATCACCCACGGCATACTCTCCATTAACTCGCAGTGGGCCTGCAATTCCAACGGGTACTTGCACGGCCCCTATCATATTCTCGATGTTTCGTTGTGATACAGGCTCGGGATCAATCGTATAATTCCTCAATTCGTCGAGAGATGCCCCTGTCAGCTTTTCTATGGCAGTAGCCCGTAACTCTACAGCTCTCGCTGCAGGAAGATCTATTTGATGAAGTTTTAGCTCTCCTTTTACCAATTTTTGCACAATTAAGCTATCATCAAGCATTCGAATGCCTCTAGTCTGTTTTATAGCGTCGCGTCGCCAAGCTAATGCAATCGGATGAGGGTCGATTTTTCCAACAACCGATAAATGCCTCGTAAACAAATAGTTTTTACTTCAATCCTCAAAACAGAAGCTCGTTTCTGGTTTGCCAGTGACTCAATATGGTATGAATTCTCGTTAATCAAGATATCACTGCTGGTCAAATATTTATATACAACAATTTGTATATAACGTTGCAGGACCGTGCCTCAGTGGCTTAGCTTGGTGTAGCGCGTCCTTGGTAAGTTTTGCAGCACAAGATGTGCAAAGCACACAGAGGACGAGGTCGCGGATTCAAATTCCGCCTGAGGCTTTTTATTTTACGGATACCTAGATACGTGGGGAGTAAACTTCATGTTTATCGGAGTCGATCACGGCACTCAAGCCGTTCGTTTTGCTACGTTGGATGACAGAAAGTTCGAATTGCCGCGAAAATACATAACAGAATCTACAGTTATCAAAGACATTGAAGAGGGGCTCAATCTCAAGTTGGAATTTGTAAAACTAATTGGCCTCAGTTACTCGATGGGTGACGGCATCAACAAGATAACGAATATAAGGAAGGTTAAAAACAGGGGGTTGCGTGAGGAGGGGGGGGCCGGCAGGTACATAGGAGGAGGTACTGCCGTCTACGACTCGATTTATAATTCTGGCGTGCCAGCAGTGGTGCTCCCCGGATTACACGACAAATCAGACGTCGATTTCAGAATGAAGTTTTTCTCACATGGGGCCTCACCAGAAAAGATTGGAGTTTCTTATCACGCAATAAAAAAACACGGCGAAGAGAATTTTATAATTTGCGACGTCAGTTCAAATACCGTGACCTTAGCTATAACTAAACGAAGAATAACAGGGGCAATAGATGCTGCGATATTCGCTCCCGGATTAGTTCAAGGTCCTCTCGACCTTCAAGCGATACGAGATGTTGATGCAGGTCTCACAACAGCAAATGAGGCATTTTCAACTGGTGGGATAGGCAAGCGAAACATGGCAGAAGGAGAGATGATAGATACCCTTGCTCTTTATGTTGCCATGGAAATAAACGCTCTCCAAGTATTATTAAAAGATTATGACGTTAATGGATCGATATTTTTAGCTGGTGCTGCAGCCCCTCAAATAAAACAACGAGTTGAGACGCTTCTAAGCACTTCATCAATTCTTCTAGAACCTTGGAGCGCGGCACTAGGATGTGCCGAAATCGCGAAGGACGTATACGAAGGCGCAGATAATATAATGGGCATCCCCGTCGACTTTTAAAACTAAATAAACGGGCTAATGCCTCCCTTCATCGTAAAGTCTTGTATTGCCAAGAACTATATAACGAGTCGTGATACTTACCATCGAACCACGCTTGTGCGTTGTACGACGCCCATTTCGCGTCAGAAGGGACTACTGGTCCAGAAATGAAGCAGTAGGTATGTCCCTGCTTGACCTCTGCCCATCCACTACCATAGGACATTGTGGTACTACTGGTGGTTTTCGTCGTCGCATCGTAGACGTATTGGGCACTTATTTTACCTTTGTCAGAGTATCCTGATGGAGTTGCAGTGGCAGCGTATAGATTCGCCATTGGCGCAATAGCAGCATACCCTGCGCTATTGTACGTCACTACCCACATTAGATAATTCGTATGACCTGGCACGAGTTGGACGTTAGTGATAGATAACGATGCTGCAGGAGTCGGGGTTGGTTCTGATCCTACAAGGCTATCGACAGCCTCCTTTACCGACGCCGCAGGTATAGGATATCCAAAGCCCTTTGCGACCTTCCCATCTTTGTCTAATACGTATACTGTTGGCGTTTCCGAACATTTATAGTCATTATATGTGCCCTGACCACCTATTAGTATTGTATACTGAGCAGCATTTTGAGGAATGCCTGCATACTGAGCGTAGCTGTTCACCATCGACCGATAGTTAGTGTCTTGTACGCTAGTCGGCCCTGACTCAGACTCGATGCACAGAAATTGCACTCTATTATCTCGCTGGTAGTAAGTACGGTACATAGTTGCTAAATTTTTGGAGTCCTCCTTGCAGTAGCCGCAATAGATACCAAAAAAGTCAATTACTACTACTTTTCCTCGATAATCACTCAAGCTGTGATACTTCAAGCTGTAATAATCAGGGAGTGAAAAACCCGGAGCTTGTTGCCGAGTCGGTAACAATGCAAAAACTGGGACGCCTGCAATTATAATAAGCGTTGTGATGAGTAGTAGAGCCATGAGCTTTATCTTCATGCGTAAATTTTCCTCTATTTGCCAACGATGCAATTGTTCAATCATTATATAAAAACTTTGGATTCTAAACTCCAAGCCGTGTGAAGCGTAAAAAAAATTCGAGAGCGAGGGATTAGAACCCAAACTCTCATCACAACAGAGTTAATACAACGCTAGCCAAGTTTACTTGGTCATTGTGCATGAAATTTCCCGATGATGGATTAAGAAGAACGAGTGGATAGAGAGTGTCGCTTGCTGCGTGCGAACCTGTGGTGGCAGATTCGTCATCGTAAACGACTTTACAGGTTGGACAATTGTTTGAAGCTGATGCAACTTGGACAAAGAACAGCGCGAGCGTAATCATGACTAGTAATACTTTTAGCGTTTGTCTTTTCTCCAGCACCATCCACCTCCTTTATGCCGAACGACTTTCCAGTCTACTACCCTTTTTTACACCACGATATAAATAATTTCTTGCTTCATTTCCACTGAAAGAGACCGTAACTCTGTCCACTTGCTGGTTATAATAAATGCATGTAAGGAGTTCCGTTTCACCTCGCTAATGTCTTAAATTTGACCTTAGGAATTACGACAAATGGACGTAGTCGCGATGCCCACTTACCACACAATTAAGGGCACGTCTTCAAAATGGATAGCTGAGAACAAGTGAGAGCTGTTCACACATAACACTTCCCTCTAACGTAAATCTATGCTGTAAACGTTGGAATTGACTGATATTTATAATTACTAATATATGTAACTAGAAACTATTAAATGATAGAATTGGTATTATGATGAACACGGAGGTCGACAATTGAAAGAGGTACGCATCCACGGTAGAGGTGGCCAAGGCTCAGTCACCGCAGCTGAACTATTGGCTGTAGCCGCTTTTGAAGACGGAAAATTTAGTCAAGCTTTTCCATTTTTTGGCGTTGAGAGACGCGGGGCTCCCGTCACAGCATTTGCGAGAATTAGTGACAAAAAGATTAGACTTAGAAGTCAAATTTATGAACCCGACTACGTCATCGTTCAAGATCCAACTCTCATATCGGCAGTCGACGTCACTGCTGGGTTGAAGCCTAGCGGAATTGTGATTGTGAATTCTGAAAAGCCACCTGACGAGATAGGGATCCGTGAGGGAATACAAGTCAAGACTATCGATGCAACTGGTATAGCCCTTGAAATTATCGGGAGGCCAATAGTCAACACAACATTGCTCGGCGGCTTTGCGGGAGCTACAGGAGAGATCAGCATCGACTCCATTGAGCGCTCCATCCTTGAACGATTCCCCGGCAAAATTGGAGAGTCTAACGTTAAGGCAGCTATGAGAGCTTATGAGATAATGCAAGACACTGGGTCGCCGGTGATTACCAAACAAAAACGAGGTCAAAAAGAGCAAAAGTCGCCTGAAAAGAGGTCAAAATCTTTACAAAAGTTACCTCCGAGTGCAGTCGGAGAACCTGGCGGTTCTAAAAGTCTTAAGACGGGAGATTGGAGAGTTTTTTACCCTGAATTTGATATGGAACAGTGTATTCGCTGTGGCAAGTGCAGCGAAGTATGTCCTGATCTTGCCATAACTGAGAAAACACTCAGCGGTAAGGAGGCGGAAGAGGCAAAGAAACGGGCGGAAGAGCTTGAACAAGCCGGAAAGATAAAAAAAGCTGCAGCGAAGAAAGCGGAAATTCGATACGTACTTAATTCCGATTACTGTAAGGGCTGCGGAATTTGCGCGAATGAGTGCCCGATCAAAGGCATTAAGATGATTTTGGAGGAGAAGTAGTATGATGCAAGTTATGGAGGGCTCTCACGCTGTAGCACTGGCTGTCAAGGCGTGCAGGCCAAATGTAGTGGCAGCCTATCCCATCACCCCGCAGACCCACATCGTTGAGGATATATCGCAGTTAATAGCTGATGGTGAGCTCGATGCTGAATACGTGAAGGTAGAATCAGAGCATACGGCTATGTCTGTCTGTGTCGGCGCAAGTGCAACGGGAGCACGTACGTACACGGCAACGACATCTCAAGGACTCGCGCTAATGCATGAAGTCCTTTTTAACGCGGCAGGCATGCGCTTGCCAATTGTTATGACCGTCGCGAATAGGGCGCTTTCGGCGCCTTTGAACATATGGAACGACCAGCAGGATTCGATTTCAGAAAGGGACTCAGGCTGGATACAAGTCTACGTTGAAGATAATACCGAAGCAAGCGATATGACGGTGCAGGGTTACAGGATAGCAGAAGATAACAGAATTAAAGTTCCCATAATGATTTGTATGGACGGATATACGCTAACCCACACGTACGAGCCAGTTGAGCTTTTAGACCAGGAACTCGTGGATGACTTCTTACCTCGCTATGAACCAGTTGATTTTCTCACGGTATATGATCCGAAATCATTTGGAATGTTTGCAGATCCTAACTACTACACTGAGTTTAGATATCAAAATCATAAAGCGCTTGAAAATGCCAAGACCGTTATTTCTGATGTTTCGAAGGCGTTTGGCGAGACATTTGGGAGGAACTACGGCGGTTTAATTGAAGCGTACAGATGTGACGATGCTGAACACGTCATTATGGCAATGGGTTCAGTAGTAGGTACTGTTAAAGACACGATCGACGATTTGAGGGCGGAGGGCAGAAGAGTAGGCGTCATTAAAGTGCGGGCACTCAGGCCGTTCCCATCCGAGGAGATACGAAAGGCCTTAGAAGGGGTGCAGTCAGTAGGGGTCATAGACAGAAACGTCTCACTCGGCTTTGAAGGCGCACTATTTTGCGAGGTACAGGCGTGCCTTTACAACAATGGAAGTATGCCCGACGCCTACGGCTTCATCGCCGGTCTCGGCGGACGAGACATTACGAAGAGGACGGTCAAAAAAATGGTCGAAAGAATCAGATCTGGCAGCCCATCTGCCAAAAGTGAATTCATCGATCTTAGATCTGACATACTCGAGGAGGTGTAAAAAGCTATGGCGACAACGGCGAAAAAACGTGAACTGCCGCAGATCGAGCTCTTCACATCAGGTCACAGAGCGTGTGCAGGCTGTGGCGCAGCATTGGCGGTGCGAACAATTCTCAGGGCGACTGGAGCAGCTACTATAGTAGTCAGCTCTACTGGCTGCATGGAAGTCGTGTCCTCTCAGTATCCCGAGTCAGCCTGGAAAGTGCCGTGGATACACTCACTGTTTGAAAACTCGGCGGCAGTAGCAACAGGTATTGCGACAGCATTAAAAGCGCTTGGGCGCCCAGACGAGGGCAAAGTGGTAGTGATTGCAGGAGACGGCGGAACGGTTGATATCGGTATGCAAGCCATCTCCGGAATGCTTGAAAGGGGCGATGACGTTTGCTACATCTGCTATGATAACGAGGCATACATGAATACCGGAAACCAGCGGAGCGGGTCTACCCCCCTCGATGCCTTTACCACAACAAGCCCATCCGGCAAAAAAAGCTTCGGGAACGACCGACCCAAAAAGAACATGCCTGCGATTGCCGCAGCGCACGATATTCCTTATGTCGCAACTATGTCTGTCGGTTATCCCCAAGACGTCGTGAAGAAGGTCCAAAAAGGGGTGACCGTAGACGGCCCGGCCTATTTACAAATCCACGCCCCGTGCAATGTGGGCTGGGGATTCGATAGTGCAAAAACCATTGAGGTAGCGAAACTCGCCGTGGAGACTGGATTGTGGGTGATGTACGAGATCGAGTACGGAGAGATCAAAAACGTAATGAAAGTGCCGAAAAGAAAACCAGTAGACGAGTATCTCACACAGCAGAAACGATTTGCCCACCTCTTTAAGATGTCCGGCGGTCAGGAGCAAATTAAACGCATTCAAGCGTCTGCAGATAGAAACGCAGCGCGCTATGGAATTGAGGGAGAAAGAACTGACTAACTCGAAGAGTGCTGTCTACCAATAGGTTGCAGCAACCTTTCCAATGCTCATTCTAGTTATTGAAAGGTAATGATATTATGATCTCTCAACTGACGTCATTGAAAAATAAATGCTTCAGGCTTTGCTCAGGAAATTCTAAAGAAGTTAAGAGAGAGCATGATCACTTTCACAAACTAGAGAGCACGTAAAAAGCCTACTCAACCGGAGCAAGTAAAGAAGATCCACTGAAACAACGAAAAAATCGAGTAATTTGCTGAAAGCACTGATAATGCGGAATTCCTAGAAACTGTGACTTTTTCAATTTTCCAAACCGGCAAGGTAATGATCGCTCATGTCGGTCGAGTCCACACTTACATTTAGAATTCATGTCAGATGTTCTCAGCGGTCCAAGAGGAGGTAACCAACTAGATTAGTCGATAAAGCTATGACAGAGGAATAATCATCCTGCCAAATCAAGGAATAAAAATCGTTGAAATTATAAAAATAAAACGATGATGAGAAGTTTCTGTTGAGAATTCAAGAGCTGCCAAGAACTAAAGAGTTATATATGTCAGGAGTATAAAAACGGAAGACAGCAAATGAGATACTAAGATCAGAAGTAAAAATGCTTTAATAAATCCTGAGGTATTTTATGAAACGTTACAATTTATGGATGTTTTACAGAGTCAGAGTCAGAGGCTGATAGGAGCGATTTTGTGGACAAGTACGTGCTAAAGACTCAAAACTTAACGAAGAAATATAATGGCCTCCTTGCTGTTGACAATCTCAATTTGGAGATAAAAGAAGGAGAGGTTTTTGGTTTTTTGGGACCGAACGGCGCAGGGAAGACGTCAGCTATTAGAATGATGGTTGGACTCTTAAGGCCCACAAACGGACAAGTGCTCTTCAACGGAGGAGAGATTGGGTCGGTAGACAAAGGAATTATCGGGGTCTGTCCACAGGAGTTAGTTCTATGGGAAAGTTTGACGTGCAGGGAGAACCTCGCCTTCATGGGGAATATGTACGGAATTCCTAGACCTGTCTTAAACGAACGGATAAGCACATTATTGGATACGCTTGCCCTTTCAGATAAAGGCAATGAGGTAGTCTCTAAGCTCTCCGGAGGTATAAAGCGCAGGCTCAATGTTGCACTATCACTCGTCCACGATCCCGCGATCCTATTCTTGGATGAACCCTCTGCAGGCTTGGACCCTCAGTCAAGGCTCCTGCTCTGGGACTTTATTCGAACTCTACGGGACAAAGAGGGCAAAACCATCGTGCTGACCACCCATATCATGGAGGAGGCTGATGCATTGAGTGACCGAATTGCAATTATAGATCACGGGAGATTGCTGCTCTTAGATACGCCAGAGGACTTGAAGAAGACAATTGGGAGGGGGGATATCGTTGAAATACAGCTCGCTGATGCAGCAATGAACGATAAAGTTATAGTGCTCATGAAATCGCTGGACGGAATTGAAGAAGTCAAGGAGGTCAAGGGGAGGGTTACGATAAGAGCGTTGAATGCTGCGAGTAAGCTCCCAGAAATGATCGCTCTCATCGAAGGTGCAAAGGGGCATGTCTCAGATATCTCTATTCGAGGAAATACACTCGAAGACGTATTCATCTATTTAACTGGCAGAGACTTGAGAGAGTGAATATGAAGTTCGCAAACATCGCATCCAAGGGAATAAAGGAGACCTTCAGAGATAGAAGGGGAATTGTATTTATAGTGACTTTCCCACTGCTTTACATTGTTATTTTTGCATTTGCATTTGGCAGCGGTTTCACTCCATTTTATACGAGAGGCGATGCCCCACACGAGCTCGCTGTAATAAATCACGATACAGGTGCGACCGTATTTTCAAGCAACGCTGCACAACACAAGAACTTTGGAGACGACTTTTCCCAACTGCTCGGGAACGTGACGTATGAAAACAGCAGTACGAATTTATTCCATCTGAATAACGTCAGCGAGGAAAAGGCGAATGAAATGTTGAAGAGCAGAAGCATGGATGCACTCATTATCATTCCAGAGAATTTTTCACGTGCATTCGTCTCATTGATTAACACTTCAGTCAGAACAGAGATTACGTCTACGATCGGTGAGCAAACTAAAGAGAACACGGTAACTGGCCCAAATCCAACAATTAATGCATTCGTCGCAAATACCCCTCTGCCTGAGGCGAACAACGTAACTGCAGCACTTACCATCAAAGGAGATCCTGGATATGTGAATTTTGGCACGGCACAAGCTGCTGTCACCGGACTTTTAGAGCATTATAAAGACGACGTTAAAGGTAGCGCTATAGCACAAGCATCAGCATCGTATGGAGGGGCAAAGAGTCAAATATTTGGTGACTTCGTGTCTGCGACAATATTACCCATTTCCGGGACGCAATCATTTTCTATCTTTGACTATATGGTACCGGGGCTCATTATTTTTGCTTTGTTGATACAAGTGAGCATTATCGCTAGTTCCCTCTCACGGGAGGTACAAACGGGTACGTTGGACAGGTTAAAGCTCTCGAAGATGCGGTCGTTTGACCTCCTATTCGGGACGCTCATCACATGGTCATTAATCACCGTTTTGCAGGTGCTTATCCTTATCATAGTCGCCATAGCAGTGGGATACAAATGGGAGGGCGGTATCATTTCATTGTTGTTCGCGACAGTAATTGGAATAATCGCCGGGTTGGCTACTATTTCGCTGGCATTGTTGGTAGCAGCATTTGTGACAAATGAGCGGCAGGCCGGAAGCTTGAGCGTGATGATCGCAGTACCAGCGGGTTTCCTTGCCGGAGTCTTTTTTCCCTTACCAAAGGAAGTAATCGGTGAGTTCAATGGAAGAACTTACCAGTTGTATGATGTTCTCCCATGGACCCATGCTGTGTCTGCGCTTAGGTCTGTGCTTACCTACGGAAGTGGGTTAACAGGAGATGTTATTGCCGAAGTGAGGTTGCTGAGCATTTTAACGGCAATACTGTTTGTCATTGGGGTTGCTGCTTTCTCGAGATTTAGACTACGAACTGAACCGTAACAAGAGAATAGCACTAAGCTGGCAAATGCCACAGAAGTGAACAAGCTAGCCGATATCCAGGCTTTACAAAAGGAAATAGGCCTTTCGAGAACATGGATGTTACTGTGTTCTCGAGAAAGTGGACTCGCTGTGGCTGTAAATTGAGGTCCTAAAAACGTTTCATAGCTCTTGATAACCGTATGCTGTCCACTCTGTCGACCGCTTGTTCTACTACTGTAGACAACAACCAAGCCTGCCGCGTTAATATTCTATTTAATGCGCTTGTGTTTAAATAATTCATGTGAGCTTTTACGTACATTGTTAGTGCTCAACTGCAGGTTGACTAACCCATTACCTTACCATTAAGCAAGTCCACCTTCTTGAACGATTTAAAAAGCCGAGACACCCCGGCGGCGAACAGGGTTCAGCACTTTACTTGTGCATTCCAAGAGAGAGCTGAAGCACATCCATCTGCCACCTTTTGGATCATACTAATGTAAACAAATATTTCATCCTGTTAAACTCTTCAAGATTTAAAAAGGCATCATGTTACGGCATAAAACAAAATAACGATTTTGTCAGCGCTTTGTCGTGAGTAAATTTATGCAGATATTTACTGAATTGCCGCGTGATCTAGTACGCTCAATGATAGTATTATTCCAAAAAAGAGATGAAGTATAGTATTAGTCAGACAACACTTCTTAATGCATCACTGATGGATGAATACACATCAAAAGACTGACTGAATGGAACATTGAATGTCATGGACATAATAGTCGCGGTAAGCACCCCATTAGTCTCCATCGGCACGCTGTTGCTAAGTAGCGCCAGTAGGGCAGCAGTCAGTAATGGTCCGAAATATGCCGTTGAAACGAGAGTGAGCTCTATGCTGCCTCCTGATGGGATGTAGCCCCCATCGGATGTACCATTATAAACCGTTTGATTTGTCGGTTTCAATAGCACGTTATATTTCATATTTGTGATATTCATACCTATAAGATTGGGATTGTGAATCGTAACTGCATACTTAAGCGTGAATCCGGTTCTCGTTATATCATCGACTGAAAGCAGCGTCACTTTTTCTACGATCGGAGGTTGCAGGCAAAAAAAGTACGTCGCTGCCCCAGCTCCGATTATGCCAATAGTGATGAGTAGTACAACGATCTTCTTCATCGGTATTCCTCGCTGATCTCCTTAGCTACAGTAGGTGGTGTTACAGGTTGTTTAATGCATTATATAAAGATTTCATATCAGCAGCAATTTCAATAGGGGGGTGTGAGGACTTTATGACAGTTTCTGGATCTTTCAATAGATGCCCTGTTGCAATGCAAACCACAGTTTCAGAGTTATCTATGGTTCCCATCTCTAGGAGTTTCTTTAGACCCGCAATTGATGCCGCACTTGCAGGCTCAACTCCAATACCTTCGAGGCGCGCGAGTTCTTTCTGGGCCTCGAGTATTTGATCGTCTGTCACCACTTCAGCAGTACCCCCCGACTCACGAATAGCGTTCAGAGCCTTTGGTGCATTTATCGGATTCCCAATGCGTATGGCAGTTGCAACAGTTTCTGGCTTTTTAACAGGCTTGATATCAACCGCTCCGTTTTTGATTGCCTCCGCGATTGGTGCAGCCCCCTGTGCCTGAATTCCGGTCATCATAGGCACTCCATCGGTGACTCCTAATTCCATAAATTCCTTATACCCCTTGTAGATCGCGCTAATGTTGCCTGCATTGCCGACTGGTAAAACAACTCTATCAGGCAACCGTTGTTTACCGTATGACATAAGTTGATCCACAGTTTCAAATGCGATGGTCTTTTGTCCTTCGAGTCTGTAGGGATTCACGGAATTTAATAAATAAAAGCCTTTTTCTGAGCAAAGCTTTTGTATAAGCGTTAAGGCATCATCGAAATTTCCGCGTATTGAGAGCACCTTTGCGCCGTGCATAAGCGCCTGGGCGATCTTCCCTAACGCTACATGTCCACTCGGCAGCAGAACCAGTGCTGTTATTCCGGCCTTTGCCGCGTAAATAGCCATAGAAGCTGAAGTGTTTCCCGTAGAAGCACAGGCAACTGTTTTCATCCCTAGCTCCATTGCCCGAGAGACCCCGATGGTCATACCTCTATCCTTAAACGATCCAGTAGGGTTCATACCCTCGTGTTTTACATAGAGCTCCTTTAGCCCAAGTTGTTGTCCAAGCCTTTCACATTTATAAAGAGGGGTTCCGCCTTCAAATAACGTTACTGGGTCCCTCTTTATGGGAAGCAAATCACGGTACTTCCACACCTTCGGCGCGACGTAAGTCATATCTTCTATTTTGAAATCTAATTCAGAAAAATCATATTTGATTTCAAGAAGACCGTCACAGCTACAGGTGTTGAGTATGTATGCGACGTCATACTTTTTGCTGCACTCAATGCATTGAAGGTGCATTACTTCTCACGCCTTTGTTTTAGAGATTTTAACTGTTTAATGGAAAGCTTTACTCCAAGTTCTAAAGCTTCGTCGATCTTCTCCATATTCGGCCCGCCTCCCTGTGCACGCTCAGGCCGCCCTCCGCCGCCTCCACCGAGTATTTCGCACGCCGCCTTCGCTACGTCATTCGACTTGAAGCCTTTGTCGATAACTTTTTTTCCAGCTGTAATTACAACATTAGCACGTCCTGCACTTATTCCACCGAGCACTATGATAATGTTCTCCTCCGATAGCTCTTGTGAAGTTTGTATCAGCTCCTTTATGTCTGCATCAATTCTTAAGAGTGAAATCTTAATTGTATCCCTATCTATATCAATTTCTTTAACTTTTTCAGTCTGTATAGTCAGAGGCACCTCATCCAAAGATTTAGAGGCCTTGTCAAGCTGTGTAAGATCCGTTGTTAATTTTTTATTCTTTGGCAATTGTTCACTATTAGAATGTAATTGTGCGAGGGTTGATTGGAGGTTTTTAATTTCTGGTGGCAGGGCACCGGATACCTTTGTGAGTTGTTCTAGTTGGGGGGCGCTGGCTTGAATTGCCTTTTTGAATGGTTCAAATTGAGACTCTAATTGTGCGAGGGTTTGGAGGTTTTTAATTTCTGGTGGCAGGGCACCGGATACCTTTGTGAGTTGTTCTAGTTGGGGGGCGCTGGCTTGAATTGCCTTTTTGAATGGTTCAAATTGAGACTCTAATTGTGCGAGGGTTGATTGGAGGTTTTTAATTTCTGGTGGCAGGGCACCAGATACCTTTGTGAGTTGTTCTAGTTGGGGGGCGCTGGCTTGAATTGCCTTTTTGAATGGTTCAAATTGAGACTCTAATTGTGCGAGGGTTGATTGGAGGTTTTTAATTTCTGGCACTATTATGTCAGCGTGTTGTATTTTTAGGATCGGTTCAATATCATGCTTTAAGCGTAAGAAACTCGGCTGTAGTTTGGCATATTGTCCAGTTAAGTCAGCATTTTTCTTTCCTAGATCCTTCCAATCGTTAAAGAAGCGACTAACTGTTGATTGAAGTTTATCTGGCGGGACCCTCAATACGTTGGACGAATCCCTTAATATTCTATCTCTTTCCTGATCATACTCTACAGCTGCTTTTCCCGCTGCAAACTCAAAGCGTTCAATCCCATCCTGTATACTTTCAGTTCTAATAATTCGTATAGGTCCAACTTTTCCCGTTCTTGTCATATGGGTTCCTGCACAAGCCTGGACGTCCATATCAACCTTTACTATTCTTATTACTTCGCCAGGTGGCACGCCTCCCTGATATAGCACAAATCCATACTTCTGTTCTGCCTCATTTCTCTCGATCCACTCAGTTTCTACAGGGATGTCTTTCATAACTATTTCGTTAGCTTTTAGCTCAATTTTATTTTGCTCCTTAACATCTACTCTTTTGTAATGAGACACGTCAAGCCGAGACCGATTTTCACCTTTTTGCGCGCCTTCCTGCCATATATGATCACCTAGCGTCCCTTTTATAGCTGATAATAAAATGTGCGTTGCTGTGTGATGTCTGGCGTGAGACATTCGTCTTTCGACGTCAATTTTCCCCTTTATCTTCTCACCAACTTGAAACGGCGAAGCGTCGCTGATTTTATGTAGTACTACGCCTCCCACAAGCCGTGCGTCTTCCATTTTCACTTTAGCCCCTGAACTCGACGTTATAGAACCTGTGTCCTCGGGTTGTCCGCCACCTTCGGGATAGAACAACGTTTTGTCCAATATCAAATAGTGATCAATAACATCGATTACCTTAGCTTCAAACTCTGTCATCTCAGGCTCATCATAAAACATTCTGTATGTTGAAGGGAGTTCCGGAAGGTGCTCTGCGCGAAGCTCCTCTTGAATGACTAACTGATCGTGCGTTTGAGCTACAAGTGCATAGAAGTCATCAGGGAGATCAACACTCACCCCTTCTTGTTTAGACACCGATGCGACGATCTCTGGTGGAACACCATGAGTGTCATATAATCTGATCAATTCATCAAGGGGTATGACACGCCCTTTATATTCCGCTGCTAGAACTTTCACGAGTCGTTTACCCTTATCTATAGTACTCTTATATTTCCGAGTCTCATGCTGTATAATGTCGATGATGGTGTCGAGTCTCTCAACATACTGGGGATACGCCTTTTGGGCTTTGATCTGCATTCGCACGATGTTTTCCAACGCAACTTGAAGGTTGATGGTTTCTGCAAGGCGAAGTGCTTTTCGTATCACTAGTCGGGCTAGGTATCCCGCTTTTACATTGGATGGCACGATACCATCGCCAAGCATGAACATGAGACATCGTGAGTGATCAGCTAACGTATACACTGCCTCAACAGGTTCAACTATTTTGACAAGCTCATCTACTGATATCCCAATAGTCTCTGCTACTCGCTTCCGAAGAGAAAGTAAATTTGAGCCCTTTATGTCCATTAAACCTGCTAGCCGGGCATTTTGAGCTAAAATGTTCGCATAGAAGGGGTCTTCAAGCGAGTGTTCAATTCCAGCCTCTATCATCAAGGTGCTAACAATGTCAGGCATTACGGCATCATATATGGTCGGCGCGCCGTTAGACGCCCACACGAACCTCTCTAAGCCGTATCCTGTATCAACAATAGAATTCTCCATCGTTTGGTAATGCTCGCCCTTGATTGTGATGCCCGAACGTGAACGCTTTAGATCCATAAATACGAGCGTGGCAAGTTCAAGCCCCCCGAGCAGCACCTCAAGTGCTGTACCTGCGTTTCCGCCGCCGGACCACGGGCTTTCCTTGTACGTGATGGCACGAGGGTCCGCCCCTAGCTCTTGCAGCAGCACGTCACAGTACTTTATCGTGTCATTTTTCCAATAGATCTCGCAGTCGGGATAATTAAAAGCGTGATGTGCCATCATTTCGAAATTTGTCAAATGCCTGCCACTTTTGCCGACTGCGGCTACGTCATTGAGCCTGATACACGGTTGTGATATCGTCAGAGGATTTGCAGGAGGGGGCACAAGGCCTGAAGTCACAAGCGGTTGAAAATCATAGATCGACGCGTTTACGAGAAGAACGTCTTGCCTCCACCGAGCGATGACGGGATACGGAGCAATCCTTTTATGCCCGTGGTGCTCGAAGAATGTGAGGTAGAAGTCCCTCATCTCGTCAAGGCTACGCTTTTTAAGTACGGGTGAACCTATAAAAGAATATGGCGCACACGGAGCGTCGCCGCAGGTCTCATCGTACCCTCTGGACCAGAATTGGCTGCCGCACTTCATGCACTCTTTCTTTTCAAAGTCGCCTACTAGATACTCCTGAGCTCCTAAGCTCAACTGAATCTCTGACATTACTTACACATCATCAAATTAATTTTGAAGGATAAAAAGACAGCAAAAAGCCTCTTTCTTAAAATCAACTTGCTTAAGAAGTATTAAAAAGTTACGTTGGGTGGCAGACTACACCAAAAGCAGTTAAGTGCTTTTTTAATTAATCATACGCATATTAAACTCGGTAATCACATAGGAATATGATCTGATATATAAGATAGGTAGATCTGTCAATGTGTATAGTGGCTACACTGCGACTGCACGGCTTGGTTAAAAAACTCACGTCTGTTGCACAGTGCTGAATTTATGAAAAAAGTCACAAAATTTTAAAACATATTCAATAAAGCCCGACTATACAGAACGGTTTCAAATAGGAAGGTTTTAGAGCAATTTTTTCTCAAGCAAAGAAAAAACGGCTACATAAAGTTTATCATTTGGAGTGTACATTAGTCGAATGAAGAGTGATTATAGTGGACCTAGAAAATTTACGCCACGGGACAGAACTTCTAAAAAGAGGATTTGCCAAGATGCAAAAGGGAGGCGTCATAATGGACGTTACGACGCCGGAGCAGGCTGTAATTGCTGAACAAGCGGGAGCAGTTGCCGTTATGGCGCTTCATCCAGTTCCTGCTGATATCCGCAAGGCAGGCGGGGTCGCGCGAATGGCCGATCCGTTAGTTATTTCTGAGATCATGAAGGCCGTATCAATACCTGTGATGGCGAAAGTAAGAATTGGACATTTCGTGGAAGCTGAAATATTAGAAGCGCTTGGCGTTGATATGATTGACGAATCAGAAGTGCTCACGCCCGCAGATGATCAATATCATATTGACAAATTAGAGTTCACAACACCCTTTGTCTGCGGTGCACGTGACCTCGGTGAAGCATTAAGGAGGATCGATGAAGGCGCGGCTATGATTCGCACAAAAGGCGAAGCAGGGACCGGCGACGTAGCGGAAGCAGTGCGTCACATGCGCGCCATTATGGGCAAAATACGAGAGCTTAAAGGGAAAACCAATCAAGAATTGATGATGATTGCACAGGACATTAAAGCTCCCCACGCGCTTATCGTAGAGACAGCTGAACTGCAGCGGGTGCCTGTCGTAAACTTTGCCGCAGGCGGAATTGCAACTCCCGCTGATGCAGCTCTTATGATGAAGCTCGGAGCAGATGGAGTATTTGTCGGCTCTGGCGTCTTTAAATCAGAGCACCCGGCAGTGATGGCGAACGCGATTGTCGCCGCGGTGCAAAATTATGACGATCCAAAGGCTCTTGCCGAAATCTCCAAGGGGTTGGGATTACCCATGAAAGGACTTTCGGTAAGTCAAATTCCAAAAGAGGAAATTCTACAAACAAGGGGCTGGTAGATGCGCTCTATCCAAGTTATTTTCCTTAATTCAACAACATTTTGGCCGCAGTTAGGAGTAAGGTAAAAGCTTGCACTCGAACGCGTTATTTTGAAAGATGTAAGGCCGTTTATCACTGTATCGACTGTACTATAGTTTGCAACGGCAGCTCTGCGCAACTCTGGTATCTGCTGACGCGAGTGAAACGGTTAAAGTGTAAAAGGGACTAAAAGACGATAAAAAGGAGAACGACGCCTTTTTATCTCAACTGTGCATTTTGGTCCCATTTTGGATACAGCCAACCGCGAAAACCCTTGTTATAATATATATATACGTTGTAAACTGACCATTTTGCATTTGATGGAACACACGCTTGCGAAAAAACATTTGTCGTCATGCCTGGAGCTAAGTGCACCCACCCGAGTCCGGCATATCGCGGCGCATTACGCACCGTACCGCCTTCTACGTAGTAAAAACCCGTAATTGCACCTCCCTTGCTATAGTAAGGTGATGCCGCCGTCGGCGCGTAGAGGGTCGCATATGGGGCAACCCACGTGTCAACGTTTCCATAATTCGTTAGTTCCCATTGGAAGTATTTTTGGTACTGAGGAGCTAGCTGCACTGTAACCGCATACTCTGGAACAATTATTTCCCCATCAAACTTGCCGATGGTAATCGACGAAAATGGTTTGCCCTCTAACGTCCGAAAATGACCATTAAAGCTTGCTGCACTTATTGTGATGTTGTTCGGCGTGGGATTTACGAATATCTTGGCCTGCGCGAAGTCCCTACCCCATATCCCAGGATAGTTGTCGAGTTGGTAGGCCTTTCCCATTGGTTTACCGAGGTTAAACCCATACTCATTAAACCACTGAGTTGACGTAGGAGCGTAGAAAAAGAAACCGTCAGAGAGAAGTGCCGACATGTAATAAAAGTCCCTAACGCTTCCATCAGGATTGTTCGCGTAGAAAATGGAGAACTTCTTTTGAGCGCTCGCAAATTGTGGCATTTCTATTGCGCTTTTCATCCAGCCCTTATACGAAATATATCCTTCATCCATCCAACCGTCATTTCTGTTCAAGTAATCTTGCATGGAGCTGTCCATTAAGGGAGACTGTCCATTATAAAATTGTAGTTTCCCAGGGATACGCACCTGATCATAAAACGCGTTCAGAGCTGCGTGCCAATTGGCGACTGATGTTGTATTTGCGTTACGCCACACGTCGAAGCCCAATGCCGGATCGTTTACTCCATTGTCAAGATAGAGGCCATCAAAACCCTTTGTCGTAAGCGCTTCCCGACACAGTCGTACTGCCTCCCCTCTCCATCCTGGATGCGTAAGGTCCATTACTTGCTCACTCCCGTTATAGCTCGTAATGGCAGCGCCATTTGTATCTTTGAGGAACCACTCTGGGTGATGGGTAACAACTTTTTGAAATTCGCTATTCGGGTCTTCTGAGATGCAGCAAAACTCCGGATTAAAATATGCAAAGATCTTAACGTTGGGATTGTGTGCCTTTATCAAGCCTATATTTTGAGCTGATTCGGTATAGTAGAGTGAGACCATGCTAAATTTTGAAAGTTGCGCTGCCACGTCATCTTTAGAGCTACGTACGGCGTTTCCGTTATCATCTATGTAATAACCAATGTTGAAGTAGTATGAATTATGGTAGACCACAAACGTTTTCGGTTGTCCAGGTGATGCACTTGTCTGCTTCTGGATTTCTTTCGCGTTAGCTGTATGAAACGAGGTACTGTCAACTAAAGACACGTCTACTTCGTTAGCTGAGGAGGCCGACACAACTTTTAACTTGACTCTACCTGAGTTAACTTTGTACAAGAAGTCAGGTCCGACAGTAAAATCGACGCTTGTTGAAAACGACCCATCGTGGTTTACTGAAACAACTTTTTCAGATACTTTGCCGTCTTCTATCTTTTGGACTACTACTTGTGACCCTGTATCCGCCTTACCAGACAAGCCTATTGAATCAGTGACGACTTCTGAAAATTTGTTATTTCCCCCGACTGGCTGGACATTATGAGTGACAGGATTAATCGTCAAAGATGATTGACTTATTCCATAAACCTCGGGCGGCGGAATTAACATCAATAAGATAAGCACTATTGATAAGAAGGCTATAAGAGATCCTTTTCGCCTTTTTTTCGCTGTGGCTTTTCCGATTCCGTCACTTATGTTCATTAACTACACCATACCTCTCTCTGGCACCCCTACCATTAGGAGGTGTGTTAGAGTCTCACCTGATTTAATCACTTAATAGCTACGTTATAAATAGCTTTTTAAATTGTCCGCTAAGAACGTAAGATAAGCCCCTTTATGGTGGAGCATTTTAACTTCGGAGAGATACGACTTAATAGAAAAAGCTCAAACTGAAGCAGCTTCTAGCAGAAAGCACTGCAACCGAATAATTTTTGTGCTGCTTCACACGTGAGCTGGTAGGCCTATAATTTAAATATAGAGCTTGGGCCACTATATGTAGGTTATAAAATCATAAATACGCCTTTTTATCTCTTTCAAAATGATCTGGTAATCCCTAACATCGATGGTTATTGGTACAAATTCCCCAAGTGACGCGATGCTCGACCACTGTAACGGAGTCGGAACATTAAACGCCACATAATCAGCATTTTTTGATTGAGCATCTAAAACAGCCTTTTCTAAGAGATACACTGGTCTACTCTCAAATATAGGAACGTCGTACTCTTCAATTGTTGAATGAGATTCACCTTCCTTTTTGTAATTAAGATACATTTTTCCATCAATAAGTCGATATTCAGGGAAGATAAGACCGTCCGTAGCGTCGACAATCGCTGAAGTCCTCCACTCGAGCGCGCCAAACGACTCGCGCTCCATCCACATTGCGTCATTTGTTCTGCCTAAAGATCGTGCAATATCAATGCAACTTGCAAGTATGGGGCTCAGTAGTACATCGCTATCGAGGCTTTTCTTTACTTCGTAAATAAGAGCCGCCGTAGTCTCTTCATCCATCATCGTCTCATTCAAAGTTAGGGCAATGTTCGGAGACGAATGAAAAAGTTCATCGTGAACGTTGTCCGCTTGATTCTGACTCGCATTCACGGTCGGGACATTTATGTTTCCTTTTACGATTGTTGTAGTGTTTTGGGGTGACTTCACTTTAAACCCAGTGTCCCTCGTTTCAATCAATTTTCCCGTTGCTGCTATTCCAGCGTGTGCTTCATCCTGATAAGACTTCCCGGAAGTAGCAACTCCCATACTTTTCTTTTTTTCAGAAAGTTTTTCGCTCTTACTAAGTGACTTAATGGGCGTTCTCTGCCTTCTCGTTAATGCAAATGCAATTGCGATGAGGAGGAGAATTACTACGACTGCAGCAATAAAGACTATAGTAAAATTAGGGTTTTGCAAGGATACTAGTTGTAGGACAATCATTATCTCACCATCTCCAAAACTATTGATAATACATTGGAGATATCCTGTATTTTTTGATTGCCCAGTTCTTATATTTAAGAATAGTCTTTGGGTTTTAATTCCGTGAAATTGTCTTTGTTGCAGAACCTAAAATTCTAACAGCTTGCAACAATAAAACTAACAGTGGAAGTTGACATTTGAAAACAAGAAGTGACCGGCTTCTCAGTTTCTAGCTTAATGAAGATACATGAGACCTTATTAAAGCAGTACCGAGCTCAAACAACTGCATTGTTGTCGTGGCGGTCAAGATAAGACTTGCTGAAAAAAAGTGCAACAGCGTCAAGTTCTGCAGAGTGTCAATTCACAACGCAAATTTATACGAGTTTACGAAAATATTCGGTGAAATGAACACGATATAAAATCCATGCCGACACGTGCCATACCTGCGCCAACTACGTTGAAGCCAACCGCTTAAATTACTTTTGGACAAAATTTCGGACATATTTTGAAGTTACATGAGATAATAGTATAATGAGTTACTTAGACATCTTATTAGAACCAAGAACGAAAGGTTAATTTATCACCAACGATGAAATTACGCTGATAAAATAACTAACTACGTGGATTGTAGGGAAACATTTTTAGAACAAGAACGTAAGTAAAAAAAAGACGTTAGAGTAAGTAGAATTAAAGTTCAGGAGGGAGAAAATGAGCCTCAGGGATTCGCTCACATCAGCACTACTAGTTATTGCAATTATCGTTGTAATAGTTCTATTTTTAGGTCTTGGCTGGTTTATTGGCAGCCTGATCTTACCTTTGAGCTGGTTTATTATTGGCGCTATTATACAGACAATAATAGGGCTTATAATAATAATCGTGGTAATTGCAATAATTGGCTACGTAGCTTTGAAGCTTATATAAGTTAAGATTGAACTGTCTAACTTTTCGATCTTAACTTCTGCTTTTTTTCACTGTGACGGATCACATTCGATGGATCAGCGGACACAAACGAATAGCCGTGCTTGACAGATTTTGTTAGCTTCACGTTTTCTGTGCATCCCTGATAGTCCTCTCCCACCCATACTTAAGAATGTTCACGTCGAGTTTAAAAGGTAATCCCTGCAAGGCTTGCATGCGCTCAGGAGAGAGCGGGACCGGAAGATTTGGCGGGAGTGCTCTAACTTTTGACACTGCAAAGATCGATCCCCATACGTCTGTCATCCCAAGACTCTCAACGAATACCCCTCGCGCTACTCCTTCTTTGTAGGTCTCCTCTCCGATGAACATATTGAGATCAAAGGGTTCATTTAGGTGCATGTCAGCGGCATAGTTCTCTTTGAGTTCCCACATAAGTTTCTCGATTTGATTATTTGGCTCAACAACGTTCAGACCGATCACCTTGTTCGCCTCACGTCGATTAATAAAGTGCGTGTGCGTGTAGAGCTTTTCGGTCATGATCTCCACGATTTGAGTGACCCGCGGCTCATTTTTTTCGCCGCGCATGTGAAACTTTAGTAAATTAGTTGCGAGCATCCTAATTCTGGTATATTGTCTATAAACATTTCCAAGCGCTAACGGATGCACTTGCTTTGAAAGTTCATTAAATACATCGATGATGTGATCTTGCTCAGTAATCTTTGCAGATTCCCTCGCAAGCGATAAATAAGCTGTGACATCCTCAACACTTATTCCGAGGGGGATATTAGGATTTAGTGGATCTCGTGGATTAAACGGATTCACCGTTGTCGGATCGACAGAGCTCAACGTTGCTGCCTTGCCCATCAAAATGTCATCAGCCCCGAGACAGATAAGCGTACCAGCACTGTGACAATGATATGGGACTAAAACTGAAAACTTGCTGCAAAACTCTCTGATATAGCTGACCATTGGCCACGGGACGTCTGCATCGCCTCCGCGCGTGTAAATGAACAAATCGATATGATTCGTCTCTCCGAGGTGATCCAAGTGGTCATAGAGAATTCGTAGATGCTCTTGTGATACTTGGCTTACCATCCCGGGAATGTTGGCATTTGTTGGCCTGTCGCCCGTTATATAACAGATTATTTGAGTGCCTCTTATGTCCTGGAGTTCTTGTATGATTTCGAGCCTTTGACGTTGTAATTCCGATTTTTCATCAATTATGCTCATAATAAACACTGATTAAATGTTGTATGGCAGCAGTATAATTAATAAAATCTATTTGCATTTATATGTTCTGGCTGATGTTCAGGAAATCTCGATTTCCACCGACATAGGATGATTGAATGATTATAGCGTGCAACGAGACTGAAAATCCAGCAGTAATTATATAATCAGATACGGTTGCCCCGGTTCTTTCTTTGTTAAGAAATGAGCTTTGGGGTTGTTAAATCAGTGAAGATTCCAAACTCTTCGTCTGATCATAAAAAACGAGCCAAAACCTCAAAACAATCGCAGAACGAGCCCTTTATGCTAGAGAAATGAATGTGTAAAATCACAGCAAGTGAAATTGATTAATGTACCCTATCAGTGCGGTTTAAATGCTCAATCGTGCCAGAATCGTCGTGTGGCTGTGTAGTGGCGCTCGTATTTCAAAATGTCCCGGTAAAAACCATCCTCATTAAGACGAGATTTTCTGATAACTTTCGAGGCATACTCCGGGCCAAGCCCCCGTGAAGCTAAGGCAATGACACCTTTCTTACCATGAGACAGCACGAGATTAGCATTCCTGTAGACGCGCCTTGTCCTTGCTTTTTCTTCAGCTGTCTTAATTCCCTCCTGCTTGCTCAACAAGACTATTTCTTCATCCTCCCACGGTTTCAGAGCAGCTATGAGTTTTGAACCACACAGTGGGCATTCGGGATGCTCCGGTACTCTTCCTACATTTCGCTTCGATTTCCACTTTTTACATGTGACGCAGAACAAAATAACCCGGTCGTTCATGATCCTATTTTTTAATGCCTGTAGTATTGACCGGTCGGCATTTTCGGGTACTAGCAATTCTCTCGCACCAGAGTAACCCGCTGATCCAATTGGACTAACTTTTGACGTTACAACTGTTATTTCTCCTGCTGCCACTTGTTTGAACACATCCCGCGCCCGCCGAACGTCGAGCTTATCGTGCAAGATCTCGCGCACTGCCTCTCGGTAGACTGGCGTGTCTCTGTAAATGTCAATTAGCTTGGAGAGATTTAAGCGGTCATAGTCGACGTCGCGTTCAAGCACGCCAAACTTTCGCGCAACGTGCACGATCTTCCACTTCAAGAGCATGCTGTTTCTCAATGTTATTTCAATTAGCGGCTCAACAAATTCTGGCTTTACGTCATTAATCAGCTGAGCTATCGCCTTTGCACTAACGACATTAGGAAGCTCAAGCTTTATCCGGTACGGATCGATCTCCATCGCTACGCTTGAACCAAATCGCGCGGCGAGGAGAGACGTTATGACGCGCCCGATGGTCTCGTTGACTCTGTGTCCAAAACAAACGTTGATCACCGCAGACTTCCCAGCCGACTCTACGACCACTCTCTTATCCGTTGGCAGGGGGAATCCTCTGTGCCGTTCTATTAGGCGCATGACGTCATTAGCCGTCATGATGTCAGTTTGATAGCGGGCTACGATCTCACCTATGGCGTACTCGTGATCATCTATCAAATTGAACAACCATTCCCTGATACGGCCAACCTCTGTTGCTACCTCAAAGGGAACAGGGATTTGTTCGCCAATCCAGCTTGGAATCTCCCCGGTTGTCGTCTCAACCGGTTCAGCTTTTATCCTGTCTTCATCAATCTCAAGCACCCGCCACATCTCCCCCTTCATAATAAATACCGCTCCTGGAGACGCAAAATTGATGACGAACGACTCATCGAGAGCCCCAACAAATTTGCCATTTACGGTGTCGTATACGACATAACGTTTCTCATCGGGGATCATTGAGAGGTTTTCATAACAATACCTCCTTGTTTTAGCTCGCCTTTTTATCGTGCCTTTATTGCCCTGAATTTCTACCTTTAAAAGTCGTTGATCTCGTAACGTCTTGACGATGTCAGCGAGCGCTTCGAGAGTCACATCTTTGTGAGGGTGCGCATTCCTTATAATTGCCAGTGCCTTATTAAGTGAGATATCGCCGTCTAACGCCATAAAGCACAACTGATTGGCTAACGCATCCATCGCGCCATTGTGAACATTTACGGGCTCAATATCACTTCGCCTTGCCATATCAGTAATTACCCACGATTCGAGCTCATCATCCGAATAAGTTGCAATAATCGTGCCGCGCGACAATTCGCCAATTCGGTGCCCTGCACGTCCAACTCGTTGGAGCAGCCGTGTTACTTCGCGCGGGGACATATACTGTACTACGTGCTCCACATCCCCGATGTCTATCCCCAATTCCATCGAGGAGGTGCAAATCAGTCCTTTTAAGATGCCCGACTTAAAGTCATTTTCAGCCTCGATTCTCGCCTCTCGCGAGAGCGACCCGTGGTGCACCCCGATGTCTGTACCTCTGAACATCGCGCCAAGTGCTTCGGCTGCCTGACGCGTATTTACGAAGATGAGGGTCGATTTATGCTCATCAACGATTTTCCTTATAAGCCTCACGTGGCTTGCAAGTTCGGGGTTAACAAGCTTCCTCCTTGCAACGGCGTAATCGATATCAGTTACGGTAGGTCTGGTGACGCTGAACTCAAGCATTTTTGAGGCCGAAACTTCAACAATAGTGTACTCTCTTTTAGTTCCTACAAGAAATCTCCCGATCTCGTGAGGACTACCAACAGTAGCTGATAGCCCTATCCGCTGAAAATCCGCGGCAACGCCAATGAGCCGTTCAAGAGCTAATGCGAGTTGAGCACCTCGCTTTGAATCTGCAAGCTCGTGAACTTCGTCAATAACAACATATTTCACGCTTTTAAGATGCTCCCTAAGTCGCCTTCCCATGAGGATTGCTTGAAGGGTCTCTGGAGTAGTTATAAGCATATCTGGCGGCTGGAGGGTCTGCCGTCGACGCTCGTGTTTCGTTGTATCGCCGTGCCTGACCTCTATAGAGATAGCAAGCTGTTTACCCCACCACTCGAGGCGGTCGAGCATATCGCGGTTAAGTGCCCGAAGCGGGGTTATGTACAGCACTGATATGCCCTGTCTGTCGCTTTGACCGATCAACTTGCTAAAAATTGGCAGTATGGCTGATTCAGTCTTACCTGTGCCTGTTGGTGCAATTAAAAGGACGTTTTTGCCCTCTAATATGTGTGGGATTGTACCTTGCTGGGCCTCGGAAGGTGTTTCGAACCGATCTTGCAATACTTCCTGAATTCTTGGGTGTAAGAGACGAAATACCGAGGTTGTCTCAAAACAAGTTCTATATGATGTCATAGTTTGCGGGTGATGTGTAAACCTAAATATCTAAATGATTTTGGCACACAGCTAGGATGACAGATATTTCTCTATCTATAGATGTTATGTGCTACCCACTAATTAAGACTTAGTGAGGTCCTCCCCGTAAGAAAGGGCTATCACTATTCTTAAGCACGACTCACCCATAACTAGCATTTGATGGCGAGGACGTACGATGGACTCAACGCACATGTGTTTGGCTATTGGTAAATCGAACGGAGTAGATCGTTGAAGCTCCTTACTAAACGTGGAACTGTAGGTGTTGCACGTCAATGTTATAACAGAGATTCTTGCTGACTAATAATTGAAGCCCCAAAAAAAACTGGAGTGGCCATTTTCATCTCACCCCACCTCACCTTACTTTCAATATACGAAAATTTGTTGAAGCATAGATGCGAGGGATACGGCATCTTTTGTAATACTGCGGCATCAAAATTAGTAGATAGGAGAGAGATCTACTGTCTTTTAAACGGTGTTAGACCAGTCTCTCATTTATCGGTCGCGTTAGGTAACTTCTATGTAACAAACCTTAAAGTTCTAAGGAAAATAAAATTAAATTCCCCAAGCCCTTTTGCTTAAGTTTGGGTATGGGGATTGCTGTTTCTTCTGTTATGAACGGTAAGGTTACTTAAATGATGGAATGATGTCCTTACCGCATATCCTGATAGCTTCTTCAACATCAGGACCGGTCGGAGATCCGACAACCACTTGTGTGACGCCAGTGTCCAAGAGCTCCTGGATCTTCTTGATACATAAGTCTGCATCACCAGCTATGACAAATGCGTCAATCATGTTGTCGTCAACAAGCCCACCGACATCTCCCCACTTTCCTGCACCAATCGCGTCGGCGATTGCCTTAGCTGTACCGGGGTTAATTCCATGTCTCGCCAGAACAGGGGGCGGAGATCCCATCGTGATAAAGCCCGCGACGATCTTTGCAGATTTCCTCGCCTTTGCAAGATCAGGTCCTACTGAAAAGGCTGTATATGCACCGACGTCGAACGCGCTCATGGCCCTACCGCTTTTTCCAACTCCTTCTTCTAAGTTCGGTATCGCCGCTTTATAGTCCTTCGGGTTAGACGCGTTAATAAGTACGCCACTTGCGATTTCTCCAGCGGTCGTTAGTGCCCCTGGTCCTTGTGCACCCATGTAAAATGGCACATCTGCCTTCTGGGGGCCGGTAAAGTCGAGTTTTGCTCCAGTGACCTTTAACGTCTCTCCTTCGAAGTCCACTCTCTCTCCTGCAAGCAGTTTGTATATAACCTGCTTTGCCTCTTTTATGGCAGACATCGGTTTCTTAATGGTCCAATCTCCTTTCCATATTGCCGGAGCCGGGAACCCGAATCCCATCCTATCAAATGTCGCCTTGTCTCCTGGGCCCATGCCCAAGTTAACCCTACCACCAGAAATTTCGTCTATCGTTGCAATAGCGTTAGCCGTAATCAAGGGGTTTCTCGTGAAGGGATTAGTAATGCCTGTTCCAGGCCTGATAGTATCTGTTTTTAGTGAAATGAGCGTCAACATCGGATAAACCATTCTGTTGTTGTAGTGATCTGTTATCCAAGCATACTTAAATCCGTTGTCTTCCGCTAGTTTGACTCTATCAGCACACTGATTTGGCGGCATGTTGGGAACAAACTCTATTCCAAACGTAATTTCCCTAGCCATTTTTTCACCAACTATAATTCTTTAAGGTAACCCCCATTAACGTAATTAAAGCAGTAAAAGGGGTCATCTCAAGTAATTAACTTGTTCATTAATATTAATGTATCGGTGGCGCAGACTGACTAAATTTAAGGGAAAAACGTCCGATTTAGCCTTAAATTGTTTGTTCGACTGCGTATGCGGCAGTTCACTTAACGACGCTTCATCATTTTTATGCTGCGGTTACGAACCCATAAAGTTGATGATATAGGCCCCCACGACAATGGCAATGATGCCAAACCCTTTGAGTAAAAAGTCCGCACGTGACATGCTCTCACCAAGCACTCGAGGAAACTGCAGAGACAGCATCGTGGCGAGGAGGAGCACAAAAAGGGGTTGTATTGACCCAAGCGCACTAATGAGCGCCACTGGCCCAAGAAAAATCGCATAATTAGAACAAGCCAGCGAGATATACGCCACTGCTTGCTCACCTACAATTGCCACTCCAATGCGTTTGCTACTGGTTTTGTACGTCTGTCTAAGATAATTTCTGAAACGTTTCAGTGTAAACAACTGAAAAAATGCAAGAAACGAACCAACCTGTACCCATATAAAGATGGTGTAAAAGTCGTTAAAAGAGTAGAGGTACTTCAGCGCGATGCTGTATACCGCTAATAAAAATGATGAAATGATCATGAGGTAAAATGCAACAGACAGCCGCAGACCTTTTCTCGGATTTATCGAGAACACCGTCCCCCCGAGGACTAACAATATAAACGCTACGTAACTGTCGGCCTTCAACGATTCATTTAGAAGGATACTAGAGAGCCCGAGCACAAAGATCGGCGTCAATTGTAGCAAAGGAACAACGCGCGAAACCTCTTCTATGGTAAGCGCAGTGAAATAAGGCAAAGTGTAATAAATGCGAATAAATCCTACCAGTATCGTTGGAATGATTACGTATAAAGAGAGGGCGGTGAGCCTAAAAAATGGAAGGGTTACGAAGGGCATGAAGCTTGTAGCTCCAAGAATCATAACGAATGCTAAAGGGGTAATCGAATAGTTTGAGACGAGTATTTTGTCAACGATGTTGACAATAGAAATCAAAATGAGCGACAAAATTGCGAAATAAAACCATTCTGGTACCATGTTTTCACTTTCTGCTTCTAATTTAGGCTCCCAGATAGACGCAATGATACTGATATGCTCTCGACTCTATAGCCGTTTCTTTTGTTGTGTGCGTGTAAGTCTTTCTTAGATGTCAAATTGTTGATCGAAAGAAATACGGACTTCCCCTGACCTTTTTCCGACTTCTCGCGCTTCAAGAAGACCTAAATCAGCGGGTTGAAATACTTCGGTCTTATAGCCTTACAAAAATTAGCAGTATTTATCACATTTAGCATTATCTTTATGGAGTTGTAATTGGGAAATATCTCGACGTAATTAAATAGTGTTTAGTTGATATGAACTTCAAATCCCTTAACAGAGCGCACATCAAATTATAGTATAATTAACTTTATTCATTAAATTTTTGTATAAATTAATTAAATGGATCATTATCTTAAATAACGTGGACACCGTTGACGAGGCATATTGTGATTACCTATTCGCACAGTTTTCACCCTACTTTTACCCTACTTTTACCCCGAAGTCAGGGGAGGGTGCAACAAAAATAGAGATTAAAAGATTCAAAAAACAAGAGATGACCCGCAAAGTATTACATTTTAGTGACACAAACTTCCGATGTTAAGCAGTTACCATTTTTGGGGATATTTCTCTACATATTCGAATAACTTTGCTATGAAGAATATTGTTGTATCGGCATTTTCGCATCTCGATAGTTGTTATATCCAGTCACTGAACCGACGGCTAAGCCGATTACCAAGCCGATTACCACATCGATAGTAGGACTAATGTGTGCCCAGAAATATGCTCCAAATATTGCTCCGCCGACTGCACTTCCAACGGCGCCGCCAACGACACTGAAAAATACGCCAAGAGGCTTTCGCATGTGTAGACTTGTAATTCCACCAGCAATGCAACCAGCAATGCCACCTATCAGTCCACCAAGCTCAATCTCTCCAGTAATGACACTAGGAAATGCGCTGGGTAATTTCACAAGAGATAAATAGATTAGTGCGCCAACTACGGCGCCGAACACAGTGTAGAATACCGTATAAAATGCTATGTGGGTATCTCCACCGCGCATGAGTCCGATCAGTGCGCCAACCATCAGACCTACCACTCCACCCAGATACACGCCAGCCGCTATGTTTGCGAACCAAGTGAATAACACGCTGAAAAAAAGATAGATCACAGCACTGAACACCCCACCGAGGATTGCACCAAGCACAACGCCAAATACGCCACCAGTTATGACGCCGACTATTCTGGGAGATGCTCCTGGTTTTGCCGTGAGCTCTTCCTCTGTCGGAGATGACACCGCGCATATACAAATGTTTTCACGAAGAGACACAATGTATTTTATGGACACTATTTACTTAAAATATTATCCTAAAACACGCGTACATCACCTTTTTGACAGGCAGCTTTATGCGTGCCTCAACTGCGTAATTTGTAGTCGATCGTGAGTTATCAAAATTCATCAAAACCCCAACGGTGAATGTTGAATGATTAGGCGGACAATAGTAAGCCTATTCTGAGCTCGCCATCAACTCTTCGGTTCACCTGTCCGTTCATCACTTTCAGCGCGTTTCCATGAATAACTTCCGCAATATGATCAAAAAGGAAAAATAAACAGATGATATGGTTTGTTTTGTTAGGTTAAGATTAAAGGAACTTTAATGAAGCGAAAAAGCAGAAAATTACACACTGATAGTACAATCAATGCTATTCCTCCGCGGCTCCCTGAGCACAATAATGGAAGCTCTTTAGGTTGTATTGTTTCCATACTGTACAGTTCATGCATACGCACCCCCTCTTTTCAGAGATTTTATCACTTTTCCCTATCGAACAAAAAAGACTTGCAACTAGGCAGTTATGCTTATAAGTTGGGCAATCATTCTTATAGCAAATGCACTCAGATGCGTTTTTAGTTGTAGTAGGAACTTTCATTCTGACCCATCATTTAGCGCAATGACTGTAATTTACTATGTCTCCAAACTAGTATATTTCCCTTCTTGGAAATTTATAACGGAGGTATGGGGTTGTTTTACTCATACTATGAGCACATGAAGCTACATACTGCCAAAATCAACGCTGTTATATGCGTCTACGATATCGGCATCGTTGAAGAGCTCGCCCTTAAAGCAGGGGATAGTGTCACGGCATTAGTGAAATCAACGTCTGTTATGATTCAAAAATAGAATTAGAAGCTAAAAATTACACTAGGATTAGTACGTCGAATGGCACTAACGAGATGGTTCATTTCATTCGCTCAGTGATGTTGCCTTCGTGGTTTGGCTTTCTCCTCTGTCGTTGAGTCTTCCTTGGTTTAGGCTTTGGAGCAAAACGCCGTAATTGTGAAATTGTTCCCAAATAGGCCCCGTCTAACAGGTACACCTCGGCAGTCTCAAGTTCTACAGCCTCATTCGTAAAAAGCGGCCCGAGAAGAGTGTCGTACGTAGCTTCATTAAAGGCTACACCACCTGCAAGTTCATTAAATGCGGGCATTATGATGACACGCGGATTAGCGAACCATTCAAGATCTGTATATCGCCCCCTAAATACCGCCTCAACAAAGCGCGTTCGAATCCAAACCGGCTGTGAGCTGAGATGGCCGAGAGGGTCTGCAAGGCGAATGGATGGGTGGTTATGTCCCATAACTACATAGTCGCATGAAAGTAATTCACGCGCGGGCCATGTGTGCCCGTGCATAAAGCCGATATTTTGTAACACAAACCCCTTTGATCGATGGAGTTCAATCCGAAGACCTTCATGCCACGGAATTAAATAAGTAAGCCCGGAATCGTGGTTTCCAGGCACTATATCAATTGTAGCGCGTTCTGCAATTGACCGCAAAAAGTGCGGGATGTCTTCCCGTTCAAGTTTTGAAGTCCACGGAACGTTATGCTTTATGTCCCCCAAGAGGATTACCCTATCAGCTTTTGTATCCTCTATGTATCTGAGTAGCCTGTCTGTGCGGCGTTGCACTTGTGTCGGGATGTGTATGCCACTTAGGGATAGCTCGTATTCAATCCCGATGTGTATGTCAGCTACAACGAGAGATCCATCGACAGTTAACGCTGGTTCGTTAATGAGTGGCGTCAGTTCCATATTTGAAAACTAATTTAAACACGCGCCCTATAAATACCATCTCAAGCTTTTTAGAGCGTATGGCCTAATTGTTCCGTCCAATAATTACCCCTCAACTCGTACAAAGCTGTTGATGAAGCCAAAGGGCTTTGCGCGATTCCTGCGCATCGTCGTTAATCAAGCAATCGAAACTCATTTTTCAATTGTGATAGACTTGTTTTTCAAACGCGCAAGTTTAGAGCTTTTACAAACGACGAGCTAAATTTCAACATAGCAAAATGTAAATTAAAAAAACTGTCTGCGAAATCAAGCTTGGTATTTTGTTTTTATAGCTATACTAGTGTTTCCGTGGGCGCTATCCTTTCCTACGGTCACATATACCCTGTCGTTACCTTTCGTGAATATCATCAATCCACCAGATTCGGACGGACTTATGAAGTCACTGGTTATATTATAGCCACGCTTTTGCATTTCAGTCTTGTAGAAAGCAATCACCTGCTTAGCACTGTCTTTGGTTTGATACGTTGTAAGTAGCCCAAGGAGTCGGTTGTTGAAGTAAAACGTTCGATTAGCGTTCGGATAGCCAAGTACATTGCTTTGCGTTTCACCTGCTGGACGTGGTTGATTGAGAGTTGCATTTTCAGTCTTAAATGTACAACCTGAAGACGCAAGCACGACGCTAACTACGATAAGCGTACATAACAAGAGTTTGAAAAGCTTCATGGCAACCTTATGTAAAGATTATAATGAATAAATTTTTTGGTTCATCAGAAACGCTCGCTTTCTTACTTGGCAAGAATCAGAACCAACAACATAACATAATTTTGAACTTTATGTTACTATGTGAAGGAATGGTTGATAGTTCCAAGCTGTCAGTCAAAAAGCTGGGAGCTTAATAAAACACACAATCAGATTAATTGTTGTCAATAATTGACGCGAAAGATTTATCAGTTTATGTCTTTTATAGCAGACAGGTGAAAAACTTGCTATCAACAATACCTATAAAATTAGACGGGATAAATAAGAAAGACAGAGATAAAGAGATTTTAAGAGCGGGTATAATTGCAGAGTATGATGCGATTAATCTTTACGAACAAATGGCTGCGCTAGCTGAGAATGAGAATATTAAAGCAATCCTCCTCGACATTGCAAGAGAAGAGAAGACGCACGTTGGAGAATTTCAAGCAATGCTCGTTCGACTTGATGAAGAGCATGCTCAAGAATTAGAGAACGGCAAACGGGAAGTCGACGAACTAACGGGGTAAATAATAACGAAAAATGGTTGTGCACGATCGTTGGTTGCTTAATAACAGATGATACAAACGGTTATTACTTTTTTATCAATTTCTCACTTTTTTACCTATTAATTTCAGCAAACGGGTAAAAACAAACAATAAGAGGTTACCCTTTGCTGCTCACTCTTAAAACCTGAAAGAGGATGAAAAGCTACGACTAGTTAACATTTTGACAAATAACGGTCTAAGCAATAACTTGCCCTTTAGTTGAAGAATGACTCGTGCGGATGTCAATAAGATCCACTAAATGTTTTAGTAAATTATTCCAGCTTTGCCTATTTTCTCCTTTTCTTTTATAATTGAGTGGTACCTGTGCCGACGGCTTAAAAAACACACTTTAGTCACAATTATCGAAGTTTACGGTTTTCTATTCACTTATTACAATTCAATAATCTTTATGACCTACGCAGTAGGAACACAAGCAACGTCTGAGGTGCTACTGTCTTTTTTCGTAGTCGATGAACAATAAGTCAAAAGCGGATTGAAATTCAACGGTTTGTGACTCAGTTTATTGAACGACGGGGGCGGTGCGACAGATGAACATCTAGGTCCACTGATAGCCACTCTCGTAGAAACTACCCTTTCCCTCTAACAAGAGCTGTTGTCGGAAATAACCTTTTTGTACCTTTGGAAATTGAATTTCGAACGCGATATTGTCTAAACGTAACGATGTTCCGCTCAAATTGACTACGCTACTTTTTACCCTCTCTGTTCATCAGTCCCTTATCCTTACATATAGTTCTTTTCCTTATGCATATAAAAAATGTTCGCACTATCCCGCTTTTATTTGAACTTTTCTAAATGGTAAATACGCTCTACTCAATGCGGTGAGAGAAGCAAAGAGATATGTTATATTATTAACCTAATGACACTTTTAACCTAATAAAGCGGAAGTGACCTTATACAAAAAAATATAAAATGCGTATAACGATCTAACGCGTCAGTGACTTATATTTCTTTAACTTAGATATCATGACGTTCTCAAGCTGTTGAGCACAGTGTATCTCTATTCTTAATTCATTTAGTTATTGATGTCGTCTTGGTTACAACGTCTTATCGTCTGATTATGTATGTATACTGTCGAGATCTAATAAGTATTGAAGTGAATGTCCCACAACGTAAATATCTTAAGGCCAGCGGTGGGCATAAGCACCTGCTTGCCTAGCTCCACTGGCAATGACCGTGACGTTTAAAAATCATTATATATCAGTTGCATTATTTCTAATGCAAAGCTTGGCTTAAAAGCGGTTTGTGCACTTATAGAAGGCAAATCGTATATCACGAGGTGTAGTATGGTAGTTATAGATGCAACTGTAATTTCGGCAATAATAGTGTTCTTATCGTTAGTTCAACCGTTGTTCGCAGTGTTCCAGGGTCTCATGTATCTTTCATATATCGGCATAGCGATGGCACTCATAGGTTCAGGTCTTGCAGCGTTTGGCTTAGCCCTCATGAAAATACTTTTAGTGTAACCAATGTCGCTTTTGCCTTCAGTGAGCTGTTGATCACGATAAGCAAAGTCTCGTATATCTTACATATTTAGTCATTACGTTAAGAAGTATGTTAACTCGCTACACTGGTTATACGCGTCAGCCGAGTGACGAAACATCGTCAGATAAGGAGATAGATCGATAAAGGAGGTTGTAAAAAATGATGTGTCTGTTGTGGCCACTGCTCTTGAATCCACCGCTTTGGCCAGTAGCCATTGTTGTAAGTGCAATTGCAATTTGGGGAGCCTTAGCCTTAGCTAACGTGAACCCGATTCTCGGACTTATGGTTGCGCTATTCTGAAAGAGGTTGAAGGACATTCTACAGGAGGCAGCTAGAATGAATTGCAACGTCATTAGAAGGATACGTTTTTCAAATGGCATGATGACGCGTGACCGAAAGTTATCACTAACTGCTCTTTCAAAGGAGGTGAGAGAAAAATGTTACTCTTAGGCTGGCCTTGGTTAGTGCCGTTTACACTTATCCCAGGTTTTGCATTTATGGCCGCGGGAGCTCCGGAAATAGCTCTAGCCACAATCTTTGGGCCAATAGCGGTTGGATTGAATCCTTTACTAAATCAGTTCCTATTTGAGAGTCTATTTGCCGTTGGTATATTGACTTTTCTCTTCGGAGTTGCGTAGTCAGCTAAACCATAATAGAAATGCACAACGATCGATACAGAACGTTGAAACGACAGATTTAGGCGTGCATAGTCATTCTGTTGAACGGGCTTCTCCACATTGAATGTGAGAGAGAATCAATTGAAACAAAAAATTGATATGGGAGGTGATAACGATGTTCATATTAATCCCGCCATTCGGACCATTTATTCCCCTCTTAGCGGGGCCGCTTCTTGTGTTAGCCTTATGGGGTGGATGGCCGGTTCCACACCTGGTGGCTGCGCTCATTTTTGCGATACTCTTCTAACTCGACTTGACTATAAAATTGTAGTTAAAGACGTAACGCAAACGTGGTCGGAAGCTATACGACTAGCATTGTAGTTATTCCTGATAATTTTTTATTTGCAAAAACTTTTTTAAAACGTAATCCGCTGTCATATTAGCAGTCTATGTATGGACAAATTACGTCACAACGGTGCTTTATAATGAGGAAAAGAATTTGATCTGACGTTAGAAAATTACGTGAACATCGCTCCAAAATTGTCAATCTTTACACAGCAAAAGCTCACGACGGTAAGTCATATTCCATGTAATGGCCCTGCACTAGCAAACGGCATCTTCACGGACAAGCAACACGGCCTACGTAACAATTAGTTCTACCACGTAATACGTGTCGAGTCTACTTACACAAAATCTGAATGCTATTACACAAAGGGAAAAGTACAAACTAGTATTACTCTCTCCTATTAAATGACTGCAACTCGAGCAAGTGCGGTGTACTGCGCTACTTACTCTCGCTCCTGCTTTTCTATCACTATTAGAACGTTGAAAAGTTAATTAAATACGAAAATCTATATATACCTAAAACTATACCGCTTCGTACAACACGAAAACTGACCAAAGTACAGAGGAGGTGAAAGTTAAATGAATATGTTATTGTCTATAGGTATATCGATTATTTCATTTCTGATGCCCTGGGTAATGCCCTTCATAGATCCAGTTTTAAAAACGTTAGGTGAGCTCTAATAATAAACTATATCTTAAGTGCACACACGACGCGCGGTTCAATAAGGGGTATTGGTTACATCAGGAATCTCTTATAATATGCTGATAATTATTAACTTCTACTGATTGACCATACCTCTCTCGTTATATTTTCTATTTGACCTTCTTTGTTGACCTTAAGATAAGAGAGCACTTGCCTAATGGTTATAATTGATATCAATGGAGTTGGCCGCACGAATAGACCTACGATACCCTAGTTTATTGAAATCGCACCTGCGTTCCCAGCTCTATTGGTTCTAAAGCTAAAAATGCGTATCACGGAGCTGTTTGTTCATAACACTACCTCGTGTAACTATGCAATACTTCAGCTACTAATACGTAGAGGGATCGGGAGTGAGCTATTCAGTAGTTGCGTTACCAGAACAGTGGAGCCAAATTTTTAATCCAAAAGTATTAACAAAGCGGCTTTACATAGGGGTATAACGCATAAGAGGTAGAACAACGTGGTTGATGCAAACGTACTCGCACTCATATTACTTGCTATTCTTGCCTTCGTTCTTGCATTTTATTTGCTCAAAATCGATGACAATGTAGGACATCTCTTCATGCTGTTAGGGATCGGACTTTTTGTTATCGGGCTTCTCCCCTACATATTTGGCACACCGAGCAGCGTTGGTGGCATTATGTTCATACTTGCACTCGGCTGCATAGCCTGGGGACTGAGTTTAAGAAACAAGCGGTTTCGGCTAAAAAAAAACGGCCTCGTTAAAAAAATAACGATAGCCCACCCCCCCTTAGATTTAGTGCGACATTACTAACGATCATGTTAGCAAACGTAGTTTTAAAACTCTGTTTAGAGAGGTTTCTAAAACCAAGTATAAGACGACTCTAGAGATACGAGATGACGCTGTTCTGCATTGGTCGAACTAAAAGTCGCTTCTTCAACCTTAATTTTTAAAAACAATTAAAAGTGCGACGGAGAGTACAAGTTTATCCCTACTTTTGACGTTTTAAAATTTATGTTAAATCACGCGAAATGCGTCTAAGATACAATGAACATTACTATTTTGACGCGCTTTTGCAGTATACCACAATTAGGCAATTATGGTTGCAGCTGGCCTGCAGGACCTTAATAATATCGCGAGGTAAGATAAGGATATTATGAGCAGCAATTTGAAATTTGAATGGGTTAAGTGTCTATTATTCTTTTGTGGTAATATTTTGTGTCTCAGCTATTTGTTTAAAATGCAATCGCCGTCCACAATACTATCCAAAGTGGCGATATGCCCTTGGGAATACCAATAAATGTACCAATAAGTGATACCACAGCAAGGCTTATAACTGCTAAAAACGGCCCTATCACTGGTATAAGTGACAACATCATTTCTCACCTCCTTTTCCTTGTTTTCTAATTTCTATTTATGATAAGGTTTTATTCCGTCTCAGCAACTTGTCTAAAAATGCGCGTGGGGAGGAGCTATCGGGCGATGAGGAGCGCGAACCCAAAACTTCTCTTTAACGTTACATGTGGTTTAAGAACCCATTACATACGTAATCCGAAAATAACCGTGCGTTATTTCTGGCGCAGATAGTCTAATGGACTTACAGAAGCCCTACAATGATGGACGCTAAATGCACCTGTGTATCGCTCATGAGTGCTCCCGTTGACGGGTCAAGAAGAGATAATGAACCGAGGATACCTTCTATCTGCGTTCCACTTGTAAGTGGAGTTGCCTCATTGTCATAAACAACTTTACAGTTTGGACAGTCACTGGTAGCCGACCCAATTTGGATGAAAAGCGCCGCAGCCACACCTAGTATTAACAGAATATTCATCACGCGCCTCTTTTCCAGAGCTATTCCCTCCTATACGCAAAGCCAAAAAATTATCTTAGGCTACACCTGGATGTAGTTCCATAATTAAACTCGGACTATATAAATAAGCACTCATGTTGAGACTTCACTTCCAATGGAAAGGTCTCGATGATCAGCCAGAGACTTAGGTAGCATATATTCTAATCTAAAATAAGCTATCAAAATCTAACGCACGCTGAGCTGAAGATAAAAAGGGGTTTTAGACGAAACCCCGGACTTAATTTCTTCTTACAAACAAATATATGGCGCCAACTATGAGCGCTGGAATTCCAAGTCCAGCTATTGAAAACTCAGGAACTGTCTGTGGCTGTTTTTCGACGGTTATGGTCGGCATTGTAGTAGGCATCGGGGTTGCTGTTGCTTGGAGCTTGATAGGTGAAGGTGTAATTTTAGGTTGCTGTGTAGGTTGTACGACTGGAGTCGCCTTAACTGCGTGCTGGTTGATGATTGTCTGCAGTGTAGCCTCATCTACAAAAGTACTCTCGTGGTAGTATACGTGGGAACCTCCTGCGAGTATCATTATAACGGGCGTACCGGCACCGTTTGGCACTCCGTTTGCCATGGCGACGTTTCTGCCCTCCGCGGTAGTAATGTCGTACTTCGCAATGCTTGCCCCAGGATTTTTAGCCTGCAGGCTCGCAATAACCGGCTCCATCTGTTTACATACTCCACAGTATGGGGATTCAAAGAACAACACTTGAACATTAGCTTGAGCTGATACCACTCCGGAGAACGCGACGAATGTAGCGATGATCGCTATTAGCGCCATTAAACTAATTTGCTTTTTCATCTATGTGGCACCTCTCAAAAGATTGTATATCCTTTGTGCTTTTAAATTCATTCAACTTTAATCTTATAAATATTAATCGCTCAAGAATTAAAATAAAAACCATGAAATAAAAAATAAACGCTAAATAACGTTAAATGATATCAGCCTTGTTAAACACGTAATACGCCCCGATAGATGTCGCAATTACGATAGCGACAAGAAAAATCACGTTATCTATATACGGGAGTCCCGCCGTCAGCTTCGAGAAATCCCCCGCAAGCGACTGTACGGCTACGTTATGGCTGCCTGGATTTAACCACAGGAGCACCTTCGAGTACAAGGGGAACTGACTGTACGGCAGATCCGTCGTTGTACCTATGTTAGTTGGCACTGCGCTCACGCCTGTTATGACTCCTGCATATGCGAACGTCAACAAGAGGACCCAAACAAATACAGCTCCCAACATGGAGTCGAGGTTTGTTCTAGTAAGGGTTGATATCAGCATACCGAGACCCACAAACGATGCAAGGTACAATATAATAACGACCATTGAAAGCAACAACAGCTCGAAGTCATAAATACCGGGATAACGATGCGTAAGGATTGATAGCACGCCAAACAGCACGAGTGCGGTTACTACAAACAACCCTCCAGCAGCCACTATGTATGCTGAGAACTTCCCAAAAATCACCGTAGCCCTTCGGATTGGCCGGGCAAGTACTTGTACAAGCGTCCTCAGCGTTCGCTCGTTGGTAATTGCATCATAAGACAGCGCAAGTCCAAGAATTGATAAAAATATATCGCTATACGAGTAAACAATGCTCATAGCGTAGTTAACTGGGTGTAGTTTAAGATCGGGAGAGCCACTTGCAGGAGATATTGACCGTCCCAAGTTGAGATTTCCATAATAAGCGCCGATAATGGCAAAAAGGACAAATAGTAATCCAAGAAGTATAAATCTCCTCGTTCTGACGATCGCGCTCAATTCCCTTTGAGCCACTGCCACAAAACCGTACACCTCTCGCGAGAGCTCACTCAAGAGTTTCTCCCCCCGTCATTCGTATATACGCCTCTTCTAAAGATGGAGCTTCTCTGAGCGATCTTATACGACCGCCTGCCTTCACGATAGCGTCGTTCACATCCTCGTTTATGCCTGGTCGGGATTTCAAAATTACGCTCAGTTTCTCACATTCTATCGATCGCACGCCCTCAACGGACTTTATAGCCTGTATGACTGCATCACTTATTTCGGCAAGTTCTACCTCGAGCTGAGCTGTTTTTCCTCTTATTTCAGTGAGAAACTTTTTCGTAGAAGACGTCATCATGATTCTTCCCGATTTTATAACCGCAACCATATCACAGATCTCTGCAACCTCTTTGACGTTGTGGCTCGCGAGCAACATTGTAACGTCATTGACGTTAAGTTCATGAATGAGAGCTGTGATATCCTTCATCCCTTGTAAATCCAACCCTGTGCTCGGTTCATCAAGTATGAGTAGTTCTGGATTATTCAACATCGCAGCCGCAATTCCTAGCCTCTTTCTCGCCCCAAGTGAGTAAGCTCTAACGGGTAGATCCTCTTTTCCTTCAAGACCGACAAGCGATAATACGTTTCTGACTTTCTCTTGTCTATCCTCTCTTATTCCTGAGAGACTTGCGAAGTACGTTAGATTGCGTTCCGCTGAAAAATTGGTATAAAATCCTGGACGCTCCGGCAAGTAGCCAATTCTCTCTTGCGCCTCGTAAAACTGCGAAGGCACTTGAAAGTCAAAGATTTTTATCGTGCCAGCGGTGGGTGTAATGAAATTCATAAGCATGTTTATGATGGTCGATTTTCCGGCTCCAATTGGGCCGAGAAGCCCAAAGGCTGACCCACGTTCTACCATCAAATTAACGCTGTCTACGGCTACCACCGTGTCCCCGTAGATCTTAGTAAGCCCCTCAGTCTCAATGACATTCATATGTGCGAGTAACCCCTTGCGGCTTTTAGACATCTTCTAAGACTTACACTATATATAAACTCTAAGGTTCGACGTTTTAAATTTTGCAACTAACAATAAACGAGTGAGTGTACAACAGTCAACTAATACAGTCAACTAATGCAAAATAGTGTAGGACCTGCTAAATGATCCGTTAATCTACAAGCTATAAATCGTAATACTCCTTAAATAAACTGTCTACGGCCTGCGCGCTTTCTGACTCTTCCTCTGCGTACCTCGTCCGAAGATCTAGCTCGAATAACCGTAAAGACTTGTCTATCCTCACTGATAGATAGTTTTTAATCAGCTCGGCCTGCTCCGCGCTAAAATTTCTCTTGAGATGATCGTAAAGCTCGCTCTCCCTTTCACGTAACTTCTTCAATTCTTCTTCATACTCTTTGATTAGGTCGAGGATATCCTCAGCCACTTCTTCTGCGACGTAATTCTTGTCTTCGATCATATGGTTTGCTATATACCGATATTGTTTAAATCTTCTTCGTAACAAAAGAGCTTTACATTTTACTGTACGCGGTCAACGAGGGCTCCTAACGTAAATTGCAGACGCACATAAAATAACTATGATAAAGAGGCAAGCGACAGGAACCGACTAAAACCAAGTGTAAAAAAGGCGAGAATTGTGTAAATGAACTGCTAGCTTTTTGGAATCATAATATCCTAAAAAAAGAGACCTAGCTAAACCTTTCACCTAATTTTTCTAATGACGAATATACGGCTGCAGAGTAACAGAATGACAGGGAATAAAGAGTGGCTCATAACACTTCTAAATGAAGGGATGATCAGGATTCGAATCAACTGTGGTGATACTTATACGCGACCACTGTACACAAAGTTCAGTCTTGATTGAAGAAATTCTCTTAACGTGGTTTGATCGTTCGCTTATAGACTAATAACGCTCACCTATGCGGTAAATGAGCATACCAATAACCTTTTCTGCCTAAGCTGACATAGAAAATGCGATGGGTGAATTCGAAGAGCGTTGGTCGCTGCCAAACCTACAGAGCGCAGTTCGGTGGTGTGAGGAAAGAAATGCGCAAGGCCTTCGTTGCATGCTTGATGTCCTTGGGGAATACGCCAAAGACAAAAAGCAGGCTTTACAATCAGTTGAAGCTTATTTATCGTGTGTAAGAACTATTGAAGAACATTCGCTTGATGCGTCCCTTGCCTTAAAGTTAACAAGTATCGGCGCGACCTTTGATCTGGCACTATGCCGTAAGAACGTGAACACCATTGCGAATGAAACGGCAAGCCGCAATGTGGGAGTCGAAATAGATATGGAGGGACGCGGTCTAGTTGGTTACACTCTCGACATCGCTCTACAATGTGCTCAGGAGGGTGTTCCTCCGACTCTTGCGCTGCAAGCGTACCTCGATCGCACGCCGGGAGACCTTCAGAAAGTTATCGAACGTAAAATCAAACCTCGTATCGTGAAAGGTACTTACGTGGGAGACACAATTAAGTTTGAGGATATCCAAGAGCGTTTCAAGGCGCTTGTCGAGATTAGTATCGCGAGTGGAGAGCCATTTTCAGTAGGAACGCACGACCCTGAGCTTATTGGATGGCTAAAACGTAAAATGGAAAATGAGAGGGATATGGTGGAATTTGGATTCCTTAAAGGTCTCTCGGATACCACCAAGACAGACTTAGCAAATGCAGGTTGGAGAGTGGCAGAATACGTACCATTTGGCTCTAACAAATTAGCTTATGAGGCACGACGGTTGAAGTACCTCAGGGAGTTAGATGCCCTTGGGAGAGTTCCGCTTCCATAGGCCGCAGTACGCTCGTTAAAACCAATCTTCTGCTTCGTTGTTCTAAAGTTCATTAAGAGAACATCAAGCAGAGGTTTGAGCTCGGGGGTTCGCAACTTTTCGATATGATGAGGCCGTGAGCATCATTTCTACAGGCTAGTAACACTTATTTACAAATTCGTAAGACTAATTATAAATAACATACGAAATGATGTATCATCAATGCGACACGATTTCATCGACAAGTATTCTGATAGAAACTCACCAATTCACAGGATTGATGCTCGGGTTAAAATCATCTGCATACTCGCATTTATTGTGCTCGCAACCTCTGTTATGAATATCTACGCACTAATCGTATCATTTGCTCTGCTCACGGGAGTTTTTATAGTTTCACAGGTTCCGCTAAAGTGGGCGTTCGTGAAGGCTTCTATAGTTATTCCTTTCGCCGGTAGTTTTGCGCTAGTCAAAGCGTTAACAACATCTGGGAGTTCCATTGCCTCCTGGGGGATCCTTAATCTTACAAGTGAAGGAGTTGCCACAGCGGCACTTCTGTTCTTCAGAGCGTTCATTTCAGTCTATGCCATAGTCCTTCTTACTTCAACGACTCGCTTTCCCACGCTCCTTGCGGCACTCGAAAAGTTAAAGGTTCCACCCCTTATTACCTCGATGATCTCATTTACGTATCGCTACATCTTCGTGTTCACGGATGAAGCTGAGCGGCTTGAGCGAGCAAAGGCAGCGAAGTGCATAGAAGGTGCTCAATACAAACTTCGGCTCAGTGCAAGCGCTAAGACGATAGGACTGGTATTCATCAAGGCTTATGAAAGGGGTGAGAGGATATATCGCTCGATGCTCGCGCGGGGCTTCGACGGTACGATAAATACGTTGGATGTTATTAAAATAACGCGGCATGACGTACTCGGTGGTGTCACTTTTATAGCTTTTATAGCATTACTCACTGTCATTCTAAGGTAGTCCCATGATAGAGTTTGAAAACGTATTTTACAATTACCCTGATGGCACGGAAGCATTGAAAGGAATAGATTATCGAGTAGAAAAAGGCGAGAAGATCGCCCTCGTAGGACCAAATGGCTCAGGCAAGTCCACTCTCCTGCTCCACACAAATGGCATACTGCTCCCGACTTCAGGAGCCGTTAAGGTAAATGGACAGCTTATTACCCAAAAAAACCTAAAAGAGGTCAGAAGGGCCGTGGGACTAATATTTCAAGACTGCGATGATCAAGTATTTTCACCCACAGTATGTGATGATGTTGCATTTGGGCCAATGAACCTCGGGCTCAAGAAAGAGGAGGTGGCGCACAGGGTTGAGGACGCGCTCGAACTCGTGGGGCTCACTGGCTATGAAAAGCGCAGCTCTCACCACATAAGTGGCGGTGAGAAAAAGAAAGTCGCCTTGGCAGGCATACTCGCAATGGAACCAGATGTGATCGTGCTTGATGAACCGACAGCAAATCTTGACCCCGAAAGCGCTGAATCGCTCGTGGACGTCCTTAATGACCTACATAACTCTGGGAAGACCATACTGATAGCGACTCACGAAGTTGATCTCGTTTGCGAGTGGGCAGAACGAGTATGCGTACTTTACGATGGAATGATAATGAGGGATTGCACGCCTGATGAAGCATTTAGCGACCCAGATCTTATGCGCAGAACAAAGTTGCGACCTCCCGTAGCATACAGAATTTTTGAGGGAATCGTCAATCCGATTCCGACTACTATTGCTAAGGCGCGGGAAAAATTAAGGGTATTAACGCCCAAATAAAAAGTATATATGCGCGTTTTAAAAAAGTCACTACTTCACCTAGAGGGTGAAATAGCCCTGTTGCCGGAATCACTGGATGATCTTTGGCATTTAAAGTACCTCGTCGAAAAAGGCGACCTCGTCTTTACCCTCACCTTTAGGAAAGTTGAGAGTGCTACTGATAAACTCAGACCTGAAAAAACGGAGCGCAAACCGATGAGGCTCGGCGTGCGTGTCACTTCCGTTGAATTTCACAAATTTGCCAATCGTTTGCGCATTAGTGGCGTAATTGAATCAGGCCAAGATGTAGGGTGTTACCATACGTTAAACGTTGAGCCAATGCGTGACGTCTCAATCGTAAAAAGATGGCGTCAAGATCAACTTGATAGAATTAAGAAAGCAGTTGAGGAATCTAGCAGTCCTGAAGTTGCAATATTAACGATTGAATCTGGAGAGGCACACATTGGGGTGCTCCGACAATACGGAATTGAAGAGATCTCAACTGTTCGACAGGGTGCTGGAAAAATGGAGGGAGGATCACAAGCTGAGTTTTTTGGAGAGGTTTATGGACAGTTAACAAATACCGGCGCACAAAACTACATAGTCGCTGGTCCCGGATTTATAAAAGAAGATTTCATCTATTTTGCTACACAAAAGGATAAAGACTTCGCAAAAAAAACTGTTGTCGAAAACGTTATGAGCGTTGGCATTTCGGGTTTCCAAGAGGTACTAAGGCGGGGAGCGTTAGATAGGCTCGTAAAGGATGCACACATCGCGAAGGAGGCACGTTTGATCGAAGAACTAATGAAGGAGATCGCGACTGATAGAAAGGCTGCCTACGGATGGGACGAGGTAAAAAAGGCTGAAGAGTGGGGCGCTATTGATACGTTGCTTATTGCTGATGAGACGTTGAGGCATGAGCGGGAGCAAGGTGATGACATAGATCAAATTCTGACGCGTGTTGACCAATCAGATGGTCACGTAGTAGTATTCAGTACAGAGTTTGAACCAGGTCAGAGGTTGGAAAAACTAGGTGGAATAGCTGCATTGCTTCGGTTTAAAATTGAGAGTGAGTGATGAGCTTTGCCACTGAATAAAATTGTGTGAACAATTAAAGTTGAATGAACTAAAGGCAACTTTTAGTAACCTTCACTTCATTCGACCGTTGCTAATAGTTTTTAGAGTTAATATTCCTCACATTTTACCTGGTAATGACTTCTTTCGTGATCGCACATCGGACACCTTTCAGGCGGTTCTGTCCCTGTGTGGACACGGCCACATTCACGACACATCCGTTGAACCGCCCTATCATTCTTAAAGACGGTGTGGGCCTCTACCTCTTTCAAAAGCTTTTTGTTGCGCTCTTCATGATGAGTCTCGACTACAGCGAGCGCAGTAACCTCTATGCGATGTGGGGAAGTCCCTCATTGCCCGCAACAGCAGCACACTCGGGATCTTGATCGTATTTTCATAGAGCTCACCTTCAAGTGCTGCGTTTAGATTTTCGACAGTTGTGCCGATTAGTGTGGAACTGCTGCACCCACTTGCGGCACATCGAGGTTTTCCTTGCTTGTAGCTTTTAATTCCTGGATCGGTTTCATTAGCCAGTTCGCATGTTCCTTTTCATTGTCGGCGGTAGGGATTTGTTTTTACACCCTGTTTTTAATTTGCCGAGAACAATTTTTGCTTTATTTCTTGCCTATAGTCTAATTGAACACTCTCGCTACTAAGACTAAGAGTGTCCTTAAATCGCTTTAAAAGTGCTCTAATTAAGTGTCTATGCAAAAAATAGCATCACTAAGAGACGTCAATAACGACCATTCCCGTCTTTAGGTTTTGAACCTCTTCAGCTGAGAGCAATCGTCTGCAGGCTTTGGGTGAAACTATTGCGCTGTTGCCTAAAGGATCATCTATGATCATGGTCATCCGCTCGTCACCAGCTTTAACCATATTTATTTTTTCAAGTAGCCTGTTTCCGAGTTCGAACTTCTCAGGTTCAGCGGATGACCACTTTGTTGCCATCTTGATAACATCTTCCACTCTTACGAGGATTCCCTCAACGTTAGAAATGAACGCTTCTGACGCTGTTCCCGGTTCTATCTTAACTCCAATTTCAGGGATTTCAATCGTCCCTGAAGTAGATCTAATCACGCGAGTCGTAAAGTCCTCACACCCAAACTCAATTTCATACCTAGCAGCTTCTCGCTCGTTGAGCGTAATAGTATCAGAATACTTAAAGCCACACACGCACGTTGCGTTGACGAACATCATTTCGCCAAAAAAAGGTATTTCATCTGTGTTAAACCTGAATGTAAGAGCCTCTGCACACAGAGGGCAGGTGCTCGCAATTACTGCATCATCAATCATTTAGTAAAAGCCTCTTTACTATTGTATTAACGGTATTGCTTAGTAGGACAATGCCCCAAGCTTTCTTCTGTCGATTTTAATTGCCATTGGAGTTATAATCACTTGATCTTCACCGAGACCGGCTATGTCTCCGTGGACATCGGTCGCCACCTGCTTAAGCTCTTTAATTATTCTGTCGAGAGCAATACGATCGTTTTTTAGGTGTGATATATCAACGATCACTATGTTGCCTTTATAAATCTCATCCTTGAGTTCAGGCAGATTGTTAACGCTCATAATCTCTGATACTTTAACATACGTACCGGCTGGCTCTTCCTCGAATACCTCCTCATACTGCCCGAGATCGAGCTCAAGATACTCTTCAGCATCCGCATGCTGCCGGGTACCAAATAGTCTATCAATCAAACTTTTTTGTGGCATATCGACCCTTCCCCTAAACTAAACTTTGTGTCTAATAAAACTGTCCTTCTATTATAATATTTGCGTTTCAATATCTACCTTGTTGTCAAAAGCACCCTAAATGTCCCCCTAATATGACAGGATTGTAAGCGAACAGGTATGGCAAGCACAAATACGCTGAGAATAACAGGACGGACCGTATGCATCAAACAATTCCAATTTGAATAACTGGTGCTTCTTATTCTATCGCAGAGATCTATGACACGTTTCACGTTTTTCTCTTAAAGAAGGAACCAACATGCTATTTCACCTATATCAAATAATATATATATCGTAATTCAAAAAAAAAGCTCCGAACATTTTAAGTACGTAGATTCCAAATTGCATCTCCGATGTGATGCACCACCTCGACAGCCTTCCCATCTGTATTGTGAACCATTTCAGGTCCTGAAATTAGCGCCTTCCCTACTGCTAGCGCTTTACCGTGTTGTTCTTCTATAACAACTACTAGATCCCCGACCGTTATGTCACTATCGGCGTTTACGATTCCAGGACTCATAATATCGGCCCCGTTTATGACGTACTTGATCGCCCCTTTATCTACAGTTACGAGGTTCCTTCTTGGTTTAAGCTCAAGTGCGCCCTTCACTGTGAAAAACGGTTTACCTTCAATGTACATCGCGAATGGCGTGCCATTTAAGAGCAAGACTTTAAATTTCTTAGCATCCGCAAGCTCAAGAGATTCCTCGTGAAGTACTTCTGGCTCATAAGTAGTTAATGCACGTATCACGTCACTTGCTGCATCAGCTTTTAAAAAATGTCGTTTTCGTACCTTCATATCACCACTCAATATTAGACCATTAAAGATAAGTTTTAAGTATATAACAAACGAAGGGTTTACTGTAAGAGGATATGCGATGAGTCAAAGGCCGCTTGATATCTTAAACGAATCACTAGAATCAGCAGTGATTGTTCGACTTAAAGGGGGCAGAGATTTCAGAGGAGAACTCCAAGGATACGATGTCCATCTGAATCTCGTGCTCGATAAGGCAGAAGAGCTAAAAGATGGTGAGGTAATAAGGAAGTTTGGAACTATCGTAGTCCGCGGCGACAACGTCGTATATATATCCCCCTAAAATACCACAACATAGTCACACGCATACAAAGGAATCGAATGTCAAAGGGAACACCGTCGATGGGTAAGCGTCAGAAGAGGACGCACATAAAATGCAGGCGCTGTGGCAACGTATCTTTTAATTATAATGCGAAGGCATGCGGCCACTGCGGGTTTGGTCGCTCTAAAAGGTTGAGGGGGTACAGCTTCCTAAATAAATACTGATTTTTAAACCTATGGAGCAGAGAGAAGACGAGAAACGAGATAAGTGTGGCGTATTTGGAATTGCACTCGATTCCAAAGATGCTGCCTTACCGATTTACTACGGCATATACGCGCTCCAACATAGAGGACAAGAATCGGCCGGTATAGCCACGAGCAATGTATCCATCCACATTGAACGCGGCATGGGGCTGGTACACGATGTTTTTGACCAGCATAAGCTCGCGCGACTTAAAGGATCTACCGGGATAGGCCACGTTAGGTACTCGACCACTGGTGGAAGTAAAGCAGAAAATTGCCAACCCGCACTCGTAAATTACATAGGGGGCGCTATAGCGATAGCGCATAACGGCGACATCGTTAACTCGCTCGAGCTCAGAAAAGGGCTAGAGGCAGAGGGGCGCATTTTTGTATCCGACTCTGACACAGAGGTAATAGCGCATCTTTTAGTCAAGGAACTTATGCGATGCGATAATATAACTGCAATAAAAGAGCTTATGAACAAGATGAGTGGATCGTATTCTCTCACTCTTTTGATAAATAACCAGGTCTTCGGCGTGCGTGATCCGTTTGGAATTAAACCTCTCTGTTTAGGAAAACTTGCAGATGGATACGTGCTCGCTAGTGAGAGCGCTGCGATAGAAACGCTCGGCGGCGAACTCATGAGGGATGCAAGGCCGGGCGAAATAATTGCCATAAGATCAGACGGCTACTCAAGCCATAGAGCAGTGAAAAAGTCCGTCACTGCCCATTGTATGTTCGAGTATGTTTATTTCGCGCGACCAGACTCCATATTGGACGGTTCTCTCATATACGAGGTACGACATAAATTGGGGGAGACGCTAGCAGAAGACGACGTCGAAGCTGACATTGTTATTCCAATTCCTGACTCGGGAATCGCTTTTGCAATGGGATATGCACTAAAATCTGGCCTTCCCTATACCGAGGGCTTAATTAAAAATCGGTACGTCGGGAGGACGTTCATCATGCCAGGTCAGGACTTGAGAGAGACGGCCGTTCGGCTCAAACTTAACGTTATAAAGAAACACGTTAAGGACAAACGGGTGATAATGATTGACGACTCAATAGTTCGAGGCACGACGTCAAAGAAGATAGTCGATATGTTACGAGCTGCAGGAGGAAAAGAAGTCCACATGCGCATCGGAAGCCCGCCGATAATATCCCCGTGCTATCTCGGGATTGATATGCCTACTTACGGGGAGTTAATAGCTGCTAATAAAAGCATTGATGGCGTTAGATTAATGATCGGTGTTGACTCGCTTAAGTACGTCACGCTTCAAGGGTTGATTGAATCCATTGGCCTGCCTCGTGAGAGACTGTGCCTCGGTTGTCTTACTGGCATTTACCCAATTGAACGGCCAATTGAAAAGATTACACAGATGAAGCTTGATGAATTTGAAAACAACGGCGAGAAAAGCGTTGCTGAAATAAGCACCGCTTCGATGTAGCTTAAAAGCCTCTTTTCCGAGTATGTTTAGTTAGAAGCCAACCGTGCTGTGACTGATACCGCATTCATTTTTTTAGATGACGAGTGATAATCGTTAGCATCTAATTAACTGTTAACACATTCTAATTTCAGCCTTTGACAAGATCTTTGATCTATCTATAGAGCACTGTTAAAAAGAGCTGCTTACGTTCATGACTTTAATTTTGAATCGCATAATTTTGGCCATTTGAACTATAAATTAAAAAATTGATTATAAAAAAATGGCGCTTGTTATTGCGTGAATTTGCAGTGTCGAATAAATGCGTAAAAACTTCTTCCGGTGCGCTTTATAGAGGGTGGTGTTACGCCACTAGCATAGGGCTTCGAGGCAACGATGCGCGTGAGTGCATCTACTTTCATCTCTAAAGCACAGCGAATGTTGGTTATCATAACTGCTTGAACAGGGTTTTTGCGACCGTAAAACGTAAAACTTCTGAATCGCACCAAATGCATCACTACACATTGTATACCTCCTAGCGAGTACTGTACTATGCTACACCAGGTTTGATTCGCTTCTACGGTTCATCAGAGGGATGCCTGCCCCTTTTACTTTTCATTAGAGCTTACTCGGCAGGCTCTATCTTTTGCGCTTTCGGAGCAATTGAAAAATAGGAGCTAAGGTGTCTCGCGTCTCATATTTTATATTCCTTCTAGCACACCACAAGCAACTTATGGACACGTAAATTCGTCAAACTCGTAGTTTTCGAGGTTTCGTCTTCTAAGTACCATCTCAAACTCGACTGGCGTTAACATTGGCGCTTTGAAACTTCCTATATCATCTATTGCAATTCTCGGACACGCCGTGTTCACGTACACATCTGCCGGAAGCTGATAAAGGGCTGATGCCGTAACATTACTTAACGTAGTGATATAAGCGCTGTACCCCTCACCTCGGGCTATGCTTTTTAATTCTTCTGCAAGCTTCATTCGTAATTGTCCAGGCTTAGTACTAACGATTATGCAAAATGTCTTTGCACTCATCGCTTTCGAGATAGCGGCGTAGCGCTGTTTTAAAATTGTCTCAGAGTCTGTCATCCGTGTCTCATTTAAATATGGATCGGCTATCACAACTCGTTTTCCTGTTGCAAGTGATACGCCAAGAGGGTGAAAATTACCACTTCCTATGTAGAGGTACTCATCGACCTCTATCGAACGAGCCGCCGAGAAGTTGCATCCGAGCACCTGCCCCGGATATTTAACTCTGCGATCTCCCCTTCCAATAAAGCATTCGAACTCTCGAGATTCAATTTCTGTGCATGCTTCCTGCAACCTGTGCGCGTGCTGCACCGTTGTGACAAGCCCGATCTTCTTACCTTTGAGTAATTGTAAAGCCATTTTGACGGCGGGAATAACGTCAACGTCGCTTATGACTTCAACGTAGTGCACTTCCCTTGCTGCCAACTCAGGGATCTCAGAATGCCCGAAATGTACGAGAAGGTCCGCGTCCATCGTGAGGTCGAGGTCACAAGCGCCGTAACAGGGATCACCCGAAATCAAAACCCTCGCGCAAGACTTTTCCTCAATCTCCTGTGCTATTTCGGGCCCGTAGCGTTTGAGACCCTCTGGAAACTGGAGGCCAACGACTTTTGCCTTTCGCTCACGTATGATGTCAATAATCTTATCGATGTCAAAATCCATAGTGTGTAGTGCGATTTTACGAGCTGCCTTTGTGGGATGATACGACCTTTACCTGATCGTTAACTTCCACTTTTATTACCGTTTTCACGTTGTATCCCTCGTTTCGAAGTCTCTGCGCACCATCGCCCCTTTCAATTACAGCGACTGCATTTACTATGCTCGCGCCAGCAGTCTTGAGGGCATGTAATGTCGCGAGAAGTGTCCCACCCGTACTGATGACATCGTCAACAACAATCACCTGATCTCCATGACGTACGCCATTGAGATACAATGCGCCCTTTGAATACCCTGTCTGTTGTGATATCTCGATTTCCCCTGGCAAACCATACGATTTCTTTCGTACGATTACCATTGGAATGTCGGTGTCAAGTGATAAAGCGGTGCCGATTTGTATTCCCATTGCTTCAATAGCAACAATTTTATCGACATTCAGGTCAGCGATGCACTTTATTTCGTCGATGATTTCACGCAGAAGTGCAGGTTTCAATTCAGGCACGCCATCGGTAACGGGGTGCACAAAATAACGATAATCACCCCTTCTGACGACGCGTGCACCTTCAAGGGATTCTTTAAGCATTTGTCACCTTTGACGCACTGTAACGATTTCCTCAAGATCGTCCATAAACTCGACGAGCATGGATTCAGTCAAGTGAGGCATTATGACGAGTCGCAAGGCGTTATCCATGATCGATACATGCCATTTTCTGGCCGTAAGCTTCAGAGCTACCTTTGACAAATGCGGCAATCGAAATCCAACAACGTTCATGACAGGCTCGATGACGGGATAAACTCCAAATTCAGCAGCCCTTTCAACGCATAAATTCGTAAGACGCATGCACTCTGCCACAACGTTCTTGTACCCATTGTATCCAAGGTGCTCTAGTACCGCGAGCGTCGCAGCCACGGACGCGCCGCTCCTAGTTCCCGTCATTGATCGTTCGACCGAGTAAAAAGTGTTCATGCTGAGGGCGTCAAAGTCGTCTTCGCCCCTAAAGAGCAGGCCTCCTGAAGGAATCGTGCTCATCCCCATTTTGTGGGGGTCTACAGTTAACGACCGCACCCCGTCAACGTTAAAGGCAAATTCATAGTGCTTTTCAAGAAACGGTATGACGAGTCCACCAAACGCGGCATCTACGTGTAAAAAGATGTCGTACTGCCGGGCAAGTTTGGCGAGCGCAGGGATCGGATCGATGACACCAAGCGATGTCGTTCCTGCTATGCCGACTAAACATGTGGTGTTGTCATCTATAAGGCTCTCAACGGACCCCACGTCAACAGAATAGTTATCATCGAGCGGCGCTTTCCTTAATTGAACGCCCATGAAGTCGCTTGCCTTGTCGAAGGACTGATGTGCTGATGCTGGGACAATTACGTTTGGCTTATCTTTTCTGTATATGAGTTTGCTCGCCCTGATTGCCTGTATGTTTGACTCTGTCCCCCCTGTGGTGATGTATCCCACAGCTTCAGCAGACCCGAGGAAAGATCCCAGTATCATAATCGCCCTTCTTTCGAACGCCGCAAGCTCTGGGAACAGGTTTGGATCCCCAAGATTTGTGTGTAGGTAATCCGCGTGAGCCCTTACAGCGACCGGATGCGGATACGTACACATCGAGCTTAAGACTCTTCTGTAATTTCCGTTCAGCTCCATGAATGCTTTCGCTTCAACTTTAGTCTTTTATTCTCTTTTATTTGAATTTCGCGCGGCATCGAGCATTATACGGGTTTCAGTTCTGGCAACCGCTTCTCTCACACGCTCAACTGCGTCAATGTTTGCCGAGATGCTCGTGATTCCAATCCGCACAAGTTTCTCCGCCATTTTAGGATCGGAGCCCGCCTGCCCACAAATCGACGATACCACCCCTGCCTCGTTACAACGCTCTACCACATACTGTATGAGTTTGAGCACCGCCGGGTGTTGCTCGTTGTAGAGGTTCGCAACATTTTCGTTATTACGGTCAACAGCGAGGGTATACTGAGTTAGATCGTTTGTTCCGAAAGAAACAAAGTCTATACCTTGTGCTATTAAATCGTCTATGATGAGGGCAGACGCTGGTATCTCGATCATGATGCCGACATCGACCTTTTCAAAGTCTATTCCAACGTCAACGATGAACTCCTTTGCACGCTTGACTTCATCCTGATGTTGCACGAGCGGCAGCATTATTCCGATGTTCGTGTAACCGTCATCTATGAGGTTTTTGAAAGTTTGAAGCTGCATTTTAAAGACTTCAGTGTCGATGAGATCGCGCCGTATTCCCCTCCACCCGAGCATGGGATTTGGTTCTATGGGCTCTTCCTCTCCACCTTCCATCGCCCTGAATTCATCGGTCGGTGCATCGAGCGTGCGCACCCATACAGGGCGAGGGAAAAATGCATCGACTACCGTCCGTATCCCTTTTTGCAGCTCCGCGATGAATTCCTCTTTCCTATCTTGTTCGATGTACCAATGCGGATGCTTATTCAGTCCGAGGATCATATGTTCGACTCGCAGTAGTCCTACGCCGTCTGCTCCGGTCGCAATAGCTCGGTCTGTCGCCTCAGCAATCGAGATGTTTACCTTAACTTCGGTGGCGGTTATTGGCTTTGTTACAGATGCGACCGCCAAACCGGGCGCAGATTCTTTGGCTTCAGCCTTGTCGATACGTCCAGAGAAGACAAGGCCTTTTTCGCCATCAACGGTAACAACCATGTCGTCCTTAAGTTTCAGCGTCGCTTCCTTAGTCCCCACTACGGCCGGAACACCGAGCTCTCTGGATACGATGGCGGCGTGGCTGGTCAGTCCCCCCTCATCAGTAATAATCGCCGCGGCACGCCTCATCGCCGGGACCATATCAGGTGAGGTCATGGGGGTTACGAGGATGTCACCTTCGAGCACTTTTTCAAGCTGATCGAGCGCTTTAACGATCTTCACTTTGCCCGACACAAGCCCCGGAGAGGCAGCGAGTCCTTCGAGTATTTTCTTTCCTCCTTCCTTTCGAATGGTCGTAATCGGCCTCGACTGGAGCATGTTGACCTCACCCTTTTCTATGCCCCACTCAACGTCTTGGGGCATGTTATAGTGATCCTCAACGATTTCACCGAGGTCGAGTACTGCGTAGATTTCTTCGTCACTTAAGACTCGTTTATCTCTCAGATCGTCGGGGACATCTTTTTTAACGGTCTTTCCAGTGTTTGGATCCTTTATGATCATCACGTTTTTCGTTGCGATTGTTACGTTTATTTTTCTCGTGCGCCTGTCGATCACGTAGGTGTCTGGCGACACCATTCCTGATACGATCGCTTCTCCAAGGCCCCATGAGGCCTCAATTATCGCTTCTGGCTCTCCAGTCGTTGGGTCTGAGGTGAACAGCACGCCGGACTTATCAGAATTCACCATCTTCTGGACCACTACTGCGATGTTAACTGATTCGTGGCTGAATCCTTGCTTTTCCCGGTAAAATATTGCACGGGCACCGTAGAGGGATGCCCAACATTTTTGCACGGCTTCTACTACAGCATCAGCGCGCTTCATATTCAGAAACGTCTCTTGTTGTCCCGCAAAGCTCGCGTCAGGCATGTCCTCTGCTGTTGCACTGGACCTTACGGCTACAACGGGTTCCTGCCCCTCCCTCTTTGCGAGCTCTGCGTATGCTTTTACGATCTCATCATGAATGAGCTGGGGCATCTTAGTTGTGAGCACTAGCTCTTTCGCTTTATCAGATGCGCTAGCTAACTCTCCTGTGTTATCAACGTTCACACGCAGCGCAGCAAAAATATCATTAGCAATACCAGTCTCATCGATAAAACGTCTGAACGCTTGTGCCGTCACGCAAAACCCACGGGGAACAGGGATTTCGGCATTAATCATCTCCCCTAAACTTGCGCCTTTCCCTCCGACCGAGGGAACGTCTTCGATACCAACGTCCTCAAGCCATACAATAATTGGTTCATCTTTCATACTAGAGGCATCCTTTCCATTTCTGGCTTGTATTTGAGTCGATAATTAGATAAGCCTTTCTGACAAAAAAGCAGATACGTCAGCGAAACTAAGTACACATAAAGCCCCACATATAACAGATTGACAATGAAGAGGTTAAAGTGAATGAAGATACTTGTTAGCGATCCTCTATCTCAGGAGGGCATAGATATTCTAAAACGAGAGGCGGACGTCGACGTAATTACAGATCTCACCCCAGAGCAGTTGATTTACGTAATAAAGAACTATGATGCGCTTATTGTCAGAAGTGGCACAAAAGTCACACGAGAGGCGATAGAGGCATCGAACTTAAAAGTTATCGGTCGTGCAGGCGTCGGCGTGGATAACATCAATGTTGATGCGGCCACAGCTAAAGGGGTAATTGTGATCAATGCACCTGAAGGTAATATGATCTCTGCAGCAGAACATACTATAAGCTTGATGATGGCTCTCTCTCGAAATATACCGCAGGCAACTCAGTCGGTAAAAAGCGGTGAGTGGAAGCGCTCGAAGTTTATCGGCGTTGAACTTTTTGGAAAGACTCTCGGCGTACTGGGTCTTGGGCGAATAGGCGCGGAAGTTGCGAAGCGCATGAGGGCAATGGGCATGAATGTACTTGCGTATGACCCCTTTGTCACTGTAGAAAGAGCAAAAGAACTTAGAGTAGAGATTGCATCCCTTCAAGAAGTGCTTAGAAATTCAGACTATATCACCGTACACACGCCCCTCACAAAAGACACCCACCACATGATCGGCACTAAGGAGATTGAGATGATGCGCGATGGGGTGAGAATACTCAATGTTGCTCGAGGTGGAATAATCGACGAAGACGCTCTTTATCAGGGGCTTGTAACAGGAAAGATTGCAGGAGCTGCTCTTGACGTCTTCGAACGTGAGCCGCCAGCTGACAGCAAGCTCATGACACTCGATAATGTCATCATGACGCCGCACCTGGGCGCATCAACGGTGGAGGCCCAAATTAATGTCGCCACCTCTATTGCAGAGCAGACGCTGTTGGCATTGAAAGGTGAACCAGTGAGAAATGCTGTGAACGTCCCTATTCGGGCAGAAACATTTGGTGCTATCAGGAATTACATGCCGCTTGCAGAAAAACTCGGAAAATTTTGTATCCAGCTCGTTGAGGGACAAATTCAAGGAATTGAGGTCATTTATAACGGCGAGGTTGGGCAATGCGACATTCATCCGCTCACTATTGCAGTGCTTAAGGGCGCACTTGACCGTGTGCTGCAATCGCCAGTGAACTTTGTTAACGCAGAGATGTTTGCAAAGAAACGTGGTATACGGATATCTGAAACAAAAACAGAGGCGGTCGAAGATTTCACGAGCTTGATAACGGTTCGAATAAAAAGCGACAAAGGCGACTGGTCGGTGGCAGGAACGCTATTCTTTGGCGATCAGCCGAGGATCGTTAAAATCGGCAATTACTACGTTGATGCGGAAACCGAGGGCTGTATGCTTATTACGTCACACATCGATAAGCCGGGTGTTATCGGTAGAGTGGGCACATTACTTGGCAATAACAACATCAATATCGCCGGTATGAATGTTGGGCGGGACAAAGTGAGAGGACAAGCAGTTATGGTCTTGGCACTTGATGATCCTCTCATAGAAGAGGTGCTCAATGGTATCAGGGCGTTAGATGGAATTTCCACTGCTAAAGCAGTAGTGCTTTGAACATCCAGCGTAGCGCTCTATTTTCTTTGCCTGATGTAGTTTGGCTTCAAGAATGCGTGTTCTTTTCCTTATTCGAGATTGTAACGTTCTAAAGGGTAGTGTTGATGGGTGCTTTTTCTTCTAATAACGTTTCTATCACCCTAATGAAATACTGTTTTCCTAGCACGCTTATGAGATATGTAGATAACTTTCTTCTTTCGTATGGTAACTGCTTTGTTTTCGCATTAAACAGTTAATGGCATTTTTTCAATATAAGGTTAAAACGGCTTCAAGGGTTCAGATTCTTTTTAATCAAGTCTAAAAGCTCCGTTTTATTCCGTACGAGTTCCCGCTGTCTGGGGCCCTTGCCCTTCTGTATACTTGCATATACTTCTGGCACCTCTCCCTCTGTTATTCCCATCAAACCCTGTATTATCCCGCTAAAGATGTCTCGCGTTTTTGCTCATCGAGGGTAACGTGTCCAAAGTTTCTGAACCACATTTCAACCCTTGTATCTTCCGAGATTATAGTGATTTTTCGTATCTGTTTTTCCCACCATAGGTGGATCATGATCTCATAAGTCTTCTGGTTCATTATAATGTCTCCTACCATCAAACAGAACAGATGTAGACATTAGACTGCTAACTCAGACGTCCAGAACGCGATTACGTTTTTTCACGGCCCCTTCAATCACGCATTTGCGGTTGTCACATATGTTTGCAGCTAATACCAATTAAAGATAGAACAAGCTTTATCTACGAGTCTCTCACGAATTCATAGATAAGCCTAGTACACTATTTCCTTTACGTATTTCCGCGTGGCTTGTCTTATTATTCTCAAAGGCTTTGTGTATATGTTTTTATCTGGTATTTTCACCTTATGACATTTTTCATACGAGTGAGATTAGACGTTCACCAGATGCTCATTACAACAAAAGGATTGGTCCCACTGTTAAATGCAACAAACTCAGTCTTAAAAAAGTCAAAGCTGATATACCATTCGGAGAGCTATATACAAATTTTTCCGACTGTATGAGTTGTCCTTGTGACAAAGTAAGTTCTGATGCTTTCCCATGTGATGTTCTTCTTCAGCGTATCATTCACAGCGAATCACGTCGTGACTTGTGTTATTCTGCGTACGTCGTGACAGTTCAACTAGTTTAGGCTACTAATTAATTGCAAAGACGACATGTCGATATCGAAGTACATTACAGTTCGAGCGGTATTGGGCTTTAAAACAAGATTAACTTTTAAATGGCAACCTTTTGGAACCATTTGAAAATACATACTCTTGTCAGAATTTTCTACGTGTGTGAACTCTGCTGCAATATCTGATGCAAAAGTGTCAGCTTCTTGGGTAGAATCAAAGGTCTTCGCAACTCCTTTAGCATCAAATAGAAGGATGGGAATTGAGCTGTGCTCGCACCCAGTCACCCTAAGTTCCGCTAGGCCTTCATCAATTTTGTTTTCTTGCCACTGAAAAATAGTGCATTTTACATTTAGCAGTTGCTGAATTAGATCCACGTGATCGCGCAGTGCATCTTCTTCACGGAGGTTTAAAGTCTCTCCGGTCGCGTTCCTCATTTTAAACAAGCATTTTTGATTTGACATGGGACAGAGCTTGGGCAGGTATCGCTGCCTGAATGCAAAAATACTATTTCGAACGTTTCTTAAATATGCATCTAACAAAAAATTTTTGTAAATCTAAATCTCTTCTGACTGTGGTAACCACAAAGCTATGCTGAAAAGCGCAGATATTGATAAATATACTGCTCCCATGCTAGGATGAGATGTGCGGCGTGCATTACGTAAACTCGGAACTTATCACACAACCGGCAATCTTACAAAGGAGAGTCAAGGGTTTCAATCGGTTTGATGGGTGAACTTTTTCGCCCATTTGCTGCAAAAAGACTCTACCAAATTTCATTTTGAACTAATTTAGTAAAATACTAAGTATCAATATAAAAAGGAAATCACAAAAAATGTGACGTTTTCCCCTTTCTTGTTGTTGTACATAGTAGTGTTCCGGCATCGCAGAACGCCCGCTATACCGATAATTTTATTCATTATTGTGTAACTTGCTGTAGCCAGGCTTTTCATCATATGATGTTCACATCCAAGCAAAGCAAATTGTGGCTAAAACATGCACCTTTTTTACGCGAAGCGATGAACACGAGCAGAAATGGCTTCTCGCACGCCAAATCTCATACTTTGTTCATATTGTCTAAGAACTTTTCGTCGAAGCATGACCGTAGGCTTCTGAGCTTTAAACTTTTGTCAATCAAAACCTTTAAGCGATCCATTGTATATATGAAAAAGCCATGGAAGACGAGCTCATTCAGGAGCTGGAAGTTTTCGGTCTCAACGAAAAAGAAGCGCATCTCTACGTGATGTTACTCAAATATGGTGCAAAAACTTCTGGCGAACTAGCAAAGATGCTAAACAGCTACCGAATGGACGTTTACCGAACACTTGAAACACTCGATGAAAAAGGCATGATCGAAGTATCAACGGAGAATCCTACGAAGTATGCAGCAGTTGCAATTGCTGCTGCAATTGATTCTGCGATAGAGAAACAAGCATATGGCTTACAATGGATGGAAACGCACAAGCACCACGTTATAACGGCCTCAAAGAGTTTACCCCAGCGAAGCGCAGGTACGACTGTTGACGATTTCACAAAATTTAAGGTGATAAAGGGCAGAGCGAGCGTAGTAGCAACCGTTGTACTGTTTCTTAAATCAGCTGTGCACGACATTGTAGCTATAATCTCTCCTGTTGCATTGCCGATCTTCTCTATTAGCGGGCAACTCAATTATTTAATTGCAGCAGCAGACCGTGGCGTTCGAGTGAGGTGTATAACCGATATCGTTCCTCAAAATCTTAATGCAGCGAATGAAGCCCTTACAAACATAGAACTACGACACCTCGAAGGATATAATGGGGCACAATTTTTAGTTAGGGATGCACAAGAAAGTCTCACGACTATCAAATTGGACATCGTTCACCGCGCGAAAGATGCCGACGATGTATTGTTCTGGACTGATAACTCTGAGTACGCGCAACATTTAGAAGCTAGCTTTGAGTACTTGTGGGGAAATTCGATCGATGCAAAACAACGCCTACACGAGCTTGTAGCCGAATTCCCTCATCTAGCTATCTTCAAAGAGAGGTGATAGTCACCCCAATGAACACTTTTTGCGGTGACTTTTATCGTACATCTTGACAAATAAAGGGGATATGTAGCTACGTTTTAAAAGATGCTACAATAATTGATTTTTTGTTCAAATATAATTCATCCTTTGTGATATTACCCTACCTACGAGCAGCTTTTTCGCTACTATAAATCGTCATGTATAATCCGTAATAAATTAAAGAAAGCGTATAATGGAGCTTTCTTATGACAATCAATACCGCAGGCATTCGTTCTTATTTCGTTGGGAATCTCACAAAAAAGAGCCAAAAATCCCGCAAGGATTTCATTGCCTGTACAAACTCATCAAATTCAAGTGGTTTTACAATATAACAACTCGCTTGGTTGGCATATGCACTGACGATATCTTTGTCGTAATCCGATGTAGACAGGACTATTACAGGGATGGCCCTCAGCTCATCGTCACCCTTTATCTCTTCAAGTACTTCACGACCATCCTTTTTGGGGAGACTAAGGTCAAGAATGATGAGATCCGGTTTCGGTGCATCGACATAAGCACCTTTGTGATAAAGAAAATCCATCGCTGCTTCTCCATCGATGGCTACACTGACATTATTGCTGATTCTTGAATCTTTGAACGTTTCCTGTATTAAACGTACATCAACGGGGTTATTTTCTACTAAAAGAATCTTAATTGGCCTCATTCTTACCGCAGCATTTATTTTTGGTTGTTTCGTTAATTATGCCGTAAGTAATATGTAATGTATAAACGTTTTATTGTGAGTTACTCAACATGTAAGTTTATAAATTTAATCGGTGGGTTGTTTAACTTTACGTTTACATACCTCGTAATCCATAAAGATTTATTTCAGCTATTTGTCCAGTATTTACCACATAGAGCGGATATTAAGTTCTCGAGTGCTCAGCAGCTCCGTTAATACAGTAGTAAAAACCTATGATCCCGCATTCAATCCACACCAGACACCGATTACATGGGCAACCTTTCTTCTCCGGGATCTCTTCACTTTTACCAAGAGAGCAAAATAGCCCACCCTCCAGTTTGCTTTGTCTGAATGTGGGGCATATACCTTTGTAACAGAGACATTTTCCCATTTTATCAAATGTGTTTGGAACTCTCATTCGATCATCTCGTACTATAAAATATAACAGCTCGTAGGTTACTCTTGTGCAACACCCCAAATACAGAAATATCCTCTCATAAGGCTATATTTAGTAAACGCTGGGCACGTCGGACAATTGCATCCTTTGCTGTCTGGTGCTTCGTTAACCTTATCCAAAGCGCAGAAAAATCCTCCCCTCAAGAGATTAAAGTAGAAGGTAGGGCACCCGCCACAAAGACACTTCGATAAATTCTCTTCAGTATTCGGAACCTTCATTTATTTCACCCCGTTACGTATTAGAAATCTTATCTTATTGTATATGTGGCCTTCCGTTTTATTGCGCGTTATTTTGATAACGAAAGGAATAAAGTGGTTGAGATGGTCTTGAGAGCATTTCAATTCATTTACAACGAATGATCTTCCAATAACAAATAATAATTCAGAAAGCACAAATTAAAATGTCATATAGTCAGACCTCCCTATAAATCCGTTATCGATCCTTCTCTGTTTAGCTATCGCATGCACAGCATAAGCAGCAGCTTCCACACTAAGTCTAAACCAAGTGACAATATTATTATACCGTAAAACCTCTTATACGAGTGGTATGACGAGACCGGCGACATCTATACCGATTTGCATAGACTGTAAACACATAAGAGGATGCACTGAAGATGCAGGTTTATTATGTGATGCTTTTCCCGATGGTATACCTGATGACATACTTCTCTGTAAGTTTGACCATCACGCACCGTACCCCGGCGATCGCGGCATTCAATTCGAACCAATCGATTGAATAACGCTCAGACTATGATAGTCTGTTTTTTTATCTGTGCTTGTTGCTATAAATTCAACGCACACATGAACAAAGATTTAATCGCAGCTAAAAAACCGAGATCGGTTGATTAATCGAATTCGATCTACTGAAGGGCACTTTATGTATTTTTAAGGCAAGATCAATAATTAATGTATCGAAGTAACAAGAGGTGCACCGTGCACATTATATGCATTGCGAGCGCTACTACCGCTTTTTCTTGACGCTTTTTTTGCCGCCCTTACCCTTCGTTTTCCTTCGTACCTGAGCTTGGGCTGAAGGATGTTGTGTAGTCTTTTTGACCACTTCAACAAAGGGATCTTTTCGCTCACCTGCTTCAAACTCGGGAAGGCGTGACCTAGATTTCCTCGGTTTTTGTTCAAGCTGATCGTTTGCGACGTTCGCAAAAGCTTCAGCTGTTGGCTCCGAAACTTTTGGTAGTGCTTTTTCCTTCTTAACCTTCATATCTTTTTTCTGCCCAGGCAATTCTCGAGGCACAAAAATGTACGTTGAAACGATGATAAGAGTAAATATGACAGTTATACCCATCGCGGCAAGATCGAAACTCTGGATTGCTAGCAAAAATATAGTAACAGCAATAAGCGGCACTCCTGCGAAGATTGCCAAATAAAAAAGGGCAGGCTTTACTCTCGCAAAATTCAGATTGTCGAGTTTAAAGCTCTTTACTGCAACTTCCTCCTGCGACATGTTTCCTCCAAAAATCTCAGTGTTATCTCGAATCCTCAGCGTTAAAATGTCTGTATCATAAATATACTTATCAGCTAACCGCAGCACCTTCAAACACTACTCATTGCTGGGTGTTAAGAAGCGTTCGAAAGATACGTTATCTCGTATGTTGATAACTTGTCGATACTTACGAACGTATGGAGGAAGCGGTATATCACTTTGCCTTGATGTGCGTTCTGCCATTTTAGCCTGCCGGTTTTGCGCCCAACGTCAGCAAACGCTTCACTTTCGACGCCACGATGAGCCTCGACTGGCCTGTATCGTATACAGGAGACGTATTAAATATTGTTTTGCCATCGACCACAAAGGGTATGTGGAGACTGACAAGTTTAAGTTCGGAAACAATGATATGAGATTCGTAATCACAGTATTGTACTTCCATGAAAGAGCCTCCAAATAAAAGGGTCAAAAACATCGTTGAAGTATCTAAACAACCATATCATTGATATGTTTAGATTGAATTTATCACACAGTTTTAGGTTCTGCTGTGACTTCTGAACATCGACACGAACTTTCGACTTGACATTATTGATCAAGTTTTCCGTATCATGATGCGCTCACCAGAATCTATCGCACTCATAATTCGGTTAGCGATGTTTGTCCCTTTAGTGACTTTAATTTCTCCTCCACGCCCCATTGTAGCTGTAAACAAATATTCATTGTCTATCAATACATCTACTATATCACCGGCCGAAGCATTCGATGTAATTACGACATGCCTATCGGTAAACTCGACCTCTGCAAGGGAGGTTGAAAGTTTCGGAGTCTCCACATCTCGCTCTTTCTTCGACTTTTCAGTTATCGGCTCGACATCAATGTCAATGCCAAGGACTTCTTCAATCTTCTCTATCGTCTTGCCGCCTTTCCCTATAACGTGTGAGATGTCCCTGTCACTTACATAAACCTTAGCTCTGCTGTCAGAGAGCATTTCCACTCGAAGTAGATCCTTTGCATACTTGCCGACTTCCCGCTCAATCTCCTTTGCTGCAAACTTCCATACCTGCTTTGCCTCAGGCTTTTGAACCTTTCTCACCGGCATAACCACTACTTGCCTGCTAAAGAGGTAAATCTCGTAATCAAGTTTTCCTGTTTCGAAGTTTCTCACTTCTATAACCGGCCGAGCGAGATCAGCTTCGGTCATACCTGCCGGCACCTTGACCATAAAGTGAACATCGTACACTGTTTCAATCTGTCCTTTTTTGATGAAGATGACAGTATCTACGATTTGTGGTATTACTCCAAACTCAACGCGGCCAATGAGTCGCTGTAAGGCATCAATAGCGCGCGAAGTGTGGACAACGCCCACCATGCCAACTCCAGCAAGCCGCATGTCAGCAAAAACCTCGAAGTCGTGCGTCTTTCGCACCTCATCGTATATTGTATAATCGGGCCTCACTAGAAGCAGTATATCAGACGTTTTCGCCATGTCCCCTTCGAGGGCTGTATATTGAGTGATATCGTCAGGGACTTGTAAATCTCTTGGGCTTTCCATAGTCTTTACTACGTAGCCACAGCTGAGCAAAAATTCTGCAACACCTTGTGCAAGCGTTGATTTCCCAGATCCAGGGGGTCCCGCAATAATTATTCCTCTCGAGGGACTGATCAAACGGCTCTTTAGTTCTTCTGCAAATCTGTACTCGTCAAGTCGCACAGTAGCAATAGGACGGACTGCAGTTATTTCGATTCCGTCAGAAAACGGCGGGCGAGCGATTGCTACCCGTAGAGGTCCAAGTTGGACGACCGTAGCTCCACGCCGTTCCAATTCAATAAACCCATCCGTTCGAGATTTCGCCCGCTCAATAATCTCAGTGGCTATATCACGCATCTCTTTATCGCTCATAGGCGCGTCCCTAATCTTGACAAGATGAAGCGCTTCAATTGATCCACGTTTGGCCATCGGCGGCACGTTCTCCTTGAGATGTGCAGACATTGTATCGGGCGTAAAGAACTCGCTGAGCAAGAGGGGGGTTACCTCCTCCTTCTCAGGTCTGAGGTACTTCACGTCAATGCCCTTTGCTCGGGCAACTTCAGACTGAACAATGTCACTCGTGATAAATGTCGCCCCGTTATCGACAGCAACCGTCCTTATTATTGCATCGATTTCGCCGCCTCCAGCAAGCCTCACCTGCTCAAGAGTAGGTCGCTTGCCCGCATAGATCAAGCTTATTTCCCCCGCCCTTCGCTTCTCATCGAGGGCCTTGAGCTCATTTAATCCTTTGAACCCTATTTCCCGCCCGTGGTTTGCCTGCGCCTCGAGCTCGGAGATAACAGCTTCGGGGATGATTATGGTTGCTCCCGCAAGCTCACCCTCTTCGATGAGTTTTGTAATCCTGCCGTCAATTATAACGCTCGTATCCGGAACGTACTTCATGCTTACTCCATAGATTTTCGCTACAACAATATGTGTTACGGACAAATATCATAAGGCTCTCCTACAAACCTGTCAATAAAGAAGAGACCGATGGTGTGCTCAAATTTCTGCTAATACAGTGTTGTTGAACCCTCACCCTAAACATTTCACTATTACTTATAGACATCTTCAGGGTTAAACGCCTTCGCCTCAATGTGCTCACCGTCAATTTTTCTAAAAAAGCAAGACTTAAAACCGGTGTGGCACGCAGCTACAATCTGTTCGACCTTAATGACGAGAGCATCTTCATCACAATCAACTAAAATATCCTTCACAAACTGCAAATGCCCTGAGACTTCACCCTTTTTCCATATTCTTTTGTTGGTGCGGCTCCAGTAGTGAACGCATCCCGTCCGAAGCGTCGCCTCAAACGCCTCCTCGTTCATAAAGGCGATCATCAACACCTCGCCGGTGGCGTAATCTTGTGTAGCTACTGGAATTAGACCCCCCTTGAAGTCAAGCTCTATCATGTGTACAAGAACTACAGGCGTAAAAGATTATAGAGTTAACCATGTGTTTTATACATCGAAGGAGATTCTATGAGAGTTTCTCCTCCAGATCTAATATTCGCGTCTACAATCGATCCAATCACGATGTGATGATCGCCAGCTTCCTGTTCCCACACGACTCGACAGTCGAAATACGCTACACAGTTCCTGAGTATCGGCGAGTTAGTCATTCCGGACTCATATTCAATGTTCTCAAACTTGTTGATTGTCTTCCCAGATCTTTTGCCAAATAAGTCTACTAGGGTGACCTGATCAGACCCAAGGATGTTCACAGCGAAAGCGCCGCTCGATTTTATAAGTTCATACGTATAGTGACGCGGGTTTATGGCAGCCATGATAAGAGGCGGTGAAAATGAGACTTGCGTCACCCACGTACCAATAAAACCGCTAGACTTGCCCTTATGATAAGCTGTGATGATAGTCACGGGGTTTACGAGCTTCCAAAGCACCATCTGAATTTTATTCATGCAGTTTACTCCTTATGATAATGCCCAACATGATAATTTGAATCTTACTCTTTGTGATGAACTCCTTTTCTCTCAAAGACTCCTTCGAGAGCACGTGAAAGTTGTTTTAAATCTGCCGATGTCTTTGGGCATATCTGCAAATTTCACTGCGGTTATAGTATAACTAAAACGATGCATTGAGGACTATCTCAAACATTATTTCGTGGCCTGAAATCAGTGGCAATGGATGTCGTTTCGCGCTTACTAATTAGAATCAGCTATCGCTATGTTAAAAAACCGTTGCTATTTAAGACGACATCGTTTTGACAAGTTCCCTTAGATTGCCTTTACTACAAAATGTCGTTTAGAAGCTCGGACGTAAAGCGGATACTCAGTAGTATCGGATAGCACCATTAAGTGTGAGCACTTTGGCTTACAGATCTTCAGTAAGCTCCGCTCCATTAATTAATTGTTTTAAAAGTTTTAAAGCCGAACATGAGATGCTCACCGCATTTACCCTGGTCCAGTAGTTGCCGTATTTATCTTTTGAACGATAATTGACGTCAGGGAGTCAAGTGCCTGTTTCGCGCCTGTTTCGCGTGTCATAAGACTCGGAGACGTGGTGAACCTTTACTCGATCCCCGCCAACTGGTCCACTATCTCATCCACAGTCAAAGAAGCTTGTTTACCAGTCCTGAGATCTCTCAACGTCAGTTTTCCCAATGTGATTTCGTCTTGTCCTACGATGATTGCATAATCAAAGCCCTGAGCGTTAGCATATGACAGTTGGGCAGCCATCTTTCGTCCCATAAGATCTATGTCAGCAGAGATGCAGGATCGAATCTTGTTGACGACCTTTAATGCCTCCCGGCGTGTATCCTCCGTTGGAATCACCATCACTCGAACAGGCTCTGTAATCTCTACATCAACTGCGGCCATCACCCTATCAAATCCAATCCCAAAACCCGTTGCAGGCACATCTTCGCCGCCAAAAAGATGCGTTAGCCGGTACGAACCGCCTCCTAAGACCTGGTTCTGTGCCCCAAGACCTTCTACATAGGCCTCGAACACAATGCCAGTGTAATACTCAAGCCCGCGTGCAATACCGAAGTCTACAGTATAAGTTATCCCAAGACTATCAAGAAGCTCAAGCACCGCTAACAGATGACTAATGTCCGTTATGGTCTGGGCTTCACTGAGAGGATCTGCTCCCTGAAGAATTCGGATCGCCGCATTGCCGTTGGGTAGATCCTTTAACCCCTTAAAGTCACCCTTATCTATCAAACGCATGGCAAGAGCACAAGTTTCATCGTCGAATTCACAAAAGATACCGCGTAGCACCTCAAGGTACCCAATGTGTATATTAGCCTCAAGTCCAACGCAGTTGAGCATCGCTTGTGAAAGTGCAATTACTTCTACATCAGCCTCAGGTTGTGCGCTGCCCATGAGCTCAACACCAAACTGCCAAAACTGTCGATATCTGCCTGACTGCGGCCGTTCATACCTGAAACAGTCGCCGAAGTAGTAGAATTTAAGTGGTTTAGGATAGGATTGGAGCTCATTGACGTACATACGGGCAACCGGGGCCGTGAGCTCAGGACGTAATGCCAGCGAGCGCCCCCCTTTATCTTTGAAGCTGTAGATTTCTTCTACTACTGCTTCACCTGACTTGACAGTGAACAACTCGAGAGACTCGAATGCAGGCGTTTCAATTTCTCTATATCCCCAAAGTTCCGCGATCTTCCTAAGCTGCGATTCAACAAAGCGGCGCTTTCTCATCTCCTTAGGCTTGAAGTCTCGTGTTCCGCGCGGCCTTATTATGCGTCTGACTTTTTTTGCTGTCATGTCAATAGTAACGATTGGTTTATTCAGTTCACCTTTTGACCACTACAAAACATTAATCCGTCCAAAGAGATCTTTTATTATCAATTATTTTTTCTCGCTTTGTTGGTCTAATGAAGTTAACGGCACTTAAAAATTTGCAGATGACGGTGCCCCGTTTGTGTTGATTTGATTGCTTTTTAGTGCGTAATATTTTGTAGTTTGGTTCACAACAATATTACTATCTTATTCCTATATGAATGACATTATCGCTTCATCACTCGTGTGCACAACTATGAGACTAATGTTTATTTCGCTACATCGACTCGTGCGTTGACGATGCAATCATACTTACGTGGTGTTGGAAGACACCACAAATTGCCAAGATGAACTGTCAAATACCAGGTACGAGTGAATCTTAAAAAATCGTTGACGTTGCCAACTCGGTTCGGCATTATGTACCTACGAGAATTCCAAGCATTCCTAAAACATTCACCCTTGTAGTCAATCAATGTTATGCAGCAAATTAAGTCTGCTATAACAAATTTGCAGGGGAAATTGCGTATCTACGTCTCCCTTATTGTCTGTTAAGGTTGGTTAAACAGTACAGACTCTATGACACCACATCGTTGATAAACACGAAGACTCGACGGAGAGCTAAACCTATAGCCAAGAGAGAGCTATTTCAAACCGATTTGCTCTGATGCCTCAGGCTTTTGAAATGCCAAAAAAAGCGCACATTGTATTTATATAGCGAGCTCGTTTGCCTTTGAGCAGTCCTTAGCAAGCTGCCGTCTGCGAGGGCAGTTCCCTCATCATAAAAAATAGCGTCTGTAGTTCTTCTTACATCAATCAGTAATTTCAGAGGAAACACTTTACGCATCCTGCTCCTTGCCCCAATCCTTCATCAAGGCGCACATTAATCTCGATGAAGTTTCTCGTATCCAAGTGCTCGCATATTTTATCTGTTAAGTAACTACAAAGATCCTCAGCACTTACTGATTTTACAGGAAGCAGGACCACGTCTTCTCGGGGAAACACGTACCTCTTAGGGCCCCTTCCGACAATCACTTCGAGCCCGCACGAATCCAACGGATCTATTCTTACGTCAACGTCATCATCATCAGTAGCTATCAAAACAGCATGATCAAGTTTACTACATACGTCAGAAACAACTTTTTTCAGATCCTCAAAATCAACTATGAAATCTCCGTTTTTTGTACCGATAATCTTAACACTAACAGCATATGTGTGTCCATGCAGTTTCCCGCATGTAGGATGGTTAGGTATAAAATGGCAAGCAGAAAACCTCAGCTTCGCCTTCCATCCATCTAATTCTACCCAAATGTTGGTCATATGTTTGAATATAGTCTTGGTTTTGCTTGAACTATCTCAAGATGTACTATTTATATCATTAATAATTATCCAACCTCTTCTGAAGAGTATTTATCGAATAATAATGGCATAAGAAAAACGGCAGAAGAATGTCAAATAAATACAAAAAAGATCGTTACTACAAAAAAGCCAAAAAAGAGGGATACAGATCACGAGCATCATACAAGCTCCTACAAATACAACGGCGATTTGAAGTTATACACCAGAACGATGTTGTTGTTGACCTCGGCGCTGCTCCTGGCGGCTGGTTACAGGTCATCAAAGACTTAAATGCAACTGCTATCGGCGTTGACCTACAACGGATAGCGCCGATAGAAGGGGTAACAACTGTAAGAGGAAATATAACCGACTCAGAAACAGTAGAGAAGATACAAAATGTTGCACGAAAAGTCGATGTCGTAATTTCGGACGCAGCTCCAAATCTAAGCGGAATATGGAGCGTGGATCACGCTCGTTCAATAGAGCTTTCTATTTCAGCCTTGAATATAGCAAAAGAGATTTTGAAACCTGGTGGGGGCTTTATCGTAAAAGTCTTTCAAGGAGATATGTTCGATGAGTTTTTAAAAATGGTACGAGAGAACTTTAGCTTTGTAAAGGCGTTTAATCCAGAAGCTTCGAGAAAGCAGAGCGCTGAGATATACATTATCGGGAAGAAATTTTTAAAAGTGCCCGTTAATTTGAATGCCGTCTATGAGGTGAAAATCGAGTCAATGGGCGAGGCAGGCGACGGCATAGCCAAAATAAACGACTTCATCGTTATCGTGCCAGATGCAAAAAAAGATGAAGTCGTCAGGGTTAAAGTAACGGACATAAAGTCCACGTTTGCCTTTGGAAAGAGATTATCGTAAGCTCTCTGATTCCACACAGCTCAAATGATGCGCAGCGAACCGCAACAGTTCGCTTTAATCCGCAAGACCAACTGTTTGACAAACCATCTAACATTTAGTTTCATTCTCAATACAAACCGAGTCACAAGCCGTAGTTGACTGTTCGATTTCATTTGATTCAACTTTTTAACTGCAAATCAAGTCACACGTTTTGCTCTAACATTTCCACTTACTTTTGCTATAAATCAAGTATCGAGATGGCTGCAGACTTCAGTGAAGTTCGTGCCTTGATAGCGGGCGGTTAGTTAAAGTACGGTCATTTTGACGTCCTATTGGAATTACATAAAGGTCATGTTATCACTAAGAATTCCAATAACGTTGTGAACTTTTAAATCATTGAATGCCCCTATTGGCACAGCTCCCGTTTAATGATGTTCACTGTAGTAAGACGTGCTGCGCTACGTGACTCGTTTTTGGCGAGACGTCTTTCAACGCTAACGCTATTTTTTCCAAGTGTTCTCTCATACACTCAGGTAATTACAGGGTGAAGAGGCTCCTGCTGATAAAATTTCGACCTAACGTTAACCATCAAAGGGTTATACCACTCCTTCCAATCCCTGAGCTTCACGAGGGCGTGATTTATACGAAAATAATGCACGTACTCAACGCCGCAATATAGAGCTCGACACGATTCAGTGGCTCGCTGACGATGCAGTTCTTAACCCTTGTAGGTTCGCTATCCCTTAGGCTTATACTATCCGCGAAATCGTTTTTTTGACGCATAAAGTCCTGTATATATTCACGGCACGGATTGCCTTTCTAGTATAGAGAGTCCTCTAACGCTATGCTGCTTTTTAACTTTGATTTTACAGTATGTGTCCTAAAACATCTGTCTGACTTACGATGAAGCGATCGTAGCAAAAAATGCTGTTACTCACTAACACAGTGTCAGAAAGATCGTACCAACCACCGATACCCATCATGTTTAGATGCCACAATAACTTGAGGCATTAGGGATTTAACGTATGACACAAATTTTCGTCAAAATGACTAGATAATAGCTTATCCTGTAAAAACTATATATAATCATAAACAGAGTAGTTCGTATCTGAAGGAGTAGACATGGCGAAACAATCTATGACAGGTTCTATGTCAAGACTCTTGGTTGTATATCTCGTTATGATGCTAGCATACGCGTATTTGAGAATACCCATCGGTCAGGCAATGAACCACGTTCTTGGACCTGTTTTAAGCAGCTGGCATATCCCGCTATTTATAATTATACTAATACTGTCAGTCATAACAGGGGCATATTCATCGCTTATTCTCAACCGGTACGTAGATCAGAGTGTAGTTAAAGAATCGCAATCAAAGATGAGAGAATTTCAAAAGAGGTTTAGGGAGGCACAACTTGCAGGTGATAAAACTAAGCTCAAAAAGTTGGAAAAAGAGCGGGCGGAAGTCATGGAGCTTAGCATGGACATTCAAATGAAGTCAATGAAACCGATGCCTTATATACTCGTACTCTCGCTTCCCGTGTTCGGGTGGCTGAATTACGTCGTGTACAATGCGCAGCTTCCCGTCGAGTCACTTGCGATCACAATGCCATACTTGGGAACGCTCAATTACACGCAAGCAATAACTATATTACCTGTGTGGATTGTGTGGTACCTGCTCTGTTCCCTTGTGTTTACGCAAGTGATAAGAAAGACAATAGGTATGTGAGTTGTCAATTAAGTGCACGACCTACCGCGTGATGTTAACACATCACTGTGCCACTATGACTTATCTTTGAATGCTTACCTCAAAGCAACAAAAAGATAGGATACATTGATCAGTGTAGAAGGCAGATCGGATTATCTTATCTCTATTGTTCCTGAACTGCAATTCTGTGTGGATGAGGACACTTTTTAACTAGCGCTCATGTTAAGTCTGATGACATTAAAATAACGGAGCAAGCACTAATAGTATAAAAATCGTTAGCAAACACTTCGTTGAAGCCTCGCAAGATGGACCTTTTAGCATACAGTCACAAGCAATAATAAACGCACTCATTTGACAGCACAGCGCACTTCACACTATAAGTTGTTTTCACGAGCTAATTCATCATTTTTTACTAAATGTTCAACGGGGTTTCACGTAGTATTTCCCTCAAAACGTATATATTAGCATCTGTTTTAATCGACGTACCCGAAAAGTGGGTCCTGGACGCTTGATATCCGTTACGTCTCAGTTCGTTCAATACATTATCGATCGGCATGGGGGCGAGTTTCAGGTCTTTTGCTATTTTATGATAGTCGTAGAAGGATACTTCATCGAGCTCGTCTCTACATAGTATAATGAGTTTTTCAGATTGGCCTTTCGTCTGGAAATTTCCCTCTTTAAGCTTAGTAAGAACAACTTGACAAAAAGCTCCATTGTGCAGCTTACCAAGCCAGAGAGGTCCGGTTAGTTTCATGTTGGACCCACACAGGATACACTCATTTTTCACAGAAGGTGCAAGCCCCTTTTCGTGATATCTATACCTACAGTTTGGACAGAAAGCAATAAAGCCGAGTTCGTTGATGCACTCATTGGCAGATTTAGCGCTTCTTCCGATTTTAAGGTAAAGCCTATAGTAATGGGCAGTCGCGTGCGAGAGCAAGGGAATCGCATATTTATCGTATTTTCCAAGAGCTCTAACTACGGCACCAACTAGAATTCTGATGCCATTTTCAGCGTGATACTCAGTGTTTGCGGGTACTGCGGCATATCTTCGGACCCCAGCACTAAAATGCGCTCCACTTAGAGGTGCGGTATCAGTAGCAGTAATGCAGAGCATCTTACAGACAGACCTACACGCTGCATCTATAAACGATGCCGGGGTTCCAAATGGATCGATATCGATAATGCTAAATCTTCTCTGAGACATTACGACATTCGCGTCCTCATTTGTGACTTCGGCCCTCACGTTCAAATAGCGCACATTTCGCTCAATTAATTTATAAGCAAGTGGATGAAAGTCGTTTAAAGTTACAGAAAGATTTGCCTCGTTTGCGACCCTTATTCCTCGTATCCCAGAGGCTGCCATTGCATCAAGATACGTATAGTTCCTCGCCTCACTTATGTTACCAGTGAATGCCATCATGCAGGCAACGTTGATATCTCTGCTGAGCTCCATCCTCGGGTTATAGAATACTAATGCTGATGATGGAGGAAAGGAGGTCGCGGGATCGTGAACCGGGACAAACACGTCAGTCGAGCCCTCTCTAATTAACTGGATCTTCACGATTTATCATCTGCATGTGGGATTAAAAAGTTCATCTTCACATGTTGTGCCTGAACCTACATTCCAATTCACTCAAAGAAACTCATGACGTGTAAACCCGTATAAGTTTGGCGAGTCGATAGCACGCAATGCGGTTTAAAAATCAGGGAATTCGCGCTCTCTGAAACTTCCAATGTTCACGTAAAACGGCAGTTGCATCGATGCCCACTTTCGTTGTGGTCCCGTCAGTTTCAGCCCTTGGATCGAGCGAAGATCCCCTGACGTGTGGTATTATCAAGATATCTTTGTCACCCTTAACTCGCGTAGCTATGGCGAATTCTACATCTGCAGGATCGTAGATATCAATGTCGTCATCCACTACGACTACGTGTTTTAAGCTTGTATGTGCTGCAAATGCGGCCATAATTACATTCTTGGCATCCCCTTCTGTCTGTTTCTGTATCTTTATCACAGCGTGGAGATAATGACAACCACCACTGGTGAGTACTACATTTTTAACTTTTGTGACCTCTTGGCATGCTTTATAAATTCTGGGCTCATAGGGAATGCCCATCAGAAGCGAGTGCTCTGAGCTTGCTGGAATTATACTGTGATATATTGGGTCTTTCACTGACACCATCCTCGTAAGCTCAAGGACGGGTTCGCTCCTCACAAGGTCGTACGTCCCAGTAATGTCGACGAAAGGCCCTTCTGCTGCAGTTCTAGTCGGACTGATTCGTCCTTCCAACACCAACTCTGCTGGCGGAACTAGCACACCGTTTTCACATCGTATTAATTGTTGGGTTGCTCCCTTCAGTGCGGCTGCGTAGTTGAACTCTCGTCCGCACGGAACCCGCGTAGTTGAGGCAAATAGAGTCGCGGGATCGACTCCTATCGCAACAGCAACATCAAGCGGTTCCATCCTTTTCACTTTCGATCTATACATCATATAAGTGTGGCGAGGCGGAACGAGCCTTACTGCGAGCGAGGTTTTATCAATGACCATCATCCTGTGAATTGCCGCATTAAACGTGTTGCCGTATTTCGCCACCACTATACCAGCGGTGACGTAGCTCCCGCCGTCCCTTTCGAAGAACTTCATTATCGGCAATTTACTTAAGTCAGGCGTCGTATCTATGTCCCAACTGTACTCTATTGTTTCGGTCTTTCCATCAGGTTCAACACCTATCAGCTTCTTAATCATATCTGCTTGGTCTATTCCCAGCGCTCTGGCGAGAATTTGTCTCGAGCTAATAAGATTAACTACGGCCTTGAAGCCATTGATCTGTTCAAAAAGAATTGGACCTTTGCCCTTTGCGATTCGAGCAGCTTCAAAAATTGGGGAGACAGGCTCTTTTACTATTTCTAACATCGCTTCTTCTTTAAGCCGTTCAATGAATTCTCTCACTCAATCACCCCACCTGCTTGAAATTGAGTGTTTAATTTCGAGTTTATCAAGTATCCTTGCGACAATTACGTCGATAAGTGCGTCGACCGTAGTAGGGCGTGTATAAAATGCAGGGCAGGCAGGCAATATTATAGCGCCCGATTGACAGGCTTTTATCATGTTGCTAAGATGAATGGAAGTTAGGGGCGTCTCTCTCGGGACGAGAATGAGCTTCCTGCCCTCTTTCAAACAGACTTCTGCGGCGCGAGTAACAAGATTTCCCGAAATACCATTTGCGATACTGCCGAGTGTTTTCATGCTGCACGGAACTACTGCCATACCATCAGTCACGTAAGAACCACTGGCAATCGGTGCGGTAAAGTCCATCTCATTGTAACTTCTTGTTCCCAGAGAAGTTACTGAATCAGAGGAACAATTGGTCTCTATGTCTATTAGTTCCCGTGCAGCGGTCGTTACAATAAGGTGCGTTTCAACGTTGAGATTTTTAAGCACTTGAAGCAATCTAATGCCGTATTGAACTCCGCTTGCTCCTGTTATTGCGAGTGTGACTTCCATCTTAGCTCCTCTATAAGTTCGTCAACGAGCGTGAATGAAGCACTTACAATTTCATTTACCTCAGCCGTCGTGATATTCTCAACGTGAACCCCGACAACAACCGCGCAATTGCATTTTAGCTCTCGTGAAACTTTGCTAGCTGCCTCTTTAGCTATTATGTCGTCACGGTGATTCGGCATCGTTAAAACAGAAGAAAATGATCGTATCTGAAATCCACCTGCGGCTACAGCTCCTATATGGTTGTCTCCGCCCGTAAGTATTACAAGATAATCCTTCCCAATAGGGCACGCTGTAGCCATTAACTCGACAACACTCGTGTTTTTCTTTAACGATATTTGGCTATTTGACATCAAGCACCTCTCTCGCTACTTTTCCAACTTCTTCCCTGTGCTTCCCTAACGTATAAACACCGAATTTTAATTGATCAAATTGAGCATCATAAAGAATTCCCACAAGCCGTGAAACTTCTTCAAGGCTTTTTATACTTCCGTTTGTTAATACTTTTGCCTTTCTTTCAACCATTTCCGGTCTGGACGGGATATCAAGAAGGACGTAACCCTCGTCTAATCCCGCCTTGCACGCGATCTCGTGCTCCAACTGCTCTTGTTGTGAGCTTAGTTCTGCCATTCTTTCAACACTTAGACTTTTGGCGCTTGCGTACAGCGCTCGCTTAAAGAGGCGTCGATTGAGAAGGCTCGAAGCTATTTCTCGCGTATACCCCCCCTCTTGCACCATCGCTGATAAGAGTTCATAATCACCGAAGTTCCGCAGTTCAACTCCTCTGTTTGTCATGGGTACTATGGCACTTCGCAACATAGTCTCCGCGATCCTGCTTACGTGATGAAAGTAAAGGGTTGGAAACATTAAAAACCTCGAAACAAGAAGTGACTCCATTGCCTGAATTCCGCCTTCCCGAATTACGAGTTGACCATTTATGAAGTCCATTTCGTCAATGAGCCTCATATAATCAACTGTGCCATAAGCAACGCCCGTATAATACTCGTCTCTGACGATATAGTCCATCCTATCTATATCAACATCGCTTGAGATGATTTGGCTAAACTGCGACTCGCCCCGTATTAACGTTTCAACAAGCACTTTGTCGAGGCCAAACTGGTCTACCACCTCAGCCAATTCGCCACCGATCTGAAAATATTCGTGGCCTTTACCATATTTTTCAACGAGGACGGATTCGATCGTGTGGGAGAGGGGCATATGACCGACATCATGAATCAGTGCAGCTGCTCTTATTTCGTCTTTGATATCCTGTAAGCCGTCTACGTTCAATTTGTTGAGGAGGAGCTCTGCGAGGTGCAATACGCCAAGGGAGTGTTCAAATCGTGTATGATTTGCTCCCGGATACACAAGATTGGCAAAACCGAGTTGTTTTACCCTTCTTAAACGCTGCATTTCGTGCGTGTCTATAAGAGAAATCGCGAGGTCGTCAAGCCTGATAAAACCATGAACTGTATCCTTTATTACGCTCATCAATCATCGAGTACAGATATAGATTTATTCTATAACGCTTTATCGCTTTTTGGGTGTAATGGTGTTGTTTTTATCTGGTGGAACGGGAACGCCAAAGTTGATCCGCGGTATGTTGGAAGTCGTTGCTGAAGAAGAGATTAAAGTGATAGTTAATACCGGCGATGACCTCTGGGTATCAGGCAACCTTGTATGTCCCGATATAGACACGGTGCTATATACATTGGCAAAAATTATAGATGATAAATGGTGGGGGATAAAAGGGGATACCTTCCAGACGTTCGAAAAGCTGATCGAACTGGGCCACCTTGAGCCTCTGGCAATAGGCGATTTCGACAGAGCAACGCACATTTATAGAACGTTCCTTATGCACCAAGGCAAGAGGCTCACTGAGGTTACACGGGAGCTGACCAAGTCTTATAAAATCCGGGCAGAGGTTTTACCGATGACTGACGATCCTGTGCCGACGACAATTGTGACTGATGGTGGTGAGATGCACATTCAGAGTTATCTTATAAAGCACAAAAGCGCCCCCCCGGTTTTTAAGGTTAAGTATGACAGTGGCTCAATGAACGACGACGTTAAAACCGCGTTGAAAGTGGAGGACCCAATTATTATCGGGCCTTCAAATCCAATATCAAGTATAGGTCCCATCATCAACGTTAAGGGAGTAAAGAACTTCCTTAAACGCAAGTTCGTCATAGCGATAAGTCCGATCATAGGCTCTAAGCCAATCAGCGGTCCGGCAAAGCAATTCATGGAGTCGTGCGGGCTCGACTCGTCGTCCGAAGGCGTTGCAGAGTTTTATGAGGAATTTTTGGATGTGCTAGTAATTGACAAAAATGACGTCGAAGCCGGCCTTAAGGAATTTAAGAGGGATATTAAAGTGGTTCGAACAAATACGATGATGAGTAGCTTGGAAGACAGCAAATTGCTTGCTGAAGATATTTTAAAACTTGTCTGATGTACCTATTATTGGGACACAAAAGTGATGTTTGTGGTTTTAGTTTCTGCAAATTATGCCGTGATGTAACGCAAAATTAAATAGAATTAAGCATAATATATAGTTGTGACTCAAAGCCCACAGCGTATTTTTGAGTACATGTAACGTAGTACTTACTTTTGCGAGGTTTGTAATTGGGAGATATAAAGTTTGACCTTAATATTGGCGACGTAAAAATTCCGAACCCACTCATTGTTGCCTCAATGGCAGGAATCACAAGTAGCTCATTTGCCATTTCCCGGAACGTTGGACTTACAGTCCTCGGCGGGTATAATATCGATGACGCGACCATCGCAGTGGCGAAGAGTCTTATCAGGCGGGGCAGAAGTGAGTTTGCATACGACGATCCTGAATCCCTTATTAAAAATGAATTGGGCGTTATGAACTCGTCAGGAAAGAAAGCTGGGATAAATATCAGATCCGCTACCCTTGACCCACTCCTGAAAATAGCTGAGCTCGTTAAGGAGAGAGGAGCAGTGCTTGAACTTAATGCGCATTGCAGGCAGCCTGAGATGAAGAAGATTGGGGTAGGCGAGGCCATGATGCTTGACCTTGTCAAACTAAGTGAGTGGATACGGGAAATAAAGCAGACAGATGTCGCCCTTTCAGTAAAGGTCAGAGCAGGCGTCGTGAATGATGTTGAACTCGCAAAGGCTATAGATTATGCCGGAGCTGATGCAATTCACGTAGACGCTATGGATTTTGGACCGACTGTCATTAAAAAGGTCAGGGATTCCACGAGCATTAAAATTATAGCGAACAACTCGATAGTAGATTATAATAGCGCTTACAAAATGCTCTCGATGGGGGCGGATTTTGTATCTGTTGCCCGGGTCGCGTTACAAGGTGCACGAGCACTTGAGGATATATTGGCCGGTATCGAGCTGTTCCAAGAACAGGTTGGCTGGTATAATGCGCCTAAACACATTTGCGCTGGTGGCGACCTGCGAGGGCTCACATTTTGCTGCATGCCCGTTAAAGAATGTCCGCTACACTATGTCCTTAAACGTGCCGGAATCTCAAAAGAAAAGTACATCGAGCTAAAAGAGAGCTTTGCCGATACTAGGCTAGGCGAAGGGCGTAACACCTGCTTCGGAAGCATGGTCTGGTGCTGTAAAATTACGCGGCCGTGCCCGTGGAGAGATAGCACTCTTCAAGATATTAACCTTTCAGATGTTGAATACATGAAGATTAAAAAGCAGCTCGCAGAAAAGATAATGAACAGCAGAGGGCGTTTATAGAACGCCGCTAGAACGAATGTACGATAGCAATTTTATAGCCGGATGCGCTCAATTAGCAATGCTTCTTGAAGTATCGGCGAATCCAAAACCCGGAAATGTTGATAGAGAACATGATTATAAGAATTTGCGGTATGAACACTTTCTGGGTTCGGCAGTCGGCACGTATGCCGTATTCAAGAAAGCGGCATCCTTGCAGGAGTATACAATAGGCGGATTAATGCTCGAGGCAGTCGACGCGAGCAGTACTTGGCAAATGGGGGGGAATGCACACTTTGGCGCAATATTATTACTTGTCCCGCTATGTGTCGCAGCGAGCATCAGTTCCGATATTGAGGGAGTAAAAAAGAACGTCAGAGAGGTTGTAAAGAAAACGACGGCATTCGATGCGTTGCAGTTTTACAGGGCATTTAGCAGGGTCAACGTAAGAGTTGGAAAATCCGAGATCCTTGATGTGCGGGATCCGTCATCGCTGGATGCCATTGAAAGCGAGAATTTGACATTATTCAACATTATGGAAATCTCGACGCCGAATGATACGCTTGCGCGAGAATGGATTGAGGGCTTCCCATTGACATTTAGAGGCGCTCAGATCCTGCTGAAGAGGTTTGAATCTGAACACAGCCTCAACGATTCAATAGTATATACGTTTCTTTCACTACTTGGAGAGATCCCAGATACGCTTATTGCAAAAAAATTTGGGAAAAAAATCGCAAATGAAGTTTCATCTATGTCAAAACAAGCGCTTGTATCAGGTAAGGTGGCAGAGTTTGATGAGTATCTTTTAGACAAAAATATAAATCCTGGCACTACTGCGGACATAATAATTGGGTCGTTATTTATCACCCTTTTAGGAGGGCTAAGATTTTAGATGGAAGGGATTGAATTTCCTCGCGGAATTTCGGAAATCATAGCCACTACAAAGAATGAGAAGTTTAATGCCGCTCCTATGGGAGTCATCAATAGAGGTGACTTGTATATTAAAATGTATAAAAATACTCATACATTCTTGAACGTTACACGCAACGAGATGTTGGTGGCCAACCTCCTATCAAATCCCCTGCTATATGTAAAAGCGGCATTTGATGACCTCGATGAGGGGTATTTTTATAAAGACGACGGTGCGCCGATATTAAAGGACGCAGATGCGTGGCTAGAATTTAAGTGCGTAGTGTTGGAGGGAAAACATCAAAAGGTGGCATTGATACGGCTCATCCCTCAAAGGTGGAAAATCTTGAAAAGGTCAGTTAGACCTGTGAGCAGAGGGTTCAATGCGGTAATTGAAGCTACCGTTCACGGAACGAGATATTTGGCGTTTGGGGATACTAAGTGTCTCGAGCTCATTGACTATTGTGAGAAGCTCGTAAAAAAATGTGGGGGAGCTGAAGAGCGAGAGGCCATGCGTGCTTTAAGGAAGTATCTGGAGGGCGTGGGTTAATGACTGCTGCTGGTTCTTTATTTCACTTATGCAGGAGAGATAATGAAAATCGCATGGGGCGTTACCGGAGCGGGTCACCATTTAAAAGACAGCTTTGACGTTTTTACAGAATTTAAATCTGAAATTGCCGATGGAGTTAAAATAACAACGTTTGTTTCAAGGGCAGCGGAGGAGGTAGCGCGAGTTTATGGCCTCTTTAGACTTTTGAAGGTGATATCACCTGGCACTTATATGGAAGAGATAATACTAGAGAGCCAACAGGGATGGAGCTATCCTAAAACTGGGAGGTTTTCACGGGGTAACTACAATGCTTTGATAGTATCTCCGGCTACATCAAATACCGTTGCTAAAATAGTTTATGGTATCGCTGATTCACTCGTGACCAATGCCGTTGCACACGGTGTGAAGGGCGGAGTTCCTGTCTACGTTGTCCCCGTAGACATCGAGGGCAAAGTCGAAAGTCCTACACCCTATTTCATAGATAGAGAGATTTGCGTAAAATGCGGAAAATGTGCTGAAATTTGCCCAAGTCAAGCCATTGACGAGCAGATCGACTTTTTAAAATGTAAGGGGTGTGGATTATGTGAGGACATCTGCGAGTATAGCGCCATTAAGGGTGGATACGTTGAACTATGGATACGAGATGTGGACAAGGAGAATGTTAAAAAGATGAGAAAAATGGAGGGCATTAACGTTCTAGATAGCCCTGATCGCATTTCAGACACACTCTGGAAAATCTACAGGAAAAGCCTTACCCGTACAGCCTAATGCTCCATGCACTAACAGATTGAAGCAACAGATTCTATAGAATCTTATCAGAGTCTAATGCTTTTTGTTACTACGCCTTAAAAGGCGTTTAACTGAATAAATATTCGAAGAGTAGTGCGACATCATTGTGCCCTCCGCTCGAGATCTGTGCTCTTTTATTGCAGTTAATATATCCCTGCTGCTAGCTCCGGGGTTTGTATCAACTACCGTATAGCCATACCCAATAGTCTCAACTTTGTGAGAATCGCTGCCGCCTGTTACCCCGATCTGCCGCCTTTTTGCGATAGTTTTCGCGATAAAATTTGAGATACCGAAGATATATTTTGAGTTGAACGATTCTATTGCATCAATATCCTTTCCCTTAAGCGCTCTGATTCCATTTCTAAAAATTTGAAAGGGGTGAGGTACAATTATTGTTGCTCCCAGCTCCTTAGCCATTTTTATCGTCTCATCAATGCTTAAGCCAGACGGGAGTTCACGTCTTATTCCTAAGACTAATAAATGTCCATTTTTTGTCGAGAGTTCCATTCCTGGTATTACGATTAAGTCCAAGTTCAGATCCTTGACGACTTTTTCGGCTTCCAAGCTGCCTCTCACTGTATTGTGATCGGTTATTGCGATACCATCAAGTCCGATCTCATATGCCTTCGATACAATTGCGTCTACCGAGCTATGTGAATCCGGTGAGTATTGGCTGTGAACGTGAAGGTCGAGTTTCACTACACACCAATTATAATATTATATATTAAGCATATCTGAAACAGGGTGAGAACTGCTTGAAAGTTCTGATTGCTACAGGGCATAAAGCTGAAGAAATAGTACAAGAAGCTATTGATTCCGCCGCAGATGTCCTTGTTTTAGACATTGATATAGCAGCTTTCATGACACCAGCGATGTTGAAAAAGCACTATCTCGAGCTTATCAGTAACACAAACGAAAAATATGATATAATACTAATTCCTGGAGCTACGAATGCTAGAGGCTTTCAACAACTTTCCAGTGAGATTGGCGTTAAAATCGCACTTGGACCAAAACAGGCGTATGATCTGGGTCTTGTAGTCGGTCTTATTGATGAGGTAACACCTTCGTTAAACGCCCCAGCAGACAGCCTCATATATGAGAAAAGGAAAGAACGCGCACTAGAGCGAGTTGAAGAACTTGAGCGTAAAGCTGTATACAGCTTTAAGATACGAAACGTTAAGATCGGTGGCAATGCAAGGATGAAGATAGTGGGCGAAATACTGAACGCCCCTTACGTGGACGCTAAAAACGTTGCCCAAAAACATATTGAAAATGGTGCGGATATTATCGACGTCGGGATTCCTCTAACGGCCACTTCACATGATGTAAAAAAAGCCTTAGGGGAGGTGCTAGAAGTAACTACACCACTAAACGTGCCGGTGAGCGTGGATACGTTAGATCCTGAACTGATTCTGGCCGGCGTCGAGGCGGGTGCAGATCTCGTTCTCTCATTAACCGCTGACAATGCCTCAAAAATTGGTCCAGTGATTGCACAAAGAGACACTGCCGTTGTTGTGCTGCCCGATAAAGGGGATGTTCTACGAGTCATACGGCTTGCTCAGAGCTTTGGGATAAAAAAAATACTGGCTGATCCAATCCTGTATCCAATAGGATGCGGCGCCGTCACATCGCTTATAGAATATAATAAATTACAACAAGTGAGTGACGTTCCGCTATTTTTAGGAGTTGGGAATGTTGTAGAATTAATGGAGGCAGATTCCATCGGTGCAAATGCACTCCTGGCTGGTTTGGCAATGGAGCTTGGAGCTGCTGTTCTTTTTACACCTGAGCACAGCGACAAAGCCCGAGGCAGTATTAAAGAGCTTAAAACGAGTTCCGAAATGATGCTACTCGCCAAAGACCGAAAAGGACCGCCAAAGGACTTAGGCATAGATCTACTTGTCGTAAAAGAGAGGAGGAGTAGGCCTGAATTTGACATTGCGACGGGAAAATTAATTGATGCGAGAAGTTTTGAACACGCGAAATGGGTGCCAGATCCGAGCGGCAACTTCGTTATAGGCATTAAAGATGGTTACATCTTGGCAGTACACAATTCCGAGATAACAATTAAAGGAAAGTCAGCGAAAGACATACTCGACGCCCTCTTTGCCCTCGAGCTTGTCTCAAGCCTCAGCCACGCCGGATATCTCGGCAGAGAACTAGAGAAGGCCGAAATAGCCCTAAAAATGGGGCGAAGCTACGCTCAAGACGATGAGTTCTGAGTAGTATTGCCCAGCGAGGATAGTCGGTCGCAGTTTTGTAGAGCACAGCTGGAACAGGTGCTGAGGAGATGAGAGGTGTCAACACGTAAGCACGCTTAAAAATCGCTTTCTTAATCAAATAAACTTGGGGCGCTTCGAAATCCTTTCTGGCAATGTAAGTGGTCTATATGGCATACCGTCGGCTTGCTGAAGCACTTCACGAATGAGCTCCTCAGCAGATATTTCCTTTTTTTCTCTCTGCTTTCGCATCGTTACGGAAAGAATGCCACTTTCTTCCTCCTTTTCCCCCACCACCACCACATAGGGGACCCAGTCCTTTCCGGCAAGTGCTATCTTCTTGCTGGTTGATTCGTCCCTGTCGTCAAGGTCAACTCTTATTTTAGCCACCTTTAATAACGTAACTAAACCTTGTGCATATGCAAGGTGCTTATCCGAAACAGGGATAACACGCACCTGTGTGGGCGACAACCATACAGGGAGCATAGGAACTTTTTCGTTCGCTTGGGTCTCCAAAATAGAGCACAGAACCCTTTCTATTCCACCAGTTGGTGAGGTATGCAAAATTGTCGGCCTTTTTTGTACCCCCCTCTCATAGTACTTTATGTCGAATCGAGTTGCACTCTCAACATCAATCTGCACGGTTGGGCACTCGATAGGCCTCCTTGACGTGTCTACTGCAGCAAGATCACATTTACATATCCAGTAGTGGGTCCGTTCTGACAAAAGCTCGACTACAAATGGCTTTCCAAAGTCTTTAATGAGTTTTTTGACCCATTTTTCATTTTGTTCGTAAAATTCTTTAGTACCTGCGGAATATCCCCTCATAATTTACACCGAGGTCCGAACCAGATTGAAAGCCGAGGTTAAGTTGCTCCTCGAAATACTTTTTTGCGTCCTCGACGTCTCTGCAGGCCGTGTGCATGTCAGGCATCGTGAAAGCGCGCTGACGCTTCAGACCAGTAATTTCCCCTCTTTGTTCAAACCTGAATGAATAGGTTGAAAGTTCATAAAGTTTCAGCGGAAGATCATTTTCTGTCAGATGCATATCGTGCATCATGCTGAACATCCCAAAGCAAGCAGCGAACCTAAGCATCATGTCACGTGTGCCGGCCTTTAATCGGTACTGCCTTTCTCCAAATTTGCCAGCGTGTTCATAAATTGCTCTATTTGCAAGATCGTACATAACTGGTGTTTCAACTGGCATAGCGCCATAGTTGACTGCGAGTGAAAAAGCGTAATCTATCAGGATGTCGCGTATAAGTTTACCTTTAGGCATCCAGCGCAGATGTCCTGCGTCAGATAAAAGCTCATAATCTACGAGTTCTTTATCCTTCATTATCTTGATGTGGGGCGGGTCTATTCCTTGTCCTTTAGCAACGTAAAGGCCAAGCTCGTAAATTATGATATCCGCTAGATCGCGGTTATCGGTTATGAATTCGGTCGCAGGCACTAAATTGCCTTCAGTCCCCATAACGTAAAATTCGTGCTCAACGCGCTGTTTCTCTACTTTGGTCTCCGGCTTTATGGATCGTGAAAGTTCAGACAAGGGATGCCCCTTGCATTTTATCGTGAAGGATTTGTACCACCCAAATGGTGCTCTTATAACCTCGTAGCCATCAAGTGAGGCTTCAACCCTTTTCATAACCTCAACAGCTACTTCCGGAGAAGATAGCTCGGCGCTCAAGTGAGCATATGGATAGATCATTACTCTTTTCGTCTGAACCTTTTCGGCCACTTCCTTAATAGAAGCGGCGGATTCCTCGACAGTAGCATCAATATCGTCATCATCGCCTCTTTCCACTGCGACAAATGCAGTAAGCGCATCTTCCATTTTTGCATGCTTCAGAGATTCTTCGACTTTTTCAGCATACTTAGTTCCTTTCTTGACTTCATATTCTATGAGGTCCGAGTGAATCAACAATAACCGCATTTCGTATCTTCCGCCGGAGAGTGACGTATCTCGTATTCCTGTGTTTAATTAATTGTGTAATGACATACAGTAGGTGTGAATGCCAGTATATAAATGCTCTATAGAGGATAAGAATATCACAAGTGGCGTTGTTCACGTATGAATTAACTGAACCTCTCGCATATCTACCAAACTATCAATGCGAATACGCTCAATGCAAGCTTTTTATAAATAGGTAGAACACTGCAGCGATCGCAGTGATGATAAGGAGATCTTTCACATACGGCAGAAGATATAGTATCAGAGAGATTATGAAAATGAGTACAAAGGTTCGCCAATCGAGCTTTACGCGATATCTTAGCCCACGCATACCATAAACAACAATTGTTATTGTATAAAATATTATTGATTTTTACCTCAATAGCTTCAATTATCGGGGTCTAAGTTAAAATTGGCCTCCAGATTCCCGATTAAGTAAGTCGGTGTAATCTCACGTATTGTAACATCGTATCTGTCGCCTAGTTTCACCTCTCCTTCTACAATAATCGGCCGGTAAAAGTCGTTATATAGAACAGTGCTGAACCCTGTGCCTCTTTCAACTGCAAGTGCGTTAAATGTCTCCCCTAGCCATTTTTTATTTTCGAAATGTGCTACTCTATGGTGCTCCAATGTTAATGCTCTTGACCTCTCTTTCACCGTTCTGTTGAGAATTTGGGGCAAGTGACAGGCCGTGGTTCCCTCTCGTTTTGAAAACCGCGTGATGTTTACTTTAAGAGGTCTAACCGCTTTTAACAGATCTAACGTCAATTTGAAATCATGATCTGTTTCATAGGGAAATCCTACAATAAAATCCGTTGATAATGTTAAATCTTTGAATTCCGATCTAAATTTTGCTACAACGCTTTTAAAATATGAAATGCTGTAATTTCGACCCATTAAGCGCAGAATCCTATCAGAGCCTGATTGCACCGGCAAGTGTAAAAACTTATAGATCTTTGGCTTTTTGAACGAGTCGATCAACTCATCGACGATGTCATCAAGAGCTGACGGATTAATCATACCAATCCTAACCATAAAATTTTTGTCAAGCTCTGTTACGGCGTTGATGAGTTCTGGCAGCCTTACCCCCCTATCCAAACCGTAGGCACCAACATCCTGCCCAGTAAGAAGGATTTGTTTTGCGCCATGTTCCACCTTTGACTCGACATCTTTTAAGATGTCTCCAATGCTCCTGCTTTTGAGCCTTCCCCTAATCAATCGCACAATGCAGTAGCTGCAGATTCCGTCACAGCCTTCAGCAATTTTTACCGAAGCTTTGACGTTAATCGTTTTAGTCACGCATTTTTCAGGTGTATACGACGAAGTGACGTACGAAGACACTTGATCGTACGTCATCAGCTTAGCATTAGGGAAATTGGATCTTATCAGGCGGTGGAGTGGTTTGCGGGCGCATCCTGTAACGATGAGTTCTTTGTCAGTCTGACATAGTTCATAAAGAGCTTTAATCCTCCTCAGCATCTTTTTTTCAGTAGATTCAATAACAACGCACGTGTTTATTACCAGAATATCGGCGTTGTCGGCTCGAGAAACGAACTGATATTCCTGTAGCGCGCTAGACAAATGCTCCGTTTCACTCTGATTCAACGCACAACCGTATGTCTCAACATAAATTTTTGCCATATCTCAACAAATATTATTGTATTACTACGACAGTTAATATGTATGATCGTGTAGAGACTCTAAAAATGCCGTGCGCGTCCACTACCTCATCCAAAGGGTCTGCTTAACGTAGACTTTAACGTAAAAACATCGTGGTTACGGCCTATCGATGAGATCATTTAAATATTGTTCGCTAAGCTTATGTATATGTTGGAAATTAACTGGATGAATCAGAAACGCGCATTTCCGTGCGGATATCAACCAACGACAGGAAATGATTTAGATTATGAAGGTCTCAGTAGTAATCCCTACAATGAATGAGCCGGCAATTGAGGACGTAGTAAAAGACGTTTTTAACGTTTTGAAAGATTATGACGTCGAGGTACTAGTTGTTGATAACTCCACTGACGATACCCCAGAAAGGGCGGCTAAATCAGGTGCAACAATAATCCACCAGCGCGGAGAAGGATATGGAAATGCGTATATTACAGGGTTTAAGCGCGTGAAAGAAAATTCAGAGGTATTAGTGATGCTTGACGGGGATTACTCGTACGACCCCCACGACATTCCAAAGCTCCTTGAACCTATTAAAGACGGAGCAGACTTTGTTATTGGAAATCGTTTTGCGGCGATGGAACGAGGAGCTATGAGCAGGAGGAACGTGTTTGGTAACAGAATACTAACGTCATTGATCAGGTTTCTATATCACGCCCGCATCTCCGATTCGCAGTCCGGCATGCGGGCGATAACGAGAGCAGCCCTTGACAGTTTGAAGATGAAATCTCAAAACATGCCATTCGCGACTGAGATGATAATTGAAGCGAGAATGGAAGGGCTCGAAATAATCGAAGTTCCGATAACATACAGAGTGCGCATTGGTGAGGCTAAGCTCAATCCTTATCGAGATGCTATCAACATAATCTATACGATGGTACGTCTCGTTCGGGATTATAATCCGATTGTACTATTTCTACCAGTAGGATTGATACTTTTGCTCATAGGATTCGGCTATGGGATCGACATCTTCATCGAATTCATCAAAACCGGGGTGGTGACAAGGTTTGCCGGGGCTATTCTTTCAGTGCTTCTCATAGTTGTAGGCCTTCAAATTATGCTTTTTGGCCTGCTGGCCGACATTATACTAACGAACCTAAGACGATCTTAACGGGCTAAATGAAAATCGCTTATGTTACGGATGTTATATATCCATTTGTTAAGGGTGGAGCAGAAAAGCGAATCTATGAAGTAAGTAAGCGACTTGTACTACAGAATGAAGTGCACATCTTTGGCATAAAATGGTGGGAAGGGCACGATGATATTGTCGTAGATGGAATTAACATACACGGCATTTGCAAACCTCGAGAACTTTATTCAGATGGGAGGAGATCCTTCAGTGAGGCGCTTCAATTTGCTGTGAGTCTAATGCCGCTGCTCAAATACGACTTTGATATTATCGACTGCAATCAGTTTCCCTACTTACACTGTTTTCCAGCACGACTTATTGCTCAGGCACAGGGCGCCTCCTTGGTAATTACTTGGCACGAGTTCTGGGGTGACTATTGGTACGAATATCTCGGCAGGATCGGATTGATAGGTAAAGTGATAGAAAAATCAACAATGAAACTTGCCAATACCATAGTCGCAGTTTCAAAAAACACAAAAGAGAGTCTCAGTCATTTTGTAAAAAACGTGACTATCATCCCAAATGGCGTTGATTTGCACCTTATTAGTGCAATCAAACCTTCAAACAAATTGTTTGATGTGCTCTTCGTCGGGAGATTGATCCCAGAAAAGAACGTTGAGTTGTTATTAAAATCAATGCCTCAAAATAAATCCCTTGGAATCATAGGAGATGGGCCGGAAAAGGAAAGGCTGATACGGCTTTCAAAGGAACTTGAAATAAGTGTGACGTTTAAATCCGGATTGCCATATGATGAGGTAATCGGTCTAATGAAATCGGCAGATGCGTTAATTTTACCATCCAGCAGGGAAGGGTTCGGTATAGTCGCACTTGAATCTCTTGCCAGTGGCACACCTGTGATAACTGCGAATTCTAAATCAAATGCGGCCAAAGATTTAATTATAGACGGGAAAAACGGCTTTATTGTCGACCTTACCCCTGAAGCGATAAAGTCTGCTATTTTAAAAATTGATAAGGCTAAAATGTCTGCGGCAGCGCACGCCTCTGCATCCGATTATGACTGGGATAGTATATCCAATAAGACCTCTAATGTGTACAAATCTCTAACTCGATGAGTGACCTACTACCCTTCCACAGAATTTTTTGGAGGTAGTTTTAATCAAATAACGATCACAGTTTTACGTTTGTTGCTCCGCTCTTGGATGAAATCCAAAGATTATAATATCCATTGACCATTTAATAATTCATCTAACCTATAACAGAGAGCCATTAAAGAGGTCCAGCCGTTGAAAATTTTGATAGTTAGTGAACTTTTTCCCTTTTGTAACGCAGAGGGAGAATTTCAAGTGCAAGGAGGCGGCGAGAATCATATGTACTCGATAAGTCGCGAACTTTCAAATGACAACGAGATAACAGTGATCACTTCACTGATCCCTCGATCTACCTATCCTGAGGATAGATTTCCATTTGAAATCGTCAAAGTTCACAACAAAAAGACGGTAAACAAGCGATCCGGAGATTTCAGGTTTGCACTTCGACTTTCAAGAAAGATAAGACATTTAAATGAAAGATTTGACGTAATAGTCCCGCAGACTTTTATACCAATTTATTCCACTTTTCTTGCAAGGGTAAAAAAGACAGTTGTCCCTGTGATCCACGACGTTTATCAACCCATACCGCTCATAAGCGGCATTTTTGCTTGGAAGGATTTACAGACAAACAGCTTAATTAAGGGGTTACAGGGGAGCTTATTGGAAAGGATGTGCATATACTATGCGTCAACGTGCCCTTCTGTTATCACAGTGTCTGACTCGAGTTTTGAAATGCTGCAATATTGGATCCCAAGACATAAAATACGAATAACCGGAAACGGGATATATCGAGAGGATTTCAGGAGCGCGAAAAAAGATATCGACGTCATATGCATAGCCCGTCTTGATGTGCCTTACAAGAACGTCGATCTTGTTTGCGAAGCCGTTGTGGGCACCAATGTAAAAACTGTAATAATAGGAGATGGGAAGCTCAAGCAAAAATTAGAGGCAACATACGGGTGCGAAAACATAGAATTTGTCGGATCTGTCTCACAGTCAAAGAAGGAAGAGCTCTTATCAAGGTCAAAGGTCTTAGTCTCGGCGTCATCACTTGAGGGATTTGGTGTTACCCTTCTTGAGGGATTGGCTTCAGGATGCCTCGTCGCAGCAAGTGACATAAAACCGCACAGATTTGTGGATCAAAACTCAAATATCATACGATTTTTTACAGTGGGAGATGTCGCGGGGTTAAAGCTGTTACTAAATGAACTTTTAAGTTTATCGGAAAGCGAATTTGGGGACGCCGAGAGAAACGGTTACACGCTCATAGACAGATATTGGACATGGAAATCTGTTGCCAAGAAGACAGAAGCGGTTCTCAATTCTGTGATTTGACTGTTGTTACTCAGTGCAGCGGCAAGCTGTTGTTAGTATATACGATGACATTCCAATGGTTAAATCACACGCGTCGAACTTATTCATCGTCTTCGGACCCGTCATCGGTACTCGATATTGCTAACTAAAACCGCTGAAATCGATTCAACTCCGTCAAGCCATTCAGCGACGCAGCTGTCTTTAAGCTCAATAAGTGCCTCATCATTAAGTGAATGTCCCGCCATGATCTTTGCGCCGACTTTACCGACTGTTACAAGCGCAAGGTCTAAATTGCCGTTCTTCTCCTGTTCTATAGCCTCTTTGATCAAATCGTCGGCCTTTGCATCATCCACGTAGGAGTTCTCAACGTAGCTTTCGAAGGAGGCAAAAGCACCTAGAAGAGAGCTCTGCACGAGATCTATAATATCGTCTAAATCCTTGTCTCCAGTGTCAACTTTCTGCTGTGTGATGAGACCTATTTTGGAGAGGCTTTCGAGTGTTTCCTCTTTTGTGAGGCGCCCAATTTCAAAACCCTTTATGAGCTTATAGCACGCTATGATTACGTCTTCTTCCATGTCGATGAATACTGGTGGAGGGGCTTCTTCAATGTTCTTATAATCACTCTCTCGTGCCGATTCAATCCAGTTATTCCAGCGCTCCTCGTTAAACGGTACATTTTGATTCTTTTGCCTAATCGTCATCGCTACAACCAAGTAAGATCTAAGTTTGTTACAACTGTGTACTATCCGATTGTATTTATATCTTGTAGTGAAGATTAAGGCAATCACGTAAATAGTCAAATATATGAAGCTCAGTCACTAATTGTGATAATCGCTCTTTGCCGGCAGCAAATAGTGACCTTTGAAACTGTTTTGAATCAATAGATCGTATGGGTTACAGATACAAAAACGAAACAATGACTATAAATGAAATAAAATATCCTTAATTCTAAGGGTTAGGGTAGTACAGTCGGATTGCGTGTAACTCCAAAAATGCATCGTGGTTTGCTTAAATAGAACTGATAATCTCAACGTGATGCCATGCTGATGATAGAAGCACAAAACGTCTTCAAAGTGTATGCAATAAATAACATCAAACTTAATGCCCTTAACGATATCAACCTTACCATCGAAAGAGGAGAGATGGTCTCAATTATGGGTCCAAGTGGGTGTGGAAAGACGACATTACTCAACTGCCTTTCTGGACTTGATGACCTTACCAGCGGCAGAGTAAAAATCGAAGGGATTTCACTGGAAAGCATGTCTGATAGAGATCGCACTGAATATAGGGCGAAGCGAATGGGATTCATTTTTCAGTCATTCAACTTGCTACCAGTTTTGACGGCCCTCGAGAACATTGAGCTTCCACTTCTAATTTCCGGACGCGATCAAAAAAAAGCGCGTGCACGAGCATTAGAAATGTTGAATGTGGTAGGGCTTGATGAATGGGGAGACCACAAGCCTTCAGAGCTTTCAGGTGGTCAGCAACAGCGTGTGACGGTTGCGAGAGCGCTCGTGAATAATCCGGCTATAGTATGGGCGGATGAACCTACAGGTAATCTTGACTCTGATAGCGCGCAGCAGGTTATGGAGTTATTAAAAGAGCTGAACAAGAAGGATAAACAGACAATCGTTATAGTTACTCACGATAGCACTATTGGACATATGGCCAACAGGTTGATAATTATGAAAGATGGCGCAATTATTTCAAAGAATAATCTGCTTCAAGAGGGTATTTCCTCAAACACAGAATAAACCGATTAACTCTTCAACCAGCGATTTGAAACTGCAACTTTTAACAGGGCTGATCAATGACTATCACAAAGTTAATTTGAGTGAATCCACTGTTGACGATGGGATGTTTTTAAGGCGTAACAAAGTTCATACTGACCGAAAGCTCTGCACAGCGTGTGCAAGGGCGCTAAAAAGCGATAGAGTTTGGCCTTTAGAAGTCAATTCTTAACTCGTTCCCATGTATCACGTCATCTTCTTTAACGGACAGTGTCCTTGTTGAATTGCCTACTGATATGGTATATGCGCTGTCTGTTTTAATCCCGTACGGCATGCCTCCAGTTGAATACGGCACCATGAAAGTATAGGTCCCGCTGATCGGTGCCGATTGAGTGTAGGTAAACGTCCTGTTTTGATTAGTGGTGACATTAAGCGATATCGTAGCATTTCCAGAACCGGTGACCGTTATCTTTGCCCCTTTCACGACCTCAAAAGTTTTGACTGCTTTGACGTCAGCGCCACCGAAAGTTCCAGCAGTATTTGGTGATTCGTGGATAAGACGATAGTGACTGTACCCATTCCCGTCATCATACTGCATTTTTGCCACAACTGTCCTCTGGTAGAGATCATTTGGCACTGTCTGCTCTACTATCCTTCCTTGATAGCTTTGAGGCTGGGTAGTGAAGAACGTATTTACACCTTCACCCGAAAGAAGTGCGATTGCCGCGAACTTGCCTCCGGCCATCTCATAGTCTGTCATGACGTACTTTACATTCCGGTTTTCGATGATCTGAAGCGTATCTGATTCATTAAGTCTTGTGAAGAAATGCGCTGCGTCATCTACTCCAGTCTGGAAATTGTTTGCAACCGCCGGTCTATGCCCGATGTAAACTATCCAGTTTCCGTAATCCCACCAACTTAAAACCCCATATTCTGGTTTTTGACTGGAGGTCACATTATAGTTAGACGTTTGAGGGGTATTATCGCGCATCCAGAGAAGAGATTCACGCCAATCTGGCGAAATGTCGCCCACATTTTTCGCGTAAAACGTAGTCTCATTCACGCTTGGGACCAAGATGAAAAGGATAACGAGGAAGACCCCCACGACCTGGGTGTACTTTATCTCACGTCTAAAAAGGCGCCGGAAATCATACTGATCCCTAAGGTCAGAGAGCTTCTGATAGGCCGTATCGCAAAACGCATTCATCATCCATGCTACGACATAGCCCGACAGAATTGCGACATTCACTGAAAGCAAATGGGTAAAACGCGTCTGGACTATAGTTATTGCAAAGGCCACTCCACTCCACACTATTAGCAAAAGCGAGGGCTCATCCGGATGTTTGTAGACCCTATATGCTAAAACGAGCAGTCCAAAGAAGGCGAGGAACAAAGTCAGCTGGAAGTAACTTGCAACGGTGTTGAGCTGAATACCAGTTTGATCCGTAAATAAGGGCTGCGCTTCAGCTATAGTCTGTAGTACACCACTCCTCGTGAAAAATCCATATCCACTGAATACGGATATTGCAAGGTCTGGTTTTATGAAATAAACCGCGAGGCTTCCGATTACAACAAGCCCGAGTACTGTAATCGGATAATAAATCCTGCGCATGTTCTTCATGTATGCTGCAAGGAAACCAATTATAACGAAAGCGCTTAAAAAGAGTGCTACAAGAAGCGGTTGGAAAAGCGAGAGGTGCAAAGTGTCTATCACCCCCCCAAAATGGGTGGTGAGGCTTACTGGGGCCAAAGTGAGAAGCGACGATACAAGCATTATGATGCCTACAACAGCAAGATTTTCCGAGTCTTGCCCCCTAAGGTGGTACAGTATGAACTGAATTATGGCAAAAATCCCTATTATTCCAAGGAAAAGAAACCCGCCAAGCCACGTAAGTAGCAGCGCAGTTATGAAAACGCCGGCAAGCACCGAATAGACCACAGTCTTTTTTTGCTCAGTGCTCAGCTGCAACCCCTTGACAGAGTTAAACGTTAGAGTACCCCGTAATGCTAACATTAAAAACAGCATTATGAGCAAAGGAAAAAACACTTCTGCAGCTACGTGATGGTTCAAGTTGGCCACCATAGAACGCAACAGGTTTGCAGGAAGTATGGTTAGAATTCCTGCAGCCGCTATACCGGCCTTCCAGTCAAATATCTTCTTTGTAATGAAATAAACGGGAAATATCGAAAGTGCCCCCAGAAGCGCGGGGAACGTGGCAACGCCAACCTCATAATTCACTCGAAAGAGCGTCATTATCACGAGTGCATAGCTTGCCGCAAGGAAATCATAGAGTGGTGGCCATCCGATCCAGAAACCGTTGGGATAATCTATATAGGGATCGAAGGCGAGGACGTGGGGGAAGTTTGTTGTTGTGTATTCAAGTATCCGCAGGTGATAGTATGGATCAAAGTCGGATATGACGATTTGTCCTCCTTGTATAGAACTTGCATACGGTAACTGTACTCTTATAAAAAGAGCGATGACGAATATCGCAAATAGCATCACCCACCTTTCTGGGTGCTTGACGTTGATCCGTTTGACGTTCGTTGTTATCTCTCCTTACTAGGTCCTTTTTGATATGTTGCGTTCTCTGGATCGTTAGGCAGGCCGATGGTGAATAAAAGATTGTCATCCACTGTGTCATGGAAAGCACTTATCTAAAAAAGCGCTCATCTTTTGATCGATGTGATTAACTATGATATGTGATATATAATTATCGTATCACCATAATAAATAACTACAGAGTTCTGCAGTCTGCGACAAGACCTGCATCAGAAGGCGCGTTCACAAAGTATGAGATTCATTGAAAAGCTTAAAAAAGGGAGAAATCACGAGAGTTCAAATTTGTCTAAGCTAATAGAGTCTGGAGATGCCCATTTCAAAATGGGAAAATTCAAAGACGCAATCGTTTACTATGATAGAGCCCTTGAACTAGACCACAATAATGTTAGAGTCCTCCACAACAAAGGACTCGCACTGTTTGGCCTCAGTAAATTTGATACCTCCATCAAGTGTTTCGATAAAGCATTGAACACACGCCCCCGTTCCCTCAACATAATGCTCAATAAGGCTATTTCTCTCAATAGCCTCGAAAAGTTTGAGGCAGCGAAAACGCTTTTAGATGAAATAATTGCGGCTGATCCTACAAATAAAAAAGCCCTAAACACGCGGGCGTTCTCAGAGTTTAAACTTGGCCTTGATGAGGCTGGGATGGACGACCTAAAAACGGCATTAAAGATTGATCCTAATTACGTTATGGCGTGGAATAACCTCGGCTGCTTTTACCTCGGGCTAGGTAACTATGAAGAAGCTGTAGCTTGCTTCGATAATTCGCTTGCAATTGAGCCGAGGGATTACGATGCATTTTTACTTAAAGACATGGCACTTACGAGAAAGGAAGCAACGGACAAATAAGTAAGTTACTGCTAGCTTTCTCTTATCCTGTCACATCTGCTCAACAACTTTAACGCTGTCAAAATCGCCGACAGAACGGTGGGGATTTTTTTCATCGCATTAGCCTATTCAATCTGTTGTTTTTCCGGTACATCAAAAAGATCGGTAATTTACTACGAGTCTGTAGGCAATAAACGAAATTTTGTTACTGCTTTCCATTGTCATAGTTCCAAGCTAATGAATTCAAAGCTCAGTCGATAGCTTTTACATAGTTTTTATCTGTGATCCTACTAGCTCACCCAATTCGTAACACTTGTACAGCTCATCCTCAGTGGGAACGTAGCGAAGTTCATATCCGTCTAACATTTGAAAGCCGCATGCTTTTATGTCTTCCGCGAGTGTCGTAACTGCACCTCCACTCCAACCCATTGAGCCAAAGGTCAGTGCCAGCCGTTTAAATCCGGTCCTATTAAATTTGAGTCCCTTGAGGTAATATATTAAATCCCCGATACTCGGAAAGGGTTCATTATGCATCGTTGGAATGCCAAACAGAACCGCTTTACTGTCAAGGATATCTTTAACAATTTCACTTCTTTCATCTTCGCGTAAGAAGTACATGGCTACATCAATACCCTTGCTCATTAGCCCTTCGGCAAGTGCATGGGCCATTTTTTGCGTCGAGTGGTGCATGGTATCATACACGATTGTTGCTTTATTTCTACACTTTCCAGTGGCCCAATTCGCGTAGGCCTCGATAATCTTCGTGGGGTTGGTCCAAATTTGCCCGTGTGATGGGGCAATTAGTTTTATCTTGTCAAGTAATCCAAGATTCTTCACGTCGTCAAGTTTTTTCAACACCAACGACGATAGTGGCGTGATCAAGTTGGCATAAAACTTTTGTGCACTCTCCATCAAAACATAATCAGGGATGTCGCTGTCGTATCTTTTCGTGTAACAGAGGTGTTGCCCAAACGCATCGTTTGGGAATAATATCCCATCTTCTGCTAAAAAAGTGAACATGCTGTCAGGCCAATGTAACATCGGTGCTTGGAGGAATGTCAATGTCTTGCCCCCCGCATCAACTATATCGCCGGTCTTGACAGTTTTAAACGGTGCATTTTCCAATGATGGATAATGTTTTTTCAGGCCTTCGACTGCGATCTCAGGACAATATATGGGTGCTTCTGGAAACTTTCTATGAACTTCAAGCAATGCTCCGCTGTGGTCTTCTTCAATATGGTTCTGAATGACTACATCAATTCCAATCTCGTTACCCTCTTTCTCAAATGCGTCATTTATTCTCGCCCACATTTGTGCAGAAGTGCCTGGATATGCGTTATCTATAAGAATACATTTGTCCTTCCCAAAAATTAAATAGGCATTATAAGTGGTTCCTTTTAAGGTATAACCGTGATACTGCCTGATATCCCAATCTAGGACGCCTACCCAGTACACACCATCGGTGATTCTTTGAGCATCTGCTTTCATATCATTACCTCGTCGCTTGAATAAAAGTGATCATTTAAGTGCCGTATTACCTAGGGTCGAAACTCTAAGTTTATGAGGCATCGCAATGAGCACGTAACACAATGTTATTTTTATTTATAGTATAAAATCTAAACGAACGTACAATACATAGCTTAAAATATCAAATTCAGACGCGAACTGGAAGTCTGTAAGGATTCGAGGCAGAATTAATGGTTTCTACTATAGTAGTAGGTGGATTTTTTGGCGACGAGGGGAAGGGGAAGATCGTTGCGCACGTTGCTTTTTCCGACAAACCCACAATCATCGCAAGAGGGGGGGTTGGGCCGAATGCTGGCCATACAGTGGAAATTGGACACAAGAAGTTTGGCGTGAGGATGATACCCTCCGGCTTTGTTTATGAAAATGCTCGGATATTAATTGGTGCAGGAGTTCTCGTAGATCCGAGAGTCCTACTTGGAGAGATAGAAACACTTAGAGTAAAAAGCAGAATTGGAGTCGACAGGAGATGTGCAATAATCGAAGATAAGCACGTAGAGATGGATAAAAAGAACGACCATCTGTCAAAGGAAATCGGCTCAACAGGAACCGGTTGTGGTCCCGCAGCTGCCGAACGAGCATTGAGAATAACCAGGCAAGCTAAAGACGTACCGGAGCTGAAGGATTATACAACAGACGTCCCGCTTGAAGTAAATGAAGCTATAAATAGGGGTGACAACGTATTATTAGAAGGGTCGCAAGGATACGGTCTCTCGCTTTTTTACGGGACTTATCCGTACGTGACGTCAAAGGACACGACGGCTTCACAAATTGCCTCAGATATTGGAGTGGGCCCAACGAAGATCGACGAGACAATTGTGGTCTTTAAAGCGTTCCCAACGCGCGTTGGAGAGGGACCATTCAAAACCCAAATGAGCGAGGAGGAGGCAAGAAGGCTCAAAATAGAAGAGTTTGGCACAGTAACCGGAAGAGCGAGGCGCATAGGACTGTGGGACCAAAGGATGGCGAAGTATTCGGCGATGATTAATGGCGCAACCCAGATCGCAGTTACTGGCCTAGACAAACTTGACCCAACTGTAAAAGGAGTAAGCGACTTCGAGGAACTCACACAAAAAGTGAAGACGTTTGTCGATCGTGCTGAAGCGACGGTAGGGATTCCATTTACACTTCTTTCTACTGGTCCTGAAGTATCAGAAATAGTCGATTTAAGAGAAGAAAAATTGAGAAGGACATGAACACATAATACGCAAACCTGAATAAGAGGAATTGATGAAAAAAGAGCTGCTAAAAATTTTGCGATGTCCGATCTGCAAGGGACCATTAACTGTGAGCGTTGAAGAGGAAGTTGGTGAGGAGATTATATTAGGCACGCTGCACTGTACAAATTGTGACGAGTACTACCCGATAGTTGATGGGATCCCAAATTTATTGCCGCCTGAGATGAGATGAACACATGCAACGAGTGTACATAAATAAGAAGCGGATGCATTCGATCGATATAGAAGAATCGGTCATTAAAGTACCTTTAAAGCCAGGCGATGAAGCCACGCTTGATATAGACGTAATTAATTATGAGGCCCCGATTCACATTTACCTGTCATCATCAGGAGACATTAAGGACAAGGTCAAATTCAACAGGAACAATCCCTACATAGACGGCGAGGAAATGCTTACGCTGAAGATTTCAAACCCCCTAAATCATAATGCATTACATGAAGGTAAAATCACGATATCAACGGGTTATGGCTCAATAGAGGAGAGCTTCGTATTAAAAATCGGGAAAATTGACGATGAAGAGTTCCCCGACACCATAGAAATTGATGAAAATTTAGGCCGTCTTAATTATAAGAGCAGAAGCACCCCGAGTTTTAAAATAAAAATGCCGTCGCCAATAAGAAAAATGCGGTCATCCAAAATAAAACTGCCATCACTTAATTCAGGAGCGTCGGTAGCTCAGCTTAAACTAGATTTTGAGAGAATAAGAGCTATGACGAACCTTCCGACAATTCTCATCATAGGAGGAGTGATCCTAACACTCATAGCATTTGCCGCTGGTAAGATAAACTATGGTGCGGTCATTCTCGGATTGCTAATAGTGATTATTATAGCTTATTACACTTCAAAACTCATAGATTAGTTCACCTACGCGTTCATTTGATTGTTGCAATTTAGTGGCTCCCGCGGCAATAGTGAGAAATGTTATCGTGCGTCAATTACTAGTAGTGCCATAAGCTGTACTCACTATTAGTACTCGTTACTCAAGTTAACCACGATAAAAGGAGATTGGCAAACCAATGCGTTATATTGTTGTCACCGGTGGAGTGATGAGCGGGCTTGGAAAGGGCATTACAGCTGCTTCCTCCGGAAGGCTTCTCATCAATCGCGGGTATACGGTCACTGCAATAAAGATTGACCCATATATAAACATTGACGCGGGCACGATGAACCCATTTCAGCACGGCGAGGTTTTTGTATTAAAGGATGGTGCAGAGGTGGATTTAGACCTCGGACACTACGAGAGATTTCTCGATGTTGAATTAACAGGTGACCACAATATAACAACTGGGAAAATTTACAAATCTGTGATTGAAAAAGAGAGACGCGGGGATTATCTTGGAAAAACAGTTCAAATTATCCCTCACGTCTCGGATGAAATAAAAGACTGTATTCGAAAAGTAGCTGAATCGACTAACGCCGATGTTTGCCTTATCGAAGTCGGCGGTACAGTGGGTGACATTGAAAGCATGCCTTTTCTGGAAGCCATTAGGCAGATGCACGGCGAGGAGGAACATCTTGTCGTTGTGCACGTAACCCTTGTGCCGCAAGATATCGCAGGTGACCACAAAACGAAACCCACGCAGCACTCAGTTAAAAGCCTAAGAGAGCTTGGATTGGATCCCGATGTGATCGTTGGACGGGGCAGGACCCCACTTACAAAGGAGGCAAAATCAAAAATCTCCCTATTTTGTGATGTGCCTAAAAATGCAGTAATTAGCGCGTATGATGTGCCAGATATCTATCAAGTTCCGTCACTACTCGAACTCGAAGGCCTCGGTGACTATCTCACGGAACGGCTTGGGCTCGAGAGTAAAAAGGCACTTCCGTGGGATGTGATGAGGTACCCCCCCACTTCGAGGTCTATCGCAATTGTTGGCAAGTATATGTTTGAAGATGCTTACCTCAGCATCAAAGAGGCTTTACGGCACGCTGGTAGCTATCTCGACTGTGGTATTGACATAAGACTCGTTGACGCAGAAGATCCGCAATTGTTGGAAACTTTAGAAAATGTCGACGGGATATTGGTAGCTCACGGATTCGGTCCGAGAGGGTCTGAAGGGAAGATTACTGCGATAAAATATGCCCGTGAAAATGACATTCCATATTTGGGCATTTGTTTCGGGTTCCAACTTGCTGTCGTTGAGTTTTGTCGAAACGTTTTAGGTCTTGATGCGAACAGCTCAGAACTATATAGAACAGGAGTCCACGTGATAGACATTCTTCCGGAACAGCTTGACGTTGATCACATGGGAGGCACGATGAGGCTCGGTGACTACGATATACTTATAAAACCAGAGACGCTCGCTCACCGAATATATAAAGATGAATTCATAACTGAGAGACACAGACACCGATTTGAAGTAAATCCACAGTACATCGAGATGATTGAATCTAAAGGGATGACCTTCTCTGGAAGGGCTAGAGATGGAATTAGAATGGAGATAGCTGAAATACCTGAACTGCAGTTCTTCTTAGGAACTCAATTCCATCCAGAATTTAGGTCAAGACCCGGAAGACCCTCGCCTCCCTTTCTTGAATTCGTACGATCAGTATCATTGCGGAAATGAATCGTGCGACAGAGAGGGTAATGTTATATCGTTAGCAGTAAGAGACAAAAGGGGAATATGGTAAAAACCGAGAGATTCATTAAAGACGCTATTGAACAGATTAAGAATGAAGTCGGAGACGATAGGGCGATAATCGCGCTTTCTGGTGGTGTAGATAGTTCCGTCTGTGCAACGCTTGCGTATGCGGCTATCGGTGATAGATTATACTCGATTTACGTGAACACCGGTCTTATGAGAAAAGAAGAGACAGAGAACATTAAAGAGTCCTTTAGGTATATGAACCCCATAATTGTGGAAGCAGAGGACCGATTTATTGATGCTCTTAAAGGCAAATATGACCCAGAGGAGAAGAGAAAAGTCACAGGCGAGCTCTTCATACGCATATTTGAAGAGGTGGCAAAGGAAAGGCAGGTCGATTATCTTGTGCAAGGAACGATTTATCCGGACATAATTGAATCGGAAGGACAGATTAAATCGCATCACAACGTCGGCGGACTTCCATCCGTCATCAATTTCAAAGGGATAATTGAGCCGCTACGGAATCTTTACAAGGACGAGGTACGGGAGGTAGCACGGGCTTTAAAACTGCCGCTGGAGATAAGCGAGAGGATGCCGTTTCCTGGCCCGGGACTTGCCGTGAGGATCATCGGCGAAGTCACAAAAGAGAAGCTCAACATCGTGAGAGAGGCGAATGCAATCGTTGAGCAAGAGGTGATGAAGTTTGAACCTTGGCAGACCTTCGCGGCCCTACTTGAAAAAGGAACCGGCGTGAAGGGCGATGTCAGAGTGCACGGTTGGATAATCGCAGTCAGAGCAGTGCAATCGAGAGACGGTATGACAGCTGATTTTATAGACTTGCCACATGAAGTCTTACGGCGAATTTCATCGAGAATGACAAGCGAGATACCCGATGTGGCACGGGTTGTATATGATATTACCCCAAAGCCGCCGGCCACAATTGAATTCGAATAATAAATGCGATTTGAAAAATTCTTCGTCAAACTTAACTTAGATAAACAGGAACCTCACTTTGCTAATTATTCACCATTATCATGAGTCATTCTTGATAAGAATCTAAGAGGTACGAGTACGATGGCCGAGATACTTAATAAAAACAAGGTGATTGAAATTGAGTCTGAACACTACATGCCAGTGTTTACACGCCAGCCAATTGTGATAAAAAGTGGCAGGGGTGCAGTAGTTACTGATATTGAAGATAACACATACATCGATTGTACCGCTGGAATTGCGGTAAACAGCGTGGGACACTGCCATCCGAAGGTAGTCCAGGCCATTACATCACAAGCAGAGACTCTCATACATACTTCCAACCTCTACTACACAGAGATTCAGGCCATCTTATCAGAGCGCATGACGAAGCTTACCGGAATGGACTGGCTGTATCTCACCAACTCGGGATCGGAATCGAATGAAGCTGCCCTAAAGCTTGCGAGAAAAACTACAGGGAAGAAGGGATTCGTATCAACTGAAAATGCTTTCCATGGGCGCACAATGGGATCTCTTAGCGTGACGTGGAAAGAGAAATTTAAAAAGCCGTTTGAACCCCTGATCCCAGGAGTTACATTTGTTCGGTATGGAGAAGCTGACGCCATCCGGGAAGCAGTTGATAAAGACACTGCTGCAGTAATAGTTGAGCCGATTCAGGGTGAAAGTGGCGTTATCGTGCCACCTGAAGATTATCTAACGCGCGTCAGAGAAATATGCGACGAAAAGGGGGTGCTCTTGATAGTTGATGAAGTTCAGACAGGGTTCGGAAGAACTGGAAAGTGGTTTGGATGCCATCACTCCAAGATCGTACCTGATATCATGACATTCGCAAAAGCGATGGGAGGAGGATTTCCCGTAGGTGCGATGATGTCAAGGGAGAATTATGCGTTTTCTCCTTCTGACCACGGAGGGACACAAAGCGGAAACCCCCTTGCATGCGCTGCAGCTCTTGCTACTATAAATGTAATTGACGATGAGGGGCTAGTTGAAAGATCTGCTAAGATGGGTGAATATCTGAAAAAACTACTCCTCGAAATTGATACGCCCTTTTCCCGCGAGGTTAGGGGTAAGGGCCTCATGGTAGGTTATGAAATAGCAACCTCTGCGCCAAAAGTTGTGAACTACGCGCAGGAGAGAGGCGTTTTATTGAATAATACCAGCGAAAATGTTTTAAGGTTTGTACCGCCTCTTGTCATTGAAAAAGAGCAGATAGATGCGGTAGTCTCGGTGGTCAGAGATGCCCTCGACGTACATTCCCGGTAAAACTAGCGAAGAGGTTGCGAGAGCTTACGGCATAAAGCCAGAAAATATAATCAAGCTTGGCTCAAACGAAAATCCTCTTGGTCCAAGTCCTAAAGCGATTGAGGGCGTCATTAAACACGTACAAGAGGTCGGCGTTTATCCTTCGCCTGGCTATGCTGATTTAAAAAATGCCATTGCGAGCTATACCGGATTCCGGGCCAGTAACATAGTAGTCGGAAATGGCTCGGATGATGTGCTTAATACGCTTATAAGGCAGATCGTACAGCCGGGCGATGTAGTCGTAATACCAACACCAACATACTCATATTACGAGGCTATCGTTGGAGCAGGACACGGAAAATGCGTTTTTGTTAACAGAAACTCAGATTTCTCAATAAACACGCAGAGTATTTCAGATGCCGTGACTGAGAAGACTAAGATAATTTTCATTTGTTCTCCTAACAACCCTACCGGTAATATCGTTCGAAAAGAGGAGTTAGTGGAGCTCCTCCAATCGACCGACTGTTTTATCGTGCTTGATGAGGCTTACGTCGAATTCTCATCCGAACACTACACAGACCTCGCCTACGAATTCGATACTCTCATAGTTTTGAGGACGTTCTCAAAGCTCTTTGGGCTTGCCGGGCTGAGGCTTGGGTATGGAATCGCAAACGAGAGCATCGTAAAAGAATACAATAACCTCGCGCTCACGTTTTTAGTAAACCAACTCGCTGTTCGAGCCGGCATAGCTGCGCTCTCTGATGAGCAGTTTATCGAAAAAACGGTTGGTATGGTAAAGGAAGGGCGTGAATATCTCACCAAGAATGTGCCATTCAAGGTATACCCGTCGGAAGCTAACTTTGTATACGTCGACGTAACGCCGTATACCTCACTAGAAATTTCCGAGTACTTGTTGAGGACTGGAATAATAGTGCGAGATTGTTCTACTATTAGAGGTTGCGGACATAACGCTGTTAGGCTTACCATAGGGCAACCTTGGCAGAACGTTAGAGTAGTTACTGCTCTTAATGAGTTTCTAGTCAATAAATAATTTTTCGACCTTGAAAGGACGGATGAGATTCCCCTATGAGGATAGCGTTAACAGGGACCCCGGGAACCGGTAAAACTACAATAAGCAACGTTTTGAATGAGCGCTGTGGGATAACAATAGCGCATCTCCACGATGTTATAGTAGAGAATAGCTATTATCTCGCTCGAGACGAATCTCGTGACTCACTAATAGTGGACATTGCATCGCTCGCAAAGCATAAATTTGCAGAAGACTGCCTAATAGAGGGGCACCTTTCACATTATCTTCAAGTAGATCTTGTGATAGTTTTACGAGCAAACCCTAAAGTGCTAAAACAGAGACTACATTCAAAAGGGTACCCTGAGGCGAAAGTCCTTGAAAACTACGAGGCTGAAATTCTCGACGTAATATTGATAGAAGCGCTTGAGATGCAAGAATTTGACAAAGTTTATGAAGTTGATACAACAAGCGCGTTAGAAAGTGCCATAAGTTGGATGATAGACATACTGTGTGACAGAAATCGTGATAGCTTCCGTCCAGGGAAATTTGACTGGACGGGTTATATTAGATAACATGACGCTAGACGCTTTTCGAGACAAAATCACAATAATTATCGACCCTCTTACGATAAGGCTGTACAGATTTGGACTAAGTCCAAACCAGTTGAGCATGGGCTCGCTCATTTCTGCAGTTGTTGCGGGACTGTCATTTTACCTTAACATCTTGCCCTTAGCGATAATTGCGACTGCTTCAAATGCGCTGTTTGATGCGCTCGATGGAGGCCTTGCTAGGATTGCCGACAGTGCGTGCCGTCGTGGAGACCTTGTAGACCACGTCATTGATAGATATTCTGATATCTTTATCATAGGCGGCATATTCTTTGGTGGCTATGTCAGCTGGCAGATTGGAGTCATTGCTTTGGTCGGGGTTCTGATGACGAGTTATCTCGGCACTCAAGCCCAGGCACTTGGAATTGGAAGAAATTATGGAGGGATTCTGGGACGAGCGGACCGACTTGTAATTATATTTATCGTTGGGACGCTGAATATAATATACCCGTTGAACATCATCTGGTTTCCGTTACTCGGTTGGATGATGATCGCATTTGCAGTTATAAGCAATTTTACTGCGCTGCAAAGATTTTATTATGCGTTGCGTGAGCTCAATGGCAAACCCTAAAGTGCTTAAAGGAAGCTCAAGAATGCAGTTCTAAAATAAATTCAAAGGAAAGGATACGTAGATAGTCAAGAAACGTAAGGTGTCAAACGAGCTAATAAGTACTCTTATTTCTGTTTTTGTTGAGAACAGCAGCAAGAGGGCGACTTACGGGTGTTATAACTAATTTAATATGCTTGACCTTCTACGCGAACATCGAACCGAGTTGATGGGACTCGATTTTGGGCGCCCCTACCACCTTTCTTACGGCATCTTCGAAGTCGGACGCAGTTACTGATTCTCTGTCAGCTCGTATGGCGAACATCCCGGCTTCCATTGCGATAGCCTTGATATCCGCACCACTAGCCCCTTCTGTGCGTTTTGCTATCCTCTCCGCATCAATTTCATCGGCAAGATTCATACGAGCGGTGTGAATCTTTACTATAGATACTCGTGCCTCATATGATGGCAGTGGAATCTCAATAAGGCGATCAAATCTCCCCGGCCGTAAAAGTGCAGGATCGAGTATGTCGCTCCTATTAGTAGCTCCAATTATCTTCACTTCTCCTCGGGATTCGAAACCATCCATCTCAGCGAGGAGCTGCATGAGGGTCCTCTGGACTTCCCTGTCACCTGAAGTAGCACTATCAAGGCGCTTTGCTCCTATCGCATCGAGCTCATCTATAAAGATGATGCTCGGCGACTTTTCCTTCGCCATTTCAAAAAGTTCGCGCACAAGTCTCGCACCTTCTCCAATGTACTTCTGTACAAGTTCGCTCCCGATGATTCGTATGAACACAGACTCGGTATGCTCGGCAACTGCTTTTGCTAGCAAAGTCTTACCTGTACCGGGTGGGCCGTAGAGAAGCACACCTCTTGGTGGATCTATTCCCACTCGCTCAAATAGCTGCGGCTTGAGAAGCGGCAGCTCTACCGTCTCTCTTATCTCTTGAATCTGCGATTCTAAGCCACCTATATCGTCGTAAGAAACGCTCGGGGAATCAATTATTTCCATGCCATAGACAATGGGATCCTTAGATGGGGGCAGTACCCCAACCACGGCCAGTGATTGCTGATTCAATGCAACACGTGCACCTGAAATGAGTTCTTCTTCAATAAACTGTGAGGCATTTACGACAAATTTCGGCCCTGTGGAACTCTTGATCACTACTCTCTTGTCATCTAACACATCTAAAATCGTGCCTACAAGCAGTGGCGTGCTCTTTAGTCTTTCGAGTTCGCTCCTAAGCTTTCGAACTTCCCGTTCGTACCTTACCTTTTGATTTTCGGCAGACCTCTTTTCGTTTTCGATCTTACGATTTACTTCACGAAGCTTAAGATTGCGTTCCTCGAGTTGACGAACGCGGTCAAGCAGGTATTCTGAAAAGTCGTTATCTTTCCTTTCGCCTTCGTCAACAGAGTCTTCCACTGTGTAGTCTCCCGAATAATATTTAATATGGCATGCTATATAATATTTTTTCGAGGAAAGTCATGCATTGCGAACTATGCGGTAAGGAAATTGCGGGAAAGGCAAAAAGGGTGTCTATCGAGGGTGCAGAGCTTGAAACATGCTCTTCGTGTGCAGGGCTCGGCACAGAAGTGAGGGGGATCGAATTAAAAGGGATGTCAAAAGGTCACAGGGTAATGGTTAAAACGCGCCCGCGTTACCGAGATATCTACACTCAGATACAAGGAGAACTTGACCCAGAATTTGATCAACTGGTAAGAGATGCACGCGAAAAAGCAGGACTGACACAGGAGGCCCTTGCATCTCACATTATGGAGCGAACTCTGGTAATAAAAAAGGTTGAGAGAAAAGAGCTTGCCCCAGATGATAGATTACGAAAGAAGCTTGAAAAAGCGCTTAACATAAAACTGCTCATCGATACGGTCGGACAACTAGTCGAACGGGATAAAAGACCCGGCAACTTGACGCTTGGAGATATTGCTGAAGTCAAAAAGAAGCATTAAATAACGCACTGTGCTTATATTCACACTTAATTTTTCGTATATTAGTTGAGCTTTCCACTTGACACTTACCCATAATGACTCACGTCTACAGTAATGCCAGGGAAATGAGGGGGCTTGAATGAGACTTGACCACAAAATGTACTAAAGACGTTAACACTGCGGTAGATATAATTAGATCCGGGGGTGTCGTCGCGTATCCTACGGAAACGGTGTATGGTGTAGGTGCACTCGCACTTCAGGAGCCTACTGTACACAAGGTAATAGCTCTAAAAAGAATTAAGGCAAAGCCGATTTCGCTTGCCGTTTCAAGCTTTAAAATGATCGAAGAAGTGGCTTTTATTGATAATTTTGACGTCTTAAAAAATCTGCTGCCAGGGCCTATAACAGTGATTCTAAGGAAAAGAGGAGTAGTCCCTGACATTTTGACGGCAGGTTCTCATTTAGTGGGTATTCGTTACCCATCCCACAATGCTGCTCAGTTATTGATTACTACTGTAGGATCACCTATAACTTCAACGAGCGCAAATATTACAAATTTTAAAGCGCCTATGAATGCGCGGGACGTTAATCTTAACGTTGACTGCATACTCGATGGAGGAGAGTCACTTTACGGGCCGTCAACTGTAGTCGACCTTGTCAACAAGGTTATAGTGAGGAGGGGGGCAGGGTATGAGCGCGTTGTCGAAAAAACTGGGATACTATAAAAAAGCCGGACATATTGTCAAGAACACACTCGAGAAAACCATGCGTTTGCTGCACGCGGGAACGTCCGTTCTTGATATTGCAGAGCTGACTGAGAACGAGATCGTACGCCGTGGGGGTATTCCGGCCTTTCCATCCAACGTGTCTGTGAATGGTGCAGTAGCTCATAATACACCATCAGCGGATGACACAGCCCAGGTGGAAAAAGCAGATATACTTAAAATTGACTTAGGCGCGCATATTGGTGGCTACATTGTCGATCGAGCGATTACTTGTGAGATTGAGACGAACAACAACTCGGAAATGATTAACACAGCCCAAAACGCACTAAACGAGGGGATTCTCAGTGTTAGACACGGCGTAGCGACAAGCATGATAGCCGAAAAGATTGAAAGCTTGATTGCCTCAACAGGGTTCACGCCGATTTGTTCTTGCAGAGGCCATACTCTTAAGAGGTATACGCTGCACGGCAATGTTAGTATTCCAATTTGTTTTGAAGAAGGGGATGCCACTTTGAAGGCTGGCGATGTAGCGGCTATCGAAGTATTTTTGACTGACGGCGTTGGCAAAACTACCGCAACGCATACTGAAATATATTCCGTGAAAGTAGGCGTCGACTTACACGATCTCGACGTTAAGTCACGAAACTTCGCGTCGCACCTGATTTCAAACTACGGGCGAATGCCTTTTGCCTTAAGGTGGCTACCCGGTGGACGTGATGAGAATGTTGGGAGCATTGATGAGCTAATGAAATACGGCGTCTTAACAGAATATCCGGCGACAATTGAGTCGAGTGGCGGCCTGGTAGTGCACTTCGAGCAGACGCTTGCGGTGACGAAAGACGGCTACATTGTGTTTTGATCGCTTATTTTAATGATCGCCTTAGATAAAGGCGCTTTCACAGGGGCGTTGCGAGCGCCAATCCGCACAACATAACTCACAAGGAAGAAGATTTAGGCATGTGGCTCATTACACAAACTGAAGGTTGTAAGCTGATGAGTGAAACTCGCAGCAGTAACAGCGCTGCTACTTTTTCTAGCTCGTCTTTGAAAATCAAAGGCCCTTTCAGGACTGTTAGTCATAGTAATAGCTTTGGGATAGCGTCCACATCGAACATTTTGTTCTTACTTATAATAAACGCCTATACTCCGTAAAAAAGTAATGTTGGGCAGAAATAAGACTTACGCTCTTTTTGGCATACAAAGTGAGGGGATACGTCTATCGTGAAGCGATTACTAACTTTTTTCCGCCGAGGTAGGTCCCAAACTTCAGTTTAGAAACATAGCAAAAAACCTTCTTACATACTACCCAACCATTTTGTTGTAATACTTTGAAGAGAGAATGAAACAACAAAAAAGGAAGTTATGTGGGTTAATTTCTTTCAGCTAAGCACCACTGTCATTTCCATAACGTTGTTAAGAAGAGGTTGGCGAAGTAGCTACTCAAACTCCTAAAGAAAGCACCCATACGGTACAGTACTTATTTTTAAGCATCCTCCTGCGTCTATTTGCGTTAGTGCAAAGGCCTAAGGTTTATGGTCAAGCACAAATTATCTCTTAGCTCAACGAAATGCTGCGCGTTTACTATATTGTATGGCGAGTACGAAATCGTTAAATCAATGAAGAAGATGTACACCTAGGAACCTTTTTCAATTCTATTAGATTTATGTTTGTCAGTAGTTGACGCACAACGATAAAAGTCAATAAGTGACCGTATCCATCTCTTGTTCGCCTTCATCCGTTTCTTGCTCTGATTCGGCTTCATCTTTTCTTCTCCAAATCATAACGGCTGCAATAACGAACAAAATCACCGATGGAATGCCAATTATCGAGGCTGTGAAGAAGATTCCAAGCGCACCTATTATCAGCAACACAACAGCAATCGTCTTTTCGCGTATGAGGTAAGAATATTTTATCGATAAGAGGAATGAAGGCAATCCCCTTTCTCCGAGTAATGCACCACCCATCCCGATAAATGAAAAAACAAGTGCAGCTATCCCCAAAGCATAAAGAAACGTTGTTGAAAGGCCCCCCGAAGTAGCAAGCAGTTGCGGCGTAGAGACAACAGCAAGAATGATATAATAAATGCCAGCGAGGATCCCTAACACCGTTCCGACAATACCAAGCGTTAATACCTTGACCATTATTATTACCCCACGTACGTATCTTTTCCTTATCAGCACACCACGTTTGTGCAATCCTCTAACATCTTTACTGATATTAATGCTTTATTGAGATGGCAAGATATTCGGGCATTTCGCTACAGAGCGGGGCTACTTCGAATTTACTGTAAACTAAGTTTAGGGAGGAGAAGTCTTACGGAGAGCACGATTTACAAGGGGTTTTAGCATCGTTTGAGACCTTTTAAGAACGGATGTTATGTTCGAGTTCCAATTCTTACTAATGCCTCTGTTGCCGTCACTTTAACGTCTTCACTGCCACTGCTCACTGCTTCGCGCAAAGGCCCTACTGCCCGTTCATCACCTATCTTCCCAAGAGCATCTGCTGCTCTCTCTTGAACAAACTCGTCTTCATCCTTTAGTGCGTGAATAAGGGGTTCTGCCGCCCTTACATCTTTCAACTTGCCAAGCGCGTCGGCTGCATTCCATCGAACGTCGATGTCCTGATCTTTAAGCGATTGAATCAGGGGTTCCACTGCCTCTTTATCTCGTAGTTTTCCGAGTGCTTCTGCTGCGTTCCTTCTGACATACCTATTACGATCGCACAGAGCTTTCGTGAGGGGCACTAACGCCCGAACATCCCCGATTTGCCCAAGTGATAACGCCGCATTCCATCGGACAAACCAGTCTTTGTCATTCAAGGCCTCGATGAGGGGTACAACTGCCCGCGTGCCCCCTACCTCCCCAAGAGAGCCTGATGCAATTCTACGGACATGTCTGTTTTCGTCCTTCAGCGCCTCAATGAGCGGTGCTACTGACCGCTCGTCTTGTGTATTTCCAAGTGCCGCTGCTGCCTTTCTTCGAATGCTTGGATCTTTATCTCTCAAATTTAGAACAAGTCGTTCCACCATTTCCATCATTAACCCTCCCATCGCTTTTTTTAACCCCGCAACTATGAAAATTGCCCACGTCAGACTCTCAACGTTTCTTCGTAGGAATAGGTCTTAGGTTGTACTGTAAATAGACCTCCATTGATTCATAATTTGCTCATTCTGTTAACTGAATTATTCACCTCTGAATCGAGGACCGAAGCATTGTATAACAGCAAATGTCGTAAGGTGTCGGTGATGTTGTTGAAAGGTATTAAGCGGTCATAGTGCTTAGAGGTTAGTGTACGCACACAAACGAATTCCTAGGAAAGCAACGTGACGGCCGATATGATCAGAATTAGAGATTTTATTATAACACAAGACGACTTGATTTTCGCCGTAGTCAGCTACGATAACAGCAGCTATGTTCAGGCATTTTTGCGATATATTCCGGACGAAAATGGCGACAGGATTCGAAGTGACGGCAAACGCTTTAAAAAAGTCGGATTCGATGAAGCCTACCAGTTGTTAAAGAACTCGAAACCTCACTACCTAAATAACGCACAGCTAATTCCCTTTGAAGAAGTGGTCGAAGTCAAACACCCGCAGCAATTCATTGTGAGAACTGACGATACAAAGGTCCTGAAAGTAGTGGAGCTGTTGGAAAGTTATGGAGTTGAACGTTCACATATGGGCGTTACGGGCTCAAGGCTTGTCGGTCTTCAAGCAGAGACTTCAGATGTGGACTTTGTAGTGTACGGACGAGAGAGCTTTGAATGCGCGCGGCATGCGTTAAAAGATATGACACAATCAAGAAGGTTGCCTCAAATAAGCGCTGAGATGTGGTTAAGGATATATGAAAAGAGGAATCCAGAGCTCACATTTGAGGAGTTTGTCGCGCACGAGAGGCGGAAATGGAACCGTGGTATAGTTGAAGACACTTACTTCGATTTACTTTTTGTGAGGGATTACGACGAGATTACAGTTGAACCAAAAGGAGTGGATAACGGGTACGTTGAAACAACGGCAGTGGTTACAAATGTTGACTTCGCTTTTGATAGCCCTGCAATCTATGAAGTAAACCATGATGAGATAGCTAAAATACTATCGTACACCCACACTTATGTAGGGCAAGCGCTTGTTGGCGAGACAATAGAAGTGCGAGGCGTTTACAATGAAGCGAACGTAAAACGCGTTATAGTGGGCACTACCAGAGAGGCGAAAGGAGAGTGGATAAAGTCCCGTACACTTCTTGCTGGGCTAGCCGTGCAATGACAGTTTGATCCCTTAAGCTATACTAGTTAAATTACAGAACAGCCTTCACCAACAATCATCCAAAAGAGCACAGTCTACATTTAGTTGTTAAGACGTAGCAGTGTGCTGAGCTAAAACAAGCGAACATCACCACAAATGGAAATATGTGCTGTTTGGCATAATCGCGTGTAAATTTCCGAGATACTAATGTATAGGAGTTTTTTTTAAAAAAAATTTTGATCGTTAGATCCAGTGTGATTACTTCACGATTATGTGTTGATTTTTGTTCGTCTCTCTCCCCGAATATTTTCTTTTTTACTGATACACCATAAAAATAGATTGGAAGAGACGTTAGTAGAGAATCACTCACGAAGTGGGTGCAGGATAGACAAAAACAAATGGAAAAAATGATCAGTGATAAGATATTTTACACTTCAATACATGGTCTTTACAAACACCGCGGTTCCCCAAACAACCACTTGGTGATAGCAAGTGTGGAGGCCGTTACCTGTCTATCTCAGAACATTTCCGAAAATGACCGGGATGCAGTTATGCGTTTTAATAGAGATGCTACCTGACGTACAAAGAAATGCAAACATATACCATTGTGGATATAAAGTAAGCGTTAACAGCGAAGAAATAGGATGACGGTTAAATTTTAACCACGTGCCCGTAAGGGAGTGGTCAATGTAGAGTTGTTGAGATTGAGAGATACCCGAAACATGCACTCTAAACACAAAATCACAATACCATTTGACCCCACCGGCATTAATTTCGATCTTGATGGTCTCAAAACTCCCGTCGGCGAGATCATAGGCGTAGATGGAAGCGAATTTATTCGGGCATATCTTATCCCAACAAACGTTGTTGTTAGAAGTAAGAAGGCGTATATGACCGTGAACCTCCAGGCCAACAAAATATACGGGATTACTGATATAACTGGAAGAATTAAGTATGTGCGAGTCGGCAAGCGTGGAGGGCTCAAAAAGATATCAAAGAAAGAAGTCAAAAACGAGATGGAAGGTTCAAAGGTTCAACGAGTGATCGGGCTGCTTGGTGATAACAGTGGTATTGACGACTCATCAAGTTAAGTATAATAACGTGACGTTGGTTTAGAAGTTGTTGCTTATTGATAAGTCCAAGGCGTCACACTTAATAGTGCGTCATAAGCGGTGTGGTAGTATGTGTCACCGGAGAACCGACGGTTGGAATGAGCGTTTCCTCGGCATGCGCCTTACGTTTATAGCGCATAAACAGCTGTAAAATCAGAATTTATGGTGTAGAGAGTCAATAACGCAGCATTAAACCAGGTAGCGTGTTTGTCATAAAGCAGTGTAACCGCATATCAACTCCTGCATTGCATGAAAGTAAGATGGATACACTTCTACCGATAGATCCCACAACTTTTATCTTTATAAGCTCTAATAGTTAGAAGAGAGATAAATTACCGCTATAGCTGCCCTAAGATTTTTTACATCTCATACAACACCTCTCTCGCAAATAAAATTTCGTGTAGGTGAGAACGCCAATCGGGCGTCGGATGTACAAGTAACGTCGTACCATAGTCTACCGCGCACTTTAACGCGCAGAACAATGCACACATTAAAGAACAACCAAATGTCACGGGGTAGAACAGTGCTAAAAACTAACATACATAAAAAAACACGGTCGGACGAGAGTTTTGTACGCGAAAATTTTCTATGACAAAGGCACAATTCTAATAAAAGGCGATTTAGCTATTCCAAATTCGCGCTGGGATTCAAGATCCGGAACATACAGAGCGATGGCCCTGTTCTATCGCGATATCATTGAGTATCTTAAGCAAAGCAACGTACCTTATGTAGACGAAGCGCTTGATCTTCTTCCAACCCCCTACCTACAATGCAAAGTGGAACTCAGGACTTTTCAGCACGACGCGTTGAAGGCTTGGCTTGACGCCGGTAAACGAGGCACTATTGTTCTACCCACTGGTTCTGGAAAGACGCTTATCGCTGTTGCTGCAATTTCTGAACTGAAAACGCCCACAATAGTTGTCGTTCCCACGTTAGACTTAGTTGAGCAGTGGCAACGCGTATTGACTAGAGAATTTGATGCTAAAATTGGAGCATACGGTGGGGGCGAGAATGTGCTGCAGCCTATTACAGTTTCAACCTATGACTCTGCCTACCTGCGGGCTGAAGAGCTCGGCAACCGATTTGGCTTGATCGTATTCGACGAAGTGCACCATCTTCCCTCGGCGGGGTTCCGTCACATCGCTGAGATGTTCGCTTCTCCCTACAGAATGGGATTAACAGCAACCTATGAGCGGGAAGATGGATTGCACAATGATCTTCCACGCCTCGTCGGGGGAAAGGTGTATGAACTGTCAGTCCAACATTTGGCTGGTCGACATCTGTCGGAGTACGACCTCGAAAAGCTCTACGTTGACTTAACGCTTGAAGAAAAGGAAGAGTATGAGAGGCAGTACAGGATTTTCACCAATTACCTGTTGAAGCGCAACATCGCCATACGGACGCCACGCGATTTTACAAAATTCATTATGAGAAGCGGTAGAGACCCCGCTGCCCGACAAGCGCTACTCGCCCGCAACAAGGCCACGGATATCGCCCTCAATTCACAGATGAAGCTCGAAGCCCTCAAGAACATTTTGTTGGATAAACCAGCAGAGCCAACTATCATCTTCACCCAACATAATAAACTCGTGCACCGGATTGCTCAGAAATTTTTAATCCCGTGCATTACGTATATGACGCCAAAAGATGAACGCAAAGAGATACTCGACAACTTTCGAGAGGGCAGATATCGGTTAATAGTCACGTCAAAAGTTCTTGATGAAGGCGTAGACGTCCCCGACGCTACTCAGGCGATAATACTGAGCGGGACGGGGAGCTCACGGGAGTTTATTCAACGCCTCGGAAGAATCCTCCGTAAACGCGAGGGTAAGAGGGCGAAGCTTATCGAAATTATCACAAGAAATACTACAGAGACCAAGATGAGTTGGAGACGCAAACGGACGTGGAGGGACAATGCTTCCGTCGAACCTGCTGATTACTAGATCCCGCGCCGGCACTATCAGGCCGGTGTATGTGCCACTTGATGAACGCCACGAAACCCTGGCGACAGAAGTGATAGAGACATTCCGCGAGCACGTTGGCAAACGAAAAGGCGAACTATATGTGGACCTTGAACCATTTGAGGAGCTGGGGTTCGACTACAGACTAGTGCGCGGCTTATGTGTGCTTCTTGAGAGGGATTGCAGCTTTGAAGCTCACAGCCACATTGAACCGCGAATAGCCAGAAGAGCAGTTTTTCAAGAAGCGAATAAGCATCCACTCGTCGTAACAGAAGCGTTGAAGCGACGCATTTTTGAAACCGTGGCGTCCGCGCTCGGAATTTCTTCGATACAGCTCGAAGAGTCGTTGTGGAGCGATCTCGATGACGCTCTCGTGTTGAAAGAATTTGAGCCCAGCGATCCCGTGGAGTTGCTAAAACGTTATAATTTAAGTCTAACGCAGACGCTGCTATTTAAGGCCGTAGCTGTAGACGTCACAGTCGGCGAACATTTTCAGCAGATCTTCCGGCGCATCAAGTACCTCGGACTGATGTACTCAGTTGAGAAGAATGCCGGCACGTACACAATAAGTGTTGATGGTCCTATGTCGCTGTTCAAGATGACGGACAAATATGGCACATCCTTGGCTAAGCTGCTCCCGGCTATAACAGCAACTCGTCAGTGGAGCCTTAAGGGGAGAATTGTTGTGGGCGAAAGACACTCACCGCGGCTTCTTCAACTACATTTAGATAGCAGCAGTGCCAGTGACCTCTTCCCCTTTGTGGATGTTGAGCCCGGCAAAAGAGTGTACGACAGCTCCGTTGAGGCGGGATTTGCGCGATCTTTCACATCATTAAGGACGGGGTGGAAGCTTACCAGAGAGCCCGAACCACTCGCGGCGGGGCACGTTGTCATGATCCCCGACTTCAGCTTTGAAAAAGACACCATGACAGTATTTCTCGAGATAGTCGGGTTTTGGACGGAGGAGTACTTGAAGAAGAAGATCCAAAAGCTCAAACAGCTGGACGTTCAACATTTGATTGTCGCCGCTGACAAGAGTCTAAGTTGTTCCTCTTTCAGAGAGCTCAAAGGGCAGGTCATCTTCTATGACAAAAAGGTGCCGCTCAAGCCAATTGTGGATTATTTAAAAAAGATGGACCTAGAGCTGGTAACAAAGCAATCTGCAGCACTTGAGCACACCGAGATAACGCTTCACGGTGATATCGTTGAGATACAAGATTTAGCGGAACAATTGCATACTTCAGCCGAAGCGGTAAAGCAACGACTAATGGCGAAGCCTGTACAAGGGCATCAAATAATCGGTGACGCACTAATTGGTGAACAAAAACTCAGCGATATTTCCAGGAAACTTGATGAATTGAACGACGATAGGCTATCCACGGCCTTAAAACTCATTGAGGCCGAGGGTGCGAAGGCCCCGTTCCAAATACTACAGGCCTTGAAGTTCACTGTTGAGTGGCACGGTCTGGATCAAGACAACGCTACTATTAAGAGAGCTATTGAACGCTAACAAGATGTTATTTTTTCGGCCTAAATGTCCTTGTAGGACACATGCTCGTGTCTCTATCGCCTTGGACTTCGTGTCCGAAGCAATTGCCTTTCGTCTCGTCAACCTGTTCATAAAATTTGCACTCCCTACACGTCGGCATTTGTGTAACTCCTTTTATGTAATCGGTATACACAATATAAGAATTTTCTTATGAGTTGCACGTACGTCGTAATTTGTGCAGTATATTCGTACACCGGAGTGATCGGAATAGCAATTTTTTGGCAAAATGCCATCATCCACAAGAGTATAGATCAGATAACATAAGCTGGCTAAATATAACATCCACACACGTCATCAGTGATTTTTTTGCCATTCACAACGTTACATATAACGATAAGCGCAATGCGTTAGCAAAACATAGATGAAATGAAACGCAACTCTATAGATCAGAGCCCGGAACATTAAAAAATGAACAGAACAGGAAAATGACCCCAGAAGACATCAAACAGATTCTTGACTTGCATGCACAATGGAGAGAAGGTTTACCAAACGGACAGCGTGCCAACTTAAGTGGTGTGTCACTTATGTCTGTAGATCTCAATTGGACTGACTTACGTTCTGCTGATCTAAGCCGTGCAGACCTGAGCGGTGCTACTCTTAATTTCGCCATTTTAAGTGAAGCAAATCTAAGGGAGGCCACGATGGAAAAGGCTTCACTATACTGTGCAGATTTAACGGGCGCTAATCTCATGAATGCGACATTAAGACACTCAAATTTGGAATATTGCATCCTTTATCGAGCAAAACTTGCCTATGCCGATCTACAGAACGCCGATCTGGAGCACGCTACCCTAGTAGAGGCGAACTTACGACGCGCAGATCTTTCCCACGCCTTGCTGGAACAGGCTGATTTAAGTGGTGCTGATCTAACAGAGGCCAATTTGGTTGGCGCCGACTTAACGTATGCTGTGTTGAAAGGGGTTAAATTGGAAGGTGCCATATAATATGAAAAACGTCCTTTTTAGTAAATTATGGTGCTACTCCACAAACGCGGGTCAATGAGGAACCGGTACTTAAGAAATCTACCTCTTTCTGCTTTATGTCGCTCCACGATCCACTTAATCTTCTGCGGCCTAACTATCCCAGATACGATGGCAACCAATGCAATTGCTGCATAAAATTAACACAAACAGGACAAAAATCACAGTGCAAAGAGTTATGTTCACGCCCATAGGTATCAGTTTGAACCACAAATGTTCCACATAAGAATAGATGTATAAGTTAAGGTAAGGTGAACAAATGAGTGAAATCACCGAATATAGCGCAATAAATATTATTCCTGATGCCCACGTCGACGCTGAAAAATGGAATAAGCTGCCTTCCTCCGACGAAGTTGTCACCACCATTTCAGCACTACAACAGCGTGGAACGACAGTAATACACGCCAAAAGCGGTCAAAACGCCCTAGATATATTAAAAACTATCGTTCCACAAGGTGCAGAAGTAATGGACGGCGCTTCAGTCACCCTCGTTGAGATCGGATATAGAGAGTTCTTAGACAACGGCCAATCGGGATGGAAAAATCTCCGCGAGGCTGTTCATGCTGAGAGTGATGATGCAAAGAGACATGAACTCAGACGAAAATCGATGACCGCTCAATATTTCATCTCAGGAGTAAATGCAATCGCACAATCGGGCGAGATTGTCGCGTGCGATACAGGGGGGAGTCGCGTTGGTGCATGGCATTTTGCCGCAGGTCACCTGATTCTGGTGAGTGGCATTAACAAAATTGTTCCGACACTGGATGATGCAATGCGCCGGGTTCAGGAGTACGTCTACCCTCTAGAGAATATCCGAGCGAGCCGGAAATATGGGGAGCCGAGCCATCTCGGAAAATGGGTAATCCTCGCATACGAAGAAAAGGAAGGTCGAGTTACTTTGGTTCTTATCGATGAATCACTGGGATTCTAAGAATAAAAACATACAAGCTCAAAAAAATAATGTTTTTTGTCTGGATAATGCATTCCTGATAAGCAATTACGTATAAGCCATAATCTGGGCATTTATTATGCTTTCATTGAGTTCGCCAAATTTATCGCGATGTTTACGAGAAGACCCATTTTTTGATATAAAGACAGTGATTTTGACGCTAACAGAAAAATAGACAGCACAAAAAAGCAAATACTAGGATAAGACTAGCGATCATACTTGACTTCCACCCTGCGTAAAGTATGAGGGGGGCGGCTGTTGCCTGACAGAATAGGAACTCTTATTAGGATGTGTTAGCCGTACAACGCCCTCATGACTCCTATTGACTACTACGTCTACTAAAATGCTAGAAGAAAAATTAGTGCCGATAAAACTGGGTTCTGATATGCAATGTAGAGCACAACGGATACGGTTGCTGTTATTTCTGCCAATATAGGGCCTATAAGCGGAATTAATACTAACACCATTTCACCTCCCGTATTTCCATATACTATTTCGCGATGATGGTTAGACCAATGCGCTAATAAATGAACCACTAATCGAAGTACGTGTGTATAAATGCTTCGCTCCTGATATATTTACCGCCTGATTATGCAGTGCAATGTTCTGGACCCGACGCTTAACAATTCTGAGACCTTACTCGGTCTGATAGACGAAGAACGGCATGAGGTCGTCTTAGAAACTGTTGACAGGGGCATAGTGAAGTAAAACGCCTGCCCTGTCTTTTTCTAGGGGGGTTAGCGATACTTTTTCAGAATGTAACGACTGACCGATTGCACAAAAAAATATTATGTTAAAAAATCGCAGTTGGACTAGCTATGAACAGACTTAACGCGAGAAGAGCAGTGGCCTCAATATTCGGCGTGTATGACGACCTGAGCTCCGAGCCACGCCGGAGCCCGTGCCAGCTCTTAGCCGATGCCTTGCCCTGCTCTGGTAACAATTGCTACTTTCCCAGCAAGAGAGACGCACGACAAACCCATTTTTTCAAGTAACATATGTGATTTCGCCAATTAAAACTCCGTCCCCCGTTTCAATACTCGTTTGAGTCTTTTGTTGTTATTACATTATTTCTAGAGATTGTGCTGCTAGTCGTAGCACAATCATACAAAAGACCCTTTTTGTATCATAACGGTAGCGATTTTGACGTGTTTAAATGTTATCCTGTTCCGACAATTGGGTCTATAGCTGGCCGCTCACTAGTCTTTGCCATCAATGCGAAAAAAGAACGGCATGAACAGCAATAAGAAAAATAAACGCTTTATACCTTTTTTCTCTTTTTATAGTAGTATTTTACATGGTAAACTTTTAAGTATTAGGGGGCGGCCATTTTCACTTTCATTTTTCGAGCCATATCTCGAACCTTATCAAGTCCTTTGCACCTCGAATATCGTACCTTCTAAATGTGGTCTTGGAAATAAAATCTTTGAATTGGTCTCTACTGTAGGCAGTCCGTCTGAGCTTCTTGAAGATCCACTTCGTCATAAGTGAGTCTAGTCTGCTCAGGCTCATGCTTTTTACAAAATCACGTATCGCTTCGTCTGACACGTCTCGCAGCATGTCAATTATCACAGCCCTCCCATGTGCACATAACACTCTGTACATCTCACGCAGCGCTCCGACTGGGTCTGCAAAATTGTTGAACGCAGCTGTACAGATGATGAAATCGAACACCTCATCGTCAAACGGCATGTGTGCGGCATCTCCCTGTCGAAATTCAACCGCCGCTCCTACTCCTGCTTTCGTGGCATTCTTTTGCGCGATCTCCACAAGAGTTCTGCTGATGTCCAATCCGACGACCTTATAGGTTCCACGTTTTGCGAGCTCTATTGCTAGATAGCCTGAACCAGGAGCGACTTCGAGCACGCTGCTCCCCTCTGCCACATTCTCTGCCACCTTTTTTGCCCACATTCTATATTGTTCCGGATATTTCTGGACATTTTTATCATACCATCTGGCAAAGAGGCCTTCCATTTCAATACCTTTTATTCTTTTACTTTTGCGCCTTTTGACAACGTCTCTCTGTCGTCAGCTAGTTCCGTAATTTCCGCACTGTTTTTGCCGTAGTATTGTTAGAAACACAAGACACGATATAGTATAGAATTGTATGTTAGAAGACCTTGTCGAAATCAACTCCATCATCCTCGATCTTGACGATAGTGACTACACTACGTCTGTCACGGCATATGAGAAGCTAAAGAGGAAGTGTTCACACAACTGGCAAGCATTTACGTATGTGCAGGAACGGGTGCACGATATGAGGATCTCTGAGCGGGCGCGGAACAAGATGCGTGAGATTATCAGTCTCGTTAGGATGCGGACCTGCGTCAAACAAGTGCTCCACATTTTTTGATATTTTACCGTGCTTTAGCCTTTTTTGTTTCAACCCGTCTAACAATATCTTTCGCTCAACTAATCCCGTTGGATGGATATAAAATCAACAATCTCAGATATTGTCACACCTTCAGTGCCCGGGCCTCATCGAAATCTAATACGAGGTACTATTTTATCTCCTAGCAAACACTATGCTTGACTATACCACTCTATTTTATACCTAGACCTGAAAACATGAGAAGTAATAACAACGGACATTAAGTGATGTAATGAACGTTTATGATGCTGTAGAGGATGCGTACCTCACACTGAACAGACAATATGTTGCCAATTTGAGTGATGTGCGGTTCATAGTTCGCGAAGAAGTCATAATAGATAATACGTACTCGATCGGAAAAAGCGAACGAACGGAAATGAAAAAACACGTGCGGAATTCTATTACAGGGCAGTTCACATTCGATAAAGTTTCCTCTCCTGTGTATCAGTCCGAACTCTCGCGCGTGAAAAACCCAAATGTTATCGCCAAGTTTGACATTACAGGATTATTTCAGGAGTGTTTCACCAACGTCAAACAAAATATAACGCTTAAGGACGTCACCATTAACGATATGTCGTTTTTAGAAGTTGGTAACCATTTACAACCTGGAATCGCATTGACCTTTAAAGCGAGTCGCGTTGAAGCATCGCATTGAATACCAAAACTGTACACATATCAATTTACTTTTATGTAGTTGTCATAAGTGTGCCAAATGATGGTTGGGAAGTCAAATGAATTAATAATCGTATATAAGTAAATCTGGTGTCTATAGCAGCTCGTTCCAGCAAGATAACAAAAGAGAGATAACCTTTAAAAGATTCCGAGTCTTAAAAAGCATAAGAAAAGCGTATTACTATGCCACCCCCAGCACGTTTTGGTGTGATCCCATCTGCATTTAACGTATTAGCGATATAAGCAAAAAAGCACGAGGCTTTATCAGAAAATAAAGGTGGGCTCTATAGGCTATGTGAAGTAAAAAGGACTTCTCACCACTGACGTATTAAAGAGTTAAGATACCTTTTCCCTTAAAATTCAGAACGGATTATGATATCTATCCTGAAAGCCGTTGATGACTGGCCTTTTTCCTTCACATAGCCTATAGAGGGTACCATTGACATGTGTTTCTCCGCACGTTATATCTTTCTTAACAATGTTTCGCCACAGTGCCGACAATACCGCGAAAAAATGCCATAAAAGGTAAAAAGTACGCCCTTTTTAGGTTGTCCGTTTTTATATACAATGATATAGATGGGCGCTTTAATAACGACATGAATTATTAATTAAGGGTTTCGATTTTGAAGCTCTACGGCAGTTTATCACAATTCGATTAATAGTCCAGCAGCTGGCCAGCGGATCCGCTACAACGTCGCGAGGTATGAAAAGAGCTATATGTAACGCAATTGATGAAATGATTATCTTACTTGTCGTTTATTGATGTTTGTTGTTTTGTGTCAGTATTAGTTACACATAGCGACTCGAACTTCTTTATTAAAAGGCCAGTCCAAATAGAATTGCTCCAAGTGTGTTGATAGGGGATAAGCCTGTAAATAAAAAGACTAGGCCGGCTCCTGCCGCAAGTAATGATAGCACAGGCCCCACTACTGGTAGTAACGCCAACATCGTTTTTCACCTCCGTTTTTCTTGGCTTCTAATTTCTTTTCTATGATGGAGTTTTATTTCGCCGTTAATCCGATTTTTTATCCAGCCAATCGATCAAAGGTTCTGATGACGCCGGTGTCGCCCCAGTTTCTGTCTCGACATTGTGCCCCTTTCCTGTTGTTGGTCAATCGTTTTCTGCATGCTAATTTGGGTTGCCTGTGGTTTGATGGCCACTGTAAAATGATTTCCGCCTACATTGTTTTTAACCGTTTTTAATTGATTCGGATATTTTTGGATATTGTCAATTATTTCATATCCATTTGATGATTAAGAGATACACTCGACATAAATGGTGGGGCGGGGGAGGAAAGTTGCGAAAACTCTCTGGAAATGGCTTAGATGAATAAAATATGCACAGAATGAATATAATATCCACGGAAAACGATGAGCATAAAAGGTAGTACACAGATGTAAACCAATGAATGGAGCGCCAACAGCGACCGTGCCCCGCTGGCGGCAAGCGTTCAAAAGTATAAAAATGTGTGCAGATATAATAAAGGTTTGCTCGCAGCGCAACCATTTTTAAACGAAAAAGTAGTCGCGTCGAAGATATTATGACAATCGTCGGCCAATGAGCACATAAAACTGAATACCTCCGAATTAACCTTTGTTTGCTCTAAAATTATCGGAATTATCGTTATGTATTTCGGCATTTAAACCGCGCCAACGGCATCTTTTTCTCTCTTATAATAAAAAAGGGGGGTGGTTGGTTCTTTTGGGGATACCCAGACGTGGATGCCCTAACGCGGTTTTGCTGCTGCCCTTTGGTGTAGAGCAAAAAGTAATTCAACGAGGAGCGTCGGGATCGTTTGGGTATAAAAAGGTATCTAAGCCGACTGTTTGTCCTCTCGTATCAGGGTTCTCAATGCAACGGAGCACGTAATTAATCACCGTTCTGTTGTGAGTTACTCCGACATGGCTAACTCCTGCAAAAGATTGGAAGTCAGCACCGTCGATCCAACTCTGCACATTCGCCAACACTCCATCGCCACGGAGGGTGCGATAGTAGCATCCCTGGTCCGGACCCGTGCAACCGGGCAGGCGCGCCCACGTTGTACCATGAACGGATGGTAGACTATAATACTTGTCTGCTACTCCTGGTAAAACAAACATGTCAGATCCAAACCCCTCAACATTATTGGTGTTGTTTCCTACAATGACCCTATAAGTGACGTTGGGGGCGAGTCCTTTTGCACCAAAATTCGGATCATCTAGTCCTTTGACAGTGTCACTATCCGTCCTCGCCCCTGTAAATGCTGTAAATGCTTTTTTATCGATGAAGGAATCAAAAATGGACAATAGTGCGTCAGATGCTCGATCTGCAAAAGCACTGCCGTGGCTATTGGGAGCTATCCCAATCCACTGCACGATGTGTTCAGCTCCTCCCTCCCGCTCCATGTACCAGCGAGTTACTAGTGCGCCCCTTGAGTGGCACACGATGGTGAACTTGCTATCATCATACTGATACTGATCGTGGAAGAACACTTCTCTCTCTTTGACAAAATTCTGTAAGCCATCAGCGGCAGTCCGAGGGTCATCTGTGCTATCGTAGTTGAATATGAAATAATGCGTCCCTTTGACAAAGCCGGCACTGTCCAACGCTTGTGTCATGTTAGTCCATGGCCATGGATATAACCGGAACATTTCGGTGCTGGATCCGCCCAAGCCATGGACGAAGATAACAGGGTATGTTATGAGAGTTTCAAAAGGCGTACTATGATCCCCCCGACAGCTTACAGTATAGTCGTAAATACCCTGCTTACTCTCCTTTACGCCAAGAAACTCAACTCGGCCATCCGCGTTCGTGGTACTATCCCGAATTTTTTCCCACTGAGAGGAGGTAGGGTTCCATCTGTACAGCTCTGCAGGCTTATTTGCATAATAGTTGGAATCATTGTTCTGGAAGCGACCCCATACGTAGAACGGACAGTTGACAAACGTAATCAGATCATGTTGAGGTTTTGAACCACGTGGTGCTTGCATACCGCTTGCGCCTGCATGTGGAACGCTCGTAGCTATATTGGTTGATTTATGGGAGCCGTTCTGCCCTAGTTCACTAAGTAGGGCCTTGTCGTCCGATGCACCATTTAACCCACTGCCTTCAGCAAGCGATGCCGGGTGTAAGGGAATTTGCTGCCCACCCTCTCCAGCGGTTGATACAAGCCCTCCGAAGATGGTAAGCACAAAGAGTGACGCTAATAATAATGAGATTATTTTCCTATTCATTGCGATCATCTCGCTGATGATATAACTCCGCCCGACTCATAGCATGCCAATAACCTGATTCTTAAAACAAGTAAAACAGAGACGCTGGTATTAAAGTGATTTTCCCTTTTTGTTGGTTTTGTCAAGTTTGTACGAATTAAAAGTGTGTTGCACTTCTGCAACCTATAGTTGTAACGAGAGGTGATCGCAAAAAAGAACGCAGCTGGCCGAGGGATCTACTGAAACCCGCAAGACTAAGAAAAGAATGATATAAACGGCAATAAGAAATTTAAGTAACCTCAAAATGAGGGAAAGGGCATGCGTCGAAGGGTAAATGTGATCCGTTATCTAAACAAAAAAGTGAAAAAAAGAAAAGAAAAAACAGATTACATTGGTACTGTTGTGTTTACAGTATGATAGTCTGTATCAATAACGGCGCATTGGTACTGTTGTGTTTACAGTATGATAGTCTGTATCAATAACGGTAATCTGTAAACTTTGCGCGCGTGGAACTGTATCCACTCTATTTGCAAATAGACCAGTCACCGTTTCATTTGGTTGAATATACTGCTTTAAGTAAATCCAATGATATGCTTCCCCACCAAATTCCATCCATTCGTTATGGTAGTGTACGCCCGTTGCACTGGTAATCACCGCGTCACTCACTGTAACTGGTTTATCTGCATTGTTAGTTATTGTAACATTTGATAATAACCACTCTTGGTTATCACCTGCTGATAATGTACCGATTGTTGGTACAGTCCTTGCATTATTAATCTGTACCGTTGGCGCTTTCGGTTGTGCGGTTGTCACCGGTGATGTGCACCCCGCTACTAAAACGAGTGCACCGATTAACACCAATGTGATACCGAGTATCGCTAGTTTTTTTACAGTTATCTCCTCCGTTATACCGGACAGTTATCTAAGTTTCAATCCTTGTTTTAGTGGATAATGCTGTGCAACAAGTATCCCCACTTAATGCCCTTCCAACCACTTTTGTTTCAATCCTTTTTTAGTGGATAGTGCTGTGCAACTTCGGATGAAACGCCGTCCCATCCTGCCAACTTTGTTTCAATCCTTTTTTAGTAGATAGTGCTGTGCAACCCTACCAAAAAAATGCTCCGTTTCCCAGATACTACCCTTGTCATTGCAGCTCCTATGTGTTAAACGTTCTGACATCATTCCTATTGATTGCTTTAAATACTTAAGAATAATTTAAAAAATGGAGAACTTGTTGAGTTATGGGCAACCTAGAAAACCTACATTACACAACTAGATCCTTCAGCGCATCTAACAACACCTTTCGCTCAACGGATCTCGTCGGCGATGTATAGGAGTCAACTCCCCTTTCCCTCCCATCTTTTTTGCATTCGCGTGTGTTTGGTCTCTATTTTTTCTAGGTACTGATATTCTTAATTAGCATGTTTCATAGACCATGGAACCCATAATAGAATCTGTAGTATTGCTGCAACGACGATAGACACCGAGAAAATCGCTATGCTTTGGAGAATGCTAAAACCAGTGGCGTAATAGAATAACCATTAAGCTAAAAATAACAGCCATCCGAACGCAATAATGATGGAGGCATATATCCTCTTTTTTGGGTAAGGTTGTTGTTTATGGAAGATCAAACCGCTTCCACGTTATAAAAAAATGACCATTTACAACCGCTTGCGCTTAATGGTTCATTGCGGCTTGCTAACTGAGGAAAAGCGATGGTGGACCACGTATGAAAGGACATATTATAGAGTGGTCCCGGAAGCGGAAGTAAAAGAACGGGCGTTGAATCAACTAAATCAGCTAGCGGAGGTCGCATAATGGTGCAAAGTCAGAAAAAAACACGGTCCGATAGGCAAAAGCAGAAAAAAATTATGAACGAACTGGAGCGAAAACACAAGAAACGGCAAGCAAAAGAGGGCGGCAAATGACAGACACCACTAATCTATCCCGGCTCTATAACGCCACACTAGAGACAAACGAGGCCATCGTAAACACAGCACCGACGCGCATAAAACGGCTCCAGCTAAGATTTTTGGATATTTTATGTCTGTTGATCGTTAGTGAGCGCCGGTTATCTAAAAAATGTTTGCAAGAACTTAACGCTTTATCGCGAGATCTGCATCTATATGGTTGTTCGGCACTTTAACAGATACAGAAAAACCTGATATGGCTATAAGAAATTCAACAGTAAAAACGCAAATATCTAATTTAAACGGCAAAGCGGCAATTCTAATGCTTTTTATGTTTTCATTTTTTTAATTTCATACGTTTTATTCAAAGAAGAGGTAATGGGAGGTAACGCTGGTGACGGCACGCTCCCTCCCTGTTCTGTCTTACTTCAGCTCTCTGCTTGCTTGTGCGTTTCCAATTATAACGCTCCTGCTATCGCTGGCGCCAGCGGCGTTTGTTGTGCTGCTCTTCGTTGTCTGCTAGCACATTACTTTTTCACGCAGGTGACAACCCCCGCCGTATTAAGTACAGTTAAGTGCACATATTTGAAAATTGTTGAGAGTCGGAGATTATCTCAATCGTGATAGGCCACCAAGCCTGGCACCGGTGTTCCGGAGTTTTTTCAATCCGCAGCCAAATAGCTTGTTCGTGGGCGCCTCTATCTGGCGAAACTATCGCCACGTTTTCAAACCTGAAGTGCCCGTTCTCGTCAGTTTTCGTACAAGATATTTCTGAAACTTCCCCAGCATCCATCCTAAATAGATGTACCACCGCATTCCTCAGCGGAACGGCATCGCTTGGATCGCCGGGGATGAATTCAACAGACTTTCCCTCAAGATTGATTTTCTGTCCATTCATGGCACAGGGCCACTGAAGATACCCCGTGTAGCGATGAACTAGCGGCGGCTCAATGAGTATCCCCGCATCCTCTGTAAGTTTAGGTCTACGCCTTAAATCAATTTCGAGCAGTTTTTTCTTTTCTGACTGCAATTATCGCGAGCACTTGCATCAGCACGTTCGTTCACACTGCATAGCGTTACGCCTTGGTTGCTGATTTCTAGTTCGCGATTCACTATTGGACTGACACTTCACAAAAAATAGTGGGCTACGCCCTACATTTTGTATTGAGGCACCGTACTTTTGTTTTAAGCCGTAACTTCGGTAACCCACACGTGCACGGGTTCTCGATTTTCGCATTGATGGGTAGCAAAAAAGCAGTTTTACAACCATCATAGTATCTCGAACAGCCGACAATGATCCCCCTTCTCCGCACGACAGTCAGTGGGCTGCCGCAATTTGGACACGCGTAACCGCTCGATGCGAACTTCTGTGCTATGATCACATCCATATTCTCGCACTTTCTGTCGATGCACACCCCGATGTCGTAGAGCTTCAGCTTGAACTTCGGCAAGCCACAACTGCACGTTTCATCTGTAAGTTCAGCTCCATCAGAGAGCTTGTACTCGACGCCACAATCGCACGTGATTACCGTCCCATGACGATGAAGTTCTCCACCGCACTTTTTGCACGTACCCACCGATGCGTGTAAGGATGGACTAGGCACCGTTTCCTTGCCAGCCCTTTCTCTGGCTACCGCGAGGTGTTTCTCTTGTTCTTGTAATACCTCACCACTCGCTCCCTCATCGATGCTACGTTTCACCTCTTTAATAGCAACCTCGCGAAATGCGCTCTCCAGTTGTCCAGGGATGGACCCGTCGGCGGTTTCACAGGGATCCGACGCCTCTATTACTGGTTTCGACACCACCGGTGTACGGGGCGTAAAGTCAGAGGGCAATCCTACGATCGAAACAGTCCTACGTGCTGTCACAGGATTCGCTACGCAGCTCAAATGGTCAATCCTCACCTCGTAATCCACCTGTTCATTTTTTGAGCCGAATACCCCAATTGGAACCGATTTTGATGAGTGCTTCGACAGGTAAAATGCTTCACGGAACATTGGTAATCCATTTGCCAAGACGGTTGCGCACACGTTGCCCCAGCCGCCGGAATTGCTGACCGTTGCGTAACACATCTGGCTCTCCCCATATCCTATCAATTCAGGCAGCTCTAACTCCACAGCTATCGACGGAATTTTTGCGATGGCACGCGCTAGTTTCTCCCCCGAGATGAGCTTTGAGATATGCTCAGCCGTGATATCAAACGGCGTTCTCACACCTCGCGCGAAGAGGGCAGACGCCACTTTAATGCCGATACTCTCGAGCTGCAAGAGCGGGCACAGGTCCTCGGGCGCCCCATACTCAAGCCGCAACGCGAGGTACTTTTGCCCGCTGCACACTTTCAGGAGCATTAAATGTGAGCAGAAACGCCTCGAGCGCGGAGAACAGGCGCATAGCATTCTGCTTTATGATCCATGCATCACTTCGAAGTTCTTCTGGAACCTCCCCCTTTTCCATATACGCAAGCAAGATGGCGAGCACCTTTGATTTTGCTCCTTTATGCCCCGTAAGCGCTCGTTTTACCGCTGATGCTTCGTTCCTCCGCAGTACCACATCAGAAAACTCTTCGGCTGACGACACCGCCATAAGGAGGTCCTCATCAGACGGGGCTTTCCGCAACTCCCTAAAACGTAAGGCGCTACTCAGATGGAGATAATATTTTGATGTGAGATTTCCCAGTTCAGTCGGGAAAAGTCCGGTATCAGATTCCGTCACGAACCCATTGTCGACGAGCACGTGAAGGCTCTCTTCAAGCACATCTCCGGCATCACGATGCTGGACGGCATAAAAGGTGCCGCTCAACCATGTGAACGCATCGTCGCGACTTTGTATCGTCCCCATACTGATTTCTGCGTTAAGATGCTCGTCAAGCGATTTGTCCAGTTGCGACTGGATGAGCTTGCCCGCCTTCAATAACTCAAGGTAGTACGATGCCCGATCTCTCGGCGCGATGATCCAGCCAAACCCTTTGTCATCATACTGGGGCCTCCCAGCCCTCCCGAGCATCTGAAGAATGTCAAGTGAGCTGAGGTCCTCTCCTACCGCGTCGTTCGAGATATCCCGTATGACAACGACTCTGGCGGGCAGGTTCACCCCCCAGGCGAGCGTCGACGTTGAGACGAGCACCTTGATGTGCCCCGCTCGAAATCCCCCCTCAATAAGATCCCGATCCTCCTTGTGGAGCCCTGCGTGGTGAAATCCGACCCCACCCCTTACGACCTCACTTAGCAACTTGTTCCGTATCTTGCCTGAAAGTTCGAGCGATTCAGGCGTCGAAAGATCCATTCTTTTCTCTCTAAAGACCTCGACCGCTTTTGCCGCTGCCTGGGCGGTATCAGACCTCGTTGCCACAAAAATGAGTCCTTGCCCGCGCGCCAAATGAGGTTCGATGAGATCGATGGCCCGATAGAGCCGCACGTACTTATCCATAAACTTGTTCGTGCCGGGTGAATACCAGCGGACTTTCGCCTCGAGAGGGACCGGCCGGTACGACTCATCAAAGAGATAGGTAAACTCTCGTTTAGCGCCGATCCAAGCGGCAACCTCGTCCACGTTCGGCATCGTGGCACTGAGCGCGATGATCCGCACATCACCGTTGGTAATGCGCTTCATCCTCGTAATCAGCGCCTCAAGGACGCCGCCTCTCTCGTCAGAGTCCAGCAAATGTACCTCGTCAATGACGATGACCGAGACTGCTCGGACAAACGGGTGTGTCGTGCTGTACTTCCTACTCGCCGAATCCCACTTTTCAGGAGTCGAAATGATGATGTCGGCGCTTTTTACCTTCGGCGGTTCAAGTTCCCGCTCACCGGAGACAACGTACACTTTAAATCCAAGCGGATGAAACAGCGACTGCCACTCGGCTTCTTTCTCGTTGGTGAGGGCTCTGAGCGGAGCCAGATAGAGTATCTTGCCTCTCATCTGCTTTGGCTTCATCAGCTCTCTCACCATGGCAAGCTCAGCGAGGACAGTCTTGCCAGAAGCTGTTGGCGCGGCTACAACAATGTGGTCATCCGACTGGAGGAGGCTGGGGAGTACCTCTGATTGCATTCGATTAAAGTGCTCATATGGAAAGAGCTTTAAAAAACGTGCATCGATCGCATCTGTGACGGAGACCATGGCCTTTTTACCTAGCTACACACTAACACCTATCTTAGAAAACAGTATTTTAAGCTATGCATTACAGGTAAAAAGTAATATCAGTTCTATGGTTGTGTGGTAAAGGAAGAGACGTGTAAAGATGGACGCCCAGTTAAAAGACGATAAGGTAGTGCTTCAAAAAGGAGCGATTGAAGAGCTCTACAACTACGGGTACTATGGTCGGCTGCGGGGTGAAACGCTCGAACTCTCACTCGTCGAGGCTGCATTCTTAGTTGAGCGCGAAAAGCTAGACATAGGGGCCACCTTTAAGGAGTTCTTCATACGCTCCTCCTCCATTCAACCGTACTTTGAGTTAAAATACCTCGTATATAGAGATCTTCGAGAGAGGGGTTACTATGTACAGCCGAGCATAACAGACTTCAGAGTGTATCCGCGTGGAGGAAGACCAGGCGAAACTCCGGCGTCTACATACGTCTATGTCATGTCCGAAAGGATTCCAGTCCCGTTTATTGACATACTTGATAAGGTAAAAATCGCACAAAACCTCAGAAAGAAGATGATGCTCGCGATTGTTGATGAGGAGAGCGACCTTACGTATTACGAAGTGAAATCTGTGTCTATGCAAGGAACAATGCCGCCATTTGCCGTAAACCTCTCCACCGCTGATGCCACGTTCCTCGAAGACAGAGTGATATTGTGGGATGAGCGATCATCAAAGGCGTTATTTGAAAATGGCTTTTTTGGAAAGCTCATAGACAGCAACAGACTCCAAATTTCGCTTGTAGAATGTGCATACCTTATTACAAAGGGTTTACGAGTAGACGATGGGGCGACGGGCAAGACGTTCAGCTTGAAGCAATTTACGCGACGGGCGATGTCAATAGAACCCGATTTTATGGAAAAACTTGAAGTGTACGGAGATCTCAGGGAAAGGGGGTTTGTCGTAAAGACCGGCTTTAAGTTTGGAGGTCACTTTAGAGTATATACCGAGGTCAGAGATATCAAGAGCATGCCGCACTCAAAATACCTCGTCCATTCCCTACCAGAGGGCTTCATAGTTAAACTCCCTGAACTTTCACGAGGCATAAGGCTTGCGCATGGAGTAAGAAAACGTATGATATTTGCTTATTCAGAAGACAGTGGACTCCAATATATCGATATCGGGAGGGCTAAACCTTAATGCTCGAATATATCAACAGAAGGAAAAACCGAAATAAGATAAGGGCACCTTATCGTTAACGTAACGTCGCATCTCATAAAATATACGAAAGCACTGTTGTAGCAGATCTATAGTTTATTTTAACAGCAGGCGATTCTTAGAGTAACTTACTAAACAGACGGATAAAAAAGATGACCGAGGAAGAATTTATTGTAACGCCCTGGGAAGTAGAGGGTCACGTAGACTATAACAAGCTGATGACCCTTTTCGGGACAGAACCTATTAATGGGCAGCTACTAAAGAGGTTTGAGCGACTAACAGGGTCGATTCACCCAATGCTGCGGCGCTCTGTCTTCTTTTCACATAGGGATCTAAACTGGCTTCTGGACAAATATGAAGCGGGTGAGAAGTTCGCGCTATATACGGGAAGAGGCCCATCAGGACACACGCACCTCGGCCACCTGATGCCTTGGATTTTCACGAGATACCTGCAGGATGCATTCGATGTAAACCTCTACTTCCAGATGACAGATGATGAAAAGTTTCTGCAAAAGGATGCACTAAGTCTGGATGAGACGAGGTACTTCTCGTATGACAATGCATTAGATGTGATTGCGCTAGGCTTTGATCCAAAGAAGACGACGATATTCCTCAACACTGAATACGCGAAGACGCTTTACCCTCTCGCCCTCGAGGTAGCAAAGCGGGTGACGTTCTCAGCTGCGCGCGCGGTCTTTGGATTCAACAACAGCACCAACATAGGGATGATCTTCTTCACTAGCATGCAGTCAGCCCCTGTAATTCTCCCGTCGATTATTGAGGGAAGAAGAGTCCCCATTCTCATTCCTTGCGCCATCGATCAAGATCCGCATTTCAGGGTTACGAGGGATGTAGCAGCAAAAATTGGTTACTATAAACCAGCTTTAATTTACAGCAGATTTTTCCCGAGTTTACTCGGCCTCGATAAGATGTCAGCCTCTATACCTGAAACAAGCATCTTCACAACGGATACCGCGAAAGCGGCAAAGGAGAAGATCGCCAATGCGTTTACTGGGGGGCGGACAACAGTGCAGGAGCAGAAGCTGCTTGGCGGAGCCCCGGATATCTGTGCGGTGTACCAGGTACTCGTTCTACCTCTTTGAAGAAGACGATACTCGTGCACGTGAGCTCAGAGAAGAGTGTCTGAGGGGAGAGCGAATCTGCGGCCTATGCAAGCAAGAACTCGCTTACAAGGTGGTGGCGTTCCTCGAACACCATCAGGCGGAACGCGAGAGAGCAAAAGATCGCATCGAGGATTTCATAGTTCGCGACTGACTATTGAGAAATAACGATAACTGTTTCATCTTGCAAGGCACGTTAAAAAGTTTTTAGGCCTCTGTCGCTAAACAAAGAATTAATTTGAGTAGCCGAGCTCAACAAGATTCATATTAATGAATTGGTATGTTTATTGCGGCGATTAAGGCAAGTGCCGCAATCCTAGTGTCTATGCTAGTTTCTTATGACAGAACCACCAGTCGTAGCATCCGGCCATCTTAGCCCGTTCTTTTGCTGTTTTCTCATCGCGTGGCGGCGGTATTATCACCTCATCTCCTATCAACTCGTTGTTCGGCCAATTTGCGGGCATTGCGACGTTATTTATATCCGAAACTTGTAACGCTTTTACTGCCCTCAATACTTCGTCCATATTCCTCCCGACCTCTTGCGGATAGTAGATCATGAGTCTGATTATTCCCTTATCATCGACGACAAATACCGCTCGAACCGTATTCGACCCTTTTCCTGGGTGGATCATTCCAAGCATCGCTGCAACCTTACCTGTGTCCGCAATTATCGGGAAGGGAACTTCAACGCCTAATTTGTCGTTAATCCATTCCGTCCATTTCAGGTGGGACATGATTTGATCAACCGAGAGTCCTATCAACTCGCAGTTGAGCTTTTTAAACTCCTCGTATCGTTTTGTAAAAGAAAAAAACTCTGTTGTACATACCGGCGTGAAATCGGCAGGATGACTAAATAGGACAAACCACTTGCCTGAAAAATTAACAGGTAGTTTCATCATTCCGTGAGTCGTCTGAACTTCCATCTCTGGAAATTTATCACCAATTAACGGGATTCCTCTTTCCACTTCCATCATACTGTGTTCCTCCTCAATTAACGTTTTAGTTGCTTTAAAGTAGACGCCAAGATACTTATTTTTTACACGTGTGAGGAGTTGAATCTATCAGTCTATACAGTTTTTTACATTGAACGTTTTGACATATTGACGATCCCGCAAAATAGAAGAGATGAAATGCGTTCATTCGTAAAGTGTACTAATTGGCTAAAGTCGACGTGATAGTAAGAGTCAACGCTCATGAGATAATAAAAACTTGGGTTACAGAAATTACACTGAGAGGCACAAGTAGTGCATTTCCGAAATAGAAGGTGCATTAAGAGCGAAGGCATCTATGGTGGTATTAAGAACTTAGTAGTACCAGTGAAAACAAAAACCTCACAAGTGAAGTAAAGAAATCAATTGAAATGAATCCTTCACCGTTAAATGGGAACTACTGAAGCGATATAGCAAGCGGTGGAATCGATTCATCTCGCTAAGGAATAAAAGCATTTTTTTAAAAAATTCATTTATTAATAAAACGATGCGTCATTCCGGTCCACAACGCGTTTTTGTCAACATGCCCATATTTATGCTTCTAAATAAATCGATGGTGTCCTATAATAGACAGTTAATGCTAAATATCAACAACAAATTGTAAATGGTGGATGAATTAGTAAGTGAAATATCAATAGTAGATATGTTCTAGGCACGTTATTTATGGTAACTCTTTCAAGAAATGATTGGCTGGTTTTAAAAGCACTGAAACAATATAAAAAGGCGGTTCCTGAAGTAGTCGCAAGAGTAACAGGGCTCAAAGTCGAAGCCGTCTTACAGTCGGCATACGTCCTTAAAGAGGCCAGCTTTGCCGATATTCAAGAACAAATAGACTTCGTGTATGAGCTTACTGATGAGGGTAGAAACTATGCAGAACAAGGTCTACTGGAGCGACAAGTCCACGATTATCTAACTATAAATGGGCCTACTAAACTTTCTGATCTAAAGAGGATTTTCCCTGCCGTAAATATTGCCATTGGATGGCTGAAGCGAAGAAACTGGGCGTCCATAACAAAGATCGACAACGATTCTGTTTTGACGCCGGAAACGGCACCAGAGGCAATCGAAGAGAAGCTTTTGAGTGATGTAAAATTCGAAAAGAGCTTTAGAATCGAAGACATTTTTACACTACCTCCTTCTGAAGCGACGCAGGCTGTTACGCTGATCATCACGCGTCACCTAGCAACTACACGGGAAGTTAAATCCCGAAATATAGTCATAACAAGCCTCGGTGAAAAAGCTGAATTCAAAGAAGAATTTGAAGTTGAACGGGATGTTACCGATCTAACGCCTGAACTCATTCGGACAGGAGCATGGAAAGGGCGGTTAAAGCATTATGACGTAAAAGCAGAAACTTCGCCGATTTATCCGGGAAAGACTCATCCGTTGCGGCGGCTCATAGACGAGGTCAGAGAGATCTTTGTATCGATGGGGTTTACAGAATTCAAAGGGCCGATAGTAGAGAGCGAATTCCACAACTTCGATGTACTTTTTATGCCACAGGACCATCCGGCAAGAGATGAACAAGACACGTTCTATCTCGCTCGCCCAGCTGCTCTCGAGCTTCCCACTGACCTCGCAAAGATGGTCGGAAAAGCCCATATTCTCGGCTGTGCCGGATCAATAGGTTGGGGCGGGGAGTTTGACTTTGAAAGGTCGAAAAGAGCTGTCTTGAGAACACATACTACGGGATCGGCCTTTCGATATCTCACTCGACATCCAGAACCTCCTGCGATGATATTCGGCGTCGACAGGGTATTTAGACGAGAGAGCATGGATTCGACTCATCTGCCGCAGTTCCACCAGTGTGAAGGGACGATACATGGTGAGGATCTAAGCCTCGCTGAGCTGCTTGGAGTACTGAAAACCATATTTGAAAAGCTTGGATTTCACGAGGTCAGATTTAGGCCTGGGTATTTCCCTTTCACCGAGCCGAGCTTAGAAGGTGATATACTGGTAAACGGGAGGTGGATGGAGCTTGTCGGAGCGGGAGTCTTTAGACCAGAAGTAACCCAACCGCTTGGGCTAAAAAGCGTACTAGGCTTCAGTATAGGCATTGAGAGGATAGCCATGTTTAGGCTGGGGATTAGCGACATTAGAGAGCTCTATCTGAATAACATAGACTGGCTAAGAGGGGTGGCCAGCACCACACTTTGAGGTGAAAGAGTGCCTGTAGTCAAACTAAGCCGCGATGAACTTACAGAAATGGTGGGCTGTGACACACAGAGGATCGTAGAAGTTCTCCCGATGCTCGGGGCGGATATTGAGTGTGTCAGCGATGAAATAGAGGTTGAATTTTTCCCGAACAGACCGGACTTATTTAGCGTTGAGGGTGCTGCCCGTGCTGTTAGAGGTATGCTCGAGGTTGAACTCGGCCTTCCCACTTTTGGAACATCACCATCTGGGGTGATAATCGAGGTCGATCGATCAGTTAATGTCGTGCGACCCTACGTGGTCTGTGGGGTCATAAAAGAGATCAACATTGACGAGAAGACACTCAAATCGCTCATCAATTTACAGGAGGATCTTCACTGGGGTATCGGCCGGAATCGAAAAAAGGCATCGATAGGTGTTCATGATATGTCAAAGATCGTGCCACCCTTTAGATACACGCTCGGAGATGCGCCGTTTGTGCCTCTCGACTTTACTGAACCATTGACTCCTTCAGAGATCTTACAAGCTCACCCAAAGGGTAGAGAATACGCGCATATTGTAGGGGACCATCACCCCTTAATTCTTGATAGCAAAGGGCAAGTCCTCTCATTTCCGCCGATAATAAACGGAGAACTTACACGGGTGACCGAAAATACGACGGATCTATTTATTGAGGTGACTGGTCTCGACTTAAGGGCGGTTGTGGACTGTCTAAACATTCTGATAACAGCCCTACACGATAGGGGGACGAAAATCGAAACCGTCGACGTCCTGTATAAAGAGAAAAATGAAGTAATAAGGACTCCAGATACCGCCGAGAAGATCTTCGATGTTAATAAAAACGACATTGTAACTCGAATTGGCGTACAAATGGACCACGATGTCATTGTACACTCACTAAGTAGAATGAGGATCGGAGCGACAATTGACGATGGTGTCATAACTGCTTCAGTACCCTGCTATGGTACTGATATAATGCACCCCGTCGATATTATTGAAGATGTTGCAATCGGCTACGGCTACGACAAGATTGCGTTTTCGTATCCAAAACTTGGAACAATCGGTAAAAAACTGGAGGAGGAAAAAAGGTCAAGCCATGCTCGAGAGGTGATGAATGGATTAGGGTACCTAGAGGTTATAACGCTCATGCTGGCACCGAGTCAAGCTGATGCCGTGATAATAGAAAATCCGATTTTAGAAGAGCACATAAGCCTGAGAAAAAGGTTAATACCCGGATTAATAGAGATTTTAAGTTTCAATCAACACAGGGAATACCCGCAGAGGATTTATGAAGTTGGCGATGTGGTCACGCTGAAAGACAATGACAAAAACAAAGCCGAAGATGTACGAATCCTTGCGGCAGCCTCGACGCATATCGGCGCGAGTTTCACCGAGGTAAAGGCAACCGTCAGCGCCGTACTGAGGGAGTTTAATAGGCCATTTGAAATTGTTAAATCACACGATAGCATGTTTGTTGAGGGGAGACGTGCTGACCTCATAATTAATGACAGAGCAATCGGCGTATTTGGGGAGGTGGACCCTGAAATATTGGTGCAAAACAAGTTAATATACCCAATCGCGGCGTTTGAGATGCGTTTATGACATTATTAACGCCATTACGAATGATATTTATTTTTAAGAGCGAGCTTGAGGTGAGAGAAGGAGAACTGATTATTGTCGTCCATCCAGTAAAACATTAGATTAATATGCTACGCGGTACGAGGTAGTAATCGGGTTCATGACTCAAAACCCGCTTGGGGGTGAAACGCACCCCAAGATGAATACCGCATAGCAATATGAAAATAACACATCACGATATTATAGAGATATGGGGTGCTATTGCCCTTATTTTAATACTGTTGAAAATATACGGGATTATTTAATAAAAGGACGATTAAAAAAGTGGTAAATTGCGCGTACTGTAATACAGAAGTGCTAGATAATATGTACATAGTGTTACACAGCATAAATGTTATCTTCTAATTCTTGAAGACTTTTGCAACAAACGTCAGACTTTTGCAACAGAGGGTAGTTTTGCAACAAAGCTAAGAACTTAGAAACCTTTATATAGGCTTAATAGGATTATTTTGGATTCAGAGGTCAAAAAATGGCAGGATTGCCGATTGCCCCTGTTGAGAGGATTATAAGAAAGGCCGGAGCTGACCGCATAAGCCAAGAAGCGTGTGAAGCGCTCGCAAGTGTTATGGAGAGCTACTCTATCGACCTTTCTGAGAGATCAGTTCAGCTTGCCAAGCACGCAAAGAGAAAGACGGTCCGCAGTGATGACGTAAAACTTGCAGCTCGGGGCTTCAACGAGTGAATGGACTTAAAAAAAATCCAGGACGAGATAAAATCGCGGTACGGACAGCTTGATGAGTCCTCAGGCGCGATTTTCCTTTTATCAGTCCTTTTTGAAGAGTGTGGAGAACTTGCGTCTGCTATAAGGCGCAATAAGGATAACGCCGGTGAAGAAGTAGCTGACGTTGTATTTTGTGCCCTTTCTATTGCTAACTTAGTTGATGCAAATATTGAATCATTAATATTAGATAAATATCTAAGACGGGACTTCAGAGACGTCACAAAAACCTGGAATGATCTTCCTTAATGAAATATACGTTGCTTAATGTGTCAAAGTGCGGCTTGTTGGATCTCTGTGACGGGGAGAACAATTGGAACCCTTTGTGACAGTGCTTTGGCCACGTGCGCCTCTGAGTAAAGATTATTCTTGTTCTGCTTTTGCTTAATCTATTTCACCTTAACGAATGGATTCGTAGGGCGGGAGATTATATGTCAAACGATCTCGTGAAGTGAATTCCCTTATCCTTGACCTTGTCGATCGCGACTAAGTGACTTCTGCAAACGTATGAGAGACTAAAGTGCGAGTGTTTGAATAACTGCATGACTTTTAATTGTCTCAAAGAGCAGGTGTGCGGCGGTGTACTTCATGATTTTTATAAGCTTCTTCGATAAAGGGTTTTGAAGGTAGGGTGAAAGTAGGGTAAAAATTATAAAGTGGTCAAATCAAAAGAGCGCAAGCCGATACGGGAGACGAATATATGGCGTCTGTTCACGATTAATAAACGTCAATAAGAGACTTAATATACTAATAAGTGTTCAGCATGGAAGTGTATTAGTTAGTGTAGACAGACCAACCTGATTATGCCCTATAGTGATAATAAAAAAAACTACTTTTTTTGCACTGAAGGCACATTAACGTAATTTTGCGATACATGTTCCACCAAGGGTTTAGCTCCTCGTTTCTTCGCGCAAAAGACGGGCAACGCTTTTCTTTAAAAATGCCTACATTTTCAACAGAGATGATAATAAATGACCAATATCATGCTAAGCTATGCAATCGAACCTACTACAAGAGCCTTTCTCGAGGAAATCAATCGCAATCCTCCACTCTACACCCTCTCCGTCGAAGAAGCGCGCAAGGCGTTTTCTAACTTACAAGCCGGTGACATAGCGAAGTTGCCCGCTGACATTGAAGACCATGACATTCCTGGGGGCCCAAAGGGCCAAGTTTCTATTAGAATCATTCGACCGAAAGGAACCACTCAAGCTCTACCGGTTATCATGTATTTCCATGGTGCTGGCTGGGTACTTGGTGATAAAGATGCGTTCGATCGGCTCGTCCGGGAGATTGCGAACGGCGCCAATGCAGCTGTTATTTTTGTTGATTACACGCACTCCCCAGAGGCTAAGTACCCTACCGCAATCGAGGAGGCCTACGCTGCGACAACGTACATCTCGGAACATGGCAAAACCTTCAACCTCGACTCGTCCCGGTTGGCGGTCGCGGGAGACAGCGTTGGGGGGAACATGGCAGCTGCTGTTACGTTGCTAGCAAAAGAACGGCGAGGGCCTAAAATTGATTTCCAAGTGCTCTTTTATCCAGTGACTGATGCCAATTTCGATACTTTGTCATATCACGAGTTCGCCACTGGACACTTCCTCACCAGAGAGGCGATGAAGTGGTTCTGGAACCATTATTTGCCCGACGAAAAAGAACGGAAGCGCCCAACGGCGTCCCCGCTGCGAGCTTCGATCGACCAACTAAAAGGTTTGCCACCAGCATTAGTCATCAACGGAGAGTTCGACGTTCTTCGTGACGAGGGTGAAGCGTATGCTCACAAGTTGAACGAAGCAGGCGTCCGCGTTACGGCTGTTCGTTTTTTAGGAACAATCCACGACTTCGTGCTGCTCAATGCAATTACGGAGACGCCAGCCCCTAGGAGCGCGATCGCACTGGCCACCGACAACCTTCAAAAAGCTTTAAGAAAGCTCTAGCCAGCTCTAGCCAAGCGATCTACGACTCAACTAGTGCCGTTAAGGTATCGCTTGGCTGCTAAAATACACGGTATCACGGGAATTTTCATAGCTATAGCTTTTTTTTAATTATATGCATATGAATAAACGCCGGCACGATTTCCTTAACCCTTTAAAACGAGTATTAATGATACTCTTACAAGTCGCGCCGATAGAGAAATATAGCAAGACATTCGTTTTAAACCCATATATCCAGTCGACCCTACTTTACGGTGATGACTATTAAACTATCATCACAGTCGTTTAAAAGAGAGACTGCTCTTTAGGTGGTACATTATGACATTGATCGACCTTGCCAAAAGAGGTACAATAACTGATGAGATGAACACTGTCGCATCTGAAGAGGGCGTGACGCCAGAGTTCATCTGTCGGGGCATCGCAAACGGCAGAATAGTGATTCCCATAAGCCCATACCGGGAGACAAGACCCGTCGGAATAGGAAAGGGACTCAGAACCAAGGTGAACGCATCAGTGGGCACTTCTTCTGACATCGTGGATGTTGAAATGGAAGTGGAGAAGACAAGGATTGCTGAAAAAGCAGGCGCAGATACAATAATGGAGCTTTCAACTGGTGGCGACTTCTACGAGATACGGAAGCGAGTTGTAGAAGCGACTTCACTTTCTGTTGGAAGTGTCCCTCTGTATCAGGCGTTTATCGAAGCTGCGAACACGTCTGGTTCTATCATCGATATGCGGGAGGACGACCTCTTCAGGATAACCGAAGAACAGGCGAAACTCGGCACCAACTTCATGGCAATTCACACCGGCATAAACTGGGTGACGCTTGACAGGCTCAAGGCCCAAGGGCGGCACGGTGGGCTCTGTTCCCGAGGTGGTGCTCTGATGTCAGCGTGGATGGTGCACAACGAAAAGGAAAACCCGTTGTACAGTGAGTTCGACTACCTTCTCGAGATATTAAAGCGCCATGAAGTCACGCTGAGCATGGGGAATGGCATGCGCGCAGGAGCGGTGCACGACTCTACGGATAGGGCGCAGATTCAAGAGCTCATCATAAATAGCGAGCTTTCAGATAAAGCACACGAGTTCGGCGTTCAGACAATAGTAGAGGGACCAGGTCACATACCCGTTGATGAGATTGAAGCAAACGTGCTCCTGCAGAAGAGGTTGAGCGGAGAGAAGCCATTTTATATGCTGGGGCCACTCGTCACTGACATAGCGCCAGGATATGATAACATAGTTTCGGCAATTGGCGCTGCACTTTCGTCTTCCTATGGGGCTGATTTCATTTGCTATGTGACTCCGGCAGAGCACCTCGCGCTTCCTTATCCTGAAGATGTAAAGCAGGGCGTTATTAGCGCACGAATAGCTGCCCACGTCGGCGACATGGTAAAGCTCGGACAGAGAGACGCCGACCTTGAAATGGGACATGCACGAAATGCCCTCGACTGGTCGAAGCAGTTCAATCTTGCCATTGATCCTGAAACAGCGATGCAAGTAAGGAGAGATCGAATGCCTTCAGATGTTAAGACGTGCACGATGTGCGGTGAGTTCTGCGCCTACAAGGTGGTGAAGAACTACTTCGAATTTTAGACTTTCCTAAGATGGATGGACGGGTGAGTTCGTCCATTAAGGGTGCCTATCAGTTGTAGCTCGTAACTTCTAAAAGCGCATCTCTATGTGCTTTTTTTCCTTAAATATTGCGCCATCCCTCGTAATAGCCAGATATGTTGATAGTTCCATTGACTCCAGCGATGTTACAAAATATTTTAACGATGTTCTACACTACACTGGGCTCGAGAGGCTTAATGCTGCCCGATCCTCGTTATATTTTGCGTAGAAATGTCGACGTGAGAGTGTGAAAACCGAAGTCCTAGCATCTATGAGGGCATTTTCTGCAGCTAGACCTCGGAAGAAACATCACCTTCGACGTTGTTAACGATGTCCTACGGGTCGTGGCTTGCACCTTGTGCAAAGACTTGGTGATGTTTTCGCTTTTATGTGAATATTCAGATTATTCTGATTTATCAGAAAATTATAAATATTCTCGTGACAATGTCTTCTTTGACCCTTATGGAGGAGGTCGCGACACAATGGTCAACACGGATAAACCTGGGGCATGCTGCCCCCCCGCTGATGTAACGCTCAGCTGTTGCAAAGTTGAAGCCATCATCAGCGTCGATGAGCGGGGACAGATGGTGCTTCCCAAAGAGCTACGAGAGCGGGCGCACATCCGGACTGGGGAGAAACTCGCGGTGGTAAGTTGGGAGAAGGACGGGAGTATCTCATGCATTTCTCTCATTAAAGCTGAGGATCTTACCGAGATGGTGAAGAACATGCTGGGGCCCGTAATGAAAGAAATACTGTAATTGAGTATGCGAAAAAAAGGATGGATCAAGATGAAAACAATAAGACATGGGCATAGGAGGAGTGAGTTATGAATAATGAAGAGATAAAACGCGTGGTAAGAGAGGGCTATGCCAAGGTTGCAAAAGAGGAAAAAGTGTTTTCTGTCCCTCTTCGTTCGTGCTGCGGGGGTGCATCACTTGCTGAGGAAATTGGCAGGAAGATCGGCTATAGCGAACAGGACCTTGTGGCAGCGCCTGAAGGAGCAAACCTCGGCCTTGGTTGTGGAAATCCAGTTGCTCTTGCTTCTTTACAAGAAGGCGACATAGTTCTTGACCTCGGCTCAGGGGCCGGATTTGATTGTTTTCTTGCTTCGCAGCGCGTTGGCACGAATGGAAGGGTGATTGGCGTTGATATGACGCCTGAGATGATTGCAAAAGCACGAGAGAATGCACAAAAAAGTAATTACAATAACGTTGAATTCAGGCTCGGAGAAATAGAGCACCTTCCAGTTGCTGATAATTCTGTTGACGTCACCATCTCAAATTGCGTGATCAATCTGGTGCCAGACAAACGAAGTGCCTTTGCGGAGGTATTCAGAGTGCTCAAGCCTGGAGGCAGACTCATGATCTCGGATATCGTATTGTTGCAGGAGCTCCCAGACGTCATAAAGAACTCAGCTGCGGCGTATGTCGGTTGTATTTCAGGAGCACTCATGAAGGACGACTACCTCACGACCATGCGGGAGGCGGGATTCGAAGACGTGCAGGTCGTTGAGGAGATGATCTTCCCGATAGAATGTATGGCGAATGATGCGACGGCGCAGGCTATTGTGAAGGATGCAGCACTACCTCCAGAACGAATAAAAGAGCTTGAACATTCTGTAGTGAGCATTAAAGTACGTGCGGTTAAGCCTTAGCGTTGCAAAGAGAATGAGACATTTCTGTGCACGTATTGAATATTCACGTGGTGAGCGCACCTCTGATTTTTTCATCGGTCACGTACTGCCGTATGAGCCCCGCAGCGAACGTGACGAGCAAGAATAATGGAATGAGCACGATGATGCGGTGGAGGGAGTAGTTTCCTGATTGCAGTAACTGGACTTCAAAACTCATAGGTGGTTCACCTACCGTTTCACGTGCAGATGAGGAGCGCTCACTTACTTTTTCGCGGCGTCTTTTTCAAGTGAGATAATCTCGTACGAGAGGCACGCATATTTCTTCTTTGGCGCCTCGCGCCTCTTTTCATCTTTTTTTGGATCTTTGGCACGAGCAAAAAGTTTCATGGTATCGTTCGTTCACGTCCGTATATAAATTACGTCCGTATATAAATTATATATACATATGAACAATTATAAATATGTTAAGAATAATATATAAGCATATCAATTAAGAGTGATTGTTTCACGGGAGACAAGAAATGGCAGAAGATCATTCGATTGAACAAATACCCACGACGTATCTGGTAGCCTGTTCCGGAACCTGCTCTAACTTGGGGCAGCTAAGCGCGAGAGTCCTCCTCGGCCTTGCTCGGGAGGGGTTTGGACAACCTTTTTGCCTCGCGGGACTCGCTGCCCACTCGCCCGGGTTCCTTGAACGGGGAACACAGGGTAGGTTCATCGTCATTGATGGATGTCCCCAGCAATGCGCCCTCAAGACGGTGGAGCACGTGGGATTCAACGCTGCGGGAGCAGTAGTGATCGCACAGCTCGGCGTTGAAAAATCAGGGGACCTCGAAATCCCGCAAGAAGAGTTTGTAAGAGTGCTAGCGCGTGCGAAAGAAGAGCTTGCAAAAAGGGGACAGGACTAATGGAAATGGACATCGAACAACGGCGCCAAAGCGTGGTGCAGACCCACACCCAGTTCTACCGGCTGATCCTCGCTCTTAGCGAGGCGTTTGGACTTGGTCAAGTCCTCAAGGTAGTGGCGGGGTGGCGCTTTGACGAGGGCAAACGGGTTGGGGAGATGCTGAAGGAAGAGCTGGGAATTACTGGAGACACGCCCGAGGACTTTTTGAAAATATGGCAAGAGCACGGAAAACAGGTTGGAATTGAGGCAGAGATCCTAAAAGACGAGGATGGGAATATTATATTCCGTCATCGCGGGTTCTGCCCGTGTCTGACTGCCATTGGCAAGACCAAGGCCCCATGGGAGAAAATATGTCCCACGTGGGGGTGGCCGTACATCGAAGGGATTCTACACGCAGTCAATCCTAGGCTGAAGCTCATCCCCCCTTCGGAGCTCACGTGGCGCGCCCAAGAGACACAAATTCTGCGACCACGTGCTGGTGCTAAGCCCTTAAGACTGTTTATTGGTGTTTGAGATACTTAGAGTGGCGAACACATCTCACCTGATTGAGGTGGTATGAAGTGGTAACGCTTGTTTCCTCAGAAGAGAGAGCCGAAAACATCCGCGTGTGGGCGGAGAAGTATGCAGAGCGGAGGGGCTATAAATTAAACCCCAATGAAGATAGAGTTGCTGAAGTGATACGTGGTCTTGCAGTAAGAGAGGAGAAATTCGGCAAACGCTATTGTCCTTGTAGGATAATAACCGGTAACGACGTTGAAATGGACGAATAAAAACAACACTGAAAATTCAAAAAAATATGAGGTAAACTGTGGTCCCAGATATTTTACAAGAAGCTGTTAATTACTTAACATACGTGTTGATGGGGTTAGACCCTGCATTTCAGTTAGGCAGTGCAATTAACTTCTTCATCTATGACACCATAAAAATTTTAATCCTATTAACTGTAATAATATTCGCTATAGCCTTCTTCAGGAGTTATATCTCACCTCTAAGGGTTAGAAAAGCTTTAGGTAAAAGAAATGAGTATATTGGGAATGTAATAGCTGCTTTAATAGGCATTATCACGCCTTTCTGTTCTTGCTCGGCAGTGCCGCTCTTCATAGGATTCGTAGAATCAGGAGTGCCATTGGGAGTGACTTTTTCCTTTCTAATTTCTTCCCCTATGGTAAATGAAATCGCCGTTATCTTATTGTGGGGTATGGTGGGATGGCAAATAACAGCCATCTACATTATATCCGGAGTCTTCATTGCCATAATAGCTGGCATCATTATTGGCAAGCTTAAATTGGAGGGTGAAGTGGAGAGCTACGTTTATGAGATGATCGAAAAAATAAAAACGGCGGAAGCATCAGGAATGATTCTAGAGGAGGATAAACAGACCTTAAAAGAACGTGCCCTCTCCTCAAGAGATTACACCGCAGACCTGTTGAAAAGGATCACGCCGTATGTCGTATTAGCAATTGGAGTAGGTGCGATTATACATGGATATGTTCCCTCAGATTTCCTCGTCACCTATGCTGGCGCAAATAATCCTTTAGGGGTACCCATAGCAGTATTGATCGGAGTACCTCTATATTCAAATGCTGCAGGGATCATCCCATTGGTTGCAGTCCTTATTGATAAGGGAATACCTCTTGGAACTGCTTTGGCATTTATGATGGCAGTAACTGCATTATCCCTGCCAGAAATGATTATACTCAGAAAAGTGTTGAAACCTAAACTCCAGGCAATTTTTATAGCCGTATTGGCGGTGTCCATAACTGCCATTGGCTACTTATTCAATGCTATAACATAAAATAACAGGATCTTTCTGCTGAAAGAACTTGGATTTCTTTCTTTATTTTTTCACATTTTAGCTTTAATCCATTTTTTTATTTCTTCCACAGACGGAACCCTTCCCATGGACTTTATTTCTCCATCTATTGCTAATCCAGGAGTTGCAGTTATTCCAGCTTCCAGTATCTGGTCAATTTCCTGAATTTGCGTGATTTCAGCATCTAAACCAATTTCTTTTACAGCTTCTTTAGTATTTTTTTCTAGACTTTGGCAGTTTGCGCATCCCGGTCCATATACCGTTATTTTCATGTAATCACCGTGACTTGATATCAACATTAACATTCAAAATAATGAATTTTACCCTCTTTGAATTTTCTAAGACGATTTTCCAAACGTCTATGTGCAAAATTTATTGCTTCTTCAAATGCATCTCGGTGACCCTGATGCCCTTTCTTTTTACATTCCCGGTTGCAGTGAAAATGCCCGCACGACGGTAAAGTTGCGCTGTTGCATCATTAAACTCTAAATGCTCAAATTTGCAGAGAGCAAGCAACATATTTATTAGTTAAGTGCTCATTACACGTGTCTATTTAACAGGAGGTAAGAATCTGAAACGACTGTTCTTAGCCACAATGACGATCGCTATATTGTTGGCAACAGTGCTCCTCGCGGGATGCATCACATCAACGACGCAAAATAATACCACGATAAACGATGCATCTAAGACGGCTCCTGTGTCTGCTCCCGCAACTGCTCCAATCATTGCTTCGACATTTCCCTTCTCAGCCAATCAGCTGAGGACCGAACTCACCCTTACTGCTCCCGCAACTGCGAAGGCCGGCGAAGAGATTCCAGCCTCCGGAACTCTAGTTTGTGTCACCTGCAAAAAAGTAGGCATTAGTGGCGCGCTTATTCATGACCAACAGTGGGATCCAGACATCAGCAGATGGGTTACCTTCGGAAGTGCATACACTACCGATGAGAAAGGCATCTTCCATCATAATATTACGGCACACGCTGCAGGCACGTATTATTTCAGAGTCACCTTCGATGGTGACAGCCAATACACGCATGCAGCAAGCAATGTGGTAACGGTGACAGTTAATTAGCGTTAACAGCTTACGAATGACATCCCTTAGCCATGCAATTACTTCCATCTTGGGACGCACTATTTTTGCCAGTTGATAAGCTCAATAGTCGCCTTTTATTACAATTGCTAGACTCTCAGATTGGGAAAAAGGGAACGGAAGGGAAAGCCCATTATATAAGCTCTTTCTATTTCATCGCCGAATAGGGTGTGTTACTATAGAGCCAACCATGGTATCCCCGGTTGTAGTACGCATATGTATTGTACAGTGCCCACTTCACATTAGGAGGGACAACCGCCGGTGAGAACGCAGTTACCGATCCCCCTGCAGGAACCTTTACCCAGCCATTTCGCGTCGTGGTTAGGCCAGCGCCGTTGTACACGTAGTGGCCAGCAGCAGTCGGCCCTTTAGCGTATCCAAACGCATTCGCCGCCGGCGTGTAGAACGTCGCATACGGTGCCACCCACACATCTGAGGTGCCCGTGTTTGCGATGTCCCACATGAGGTGACGTGGAGCCCCGGGCACTACTTGCACATTGGTGATAAACGCATAAGGGGTCAGCGAGGGTGCTGGCTTCGGTGGGTAATATTTCTGCAGTTCTGCAACGATCGACTCAAAGCCCAACTGTTTATAATTAGAAAGCGTCGGCCCTATGTCAAAAAAGACGTGAAAATGTGTAAATCCGACGTTGTTCGCATAGCTCCAGTCGAGGAGGTTCTTATACGTGGCAACATTGCGACAGTCATTCTCAGGACCCCACACGCCGGCAAGGATTCCCTGTTCCTTTCCGAGCGGGTAGGACTCAAGCGCTCCACGCTGTATAGCGGGTATTTCCCCTGTCACGAACGTCTCCCACGATATCTCGGAGGTGAAGGGATGCACGTGGAAGTCCTTCCAGATCCCACAGTGATCGCAGTTAAAAAAGGTAAACTTGGTGAAATAGTTCTTTAAACAGTCAAGATCTCCTGGGCGTCCCCCCTCTGAGGCGACGTGTGTCCAGCCAGCCCGTCGCCACATATCGAACGTGCTGTGGAAGGTGTGGATCGGGTCCTGACGTCTTGCCTTTCCAAATGACGCGTTCGATATCTAAAATGGGGTACATCCCCATCTTCTTTATCTTCTGAAGTTCTTGCTGGTAGGGGGAGGCATCAGCGGCAATGAGGACAACAGTCGTGAAGCCTCTGTCTTTGAAGTACTCGATCGTGCCGTCCCAGATTTGCTTTGGTGAGAGCCCCACGCGGTACTCAATTTGTCGAGGAGACTGTACGGCGTTAAACGATGCTGCCTCTACCGATAGCAGCGGCGTCGCGATCACAGGGAGCAGCGCCACCGTCGCCATCAGCACGGTTGAAAACAGCCGTTTATCCATATTCATTGGGATTTATGTCTTGTTATGAACATATATAAATATGTGAGGTCATGTTCCACTCGACCGGATACATGTCTCTAACGGTATCTGAAATGAATTAGCTCCCCGCCGAGTAAAAGAAAAGCAAATTCAGGGTACGGCATCACTGTGTCACATCACTATGCTGGAGGCAAACTCACGTTTAATAAGCTTGTTTATAATGTGTAGGCGTTTTTGAGCTATGGTGGCGAGGCTTATCCCATATAAAAGTTGGGCAAGAGTGAGCAGCCCTTCACTCCGATATGCGGTTGCGTTAAAAAAATGCTGGGCTCTATTGCCCTTTACCACCCTGTTTACCACGCCTTGTGGGAAGTAGAATGTGGGCGTGAGTCCTACCCTTTCTATGCCACGTACCCACTCTGGAAAGGTATGGAGATAGGCATTTATCCCGCGATGGGTCTCCTCGCCGTTCGGCTTTTTGCGTTTGGTTACTCTTCTTAACACGCCAACGCACGGCTCATTGCACACAGCGAGGCGTCCGTCCGTTGCCAAACATCTCGAGATCTCCTCAAGTACCCTATCCAAGTATGCACTGTGATGAAGCGCTGCTGAAGAAAAGATGATGTCAAACGTCCCATCCTTAAAGGGCAACGCCTCGAGGTCTCCAAGAACGCGCTCAAAGTATACATTATCAGATGTAAAGTAGACATCTGCCGTCTCGAGGCCGATAAACTTATTCGCCGTGATGTCCAGTGCCACGCAGTAACAGCCTTTTCGCGCAAAGTAACGCGTCGACCAACACCGCCCTGCCCCGACATCTAGTACTTTTTCATCTCCTTTCAGCTGCAAGTAGGTGAAAATCTGATCGAAGTTATCCGCGTACGATCCCCAATAGCGAATGAGTTCATCGCCGTGTTGATTTGTAACCCCTCGCGGAGGCCTCGGCAATGTTGCTACGAATTCGTCTGAGCGTTCTGAATTTCCGATGAAATCCTTCCACCCCTCTCGTTCTGACAGGATCTCTTCCCGTGGATCGGGGAGCAAATCCAGAATGCCGTTATTGATGGTGAACTCCTGCGCACATGTAGTACACGTCACTGCCCCTTCACGTATTTCCCCGTCCTCTTCTTTTTCCTTCCCGTTCCTCTCCCCTTTCCTCCCCGTTCTCGCGAGGTCAAACCGGTTTGAGCCGCATTTAGGGCACGTTATATAGCGCAAGAGTTGCTCTCTCATCATCTATCCTTTACGAATCAAAGATCGTGTTTTCGCTTGTTGGCTCTAGAGAGGTATAGCCTAAGTCACGGCGATGGTGACGTTGGTAAAAAAATCTCTTCACTGATCCTCCTCCCCACTGGTCCGAGCTCTCCACACCAGTAAGACCGCTGCCAGTGCTGCCCCAATCAGTGCAAATCCGCCTGCAAATCCAGGGATCGCCGCGATGATGCCCCCGTGGAGGCTATCGTCGTTGTGGTGACTCGTGGAGCTCTCTAAACCGCCCAGGCTGGTAGCATTTGCGGGAGACGATACGACGTTTTGCTCCAGCGTGGGAGTCAGCGTCGATTCTGCCTCTATTGTTCCATACTGTTCAACGGGTTTGACGAGCGGGAAGCCATCCCCGAGAGGGTATGCTGTGTCGCCTATGCCATCGCCGTCTCTATCAGCGCCCTTATAGTCCGAGTAGTAGTTGCCCATAGAGCTCGCGTGGGCGGCCCCGTTGTACGTGTACACCAAGTTTTGCGTGGAATTCAGGATGTTATTCTGGGGATTGGCGATCGTGCTCGGCTCCTGTATGAAGTTGTTGAGGACTATCACGTTCCCTGATGCGTACCCTATGTAAATGCCGAGCTGTGCGTCCTTGCTTATCGTGTTTTTCGCAAGAACGTTGTCTGAAGACTGGCGAAGGCGGACGCCAAACTGTTCGTTGGCATTGATACTGTTCCCCCGTATGCTATTGTTCGTTGAGCTCCACAATGAGATGCCAAACGCGTGGTTGTTGTTCAGCACGTTGTTGGCAATGGTATTGTAGGCAGAGTTGGCCAAGAAGATCCCGTCTCCTAACGCTGATCCGTTGGGCATTCCTCTCTCGTACATCGCGACGTTGTTGGAAATGGTATTGTAGGATGCATGGTCGAAGTAGACTCCGTACCCGTTGCTGGTGAGGTTGTTGCTGCTGACCTCGCTCTGCGTGGCTTGGTAACAATACACGCCCCGGATGTTCCCATACACTATGTTATTGACCACTGCGCACCGGGACGCGTGGTCGATCTTCACGCCGGAGCTGCCGCTCCCCCCGGTGATCGTAAAGCCCTCTATCCGTATGTCGGTGCCGGTCAACAGAAACACATCATTACTCGGATTGGCGGCCGTGATTATGGTCGCTGCGGCGCCGTTAGAGGACTTAATGGTAAGGGGCTTGTTCACCACTACGTTTTCGCTATACGTCCCGGGAGACACCGTGATGGTGTCGCCTGGCGCGGCGGCAGTCACCGCTGCCTTGAATGGCCTTGTAACTCCCTGTCTTCCCCACGGTGACACTAGCAGCGCTCGAGGGCAGTATCATTGCCCCTACGATTGAAAACACGATAACACTCGCAAGCACTGTTGAAATGAGCACCCCATTTACCATGCATTCTCGAAGAGCCATGTTCATACCTACACCGATCAATAAGCGGGTTTCACGTATATGTGTACATTAGTATGCTGTTATGAACATGTATAAATACGTTGAGATGTGTACTCCACGCCGGCAGTATTTGTCGAAATAAACACATCCCACAAAACCAGAACACGAGCTGCGGTGAAAGAGGAGATCCGTGTAAATGCAACAATGACTACTAGGTCTTGAAGTGCAAACAGGGCAAATGTTTTGCAACAAAATGCGATGTATAGGTATACAATTGCTTAAAAAACATGGTATTAATGAACAAACAAGCACTGAGCATAGGTGTCGTGATGATAGTAATGTTGACAGCATCCTTAGCGGGATGCACCACAACAACTACTGACAGCAATAGCACTCGAAGCAGTAGTATGCGCAACAATACTCTAATAAGCAGTGCTCCAACAACCGTTGGAGCGACGGTTTATCCACCTGATAACTCAACTCTCTACACATACGGAAAGGTCTATTTTAGCGACTACTATGGCACCCATGACAAAATTGTGGAGATGTTTGCTTTATCCCAGTATCCAAGTTGCCACCTATGCACGTACAAAAGTGCTGAAATAACATTGTACCAATCATCTGATTCTCCTGATGTTTGGATAGCTCCTTACTTAATATATTATTCAAAAATAGACGCGCCCTCTTACTACCAGAGAATCGGGCAGGATATAGCGGCATATTCTCTCCTAGGTGATAAGCCAATAGTATATGGTGATCTAGGATGGGTGCATATGACTCGAGGGGATGTGAAATATGTGTACACACAGAACTTTGTACCGAACAGTGTGCATTGGATAGTCTATGGAGCACTGATATATGTCAACGGTCATATCCAGCAGCTCTATCCAAATGCACAGTATATTGTTTGGTATTAAGACTTCGAATATGATACGTCTGATCTACGAGACCTCTTCCAATGGGAAATCACGTATGGGACGGATATATATGAACATATATCTATTATCTATTTATACAATGAAACTGCATTACTAAGTAGAGCTATGGAAATTAACAATCCGTCACAGACGCTGCAGAACTTCGCAGAATGCCACACTGTAAACGCTGAAGCGCGCCAAATTGAACTACGTCACATAGCAGAGAGCTTGGCAGCCAGAGACATGAAAAAACAGGTGCGCATATTAAAGGCGTTAGCTGACCCTACGCGACTCAAAATCGTAAAGGCGTTGGGCATAAACGAACTGTGCGTCTGCGAACTCATGCTCCTCCTCAATGCCACGCAATCGACTGTATCCCACCATTTGCGCATATTGAAGGATGTCGACATTGTAACTGAACGGCGGCAAGGTAAGTGGAGTTTTCACAGACTTAATGACCACAAAATCCTGAGCTTACTCATGGTGCTTGATGACTTAGTGTGATGTGAGGTACATAACGCTCGAGCTGGCGGCAATATTGTAATTACCTTGTTCAAAAAATGCGATCGCCCAACCTTTCGCGTTGATGTGGAGACGTCCCGACATGGAAATAGACATCAATCTCGAGTCTCACGACCTGCTGTGGAGGCTCATGCCCTCAACGGTCAAAAAGCGCTATACTGACAGCTTTGGCGTGAAAAGAGTCGAGATAGTCGAGACGGAAATGGCAAAATTGATTGCATCTGGACTTATCGTAAAAAATGACAACAGATATGAGCTAACGCCTAAAGGGCGCGAACTCTATGCGTTATTGGCACAAAAGGGCTGTTGTCAGCCTGCGTAATCGTACTAGCACAACTGTGGGGTACTATTTCACAAACAGGCTGCCATAATCTGGCATTCGTCACCTAAATGTTTACATTTTGTATTCCGGGAGATCGTTATGATCATTTGCGTGATAACTAAAAAGAGAGTTTTTGCAGATATTAAAAAGAAAATATGTACGACGCTCATTTCAATTTGGAGCAGTCTACGCTCTCAACGTAATCAACACCACTCGCCGTAATGCTTAGTTTGTAGTAAAAATCGCCCAATCCGCCCGTTTTAATGTAACATTTCTCTCTAAAGTACTCGATGAAATTATCAAGTTCGACGTTGCTAAATCCCCACCCTTCTGCTAAGGGGCGAATGTCAGATGTTCGCTTGCGCATGTCTCCGCTTACATAATCGCGGAATTTACAGATAAAGCTGTCACGTCGCTGTTGTAAACTCATTTGGCTTTCACCGTCGTGGTCACATTGCTGGACGATCGTATCTTTGCCTGTTTCTGTAAACGTTTCTTTCGCGTCCAATCTCGTTTATACGCTCGACGGCGTTCTCTATTCACTGCTTCCCACTTTCGTTTCACGTCATAACAATGATCGCAGTATGCGTGCAAATCAGTGTGAAATCGCCCACAAGTTGAACAGCGTTTTTTATTTTTCGTGTCGGTCACTGTCTACTCGCCGCTCTCACTTTCTTGACTTCACGGCGTAGATACTTGGCTCTTCGTTTTGTCATAAGCCACGAGCAATGGCGTTCATTCGTTGCCATTGTAGGTGGCAATAACGTAACGTAACGTTAATACACCTTCATCATTTTGTCCATCGCTTTCTTTTTGATCATATCTAAGCCCATTTGTATCGCTCGCCGAACATACTCGTCCTGTTCATCCTTTGAAGCTTGAATGAGCGGTGCCATCGCTCGCGTATCTCCTATCATGCCAAGGGCGAGGGCTGCGTTCTGCCGCACATCCTGATCCTCGTCCTGCAAAGCCTGAATGAGCGGATCGACCGCTTTTACATCTTCCGTCTCCCCAAGGGCCTCTGCTGCGCTCCGTCGGACCTCCGGGCTTCCGTCGTTCAACGCAGTGATCAAATCATCAACATCTGTCACGGGATTCATCGTTCTCACATCGTTCACATGCTGAAAGCATTAATATATTATCATATATCAATATAACGTTGAGAATAAAAAAGTGGAGACGAAACGAAACACAGAAGCGTGAGTTATGCATAGCGTAGAGATACAACGCGTGGTGAGAGAGCCACGCGAGGTCGCAAAGCTGAAGCAGCTTCGCTCTATCCCACTCAGTTCGTGCGTTGAATGCAAGCTTGGAATGAGGCATGTCTGTGCCCATACTGACTGTCCGTATGAGGGGCGCACCGTGCACCGTGAATGCACGTAAGGAGAAAGTAAGCATGACGGAAAAACCTAAGGCACGATTGTCCCTCAAAGACGAGCTTTTAACGCTCTGGATTTTTCTTGCGATGTTCACAGGCGTGGCAATCGGCTACTTCTACCCGGGCATCCAAGGCGTGCTCAACCAGTTCCAAGTGGGGACCACCTCAATACCGATTGCCATCGGGCTCATCGTGATGATGTACCCGCCGCTTGCGAAAGTAAAGTATGAAGAACTCGGGAAAGTCTTTAGAAATACCAGGGTGTTGGGGTTAGCGCTCAGCCTCAACTGGATCGTCGCTCCGTTCATGATGTTCTTTTTGGCAGCTCTCTTTTTGCGTGCGTATCCTGAGTACATGATGGGCCTCATTTTGGTCGGAATAGCGCCGTGCATTGCGATGGTACTCGTGTGGATCAACTTGGCATACGGCGACTTGGAGTACGCCGCAGCGCTGGTCGCGCTTAATTCAGTCTTTCAGGTGCTGTTCTACTCTGTGTACGCATACTTCCTTATTACCGTGCTTCCGCAGTGGCTGGGGCTCTTTCAAGAAGTCACCGTGGTCAACGTCTCCATCATTGAGATTGCCAAAAGCGTCGCCATTTACCTCGGCGTCCCCTTCGCGGCGGGGGTGATCACGCGGTTTGTAAACCTCAAGGTTAAAGGTAAAGAGTGGCATGAAAAGAAATTTTGCCCGAAAATTGAGCCGGTGACGCTGGTCGCCCTGCTCTACACTATCGTCATTATGTTCTCACTGAAGGGGAACTACATCGTCACGCTGCCGCTCGATGTGGTGCGAATTGCCGTCCCGCTCTTCTTCTACTTCATCATCATGTTCTTCCTCGCCTACTCTATCGGACTGCGTGCACGGATTAGGTACCCCCAAGCTACGTCGCTCGCGTTTACCGCGGCAAGCAACAACTTCGAGCTGGCGATAGCGGTAGCCGTGACGGTGTTTGGCATCAACTCTGGTCAGGCGTTCGCTGCCGTTATCGGGCCGCTGATTGAAGTACCGGTTTTGATTAGCCTCGTGAATGTGGCGTTGATCTTCTCCACCAAGTACTTTACCCCGATAGGCTTGGCGGCGTGCGAGTCGGAGTGACCGCAACGCCACTATGAACGAGGAAAAACGGCGTGATTGATGTCAGATATCCGACAAAGCGATTCGGCGCCGTTCCGTAGTTCCTTTCACCGTTGTTTATCATCACTGCGAGAGATGACGCTGCTATTTAATTGATGGCGCTCCTAAACCAAAGCTATATATAATATCGATATATGTAAATACGTTTATATTAGCGGTAGAAATGAAAATGGGACAAATCTATTCAGCTACATCTACTACCGAAATGTCACTTGCTTCTACGATTATTCTATAAAAAAGAGCTGTGGAGTTATGAAATAAAGGGAATTAACTCGCTGAACGTGATATAGCCGCTTGTAACGTGCAGTGGAGTGGAGTGCAGTGGGGTCAACGTGCATGGAAATTAAGATTTTAGGAATGGGATGTGCCAAGTGTAAGAAACTGGAAAAGGTCACTCGTGAAGTCGTAGCAGAGTACAGCATTGACGCCACCGTTACCAAGGTGACTGACCCTACGAAGATATTACGCTATCCGATCATCGCGGTTCCCGGTCTCGTAGTGGATGAAGAGGTCAAAGCCTTCGGCCGCATTCCCAGCAAGCAAGAGATAGCGCGGTGGCTCGCAGAGGCAGAGGCAGAGCACGTGCCCACAGACACGACGGATGCATGACAGAGCGAACCCCCGCGCATGGAGACAGCGCAGAGCATTACGTTATCCCACCGAGGATCGCTCCTGTGACGCGAGCGATAATGAGGCGTATGCAGTATAGCACGACATTACACTACAGGCGCTCTAACATAGCATAAGAGAATCCAGAGAGGCGACATGCAGTGGGGCTAAAATGTAATGCAAAATTCGCGGCAGTGATTGCGGTGTTCAGCATCCTGAGCGTAGGCATCAGTGGCTGCATCAGCAGCCAGTCAGGCTATGAGTTCATCGGAGGGACGTCCCACCCAAAGCAGATTACTGAGCTGCTAAAAAACGGACCGGTAGTCCTGTATTTCGGGAGCAACTGCACCAACTGTGAAAAGATGAAGCCGATAATAACAAATCTTGAAACCCGGTACAAGGGTGCGGGAGTCACGGTATTGAAGATAGACCCGCAAAAGAATGCAACGGGGAAGTATTACGGCGTGACCACAATCCCAACGACCGTGGTCATACGAGGTGATGGCGCGGTCGCCAAGTTCGTGGGGCTCACCGATGAAACTACCCTAAAAAATGCCGTAAAGGATGCACTGAAATGGAAGTAAATCCGTTGATCGCATTCGCTGCGGGGATCGTGAGCATCTTATCCCCGTGCGTCCTCCCCCTGCTCCCTGCGATAATGGCATCGTCCACTGGACGAGGGAAGTATCGGCCCCTCGCCATCGTCCTCGGGCTCAGCATCTCGTTTACCACAATGGGGCTGTTGGCATCCGCGTTTGGCTCGGTATTCCAGAGCTTCAAGGACTACCTCGACGCCATCGCCATCATCGTTATCCTCACAATAGGCATCTGGATGCTCTTTGATCTGCACCTCCCTTACACCACGCCGCGCCTCGGGATCATACGCACCGTTTCGGATAAGTCGTATGGGCTCCCCACAGAGGGCGTCGTGAGCGGCCTGCTTTTGGGACTGTCACTCGGCATCGTCTGGCTTCCGTGCACCGGCGCTGTTCTCGGTACCGTACTCACGTGGGCTGCCGCAAAGGGTGACGTGCTCATTGGAGGGCTGTTGCTTCTCACGTACTCATTGGGATTCGCAGTGCCGATGCTAGGCATCGCCTATTCGACAAAGCTGTCGTCAGCTGTCGTGGGCGCGGCGGGGAAAACTATGTGGGTAAAGAGGGTTGCAGGGCTTGTGCTTATCGTGGTGGGGATATACCTCATTAACCTCCGCTATGCCCCTTTGGGCACGTTCTTTTAGTTTCTCCCGTCGTAGCATACCATTTAAACTATTTCGGACAAGGAAGTGGTAATATGAAACACAGTCAAGATAAGAACCGAGTCTTGTTTATCTGTACCCACAACGCGGCACGCTCACAGATGGCGGAAGGATTTCTAAAAGCTCATTATGGAGACCGATATGACGCATACAGTGCCGGCACTGAACCTACCCGCATCGATCCGTGTGCGATCACCGTGATGCAGGAAGTAGGCATTGATATCTCGACATCCCGCTCAAAGGGCTTGGAGGAGTTTGACGGGCAACAATTCGATTATGTCGTCACCCTCTGCGCAGACGCACAAGAGGCGTGTCCGATTTTTGTTGGAGGAGAGGTCTATCTTCACCACGCCTTTGATGATCCTGCTCGAGTAAAGGAAGCACTAACCGAGGCTGACAGATGCTCACAGTTTAGAGCAGTCCGGGACCAACTGAAAGCATGGATTGATGCAACATTCGGCACTGCTGAGTAATGTGCCGAACGCAACGGGCGTAAGGCTTTAAAACTTGTTTTTATCATAGCTCGCTCGCAAGTCATTATCCTTAACTGAATCAGGAGGTAGGGCAGATGCGTGTGATATTGAGGCTTGCACAACCTAACAGTTGCTGCTCGGTCTAGTGAAAAGTGTTTGGAGCGGTAGCATCAGATGTCACATAAGCCTTAAATGCAACACAAATAACGGATAGGCAACCCCGACGTAAAAGATGTGAAAAAGTGGCGCCGCTAATTGACACGTTTATGTCGAACCTTTTACCGACTACACGGATCATATTCAACGCAACTCCCAATCCTGTAAAAACGTTATGAGCCCCATAATGGGATTCCTCCCTCAACAAGCGTTAAAAGACAACTTTGTTGTGTATTTCCTTGGGGTCGTCATAGCGAGACTTCAAATAGATTGGAGTCGTATTGACGTTACTGTAGCTCAGGAGCAGTTCATCCTGCTGGTGTCGGTGCAAGATCTGCTAAGTGGATAGCGAAACGGTGCCGGAAGGCATGCGGGTGGATTCTCCCAGGGTATGCGCTCTTTCCACACTGCTTGACGATGTTGTACACGTATATGAGAGAGAGCGTAAAAATAGCCTCATCATCCCAAAATTCAATGCATGAAAATGTAGTCCGAGAAGAGGGTTAACGTCTAGCTATTTACTATGACCCGCTACTGTTTACCTCCTCTTGCCTTGGTTAGTTACCACAAGTTGCCCCACTCGAAGTCCCGAAGGCGCATGTTCACAAGCTCAACGAATAAGTCAAAAACAGATGATAATGAATGAAAAATGAATAAGAGAGAAACAAATGTAAAGATGAATGTGGATGACAGAGATACAAACAACACGACAAAGGGAACGTTATGGCTTTCTCTCGAGTGTTTAGAGACTGAACAAGAACCGCGATTAGACATAGACTTAGAAGAAGCAGTAGGCTATTCTTTGCATATTGAGAGCGGAGAGCCTGTTAGGCACGTTCACACCAAAGACATTGAACCAGCTCGTGGTTTTTTTGCTGGGATTGAAAGGCAATCTTACCTTATACATCCGAATACACATTATTGCGTAACATTGGGTGATACCTTGTTTTTTATTATGGTTGATACGCAGGAGGGTGGTTGTCACGTCAAACTTATGTCTCACGGGGCTGGAATTGAAGATCTTACCTACCGTGGCAAATCAATCGAAATCCCGCCGGAGGAATAAGGAGATATTTAAGCATCACGGCTAAAAAACGGTCGAGCTGCAGGAAAGATTGTGTGCTGTAACGAAAATACCCAAAAACCCCTATATAGATCTAAAAAACTATTCATCGAAAAAAGAAAAATTGACGAATCGCGTTTTGACGAAATGAATGATGAGTGGGCTGTCTCATTTTTGTGTTTCTTAAAGCACGTCAAAGCAAAATAAAGGGCATCCTACCCTGTATTACATTCTGCATTTGGTACAGATCCAACAATTTCTCCGGCCTATTCTAATTGAATTAACTCCTTCTGAGGACTTCCAGTGTCTCATGATGGTACTTGATATTGCAAAGATCTGACATCTTCACTCCTGTTCCTATAATAACATGAAATCAAATTAAAAACATTGATAAACATGGATTTTCATGCTAAACACATTATGCCTCAAGTTTGTGCATTACTTGATAATGATACCTACACGTTGCTCACCGATGAAGCGAAGAAGCGCAATGTTAAGAACGGGCGGGTGCTTGCACTCATCACCAAAGAGTACTTTGCTGACGACACGTGCGAAAGTGAGGGCGCCCAACTGTTGGAAGAATATAACAAACTACAGCAGGACATGATGCGCAAGGAAAAGGATATACTAAAATTGCAAAATAACCTGACGCTCAAAGACGAGATAATCAAGCTCAGAGACATGCAAATTGGCGAGCTCCAAACGAACCTCAATTATCTCCGGCATGAAAATTCCATGTTAGTCGCACGGATTCCGGTTGCTGTGCCTCGTACGAAGCCATTGTTTACCAGGATAAAAGAAAGATTTAAACGAGCGTCCTATACCGGAGGATGAATGTTGGTGGAGGTAACAACTAAAATTTCGAAATTTCGCTGCAGCCTTAACCTGTCCGCCGTTTTCTTCGAGATCTAAATGCGAATAATAGAAAACAGTTGGTAAGAGAATGAGAAGGACGACTGGGCGATATGTGAGGCAATGTTATGAGGGGGTTTAATAACTTCATCATCATGCTATCTTATCTTACACACTCTGTATATCACCCGCAGCCCATGTCGTTCTCCCTCCGCATACTGCTTGCATAACATCCTGCGCTATTCGCGTTCGCAGTCATTGGCAGCGACCATATAGCCGTAACGTGATCTGTTGGTCGCTTGCTGGTGATGTTCCATTTTCAATGTCACTCGTTAAGAAATGTGTTTCGCGAACTTTAAACAACAACTCTAAAGAGAGAGAAGAACACAAAAACTTACGTCCATTGTAAGAACGAATTTCAGAGGGCTAAGTTGTTATTTTGACAATCAGACGGTCTATAGAAGTCCGTTAAAATGACGTGAATGGCTAGACATCGTAATTTTTGGAACTACGCGAGACTGTGCTTTTCTACCGTATAATTTGATAAAAAAAGAGAAATACGATTCAAACAAACATTCAAAGAAATTGGAGTGTAAAATGACTGGCTTCGTTTTAGGAGACGTATTCTTGTCCGCTATGCATCTTGCACTTATGTTACTGGGTTTATGGCCATCACTTATGCCTGGTCCTGTTCTACCTTGAATGTCTTGCATGCGAGATGCGGTCTGGTTTCAACAACGGGACGTGATATAACTAGTGTTCAATAAGCTTCGTGGTGGTGGTATTTTCAGAGATTTTATTATACAATTCCTCTTCAGAGTTATGCATTATAGTGTTGGCAGTGGGAGTGTAGCTCGTTGTAGGATTTACAGGATTTTGCCCTTGAACCGAATAGGAGCGGTCAAGTTTCGTAAAGATCACATCACCCCTATTGTTAAGATAGTCAAGGTAACCCTCGAACAACTGCATTTTAGCTAAATTTATCGGACTGTCTTCCCCACTAAAACTCCAAAAGTGATAAAATACGATAATAGTGCTCGTATGTTCATCGTTAAGTAAACGATCAGTGACGTCTTTTGCTAATGGAAGTGTCGTGTCATCGAGTACCGATTGAATACGATTCTACCCGTATTCCGTCCCTATTCCCGCTATTTATGTTAAAATCTTCGTAAGCTGAACTATATTCAGTGAACCCAAGGGATTTTAACGCCCTTAGGGTGTTGTCATCGCCCCTGTTCCAGGGAGGGATAAACGTGGTGGGCTTCATCCCGAAGGCATTCATAAGATCGGATTGTCCACTTTTTATTGCTTCATATTGGCGTGAATAGGGAAGCCCGTAGAACTCGCTTTGCGGCGTGCCCGTGTTATCACGGTGGGCGTACCCGTGTTGAGCAAACTCAAATAGCGGATTTGAAGAGATCGATCTCATATAGTCGAAGAACTCTGCGTCCGCGGAAAGTAAGTTCCTTGACTGATCAAGCGATGGGTGCGGGATGATGCCTAACGTTACCGGAACATTCTTGTCGATATGAACCTTATTTACGAGTTTTAACGTGTCCAGTTTGTTCCAAGGGGCGATGTCGTCATCTCGAAATATGACGTACTTTTTTAGGGTTTCGCTCTGTCCACCCACTTCAACATATCTGTCCCAGCTTGGATAGAGCCAACTATAGGTTCCATTGTAGAAGAGCTGTGCGTTGTATGATACCCATTTTACGTTAACTGGGACAACTGCCTCGGAATAGACGGTTATGGAGGTATTTGGTAAAACGTTGACCCAGCCATATCCACCATATTGGATGACATTACCACTTGTATCGTTTCTGTAATAACCGATAGCTGAGCTGCTTTTGACGTGCCCTGGTGGCTCTGCAATATGCAGATAGAATACTGCATAGGGCGCGACCCAGGCATCAGCGTCTCCAGTGTTATTCACCCGCCATTGGAGATAGGCTGGATGGTTACTTACCAGTTGAACGCTGCTTATAGATATGACTGGAGAGGGCGATGGAAGTGCAGATGTGGTAAAAACTCCGAATGCGGGGAGGATCAACGCCGTGATCAGAAAGACTTCAAGTAGTTGTTTATTCTTCGTCGAGCGTCACCCCTCTTTGGCTGTAGGCGTCTGCATTATAAGTTAATTCTATATTATTTTTTCTCTCTGATTGGACAATCTCACTGGGATAACTTAAAAGAACCATGGAAAAACGGCTTGAACGTTCCTTTTGCCCACTACAATAAACGTTCAGTTAATGCACAGTACGCTAAGACTCTTCCCTCTTGCGCACCTCTCACAGGTCCTCATCCCTGAGCAAAAAAATAAATGATCCGTCAATATAACACAAGGACAGGCGTTTGGTTGTTTCATGAAGTCTGTGTAAGACCCCCAAATCGCTCGATGATCGCGCCCCTCGACGTTGTACCGGGCCGCGACGTCAGCAGCTATGAGACTCGTTGGTTGTCTCTCCATGCCGCATCAACACTGCGTTGCTAATTAACTGAGTTCCACACAATTTTTAGGATCTTCTTCAATTGAATATGCATCCCCTTCTCTGTGAGGTTAGAAGAGTTATTAGCATAGATGTTTGATGAGCACTATATGTCCACTTTTGTTAGTTAACAGCTGATTGTATGTCACGTGTATTGCGCCCTTGAGTACGCTTGAGAGATGCTAAGACTGCTATGACACAGTAAAATTCGTGTTCTTCAATCTTAAATTTGCAATTTAAGTTTAACTTTGTGTTACTTTAGCTTTAAAGTGAGTATTGCTAGAAATAGTCCGTTGTTCAGCATAACGCGACTAAAACCTCCTCAACTGAATAAAAAGAGCCTAATAAGTAGGAGGATGGGTGTTGACTCGGTTATTTCTTCGCATCTCTGGACATTTGATGCACGCGGTTGCTTTAGATGTTAAAGATAGGCTAATTCTCGAAGATCTATTTGAGTTGAAGTGGCTCGAACCTCTCACAACTATCGATGCGCCACTTGTTAATAGGGTGGATTCGATCCTCCGGACGCTGGCCTTTTGGTTGAGGACAGAGCATATAGAACCATTTGCAGGAGATGCATTTTGGCACTTTTAAACTCATGTAAAGAGGTCTTTACAAACGCGTAATAATGTGTTATCCATGCGTATTGTGGAAGTGTTTTGGCTGGGGTTCTATTTGGCGACTTTAATAAGGAAATGCTTATTTCGCTACAGCACGCGTTAGCAGACAGGAACGAATTTTTTTTGTTGCTCACTTCTTTATCGTTTATGTTGCTAAAATTGAATTGACACTAGGAGCATGGTGGTGTCCGGGGGGCGGAATCTCTCATTTGCCGCAAACCTCACATCATATCAAAAATTGAACTGTGTTACCAAGGTTACACGTGGATACAGAAGAAGACGGTAAGCGCAACGGGCACGCTATTAGACTATATCAGCTTCCACAGGTCGAAACCGTAATCAACGACCTTAAGGGACTCAAAAAAGCAGGAAGGCGAAGAGGGAAACAGGAGAGTAAAATGAATAAGACTCAAGATCGTTCTATTTACTTCAGTCAAGAAGACACCCCAGATAAAGATACTCAGATGGATACTGGCGTTGTTACGATTTACGAGAAACGAAACGAACGCAAAAGGTACTTCTATTTTTTTGACGACGAAAGAAATGCTTGGTTTTAGACAGACAGCTGATTAGTTAGTAAATAAGATAGTTGAATTGCTTGTATGTCTAATGAGGAAGGTGAACAACAATGATTGCTGGGCTTTTGCTTTGTCTTGCAGTGCCCGCATCATTTTTTATGGGGTATTACGTAAAACTGGCATTGGATGCCATCATAGTGAGCACACCATCAGGTGATGGATAAGCGTAAGCCTTAAAACTCAGTTTACCTTTTACCTCGTTTAAGTTATACCTCTGTGTCATGCTCTCATACTGTCACAGTTCTGTAACTACCTAAATGTCTCTTCTGTCTTTGGTTTAGGTGGCTCTTCTCACCTCCAACGATGGCGAAATCGTGAGTCTTGAGATCAAAAAAGTCGTTTCCGGAATAGTATGATGTTGTGCCCTGGGTCTCCGGTGTAACGTTAATGACAGAGTCGTATGAGTGTATGTTCTTTTAGTAGCTTCTTATAATAATAATTATTTAACAGAGACGTGTCAAGATATGAAGAGAATCATGCCAAGACAAAATGAAAAGATTCATCCTTATATAATACAGAGTTCAGACACAGTCGAGGTAAAACCGATTAGGGAATGATGTATAAAAGCGTTTTGAATCCTTCAAAACTTCTCAAAATACTGAACAATAATCAAGAGATACCAGAAGGGGTGAAAGGATGAATCATGAGACGATATTTGATGACATCGTTTCAGAACTAAAAAGAAGTACTTCCCAAGTAAAGCAAAACGAAGCTGAGCTTCGCATCTACATTCGAGATATGATAAGAATGCACGTGCGATTTATTGCCGGCGATAGAGATTCAATCGCCCATAGACTCTTGTTCCGCTGCACGCTTGGAAAAGATATTGAAACATGGAACGCTTCTAACAGAGACATTCTAGATATTGATTCTATCGTTAATGAAGTAGATACATTCCTCTTCGGCGAATCCAAAAAATGTCCCACTTGGTTGCCAGGTTTAGGTACAGTTGTTTTGTTACGGAAAGCAGCAGAACTATACTATCAACACGATGTAGGGCGGGATACGGGGTATTTGCAGGGGTTGTATCAAGTATTGCTTGCCGCGATGCCCTACGTAAACGCAGAAGGTTTGAAAGGTCTTGAACAGAGATTTACATATGCTTATCCTCGAGATATCATCAGGTGAATAAAACGTTTACTTGTTGAGATACTGAATGGAGATATAATCGTTCGAGAACTGTTAGCTAAAAGAAAATTAAGCTAGGATCAGAGTCTGGTATCTTTGAGCATTTATCGCTTAGATGTTTAAAAAAATGCGGTAGGTTGCTTGATTCTTTCTTAGTGGATTTATTAAATTTATCTTTACAAGAGTTTGATCACGCTTTTTAGCGAACTGTGTGACTCTTAGTGTGGCAGTCCTGGCAGCTTACTCGCGATTACCATGCTACCGCTTGTGGAAGCGGCCTATGAGTTGTGCGTGTGAGAGTTTCCTTAATGAAGAGTAAAACAGTACAGGCAATATCGTAGTTGAGTTCTAGCAAAAATGTTCTGTGGATGCGCTATCAACGCGAGACAATCTGCAAAAAAAACCTTATCCTATCTGCTACGGCCACTCGTCGGAAATCTCACCCTTACAGATTGGAGTACTCACTTAGCAGTTCAAAGTACCGATACTTACCTATTGACGCTTTCTAAAAGAATAAATATTACAATTAGCGATTTTCAACTATGTCGTTGGATGATATTAAGATCTCAAGAGTCATAATTGAGGATTTTCTCAAAACGTTTATTGACTATTGCGACGTGGATGTCGCAATCGTTGGTGCCGGCCCTGCAGGGCTTATCGCATCAAAACGACTTGCCGAAGCTGGAGCTAAAGTGGCGGTATTCGAAAGAAAACTGTCAATAGGAGGCGGTATGTGGGGGGGTGGCATGATGTTTCCTAGAATTGTTCTACAGGGAGAAGCACTTTCACTCCTCGGTGAATTCGACATAACATACTGGGAGGGGGGAGAGCGCGGTTATTACGTTGCAAACTCTATAGAGGCAGTTACAAAACTTGCCGCGCGCGCAGTCTCTGCGGGGGCACAAATCTTCAACCTTATGAGTGTAGAAGATGTACTGATAAAAGCCGGCGAAAGAGTGGAGGGACTCGTCATAAACTGGACGGCAGTTGAGGCGGCAGCGCTCCACGTTGATCCCCTCACGATAAAGTCAAAACTTGTCATTGACTGCACCGGACATCCAGCTGAAGTGTGCAGAATTGTCGAACGAAAGGTGCCAGAAGCAGAATTGAGAGTTTTTGGAGAAAGATCAATGTGGGCTGAAAGAGGAGAGAAAATGCTACTTGAGACTACAAAAGAGGTCTATCCTGGACTCCTAGTAGCAGGAATGGCCGCCAACGCTGTTGCAGGTGGTCCACGAATGGGACCCATATTCGGTGGAATGCTCTTGTCAGGAGCTAGAGCTGCAGAGGTTGCACTGACGAAGATTTGAGGGTCAAGCAAAATTTATTTGTGTGGTATGTTTATATGGTATTGGTGTGTGCAACATTCAAGCCGCCGTGGCTTAGCTCGGCAAAGCGGCTGATTCGTATTTAAATTTGATTTAAAGAAACATCAGCAAATCGAGGGTTCAAATCCCTCCGGCGGCTTATTTACTTCATTTGAAATTACAAAAGAATTTCGGTTGATATGAAAATATCACGGATCAACATGAGACTATATACTTAAATTTTCTATATATCTGTGTAGAAACTTAATATTAGATTTGAAGATACATAAACTTTATCATCAATAAGGATTATCCGCCTATTAGGAAAGTGGCACATGGCGGATGGTACGGCGGATAACAATCGCTTGAGCATCAAAGAAGACATTATCGAACAAATTGAAAAGCTCGATGTTCTACGCGAAAAAGGCTTTATTACGCGAGAGGAGTACAAAAAAAGAGGGACGAACTTTTAAAAAGTCTTTAGCCCATAAGCGCTTTCAAAATAAGCGGCATTTTTAATTTGTGATGAGGGTATTAGTTAATTAAATTACTTCAACCCTTGCTTGCGCAAGAATTTTTGCATCTCTTTCTGGTTGCGCACACCTTTCATAGCTCTTTGCATAGCCTTGTGATACTTGAGCAATTCCCGTACGCTTTCAGTCGGAACGCCGGCACCTCGTGAGATCCTTTTAATTCGTGGACCTTTGATTATGTGCGGATCCTCCATTTCTTCATCTGTCATGGAGTCCATGATGTATTTAAACCTCTTGAGGGTATCCTTTGTCGATTGCAAAGCATCATCAGGAATATCCATTCCAAACGATCCAAGTGGAAGCATTTGCATAACCTTTCTGATGGGGCCCATCTTGCCTAGAGCCTCCATTTGTTTGTACATGTCTTTAAGCGTAAACTTTCCTTTCAGCATTGCTTCAACTTCTTCCTCTTGAATTGGAGGCTCCTCTTCTATCATTTCAATCAATGACTTGATATCTCCCATCCCTAGCAGCCTTGAGATAAACCGATCAGGCTCAAATTTCTCAAGGTCATCAACGGTCTCACCAGCACCTATGAACGCTATCGACGTACCGACATCTGCTACTGCAGAAAGTGCCCCGCCACCTTTTGCCGTTCCATCAAGCTTTGTAATTATGACGCCCGTTATGCCTACCGCTTCGTTGAACGCTTTAGCTTGCTCACTTGCCTGTTGCCCTATGGCGGCATCTAGCACTAAAAATCTCTGTTCTGCCTCGGATATCTCGTTTATGCGCTCCATTTCCCTTATAAGCTCCCGTTCGAGAGCATGACGTCCAGCCGTATCGACTACGATGACGTCATATCGCTTCATCTCAGCCGTGCCATGCCGCGTAATTTCAACGGCATCATCATTGTCCCTCTCCCCGTAAAACGCGACCCCGATCTTCTCACAGAGCTGTGAAAGCTGGTCATATGCGCCAGGCCGATACGTATCAGCACATATGACCGCTGATTTCAAGCCTTTTTTCTGAAAAAACCGTGCAAGCTTTGCTGAAGTCGTTGTTTTTCCGCTTCCTTGAAGTCCGACCATAAGGATAGTTTGGTTTTTGAGTGGTACGTTTGCGGGTTGTCCAAGTATTGCGACAAGTTCTTGATAGACGATGTTAATTATGTGCTCCCGCGGCGAAAGTCGCCCAGTGAGCTCCTCCATCAATGCACGCTCTTTAATCCGTTGTGAGAGCTGCATTACGAGCTTCACGTTCACATCAGCACTTAGGAGAGCTCTTTGAATGTCCTTTACGACCTCATCAATGGTCTTTTCATCAATTCTATTTGCCCGTGCTATCTTCTTGAGCGTGTCTCTCAGCGAGCTGCCGAGTTTATCCATCACCATAGTTACGCTTCGCCCTCTTCAAACAATTTATCAACAAGCCAGTGAGGATCGAACTTCTTGAGATCTTCATATTTCTGGCCTAACCCAAGGAATAATATGGGCTTCCCAATGGTATAAGCTATCGATATCGCCGCGCCACCTTTAGCATCGGCATCAACTTTTGTCAGTATTGACCCACTAAACGGCATTGCGCTGTTGAACTCAACTGCTCGTTCAACCGCATCATTTCCTGCGATTGCTTCATCAACAAATATTACCATATCAGCCTTTATAACGCGGTCTATCTTTTTCAGTTGATTCATCAGGTTTACGTTTGTGTGGATTCTTCCGGCGGTATCCGCGAGTACGATATCCTTATGCCGCGCTCTTGCGTACTCGATGGCATCAAAGATGACGGCCGCTGGATCTGCGCCCTGCTGATGTTTTATAAGCTTTAATCCGAGATTTTCAGCGTGCCTTTCAATTTGCTCGACAGCGCCTGCTCTATACGTGTCACCTGCCGCAAGCACAACAGAATATCCTTGATTTTTAAGCTTGTATGCTATTTTTGCTATAGTTGTCGTTTTTCCCGTGCCATTTATGCCGGTAAATATAATAGTAACCGGTTTGGGCGAACCTCTGACGAACTCGTCAAAGTCAACTCCATCTACGTCGAGCACCGTTAACAGTCCATTTCGAAGCGCTTCCTCAACGATTGTTCCCATATCCTGCCGCCACCGTCTCTTCTTACCAACTAAGTCATTTTTGACGATAGTAACGATCGCCTCAGATACGGATACAGCAACGTCACTTTCAAGGAGCGCTAACTCAAGGCCCCATAATGGTTCTTTAAGGTCGTTCTCTTTAATTTCTCGTTCAAAGATCACTCTTCCTTTTAATAGCCCCTTCTTTTCCTTCTCAGCAATTTCAGGTGCCGCTCCCTTAGGGGTTAACGCTTTAGGAGAGCTAGTTTCAGATGGGGATGTCTCTTCCACTTCAAGTTCTGACCGCTCTGTATCTTGTTGTTGAAAGTCAGCCTCGCTTACCGCCCCCTCAACTTCTAAGCCAAGTTCTTCAGCTTCTAGTTCCGTCTCTTTTCTAGTTACGCTCTCCTTAAATTGCTTCAACTTCTTCGTAAGACTTTCAAACATCTTTGTGCCTTGTTGCTGTTTGTAACCTCGATTGAATTGCATATATCTGCGTGCCTATATCTCTAAGTTTAGCTCCAAACTCACCTCTCATGTCGTTCAACTTGCCTTTCCTTTCACTTAGATACGTTTTAGCATCGGCAGCCTCTACTTCAGCGCTAATATTTGATCCTAGTCCTACGATGACTCGCTTAATCTCAGGAATCGTACCGTATACGAATGAGCTTGCACCAATTGAGATGAGTGTATCTTTTCCCGCCTCTGGATCTGAGAGCGCGTCAATTGCGGTAATTGCGTTATTTATTTCAGTAATTGTGAAGTCGATCACATTGAGCTGTTGTTCGTATGCTTGAGCCTCAGCTTCGTACTGCTGTAGTTGTGCAACTAGCACCCTAACTTCCTGCTCGCTTGCCATGTTGATCACTTCTCAAGCGATTCAACGGTCTCGATCCTTATTAAGTTCCTCTTCAATCCGTGCTCGCTTCCAATAAGTGAGTAGAGTTTTTCCGCAGCGTTTTTCTCATTGTTGCTTACTAGCTTCTTTGAAAAATGCTCCCAGTTACGGCCAGCTTTGAATACTCCTTTTACCCTAAATTTTTTCATTTCCATTTCCTCGTTCCTCCATTATTTTATGCTCATATTAAGGTATCAATTCGTTAACCGTGCGTCTTCTCCGATTTTAAGGCACTTTGAAACAGATAGCAAAACGCGTGAGATGGCTTAATCATATGAGAAAATAGCACATCACGACTTTACAAAGCCGAATGCCTCTTCTATGCGTCCGAGCTCGATACCTGTTGTGTCGCGACCTGCGACATACCCCTTAGTGTTTGCGAGAAGAGAAGAACCCACGAACGGGGAGCCATAATTTAAGGTGCCGATCTCAACGGTGACGTTAAACAGCTCATCAAGTTTTGATAGTTCGTCTTCAGACGTCTTTGGGTGGAGCAAAACGCCATTGTTAGTGGCCCTGCCTGCCATTCCAACCGTTTTCAATCCCGCTATCGTCCCTCTACATACGTCAACCCCTAACGTTTCCTCAATAACTGTTTTGGCCCGAGAAATAAGGTAGGGGTGAATTAAAGCTGCACTATCGTTAGCCAATATGACGTTTCCAGCCGCATTTATCTTGCCGGGCAGCTTACGAACTTTCAAATTGCCATTAATCTCCCTTAAAAGCTTTATTTCGCCTTTCAATGCATTTGAAGTGACTACAAACCCATTTGAGTTTCCTGCAATTAAGGATCCTATGACCGAACTTGAGCCTATTTGTCTCTTTGAAGATGGTACGCCGAGCTCGCGCTCTAAGTTTGTCACGGTTTCATCTGTGGTGCTAGGCGGGACGACTACTACATCCTCAGTGCACGATGCAAAGACGCCTATGACTGAACTCCCGTCAATCTCGATGCGTTTCACCAAATGTTACACCCTCGGACAAGACGTATTGCCGTGATATCTGCATCACGTGGAAGATGTCTTGGTATTCAATCTTCCTTAACAAGTTCCGCCTCAACAATGCCATCTTCAAACTTCATTGCCCGTACGATAATCTTATTCGGCGGCTTGCTCGAGCTTCTCTCCCATATCTTTTCATTGATGGAACGATCAAGTTTGATGTTTTCGATATCTGCCTTAAGATGCCTTGAAAGATAGACAAAAATTTCAGATATAGCTTTTTTACTTCTCCTCCACTTCGGCACATTTTTTACAGCTCTCAAAGGGATGGTATAAATGCGCTCCTGCTCCACTTTGCTCTCCTTCGCCATCAACATCACTCCTTCAAACTGCTTCTTCTCCAGTTCCGCCTCTTAGGATGAGTTGTAACCGTCCTATTTGTCCTGACAACAATCCACGCTGGAATTCGCCTATTTTGATTTGTGGCTTTAGCAAGCCGCTTCTTCTTTCCTTTAGTTACTTTGCTCATCTGTTATCCCCCTATTACCATTCACTTATCTGCAAACGTTACAGTAATGCAACAATTGATTAGGTCTAATTACCATTTAATGTCCTTCAATTATGTACTTCATTAAATATATGACTACTTAAGCCTATGATTACTTTACGCCCTAAGATTTCTTATCCGATGCATTGTCGTTGTAGTGCCACTACTTTCGATTGCTGATGACTCTTGGGGAAAACGTCAGAAATAGACTCTTCGCCGTACATCGTCCTCATGACTTCCCGCAACTCTACTTCGTAATCAAAGGAGACGCACTCCCCATAGACGACATCAAAATGTCGCGCAACGAGTTCATCTATGAAGCTCCTGCCATATCCAAGCAGTGGTCTTACGTATTTCACGCCACGTGCATCTTCTAAGCTCCGCGCCGCTGATGCACTCAACATCGGAACCTTATCGTCACGTCTTGTGCCATCCGCCACGATCACATAGGTTCCTGCAGCGCGCTCGAGTGCAATTTTGTGTACTTCGTTAATACCATTATTTGGAAACCCGTCAGCAATCATCGCCTCTACAACGCTCGTGGCAATTTCAGCCTCTACGTCTAAGGATTTAAAGCTAAACCCCAGTATTTTCGCCACTTCAGCTGCGTCATTTGGAACGACGCCAAAATTCACAGTCACGAGTTCGACGTCAATAAAAGGGCTGAGAAGAACGGCTGCTAAAGTGCTATCCTTGCCGCCACTGAACAGAACTCCGGCTTTCATCTCCTACGGATTTTTATTTCCTGCTTTTTTGGGGTAATCTGCTGAAGGAGTTTCTTTAACTGCTCATCCGTTATCTGACCTTGCAACCTTCCACTTTGATACAAAGCGATGAGCTGTGACTCCACTGCATCAGCAAATTCAGGACGGGTCAGTCTTATGCTGTTGAGCCTCTCTCGAGCTTCTGGTGTAAGAATCTGTCTGAGCAGCGTCTGCCTTCGAGCCTTAACCTCTGCAAATTCTTCAGTTGAATGAGCCTGTTGTGCTTGAAGTTCCTCAAGCCTTCTTCTTCTTATTTCATCAAGCTCGTGATCGTCCATGATGACACTTTCCTAATTCTATGTTTTTTTGACTATTTCGTAAGCAGTATTGTCCAAGAACGACCTTCCTGAGGGAGATATCGCTCTGCCCTTCGACGTCGTCTTTACGTAACCCGCTTTCTCAAGCTGCTGAAGGGCTTTTCTGACCACAGATCCGCTACCTTTAACAAACCTTTCCGGTACAGAGCGGTTGCCTGTCTTGCCCCCATAAAACGTGCGCAGTCTCTGCGTCCCAACTGGACCATCAATAGCGATGCGTCTGAGTATTGACGCACACCGAATGTACCACCAGTCCTCGTTTTGCGGAGGATGCTCCTTGTGTACCCCCGTTTTTACCCATCCAGCCCACTGAGGTGGAGCAATATATTCATTTTCCTTAAGTTTGTTTGAGATTAGTTGTATAAGTTTTTCAGCAGGTGCATCGTATAGCGTCGTCATGAATTTCTCCCAACAACAAATTAATGAGCTTAAATCAAATCATTTCTTCAATAATACCTATTGGCTTATATCATTTTCTCCATTCATTCGCAACTGTTTATATCACAAAGCTCTCTTGCGATAAGGTGATAAATAGACTGCGACACCCCCCCTTGTCTCTACTAATGTCGCTCCAGATTTTTCCTCAAGTTCTCTTGCAATCCTATTTCGAGGGGCCTGTCCAAGAGCATTTTTTAAGATTTTGACTTTAACTAACCTTTTTGATATGAGCTGATCCTCAAGCTCTTCAATTATCGAATCGGTCACCCCATTTTTGCCAACCCATACTGTTATTTCAATTTCAGCAGCTTGAGCTTTTAACTTTTGAATATCCGCTTTCATGGCTGGGTCAACCCACCAGTTAGTTTCAATAACGTCTTACATCCTCACAATTCAAACACGTAATGACAGTTCGTTTATCTTTCACACGAACGCGTACATTTACACCGTAAACAAGGTAACGCGTGCATTTTCTGCAAAAGCGCATCTTAAACTTCTTTGGAAAGCACACTCTGTGTCTCATCCCGATCTCTTTTGCGAGCTGAGCGTACCTATCGCTTCTCCTTCTATGATTCGAAAATTCAACTTCGGCAAGCTCAAAGAGCCGTTCTATCCTCTCTGAGGCGATTTCTCTCACGAATTCCCTTGTCCTCTTCTGCTTAACACGCCTTGACATAAACGAATTTCAAACGTATGGAAAAGATTAATACAGTGAATGTATAAGTAGTGTCGTAAATTACCAGTAATAAAAGGCACCGATGGTCTAGTGGCTATGACTTGGGCCTTCCAACTTTTAGGGAGAGAGCCCACAACCCGGGTTCGAATCCCGGTCGGTGCATAATCACGGCTTTTTCACAGTATGAATACGGTAAATGGATGTTGTTGTATCTATGGCATCCTTGTCGCTGCGACTACCTGAATGCTTTCAACTCCCTCAATTTTTGAGAGAGCCTCTTCTATTGAGTCGGTGCCGCCTTCCACGTCGCCCACTATCACCGTCACTATAAGGGCTTTTAAGCCAAATGCAATCGGTTGTATATCAAAACTATAAAGTCGTGCATCATTAGGAAGAGCAAGTTCAATTTTTCGCTTAAGTTGCTCCAAATCAACTGCTGGACTTTGTGGCATTACCTTAATTTGTGCAGCTACTTCTCCCATATCATGGCCCCTCAAATCCACACTCACATCTATAAGGATTGCTCATCTTTTTACATTTCTTACATCTTACTAACATTTCTCCACACGCGGGACAAGGATATATAATGCTACTATCCTTCGAAACCCTTGCGCCACACGATACACACATTTTATTCATATCTAGATAATCTCCAATTACCATAAGTAAGTGGACAGCGGTTTGTGACCAAATTTACGTGAACAACTATGGGCAGATTCTAAACGATCACCTTAGTTCCAATTACGTCTTTATCGCAAAGAGCATCAATTACACGGTTAAAGTAAGCGCCGTTAATAATTGTGCAGTTCAACTTATACTTTAATATCAGCTTAGGAAGAGTTGTATCGACGCAAGTTTCAACTCTGAGTTCACTTGCTCTTATTACTCTGGCTAATTCATCGTTTATATAAATACCGTCGACATCTTTCGCTATGACGAGGTCGGCATCAAGCTTTCCAGCTATCCACGCGGCAATAGCGTCAGACGTAACATCCCATGAGTGCGGCAACGGATCATTTTCATAAACCAGTTTAAACGGTAAGAGAGCTGAAACGCCCCTTGGCACGTCAATAATATCGTCAATTAACCGACATCCCGTGCCGCCTGCGAGGAAAAAGGCATACTGTTCCATTGCAAGGACTGCCATCCAGTGAGCCACATCGTCGGTCAATGATCTGGAGTAATGCCTTACTATATCTGCGAAGGGTCCTCCACCTGGCACAATTAACACGTTAAGTTCTCGCTTTAGTAGATAAAGGACAAGATCGTGTGCAATCTCGAGTAAACTTCCTCCGAGCTTAAGAACTTTTGTGTTCATTTTTTCCCTCCACATGTTTTTAAAGCGTATTACTACCAATCACTTGTTGGAGCAACTTAGCAACCGCGAATGCTGGAAACACGCGAGAGATTCTTGTGCCGTAAGTATCAGAAAGTGATTCAACTCTAAGTCCTACTCTTTCAGCAGCATTTTTAATCATAAACTCTCCCATGCCTGCAGCTACAACAGTTTTTAAATTGTGATACTTGGAATGAGCCAGGATGTCGTGCGAAAGTTCATCGATCTGCGCCATCACAGCTTGCTTCGCTATCTCGTATGCCCTATTTGTGCCGAGTTCTTCGATATCGCACAGTACAACTCTCGCAATACGACCATAAGCAGAGTCTACGTCGTGCGGCCTTCCATCGGGAGTTTCACACGTATAATCACTTTCTGTTATCGTTCCAAGAATCATATGGGCATCAGCTGTTATAGCGTAAAGCTCGGAAGAAATTCTGCAGGGATCTCCGTCAAGGTTCAGCTGCTTTATCAGAGCCGCAATATTTGTCCTCAAAACGCCCGAGTAGATAAGTTCACCCCGTTTCAATCGATCGAAATCTGTTATCGACGCTTTGAACTTTCCATTTTTTATAGGAATTATATCACAAGTTGTGCTTCCCATGTCCACAAATATGCAATTTCGTGTATCTTTTGCGATAAAATGGGCAGAAGCTACCCAGTTTGAAGCAGCATGGAGCCTCGGATCTTGGATGTCACGGGAAAATCGACCATGTACGTCAAAAAAATATGCACTGTCAAACACTGAATTAACTACTGAAGCTATGTACAGCACGCCTTCTCTTTTGCTAATAAATCGATCGGCCATTTCGCCCGTTAGTACAATACCTACCTCATCCGGCTTAAAATCGAGTTTTGTGCGTTTAAGTACGCTTTCAAGATCGGCGCCTTTCCATAACGGAAGATAAAACGTTAGTACGTTTCCATCTGCTGATGCAATTTTTGTGTTCGCTCCACCGATGTCGATACCGACAACGCTATCGCCTCTCATTTTCCCACACTTGAATTATAGGATGCCTTGAACACTATCTTTCACATCAATATCTGTTTTTAAAAATATGTGCTTACCCTTGATCTCAACTGATTTCGGCAGTGCGATCCCCAGTCCTGCTTTGAAAATTAGTTCAGAAACGTTCACCGCCAAATTATTTATGCTCACTATTGCAGTTGTAGGGCGCGCGTTGACATCAATAACATAGGCTTGTCCATTCTTTTCAAGCACCATGTCTATACCCGTGTAACCTTCACAACCTAGTAATCTAGTTGCCTTAGTAGCAACATCTACAACGTAGTTTGGATCACTTACCTCGTGCGGCGTGATATTTCCAAGGTAGTGTACTTCCCTGTCAATGTGTATAAGTTGTTTATTAATTGAAAGTGGGAGTACCGTTCTCCCGGTTATTAGACTCACGCTTATCTGATCACCTTTCATGAACTTTTCAACAATTGTGGTATCTGGAACATTCTTTCCATCAAGTGAATCGACTACAGTCACCCCGTCAGACCCACACCCAAACCTCGGTTTTATGATGTAGGGTCCCGTTGATGGGTTTATCTCTGGGACATTGATAGATTCCCTGCTTAGTATCCTCGACGTCTCAAGTTTATCCGCACACGTCCTTACTGCTTTGGATGGACATCCAAGGTTGAGGGTATTCCTTTCTACGATCACTGTAAGGTCATACAGCAAATCGTCAGGGGCGACGACTAGTCCCGCATCGCATATAGTTGAGAGGCGCTGTACCTCATCAAAAAAATATTCTTTAGTCCGCTTTATGTAGGAAGGCGACCTGACTGTGCATCCAATTCTGCTGAATCCATCACGCAGAGCCATAAGCATGGCATAACCTTCTGGAGCGAGATGAGGCGCTGCTACGGTTGAGTACTCTGCAACCATTACGTCCAAACGATCACCTAATTTAACAAACACTCTACTTCGCTCGTAACTCCTAGCTTTATCTGTAACTATAACAAATCACTTCTCTGTATGTTAGCCGTACGACGTCGTATAGAGGAACGCAGTAAACTGTCTAGATATAAGCCTTTTTCGGAGAGTATTAGATTTTGTCGTTTACGATATCTAATGCCGCTCTTAACCCCTCTTCATAGGAACGTGAAAGTCCGGCCCATACCTCTTCATCACTGAGTACTCGATATAGCTTCTGCTTTCGTTCGTGTTGATCGTTTACCATCCTTTTCAGTATAAATCTCATTTCCTCTTGCAACCTACACATTGAAGAGAATTCGTCCAGTATCTCTTCAATTCGGGTTTTTAAAAACGTGGCAGACGCGGGACTCTTTCCCATGGTTGAGATCCCTAGCGTTATCTCGTTATTAGATATGATAGATGGAACTACTACATCTCCTACAACGTCAACTTGATTGAAGAGGACTTTTCTCGTCTTTGCGTAGTCCGTAATGAGTGAATTTAATCTAGGATCGTTTGTAGCAGGGATAACAAGAAATGCTCCCTGAAAGTATCTCCGTATATCAGTGAGATCATCTTTTACAATCTCTATCTCGCCCTCACTAGCCATACGCTTTAATTCCGGCGTAAAAGTCTTGCTGACGACCTTTGTCTTCGAGTAATTGCAAAAAAGCTTTGCCTTTCGCTCACCTACATAACCACCGCCGAATATCACTACTTTTTTATTCCTCAAATCGATGAAAAGCGGCATGTGCGTCATAACGCGTACCGTGAGAAACACTTCTCGGTTCTTTTTATTCTTTTTATATAAGTGTAGCTCGATGAACTACATATTGCGCGGCTTGATAAAGGCATTATACTGTAGCAGCTTAACTCGCAATTTTAGAAACTGTAATTGCCGATATAAATCATTATCTGATGACTTAGCCAAGCATTACACTGACTTGTACGACTTTTAACGGAGAGGTTGAACGAATAGAAGTCAGAAGAAGAGATCTCACAGGAGCTCACAAAGGGTTTAATCGATATGAATAACCACGTTCCCCGTATTAGTGGGGCCACTCGGATGAGGTGTAATAGATGCTTTTAGATCCTTTACAAACGTAAGCGATGTTGCCTTATTCTTTAACTGAAACGTCACTTTTTTCACACATTCGTCTTCGAAATACATAATAGGGACTTCCCGCGTTTTGAGGGGTGACCCGGAGCCCACGGTATACAGATTGTCTACCTCTATTATTTTAATGAGGGGAATCGCAAATATGGTTTCTTCTTCAATAATCTTTATAAATAGTACCCTTTTATCAGTAAGCACTAGCACCCCACATGGATTTTCATCAAACTCTTTATTGGCTTTAGAGACCTTAAAAACGACTTCATCGTACGTGCTCATTATTGACTCGTCATTTTCAAGAGGGACGGTTCGACTCTCATTAAGTATTCTATTTAGTGTTAAAGACACGATAATTAACGCTATAAAAACTGACATTGCAAGAGGAATTTGTTGATAGCTTTCAATTAACGGTATGAGGGCCCAAGACTTGCCCCACATAGATAATAGCACGATAATCCAAAATCCGAGCGCCATGAGAGTATCCCCGAATCGTGTAGATAACTGGAACGAATGCTAACGTAAAAAAGTCTAAGGAGTTAACACTTAGGCACATTTAATGATTCAGCGAGCCCTTATATCTCTATTCTATAAGGGAAATACACTACAATGAGATTGAAAAAAGGGGAGTACTTTAATATTCCGATGATCCGCTGCGTTTATAAGATTAACAAGTACGCCCCCGGCAGATAAGATATCCCTTCAAACATCTAAGACAGGCTCTTCTCTGTCTCGTAAGCTGTAAAATAAAATCCAGGAATGTCGTTCTAACACAACCATTTATCTATCTTAGATAATTATAATATGAGGAGAGGATGATGGATATAACCTATTTTGAATCGCCCGGAGAACAAAATACGGAACGCGTTCTTGATATTGCTAAAAAACGATGTGAAGACCTTGGGATAACGCATGTGCTCGTACCTTCTATACGAGGGATCTCAGCAGAAAAGGCTATGGATAAGTTCGAAAATACAGGAATTACACTGTTTTTTGTTGGGATCGATCCTGCGAAGTTCTCAACTGACACTCGAGCAAGGATAGAACGCAGCGGCTTAAAACTGGTGTTCTACAAACAAGTTAACTACACGTACCCTGATGAGGTGAAAAATGCATTTAGGAGGTTTGGCCAAGGAACAAAGGTTGCAGTTGAACTCGCACTCATTGCTGCGCAAGAGGAGGCGGTACCGATTGATACGGAGGTAATATCGCTTGGTGGCACTGGAAAAGGGCAGGATACAGCGTTAATTATATTACCAGCAAAAAGCGGCAATTTTAATGATCTTGAGGTGAGAGAAGTACTCTGCAAACCGAGAAGAATCAAGATCGATTAAAAATCCTATAGTTTAAATCTTGTCTTCTACCATTTGCACACTTAAAGAGTCGCCAGACATTTACGTTGACCCGGCAAACGATCCGTTTTTTCATCCAAAGACTGCGATTAAGGCGAGCAACTACCGCTCTTATATTCTAACATATCGTGGTCGCCCACCTCTTTTAGTTTACCAAGGGTTTGCGCTGCGGATCTCTTGACCATATCGCTACCATCATTCAAAAATTCCATAAGCGGTTTTAACGCTTTTTTATCTCCAATCTCTCCGAGAGACTTTATCGCGCAACATTTAATTATAGCATCATTATCGCCAAGCATTTGTATTAAAGGTTCGACTGCCCGCTTGTCTCCGATCTCTCCAAGTACATCGGTTGACCAGTACCGAATGCTCAGATTTTGACTCGTTAACGCCCTCACTAATGGTGTTATCGATGCGCGTCCAATCTTGATAAGCGCCTCAGCGGCATACGCTTCTATTCCCCCGTACACCTCACCGAGGGTATAGATTAAGTGAGGTATTGCTCTTTTACTACCGATCTCGCCAAGAGACCAAACGGCATTTCGTCGGACTGACCAGTCTGTATCCTTTAGCGCTTCAATTAAAAAATCGGACGCAACTTCATCTTTGATCTCTCCAAGTGCTTGTGCCGCCGTAGCCCTGACGTGACAGTCATTATCTTTCAAAACGTTAATCAATCCATATACGTTTCGTTCCGCCTTTAATTTTAGTATATCAGGCTTGCTAAAGCGCATATCTCTGGTTCAACTCCTATCGCATTTTTTATGCCACATTATTACATCATTTCGAATACTTAAAACCTGGCCGATCACGAAGCATATTTCGCTAAATAACGATTTTCCGACTTGAATTGCTTTTTGAAAGCAGCACAACTCTGCTTATCCTGGACTCATCAGCCATCTCATATCCCAACGCGTCGGCAAGGTCGCTCGTAAATGCCACGACATCGTCGTGCTCTACCATAGTGCTTCTTGGCAATCGTTTCCTCGAAAATCCCAAATGCATATACGATTTAACTTCAACATAATCAGGCTCCGCCATCTCGATAAGGTTTGCATAGTGGCTGGGGTTACACCTGTTGATCCCATTTGCTAGGGTTATTCTAATAACGGTTCGGGATTCATGCGTTGAGAGTATGTGAAGGGACTTAAGGAGGTTTGAAAAAGAACCGTTAATTGGCCGACATATCCTATAATAGTAATCCTCATTGGGAGCGTTAAGCGAGATGTACAGTTGAGTTGGTTGTATCGCCTTTAAGATAGCAGGTTGTGTGCCATTAGATACGACAAAAGTTGTCATACCACGTTTTTTAAATTCCTCAATGAGTTCATTGAGAAACGGATAGAGCGTAGGCTCGCCATTTAATGAAATTGCAACGTGTCTCGGATTAAATGCCTCAGTTAGCTTATCGAAGTTGATCTGTTTAAAGCCTTTATATCCTGAGAGCAACCTCCGTTGCGCCACAACAGATCCGTCTACGAGTACGTGCGGTTCATCATAGGAAGTAAACTCGTCGGGTGTGCTAAATTCGACCGGTCGCCAACAGTGCAGGCACCGTTGGTTACAGTTGAACGTGGGCGTCATTTGTATGCAACAGTGAGATTTTATACCATAGAATTTTTCCTTGTAACAGACACCTTCGTCTTTGAGAGATTTCCTCAGCCATAAACACGTCTTTACTGCGCCGCCATGTCCCACGAGCTGATATCCCTGCTTTTTCAGAATGTCCCGGTAATTCCCGCTGTCATTAGGTGTTTTCCTTTTTCTCATATCCTCGTGACTATAATCGTGACCGCTATCAGATAAGCTTACATTGATTCAATAGCTTCTATGCCGAGAGATTCCAGTGTATTTCTTAAGACTATCTTTGAACAGTAAACAAGCCCGAGCCTCGCTTCTCTGACGCCCGGCTCTGCTGAAAGAACCGGGTTATATCTGTAAAATTGATTGAATGCCTCTGCCAGTTCGCGCGCGTAACCTGCAAACGTGTGCGGGCGCAGATTCAACGAGACGTTCTCAATAGCGGCTGTGAATTTCGCGATAACTTTTATGAGGTTGATCTCAAACTCATCAGTTAACAGTTCAGGATTATAACTGCTGTCAAAATCATCAGCCTTAGCTAAAATATTTGCAGCCCTTGCGTGGGCGTACTGAATAAACGGTCCACCTTGTCGCTCAAAGTCAAGTGCTTCTTTCCAGTCAAAAATTGTAGGCTTGTCAACGGATACACTTGCAATGTCATAGCGCACGGCGCCCTTAGCTACTGCTTGAGCTATCGACCATTTTTCGTCTTCTGATATGTCAGGTCGCCTTTTATCAACTTCCTCGTACGCTTTATTAGTCACTTCTTCAAGAACGTCATCAGCCGAAACGAAGTGACCCCTTCGTGTACTCATCGAACCCTCGGGAAGGGAGACGAACTCAAAGATGACGACCTTTGGGGGATTAACGCCGAGTAACTCAAGCACCTTCCCAACTTGCATTGCGTTTAACTTGTGATCCGCTCCTAAGACATCTATCATGCAGCTGCATCGACCAGCTTTCCATATGTGATACGCTATGTCGCGGGTAGGATAAACTGATGTTCCATCAGATCGCCTTATCACGAGCTCCTTATCCATACCAAATTTTGATAGATCAACCACCACGAAGCCATCTTCCTTGATATAATCGCGCTGTTTTAGATCACGAATTAGCCCGCTGATATCTTCTAAAAATTCACTTTCCCATACAAACGCATCGTGTTCGACGTCAAGGTTTTTTAAGGTCTCAATAATCCCCAAAAGACAGAACTTGACAGCATCTTGAAACATACATGAGGTGTCCGCATCGCCTCGCTCATAATTGCGCATAAGCTCACTTACCTCGACCAGTCTAGTAGGCTGAAGCTCCATCTCGGCGTTTGCTCGTATGTAGATCTCAGCGGTAGCATGGTCAGGTTTCTTAGTCTGATCAAGATCGAACTGCATCAGACCCCAGACGACAAGGGCGATCTGCCTTCCCATGTCGTTCACGTAGTAGTGTGTCTCAACGTCACATCCAGCCCTTTTGAGGCATCGCGCTAGAACATCACCAACAATAGAATTTCTCACATGCCCGATGTGCAGGGGACCATTTGGATTCGCCGACGTATGTTCTAAAATAACCTTTTGTCGTAAACTTATGTTACCGTAGGAACGACCTTCCTCTGCTACTTTCTGAAGCGTTTTAGAAAGATATATAGTGTCGACAAAAAAGTTGATATACGGACCAGCTACTTCAACGCGCTCTATGAGACCACTTTTAGGAATATTTCTTGCGATGCGTTGCGCTATGGTTGTCGGAGATGCCTTGTATCTTGGGGCAAGTCTGAACGAAACCGACGATGCCAAATCCGCATAATCTCCCTTAGACTCAAGTGCAAGATCATCTGCTTCGTAACCGGCTTTACTAAGTGCTTCCTTTAGAAGCGACGCTACGATCTTTTTGAATTCAATAAACATCCACTATCAACTTAATGCTCTCCGACGTTGAACCGAAGTGTTGCCGCTATGCCCCCAAATGCTCTCATAAGCTGCTCACCCTCATTAAAATCCGTCGAGATGAATTCGACAGTTGTTCCAGTTTCCTCAGCTGTTTTTATAAGCTCATCAACAACATCCTCTTCGCTCACTAGTTCTGTCGCTGCTGCGCACTTCGGACATATCCCTCCGCCCGTCATCCCCCTGATAGTCTCTTCATTTGTGAAACTACACATCGGGCAGGCCCGCTTAACGCGTTTCAGGCGCAGCGCCTCTGAAAGCAGAAGTGTATCGACAGCTCCGAGTTCCAACGCTCTCCTTACTTGACGTTCCCCATACGTAGCTTTCCCCTTGTCGCTGACGAGTTCCTTAAAGAACTTTCCGACTGCTTTCTTTTCACGGATTAGGTCGAGTTCTTGTAGGACCTCCTCTCCATTTTCAACAAGCTCAGAGAGCCCGTACTCATCCGTGTATGACACGTCAAATGCCCCTAATATCTTTTGCTGAAGTTCGTAATGCAGGAACTCACCGACGACAAACTCTTCTTTAGTTGGACTTGGACCACCTACGAGAACACCTTTAAGCTCTGGGTGTTGCAAAAACTCAGTGTTTGCAGCTTCTCCAATACGCTTGTAAAATTCGCGAGTGGCGATTAAGCGCAGCCTTTCAAAACGCCTCTGTGATTGTCCTCCCTTTGTATGCTTGCCAGGAACCCCAGATGTTAGATGCTTGACAGGCTCGATGTGCTTGCCACTCAACAACCCTACCGTGGCTTCATTTCTGTCAAGAACAATGAGGCCAAAGACTTCCTTCTCTCTCAACATCTCCTTGAGAGGCTCAAGGTTAAACGTGGAGTCGCATCTATACTGGTATGACTTCACGGGTTCAATGGGCTCAACTACGAGAGTCTGCATATCGGTCTTATCCCCACTGAGCGATATCGTGCCTGTTAATATCACGAGTCCATTTTCAGGGGGAAATCTGTAGTATTTAAGGCGTGACATAATTGACGCAAGTGCGCTCTGTACATTTGTCCTCGTGCCCTTGGACTTTATATTCGATGCCTGCCCATACTCATCCCTCAATTGCGCCACCACGTCAGAAATCTGTTTGTCCCGTGGTATATATATCGTGATCAGCTCGGTAGCTTGCCCCCTCTTGCCTTCGAGCGTCTCGATTACCCTCTTGAATTCGTACCGCTTCAATGATTCCGATACTGACATGTAGCTTTATCTCCAGATGTGCGAAATTAGTAAAAGGTTAAGAGGAATAAAAGCGCGGATGGTTTATCCATTTATATGCCATGTAACCAATTATATTTAAAAACTCTTTTAATCTATATATCACGCTTTAACCTCTCTGCGGATAAATTCAGTCTCTGAGTAACCTATATATGGTCATAACATAAGATAAATATTAGTAGAAGTCGGAATTTTACTGAAATTTTACACGCTAACTAATACTGTTACAAGTTGATTTACGAATTAAGAGGGTATATTTAAGATGTGTCTTGCCATTCCTGCAGAGGTCATTAGTGTCGAAGGAACCACGGGAACGGTTGACTTCGGCGGACTATTACAAGAAATAAACTTAGAACTGGTAGAAGATGTCAAACCAGGCGACTATGTGCTCATTCACGTGGGCTTTGCTATTGAAAAATTAAGCAAGGAAGATGCCCTAGAAACGCTTGCGATTTTCAAGGAGCTTGAAGCCTTGGAACAAGAAAATGCATGAGTTCGGCATAGCTACGGATATTTTTACCGTTGTCGACCAGACCGCACGGGATAACAACGTAAAAAAGGTCATATCCGTCACGGTTGAAGTCGGGCAATTAGCGATGATCAACCCTGAACAGCTTAAGTTCTCATTCGAGGTAATTACCGATGGAGGCCCGTATGCCGGTGCTGAGCTCAAAGTAGTGACCATTCCTGCTGTAGCGAAATGTAAGTGCGGCTTTGAAGGGAAGCTCGGAGACGAAGATTACCTGTGCCCACGTTGCGGAGGCATCTATGAACTGCTCGAAGGAAGGGGCATCTGTGTAAAACATATTGAAGCAGAATTGGAAGACGATGAGTGATAATTCAAAAAAATTGGCTGAAATACGTTGTGCTGGCACGATTGCAACGCGACCATTGAAAGATAAAAACGTGAGCTTGCTTCACGGCGCCGGAGGCGAGATGATGAACAATCTCATCGTTGCCGTCCTCACAAACATTAAAAATACGAATGCAGGCGGGATAGGTCTAGAATCCCTCGACGATGGAGCAGCAATCCCTTTGAGCGATGGAAGTTACCTTATACTGACTACTGATACTCACGTGGTAAAACCGATATTTTTCCCCGGCGGCGACATAGGACGAATATCAGTCGCAGGAACAGTAAACGACCTCGCGATGATGGGCGCGGCTCCCATTGCCCTGACCAGCGCGATTGTAATGGAGGACGGTTTTCCCGTAGATGACTTACGCCGAATAATTCGCTCGATGGATGAAGCCACTCAGGAGGTAGGAGCAGCAATAGTTACGGGCGACACGAAAGTCATGGAAAGAGGGGCACTCGATAAAATAATAATAAATACAGCGGGAATTGGATTTACCAAGAATCCCATAAGGGATTGTGGACTGAAGCCAGGGAATAAGATTATCATAACAGGGACGATAGGCGATCATGGCATCGCGGTCCTCGCCAAGAAGGAGGACTTCCAGTTCAGGACAGAACTCGTTTCCGACGTGGCCCCTATCTGGTACACCATAAAGGCAGCGCTCGAGTCTGCCGGACAGAACAACATAACGGCCATGAAAGACCCGACGCGAGGAGGGGTTGCAAGCGCTTTAAATGATATGGCCCAAAAGAGCGGCGTAAAAATTCTTGTCACTGAAGAGCTGCTGCCTATGAACCCTGCCGTCAAGGCCGCATCTGAAATGCTCGGCATAGATCCGCTCGAGGTAGCAAACGAGGGCAAAGCACTCATCGGGGTCGAAGCGGAAGTAGCTGAAGACGTTCTCGATGCGATAAGGAGAACGAAATACGGTACAAATGCAGCTATCATCGGAGACGTAGTAGAAGGGCATACGGTTCTGCTAAAGACGCTGATTGGTGGCACCCGGTTTATAGATCCTCCGATTGGAGATCCTGTACCCAGAGTATGCTAGAAGCCTAGACGCTCTACACGTATGCGATTCAGAGGAACCTTGTAGCCTACATAATGCCAAAAAGCAGCACAATTACGGTGGCATAAAGCTTTAATATCAGTGCACGTCATGAGCATGTTTGTGGCTTAAGGCGTTTTTAACCATTTTACTTTAATATTAGTATCCCCGATGCCTCACCTGAACTGCCCGGGTAGTGTAGTGGCCTATCATGGAGCCCTGTCGAGGCTCCGACTCGGGTTCAAATCCCGACTCGGGCGCTTTATTTTCGACTTCTTTTGTTGATTGCTCACTTATTAACCCAATATTTTTGAAATTACGTTCTATTAGTTTGTCAATTTTTGATTCGAGGGCTGAGAGGCGAGATTCGATGTTGGTTATATAACTTGGTTGTATAACTTTAGACTTTGCTTTTTCACCGTCTTCAAAAACAATGAGAAATGCTTTGTTGCCTTCTTGTTCCGTTTCGAAGATATGTTCTGTTTCACCTATGAAGTCAGAGCAGTGTTGTGGGAGTCTGAGTAGTGGATAGGTTATGTTCGGTTTAGGCCGGACTTTTCCAATTTTAGACTTCCCTATGTACAGCATACGTTCACCTAGTTTTTCACATTATTGAATTATGAGATATATTCTGTTGATTTTAATATTAGACTATCAAATTGAGGTTACAAATGAAATGTACATGAGTCTAGTTATATTATTCACTTGGCTATCAGATCCTATTTAATTCGAAATCCAACGCAATACATCACTTATTAATTTCCTTACCACAGTGTGGGCAGGTTATCGTCTCTTTCTCCTTCTGTCGTCTGTGCTGAAACTCCTCATAAAACCCTGAACCAAGTATTCCCGCAGGTAAAGCGAAAAGTCCAAGGAAGCTGTTTAGTTCCTTCTTTGTGTACTTGAATTCTAGAGTAGCGAGTGTTGCTTGCTGGCTGAATTTAATTCTGTAACAGAAATATTGTCTTCACAAACTTTAAATCCCAAACGGCCGTCCCTAACCTGTCGAGGCTCCGGTCGCTGTGTCGAATTCGTCCCTCGAAGCGTTTAGATCTTACTAAGCAGGACGGAGCCTCAATTAGGCTCCTGTTGCCACGCTAAATTCACTTTAAGCTTCCAGATATCACTAAGTCAGTCGCAGCCTCAAAATAGACTATAGAAACGCGCTGTGCTACAATTTATTCTAATCGCCCACACGTCAATCACTAAGCAGAAACGTTAACCAAGACTTTGCCTAACGAAGCTCCATATTGACTGTCGCCATTAAAAGACATTCATAGCGATTCAGCGATAATCTCAATCCCTCTTTTTTTGTCCAATTATGCTAATCTACCTAAACAAGTTTGAAGGCGCTAAATTCGCTTTCCTTTTTCCCAGTAATACATAAACAGTTCTTTAACCCAGTTGACAAACGTCGGGTCATCGCCCAAAAAGCCGGCGTAATCTACTTTTCCTCCGATTTGTAAAAAGCATATAGTTGCGAACTTTTCAGTACACGCAACTACTGCTGGGAGCTCAGAGAGACTACGTATCTGCACATTTTTTGGTACTTCAGATAAGCTTTTAGCGGATGAAAAGCGGTTTTCTGGAAGCAAGAACTTGAAGTTCAATCCTTCCCGAACTTTTTCATCCATTTTTGTAGCCATAAGCTCAGGGATTGTACCTTCAGCTATTCCACACCCAAACATTTCCGCGTCCATGAATGCTTGTTGAACCTTGTTCAAGGTGGCAACGGTATCTGTGCTCAAATGACCCTGTGAAAGCTCGTTTAGTCTGCTTATGAACGGGAGGGGAAGCCGCATAATGTCATGGGTTGAAAAGTAGTCTTTATGCTTGGGGATAAATTCTAAGGAGGACGTGAGCTGCATTACGACCTTGCCATATTCGGAGATGGTAAATGAGCCGTCAGGTTGTTTCAGCACAAGCGAAGCAGTACCTAACCGTTGCAACTGTCTAAAAGCTTCAGTTGCGGTAACGTCTAGTCGGCGGGCGATTTCCTGCATCTTCAAGTTATCTTTTTGCAGTTCGCGTAAAATGGCAAGTCTGCTTTCGCTTGCAAGCTCAAACAACAACTTTCCTAACCCTTCATTATTTTCCAATTCCTTATCACCGAAGCTAAGGTTTTCACACTGATACTTACTCCTAAGCATCCTCGTCAAATAAAACTAATCACATTTTCCGCCGCTATAAGACATTGTGGAGGAAAATTATGCAAAATCAAACAAGCAGTAAAATGCGGGGAGAGATTTCTAAGAATCTGATAGAAGTGTACTATTTTTCTGGAACCGGTAACTCGTTGTACGTGGCAAAGGAATTACAAAGCCGAATCCCAGAAACGAAGCTCTCCCCCATTGCCGGGCTTCTAAGCAAAGACGCAGTGAAAAGTAATGGAGACACGGTGGGATTTGTCTTCCCTACCTACGGGATGACCATTCCTATCCCTGTAAAGACATTCCTCAAGAAACTCGACTTAGAGTCAGCCACCTACGTATTTGCGATAGCTACACGCGGTGGCACAAAATGTTTTGCATTTAGCAAAATAGATGCGCTATTGAAGGAACAAGGGAAGCGTTTGGACGCATGTCTTGTTCTCAATATGCCTGGTAACGATCCGAAACTCAAAGATTGGCAGATGGCAACACCGGAAAAAATCGCACAGCTGGAAACAGAAGTTAACCACAGACTTGACGCGTTTCAACGTGTCATAATAAACAAAGAACCGTATCGGGTCACTGATAGGGATTATATTGGTTTTCCTTACAGTTATCCAGTTAATTACGTTATGGAACGTCTCGTTCTTTTCTGTGTGCGCTATGCAGAATATGACGGTTTGAAGGACTATTTTTACGCTGATTCAAAATGCGTCGGGTGTGGCACGTGTGAGAAGGTATGCTTATCGAATAAAATAAAAATGGTCGATAAAAAGCCCGTATGGCAGAAGAATGTCAAATGCCACATGTGCTACGCCTGTCTCAATTATTGTCCGGAACAATCGGTGCAAATCAAGTCCAAGTGGTATATGAAATCATACACGAGCGAGAAAGGCCGATATCTTCATCCCTACGCGCCAGCGCGTGATATTGCCCGGCAGAAAGAACTCTATAAGAAAATAGAGGATTACGGCTTAGTCCACCTTCGCCACGAGGGAGAAAATTATGCAAAATCAAACAAGCAGTAAAATGCGGAGCTTCTCGGTCGAACTCAAATCCAAGAGAGACCTCAAAAACGTCGTATTATCCAACGGTTCCAGCGACAGCGTTCTCTTGGAGGGCACAATAGGCGAACTAATACAGGCAAAGTTCGCTGAAGGTATCATTTTAGAGGTCATCGGCAAAGACGGCGTTCTGCGAGTAGACCTTGGAGAAGAAGACATCCAAAAACCCCCCAAACAAATACCTTAAGCTACGAATACCGCGGCAGACCATACGCGACGTCATTAGATCCCGCGGCTTCAAACGGGAGGAACCTTACATTGATGCTGACGCTGTCGTTTTTGGTCTTACGCATTATCCAGACATGTATACCCATGAAAACCGGCGGATAGAGCGGCTTGTCAACACTTGTTCGTGGATCGAACAAATCCTCCCCCAGCGACGATTATGACACCTTTGTTTATATTGATGAGAGTAGGGGGCGTCTTTATAAATGGCGTCCTGGTGACATGCAAGAATTACAACGCTGGAGCAATCGCTAACTGTCCACTTCATTCAATGTGAAAGCCACGCTCCCCCAACCCCTCATATAAATATCATACACATGCTCAGGTAATGGATGCCGATAATTGCTCCACTCAACACCCCGCACACCGTGAGTAAGAACGTAGGCGCGGTTGGATTCATTCCACCCCACTACATCGCCATACTGTTCTGCAAACTTCCGCAAATCTGAGGCGGTGAAGTGAGCCTTGCATCGCGTCAAGGGGATTTTCAGCTTCTGCAGCCACTTGCGGAAGCTTTCTAAGATAAACATGCGGTCGCTATCTTCCCTGCCATCACACAGAATCTCCACAACCCCAGCAAGTTGTGGATGTAGAGGGACAAAGTGTTCCATCCTGATTTTATGCTGTGCTGATTCAACGTGGACGACCGGCTTATCAAGCTTGAATGCTTCCCTAAACTGCTCCACCCTTAACTGTGCGATCGTGCCCGAAGGGAGCGTTTCTGCGCTTCCTTTCCTTTCTTTTTTAAATAGCTATGCTAGAATGGCACGTTTGCATACACGTCTTGCAGGTCTTGGTCATTGAACCGCAGATAAACTGCCGTCGTATTAATGTTAGAATAGCCGAGCATCTGCTGAATTTCTAAAGAAAAAAAGAAGGGGAGAACCCCTAAGCTTCTTGTCCAGATCATTTAGGCGGCTTTAGCATCTTGTTGACCGCAGTCACGACGACCGTGTCAGTTTTTTGAAAAGAGATTAATGTAAGTATAACTGCTATGACACGCAACTTAGCGGCACGTAGCCAAAGAAAGCGGCTATGAGTAGTAGGATGATTAAGAAAAACGCTACAATCTGCTGGTCGGCTAGGTTTTTGAGTCTAATATTGGCCGTTACCAAAAACCATTGTCTCCTAGTGAAGTCAGCTTTGTACAGCATTAATTGCCGCATCAACTATGACATCTTCCAGCATGGTAAGCGATGGATCAAAGCATCGCTCTCTCATCCAAATGTCCTTGGCAGTAATCCCAGCTTTAATTCCAAGGGTGAGCTCATTTATGCGTTCCGCTACGGATTCCTGAGAGATTATCTGCGCCCCTATTAGCTTGTCACTAGATGCTTCGAAGATTAGTTTAGCCGTAATGGCCTTTCCACCCGGAAAGAACCTAGCCTTCGTTTGTTTTACAGACTTGCCAACCTTGATTGGTATCCCGTATTTACCCGCTATCTCACTTGTCGCTCCTACCGATCCTACCTGCAGGCCTAATATATTGGCCACCGATGGACTCAAACAGGGTTCGTAGTATGAAGGTTCACCCAGTATGTTATCGGCTACCACTCTTGCCTGGATCAGCGCTGTTGATGCCAGCAAGCTGAGGCGGGGGCGATACGTCACTGCATTTATCACTTCAACACAATCGCCAAGCGCATATACATTTTCCAAATGGGAGCTTCCTTTTTTGACTCTGAGCGACAGATCGGTAACAATTCCGCCGCTCTCTCCTATTTCTATACCAGCTTTCCTGGATATATCAACGTTGGGAAGCATCCCAGCAGATATAAGAACAATATCTGCAGGAAATTCAGCTACGCCTGCCTTCACCGTCTCTACACGCTGCGATCCTTTTATAGCATTGACAGTCGTTCCCAGGAGAAATATTAAGTCGTTATCCAGAAATTTTTTAATAATCGATGCCATGTCTCCGTCAAGAAGGGAGGGGAGAAGGTAGGGGAGCTTCTCTGCGACTCTAGTGGTGATCCCCTTTTTTGAAAAAGCAACCGCAGTTTGTAGCCCGATCCAGCCGCCACCAATGATTAGGGCGTTTTCCAATTCTTCTTCATTTATGGCCTTCTCTAGGAGTTTGCCATCCGCGCTACTGCCAAGTGTATAGACGCCTTCTATATTTGCCCCCTTAATTGGCGGGATGAAGGGCACACTTCCCGTGGCTATCACCAAAAAATCATAAGATATCCGCTCGCCAGAGCTAAGAAGCACATGATTTTCTTTAAGATCGATTTCAGTGACTTCAACCGAAGTCCTAAAGTCGATTCCCTTCTCTCTATAAAAATCTGGCTTAAATAAGTTGAGCAAGATTGTGCTATACATACCCTGCAATGCAAAAGGCAAACCGCACATGGAAAAGAAGCCTTCGTCCTCCTTCTTGAGCAGCGTTATCTCCATCTTCCCGGGATCTTTGCACCCTCTGAGCAAAAGCTCTAAAACATTAATTCCGGCAGCGCCTCCTCCTATAATAACCACTTTCTCTACCATGTGCCCAATTCTCCCTATGCTGTTCTGATTCATCTTTGCCTATTATGCTCAGCACGTCCTATGATAATCCTCCTAATTGAAAGTATCTCTTTTAGCCAGTGTCTCAATTATTATTCATGCCACGACCTCACTTGCGGAAAAATCTGGCTTTAGAATTCTGCCCAGAATATTAGGAGATAAAGGCTAATTTTGATGTTTGCGGCGTAACGCTTAGTCCTGTAACTGCCGATTAATCCCTTCTCCTGTTTGCTTAGTGAGCTACGCTAAACTTGCCTTGCCAAGCTCCCTGAAAATGTGAACCCAGAGATTGACCGCCATAGGTACCATTGTGATAATGATAACCAAAATGACGAACAGCGGAGTTATTTGTGTTCTTCCGCGTAAAAAGATAATCACGTCTGTGACAGAGACGATGATAGCAGCGATGACAAGCGATCTCAAAAAGAGATTGACCGTGGTTTGCCCCTTCTGCTTCAGTGTTGATTTCTTTGAGTCCTCAGCAATGAGCGATATTGTAGTTGCTTAGCTGGGTATTTCGCCAATACTTCATATACATGTCATACACGTGCTCAGACAGCAGATGCTCACAACAAAAAAAGGAAAAAAGAGGAATTATGCTGCTTTCCTAATCACTGCGCCTATTGCACCGAAAATAGCGCCAAAAATTCCGGATATAATGATCACCACAATGGCAATCACTGCAAGCGCTGCCGCTCCTAAGATGCCCGTCCAGAAGCCGCCGGCAAACGCCACAAGCGTACCAACGACAAACAGAATCAGCATCGCTATTATGACTCCGAACGCTGAAATCAGTCCTCCGTGAATAGCGCCATTGCTGGCGGTTTCATCGACCCACGCGCCAACGATGAGCGCTCCGACGATAACGCCGATAGTAGATGCGTATTGTGAGGTTGTAGAAAAGCTACCGAGAATAGCGCTAATAACAGCAACTATAATCAGACACACAATAACGGGGATCCATCGTACCACAGTATCACCTCCCTGTTTTGTTTAGCGGCATCTATATTGACCGCTGTTTTTAAAACGAAATAACGTTTTTCATCCCCATATACGTTGCCCCGTTGTAGCGCTATGGAAGCATCATTTCACTACAACGTATACCATCACCATCACGTAAGTCGGACGAGGCCACCATACTAGTAAGATTGAGGCGCGGCGTGGCTTGGCTTCAGCGCTAGTTTGTTCGCGGATTTAGCAACTGGACTGGTCTGGAAGCCATGCCCATATTGTTTATGAGACACGTCTCAGATAGGCTGTTAGCTTTCCTTCTTAGACCTTCAGCTGGTCTTGTGTCAGGCGGCCATAACTGCAGTCAGGATGAGAAAAAACTGCAATTATGATTTAATTTTCTATTGTTATAAAAAACGTTTAATTTACTTTAATTTAATCTATTTTATTATATATTAATTTATAAATAATTATATTCTACTACCTGTTCGTCAAACGATTGTCATTATGAATTTTTTCCAATTTCATCACAGGGTATATGTCACTCCCTAACAGACTAAAATGCGGGGAATAACGATAACAAAAACTCCCATCTTAACGCAAAAAAAGATTACTGAAATTGCCGGATGTATCCGGGCGGGAAACTTCGCCACCGTCGCGTGCCAGCTTGCTGGCGTACCTGAGCGCACGTATCATCACTGGCTGGAGCGTGGAAAAGAACCCAATAATGGGATTTATTCCGAGTTCTATGCGGCGATCGAGCCGGCGAAAGTGTACTTTATCGGCAATAACCCTTGCATTTTGACGTGCTACAGTAGTTGTCCTCGTCCGACAATAAGACATGGAGCAGACCCAGGGGATTTTTGAGCAACAACACAACTAAGAAAAGAGTGCTATAAACGGCAATAAGAAAATAGATGCGTTATAAACTAAAAATCCTTGGCACTATCCGATGCGTTATCTCCCATACTGCTAAAGCGAGAGAAATAACGGAATCATCGTGATGCCCCGACGGCGCGGCATACGTAACATTTCCAGCACGAGTTAGCTCATACTCATAAATTGATAGCTCGTTTATGAGTTCTGATATCTCCGGAAAGCTCACTTTTTTCTGTTCAATTTGTAACGCCAAATTCTCGATGAGCTGTTGCTTTGTAGTGTTGGTAAAGTGAATGCCCGTAACAGAAAGGCCTAAATTCTTAACCTGTTCTAACAGGGGGTCACCTGGTCCGGTCGCATCCATCACCACCAGAGCGTTATTATACTTCGTTGCTACTGCCTTTAGCCGCTGTAATTGGAACGTATAATCAATTCCGGTAAAGCGGTCAAATGCCACAACGTGCTTCCTTTCTATATCTACAACAGTGATGACGGAGAAGTCTGAGTGCTTCGCTGGATCCCATCCGATGATGTACTGGTGCCCTGACTGTGGCTCTTCTAAGCTACCCTTCACACACTTGCGTACGTAGCGGAATACTCCTGCACTATTTTCCATGAACTCAGCACGGTCCTCCTGACGGAACACGTCAGACGGCAAGGTTGCGCTCGCCTCTGCAATCTCTTCGTCCTTGATATAGGGGCTACTCGACGTCGGGAACGAAAAACTCTCGTACTCCGGGTACTGCGGATCCTGCCCACGGACATAGAGCTCGTAAAACCAGTTACGTCCCCGCGGCGTGCTGATGAACATAGCCCGTCCCTGCGTATCGCTGAGAGTGGGGCGCAACGTGGCCTCCCACGCCTCTTGATCCACCATCGCTGCCTCATCGACGACCAAGAAGTCAACCCGCGCCCCGCGAAGATTATCAAACCGGTCAGCCGATTTAAACTCAATGGCAGAGCCGTTAATGAGCTCAATCCGCCGCGTAGACTTGTGATTAACCGCTATGGCGTCAGGGGGGAGGGTATTGAGTACCATTCGGTACGCTATCTCTGTTTGCTGGTACACCGGCGCTACCCACCAGCTCACTGAACCACGGCATTTAGACGCGTGAAGAACCACTTCATTCACACACGCGAGGGTCTTCCCAAACCTGCGCCCACACGCCACGATGCGAAACCGTGCGGGGCTCTCGTGTATTTGCCGTTGTGCGTCATGTGGTTTATACAGTCGGATGTCCCTTATCATGTGCTTCTGCTCCCTCGTCTTCCGTCCACACTGGGTTTAAATCTGCGGACTCGTTAGCTCTGTGTGTGCTCTCTTCTCGCACATCTTCAGCAACTGGTTCTACGACTCGACTTCTGCCCGGGCCCCAGCGTTCTGGTGCAGTCCTCTCGAGCATCCACATCGTCGCTTTCAAATCGTTGCTTTTTTCCAGCTTTTTAACTAAGCGCGCTTCCCGCTCAGCCTCTGCCTGTTCGACTGCTTCACAGAACTCGGCATAAATGCTGCTCTCTCGTTGTTCACTGAGCTCGAGCCAGTAATAGTAGGTTCGTTCGCTGACGCCCGAGAGCATGCACGCTGTAACAGCGAAGTTGCCGGCTTTGATGGGTTCTGTGATTTCTAGGATTTTGTTGCGTGTTAGTTTTGTTTTTCTTGGCATATTAAAATATGTACAGGGGTCACGGATAAGCGTATTGCATTCCAAGAGCGCAATGCTTATGATTTTGCTGACGCACGAGTATATCATGTTCTCCTGAATAATCTAAGCCACTATCCCGTTTTTTATTTTAAGACAGGAACGTTTTTTATTTTAAGAAAAGCATCTACACACCAACGTACCTTCTGATGTAACACTTTACTATTGTTACATATGCAGAAGCACGATAGCGGCCTATCTTTGTTACGCTAATCCTCGTCGAAAATGGAAATCGTTACCCCTACAAAAAATCACTTTTTTATTATCGCAGGGCAACACATGAGCTGGCACCCGAAGAACGCGCAGCACGTATACTTTATGCTTTTGAGTGCGGCGTGACGTTATTGCCAGCAGGGAAATCGCACTCGGGTTTTGCCCCCGCTGACGATTGAAAAAGGGAATCTTGTCCAACCTGCGTGAGGCACGAAGGACCTTACCGACTACTTGGAGAAGAGCAGGTACAACATCTATTTAATGGCAAGTTTTTTGATATTTCTCTTTTTAATCATGCCATATAATCGATCTAGTCACTGCGTGTCAGCGTATCTACAACTTCGACTGAAAACAGTCACCTGTCGAAGTATACCAAGCGTTTACTAATACCATTCGAATTAATTATCGGGAGTGTATATCCACAAAATTTGTCGAAGTTATTGGGAGTGAGAGTAGTAAGGATCTGTAGGGAGTGAAACTAGCACTGTTGAAAAAATGATGAAATTACCTGTTGGATCTGTGGTTGTGGAATCAGTTGGTAATTTCCCCCAACGTAAGAATTTTATGAATTCCATGTAAAGTATAACGATAAGGGCTCGTGGTCTAGGTGGTTATGACGTCGCCTTCACACGGCTTCCTTTTTCAAAAATAAGTCCACTACTACCTTATTTTCAAACCCCATATTTCCACGCAAACGAAGACAGGAGCTATGACTATAAGTATGCCAATACAAATATCAATGAACCACAAAGTCTTGCAGAGCTTGAACTTCCATTCACGCGAGATGAATTAGTGAGCTACACTGAGCATAGAAAAGCGGGACTCGCGAAAAAGTCACTGCAATGGCTAGAAAAAGCTTCGCACCTATTCTGGCTTTATACCAATGGAAGTATTAGCAAGGACAACCTTGATGCCCTGCGCCAGTTTGTTTTAAATAAATATACGACCGAATGGTCGAGGAGCAAAGTTCTTTCCTTTGCTTGCGCCTTTTTAAAATATCTCAGTAAAAGTCGGCTGGACACACGTTATGGAACGTATGAGCTGTTTCTTGAGAGGCCAAAAACACTGAAAGCGCGAAAACGCATAACAGACCGTATTATAACGAAAGACGATATAGAGAATGTCCTCAGCTATATTACGAGAGCAGAACGCGATGGGCGAATAAGCCCTTCCAAAGCCCGGCAGTTTATAGGGTTTACTATATTCGGAGCATATACAGGACAGCGGAGCATGGCTACCATGTCAAAGCTGACTGTGGGACAGTTCAGGGAAGCTTTGCAGATGGAGAAACCCGTAGTGCGGATAACTGCGAACCAGTGCAAAATAAAATTTGAGCATTATTGTCCGTTGCACCCTGAAGTGATAACCGCTATAAGACCGCTTATAGAGAGAAGGGGGGACAATGAACTTGTGTTCTCGTACACAAGTTTCGCTAATTTTGTCACGAAAGAAAGAAATGAAATTCCACTATCCAGAATAAATAGTCACTTTGTAGTAGGTGACCTGCGAAAATTCACAGAGCAATATGGAGATATCATCAGTTGGGAGCAATCTAATAGAAGTTATATCTTAACACACGGCGTATCGGGCGTTGAATGGTCGCACTATCGTCATCCGCTGCCTGAAAATGTATATGATGTATATATGCGGTATTGGAGAGCTGTGCAGCTAACGTGTGCTTAAGAAACGATAGCACCAACAACAGCGCTCGTTATTGTTTCTGCTGCATTGCGGCGAGATAGCGTTCCGTGGCTGCCGCAGTCTTCATAACTTCCTCCTCGGGGCTAAACGCCACACATTCAGCGCCAGCTTCAACAATCACTCTATGCATTGGCTCCGCGTAGAACACCGCCTCCGTAACAGCCAAGCTCACCCCAGCCAAAGTTATCCCAGAGGAAAAACACTATGTAGGGTTTTGTGCTTTTTGAAGTATTCATATCCATTCTCCTTTGTTCTTAATTAAAATCTCAACATCCTGATTTTTTCAGCTTTACCTTACGTTTCACGTTCATACCGATTGCTATAAGCCTTTAGGATGAGGACGCAACAACGACCGCAATCGGATCTTGCTGGATCTTTTTCCAAATCTTTTTCCACACCTTGTGCACACTCCCACCAGAGGTCAGTAGAGTGTAAGCGATAGGTTTAGCTGTCACGTTGATCTCTGTTATATTTCATCTTTATCATCTACTCGCAGCTCCTCAACCGTAGGAGCATTGCTGAACATTCCCGTCTCTTTCAGACGTTTTAATCCATCAAGGGCTTTATTTAATAACCCAGAGAGCTCTTCATCTCTGGTTAATTCGAAGAGTAATGCTACTTTCGATTTTGCTTGCCAGGCAGAAAAAGTATTAGGAAAGACTGGGAGAAGCCACCTTCGAGTCAAAACTGGAAGATGCGGAACAGAAAGTACGGGCAGAGCAGATGCTCGACACGTACCTCGAGTGGCTTGAATACAACGATAATGAGCTTGTTGCTGCTGAACTCGAGTTTCTCTTTCCGCTCAACGGCAGAAACGTAAAAGGGTATATTGATCGTCTCGAGCGCACAAAAGACGGTGAGTACGTCGTGATTGATTTTAAAACCGGTTCTACGAGTTTGAGCAGAAATACCATTAGGGACGATATCCAGATGAACATCTACTGTCTTGCAGTGCTGCATAAGTTCGGTAAACTCCCAACGCGTGCGTCCCTCGTGTACATCGAACGCAATAAAATGGTTAATTATGCTCCTGACACAGAACATATAGAACGACAAAAGGTTCGTCTTGAAGGGCTCATCAGCGACGTATTAAATGAGGAATTTCAGGCAACACCTTCGTTTAGTTGCAACTACTGTGGGTATGGTGGCTTGTGTGACCATGAACAAAAGCGCCGGTTGTCGCCTAGATTATAAAGCAGTAGTATGCGGCGAAGCAGATGACCATCTACTGTTCGCAAGAAGCTCACTCTTTCTTCTTTGCTGGTCGCATTAAATGAATCTCTTTGTTAAATGCAACCCTAATATTTAAGCGAGATAACGTCCAACCAGATTGAATAAAAAGGCTTGCTTCACAGAGGACGTGTGAAATCATAGGCACGTCAAAAATGGGCAAACTATCTGTTAAGGGGTTTGATTACTCACAGCGCCGCTTGCAGAAGAATTGTTCACAACAGGATGAATGCATATGAACGATCATAACATCATTTTTGAAGATCCTTATCTAAAAGAGGCAAAAAAGACAGCGAAGGTTCCTGATGATGCCGTTTTTGCGTGTGCTTACGATTTGCATATAGTTGTTGACGTCATCGAAGAGGCTGCATTCTTTCGCCGAACTGAAACGAGCGACGAACTGTGGATAGCTTCATCAGCAGAGTATGACGATTCCATAGTGCAAGCTATTGTAGAAGGAAAGGGCGCCCCCAAAGCCCTTGTGGGAAAAGACGTTCTGAGCATCGGTCGCGTATTTGCAGCGGAAAAGACGGGTGAGGAGTCAAGCTCTTGTTTGGCTCTTCTTGAGCGTCTTTTCCGTGTCCGCGTTGGTTTCTGCTGGCCTCAAGGGTTCCTCGCTGCTGGAATCATCAGTGAATCAGCTTATAACAATCTGGTTAAACGGATAGACCACGAGTTGGAAGAGCATTCCCAGAAGGCACGCGCAAATGAAACAGAGATTATCAGAGTGGCGCGGGAGCTTGGGCTTGACCCCCAACCAACTGGCACTGACCCCACTCATTGGTGGGCACAATGTCCAGCGCGGGTAGGCCATCTATACATCGAAGCAGCGATGAATTATTGGTGGTGCGGGTGGTGCCAGCGCAGTGGTTCGATGGAAGAACTTCGAGCATTTGTAAAGGAAGCCAAAGACCAGCGAAAAAAACGGAAAGAAGACAGAGTTCCGACAAAAAAAGAGCAAGAAGAGTCAAAACTTGGCGAAACTTTGGTAGAACTCGGTTATAGACTTGAAAAGGGGGATGGTTTTGACCGAGATTATAGTAAAGCCATGGAACTTTACAAATTAGCCAGCGCCGAGGGTAACAGTGCGGCTATGAACAACATTGGCTGGCTTTATCTGAACGGTCTGGGAGTTAGGCGTGATTTACAAGCTGCAGTCGAGTGGTTTGAAAAAGCGGCCCAATATGGTAACACAACAGCCATGGTCAACCTTGGCAACATATTGGAGTACGGGTCGGATGACGAAGGAAATCCGCTCTACAAAGCCGCGATGAAATGGTACGCGCAAGCCGCCAAGTTGGGAGATCCGAAGGCCAAGTTGAATCTCGGCAACCTGTATCACTACGGGCATGGGGTGAGGAAAAACTACAGAAAGGCCGCCGAGATGTATGAGGAGCTGGCTAAGTCAGGATATGCAGAAGGATACTTCTACATGGGACTGTACTTCCAGAACGGATTTCATTTCAAGAAAAACTACGACGCGGCTAGATACTTCTATGAAATGGGGGCAGCCGCACACGATGCTCGCAGTATGTTGAACCTGGGTGTTACGTACGGCAAAGGGTTGGGGGTTAAGGTCGATCACCAAAAGGCTTTGTACTGGTATATGCAGGCAGGTGAAAGAGGTGATACCCTGGCATACGTAAACATCGGGTGGATCTTTGAAAAAGGAGTTGCGATCGAGCAGGACTTCAAACAGGCTGTTGATTGGTATAAAAAGGGAGCGGATGAGGGGGAACCCCACGCAATGGAAAATTTAGGGGCTATGTACGAGCGCGGGCTCGGTGTCGAGAAAGACCAAAAGATGGCAGAATATTGGTATGCCAAGGCCAGGGAAGCGCTGGAGTCTAAACAGTTTTTAGAAAACCCCAACTGAAATCAACCAGCTGAGGAAGCCTTCAATCGACATATGAACGCTCATTTACACTTACGAGAGGTAAAATAAAACCGCAAAGCAACACCGTCGTTTAATTGCAACCACCCAATTCAAAATGACTCTATAACATTCGGAATATGTGAAATGGCTGCTAGAGTTATGCATGCTATGTAAGGAAAAGGTTTTCGGAATAGAAATATACCTCACAGAACAGTTGTTTTTGTCCGCTTTGTGTTAAATTTATAATAAATTCTCATGTCATGCTACACCAGCACCAAATGTCGTCAAAATCGCAACTGTTATCATACAAAACAGGTCTTTTAATATTCGGTCAATCGCCCGTCCAAAATCTCCATTGTGACTTTCTAGTTTCGGACTCCTGTTTTAGAGCTAGAAGCATAAGAGTTATCTTTTCTCTAAATCGATGAACTCGCTTGCATATAAGCGAGTTGATGCTGCAAATCAGCTATTCGTTCATCCTTGAGTTTTATCACTTCCTGGCTGTGTTCAAGATCTTTTTTGAACCTATGCTTTCCACGCCTTTCAGCTGTAATTCCAGGCTGGACATATATGGCTTACTTTGTATGTAGAAGGCCGTCAAAGAGAGGAAATATGCACTACCTTTCATCGCAATGTTGCATATTTCAAACTCTGATATAACCAGCCGGAGAACTTACCGTTGCAGTACGTATTGACATTGTATACTGCCCACTTTGCGTCACCGGGAACGACAGATCCTGAGAAGATCCTGTACGTATGTCTATTGATAGCGTTGAACCAACCGTACCCTGCATAGAGATAAACAGTGATCAAGCTGCCCATAGAGGAGTCATATGCATAGAGGGCTGTAGCAGTGCCAAGTTTTGCATAATAAGGTGTTATAGTAGTCGGCTTGTAGAAAATGGCATTAGGGGTAACAAAGGTATCGGTATTACCGGTATTAGAGATAGTCCACTCGAGGTATTGCGGGTAGCCAGGCAAGACACGAACGGCGGTGATAGCAAGCGCAGGAAGTGCCGGTGAGCAAACAGACGGCCGATGTTCATAGCAACTATACAGTGGATGTGAGGGAGGGGCAGCAAACATATCTCGTAGCAGTTCTCCGCAATAACTAAACGGCGGTCACGATGAGAGTCGGCCAATCCACGCATCTTTACGATGTTCTCTCTGGTACATAACCAACCTCAGCATATGATACCTCTCACGGTATCCCCAACGTGACGATTAATATCCAAGGTATGAATTCTGACGGGAAAACGTGGACTACCGTCTATACTTCCGTCACACAGAATAAACCAAATGTTGGATTGTTATGGGTGAAACTAACCCCAAAGGCTGCCGGAGTCTACACTTACCGAGAACATTCGATGGCGAAACACTCGATGGCGACAATCAATGTGCTCCTGCTGTTAGCAACGTGGTAACGGTAACTGTAACTAACATGGTCGTCGGGTAATTTAGTTATAACTAACCTCTCAATCTGCGAGGGCATAGTAGCCCGGCAGTTATACATGAATGCCTGTAGTTTAAGTTCCCTACTTATTGTAACAACTAGGAGGTGTAAGGCATGAAACATGCTCGGAAGTATAGATTTTACTGGCTGTCTCAAAATTCTATTTTATTATACCCCTCTCGCAAGTCCTCATCCTTGAACTGCAAGTATACTTGTGTGGTGTTCAAGTTCGAATGCCCTAACAACTGTTGCACACGCCGCAAATCAAGGCCAGACCTGACAAGGTGGATGGCAAAGCTATGTCTCAAGGTATGAGGGTGTATGTCAACATTGACCATACAGCCATATCTCTTAACAAACTTCCATACCTATAGGCTTGAGAGAGGAAATATGTACTGATCCTCTGGGGTTTTCATGTCCAAGACATACTTCGAGAGCATAGCAAACGTCTCAGGGTCTAACATAACCCGGCGCTGCTTGTTACCTTTCGCCTTTATGATATTGACAACCTGGTTGTGTGGCTCGAGGTCCCGAGGTCTTATAGATAGCAATTCACTTACCCGCATGCCAGTACGCCAGAGGATCCTAAGCATGAGGTAATCCCGGGAGCTGATTCGGGCATGGTCTAAAATAGTATCAACTTGATCTTTTTCGAGATAATCGGTGATATGTTTCATCGTTGTGGTATCAAGGATCCCGCTAAGGCCCCAATTACAGTTGTGATTATCGCAATATATCCCTCAGGTACGGACTTATCCAGGCCTAGCAGAATGACTAGTCCTACAGTTAAGATTCCGCCAATTATACCAAGAGCAGCTCCAATCCAGTTGAAAAAACCCTTCTTCGCTAATATCGCGTTTACGTTATCACTTAATTGGTCTACTTTCTCACTTACTTGCGATACCTCCTGTCTTGTTACCGCTACATTCGCACCTACTTGCGATACTTCATCTCTTGTTTGCCCTACATAGCTCTCCAACGTTTCTGTGCGCACTTTCTGTTCAGAGACGTTTCTAGTTATCTCCTCTATCCCTTGACTTAAAGAAGCTATTTTCTCAATCTTTGCTATTGTTTCTTGATCAGGAAAAGAACCAGTAGATTGTCCCATGTTTTCACCTCCTGTAACTTTATAAAACACTTAATAAAAGAATGATTTTATTAATTAACGGTTGCTATTTTGACCCGCATTTACAATTTATCACAATTAGGCAAGAGTAGTTACAGCTGGCCTGCAGATCATCTGTAACGTCGTGAAGTAAGATAAGAGCTATATGCAACGCAATTGTTAAAATGATTACCTTAGTTGTTATTTATTGTTTTGTGGTAATGTTATTTTCAGTCTTAATTTTCTACCTACGATATACGCACAACCTCATCAATTACAATAAGATTGTCTTACTGTGCGATATCCTTAATTTTTGTATCCACGTATTTTTCATAATCTTTATAAACCGTTGGCGCATGTCCCACCGAAGTCATACTAAAGTCATACCATAGTCATACCAGAAATAAAAAACGAGTTGGTTTTAATAAATGCCCAAGGTACGTTTGTCCGCCATGCAATCCTTATGGCTTAAAAGATCAGCGCGAGTATGAGCAGATCTATAGGTGTTGGAATCGGCAGAATCAGGAAGCTACCGAGCCACGGCAACGCTATGAGAATGGCAAGCGGCCAGAAAGGAGGAAAGAGCATTAACATATATTATCACCTCCTTTTTCTTCGTTTTTAATTTCTATTTATGATGAGGTTTTATTCCGTCTTAAAACCCGGTCCCAAAACCCTTTCTTTTCAACCGTTTCCGTCACAGCATTTTTGTCTAAAATACAAACAAGAACCACAAGGCTGCCAAAAGTGTAGTTAGGTCTGGGGGAAGTGTAGGGATTGGGGGTATAGTTATGTTTTCTGGGAGGGTAGTCATAATTACCGGCAATAGTAATGGCAAGAAGACGTAAGCCCCAATGCCTAAAATTGCTAATCCCAGTCCTATTACTGGTATAAATACTAACATTTTTTCCACCTCAGTTTATCAGTTCTATGAAGTCTCCTTATTCCGTCCTAGCAATCGGTCTGCAATGCTTCTCTTTGGCTTCGCCGCTGACTCTCCACTGTCGCTGACAACTACCGCCTCTTTTGATGGTTGTGATGGTCCGGCTAGTACGAGTCTCGTCAGCGCGTCGGATATGCCCGCTAATTTTTCTATGATTGTTGTAGATTGTTGCCCGTAGTATCCGGCGATGTTCTCTATCCGTTTTATCTCCGCGTCTTTCATTTGTATGACCTCATCTTTGTGTGCGGATTCATCGGTGAAGCGTTGTATGTCATGCTTGAGCCTATCAATTTCGGAGGTTAAGTTTAATTCAATAGCATCAAGAGACCGATCTTTCTCAGGTAGGCGATCTCCATTTAGATACGACCCAATTGCATCAACAATAATGTGACTCCTATTCGACCCTTCTTTTGCTGCCACAGAATCGACGTTATCCAACAGATCTCCCGGAATCGCAATAGTAATCTTCTTCATTGGCATGGTATGACCAAGTATGACCAAGTATGACTAAATAAAGAATTTGATTTGAATCGGCTGTTTCTTTTAAAAGATAATAGTCATGCCATTTCTTGATGTGTGGTACCATTCGACATTAAATATTGAAATTACGATAATTCATACCAATTCATACCACGGCCATACCAGAAATAAATCAAGAAAAAGATAGGAGAGAGGTTAAACATCATGCAGATATCTTATAATCCATATTTACGCACTCGCTCCTTAATAATGCGCATTAAACAAGTGTCGCACAGTTCTTTTGCGTGATAAGTCGCTAAAAACGTCTCTCCACATTTTGAACAATACCGTACAACGCCTTTTTGTTCTTGATATGAAGATGTTATCATGCTCACCTTTTTCTGAATGATAAGTATCGACTTAATACTTAATATTGTCGAATTGGCTTTTTTATTGCTAATGGACGTTGTATTGCCATTCGATGTTGTATTGCTAGTCGACGTTTGATTGTATCCATTCTTGTATGGTTGTATCCGATGTTATCTGTTACATACATTCAAAAATACAAATTGAAGGTAACTGCTTTTCAAAGAGGGTTGTTACGCTGAGATAAAGCAATACTTTATATTGTGAAATGTGAGATAACAATGTAACAAAATGCCATGCCACCTATGCGGACGAGATGGTTGTGACGCTGCGGGTAAAGATGGATGGGGTCATGAATTGGACGGCGAACACAATAAGAGAGGTGAGCAAAAATGGATCTCTTAGGAAATATGTTTTGGTTCGGCGTAGGACTTGCCGCTATTGGGTGGTATGGTCTCCAAATACTGGCGGCATCGTGGGCAGGTAACTACCACCACTATATTGTAAATGGCAACCCGTACATGGTTTGGAAGGTTTATTAAATGTTTTGTTTTTCCTTCCTCTTTTTCTTCTTATCTTGTCTGTAACGTGGACCGAACGGTATAGCGATGCGGATAATAAGACGAACGATAGGGCGCGGTGTAAGTAATCTGTGGCATTATCTCAAGTAAATGCTGTCTATTTCTCAAAATATTCGCTAGCGGTGCTTATTAGATTCGAATTTAAAGACGTTCTAGATGTTCTTTCATGAACCTTGTTAAACATCTGGAGTTTTGTTTGTGTGGAGTGGTGGAGAGGTACGGGGATTTTAATCAATCCCGGCAGCGCAACGGTAAAGAGGTTTATCCACGAATATTATAATCTGTGATCAGATTCGTATTCATTATAATTGGTTCTTGGTAGGAATCTGATGTTTTTGAACCCTTTTACGGATCCATTTTGGTAGCTCTTTTAAATCGTCTTTATCAGTTCCTTGTAATTCAAAATGAACGCAAACATCCCACCATACAATAATAGACGGTGGATCACCACTGCCAAAATATTCATCAATTACCCACGCCAAAAAATCTAGCGTATCCCACCCGTGTTTGTCTGCCGGGAGGTCAAAACCAACATACCAATGTTCATTCCAATCTTCTGCATCTTCATGCATTTCACACGAGTCAAATGTTTCAACATATCTAATCTCATTAAGTGCTTTGACAAGATCATAGATATTTTCGTCAATCGTTTCATCCGATACCATTCGTTTTCCTCGTAATCATCTTTTTGATTATCTGTAACTATCTTATCATGAGATCGGTGGACACTTAAATACTAGAAACGCAGATAAGCGCTAAAAAGGTATGCGTCGACGGGCAAACTACATGTGTAACTCGGAGGGGTAAAGCATGGAAAACACGCTCGGAAGCACAGCTCTTATAAGCTATCTTTAAATATAGATTCGATCTTGTTAGACCGTTCTATCGTTCACTGATCTACGTTAGTCTGAAATTTGATGTGAGGCACGCCACACCATTCTGACGCCGAATACTATAACCCAAATGGATATCGCTAACCATGCGATGGTCTGTGCACTTCTTCGCAAATAGCTGATGAAGGACGCCCTCGCAAGTGCGACGATACGCAAGGCAATCGAGAGCCCCTCTCACCATTCTAGATATTACGGCTTCGTGGTTACAAAACGCATTTTTTCATTTTTACACATGAGCTTAACTGCTGCACGCCCGGTAATAGCCGCTCCTTGCAGCCCGCCTCCCGGTGAAACCCAATGGCCGGCCATGTAAAAATGAGAGAGCCCAGGCAGAGTCAGGGGCATCCGAAGCGTCATGGTCTTTTTAGTAAAAAGCCACCCTTCATATGAGCCTCGCCAATTACCGGTAAACCGCACAAATGTCAGTGGGGTGGCCACGTCAACCACCTCAACGTTGCCTTTGATATCGGGATACACTTCCGAGATGGCATTAATTACTGCCTCTTCAATCCTCTTTTTTTCAGCGAGGTACTCATCCTTTTTACCCTCCAACTGCGCCCAATAGTCGTAGTTGGTTGGTATCATGAGGGTAAATACCGTTTTGCCATCCGGGGCCAGAGTTTTATCAAGGCTGTAATTTTTGAGCCAGAGGCGTCGTATCTTCTCGCCACCAATGTCGATCGGGATTTTAAGTGAAAACCATAGCCAATGAGGTTCATGCGAGTAGTCGCCATTGATACCAAGTGACACAAAGACGAGGGGTGGAAACGGCTCTAAGGTTTCATAAAATCCCTTTATAGTATCGTTGACGTACTTTCCATCCAGCCATTTGAAAATAGTCGTATGGCCGTCGGCAGCCGAAAGCACGATGTCACCTCTCTTTTCTGTCCCATCAGCAAGCATGACGCCAACAGCTGCATCGTCTTCAACGAGTATTTTCTCAACTTGCGATTTGTATGAGATGTTCCCTCCAAGTTCGAGGTACCGCTTTTCTATTGACTGTGCAAGTGGTCGTGACCCCCCGATCGGGTAGCCAGCGTTGCCACTCCCCATCCACGCAAGCATCCAGAGTACAAAGACAGCGGCTTGATCGTGACAGTCATAAGGACCCCTAAACAAATTTCTCAAAACTGGATTTTTGAACTGCGCTGCGAGTTCTGACACGGGCATGGAATATTTTTTAAACATCCGGAGCATCGGAAGCATCGAAATGAGGTCGCGAATGCCATAGTCAATGGGTATTTCCATGTTCATTAGCTTCTTGAGGTCTCTAGTGATAGCGTTTATCAGCTTCTCGTCTTCTTTTGAAAAACTGAGCATATGTTCCCGTAATGCATCAGGATCCGTATAACTAATGAACCTGTTACCACGTTCATCGAGATCATGCTTTAAGTACGCGTAGTTGATGAATTGTTTATCCTGAACCAAACCAAGTTCTTCCCACAGCGCGTACATCTTTGACTTGGGAGAACTTCCATAAAGGAAGTGAACGCAGAGATCAAACGTGAATCCCTCTCTCTGCCACGCAGTACATAAGCCTCCGGTGATGTTGTGCATTTCATACATTTCAGAATTGAATCCATTCATTTGGGCATAACAGCCAACTGTCAAGCCGGCGATGCCGCCGCCGATAATTATAAGAGATTTTGACATGAACTGTTCACTCTTTTACGCGTTTACATTGTTTTCAGTCAACGCATGCTGCACGTGTAAAAATAAACCTCTGTGACAACAGCTTTGTGTCACAGCGTGCATTTCATGCTTTTTTCTCGGAATGTATACCCTCAGCAAAGCGCGGCAGCGCGTGTGCGTGCACTGCGGGAGAAGAACTCCCAGAACAAAAAAAAACGAATCGGTGAAGTGACGTGCTACTGGTAGAGCCGTGCCCTGCTGTGGCATGCATTTAACTGTACAAGAATGCATGCTGGTACTATAAAGGTTCGCTCGCGCCGAAGGATTTGTTATTTGTGGCAGTGCGGTTATTCATTTTGAAAAATGGTATGCGTCGAACGGGTAAAAAGTACATGTGAAACTAGGGCATTCAGCACGGAAACACGATCGGAAGCTTCGCTCTTACTAAACTATCTTTAGACTTCAACCTGTTAGGCCGTTCAATCGTTTGCTGATCACGCTAGTTCGACTTGATGTGAGGCCCGCCACGCCATTCTGATGCCGAATACTAGAATCCAAACGAATATCGCTCCAAATGCGATGAACTGTGCACTCGCCCGCAAGTAGCTGATTAAGGAAAGCCCCGCAAATGCGACGATGCTCAAGGCAATCGAGAACCCGCCCAACCGCTTATGAGATGCATCAATGAGTGCACCCCCGATGAGGAGTACAGCTGTAGGTAACAGTAAGATCGAAGCAAACATCGCCAAAAGCATATAGCTTATGACGCCCATCGGCTCGGGAAATATACCCATTGCAGCAAACGCCCCTGACCCCAGTACCGCGAACACCGCCCCCACACGGTGAGAAAGCGTACTATCGTCATAGTAAAGGCCGATCGAGAAGACAATGGCGAGAATTCCTGGGATTATGTGTGCCGATTGGGAGAGAACTGACGTTGTGGGCGAACTAACGAGAGGTCTTGAGACGTTCAAAAAGCTCGAATAGCTCAAGCCGGTAAGATCACCTAGCCAGTTTTGCGTCAGGTCAAAATGTCCGGGTGAGTAGAGAATGGCAAGGGTAAAGAGGCTCAACGAAACGATTGGAGCTACTATACCACACACTCCAGCAATAAGTAACAACTTCTTTTTTGAACGCGATGATTCTATTTTTGTAGATGTCGTATAACTTCACCTCCTTTGTCGTTTTTAACTTGATAGAGACTTTTAAATTGATAGATAGTTCTCATGTTTGTATTAAATCTTTGCGTGATAGCAAAGACTACAACTTACAATTTATATTTGGACAAGTTTTCTCCAAAAGATGTGTCCTCTAATAAGCCAAGCTACGAGACTTGCTGCAATTATAATAACAATATAGAGCGGATTTAGTCTTGATGGCCATAGTATTTCTGATATGCCAAATAAGAATGATGGTATAGAATATACAAGTATCCAGCTTTTGCTTATCCGATAAAGATTCCTTGACAATTCCAGAGCAACTCTATTTTTTTCGAGATTCCATTTCGCCTCATGAAGCGCATTAACGTATGCAAGGAATGCAACAATACAGACTGAACTCATAGAAAAACAATACCAGACAATCCTGTGATAGTCAATGCTAAATACTACTAGGGCTTGCGTCAGACCAAAAAGAAATATTATCAATGCATCCGGCAGATTTGGCACATACTCGAAGGTAATAGACGCTATTACATACTCTTGCCAAACTGTGATAACCAGTAGAAATGTCGCAATGATTGCAGTAATCCAAACGGGATCGGGGAACACTCCCGCCAATGGATATACGAGCTGATCCTTTATTGTTAGAAGCAGATACCCCAGCACTATAGATTGAATGACACTAAAGAAGGTTATCATATAGGTGGGGAAAACGTCCAGCGCCCGTTCAACGTGGTCATAGTGCGCCAGGGGCCGCCTCGGCATAATAGCTAAACGTTATCCTTCCCAATATTATAACTTGTCTTTATTCTATGTTAATGGTTGAAAAACGGAGATAGAGCAGCTGAACGCAGATGATGTAAAGGTTTACTCGCTCGCACCGAAGGATTTGTTATTGTGAGTCAGTTTGGTTATTTATTTTGAAAAAGGATGTGCGTCGGCGGGTAAACTACATACGTGATCGGGATAGGGCATGAAAAACACGCTCGGACGCATAGATCTTACTGAGCTATCCTAAAATTTGACCTCGTTATACACGTCTCGCAGGTCTTCATCTTTGAACTGTAAATAGACCTGCGTGGTATTCAAGTTCGCATGCCCCAACAACTGTTGCACCCGCCGTAGGTCAAGGCCGGACCTCACAAGGTGGCTCGCGAAGCTGTGCCGAAACGTGTGGGGATGGATGTCAACGTTGATCATCCTGCCGTATTTTTAACAATGTTACGCTGGTGGATAGAATCCCCAATATCCACCTATAAATGCTAAGTTTGTGAAGTCTTTTGTAATGTCATCAGGATGTACACCATAACCTCGTGGCTCTCCTCCTAAGTCTATCCTGCCGTTTGTTGCGGAGTAGTATGCTGCCCACACTAGTTCGTGCAATAGTATCCTATACCCTTCGGTTGATTGACCTCTTTATCCCCCGTGAGGGCTCCGAGTGTATCGTAGATCCAGCCCTCTTTGCCCTCCGCAAATACGACCGCTGTAACCCGTTCAGATGGAGTAGCGGTCTTAACACGATACACTGTCACAAAGCTTTCCGTTTGCCACCCCCATCCACTTAAGGGCGAGTAGTGAACACCCTTCTCACTGCTGCCATGATCAGGATCTTTCGATGCCTCTATTACCATCTCTTGACCATTTACTTTTCCGACGCACATCCCAACTTGGGTGTAATATTCATTGATCAAATTGAATGGTGTCCCATACCCAGCAGTTCTAATAAAAATCAGATCCCCTGGCAGCAGCGATAAATCAATTTCTTTTGATGTCGAGGCACTACTGACGCCATCAGTTACCGTGAGGGTGACTTTGTACTTCTTGGGTTCTGTAAACCACGTTCGTAAAATGGGATCATTTGAACTGATAGGTGGTTTATTCTTATCGCCAAAATCCCACGAGTACCTGTGTAATTTTTTCCTTTGGGGTTGAGCAAGACATTTCATGCAACGGGGTGGAATCCAATGAGCTCAGATTTAGATTTAAAGAGCTGTGTGCTCTCCGTTTCAAATCCACCATTAAAAAACAATGGGGTTTCATTACCCTTCAACTCCTCTTTTGTTGCACGCCTTCCTTCGGTTCGCTCGAACTTACGTACACGGCGATGAAATGTTGATTTCTTGGATATGCTGCTCATTACGGGGTATGCTTCCACTGCAACGTATTAATGCTTGTCGAGATGAGCTGATTTCCACTGCAACGTATTAATTATCAAAAGGATGCTGTTACAGGAAATCGTGATTAAGCGCCTATATGACCATAATGACTTGTCATTTTTATGAAACAAAGACAATATGTATAACAATAACAAAATTAGCTACACCATTTAACATACTTCCACTGGCAAAAAAACGTCCACAAGAAGAGCACTCGTCAAATTAAAGTAGTATTGCGACCCATTAGTAAGATTACCGTGTAGTAATGAACACACCTTTACATAGTCAGTATACTCCACAATAAAAGTTTGTACGATTTGATGTGTTTTTTGGCGAATTGCCTTTAATGTGTCAGAGGTATAGGTATATGAACCGCTCCGACGTAAAAAATGCCGAACAAAAGTGCTGTGCCATCGTGTATGCTAAAATAAGTTTAAAGGAGTTAAAAGCTGTCATAAAAAGACTACGTAAGATTAGAAGCGTTCATCGCATTGACTACGATCATGCCGATGATGGCTCCTACTTGAAGTTCAGCATCATAGCTGACAATTATTCACAGCTGAAAAAAACTATCCAAACACAGTGCAATTTTCCCGTAAAGTTGCGCTATGGGTATCTTAATGTTTTACTCGATAAGCATGGGAAATTTTTAACATAAAAACAGTCAGTCTGGGGCTGTAAATTTTCGCGAAGACAAGCGCGAGGTACAAAAATCCCACGTGTTACGGTTCCGCCCTCATGGTTAATTGCTAAGGGCATGAGGTAGCATTATTTTATAATATCTCGGTCGATCTCCGCGCCTTTGCCTCCAATAACGTATTATATGGAATATCCATCACTCTCGACACGGCCGACCACGATACTCCCTTTGCTCGGGTCCTCGTCAACCTTCCGCCAGTTGATTTGTAGGTGAAGTCAACCGTGCGCATTTTTATTTTGGTGTTTAAAGCGCTTCCAGGCCTATTTTTTGGTGGCGATGTAAAACAGCTTACTTTAGGGTAGAAGGTTGGTCTGCAAAGTTACAATGCGAACCGTACACACATAATGAACTAACAATCCTACTTCTACTGCACGATGCCTGAAACAAAACAGAATTAGCGACACGGTGTCGCGAATAAACCGATCTGGGATAAATATGGGATAGCTAGGATGTTGCGCATGCCACAATAATGGAGATATGCACTTCAATTATGAAAATAACGCTTTAAAGGTATTTTTTGACATCCCAGATAATGCCTTAAACGTCAGATCCTTCCCAGATAATGATATAAATTTGATTATTTCTATCTATTTTTCGACATTGTTAGGCACATGAACACCTAGATTAAATACCGCTACAAATTAAATACCGCTACACTGCCTTTATTTGGATACATTTATCGAGAGGAAGGTACCGGGAGGCAACGCTTACGACATGCGCTCCCTCCCTGTTGTCGTGTTTTCAGCTCTCTGGTTGCTTTGACGTTCTTCGTTATGGTGAGCTATCGTTAGTGCGGCATTAGTATCAGTCTCGCCCCAACCGCCCTAGCGCGCGTGGAGTGCACAAGTTATAGCTCTATTGTTCTGGCCCTAGTTTGATGAGAGTCGCACGTATGCCGTCTTCTCCCGTACTCGGATACGCAACAATGTAGCCGCCGTCTGTGGTTTGTTGGGCAGCAACCACCCTATTTTCAACTACCCCTTTAATGCAGTAATTACAGATATCATAAGGCTTTTCTTTTCCGAACGTCGTGTGCCACTGCTCGTTCCCCTGAGCGTCGACCTTAAGAAGGAGCAGCACGCTTTCCCAGTAGGAGGCATAACCGACAACGATGTAGCCACCGTCTTTTGTTGGCTCGATAGAATACGCAGCAGTCGTGTAGCCATAATCTCCCGGTGGGTACTGGTAAGTCTTGTCCCACAGCATACTCCCGCTAGGATCAGTTTTGATGATCCAGATAGCCCCACTGAGGCCGTGATAATCCGCATTTCTTACTCCGGCGACGATGTAACCGCCGTCAGCAGCCTGTAGAACGGAGTAGCCTCTGGAGTCTTGGTGATTCCCATATGGATCTTTGTCTTTGTCGAGGGCCCCGTGGAATATTTTATCCCACTGCTTCTTCCCGTCCGCACCGACTTTTATGAGCCACAGATCCGGAGTGAAACCTCCCCCCTCTCGGCCGCGATCTCCGGTGACGATGTAGCCGCCGTCACTGGTCTGTTTGACGGATAAGGCAGCGCTGCATGCCCCCGTGTCTGGTACTCCCCACCATCCTTCCCACTGCTTAGATCCGTTAGGGGAAAGCTTGAAGAGGTAAACTGATGAGACAGTCCAACCAGTCGCGGTCGACGTCGTCGTTGCCATATTCGTCTCCCCGGCGACAATGTAGCCGCCGTCACTGGTCTGACTTATGGATTGCCCTATGTTATCTATGTAGCAGCAGCACCCAACCGAGTCAATTAGCTGCGGACAACCTTCTCTGCCGTGATCGGCGTAGTATCTATGGGCCCACTGTGTATTTCCGCTCGCATCGGTCTTGATGACGTAGATAAAGCTTCCGCCCTGACCTGAAAATTCTGGTGCTGAGTAGTCTGTCGCAGTACCAACTACGATGTAGCCGCCATCGCTCGTCAGTTGGGCTTCAATGCCATAGTCATTGGGTCGATGCTCAGGGTTATGACCTCCTCCTGAATCCCACCGTTTCTCCCACTGTTTATTTCCGTCGGCGTCGGTCTTGACGAGGTAGATATCGGTTTTACTAGGATCGGCATCATAAGTTCCTATCGTACCGGCAACAATGTAGCCGCCGTCGCTGGTCTGTTTGACAGAGTGCGCGTCGGTTTCCTGACTGGCGGGAATTCTCTTCTCCCACTGCACAGACGGCGGGGACACGAGCTTGCTCACGGGGGCTCCGGCGGCTGCATGGCCAACAGTGCGAGGCGCCGCATTCGCGACGACCGCTGTCGCGGACAGCACCATGATGGTCACCATGACGAGCGGCATAAGCATGCGGACGATGTGTCGTTCCTTTTTAGCGTTAGTTATCGCTCTCATATTCTTTTTACCTTCCTTTCATATACCTATTAGAAGCATCTAAAGCGCTTTTACGCGTTTACGGGCTTTTCAGTCAAGACGCGTGCTGCACGTGTGAATATAAACCTCTGTGACAACAGGTTTGTGTCACAGTGTGCGTTTAGTACTCTTGGCTTAGAACGCATCACTTTACCGGAGCGAGCTACCGGAGCATTTTGCGCGCGGTGGGAGAAACTGCTCCCAGAAAAAACGAATCGGTGAAGTGACGTGCCACTAGTAGAGCCGTCCTCCGCTGGTGGCATGCATTGTAACTAACTAAGAATGCGCGCTTAAAATATAAAGATTTGCTAGCACTATACTGATTTGTTACTGTGTGGCAGTGCGGCGTCCATTTTAATGAAAATGGTGTGCGTCGAAGGGCACACTACATGGGTGAAACAGGTGGTGAGGCATGAAAATATTCTCGGAAGCACAGCTCTTACTGAGCTATCTTTAAAATTCGACCTTGTTAGACCGTTCAATCGTTTACGGATCTACATTAGTTTGACATTTGATGTGAGGCACGCCACACCATTCTGACGCCAAATACTAGAACCCAAACGGATATCGCTAAAAATGCGATGACTGTCGAGACGTTAAATAACAGTGCGGTTCCATGAAAGTAGCTGATGAAGGAAGTCGCCGCAAGTGCGACGATGCCCAAGGCAATTGAGAGCCCTCCCAACCGTTTATGAGATACGTCAATGACCGCGCCCCCAATGAGGAGCGCAGCCGTAGAGAGTAGTAACGACGAAGCAAACATCGCCACAAGTATCATTATAAAGCCTGTCGGCTCGGTAAAGAAGCCGGTTGCGGCAAGCGCCCCTGAGCCTAGTACTCCGAACACTGCTCCCAAACGGTGGGAAGGGGTGGTGCCATCATAGTAAAGGCCGATTGCAAAGACGATGGCGAGAATTCCTGGGATTATAAATCCGGATCGCCAGAGAACTTCGGTTGTGGGCGAACTGACGAGAGGTCGAGAGACGTTCAAAAAGCCTTCATAGCTTAAGCCTGTAAGATCGCCCAGCCAGTTTTGTGCCAAGTCAAACCCTGATGAGTAGAGAATGGCAAGCGCCATGAGGGGCCAGTGAACGATTACTGCTAATATACCACACACTCCGGCAATCATTAACAACTTCTTTTTTGAACGCGATGGTTCTATTTTTGTAGATGTCGTATAAATTCACCTCTTTTGTCGTTATTAAAAACTGATAGATAGTACGCGCATTGGTATTAAATGCTGTGTGAAAGCATTCGTCGGAACAGTAGTGAGGACTTGTATCTAGTTGGGGGTCTATTGAGACTCACAAGACTAAGAAAAGAATGATAAATGGCAATAAGAGCATTCAAGCAACCTTAAATGGGAGAGAGGACATGCGTCGGAGGGCATACTACTTGCGTATAACTAGGGGCGAGGCATGAAAACATACTCGGAAGCACAGACCGTAGAGCAATTTTAAAATTCGACTTTGTTGTACCCTTCTCGCAGGTCTTCGTCTTTGAACTGTAAATAGACCTGCGTAGTATTCAGGCTCGAATGCCCCAACAGCTGCTGCACCCGTCGTAAGTCAAGGCCAGATCTGACAAGGTGTATGGCAAAGCTGTGCCGCAACGTGTGGGGATGCGCATCAATGCCGACCATTCGACCGTATTTCCTGACCACATGCCACACGTGTCGCGTGGTGAGGGAAAATAAGCGGTTTTCATCCCCGAGTTCCGTTTCAGAATCATACCTCGAGAGCATCGAAATCGTCTCACTATCGAGCAAGATCCTCCGTTGTTTACCTCCCTTCGCCTTGAGTATGTTCACGACACCGTTGTCCCGTTCAATGTCCTTCGGTCGAATATTGACGAGTTCACTCACGCGAATCCCGCTGCGCCACAGCACGCGGAGCATGAGGTAGTCACGCGATGAACACGCTGTCGCGGCGTTGAGCATGGCGTTGACCCGTTCCGGTTCAAGGTAGTCGTCGATGCGCTTCATGCTGGATCCTCTATCATCCTATTCTATTCTAGAGCTGATATCATAAAAGGTACATTTTATGATATAAAGGAAGCGATTCTGACAAGATCGTGTGACATGTACTACTGTCTCGGCGGTCGGTGTAAAAATTAACACAACGAGGATAAAAATTGCCATTTTAATAGTTACATTTCCACTCGAACTATTACAGTGATTACATTCTTGTGGTAATTGAGCTCTAGCGCAAAAACCACCACTGAATTAATTCCGTCCCGCTTTTGCCTCGTTATTATCACAGTTGCAGTATACGATGTTGTGGGGGATGTCGGTGCTGGAAGACCTTGTCGAAATCGACTCCATTATCCTCGATCTCGCAGACCGCGATTACGTAACCTCCGCCAACGCCTATGAAAAGTTAATGCGCAGGTGTTCGAGCAGCTGGGAGGCTTTCAAGTACCGTACAGAGCGAGTGCATGACGTAAGCATACCAGAGAAGGCGAGGGAAAGAATCCATGATATTATCAGCGTGATGCCCGATTTGAAAGCCAATTTTGAAGTTAGGTTTTTATAATTCCCCTTCGTTCAAATATTTCTACTAAACTTTTAGGAAGTGGTTTTGTACTATCCCGCCGCGATTCGAGGACATCAAAATCCCGCAATTTCTTTAAGGTCGCGGCTTTCCGCTGCCGTTTGTTTTCTTCCCGTTCTGATTCTTTTTTATAAGTACCCTTTCCAGATTTCTGTTTACGTTTCGGTATTGAAAGCGGGGGGGCATGCTCATAGTGTATAGTTTCTGGTTGTGTTATAGTGGTCATTTGTATCACCTAGTTTTGTTTGTAGTTTTTTTCGTCGCTGCCGTTCCACCTCTTTTCGTATAACGTGTTCTCTATTAGCGAGATACCACGCTCGTTTACGTGCAGCATCGTGTTCTTTGTTGTTCAATCTCCACTGTCTAAACGCTTCTTTACGTCGCGTCGCATTGGCGTCGCGCCACGCCTTATGTTTTTCGTAACAAGGTAAGCACTAACCCGCGTTTCCTTTTTCTTGATTCCGTGCTGGTCTTATGCGGCATTTGCTGCATAATTTACCGACCTTGTTTTCAGTTGTCATTGCTGTCGCCTCTCAGCCTCTTAAAAAGTTCATAATTCGGTTCTGTAATGATTTTGTGAATAGTTGTAGCAGCTTCCTCAAAAACAGCAACAACGTCTTTATCTTCAAGCATATATTTTAGTGCGGGCTGTGAAAGGGCACGGTTGTTCTCTGGCCAGCTGGTGATTTTAGCCTAATGTGAGAGCCGCGTTGAGACGTAACGGTAAACCCAAGATATTTTAAAAAATCTAAAAGTTCGCGCGGTTTCAATAGAGGAAGTTTCGGCATGGAAGGAGAAGAAATTACGCGAGGAGGACCTGTGTAATTTCAACAAAATGGGGGTCTATTACCGCTTCTGGCCCTTCTTTCGCCATCTCTTCCTCGCACATTAGAAGTACTTCTTTAATGTTCTGAAGGGCCTCTTCTTCGCTCATACCATAAGTGTGAGCGCCCTTAAATACCGGGCAACGAGCGATAAAAACCCCGTCCTCGTCCTTAAATACGATAACCGGATACTCCATACTTGTTCTCCTATAATAGTGTTGTATTGTGAAGTGATAAAGGTATGGTGTATATATATGCGTGTATGTATGTTCGTTTTAGTTTTTAGCGCTCTGTAGCTGCAGTTTCTTATTCTGGTTTTTTACGCGGATCTGCGAATTAATATTATACAACCAAATCCTTCAGCGCATCCAATAACACCTTTCGCTCAACTGATCCCGTCGGCGATATATAGAAGTCAACGCCCCGGCCTCTCCCTCGCCCTTTCCGTTCTACCTCAACAAACCCATAGAGCTCTAATTCAGCAACAAGCTCCGACAGCGTTTTGTGTGATACTTGTTCCCGACCTGTCAACCGCATAAGATTATTGAACTCGCGATATACTTCTGTGGGTGATTGCTTCTCTTCTTTAGTGTAGACACATTCCAGTAGGACCTTTTGATGCGGAGACAACCTCACGACTTCTCGTCTGATTAGCGAAACCTCTGCAAGCCGTTCAGCGCGTCGAACGTCGTCTTCTATAACGGTAGTTCTCCCTTCTTCCTCATATAAATTAGCAGCAGTTGAAAGCAAATCCAACGCATATCGAGCATCGCCATTTCGCTGAGCTGCTAAAGCCGCACAAAGGGGAAAGAAGGCTACGCTACACACACTACCACAAAACGAGAAAAGATTAACAACACAGTTATTTGCTCGATTGGGTTCACACCGTTCTTTTTGCGGAGCTGTGAGCATTGATGAACTGCTACATTAAGATAATTTTTATAGTATATTTCAGCGACATAAGTGGTGTTATGTCAAATAATGGTTGTGATTTTGACGCGCTTTAGTAGTTTATCACAATTCGACAATTGCACCGGCAGCTGGCCAGTGGATCTGCTGAAGAATATAATGCTTAGAGAAGAACTATATGAGCAGCAATAAGAAAAATATACGCGTTATAACCTTTTTCTCTTTTTGTGTTAGTGTTTATGATTTATATTTTATATTTTATCGCCTCTCAATCCCAAAATTTCGTTGATCGGTCTGCTAAGTCTCCTTAGTAATCTGCTATCTTTTCGAATTAATCCAAGAAAATTGACATATTCTTCCAAACTGCCTTCAAAAATTCGCACATTATGGGAATGGCAATCCACAAGCTGCCGCACACGGAGGAAGTAGAAACATGCATCCAGGACACCACATTGCTGTGTATATCGTACAAATCAAACAGCTTAAAAATCCCATCACATTCACCTCCGTTAAATCGACCTAGTAGTTATTTGACAAAAGGGCTGTTATATCAATTAACGCTTTTCATTCTGATGCGCGTGCGTGCGCCAGCGTTTAATCTTTCAAGCCCTTAGTTTCGAGCGCATACGATAATAACTTGTATGCGTCCCCCTCTGAAATAACTCCGCTCTTAAGGGCGCGACCGGTTGAACGGACAACCGGGTACATAGCAAAAAAAGAGGGGTCTTCCGCTCTTATCTTCGCTCTCGCCTTCTGCCCTTCTCGCTCTTCGGCTTGCTCAGTATCATTAATCCCGCTTAAAAGCTTGAGCACGCGCTCCTTTTCTGATTCGCTCCAGTTAGAGGATTTAACCAACATCTGAGCCTCATCATACCCGGCCGACGGATAACTCTTTATTATCTCCTCATACAGCGTGTCGAGGTCCTCCTCTAGTTGCTTGATTATCTCATCCCTATTCGCCCAGTTAGACGCCTTCATAGACTCTATTGCCGATTTAATAAGTTTTATATCCTCCTCTGCCATATTCATTACCTCTATCTTTGAATGTCTTTCAATGCTACCCTAATCTCTTCAACTTACACCGTCGCGGGCTTGGTCATCGGTGGAGACGCGGGTATATCCAATAACTCTCATATTCGCTCTACTGTATCGTACAATCGCCATTTGACACAATGGGGTCCGATTGTGGTAAAGTTACCTATTTTTTGTGTCTAAGCATTTTATCTAAAATAAAAACGCAAACCACAATGCTAACCCGATTGAGGTCGCTACTATGGGACCGAAAAAGGGCAAGGCTAAGCCAGAGAGCGCCAAGGATAAAATTGCTGCTAATCCCGGTCCTATTATTGGTATGAGTGACAACATTATTTTTCCACCTCCGTTTTTTTTTTGCTTCTAATTATCAGTTCTACGAAGTCGCTTTACTCCGTTTTAGTCGGTTCTAAATGCTTTCCTTTGGAGGTTTACCGTTATCGTTTGTCGCATTCTTTCGTTCTAATTCTCCCTTGTATTCACTACATTCTTTAGCGCCCATGAAATATATTAATCGACTAATTTCAATACCACTTGGTTTTAATAAGTCGTCATAAATTGATTCCATATAGTCTTGCAATTCCGAGTATGCGCGGGTTCTGCCTTTTTCGGCAGTAAGTACCGCTCTGATCAGAGTTTGTTGCAGTTCACGATAAACACGGTCGATTTCTTGTGCATCTTCGAGCTGGTAAAATATGACAGGGTTCCTGCGCGTAGATTCATAGACGTCAAAACAAGCTGCCTGATCAATCGATTGTTTATCTAACCATTTGGAGTTTTTGGAAGAATCGATAATCTTTTTTATCATACAATATACATTAGCCATCTCGCTGTACAATGCGTCCCGCAGCTCCTTTTTTCGGTTTTCCTTTTCCGTTTCCTGTTTTTGCCTTTGAAATTCGCGTTCCTCTCGAAGTCTGTCCCATTCATTCTTCCGATCCTCTCGAGCCCTCTTTGGCTCGAAATACATCCCATTTGCGAGCAATCCAATTAAAGCAATTATAGCGGCAACGATCACCGCATCGACTGGAAATCCGTCCACATTTAGCCCCCACTATTCCTTAAACATTGGTAAGAATCTTGATATAGTTAATTATGAGAAAGATTTTCCCGTTGTTGTAAAGTTACTTATTTTGTGTCTTCACCATTCGCTTTAACCCTAGTCTTTCAAGCAGCGACGGTTTGCGGAGTGGTTCTTTGTCTTTATCTGTTACCGAAGCAGGTCCCGCAGCAAGCAACTTTAATGGTTCTTGTATCTCCCGATGTATGCGGTCAAATTCGCTCCTTAAAAATCCTAATTGCTCTTTCAGTTGTTGGTTCTCTTCTTGCAACCGCACCGTATCAACAAAATACGACTCCGCCATAAACGTGACCGCTTTCGACTTTTGGACGTCTAACTCGTTGGCCTTCTTTACAATCAATGTATAAAAGCGGTCATCGAATGAACTGCATATTTGAGGCACGATATTCGCTCATTACCTCCTCATTAGTATTAAATGCATACGAAATGAATTTTTCAGTAGGGTCATATGAGAATACCATTAGGTAATGTCTCACAAAAGGATATGAAATGAGAATCCCATTAGGCCGATATGAGAATACCATTTTTATAAAGTGAAGATTATCACTTTTTCAAAAGGGGTTATTATGCTAAATTATAACGATTTTAACCATTTGGATGGCTTCTTTAATTTTAACAACCCGAACCCTATATAGCAAACCACAACACTTATAGAAAGCACATCCCATTATCTAACGCCAAAATAAATACAACTGGAGGTGAAAACGGCATGGTTTTTGACTTGCTTTTTCTTTCTATCTTACTAACTTGGAGCTTGCTCGGTGGAGTTTTAATTTGGACAATTATAGGGCCGTATCTAGTCTCTCTTATACACAGCTAAGTGAAATTATAAACAAAGAAAAAGAAAAGGAGCCATAGGAATGGTTGCAAAACCTACGACTCTCGAGTTGTGGAGTTTGAACTCAGCACACGTTAATGCAGAAACAGCGACGACACATAGAACATAACAAAGCGAATCATTCCCGGGATGCCCACATTTGGGTCCGTAATGAAATTAATGTTTATAGGCATAGTGTTCACCTCTTTCACATCATCAACATGAATGATAAGTATTGACTATAATACTTAATATTGGCGAATTGGCTGTTTTATTACTAGTGGACGTTGTATTGCCACTCGACGTGATATGCTTCATACTGTTCAGGATAGAAGGTGTGCCACAAAATGTTGTCACACACATGTTTATAAATGAACGTAACTTTTAGTTTTAAAAATAGAGGTTGAAGGAGTGGTGTTTCGTCTAACCAACGTCACTGCCGCTCCACTAACCAGAAGGTGATGTATAGTATGGATATGAGAAAGTGGATAATAAGTTTAGTGGTTGTAGTGGTCCTTACGTCTGTTGTCGTAACCGTCTCAGCAACTCCCAAGAACACCACAGCCGCACCGACTTTAAAAAAGGATGATACAAGACTGGCTACTGAGATAAAGCTCTACCCATGTGATGGTGTACATGGTCAACGTCTTAGCAACTTCTATGGAGAACTCAAGTCAGAGACGGGCAGAGGCATTCCAGGCGCGAAAATACAGATATGTGGTTCTGCAAACGGAGGTCCAATGGAATGTTTCGGAGAGAGAACTACCGGGACAGATGGCCGGTTCCATGCAGACGTGATATGTTACGACTCTGGAGAAGCGGTGTTACAGTTCAACTACGATGGAAACACACCTAAACCCAACGTATACCAACCGTCGTCAGCCCAAACATCTATAACTGTAAGGTAGATGTAGAAGTCGTCACACAACAAGAACGCAGCACAATAGTCAGTTAGGTGAGGAATTAATAGCCCACTCTTTTTTTCTTACATTTGTGACCGTTGCCCGTAATGTGCTTCTATTTATCAGTATGCTTATAGTATCTCACAGCAAACTACAAATAACTAGCAGTAGAATAGTAACCTGTGGCAATCCGAAAGTTATTAAATTGCTACGTTTAACAATAGAGGTGATGTCGATAGCAAGCACAAGCATAAAATTAACGATGCCGGTCTTTGATGAATTGAAGGCAATACAAACAAAATTGATTGAAGAGAGAAAGCGCCACGTTACTTTTACTGAGGTGGTGCAGGACCTGTTAACCGCGTATTATGAAAAACACGGTAAATAAATGAATTAAAAATTATAGGAGGGATTGTGATGCATCCACAACCCCAGATAATAGATGGAGATATTAAAGCAAATATTTTTCTAGACGGCAGCGACGTGATTGATGCCGAGATTTACGAGATTGCCCTGGAGATTGATTCATTACGCCGTCGTAAAAGTGCCCTCGAATATGAATTAAACCGGGCGAGAAAAGAGAACCACGAGTTAAAGCGGTTGTTAAGATTGAAACCGGAGTAACCCCTTCTCCCGATACTCACCCACTCGCTTCCAGTTGATCTCCCGGAACGGTCGGCCGATGTGTTTCCCCTCATTGCGTGCTCGTGCCACCCCTGCCTTTGTTCGCTCACTCAGGTTCTCGCGCTCCCGCTCGGCAACCCACGAGAAGATTGCCAACATCAGATTCCTGATGGAGCGGTCGGTCGTCTGCGTCCACACCTCTTTTGCTGAGAGTGACCAGACGATCACCCCGCACTCCTCTTCAAGCCCGCGCACGACATCGAGCGTCTCAAGGAAGGAGCGGCCGATACGTGAGATCTCAAAGACGTAGAGCGTCGTCACCTCGTGCTCGTGGGAGCGGATGTACTCGAGCAGCGCACGAAACCCCGGCCGGTCGGAAGCCGGTGTGGTACCGCTGATGGCCGTGTCGACGAAGATCTGCTCACGCGGTACGCCCTGCACGAGGAGCTGGTGCACCTGCGTCTCCTCGTTTTGGTCTTTTGTTGAAATGCGGACGTACCCAACGGCGTGCCAGTCGAGGGCGATTCTTCCTCCTATGTCGGTTTGGATTGCCATAATATTACCGTAAGTCTGCCGTTATGGTAGCGTTTTACTATGATAAGTGTATCGATTTATTGTTCACAATAAACGAATGGTTTCGGTGGTTGCCTAATTGTGAAAGAAGTGGACAAAAGGAGAAATTAAGTTGCATTGCGTTCACACATAATGTGCACTCCGCAAGAAGATTGTTTGCTTTTAAGAGGGCTTCTCTAAAAGCTTATAACCGTGTGAATCACGTTAACTCTATTTGGTGTGCGCAATGGTAAGCGACGCAATACAAAAACAAGTTGATGAGATACAAGGGCAAGAGGTTAGAAGACTGCAAGAACTTTCACTCCTCGTTCTCTCACTTACGGTTGTTTATTTCGTCATCTGGTGGTTTATTGAGCTGTTGTTAATACCGTATTTTTTGGGCTTACCGGACGCTCCATGGATTTACCTAAACATCAATATAATTATATTGACATTCACTCTTGCTTTTTTAATACTCGTCGTGTCGTACCTTTGGTGGTTACGAAACAAACCTCAATATCGCATACTCTTTATAGAACGTGTAGAACCACGAAGACAAATCGACGCGAAGCACGTTCTTACATTGCTTTTGGTTCCAGCAAGTATATCACTCGGGTTAATGTCTTTTTTATTTTTCCAGATGATGTATGCTACTTTTCCCGCTCTTCAAACGCCACTTTTGATATCATTTTTTCGTTCGTTCGGCCCTTTTTTTTGGGTATCACCTTCCACATATGAACATGCCATAGGAGGTCCTCCGGTCTTCCCTTTGATAGTTGTGGTATGTTTGTTCGCACTTCTCTATTTTGCATATCGTCGCACGCCTGAACGCGTACAAAGAAGTCTCCCCTGGGTACTTTTTATTCCAATAATTGCTTCAATATCTCTGTCGCTTTATGCGATATGGTGGAATCTCAACGATAAGTTTGTAGTAACAGGTACTGGAATCGGCCCCCGTGGACTCGTTGACTTCGTAGCAGACATTACCTATTTTAGCTGGAATGCAATGTTGTTAGCATCTTTCATCTTACTTTTCTACCTAACATGCCACTACATCTTTGCTGAACATAGACAGTTCTACACACTCGCAACGGGGGAACACTTGCAAGGCTTGATTGACGAGGGAGTGGGGATTCTCCCGGCGAGGGTTCGTGCGGGCGATTCACACAGCATATCCCTCGATTTGACACTTTCTAAGGGTTTCGTGAAGCGAGCTTCTCCCGTGGAGGATTACCACGCATCCAGTGACTACCTCGAAGCAGAACTGCAAGCCCCTGGGTTAACAGTCGATGGTGACAAGCAATCGAGGGTTCATGAAATCTCACCCTTGCCCGTAATCACGTGGACGTGCCATTTCTCCGCCTCCGGTAATCAGACAATCAACCTCTTGATACGTGTAATAAAGCCAAATAACTCGAGACATCTCGTTTTCAGGCACCATCACACGGTCAAGGTTAACAGTCTTTTTAGCATATCGTGGGCGCCGATAGTTGCGTTCATAACCCCGTTTCTGGTAATAGTTGTGCAAGTGGTGTTGAAGCTTCGGTGAAAAAAGCAGTGTTTGGCGCGCTGCGTTAGTTGCTCGATTTTGATATCCATTTTATTTATCGATTTAATGTTCACAATAAATGAACGGTTTCGGTGGTTGCCTAATTGTGAAAGAAGTGGACAAAAGGAGAAATCCTCGATCTTCAAGCATGTGGTCAAGGTAGTCCAAGGTCAGTGGGGAAGCCGAACGAGTCGGGCTGGTCAACCCGAAGTGACAAAACGATCATGCCCCCCCCACTCGGCATCCTGAGCTGATGGACACGGTATGCCGTAAATTGTCAGGCTCCTCAACGAGCGATGCCCTCCGCCCCTCGAACGATTACGCTGTATTTCTATGTCTTAGGATTGAGATTCAAGAACGGTCTTCAATTTGCTAACGGCCTGCTTCAACTCTTGGTGCATTCCGCTGTTTATCCTCGATGACATCAACCTGGCGAGTCCTCGCACCTTCACATCATACACCAAGGTAAACCGTGTGCCTCCGTCTGTGGGAGCGAACATAAGCGTGTTATCGATGACGAAGTTCCCGAAGTCCATTACTTTACCGTCCCGTTTGTAGGGATCGTATTCCGTCATCTTTCCCGTAAACTCCATCGTCCGTCCCTCCATGCTGGCTTTCCCCTTGAACGTGGTGCCGACACCCACCGGTCCTTGGGATGTTTGTTCCGCCTCCACTATCGTCTCGTGCCACTGAGTCCAGTTCTTTATATCGGTCGCGTAGGTAAAGACGTCTTCAATTGGTCGATTTATCGTTACGCTTTCTTCGAATCTAGCCATTTAATCGTCTCCTGCGGCTGTTAGAGAGAGCCGCTGATTGTTAAAATCCATATAAAAGGACGCTCGCCGTATAAAATAGTTGCGTGACGCGCTGCTGTTGTGTCTCTCGGTTGATTAGTCACCAAAAAGGATCGGTTTTAGTGGTGGACAAAAGGAGAATTTTCGATCTTGATGATCGTGATTATGCACTGCTATTACTGCTGGGCGCGTATTCACCATAACGCGGGGAGAGAAGAAAATAGCTAGAGAAGTGAACGTAATATTGTTGTGCTTCGCCTTTTAAGTAACATAGTTAATACCCAAGTGCAAGTAGTGCATTATACACTGGCATAACTATAGACCATAATCCCGTCAATCCGCCGATCGCATAAAGCCCTCCTGCCAATAACAGGGGGGAAAGGCTGATAGGGGGCCTATTACCGGGATACCTTCTAACATAACGTTACCTCACCTCCTTTGCCGTTATTTTAAAATTGATAAATGGTGCACGCATTGGTATTAAACGCTTTGTGACAGCGTTCGTTGTAACGGTTGCAGTTGCAAGGACGTCTAGTTGGCCGGCGGATCTGCTGAGGAATATGATGCTTAAAAGAAACTACATGCGCAAAATAAGAAAATAAAACCCGCCGCTGTATTAATTCCGTCCTACTTTTCCCTTGTTATTATTATCGTTGCGTAACACGACGTCATGGGGTGTTATCGGTGCTAGAAGATCTCGTGGAGGTTGATTCCTTGATTCTCGATCTTGACGATCGTGACTACGGCACTTCCGCCACCGCATATGCGGAATTAAAGCGGACGTGTTCGTACAACTGGGAGGCATTTACGTATGTGCAGGAGGGTATAACAAGATAAAACTTTGATCCCTCTTTTATAATAAGTCCAGTTAGCCATACCTACTACATACATACATACACACATACGTACATTTATCAAAAATGATATGCGAGATTGACGAGCTGAACATCTACTATGAAGTGTACGGCGACGGCATGCCTGTGCTTATGATCCACGGCAGCGGCGTTGATCATCACATTATGACCGGCTGCCTGGAACCGATCTTCAAAGGACGGCCAGGATGGAAACGCATTTACTTTGACCTGCCTGGTATGGGCCGTACTTGGGCGAGTGACCGGTTAAACACTTCAGACGATATGCTCCGGACGGTACTCCAGTTCTGCGAGGAGGTTATACCAGATCGCACGTTTTCAGTGGTAGGTGAATCCTATGGGGGATACCTTGCCCGGGGACTAGTCCACGATATCCCCGAGCACCTGGACGGGGTTCTTCTTATCTGTCCTATAATCATCGCTGATCGGGAGAAGCGTGATTTGCCGCGGCGTCGGGTGTTCATGAGAGACGCTCAACTGTTGGCTAGCATTGAACCGAACGAAAGAAAAGAGTTTGAACACTTCATGGCAGTCCAAGATAAAAGACGATGGGAGAGGTTCCAGCTGGACATGCTTCCAGGAATTAGAACACAAGATACTGCCTTTATCGAGCGGCTTAACAAAGACGGGTACACCTTCTCGTTTGACGTCGATAAGCTTGACCGTCCATTCGATAAACCGTCTCTTATGCTTGCGGGACGCCTAGACACTCCTGTGGGGTATACTGATTTATTAAAAATCATTGAGAATTATCCCCGCGGAACGTTCGCAATATTGGATAGAGCCGGACATGGACTCGAAATCGAACAGGAAGCGGTGTTCAATTGCATGGTCAATGAATGGCTCGACCGGGTAGTAGAATATCAAAAAATGAGAAATCATCTTGCAACTCCTTGAAGTGGCTGGCCCTCTTGAGAGCATATGCTTGCTATTACCCGATTACCTCATAGGTCTCCTTGACATCACACTCGCAAGACCTCAATAACGGCCGATATACGTCGCGCTGTCACAAGCGGTAGGTATAAATTATCTCGCTGACTGTAATCGGGTTTTTAAAGCGGTCTTCTGTGAGCTTTAATTTGTGCATGTGTGAGTAGACTGACACATCCTTGTTTAAAAAGTAACTACTTAGCACGGAGGAATGGAATTGTGATGGAGAGACCCTGATCAAATCTGAAATCATCCTCCGAAAATATTTCCCGGAAATCGACGTCCCGAAGGCCCCCAATTTCTCCGGAGGCACGACAGTTATTGCTATTGCGAGGTTCTGATGAACGTGGATTGGGCACATGCTGAAGATGAATAATTGGCGGGAAAAGTAAGGAATGCAGCCGATATACGTTTTCTAAGACAGTGAAAATCTTGGGAATAATTTGTCCTGAGATGCGACGCAATCATGTATACTTTTCTTTCAATCTTCGCGCAAATACCCGTGCTTCCTCCAGATCTTCCTCATTTGGTCTTCCCTTATTTATCCCCCCGAAAAGTTTCAAGGGCCCAACGGTGTCCAATCCCTTACAGGAGAACTCACCCGTGATGGAGAAACCTCGATTAACCAGCATCTCTTTCAGAGCGGCATGCCATTCGGTTCCCCTGATACCGCAGGTAGAAAAAATAAAAGCTTGTTTCCCTGTGGCGGTAGGGAGCCCCTCTACAAACTGGAGGAGGGTCTCATGGAACTTCCCGCCATAGATTCCTGATCCAAATCCGATCAGGTCATACGCCGTGAGGGTTTCAGGTTGTGCCTGACCGAGAGGGAGAAGGTCCGCCCCCAGCTCTTCTGCCATCGCCTGAGCAACTTTTTCCGTGTTCTGGTGATGAACTGAAGCATAGACAATCAATGTTTTCATGGTGATTGCCTTTGATGGTGCTTATCGTTAATATTCTCTTTCCCGCGACCACCTCTGCGATCACGATCATCCCGACCATCCAGAAAGTGACAGATCATATTGTTCTATACCGTGTCACGGTGAGAACCTCCGAAACTCATGCTATGAAGATATGCAAGAAGCGAATGTTGGAACTCCAGCCTCCTTGAGTTCAGACGTTAAAAAGTAGATCGGAGCCTCAACAGGGCAGCGACCATAAATGAATAATTGTCGTTAAAAAAAAATTCGCTCGCTTGAGTGTCGATGCCGGAGTCGGTGGGGGGAAGACTGTTTATTCTCTTGCCACTTGTGAAAACCGCTTAACGGCACCTTGAGCGCATCTGCAAGCGAGACATATGCTGCTCAAGCGGCGGTGTCAATGCACAAGCAAACAAGTGCTGTACTCCGACGAAATAACCGGGCTCATCAAGGGACTCAACGTCCTCAATCCGAAAGGGCATCTTCCCTTCCCGAGCCAATTAACAAAGCTCAATCGATCCTCTTGAACAGCTTCCCATCAGCGCCGCATACTTGGCACTTCACTGGCGGCTCCTTTTCCACTGTATTCCCACAGAAAGGACATACGTAATAGGGGAAAGTCTCCGTTGATGTGCCTTGGTTGGAAAGAAGCTTATTGAAAAGCTTGGAATGAATCTTCTCCACCTCGTTGGCGTGGTAGAAGGACATTTCGGCCTCTTTTAGCTTCTCGGCTTTGGCCGTTTCAATCATCTCAGGATACATGCTCTCATACTCGTGATCCTCACCAGCAATGGCCTCACTGAGGTTTTCTAGAGTGGACCGGACGGCTTTCGCAGCCCTCAGATGGTTGTTGGCATGAACTGCCTCTCCCTCAGAAGCTGCCCGAAACAGCTTGGCTGCCTGGGAGTATCCTTCTTTATCTGCTTTGGCTGCAAATGCCTGGTATCTGCGGTTGGCCTGTGACTCTCCTGCAAATGCTTCTTTCAAGCAGTCTTGAGTTTTAGACATATTCTACAATCTCCTTTTTCGAATTAGTACTTGGTATCTATTGATCTGATTGAACTACTATTGAACTTACTTCTTTTAATGCCTATCGGGACTTTGTTTGGATTATCTAATTATGGTATGGTTGGCCGTGAATTATAGAAAGCTGCGGTATATCTGCTGCGATATATCTGCTCCAAAAGTATCAGCCGTATCATCTGGTGAGAAAGGTCATCTTAGAAAACGGAAGGACCAAGTCTGCCTCTTCCACGGCTGATGCGACTAGTCCCAACGGCCCCCACGCGATCCTATTTATCTCCTTTGGCTCATCCAAAATCTGTTTTTCCAGAAGACTTGACAGCCCTAGGGATTTGAGGGTAAATCTTGCCTTTTTTAGCGAAAATAGCCCAATTTTAGACTTTCCGACGAAACGCATTAGCTCACTACGTTCTAGACACAGCTTATTGATTACGCATTATTACGTGATGCTGCAAATAGAGCCGCCTACTGATTTGAAACCGAAAGCGGAATCTTCTGTCGTACTATTCGAATCAATCTACAAAGCGAACTTACGATGCGTGCTTATTGCACCGAAGGCATAGCGCTTTAAGGCGATACATTGTGATAATTTTTAGACATTTGCTTCTGGGAGTGGAACATAAATCCTTGCTGCCAACTCGTTATCTAACATATACAAGGCAGCAGGATCATGAGCTATCATTTTTAAGCGCCTAACAATAGCCGTAAAATTAGATTCCTCCTCTATCTGCTCATTTACATACCACTCAAGGAAGCCTGAAGCTGCATAGTTTTTTTCTTCCACAGCAATAGTTTTTAAGTCGTAAATTCTACCTGTGACAATCTTTTCATGGTTTAATGCTATCTCAAAAGCATTTAAAACAGAGCTAAAATCTGCTTGTGGATCTTGGAAACCAGTAATCTTAATATTACCTTCCATTTCAGCTACAAAATTAAAAAACTTCATCGCATGATCTACCTCTTCGCGATATTGCACTCTTAAAAAATGTGAGAAACCTGGCAGATCAATAGCAGCGCAATAGGCAGCCATTGATAAATAAATGTGGGCTGAATAAAATTCGAAAGTCATTTGCTCGTTTATAGCTTGATTCAATTTTGTGGAAATCATTTGTCTTGCCTCCTAAAATATTGTTTTATGAATTAATATTACTACAATAATAAAATAAAAACAAGTGGGGTCTTGGCCTCATTTGTCTTCGCTTACTTTCTGAGGTTGTTGTTTTTTCCAGAATACCACCACCTCATTTTATTTGAGCCTTCCGGTAGTAATCGTTGTCTTTGTATAAATTGAAAACGTCGTACTATGCGCGTGTTTGTAATAAAGCTTGGCGTGACGTTCTGCTGTTACATCTCACGAATTCTAGACCGCTAGGTGCTTTGTCCATAGTTCAATCGACGAACGTATCTTCACACGCTAACCGCACATCTTCCCAGTACTTCATGTAGATGTCATAGACGAACTCTGGTAACGGATGTTTCTAATTCACCCATTCAACGCCTGATATGCTGTTATATATACACCCATATACCGTGGCAGTTTGATACGTGGCTTTATACTCTTAGTGTGAGGTAAACCTATATCTACTATTCACTAGACGTACATTGAGATGAAGCGTTATGGCTGACGACAGCGAGTTCATCACCCGGCTCATCGGCTTCGGCCTCAGCGAAAAGGAGGCGCAGCTCTACCTCCACCTGCTCAAGTACGGGCCAAAACCCACGTCTCTGCTTGCAAAATCGCTCAAGACGTATTGGGAAGACGTCCACCGCACGCTCATCGACCTCATCGATAAGGGCACGGTGAACCCATCACTTAGTACGCCGACGGTCTATACGGCGGTGGATCTCGATGTAGCTCTTGATCTCGAACTTAAAAAACACGAGAGCGAACTCCGCGAGATGGAACGGAGAAAGCAGGAGCTCCGAGAATTATCACAGCAACAGCGTTTTCGGCCATCTGAAGAGGTTTCCACGTTTAAGATTATCAAAAGCGTTAAGGAACTTGTAGCCGTCGCTGCGTCTCTCGTGACATCTTTGCAGGCGGGGTTTTTGTTCGTCACTCCCGCAGATACGATAGCCTTGGCCTCTTTATTCGGCATCAGCGAGGCTGCTAAAAAGCTTATAGAACGCGGCGGGAAAGTTCGGGGCATAACTAATATCTCGTACCCCATTATTGAAGCGGTACAAGAGCTTTTAGATATTGGTGAGGATGTGCGCCACTTTGACTGGTACCGGGGAATATATTTTGGCGTGTTAGATAGGAGGATCAGTTTAACTGCGATTAATGTCGACCTTGCGATTCACGAGGATGTCTGGCGTATCTCTCTTGATGACCCTATTAGTATGCTCTGGACTAATGACCTCACCTATGCTGAGTACCTCGCCTCCACCTTCGAACTCTTGTGGGAGCAATCAGTCCCCGCAGCACAGCGGATAGAAGAGCTGTTGAAAGAGGGGCCGCATCACGCGTGAAAGACGACTAGACTGCCTTCAACTCGCTACGTTGCGACGATACTCGATCTGACTGTAGGTGCTATCAGGAAAAAATCTTGTCACGCCAGACCGCGTAATGGCATTGTTGCACAGACGTTGTGTCACACAGGTTTATAAACTCCCTCTGACTGCTTTTGGGTAGTAATGACAGACGGAACCATTATAACGAGCGTTACGGATGCTATAGCTGTAGGTTCAAGGATTCTAGAATCTGCGGAGAATGAAGTCGTATGGCTCATCCCTCGCCCCACGTTAGTCTACACCTCTCAATATGGCTTGGTCGAGAAATTCACTATGCTCATACAAAAGGGGGTACTAGTACGGGGCATAGCTGATATCTCGCACCGCTATATCGACAGTACACGCGAACTATTGGACATTGGTGAAGATGTGCGCCATTCTGATAGGCACCCCGGGATATTTATGATAGTGCGTGACAATAAGGAGAGCCTCAGTTCCATGAGTGTCGACGCCATGAATCTCTCTATCGATGATTATGTTGTGGCACTCTGGAGCGACGACCCCATTTATGCTGAGTACCTCATGTCTACCTTCGAGATGGAATGGGAACAGGCAGTCCCGGCAGCACAGCGGATAGAAGAGCTGTTGAAAGAAGGGTCGCTGGACGTTTAAGAAATAGACGAGCTGCGAGCATCATCGGACATAATTCACGCCTTCTAGTACTTCACGTAACTATTATAAAGGCACTCAGGAAGCAGGTGAAGACTGTTCGTGCATTTAACCTCTAATAGACTGTAAAAAAGAAAGTAACAGGTTCAAATCTCCCCTACCGTAACGTTGAATAATGCACACCACTCGTGTAGAGCCATCCGTGAAAGGCCCCAGCGTAGTACAGTTGCGCGTTGTACACCGCCCACTTTGCGTCAGCAGGAATGACCGGGCCTGAGAAGACCCGGTACGTATGTCCCGGTTGCACGTTGAACCAGCCATTTCCGGCGTAAGGGTAAACGGTCGTCATGGTGCCCGTGGTAGAATCATACGCATAGAAGGTCAGCACATCACCGAGCTGAGCGTAATAAGGTGCCGTAGCAGTCGGCTTATACAACACGGCATTGGGTGAACCCATGCATCGGCACTACCGGTGTTCGCGACGTCCCATTCGAGGTATTGTGCATACCCAGGAACCACGTGAACGCTGGTGATGGAGAGAGACAGTGGAGGGATCGGACCGATTCCGGACAACGTCTTACTGGCGTTGATCCTCCCCCCCGTCGAGATCTTCCCACGTAATCCACTTTCAACATCGACGTTCTTTAACATGACATCCTTTATCTGGAGGTTAGTATAGCTAGAGTTTACGGCCTTAACCAGACCGGCGAGCCCTGAGACGTAGGGGGCGGCCATGGAGGTTCCGTTAAGGAAGACGTAGTTCTGCTTTGCGCTCAATGGGTCGAAAGCTATAAAGTGTATGTTATCGACGTAAACGCTGCTGGAACTCGTGTTACCATCAGTCGTCAACCTAAATCGGATGTTAAAGTTTGGTGAGTTATCGTAATTCGTAAGGCTGTATTCAAGCCCGGTCCAGCCGCTTGAGTTCCCTGACCCATAATCAACCGTATCCCAGTGTATACCGTCTCTCGATGCTTCGATATAAAACAGACCGTGATCTTCTACGGTGTTTAGCTTCACATTAAAGACTAACGTCGTTCCACATTTACTTGTTAGATCAAGGGGGTTTTTGAGCATTATTGATGCGTTCACGATGCTGCCACCTGAACTGCTAGCCGTTGCGCTGGTCGGAGGGCTAGCGTACGTATCGTTCGTAATGTGCCACGGCGCTTGGGTATTCCACGCAGTAAAGTTGTTGAATGGGTCGGAGAACAATTGAATCCAGGGCGGAAAAGTGCTTAAGATGTTTGTACCAGGAGCAGCAACCTGCACCGATTTTGGACCATAGTCTGAAAATGACGCGAGCGCACCACTCTGGTCAGTTGCCGCAACGGCAATGATGTTGTCACTCATAAAAGATGCAGGATAAAGTGGGGCTTGGTCGTTATTCCCACCACTATTTCCTGCCGCGCAGACACAAAGGGCAGGAGAGGCATCAATGGCGTCTTTAACTGATTGAGAGAACTCAGGGCCACCAAAAGACATGTTTATGATGCGGGCACCGTGTGAGCTTGCATAGTCTATGGCTGCTATCACAACATCATCGGGAGCGCCATACGGTCCAATAACCCGCAAGGGCATAATCTTCGCCTTCCACATGACCCCCGTAACCCCGATGCCATTATTGCCCGCCGCCGCAATGATTCCCGCCACGTGGGTGCCGTGCCCGATCCTATCCATCGGGTCGCTGCTGTTCGCAACAAAGTCCCATCCATTCACGATATTAGGGGCGAGGTCCGGCTCCCGGTAGTCGACCCCCGTATCGAGTACAGCGATAACAACGTCATTGGACCCCGTCGTCTTATCCCACGCCTCGGGCGCTCCAATGTCAGCCCCCGGCACCCCTCCCTCTCCTCTCACTGTCTGACCGGTGTTATGGAGCCCCCATAAACTACTAAAATAGGGGTCATTAGGAACCACGTCTATATGTCGCAGATAATCAGGCTCAGCGTAGAGGACGTTCGGGTTCTGCTTGTACTGTGCCACCGCAGCGGGTACGGTGACCCCCTCGGGGAGTTTCACCAGTTGGAGGCCCGGCACCCCGCTCAACGCCCGTATTTCCGTGGCCCCTACGCTCGCATGGGCAGCCGCGGCGATATCAGGCACCACCATTCCATCTTTCCGTGCCTCAGATTTGAACCGGACGATGACGGCATCCTTCACATAGTCAGCAGAGCCGACGTATGCCCGCTCAGTCGAGCCGCGTTGCTGGGGCAGCCCCGCAATCGTTATTATGCCGGTGAAGAGCGACAGCATCACACTCACTATTATGCATAGGGAGAGAACTTCTCGTTTCACGTAGCATCACATTCCTTGTTGACGGCACCTTCGAATGCATAAAAGCGTTGCCCATTGACACCCACTTTTAAAAACACAACATAATGCGTGCAGGGATATAAAAGGATAACCCATTGTTAACCTCAGACTGCGATTTGACTAGAGAGCTAGTATGAAGAAAAATATTTTAAAGAGCGTGGGAATCGCAGCATGGTATGCGTCCTACAACCAAACCAGTGTTCACAACTCCTTCTTGAATTTTGTTTATACAGTTAATGGCGGAATAAATACTGCTAGAGCAACAAGCGACACTCTTTTCACGTTTGGGTATCGCTCAAGGGATTTTATGCCCTTATGTCTAGGGCTCTCATAACAGCCCGAAAGGCAAGAACAGCCACCAAAACTAAGACCAGAACAAACAAAACGAGATCAGCCACCAAAACATCTCGTTTCACTTCCTTTATCAATTTTTTCCCGTTTCGCTGATACTTTTTACATATCCATGCGCATTCTCTCTTAACCATTGCCTGTGATATCCGGGTTACGCTGCTCATAACTAAATAACATCATAACACGCATCTAATTGGCTTAAATTAGCAAGAAATAATTTTTTAAAAATAACGACTTGAGCGCTTTTTTTGAAATTAACTTGCATTATGAAATAAGTGCATATTGATAACTAAGGTATTTACAACGTGAACATTCAAAGCTGCGAACAGAGGAGACCTATTTCCCCGGGCACTAAACTTTCCGTTAACGTGCGCACTCTTCTTTCAACAGTTCTTCTATCCGCTGTGCTGCGGGGACTGATTGCTCCCACAAGAGTTCGAACGTGGAGACGAGATAACTAGCATACGTAGAGCTGTCGATCCAGAGGTACTGTTACAGGCTCATCAAGCGACAGAGATCCTATATTCACATTAAGCGCGCTCATACACTGCTTTCTATCCCCCAACACAAAATATATCCCGTGGTACTCATCGTAGTGGCGCACGTCATAGCCACTATCCAAGAGTTCCCGCGTCAGCTCAATCATTGAATGAGAGACGTCAATGATGCACTTCGCCGTTCCTCCGCGCTCTATAAACTTCTTACTTGCCTCGCTTATGCCGTATAAAGAGGCAAAGGCGACCATTTCCTTGGGAACGACAAACAACCACTCCTCGTTCAATGTATTCAAAAGAGGTATAGTGACAGCTAAGAATTCCTTAATGCTTTTGATTATTTTAAACGTGCAAAATTCGTCAGATGGCCTAAAAATCTGCTTTTTTGAAAGTTCATGAAGCTCCAGCTTTTTCTGTTCCATCTCGTGGAGTTCATTCTCGTACTTTTCAAGTGCAAAATCAAGAGCGATATCGAGGTCCACTGCCGCGTAGACCGTCGGCGCCTCCTGTGAAGTCGTAACTATGCCCTTGTCGATGAGACCGATGAGCGTTCTATGAATGTCTTCCCGATCGTCTTGAGTGATTGTGCAAGCAGGGAAGTGGACTTTGGCCCGTACTTGAGCAGGTGGAGGTAGAGCTGTGCCTCTTTTTCGCTGAGCCCGAATCCCGTAAGCCGCTTTATGAACTCGCTATCACCAGTTTCCACTGCCATACTTTTTCCCTCCTCTAGTAAGCCCATCGCATAGCAGGTTCTTAAGCCTGAGTGACACTGATCTCGTGTGCAAAAGTGTTACAATATGTTTGTTTCCGGATGTGTGACGACGTCTTTGTGTCACAGCAGGCGTAGCCTCATGCAAAGGGTATCGAACGTATAGAAGGCAGCGTGGCGTCAGAGCACTTTCCATGTTTTTAATCGTCCTAATAAGATACGATAAGAGGTCCAGCTCAATTTTTTTCCTTAAATAGGCTTACCACTCACCCGCATCGTTTAATAATATTACGCGTGTGTATATTTTTAACTGCTCAGTAACGGACAGTATGTCAAAATCTAGTTCTAATTGCGTGTCGAGGCATCTCGGCCCTATGTCTGGATACATACCAACAACTCTTTTCCAGAATTCCTTAGATGAAATGCATCCTAAACTTGCCTCAAAATAAAGTTGTTGAACCATGACTCTATTGGTCCGCCACTCTCATGCTCGATAAAAGGAATTAATAAGTTGTTGACGTCACTAGATTCTTCAAAGATAAGGCCAATCGCATCAAAAAGTAACATCCAGACTCTTAGAGCCATATTCGCATAAGCAATTAGCACTTGTAAGTGTTAATACGCTCGTGGCCCGATAACAAAGTTGAGTATTCCCAATAAACAAATACACGTCAAATTTACATATTTGGAAGAGATATTGCACAATCGCGCGTAATTGCTGTCAGACCAAGGAAAAATATGCATAACGCAGGTCTTAGTGTTCGATAAGCTCAGACCTGAAGCGATATGTAAAAACGCTTTGGTATGAGCCCTCACTACAGTTTCGGTATATAGGCAGCCCGGGAATACGTCTTAAGAAGCGCTTTGCAGACACGGACAGCGAGGGGCATATCAAACTTTAAATGGAGATAATAGCCTCACGTGACTTGTTTTTTGTATGCACTCAGTTCTCACTGATAGTCCGCGCACGATGATTTGCAGTACTTATGGCAAGCGAGTAATATCTTAATTTGTTTCATCATTTCGGCGATACACGCGTCACACACCGGCATTACACCAAAGTGCTGACAGCCACCAAGCTGGCAGTGCTGCAGTACCGGCTCAGATATGAACTCGTTTGAACTTTGAATTCCGACAAACACTGCAACTAACAGATTAAGCGTAGATTGCAGTTCATCAACATCTAATTCGTTAGCGTACCACCATTGATCATCTTCATCATAAATGCTACGGTAGTGCTGCGACCATTCACCATCACTCAGCTTATCATAAAGATCTTTAAGCATCTCGACTGTTGCATTGTCTTGGAATGCTTTGCAACAGTCCTCAGCGTACGATTCCACAAGCGTATCATCACGCTTCAGACGTGTTAGTCGAGGGTTGCCGTGATTGTCGAAAATTAGTTGCATCGTTGACCTTTCTTGCTTATGGTTATCTCCTTTTTATCTTTTGTGTTTTAAGTCGATAGATTTAATTCTATGGAGGTGTTCGGAGAGCTTGTTTGGGGCTCATAATGATGTACGCCTCAAAGATAGAGAAGTGTGGACAACGGATCAGAACCGCTGGTTTTTACGTAGGATGACTGCTTGGTGCTTCATTTTATCTTCTTCAAAAGTCGATAGCTGTAAAGATAGCCATTCTACGTAGGTCCCATGTTTTCACTAGTAACATAAGTGTGGTATTTACGTGCAAAACTAAACTCTCTCTTTTGAAACCCATTGTTATTTCTCATATTATTTTGCTTCAGTTCAAGGATAATAGTATTTCACGTCTCTAATGAGTGCTTTACTACCCCTCCTCCATAAAAAGCCGGGTTGTACATTAAGGCTGTCACACTACTGCCCTTACACCTCCTAGGTTACTGCCGGCACAGATACGTCCAAATTCTTTCCTTTCAGTAACGTCTGGTGTGACACAAATATGTTGTCACACATCCGGAAACAAACTTGTTGTAACACTTTTGCACACGAGATCAGTGTCACTCAGGCTTAAGAACCTGCTATGCGATGGGCTTACTAGAGGAGGTTGAAGGATTATGGCAACAAAAAATACCGCTTGCTATTATGGACTTCACTTTGGATGCATAAATACGTTTAATGTTCCAGACTGCACAAAATGTGCGGAGCGTTTAACAAACGCTGTTAACCAAGTGCTCCGCCCCGCGGCAACAAGCGTGCCGACACACATTTCCTACAGTGCCAGTTCACACAGGGCAGACGTACCGATAATGGTCTCAGAGCGCTCACTAAAGAGTTCGCTTTAAACATAGCGGTGTTAAACCCTGAATTAAGAGTTCACATTCGTGCAACGCTTGCGACTATATACAATGCTATTTGGTTCGTCATAAGACGTATAGGACAACGCTACATTCCATGAGATTTAGAGAAGAGAGACAAATGTTTGACCTTGAAAACCTCCTCACATCCTACCGATCCTCACCATGTACGGTGAGCGTGGGAGCATCTGCTTGACGCATATTAAGTAAAAAAGATGAAATAAATCGGCGGGTAGATTTTACTTATGAGCCTGGTGGCACACATGCTGAGTATAAAATTTTTGATGTGGTGTCGGCTACCGGTTTAATAATGCCAGTGTATGGAAGCTTTTGCTTTTCGCATCAACACAGTAGATCGTTCAGTAGATACGCTCAAGAGTTTATGTAATCAAAAAGATCATACTGTAGCCGAACGCTCTTCGAAGGTTCCATCGTGCGAACGGAGCGGGACGTAGGGTCTCTGACGTTCATGACATCTCAGCAAATTCAATCGCAATGATAGTGGCATATGGGTCAACCACGCGATCGGGTACGCTTACTATGAGCTCACCAATCGGGTTGGGGCTTTCTATAAGCACGTCTACGACTGGGACGCGTTTTTTATATAATAATTCTTCATCTGTGCTCAGTGCACGCACCGATTTAACCATGTTAACGGGAATGCCTTTGATTGAAACGGTATCATATGGCTTCATCAATAGGTGTAAATATACCGTATTCCCTTTTCGAGTCGAAGGGCCGTAAAATTGCCACGGTTCGAGCCCTGGGACGGTGCCCACAATGCTCTCTCTATTCTTGGCCATCCACGTTCCAATTGCCTCTAGTCTCTCGATCTGTTCATCTGGGAGCTTACCGTTTCCCATCGGGCTTACATTGAGGAGCAAGTTGCCACCCTTCGCGGAAACCTCACAGACGGTGTGAATCAGTTCTCGGGCAGTTTTGTAATCTGGGTCTGTTGGGTTGTACCCCCAGCTCGTGTTCATGGTCATACACGTCTCCCACATGCGTTTTTGCGGCTCTGCAGGAATGAACTGCTCAGGTGTATCAAAATCACCTTGATCAGGCAGCCGATCGTTTATGAGAATGTCAGGTTGAAGTGATTTTATCATATCGCGCAATTCTTTAGCCTTCAACTGATCTGGCGACCGCTCCCATTGGCCGTCGAACCATATCAAATCGATCGTTCCATAGTTTGTCAATAACTCCCGAATCTGGCCAAACATGAACTCCAAGTAACGATCCCACTGTTCTTTCGTTGGCTGGCGGAGGGATAGCGTAGCATAGCGCTGTTGGTCAGCATCTTCGAAAGCGGGATAGTCGGGGTGGTGCCAGTCGATGAGAGAGAAGTACAGTCCTAACTTCAGTCCTTCAGCGCGAAAGGCATCGACGTATTCACGCACGATATCCTTTTGATACGGTGAATTCTGTATAGAAAAGTCTGAGTACTTGGTATGGAACATAGCGTAACCATCGTGGTGTTTCGTGGTGAAAACCGCATACGTCATCCCGGCTCTTTTTGCCATGATGGCTAGCTCCTTCGGATTATATTCCATTGGATTGAAGGTCGGGGTTATACTGTAATACTCCTCCACTGTGAGGTTTTGGCAGTAGGGGAGGTACAGATTTATCTTTCCATCTACAAGAGGCCACGAAAGCTCCCAGCCCTTCTGGCTCGAAGGGGCCCAGCTTATAAACATGCCAAATCGGGCAGTATCAAACCATGTATTCATATAACGTCTCCTTTTTATTTTATTTGTTGTTTATAAAGAGTACAACAACATAAGCTTGATAGGCAAATCTTCATCAGTAGCGAACACGTAGTTAGAGTGCAGAACCTTAATCCTTGTTTACTATCGATATTCTGCAACGCATTATTTTTAGATAGACCGTGGGTTTCCTATAAGTCTCTTTTGCGTTGCAAGGAAGAAGAAAAAATACATAACGAGCCGGTGTTTTATTGCCATTTCACTACTAGCACCAACTACAGTCTCATCAATGCCCGGGTTAAATGTTAATACTAATTATCACTCATCTTCGCTCTTAGCGTTATGCATTTAAACGATGACAAGCTCTGGTTGTTTTGGTGATGTAATGTCAAATAGATTTGAAGCTGTGCGGTCAAATCCATCGCTTCAAAACTTGTGGATAAAGAGAGTCATAGCATTTGTCGTGGATTCACTAATTATCGGAATTATCTTTGTAATCGCAAATATCATACTCGCACTGTTACTGCTTCCCACCCGCTTGTTTGATGTCACTGTATTTACAGGATTGTTTAGCGGCGTTTCTGCAATACTGAGTCTGATAATTGTCTATGGATATTACACCTTTTTTGAGGGTTCATACAGCGCCACGATAGGCAAGATGCTTTTAAATTTACAAGTCATGTCGAAAGGTGGTAGTCCGATGAACTATACAAAGGCACTTGTGAGAAACCTTACAAAACCCTGGAACTGGATAATTGGGTTGTTATTCCTGCTAGACCTTATCATGGGTTTTGTCACGGAAGGAGACCCACGTCAGCGTTTCATGGACACGACAGTTGGTACAGTGGTGGTAACAACGCACTAGCTGCGCGTTAGTCAGGTGTAAGAAATTGGAAGCACTGACGGAACCACTATTTCAGAATGAATCAGCAGACAAAAAAGTTGTAAAATCGATGTTAAACTCATTGAATCTCGCTTATCAGCAGTTTAAAACTAAAATTTTTGAATTATAGACCCCCAATTAAAATGACTACACTGCATCCTATGAATCGTCAACAGAAACCTCAACAAAAGTGCCCGAATGTGGCGTCGAATCCTCCTTCCCGCTAGTATCCGTAGCATCATTTTGCCGTGCTGCGCGCACTTTGCATGAGATCCTGGCGGCATCTCAACACTTTGCTATTTCACGATATCTCAAGCATCTGCCCCTCTCAGCATATTCTATACTAAAGACGCTGATTCCCTAAGAGATTCTTATTCTCGGCGGTCAACTGCATATTTCGACTGAACTATAGTGGCAGAATACAAGCATTTTTTTAAATTTGGCGAAAAAATTTAAAATTAACAACAATAATATGTCATATTTATTAAATATCAGTCACTTGTGACGTAGTACCATAGGAAGTGAGAGAAACATGAAAAGACAAGCAGTAAAAGCAGCGACTTTCATTATCGTTATGCTAGCCGTAGCGAAGATTTTCGTAGACGTGGTTTCAGCGCAGCAGCCCAGGTCATCAAGCGAAAAGAGTACTGCTCCCGTGAAGCGCAACCCTGATCCCCCGATCTTCCGCCCGTAGCTTTGTAGTTGAAATAGACTAGGAGTAACATTGAGCAAGGGCACCATCACTCCAAAACACGTGACGGGAACATCCAACCACGTAGATAATCGCTGGGCTTTTTTGCAATTCCACTCAGTCTAAAATAACTAGGCTAAGACTAGTATCGTATTATTCGTTAAAATAAGACTTTTTTACTTATTCTCACATAATTTCTTTCTTATCAATATTTTTCGATCCTCTCGAGTCTTGTGCTTAATAAGTCTACAAAAAATTTAAAACAGAATCCATAGACACCAAAATAATTAAGGAATACAAATATTAATTATGTTACGTGACACCACTCGATAAGGGGCGCGCCTCCTAAGGGATTAATATATGAACAAGCAGCTACTTTCGACGTTTTTTGTTGCACTTCTATCTCTCTCACTGGTTGGAGTTTGCAACGCCACAGCAGCGTCACCTGTTACCATAACCACCGTTCGTGCCGTACCCCAGCACCCGGCCTATCTTGAATGGGACATCACCAACACGGGCAACGGCGACAGCTGGATAGCACCCCATGCTGCACTCTATAGTCAGTCGCCGACACCGCCGCACACCTCTCTGGATGCTCACGCAATCGCGACGCACGCGTATGATATTACTGACGTGAATTTCACATCAGTCTACGCCTACAGAGATCTTGGCTGGCTCCATCTTCAATCAGGGCATACCTACCGGATCTTCTCGGGACCCGTTATCCCGCCTGATGCAAAGTGGGTGGTATACAACGCTCAGATGTACTACGATGGAGCGATTCGCGGCGCGTTGTATTCGAGCTCCCCGTACACTACCATAAACGCGGGAATGCCCATTGATCACATCATTGTCTTGTATGAAGAGAATCGTGCCTTCGATAATTACTTTGGGACGTATCCGGGAGCAAACGGTCTGAGCGGGAATGAAGCGCTCCCCATCGCTCCTGGCTCAAATGTAACTGCGCGTCCGTTTCACCTCTCTTCTACTGCGCTAGGCAGCGGCCTTGATAATTCCGCAGCCACTGCCCGAATCGCGTATGATAAGGGAAAGATGGATGGCTTCGTGTACGCTGAAAAATCCATTGTAACCATGGGCTACTACGACTATCACGACATCCCCAACTACTGGAATTATGCGTCAAAGTTCACCCTTATGGATAATTTCTTCACTTCTATGATGGGGCCCAGTCTGCCCAACCACCTTTACTTGATCTCCGGTCAATCAGGCACGATCAATAGCAACATAAACTTGCAGAATCACACGCTGAACTTTACCACTATAATGGACGAGCTTGACGCCCACGACATTTCGTGGAAGTATTACAATGGTGTAAACAGCACATACAAGACCCCCGGGGCTTGGAACCCTCTGCCAGCATTTGAATCATTCAAGACGAACCAGTCTCGGCTTAACAATCTCGCGCCGAACGATGAGTTCGTGAATGACGTGGCCAACGGCACTCTTGCAAACGTCGTGTGGGTCATGCCAAAAGCGGAAGAGAGCGAACACCCCCCATCTGATGTAAAAGCCGGAGAGCACTACGTTGAATCTGTAATCAACACAGTGATGCAGAGCAAGTACTGGAATTCGACGGCTGTCTTCTTGACGTGGGATGATTGGGGCGGGTGGTATGATCACGTGCCGCCCCCACAGATTGACTCCTTCGGCCTTGGATTTAGAGTTCCCTGTCTGATCATCTCTCCCTATGCTAAACAAGGGTTCATCGACCACACGCAGGCTGATTTCGCGTCAATCCTCAAATTCATCGAAACCGCTCACTCTCTCTCGCCTCTTACAAAGAGAGATGCAGCGAACAGCGATATGGTAGGGGCATTTGACTTCTCTCAGCCTCCACGGCAGCCACACATCGTCTCCAGACCATTCATCTATGACCACCACCTCCCATTCTTGCGTAGACCGTTGTAACTGATTGAACGTACGTCCTACCAGAAGGTCAAATTGAGACCTGCGTAGAAAAAAGATAGATTGGTCGTTTACGACTGACTCTCTACATTTTTATCAACTACATGCATAGTTTGCCGACTGGCTAATCATAAAGCGAATAATCTCACTCAACAACAAGTAATAAGAATTTTGGTCTGCCTAAATTATATATATTAGGCCAACCTAAATAACATATAGAGTACTATGTCGCAGAAAAATACGTTAAGCTCCTCTGAAGAGGAGTATCTCGAGGCTATTTATACGAAGCAGGAAGGTAGCGCTACCGTTGCCACTACGCGCGATTTGGCGGAGTGCCTTGGCGTGAAGGACGCGAGCGTCACGGAAATGCTCAAAAAACTGAGCGAAAAGGGATTAATACACTACACGCCCTATCACGGGGCAACCCTCACCGAGACTGGCCGGGAGATTGCCACGAAAGTGAAGCGAAAGCACCGGCTGCTTGAACGCTTTTTGGTGGATATCTGTGGCGTCGACCGACACGAGTCACACAAACAGGCATGCGAAATCGAGCACGTCATCTCAGATAAGGCAATCGACTCACTCTCCGCCCAGCTGGGGCACCCCGCAACGTGTCCTGGCGGGAGGGCCATACCCGAGGGTGAGTATTTAGGGGAAGGGGCAGAGATTTCAAAACTATCTGATGTGGGGAGAGGGACGTATACTATACGCTTTTTAACCGCTCGAGAGCCACAAACGATCAGTAGGCTGTGTTCACTCGGCCTCATACCCGGACTTACCGTGAAAGTGTTGCGGAAGATCTCAAAGGGCCCGATTATCATTGAAATGAAGGATACGCAAATCGCTCTTGGCAGAGACGTCGCAGAGTCGCTTCTCGTCGGCCCGGAAGGGAAGGAGAAGGAAAAAAGAAGACGAGAAAGGGCGAAAGGTGCACCGACTCACGCTACCACAAGCTAACCAGTATCGCCTTGTCAGGCGCGAAGTGCAGACTCGTTTAAAAATGGAGCCGAGCGGATAGCTCAACCACATCTATGCCAGAGACGCCGACGTTTTTAAAAAAGCACGACACTGTAACGAAGAAGATCGCACTAATGGGCAACCCCTCAGCGGGGAAAAGCGCGATGTTTAGCCAAATGACCGGAGTGAACGTCGTCATTTCCAATATCCCCCAGACAACCGTGATGGTGCAAAAGGGGTTGTCGCGGATCAATGGACATAACATCCTTGTGTATGACCTTCCCGGAGTCTACTCCATCACTGCCGTTACCGAAGATGAAGTGGCGACGAAGGAGTTCCTCCTCAGCACTCCCTTAGATGCCATCATTAACATCGTCGATGCCACGCGGCTCGAGCGGAACCTGTATTTAACGCTGCAATTACTGGAACTGGGGCAACCGGTGGTTGTATCGTTAAATCAAGTCGACTTGTTAAAGACGCTTGACCTTGATATCGAAGTAGAAAGCCTCGAAAAAGAACTCGGCGTGAAAGTCGTGCCGACCATTGCAACTCAGGGTGAAGGGGTGCATGAGGTACTGCAGGCTGCATACACACTTTCAGGGATTGAACAAAAGCCGATGTACCGGCAGGTTGACTATGACGGCCACGTCGAGCGTGCATTGGCGACGATCGTCCCGTTGCTCCCCGAAACAAGTGTACCGAAACGCGCCTTTGCGGTGCGGCTTCTCGAGGGTGACAAAGACTTTGAATCAAAAGTAGATGACCATATACTTGCGCTTGTCAAAAAGCTGCGGGGTGAGATAGAACGGAACCATAATGAAGATATTACGATTACCGTTGCACGGGGCCGACATTCGACTGCCGACTTAATCGCCAGTTCAGTGCTGGTACGGAAGGTGCATAAACCCACATTCGCAGAGAAGTTTGGTGACATTGCGACACGTCCACAAACGGGATATCCCCTCCTCTTCCTGCTCGTCGGCGGCATGCTCGCCCTTATCTTCTATGTCGGCGGATACCTGAACAACCTCATCACCACGTTCTTTGAAGAGATCGTGTTTCCCCCCCTCTATGGGATCCTCGATCCATATGTTGCCAACGTCTTCATAACGACCGCCATTAAATCCACTCTTCTCGCCATAGCGGCGGTAACAGCCATCGCCATTCCGTATATTCTCATCTTCTTCATTTTCCTAGCGATCCTCGAAGACGTTGGCTACCTCCCGCGAGTGGCGTGGTTGTTGGATAGGCAGGCACACGTCCTTGGCCTGCACGGCAGGTCACTCATCCCGCTGCTGTTTGGCTTTGGGTGCAGCGTGCCCGCAATTATGGCGACGAGGGCGCTTCCTACGAAAAAGGAGCGGATTATCACCACGATCCTCATCACCATGATTCCGTGCTCGGCTCGCTCGGCGATTATCCTCGGAGTCGCGGCGACGTATGCAGGAATTTCCTACGCGCTCTCAATCTATCTCATCTCCGTAGTGCTCATCGTCGCGTCCGGGAGGCTGCTCAGATCTGTCGTGCCAGGGAAGACCGCCGGGCTGGTGCTTGAAATTCCGCTCATCAGAAAGCCAGCGCTGGTTCCTATTGTAAAGAAAACGTGGCTGAGGATGAAGGAGTTCCTTTACATTGCCATTCCCCTGTTAATCGCAGGAAGCATCGTGTTCGGGTGGTTAGAACTCACCGGCGTCAGCAGGCTCATCGAAGGGCCGATGGCGCCGATTACCGTCGGCATCTTGGGGCTTCCCGCCTTCACCGGCATTTGCCTCATCTATGGCGTTCTGAGAAAGGAAATGGCGGTGGAGATGCTCGCAATCGCGTCGGGGACATTCATATTTAGCACGGTGATGACGCCGGTGCAAATATTTGTATTTTGTCTCGTCGTTACCCTCTACGTTCCTTGCATTGCCACGTTTGGCGTCGTCGTAAGGGAGCTCAATTGGCAGTGGGCTGTGGGCGGCTCAATCTTCACCATCATTCTAGCGGTTATTGCGGGTGGAATTGCCCATTGGGTGCTTATGCTTTTCTAAAAGCGAGAAGAGGAGCAGGCCGAATAGAGCGAGACCGTAGCGTGAAGAGCGATTAATGTGGTGAATGTCCAATGAAAAGTGGGAGAGGAGAATGAAGAGCGCTGGTGGAAGGGAATTATTGGAGAAACGTGGTATGCACGCCCTCACTGCGCGAGACCTTATCTCGGGGGTGTCCCGGGGGCGACGTTTAGGGTAGTCAGCACAGGAATCGTCCCTCCTCTCGCTACGATCCCCTCTCGACATTATTGCGATCGTTCTTGGAGGATATTATTAGGATCGAAAAGGCGTTGACGAGTTTTTTTTGAAGAGGGGGAAAATTTGCACAGACTCTCTCCACCAAACAAAGAGAGTTTTATTGCCCGTGATCAAGTTCAACGTAAAAAGCGCAGTACGGATGCCTCCGTTTTCCACGATCGCTCTCTCACCATGTCTGCTGTCGTATCTGCTTCTTCAATCGGCGTTTAGAGGCCCTCTTTCAATAGCTCTTCTATCCGCTGTGCTGCGGGGACTGCCCGTTCCCACGCTATCTCGAAGGTAGACATGAGGTACTCGGCATAGGTGGAGTCATCGCTCCAGAGTGCTACAACGGGAGTATCGATCGAAAGGCTCTCGGCGTCGACGTTCATCGAGCTAATGCTCTCTTGTCTGTCCCCCACTAGCATGAATGTGCCTTGGTACTGAGGAAAGTAGCGCATGTCTTCACCATTATCTAAACTGTCTCGTATCTCTTTGATGTACGGATATGAGAAGTCGGCAATACCTCGCGCGCCCCCTCCTCTCTGTATAAGCCTTTTGGTTTTCTCGCTGAGGCCGAATTTAGAGGCGAGGACCAGCAGTGAGGGAGGGGAGAGGTAGACGATTTCGTTGTTCGCAGATTCGATTATACTCGAACAGATGGCGAGGACGTCGGTCACGCTCGTTATAATCGTTCCGTTAGCCATTACTATTAACTAGCTACCGCGGAGCTTATAAAGCTGTGTGATAACACACCCGCGCGACAACGCTTTCACCTCGCTTTTATCGCGTTGCGATAATTTTGCACGAGGTATGTAAATGCCAGCTTTAGCGTTCACACAACATAGATGGTACATGTGACGTTTGTTACACGTGCGAGGGTCCTCGTTCAACAGCTCTTCTATCCGTGGTGCCGCAGGGACTGCCTGCTCGCACAACAGTTCGAAGGTGGACGTGAGATACTCACCGTAGGTCGAGTCATCGATCCAGAGCCATTTAACAGGTTCATCAAGCGAAATACGAGTGATATCGGTACTAATCGCATTAAAACAAATCTTGTTATCCATCACACCGAAAAAGATTCCCCGATAGTGGCTGATTTATTCTAAGTATGAGTCATCAGTATTTAACGTTGAAGAGAAAGCAAAGAGACGAAAAGAGGAATTTCCAAAAGATTGTCAAAAAGCTTTTGATGTGGGAGTTCGCTTTGCCCAAATTCACGGGTAGCCACATCCCGTGAAAACAAGTTATGCACCAACAACTCACGCCACAACTCATAGGTATTTTAAGCGACCAGTAGAAGGAGCTTGCACGTACTCATTCCTCTAACCATGTCAGGGTGGGAGAAGACTTTCTCTCCAACCAGCGGTGCAGCTGAGCGTTCTGATTCAGGAATAATCATTAAGCGGCTAAACTTGGTAACCTATAAAAGGCTCAGGCTTTTAAGCTGCTTCACGATTCGATCGACCGCATTAACCGCGTCTTCGGGCTTTCGACCGCCCGTGACAACCAGTTTGCCGGAACCGAACAAAAGAACGACCACTTTAGGTTCCGACAACCGGTAAACAAGACCGGGAAACTGCTCAGGCTCGTACTCAATGTTCTCAAGCCCGAGGCCTATGGCAATTGCATTTAAGTTCAAAACTGCGTGAAGATCCGCGGACGCAACGATGTTTTGCACCTTGATCTCCGGCGTTCCCTGGACGTCGATCCCGATATTTCTGAGGCTTTGAAATACGTTTTCAAGGCCCCCGTACACGTCTTCTATGCTCTTTGCGCCAGTGCACACGATTTTTCCCGATCGAAAGATGAGTGCAGCGGTCTTCGGGTCCTTGGTGCGGTAGACAAGGCCCGGAAACCGTTTAGGATCGTAATCTGCGCCCTCTAAAGCAAGCGTTGCTTGCTTGAGGTTTATCTCTTGTCCAATGCCGGTGGATGCAACAATATTTTCAATCTTGATAGTGTCCCGCGGTTCAACCATACGATTCCTCCTTCCCTGTTTGTTCATAAAGGCTAAGCTGGAGCGCCTGGAGAGCAAAAAGGAGATAAGACGCTAAGCGAGGCATTCAGCAAATTTCTCAGCATCGCGCACATCCCGCTCGTTCGGCCTTCCCTTAGCTATGCCACCCAAAAGCTTGCCTATCCTATACGTGTCATATCCACGACTTGAGAACTCACCAATGATTGTCCATCCCTTCTCCTTCAATTGACGTCTCAAGTCACGGTGGTAGAACATCAGATGTCGCCCACCCCTCGTTGCAAACGCGTTTTTGTGAAAAACGGGAAGCCGGTCTACCAACTTGAGTATCTGCGCGTAATGCTTTTCGAAGGCAATACCTGAGCCAAACCCAACGAGATCATAGCCATCGAGCATTTCGGCGTTCACGTCGCTAGGGCTGACGACCTCCACGTGCAGAACTGCCGCCATCGCGTCAGCGATCTTTTTCGTGTTTCCGTGGTGGTAGGACTGACATACGATAAGCGTTTTCATCATCTCTCTAACTTTTAAGCTCTTGTCGGTTCGTGAAATGGTTCAGAACTTCGCGCATCAATTGCTAAGGCACAGCTCTTTTACGTCCCGAATCCGACCCGCGAAGACGCTCTACTGGCTCCTGACGATCAACACCGGAACCTTAGCCCCACGTACCACCTTGTCGGCGACGCTTCCGATAAGCAACCGATCTAAACCTTTTCGCGCGTGCGTTCCGATAACGACGAGATCGATATCTTGACTGTCCGCGTACATGTCGAGTTCTTCCGCCGGGTGCCCGTCAAGCACTACAGTGACGATATGATCTTCATTGACGCCGCGCGAAGCCAGGTCGTTTTTGGCATTCACTACGATTTGCTTTCCCGCATCGAGATTCGCGTCGTACATGTTTGCAGATGCGTCGATAGGGTATACCGGAAATCTGGCGCTGTCAAGAACATACGCGATGTGCACGTTCGCATTAGTGAGTCGCGCGAAATAGGCCGCGTGATCATAGACGGGGGCCATCAGATCCCCGCCATCCGTTCCGATTAATATTTGTTTATATTCCATAGGGTTCACCTCATCAGACCTCCGGTGCTGCTTCTTCAACACGCCTTTGTCGCTCAATCTCCATTCCCTTTCCTTTGATTAAAAGTGTCACCAAGACGCCTACGATCGAGACGCCAAGCGCGGTCAGAAATATGTAGTTGAACGCCGTCGCATTGGGAAGAAGAGGCCCCATGACTGGGCCTCGTGGGGTTTGAATGACGAGCGGCGAAACGTACCGCGCAAGGAATACTCCTGCAATGGTGGGGCCTATAACGCCGCCAATCGTCCTAAAGATTGCGTTCATAGCGGTAGCAATCCCCGTCTCGAACTGCGACACCGACTGTATGACGATGTTAATCATCGACACCATCAGGAGCCCCATCCCGACTGACATAATAATCAGCCCAAAGACGACTTGCGCTTGGGTATCGTGGACCGCGTAGATGAAGTAGAAACCTATTGAGAGCACGATACTGCCTATTACTAACGGCAGTTTCGCGCCACGTTTACTGACAAGTCTCCCAGCAAGCGGGCCTACGGCGAGCAAGATTATTGAACTAGGAACTTGGAGGAGCCCCGCTTCAAAGATGCTCGAGCCGAAGCCAACAGGTGGCGGCATTCGTACGAGGTAGGTGATAGACTGGAACATCATAAACATACCCAGACCAACGACGAAAGCTGCGATGTTTGTAAAGAAGACGTTCCGCTTGCTGAGCACTGCAAGGTCCATCATCGGATCGCGCACACGCCACTCGACGAGGACAAAGAGCATGATGAAGACGAATGATACCACTATGAGACCTAACGTGCTGAGCGAGGTCCATCCCCAACGCTCTCCCTCAGTCATCGCGACGAGGAACGCGAGGATTGCGACCGAGAAGGTGGTGGCTCCGATGACGTCAACCTTAGACGGGTTACGAATCGGAGATTCCTGTAACTTGTAAAAAGCGAGCAGTGTTACGCCAATGGCTAGCGGAACGACAGCGTGGTAGGTCATCCTCCATCCGAAGTTCTCGCAAATCCACGCGCCGACGACAAGGCCTATTGCCGTTCCAACGCCGAACATCGCGCTGATGATGCCCGTCGACATCGCGACGTTTTCAGGAGGGAACTTATCTCTAATAATCCCCCAGGCAAGCGGAAAAATGCCCATGCCTAAGCCCTGCAACGCTCTAAAAACTAACAAGCTCTGGATATTCCAGGCAAATCCGTTCGCGATCACTCCGAGGGTATAAAGGCTCATACAAATTACTAGGAGCTTCTTTTTTCCATACGTATCCCCGAGCTTACCAAAGATAGGCGTAGAAACTGCTCCCGCGACTAAGTAGATGGACAGTATCCACGACGTCCACGTGGCAGTCGTATTAAACTCCGCCTGTAAGGTTGGCAGGGCAGGGATAAGCATCGATTCGGTGAACATAATCATAATGGCTGTAAGACTCAAGAGCACCAGAATGAAGCTCAGTTCGTTTTGCTTAATCTGCACCGTGTGTGTTTCGTTCATTGCTTCTCTCTCATTGGCCACGTCAAAGACACATGCAGCCCGTTGCGTCAGAACCTTGCGCTCGGCTTCTATGATGATTTTTTATATCAGTCATTTACAGATCAGTCTTTTACATAACAGTAATTGTTATATATAAAGATGACGCATGTTGGATGATGACCGAACACGGGCTACTTGAGCAACAGAAGCTTACAGTGTATTCGCTCTTCGTCCTGTACTTTCTTCTTACTGAAGGCCCTATGAGCGGTTACGAACTGGCACAACTCATCAAAGAACGTAGTCACGGGCGCTTTAGGGCGACCGCTGGCAACGTCTATCCACGTCTTCACGAACTCAAAGAGGCGGGTGATGTCGAGGCGGGAGAGCCGACGGGAGGGCGTGAAAAGATTGTTTACGAAATCACCGAGCGCGGAAAACAGACCCTTCGACGTGCGGCGCTCGAACAACGGCAAAACGTCGAAAACTTACTAAAGATGATCGATCACGTTGTTGCCATCACTGCACCTGCAAACATGCCTCCTAAGCAGCTCTAGAGTCACTGCCAAGTTTTTTCCAGATATGCGCTCGTGTCTAGTTGAGCCGCCACTAATTCAAGGTACCTTCAAATCACAATTAGATTAATTTGGGATGGATGGATCACTAAAGTCCGAAAGCACTAAGAATAAGTGCCAGATTCTGTGGCTCCTGGATCAAAATGGCCAAGGGAAATGCGGGCGGGAATAAAGTGACTAGTATAATCCATGGAAGATTTTTGACAAATAAATCAACAAATAGTGCTAATGCGTCTACCAACGTTTTCACCTCCTCTTTTCTTGTTTCTATTTATCAGTTCTGCGAAGTCGCTTTATTTCGTCGTAAAATCCTATCAATTAACGGCATAATGGGGCCGCATGGTTTTTTTTTACAACATTATGCCCTCTCCTACCATTACTATATCGCCAAGTAACTGTCGATAACTTGCCTGTGTGTGTGCACTTGTTTCTTTCACATATACTTTGTAAGGAACAGGCGCATGTCCCGTCACGTCTTGATATGCACCCCCGGGGTAGATATTCGCGTAAAGTGTATATCCGGTCATATTAAAGCTACTGAAATAGGCAATGGCATCGTCAGTTGACTTGAAATGCATTATAGTCATGTTATCACTCTGAACTGCCTGAGAAGTTTTATTCTCTAAAGTCCTTACCACATTTACCGTCGTGCTATTGAGCCAATTTACATCCCATGCCTTTAAAGTATAGTTTTGATCTTTTTGTGTGAGATTGTAAAATTGATTCACATATTTTTCAAGAAATGCGTCATGGTTGGTTGCTTGCAGTTGACACCGTTTGTGTCTGTACCGTGGTATTATTCGAGGTGGGCGACGTGCATCCACTTACGAGGACTGCAAAAATTATTATTACAGTTATTCCAGAAAGAAAATATTTTTTCATATTATTTCCTCAATGTCCAATTCTTCAATATGAAGCCTATAAACTACTAGTTTTGAAAACACGTAACAATGTGTACAACAATACTAAAACTAACCCTATTTGTTACGATCAAACGTGTAGTTTAGAATTGTGCTTAGTGTGATGATATGCGGCAAGTTTAAAAAATAAGCCTGGTTAATTGCATAAATAGCTTGAAATTATTACAAGACTTATTTTTGTTATCGCGCCTAATCGGCTCGGCATTCAAAAAGATGAAACATACAGACTACAGTCACGCAAAGCACGTATCGGCGTACCGTTGCTCGTTGTAACCGCTGGTATTGGTATAGGATTTGGTATTAGCACAGCGCTTAGCTAGATTGCCTTAATACAGTACTTCTTTTGACGTTTCTGGTCAATTTTTACAATTTTTGTTACATCATGTGAAATACACGCTAAAAAGACGAAAAGTTTTATCTTTTAGGATGACTACTGATTATGAAAAAAATTCCCCACAAGTGCACGAGTGGTTGAAGCGTATTTATGGCGAAAAACTGTCAATGGCACGGGGAGCCAAATTGGGTTGATAAAATGGCCGAAAAATTTTGTGTAAATTGTGGAAATAAGTTACCGGACAAAGCGGTCCTCTGTATACAGTGTGGAAGACCTGTTTCCAACGAAAAAGCGATAAGAAGATGGGCTGAAAGGCAGACACAACAAGGAACAAAAGCCACAACGGAACGCGTATTGCTTACCGTAACTCAATCGCGCCTACGTGGAGGCAGCCTCGTTTCCCCTCATTCCATAATCGTCACCAATCGGGCATTGAGAATGAAAGACCCTCGCACGTTCGGGTTACGAGAGGATATGACCGAACTTCCTTATGAGCATATTCACAGTATCAAAAAGAAGGGCGGACTAAGGGGTGTAAAACTTGTGATAAGTTCTGGCTCACATGGAACCATTGACCTTGAAGGCATTTCAGGCGAAGATGCCGATAAAATCATTGCTTTAGTGCACCAACATAAGACTTCGCCACCACCTATGCCCACACATCAACCTCCCACAAGTGGGATGAGTCTCATAGATGAATTAAAAAAAATTGGCAGAACTTAAGGATGCCGGTATATTAACCAGAAGAGGAGTTTGCTCAGCAAAAGGGGAAATTACTTGGGAGCAAATAACATCAACGTAAACAATTGCTATGGACCCAGACTTAGATTGTAAAGACTTTCCAACACAAGGGCAGGCCCAAGCGTGTTATAATTATTGTAAATCTCTGACAGGTCGTGATGTTTTTGGCCTTGATAGGGATAACGATGGAATCGCGTGTGGTGCAGGTGATGTCTCAGGTGTTTTTGCCGCAGTAGACCTCGCAGGCTCATTATTCCCTTCATGTTAAGGTTCTCAGCTAGCTAGAGTCATGGAGCTCAAAGTCCTCACAATGCCGCTCGTCCAACTTGTCGAACATGCTGAGCTCCCTGCCACTCCCGTTTGGATCGAGGCACGGTTCGAAGAGCTTCATGCACCACTTGCAGATCTCCTTCCGATGCGCTTCGTTATCCACGTCATACATGCTCTACGTTCAGACAGGCGAGCATAAGAGCGTTGTCTGAGAGCACTACGCAAGTGTCTTTTGGAGTTAAAATACAGTTATACTACACGTCTCGCATGCCCTCGCTGTTAAATACCAAGGGGATGAGGCGGTAAAAGGCGCTACATACTGCCGAAATCAACGCTGTTATACGCTTCAATAATATCGGCATCCTTAAACCGGGAGGTATTCCTGCGTAACTGCCAAGCTGCTGTGTCCTAGCAATAACTGCAATCTCCTGAGATCCTGATTCTGTCGTACCCAGTTAAGGCAAAGCTGTGGCGTAGCGTATGGGGGTGTATCTCCTTCCCGATCGTCCGGCCGTACCTACGAACAATGTTATACACCTGCTGCCGGGTTAACGTGAATACGGGCTCGTCTTCTCCCCTGTTATGCTCATTGGCGTACTCCACAAGCCCTTGCAACGTTCTTGAATCCAAGTACACCCTGCGCGTTTTATCTCCTTTCGCCTTCAGGATGTTTATCGCGTGGCTGCGCGCTTCTATATACTGTAATCGTATGTGTAGGAGCTCACTCACGCGCATCCCCGTTCGCCACAGCGTTTTTAGCATGAGGTAATCACGTGGACTACACGCCTTAGCGGCTGCGAGCATCGCTTCAACATTTTCGAGCTCAAGATAGTTGGTGATGTCTTTCATGTGTTGGTCGATTTGACATAAGTAGTGTTTTGTCAAATAATGGTTGTGATTTTGACGCGCTACGACAGGTTATCACAATTCGACAATTATACTTACAGTGGATCGAAGTATTTACGTAAATACATAAGAAAGAAAAAAGAATGATGCAAGCAGCAATCACGTAAATAAATGCTTTATCTGTCTTTTCTCCCTTTGTGATAATATCTATTAATTATAGGAGTAAATATAGGAGCAATCACTTGTTTTTATTTACTTTACTAATCTCCTGCAATATATTCAAAATGCTTTGCTTTTCCTTCGCCGCCGATTCTCTTAGACGCCTTTGATTGGGTGATTGTCCATCGAGATTGCTACAATAAAATTAATCTTGAATAGTACATAAGGTTCATGGGAGTTTTCCACTGCTTTCTTTGTACATTTCTATAATAAATACTATGAATGAACCACTGAGGTGAAGTGCAAATTGAGCGTAGTTCTGTTGACCACCTCGAGGAGTGATTCCCCAGCCATGTCCTCCCAACTTATTCCTAAGTTTCGGTAATCCCTTCAGATTTTCCCTCATTATTGGTAATAAATCAGCCAGACTTGGAAGGAGGATCGCATCTGTTAATTTATCGATTAATACGGATGCGCGGTCTTTATTGGCGTCAAACGGGATGCTCAATTCTCCTAATATTGCTTTTATTGTGCTTTCAAATGCTCTATTTGCCCATAGTATTGCATTTTCATAATCGCCTTTGGTATTGTATTCAAGCGCTTTTTCAAATTCTTTAAGCGGCCCAGGAAAACTCATAGTATGTAAAAGTGTCACAGCCTTTTTTACGGTCTCCTCATGAAGATATTCAGAATCTATCCTAACTGCTTGAAAACCCCATTCAGCTTCAGCGTTTTCGATAATCTTATATCCAATCCGATGTATCGTAAAGATCTTGTGAACACCATTATAAGCATATTCAAACTGTACCTTTTGTAAGTAGTGCGAGTCACTGCTTATCACACACCCAGGATGATAAGTAATTTCTCTTACCATACCGACAAATGCCACAACAACTTTGAGAAAGTCATGCACTCCAGAACTTAAAAGAAAATTTTTAACTCTCTCGAGGCTATCGAACCCATCAGCAAGTGTTGGGATGCCATAATATTCTAAAAGTGAACGTTCAAGGTGATTCCAACGCATTTTATAGTAAGGATCACGATCTAGCCAATAATGATTTAGCTCCCCGTCGCCTATGTCACCGAAAGTTCTCTCCATTAGGTAATAGATCTGCTGTCGAAGTGTTTGGGGAATGTCATCATATTCGTACCAATCTTCATTTTCTGGGGTGGCTGCTTTTTTAAAAAACTTCATACAAGACCTTATTGTTTCTGATAACTCGACCTCATCACATGCTCTATAGATCAATTGTTTTCAGCTAACATGCAAGTCAATGGCAATTTTCTTACATAACGATTTTCATTTTGACGCGCTACCGCAGTTTATTCTATTCCGATAACTATAGTTGCATCTGGCCGGTGGATCCGGCGAGATATGTAATGTCGAAAAGAGAACGATGTAAATTGTGTAGAGAGAAACAAACGCTTTAAGTCCAGTTTCTCCTTTTGTGCTATATTCAGTCTATAATCTTACACCTGTATATTCTTCAATAAAGACAAGGTCGTCCAACTGTGCAATAGTATTAAGTTTGGTACCGAAGTCTTTCTCATACATCTTGTAAACAGATGGCTTATGTCCAACTATATTTTGATAAGGCCCATCACTATAGAAAGTTTCAGCAAGCACATATCCGGTGCGATTGAGACTATTGAAGTATGCTGTAGCATTACTAGTCGACTTAAAATACATAATGGTTCTGTTGGTATTATCTGTAATTCCGGTAGTTTTATTCTGTAAGACTAAGACAACATTCACAGTGGTAGCGTTATGCCAATTTACATCCCACGCCTTAAAATTTTGATCACTTTGGGATGAAAAAAACTTGTATGTTTCATTGACATATTTTTCAAGAAATGCATCATGGGCTGTTGTGCCGCTAATAGACGCCGTCTGTGTCTGTACTGTCGTATTGTTTGCCGTAGGTAATGTACATCCACTTACGAGGATAACACAAATTACTATTGCTGCTGTTATTGCAGAAAGAAAATATTTTTTCATAAGATTTCCCTATATGATGATCGCTTTACCACTTACTTATTTCGCCGAGACATTTCGTGGAAAATTGTTTTGGATGTCGCCGTGGGCTCCCATTGTTGTAAAGTTATCTATTTCGCCCGCAGTCTATCAATAATGCTTCACTTTGGTTTCTCCTAGCCACCGCTGACGCGTGGGAATCTTGCGTTGATAAGTCAAGACACTGTTATCGGCCACGGCCCAATGTAAGTCCCAGCATCAAAACCTTGTGCAGGCACAAATATCACATACTGGTAGGTTCCTGGGGTAATCGGGGCTTGGCATTGGAGTGCGAAGTGACCGTTCGGATCGGTTGTGCAATTTGCCATTGTGTACCCCTGACCGTTTTTAAGTTGAATGAGGCGGACTTCTATACCACTATTGGGCCGCCACTCTGGCAGGTTACAAGTAGCAGAGCAATACCATTGTACATAACCTGTTGCGGTGATGGCGCCGCCGGGTCTGACAGTGGCCGGGGCGATGTTGGCGTCGGTGATTCGATCTTGAATACCCACCTCTTTTATTGGCTTGTTCGGGTTCGCAAGGTTCGCAGATGCCGGTACTGCCTGTAACATAGCAAGAGCCAAAAACACTACTATTACTATAGAGACGAACTTTTTTTTCATTTTTCACCTCTCTGTCTTGTGAACGAATTTAATGACTTTTCAGTATGTTAGAGGTCAAGAGTCTGCCACTTTAATTGAAGGGCTATCCTTAAATCTCACTAACTCGTGCTCCAATTTTTCATATAATCCCTCAAATATTATAGGAAGTTTTTCACGCGATAGACCGTGCTGCGTCCCGCGCGTCCCGAACATTGTCTTCATATCGTCTAAAAATTCCGTAATATTTTTGGGGACTGGATACCTTCCCATCCATATGATAAACCGTTTAAACATTTTTATGAGAGTTAACTCATCATTGGAGAGTTCTATATAACCGCTTACTTTTTTTGCATAAAAATCAATGTCATGTGTAAACAATTGTCGAATTTTCTTATCGTCGATCTTCATCTGCCCATTAGAAATAAGTAACTCCGGGTGTCTGGCTACAAAAAGACCTTTTAAAAGATTTTCAATCGTTACTCCCGCAAGAAACCAATAGATGGGATCAAATGCAGAAGGAGTCGATAGTATAAATCCCTCTTTCTTCGGCTCTAAAGAAAACCAGATAGTACCCAATTTCTCTAAAAGAAATTTCTGGCGGGGGTCTAATTCTACATCGTTGGTTTTTACATCTTTCTCTACTTGAGTAAAGACTAAGTCAGTGACTTTTTTAAGTCTCAACGCATTGTGATACCAAGCGCCAGGAAATAATCCTGCCATATAAAAAACTTCTAAAGACTGATTAAACATATCGTTGATTTCTTGACTCGTGGGATCCATTAATTACGTAAGTATATCTAAGGTTATTTACCATTTATTGCCGCACCAAGAACGTGTTAGACAACCGAATCCTTCAATGCATCCAACAATACCTTTCGCTCAACTGAGACTGTCCATAAGATTTAGAAAGATTGAATTATTTTATAACCAATTAAATCACGGTGAGCGTATGCGCTACATAGGAAAATCGAAGATAGGTAAACACTATTCAAAGCCGACTATCATCTATCCTATAATTCGCCTACCGGTACAATGTTCTGAGGCCATAGGTACTTCTGTTCAAATATTTACTCAGAACATGCAGGGCGATCCATATTTGTGATTATACCTGATAATGAAAAGAGCGAGAGCGTGAGGCAGGAGGTTGCACAACCAACCTCAAAAGTTGCACAACCCGCAGACGAAACCAACATTGAATCTCGCCTCTCAGCCCTCGAATCTTCAACTGAAGTCCTTGAATCAAAAATTGATATACTTATTGAACTCAATTTTCAAAATAACGAGCTATCGAATAATAAAACACCAAAAGAAGATGGGCTCGACCGGATTCGAACCGGTGACCTTCGCCGTGTAAACTCTCCGTTCAACGCTTTAGCTGGGCCTTTCCCACAATCTGAGGTTTATGATCACATTTTTTCAAATCCAGCATATACTAACATACAAAAATACCAGAATTTAGCTAACAAAGGTCTTGCAGAGCTTGAATTACCATTTACAAAAGACGAGTTACGAAGCTATACCAACGCTCGGAAACTTGGGCTCACCAAAAAATCGGAAGACTGGATCGAACGGGCGTCGCGTACGTTTTGGAATTTCACTAACGGTATTATCAACAAGAAATCAATAGACGAATTACTGAGCACTACGCTGAAAAACTATCAATCTGAATCTGCCAGAGGCAAAACTCTCACGTTTGCTAAAGGCTTTCTAAAGTATCTCACAAAAACTAGATTGGACTCCCGATATTACGCCTTCGACATATTTCTTGATAGGCCGAAAAATCTCAAAGTGCGGAAAAATGTGACGAACCGCATAATTACGAAAGAAGATATTGAAAATATACTGGCTTACATTCGAACAGCGCGTCATGAAGACCGGCTTGGCCAGGTGAGAGCACAACACTACGTCGCCTTCATTCTGTTTGGAGCCTACACGGGGCAACGAAGCATGGCCACGATGATGAAGCTAACAGTTGGGCAAGTTCGACAAGCCTTGCGGATGGAGAAGCCGGTAGTCCACGTACAAGCAACACAAGATAAGATCAGAATGGAGCACTATGTGCCGCTCCATCCAGAAGTGGTTAAAGTTTTGCAACCACTTCTTGATGACAGAGCAGACGATGAATTACTGTTTCGGTATCATAGCTTGTTGATGTGGCTAAAGCGCGAAAAAATTCCACTTACCCATATTTCGGGACACTTTGTATTAGGTGACCTCCGGAAATTTGCCGAGCAATACGGCGACATAATCCAGTGGGATCAGTCAAATCGAGCATATATCATGACGCACGGCGTGAGTGGGATCGATTGGAAGCACTATAAGCATCCCCTACCTAAAAACGTCTATGAGATCTATATGAAATGCTGGAAAAAAGTGAGGTTTGACGTTTAGCCCGCTTATTTCCTGCATTAAGTTTGTGCTTCCAGTATTCCTTTCAAGTTTATGAGATCCAGCTTCAACTGTTTACGCATCGAGCTGTCGATCATCGACGAAAGCATCTTGAGGAGCCCGCTTACCTTGACATCATACACTATCGTCAACTTTGTGCCGCCCTCTAATGGATCAAATATAAGCTCATCGTCAATGACGACGCTCCCGGAGTCTATTACTTTGGCCCACCTCTTGAATGGCTCGTATTCCGTGAGCTTTGCCGTCCACTTCGACGTTCGTCCCATCATGCGGGTTTTCCCTTTGAACGTGGTTCCGATACCAACCTGTCCTAGAGATGTTTGTTCCGCTTCTGGCATTGTCCCATGCCCACTTAGGCCAGTTTTCCGCAACAGTAGTGTAAGCAAATATGTTATTGACCGGACACTTGATTTCAATACTCTCTTCGATGCTTGCCATTTTGTTCACCTCCTTTTGCATTAGCAGCCGTAAAAGCGACCGCCTTTTTCTAAAACACTTAAAAAGCCACTTTAACGGTATAAATATTTTCATGACTGGCGCTTGTTACAGCGATGGGCGATATTTTGCAATGCGATCAGTCCGGATAAAAACTACATATTAACCCACGGAGTATCGGGAGTTGAATGGGCGCATTACAGACATCCTTTACCTGAGTATGTGTATGCAGTCTATATGAAATACTGGGGTGATGTCTGCTTTACTCTATGATCTATTACCAGAAGAGATGCCTAATATTGAGTTAGTAAGACAGCCTATAACCGAAGGCCTTCATATCTGCGTTAATGTCTTTGTTAATGTGTATGTGAGAGGCAGTTACAAACCTTGTAATCACTTAAAGTAGTATGACTTCTTGAAGTTATCACTGTCACCGCCACGTAGTCGATAATTGACACGTATGAAGAATGAATTAAATGTTAATGTTGCTAGTTGCAGAATTAACAATCTTTGCAACGCAATTCTCACTTCCGAAAGTAATATGATAGTTGAAATTTTTGAAATGTTAGCTACAAACGTATTTTGGTATATTCAAAAAAGAAACTATTTATATGACTTTTATGCACTAATTTAGCAAAAATCTCAATGTGTAGGTTGTCTATATGAGAATCATTACACGAACAGACGTTGAAAACGCTAAGGAAGAACGTGAAGGTCTTCAAAAAAAATTAGACGAACTAGAACAAAGAAAAGGAGAGAGAGGACAGCAATTAGCAGGAGTGCAAGTCGCAGTAGAGCGCGAGGTACCACCTGAGCTAAAAAATCTTGATAAAGAGATTGAAACAGTTAAACAACAGTTAGCGGCATTACCAGCAGAAGGAGATATAAATAATAATTCGTATATACAAAAAGTTCAAGGATATATTCCAGCTGCCATCGTCGCGGCTTATGTAGCTCTCGATCAACTAATCAAATCAGCGGTTAATATTCCTACAACTCTTGTTTATACAGTAGTTTTTGTTATACTACTAGTGATAACTCCTTTCTATGTATGGAAAGGGACTACGAAGAAAGTGAAATCGATAAGTTGGCCACAAATAATTATTGCGACAATAGCATTTATTGCGTGGGTGTTCGCTTTAGGGGGGCCTTTCACAGCCTTATCTTGGTATCAACCCTTTTATGGCGGTCTTGTACTAATATTCTTCGCGTTGATAGTCCCATTGTTCGTTCAAACTAACTAAATAGTAGTAAGATCTACTACCAGCGAACTAGTGATTATCACTTAGTGTACGCTATTAGTTCTCCTAAACATGTAGGTGACTTCAGCTTCAACCGATCAATTGGGTATTGCATCTGCCGTTATTGTGATTGCCTCTTATCTGGATTAACAATAACATCATTTTAACGATCTTTAAGAGTTCTCAACTGCGTACTGCTTAAAAACAGTCTTGGATAATAAATCAAATCGGATCTCTCAAAACGGCTATAACGCATATTTGCTGACGGCTCTGAGCATTTACCTACTGAATCTTAGCAGAGGAGAAAATCTCTAATTGGTCCAAATGCTTTGTGGCCTTCATCGTAGATCTCTATGATGGTTAAATGGTTATATTCGTCTAACATTTGATGCTCTCCCAAATCCGATGATGTACTACTAACGACAATAATGGGGCCAAATTGTGCGCCTGCACCAATCGATAACAGCCCAAATGGGAGATTTTGAACGTCGCTGTTCACAGCATTAAGGAACGGACTATTCGGTGCCGTTTGTTGCACACAGGTTATATTTTGCAATTGTCCTATAGGTATATTTTGCAGTAATACATGAAAGAACCCAGCCAGATCAAATCCGAAATGCCCTGTGTCCAGTGTGACAATTTTGTTGATTGGTCCGACTGTGTCATGATCTTGAGCGGCGTATCTCGCTACCAACCCTCCCATGGAGTGGGCGATAAGATTTATCGGAGCACCTGTATTCGTACTTTTTACAAAGTTTATAGCCTCTTTTAGCCTGGTACCATACTGAGTTAGGTCACCGAAGTTGTAGCACAACTCTGGGTTCTGAGGAAGAGGATGCCAGTCCGCATATTCAAACTCCCATATATTGTGACCTCCATTGAGCTGATTGTGTAGGAGAGGTCCTAGGGTACAGAAACAATTATTTGGCTTGTTTTTTATATGCCCAAGGTGAGGAACTCCTCCTACCAGCCTGATGGATGCTCCATGCACCAAGATGGTGTTAGGTTTGTCCTGAACAGGATTTGGTTTTTTCAAAACAGGATCCCAAGGGCCCCACAGTCGATAACAGCAATTGGAGGGGCCATAGTTCTTGATGCTATTAAAAATAAGGTTGTTGCAGTCATTGCCGTGTTCAAGACAAAAATTGTCTGTCATAACTCGTAAATTAGATTTATTTTATATATACGTATATCACAACAACGATTTCTCGTGAAACAAAACACGTTAAGGTGATTTAAGAAAGTTCTCGGAACAGCATAGAGACATCACCCAGTGGTACCTGCAATCGTGCAAACATCTAAAAAACGGTGTGTTAGGCGTTGAGTGGGCGCACTATCGACATCCGCTGCCTGAGTATGTGCACGATGTGTATATCCGGTAATGGAGTAATGTGATACTTGTTCGTAAAGATTTAAGGTTCTAGCGAGGTTCTGGTGGAACAACGGTTGATACCACTGTTGATTTATCGGTTGGTGGATCGGTTGGTTTGCACGTTTTCTCTATTTTTTATTATAGTTTAGTTTTTTATTTATATTGCCAGTCACTTATAAAAAAGGAGGAAATGCCAAACAAACATCACATTTTTATTGACGAATCTGGGGATGCCGGATTTACGTTGAATAAGAATTCGGATAAAAATTCAACAACACACTTTGTAGTTGGCGCGGCAATTTTTCCTTGGCGCAATTGGGAACGGTGTACCCAAAAACTTAAAACCGTCTTTCCAAGCAAGAAGGCAACAAAACCACATAAAGAAATGAAGTTTTTTGGAACTAATCCTGAAATCATAAAACGTTCTTTAGAACAGATTGTTCGTCATAAAGGGACGTTCAATTATGTATACGTAGACAAAGAAAAAATAAAAGACGACTGCAAAAATCTTATGACACCGTTACAAATAGGTAAGTTCAAAGAAAGATCTGTTTATGATAAGATGGTTCTGAAGCTCATCAAAGATATAGTGAAGAGCGATGAGAGACGCCACACAATAGCATATATACACAGAATTCCCCGAAAAAGAACACAACAACAAGCAGTATTAACATACTTAAAAGATGATATTAACAAGCTGTTGTACCCTTTTACACTTAGTGCCGATAATTACCGATCAGAAGACATCTTTGGGATTCAATGTGCTGATGTAATATGTGGAAGTGTAAGGTATAAACTGGAACAAAAAGATGATCAATTTTACGAGATAATTAAAAATAATATCATAATTGAAAAAGAATTAAGCCGTCAAGAAGTTGTTAAAAAATGAGCAGCCCCGCCAATCATCCTGCCTTTTGGTTATTGACAGATCATTGGGGCAATGGCAATAATTAATCTGTATTTTGAATATTTATAAATTTCTATTATCCCTATTATGTTTAGCACTTCTTTGTATAACGCATTTCCACCTATTCTTCCCCAACTTCAAATCAACCCCCGCAACCTCTGCCGGCGTCTTTCCTTTTAACGCTTGATGCGGTCTTATACATTATATTAGGCCTCCAACTTCATTAATAGCGGTAGCAATCTAAATTCTTAATTAACCTGATTGCAAAATCATCCAACGGATGAGCTTTAGTCGCGTCCTTGAGACTTCGTTCATTATTCATATTCAAAATGAACGTTTCTTGGACGCTTTTTAATTAGCCATCAGTCAGTTAGATCCCCCAATTTTTCCCAGTTTCAGCTTATATAGTTTAGAGGCATCATCCATGGCTAAACCTAAAGCCCTCTCGCGTCCTGTTAGGATGCAATTTGTTTTTTTTTAGCAATCTGCAAGGGCGGTACCATCTCTAAGCAATACTTGAATGAACTTAACGCTCTATCGTGAGATCTGCATATATACTGTTGTTCGGCAATTTAACAGATAATGAGAAACCCCGATATGGATACAAGAAATTCAACAGTAAAAAGCGCAAATATCTTATTAAAACGGCAAAACGGCAATTCTAATGCTTTTTATGGTTTCATTTTTTTAATTTCATACGTTTTATTCAAAGAGGAGGTAACGGGAGGCAACGCTGGTGGCACGCGCTCCCTTCCTGTTGTTTCGTTTTCAGCTCTGCTTAATTATGCGCTTCTCGTTACGTGAGTATGTGCACTGCCTCAAGCTGGTATCAGTCGACACACGCGTTTTAATTAATTACCGCTTGTTGCCCTGCTCTGCGTTTTTTGTGAGCGACGCTCCATTCTGTACAACTATAGGATTTGCGGTATGTTCATGGAGGGAGCCAGAATCAGTGCATCCAAACTCCACCACTGATTCGATTCATCACACCCACTCAGCCTACAACTGGACCTACATCCCCACACCTACAGTAACCGAGTAGGCCACGAATACATGGAGGATCACCGTTGGGATCGTAGCATCCCATATCAGTGTATACATAAACCTCTCCGTCTATTAAGCCTCCGAATAAGCAGGTGTTCATATCAGGGAAATAAACACATGGGGCTGATTCTGTGCATTCGAAGTACTTCTCGTCGTCACCTACTGGTTTATAGTGTACAAAATAAAGCATAGTGCCGATATATCCACTGGGCCTTGCCTCTGGAGTAATAAATGGGCACTTAAAGTGGGATTCTTCTTCTGATATTTCTTTGAACTTAAAGTAGCCAACGCCATCGGTAGTCGCAGACTTTACGTAAGTCCACTTGCAGTAATTCCCGCAAAAACCAGAACCTTCATCAACGCGCCACAGCGTAACCTCTTTATTCCCCAGCGGTAGATCTCGGTACCCATACTCACCCTGTGGATCCGGTATAAGAGCGACTAAATGCCCCTCAACGGAAAACTTCTCGCCACTGAGGACACAGTAAGTATTGTTGAATCCTTCATCACCGCCTGTCCAACAAGGATGTTTGATCTTCGCAACAGGGTGAGAATATTTTCCCCACGCGACAGTCCGAAGTTTGGACACGTCCACTTGTAGATATCTCAACGAGCCACAGGCACCCTCGCCGTTCGTCACTTTAAAGTAGTAAGTACCTGCAGCTAGACCAGTACCATCACGGGGGTAGCGCCACTCAACACACCCGTTGCCGTCAGTTGACTTCGTCTCTACTTCCTTCCACTCCGCTTTTGGCTCTGGGTAGATGCATTTGCCGTAAGGTTCGGTAGGCCAGCTCCCTTCATTAGGATCACACGAGCACTTCGGCGGCTCAGTGTACCCGCCATAATAGAGTGTGACCGGCTGATTCGCGAGGTTTCCACACTGACGAGGATCGGACGTCGAGCGGCCCGTCAACTGGTAGGTGATAACGGCCGTCTCTTTGATATCTACCTTCATGTGATCGGTGCTCGACTTGTTCGATGTCGCAGCGCTGGCAGAGACAAGCGTGAGCTGGGAATAGGAGGGCTGATCGCAGTGCACGTGCTTGAGATTGAATATATCGCTGCCTAGTCCGCGACCGTATTTCTCAGGATGCTGGGCGGATTTACCCCTGATCTCGGCAATCTTGGTCACTTGTGGCGCTGCAACGTCAAACGCTTCTTCAGCAGAGATGACATGATCACCGTCTGTATCGGCGCTTCCAATGGGATCTTCGAATGTATCAGCGAATTTAGAGGTGAAATACCCTGCTTGAGTAGGTTCGCTCCGGGAGTCTTCATCTCCTTCAGAGGATGTCAACACAGCGTACTTATTCCCCTCCTTTAACGTCGTCGTGACCAGCGCACCGCTGAAACAGGCGTCAAAGATGACGAGCGTGTTCTTCGATGGTATTTTGCTAACCCAGCTCGCAAACTCAGTGTTTGATATACACGTAGAAGGATCGCTGATCTTCCAGTGATCACCATTAGCATCTTTCCATACTGTCGTTTGGCCGTCGTAGGGCACGAGATACGTCTGGCCTGCAAGCTTTTCCAACGAGCTTTTTATCTGCGATTTGGTTCTGGTTGTCCCATAGTCAAGAGGATCGCTGTGATTAGGGTTGGCCCCCATCCCCCATTCTTTATTCGTGATGAGCGATTCCATGGCTGACCCATCAAGCCCATTATAAGGGTTAAGTATCTTTGTTAGATCATAAGAGGGCACGAAAATGCGCGCCCACACTTTCTCAGGGGGAACCTCCCGAAGTCATTCTTCTCCGCCTTGATGGTGAACAGGTTCACACCGTGGGCAGTGACCTGAGCTCCGAGCCCCGACACTAGCAGTGCGGCGACCACCACGAGGGCTATAAGCTTAATTTGATGCATAATTATTCACATCAGTTCTATTCTTCTACGATAACGCACCGTAAACGCTCTTTAAGCATCTACGGCTCAGAAATCGACACCTCAGCAAAGCGCTGCAGCGCATCTAGGCATGCAAAGTGGGGAAGGACTCCAGGAAAAAACGAATGAATGGAGCGCCATGGACAGCGAACCGTGCTCAGCTGGTGGCATGAATTTTAATTAAATAAAAATGTGTGCGGATGATATAAAATTTACTCGCATCAAACAGGTGTGTTATTGCTCGACCTTCCCTCATCACCTTATCGCGTGGATCGAATACCGCTCCCAGGTTAGCGTGCGTTCTCAGGCTATATTATGTACAATTTTTGACTGCTACCCAATGAGAGCTACCAGTTTTATAATCTATCTTTTGATAATTTTTTTCCAGTAGGAGTTCTCTCTAACAATCCAAACTATTATTATTGCTAAAGCAACAATAGCAATATAGAGCGAATTTAGTTTCCATATTGATTCTAACACGCCAAAACAGAAATATATCAAGGTAACGACAAGTATCGAGATTTCGGTTGTCAGAGTGGTTGCCCCTAATCTTTCTAAGACAACTCTATTCTCTTCATAGAATAATCGCGCTCGGCGATACGAATTATCGAATGAAAAGAATGCAACAAGGGTGACTAAACTCAAAGAGAGATACCACCAAGCAACCTTTTGAAGGTCAATGCTCAATATTAAGAGGAATTGTGCTGTGCCAATAACAAATGGCAATATCAGAGACCACAGATTTACTTGGTACCGGAATGATTGCGTTGCCATGAAAGTCTCAAACCAAATTATTGCAATCACCAAAAATGACGCGATGATTAGAATGGCATAAATCGGATCTAAATTAGGTCCCGTCAATTTGTTAAATTGACTCCTGATTACTACAAGAAGATATCCTAACGCTGCAGCTTGGATTATACCGGACAGGGACATAGCAGTCGCAAGGCTAGACTCTACGATCCGGTCAATGGGATCACGAGGTGCGTCCCTCGACGAGATTACTTTACCACAGGTTTGGCAGTACTTCGCTTTGGGATTTACTGAAGCACCGCAATGCTCACAATAGTTCACCGTTGCCATAGGATGTACCGGCACGATATTCTAATTTTTGTTACTTTTTACACTGCTGCATTCCATATCGCGACTTTTTTTACCATCTATACGTGCTGCTAATCGGTCTACGTGGGAGAAAGGCTCCTAAAATAACAAATCTGTGAAGTAAAGTGCCACTGGTAGAGCCATGCTCCGCTGTGGCATGTATTGAACTGTCAGAATGCTCGCGGATATTATATAGGTTTGCTCGCGCCGGATGATTTGTTCTTGTGAGCGTTTATTAGTCTCACATGCCGGCATAGCGGTCTCTCTCTCTCACACTTACAGGTTGACAATTCAATCGTTTGCAGATCTACGTTAGTTCGACATTTGATAAGAGGCACGCCACACCATTCTGACGCCGAATACTAGAACCCAAACGAATATCGCTCCAAATGCGATGAACTGTGCACTCGCCCGTAAATAGCTGATTAAGGAAAGCCCCGCAAGTGCAATAACGCCCAAGGCAATCGAGAGCCCGCCCAACCGTTTATGAGATGCATCAATGAGTGCACCCCCGATGAGGAATACAGCTGTAGGTAACAGTAAGATCGAAGCAAACATTGCCAAAAGCATATAGCTTATGACACCCATCGGTTCGGGAAATATGCCCATTGCAGCAAACGCCCCTGAACCTAGTATCGCGAACACCACCCCCACACGGTGAGAAGGCGTATCATCGTCATAGTAAAGGCCGATCGAGAAGACAATGGCGAGAATTCCTGGGATTAGGTGTCCCGATTGGGAGAGAACTAACGTTGTGGGCGAACTAACGAGAGGCCTTGAGACGTTCAAAAAGCTCGAATAGCTCAAGCCGGTAAGATCACCTAGCCAGTTTTGCGTCAGGTCAAAATGTCCCGGTGAGTAGAGAATGGCAAGGGTAAAGAGGCTCAACGAAACGATTGGAGCTACTATACCACACACTCCGGCAATAAGTAACAACTTCTTTTTTGAATGTGATGGTGCTATTTTTGCAGTTGTCGTACAAATTCACCTCCTTTGTCGTTATTTTAAAACTGATAGATAGTGTGCGCATTAGTATTAAAAGCTGCGTGAAAGCGTTCGTTGTAACAGTAGTGAGGACTTGTATCTGGTTGGGGGTCTATTGAGACCCACAAGACTAAGAAAAGAATGATAAATGGCAATAAGAGAATTCAAGTAGCCTTAAAATGGGAGAGAGGATATGCGTCGAAGGCTTCTATGACAATGCTAGTCAACTAGCACACAAACACGATACTGGCAAATTAATTTCCAATGCTTAAAAGATTCGATAGGAGAGGTTTTTATTTTCGCATTTAGTCCGCGATAAGAGCTCTGTTTTCACGCCGCAGTGAAAAGGTACGGTTTTTTCTTGTAAAAATGAGCTCAGAAGCTACCGAATCTCATCAATATGCAGCACTCTGACATAAATACGGATCAAAATCGCGTAACCTTTATTTCCAATGGACGCATTATTCTTTGCTGCAAAAATTAGGTGGTGAAATAATTGAGTAAAGCTTTTTGGTTAGGACTAATCGGCTTAATTTTTGGCATTCTTGGTGGAGTTTTTGCTGGCTTAATGGGTAGTTTAGACGCAGCGTTCAGTGGAACAGGATCTTCTGATCTTTTTGTCAATGCATCAGGAGCGATCATCTTCTCCATCATAGGCATGGCTGGCGCCATTTTAGAAAGGAGAAAGTGGCTTGGAGGAGGACTAATGATCATCGGCGCGTTTGGGGTTTTGATTTCTATAAGTTGGTTCGGAATTCTTACATTTATTTTGTTCCTTATCGGCGGGTTATTAATACTGACGCAGAAGAAAGAGCAAGCACCGACACCTCCAGCATCCGCACAACAAGTCTAAAAAAATGATATCTCCAAATGTTGCTACAAGCTAATCACTTACATAATGAGTGTCATGACATTTGCATATAATAATAAACACATATAATCGAAACATAAACTCAAACGAAGGTGAACTTATATGAAAATCGCTGCTGCTGTTATGTTGTTGGGCTTTCTAATTAGCATAGTTTTAATGAGTGGATGTCTTTCTTCTGAGAAGACCGAAAGTACTTCAAGTACATCGAAAAGTGGGTCAGATTCAACAACAATAAACCTGAAAATGGGAGAGACAGCAAAAACTACGAAACGAGAAGTTACAGTATATTCTGCTCAAAAATCTAATACATATACGTGGCGAGGGAGCTCTGGAAATGTATATACAGAAGCAGCCCCTGCAGGAAAAACATACATAATGGTAAACGTGCAAATTAAGAACATAGGTTCTGATTCTCTATATGCATCAGCATCCGATTTTAGTATTGCTGACCCAAATGGCTACAAATATGATCAGAAATATGCTTCCATAGACAATGAACTCAAGAGTCAAGAGCTATTTCAGAATCAATGAACTAATGGTGTTGTAATGTTTGAAGTGCCAACAAATGCTACAAATTTGAAATTAATGTATGACTTCGGTAGCTGGAGCGGTGTAAAGTTCGCAATCTGGCCTTTATCAGTGTAAAATTTTGGTAGTTATACTACCATTGTCTGTCGAAGTATACAAAGATAGATCATCACACCACCAAATCCTTCAATGCATCTAACAACACTTTCCGTTCAACTGACATTGGCTATAAAATTTAGATTTAGAAAGATTGAATTATTTTATAGCCAATTTAAATCATGGTGAGCACATGCACTACATAGGAAAATCGAAGATAGGTAAACAATATTCAAAGCCGACTATCACCTATCCTATAATTCGCCTCCCTCTTCAATGTTCTGAAGCCATAGGTACATCTGTTCAAATATACAGGTCAGAATATGCAGGGCAAGCCGGATTTGTCATCCTACCTGATAATGAAGAAGGCAAGAGCTTGAAGCAGAAAGTTGCACAACCAAATGCAAAAGTTGTGCAACCTATAGCAGAAACCAACATTGAATCTCGCCTCTCAGCCCTCGAATCTTCAACTGAAGTCCTTGAATCAAAAATTGATACTTCTTGAACTCAATTTTCAAAATAACGAGCTATCGAATAATAAAACACCAAAAGAGGATGGGCTCGACCGGATTCGAACCGGTGACCTTCGCCGTGTAAAGGCTCCTTCTATGGCTCCGTCAGCCTCCCGAATCCCTTCGAACCATCTGCATAACCACCTAGACCACGAGCCCTTTTTAGCACCTCAAGTTCTTTCAGAACTAGAACTTCCGTTTAACAAAGAAGAACTGATATACTACACAGAGCGACGAAAGCTTGGGTTAAGTGAATATTCCGTTGATTGGATTGACCGCGCACAGAAAGCAGTGTGGGGCTGCACTCTAGGGTCAATCAGCAAAGAAACCATCGACGAACTACTTCGGTTCGCGCTAAGTAAATATCGGAGTCCGTATTCACACATTAAGGTGCTGAGTTTCGCGAAAGCTTTTCTCAAGTTTCTCACCAAAGTGAGACTTGACACACGTTACCACGCATTTGAAGTATTTCTTGAGCGGCCTAAAGTGATCAAAGCGCGAAACAACGTGACGAGTCGTATTATTACAAAAGAAGATATTGAACATGTTCTTGCCCATATCAGCAAAACACATAAAGAAGGGTTGATCAGTAGTGAAAGGGCTCAACACTACACAGCTTTTGTTTTATTCGGTGCCTTTAGCGGTCAGCGTAGCTTGGCGACGATTGCGAAGTTAACAATAGGACAGTTCAGAGAAGCGTTAAAGTCTGAAAAGCCGTGCATTGAGGTACAATCTACACAAGATAAAATCAGGATGCAACATTATGTGCCATTACATCCGCAAGTAATCCAAGCGATTAAGCCACTCTTTGGTAAGCGAAGTGACGACAAACTTTTGTTTGGGTACACTTCGCTTGAGCAGTGGTTGAAGCGGCAGAAGATTCCACTTTTGCGAATGGTGGGTCACTTCGTCCTTGGCGATCTGCGAAAGTTTGCTGAACAATATGGTGATATTATTCAGTGGGATCAATCAAACAGAGCTTACATAATGACGCATGGAGTCAGCGGAGTTGATTGGAAGCACTACAAGCATCCGCTACCTGAACACGTTTATGATGTGTATATGCTGCATTGGAGGGATGTCGAACTTGCTGGTTGAGAGGGCTTGGTCATCGCGCCTTATGTGTCGAAGCAGAAAGTACAGGAACTCGTTTTATTACATGAGGGCCGCGTTTGAAGGTGAGCAGGCATAACACGCGATGATTTTGTGATTACTTCTTCTGCAGGTACGCACCGATCTGTTGCAATTCGTTCGCGAAGGTGTTTAAGTCGTAGTGCTGCGCGTGTACTATGGCACTCCACCGCGCCGTAAAGCTTGCCACGAAGTATGTCTCAGAGAGCTCTTCTTGCGTGGCACCGTGCATCTTGGCCATCTCAGTGTGGAAGAGCTCACAATACGGACACTTGACGTTCGCCGCCGCCATCAACTCGCCCAGCTCGCGGTACTTGGCGGGAATGACGGTCTGCCCGCCAGTATATTTCTTGAACAACGGCCAATCCTGCACAAGCACATCTTCGGGAAGCGCTTTCATGAAGCCGGGAACGATGCCCAGCGTCGCCTTAATGTCATTAAGAGTATCTTCATATTTACCCATCGTAATCACCTCGTTCAATTTTTGCTGACTTTGGCTATAAGTGTATGGCGTGCTTTTGGATACTCTCTGCCCTTGTTGCCACGGAATCGGCATCAGGCCCCACGGAATAAAAATTAGTTAGTAAAACTGCTCGAAAAGAACTTACGAATATCAACACCGCCAATCACGTGAATGACCTCATTTTTATCTGATTTTTCGATCGTGGATTCATATCCAGTTAGATGCATTTCAGGAGTAGGGGCGGTATGGGCGTAACAATGATGGGTGGATGTATAAAGAAAAAAAGAAGGGGAAAATGGCGCACTGTGATGATGCTGAGGTTGCGCTTGCTACGTTCTTAATAAGCTTAGAAGCATCACGCCACGCTTGGCTTGTGTTACGAGCTAAGGCGTCGCTTTTACGGAACCCCCTTGATTATTTCATACCCCTCTGCTTCTGGGAACGCCTTCAACGTCTCTATGCTTACCGTTCCGAAGCGTCCGATCATGAGGAACGCTTTCCCCATTGCCTCGTCGCTGGGAGCCTCGACAACTGCAATCATATCATATCTTCCAAAGGTGTAGTAGAGCTCTTTTAGTTCTCCACCAACAGACTTGAAAATATCGCGAGCGCGTTCTACGCGTTGCGGTGATTCCTTTATCGTATCGATTGCTGCTTGAGTAAATTTCATAAGCATAATGTATGTAGGCATGGTTAGGGTCACCTCCTTTTCCTTTAGTAGTGAGTGCTCCCATCGCACGGCGTTAAAGTTTTCCCCAGTTTTCGTGGATTCATACCAAGCTACATGCTTGCTGAGAATATGGGCGAAAATATCCGAAAGCAGAAATCTCTCTTACGCGTATGCAGACTCTTTTGTTTCTGGCGATCTAAGGAAGCTAATTCCTTTTTGCAGTTTATATTTGTTGAAGCGTGCGTAGAATAGGAGGATATTCACTTATTTTCTCGTTAAAGAGCCCCGTGTTATCAATTAGGCTTGGTTTAAAAATTTTTTGGTCGTAGAATTCGTCTATGGCCTTTATTTCATTACTTGTTAAAAGTGAGAGGTTCGTTTCGGTGAATTCCTTGACATCGCTTTTGATTTTTAAGAAGTTGTAATTCAGGTATTTTTCTGTTTGTAATAAGTTTTTCAGGCTTGAATCTATTGAGATCTGATCGATTTTAGTCAAGTTGGTTTTGTATATTTTTGGCTTTTTATGTGCTAAGCTGTCGATAATAGCACATTTACGGAAGGTTTCATTATTGAAATTCATCTTTATTATTTGATGTGTGTCGAACAAGTCTCGCGGCGTCCCTCTATAGAGCAATGTGCACCATTTGTTTGCAAAGAGTTCTTCTTTTAAGGGCGTTGTTGTTTTAAATGTTTCTTGTGTCCCTATATGCTTGAAATCCGCCATAGTGTCGCTCTTCATTATTGGCATGCGTTTTTGATATGCGATTTCGACCTTGAACTTATCTTTTGAACCAGCGTCGTTTACGTAGCTTACATGAAATCGTTTTAGTGGCCCCTTTGCATTTATGGCAATATCTCGTTCGCTGTACCCTTGTCTATACAAGAGATCTTTTAATTTATCATCAATTTTAAATCGCACGTCTTTCCAATGTGCTGCGTCTTTGTGGCGGTAGTTGAAGTCGAGATCTATAGATAACCGCGATATCTCAGGCGAGTATATGAAAGTGAATGCAGTTCCACCATAAAGAGATAAGCGATCTGAAAGGAATTTAATTGCTGAAATGTCCTCCAATAGGTCTGAGATTCGACAAACTTTTTCTATATCTTTGCGGTTAAATCCATATTGCAGCGCAAGAGCCTCGATATCGTACCTTCTTCTCATTTAGACTCCAATTAGCTCCTCCTCAAAAGCTTCAGGGATGATGAGCTTCCATCTTCTGTTGAGATTACCCTTCTCTCCGTTTATTAAGTATCGCGGTGGATTGACGACCTCCCTTTCGATTTCTTCAAGTAAATTTTCGCTCAGGTGTTCATAGAATGGTGATTTGCTTTTCAGCAGTTCCAGGACATAACCAACTTGTCTAGGAAGACTTTTGGTTTTTTGTTGTAGCGTTAAACTAGTTAGTTTATCAAAGTCCATTCCGCTAAGATTTTCGAGGCTTTTTAAACATTCTTCCCACCCTCCGGCGTATTGTGGTCTGTCGATGCAATCAATAAAGGTTCGTTCCTTGCTGCTTACTTTTACAGTGTTTTTCCCATAGGATTTTTCTAATATTTCTGAGGCGGTGTCATTGACATATACTGGCTTAAATGCGAAGCGTCTGTATCTGAAGGGGGCGAATTTATTTTTTCGTTTGATGCCAATATACGCGTTGTTAAAGACAGAATATGCAGAACCGTAATATTCTAGAGCTGTATGGAAGCCCAGATAGTATTCTTTTCGGATTTTTGATGCAATAAGCAGTTTATCTGGTTGATAATTCTCTCCTCGTTCTACTGGAGATATGACTGTGTAGAGTCCCCTTCGGATTTTTTCAAGCCTTCCTGTTTCGACCAATCTTTTAACGTATTTTTTTCTTATATGAGCTCGGGTCTGAGAACCTTCTACGATTTTTGAAGCTTGATGTACAATCTCATCTAACGTCACTACTTTGAGGGGGAGGAGCGTAATATATAGTGTATCGATTTTTTTCATCAAGCTCACTTTTTATGTAATAATCTTTTACTTGTAGTAGTTAATTTTTGTGAATGAAAAGCCCCATAAATGGGGGTCTTACGTTCACTATTTATATAAAAGTTTTTTACCTTTATTTGTAGTAGTTAATTTTTGTGAATGAAAAGCCCCATAAATGGGGGTCTTACGTTCACAAAAATGACTATTAAGCCTACACTCATCTAAATTGCTCCTGACTTCGATAAATTAAGTTCCACGCTACTGCTTAAATATACCCTTGTGATCTAGTTCTAAGATTGCTATTTTCTAGATAATCGAAGCTGAACGGTGTTAACTTTATATCAAGCTAAACACCCACCAGTGACCAACTTAAATTCATCCACCCTACGCTCATCAAAGAAAGATTAAAACTGTTATTCTTTAGAGACAAGTGTTGTTTCTTTCCAATACCGCATATACACATCATACACATATTCGGGAAGGGGGTGTTTGTAATGCGTCCATTGAACGCCCGACACCCCGTGCGTTAGAATATACGCCCGATTCGACTGATCCCACTCCATAACATCGCCATATTGTTCAGCGAATTTCCGGAGGTCTCCTAATACAAAGTGGCTTGAAATACGTGAGAGAGGGATTTTTTGCCGTTTTATCCACTGATTGAAACTATTATACCCAAACATAAGTTCATAGTCGTGCCGTCCATTTATCAGTGGTTGGAGGGCATCGATAACCTGTAGATGCAACGGGACATAGTGCTCCATCTTAATTTTATCCTGAGAAGACTTGACATGGAGCACAGGTTTTTCAGACTGCAACGCATCTCTAAACTGACTAACTGTTAGCCTAGACATAGTTGCCAGACTACGCTGCCCAGTATACGCCCCGAACACTACAAATGCAACATACTGTAGCGCCCTGCTATGACTGATACTTCCTTCACACTCTGACTTTGCAATGTAGTTCAGGATGTTTGCAATATCCTCGTGCGTTATTATCCGGCTTGTTACATTCTTACGTTCCTTAAGCGATTTTGGTCTATCTAAGAACACTTCGAAAACATAGTAGCGCGTATCTAACTTTATTTTGGTAAGATATCTCAAAAATGCGCGTGCGAAGGCTAAAATTTTATTGTGGCTCCATTCGCTCCTGTATTTCTTGAATATTGCAGTACCGAAACCGCTCTAAAGCTGTCTGTGATACCATACCACGTGTAGCATCCCAAAAGTTACGAGCAGCACGAGAGATCCAGTCTCGGGACGTCTTGGCAAGTCCAATGCTCCGGCTGTCCACGTAGTGGGAAAGCTCCTCTTTAGTAAACGTTAGAGTGAGGTTTGCAAGTGTCCTTCCATCAGCTTCTTCTGGCTCGTTAGATGTGGACGATAACTGTTGAGAATTAACTGTTGACCTCTCAATATTGACAGCGGTTTCGCAAGTAGGAGCGGACACACTTGAACTAGCGTGAGTAGACAACTTTTCCCGAGAAGTAGACAACTTTTTGTGGGAGATAGAAGAGGCTGTATCTGACCCTATTTGGTTAAAAAAAGCCGAAAAACAATGGGCTCGACCGGATTCGAACCGGTGACCTTCGCCGTGTAAAGGCTCGTATTGGCTTGAATTCATTGGAGCCCCGTGGTATTAGCTCTCAGTCATTGTGTAATCAGTCTTGCATGCACGACAATGAGCTGCGTAATCTTCCTCAAGGAGGTCTGGGAGAACTTCAATTGTCGTTCACAAAGGATGAGTTAAAGAGTTACTTCAAAGCAAGAGCGTTAGGTCTCTCCGATAAGACAATATATCGGATTGATAAAGCGGCAGGAATGTTCTGGAATGCCACGAATGGTACTGTGAGCAAGAAACACATGGATACACTACGTCAGTCTGTTTTGAGTAAATATGATAGTGAAGATTCCAAGGGCAAAATGCTTGCTTTCGCCAAAGCTTTCCTCACGTATCTTACCAAAATAAAGTTAGATACTCGCTATCATGCCTTCGAGGTATTCTTGGAACGGTCAAAAACCCTCAAAGAACGTAAGAATGTGACAAGCCGCATAGTAACGAAAGAGGATATTGAAAACATCCTCACATACATTAAAAAGTCAGAGTGTGACGGATATATAAGTCTCGATAGAGCGCTACAGTATGTTGCATTTGTTGTATTCGGGGCGTATACAGGGCAGCGGAGTCTGGCAACTATGTCCAAGCTGACAGTAGGGCAATTTAGAGCTGCATTGCAGTTAGAGAGACCTGTGCTCCATGTCAAGTCTTCTCAAGATAAAATTAAAATGGAACATTACGTTCCGTTGCACCCACATGTTATTGCTGCCCTTCAACCATTGTTAGACGGGAGAAGTGAGAACGCGTCTATGTTTGCGTACAACAGTTTCAATCAGTGGATAAAACGGCAAAAAATCCATCTTTCACGTATTTCAGGCCATTTTGTATTAGGAGATCTCCGCAAATTTGCTGAGCAATATGGAGATATTGTCCAATGGAATGAATCTAATCGCGCGTATATTCTCACTCACGGGGTATCGGGAGTTCAATGGACGCATTACAAACATCCCCTTCCTGAGTACGTGTATGATATCTACATGAAATACTGGAAGGGCGTGCACTTATTTGCGTGTGGCTGAGGATTTCACCCCCACCGTCGAGTAGATGAACACTGTCCAGCGAGAGCAATAAATCGCCGTAGTCTGGATTAAGTAATCAGGGATGCGCCTGCACAGATCGATAATGTATTATACGGGACAAATCAATGATGATTGAATACCCCGTCCGAATCTCTTGTATTCGAGAGGATAAAACGATGGGCGACCCAAACGACGAAACTCCTAACGAAGTTCTAGATAGCTTAGTCCGAGATATCGTAAGTTTATTTACTGTCGATAAGAGTGGTGAACCTCACTTAGAAGGTGAGAAAAACCAAGGGGTTTATAGCACTAATATATATTTGCTTTTCCAGTTATTAGCAAAAGATCCAAAGCTCAACTACAAGTTAAAGAGAGCATGTATTAAAATTCATGAGTCAAGCGATTTCCTATGGGGCCATGAAGTGCAGTCAATCTTTAAGAAATTGAAAATGGACACAGCGAATCGTGCATCTTTTGTTGAATTCAAAAAATATTGGATAGAAGAAATCAACAAAATATCTAAGGGGAAGCCAAAGCAATATTCCTTGATATATCCTCTTAATTTCAAACTTGAAGATACCATAGAATTTAGCGCCGATGCAGGAAAATACCGGCATCCATTTAACTTTGGTTTCAAGCTAGTACCTTTCAAGACATTCAATGACCAATACTTGAACGTCGATGCTGAGATAAAAAAGCAGAATGACGCAGAAAAAGTTGAAGCTCTAAAAAATGTTAAACCCATCTGTAACGATGACTTCTCCTTTTGCATAATAGCGGTATCTGCCAACAACTGGTTGTGCGCTCAACAAAAGTGCGAAAGGGTTTTTTTTGTTATCCTTGGTCTTCTCATTTTAGCTAAATATGTCTTAAAGCAGAGGTTGCGATTGGTACCAGCCAGACTGTCAAAACTGACTTACAGCTACAGTTTGCTACTCGAGGAAGGAAACTTTTTAGCTAGTGGATTTATTAAGTTGACACTACCTGTTGAGGATTTGAGAAAATACCTTATCGAGAAAGGAAAAATTAGCAACAAAATCCTTCATAAAATAGCATTACCTTCCGAAAGTGTCGATAAGGAAAATATTAAAACCTTCATCAAAGTGTTGGAAATGTGTAGAGACATACAAAATAAAGAGCTTGCAGAACGTATAGCAAAAAACGTAGCAATTTACGGTGAAGCATCTTCCACTGAAGATTTGGAGCTGTCTTGGTTCAAGTACTGGATCATTATTGAAAGATGTTTAGCTGTGGCTAACAATACAACATTTGAACATTTGAAAGCTAGAGTAAAGCATCTGCCTTTTTGGAATGATCCGTACCTCGAAGAAAAAGTCGATATACTATTTGACAAGAGGAACGCATACGTACATGGCATGGATGTCGAAATCTCCCAATTTGATCGTAACCAGACTAAGCTAATTGTTGATGGGCTACTTGATTTTTTAATGCTTCACGCAAATCGATGGCAACTTTTAGAAGATCTAGAACGCTATTACAAATGTATCGAGATTTCACAGTTTGAAGCTTGTGTCAACTTGGTGCCGGAGCTTCAAAAGTTTTATGATCAGCTTTCCATAACTAATTCTCGATAGTTACAGTAGCGGCATCCTTTGCCTGAATGTATGCATAAATGAACACACAATGATATACTAACCTTGAGTTAATCTTGTAAATCATCATTAGATACATCAGCCCGCCTTCTGTGGAGCAATACCCCGTCGATTTCAGCTTTTTCGACTCGTACTCCTTCGAAAGTACTTTTTAACGTGTTTTCATCCATTCCTCCCTCTATCGACCATTCGAAAATAACTTTGTATTTATCATAGAGGAAAAGTCTTCGCCGCACTTTTTCAACGGCGCACACCCATAAGACAATCGGAGTGTGGTAGGTAGATGAGTGTATGAAAGGTGATTTTAGAAGTCTTTGTTTGCCTTCCCCTACCCAACGTGACAATATAGAAGCATTATAGCGTCTGTCAAAGTCGCTCTGTTCAGGGATAATCGGTGTGTATGGAGGGGGCACATCTTCTGGTTTCCATGGGGCGATATCCTCCTTAAAAAGATGAGAACACTCCGGATTAGACGTCGCTGTCTCGTAAAACTCCTGCGCGTAATATCGGACTTTCTTGAGAGCTTCTATGGTTGGAGGATCACTTCCCCTTTCCCTTGACCATTCATAGATGGACCATACCGCTGCGGCATCTTCCACTGCTTTGGGGGGATAATCCATTGACCGGCCAGAACGTTCCTTGCTAGTGTGGTGAGGGCGCCCCATTCCTCTGCGTTTGTGCGTTGATGAGGGAATGATACCTTTAGCTGCCCACCGTTGGAGTGTTGTCGTAGGAATGTCGGTTCCTAACATTCGTAGCTGAGCGCTGAGTTCGTCAATGTTCATATTAGCCCTATAGAAAGTTCGCCTCATGCGGGTGAGGTCAAACGATACTATTTTTCAAATTATATTAACAGATGTTAAGGGTGACGGAACAATGTATAGTGAAGTCAACAACAATGAAAACGACAGACTCGTACATAAGATACCCAGTAGCAAAGAGAACTTTGAAATTAGCGACGGTTGGAAATATGCCTTAAAATGGGCTACAGTTGGTGCTAAGGTCTTCCCTCTAAAGCAGCCATATGAAGTTGCTGAACCAAAGCAGTTAAAGTCACCCAAACATCAGGGTTGGCAAATCGAGGCTACGACTGATGAAAAAACCATTTTAAAGTGGGCTTCCATCTATCCTGATGCGGGCTATGGAATTCTATGCGGCGACGGATTTATTGCGCTTGACTATGACGATATTAGCGAATCACAATTCGAAGATGAGCGAGAGCGTATCCACAGCTATTTATGTGTGAATGGGGTTAAGCCCTTCACTCAATTAACGGGAAGTGAGAGAGGGTATCACGAAATTTATAGAGTGCCTGAAGGTCACAACATCCCTACTCTGTTAACCTTATCAAAGTACTGCCAGATGCGCGGATCAGGATATTTCATCGTTGGAACTGGTTCTCCCATTGGCGCTGGATATGTTCCTGTTTATGGGAGCAGTATAGATGAGATCGGTGTAGTCCCACAAGAAGCAATTGATGTTATTCTCAGTCTCAACGAGGAGAAGAATAAAAAAGCGTTTTCATTAGAGGATGTAACTGATGAGACCGGGAAGATACCAGTCGGGAGTCGTCATAACACGCTCTTGAGTTTTGCTGGTTTTCTGAGGCATAAAGGGTTTCATAGGCAATCTATTCTAGCACAGTTAGAAACATTTAACGAGACGAACTGTGTTGAACCAAAGCCGCGTGATGAACTTATTGATATCGTCGAATACGTCATGCAATTTGACCCGACAAACCCGATGATATTCAATGCCACAACGAAACTTGGTCAAATTTTTGATGGTAGCCACGACCACGTTAACATACAGCTAGTAGAATGGCTCAAATCATCTGAGTTTGATCCACACCGGACGGAAAGCGGCTTGGCTGATGTAGTGGCCCACATCTATGAAAATCGCATTAGGTTTAATTGGCCGGTCAATCGGTGGATGATATACAATGGTGTTTTTTGGTCGATTGATTCCGATGGATATGTTTATCGGTTGTTTGACGACGCGTTGAACCGCCTCATACAGCTGACGGGAACAGTTGGAGATGATGAGCTTCCCAAAGGACGAAGGAAAGAAATATTAAAGTGGCTCTACCAAATGGAAGGAGCTTATCACATTAAAGCATCGATGGAATTGGCCCGCCCTCGCCTACCGATCACTCCTGATAAGTTTGACACAGACCCAGTTCTATTGAACGTTAGAGGGGGTGTTGTTGACTTGCGCACCGGGAAGCAGAGAGAACACCGCGCAGACGACTACCATTCGCGTGTATGTCCGGTTGAATATGATCCAAACTTCACTCATCCTGAATGGGAAGCATTTTTAAATAAAGTGCAACCCAACAAGACGATACAACAGTTCTTGCAGCGGGCGGTTGGTTATTCGCTCACCGGTTCGACAATAGAGGAGGCGCTATTCTTTTGTTATGGTCCTCCAATGACTGGTAAATCGTCGTTCATTGAAGCTATTTTATCGATACTAGGTAGTTATGGCATAACGTCAAACTTTGACACGTTCCTTACACACAAGAATTCAAACGCGCCCACTGAAAGTATAGCACGGTTAAATGCCGTGCGGTTCGTCCAGTGCAATGAAGTGAATAAGGATGCGAAGTTCAACAGTGCACTCATAAAGAGTCTCACATCAGGGGATACAAAAAATGCAAGATTTCCTTATGCCCGCGATTCCTTCGACTTTCAGCCAACGTTCAAGCTATGGCTCGGCTCTAATTTCCAGCCACAGATCGATTATGATGATGAGGCGGCGTTTAGGCGATTTTACATCATTCCGTTTGACAAAGAAATAGATCCTAGAGAACGAGACAAACAATTAAAAGATCGGCTCAAAACTGACCCTGACATTCAAAAGGCGATATTGTCGTGGGCTGTTAGAGGGTGCCTCGACTGGTTTAACGAGATGGATCTGAAGGCCCCGCCAGAAATTGTTGCCGCAACGAGAGAGTATCGCGATAAGCAAAGCCCGCTGTATGAGTGGTTACAAGACAATTGCGTAATAGAGCCCGGCGTAGAAACGCCCAGCAGGGAGCTGTATGATGATTACATAGAGTGGCGGAGAACAAACAGCCAAAAGGAACCGACGAGTTCGGTTCGGTTCAGCAAGCAGTTGCAGGAATTCGGGTTTGATAAAAAGAAGGGGAGAGACAACAATTACTGGCTTGACATTCGTTTGCGAACGTACGAGGATGAGATGCGCACGCTTGAGGAGTATGAAGGGGACGATGACTACTATAATGTGGAGGGTGTGGAAGGTTTGTGGGATTTTTCACAGCCTTTTTCATGGGAAATTGAATATATAGAAAAGGCTAACGAAAACCCTCCAAACCCTCCAACCCTCCACATCATACCAGATCAGCAACATCTTACACGCTTACTACTTGCAGAACTCAAAAAGATGCAGCCAACTAAGAAGGTGCGCAGCATGCGCCGAGAGGATATTATTTTTGATCTAGCGTGGCGACTTCACATCAAACACTACCCAGATTCAAATATCGGTGAGCTTAAGGATCGGGTGGTAAAACTTCTTGATGGAGATAAAGAACTATGCATGTTGTTTGACATGGTTGTCCCAAAGAGAACGTAGGATGGCGCTGCTGACAACTGAAGACAATACCCCTTGCAAGAAAGTGATAGTATGCCTTATAAAGATCCAGAAGACAGAAAGAATTACGAACGAGAATACAGACGACGTGAACGCAGCTCTTACAATGATGAGGGATGCACAAACCCCGACGAATTACAGACAATTGAACTAAAAAGTACCTGATGACTTGCGTAGCATATTAGAGCGGATCACAAACGAGGTAATAAACTCAAATATTGATGTTGTAGTAAAAGCTCGCACTGTAGTTCAGCTATTAAAGTTGGCACTTGATATTGTCCGCTTTAAGCATGACCCCCATAAAATACGTGAGCATTCCGAGGAGGCAACGCTCGCTATTGCTGAAAAAATACGCAAACTAAAAGAAATGAATGAAGCACAAGCCAAGCGAAATTTGTTACGACAGTGGAAGAAAGACGAGAAAGAAATGGACAATGCACGAACGGCGGGGGAATTGTAACAGCAAACTACTACGCGAGTTTAGATCGTTGTTCTAGCACGTGGCACTAAAACAATAGTAGCTCCAAATGAACCTTTTTACGCTGAGATCTTTACATCATCAATATAAACCCTGCTTACACCCGTGCTACCGTCACTTGCCAATCTAAACTGGATGATCGAACGCCGAGATTGTTACATCATCAATATAGACAGCACTGGAACTCATGCTGCCATCACTTGCCAATCTAAATTTGATTTTTAGGTATGGTGAGTTATCATAATCTGTAATGCTGTATCCCACCTTAGTCCATCCATGTGAATCGCCCGACATATGGCCAATACTATCCCAACGCACACCATCTCTCGATGCCTCAACACCAAACCATTGTTTTCCCGACGTAATCATCCTCATATTGAACGCTAGATTAGTTCCGTTTTTGCCCGTCAAATTAATTGGATCTTTTAGCGTTATTGTCTCGTTAACAATCATATAGTGACTAAGAACCACTGCACTTTGCGAAGGACTAACGTAGTCAATATTAGTAATGCCCCACCCTAAGTCCGTTGTCCAAAAATTCCAATTGTTGAATGGATCATAGAATATTTGAACCCGGTCACTTGCATTAAATAGTCTTTGTGTGTCTCCAGGCGTCTCACTTTTGTCACTGGCAGTGAATTTATACTGCCACGTTGGTTGCGCCTGTGAATCAATGCACATAATATTGATAATTCCACTCACTGAAGTAAGAATAAAGAGTGTCAACAATAATGATAAAATCTGTTTTTTCATGTAGATTCACTACTCCATTGATGGCTCATGACACCACTTGTATGATACAGACACCATCACTTGCCGCATAGGTATCGCACCCATCATATGAAAATTTATTATGGATATTAACCGGTAACAGAATCCCATATGGGCGAGGGTCGGGGACTTGTGTTGAATAACTGACATTACCAGCACTGTCAGTTTTTAGACTCACTGTTGTGATACGATTGTCGCCGTCCATAGTGATTTTAAGTGTAATAGTAGCACCAACAATTCCGATCTTCGTATCCTGACGGATAAGTGTTCCATTTATGGTTATTTTGTCACCAACGTGCGCGGTAGCAGAGGCTACTTGAATAAGTATGGTGGTAGGAATTTTTGTGAGTGTTGGGGTTGGTGTTGGGGTTGGCACGGGGCTACAACCAGGGGGGTTACAGACGCTACAGGGAGAATATCCCGCATTGCACGCTTCTTGCGCGGTGTTAAACCATATCAAGTTCTCAGGTTTAATTTTCTTAACGTTTGGACACGACCCACAGTGATACTTATCAGATTTTTTACTTGCAGCAAACGGCGGCCCACAGGTTGCCCCTGCTGCCTTCTCTTTATCATTGCTTACGGGGTTGCTCTGACACGTCGGCTGTGATTGTGTTCTAGTTGTGGCAATAGTGATAACTCCGCATACCGAAAAAAGAATAAGGAGTACTAAAAATAGTGATAGTATTTGCCTCTTCATAGCGATCCACTAACCCGTTGAAGGCACGCTTTTTTGACCATCACATCAACTATCAGTTTTATAAAACACATAACAATGTGTACAACAATAATAAAGTTAACCCGATTTGTTACCATCAAACTGTGGAAAGGAAATTACTAAGTGATGGGTTTACATAGCAACATATGAGCTACCGAAGAATGTAAAAAGACTTGTATGAATGAAGGGAAGTCATTCTACAGAGAGGCTGGCTAATTAAATGGAGAGACCATTGGACAACCTATCAGCTTTGATTCATGCCGGAGAATCGGAAACGGTGGAATTCAAGGAGAGTTGGGATGACGACAGCGCCCTAAAATCCCTTGCCGCATTTGCCAATACTCGCGGGGGCACCCTCTTGATCGGAGTCGATGATGCCGGCCGCGCCGTAGGCTGGATGAGGGGTAATAAGGATCTGCAAAATCTCGCCACAAAAATCGTCACCGCCCTCAACGTCCACCCTACCGCGATGAGAGAAGAGGCAGTTGACCACGCACTAGTGTTGGTTATCGAGATGCCATATGCTCCTCCAGTGAGCTACAAAAGACGGTATTACTGGCGCGTGGGGAACACGACGCGGGAGGTCCCGCCCGATCAGCTTGGACAGTTCCTCGTAGAAAGTAAGGGAGGCACATGGGATACACTGATAGGGGCGCGCAATTCATCCCTGGAAGAGATAGATAGCGAAACAGTGAATCGCTTCGTCCGTCGTGCCGTTGCTGAGGGGAGGTTTTCGCGAGAGTCACTTGATGATATGCCGGAGATGACGTTGGAGAGATTGGGACTTGTGGCAGAAGGTACGCTGCGCAACGGGGCACTCCTCCTTTTTGGCAAGGATCCTCAGAAACACTTCATAAATCTTCTGGTCCGGGTACAGCGTTTCAAGACTGATATTGATATCATCGATGATAAATGGGTGTCCGGCAATCTCTTCCAGCAGTATGATGAGACGCTTATCATTCTAAAACAATACATCAGCGTTCGTTATATCACAAGAGAGATAGAGCGAGAAGATGTATGGGAGTATCCAATTCGCGCACTTGGTGAAGCACTGATCAATGCACTCACCCACCGCGACTACTTCAAAGCCGAACGTTTTATCCTTATCAAAGTGTTCGACGACCATATCTGGATGTTTAGCCCGGGAGGCTTGCCTGAGGGCATCACTATAGACGACCTAAAGAAGCCTCACGCACCACATGCGAGAAACCCATTAATTGCAAAGGTGTTTTATCGTGCAGGGTACGTCGAAGAGAGTGGAACTGGGACAACTAGGATGATTCAACAAATGAAAGACGCTGAGTTACCAGAGCCAGAGTTCAAGGAGGAGATGGGTGGATTCTCGGTGTACCTTTACAAGGACATCTACACAGAAGAGATACTGCGGAAGATGGGGTTAAACGAACGGCAGATTACAGCGGTGTTGTATGTAAAAGAAAGAGGACAAATTACAAACGAGGAATATCAAGAAATAGCACATATCTCTAAACCAACTGCCACACGGGAACTATCCACCCTTGTAAAGATGGATTTATTATTAAGACGAGGCATTACTGGAAGAGGAACCTCTTACGTCCTGAAAAAGGGCTCACAAAGGGATCAAAGGGTTCACAAAGGGCTCACAAAGGGATCAAACAATGGTAACGATTGATCCTTATAGATTTATTGAATTTACTCTGCCTTCAACAGTACAAGACAGAATGTCAAAGTTCCATTCATTTGCACGCGTTCACGATTTCTAACTGCTAAATTTCTTTTTTATGTGTGCAAAAACTCTGATACTAAAATTGTTACAGAGCAATTTTGCCACGTCAGATAAGATTTCAAGGTAAGTGGGAGGTTATGAACTTCACTTTTTGGCAAATCTTATATTATACCACCAAATCCTTCAGTGCATCCAACAACACTTTCCGCTCAACTGATCCCTTGGAGAGATGTAGAAGTCAATGTTCCGGCCTCATATGCTGTTCGCGTTACACATTCCTTCTTTAATGTGTACTTTAGATGTATCAAAAATAGGTTCTATAAAGTCGGAAAGACTATCGTATTCCTCCTGTTTGTATTGATAGCACCCACTGTCCGTCTACTGTTGCACTCTGATAGTAATCGATTAATGCCATCAGTGGTCCTTTATTCCCATACCAAGAGTCACCTTCTGGATAATTATTCCGCATCGCTGTGTAAGGAATATATCCATCATTCGCCTTATTAATTACAGCGTGTGAATAGAGTTGCTTTGCCTCGTCTTTTGATTTTGCTATTTCTATGGTTATAGTGAGTTCATACTTGGGCTTGTTTGATTCGTTTCTAATGACGCCAAAATAAACGTCATTTCCACGCTCACTTTTCGATTTAATAAAATTTTGTGCTACACTCCAAACATCATTGGTTTTATTGCTTGTGAATGATTTGTCGAAAGCTTTGCTATAGTCTGGAGTGGGGGTGGGAGTAGGTAGAGGTGTCACTGTCGGCGCTATATTTGCAGTGCAACCCGCAACAAAAGCAGGTACTAAACACCACAAACAAAACAAATAAAACTAGGAACTTTTTCCCCATATTAGTTATATTTTACATTATAATGTGATATTTACTCGGTTTGTATAGTCGTCGTAGGTTAATACAGCAGGCTTAGCACTCGCAGGTATTTGGAAAACAACAACTCCTGAGACCTTTTCACCGGGCTGTGTGTTTGAGACACTTTGGAAACCCTTTATATTACTGCTAAAAGTATGTGAGTCGTATTGATACACTGTTCCATCTGCAGTTTTTAGTTTGAAATAACTCGGTCCTACATATTTGTCTTTGGCATTGACATTTGTGATAGTTACATCGAACAGCTCAAACTTATTTCCTGGTGTCGGTGTACTGTAAGGTCCCAGTGCATAACTCTCATGTACTGAATTAATGGCCACGTCAAGGTTAGACTTCCCAACTGTCTGAGAGCCACCCCCCGCTGACTTATTTGTTTCCTGCCTACTCGTACAGCCCGTAGTAGAAATGAGGGCTAACGCTACAATAATAGCGCCCAAAGTTATTATTTTTTTATTGAGTTTCATAATACTCCCTCAAAGAGCTTCACTAATAAAACCGTTTTAAAGATCATCGGCTGTTTTACAGCTCCTTGGAACATTACAACTGCGACACCCCGCAATTACTACAAAACGATGCATTTTGAGGGATGAATTCCCCGCATGAGATACACGCTTTAGAGCCGAACTCCTTTCCTGCCTGCTGATATTGTGATCCAGGAGCAGCAGCATATTGTTGTGACTGAATGTTGTTATTCTGAGGTGACCATTGCCGTTCAGTTACGTGAACCTGCAGCTCCTTCTCTTTGCTGGTAAGAATTAAAACAGCGCCAATAAGGAAGAATACGAACGGAATGATGCCAAACATCTCTATTGAGAATAATATTCCAATAGCAGCTATTGCCATCAACGGCGCACCGATCTTCTTACGCGTTTCAAAGACACCGCCAGCCATCCCAATAATTGAAAACAAAAGTGCAGCTAAGCCGAGGCCGATCATATTTCCGCCACTTCCCGAAGTAAATGACTCACTAATAGACCCTATCATGAGAGCCGTGATGGCTCCGATAATGCCAAAGAACCCTCCTATTATACCTATCCAAAAAGCTTTACCCATTGACTTTACCTCTCAATGTATCCGATGAACCCAATGTATCCGATGAACCAAAAAGCGATGTGTCGCCGTTTTCCCATCTATAAATTTCAAGTTTTAGAATGCGTACACAATACGATAGCTCACAACGTGGTGGCATGCTGTGGGCATGGTGATAATGGTAATTCGCCGCTCATTTTGTTCCGATATAACATCACCCATAAAACAAACGGTCAGTGTCAGCATGCACATAAAGTACGCAACATTCATACCTCGTTGCGCCAGTTTATGATATTAGTTGTTTCTCTGCCTTAGTTATCACATCCTTAAATTATAAAACAAATAATAATGTACACATTTATGATAAAACTAACGCGATTTGTTGTCCTTGATTAGATTTTTTATTATATGTTTAAAAATAACATCAAATATTAAAGGTCCGAATTTAACTTTTTTATTCAAATATCGACATGTGTTAGAACAAGTACGTTAGCGAGCTGGCGTTACTTTCGATATTACTATATATCGCCAAAATTATAGGTTGTAAGAAATCGTGGTGAGCCTGTGCAATTCATAGGAAAATCGAAGATTGGTAAGAAACGTTCAAAGCCAACCATCACTTATCCGTTAATCCGCCTTCCACATCAGTATGATGACATTATAGGTACACCAATTAACATTTATGAGACAGAGCATAATAAGTGCACTGCGTTCGTTGTTGTACTTAATGAGGAGAAGAGAGACAGATTTGAGAGTCAAACTGTGCAACCTGACTTAAGAGTTGGACAACTTTCACCTAAAGTTGTGCAACTTGAGAAGGAAACCAACATTGAATCTCGCCTCTCAGCCCTCGAATCTTCAACTGAAGTCCTTGAATCAAAAATTGATATACTTATTGAACTCAATTTTCAAAATAACGAGCTATCGAATAATAAAACACCAAAAGAAGATGGGCTCGGCCGGATTCGAACCGGCGACCTTCGCCGTGTAAAGGCGATGTCATAACCACCTAGACCACGAGCCCCAAAAAAAAAGTAGTTCACGGGTATTTATATAAAGACTATCACTTAAGATGAACGACCTCTGCTCGCTAGCCTCCCGTTATCTCCTTTTCTCCCCACTGCAGCAACATGTTGTACAGTTCAATCCCTCGCAAGAGGTTGTCCTCATCGAACGACCCGACTTTGTATTTCCACCAGTAGGGCGTTATCACCCCTTTTTCGATCTCAAATTTTATTTTTGGCTCATCATTGAGTGAAAAATCATTTACGTCATCGACGGTTATCGTGCCCTCGCTTTTAAGCCGGTCAACCAGCGGCTGCATGTTCGAAGAGAGGAGCACGCGAATACCCTGTTCGGATCCGATCTCGAGTATAAGGTTGCTCTGTGTCCCTATCGAATAGAGTCTATACCTGATATCTGCCGATTCCTTCTTAGCACCACCTCTGTCTATAAAGTTGTGCTGTTGCAGTAACTCTTCTGCGCGATCTGTTAACATTCTCTAAATCACCACCTGTTAGATATGCTACATAATTGCTTGAATCGGTATAAATAAATTAGCTTAATTGGTACGACTTTATAACGTAAGAGAGAGCGGAATTACTAAACGATTGACATCTTCACATACATTATATCCGAAAAGAGCTTTTTACATGATTCGCTATAAGACAGCAGACGATACACCACGTAAAAATTTTTCAAAAAGTGCTGATGGAGGTACTTTTTTGCGCGTACACCACATCAATCGTTACGCTACGCGGCTGGGCAAGCACGACCGTACGGATCATTGTCAAAAACGTTCAATAATGCTCCACGCGCCGTTTTATTTCTTCGAAAATAACAGCTCCCAACAGTGACTCGCTCTCTTTTTTGTACTTTTTGTTCATCAATGTAATCAGAATTTTGCTGCCCTTTACCGTCGTAGATATCCCGACCCGTTCGGCCCTGGTCACGATGGCTTCCTTTTCCATCATGCCAAGATATGGGAGGACGTAATAATGCGGGACTTCTAAAAACTCTGCGAGCCTCCTCGTTGTCGGAAACTTGATGTTGACCGAATGTTCAGTAAAACTCACCGAAATGCTTCTATCGACAATGAGGAGTATTTTAAGCGCCGCATCGAATATCGTATCGAGATCTAGTCCGGCCGCCATACCACCACGCTATTCATTGTAGGTCGGACCTGATATACCATACCGTTCGGTACGGGCGGGGACAAAAAATACCGTAGGGGCCACGATGAGCTCCGCCACGTGGGTTATTTTCTTTTCCTTTCCTCTTCCGGAACTGATTCAAGGTAGACGATTTCGGCTCCCGTGTCCTTTGCAATTTGCTCAAGCTCTGTTTTCCTGAAATGTACTGCCTTTATCTGGAGGTCCCCTCCCGAAACAGCGACGGTTCTATATCTGGGTTGTTTAACCTCTCTACCGACTTTAATACGTTCCCTTACATAAATTTTCATATGACTCACATCTCCTTCAATGTGTACAAAAACAATTGGTATACCAATTGGTCTATAACAACTATTATGCAGATAAGAGGCTAAAAAGGTTTCTGTAGTTAGAAAGTAGAACTACTAGAGGAGGGACCCCTCGATGCCAAGACGGTTACCGTTAGAATCGAAGCTAAAAGATGAAACCCTGGTACGAAAAGCACCCACAGAAGGATCTACCGGGGGAGCACAGCTGCGAATACTTCCAGAACTTAACGTCATTAAGGTAGGAGGACACGGTGCTCTTGACTACGGCCGTGCGGTCGTATTACCGCTGGTAGAAGAGCTCGGGCATCTTTCACGAGACAACCAGCTCCTTGTCGTAACGGGCGGCGGTGCGAGGGTGCGGCATATAATGGATATTGGCATTGACCTTGGGATGCCCACAGGCGTCCTTGCAGAACTTGCAGCAAAAGTCAGCGAACAGAATGCGATTATGATGGCTATCTTGCTGTCAAAGTATAACGGGGTGAGAGTTAAAAGAGAAGACCTACTCGAACTTCCGACGCTACTTCACCTCGGCGTGCTGCCGGTGACGCACGGCACACCCCCGTACGGGCTGTATGAACATCCGCCCAGAGTGGGTAAGATACCACCCCACAGAACTGACACGGGGGCCTTTCTCATCGCCGAGGTATTGGGCGCACAGAATTGCATCCTCGTGAAAGATGTCGACGGGCTCTATACAGAGGATCCACGATTGAACCCGGACGCGGAGCTGATCGAAGATATTTCCGCAAAGGAATTAATAGAATTAGACCTCGACGATCTCGTGCTTGAGCGCATGCTTGTAGAACTGCTGCAGACCTCAGTCAACATAAAAGAGGTCAAAATTGTGAATGGGCTTGTGAGGGGCAGCATAGAAAAAGCACTAAAGGGGAAAAAAATAGGCACCACTATCCGAAGCTGATGGACAAACATCTTTTTTCTGACGTTTATGATGTCAAAGGACTAATGAATGATGTCCAGACTGCAATGACACGATAAACGGATAAACGGCGTTCACCCCTTTACCCCCTCTTACAAGACGCCCTCATTACTACTAGTGGTGGCGCATTGTACACTGAGTTGACAGAGCAGGCGGATGGCGGGAGCGGGAGGACATCGAACACTGTCTGTACACGGTAAGCCCATCACTCACATTTGAGAAGTGCTCTGCTAGCTAGCTTACTTTACGAGTCCTGAGTCGACCAGCATTTCAGCGTTGAGTATAGAAGCGCCAGCAGCACCACGGATCGTATTATGGCCCATGAGCGTGTATTTAATGCCTGTCGCGACGTCTTTTCGAACCCTGCCGACCGTTACGCTCATCCCGTTATTGACGTCGCGGTCAAGCCTCGGCTGTGGTCTGTCGTCTTCTTCCCGCACGATTATAGGCTGTTCTGGCGCAGATGGGAGTCCTTTGAGCGGCGGAAGAGATGCCATTGCCTCTTTCACCCGTTCAGGGGTCGCATCGACATCCACCCACACCGATTCAGTGTGACCGTCGATAACCGGGACACGGTTGCATATGGCGCTCACCGTAAGGTTGGCGTTTACCACCTTTTTCCCGTCAAACTCCCCCAGGAGCTTAGGCGTCTCTCTCTCCATCTTCTCTTCCTCACCGCCTATGTATGGAACGACATTATCAAGTATCCCCATTGACGGGACACCGGTGTACCCCGCTCCTGACACAGCCTGCATGGTTGCCACCTTTACATCAGTGAGCCCCAGCGGGCATGAGGGGCTTCAACGTCATTACGAGCATTATCGTCGAACAGTTTGGGTTTGTCACGATAAAGCCGCTCCATCCACGATTATCCCGTTGCGCGTCTACGAGCTTCAGATGTTCGCTATTTACCTCTGGAATTAAGAGCGGAACATCATCGAACATCCGGTAGGATGCGGCGTTACTCGAGACGGCGAAGCCATCATCTGCATACAGTGCCTCGACCTTTGTTGCCACCTCTGCCGGAAGCGCTGAAAAGACTATTTTTACATCTCCGGGCATATGCTCTGATTTTGTGGGAATTACGTGGAGCTTTCCGATATGATCGGGGATGGGCGTGCTGAGACGCCAGTCTACCGCTTCAGCATACCGCTTTCCTGCGCTCCGCTCAGAAGCTGTCACCGCTGCTAGTTCAAACCACGGGTGGTGGGCTAACAGTTGGCAGAATCGCTGCCCGACCGCACCCGTCGCTCCAAGCACTCCTACTTTTGTCTTGCCGGGCATAATCACCGTACCTCATTCTAATGTTATTGCACTTGACGGACAAACATCTGCACAGGTTCCACAATCGACGCACTCATCAGCGCTGACGACCGCTACTTCGTCTAGTGATATTGCTCCTGACGGGCACTCTTCGACACAACTACCGCATCCGACGCATACTTCCGTATCTATTAACGCTACCATGTAGTCAAACCTCTATCGGCTTATGATAGCGCGAGAATATAAATACTTTAGCTCTCGCCCATCACATTAGCCCATCACATCAGCACGTGAACGCCGCGTTTCGAAAGAGGTAAAGGAGGCAATTGCGGAGCATCGTCCTGCACCGTTACATAGCCATCAATAAGCAACAGCTGGATGTGACGTCACGCCATGCACACCATTTTTATAATTTTAAGCCAATTGCTATGTTATGCCACTACGAAGTAAGGAAATTATACGGGGATTGCCCCGGGCACCGCAACGAGCGCTGTTAAAGGCGTTAGGATTAACTGATGACGATCTCGAGAGGCCGTTCATAGGCATCGCAAATGCGTGGAACGAGATCGTCCCAGGACACATTCATCTGAGAGACCTCTCAGAGTCAGTAAAGGCCGGCATACACATGGCCGGAGGGGTAGCATTTGAATTCGGCACAATAGGAATCTGTGACGGGATAGCGATGGGGCACTCGGGCATGCGGTACGCTCTCCCTTCGCGTGAAAACATTGCCGATTCAATCGAACTCATGGTAGAGGCTCATCAGTTTGATGGGCTGGTCATGGTCGGCTCATGCGACAAAATAGTTCCGGGAATGATCATGGCGGCGCTCAGACTCAATCTCCCTTCAGTAGTGGTAACGGGGGGCCCCATGAGGACCGGCTACTTCCAAGGAAATAAGCTCTCGCTCGTATCGACATTTGAAGGTGTTGGATGCGTGCAGGTTGGCACCATGACGGAAGATGAGTTAGAAGCAATCGTGGACAGGGCGTGTCCGGGCTGTGGCAGCTGTCAGGGACTTTATACTGCAAATACAATGGCTTGCATAACTGAAATTATCGGACTTTCACTCCCCTACTGCGCTACGACGCTTGCCGTGGACGCGAGGAAGCGGAGAATTGCCGAAGCCAGCGGTAAAAAGATCGTTGAATTGGCGTTGAAGAATGTCCGGCCACGAGATTTTATTACCGCAGCGTCGTTACGAAATGCCATTACGCTTGACATGCTGATAGGGGGGTCTACAAATACCGCGCTCCATCTTCCAGCGATAGCGAACGAGGTAGATATGCTCCTCTCCCTTGAGATATTCGACGAAATAAGCAAGTCGACGCCTCACATCTGTGATATGCTTCCGAACGGCCCCTATGCCATGAGCGATCTCGACGATGCCGGAGGGGTACCTGCAATCATTAAACGGGCACGAGACCTCCTAAGCAACGAGATGACGATCTCAGGAAAGAGCATCTATCAGATAGCCGACGAGGCACAGATTTACAACAGCGAAGTCATCAGGCCGCTTGACGATCCGGTTCACGCGACGGGTGGAATCACTGTGCTGTATGGAAATCTCGCTCCCGATGGAGCCGTGGTGAAGAGTGCCGGAGTGAGCGATGACATGATGGTGAGCACGGGAAAGGCTCGGGTATTCGACTCAGAAGATAGCGCCATGGATGGAATATTAGGCGGCCTCATACAGAGAGGAGACGTCATTGTTGTGCGGTATGAGGGGCCGAAGGGAGGGCCAGGAATGCCTGAAATGCTTGCACCGACAGCGGCCATAGCAGGAATGGGTCTAAACGTTGCGTTAATTACTGATGGACGGTTTTCGGGTGGCACCAGAGGGCCCGCCGTGGGACACCTCTCTCCTGAAGCTGCAGAGGGGGGCCCCATAGGGCTTTTACATGACGGCGACGAGATCACGATTGATATTCGAAACCGCACCCTTACAGTTAATCTCTCAGATGCGGAACTGAACGCGCGGAAAGCGGTGTGGGCGCCGATTAAAAAGGACGTGTGTGGCTACCTAAAGAGGTACGCAGCTGCTGTGACGTCCGCAAGCAGCGGGGCCATACTAAAATAACAGTTCTGGAGAGGACGGCACTAACCTTCTCCTTCTCATTATACGTAAGTATCAGAAAAAGGAGTTAAGTCGTTAAAGGTGTTACGACAGTAACGGCGGCAGCAATGACAGAGAGGTACACCAACCTCCGTGTAACTCTTTTTCAGCAGAGAATGTGTTGTACGCTCCCGTTATGACTTGAATACTATCGTGTTTCCGAACTTTGCTGCCATCACGTACCCATTCCCCGTAAGGTAGTCGCTTAACGTTGCCCTGTCCCGTGCGCCGAGATTTGCCGAGAGGATGGCGTAGTTGTAGGTGCCTATACCGTTCTGAATTCCCGCTTGTAATACGTAGGTGTCGTTTGACACTATCTCCTTGTGCGGATCTGGTGAGCTGTCGTAAATCGATGGGTTTTGTGAATACAGGAGGTATATGCGCTGCGATGAGCTTGCGCCCTTAAATGGATCGGTTGGATTCTCATGGGCGATGAACATCAGTTTTACGTGAGAGCCTGGCACCTCCCCGACGTATCGTATCGCGTCGAAGTCAGTCGGTTCAAGCACTGAATGGTACTTGCTCGTGTCTACCGCGCCTCCTACATTGGTAAAAATTATGAATACGACGAGTATTCCTGCCATAATTTTGCCGGGCGTTATGAGCGCGCCCCGCCGCTGCAGCGCCCGTTCTATCATCGTAACCCCGAGCCCCGCTGCGGGTATCAAGATCGCCTGCGCGTACGCAACTCCTCTCCCTTTGAAAATCTCGGCGGTATCCATGTTAAAGTTGAAATAGAGAGTAGAAATCACCCACGCACCGAAGATACCGACAATGAATGCGATAAAGACGACTTGCGGCAGCTCACGCCCTTGCTTGTACATCAGAATCCCCACGACACTGGCGATCGAAAGCGCAGCGATAAGCGGGGTTATGTACAGCAGCATATACATAGGATCCGGATATTTCACGGTGAGCGCAGCTGTCGGTATAACGGACTGCATCGCGAACGTTGTCAACGGATGCACGATAACCGCTGGAGCGAAATCCTGTGGGATACCTCTGACGACGAACTTGAATGCAAAGAGGATAAGACCGCAAGCGTAGAGTGGGAGCGATGTAAAGGCCACTGCGGTATTCCCCCTCTTTACAACGTACGCCAACAACACGAGAGGAAATATGAAGAGCGTGTAGAGCCCGAACAATATGTGCATCTGCATCGAGAGACCCAGTATGAATGCTCCCGATAAAAATGATGCCGTCTGTTTCGATGAACAGAGGTACAAGCTGAAAAACAGGAAGAAGGTTCCCACAACCTGCATCATTGAGATGTCGGTGCGCCAGAAGACCTCGAAGAGGGGCGACATGGAGCTGAATATGAAGAGTGCCACAACCTTTCCCGCGAGGCTTACGCCGAGGCGCTCGAGAACCGCGAGGAGCATTATTGAAGTTAAGATGCCTACGATGGGTCCGAACCATATTGCGACGTCTACAACAGATATGTTGCCGGTTAGCGAAAGCGAGGCCATTATGAACTCAAAACTACGCTCTCTGACCCACTCTTCGCCAAAGAGGACAGGAGGAAGGCCCGTGTGACCCACGTGCACTATGTACGTCGCGCGCGTGGCCCACGAGAGCGGATCAAAATAGGGGGTTATCCCGACGAAGGCCGGATAGGCGAGACGCGTCACCACCCCAAAGAGAATTACCGCTGCCAGTATAAGGTTCTCCAATCGGAATAATCCAGACGTGCTGAGTACCGCGTTCTCCCGCTTTTGCACCACGGCGATTATCATCATAACGGTTGACCACCCCACAAGCGCGCCCAAGATGCTGAGTGTGTTCGTATAGAGAGAGAGATTCGTGTGGGCAATTTCAAGAATCCCGAGAATTGCGATGCTAAAGCCGATAGCCGTCCCAAGACGGCCTGCAACACTTTCTCCTTTTAAGAGCACGAGTGAGGTAAAGTATCCCGGGAAAAAAAGAAGCACAAACCCGGCACACAGTGCCCCGATGCCACTCCCGAGTTGGGCAAGGAGCGGGACGCAGAGCACTAAAAACGCTAGATAGGCGATGACTATTGGGGGCAATCTCTGGAAATTCATGTTTGAGCGTTCACTATGCCATTCTGGTTATATATCATTTATCAAGTACTAACTATCAAGCTTTAAGCGTTTATAGACAGGAGCCTGTCGATGCATCTCTTCGCGAGCCGACGTTGAACGTGAGACGTAGTGGGGTGCAGCGGCCATGAACACGGTAATTCCTGTTCGTTATTCACATTTTATGCCCCCGCACGGCTCATTATTAATCGAAATTAACCGAAATCTGACATCGTGGTTCAAAGAACAGGACATAAACATATTTAAGCGTATACTACGCGTAGTAGAACAGTATAGCGTGGATGCGAGCGGTATGTCAGAGAACGGATCTTGTGAACTGTTTACGCGTAAGGAAGTGGTGTACCCATAAGGCTCTCACTTTTTACCTACGAATACGATCGCAACCTCATCGGAGGTGCCGGAATCTACGCTCTTGAGCTGACCAAGTGGCTTGTAGAGTACGGTGATGTAGACGTGTATAGTTGTGAAGTGTATCGTAGCCCCCCGGACATCTTTAAGGCTGATTGGCTCGGGAAGGGGTACGGCAACGTTACCTATCTGTCGATTCCACGCTTTTTGAGGAGTCATGGGGTGCTTGCATTCTTTTATTACGCGGCTCTTCAAAAGGGGTCTCAAAAAGCAGACGTACGCCTTTCCAATGACTTCTCACTCGGCGTGCACTCACGCCGTGAGCAACCTTCGGTGCAGATCATCCATCACCTATCCTCGTCTGAGCATTCACCTCGCTCGCGTGCGCAAAGCGCAACAAACATGTTACTTGCAACCGCAGAACGGCGGGCGTTAGAGCGCGCGGAGATCATCTTGTGCGATAGCGAGGACACAAGGCGCAGGGTCGGGGAGGCGTACCCAACCCAGTCAGATAAGACGAGGGTGGTACCAAACGGGGTGGATACAGACCTCTTTCATCCGTCAGCTGATGAGTCCCGCGATAACGATGGCTGCCAGGATGTGATTCTGTGCGTCGCGCGAGGGCTTGAACCGAGAAAGGGCATTAAATACTTAATTGAGGCCCTGCCCGCGGTAACCGAGGTAACAGAGGCGAAAGTCGTAATACTGGGAAACGCGTCCCAAAGCGTTAAGATGCAGATCGTTGACGCTGCACGAACATTGGGCGTGCTCAATGCTATTGACTTTATCGACGCAGTCTCGCTGCGTGATCTCATACAGTTGTATCAACGCGCCTCGGTGACCGTCGTGCCATCGACGCTTGAAGGCTTCAGCAAACCCACGCTTGAGTCTATGGCGTGCGGGACTCCCGTAATCGGGACGGCAGTTGGAGCGGTTCCTGAACTGCTGGACGAAACCTCCGGGATAGTGGTCAAACCTGGAGACTCAAACGCGATCGCAGACGCATTGGTAGCACTTCTGTTGGACAAAGAACGGGCTCAGAATATGGGGCGTTCTGCGAGGCGGCGGGTTGTGGAGCATTTTACGTGGGCCTTTGTTGCGCGGAGGGTATTGGCCACGTGCGAGGAGGCGTTAGCCTCCACATGAGAGGGCGCGCTGGTAGACGCTTTCCAGTTGTGTTATATGACCATCCATAGCGTAGTCGCGTGAAGTGGTGAGGGCATTGTTGCTCAGGGTTTTGAGGAGTGTTTCATCCTCAGAAAGCTTTCGGAGCGCAGAGGTAAGCCCAACCACATCCCCTACATCGAACGTGAGGCCATTGTATCCGTCTTCTATCAGTTCCGGAATGGCTCCCGATCTGCTGCCTATCACGGGAACGCCGTACTCATAGCATTCTGGGATTATTAGTCCAAAAACTTCATAACATATCGAAGGAACGACTGCCACATCGACGGTGCCATAGAGGAGCCTGAGCTTTTCTTTGGGCAAAAAACCGTAGAATCGTATTCTCTCGTCGTCAGCAGCCATCGACTTAAACAGAGGCATGTCATTGCCGTCACCGACTATGTGCAGTCTCGCGCTTTCACGCTCAAAGTTTTTGAACGATTCAATGAGCACGTGAACGCCTTTATGAATTCCAAGCCTCCCAACGTAGAGAATATCGAAGGTATTTTTTTTAACTTTAGGAACTGGGTTCGTCTCGATCTCAATGCCGAGGGGGAGCTTTATCTTCTCCACACTGGTGAATATGCCCTCCCGTGCGAGAAGATCGAGTATGAAATTAGACGGCGCCGTCACGATATCGGGTTCAATGCTCTGTGAACGCTTCCGATACAGTACGCAGAGCGTGCGGGGAGCGTAGCACGTTGCATTTGATGCCGTGAGAAGTGTGGTTCGAGGGCACAGAAGATCGCAGTCGTGGACGGTATGGATTGTGGGAATTCCGAGGGTCTTAACAGCACTGAACACTGACGCCGATAACCCCTTGAAATTGTGGATGTGTACGACATCAGGCCGTTCTTGTTTTACAATCCGCTTGACCGTTTGATACGCGTGCGGGTTCCATAAATCTATGGCGTGCCAGAGCGGCTTTAAGATCGGAGGCTTTTCAGCGTAGTGGTAGTTTGAGTAGACATTGAGCGGATAGAACCGGTGAACCGTGATAGTGCCTTCTGTCTTTTTGTCATCGCTAAACGACGTCAACCCGTGATATGGTTTGGTAGTTATGACAGAAACCTCGTGTCTGTTGCTTAGACGCAGAGCGATCTGATATACGTACATTTCTGCTCCGCCGTAGACATATGGCGGGTAGAGGTTGGATATCATTGAAATCTTCACAAAAGCAGCTCCAATTTGACGTATAGCTCCATTACTTAAGTGCTCTTTTTTTCTCGACGTGCTTTACACACTACTGACATGCTCTCTGCGATACATCTCTACACGTTAATTACGCCTTGATACACTTCTATCGTGCGCCTAACAGAACGCTCCCACGTAAATTCATCCCTTACCCTTTTACAACCGTTGTTGCCAAGACGTTCTGCAAGCTGCGTATCCTTCAAAACGCGTGTTATCGCAGTAGAAAGCGCTTCTACATTCTTTGGTTCTACCAGTAATCCATTGCGCTCATCCTTTATGACGTACGGTATACCGCCGACGTTCGTGCCGATAACTGGCGTGCCGCACGCGTTAGCTTCAATAAGCGCCATTCCAAATCCTTCCGCTTGTGTATACGTGGGGAGAACGGTCACGCTCGCTCCGCGGTAGTAAAGGGGAAGCTCGTGATAGGGAACAATACCTACAAATAAGACCTTGTCGCTGACGCCTTTATGTCGTGCGTAGTTCTGGTAGTGCTTACGCCAATCTCCGTCACCCACCACGACCAGTGTTGCGTCCACGTCAAGGTTAGCCATGGCGCTTATGAGGTACGATAACCCTTTATGTCGATGGCTCTTGTTCAGCTGACCGACAAACAGGACTATGTCACTCTCAAGTCCGTATTTGTCCTTTATATGCTCTGCGGGTATTCCTGGATTGAACACTCGTATGTCCACGCCCGGGGATATGCTGCAGATTTTGCCGAGATGTCCTTTCAGGTGCGAGGAGTTCTCTGCATAAATTGTTGAGGTTGTTATTATGCGTTTGGCCCCTTCGATCGTCTTGTCGCCCAGAAGCCGGTAGTATGCGCTCACCAGCCCCCGCGCTATAAGGTCAATGCCCACAAGATCGTTATGGTAGGTTAAGACGTACGGTCTGTCGCCGCAGACCCTCAGTGCAACGTCGGCCATATATGCAACAGGCGTGTGCCCATTTACGATATCAGGATCCTCTTTGTTGATGATCCTCTTAATCGACGAGAACCACCTGAGGCTAAAGGGGGTATTTGACACGGTGAGAAGCTTTGGCAAGGTATATACCGTGACGTTATCCGACAACTCTGGAACATGTGAACAGGTAATCACTGCTACATCAATGCCGGCATCACGCAATCCCACCGAGATCTTGTACGTGTAGTGCTGTAGGCCCCCCACGCCGTAGTAATAGGGCGAGACCATCACGACTTTCATGATATTTTACTTGACCTCGACGATTATTCTCACGTCACGCGTTGATAATAGCGCGCGACCGATGCGCTCTTTCGATTCTATTACTTGTTTAGCAATCCCTGATAGATATCTATAACCCTTTTTGAGACGTCAGACCACCCGTATTTCCTTGACATCTCAAACGCCTCCTCTGCAAGCCTTTGTCTCAGCAGGTCGTCTGTGATAAGCGGGAAAACGACGCGTGCAATCTTATCCGCTGAGAGCTCATTCACGAGAAAACCACTTGCTCCGTCCTTGATGAGTTCGCTCACTGCACTCATGTCGTGTCGAATGCTGACGACAGGCAGCCTGCACGCGTTTGCCTCGACGATCACGAGTCCGAAGCCCTCGCGGACGGACGGAAGCACAAATACCTTAGATGACTTCATGTAGCCTATGAGTCCATCTTGATCGATAAATCCCATGAACTCTACGTTATCATTGAGGCCACGCCTGTTCACGAGCGCTTCAAGATTTTCTCTCTCTGGTCCGTCTCCGATGATTCTACACGTGACGGCTGGCAGTTCTTTCTTCAATACCGCTATCGCTTCGATTAGCACGTCTATGCGTTTTTCGTAAATTAAACGCCCGGCAAAGAGGATATCAGCCGTATCATTCGACGGTGCAATGCGCATTATGCGCTCAAGGTCAATGCCCACTGGCACGACCTCGACGCGGTCAGGTCTCACGCCGCATCGTATCAAGTCGTCTCGCGTCTTATTTGACACCGCCACGATGCTGTGAGGGAGTCTCATCGTAAACTTCTCAATAAGCTTTCCTATTCTGCCGCCTGTTTTCCCGAGGTAGTCGTACCAATAGGTATCCCAGACTTCAAGCCACGTGATTACGAGCGGCTTCTTTTTTACCACAGAGGCAATTTTGCCCGAGATGCATGGGAAGTACGGGAACTGATTGCAGTCGATGATATCGTACTCGTCTTTCAAGAGGTGTGGCAGAACCTTGGCAGAGAACATCATAGCCTCTTTAATCGACCGTACCCCGCTGTCCGAATAGAGTTCATATACGTCACAGACGCCGTGGAGAATGACGTTATCAGTGACTATTACGTCACCGCCGTCCCACCACTTCATGCCATAAATGTGGACCTCGTGCTCACCACTTTCAGCAAGCTTTCGTGCAAGTTCCCACAAGCGCTTGTCTGCTCCGCCCATATTGTACGGGTAGATTGCGTCCATCACGTACGCGATCCTTATTGCCGTTGCCCCCTGCTGTTCCGGTATCGCTTCTTCAGTAAGAAGAGCCCTATTCGTAGCCCGTCGCTAATCGAACTTAACTTCGGTCGGTCTTCACGCTTACGGTAATCAATGGGTACCTCCGCGATGCGAAAGCCGTGCCGAGCGCATTCTGCATACATGTCCGCTTCAATTTCAAATCCCTGCGCTGCGAGCTCCATAGAATTCACCGCGGTGCCTCGAAAGCCCCAGAATCCTGTGCACACATCAGTCACCTTTTTTCCGTAGAGCGTTCGCGCAATCAGCGTGAGCGCCCAGTTGCCGAAGACGTTGATCTTGGGCATCGCCCCGTCCTCTCTGTTTCCCCGCAACCTCGATCCAAGAACGATGTCGTAGCTCTGTAAGAGATGTAAAAAAACAGCGATCTTTTCGGGAGGGTAGGTGTTGTCCCCGTCTATCATGATGAAATAATCAGCAGTAATGCGTTTAAATGCCGTTTGCATGGCTGCGCCTTTTCCGGGCCGTTTTTCCAGAATGAGTTCAGCACCTTTTGCTACGGCGATGTGCGTTGTCCTGTCAATAGAGTTGCCGTCAATGACATAGATGCGCATCTCATAGCCCTCGTGTGAGAGGGCGTCAACCGGAATTCTGTCTATGACCCGACCTATAGATATCTCCTCATTGAGCGTGGGGATGAGAATGGCAACCTTGTCTTTCATGACATTCCAGCGTTCTTGCTATTATCTGCGTTTACGATTTCCTCTAGCTCCCTCGTACACCTTAGCGAAGGAGTTAACCTCACTTAGTTCCGACATCATGTGGAAGTGAAGTACAATTTGAGCATAAATATGTTTATGTATTAAGCTCCCCGTATTTGATTGCGCGGTTAGAGGAATAATCATAAATTGTTAGCGATAATAGGCACCAGTGCATATAAGAGCTTGTTTAGAGGTACTCAATGGATCCAGTCATTGTAACCGTTATACGCCTGCTCGTCGGAATCCCGTTACTTCTATTTATACCAGGGCTCCTCGTCACGATTACACTCTTCCCAAAGAGAGGCGACCTCAAAGCCTTAGAGCGGCTCTCACTCAGCATCGTTGTGAGTATCGTCGTCACCATTGCTGACGGTGTACTGCTGTTACTAACGATAGGGCTCAACTTTGTGAGCATATTAGTATCTATGCTCATCATTGTCGCTTCGCTTGCACTCACCTCATTACTGAGGGTAAGAAACCTGCCAGAGTCTGACAGGCTTGCAGCAAGGAACATCGATAACCCCTCTCGTGGGATCACGGTCGTCATTGCGATATTTGTCGTAGTCGCGCTCATCGGAGTGATTTTTGCTGCGAGCATCAAGCCAGATCAGGAGCACTTCAGCGAGTTTTATGTACTTGATAAGAACGGAAAAACGCTTGATTATCCAAAAAACGTCACAGCTGGAGATACTGGCACAGTAATCGTAGGCATAACGAATCGCGAGTCAAGCGCAAACACCTATCGCTATACGATACTCCTCAACAACAGCACGATCTATACCTCCGACAACATAACGTTGAAGACAGGAGAAAACCACGAGGAGCTTGCCAACATCCCATTTTTGAGCACAGGCAAGGGGCAAAAACTCGAGTTCATTTTACGTGATGCGATCGGAAAGAGTTACGAACTGCACCTTTGGGTAAACGTTAATTAAATTCCTTATAAAAGTGGCAGCCTATTCCGAATTATTGTATAACACGCGGTGTAATCGAATCAACGCACGAGGCACGTGCTTCAGCGCCTTACATCCGGAACAGACCTCGTCATTGAATTTCACTAGATAAACTGCCGCGTGAGTTCATTTAAAGGCATCAAAAAGTGCAACCCGCTCTAATACGAGCTTTGGGATTTTTTCGGGCCCCCCAGCTGCGTCAACCTCTTTATCGGTGATATCAAACGCCGTCATTATGCGAGAACGCTTTGACTCGGTGTAGTCTATGACCTCAGGTCTGAGCTCTATCATTTTGCTAAGTGCCGCTAATGCCTTTTTGGCTTGTACCTCCTCGCCTATGACGATAAACAGGACGTTCATGGCCCCTTCTCGTACACCCATAGCGAGTGCTTTCTGTATGTGCCTTCGTGCACTTACGTACAAAAGAATTTCAAGCCCCAGATCTTTCGCGATGTTTTTCCCAGTTTCAAACGATTTGATCGCCTTTTTTATCGCATAGTCGATGTGCTCTTTACCGGCAATATTTTCGGCGTTAATAGCTTGGATTATAGCTCCGGAGTCCGCTGAGACCTTGTTGACAGCATTCAAGAAGTATTGAGTGTCATCGACACTGATCGTACCTGCCAGTATTTCATACGCCATCACTGTAAGCCCTCACACGTCATTGATCGGAGGCTGAGAGTTTTCATCAGCGGTAAGCTGCTCAGCGTCAACCGTGACACCGAGCTGCTCGAATATATCTGCAGCGATCGTAGGGCCCACAAGCGCTACAACAGCTTCAAAACTCCCCTTTTTAAGCGCCTTCCTGCTCGTAAACCCACCATCATAGAGCCTCCTTCCCCGTATCCTCCCTATGTTCCTAAGGTGCACAAGGTCGAGGAGTTCGTGCTTAACGCCGTTTTGAACCCTCGCAACAAGCTCACGCGATTGCCTCCCGTCGTGCAATTTTAGGTGCGAAGAGAGCTCCGAGAGGGCGTGACTCACCCACTCAACGGTGTCAAGGAGGTTTCGCACATCGCCGGGCCCTATATCGTACTTGTCCGTGACGGCTTTTTCACTCACCTCTTCAATCCAATCGTAAACGATCATGGCCGTCTTCACTTCAGAGAGGAACCAGTCATAATCGATGTCTCTGAACCGGTCGGGAACGCCGCCGATGAACTCGTCAAAGTGCTCATTCAAAAAGTGAGTGACAACCGGATAGTCTTTACTTCTCATGTACAACCGCTTCACGTCAGGAGTCGAACAGATGAGGTGAAGAAGCGATGCTGGCGTCACGTTCTTTGCACTACGTAATCCTTTGATAATCTTCGCAGCAGAGAGGGGATCAATGTACAACTTTGATACAAGGTGTCCAAGACTGGTAGCCGTCACACGATTGCCATCCTCAGTTATCATCCCTTCGTTTTCGAGAAACGCAAGAACTCTATCGATTATGTATCCCAAGAAGTTGCGTTCATTCCTCCGTTGATAGCCAAAAAAGGTTGCATCGAAAAACTCCTCAAGCCGTTGCCGTGTGCGTGCAAACCCGCTTGCAATAGTAGAGAGAACGTGCGTACGCAAGGCACTCTCTGTACCGAGCTTTGAGGTGACCTCTTCGGTGTCGTTCAAAATGTAATTTTCAATGAGCCCTTCATGCTCCCACCGTGATTTCGCGATGAGTACCGCTTCGCCATACGGATCGAGCCCCGGCCTCCCTGCGCGCCCTGCCATTTGTTTATACTCAAGCACCGGGATGTTCAGCATGCCATAGTTCGCATCGTAGCGCTTGTAATCCTTTATGACTACCCTCCGCGCCGGCAGGTTAAGCCCCGCAGCAAGCGTCGGAGTGCACACGATAACCTTTATCACGCCCGCCCTGAAACTTGCTTCGATCAGTTTCCTGTGAGTGCTCGAAAGCCCCGCGTGGTGGAAGGCAACACCGTATTTGACGCAGTATGAGAGCTTTTCAGCAAGGCTGGTCTCGTCTGAAATCTGAGCAGCGAGATCATCGAGCGTGTACGTGTATTTTGACTTGACTGTGGCAGCGATTTTCTTTGCAAGCCCCTCGGCACCCCTCCTCGTATTGACGAAGATTAAGCACTGCCCGCCCCCTTTGAGCGTATCAAGTGCGAGTGCGACTGGTGGATCAAGTTTGCCCGCATAGACCTCCTTTTTGACCAGTTCTATCGATCCGTTGTTGTTCTCCACAAACTCGATAGTCCCTGTTTCGGGTAGATATACTCCTTCGTGAAGGCTTACCGGGCGCCAGTTGCTGAGCGTCATTTCGGCGTTGAGCCACCCTGCCATCTGATCGGCGTTAGAGACAGTGGCACTGAGGGCTAAGACTTGGGCACGAGGATTAACTCCCCTCAGCTTGGTGAGCGTCACTTCGAGCGTTGGGCCTCGGTCAGCGGAGTCGAGGAGGTGCACCTCATCCGCCACAACAACGGTCAGCTCTTCCATCCATCCGACCCGATTTCTCAGAAGTGAATCTGCCTTTTCAGAGGTTGCTATTATTATATCGCTGTACCCGAGCCGTTCATCCTTCACGTCATAGTCGCCTGTTGAGATGCCGATGTTCAGTCCACGCCGTGAAAACTTTGAGAAGTCATCGAACTTCTCCGCGGCTAGCGCTTTTAGCGGCACGATGTAGAGGCATTTGCCGCCGTGGCTGATAGATTTGAGCATCGCAAACTCTGCCAACAGCGTCTTGCCTGATGCTGTGGGAGTGGCTATGACCATGTTCTTGCCTTCGAGAAGACCTCTCTCTATGGCATCAACTTGTGGTGGGTATAAATCCATAATAGTACTGTCAGGATAAAAACGAAGAATGTCTTCTGGGAGGGCGTTCATCATGATAGGTGTATAGCAGTGCTGTATTATACAGTCATCGCCCTCCCTGACTGACTGACCAACTTCCATTTTGGTGAGAGGGTAAAAGCTGATCGCTCACAAGACAGAGTATGTCGGCTGCTGTGGTCAACGAGGAATGCTCACGCGGGCAACGTCTGTAAGGGGCTTCACCTTAAACTCGTAGCTACCGGCAGTAATTCAATTGACAGTTACGTATGGGCGTACTTTTCTCTCCACAACAGCTATAAGTAAAGGTGCTCCTAACATGATAAACGCATGACACACATGCCACTTTTCATTGATTTGTGTGATAAAGAAGTGGTTATATTCGGCGGCGGCCAAGTCGGTGAACGAAAGGCTAAAGTTTTTTGCGAGTACTCCAAGACAAAAGTGGTAAGCAAGACGTTCACCCCGGAATTAAAGAGGATGGCGAGCGAGGGACGAATAGCGATAATTGAAGATGATTTAACAGATTTTGGGCGATACTGCACTGACGCGTTTCTTGTCATCCCAGCTACCAGCAATCGCAAATTGAACGCATATATAGCGGACTATGCGAAAACAAGGCACGTGCTGGTCAATCAAGTTGATCTTATCGGGGAGGTCATCACCCCCTCTATTATTGTGAAAGACGGTATCACAATAGGCATTTCGACTATGGGGAAGAGCCCCGCTTCAGCACGATTGTTAAGGTTGCGGATTGAAAAGATGATGGACGATTTTGCCCCTATGTTATGTTGATGATGAAATGCGCTCCACGTTGGGAAGACTAAAAATCAGCACTGGGGCACGCAGACGCCGCCCAGTCGTCAGCGATGAAGAAGCTCTGGCGTCTATCCTATCGATACCCTGAAGAGGGGGGATCGTAGTCAAAGATGTGCCCTGTGTGAGCACTTAAAAAACACAGTGAATGGGTAGAGGGCTCAACTACATGGATGAGATAGTAAGCATACTCGTTACGCATAAATGGGCGGGCCTGAACGATCTAGAATGCGCCCGGATAAACGACGTCTACGACACGCTACAGTCTATTCGCGCGCTCAACGGGGTGAATGAATGCGTAATCTTACAAACCTGCAACAGGATTGAGGTCTTTCTCGCGGTAGACTCTCATTTTGATTGTAAAGCGTTAATAGACGCCGTCTTTCCGAATATCTCTCCCCATTTAATCGGACAGTATGACCTTCACGATACGCTAAAACATTTGCTAAGACTTGCGTCTGGACTCGAATCCATGATTGTCGGCGAGGACCAGATTTTAGGACAGCTAAGAGAAGCCCTCGACATAAGCAGAAAAGCTGATTCAGTAGGAAACGCGCTTAACATAGCCATATCGAAGGCAATTAATGTGGGAAAACGAGTGAGAACTGAGACTCAAATAAACCGCGGGTCAGTCTCAATCGGATCAGCGGCTGTCGACCTGGTAGAGAACATCCTCGGAACGCTTGATGGCAAGTCCATCCTCACGATAGGTGCAGGTGAACTGGGCACACTTGTTGCTATGGCACTCGCAGAAAGGAAGTTGAACGCCATCTTTGTTTCGAACAGAACATTCAGGAGAGCACAGACGTTAGCAAAACAGCTAAACGGACATGCGGTGCGGTTTGATGAAATAGGAGAGTACTTAAAACAAGCCGATGTGGTGATAAGCGCCACCGCGTCTCCTCACCATGTGCTCACCTACGATCAAATACAGAGCGCTATGATAGAGCGGCAGGATGCAAAGCTTTTGATCGTTGACATCGCAAATCCACGAGATGTCGAGGAGTCAGTGAGCCGCATTCCACATGTAGAGTTACAAAATATCGATGACTTGAGGCAGATCAGCGAACAAAATCTGAAAAGACGAAAATCTGAGGTAGGAAAAGTCCACGCGATTATCAACGAGGAACTTATGCTTTTAGAGGAGCAGTACAAGAAACAGCGCGTAGAACGGCTTATTTCGGATATTTACAAAAATGCCGAGACTATTCGACGTCGAGAATTGGAAAAAGCGTTAAGTAGGATAAAAAATGGAAATGGCGACGTGACGCACAATGATGTTTTAAACGACCTCACCAATTCAATTATCAAAAAGATGCTCTTCGAAATTACTGAATCGATAAAAGAGGCGGCGATTAACGACGACGATGACCTGCTGCTTTCAGCGTCAAAATTATTCAAACTTCAGGGTGATTGAGTGACGAAACGGCCTATGAGACTGAGGAGACGGGGCGTTGCAGAGATGATCCGCGAGACGCGGCTAGACAGCAGCGATCTAATCTATCCCATCATCGTCGATGAGACACTACAATCCCCTGCAGAAATTACGTCGTTGCCCGGGCTTTTTAGGCACACGGTAGAAACTGCAGTCTCCGAAGCTGCCGAAGTGGGAGATTTGGGGGTTCCGGCCGTTATACTTTTTGGGGTACCGTCTTTAAAGGACGAGACAGGAAATTCCGCGTTAGCTGGTGTCGTACAAGATTCGATAAGAGACATGAAGCGGCAGATACCACGTCTTGTGATTATTGCCGATGTCTGCCTGTGTGAGTATACTTCCCACGGACACTGTGGCGTAGTCGATGACGCCGGTCACATAGTAGTCGATTCGACGCTAAAGATGTTGCAGAGAATCGCATTATCGTATGCCAACGCCGGCGTGGATATGGTTGCCCCATCTGGGATGATAGACACCATGGTGGGAGCCATCAGAACAACGCTCGATGATAATGGCTTCAATCACCTCCCGATAATGTCCTACTCGGCAAAGTATAACTCGAAGTTCTACGGTCCTTTTAGAGAGGCTGTCCAATCAACGTACAAATTTGGCGACCGATCGACGCACCAGATGGACCCTGCAAACGCGGATGAGGCCCTGCGGGAAGTTGCTCTCGACCTCGAAGAAGGGGCGGATATTGTTATGGTAAAGCCAGCACTTCCGTATCTCGATATCATTTATCGGATAAAGACGTCGTTTGGCGTCCCCGTAGCGGCATACAACGTAAGCGGGGAGTATGCCATGCTTACGTCAGCCATCAATTCGCGATATCTTGACGATAGCGCAATTTATGAAGCCCTCCTTTCAATCAAGCGAGCGGGAGCGGACATGATCATCACCTACTTCGCAAAGGACATATCAACGAGGTTGCCATATATTTGAGATGATTGTATGAATACCGAAACATCGAAAAAGCTGTTTGAGGAGGCACTACAACGACTACCTGGTGGAGTCTCAAGCCCCGTGCGGGCGATACAACCGTACCCGTTTTTTGCCAAGAAAGCGAATGACTCAAGGATTTGGGATGTTGACGATAACTACTATATTGACTACTGCATGGGATATGGGCCGCTCATGCTCGGACACGCACACCCAGCCGTGTGCGACGCGGTACGGGAACAGCTCCAGCGTGGATGGGATTTCGGCACCCCGATTGCGCTAGAGACAGAGCTCGCAAAGCGCATACAGGATGACTTTCCCTCCGTGCAGATGCTGCGATACGTCTCAACAGGAACCGAAGCGACGATGTCCGCCATACGCGTCGCAAGGGGGTTTTCAAGAAAGAAGAAAATCGTCATGATCGAAGGGGGGTACCACGGCTCACACGACGCTGTCCTTCTAAAAGCAGGCTCTCACGCCGTCTCTCTGCCAAGTTCCCTCGGTGTGCCGGACGAAGTGATCAGAAATACTCTCCTAGTTCCCTTCAACGACGTAGACGCACTTACCACGACACTGGAGAGCGATGACGACATCGCGTGCCTCATCATGGAGCCCGTTATGGGAAATATTGGTCCCGTGCTACCCGAAGACGGGTACCTGCGGGAAGTGAGAGAGATCACCCGAGAAAATGACGTCCTGCTTGTCTTTGACGAGGTCATCACGGGATTTCGGCTCTGCATAGGCGGTGCGCAGTGCTACTATGGGGTCACCGCTGACCTCACCACGCTTGGCAAAATCGTCGGCGGCGGCTTTCCTCTGGGAGTCTTCGGCGGCAGACGTGAGATCATGGACATGGTGGCGCCATCCGGCGGGGTTTTTAACGCCGGCACATTCAACGGACATCCCATATCACTTGCCGCTGGACTCGCAACGCTCAATATCCTCGACGAGGAGGGATACAAGCGAGTCAATGGGCTCGGCGATTTGATGCGCAGGATGCTGGCTGATTTATTACAGGAATTAAAAATAAATTACTCAGTGCAAGGTATCGGATCGATGTTTCAGGTGTTCTTCACCGATAGACGTGTCACGAACTACCAAGACGCACGTGGCTGCAACGCTGAACTTTACAAGACGTTTGCCAATCTGATGCGAGAACAATGGATCTTTCTGCCGCCGTCCCAGGTACGAGACGAACTTCATCTCACTCGCACACTCGAATGAGGATTTAGAGTGGACCATTGAAGCCTACGGGAACGTATTAAGGAAGCTCTTTGACATAACAGAGTTACCTGAAGGGTACTAGCAATTTATTCAGTTTAGTTTATCTCAGTTTAGATATCACAGGATATTTCGAGAGCGTGACATTGACAGTGAGGATCGGTACAAGAGGCAGCAAATTAGCATTAGCACAGTCAAAAGTGGTGCAAAGAGCTCTCTTTGAGTTGGGAATCGAAACTACTCTTCAAATAATAAAGACAAGCGGCGACGCATTCACCGATAAACCATTTCGAGATGCCGGCGTTGGTGTCTTTGTCAGGGAGATTGATGAGCTTATGCTCGAAGGAGCCGTCGATATCGCAGTTCATAGCATGAAGGACATTCCTACAAAAAGGCCTCCGGAACTAGAAATAGCGGCAGTTTTGCCTCGTGCATCGCCGTACGACGTCTTAGTTACAGAAGTACCGCTCCGCGATGGGGCTGTTATCGGTACGTCAAGCCTGCGAAGAAGGGCGCAAGTGGCGCGGTATTGCCCGCACTATCGCGTTAAGGACATTCGAGGAAACGTAGACACTCGACTGACGAAACTTAGAAAAGGCGAGTACGATGGGATAATTCTCGCAGAAGCAGGGCTTGAAAGGCTTGAAACCGAAGTTACTACAAAGAGACTTCCGTTTATTCCGTCGCCAAACCAAGGCATCATTGCTGTGGTAGCGCGGAGAGAAACTGAGGCAAGCACTGCCCTACGAGCGTTAAATCACGACGCCACAATGATTGAGGGAACGGCTGAACGAATCATTATGGAAGTTCTTGGAGGCGGGTGTCTCATTCCATTGGGAATTCTTGCACGCTTAAATGGTAACGACGTCAGCATAGCCGCTGAAGTGCTCTCTCAAGCTGGGGACGAGGTCGTGGCATTGCAAGAGGTAATACCTAAAAATGATTACACGCAGTATGCAAACGCACTTGGGAAGAAACTTCAGGAACACGGCGGTGCTCGTCTCGTTTCGGAGTCGTTGAAATAAATTGCGTTACATGGAGAGCTATGGATCAAAGAAATAAACATAATGGCAGTGTGTATCTTGTCGGAGCGGGCCCTGGTGATCCCTTACTGATTACTAAAAAGGCTGAACAAGTAATCAAGCAAGCCGATGTGATTCTCTATGATCGACTTGTTGATAGACAAATTTCATCGATATTCCCGAAAAGCGCCGAACTCATTGACGTAGGAAAAGAATCTGACTATCACAAAGTCCCACAAAGCAAGATAAATGAGCTTATGATTGATCGTGCGAAAAGGGGGAAGGTAGTCGTGAGGTTAAAAGGTGGCGACCCTTACGTTTTTGGAAGAGGCGGTGAAGAGGCACAAGAATTATCGGCACATGGAGTACACGTTGAAGTTATTCCGGGCATCTCTTCTGCTGTTGCCGTTCCTGCTGCTGCAGGGATACCTGTTACTCACCGAGAGTACGCATCAAGTCTTACGATTATAACAGGTCACGAGGCTGGGGGAAACATCATACAATGGGACGTGCTTGCTAAGCTCAACGGCACGCTTGTTATCCTCATGGGTGTATCCAACTTCAAGCGAAATATCGATGCCCTGATTAAATTTGGCAAACCACCAGAAACCCCCGCCGCAATAATAGAGAACGGGACGACACCGCAACAGAAGGTTATACGTGGCACGCTTGCGAGCATCGTGGAGAAGGCTGAAAAAGAGGGGATAAAAGCGCCTGCCGTGATCGTGGTGGGTGGTGTAGTTAAAGTAAGGGCCACCACCGATAATCTAACGACATCATAACGGAATGAAATGAAGAGGATCGCTCTCATACGACCAGAAAAGCAACTTGAGGAGTCTATAAAGTTAGCAGAGTCCTATGGGTATGATACCATAGCAGCGCCCTTAGTGGATATTACATCAGTCGATGACCCAAACTGGGACAACTTTATGCGGGATCTTACGACCGATAGAATCGATTACATAATAATAACGAGCGTAAACGGGGTCGATCGCTGCATTGAAATGGGATTATCGGCCGATCTACTCGGACATGCGCAGGTCATTGCAATTGGCCCAACCACAAAAAAAGCCCTCTCAAGGAATGGGATACAAGTCGCTTCGGTTCCTGACGACTATAGCTCCGCCGGCATACTAACACTATTGAAAGGAGTTCGTAACAAGAACGTCTGGATGCTTAGAAGTGCCCATGGGAGTGAGCTCTTGCGTGAAGGCCTTCAAGGGAGCGGGGCACATATCCACGAAGTGATACTGTACAGCTTACTTAAGCTGTGTGGCGAAAGACAAAAGCGTTTCATAACTGCCATTATTCGGGGAGATGTTTCTGCTGTGCTTTTTACCAGCAGCGTCACCGTCAAAAGCTTTTTTGAATGCTCTGAGACGTTAGGCGTTAAGCAACTACTGTTAAAATCATTAAAACGATGTTTCGTCGCTTCAATTGGAAAACCAACTACAGAAACATTGGAGCGCTATGATATCCGCGCTGACATCATACCACCAAAAGCAACATACGTTGATTTAATGATAGCGGTTGACGAAGCACTGAAAACGCCGCGTTACGGTGAAAAGCCACTATGATTGCGTTAACGTTATAACGCTCACGCACACGCATGCCGCCGTTCCGCTTTTTCGAAGGGGAGACGGTGCAATGGTAGAAATGAAGACCGACTTCTCACACGAATCGGACACGCAGTAACATCATCGAAGCATGTGCGTTGGATGAAGCGCTTTCAGTAAAGCAAAACGTCACGCACCGTAGATAGATGGCCGAAACGGATTGTGAATCAGAAGACAGCGAGATGAAATTTATATATTATTGGATTATTGGAGACGTATGCAATAAGGAGGAACGTAATGCACGGTAACTTTGGAGTACTTGTTTTAGGTCACGGAAGTAAGCTTACGCACAACAAAGACATAATTGAAGCGACCGCCGAAATGCTCGCAAAAAAAGTGGATGGCGCAGTAGTGAGAACCGCCTACCTTAATATGAACACTCCGACGGTTGAAGAGGGGCTTATGAGCTTCAAGGACACAACCGTTGACCGAGTGTATGTACTGCCTCTGTTTTTAGCCCACGGCGTTCACACGCTTGAGGACATTCCAGAAATACTAGGCCTTAAAGAGGGGGAGAATCGAACCGTATATGTTCAAGGTGACTGGAATGTTGAGGTAATATATGCCCAACCTCTTGGTTCTGATGAGTGCATAGCTAATTTGGCGTATAAAAGGCTAACAGAGGCCTAACTTATTATGGACTACAACGGCAAAAAAGTAGCCGTATTAGACACGATTCACGGCGGGAAAACGATCTGTCACAAATTGCGTGAGATGGATGCAGATGCCGTGGCGGTCGATATCTATCGGGAGGATCCCCCGCCTGAATTTATTGACCAATTTGATATCGTTATCGCTCCAGTTCATGCCGCCACCCCTTTACTAGAAAGAGCGCGACTTCTAAAGATCCCTGTAATAACACACCACAAAGTCGTCGGCGACATATTACGGGAATCTCCTCATTTAGTTGGCACACTTGTATTTGAAATCACAGGGGTGAGGGGCAAGACCACCGTATCTTCACTATTAGCTGAGTTGAATTCAGATAAACGACTCCTCTTATTAAGCAGCGCAGGGCTTGAAATCTACGAGAGAGGGAAGTGTATCGCAACGAAGAGGTTAAGCATAACCCCCGCAAGTATGTTGACAGCGATTGACGTCGTCAATGAACTACAGATAAATCCTGCCGTTCTAATTTTCGAGGTTTCTCTTGGGGGTACGGGTATAGCAGACATCGGTGTCATCACCTCGTTGTCGCCCGAGTACAGAATCGCGTCTAATAGCAGGTCATCTACAGAAGCAAAGCTACAGATGATCTCACACGCGAAGAAAGGCTCACTTATTGTTGCCGGGTTAAATGAGGTAGATGCAGAAGTGCTAAGCACACACTATAACTCCTTTGGCATGCAGGGCTCGAGTGTATCGTACGACGTTAGCGGAAGCAGGGACGGAGTGGTGAGGGTCGTGTACGATTACCTCACGACGGTTGACGACACAGTAATCTCAGGTGAAATAGAATTTACCCCTACTCACTACTACGATTGGAACTCATACTATAACTCAATTCTATGCTTCATCGCTGCCGCACTTTCTGCAAACTGCGACCCGAAGAGGATTGCATCCACATTAACCGAATTTAAGGGCATAGAAGGGCGAATGTCGCTCGGTCGGGTTAACAACAGGCTACTAGTTGACAACTCGAATTCTGGTCTCACACCCTCGTTAGCAAGACATGCGATAGCATATGGGCTAGAACTAAAAAAACGTGGAAACAGAGCAGTACTTATTATCGGAGAAGAAGCCCATAATGTATGTGAAGGAATAAATCCAGAAGAAGTTGCATTCATTTCTTTGGATGATAACTTAGATGAGGTAATACTCGTAGGTGAAAGAATGCACTCCAAAAGGAGCCACATTGTGCGGTCAGCCAGTCTAGAAGCTGCATTAACAAAGGCTCTTGATTTATCGAAGGAAGGAGATATTATAATATCATGTGTCAAGAAGTGGAGGTAACGAGTTGTCGACGTATTGCAACGTAAACGATAACGATGGCACTGAGAGCGTTATGCACCCTCGCCCGAGCTCCATCGTAGCAGCCCTTTATACCTTAAGAGATCTCGAGACTGACGTCGTGATCATACACGGACCACCAGGCTGTTGTTTCAAGCACAGCAGGCTACTTGAGGAAGATGGTATCAGGGTTGTCACTACGGCTATGGACGAGGCAAATTTTGTGTTCGGCGGGCGCGATGTGCTAAAAAATGTAATGATGCGATCAATAGAACTTTTCCATCCAAAGCTTATGGGAGTAGTGGGAACTTGCGCGAGCATGATCATTGGGGAGGATATACATCAAGCCGTAGAGGACGTGAGGCCTAACTGCCCAGTAATGGAAGTTGAGATTCACGCGGGTCACCACGACAATACCTACGGTGCGATCGTCACCCTCGAAGCCGCTGTCGAAGCAGGCGTGCTTGATGCCACTGAGTACGCTCGGCAAAAGAAGTTGTTAATAAAAGCGACAGAGCTAGAGAAATTCGCAGGAGTGGCAAGCCGGGAGTATATCCCACCATCCCGCGGGGACGTAAAATATACAGTCGCTATGGAGCTTATGACCCTTATAAAGGAGGGAAAGCGTGGCATTATCGCTTTAAATGCGAAAAAGGAGACGGCGTATCAATTCGCCGATATTGTAGCGGCGTTAGTGGAGGTTTCACACGATATAGGCACGGGGTGTCTCGTTACTATGGCAAATCTTGATGCCAGAATAGGCCTGCCGAGGTTAAGAAATCACGCGCGAAACATCTTGCACGACCTTGAAAAAAGTGGAATAAGCGTAGATCATCTAACAGGAGGGCTTGATGAGTACCCCATAACAGGGCAGGTCGTCGGAAAGTTGATAAATAAATACTACAGCGATTACGATTTCGTAGTGCTCTTAGGAGTGCCACATGCCGTTCCGATGAAATGCTTGGAAGGCATGACGATCTTTTCTGTCACCAATGGACCGAGGCAGGTACAGCCTTTAAAGGAGCTTGGACACGATTTCGTAGCGGTTGAGATAGATCTTCATCCGAAAACGCTCGGTGTAGAGCACATAGTGCCATCAGAGCTCGGCGATACGCTGCGAGCACTAAACAGAGGATCCTAACGGATCACGACGATCGGAAATGCAGAGCGGTAACACAAAGCACATAGGCATTTACGGTAAGGGAGGGATTGGAAAATCGAGCACAGCTTCTAATGTGGCAGCAGCGTGTGCCGAGAGAGATCATAAGGTAATGTTGATTGGCTGTGACCCGAAAAGCGATACCTCTATAACGCTGCTACGCGGACGGAGGATACCCACTATTCTTGACCTTGTAAGGCTAGGAAAGGATATTAGAGAAGAAGATGTGATATTTGAGGGCTATGCAGGGGTGCAATGCGTTGAAGTTGGCGGTCCTGAGCCAGGCATAGGGTGTACCGGAAGAGGCATAATTGTAGCAATCCAAGTGCTAAGGAAAGTAACGGATGCAATGCAGACAAGTGATCTTGTAATTTATGACGTTCCTGGGGATATCGTGTGCGGAGGTTTTGCTGTCCCCATCAGAAAAGGACTTGTTGATGAAGCGTACATCCTGGCTTCGGGCGAATATATGCCTCTTTATGCTGCAAACAACATATGTAAAGGCTTGAATACACTCGGCGCACCGCTAGGCGGAGTGATCTGCAACTCGCGGGAAGCGACAAATGAAAAAGCAATCACTCAACAGTTTGCGGAAGACCTTGGTAACAAACTTATTGCCTTTATTCCAAAGGTGAAAATCGTCCAAGATTGCGAGCGAGCGGGCATATCCGTAATTGAAGGCTGCCCGCGTTCGACAATCGCCGAGATCTACCGAGAATTAGCTAACGATATAATGGGCAATGGGGAAAATAAAATACCTCAGCCCTTAGCTGACGAGGAGTTGAGGGCAATACTCCTTCGATATGAATAGATGAGGGGAATAACAAGGTGAATATCCCGCGGCTGCTCATTGCAGCTGATAGAAGTTCGGCAGGCAAAACGACCGTAGCAGTCGGGCTTATGTCAGTTTTGAGTCAGTCTGGACTTAAGGTTCAGCCCTTCAAGGTTGGACTTGATTATATAGATCCAAGTTATCATTCGGCAGTTGCCGGCCGATCGTCCCGCAATCTCGATGGATTTTTAATGAACGAACAGGCTATCCGAGAGACGTTTTTACACGCCTGTGCCGAATCAGACATAGCGATTATAGAAGGGGTCAGGGGATTGTACGAGGGCTTCGACAGTTTGAGCGATGTTGGAAGCACCTCACAAGTCGCCAAGATTCTCAAAACCCCTGTCATACTGTTAGTAGATGCTCGGAGTATAACAAGGAGCACGGCGGCCATTGTTTTGGGATACAAAGCGTTTGATCCCGAAGTCGAGATAGAGGGCGTCATTTTGAACAAAATTGGGAGTCCCCTACATGGCATAAAGGCAACGGAGGCAATTCAACGGTACACGGGAGTTGAGGTCATAGGACAAATTCCGAGAAACGATTCCATAAACATGACAATGCGGCATCTCGGACTCGTCCCCGCCATCGAAGGAATCAAACGGCAGGAAGGCTTTCAGCAACAGCTTAGGACAATTGAAGATACAATAAGAGCCTCGATTGATGTTGATAGAGTGCTTGAGATTGCAAAGAGTGCGGAGTCTTTGGACGATGGTAGCCCTCAGTTATTCAGGAGGAGGGAGAGTGACGGAAAGAGCGTTACGATAGGGGTGGCGTATGACGAGGCGTTTAACTTCTATTATAGCGATATGTTTGACCTTCTCCGTTTAAATGGTGCACACATCTCATATTTCAGCCCATTGAGAGATGAGAGACTGCCAGATGTTGACGGCGTTTACCTCGGTGGAGGATACCCGGAACTCTTTGCCAAGGAGCTCGAAAGCAACAAACGCATGCGGATAGCTATAAACGAGGCATCAGAGACAGGTATGCCTATTTATGCTGAATGCGGAGGCTTAATGTACCTAACCGAATCGTTGGCTTATAATGGTAAAGCGTTTAAAATGGTCGGCATCATACCCGCTCATGCGGATGTAATCTACAAGAGGGTCATTGGCTATACCGTTGGTAAAACGATTAGTAATACGATTATAGGGCCGAAAGGAACCGTATTTCGGGGACACGAATTCCACTACTCTGAGGTGAAAGCGTTGAATGAGAAGCTGACCTATGCCTTTAAGCTCGAAAGAGGAAAGGGGATCTCGAACGGGTATGATGGGATAAAGATCAGAAACACGCTCGCATCGTACTCGCACCTCCATCCCTTATCATATCCAAACCTGCCAACTAACTTTGTCAAATCGTGCATTAATTTTAAGGATAAAAATACCCACACGCTATGAAAGTTGCGATTATCTAGCACTATTAAAGCGTGCTAATGTGATACGAAAGGGTGAAATTGGGGCAAGACTATGTCACACGACCTAATTTTAGGAAAGTCTTCAGAAACTGAACATGCCCATAGTCTCAAGAAACGCAAGCGCGGTAGACCAAAGGTCATTTCGGATTTCATAGAAGAGTGTTTTTATAAACCGTATGTCTACTCTAACTCCGTAAAAACACGGCGAGGACATCTAAATGAACATTATCGCTTTCAAGCTCTTTCTGCACTAATCGTCGACGAAGATGGATGTATTGACCCCAAATCATCTGATTTTGAATTCAAATGGCTCTATGACGAAGATACGCTTTCACAAAAAAAGCCGCGGGCGTATCGCAAAACAATACTGGCCGAATTAGGTCGATTACAAGATCCTAGTTTAATAAGGGACGTTGCTCGGCAGATCTGTGCACTAAAACCAAGAGCAAAGGACGCCGTCGTGATGATTCGCAAGCGTCGCCTAAAACAGTTGTCTGCGCATACATCATCTGAACAGAACGATGTACAACTTGCAAAAGAACTCATTGATGCCGTGCTGAACTATTTAAAGCGGTATCCAGGGACACCGTTTAGCGACATTTATTCCGCGTTGAATTACGTGCACACCCTCATGCGTACAGCTGATGAGCTGCCTGGTTGAGCACCCCAGCACTACGGCTCAGCCTATCATAGGGCTAAGCTATCACTTAGCTCGAACAATTACGACCCTTTCGTGCGGCGCGTGATCGCTCAGAGAACTGGGAGATAGGCCAAGGTGTTTGTCGCCTTCACTACGACGACGGCGAGAAATATATGAATTGCATGCGGTAAATACGGTTAGCAGAATCCTCACTCGAAGAGAATCGACGGCTTAACTGAATGAGCTCCAGTGATATCAAGTTAAGAGTGACAATAATGTGAGCACATCTCTAACGATATTTGAGATGATAAGACATACTCAAGCTGCTATCTGAGTTGATTGAGACTATAAACCTTTTTGTTCGGGAATGGACGCCAACGTTGATTAAGTCATTGAGAATTGCATTGATGTACTTCGGGTTGTTGTGTGGACACCGATGAGGTAGTGGGATGCTTTAATGAGATTTCCTATAGTGCAGCTATGATACCACAGGACGAAGACACTGTTACTCGACCCACCTCGACTGTGCAGGCATGTAATAGCGGTCGTGATACGTGTGGGTGGGCCCTGACCCGGTTGGGGGTGCAGTGAGAGCGGATGACGTTTGGGAGCGGATCAGATGTGGTCGAGCGGTGGTTTAGCGTGTTCAAACAACGGTAAAGTGGTTCTATCGGAGATGGCCATATAATTGAGAGTGAAAACAGCGCTGTCGTGTTGTGAGGCGTTTGTTGTGTTAAGCAACATTAGAATGGCCTACGTTAACATCTTCTTATTTGTTGTATATTATAAGTCATAGTTCGACCGCGTCTTTATATATATCAAGTATCCGTTTAGTTAACACTTTCCAATCATAATTGCTTTCAACTAATTTTCTACCACGTTTGCCCATTGATCTCGCTTCGTCTGCATTTGCGAACACTCGTAATACTGCATCTGCTAATTTTCCCGGATTTTTTGGTTCTACAAGTAATCCAGCACCGTCAATTACATCTCTTACGCCAGGTATGTCTGAAGCTATTACAGGGGTCTCGCATGCCATAGCTTCAAGCAAGACTATCCCGAAAGATTCTAATCTCGTAAATGAGGGTAGTGCAAAAACAGTAGATGTCCTGTATAGTTTAATCAAATCATGCCACGAAGCATGCCCAAAAAATTTTATGTTTCCTTCATAGCCCTTTGAGAGCATCAAGAGCGTTTTTTCATACGCTCCTCGTCCTACTATCAAAAAGTTTGCCTTTGGATATTCCTTAATAACTATTTTAGCCGCTTCTATGAAGTAATTAACACCCTTATCTGGAGTGAGTCTCCCCACAAATAATACAGTGTTCTCTTCTCTTTCAGTGTTAACTTCTTTAAGAGCTTTATCGAACTTCTGCAGTCTGATGCCATTTGGAACAACTTCAAAATTTAAATTCTTTAAGATTTCAGACGTAATCGCATAACTATTTGTTGTTGCTATTATTCGTGTTACATTGTTCAAAATAAAGTTGAGATATAGTTTCTTGTTGGCACATTCGATAAGTTTTTTAACAGTCTCAGGAATTTTTTGTGTTGGTAATGTCTCAGGTATAATCAAATCGTTGTGATATGTTAAAATGTGTGGGATATCATTATGCGCTCTTAATAAAGCATGTGACATAAACGGTGGTGGGTAATATGAATTGATCACATCAGCATCGAGTTTGCTGAGCTTGTTTTTTAAAAAGTACGTATAAGGGACAATATCTTTATACGGAAGATCTAATACTGGAAACCTATATACCGTGAAGCCATTTAAAAGCTCAAATCGTTTTGATTTTGGTACATCTGCGCAAAGCACTGTGACTTCGTGCCCCATTTCTACAAGGCTCTGAGAGAGCTCCATAACGTATGTTTCGGTACCACCTATATGTGGATAAAAGTACGACGAGGCCTGAATGATTCTCAACTTTGAGTCACCTTTGAAGACTATTATGTGAGAGATGAGTTTTTTTTTGCTTTATGGTTTTTTTTTGCTTTGAGCAAGTTACCGCTTTGCGTAAATGCACGTTAAAACGTTGTTGTTTTATACAAAAGCTCTGAAGACAAAGATTATTATTAAGATTATTGCGCAAGATCATATCTTCTTAGTTAGCCAAACAGTTGGAATGGTCCCATTATTATAAAGTCTCTTTATAGCCTATTAGATACGACTAAAAAAAGCATGTCATCATTCTTATACAAAAATACATTAACTATTTATCAGCTTTGACGATATGTTATTCTATGCGCGTTTATGCAGTCGTTCCAGTAGCACCATTCGAGCCAGAGTCAGTGATTACAAAATCAATTGAGTGTTTGAAAGAATTAGAGTGTGATAACTTCACAGTCGAGGTATACTACGTTATAGACAGTCTTCCGGGCGATAAGAGGGATTTACACTGGGAGTTACCGGATAACTTCAAAATACTGCTGAGAAATACGAACAGGGGTCGGAGAGCAGGCGCGATAAATGACTGTCTAAAGGAGATAACAGACGCTGATTACGTGGCAATTTTTGACGTCGACTGTAGGCCTGCTACGGATTATATTGTTAAATGTGTCGCTGCGCTTGAGGAGTACGACTCCGCGGTTCTTTCCCAGGGGTGTAAGTTCATAAACAATATGAGCAACGTATTGACGAAAACTGCGTCACTTGAGTCTAATTTCATGTGTGAGGTAAATCAATTTCTCTCCCGATCGCATAATTTTTTCGCTTTTATCGGACCAATGGTAGTGAAAGGATCATTTTTAGAGAGTGAAACATTCAACGAGGAGGTAATGGATGAGACCGCTGACATGCTCGCACTGATTTACGTTAAGGGAGAGGTTGCAGTTCTCGCAAACACCACTATAGGTGAACAGGCCCCCACGACACTCAGAGATCTCTACCATCAGAGAGTGCGGTGGTCTAGGGGGGTGGTAGAAAGCTTCAATAGGCACGTCATACCGATGGTTAACGCACCGATACCATTTACAAGGAAACTGTCTTGGCTCTCCGTTATAGTATTTTTCTTCTGTCAATTCCTTTTTTTCCCCGCTGTCTTGTTACGCGTAGACAAGATACTGAAGTTGAGTGATGGTCCGCTCGAATTCGTTAAGCTACTCGCTGGTGGTATTGGATATAGCTGCCTTATGACTATTTGTGGATTTGTAGCCATTACACAGCATGTAACGTCGAGCAAATCTGAACGGAGACCACTTATCAGATCTGATCTTTAACGCGGTAACAGAAACTTGTGGAAATGCATCGCTAAGAGCACGCAACTTAAGAACAACATTAGGACAACATTTACAGTTTATCGATCTATCTGGTTAACTGATGATTTATCATTCGTATAGACGCGTTAAACAACATTTCTGATCAAGTGTATCTATAAGCGTTTTTCACATTTTGTTGCAGTTCCCTAAAAAAGAGATAGTTAATTTCACACGATAACTAAGGAGATATTGTCATTTTGGCAACCGCATGAATTAGGTTTGAGCAATAATCATGACAACATAACATGCAGGTAAGCATAAGATGTCGTGAAGGGAAGCTGAACTAGAGAGTATTGGACGAATTCTTTAATCTCATGCATTGCTTCCATTTCTTGATGACTGCAGAACCCTCTTAGGCATCATTAAAACGGGAGACCTGCAGGTCTCGCGGCAGCTATAACAGCTGAAACTCTTACTTAATCCAGTAAAAGAATCCCAAACTTAACACATAAATAGTCACTAGAGCCGCCCACGTCATATACGCTTTTTTCGCCATTTCTGGAGAACGTTGTTTTCCAACACATCGCACCATAGTGAGCGCCCAAATAGTAAGCACTATCAGTATAGGCATAAACATCCAGGGCAACTGTGCGTAATAGAAGATTCCCGTGCTAGTGACAAAACCAATGAGGACGGATGTGGTATAGAATCCGGTTTCCGTGAGGGACTTAGTGGGGCAAGCGCTTTTGTTTAGGTAAAAAGACTCATTGATGAAGTTTAATGCCGCTCCTGCGGCTATCAAGCTAGTGACTATGAGCCACGGTAGTGGGGTTAAGATAGTCCCGGGAGAAATGGCGGCCCATATTGCCACAGGGATAAACGCCTCTGGCAGTAATACGGTAAGGTGACCAATTTTGTCGCGAGCATAACGTGAGTAGACAAATGTCAAAGTGAGTATCAAAAACCACATCGCCACAAAGAGCCAGTTAAAAACCAAGCCTCCTATCAAGAGAGCTATACCAGCTAGTGTAATAACATAAAACGTCACTACTGACGTTGAGATCAAACCAGTTGCTAACGGCCTCTGAGGCCACTTCGATTTATCCCTCTCGCAATCAACGATATCATTTATTATATTCCCAGACATGAAACAAAGCAACACCACGATAAACAATATCGGAAGTCGAGGGTCGCTAAAACTTCCACCCGCTAAAGCTACGACACTTATTACAGCTGGAAAAGCAAGCATATTTAATGCTATCCTGTGTAGAGACAAGAACCCAATAACCTGATTTCGGAATGTGCGCGCAATAGGCGCACCATGACCAAACAATACCTCGGTTGCTGATATCATGAGATTCTCGTAGTATCTTGCTCTGTTTTTGTATAAAAACTTTAACAAATGCATCTAAATGTCTTACGATAACTACGTAGCCTTAAAGAGATTTGTTGGGATACCTCCGTAGCGTACTTGGATGAAGACACTAGTATATTCCGAAGCTAGCTTATAGTCTATGAGTCTGGGACGAGTTGGAAACCAATTTCACACCCTTCTTTCGTAACCTCGGAAGGCGCATAGTTCAGTGCAGCTCTGCAGAAAGAAAAATGCCCATATCTTCAAATTCTCCCCGCTAAGTTAGTACCGCAGTTAAAATACAACAGCTGATTTAGAAGAAGAACAAATGATACAATCGGGAGAAGTGTTAAACAATCGACTTTTTCCCATTCCAAACAGGGTTTATCATTTTAGATGCTTTATCATGCATAAACGTATCTACGCTCATCCGTCAGCATCTTCTGTGCTGAGAGGTTGACCGTCCTTTGTGATGCCCCTGGTGATCGATACATCCGCTTTGAATTTCTTTAGTCGATATGAAAGAGTGGCAATAGCAATAAAGGGGAACATAAGTGAGATCCCAATTACTGCATACTCAATATGTCCTATTACGTAAGATAAAATTCCATATTTTGCGATTACAACTATTGAGAACCCTATCACGGGAGCGAAGTAGAGGATATTAACCTCTATTTCATATGGTCTTGGAAGACAGTATAGTCGAAATATGAGTGTCGCCATAAATGCCACAACAAACCAGCTTATGAAATTTGATATCGGTATCCCAAAATATGCACCGCCATCTGGCCAGATCCACGCCCCGAATCTCGCGTATATCGGGTCTAGTAGCATATCAATACTCATAGCAAAGAAACCATCAAGAGTTGACAGAAGAAATACGTATAGAAAAGAGCCAACATTTAATTTTTTCTTTAAAGAAAAGAAGTTTGCTGGATCTATGACATTCGTTATACTATAAGCAAGCATAATTATGATTGTCCACAGCAACGGAATACTTAACGGAACTAGTCCAAACAATTTATCACCCAGAAATGAATCGGTATAATAATAGTGACCGTACACCCATCCATATGCGGTGCCGAGCAATTCCGAGCCGGTACTGACAGCGAATGCTATTATAAGAAGAATAAAGACCCTGAATTTCAAAACAGTGGACGCATAAAATATAACAAGACCGAGTAGTACAAACAGTATATACTCATATTGCTGAGCAAATGCCGTCTGATACGCGAAATGTTCAGGTAAAAAACCTGCAATTTCGCTGAGATTCCATAATATGGCGGCCAACGCAGTTATGACGTACACGGTCCGCGGTATCTTTATCGTTTAAATCACCTTTTTTAGCACGACTTCATCCTGGTGTGGCGTTTATCTTCAATGAAGCAAAACGTTCAGCGTTTATTATGCTTAAGTAATTATTGTATTAAAGTATGTTAAAAAATTGAATAAAAACTTGATAATCCTAAACATATAACATCTAATACGACAGCAATTCCGCCGGTCAACGAGTTGACCGTAATAAGAGAGAAACATGCAGGCAGCTGAAAACGAGAGAGACCTAAAATACTTCATCCAAACTATATAGAGCCCTCAAGAGCGTACGTAAAGCAGCAAAAGTGAGGTGCGAATAATTAGAAGGGCAGTGAGATAAAATCGCTTGACATTAGATACATAAAGAGCAGTAGTCCCCAACCAGAGCGATGTCCGGGATGTATGTTGGGATCGACTTCTTCTCACGCCATACTGCAGTGATAGCGTAAACGTGCATAGAATAACATCTCGTTGATGTTAATATATAATTAATGTACCTTTGCGTAAGTGATACAAAGGAGAACAGATCATCATATCACGAGAGCTGCCTATTATGTTCGCAATAAGAGCTTACCTTAATCTCCCCTTCCTATAAGTTAGCAGCTAAAAGATGTGTTGAGCGATATTCATAGCTGTGGAAGAGGGTTTATAGAGTTTTTAGAAAGAATTAAAGGTTTAATATCTTAGCACAGAACAAGAACTTATTTTTGATTTTGTCAGCCATCTTTAGGTAAAGCTTAAGCCTAGTTAGAATAGAGCCAGTTCTACCGGCAATGGACTTACAATACGCGCGCGACCTTGTAGTCGAGGTGCTTGGCATTTGTTGCTTTGTGCAACTTACGCAGAGCTTAAGTTAACAACCAGATTATTGGCCACACAAACCCAAACCCAGAAAATATTAATCCAAAACCCCATCTCGCCAGCTTCTCAGAAGGAAGTACTAATGTAATAAAAAACAACACACTACAAAAGCCAAGATAATAATAAGTAACTGGTTTAAATAATATCGGTGAGTTAGCAAAAAATAAAGCCAAAACAGATACAAGCAAAGCAAAAAAAGCTGCACTTCTTTTGCCAAAAACAGTGGCGAAGGTTTTCATACCAGCTTTTTTATCGACGCTATAGTCCATAATTGTACTATAAGAGTGAAATCCCATGACGACTACAGTTAATAGACAAACGCCTATCCATAAAATACCTTTTCCAGCATTTAAAAAAATAGGGCCACTAAAACTAAATCCAAGAAAGAAAGGGGCAAAAAAAAATCCTATGCCATTAATAATAGAATCTAATGGTGGTCTTTCTTTAAATCGTACAGGTGGAGCGGAATAAAAATAACCGAGAGGCACTAATAACCCCACTACCAAAATATTAGAAATATTCAAAGTTAATAAAGATGTGAAAAACAGTAGTGAAATAGCAAAAAATGCAACATGTTTGACAAAAGAATGATATTGTGGTTCTAACGAAATTCCCTCAAAAAGCCCTTTTCTAGGGTTTATTTGATCTGACTCATAATCATAAACATCATTAAGACCGTAAACAAAAATACAAAACGGAAATGACAATAGCAAAAGTTGCGAAATGAATAAAGGAGTTAGTGTTGTACTACCTGAAGATACAGACCCCATTAAAAAAAATGCAGGAAATGAAAACCAGCCCGCGGGCCTACTTACTGCAATTAAAAGTAAAATTGAAAATAAGTATTTATTCATGATTCATACTTCGTTTAATATCTTGTTGATTAGACTGTATACTTAACTAATGACACTTATATAAAATTTCCTTACGTTAAAATCTATTAATAATTCTCAAAAATTAGCTAATAACCTTTTCAGAATTTTTATCACATTAGTAAAAATCAACAAGTGATGTGGGGCTTATAGAGTGATAGAGGTGTATTAAAATCTGATTAGAAATATTATAATAGAAATAAGATGAATTAATAAGAAGAGGTACACGCCTAACTCGAGTTTTACTGTACCTTTGCAAAATGTACTATAATGTATCTTCTAGTTATCGCACAAGAATCCGTCGTTTTTGATCTTGCTAGGCTTGTGTATAATAATGTTCTTATTGAAGTCAATCTTATTAGAGTGCCCAGATGTCTTGTATCTCAGATACTTAATGTCTTGCACGAGTGGTTGATACCTTTGTATGGGTATCGAACATCCACTCTATTTCTGCAGCGGGCAGCTTGTGGGATTTATTCTCAGCGTTTGTCGACAGACTCTTTAATGCTCAAATATTCTAATAGTTGTAGCAACTAAGAACCTTCTGCTTTAATCATGGTAAAATGTAAACCCGTCATAGTTGCAGCACAAATATTTTGATACGAATCGTATCCATTGGTAAAGAAACTACATCAAAGATAACATTTCGCGCATTGACCTCAGTGAAGCTAATCGAGCATGTGACCAATTGTACATTCACGGTAAGAGGTGGGGCACGTCAGAGGTAATACAATGTGAAGGCGGCGCTACGCTGAGGTAGCTGTAGTGGTGCTCGGCATTTGTTGCTTTGTGTAACTTATAGAGGTCTTAAGTTGAAAGCTCCGACTATCGTGTTAAAATAAACCTACAGATAGATAGATTATTATCATTACAATAAACGCTACAGTAAGCACGAGAGAAAACAGTGCTGCCATCTTCCTAGACGGATATACTGATGTAACAAAAAACAATAGACCACCGAAGGCAAGATAATAGTAGTTATAGGACCAATAGTGGTGAGAGGAAAAAGGGTTTAACGTTGGTGGGTAAATTAATGGTGACAGTTTGGCAACACAGAAAGTCAAAATAAATATAAAGAGGACAAAAAGTGATGTACCTCTTTCACCAAAAACAACGGCAAAGGTTTTATAACCAGCTTTTTTATCAAATTCATAGTCCATAATTGTAGTATAAGCATGAATTCCTATAACGCAAGCGGTTATTAGATAAAAATCTATCCCCAGATCAAAAATAGAACCACCAAAACTATATCCAAGTAAAAAGGTGCCAACAAACATCATTCCATTAGAGACAGAATCAATAACTGGTCTTTCTTTGAATCTCAGAGGTGGAGCAGAATAATAATTAGCGGAAAACACTAATACCGCCATTGCCAAAATATTAGTAATGTTTAGAGTTAAAAAAGATGATAAGAACATCAGTAAAACAACAAAAATTGAAACTTTCGTGACATAAGGATGATATTCTGGTTCCAATTTTGAATCTAACCACCCTCCTGCCAAATTTTTTCTGGGATTTAGTTTATCTGACTCATAATCATAAACATCATTCATAGCATAAAGAAAAATACAACCTGGAAATGATAACAGCAAAATTTGGAAAATTGATACAGGAGTTAGTATTATACTACCTGAAAATGTCATTCCTGTTAAAAATACTAAAGGACCAAGAATCCAGCCTATTGGTCTACTTTCTTTAACTAAGAGCAAGAATTTATGCATTGCTGTTATTTGACGAATATGTATACTTAAAATTGATGGAATTTATTAATTGTAATTAAATTAAAATATTTCCATAAAAAACTTAAAAAATTAACACATAATCTTCAGATTTTTATTAAACTAATAAAAAAACAAACGATGTAAGGCTTATAAAAAATAGAGGTACGTTAACCACTATAATAGAAATATACGTAAATAAACACGAGGGTAAAAGATAACTTGGAATTCTGAAATACTTTCAGACAAAATTTGCAAAAGTATTTCTCGCGATTAATAAGCGATAATGCTAACTCTTCTTTAGATATGCCCCAGGCCAGTATGTATTATTAGTCGTCTCTATTTTTCTGTATTAGATCAATCCGCTCGTAAATTATCTATGAACGCCCTTTTTAGAGATTTAAAGTTATGTATAATCCAACTACGGGGGTGCGGAGTCATTAAGGCGGTAATCGCGAAGGTCATTAATGAAATTATGAACAAGTCAGCCAATACAATTAAATTTGAAGTGTATTGAGGAAACCATAAGCGTCCCAAACAAGGGATGCTGAACGCTCCGATAAACGGAAGACCTACGTCGACGAGATACCATTGCCTCTGTTCCCCTCTGAGCAAGCGGCGATGCATCAATTGTACGGTAATGAAAACATAGCCGCTGTAGAGCAAGACCAATACCATAGCTGCTCCAACCCCCCCATAGCGTTGAGTTAACAGGATTATGCCTGGTACAAGGACTATTATCGACACTAAGTTTTGATACAATGCTAACTTTGTCCAATCATTTGCCAATTGCAGGGCGTATGGCATGTACGTGAGGGCATTAAGAGCAGCCCCAACTACCAATACACTTGCTATCACGTGGGTCTCACTTGCAATTACGGGATTGCCAGTCCACATCTGCAATATTTCGGGTGCAAAGAGCGCGATAATTACTGCCATGGGCAATATGATTACTGATACAGACTGGCAACTGTCGTGATATAGATTTTTCAAGCCTGTTTTATCATCGTCCACTACGAGTTGCGATAATCGTGGAAATATCGCCGTAAAAAATGGAGTAGCTGCCAGCAATACTACGGAAGCGACGCCAGATGCTAAAACGTAGAAGCCAAACGACTCCAACGCTAACATTTTGCTCAGAATTACTTTATCCATTTGCAGAACTACTCCTCCCAGGATACTAATCCCAGTGACCCCAGCAGTAAAACGCCAAATTTCATTAAAGTAACTTTTTTGTGGTCGAGCTGGCGATCCGGTCAGAGGCAAATTCCGCCATAACACAAGCGCAGCAAGAAAGGTTTGAGCGATGCTTATTACTATTTGCCACTCAAAAAATGCTTGTACCGTAGGCGAGACTATCCAGAGTACCGCAACAGCCCCAATGCCGCGAAATGTAGCGGAAACTACGTCTACGCCATTATACAGCACTTGTTTCTGTAAGCCGATTAACCCTCCGTAATACAATGATAGAGGGAGATCAAACGCAATTACGAGGCCCATCATCATCACAGCCTGTTGTACAGAACTGACGGGCAAATGTTGCGTCATTATCCAGTCGTTGGAAATGATAGGTGAGAGAGAAATTACTATAAATGCCATAGCAATTGCTAGAGCCCAATAGACCACTTCCAATGTCCGGACCAGGTCACGTTTTTTTTGATCAGTCCCTGGTTGCGTAGATAATCTCGCCAACTCTCGAGTCACGGTTGTGCTTAACCCTGTAACTAAAACTAAAAACAGAGTCTGTAAAGTAACGAAAAAGCCGACTAAGCCGAAAGCTTCCATACCTAAAAACTTGATATAAATTGGAATAAATAACAAAGCCATTAGGGCTGTCCAGCCCCTGCCAACAAAATTCGCGATAATATTCCGCTCGATAATTTTCCGCTTAATTAGTGGCACAAAAACCCTCAATTTATTAACTGTATCCTATATAACGGTATCATTATTTCATTCGATGTAATTTTAAGGCCTCGAGAAAGTATATAAAACATACTTTGTGGCTTAAAAAACCTTATGACAACGTGATCGATAATGTCAACTTAGCCTCCGCTTACGTTATGTAATAAGGCAGATACGAGACGATACGATGATGCTAGTGCTCTCCATTCTATTTCCGTCAACCTTTAAACCGCTCGACTATTTACCTCAAAAATTAGTGAAATACCTAAAATTTAATTACAATGCCGAATTGTTGGTTTTTTCTGGAAATCCCAGATATTCGAGCATTCGATTACGCACCTCTATTTGCGTTGCTTTTTGTACCTCCACCCCCTCGAAGCTATCTTCCAAATAATTTAACGCAAACGTCGTTCTGCTGCCCACACTGACACCACTTAACGCACTTTGCGGCGCAAAGAACATCCATTCAAGCCTGAGGCCGCCATACGTCTCGGGAAAATCCAATCTGCCTAGGCTTGATGTCCACGTTCCGGGAAAAGCCGAAAAAATCAGTTTAAACAATTGAAAGGCGATATTGTTCTTATCCCGGGCAAAAGAGGACAGTTTATCGTAGCGACTAAACCCCTCAGGCACGTCTTCCGCGTATAAAACAAAGTTACCAGCGTCGGCTATGAGCGTTGGATCAAACCTATCAAATTCCGGCACAAGCCCATATACATCTCTTGCGTCCAGCTTTTTCCGCGCCCTCCGGTGGAACGTCCGAGCGTTCTCCCAAAAGGACTTCTTAGGGTCGTAATCGAATTTGTATTGAAAGCTGGCAATGAAAAGGCAAAATGCATCGCCCACAGGCTTATCTATACGATCCCTGAGGTCATATGCCATCCCAACATACTTTTGATGCCCTCTGAACCTACCACAGACGTTATTGAGTGCTGCAACGTATGCTGTCATCGTCGCTGAGCCAACGGTTATTTCGTAGTCCCGACAGGTTTCGATAAGGCGTTCTGTCTCATCCTTTTCCAGTTGGAGCAGCACAATATTATACGTATATCGATCCCAGAACGCCTTATGGATATTGAGATAGTCTTCCTGGTCGAAGATCCAACGACTTTTACTCCACCGTTTATTAGTCAGGAAGATGAGCGGCTTTAATATATTTTGAATGATGACCCTCTTAAACGATTTTGGAAAACAATCAGCATAAATGGGTGGGACGATCGTCTTCGCCTCCAGCAGCGGATCGACGACGTGCATAAGAATATCACGTATTAAAAAGGCAAGTGCCCTCCCGTCACAGATCTCGTGCTTGGCAAACACGATAAGATCAGACACCTCTGGTGAATAGACAAGCACGAAACGGATCAGGGGGCCGGCCGACGGATCAAAGGGGACACTGCTTTCATATTGGACCTCACCGAACCACTGGGAATCCGATTTCCGCGGTACGACACGAAGCATGGACCCCAGGACATCGTCCGTCGAAAACCATGTACCTCCATCCTCATCAAAAACGACCTTTGCACCGACAAGAGGGTGTATGATGCGAACCTTGTCCAGCGCCCTCCTCAAATCATTCTCAGGGATGTCTCCTCTAATTCGAGCACATAGCGAGAGATTCAAATATGGACTTCGAAGGTACTGCCTCTCAACGTTCCCGACCCTCCGTGCATCTCTCAAGTGGAGATGCTGTAATGGATTCTCCATCTGATGCTTTTCGTCTCCCCCTTTCCTCTTGGCAAAATGTTGAGCTCTATGCAGCACAGTAATTATCTCACCTTTCCCCAGTTAAAAAAAACACTCAATTACCTTAAACTTCGTCTTCACATACGAAGGTCAGGTGTTAGAATCTTGTCGGGCTCTTCACTGTTGCCATTTTTACCCTATTTAAGCTTTTAAACTGTTATTAAGCAGTCATTAGCATTATAATTTATAATTTATAAGTGTTTCATTTTGTAAGTTTGCAATATCGTCTTTAATTGGTAAGCAGGGCATTTTGATAGACATAAGAAAGGATGAACGCTAATTTGCGTAAAGCTGTGATCATCCCATTTATCCTTAAATAATGGATAATTTTTCAATATTGGTTTATTGAAAATCAATAACGACGGGGCTTAAACACATCACTGATTATCTCAAAAAGAGCGCCACTGACCGAGCATTCCAGGCAGCGCGGACCCCCAATTCTCGAGATTATGCATTCGTTTGAACCGTTGGCGAATCGGGCCGGTAAGCGTGAACAAGAAGGCTATTCATCTTCTAAAGCCATCTGTTTATGTCAGGACTGATGCGATGATCCTTCAAATCCTCACAGATTGCCCTACGACCTGCGTCAAACGTCGGATCGAGTTATATCCTGCCATTCAGATGCGTTCAAAGTAATTTGCTGTAGAATGGCGATAAGTCCACAAGCGGTCAAAAACCATGCATACCCGATGCAGCCGAGCAATATTTTCACGACGTCTAAGAGACCATTGCTCAGCTTTCGTATGTCGTGCCAATTTGCCAAGAACAATGAAATGGTATAAGGACTTATAAGAAACACGCAGAATGAAACCATTATAATTAATAACCACGATATTTTTCTTGTAAACGGTATTGGTGCCTTAACCATCGGTACGAAGTATTCACCGAAGCCTTCCACCATCCCCCTGAACCACCTCACTCTTTGATGGTAGAGGTCTTTGAGTGTCGTGGGAGCCTGTTCTTCAAAAACAGTATTGGCGAGAACTGGGACCTTACCCTTGAGGTACAGCCGTGTCATAAAATCAAAGTCTTCTGCCGATGTCTCCTCGTTAAATTTTTCACCTTTTAAAAGCGATGCTTTCATCACCCCCCCTCCGCCTATCGCAAAGAAACCTGATCCAGATTGAAGGCTATAACCGGTGTACGTAAGAGTGTAATTAATCGATATCACTTTCGTCAAAACACTGTTTGCATTGTTTATAAAAAAGCATCCAGTTGAAATAACCGCAGAATCGTTCTCCTCAAGCGCGGCGATGCATTTGACGACATAATCCTGCGCAGGTCTACCGTCAACATCAAAAACTGCCACGTAATCCGCGTCTGTTATCTCCTTTAGGAAGTCATTTAGTGCACCTGCCTTACGACCTCTTGGGGTTCTCAGCTTTATGCTGAAATTATCGGGTAATACCCAAGATAATGTCCGTTTGTCACCTGGAAGAGTGTCGATGAGGTAGTAAACCTCGAAGTTAAAATTATCGCACTCTAATTCTTTCAAGCACTCGATTGACTTTGTAATGATTGACTCTGGCTCGAATTGCGATACCGGAACGATAGCGTAAACTTGCATTGTACGTCAAGTTATTAACATTCAATAAATAGATATCTCTAGTTCAGTTGCCTTATTTACTGCGTTACATCTCGGATCTCTGTTTAGGTTCACTCAGGTATGTTCGAATTGATAGGCTATAGAATGGCAACAAGTCTACAAGCTGTACATAGCAATGTTTAAATCGCTTAACACAACAGCCTTAACATAAAGAAGGGCGATGTTTGACAAACTAAGAGAAGACGAAGTCCCGAGGTAAATTATGGAAAAAGGAGTAATACCAGCCGCAGGCTTAGGGACTAGGTTGCTGCCAGCGACGAAAGCACAGCCAAAGGAAATGCTACCAGTTGTTGATAAGCCAGTTATTCAATACGTTGTAGAAGAAGCACTATCGTCAGGGATAAAGGATATCCTTATCATCACTGGAAAAAATAAACGAGCCATAGAGGACCACTTTGATAGGAGTGTAGCAGACAATCAATATTTAAGTGATTTAGATGAAATAATAAACAATGTGAACCTTCTTTATACTAGACAGGAGCGGCCAAACGGGCTTGGAGCCGCCGTATATCATGCAAGGAGTTTCGTGGGACACGAGCCATTTGCTCTGCTTTTAGGTGATACTATAACCATTCCAAGCTGTACTCAAGAACTAATAAAGAAGTATGAGGAGTATAAGACATCTATTATAGCCGTTCAGGAGGTTCGAAAAGAGAGAATAAATAGGTATGGAGTAATACAAGGAAGGAAAATTGAAAAGGATATGTTCCTCGTCGAAGATCTGATAGAGAAGCCTTCTCCGGAGAGTGCACCATCAAACTTAGCAATCTCGGGCAGATATATCCTAACACCAGCTATATTCAATGCACTTGAAAAGACTCTCCCTGGGATAGGGAATGAAATTCAACTCACTGATGCTCTGCGTATTCTAGGAGAGAAGAAGTATGCATATGTTTACAGAGGGAGAAGATACGACATCGGCAACAAGATCGACTGGATAAAATCAAATATTGAGCTTTTTTTACAAGATGGACGGTTTAGCGGGGAGCTTACGCACTTCTTGCAATCATTACGACGGGATAAAGATGATAGTAAACGAGATTAAAGAGATAGAAGCCAACCTTGAGGATATTAGCGATAACATTGAGGGCAAAACGATTTTAATCACTGGGGGGCTTGATTTTTTAGGCTCGTGGCTGTGTGATGTCCTTGCATTGCTTGCGACAACTTCAATAGATGTGGTTCATAGGAATAGTTAAAGCTATGAACTTTAGTTCTAGGTCGATTCACAATATTTTAAATTAGACGGTTTATAATTGAATAAATATGCATCTTTTATAAAAGCCTACGCTCTTGTTATACTCGATTTATAGGAGTTGATAATTCGGAATTGTTCTTGAAGCGCCGATGATAAAACTATGATAACTGCAATCCTTGGTGGTGGTTTAACAGGCTTAACGTTGGGCTATTTATTACATGACAAAGGGATTAATTTCGAAATTTTGGAGAAAGAAACAGAATGCGGTGGCCTACTGAGAAGCCTGCATGAGGGGGGATTCACCTTTGATTACGGCGGCTCACACGTAATTTTCTCGAAGGATAAAGACGCTTTTGATTTCATGCTCAAACTATTGGGTGACAATAAGTTAAAGAATAGAAGAAACACAAAAGTCCTTTACAAAGGTCATTACGTGAAATATCCTTTTGAAAATGGCTTATCCGATTTACCAAAACACGACAATTTTGAGTGTGTGATTGCTTTCATAAAAAATCTCATTCAAAAGGAAAAAGGCGAAATAAAAAAACCTAACAATCTTAGAGAATGGTGTTACTTCACATTTGGCGAGGGCATTGCCGGAAAATACTTGATCCCCTACAACGAGAAAATCTGGAAATATCCATTGGACAATATTAGCTTGGAGTGGGTAGAAAGAATCCCGAACCCCCCTGTAGAAGACGTTATAAAATCGTCGTTGGGAATAGAGACAGAAGGATACATCCATCAACTGTATTTCTATTATCCCAGAGATGGGGGGATACAAGCATTGATAAGATCGTTAGAAGTAAAGATAGAAGATCGTATCATAAAAAATTTTAAAGTGAAAACAATCGATAAAAAATGTGAGAAGTGGCACATTTCGGACGGGAAAGACGAAAGAGTCTACGACGATATAATATCCACAATTCCAGTCGTGGAACTAGTGGAAGCAACAGATGCCTCACGTGAAGTGAAAAAGGCAGCAAGAAACCTCAACTTTAACTCCCTTATAACAGTATTGATTGGCTTAGATGTGTCAAGCATTAACGATTACTCTTGGATATATGTTCCATCTAAAGCCATTTTAACACACAGGATTAGTTTTCCCTCAAATTTTAGCCCTCATGTGGTACCAGAAGGTAAATCATCAATATTGGGAGAGATAACATGTAAAGTTGGTGACGCGGTCTGGAAACTCAGGGATGATGAGATAGTACGGCGAGTGATAACTGATTTGGAAAAACTGAAAATCATCGACACAACAAAAGTCTGCTTTACAAAGGTGAAAAGGCTGAAATATGCATATGTTATAAATGATCTAAACTATCAAGAGAATAAAAAGATAGTAGATAATTATTTCAAAAATGAAGGAATTGATTTGGTAGGGAGATTTTCAGAGTTTAAATATCTCAATATGGATATGTGCGTGCGGAGTGCTATGGATTATGTAGCCAATAAATAAATTACGTGAAAATGCCGGAATAACGAGGGGAGATCATTTAACAGTTTGAAGGAGATTTTAGTATAATTTTGCTTTAGTATAATTTTACGATTCCGTTTTAAAACGATCTTGCGCAAGATCATATCTTCTTAGTTAGCCAAACAGTTGGAATGGTCCCATTATTATAAAGTCTCTTTATAGCCTATTAGATACGACTAAAAAAAGCATGTCATCATTCTTATACAAAAATACATTAACTATTTATCAGCTTTGACGATATGTTATTCTATGCGCGTTTATGCAGTCGTTCCAGTAGCACCATTCGAGCCAGAGTCAGTGATTACAAAATCAATTGAGTGTTTGAAAGAATTAGAGTGTGATAACTTCACAGTCGAGGTATACTACGTTATAGACAGTCTTCCGGGCGATAAGAGGGATTTACACTGGGAGTTACCGGATAACTTCAAAATACTGCTGAGAAATACGAACAGGGGTCGGAAAGCAGGCGCGATAAATGACTTTCTCAGCGTGGTGAAGGACGCTGATTACGTGGCAATTTTTGACGTCGACTGTAGGCCTGCTACGGATTATATTGTTAAATGTGTCGCTGCGCTTGAGGAGTACGACTCCGCGGTTCTTTCCCAGGGGTGTAAGTTCATAAACAATATGAGCAACGTATTGACGAAAACTGCGTCACTTGAGTCTAATTTCATGTGTGAGGTAAATCAATTTCTCTCCCGATCGCATAATTTTTTCGCTTTTATCGGACCAATGGTAGTGAAAGGATCATTTTTAGAGAGTGAAACATTCAACGAGGAGGTAATGGATGAGACCGCTGACATGCTCGCACTGATTTACGTTAAGGGAGAGGTTGCAGTTCTCGCAAACACCACTATAGGTGAACAGGCCCCCACGACACTCAGAGATCTCTACCATCAGAGAGTGCGGTGGTCTAGGGGGGTGGTAGAAAGCTTCAATAGGCACGTCATACCGATGGTTAACGCACCGATACCATTTACAAGGAAACTGTCTTGGCTCTCCGTTATAGTATTTTTCTTCTGTCAATTCCTTTTTTTCCCCGCTGTCTTGTTACGCGTAGACAAGATACTGAAGTTGAGTGATGGTCCGCTCGAATTCGTTAAGCTACTCGCTGGTGGTATTGGATATAGCTGCCTTATGACTATTTGTGGATTTGTAGCCATTACACAGCATGTAACGTCGAGCAAATTTGAATGGAGACCACCTACCAGATCTGATCTTTAACGCGGCACACAGGGCAACAAACTTGGAGTTAACTATTTATTGAATATTGTGAATCTTTTGTCAAATGCACATTTATACTATCATCCCAGTAGCACCATTCGAGCCAGTGTCAGTGATTACAAAATCAATTGAGTGTTTGAAAGAATTAGAGTGTGATAACTTCACAGTCGAGGTATACTACGTTATAGACAGTCTTCCGGGCGATAAGAGGGATTTACACTGGGAGTTACCGGATAACTTCAAAATACTGCTGAGAAATACGAACAGGGGTCGGAGAGCAGGCGCGATAAATGACTGTCTCAGTGTGGTAAAGGACGCTGATTACGTGGCAATTTTTGACGTCGACTGTAGGCCTGCTACGGATTATATTGTTAAATGTGTCGCTGCGCTTGAGGAGTACGACTCTGCGGTTCTTTCCCAAGGGTACCGTGTCATTAACAATATGAGCAACGTATTGACGAAAACTGCGTCACTTGAGTCTAATTTTCTCTACGAGTTGAATCAATTTCTTTCCCGATCGCATAATTTTTTCGCGTTTATGGGACCAATGGTAGTGAAGGGATCATTTTTAGAGAGTGAAACATTCAACGAGGGTGTGACGGATGAGGTCTTTGACATGCTCGTACGGATGTACATTAAGGGAAAGGTCGCAGTTCTCGCCAACACCACTATGGGTGAACAGGCCCCCACGACACTCAGAGATCTCTACCATCAGAGAGTGAGGTGGTCTAGAGGGATGGTGGAAAGCTTCAGTAGATACCTAATACCGATGATGAACGCACCGATACCATTTATGAGAAAAATGTCCTGGCTCTCTATTATAGTATTTTCAACCGCTCAATTCCTTTTTTTCCCCGCTGTCTTGTTACGCGTAGATAAGATACTGAAGTTGAGTGATGGTCCGCTCGAATTCGTTAAGCTACTCGCTGGTGGTATTGGATATAGCTGCCTTATGACTATTTGTGGATTTGTAGCCATGACACAGCATGTAACGTCGAGCAAATCTGAACGGAGACCACTTATCAGATCTGATCTTTAACGCGGTAACAGAAACTTGTGGAAATGCATCGCTAAGAGCAAGCAACTTAAGAACAACATTAGGACAACATTTACAGTTTATCGATCTATCTGGTTAACTGACGATTTCTCGTCGCTTGGTACGAATTAAGTGGGATTTTAGATGACGCACAGCACGATGCTAACACCAGATTATCGTCAACAAAAATATCTACAATTGTTCAATTGTCCAAACACACGCAGAGATAACTAGCAGTTATCTATATAAACGGGAAATTATTTACATGAATGGGGAAGGTAGAGTAGCAGCACGGGCAAATCTTACAGAGTAGAGCACCTTCATAGAACAGAAAAGTTTCATGGCATCAGCAACTGAGGTATTATTTGGTCACGCCGCGCCTATTAAGCGCTCATTCCGAAATAAACTTATTGGATTCTTATCCCTAAACAGGATAGCGGCCAATATGCTAGCTTTACCTGCGGTTTTGTGTATAACAGCTCTGGCAGGTGGAAATTTTAGTGACCCTCGAATTTTCATCCTGTTTATTGTGGTACTGCTTGTGTTCATATCTGGAAACGTAATGAATGACATACATGATTCAGAAAGGGATAAGCAGAAGTGGCCGCGGCGACCGTTAGCAAGCGGTTTGATCTCAAGATCAGTGGCAACATTCTACGCAATTACAGTAGCTGGAACAGCTGTCTTACTAGCAGGCTTTTTCTATAACTGGCTATGCACGGCGCTTTGGCTTTTAGTAATCGTCTCAGCGTTTTTTTACTCACATTATGGGCGAGATAGAATTGGTCACCTTACCGTAATAGTGCCCGAGGCTCTTATCGCTTTGGGAATTTGGACTGCCGTCTCCCCTGAGACTATCTTAACCCCACTACCATGGCTCATAGTCGTTATTTTGGCAGCCGGAGGAGCAGCGGTAAATTTCACGAGTGAGTCTTTTTTCCCTGAAGTTAAGATGCTCGTCATTAGATCTACGCCTTTAGCAGAGACGGGGCTCTATATCACTTCCGTTTTGATTTGTTTTTTTGCTGGTATGGGGATCAGCTTTTACGCAAAGTTGCCCTGGATATTTATGCCCATACTGATAGTACTTACTGCATGGGCGCTCACAATGGTGCGATGTTTTGGAAAACAACGATCTCCAGCAATGGCGAAAAAAGCGTATATGACGTGGGCAGCCCAAATTGCCATTTTGGCAGTAAGCTTAACGCTCTTCAGCTTGATTAAGTAGGGACGTGAGCTGTTGTAAGCGTTGACACGATTGCTGGGTTGAGGCGGCCTTGATTATTCCTGAGATGATTTCGCGCTCATCAAAGAGTCGAAGTGCAAACCTGCGTTTTAGGAACTCTGACGTCATTCCACTTCAGCTCCCGTCCACGTACCTCTGTTGCTTATTTGCATGCTCAGTTGTCGTGATCATCGTTCGATCCTATTACCCAGTGCAGTAGTAAAATGGATAACCGCAGGAACACAAATATGCTTCAACTCACACGAACTAAAACTCAAATAAAATTAGCGCGAGTAGTTATTTCGAAGGTCAAAATGGCTAAAGAAGGACTCACATTAAAAGACTCATTTGATTTTTAGGGACGCCAAAGTCTTAGTTACAGGAGCTGCTTCGAGGATGGCTGAGCTATTGCCCAAAGATTTGCCGAAACGCCGTAGCTCTCCTGCTTCTTGACACAAACCAAGAAGGATAATCTGAAACAGTCGGCTCTATAGAAACAGCTGACTGCCAGCATTTTACCCACAAAATTGATCTTTTAGACAAAAAGGAGATAGATGACTTTTGATCAATGCTAATAAAAATGACGCTCCTAAATATGCTCATAAATAACGCTGGCATTTATCCCATGGAGCATTACTTGGAAGTGGGAAAGGAATTCTTAGAGAAGACTCTAAATCTAACCATGACTCTGCATTTCTGATGTGTCAGTACTTCATTAAGCTGAGAGCCACAGAGGGGGTGTATCATTAATATCTTCCGTTAAAGCAATTCTTCCGTTCAAAAAGATATGATACATTACAGTATGAGTAAGGCAGGTATCAATGCACTTACGAGATCATTGGCACGAGACTAAGGAGAGATGGTTTTAGGATAAATGTCATCTCCTGATGCTATCAACACTTCTGGAACAAACAGATATATTTAACGAAAAAGTACGATGCGTGAAGGAAGGGGTGGGCAAGGATGGTAAATGGTGCTGAGTTCTTTTTCCAAACTCCTACCGCACCCCATTCATCGTAAAAAATAGTATACGCGAGTAGTTAACACTGTGCAACAAAAACTGTTTGTTTCTATAGGTTCATTAATTCACAAGAGCTGTTAATAAAACTAATTAATTTTGCCTAATTATTCATTAAGGCTGTACACTTTAAATGTCCCTGAGTGCATTTTCAGGATGTTTGATACACGCGAGGGGGTTCTAAAGAAGTCTATGCGTCGAGTTATTGCCGAGATGAGAATTTCTGGTCTCCGCTATTTATTCGAAAAAAGAAAGGAGGAATACCTCTAATCAACCTCACATTAAACCAGCAAGTGTCGCGCCGACAGGAGAAAGCCAATTCGCATTTACACCGTTAATTTGGAATACTATCGGCGCCAGCCACATTATCAGAGAGGTTAGTATTGAACTAATGATACCTGCCACTATTATATACCTCCGTATTTTATAACTTTGTGCTTGTATTTAGCTTTGTGCTTGTATTTAACTATGTATGATTTGATGTAGTAGAGCAAAAGTGGGACTTGAGGTCGACCGGAAAGAGCAAGAAAGAGGGGAGTGACGACTTATATGTCCCTTTGCCAGATAGGTGGAGCGAAATGTGTTGGTGGATGCATAAAGGATTTTTCAGTCTAAGTAAAATTCAAACGCGTTTTTCCGGGATTGGTTCCAGAGTGAAAAGAAGATATGATCTTAACAAGCCTTTTGTCAATTAGGTCATTCGATATGAAACCCATCACAGATTCTTCAAGATCGTATCCTTCGTTACCATCCCAACGAGGGTACCCTTCAGGTCGAGTACCGGAACGCCTTCCACGTCTTTTTCGAGCATGATAGCAACCACTTCCTCGCATGGTGTATTTGTCCACACGGATATCACGTCGGCTGTCATGACGTCATCAACAATTATCTTTCTCACCCGGGCGTCCTGATACTTCTCCTTGACAAGGTCCCGGAACTTGCTCATCGCCTTCGCAATATCGCTTTCTGTGACGACCCCGGCGAGCTTGTCGTCGTCTACCGCTATCATCCACCACGCCTGTTCATCTATCATCCTTCGCCGTACGTGGACGACCCTATCATAGGGGGAGCACGTTATCGGCGCCTCCATTATCGTTCCGGCGTAGCCAGATGGCTTGCACGCCTTTACCACCTCGTCAAAAGTTATCCAGCCAGCCAGCTTTCCATTCACGACGGCTAGCACCTCTGCATCCCTCATGAGCCTGCAGACCTCGCTAATGGATGCCTCTCCACGTACCGCGACGAGGTTCTCTTCCATCGCCTTTGCGACGTGCAACGAGGAGGAGGGCTTTACCATATAGTCGCTTGCCCGCTCGCCTACAGTTCGTGCAATTCCCTGCTTTGTAAGGAGGCCCACAAGTTCCCCTTCATGTGTAACGAGAAGGTGATTCACGTTCTCTTTTTCCATGACCTCAAGGGCGTGTGAGATCCGATCCGACTTGTCTACGGTATACGGTTGTGACAGTATGTCGGATGCCCTAACGAACTCAGCCTTATCGTGTCCCATACCTACATATCCCCCCCTTTCGACATTGTAGCTACTCTATTCCAGCTACTATCTTTACTATGTCGGTTTTCGATACCACCCCGGCGAGTACACCGTCCTCGACTATCGGAAGGCAGTCTATCCGCTTATCAACCATTAGCCGCGCGGCCTCGACGACAGTAGCATCGCGACTAATCGTGATGAGAGGTTCTGTCATGATATCCTCTGCAACTTGAAGGACCTTCTTTACGTACCGATTCTTCTGTTCTCCGGCATGTTCTGCCTTCCTCACCATCACTATGTCCTTCGAGTCCACAAAGGGCTCCTTGGCAAACGACAGGTTGGTGTGTGTTATGATGCCAACGGGCACGCCGTTCCCCTCCTGCACTATGGAACGGTAGACTCCGCTCTCGTACATCGCCCGTAGTACATGATTTATTGAATGGTGGCGGTGACAGGTGAGGAACTTGTCCGTCATGAGGGTCTCAACCTTCATCTTTGAGCTGGTTCGTGCAAAATGAGAGACTATATCAGTCTCGCTGAGAATGCCGAGGAGGTCACCTTCTTTCATTACCGGGAGAGAGCCGATGCCGTTCGAGGTCATCTCTTGGGCAGCACGCCGCATCGAAGCGTCAGGCGTGATAGTCACAAGGCTTTCGGACATAATGCTCTTAGCCATTGTGCGCTCCTGATTTCTCCTCCGCCATTCTGCCTCGGAGCTTTCCAACATCTGAGCGAGGTCATACTTCGTTATAATTCCAATCGGGGTTCCTTCATAGACAATCATGACTCTGCTTATCTTGTGCTTGAGCATCAAATTTTTAACATGCCCTACCGTGTCTTCCGGCGATGCGACATACACTGGCGCACTCATCAAATCGTTGACCTTCATAATCTCCCTCACTTAGTGTAATGTTTCTACCATCTCAAAATACAAATACATTGCCCGTAAAAATTTATGACGAAACACGTTGACTGTATTGGCTTTCTATCCTTTACAAGTTTGACGATCTAAATTATGCTCGAGAATAAACGTTGGTTGATCCGACGCCACTTAGCTGAAGTAATATGGCAACGCTTCGTCGATATTGGAGACGCCGAACACTGTGACGTCGTACTGCTTTCTCAGTTCCTCCTGGACGCTTATCGTTCTGCTGCTCGATCCCAGTCCATTCGAAGTAATGATTCGCACGGTCGTCTCACTGTTGGGTAGAAGTATAACCTTTGCCCCGTTTTGTGCGGCAGTGAGCGATTTCTCGTAGACAGCACCTACCGTTCCGACTGAGCCGTCAGGAGATATCTCACCTGTGCTGTAGACGTTTGGATTCGCTGGTTTCTTGATCATCAGCTGAATAGGCCGCCACTGTCATGGGGAGTCCTGCGCTCGGTCCATCGACAACCTGAATTTCCATCGGCCCCCGTATGGTGAATCCAAAATCATATTGATTGGGATTGACATGCGCCCTCGCTGCTGCAACATTAACCGCAGTTCTCGCCGTCTCTTGGAAATCATAGCCTGTGAGAGGTACGGTATTTACAAAGACTTGCCCTGTGCCGGGTGCAATCGCTACGATGACATCAGTAACGACCCCTTCGGTACTGGTTGAAACCAACCTGCCGTACGGCGAGCATATGTACCATCCCTGGGCGATTCGCATCAGATGGGGTAGCGGCTGTTGTAGACTGAGGGGAGCGAAGAGTTGGACTTGGACTTGTCGTGTTGGTAATCTTAACGGTGCAGCCGGCCGCAATTATGGAGGTTGTCACCAAAAGAGCTATCAGTGTGACTAAGATTGGTAGTTTCATGCAATCAGTCCTTTATGCGACTAGTCATCACAAGTAAGAATGACCTATACATCATGATACTTATAAAATAAGAACTTTGTGGCACGCTAAACCTACACATCTTGACACGAACAGCGTAGCTATTTCAATAGACGACCTCTCTTCAGAGAGGCAAGAAGTATAACGGAATTGGCCCGAAACTATTTGTTTGAGCCAACAGCCCTTATCCACACTTGTAGCCTCATTTATAGCGCGCTCAGAAAAAACGACCGATATTACATTGCGACCGCTTAATCAATTACTTTCCACTTTTAATCGGCAACACGAAAAGAATTACTGCTCTTACTACGTGACCCCTCTACGGCAGAAGAAGCTCTCTGCAGTGTTCATAGTGGCATTACTACGTTCTTTGAACGTCTAATGAGGAGTTTGCTAAGAGAAGAGTGCACGCCTTCGTAGCGTCAACGACGTGTTGACTATTCTTCTCAAAGCAGTCGTTGATATTCATAAAGTCCCTTAGGACATAAGCACAGCATAAGAATCCATAAGGGTAAAGGCTACGTAGCTCAAGAGATTCAAGCGGGGAAACAAATGGTCTATTCTTTCTCTAAGCGCGAAAGCGCAGAGAGAACGCGCATTACTGGATTGAAAAATCAGTTGTCAATGAGTGTATGTGTCAGCGCGTAATGGTAATCTGTCGGTGCGCTGCTAACTGCATTACTACGCGTGAATTTGCTTCAGGAATTCCAGAATTAGGCGTAGTTATTACGTTTAATTGTTTTTTAAATTGTTCTTTCATTGCGACAGTCTGGCCGTCTTCCTGTCAACTACGATATAATCCTTTATTGCCCGTACTGATTCAAAGGGGAGCAATAAGAAGTCGTTCTCTACCCTAAACTCCTGAATATTAAGATCGGGATCGGGCTTAACCATGAGATCAAGTATATCGCCCGTGTTAACGTCAACGATCAGATCATAAAGTGTACCGAGATCCGTCCCATCGCTGCCCATGACTTGTTTATTGGACAAGTTTTTTGCGAATATTTCCTTTCTCATACGCTGAAATGCTATGTAGTTCTCCTATAAAAAGGGTTTCTTATATTCCTCTGTTCTCCTATAAAAAGGGTTTCTTATATTCCTCTCCATTCAGCGATAGCTCAAATGGGTTGTCGATTCGACAGGCATGCCGCCTACAAACTTCTGTTTTATACGCTCGTAATAGTCCATGATGCCCTCATCGATAGTTGGACGCACCTTCTTGAGCGCCTCTCTGAAATGCCTCATCTCAACGCAGTCTGATTCGAAATCCTCCCTTAGGGCGAGTACAGCGGCCTCCCTGCAAAGCGCCTCGATGTCACTGCCGACGTACCAGTCGGTCAAGTCAGCAAGTTCTTCTATATCAACATCATCAGCGAGGGGCATCGCCCGTGTATGCACGTTGTATATCGCAACTCTCGCTGATCTGCTAGGGGCTCCGATCAATACCATCCTGTCAAATCGCCCTGACCTCAAAAGCGCAGGGTCTATTATATCAGGTCTGTTCGTTGCAGCTATCACAACAATGCCCTCGAGATCTTGTAGACCATCGAGTTCGGTAAGGAGCGTATTGACGACTCTCTCCGATACTCTTGTCGTATCCTCTATCCCCCTTATCGGAGCAATGGCGTCGAGTTCATCGAGAAAAACCACCGCAGGGGCGACTTGCCGCGCTTTTTTAAACGTGTTCCGTATAGCCCGCTCTGATTCTCCGACCCATTTGCTTATCATTTCCGGGCCTCTCACGCTTATGAAGTTAGCCTCGGTCTCATTAGCGACTGCCTTCACGATGAGCGTCTTGCCCGTGCCCGGGGGGCCAAAAAGAAGTATTCCTCTAGGAGGTCTGATCCCCAGGCGGCTGAACGATTCCGGTTTTTTAATCGGCCATTCTATTGCTTCTATTATTTCCTGTCGTGCCTCTTCAAGGCCCCCGACATCCTCCCACGTGGTACCCGGAATTTCAACCATTATCTCTCGTAACGCGCTCGGTTGGATCTCTCTAAGAGCATCTTTAAAGTCCTCCGACGTTATTCTCATGGTGCTGAGGAGGGTCGTAGGAATCTCCTTTTCAAGGTCAATGTCGGGCATGTACCGCCTTAACGCCCTCATTGCCGCCTCTTTTGTGAGTGAAAGTACGTCAGCCCCTACAAAGCCGTGCGTGATGCCTGCAAGCTCATCGATGCTAACCTCTTCGGAAAGTGGCATGTCTCGTGCATGTATCTCCAATATCTCTCTCCTACCAGCATAGTCAGGGACGCTTATCTCTATCTCCCTATCAAACCTCCCCGGCCGCCGCAGAGCGGGATCAATCGCCTCGACCCTGTTCGTAGCTCCGACTACAATTATCTGGCCGCGCTCTTCGAGCCCGTCCATGACGGTCAAGAGCTGTGCAACGACTCGCCGCTCAACCTCACCAGTCACGTCCTCTCTTCTTGGCGCTATCGAATCAAGTTCATCTATGAACACGATTGACGGGGTGTGCTCTCTTGCCTCATCGAAAATTTCGCGCAGGCGTTGCTCGCTTTCACCGTAGTACTTGCTCATAATCTCAGGTCCAGCTATAGAATAGAAAGATGCACCAGACTCATTTGCGACAGCTTTTGCGATGAGCGTCTTGCCCGTGCCCGGGGGACCATGAAGAAGAATACCACGTGGAGGCGTTATTCCCAGCGTTTGAAAGACTTCAGGATGTTTCATAGGGAGTTCTATCATCTCACGTATGCGCTGTATTTCATCGCTTAAACCTCCGATGTCCTCATACGTTATTCCCGTACCTCTGACCGATTCGAATCCCTTTACTGGCTTATCTCTGATATCAAGCAGTGTGCGTTCGGTTATAAGCACCACCTCCTGTGGGATCGTGCTCACGACGAAAAGCGGCATAGCTTGCCCTGGCACTCTCATTAGAGGATGCGATGCAGCGCTTGCTATTGGGACGATGTCGCCTTGAACGACTGGCCTTTTAAGCAGCTGACGTTTGATGCTTTCACTCATCTCTCCAAATAGCTGGTACAAAACGCCTTCGGGGGGGGCAAGAACTACTTTCAACGCTTCATTAACCCTTGCTTTTCGCACCGTGACGCGCTCGCCTATTCCCACTCCGGCATTTTGGCGCGTAAATCCGTCAATGCGGATCGTACCCTCATGCCAGTCCTGCCTGTCAGCACGCCAAACCTTAGCGGCCGTAACCTCCTTCCCTGCTATCTCGATAATATCCCCTGGCGAAAGGTGAAGCTTAAGCAGCGTGTCGGGGTCTATCCTCGCAATGCCTCTCCCTGAGTCATTTGGATACGCTTTTGCAACCTTTAACTGAACCTCTTCCGACATAACACAGCGACCTAAGATATACGATGACTCATATATATAGTAACTGCGTAAACCTAAAAGCATCGATTTGGTCCTATGAAGATACTCACATTCGAACCATTTTCCGGTGCATCCGGAGATATGATAACTGGCTGCCTCATCGACCTCGGCGCGGATGCCAGTGTCGTTCGCGAGAACATGGAGTCAGTAGCTGACGTGAGCGTCGAGATCCTTCCTGTTAAAAAGTCAGGGATACGCGCAACGTGGGTTAAAGTCATTTCTAATGCGAGACACATCCGATACACAGACCTTTTAGATGTTATACGATCAAGTGGCATCAGTGAAACTACGTCACTAAACGCCCAAGCTATATTCGATATCATAGCGTTGGCTGAATCAGAAGTTCACGACATCCCACTTGATGATCTGATGTTTCACGAAGTAGGGGCCGCAGATTCACTTGCCGATGTAGTCGGTGCCTGCACAGCTATCGCCCTGTTGAACCCGGAGCGCATTCATATAACTCCTATATGTGTGGGCGCGGGAATTGTACAGACGCAGCACGGCATGCTCCCCGTTCCGACGCCGGCGACGATTGAAATCTTGTCGCGATTTCACCTCGTGTACAAAGGAGGGCCAATAGAGGGTGAGCTGCTGACTCCGACCGGCGCAGCAATTCTGTCGCACTTTGCACACTCTTCTGATGAATTTCTTCCGCAGATGAGGGCGGAAAATGTGGGTTACGGTGCAGGTTCACACGACTATGCACATCCGAACGTCCTTCGTGCTACTTTAGGGGAACCAGACGAAGCATTGCTGTCAGACGAGGTGGAGGTCCTCGAAACGAACGTTGATGACGTGACTGGTGAAGTCCTTGGAAACTTGATAGATGAACTCCTCCAAGCCGGGGCGAGAGATGTATCCGTAATACCTACTACCGGTAAAAAGGGGAGAAGTGGTCACCTTGTCCAAGTTATCGCAAGCCCCTCAGACTCTCATGCCCTTGCTAAGAAGCTAATAGAAGAAACGGGCACGCTCGGTGTGAGGATCATTCCCATACGCCATCGACTCATAGCACTTAGGCATTTCGAGCAGGTTGAGATATCGATCGGCGGTGCCACTTACGAGCTCAGTGTCAAAGTTGCGACCGACCGAAGCGGCAAAGTTCTTAATGTATCAGCGGAATTTGAAGAGGCCAGGGCGATAGCTAAAAAGCTTAACATTCCAGTAAGACTTGTCATCCACAAGGCGGAGCAGGAAGGCTGGAGTAAGTTGTTAAAACGTTAAGTGTCGTTTTTGTCTTGTGCGGTGTTTTCGCGTGTGTGCTCGAATAGAGCCTCTTCGATTGATATCTTTCCCTTTGCCACCCGTTCGGCAAGCTTCCTCGGGATCGTAGTTCTCCCCCTAGAGAGCTCTCTGCTGTGCTCTTGGATCATCCGTATCTCACCTTTTGACGGAGAGACATCCTGATAACCTACCTTCGTGCCCTCAATGAGTGCGATATTCACCGCCGCTACGATGTCCGATATGACTGTCCCAGCAGTGCCCCTCCCGAGGTGTGGTGAGGTACCGCTCTCATCAACAAGCTCCACTGGTGAGCCTTGAGCTACGAGGTTATTAACGATCTGGGTGCGTATGAGCCGCGCACCATTGCCAATCTTGACCAAGACATAAGGGTAAGTCTGTTTAATCCTCTCCACAACATCAGCTACCTGATCCATTGGAACACGATAAACGGCTGCAACTACCCCATCGACGACGACGGCAATTCCTGGTTCCTTGCCCGGATCAATGCCGACGACGGCTCGCTCATATTTCGCCCTACTATTCAAAAGCCTGAGAGCTTCATTGACCGTTGTCTCAGTGTCAGACGCTATCACGACCTTAGGAAACTGTATGCTTGCAACCTCACGGGGGGAAGTGATGACGACGCCGACATGTGGTGGTATAACCTCTTCTGGAGAAAGCGTTACTAGTGCAAGCCCCCTCTCGCGAAGCTCCTTCGTGAGGTCTTGGTATAAGGAGAAATCCTTGGTTACTAAAGCGATGTAGATCCTTTGATCCTCCAATTTATGGTATAAATTTAACCGTTAATAATTCTATCTATGTGTTGGGACCATGTTGCCTCGGTCGTGACAGTGAATATGAGGGCACGTCTATGAAATCACACCCAATTACGGAGGGGTCAGCTCTTGACAATTTATCCGTGTAGTTGCCACAACATAGATAATCTCATCGGTGGAGGCTTCGAGACAGGAATAATAACTCACATCTACGGGGAGCCGGCAGGTGGAAAAACGGGGTTATGCCTTCAGCTTGCAGTAAATGTGTTAAGAACCGGAAAGAGGACTATATTTATCAATACACAGAAGTTTCCAAGCGAGAGATTTACCCAGATTGCAGGTGAGGATGCACGGGTGTTAGCACGGAAGATGATAATCTTCGAAGTAACAAGCTTCGAGCACCAAACTGACGCGTTGAGAGAGATCAAGAAGATTGCTAGTGAAGACATAGGGCTTATCGTGTTCGACTCAGCAACCGCATTTTACCGACTAGAGCACGCGAAAAGTTACGAGATCTTGCTAAGACGGAAACTTGTAAATCAGGTGCTATTCCTTCTTGGCCTGGCAAAAAAGTACAACCTAGCAGTTTTGATAACAAACCAGACCTACGAGAATGCCGAAACGAAGCAAGTTTTGCCAATAGGCGGTCACATCCTCGAACAGCTGTCAGCGGTCATGGTGCAATTCACAAAGATCGGATCTGATTTAAGGCGCGCCATCTTGAAGAAACATCGGTCGCTTCCTGAAGGTACCGTTACAGAGTTTAGAATCGTGCCGCAAGGTCTGGTAGATGCATAACTTCATTCCGCTCTTAGACTCAACTCGACAGAGTATTATCATCAGTCGTTAAATGAAGTGATCTGTTGGAAATGTCAGTCGAGACTCTCAGGGGATTCGGTCGCATAAGAAAAGGTGGATCGCTTTACCGGCCACCAGCCGATGCACTATGACAGTTGTGGGCTCCACAGCCTCGGCTTTAGTGAGTTGACGCATAGTAAGTCCCCTTAAATACCGTGTCGGCGGGACCTTCCATAAAGGCGTGCCCATTCTTCAAGGTAATTTTTAACGCACCGCCCCGCGTCTTCACGGTCACTGCAGCTCCGACGAGACCCATCTGGTTTGCCACCGCTGCTGAAGCAACGGCACCCGTGCCACAGCTAAGCGTTTCAGACTCAACACCTCGCTCATACGTGCGCACGAAGAGTATGTTTCCATCGACCTTGATAAAGTTTACATTTGCCCCGTCAGGGAATACCGGGTCGAATCTAATCTTAGGCGCTACGTCCAATATATCGATATCGAGATCGTCAACAAATATCACAGCGTGTGGAACCCCTGTATTGACCGCCGATACAACGTGACCATACATGCTCTCGATGAAATGATCCTCAGCGCCTTCTGCTGGTATGTCGCAGCGTGCAAACTTAGGTTCACCCATATCCACAACTACTGACTCCTTCTTTGCCTTAACTTCCAACACTCCAGCTTTCGTCTCGACAGTAACCTTACCATGAGGTACATACCCAGAGTTGATAGCATAGGTCACAAGGCACCGAATCCCGTTTCCACACATCTCAGCCTCAGATCCATCCGGTTGAAAGAGGTCCATCTTCACATCAGCCACGCTCGACTTCGATAAGAAGAGGACGCCATCAGCTCCTATGCCAAAGCGTCTGTCACAAGCCTTAACCGCAAAATTGGGTCTCTCCTTTATCGCGATCTTTTTAAACTCGTCGATTATGATAAAGTCGTTACCAGTGCCCTGCATCTTGACGAAACGGACTTCAGTCGTGATTTCTTCACCTCACCACAGCTCAACTGGCTCAGCCAATTCAACTTTCACAGCAGCCTCGAAGGTAACGTTTGCCCATTTAGAAGGTCACTGTAAGATTCGCGTCTCCTTATCAAATCTGAGGTACCGTCCTTCACCAACACTTCAGAGGCACGAACACGGCCATTGTACTGGGAGCTCATAGCAAAGCCATAGGCACCCGCATCGAGGATCGCGATAACGTCGCCTTTTTCTACTTTTGGGAGTCTCCTGCTCTTTGCCAAGATGTCCCCGCTTTCACATATTGGCCCGGCAATGGTGTAGGTCGCCTCGGGTTCCCTGTCAAGTTTGTTTGCTACGAACACCTCATGATAAGAATCGTACATCGCGGGACGAATGAGCAGATTAAATCCTGCATCAACTCCTACGAAGTTGTAGTAGGCTTCCTTTACGGTATTTACCCCGCAGAGTAGAATGGCGGCGTCTCCCACGATATACCTGCCGGGCTCTAGAATTAATTTTGAACTTATGCCAAGCGCTTTTGAGCGTTGGTGAAAGATCGGAAGCACGGTAGCAGCAAGGTCTTCGGGAGTTGGGGCAGTGCCTGTGTATGGAATTCCCAATCCGCTTCCGATATCTACAAAGTCGAGATCAAGGTTAAGGTGACTTTTCAACGCTTCGACAAGGTCCATCATTTTCGTTATCATTTCGGAGAAGGGGCTGAGTTCCAATATCTGCGAACCGATGTGGCAGTGGATGCCGACCGGCTGTACGCCTTCGAGCGACAGTGCCTCTTCATAACACGAGAGCACCGCATGGTGAGGAATTCCAAACTTCGACTTGGCAAGCCCAGTCGCGATCTTAGGGTGGGTGACTGCGGAGACGTCAGGGTTGACTCGAAACGCGATGCCCACTTCTGTGTCGCTGTTCGATGCGATCTTTGAGAGCGTCCTAAGCTCATCAGTGGAGTCGATCGAGACGTTTACGCCTGACTCGCAGGCCATTTCAAGATCATAGTCAGTTTTTGAGTTACCGTTAAAGAGTATCCGTTCTGGCGGTATCCCCGCAAGCAGTGCGAGGTAGAGCTCTCCGTCAGAAAATACGTCAGCTCCGGCGCCCTCGTTAGCTAAAATCCGTAGTAACGCCAAGCTGCCGTTTGCCTTTGCAGCATAGTACACGTCAGCCTCAGGAAACGCAGCTGCAAACCTTCTGTAGTTGCCTCGAACCCTTCTTTCATCGAGTGCGTAAAGGGGCGTGCCGTACGTCGTAGCAAGCGCAATTGTATCAGCCCCTCCTATTGTAAGATTGCTCCCTTCTACGCCAAGATGAGTCCTTGTACCGAAATCCACCACTTATATCACCTTTTCGAGCCTTGATATAGCCTCCTCAATTCTGCGTACTGGCACGGTGAGCGCAAACCGAATGTACCCCTCACCGTAGTCACCAAATCCAATGCCTGGGGTCGCTACGATTCCTATATCGAGGAGACGAAGAGAGAAATCGATGGAAGGCGCTCCATCAGGGATGGGTGCCCAAACGTAAAACGTCGCCTTTGGCATCTCTACGTGCCACCCAATAGCCCTGAGACCTTTCACAAGGGCGTCCCGCCTTTCAGCATACAATGCCCTCATGTCATCCACGCAGTCCTGAGGCCCCTGCAAAGCCGTAATTCCCGCTTCCTGTATTGCCTGGAATGCTCCCGAATCAACATTCGTCTTGACTTTTCCGAGGCCGCTGAGTATGTCAACATTCCCCGCGGCGAAGCCGATTCTCCAGCCTGTCATGTTATACGTCTTTGATAGACTGTGGAATTCGATTCCAACGTCCATCGCGCCAGGAACAGAGAGAAATGAGGGGGCCACATATCCGTCAAAGGTCATCTCAGAGTATGCTGCATCGTGGCAGACAATGATCTCATTGTCAACGGCGAAGTCTACGACCTCTCTGTAGAACTGCACATCAGCGACAGCGGCTGTGGGGTTATTAGGATAGTTGATGAACATCATCTTGGCGCCTGTCGGAGTCCGTTCAAGATCGGGCAGGAACCCATTATCAGGGGCAAGTGGCATAGTGACGGGCTCACCATCGGCTAAAAGGGTGCCGATTTTATACACGGGATATGCCGGGTCCGGCACGAGAGTCGTTTCGCCTGGATTAATAAATGCCAGCGGGATGTGAGCAATGCCCTCCTTCGAGCCTATAAGTGCCAATACCTCGTTTGCAGGGTCGAGTTGTACTCCTTTCTTGGCGTACCACTCGCTAACTGCCTCCCGGTACGACAGGAGGCCTTCGTAGGAGGGGTAGCGGTGATTCGCACTCTTACGTGCTGCCTGGTCAAACGATTCTACGATGTGACGCGGTGTCGGCTGATCCGGGTCACCAACTCCCAAGTCAATGAGATCCATCCCTTGCGCCTGCTTCTCCGCTTTTAGTGCATCGATTCTAGCAAACAAATAGGGAGGCAATCCGGCTATTCTCTGTGCATATCTGCTCGTTGTATCATTCATGCCTTTTCCATTTTCGTAAATGCTTCTATCCTAAATATCTTTTACTTGCCAATTAATGTGGTCGAACAGGATTCATTTACGCCAATTGTTTGACCTTTATCGCTTGGGCCACCTAGAAGTGCTGCCACGCAAAGGAGATTCAAAAACAAACACACTTTATTCGCAGTTTTTAAAATAGTAAGAGTATTACACGCGTTGCCTGCGATACACACGATCAAGAGGAGGCGCGCCGGTCTTCCCCTAACACCCCATCTTCTAAAAACAAAATACGGTCAGCTATGCTCTCTAGTCGATTATCGTGCGTTACAACAACCGTGGATGCGTCGTACTCTTTCGCTTGTGTTTTGAGGAGATGCCCCACAATTTGACCTGTCTTTGAGTCGAGATTTCCTGTTGGCTCATCCGCCAATAATATTTTCGGATTATTAACCATAGCTCTTGCAATGGACACTCGCTGCTTCTCTCCGCCACTTAAATCTGGCGGTAAAAAGGTGAGCCGGTCTCGCATGCCCAACTCGATAAGCACGTCTCGCGCCTTTTCCTTGGCGTCATTCCCTTTTATGCCATTCAGGTTAAGCGCCACCTCAACATTTTCTTGAACCGTTAAGGATTTTAATAGATTGAAGCTTTGAAACACAAAACCAATATGCTCTCTCCGCATCTTGACAAGATCTTGCTCCGACATACCTGTAGTCTTCTTGCCATCTATACTTATTTCACCGCTCGTAGGTGTCATTATGCACCCGATCATTGAAAGCAGTGTGGTCTTTCCGCTCCCGCTAGGGCCTAAAATCAGTACCACTTCCCCTTTTTCTACTTCGAGAGATACGTCTTCAATTGCAACAACTGGGGCATACTTCGTTTTGAATTCTTTTCGTACTTTTTTCACACTGATAACGATCTCAGTCATCTGCAAACCGTCCTCACGATCTAAAAACTATTGCCGGGTCTACTTTATTCACCTTTCTTGCTGATATAATTGAACCGAGTATAGACAATAACAAGGTTAAGAAAAATGCTATAACAAGAATTTCCGTAGTAATGGTGATAGACAAAAGCGTGATCCTTTCTATCACTGCTGCGGCGATGTACCCGCAAATCACCCCTGCCGCGTACCCAAATGTAACGCTCACAAATACTTGCTCTAATAAAATTTTATATACATCCTTCTTAGATGCTCCTATTGCCTTTAGCGTCCCGAATTCAGGTATACGCTCCATAGTGACGGTGTATATTGTGAGGGTAACTACTATTGTAGCCACTGCCCATCCTACTGCCGCACTTATTAAAAGGCCCATACCAGCCCCACTCTCAAAAATTATCCAATTTCTTGTATTATCTCGGATTTGAGATGATGTTAAAGCATGAACACCATCAATTTTGGATATATCCTTCGATACTGTAAGCGGGTCATAGTTTGACTGAACGCTAACTAAGGCGTAATTTGTCTGATACGCAGTGAATCCGCACAATTTCTGCGCGTTTTCATATGACGTAAAGACCATGGGAAATGTGAACCATTTAGAATCCGTGCTGATGCCTACGACTTTCTGCGGAATACCACCTACTAGTACCTGATTCCCCTATTAATTGTTTGTTGAACTTTGTCTCAATTGATTGATCGACGATAATCGTATCATTTTGCCGTAAATCGTCAATATTACCAGAGGCCATGCTCCAGGGAGCGCCTTCTCCGCTGGTAAGGTTAGAACCAAAAATCATTACTTTCAACGGAGTTCCATTGATATCAATCATACCGGGGTAGTTAATGAGCTTATTATAATCCTTTACCCCGTCTATCCCTCTTAGCTGCTGAACCTGGTTCTCTTGGACGAGAGAGGGAACGCCGAGAAGATCACTAACTCCCTTTTGTGTCACCCATATGTCCGCGTTGGTATGATCCACGACGATAACGCTATTATCAAGAACCCCGACCAACGCACCTGTGGTTAGGAAAATCAGTACTAACGCTACAGCTAAACCGCTTAAGGTAATCACAAAACGTTTCTTATCTTGAAATAAATTTTTTCGCGCTATCGATACCATGTTTCACACTGTTCTTCTACTGCTTGAAAAACGGATTGCTGCCATTCTGTTGGTTATTTGCTTTGAGTCTATAAAATCTACATACTAAACTCTGTCAGACTATTTGATGGGAGGGGATACCTCGAACATAATTGAACTAAGACACTTATAAAGTTTATTACAACCGCTTTAACGATATTAAAATAAAGCGGACTATGATAAAGAGGACCATGATGCCAGATTGCAAGGTTTTATAGCAAGTTTTTAATCTAATAGAAATTGAATATGAATTTTAGAAGTCATATATAATCTTCAGAAAATATTAAAAAAAATTATTTGCCTTATGAATAAATTCTCACTCTTAGTTAAAGAAAGTAGACCAGTAGGCTGGATTCTTGGTCCTCTGGTATTTTTATTAGGAATGACAGTTTCAGGTAGTATAATACTAACTCCTGTAACAATTTTCCAAATCTTGATGTTGTCATTTCCATTTTGTATTTTTCTTTACGGTATGAATGATGTTCATGATTATGAGTCAGATAAACTAAATCCCAGAAAAAAAGTGGCAGGAGGGTGGATAGATCCTAAATTAGAACCAGAATATCATCCTTATGTTACACATGTTTCAATTTTTGTTGTCATACTGATGTTCTTATCATCTTTTTTAACTCTAAACACTACTAATATTCTGGCAATGGTGGTATTAGTGGCGTCCGCACATCTTTATTCCGCCCCACCTGTACGACTTAAAGAGAGACCAGTCATTGATTCTGTCTCTAATGGAATAATAGTTTTTAGCACCCTTTTACTTGGATTTAGTTTTGGTAGCTCTATTTTTGATGTGGGGATAGATATTTATCTAATAACTGCTGTAGCTGTAGGAATTCATGCTTATACTACAATTATGGACTATGAATTTGATAAAAACGCTGGTTATAAAACCACGGCCGTGGTTTTTGGTAAAAGAGGTACATCACTTTTTGTTCTCTTTATTTTTATTTTGACAATCTGTGTTGCTAAACTGTCACCATTAATTTATCCACCAACGTTAAACCCTTTTTCCTCTCGTTTATGGTTCTATTACCACTATTATCTTGCTTTTGGCAGTCTGTTGGTTTTTATTACATTAGTCTATCCTTCTAGGAAGATGGCAGCATTGTTTTCTTACTTGCTTGGTGCAGCATTTGTTGTAGTGATAGTAACCTATCTCACTGAATATTTATTTTAGCAACGATAGTCGGAGGATTTAGCTTAAGATCTCCGTGAGTTGTACACTGCAACAAATGCCGAGCAACGCAACAGCTACCTCCGTTCGACGCTGCCTGCGCACTGTATCACCCCTGAAGTCCCCTCATAACCCTTTACCGCGAACTTACAACTGGTCACGTGCTCGATTATTTTTATCGTGGTCAATGCGTGAAGTGTTATTTCTGCAGGTCTTATCGTTGAAGGCCCCCTCGCCATTGCCATCCAGATAATAAGTTGATCCCCGAGGTGCCTGTCAATAGGCGCCCCTGTTCCAAGCTGTTTAACAAGATCAACAGCGGCATCCCTCCCCACCTTTTCTGCAGGTTTTCCGCGTTCGCCGAGAGCGTCTCCACTGATGATTCCACCAGTTGAGGTCTCAGCCCAAAGGACAATGCCACTTCCTGCAGAACGTCCCTCACCCTCTCGCCGCGGCTCAACGTCAATGACTGCGCCAGCGTACCCCGCATGCTCCAAGAACTCTTTCGCCGCACCAGCCTGCCTATGCGCTACGTGCTCAGGTAGGTTAGTTGAGTGGGATATACCGTGTATGATGCCTAATGATCCTACTTCTACGACATTAATGGGCTCCACTGAAGATATGGGCTCAACAGCGACAGTTATGATGCCGCCCCCTTTCGGATAAAATCCCCTTCTTACGAGGGTTAGTTCATATGAAAAGCCCATTCTTAATAACATGGGATTCAAAACGTGAAGAAAATAGTCGATCTGCGGGGCCATCGGATTATTTGTGCCCCCTATGAGCGTAACGCTGGATTGCCCTTCAGAAAACGCGAGAACAGGAAGAAGGGCCTGTAACACAAGGGTAGTGCTCCCTGCAGTTCCTATGTCGAACGTAAATGTCCCTCCCTTTCTGCGCTTGGGAATAAAGATTATTTCGGATGAACCGAGTTCAAGTCCTTCTACATCAGCATCTGCAACAGCGGCCACTGCCTTTATAGCCGTCACGTGTTGATTCCGTAGCCCCGGCTTATCCCTCTTAGCCCTGATATTCTTGACTATAACGGGCGTTAGTGTGAGAGCAGAAAGCGCCACACCTGTTCTTAAAATCTGGCCCCCTCCCTCGCCGATGCTCCCGTCTATTTCTATCATTAGATGAGTAAATGAGTCAAACCTATGAAAAATTATTGTTAGGTAAGGTGGAAAAGGATTTATGTTTACACGTTGTTTTCCAAGAGCGCTATAACCCATTGCTATTGCTTGTGGGTGACGTGGGGCAAATCGAAAGCATAACGCATACAGAGGATCTGTGACTCTCTTGTGGTAAAATGTTATTTAGTACCTTCGCTTATGTACTGCTGCACGATCAGTTTAACGTCTAAATCATTGTGCCGGAGCTTTAGATGGTGGGTGCTGAGACTACAAAGACCTGCAGACTGTGCAAGCGCGAATTTAAGACTTCAGAAGTAGGCCGCATCAAAATTTTGAGACGCGAAAAGAAAGGAGAAAGTGTGCTCTGGATCTGCTCTCAATGTGCAGGAAGGATAAAGCTCGTTGAACACTAAATGTCGGGTATCCACGTTGCTTGTTGCCACAATCAACACGTGCTGGCATTACGTTATTATCTTCAGAACAGTGTACTTCATTGCGCAGAGAGTCAATATGGTGTGCGGGCCGCTTGAAGCAAGCTTATATTGTGGTTCTATCCATGCTCCCTGAGCGGAACCACTGGAGATCAAGCGTTACATAGCTAAACCCGAGTTTTATAAGCTTTTCTGAGACTGTATCTGCATGTTCAATTAAGCGTGAGTAATCCTCTCGCTCGACTTCAATGCGAGCGATGCCTTCGTGATCACGCACTCGTACCTGTGCAATACCCATGGACTGGAGGACCTCTTCCGCCTTTCTGACCCTCTCGAGCCTTTCATGAGTTACAACGGTGTTATAGGGAAACCGCGTAAGAAGGCACGCCATCGAGGGCGCGTCTGCTACGGTCAAACCGAGCCTGCGGGCAATCTTTCTTACCTGCTCTTTAGTGCAGTTTATCAGAGGAGAGTACACATCAAGTTCTTGAAGAGCTTTAACGCCTGGTCTGTGCTCTTCAAGATCCGACGCTGTTGTTCCGTCTATGACCACTTCTAATGCAAGTTCACGGGCAAGTGACTGAAGCGCGCTGAACATAAGCATCTTACAGTGATAGCACCGTTCCGGTGCGTTAGCGCTCACGCCAGGGAGTGCCAGGACGTCAATGTATATTAACACGTGACGAATGCCGATTTGGGCTGCAACACGAGATGCTCGCGCGGCTTCTCCTGTTCTTAGGAGACCGTTGTCAATTGTCACGGCTACTGCTCGAGCGCCCAACGCTTTTTTGGCCAGCGCTGCAACGACTGAGCTGTCAACCCCTCCAGAAAGAGCGATAAGCGCGCTATCCTGTGACTTAATTGATTCACAGAGCTCCTTTACGTTGAAACTCATCAATATATATTTATCTTCTGATCGTATTTTATAATATGTGAGGGTAATTGTAGCAACGGGAAATTTAAGAACTTCCGAGAGATTTGTTGAAGAGATAGCGCGTCATGGCGCGATAGCTATAATAAAGCGTACGCCGGGGTCTAACGTTAGGTGTGGTTCACTCGATGGGGTAAAAGAGGTTCTATGCGTTCAATCACCGGCGGGATGTTCTTTCAGGACGCTCGACAGTGACTATCAAAGACAGATCACAGAAGAGCTCGACAGGCTTGCAGAGCAAAACGAGGTGGATTTTGCGATCGTGCTCTGGGATGAACTCCCGTCTAGACTGACTGCGATGCCCGAAGTATATGAAGCATCTCTCGAGCACATATCAGAAGAGTGGGAAACCCGCATACAGCTGCTCAATACCATGCCTGAGTGGATAACGCTCAAAGTAATCATAAAAGCCGTGAAGTCAAATCCACTCATCAATAAAGCAGGCGCGATACTTACCTTTACGGGGATTGTAAGGGCCAATGCAAACGCACTCTTATTCGATATCTATGAGGGTGAAGCACAGAAAAGAATTGAGGCGATTGCGAGCGATTTGAGGCGTTTGGAAGGAATAGTTGACGTACGAATGCATCACAGGTCAGGCAGGATTCACCTTGGAGAAGACATAGTGTACATAGTTGTAGCTGCCTCCCACAGACAAGAGGGTTTTGCAGCGCTAAAGGAGGCTATAGAAAGAATTAAGTCAGAGGTGCCGATTTGGAAAAAGGAGCTTACTGATGCTGGTGGGCGTTGGGTCGGAATTTGAAATGGCGGACAGGACGTTAATGAATAGACCAGCTGACGTTGAACTAACGGTCCAACTAATCGCTAACCCATTATAGTTATTGAGAGGTTTTAACGATGAGACTTTTTGGAACAAATGGCGTAAGAGGGGTGGTGAACCAGGATCTCACGCCGGAGCTCGCGCTGAGGCTTACTATGAGTCTTGGCACGTTTATGAGGGGCACTGTAGCAATAGGACGGGATACGAGGATATCGGGCAATATGCTCAGCAATGCCGCGACTGCAGGATTGCTCGCGACAGGGTGTAAAGTAATAGATGTCGGAATAGCACCTACTCCTACGATTCAGTACTTTGTGAGGGACAACGCCGATGCAGGCGTCGTGATAACCGCCTCGCACAATCCACGAGAGTACAACGGTTTGAAGTTCATAGCAGGAGATGGAACCGAGTTCGGCAGTGAGGCAGAGCTTGCAGTGGAGGATATCTACTTCAAGGGCGATTTCAGCCTCGCGAGTTGGCGCGAGACCGGGGAACTATCAAATGTCGATATCATCCCCGCATATATCGATGGGATAATAAACAAGGTCAATTCAGAGAGGATCAAAGAGAGGAGATTTAACGTCGCTGTTGACACTGGCTGTGGAGCAGGGAGCGTTGTCACCCCGTTCATGCTTAGCAAGATTGGGTGCAAGGTAACCACGTTGAACGCGCAGCTAGATGGCACCTTTCCGAGTAGGCAGCCAGAACCTACAGAAGATGTTCTCACTGAGCTTTCAGGGGCGGTAGTCTCACTCGGCGCAGATCTGGGCGTGGCCCACGACGGCGATGCCGATCGGGCGGTCTTTGTAGATGAGAGAGGAAACTTCGTAAACGAGGACGTCTTGCTCGCTGTAATAGTCAAACACGTGCTCTCTAAAAAAACAGGCGTTGTAGTCACTCCAGTCAGCTCGTCCCAGCGGATCGTTGACGTTGCCGAAGAATCCAATGGCAATGTGGTCTGGACCCCAGTAGGAAGCATCTATGTGGCGCGCATGATGAAGAAGCTTAATGCAGTCATCGGCGGTGAGGGTAACGGTGGGATAATCTTCCCTGAGCACCAGTACTGCAGAGATGGGGCAATGACCACCGCGAAGATACTTGAGATAATGGCTGAGAAGGACAAGAAGATATCGGAGCTTGCAGATGAGATACCAAAATATTTTATGAACAAGACAAAAGTCAAATGCGAGGACAGAGATTCGATCATGCAGGCCATACTGTCATCTGCGAATGGGAACATCGATACGACAGACGGAGCGAAGATCTGGTACGATGACGGGTGGTTGCTTATCAGGCCTTCAGGAACTGAGCCGATAATCAGAATATTCGCTGAGGCACGAACCGAGAATCGCGTTAATGAGCTTCTTGAGATGGGTTTGGACATGACGAGAGGATGTTAACGCAAAAGGAGTCCTTTAACCACTTTGAGAAGTACTGTGGCGTTGAAGAGGCAAAGAGATGGTATTGGAAATTCAGTTTGATGTAGCTGCTGACGACCGCTTCGACGTCTCTGACGTTCCAGAGTTTTTCGTGACTGGCTGCAGCGGGTTTATCGGCACACACCTCGTAACAAGGTTGCTCGATATGGGCTACATGGTCACAGGTTATGATCTGGTTGAACCACGCTACTCTCACTCTAACTTTGAGTTCATAGAGGGCGACATCCTCGATGCAGAGAAGCTTCGTGCGAGCATTGTCACGCCAGACTGCGTCTATCATCTTGCAGCGCAGACAACAGTTCCTGAATCAACACGAGATCCCTCCTACGACTTCGAGGTGAACGCTCGTGGGACGTTCAACGTACTGTCGTGCACGAGGAGCGCCAAGTTCATATATGCATCGACATCAACGGTTTACGGGATCGCTTCTCATCCGACCGCTGAAACCCATAGTTTAAAGCCCATCTCATTTTACGGGGCGTCTAAGGCGGCTGGCGAGCTCTATTGTCACGCGTTCTTCAGCACATTTGGGACACCGACCGTACTGCTTCGCCTCTACAACGTCTATGGTCCCGGGAATGCAAAAGGAGTTATGTACGATCTCATACGGAAGCTTGAAAGGAACCGTGATGAGCTTGAGATACTAGGCACGGGTCTTCAGGAAAAAGATTATGCGTACATTAGTGATACGGTCAATGCGCTCTTACTCGCTCATGAGAAAGGAGTGCCAGGCGAGGCGTATAACGTTGGAAGCGGCAAGGCCGCCACAGTTGACGAAATAGCTGCTATAATCTTCGAGATGATGAACCTTGATCCACGTGTCTGTTACACCGGCGGGAAATCGTGGCAAGGCGACGTAGAGTCCACGCTCGCGGACATCTCGAAGATCAGGTCGCTAGGCTGGATGCCCACAACAGATCTGAAGACCGGAATACGGCACCTGTTTGAGTGGATGAAGTACTAATTCCACGTTGCACGACAGTAATAGAATAATCGCTCAAATAACGAGTGTGCTGATCTCACCACTCATCGTTATTTAGTTGCTTATTTCAGTTTTACCTGTACTCCAGCGAGCAGCTAGTCACTCACAGTTACTGGTTTTCAATGAAAAAACGTTAACATCGACTTTTTCCCACAATTAAGGGGGCTGATATGGATTTTGACGTAGCAACGTACAAAACATCATTCGTTGTTAAGCGCAAAAAAAAAGTAGTAGAGAGTCCGAAAAATAAAGTTGGACTCACTAGATCTAAGAGTTTAATGTTCAGCGTTAGCGTCTCTGCCGCATGACCAAGTATGCTACAGCGAGCAGTCCAGCTAGTGCGAAGACCGCTTCAAAGCCGGGTATTCCTGCCGCCGCCTTTGTAGTTGCGTTCGTCGTAGCATTCTTTGTGACGTTTATTACGGGAACCGTTATCGTTTTTTCGGTTTGTGATACTTCGATTGTCATCTGCGCAAGTACTGGCGTCATCACAATAGTAATCAAAAGTAACGCTGCTATACTAAAAATGGCCGCTCTTCTCTTCATTTTTTACCTCCTTCCTTTTTGAGTGACAGACCTCTGCCCTAAATGCTTTGTAAAGCGCATTGCTGGACTTCAATCACCCTCAACAATCCTAATTCTGGATTAATACTTCTAAAAGGAGGCTCCACCAATAAAATCTTTTTCGTTGTTAAGCGCAAAAAAGTAGTAGAGAGTCCGAAAAATAAAGTTGGACTCACTAGATCTAAGAGTTTAATGTTCAGCGTTAGCGTCTCTGCCGCATGACCAAGTATGCTACAGCGAGCAGTCCAGCTAGTGCGAAGACCGCTTCAAAGCCGGGTATTCCTGCCGCCTTTGTAGTTGTAGTTGCGTTCGTCGTCTTCGTCACGTTCGCTGTCGCAGTCATCGTCTTCGTCACGTTCGCTGTCGCAACTGGCTGCATAGTCTGTGCAAACACAGGTGTTATCGCAACGGTAATCAAAAGTAACGCTGCTATACTAAAAATGGCCGCTCTTCTCCTCATTTTTAAACCTCCTTCCTTTTTGAGTGACAGACCTCTGCCCTAAATGCTTTGTAAAGCGCATTGCTGGACTTCAATCACCCTCAACAATCCTAATTCTGGATTACTACTTCTAAAAGAAACTTCACCAATAAAATCTTTTTGGTTTATTGTATTTCTAATGGACACCATTTTAATTTTTAAGCCCCAATATTAATTTTTAAATTAAAAATTAGCAAATGAGCGTCGATAATGCGTATTTACTTTTCGTCAATATCTCCATCGGAAATGTTGTCGTTCAATACCATGATGATTTTATATGTGTATTGCAGAAAAGGAAGTGGTGATTCTGCAAATGTCATGGAAGGAATTGAGCCCTTTTAGTGGTATCCGCAGCAGGATGGATGGGCTTCTTGAGGATATTGATCGTGAAGACTACGAGGAGCATACAACAGCCACGCCACCCGTGGATATCATAAACTCACGAGACGAGATTATCGTGCTTGTCGATCTTCCTGGAGTTACTAAAGACGGAGTAAAGCTCGAGACAAGTAGTGATGTGCTGGAGGTGATGGCCGAGAGGAAATTAAAGTTTGAAGATTACGAGCACTTAATAAGAGAACGCTCCCGCGCGAGTATTATCGTTCTTTAAAGCTCCCCATGCGCATAGATGATACGGCTGCTCGTGCATCGTTTGCAAACGGAGTTCTTGAAATTCACTTGCCCAAACTTGAAGTATCGATGAAGAAGATGATCTCCATCGATTAGGCTAAGAATTAGATAGCGTCGACCGGTGTAAATCTTTCGACGGCATCAGGCAGAATGTTATCTTCATTTTTATGCTCGGTGGGGGTAACTCTCATCATCGCCGTCAAAGTGCATTATGCACCGCTTGGAACATAAATATTAGGTAATGAATTGGTTGTCGAGCAAGGGGTTAAGACATAGGAGAGGTCAGCTTGAAGATTGAGGCTTTTACGGTGGAAAACGTTCCCATGATAAAGTCTGGGGATGACATAGCTGATTTCTTAAAGGACAGTGATCTTCGAGACGGCGACATCGTCGTCATAGCATCGACCATAGTCTCGAAGGCTGAGGGGCTAATCAGAGGGTTAGATGACATTGCCCCCAGCGAAATGGCATGCAGAATAGCAGAAGGGCTCAATGAAGATGCCCGATTTATCGAAGCCGTACCTGGCGGAGGCAGTCGAAGTTCTAATAAAGAATCCCTTCCTTCTTGTTGAGAATAAATTCGGGCAGATATGCGTGAACGCAGGACTCGACAGATCGAATGTTCAGGACGGTTACGTGCTCCTACTTCCCGATGACCCGTCTGAAAGTGCGAGAAAAATACGAAAGCGAATCGTGGAGAAATACGGGAAAGATGTGGCAGTAATTCTTACAGATACCTGCGGGAGATCGTTTCGGGAGGGGCAGACCGGGGTTGGAATAGGTTTCGCCGGGCTCTCTCCCATGAAGGACTGGCGCGGGATGAAGGATCTTGAAGGACGAGCACTTGAAATAACTAACGAGGGGATTGGCGATGAGATATCCGGCATGGCTAACATTCTCATGGGCGAGGGGAATTACGGGACGCCCATCGTAATCGTACGAGGAATTATTTACCGTGACGGAGATAGCCAAATAGTTAGGCCTAAGGAGACTGATGTAATAAGAAAGGCGATTAAAAACGCAAGAATGCGCAAATCTCAGTAATTCTGTGTCATAAAGACCTGCAGATCCCCTCTGCACGTTGCGCATGCACTAAGCGATCAATGGATCAAAATCATAAATTTCGAGATGAGGACGTAAAACCTCTTGTTCGGGAGGGAGACGTTAGGGACATACAAGATGTCCTTCTTCTCTACGAGCAGTTATTTTCAAATACAGATCAGGCTGAAGTAAATAGGGCGGCAAAGATCCGAGAGCACAAGAAAGCACTTTTTGAGATTAAGCAGAATCCGAACCACCATCTCTTAGTAGCTGAGATTGACGGCATCGTCGTCGGAACACTAGCCATTATTATCATCCCGAACCTATCCCACATGGGCAGGCCTTGGGCCATCATTGAAGACGTAATAGTCGATGAATTACACCGAGGGCGTGGCATCGGATCGCTGCTCATGCAGCGTGCGATACAGCTGGCAAAAGGGCGGGACTGTTTTAGTGTAATACTTTCGAGCAGCAAACAGAGGAATGATAGCCATAAATTCTACGAGTCGGTGGGGTTAGAAGCATATGGCTACAGCTTTAAAGTACACCTGTGACACAGTCGTCTAGCTCCGCGTCATTCTTTTTAGTTCGCTCATTGCGTTGATGCGCTGTTTTATTTACAACCGCGCCTTCATATTAGAGAGCGCTATCTAAGGTATCATCAAGTGTGATGTCTCATTTGAGGCTTGACGCTTTACCAGAAGTGGCCCCTTTTTAACACAATGAGAGCTGCCATCGTCGCCCCGAGTATTGCATATCCGATTTCAAATCCTGGAACTTTCGCTGTACTGTCGGCGTGCTGGTCGCTTTGCGAACTGTTGTGATTAGTACCTGTGCTATTTGCCGTCGACGTCTGTGTGGACGTCGGCTCGCTTCTAATGGGCTCGTACTGCGCAACAGGCTTCACCAGCGGATACCTATCACCAATAGGGTACACCGTATCCCCTATCCCATTGCCCTCTCGGTCCGTGCCCCGATAGTCCGAGTAATAGTTGCCCATATAGCCCACGTGGTCCTGTCCGTCGTAGGTGTACGCCAACCGCTGTGGGGAGTCGAAAATGTTCCCCTGCGGGTTGTTGATGTTGTTAGGGTTGCTCACGAAGTTGTTGCAGTAGATCTTGTTCCCCGAGGAATAACCGATGTAAATGCCATCTTGCACGGTGGCGCTTATGGTGTTGAAGGCGAGCGTGTTGCCAGAGGAGTGCGAAGGCGGACGCCGAACTGTTCGTTTGCGTTAATGACGTTGCCCAGTATTGCGTTTTCTGTTGAGTCCCAGAGTGAAATGCCGAACATGTGGTTGTTGCTGAGCACGTTACGGGTGACGGTGTTGTGGGGTGAACCGTTCATGAATATTCCGTCGCCCAAGTACATGCCAAACCCTTTTTCGTACATGGCGACATTATTGGATACGGTATTATTTGACGAACCGTCAAGGTACACGCCATAGCCGTTGTTGGAGACGTTGTTATTGCTCACTTCGCTTCTTGTGGTGCTGTAAAGATACACACCGCGAACGTTGCCGTAGACGAGGTTATTCGTTACTACACATTGAGACGCGTGATCAAGCTTCACGCCTGAACCCCCCATCTGCCCGACGATCGTAAAGCCGTCTACCCGTATGTCAGTTCCGGTGAGCAGGAAGACGTCCTTGCCTGGTACTGCGGCTTGGATGGTGGTGAGGGGGGCTCCTTGTGATGATCGAATGGTGAGGGGCTTGTTCACGAGCACGTTCTCGACGTAGGTTCCGGGGGCGACGATAATAGTGTCGCCGGGATTAGCCGCACTTACTGCCTGGTGGATGGTCGGGTAGGTTCCTCCACGCCCGACCGTGAGGTCGGCAGCGCTTGCCGGGAGCACTGGTGCCGTCGTGATTAAGACCACGATGAGTGTGGCGAGCGTTATAGAGGCGAGGAGCGTTTTCATATTAGTGACTCCTTAATAGTTGATAGAGAAGTTGATGTAGAAAGTTGATGCGGAAAGATAAAGCTTTGGATTTAACTCAAAACGTTAACTCTTATGATTAACACAACTGCCCCGCGCACCGCCGCTCTTGCTTTACATTACAGAAAAATATATTTAAATAAACGTCCCGGCCGGGATTTGAACCCGAGTCTTGAGCTCCGCAGGCTCATAGGATATCCACTACCCCACCAGGACTTATGTGTGATTATGTGTGGCTAGGTATAAATCGATTATTGAAGCGCAACAACAGTTAGCGACCCTCTCGCACAAGCCTTGTTATATCATCTCCAACATCTGAGGTCCGAGAACTCCCCCCAAGGTCGTAAGTCCGCACTTTGCCGCCCTTTAAGTTGGCTTCAATTGCCTGTACAACACCCTGTGCTGCCTCTCTCTCGCCTATGTGCTCAAGCAGCAGTGCACCGGCCCATATCGTGGCTATCGGATTGACCTTGTTTGACCCTTTATACTTCGGTGCTGAGCCGTGGATGGGCTCAAACATTGAAGTCCCTGTGGGGTTTATGTTCCCTCCTGGCGCGAGCCCGAGGCCACCCTGAATCATCGCGCCAAGATCCGTTATTATATCACCAAATAAATTCGGGGCCACGACGACGTCAAACCATTCAGGATTCTTTACAAACCACATCGTCATCGCGTCTACCAAGTTAAAATCGGTCTTAACATCAGGATGATTCGCTGCGACGGAGTTAAATATCTCGCGCCACAACCCATAAATGTCGGTCATGGCATTTACCTTGTCCACGCTCGACACGTGTTTGTTTCGCTTTACCGCTAAGTCAAAGGCGTATTTTATAACGCGCTCAGTGCCTTCACGTGATATCAGCCCCATCTGGTAGGCTATCTCATCGGAATCAGAGTCGATATCAAGCCCTAATTTCACGTTGTACAGGGTTCTCACGATTTCACCCTCAGCTCGAGTTTCGCCTCTCTTAGCCCTACCTCCGAACCCCACGTAGAGGTCTTCAGAATTCTCGCGCACCACCACAAAGTCTATATCGTGCGGGCCCTTGCCTTTGATCGGCGTCTCAACACCTTCCAAAAGCTTTATCGGACGCAGATTTATGTATTGATCGAAATAAAATCTCATAGCAAAAAGTATGCCCCTTTCAAGCACCCCAGGCGGAACACGTACGTCACCTACCGAACCAAGGTATATTGCCTTGTAGTTGCTAAGCTCCCTCAACTCCTCTTCTGAAATAAGCTCCCCTGTCTCTAGGTAGTGTTCCGCTCCGTAGGGATACTCCCTCCATTCAAGGTTAAAGCCATAGGATTCGCCGGCCGCTTCGAGAACCTTTTTCCCTTCGGCAATTATTTCTGGTCCTATCCCGTCTCCCGCAATTACGGGTATCGTATACGTCTTCATCGTTCCTCCTTAACGTTACCGATTAAAATAAAAAAGCGCACACTTCAGTTCTTGCGTTACTCCATCTCGAGTTCCTTTGATCGCTGCGTTCGTTCATCTTCCCGTTGCTTAGGCTCTTTGACGTAATTTACGAGACCGCCTGATTCGATAATTCTCCGAACGAACATCGGCAACGGCGAAACGTCATACGCTCTGTTTTTTGTCTTATTAAATACTATGCCCTTGTTGAAATCGACCTCGAGAATATCCCCCTCATCGATTTCTGTTGTATCGCATTCAAGCACGGGGAGGCCAATGTTAATGGCATTTCTGAAGAATATCCTCGCAAAGGATTTCGCAATGATGACGCTTATGTTCTCTTTGAGCGCAAGCGGAGCGTGCTCCCTCGATGAACCACTGCCGAAATTTTCGCCGCCGACAATGATATCACCCTTTTTAGCCCTCGTGGCGAAATCGGGTCTCACATTTTCGAACGCGTGTTTTGCGAGCTCCTTCGACTGGTTTATTACCAAGTATTTGCCCGGAATTATCGCATCCGTATCAACGTTGTCGCCGAACTTCCATACCTTACCCTTAATCTTGCCCTCGGGCGTCGTCATGTACCCTCCTAGAACTTTCTCGGGTCAGCTATTGCCCCCTCTATAGCAGAAGCCGCAGCCGTTGTGGGAGAACAGAGGTATACGTATGCGTCAGCGCTACCCTGTCTTCCTTGGAAGTTCCTATTTGACGTCGTGAGGCCCACTTCTCCCGGACCTAATATCCCGAATGCTCCCCCCATGCACGGGCCGCAGCATGGTGCCTCCACCAGTGCTCCGGCATCTGTTAGTATATCAATTATTCCATTCTTTAACGCCTTTTTGTATTCCGTCCTCGATGCGGGGATGACTATCACTCTCACCTCTCGTGCGATCTCTTCATTTTGTATGACCTCGGCAGCCGCTTGTAAGTCCTCATACCTGCCGTTCGTGCACGACCCTATGAAGACCTGATCTATTTTCGTTCCCTCCACCTCAGTCACGGGTACGACGTCGTCTACGTGATGGGGTCGCGCTACGACCGGCACGATTTTGGCAGCGTCATAGCTTCTTATGTCTCTCTGTGAATCGTTGTCTGAGCGCAAGCTCGTGTCGACACCTATTGCCCGTTGTTCGAGGAAAGCAGCAGTTTCTTTATCGGGCTCCACAATGCCAGCCTTGCCGCCCATCTCTATGGCCATATTGCATATGGTCATGCGGGCTGGGATATTCATGGACTCTACCGTCTCACCCCCGAACTCGCAGGCTCTGTAAGTCGCCCCGTTAACCCCAACATCACCGATAATATGAAGGATAAGATCCTTCGAGCAAATCCGCTTGCCAAGTTTCCCGCTTACCTCGAATGTTATCGTCTCTGGGACTTTGAACCAGAGCTTCCCCGTAGCGAGCGCCACCCCCATATCAGTCGAACCAACGCCCGTTGCAAACGCTCCGACTGCTCCATACGTACACGTATGGGAGTCCGCTCCAATCACGAGCTCGCCGGGAAGCACGTGCCCCTTTTCGACCATAACTTGGTGACAGATTCCCTCTTGCACGTCATAGTTCAGTATCCCCTCTTTTTTTGCGAATGCCCTGAGTTCTATATGGTTGATTGCCGCTGCGACGGAATCTGCGGGGACTTGATGGTCGAATATTACAATGACTTTATCTGGATCCCACACTTTGTCTGTGATATCGTACAGGGTTTTTACAGCGAGCGGTCCGGTTATGTCGTGGATCATTGCCATGTCAATAGTTGCCTCGACGAACTCCCCGGCGTGTACCTCTCTCCCAACTGACTTCGAGAATATCTTCTCTGAAATTGTCTGTCCCATCGCTTCTCTACACTCTCCACACACTGATAGCATGAAGTCAATAACACGTGTAACATGTAATGAATGTATAAAAGGTTATATGCAGCGTTTTATACTGTAAACGGAAACAAAAAAGCTGATGAACACGGCACATTGACCGCTCGCACGACATCCCTGCACGCCTTCAAGCCCCAGACATTGAAGCTGAATGTGAGACAATATAGTAAAGGTATTAAGAAGCGGCGTTATACCGCTATGTGTACGTGAGCAGACATGGACCCTATCCCTGATGATATAACTAAAATTTACGAGCGGCTCAGCAGCTCCATACCTCTTGAGGATTTCGTGGAAAAGGTCCAGCAGAAAGTTGAGAGCATGTCGGGCCTATGCGATGAGAAAACGGCAGCTATGCTCGTTGCCCACGAGCTTGGCGCTGACATGTCTATAAAGATCTCTGAGATTGATGTAGAGAAGCGCAACGTTGCATTCGTCGGGACAATTGCCAACATTTCGCCTGTTAGAGAGTTTAAAAGAAATGGCGACGTCGGCCACGTCGCTAATGTCGTAGTCTCAGACGAGACGGGATCTGTTAGGGTCGTCTTGTGGAACGAGCTCGCAGAGCACGCAGAAGAGCTGCGTGTAGGTCAAACCCTTAGGATTTCAGGCTTTGTAAAAACGGGACTCTATGGCATTGAGGTCAATGCGCGAAATGTGCAAGTGGACGAATCGGAAGTCAATATCAGTCCGGATGAGCCATCCAGCGCGAAAAAAATATCTGCTCTTGTCCCGGGATTGGGCGATGTAGATGTAATTGGAGTCATTTTGGAAATTAGTCCAGTCCGCACATTTTCGCGACGGGACGGAACGACCGGAAAAGTGAGCAGTATCACGATTGGCGATGAAACAGGCAAAGTACGAGTTGCGCTCTGGGATGACAAAGCCGAAAAATCCTCGAGCTTCAAGCCCGATGATGTTATGAGAGTAGAACACGGTTACACGCGAGAGCGCTATGGCAGAGTTGAGCTTCACGTAGGGAACCGAGGGGACGTCCAAAAAAGCACGGAACACGTTGAGTTCAAAGATCATATCACACGAGTTAAAGATGTTAAATTGGATGTGCCGTGTACCGTCATGGGCATCATCGACAGCGTAGGTTCACTGCGAGAGTTTACGAGAAGCGACGGCAACGTAGGGAAAGTCAGGAGCGTTGCGATAAAAGACGACGCAGATGAGATACGCGTTACCCTCTGGGGCGAGAGAGCAGAATCGATCAATGAGGGGGATGAAGGGAAGAGAGTCATACTACGGGACTGCACGCCTAAGACGGGACTTATCGAGGGGATAGAGCTAAGCGTCGACTGGAGAAGCGGAGTCTGTTTCGTTGATGAAGGGACGAAAGAACAACAGAGGCTCGAGAAATCGCCAGACGTTGAAGACGTGAACATCGAAGGGACGGTGATAGGGAGCAATTCCAGGGTATGCGTTGACAACGGCACCGATTGCATAACCTTTGAAAAAGGCGTGCGAGAATCGGACCTTAAAATCGGGGACGAAGTGATCGTTACAGGGGAGAGAGAGGAGAACGCAACATCAGTTACGGTCAAAAGCGTATCAAAGCTTGGCGGGGGCTTTGAAGAAAAGAGAATAGAGAATGTAAAAAGCAGGATTGATAAACTTTAATTCATTACGTTAGTGAAGCCCTCACATCATCTCAGTATGTGCGTGGCTACGCAAATATGATGAGTTCGTAGGATGATTTGCGTGCACTGGCCTTCGCCCGAAGCGACAGTGGGATACTGAGCCCGTGGCAGAGTCACGATTCTCTTTATGAATCGAACACGGTAGATAAGTCGTTGCTCGTGTCACCAACATAAGTTGGTAGCCCTACGCGAATCGCCCAAAAAGCGAAAAGGGCGATCCCAGATCTCTCGTTGAAGTGTGCTCGTTGACGTAGACGAACACTTTCGCCACACGCTCAATAACCTTTATACTGTGACCGGTAGATTAAGTTTGTACGACTCTCGATAGGTTTGCATCAAAAAGGAGAGGCTGAATATATGGCTGAAGTTAGTGAAATAAACGATAGTTTTGGCGTGGAGGACTTACCAGGGGTGGGCCCTGCTACTGCTGAAAAATTGCGGGAGGCAGGCTTTAACTCCGTTGAAGCGCTTGCAGTTGCGTCCCCAGCGGAGCTTGCGAACACAGCAGAAATAGGTGAGGCAACAGCGGCAAAAATAATAGCGGCTGCTCGTACGTCAGCGGACGTGGGGGGCTTTGAAACGGGAGATATCATCCTCGAGAGGAGGCGGAATATCGGGAAGCTCACAACGAGGAGCACGGCACTGGATGACCTGCTCGGTGGAGGCGTTGAGACGCAGTCGATAACCGAGCTGTACGGAGAATTCGGCTCAGGTAAGACTCAGCTCGCCCACCAGCTGGCGGTAAACGTGCAGCTCAATCGCGAATCGGGGGGACTCGGCGGGTCCTGTATACTGATCGATACTGAGAACACCTTCAGACCCGAAAGGATTACGCAGATGGCTGATGGCGTCGGGATTGAGCCGGAGGCAATTCTGCGGAACATTCACGTAGCGCGAGCGTATAACTCGAACCATCAGATACTGCTCGTGGAAACGGCGCTGGAACTTGCGGAACAGCTTAAGAATTCAGGTACTCCGGTGAGGCTCCTCGTCGTGGACTCGCTCACCGCACATTTTAGGGCTGAATACGTGGGTAGAGGCACACTCGCCGATAGGCAACAGAAGTTGAACCGACATCTTCACGACCTCATGCGCTTTGGAAGTCTGAACAACGCCGCCATACTCGTGACGAATCAGGTTCAAGCAAAGCCAGACGCATTCTTTGGGGACCCGACAAGGCCGATTGGCGGTCACATCTTGGGCCACACGGCGACGTTCAGGCTGTATTTAAGAAAGTCAAAAGGTGGCAAGCGCATAGCGAGGCTTGTAGACTCGCCTAACCTCGCAGAGGGAGAGGCGATATTTTCTGTCGAGCCAGTAGGGATACGAGAATGAGAGGATTGTTATAACGGCTCACCACTCGTAGCGCGCTGGATTGATGACGTGATAAAGGCCGCAGCTTTTGACATTGATGGCACGCTGACGCATCGCGATAGATCGATTGACGTGGATGCCATCGAAGCGATCAGACGCTTAACGGTGCCGGTTGTGTTAGCGACGGGCAACATTTTGTGCTTTGCCAATGCCGCGGCGGTACTCATTGGTGGAATCTCCGGTGTGATAGCCGAAAACGGAGGAATTGTCAGCGATGGCACATCGAGAATCGTAAACGGCAACGTTGAAGCGTGCCACAGGGCAGCCGAGATACTTGAGCGCAGCGGGAAGTTTGACCTTAAGAGAGTTGACGCCTCGGAGAGGGTGACCGAAATCGCCTATAGCAAAGATACCAACTTCAACGTCAGCGCGCTGAAGGCCATGCTAGCGCAGTGCTGTAGCGAGGTTGAAGCGGTTGACAGCGGATTTGCGGTCCATATTAAGGATAAAAGCGTGAATAAGGGCCTGGGCCTCACTAGAATTGCTGAACTCCTCGGGCTTGAGGCCCACGATTTTGCCGCATTTGGAGACTCCGAAAACGACGCCGAGATGTTAGAGGTCGCCGGCGTTGGCGTCGCCGTCGGCAATGCAGATAGCACGGCGCGCGCCGTGGCTGATTATGTTGCTACTGAACCGTATGGTGCAGGAGTCGTGGAGGGCTTGAAGCAACTGAGCTTATTGTGATTGTTCGATTGTTATCGCTCGCCATCGCTGTATCCATTATACTTTTAAGGCATGTTTATATAATCTCGAAGCATTTCTGCGAAGCAACGCACTCTTTAGGCACGTGGATGCATGGAAGAAGTTGAACAGAAGGTTTCGCTTAGAGAGAAGCTGCTCGATAAGAAAACGTTACTTTCATTCGCGGTCTCGTTCGCGATTCTCTACCTTTTCTTAACTCGCATCGATCTCGGAGCTGCGTGGGAGGTTATGAAGAATGCCAATCCGCTCCTCTACCTGCTTGCGTTCGTGGTGTACTACGCTGCCTATCCAATAAGGGGGTTGAGGTGGAAGCGTCTCCTTGAAAATACGGGATTCACGCTCAGTACACGAGATTCAACGGAGATCCTCTTTATTTCTTGGTTTGCAAACTGCCTTGTACCCGCGAAGCTTGGGGACATTTACCGGGGGTATCTGCTCAAAAAGAATTTCGCAGCATCGATGTCAAAAGCAATCGGCACGATCGTCGTTGAGCGCACGTTTGACATCGTGACCCTGGTTGTGCTGCTCAGCCTTTCAGGAATTCTCAGCTTCGAAGGAAGGCTCCCCGACACGGTCACGACTGCTCTTAGGGTTGGGGTACTGCTCTCGGTAGCGCTTCTCGTGATACTGGGCGGGCTTCGCTATTTTCGGGAGTTCATAGTGCGCTTTTTGCCGCACCGATTAGTTAATATCTTCATTCGGTTCGAAGAGGGCGTTACGCATTCGCTGGCGGCGCGGACTACGCCCATCCTTGCCCTCTATACTGTCATCATATGGGCCTTCGAGGTGGGAACACTCTATCTCGTCACGCGGGCTATAAGTCTCAGCCTCGCTCTCCCTGTTGTCATTTTCGTTGCTCTTGCTGCGTCACTCCTTACGTCGATCCCGCTTACTCCTGCGGGGCTTGGCGCAGTTGAGCTTGCAATCACCGCGCTCCTCGTGCTCGTCAGCGTGCCACCTGACGTCGCGGTTTCCGTAGCACTCCTGTACCGGATCGTGAGCTACTGGAGCTTGATTGTGATTGGTGCGATCATCTTCTTAGTGAGCAAGAAGACGAAATAGTGAAGACGAACCGACGTAAAGTCTTACGCTGCCGAACTTAACAACAAATCTAACAAGCTAAAGGATACGCGCTGTTTGTGTAGCCAAACATTTAGTGACGTTACATTAAATGCCCGCGCCATTACTTTGGTTATACCAGCGCGTGGGCCTGCGGCATTTCTCATCGGAGGTGCAGTATCGCATACCCTTACGAAATGGGGGAGATTAAATACTCCCATGGCGAGCGAACATACCGTTTTCATTGGGGACCATAACCCTGAACTTTCTGAAGACGGCAGGGTTCTTGAATATCATCTCAGTAAGCGATAGTACCCCCCTCAGATTCGACTGATTCGACAGCTCCAGCGATGGAAAGCCCCGCTCTGTAGCCTCATTAGCTCCTGTTATTACTTCACCACTTGCATCACTTACATCATCTTTCTAGGTCCACAGCGAGGACTCTTCGCAGCTCCTCGGCACAGCCTCGCACCTCCTCGCCTTTGGCGCGCTGCACCTCCGGCTCGAGCACGGGGCCGGGCCGGTCGCAGACGGGGCAGTGTTCGAGCAGCCGGGCTTCGTCGCCCGATATGATAAAGCCGGGGTAGCTCTGGGCGAGCGCGTCGAGGAAGGCGAAGCGCCCCCACTCGCCGTATCCGGCAGGCAGCAAGTCCTTATCGAGGACGAGGGGCTTGTAAAATGTATAGGGTGTGTGGAGGTAGTGGCCTTCGGGGCACTGTAGCATCCATCCATTTCCTTCCACCATACCATAACAATCCAAGCAATCCTTTTCGGGGATGCCCAGCACGTCCTGCACCTGCTTCCTGAAGTCCGCGTGCGAGAGGCGGACATTTTCATTGACTTTCCAGCCGCCTCCCGTCCGAACTCGCCCCCTTTCACCAAAATCAAAGCTTTTTCCGTCCTTCCGCAACTCTTCCATTATTCGGTATACCAAGAATGGCGCGCCGTGAAGCCTTATATTCTCCTTTGTTCTGTCATAGCGTTCAAGCCACCCTATGATTTGATCAATCATCTTGTGCTCCATCCCTTTTTGGAGGTACGAGGTCACAATCCCTTTCAACCCCGCCTTCGGGCTCATGGCCGTTTGGATTACCTTGGAGGTTAGCTCGCGATCTATGGCCACTTGTATGTCTTTAATGGCGTCAAAGTTGACCATTGTGACTTTTCCGACAAACACATTTGTCTTCTTAGGGTTAGGGAGTAACAGATATTCGTGGATATCCTCTTGCCACTGATATTCCATATTAACGACTGCTTTAGCGAGGGCATATTCAGCTGCCAAAAACGTCTTTTTATCTCTAGGGATAACCGTAAACCGTCCGCTCGTGCCACTACTGTACGTAACGACCAATCCCGCCGCGTTGAAGGCGTTGATCACGTCGTCAAAGGTAGGGTTAGAACCTTTTATGATGATTTTGGGCAGTTGACCAGTAAATATGCTACGGAGCCAGTGCGCAAAGTCCCCCCCCGACGGGTGCTGTTTGAAGGTAACGTCGGGGACGAGGGGGATCTTATCCAAGTCGTCGAGGGTCCTGATGTCGTCAGGGCGGACGTTCCGCATCTTGCAGTACTTATGATAAAAGTCGTTGTGGTTGTAGTGGTGGGCGAATGTGTACTTGATCGCCTTCAGCTGCATGTCCCGCGCTTCGTCCAAGGGCACCCGGTACAGGTCAACTGGTTGATGAAGAGACTCGTCGGCAGGGTTCCACGTGTCTCGTGGGGGGATATAGTCAGCTAGCAGCCTATTGAGTCTATTTACCCGAGTTTTCATATCCTGTTCCATATTAACTCCTCTAAGCGTAATAGCTAAGGCGTTTGATTGTAAGGTGTAAAAAAGTAGGTGTTCATTTTAATATACTTTGTTAAAAAGCGGTGTAAATTACCACTCTTTTCACGCTGGCAACGACAATCAAAGGCTGCGACTGACAACACCCGACTGCATATAGTTAACTCCCATAACGCTTTATGCTAATAAAACATGGAGGTGCCCTTGTAGCACACCACTGGACTGCTCATACTCGTTAGCATGCCCTCTGACATTGCGGTTTCTTTAGCGCTTCCTCAACGGATAGTGAGCCATTAGATCTTGATCGCAATAGGGGCAATATATATAGCGAGTGGGAAGACGAAATAACTGGGATTTCACAGTAGGTCTCATTTCGGCATTTGTTCTGTACTCTCTCTAATCCTTGTGCATTCTGAGATCCCCAAAGTATAGTGGTAATCGCCCGTTACGCAGGTTTATCTGCTTCTCATCAAGCGTCCAGCGAAGTTATAGCGACGCCAAAGAGCAGCCTATCCACCCGTCCTGCACGCGTTGAAACCTGATTTGTGTTCCCGTTCGCGCCCGTTCCATGTCCCTTTGTGAGTAGTGGGCGCGGACACTACCTCCAACACCCGTTAAGAGCGTCTCTATGTCGTCCGCTGTATAACAGCTGATATGCTGTAACCCAGCATGATCTTTGATCGTTCCGAACACCCCTTTTGGGATTTCCCGCCGTTCCTCACTAATCGAAGAGCACGGAAACAAATACTCTATGATGATCGTATTTTTCTGTTGCTTAGAGCGAAATATGCGGATGAGCCGCCTGAGATCTTCCCTCGAGATATAATAACTGATACCTTCTAATAGTACGATTGTCGGCAGGTCACTGCGATAACCGACACTTTTAAGCACCTCAATGAAGGTGGGCGCAGTGATGTCTCCTGTTATGTGTCTTACTTTGACATGAAGTTCAGGCGCAAGGCTGCGGTAGAGCGCATTCTTTTCTTCCATTTTCGACAGATCGATCTCAAAGATGCGGGTTACGTACGTGGCGTTTCCCGCAAGCAATTCGAGAGAAAGGGGGGATACGCCGGCTGCAGGGATCACGATCTGCCATAGTCGTTCATCAGATGAGTGAAGCACGTTTTCAACGAGGCACCTTATGAAGTGTTTTCTGTTTAAAATGACCTCATCGTACCACGGGCAGATTTCATTACAGTTCGTTAAAAGTGCATCTCCTGCTGAGAGATCAATGCAGTCGATATAGCTTCGCTCCAGCCCTTGCTTGTAGAGCGGCATCGACCATGACATCACGAGAGATGCTGTGTCGCTGAGCTTTAGTGTTCGTTTGTTGTTACCCCGTTTCATTTGCTATCTGATGAATACGCCCCTCCGTGATATGAAGGTATGCCAGTTATATGATAACGGTGGCAATGCTGATAAGACTCGCATAACGTTTGTCAGGCTCGCTCAATTGCTCAAAATAGTGCAATGACGAATTGATCATGTTGGATTGTTGTGTGCTTCATTACATCCTCAAAGTACTGTTTTGGGTTGGGGTTTGAGGCTCTTGGGTCGATAGGATAATGCGGTAACTCGGAGGAGTAAGGCATGAAAACATCTAGGATGCATAGCATAGATCTTACTCTACTCCTAATGATCTTTCAGGGGCACTCGTCTGCAGCGCTGGATAACTCTGCTAGGCGCTCACTGATGCGGTCCCGATAGACGCCTCCGTGATAACAGATCACCGTTTCAATGTCGTATTGCGTAAGTTTTTTCAACGATTTCAAAGCGCTGTCCATATCGTAGGTTGCCTGCGGATCCGGTCCACGGAACTCGCCGTCTACTGCGACAAAGGCGTCGCCGGTGATGAGGATCTTGCTCTGATTGAGGTACAGGCAGATATGACCGGGGGTGTGACCGGGAGTGAAGATCACCGTGATTCCTCCGCAGTACGGCAAGACTTCTTCATCCGCGACCGCCGTATTGACGCTCGTTTTGGGCGGGTCCGCAAACAGCGCTTCCATCTGCTGGTGTTGTTCTTCAGGCAGAGACGCCAGCATCTTCGACAGGCGCTCCCGGTTCACAATAATCAACGGCTTGCGGCCTTCTATGTACGGCCTCTCCTCCTCATGGGACAGCACTTCGACGTTGTGAGAATGAGAAGACGCCCGGACGATGTCCGACAGGCTTCCGATATGGTCGATGTCCTGATGAGTGATGATGATCTTATCGAGTCGGTCGAACGGGACCCCTGCGCTGCCCATCGCTTCACGGATCTGTTGCAGTTGATCGGGGAATCCCGCATCCACCAGCACCACCGTATCGTCGTCCCAGATGAGGGTCGGATGAACGACGGTCCGTCCAAAGAAACTTTGCACAGGTAATTCCAGCACTTCCACGCCATCGGCTAATCTCATCACGCTTAAGGCTCGTATGATATCATAACATTTCGTGTCATATCGTATCGTCCGAACTTGGGTCACCTCCCCCTTCCGTTAATGTAGTTTTATAAAAAAGTAAAACTGTTAAATAATGCTTTCTGTGTGTGGTTGCGATTACGTTTTGACGTTATTTAAATGCCGTTGCCTCATTCACACTAATGAAACCTTATCTCATTGAATCCTATTATGTGACGTCGCGAACGAAAATAATCATGTGGTATGAAGGGTATGCTCTTGGGATGACACGAGATGATAAACTGGCGCTCTGAGATATAATAAAATGAAACGATACGCCAAACGCAACACTCACTGTTTTGCGATCTCAAAGATTGTTCTTCTTTTCTATTATTATGCATGCGTATGCGCTTTTCAACTAGTATTTCTCAAGTAGGAGCTGGACCTCTTCATCAAGTGTAAGATTTTTTAAGGCGTTCCACTCGGCGTTCTTAACACCGATATACGCTCTCGCAAGTTCATCACCCAACGCACGCATAACGACCGTATCATTTTCAAGGTGGACCAGCGCGTCTCCCAAACTCGTTGGGAGGGGGAGGGGAGCACTATCGTACTCGTTATGTTCATCGTTCGATAAATAGGCAGGGTCTACCTGCACTGGTCTCTCAAGGGTACGTTGCTCACGTATTCCGTCGAGTCCTGCTGCAATTACCACCCAAGCGCCAGATAAGGATTTGAAGACGCGTCAATGGTCTTCAATTCAAAGTGTCTGATTTCCTGATCACGATCGGTGATCACTCGAACGGCAGCTTCTTTATTATCAAACCCCCAGCATTGAAATGCGCCGCTCCAGCTGTTAGGCTGAATTCTCCGGTATGAATTGGGGGTGGGTGTCGTCAGTGCCATCAGAGCCGGGAGATGGCTCAGAATTCCCGCTATAAACTGGCGCGCAGGATCTGAAAGCCTGTATGTGTTTTTTGGATCTGACAGAATATTAGTATCGTCATTCCACAGGCTCACGTGCAGGTGACAGCCGTTGCCCGTTTTATCGGGAAATATCTTAGGAAGAAATGAGGCGATAAGACCGTGCTTCTGCGCAACCGCCCGCGTCGTCTCTCTGAATGCTATCTGGTTATCACACGCTTGGATAGCCGAAGAATACCCTATCGTGATTTCGTGCTGCCCCGGACCCGATTCAGGATAGTACTGCTCTACTGTGATCCCCTGTGCTGCGAGCGCTCTGATGATATCATCTATAACCTCTCGGTTGAGATCCATAGAATACGTCGACGCAAATGGAGTGGTGTCGACGGGTTCACATTTTCCCTCGTTTGCTCTCAATAAATAAAACTCGTTTTCAAAGGCGCCTTTAACCTCCACATGCATGTCGCGCGCTTCCGCTTCCATCTTTTTTAGGAAGTTCCGGGGGCAGTACGCCCATGGTTTGCCATTTTTAAGCATGTCGCCCATCGCTCTGCCGTGACCTGGAGCGTACGGCAAGGGCGTAAAACTCGCAAGATCAGCAGTGAGGTGCACTTCCCCGACGGGGCTTAAGCCCGTCTCCCTCACCGGCGCATCGTACATGACCGGAAGCGCCTGCATAGCTTCAGAAATGCCGACATAGAAGTCTGATGCGTGCGCGTTTGATGCGTTTATGTTCACGGCTTTTGCCCGTATTATATTCGCATTGTCGCACCACAGAATGCGGAGCATATTCATATCGGACGGAAATTTACTGTGTGTACGATCTACAGAGCTTTCTTGCCTGTCCATAGGCCTTATTCCCCCACATCCTTCTTCTGTTATACCCAAAAAACTGCGTGCATCCTATGCTCATTCCCCAAAAGATATCTAAACGATAGATACCTCCATTATGCCCGATAGATACCTCCATTATGCCCCAGCAATTTTGTTGCTAAAAACTCAATCATGTCTGTCATACACATCTCCCTAATCATCATCTCTGAACCGTGACCATTTGTGTGTAACATTCGAATCTTATGCCTCAATTTTTGAGCACCATTCTGTAGCGCGCCTGGTTGTGCCGAACCTTCTCTAACGCGCTGTTGATGTCCACCATAGGAACCTCTTCGATTTGTGCTGTAATATCGTGGCGTTCGGCAAAGGTCAGCATTTCGCGCATCACTGCTCGACCTCCGATGACACTTCCGCTCACAGATTTCTGGCCGGCCACAAGCATTGCCGCCGGAATGTCTAATGTACCTGCTAAACCGCCGGTGAAGGTGAACCTACCGACAACGTTGAGCCGGCCGTTTGGCCTCAGTAGATTAAGGTAGGACGTCCAATTTGGCATTACAGATGCAGTAACTAATATGAAATCTAATGAGCCGGCCATTTTTCGCATCTGCCCCTCGTCGTTACTATTAATAAAATGATCTGCGCCAAAGCTTCGAGCGTCGTTCTCTTTATCTGGAGTGGTTGAAAGCGCGGTTACCTCGCAACCCGTGGCATGTGCAAACTGTACAGCCATATGCCCCAAACCGCCAATTCCTGCCACACCCACTCTCTGATGTGACTGCACACCATAAATCTTCATAGGTGAATAAACGGCGACCCCTGCGCAGAGCAAGGGAGCAGCGTGCGCAGAATCGAGTTTTTTGGGGATAGGAAAGACAAATCGGCTATCTGTTCGAATGAAGTCAGCAAAACCACCGTGCTTACCGATGCAGGTTAATTGCTTTTCTCTACAAAGGTTTTCATGTCCCGTCAAGCACCATTCGCACGCCAAACAGCTGCCCGACTGCCACCCGACTCCTACCCGTTGGCCGAGCATTATCTTCTCGACCTCCGTACCGATTGACGTGACAGTTCCTACAATTTCATGTCCAGGCACTAATGGGTATGACATACCTCCCCAGTCATTATTTATTAAATGCACATCACTGTGGCAAATACCGCAGTGACTGATCTTGATCTCCACATCGTGGACGCCCAATTCTTGGGGTTCATATTCATAAGGCGTCAAAGAGCCGCCAGATTCTAGTGCTGCACACGCGCGAATATGCATAATGTTACGTTCTCACCTGTTTCTACACTTTTGTATAATCCAAGTAATTCTTACCACGTATAGGTGATCATTGCGTTGCTAAGGTGAAACGTCTTTCCATTCAACGAGCTGTTCAACTGATAAATTCCGTTAGTATTGCATATGCGACCTTATAATCTCTCAACGCACCTCGACCCCTACCCCTCCACGTTAGACGTCGCGGATGCCCGTTACGCTACCAACCTCGTTCCACACATCGATGTCGCTCCCAGAGGGTAGCTCGTAGACGCCTTTTGCGGCATTCACAACGACGCGCGCAACTTCCACGGGAGGTCTCCCTTCGAAATCGGTCATTCTCGTCGCGATAAAATCAGGATTTACGACATACACGTTGAGGTGCGGCACTTCTTTTGCTAAAGCTTGTGTAAAGCCCCTCACTCCAAACTTCGTAGCACACAAAACAGTTAATTCCTCCATGCCAGTTGTGCCAGCAATGCTCCCGATGTTAATTACCGTGTCTTGAACGTGGGGTAGGCACGCCCGCGTCATTTTTATGAGACCCTCTAAGTTTGTCCGGACTTGTACGGCGATGTCCTCAAAACTCTGATTTTGTAACGACGTCCACGACAGGGTTCCCGCGTTGTTCACCAGGATATCGATCTTCTTGCGCTCCTTCACTACTTCGTCTACTGCGTGGAGTATGCTCTTATCATCCATCACGTTTAATTCGACGAGCGATGCATCGGCAGCGCCAAGCTCTAAACACGTTTTGTACGTTTTTTCTGCCTCTTCTTTATCTTTATAATAGGTCACAACGACTATCGCGTTTTCTTGAGCAAACTGATAAGCAGTCTCCCTGCCAATGCCGATACTCGAACCGGTCACGAGAACAACTTTACTTTTCATAGACGCTCTCATTGGTATCAATTCATAAATTCCCCTATACAAGTTTTGCTTCTGTGGAATGGATTACTTCAAGGATTTGTGGGGTGCCGTATTGAATGACTCTTCTAGAGGCGGCGCGATATATTTTATTAAACTTCCTATTTACGTAGAAAAGACTATGTAAACAACAAGTTAAAGACGTTAAAGATTGTAAAACAAGACTTTAACATCAAAAGGGAGGGATTTTCATTAATGGTGGATTTACCATATATCTTCTGCTTTTAGCCGTCATTATCTTAACAACGGTAAATTATTCCGGTAGTAACAGCAGGCTACGTGAAACTAAAAGTACCTAGCGCACGACGCGAGGGCTATGTCTCGGTAACTGGTGGAAACGTATGGTACAAAATTGTGGGTGCGAACAGGAAAAAAATCCCGCTCTTGCTTCTGCATGGAGGACCGGGGGCCTCACACGACTATCTTGAACCACTCGAAGCTCTCAGCGATGAACGGCCTGTTATTTTCTACGACCAACTTGGCGGCGGCAACTCAGATAGACCGGATGATCTATCTCTCTGGACGATTGAACGCTTTATAGAAGAACTAGAGCAGGTCAGAGAGGCTCTTCAGCTGCACGAGGTACACATACTCGGACAGTCGTGGGGAACGATGCTCGGCGTTGACTACATGCTTACGAAGGCCCCTCACGGAGTCGTAAGCCTGATACTGTCCGGGCCGTGTTTAAGCGCTGCTCGGTGGGAGGCAGACCAAAAGGCGTATCTTTTAGGGTTCCCTGAGGCTATCCAGCGGGTTGTCCAAAAAAGTGAGGCTTCGGGAGACTTCAGTTCGTCTGAGTATCAAGAGGCGATGATGCAGTACTACAAACGGCACGTGTGCCGCTTGGATCCGTGGCCTGAGTGCCTGACGATAACCTTCGAGAAGCTACGACACGCTGTGTATGAATATATGTGGGGCCCCAGTGAGTTCACCATTACTGGAGTGCTCAAAAATTACGATCGGACTGCGAGACTAAAAGAGATACCAATCCCCACCCTCTTTACGTGCGGACAGTACGATGAGGCTACCCCTGATACGACAACCTATTATCACACTATGCTTCCCGGATCAGAAATTGCTGTTTTGGAGGATGCGTCACACGAACATCATATCGAAAGACCAGAATACTACATGCGAGTGGTCCGCAGTTTCCTTCAGCGTGCAGAAAACAATCCAGCAAACCGTCTGCTAAAACAAGAATGAACGTATAAAAGCGAGTGAGCTTCTCCGCCACTAACACAGTCACATCGATGCTAGGCGAGCAGGTGGACGTTACCTAACCGTACATTCTCAAGCCCTTCTTTCTGAGCGGCCAGAAGGCACCGCTGGGCTTGCGCCCGTTGAGTTAACGGCAGATCTGACATATAAAAGTGGGGATAGAAGGCCAGCAGGCTATACGGAATAGTAGGGTCTATTGAGGCAATGAACCGTGCGATGGATTGTACTTCAGCCTCATCGAGGTATCCGGAAACGAGGAGGGTGCTTGCCACCAGAAGAGGAGGAATCTCTCTGAGCTCCACACTCTCGCCGACCCGTGAGAAGTTCTCGAGGGTCCTTCTGTTGGTAACTCCTGTCAAGGCCCTGTGCAGATCATCGTTCCACGCCTTCAGATCAAACTTGATGCAGCCTCCCGAGCGCAGCGAGAGCTCCACCATCTCGTCTAAAAGCTTTGCGTTCATAGAGCCGTTCGTCTCCCAGCATATCCGGAAAATCCTGCCCTCGTTCTCTTTGAGGGCGAGGCGAGAGGCCTTGAGGGCATACGGAAGCTGAGGTGTCGGATCTCCCCCGAAATAGCAGATGCACGAGGTCGTCTTATCCACGTCGGAGCACAGCCTGCTGACAGTAGAGGTAAGGGGCCTGAGCGACTCGTTTCTGTACTGCCAGTTCTGGCAGTAGAGGCAGTTGAAGGAGCACGCGTGGAAGAACACCGCGAGATTTTTGTATCCGTGCTCAGGCCCGGAAGCGTGGGCGTATTTCGGGTAGCCAGCCCCCACACCACCAGGACACACCCAATCAGCAACGCAGTTTGTGGGCAGTGGATCGTGGTACCAGGAGAGCTTGCCCTCTCCAGAGGTGACGCCGTTTAGCTTACCTCCAGTGTTCTGCCGTAGTCCGCAGTACCCTCTTTCTCCTTCTGGGATCCTACATTCGTTCACACAGATGTTACAAGGCACACCCTCAATATCTTTTGGCGGCGTTTCCGGAAGGCCAAAAGCGGCTCTGTTCCTTAAGTGTGCGAGCGCCGCTATCGGCAGAGCTTGCGCCGGCCTCTCCCGTATGCAGTTGAGACATACCCCGAGCTCTTTGGATATGAGGTGGGATTCGGTATTACAGGTCTTACAACGCGCCATTGCTTCTCCTCGAACCTCCTTCAGATCTGAGCTCCGCACGTATGCCATCTTCTGCGTTAATAGTATGAACTAGTTCAAAACTATTTAAAAAGACCTAGAAAGTGAAATTGAAGGTAAACAAACTAAAGTGAATAAAGCGACTATTTTGCCACCAAAAACGTTGAGCTAATTGACTTATCGATTAACAATATAAAAGACAGATACTGTGACACAAAAGAGATTGTAAAAGGACGGTAAATACGTGCTGAAAATGGTTACAAAACGGTATATATGGACTGCCCTGTCCTATTATCACCGTCCTTTAGACTGTTTACAAAATAATGGCATCTATTGTTGTGTCACAAGCGTCAGCACACTAAATAATATAATGAGAGGAGAAATACATCGGTATGAGTCGAGTCCTTATCGCATATGACACTAGGTATGGTTCAACGGAACGTGTCGCGCAGTGGATAGCCGAGGGGATTGCTGAACGCGGGACTAATGACATATCCGTCGATGTCAAAAACGTCTTGCACGTTACCGGGTTAAATCATGATGGGGTGGTGATCGGCTCACCGATTTATGATGATGAACTCCTAAACAGTGTGATTGCTTTTCTCGATGCACAAAGTGACACTCTTGAACACGTCAATATTGCACTCTTTGTCGTCTGCGGTCACTACGGAGCACTTCCCAAGGACAAACTCATCAACATGTACGTAAAAAAATTAGAGGCACATATTTCGGGAACGGTCGTTGCGCGGGAGGTCTTCGGTGGCTCCTTTGACTTTGAGAAACTGTCGGATGAAGACAAGCGCGCCATGGAAGACTTCTCAAAGGGGACGGGGCATACAATTGCTAAACTGGATCTGCTTGATAGGGATAAAGTTCAGGCATTTGGGAGAGAACTTAAGAACCTTTTAGTGAAAGGCGCTAGTGCTGGATCTTACGGTTAACTTCGGTGGTGAAACTACTTGCTTGCCGTCAGTGTGGGGTTCGTGGCCATCGAGACCGCTTATTGTGGCGGCGTGGACTTTGGTGCTCGTGAGGCGCCCGGGAGGGGGATGCCGCTCTCCGAGCGTCGACAGGAGCACAAAGGCGACCACTACGAGAACTTTAAGCTAATTTCGTGTTACTACACTCTAAACGCACAAAGCTTTATTTTCGATGAGAAGCTCTAATTGGGGAAAAAATTCGTACAAGAAGGGATGACTATGAAAAAACAGTTGTTAGTCATACTGATGGTTATTACTTTGTTAGCGACGGCGTTTGTCACTGGATGCACTGCAAGCACGGATGTGACCGCCACGCCCTCCGGCGCACGCACGCAGGTGACAAAGGAACTTAGCATCGGTGCGCTCCTGCCACTCTCAGGAGATGCCACCGAAACTGGTCGCAGCGTTCAAGCTGCACTTGCTGTAGCTGAATATGACATCAACGCCTATCTTGCTACCATTAATTCCGATACGCGAATACGTGTGGTGCCCCTCGACACCCACGCCGACCCGGCGACGGCGCTCGACGACCTGAAAGCGCTGCACGCGCAAGGCATTCACGTTGTAATCGGGCCCGATACAAGCTCCGAAATAAATGCGATAAGGTGCTACGCGTCTGAGAACAACATGCTTCTCGTCAGCTATGGCAGCACGGCACCGTCACTGGCGATTCCTAATGACAACGTCTTCCGGTTCGTTCCAGACGATACGCGCGCAGTGGAGGCGGTGACGCAGCTGATGCACGAAGATGGCGTTAAAGCGGTGGTGCCCCTCTGGAGAGATGATGTGTGGGGCAACGACTACGTCGCCGCACTGAGGACGAAGGTTGCACAGTATAACGGGACGGTCGCCGAAGGCGTGCGGTATGCACCCAGCACGACTGATTTCTCGAGTACACTCACGGCTCTCGCGCCACAAGTGCACCAGGCAGTCGAGCAGCACGGGGCAGCGGCGGTCGCCGTTTACGTTGTCGGGTTCGATAAGGTTAAGGACGTTCTCACACAAGCATCCAATGACTCTCAGTTAGCATCAGTACCGATGGTACGGGAGCGCCGACACTCCTATTTATTTAATCATTACAACCCCGCAAGCTGCACAGTTTGCTGTTACAACTAGCTTTACAGCTCCGGTGCTGGCAATCGGGCAAGGAGACCGCTTTGAACGAGTGAAAGCGCAAGTCATCGAGAAGCTGGGCCACACCCCACAAGCCTACGCCTATGCTGCGTACGACAGCGCGTGGGTGATCACCATCGCGTACCTCGAGACCCGTTCGGACGCCACCTCGGTAATGCGCGTTGCGATCCCCTTGGTAGCTGATTCCTACTACGGGATCACGGGAAGTACGGCGCTCAACGCGGCGGGTGATCGAACGTTTGCACGCTATGACTTTTGGTCGCTAGCGCTGGAAAACGGCTCCTACACCTGGAAAAAAGTGGGGAGCTACCGCGTCGATCCAGAGACAGGTAAGGGTATTATAACGCGAACGGGATAACGCTTTTGAGGATAGTAATTCTCTAGTCAGAGCGCTATCGTGTTGGGAATCTATCGCGACACAGGCGAATATGAGCGAATATAGATTAATGACAATCTTATAACGTGGTGAAAGTGAGAAGAATTTTATGAACACCTGTAAAATGTTCGGTGTAATAGGCGTAGTTTCTCTCATTTTGGGTATTACTGTCGTTATGAATGTTGCAGGACACACGAGCGATATTGACCCCCCCTCACAAGTGCCAACTAAACTTGTAGTCAGCGCGCCGACCGTTGCGTTTGGGAGAGCTGGGGATGTTACTGCTGATGCATATTTGACTACGGCAGGTGGTGCTGGCATCTCTAATGCAACGATACACGCCCAAACATTGGAAGGTGGGACCGATTGGATTACATTTCTTGACGGCACAACAGAAGCGGACGGGCATATCAGCTTTGCCTTTGCACCAAAATCCCCACCACCGGGAACAAATTTCGCATACGTCAATTTTTACAGGGTAACGTATGATGGCGATAGCCAGTATGCGCCCACTGTAAGTAAAGAGGTCGCCATGTACGTCCGTTGGATGTAATTACCGACGATCGACGTCATGAGCAATTATAATCAAAAAACTGCTTGATCGTATATCTCTTTAATATCCTTATCATCAAAACGTAAGCAATCAACAGAATTATTTCCCAGTATAGATCCCATTCGATGTGACCAGAGTTGTAAGCACGCAGTAAACTAAAACTGCCAAACCAACCGTCGAAGAAAATGGTAATTACAAGTAAGAGGACGATAATTGAAAGTTCTTACAGTCTTTTAGCCACTTGCCCCTGAATATGTTCAATTTGTCTTAGAACGTGGTTGCTCATCATCGCGCGCTAGCGAAGTATATCTTACACGATTCAAACAGTTATCGGTTTGATCCTCAAACCAATCATAGTTGCTGTATAACATCCCTCAAACCATGACAGGTGGATTATCCATTTATTGTAAACAATAAACGAACTTTTCAGTGGTGGACAAAAGGAGAATCTTCGATGTTGACGATCATGACTATGTCACTGCTGCCAACGCATTATAGAATTTCATTGTGAGGTCATAAAAACTCAATTTCCTCCACGTAGCATCTTTTATCTGGAGGCTGCGATAGTCTGGGTGCAGTGCCTTGACCAGCCCGGCCAGCCCTGAGATGAAGGGGGCTGCCATGGGGGTTCCGCCAGAGAATACGCCCCGCTGCTTTGCGCTCAGCAGGTCGAGGACCGAGACGGTTACGTTATCGATATAAAGGCTGCTACTCGAAGTCGTTTTGCCGTCAGTTGTCAACCCAAATCGAATGTAAAGGTATGGTGAGGAATCGTAGTCCGTAAGGCTGTAACACAGCCACATCCACCCGCTTGGGTGTGACCCGTGAGCAATAGTATCCCAGTGCATGCCGTCTCTCGACGCTTCGAGATAGGCTTGGGCGTGGTTTTCTACGAGGTCTTGCCTCGCATTAAAGGATATTATCGTTCCGCGTTTACTTGTCAGGTCAAGGGGGTTTTTGAGTGTTATTGATGCGTTCGCTATACTGTCGCCTGGAATGCTGACCACTGCGCTGGTCGGATGACTGACACTCTGATCATTCGTGATGTGCCACGGCCCCTGGGCATCCCACGCAGTGAGGTTGTTGAATAGGTCGTGGAACACTGGAATGAGCCGCTCGTAATATTGCGGGAAAGCGTCGCCGTGGAAGTAGGTGCCGTTGCTCCCGGTGGTGAAGATATAATGGTATGATCCAAAGATATCGACAGTGTTGCCACTCGGGTTTGCAAACACAAGAGGGGCGACCTCCGCGAAGTTCACGGACATGTTTGGTGCGGCGGGCGAGGTGATATGTAGCGTGCCGTTCGCATAGCCGACCACGTCAAGGATCTGTGGGATATTACCCACGCTACGCGTATCCTGATAGGTGCCCGAGAGGCTTGGTGCGTCGTTAGATTTCACAGGCTTTGGTGGAACGGGAGTGTAGGGGTAGTAGTGGTTGAGGAACTTCTGCGTAATATCGTACCCCGCAAGGGCCCCTCCAGGGCTGTTATAGGAGACAAAGAGGCCGACGTTACGCTCAGGCCAGAGGATGCACTGGGTGTGGAAATACAGCGTGTCACCCATATGGTTGATGTTGCTTGCATTATTTTGGTTGCCCATAAAAAACCCAAGCCCGAACTTGGTATAGGGATCAGGAGTGAAATGAGCACGATGCATGTCCTGGGCAGTTGAGGTGTTGAGGATGCGGGTGTTGTTGTACGTGCCGTCGTTAAGATGCGCGATCATGAATTTCGTCATATCAGGGGCGGTGCTGTAGATGGCGCCGGCAGGGGCAATCTGAACAACCATGTCGTGCGTTTGCTCGAATACACCTACACTACTATTATAGGCGTACGTCTTGGCGATATTTGGTGCGAGCTGCGGTGGTGCTGGCTGCTCGATCGTCGTGTTGTTCATGCCAAGCGGTGTGAAGAGCCTCTCCTTGACGTATTGATTAAAGGGCATGCCCGAGACCTCCTCGACGATGTAGCCGGCGAGTGCAGCCCCCCAGTTAGAGTACGACCACACCTGCCCCGGAGGCCATACGCGCGCCGGGATGGTCTGGGCGAGAACCGTGCCGAGAGGCTGGATATCCTTGGGATCAGAAACTGCAACTCCCTTCGGCTGCTCCTCAAACCCGGCAGTATGGGTCATCAGGTTCTCCATGGTGATCGGCTGCTGGTATGTTGATGGGATCTTGAAGTCCTTGAGGTAGGTGTTGACGTCGGCGTGAAGATCGATCTTTCCCTCCTCGACAAGCTGCATGACTGCCGTCCACGTGAAGAGCTTAGTTACCGAGCCGATCTCGAACATCGAGACGTTCGCGTCGACGGGCGTCTTGTTCTCCACGTCGGCGTAGCCGTACCCGTTCGTGTAGAAGAGCTTGCCGTCCTTCACCACCGCGACCGTGGCGCCGGCGATGTGGCCGTTTGTGAGTTGATAGGTGATCGTCGTGTTGAGGAAGGAAGCGAGTTCAGCGGGATCGGTAGGGCCTCGGGCCAGAGTCACACTGTTCGCTGTGGGAGCAGCGGAGGGAAATTGCTGTGCTTGAGCGGTACACAGACACGGCGTAAGTCCTGCGACGAGAAGAAGGAGAGTGAGCATCAGGGCGATGACGGGTGATCGAGGGGTCGGCATACAAACCTCTTTATAATGATTCGCGCGACGGCAGCCTCCAACAGGGGCTCGTCTGTGCGCATCTAGTCGTAACTAAAGCTGAGGTTATAGACGATAAACCTTACGAGGAGGCGCTCCAGTGCTATGCTTTTAATTTACTACTATAAGTCTATTGATTTATTGTAAACAATAAACGTTCGGTTTCGGTGGTGTACAAAAGGAGAGAAAAGGGAAAGAAGCGCAGAAACGCTCCCCTTCACGTCAGAGCAACCACTCACGACTGGAGTTCAATCTCTCCTGGCCGCCATGTCTTGTCGAACCACGACTCGAGGGGGCCGTAGAGTCGCAGGAAGACGAACCACCCTTTGCCGGGAACAGTCTGTATCCAATTGGCTTCCTTGCCGGGAAGCGGCTCCGGGCCGAAATAGACGTCCACCGAGGTATCAGGGTTGACGATAAGCCCTTCTTTCTGGCTGCTGGTGCTGGGGAACTGCTGATCGGTCTGCAGCATCGACCGCGTCTGCGGATCGTACACGAGCAACGACCAAAAGTCCTTCGCCGGTATGTTCGGCGGCAGGTGCAGCCGGTAGGTCTTTCCGCCATCGAGGTAGTGGCCCGCGGCGTCGTGCTCCGCTATGGCGTACTGCGAGCCGATGCCGACCATCTTTATTGTCATCGCTGGGCTGGCGCCCCAGGAGGCGTAGGAGAAACTCCCTCGCGCATCGAGATAAAGCACCCCGCCTGGCGAGAATTCGGGATCATTGCCTATCCATCCCATCTTCCACGCGCTGTTCGGATAGTAGTAGGCGTCCTGGTCGCGCGAGCTGAAGACGAGGGTACGTCCGGTCGCGTTGCCAACGGCAGCGGCATCGGCAAGGATGCCTTTCATCCGCTCGTCGGGCGCAAAAGGTGTGTCCTTTCGGATGCCGATGGCAGCGAGCAGACCGCGGGTCTCTGGGTCGATGTGGTCGAGCGGCTCTTCCTGGACGACGGATGCGACCTGTTCAAAATACGAAGCGTCGGTGGCGGGGATGGTGTTAAAATACTGCCCGGAGATGTTCACAAAGTTCATCGCAGGCGGGTTCTCCGCACGGTCCAACGGATAGACGCGGAAGTGTTTTTTCGTGTTCTCGACCGCTGGTCGCAGGTCACCGTTCACGATGAAGCCGCGAAAGAGGATAGAATTCCCGTAGGTGCGTGAGTGCACAACGAAATAGCCGTCGGGCACCGTGCCCGTGTAGCCCGGCGGGAGGAGGAGGTACTTTCCGCCCGCTCCGCGATCGGGGCCGGGCTTGCCGACGTCGGTGACGTAGCGGTTCCAAAAGTCATCAATAAAGCCGAGCACGTTCGGTGGCATTTCGATGACCAAGGGACCATCCTTTGTATCGAGCCAGGCGAGGTTGTAGACTGTCTCGGTGTTCGCCACTAAATACAGCACGCGCGAATCCATCAGCGACTCCGTGATGAGCACAGTCTGGTTGTCAGGACCGAAGGTCCGATAGCCTGTGCGCAGTCCGTACATATCCGCCGCCGGCAAAGCGGCGAGAAACGCCTGCACGCCGCGTTGGAAGTCGAGGTTGTCATAGACCGTCTGCACGGTCGCGTCGTCCGGGAAGCCGTCGAAGAAGTGTAGCGTTCCGATACGGGTCTCCACCGTGTCCGGTGTTTCGATGCCTGGCGGAATAGGGGTGGTGTACTTATACGTTCTTGGTTGGTTATGAGGTGACATGGTTATGCTCCTTTTCAACAGTGGCAGCAGCATGCCGCCGCTGTAGTATTATCGTGGAGTATATAAGCTGTTGTGCACGGGAAAAGAGCGAGTTATTGGCGTTTAAAAAACCAGTTTTTCGCGTGCTCTATGCGTCTTTCTAAGCAAACGACCAAGCAGGTAGCAGCCGGGTTTAGGTTTAAAAGCATATAATACTGATTAGTGCCGCTGTGGCGTTGGGGTTAATGGAGGAGCAATAGATAACATAGCTAACACGGGACATATAAGCGGGACAATCAACGAGAATGGCGGAATTAATGCCAACACGTAGTATCACCTCCTCTTTTTAATCTCTCAGCTTCTGCTGACAATTTGTAAAACACGCTTTTATGCGCTTTAATTCCTTAAATATTGCGGTGCCGCAGATAATTCAAGATACCTCAAAAAATGTGAGGAACGCCGCAGCGACGCCTGATAGCGGTTAAGGCCACATAACCTTTAAAATCGCCAAACTGTCTCGTATTTTTACGTGAATGACGTATCTTATATGTAACGCTGTGATGTTTCAAGCAAAAAACTATCGTAGTTACATGATGATTGTATCAGTAGGATACTAAACTGGTAAGCTGCAAATATAACAGAACGGATCAAAGAAAGGGAGCACATACGGCATTAAAAACGACAGTATTGCACAAAGTACACACGCAGGCGTGGTGATAAGTCCGACCATTTAGTACCGCCTCCTTTGTCATGTTGATAATTTTAAAACGAGTAATATACGCGTGAGATAATAAAATTAACGCCAATTGTTAACGTAAAATCAATTTGTTATGTTTGAGAAGGCGATTCAATCGATGTATGTTTTGCTCCGATGCAAAAATCATGGGAAAAGCCCGTAGCGGCGCCCGATAGCATTTAAGCCCGTGTGAGGCTTATTTCATGCAAAACGAGTGGAATCCTAAGACATCATTTAAGGATTTAAAGCCGTACTGTGGTTGTTTAGAATTTGTGCGTGTGTAACCCTACTTTTTTTCTATTATGAGTGGCATATTTCATATGATTGGAATGGAACTTGACACTATCATTCATATCTTAGCCCTATTCTTCGCAAGTCCGGCTGGTGTGATACTTGCGGATTATATTAAAGAGGAAATTTTGTAAGCAAGGGTATTGGAGAGGTATGCTTGAGCGCCAGAAGGGCGCGCGGGTATAACAGGTTATGCATACACTGACATATCTGGGTGATGCCGATAACACGATCCTTCTTCAATATCTCAGATTTATATCCCGTCACTCAGCCATTAAATTAAATCGGTAATCCTCTTCTATAACTCTCAATGTTTTCTCTCTCGATACAACCGGGGTAACTAATCTAAAGCGCCAATATCGGCCGGAGAAAGTAGTTTGTCATGGCGGATACGTCTCCCAATGACCGCTTACAAATGTGAGATGACTAGTGTCGAAAAATCGTGATGCCCAACCGTATTCCTAACCCATCATAAAGTTTTGAAAAGCGGTTAGGTCAAGGTAGATGGTGAGCTTAGCCAGTTTTCCATCCGTAACTTCCCAAACCTCAGCAACATTCTGACTCATCTTCTCTCCTTTAGGATTTATGTAGCTATAGCCGACTATGGCACAAGCACGCTCACCTTCTACAATCATTTGTTTTACTTTTACTGCTTCCACTGCCTTTAAAAACGGGATGAATACTTGAGTAATCGCAGCTTTTCCTTCTGCACGTAGAGTTTGTGAAGCATCAGAAAAAATAGCATCTTCGGCATAGAGTTCTTGCCACTTGTCGTCTTTTTTTGTAAGGCTGTCGTAATAACTTTGAATAATGTCCTTTGTTGACATATTTTCACCTTTGAAACACTAAAATATTTTACCCGGCACTAACACTCCGATCAGCACATTGGCGAAAAATAAGAGGATGTGAGAGAGCTTCACATCTTCTCTACCCACGTCTTGATCATTTTCAGGGTCTCGACTTTATACTGCAGGTCCTTGATCCACTGTTCTTTCTTCATGATCTTTGCGTCAAGCTTCCGCAGCATGAGCGTCTTCTTTTCGCTGTCACCGAGCTTCTCCCACAGCATCATCATCTCGTGCTCTTTACCTTCTTCCTTCTGTTCATGCATCATTGTGTTTCAACTCCGTTCAATGCGTTCATTCCAGGCGTCGAACATGAGACTCTAGATGTGTCTATATAATTATCCCGATGAAAGAAGGTCTATTGTGCGTACAGCCAATTTATACTATAGTATAGACTAACAAAGCAACACAAAGAGCACCAGAGCTTTTTCAGGCTATAATGCGCGGCCTGAATACATGGCATGCGTATCAAGTAGAAAAGGCCGCATTTAAATCTAATATATCTTGATGATGTCTATCGGTTCACCGTTTACTATGTAGTGGTGCGCGTTGCCAGTTAATCCCGCGAACAACACTTGCAGAAACAGCAACGCCATCCAAGGAATGCCTATCATAAAGGCAAATAGTGTGGGTGGGTCCGTGACTACCATTACCAACCACGATAGCAAATCCATTTTGGGTTTCACCTCTTCTTTTTTAAGGTGTCACCCATACCGCACCATAATCCACATATAATCAATTTGCGGGATGATAAAAGTTTCTGTGCGGTTAAACCCCGGATAAGGTAAAACGTGTGTCCTTTCGGCGTTACGTCAGTAAAATAAGCTTATCAATGAGGGTGTCAAAACAGCAAACGCATGGATTGGATGGCTTCTTTTTAAAATCTTCACAAAACAGCGTGAGTTATTGCAATAAAACCATGCTCGAGCGCAGTTCAGTGTAAGTGATTTCGATGTAAAAATATCAAAACTGAATTTTATTATAAACTTCTCTGATGTCTTGATCTCGGAATTGTAAATAGACGGTTGTTGTTTGGATGTTGGAATGACCTAACAGTTGTTGCAGCCTTCTGACATCTACACCATGTCATATAAGGTGGATTGAGAAACTATGGCGAAGGGTATGTGGGTGTATATTAACTCCGGCCATGCGGCCGTATTACTTAACGATATTGCGAATTTGACTCGTTTTGACCGCAGGTATCAAGTTAATCATCCAACCTGCCCTTGTTATGAACTATGCACACGCTGCGGGTGTGATTTCTGTCACCAGTCCGTTGGTCCTGTTTGAAGCTGCAATGCCATCAGGAGCACTTGCCACAGTGATGGCAAGCAGATATGGGTGCAACGGACCGCTTGCCGGATGGCTCTTTGTGGGAACCTATGTACTCTGCTTGGTTACTCTTCCATTCGTGTTCTTTGTCTTTACCTGACCCTGACTTTTTCTATGACTCGCCCTCATAGATCCCTGCCTTTTTGTTTACGCTCTGGCAAAATACTACCTGCGTATGCCTCTTAAAATGCATACACACTATCACCTGATTGCTTGGGCTATTGGGTAAAAATGCACATTCTTGTACTTGTCTATCACGCCTTGTTTCACTCACAATATTAATCGCGCGTTGGAGCAATAGTCTCGAGAGACGCACGGAGGACCTCAAGCCCTATATCGATATCCTCTTTCTCAATCGTCAATGGGGGGCAAAACCTGATTGTCGACTCGCCTGCTGACAATATCGTCACACCACTCTCAAAAGCGTGACGGATAACCGCCGCTCTTTCTTCGGCTGCCGGTTCCTTTGTGGTCCTGCTTCGGACGAGTTCGATCGCGGACATCAGGCCACGTCCTCGCACATCGCCGATTATCTCATAGTCCCGCTGCAGCGCTCGCAGGCCTTTGAGCAGGTGCTCTCCCACGTCCACCACGTGGTCGCCAAATCCCGGTTCCTTCATAATATCTAATACCGCTGTGCCCGCTGCACAGGAGAGCGCGTTACCCGCAAAGGTGCTTGCGTGCGCTCCTGGCTGCCACGACATAATCTCCTCTGATGAGGCCATCACCCCGAGCGGCAAGCCCCCCCCAATAGCTTTAGATAAGCAGACGATGTCCGGCGTCACGCCAAACTGCTCTGACGCGAGAAACGTTCCTGTCCGGTAGCACCCGGCCTGCACTTCATCGGCTACAAGCAAGATCCCGTTCTCGTCACATATCGAGCGTAATTCTTGCAGAAAGGTCTTCGGCGGGACAATGTAACCGCCCTCTCCCTGAATCGGCTCGACAAAGATGGCTGCAATCTCCTCCGGGGGAGCTTCTTTTTTAAAGACCTCTGTCATGAGGGTGAGGGTAGCATCCACTGCGGATGCTCCCCACTCGCCGTTATACGGACGATACGGGTTCGGGAATGGCACATGAAAAACCGGCAAGAACGGCCCGAACCCCCTCCGATAAATTGCCTTTGATGCGGTAAGGCTGAGCGCGCCGTAAGTTCGTCCGTGAAAGCCTCCGTAGAAAGCGATGAAGTACTTCCGTTTGGTGTGATGCCGCGCGAGTTTCATCGCTGCCTCAACGCTTTCTGCTCCCGAGTTGGACAAGTATAGCTGGTTCAGCGGTGGAGGGAGCATATCTGTGAGCCGTTCTGCAAACGTGACGGGAACGTCTGAATAAAAGCTGAGAAATGACCCGTGAGAAAGGTACTTGATTTGATGCTCAACAGCGCGCACGACGTTGGGATGATTCCACCCCACATTCATCACGGCAAAGCCTGCAGTGAGGTCAAGGTACCGATTGCCATCTACGTCCCACAGATTGATCCCGCTCGCATTCCGGAGCACGAGCGGGTACTGTCGTGCCAAGGAGTGAGAAATCACCTTAGCGTCTCGCGCGATAATTGCCCGGGCGTTAGGGCCAGGAGGTTTAGTCGTTATGAGAGGATCCATGCTCATGAATTCGTGTCTTCATTAATAGGACTGTCTCTGACATCTCCTTCACTAATCTCTCGAGCTTTGATTGAGATATTCCAAAGGGCAGGGAGGTGTTTGCCCAAGCTGGATTAAAAGTGCAAGCTCAAAGAAAACGGATGGGGTTATGGCTACTCATTACGATTGGAGAGCGGCAGTAATCTGAGTTCTACTCCGATGCCTAATTCCATTCCGTTCGTTCGTTAGTAATCGTGATTATGTGCTTTCCGCTAATGCATATGAAACGTTAAAGAGGGGGGCGCTCGCACGACTGGGAGGCATGTAACTACTTGCAGGAGCGGGTGCACGACATGCGGAGACCCGAACGCGCACGTCTTGCGTGCGAGATTATCAGTCATTATATACCTATTTCGAAAATTCGAACTATTTAATTCTCTGTTAAGAATTAACGCGATCAAAAGTGCCCCTTACTTTTCCATGGACGCCTCTTCTGCAGCGAGCACACGCAATCGCTCTGCCACAAAGTCAAATACTCGTTTTCTGTCTTCAAATGATACTTTCCAATTCCACAGGATGTTCATAAGTTCTGTTACACTTCTGACTGACCACGCGCCACTGTCTTCAGGCATGAAAAGGATATCCACTTTACGTTCACTGCCCTTCTTTCCAAAGTCCTTTCGGAGGGCTACACAAACAGCCCCCACGTGGTCTCTATTGTCCTTCACGAATTGTACGTCTATGCAATTTAGATTTCCCCTTATTGCTTCTTCTTTCACTCTAATTCACCCTATTACAGTATTTAGTATGATATTATAAAAGGATGTTGGTACTACAACATTCGTCAAAAAAGTTTATACGATAATCTGTACACACTGCGGAAAGGAATTTACCAAATGATGTTATACAGCAACGTTTAGATTTAGACAAAGCGTATAAAATGAGGTATGCAACCGATCTGTGTGCACAAAATAAGCGTGCAAAGCTCAAATCCGTCACACGCATATCCAATTATTCGCTTGCCACGGACTCTAAAGAGTCTGGCTGGCGAAACTGTTACTATCTATCAAATAGAGAAAGATGGATCGCTAGCTTTTTTTGTTGTGCCTAAATTAGACAATTTAGACAAATTTGTAGAAGGCATACGTCAGGAAGATCAAGAGCCACAAGAGGCTCCGATCGACCAAAGAAATCCAAAAGAGGATGGGCTCGACCGGATTCGAACCGGTGACCTTCGCCGTGTAAAGGCGATGTCATGACCACGTAGATCACGAGCCTTTGATGTTTGCTAAATTCTAAGCTGTTATTTATTGCTTCTTCGTTCCTAGAGTCTGTATTTTAGTAAAATAAGCTCTTGTATTGCACTAAGTTCGATTTCAAGCTTTAATAAGCGAGTTTCAATATTATGTTCGACTGGAATGTAATTATTGAAATGGCAAATTTATCCTCTTCACGTCAAATGTTAGGCCACTCCATAAGGCATGCTGCCGAGGCATAGATCTCGTCAAAATCACAACCGTTAAGATAGAAAACGACGTGTGCGCTGTTACCGACCGATGAGCTGTCATCATCACAACATGCGACACGATCACTACCCAAACGACAAATATCTCCACTGTCTTCTGTTTCGCCTCCGCAAGTGCGAGCGCGAGTGCCACCACGCAATCATCGGCGTACCCTAACGGCACAGAGTATTTCACGGTGCCGCTCCGCGTGATCTCGTACTGAAAGATCGAGAGTTCATTGATAAGTTCTGTTATCTCCGTAAAAGCTCACCGTTTCCAGTTCAATGTGCAGCATCAGGTCCTCAATAAGCTGCTGCTTTGTGGTTGACGTGAAGGTGATGTCCTTAACAGAAAGGTCTAACTTTTTCACATGCTCGACGATTAGCTGCCAACCGCGCCAGACTAATCACACTTCTCATGCATAAAAAATAGAATGAACAGCTTCTATTTCATGCTCCTGCATTACACGCGTTGATACGCCCACTTTGATCCAAAAGGCGTTAATTACAGGCTCTTTAACACGTCAAATATCTGCCAGCCAGCTATTTCTGGTATTTCTTCGAGGGCTCCTGCCTCTTTCAGCTCTCGTCTTACTCGCTTGATAACTTCTAGTGGTGGATGCAAGCGTGAATGAGCATACGTGTCGCTTATTCTATTACCGACTTGGGATTTTAACGCCCACGTGTCTCTTTCGATCTTACCTGCGATATCGTAAAGCCGTATCAATTCAGAGGGTTTCAACTCTTGAAGGTCACGAGATATCAACTCGTCAAAAACTTTATCTTCGAGTAGGCGGGCGTGTTCGATGTGCCTCTCAAATGTTGCTTGTTGTTCTGCTAAATATTGCCTCATTCGAAACTCATCATTGTAGGTGTCAAACGCCTGCATCCGCTCGAACCAATTAAACTTAGCGCTCCATTTCTCGAGCTGCTTCTCATAACTAACGCCCTTGCCGAGCGCGACTGCGACTTTTCTCATCGAACGCCAGTACCCGTCACACAAATACAGACAAAATGCGTCATACGCTTTGCCTGATTCATCTGGTAGTCGCGCCCACGGGAGTGCCTCTGCGTCATCACCTGCACCACCCGTTGCCACGCAATGCAGGCTCTCTTCACTTCTATTTTCTTTGTTGCTTATTGTGCTCATGTTCATTACTGTCCTTTTATAGGTAGAGTGTTAAGCCAACCTTATTTTTCGTCGATCTGAACGTCTTGTTTCAGATTGGTTAGCCAACTCTGCTTACTATATTTGAAAATCAAGTGAAATACGTTACTGAAGCAATAGGAAAGTGATTAAGGATACCCCGCTCTCAATTAGGTTGCTTGTACTGCCGCTTTGGACAACACACGTTATTTGCATATATAGGCCGTTCTCGCTTTGATGTTACTGCAAGGCGGCAGCTCAACTTAATTTATGTAAGCGGCGTGTAAAACAAAGGCACTGTGTCAGAAGTGTCTAAACTATAACACAGTTTAGCACGTCACGTACTCTCAATTAATCGACGTCAACCCGTCGAGTCTCGCGCTACCTGACGTGAAACCAGCTCCAGTCATCATCCTCTTGGGCGAACGAAGGGTATCTTGTGGTAGCCCAAATCGACGCGACCGATGATTTTCTCGATGAGCTAAAACGGCTCTTTACCTCATTCGGCAAAGGTGTAATCAAGCTCGATCGAACGGATCCAGATTCATCAGAACTGCTGTTTCCCGCCCGCTCCAAAGACGCGTTAGACTGGGATACGATCAATAAGCTCACGATCAATCCAAACTTTGAGGCTTTCTTGAAGAGAATTACGAATGACATAACGAGTAAAGAAATCCGAAAAGAAAGATACAACAAGGTTTTAGACAAAGAAGAGCTGGTCGGTTATACTGAAAGCTAGCTCTTAAATCACTTGTTGAAAGAAAGAACTATGGTACCTAAGTAAGTCTAGAAATAAACTGAGGTGCTGGAGAACCTGAGAAGGAGTATATTAGCAAATCAAAAATCAGCAAGTTGGCACGCGGTGGTGGCGAAGTTTCCCACCGGATGTATTCGGCGATTTCAGTAATTTTCTCTTGGGCTAGCGTCGTCGTTTTTGTTATTATTCCCCACATTTTAGCCTGGTGGCGAGTAACATATACCCTGTGATAAAATTTGGAAAAATTCATAATGACAATCGTTTGGCGAAATAGGTAGTAAAATATAGTCATTTATTCATAAATATATGATAAAACATATTATATCAAACAACGTTTTTTATAACGGTAGAGAATTCAATTATAATTGCAGTTTTTTCTCATCCTGACTGCAATTATAAGCGATAGTTACCTATACCTGTGCGTGAGCAGAAACGACGTGACCCTGACTCTAAAGACGCTGCCATGCTGTCGCCCACTATTTACAGTCACCAAATGTAGACCTTCAAAAACAGAGTTGTCACTTCTTGTACTTGTCTATCACTCGTTGCGCTTCTTCCCAATTGTACTCGTAAATGTGCATCGAATTTCCGACCGTGCAGAGCGTGCCCATCTTAAGACCGGTTGGCGCGAGCAGCTCTTTTTTGATGAGCGACAAAAATGCGTTAATATTTGCCTCGTACGCCTGGAATATGTCCCAGCTTCGATACATTATGTGGACATCAAGCCTGTTATTGGGATGGGCGTACACCCACATTCGTTGAAAACACGGCTGATTCTCCTCCTTAAAACAGTCAATTTTAGGGATCCACGTTATCGCTTGGATGCGCTTTGAATCCGTTCTCTTTGCGGCTAATTGCTCCCGCATCCACGCGAGTTGATCGATGCCGTGGCCTTCGATGAGTCGCTCGAGATAGGTGTACTCAAAGGCGTGCTGGTGCAGATACGCCCTATCGAATTGCTTCTTGTACTCCTCAATTCTTGCCTTTGTGCAAAACGCGTCGCCTTTATGCCACCCCTCTTTCGGGCTGTCAATTTGAATTGCTCCGAATAAAATCTGGCGCGCTTTGACGTCGTATTCGGTATTAACGACGTCGCCGTATTCCATTATATGCCGTACCGTCTTGTACCAGGCGTCTGAAAGCGTCAGCGCGGTGATTGCCATCATGTTTGTCACCTTCACGTGCGCATGTTTATTTTACACACGTCATAGTAAAGTGAGCGATGAGCCATCTACAGTGATGTAGTGTGCTCATTTGTCCACTGTGGGACTGAGAACTTCATCAACTAAAATACCTATCTTCCTGAAATAGTTGCCTACGTGCTGAGAATAGTAACGGACGCATATGAGGATCCGGTCCAGCACGTCTCGATCTTGAAACGACTGTTACTTCTGTTGAGGTGATAAAAAAGCGCGTTCCACGTGTATTTGTTTTAAAGGCACTACGCGTTGCACATGACAAGTGACAAAAAGAGGAGAGATACGCAGAAAAAAAATAAGTTGAAGAAGGGAGTGCCCCCTTTACCTCAGTATAGCGTATTTATCCCAATTTGGAAAATGCCAATAGATGCCGCCTTTGTTATCATATACGGCCATGTTGTACACCGCCCACTTTGCGTCAAGCGGGACTAATCCTGCTGAGTAAATCGTGATGGTTTTATGTGCCGGAACGTTTGCCCAGCCGTACGCTTGATAGGCGACCGTCTTTGTAACAGTTGCTCCATCGAATATGTAAAGACCGGTTGCATTCCACTCCAGAGCGTATCCAGGTGTGGTGTTAGTCTGATTATAGAGCATGGCAACGGGTGCGACTGCCGCGTCTGATTCGCCTGCATTGGTGATGGCCCATTCAAAGTATGCCGGATAACCTGGCACGAGCTGGGCTTTGGTTATGGATACGATCGGCTGTGAAGGTGGTGCTTTGAAGTAATTTTCTTCTAGCGTCATAAGCGGATAATTGTCGTAAAAGTACGGGGTGTCCCCGATGCCGTCGTAATTCGCATCAGTCCCGGAATATCCGCTCCAGTAGTTGCCAAGGTAGTTAACAAATTGCTTCCCGTTGTACACGTACGTCATTTTTTCAGGCGTCGAGAAGCTGTTCGTCCCCCCGAAGTTGGTTATTTGGTTAATAAAGTTGTTGAGGTATATCTGGTTATTGTTGGCTTCGATTAAGTTGAGGTTAAACTGACCGTTCGAGCTGATGGTGTTCCGCGTGACGACATTTCCGGAAGATTCACGAATCCGTATTCCCCACCACGCGTTTGATTCCATCTTATTGGCAGCTACGACGTTGTTTGAGGACTTGTATAACGTTATTCCTATCGCGTCGTTATTGTTGAGTGTGTTGTACGTTACGGTGTTGGAGTTCGCATTCATCATCCAAATGCCATCGCCTTTTGTTTCAAAGATGGGGAATAACCCGCCACCAATGTTGTTGGTCGCAACGTTATTTGTGATCGTGTTCCCGTTACCGGTGTCCACGTAGATGCCATGGTCGTTGCCTGTAGCTGTATTAGCGCTAATTACGTTGCTGTCGGCCCCGCTAAGGTAGATGGCTATACCATTTTCCTTCGCGTAATTGCCGGTTACCGTGCAGTGCGACGAGGCGAGATGCACGCCGAACCAGTTACGATTGAAAACGTTATTCGAGACTTCACAGTTTATGACGTTACCTAAAAACACCCCGGCTGACCCCTTGTAAGCGCCATTTTGTATGGTGAAGCCATTAATTTTAACATCATTTGCGGTAACAGTAAAGACCGGCGCGGCCGTATCGCTTGCAGAAACACTAGTTTTTGAAGGGCCGTTTACCGACGTGATGGTTATCGCTTTGTTTACGACAACGTTCTCGACTAGTTGTCCATCGGTAATTGTGATCGTTTTTCCCGGCTGTGCCGCATCGATTGCCGCTTGAAGCGATCCGTACGGGGCAAACCTATCGCCAAAAACTTGCGCCCTTTGCGGAGCTGCGATAACATTGATTGTCGACATAAGCATCACTGCGATAATGAAAACTGGTATGAATTTCTTGATCATTTTGACCCCATCTATTTCATCTTACGTAACGTCACTACTAACTAGACTAGTGAGCATTTTTAGTTATACGTTATATATGTTACGCCAAAGCGTTACAGCGCGTTTTTAAGGCTTTTTTTAAGGCTTTTGTCAAACGTTATTATTAAGTTACACGTCGAGTGACCGTTTCTCTTGACGATTATGGGTGTGCTTCAGTGAAATTTATGAACGATACGTCCATGGTCTTGAGGTTGCACGCAGGCACGATGCCCGGCCTGGGATTTATGTTCTGCGACTTCTGGAATTTCGTCTGACCCTGCCACGCCCCCGAATTCACGACCGTGACACCCATATACTTCGACGCCCCGATGGTGTGGACGTGTCCGCTGTGGAGAATATCTGGAATCGTCTCTATTACGAAGTGATCGGTATTTTCAGGCGCGATTGAAACTCTATTTCCATAAATAGGTGACAAATGCCTTCGTTTCAGCATTTCTGTCATTGCCTTGTCCGGCTCACTGTAGGACGTGCCGGGGATAGTAGCTATGATGTCGTCGAGCGACCTCCCGTGATACATGAGTACTTTCACTCCGTGAATTTCAATGAGAGCCGGATTTCCAACAAATGTGACATTCGTGCTGAAGCTGTTTATGTACTCGCTTGAAATCGCGGGTTGCGGTTCCGCCTGCCTGACGGCATCGTGGTTCCCGGGAGCTATTATTATTGATAGTTCAGACGGAAGCATGTCAAAAAGTGTAGCCGCCTCATTGTACTGATCGTTGATGTCGTCGAGTGCAAGTTCATCCTCTTGGTTTGGAAATACTCCTATTCCATCGACGAGGTCTCCTGCTACCAGTATATACGCAGCTTGTTGTGCTTTCTCGTCTTCTCCATACGATATCCACTCTACAAAACGGTGCCAAGCGTCCGTCAAAAAGGTCTTGCTGCCAACGTGCACGTCCGAGATGAGGATGGCATATATCTCATCTTCTGCCCGACTGGGCTCATTTCGGGGCGGTACGTCAGGCCACGTTATGCTGTCGATGAACAGCACGTTGCCGTCTGATGACACTGATCCCGTCACTCCGATAACTTCGTCGTAAATCACGTGGGTTGCGGCTTCGTATGCGTCCTTGCCCTTCAATGCAATCGCATTGAAAAAGCCCGTGGGATCCTCGAGCGCGAGAATACGGTGACCATTCACCGTATCCCGTATATCGCTCACCATTCCTATAATCGACAGCTTTTCGCCTTTTACAGAGTCCTCACCAAGCCAACTTCCACGCTTTTTGGTGCGGTATGTGAGGCTTTCTATCGGGCGCGCGGGGAGCCTCTTTTTAATAATCTCGCTCAGCCTATCGTATCTGTCCGTGAAGTATCTCACGAATTCCTCATACGTACCGACGCACGTTGAGTTCTCTGTTATATCAGCGAGCACTGTTATCGGATGGGGTTTAGGCCTCAGGAACTCCGGCATGCCGGGCGGTTGCCTCTTTGCATCACCAGGTTTAGCTTCCGTGTCCATGCCATCGTCAGGTTCTACGCTCCAGAGCCTTGAATCTATTACTTTGTGCTCCCGAGCTTTGAGTAACTCTTCCGCCTTGGCTACGTGTGAGGGCTCAACAACTACTACGGAGTCATCTATAACTTTTAAGATTTCATCCATTAACTGATAGGGAATGTCGTACTCTTGAATCATTACGACAGCTGCCGGGTCGACTAAAAACCCGGCACCGGCATTGTTGAATTTCTGGATTATATCTGTTCTAATCATAGAAGGATACGACCCCATAGAAGGATACGACCCGCTAACATATACGGTCGCCACCTACGCAAAGAAACTGGCTGTGCCATGTTCTCAGCTTTCGGCATAATCTTTTATAGTTGATTAAGTAAAGCAATTGCTGATAGCTCAATCGCTTACGGCACCGCCTCGTAAGCAACTTTGGTATACAAACAATACATATGAAGACTTCGTTAAGTCATGTATCGTCTTAACATATATTTATAACGAATCTGTGTGCATTCAGGCTGTTCACGAGGTATCCAGATGCCCAACTCGATTAAAACACGTATCAACAGCTTTTTGAGAAGTGACAATTACTGGGTGGGACTCGCCCGCGATATCGTGTTTGTCCTCGTCATTGTCGGAATACTAGCCTCAATAGTGTACAGTTATTCGGGAACGCTTACGCCACTCGTCGCCGTTGAGTCCGGAAGTATGGAGCCCAACATCAACATCGGAGATATTGTATTCATCCAAAAGTCAACGGATATCATGACCTACCAAGAGGGGACGTCCAAAAATTACGCTACTTTTGGCAATTATGGAGATGTCATTGTCTACAAGCCAAATGGTGATGCCCACAAAACCCCAATCATACACAGGGCTATCTACTGGGTAAACGTTGGAGATGCGCTGCCGAACGGGCAGAGGGCGACTCAAGCTGGATACGTCACAAAGGGCGACCACAACCTTGACTATGATCAACCTTTCCTGTACGGTGGAGTACCAATCGTTTATCCTGTAAAACCGGAATGGATTGTGGGAAAGGCAAAGTTTAGCGTGCCCTACCTCGGAAATATACGACTCATCCTCCCCACCGTAATAGAACCGCTGCTCTCCGTTACTGATACGATACGAACCTAGTGAAAAGTAATTCTGTGCCAATGGAACTATGATCTCTCGCACTGCACCCTCAAAGTGAGTGGCGAGACCTTTTCAGTTGTAGGAGGTATTAAGCGTCGAGGATACCGCACCTATCCGGTGTAAACGTTACGTGGCACAAATCTGTGGATTTCGTGCGTTTGATCGCTTTTTGGGAATGGGAGATTTGAGTGAGCTGGCACCAGACATGGCGTGCTGCGCTTACCACATGAGAGGTATACGCACAACTCGTTACGTAGTGAGCGTTTAAAAAAAATCACAACGGGCGCTAACGTATCCTTCTAAGGAGTAGTAGTAACGCAGTTAGCGCAACGAATGCAAGAACGAGGGCGAGGGCTAGTGGAAATAGTGCGCTTACGACGCTGTTAAAAATCTCCTCGAACAGATTTGCCTCCAATTTTGCATATCCAACTGTCGTGTAAGGTGAGCTGCTGTACACCCTTCCTTGGATGGAGGTGTCGTTATTAGTATAAGTATACGCATTGTACACCGCCCATTTTGTATCGGCTGAAACGGTCGCTGGCGATACGATTGTCACGCCACTATTTGCTTCAAGGTGTACCGAGCCGAGCCCCCGATTTTGACTGACAGTGGCTTCGGCACCACTGCTCGCGTTTTGACCGATAATTGCCTCTCCCCACGCATATCCGGGCAGACTAGTAGTCTCGTTGTATAATATGGCATATGGAGCCACCCAAATAGGCTCTGTGCCAGTATTGGTAATATCCCATACAAGGCGATTCGGATAGGCGGGCGCCTCTCGAACAGAGGTTATGAAGAGAGAAGGCGGCTGCGATGGCGCCGGTTTCGGCGGGTAGTACTTCTGTAGTTCTGAGACGATTGATTCAAAGCCGAGCCGCTTATAATCATCGAGTTTATACCCCAATCCGAAAAACACGTGGAAGTGAGTAAATCCAGCATTTTTACTGTAGCTCCAGTCAAGGAGGTTCTTATACGTGTCGTCATTACGACAATCGTTATTGACCTCCCACACACCGGCGAGGAGTCCTTGCCCTTTTCCAAGGTTATACGACTCGACTGCCCCACGCTTTATGCTTCCAATTTGCGAGGTGTAGAACGTCTCCCACGACATGTCGGTTGTATACGGGTGTTTGTTGAAGCCTTTATAGATACCACATCTATCGCAGTTAAAAAACGTAAATTTCGTAAAGTAGTCCTTCAAAACGTCGAGGTCGTTATTTCGCCCCCCTTCTGTGGCGACGTGTGTCCACCCAACCCGTTTCCACGTTGCAAACGCCTCGGTAAAATTGTGGATGGATGTTGACTTCTGTTCGCCTCCGTTCCAGATAATATATTCCACGTCCAGGATGGGGTACATGCCGGTCTGCTTTATCTTTTGTAGCTCTTTTTCATACGGGTCTGTAGCAGAGGCAACAAGAACTACTGAGGTAAACCCCTTCTCTTTGAAATATTCAATCGTACCGTCCCAAATTTGGCTGGGCGACAGCCCGACACGGTACTCAAGTTGTGGTCGCATTTGCGTCGGTGTAAAAGATTGATCATCGACTGCTGCTGTTTTTTGTGGCACCCAAACGGCGAGGACCGACAGCAAAATAGTGAGGGTGATTGCAAAAAGCTTCTTGTCCATTGTGCTGTCTCGTTTAAATGATGATATCAAAATGCATTACAACGAATTTACATCTTGTTATGTTATATCGAAGTCATCTTCTTGATTACACCTGTTCATGCTCATTTAGGAGTGATTTCCCTCCGCACTCTCCAGTGATTGAGATTTAATACCTTCCTCATCGTCTTTTCCCTCACCCTCCCTGCTACACGTGTCATATCAAACGTGGGCAAGTGTCACCGACATTACCAACTAGAATAAAAAAACAGTCTATATAATACTTGTCGCCTCATGAGCTACCACACTAGTATGTCAGGTGTTGAGAGCCGAAGGGATGACTATGACAGTAAGTAAAACAGATGCCGAAAAATGCGTTAGCTTGTGCATGAGCGCTTTCACTATTATAGAAGCGATTGATCACTTCATAGAACGGGATAACACAAGGGCAGATTTTTTGGATATGGCCTTCACTGCTATCTACGACTATCTCAAGATCGTATACCATGAACTCGAAACAATTCGGGATACACTGTCCGTTGCAGAAAGCCCATAGACGATTCACTAGAACGAGATGAATTAAAGCTTTGCTTAACATAACGTAGAACGAGCAATAAAAGGGTATTTAGTGTGGCAGGAAAGGCGTGAACGTTTATAGCGGTTTGGGGACATGCATAAATTACACAAGTACCGATTCATACGAAGCAGCGTAAGGACGGTTATAATGCAAGATGAAAGACAGGATTATTTCAATCATGGCGGCAATAATGTCATGTACAATATTGCAAGGCGCGTCTCAGTCACACCAACAGGCTTACTGTTAGGTCGTTTGATATGTTAAGAGGTCACTAAAATGATAAAATTATCTGACGTTGAGATAATGGAAAGCATAAAAATGCTGTTTGAGGGGTTAGATGCGTGCTTTATGACAACATATCGGCTTTCTCAACCAGGGTCTTATTCAGAGAATGAAATAACGGAAGTAGTAAACAAATATATGGAGTGGCGAAAGAAGTTCGAGTTTTTTTTAGTGGAGTTAGAATCGTCTACAAAGGAAACATAACACAGCTGATTGATAAACGATGTTAAAACCATTATAAGCTCTATCATCAAACCATAGAGTTTTTTATTATTGCTTTGTATTTTCAAAATAAAATTAAGAATTTAAGTGTTATTCTTACTTGTAAAATTATAGAAGGGTGAGAAACGAGCAGAATGTGGTGCCGGGAGAATATTAAAATTAAAAGTGGAGAATTGCAAAGAAACAAGCAAAGACGTAATAATTAAAAAAGAGTTTGTGCAGACATAAAAAAGAAATGTAACCAAGATCAATATACGAACTACTGAAGTGCGGGAACGCAGACACGCAACATAGACAAATGAGACTCTCCGGCGTCGTTTTCGCTTAAATATCTTTCAAATGTTTGTATGACAGTACTACTGGTTGATTTCTTTTCCACGAGTCTTCAATCATAGTTTCATCAAGATCTATTTTTAAATCAAAGCGCTTTAACTTCTTTCTGTTCTTCATCAACTTCTTAATCGGTGTGTACAAACGTTCTAATTCGAACACTAACGAACACTTGTATTCTCCCACCGTCAAAAAATTTTGAGATTCCATCATCAACTCATCGAAGATCTTATTGTGTTCGCCGGAGTCACGTGCAGAATCGAGACGCTTTTCTAAATGCGCAATTGTAGAATCGAGACGCTTTACATACTGTGATGGTATGAAAATAAGTCGGTGTGCACGACAAGATGCGGGTTCGACTAAAATGGATCCCATATAATCTTTGAAGTGTGCCCCCGCTGGTATTCCCGGTTCAGCGTGATCATCTTTTTTTCCAAAATGCGACGGCGCAAATTCATATTTACTTCCATCATCAAGACGCTCGATTGTAAGAGATACGTCTTTTACTGCCGCCGGGATTATGCTGGGATTCACAATAACGAAACTCACGAGCACCGCTGGGAGAGGTATACTTCGTCTCAACGCTACACGAGTTAATCCATGAACGGGAAGAAACTCTTCATCTTCCGAACCACGCACCCGCAGTGTCTCTGGCGGTAGCGTCTCCCCGGGAGCTGCTTTCACCCAGTCAATTATTTCAAATTTAATTAAATTGCGTACAGCGTCCGGGGGGAAAAATGTAATACTTCGTATGGTCCATTTACCGCTGGCAAATCTCCGCCAAGATGACCATACATAGACAGCTGCAAGCCCGCCAATGATTATGACAATTGAGCTAATGATTGCAAGAACCGGGGCGGCGTATGTTATCAGATCGTTCAAAGTCAGATAAATATCTGTCATAGTCAATGCGAATACCATTTGAATATATGCATTGTTTCCCCCGCTTATACATTAGCGTATGTGGAGTATTTGAAAGTATTAATCTGGATATTTCTCAGTTGGTGAGTTGGAAAATGACCGAAAACTGGCATAATAAAATGCCAACAGTGTTACGCGCCGACCGAATAAGTGCACACCATAAAAGAGAAAAATATTAGAAATTCCAGTTATGCTGTGTCATAAACCACACTTCATGCTGTTACTCCCGGAGTTTTGTATTGAAAAACATGCTGCACGTTAGTAAGTTTAGTAAAAACCAAAGTTACATGTGGTTATCCCCGACGCCTTAGATACTCGATACCGTTTGCTGTAATTCTAAACCCAGCTGGATTTGTAACTGTGTATTTCACTTCAATATACCCGTTGATGTGCAACGCCTGACTGCATCTTTTAATATCGTTATTAGTGAATCCCACCCGTGAGCAGTGGTATACATATCGTGTACCCACTCATTTGGATCATGTTTACATGCTCGTATAATCTAGAAAGAAATGCGTTGCATCGTTCTCTTTCGACCCCCCGTTGTTTTTGCATCACTTGGTATGCCGATGGGGCCATGCTTATATACGGTAGCCGGAGTGAATCAGTTAGTACGCCCGGTTTAATTATTGAGCCAGATATATTTATTGTGTCAGAACCAGTTAGTACGCCCGGTTTAATTATTGAGCTGGAAAAGTCTTCTTTCCCCCCGATGTCTTGCTCATCGATGTCCATTGCCCAAGAAGCGATTTCTGGGGTACCGCCTATGTTCTCAAAATAATACAGTAGCTTTAGCCCCGTTGCAGCTTGTGGTATTTCGAATAATACTATGCCTCGTATTCTTTGATTTTGGTACAAATCTGTATTCTTGAGCTTATCGTCGCCCGCATAGTGTTCAGTATCATACTTGTATCCAGTCGAATCCGTGAGACTAAAGTTATATTCTGTTACGAATTCACAATCAGCGCCGATATTTTTAATCTCTGTGTCAACCAGTATGAAGACGTTGCCCGGCTTCGCATTTTCTGTACGCCTCCCGTATCTAGTGCCGTAAGTATATGAGCTAGATTTCTTAGCCGAAACTACTGCGATTTGAACGTTTGAACTTGTAGCAGTTTCGTCCAGCTTCAGATTACTATTGAGACGTTCTTCTGTTTCTTGTTCTTCTGGTTCCGTATGAATGCTCACCATCTTATCTACTATGCTACCGCGCGTACTTTCTGCCATTTGTTTTTTATATGAAAGCACCGAAAAAATCAATCCAAAAAAGCCCACCGCCGCCGAAAAGATCGATATCAACTGGGTACTATGTCTTAGAATCAACGAGCTGACAAAAGCGGAATATTCACTTACAACTATATACGCACCGAAACTCACCAACAAAAGTGCCGTAAAAATTATTATTGTTTGTTTTGGTGAAATACGATTTTCGATAACTCGATGTAACTCTATTGCCAATACTCCCCCAAATATAGTAAGCATGAGATTCAAAATGGGCAAATAATCAAAACTCGTCGTGCATCATCTCTAAAATACAAATTATTTGGTTTTGCATATATCGATAACGATTGACACAATTTATAGGAAAGTTGCATCAAAAATGCCCAAGTTAAACACCGTTACACGCGTTGTGTTTTTTACTACTTTTAGTGCGCTGACAAACGTTTTTAACTTATGATCTAATCTTTAAATTATGAATAATGAAATAATTGATGAAATAAAAAAGCGGATGGATAATGAAATTGATGAAATAAAAATGCGCATTGAGCGCAACAACTCAAATATACGTTCCAGCGCGTCGAGTGTGGCGAGGCGGGAGAGAGATCTTCGCGAATTTGGTGAAATCGGAAAAATATTTAACACCGTCATCGAAAATACAAATCAACTCGTGAAAATCATAGATATATTAAATAAAAAAATCACACAATTAGAAAGTCAGTTACAACAAAAATAGGCAAAATACGAATTATCTCTTTGATATACATTGGATAAAAAATTTCGCCGACGGCTCTTGCAATTTAATAACTTTAGTAACGGTTACAATCAATGCTCTCAATATGAATTTTACCGAGCGTTGTTAATCGTCTCCATCCGATAGCGTTGCTTTTACTTCGTGAGTCCCGCTTTGTTTCAATAACACCCAAGTCGTCAAAAAATTGTACATACTCAGCAATTTCTGCGTCTGTAAAATCTGTTTGCCACGCGCGCGCGTCGTTTAATATGTTTTTCACCCAGTCGTCTGGCGGGGCTAAACCAATGCTGTGGTCATAAAAAGTACAAATGAATTTCATACGTCTGTCGTCTAGCTTCAACTTATCTAACATATCCAATTGATCGATTCTAATTGGCATTTTATCATCACGGATATGCTGGTACTATAAAGTAAAATAGCTATCGCCAACGTTTGCTAATATTCAACGAGTTATAGCAATATTTTTGTCGATTTTTTAAACGCATCACAAAATGTGTTTTACGTTAATCTGCCAGCGTAGTGATACACTGCTTCATTGATACTATGTATAAAATTGTCTGTTTGCACAACCCAGCTTGCATTATAATAGTCATACTGGCGTTCGTTGATCTTGATCCAGCTTTCGGCTGTCGACGGCTTGTGCCCAGTTGTTCTAATGTATACAGAATCGTTTGCGGGTGTTGTTGAATCTAACTTATAGCCACTAACTTGACTGTTTAGATAGTTAGTAGCATCATTGACAGCGTTGAATCGTTTTATTGTGGAATTGCCATTTGCGTGTGTTGTGGTATTTTCAGACGCATTGTAGCGTTCTGTGGTATAGTCTAATTTCACTGTATCGGCGTCTATCCACGTTACTTTCCACGCTTTTATTGTTTTATTCTCTCCGAGCATATCGTGTACTTTTTCTACCATAGTTTTGAGCGTTTGATTCACAGTCGCCTCATTACTTGTCGCATTTTGATTACTACTTTGTAATGTACACCCCGACGCAAGCACCGATGCCAGCATAATAATAGAAACAAATAAAAGCGCGATACATTTGTTCACTTTTAGCGCCTCTCGCATTTTTAAAAGACGGTAGAATTATCTGTTTAAAGCATTAAAATTACTGTTATTTAGTTTGCTCAATGCGAAACATAGACCATGATGCTGCCACCAACGGCATTATTTGTAGCACATACATTTCAAACATCACAACCGAACATTGTAATGGTGTGTAATCACGATCTGGCACTAATGAAATAACAACGAAGTGTAAGAGTGACAGCCAAATGCACTTCGTGAACGCTTTGTGTTTTGGCGGGGCACTACATATTACTAACAAGTAAGCTGGTGCCAGCATCATAGATTCTTCCGTCAGTACGCTTCGCTCTCGTCTTTATAAAAAGCAACAACGAACCTCATCTGTTTTCAGTCAAACGGCTGATTTAGATAGCTATATATCACACATTTTAGCATACCCCTAAAGTATGCCCCCATTTCTTACCATAGATGATCTTGATACGCATAACAAGGTCGTCTTGGTCCGCATTGATGTGAACTCTCCAATCGGTCCAAATTGTGAGATTCTTGATGATATACGGTTCAGGAGTCACGTATCGACCATTAACGCGTTAGACGATGCTAAAACAGTCTTAATTGCTCATCAATCCCGCCCTGGCAAGAGAGACTTTACCACAATGGAAAATCATGCAAAGAAGCTTGCTTCGCTCATAGGTAAGAACGTAACGTATGTCGATGGTATCTGTGGCTCTCACGTACAACAGTCAATAAGGGAGATGGACAACGGTGAGGTTGTGCTGCTTGAGAACCTGAGGTTTAGCTCTGAAGAATTGCTTAAAGCTCCAGCCTATGACCTTGCCAAAACACACCTTGTAAAGAAATTATCCCTGGTGTCTGACCTTTACCTTAACGACGCTTTCGGCACGGCGCATAGGGCTCAAGCATCGATCGTCGCCTTTCCCCTCGTCTTAACGTCGGGCGCAGGAAAGCTGATGGAAAAAGAGGTGGACGTACTCACCAAAGCCCTTACGACTTCACAAAGACCGAGGATTTTTATGCTCGGGGGGGCAAAGGCCGATGACAGCATTAAGGTCATTGAGAACGTCCTGTCACAGGGCAGTGCAGATAAGGTGCTCGTGACAGGGGTTGTTGCAAACGCTTTTTTGGCAGCTTCGGGCGTCGACATTGGCCGTCCTAACCTCGATTATATCAAGTCACTCGGATACGAGGGCTGCATCGACGTTTGTAAAAAACTCATCGACACATACGACGGCAAGATCATGATGCCGATAGACGTAGCGCTGAACAGCAACGGGAACCGTCTCGATGCACATCTCGACGACCTGCCGAAAGAGTGCCCCATTAATGATATCGGAATAGAGACTATCGTGACATACTCGCGTGAGCTTAAATCTGCGGGAACTGTTGTGATAAATGGGCCGGCTGGTGTATTTGAGCAGAAAGCCTTTTCGCTTGGCACCGACGAGACGTTAAAAGCAGCTGCGCAGTCGAAATTCTCGATCTTAGGCGGGGGCCACCTCGCCGCAGCAGCCCGGAGGAGCGGCATCGATAAGCACATAACGCACATTTCGACCGGTGGCGGCGCGTGCTTAGATTTTTTAGCGGGCGAAAGCCTCCCAGGAATAACGGCACTAGTAGAAGCAAAGTATCGAACCGAAGAGGGGTGCTGAGCGTCTAAAATCTGTAGCGTGCTGCGAAACTGGGAGATAGCATAAAAATGTATAAATAGCTAATACATATATGAAATCACTGGTGGCGTCGCCTCGGTGGCTCAGCCTGGAAGAGCGATTGACTTGTATCTGTTGTTTGTGATACTAGAGTAGAGAAGTAAAGTGATCATTCGGTAATCATTTTACGCAGCAGGATATCAATAGGTCGAGGGTTCAAATCCCTCCCGGGGCTTTTTTATCGATCTCGTCGTTCTAGAGACCGTCATTTAAGAAACCGAATGGCGGTAAGTGGTACATCGTGCCCCTACCTAAACGGGCGATACCACCAGTTCCACGGTGTGTGACACCGCGGGTCGTCTGTTCTCCCGTTTATGGTCGAGGGGGTCACGCTGGGGTCGTCCCATGGCAGCCGCTCTTCGTCCGGATCGGCGTAGTCGTAGAGGGCGGTGGTAAAGTAGATGAGGTGTGCCCGTTCATCTCCCACGACTTTAAAGCCGTGCCAGTAGTGGCCGGGTACTGGTACCATCTGTGGGACGTCCCCTGTTGCGATGATCTCGGTGAGCTCTTTCGTTTGATCGTTGTAGGCGCAGAGCTGTAGTGCTCCCGCTAGTACCGATGAAGTAGTCCGTCTGCCCGCGTACGTGCCGGTGCCACGCCCGTATCGTTTGCGGGTAGGTGATGGAGAAGTTGGATTGCTGAATGTGGTCGGCGTCGGGGAGCCAGTCGTGCCTGAGGATTTCGGTGAAGAAGCCGCGTTCGTCGGCGTGTGTGGTGAGGGGGGTTATGGTGATGCCGGTGAGCATTGGTTATCGTGAGTGGTGTGGTGGTGCTGGCATTTAATTGTTGTTATTGGTGATGGGAGAGAGGAGGAAGAAACAGAGGAGCATACGATAGTATCCAAACGCCATACTTTCGCAACAAACAACGCTTCACAGCTGAGTCTGTACGTCACTATGCTAACACTCTTATAGGTAAGAACATGCGGTCGCGGTAAAAGTGATAGAAAGTTCACGAGCGTGTGTATTTCACCAGCTCTGCAACAGTGTCTCCGTGCTGGGCAATCAGGCCATTCTTAACTCCAAGCCGTACAAGCCGCGTGACTTTTCTTCCAAATTCAGTAGAGGGCCCGGCATACTGAACGATCTCTCCACCTGACTCGCTCTCATATGCCACCACAACCGCATCGGTCTTAGTGCCCGTAAAACTAAAGCCCATATCAAAGAGCGCACTTGTTTTGGCTTCAGTAGCCGTGATTATGGCATTTGCCATCGCGCCTTCGCTTAGCTCCCGTGAAGATACGATAATCAGATTTATGGTGCCAACGGAGCTCGGATGCGTAACTCCTGCCGTTGTAAAGACTGTTACTGGATCCTCCTCCGCGATCTGGATATTTCTCATCTCAACGGCGGTCAACAGTGCGACGCAGTCACCATCGAGGTATAAAGCACGAGCAACGCTATCTATGTAACCTTCTGGATCAGCATGGGGAAAATCGTGCGGGACTTGAATATTCAATATATAGTGCACGCGCCGTCGGCCGCCGTTCACCCCAGTGCTAAGCGCTTCAAAGCGTCCATTTATGACTAACACGTCATGCGTTACGCGGTACTCCAACGGTATGCCTCAAACTATCCGATTGACGCGTTCTCTATGAGGGTCAAAAATTGTATGTGCCACGTCATGCGAAACGAAATGTGGGTTTCCTTTTCAGTATTGAATCTCGGGCATGAGGTGCCGCCTCAAACGTAACAATCGTCTCTCCCGTGCGTTAGCGTTTCATTTCAGCCATCAAGTCATCCATGGAGTACATTCCTGGTGGCTTAGCCACGATAAAGCGCGTCGCCATCATCGCTCCGTTTGCAAACGCCTGTCGACTGTGAGCTCGATGTGTTATCTCAAGTCGCTCACCGTCGCCAATAAACAGCACAGTATGATCGCCAACGATATCGCCAGACCGTATCGAATAAGAGCCCACCTTCCGCTCTCCTCCTACCTCTTTAATTACGTCCATCGCCCTAATCGCCGTGCCGCTTGGTGCGTCTAACTTGTGTTTATGGTGGGCCTCAATAACCTCTGCAGGGTAAGCTGAGCTTGGCAGGTGCGCAGAGGCATCTTTTACAAGTCGCCAAAAAACGTTCACCCCGATTGAAAAGTTGGGCGATATTAAGGCCGCAACCCTCCCCTCGACAGCCTTTCGTACCTCCTCACGCTGTTCGGAGGTATGGCCTGTCGTTCCGACTACAAGCCGCACGCCAGCAGTGGCGGCTGTCTTTATGATTTCAGTGGAGGATGACGCTTCCGTGAAATCGATCAGCACGTCAGGTTTCACCCTTTGGAGAGTCTCTGAAAGCTTTAAGGCATCAATAACAGCATCGTTGCAGACGTTCTTGTCAAAGGCAGCTACAAGCCCCATATCGGGTGCCTGATTGACGTTTTCTATGATTAGCGAGCCCATTCTGCCACAGGCTCCTGTCACTGCCACTCTTATTTTGGGACTGTCACTCATAAATGTCATCACCTCGTGGACATCATTCTGGAATTAAGACCTCTACGCATCGCTATACGTTGAAAGGATTGACTTAAGCTTTACAACATTTGACTCTTGCATATCGGTAAGCGGCAACCTCAACGGTCCGCCGGCAAATCCCATCAACTCACATGCCTTCTTAATCGGTATCGGGTTTGTTTCAATGAAGAGCGCCCTGAATAGAGGTGAGAGCTCAAAGTGAAGTCTTCTCGCCTCCGCATAGTTCCCGTCAAGGCAGAGCCTGACGAGCGTTGTCATTTTCTTTGGCAATATATTCGCCGCAACTGATATTACCCCTGTTGCCCCGAGGCTCATCATAGGGAGCGTCAGGCCATCATCTCCAGAAAGCACGTAAAAATCAAGACCCCGTGTGAGCTCCACAATGTCCGAAATCTGACTGAAGTTAGCACTTGCTTCTTTGACCCCCGCGATGTTACTATGTTCGTGGGCCAATGTGCTGACGGTCTCTGGGTCCATATTAATCCCAGTGCGCCCGGGAATGTTATACAGTATAAGCGGAAATTCAGTGGCCTCTGCTATGGCACTGAAGTGTCTAATGAGCCCGTTCTTCATGGGTTTGTTATAATACGGAACGATGAGAAGCGCTGCACTCGCTCCTGCATCTTGCGCATGCTTCGTTAAATCTATTGCCTCTGCTGTATTATTCGAACCAGTGCCTGCTATGACTGGCACATTCGAGACGTCAACTACGGCATCTACCGCTGCCTTATGCTCGTCGAATGACAGCGTGGCCGATTCACCGGTGCTGCCGCAGGGTACGAAACCTGCCACACCTCCAGCCATCAGGTGTTCTATATTAAGCTTTAACCCTTCAACATCTAGTTCGTTGTCCTTTGTAAAGGGCGTAACCAAGGCAGGATATGCGCCTTCAAATATCATCCTTTTCTCCTGTTGCCGATGTTAATCTTGTGAGTGATGTACCCGGCAACCCTATTTCTAACGTTCTTGCTCTCGATATTGGTGTATTCCGTCACCATCATCTTGTTCTTTTCATAATCGGATCCGAATACATCTCGATTCTCTCTAAGGAGCTCCGCTGAGATGCTCTTTATGTACGTAGGTCTAATACTCCCTATTCTGCCACCTCCATTACCGTTCACTGGAACTGTCCTTTAACTTGAGATACTTAGCTGGCTGTTCGTTCTCCATTGTCGCTGAGATCTTCATGACGTTAGCAGCGACATCTGTTGCCAACGATCCAAGCACACGAACCATAGCTTCCTTCCCGAGACCACCACGGTCGTATATTACCCCGGGCACCTTTTTATCCTTTGCCATGGACGACTCGATGGCCTGGGCGATTCCCCACTCCATTGTGTGTACTTCTTCCGGCTCATCAACTCTATCGAACGTGGCGATTGTCATGCCAAGGTCCTTGCACGCTTTAACTGTGTCATTCGAATACCGTATATTCATGGCGCTCTTCAACGTAGCATCATACTTCATAACGGTAAGCGCGATTCGAGCTACGTGGTTGCTCGCTCCGAACGCTACACACCCAACTGGCGCTGCTCTCGTTCCGACTCGTACGATCCTCCCTCTAACGCCAACGACGTCTGCCTCGCTTTTTGCGTTTGACGTCGCCATAACTATGTTGCTTCCGACTTCAGGTATGAGCTTGACGCTCATATCGCTCAGCTTATCGAGGGCTCGTTGCACGCAATGGAGGGCGATGTAGCGTTCAGACTTCTCAAACGTCGCTGCAACTTGATCCACAGACCCTGCACCGTTTCCCACCTTGACGCCATTGTTAATAGCGTCGGTAACAAACGCCTTCGCCATAGATGCGCTCTGACTGATATCGTGCCCTTTGGCGAGAAATGCTGTAACGCCAGCTGAAAAGGTGCAGCCAGCGCCGTGCGTGCCACCTTCAATAATGCTGCCTTGTAGTATCTCGAATTTTCCATTATACAGCACATCAGATCCAGCAAGGTGCCCACCTGTCACGATAACAGATTCAGGGCCGAGAGCGTATATTTCGCAGGCGGCTCGCTTCATGTCATCAAGATCGTGTATCGTAATCCCCGACAAGGCTTCAGCTTCTGTTATGTTCGGCGTAATCGTTGTTGCAATCGGCAACAGCTTTTCAACAACGGTACGCAGCGAGCCCTTTACAAGTGAACTTCCCGCTTCAGCAGCCATAACCGGATCAACAACAAGCGGTATCTCGTGATCCTGTATGGTGTCGGCTATGGCTTTCGCTATCGCCTTGTTTGAGAGCATACCCGTTTTTACATACTTGACTGTGATGTCAGCTATGACCGTCTCCATCTGATCGACCACTATTTCAGGGGGCAGGTCATAGGTGTTAAACACACCAAGCGTGTTTTGCGCTGTAATTGACGTCAGTACCGAAGTACCGTAGACCCTAAGGGCAGCAAACGTCTTAATATCTGCCTGAACTCCTGCCCCCCCACTAGAATCCGACCCGCCTACGGTCATAACTTTAATCATCTTACAGTGGTAATTGTCTAACGTTTATATAATTTTAATCCAAATCGTGATTACGGGCACAAAAACTGAAAATGAGCCATATTTTTCGCTGTTTGCGTGGTCAAGATAAATTCCAGTGGAAGAAAAGGGGCTTGAGACTACTATGGTCGATGCATATATTTTACGCTATAACTCGAACACGGCACTAGCGTGGGATGAACAATACACCATGAGGACTTCTTACTGGAGGGGACCCTATGATATCACTCCTATTGTAGAGAGAATTCGACCAGGGGCATCCATCCTCGATGTTGGTTGCGGCTCCGGCAGATACCTCATACCACTCGAGAGAGCGAGTTTTGACGTTCTTGGAATCGATATATCGGGCGTAGCGCTCAGAAGTCTCACCTGCTCCCTTCAGCTTGCGCAGGCAGACCTTACAAGTCTTCCGTTCGCCTGTTCAAGCTTCGATGCCGTTACGTGTTTTGGGGTGCTCCAACATCTTTCTTACGATGAGCGCAAAGTCGCTGCCAGAGAGCTGTACAGGGTCTTAAAGCCGAGGGGTTTGGCGTTTGTTGAGGTCATCGGTGACATGGATATGAGGTACAACTGTGGGGAGGAGGTAGAAACTGGTACATTCGTGAGGGGAGGGATACCGAATCACCATTTTTCAAACGGTGAGCTCTCTACATTGCTTGAAGCTGTGGGATTTACCACGGTGACGGCAGAGGACAGAATTCTTGAAAGAACGTATAACGGTGATAAGATCCTGCGGCACAGCATCTTTACTGTAATTAAACGGGCAGAGAGAGACATCTTATAGCTATTCGGCTACTGACTTACCCGTTGACGATAAAAAATCGTATCAAATGTTGACGCCTCCGGTACATGACCAGTTGCAGCGAAATGTTCTTCGGAAGTCGGTTACTCTAGCAGGAAGAACACCCCCGGGTTTAGAGAGATGTAACATAGTACTACCTGATACCTCATCGGATAAGTCTGCGGACCCACGTGCCAGCACCAGCCCCTTCTGTATCCTGCTCGTGGGATGCCCGCCGCCCCCTTCGTTCGTATCGTTGATCAAGAGCGATAAATCGCCAAGCATCGCTATTTCTGTTAGTACAGAGATGCTATTGCCCGTTTACTCTCCATTTGACTCAGTGTGAGAAAGAGCCAGCACGAGATCCGCTATTGGTTTTTCGTGTCCACGAATTGCCCACTTCTCACACGTATAACGTGTAGTAGATGCTCAGGCCGAGAATAAGACTTGCTATCCACACTCCGAGCGCCAGCCACATCACTGCTGCCCGATTACGCGGCATTTTCACTCGCCTCTCGATCCCGAGATTGATATAGATCCATAACCCGACGACCACGAGTCCGAGTGAGTGATGTATGAGCATCTCGGGATAGAGAAACGGGAGAGACGGCACGTTTTCACTGTAGCCCAGCATCGAGGGGAGCATCACCACGATGATGGCTATGATCTGTATCGGAACCGCCACACGTATGACTGTGCAGTGTCTGACGAGCCTCTTTCTTCGTGCCAGATATACCGCGCCGAATACGGTTATTATGAGGGATACTTGGACAGCGAGATTCGCTATCGCCAGCGTCTGTACGTCAATGGCCATGTTATTCATTTCCTGTTGTTGGCCCACCTGCCAGTACAAGAAAACATACTCTCTCGAAACAGTACCTGTACGGGCAGACCCTATTTATCGCTTGTGCACCTCCTGTCGCTTTAGAGATGTCCATACGTGCACATTAATGAAACGCCTGCCACTCTGTGGCACCCATGCCGCATTTCTATGAAAGTGGTCGCCATAATCAGTGTGGTGGACGGCGTCATAGAATGAATCACACCACATTGTAATAGACAGCGCACCGCCGGGTGTCGTCTGCTCCTATTTTATGTCATCGTCGTTTAACGATTCGCACATGCGTAGTTTGGATTATCCTCATGTTGGGTATCGAAAACGTTTAGCTCTATGAGAGGCATTTTAAGTGCATGAAAGTAGTCGTCCCCCTAGCTCCAGGATTTGAAGAAATAGAAACGATGGCCATAGTCGATGTCCTCAGGCGAGGAGAGGTCGAGGTGTATTTAGCCGGAATAACCGAGCCGCCGATTGTGAGCGCACGTGGAGTTAAGGTGATACCCGATATCTCGATCGATGAGGTCACAGACTACGATGCGGTAGTGCTCCCGGGAGGAAATCCCGGTTATATGAATCTCGCAAGTGATGAGAGAGTACTGAAGCTCGTGAAAGATGCTCACAGAGCAAAGAAGTACGTCGCGGCTATATGTGCAGCGCCGTCGGTACTCGGAAAAGCTGGAATTATGGAGGGAATAACTGCAACACGTTATCCGGGAATCGATGTCATTGGGGCGAAGTACTCAGATGAGAGAGTAGTCAGAGACGGGACTATTATAACAAGCCAAGGGCCTGGTACTGCTATCGACTTTGCCCTATTTCTAGTTGAACTACTCGTGGGTACGTCGACGTCAGACAGTGTCAGACAAGCGATACTTGCGTAGGTATACCACGCATCATTGACGGTACGTTCATCGATAGGCGAGTTTGTGGATAGGACAAATATAAGTACATAATTAGTTACAACTTCTGCTGGAATGCATACCTTTACCTTTGTGCCGCACACTTCGCTACAGCTATAGAGGGTTTCATGGAAGGCGAACGACAAAAAAGTATCATCATTTACACTTTGCCAGTCTGTCCGAATTGCCATATGTTGCGGCAGTCTCTAAGCGAACATGATATATCGTTCGATGAATGTGACTTAGACTCACCGAAGTCACGGACAGCCCTTTTAATGAACGGAGTCTTCACCACGACAGCGCCAGTGCTTCAGGTCAACAACAGATTCTTGACTTATGACCAACTTTTTGAAGGTGAAAAGGTTAACGTTGACCTCATTATGAGTCTTGTTAAAAGTTGACTCACTCGGGAGATATTAATGGTTGAAACACGTTGTATGAACCGGAATAAACAGGTGCTCGCTGTGTTGATAACAGCGGTCATGGTGGCAACGGTGTTTGGAGCAATAGGTCCGGCAATGGCCATGCCGCACGACGTGACCACTGTAGAGACAACGGGTACGAGTGCCGCACGGCCGAGTGCAGCAACGAGCAGCGGTTTTGCGCCTCTTGATGTGACCGATGAGACCGATACGCTGGGCTGCCAGTCTATCTCCCTGAAGACGACGCTGCAGCTTGAGCAGGCTGCTATGGTCTCACCAAATGAGCTCGGCATTGGTGTAAGCGTCGCATATCCGATGAGTAATAGCGCTGATGTTCCGCGGTATGTCGCGTTTACCGCTGTGATAAACGGGAAGCCGGTAGCAAAGGCGTTTAACATTACGCAGTACACCGCCTCCGGCGTGCGATGGGGGAGGGCAGCTGGTGCAGATGCGGAGAACGAGATGTTCGACGCTAGAGGCACCCTGAAGCCGACGACTCCGTTGCGGATTAACCTGACGGCTGAGGGGGTGCCGCGCTTTACGGATAACGTAAACTTCACGCTGACCGCCAGGGCATTCGCTGGTGAGAGGCCGTGTTCGGACGTGAGCAGCATAGCGGTTACGATCCCGCTGCCCGTCGTGATCGTTGAGGGGTTGCCAAGTCCACTTCCAGCATTTACATACCTATATTCCCTTGGCGGTTACTACCCTATTTACAAACCTCTTACGGATTTTATCCTTAATGCTGGAAATGACACCGTTAAGTACAACAAGGAAACAGAATGGAACTCATATAAAACAGAGCTGCGAGCGCGTGGCTACAGCACTCAGCGGTACGTAACGCTCTGGGATCACTATGCACCATTCCGTAATCCTCAGCGTATTAGCTACACAACTCCGTTCTATGCCACCCCCGACACCGTAAAAGCAGAGATAGATACTATAATCAGCGAGCACGTTTGGCCATACAGCCATGCTAGCAAGTGCAATCTCGTATGTTACAGTTTTGGAGGGTTAGTTGGTCGTTACTACGCTTCAGTTGCGCCCCAAAACGTAAACACCATGATTGCTGTAGGTCCGCCGTACGGAGGAGATACGCTCATTTATGAGTGGATTTTTGGCGGCAAACTGCGGAGCAGAGAAGAAGTCGAACAATGGATGTCAGGACCCGAACACTAAGACACCGAGCCTTCTCTGGTGGGATATACCAACGTTTGACTGCCTCATTACCCCAGATTATCTTCCCGTGAATCCCTACTTTAACAATACGTACTATGCTCCGCCTGCGAGCGGTGTCAAGTATTACACTATTTATGTTGATGGCGAACAAGCGTTGCCAACAAATGATAAGGTGGTTATTAATTATGTGAAAGATCGCCATTGGTATAATATTACTGCTATTACGCAAGACAAGGGAGATGCCCTGGTCTTAACCAAGAGTGCCGCAAGTTTTGGAAACCAATACCCCGCCCAAGTAACAAATCAACCGGTATCAGTTCGATGTTCGCATTTGTTTTTGTTGCGTAACCCGGAGATCCAAGCCCTAATATATAGAGATTTGTGGGCGTCATAACCATCCACGCGAACGTCCTATATTTGGGTGGAGCCCCCAATCCAACCCGAATTAGTGTCCAATTTCAATTGACCGAATCCTTGTAGGCGCTCACGGTTGCAACACCCTAAACTACATCACTATGCAGGAGTTATGGCGGGATAGGTGTCCATTCAGTACGCTCCTTAATAAAAAACCCTCTAATGCCGAATTCGACGACCAGTTTGTTAACCCCTTCAAGGCTAAGACACTAGAATTTTTAATGTAATCTTTATCTCATTAGATGCCGCAAAAACAGTCCTCCTCAACTATTGACGTTCGCTTACCAAAGCGAACCAGCGTCATTACACGAATTGAAATGCTTGAACATCTGCTTACGTAGTTAATTGTGTAGTCTGACTACTAAGGTTAGTGAGCGTAACTGTCAACATAGTAAAAAACAAGGCGAGAACCACGTGCGCAACTCATTCAATATTGATATTTAAAAACAGACGTGAGTGGAGTGCGATACGGTAATCTGCATTCTGATTCAAAGCTAAGATTAAAGTAAGATTTATACGCTCGCACCGGCTGACTTCCAAGTCGTATATATTACTTACTTTTTTCTACCAATAACTTTTAATGTAGTTTCGTGAAATACTAATTAGAAAAACCGAACGATCATTGACATACTAGTTGATAACCAGATCCTGGTTAAATCGTTTAACTATTTGTCTTGCAATCTATATATTGTAAGTATCTCTATATATTATTGATAAGGTGAGTGGGATGGCCATATCCGCAAAAAGGAGAAATAACTCTTGGAAGAAGACATCACTAGCGCAGGTGCTGAGGCCTCGCACCCTGCAGACGACCCTTCTCGGCGAAGAAGTCGAAGACATGCCGCTTGTTCGCACGAGTGACGGCTTTATACTACCCTGGAGTCGCGAGGCAATAATAAAACAGCTGTTGCGCGAAACTCCTTTGGCACACACGTTTTATGGAATACGTCAGATGAAGAGGGGCGAGGCGCAGCGCATCGCCGAAATCGTTGAGAAGAAAATAAAGAGAATGGACGTGCACGAGCTTAGTGGCCCACTCATCAGGGAATTCGTCAACGTCGTCCTCCTTGAGGAGGGCTACGGCGGATGGGCTCGGGTGTGTTCAAGAGTGGGGACATCGCTCTATGACGCCTATTTAATTGACCACGGCGAAGGGTTTGAAGCAAAAGAGAATTCAAATCTCACCGCAAATCCTGAGACATCAGCAAAAAAGAAGCACGACAAGCTCAGCAAGCAACAAGTCCTGCTCATGCTCCCGCAGCCTATTGCAGACGCCCACCGATCGGGCGACTATCACATCCATGACATGGAATATGCAAATGTCAGGCCTTTTTGTGCCGATTATGATTTACGATACTTTTTGTACTACGGATTAATGCCCGACGGTACTGGCGCGCACGCTTCTGTCGCAGGACCCGCCAAGAGCCCTGAAGTTGCAATCCTCCACGCAGTAAAAGCATTGGCAGCGGGACAGACCAACTGCGCCGGAGGCCAAGGATTTTACAATTTCCTGACGTTTTTGGCGCCATATCTTGAAGGGCTCGATTACGTGAGAATCAAACAGCTCATGCAAGAGACCATTTATGAGCTCACTCAGGTATTCATCGCTCGGGGAGGGCAGATGGTGTTCAGCAGCTTGCAGCTTACCCCCGGGGTGCCAGAGCTGTGGGAGGATAAGCCCATCGTCATGCGAGGCAAGGTATGGAACGGTGAGCAAGCCCCACTACGAACCTATGGGGAGTTCGAACGAGAAGTGCGCCTCGCGTTTAAGGCGGTAATGGAGGTAATGACAAAGGGCGATAACTGGGGCAAGCCTTTCAACTTTCCGAAACCGGAGGTGGCGCTTGAGCCCTCCTTTATGGTGCCACGAGCAGAAGATGAGTTCTACGGGCATCCCGAAGTACCCACCCTCGAAGACAACTATGACGCTGCGTTCGAGCTCGCTGCCGAATTTGGCTTGACGTATTTTGACAACATGATACCAGAATACCGAGGAGCGGGGAAGGGCGTCTCGTGCTACCAATGCTGTAGCTACATGTTCAAAGTTGAAAGGGAAGACGATGCGAGCTTTGACGATAAGCTCTATTTCAGAAATGGAGCACACTTTTCAATGGGCTCGTGGCATGTCGTCACATTAAACGTCCCACGAGCGGCGTACAAAGCCAACCACGACGACGATGTCTTCATCGACAACCTCAAGGATTTAGTAGACGTAGCGGTTGAATTCTTCAAGATAAAGCGCAAGTGGATGGAACCCCTGATTGAGGGTAATCGACTGCCGTTCCTTCAGCAGCGTCCACGTGACCCAAATACAGGCGAAATGGGCCCGCAACTCTATGACTTTGAAAGCCTCGTCTACACCATCGGAGTCGTTGGGGTAAACAATGCCGTGAGATACCATACAGGCTATTCGATTCACGAGGATCCCAAGGCGTGGGAATTGGCCATACGGGCTATTACCGAGCTTCAGGCGTACTGCAAGCACGTTGGGCGTGATCATGGGATAAAAATCGCCCTCGCGAGGACGCCCGCGGAGTCGTGTGCCCAGAGGCTTGCGGTCGCGGATCTTCTCAACACTGAGTTCTCCGATGAATGTCGTCGGGTGGTTGAGGGCAATATCGAAGAGGCAATAAAGGTCTATAAGAAGACAAAATCGAGAGATTTGCCGATCTACTACTCAAATGGTACACACCTCCCTGTAGATGCCGACATAAACCTCTTCGACCGACTTCGGTATGAACAGGTATTCTACCACTCCCTCGACGGCGGTGATTTAACGCATATCTTTTTAGGGGAGGCAAAGCCCGACCCGCAGGGGCTGAAAGAGCTTTGCATGAGGATCGCCAAGAATACCCAAATTGGTTACTTTGTGATAGGACGCGACTTAACGCTCTGTCTCGACGACTTGCACGTTGAGGGGGGGCTCCACGATGTCTGCGCGAACTGCAGTTCACCGAACGTCGAACACATCGCCCGCGTCACCGGCTATATGAGCACGGTGTCTAGCTGGAACGAGGGCAAGAGGCAGGAACTGAAGGACAGAAAGCGTTTAACAATAGAGCGAAGCTAAATCAACAAATTAAAGCCTACAATATCCTTTGATGCCAGCATTCAGAACATTGTATCAAATAGACAGCGTCCTCTCCCTTCGTAGCCGTCAAAGGTTGCCCCGTTCACAAAAAGTGCAATAAGTCATGAAGTTTACCACAACTTTTTCTCGGGCTTCTCTACATTGTCCGATTGCAGAAACATCAATCTCTCCAAATTGATAATTTTTCGATGATCGGTGTAAATCTTGAGAGTACTTTGGTTTATCGGCAGTACGACCACAATATTTACGGAAGAATAGCACATGAATATACGTTCACAATTTAAGGTGGATTTATGGGTATCATCACAATCGCTTTACTAGGTCGGCCGTGCTGGATTTGATCGCGACTTTAAACAACACGTTGGGAACTATTTATACAGCAGACATAACAAATCTAACGCTTGCCCAAGCTTTAACACTTGCAGAATTTGCACTTGGACTTGGAGGGTTAATGGCACTACCGTTCTGACTTTCGAGACGAATTTAATACTTAAGGTTGTTGGGTTTACCAACAAAGGCGCTAATCAACAGTTTTAGTTAAAGGTCGATCGAGGAGCTTGTACCAACAATTAACCTATGTCCTCGCGGTAGCTTTTGATCCATCGATCTAATGTGCGTCTTATCTCCGATCAAACTCTCGACGATTGTCTTGTTGCACGTTATGACGCTCTCACCAATTATAATCGAATCTTCTATATGCGCACCTGATATGCACGTATTATCGCCAATGGATGTGTACGGTCCGATGTAGGTCGTAGAGCCTATGACGCAATTCTCGCCGATTATCGTTGGTCCATACACAACGCCACCCTTTTCTATTATTGTGCCCTTACCAATTGACACGCGGCCCTTCACGATCGCACCCTCCTCTATATTCCCCTTCACGTCAGGCTTAAGCTCGTCGAGAATGAGCCTGTTTACTTCGAGGATGTCTTCAGGCCTTCCGGTGTCTTTCCACCACCCCTCAACGATGTGACAATCAACGACATAGTTGTTATCGATCAACTTTTGGAGTGCATCAGTTATTTCGAGCTCATTTCTCCACGAAGGGGTGATCTGCTTGATCATATCGAAAATGGTATCAGTCAACAAATAGACTCCCACAAGGGCGAGATTGCTCTTGGGCACTGCCGGTTTTTCTACGAGTCGTGCTACCCGTCCCTTTTCATTGAGCTCTGCCACCCCAAATTGCTTCGGGTCGGGGACCTTTTGGAGCGCTATGACGGCGTCACAATTGCCTTCATCGTAGTCATCAACGAACTGCTTTATCCCCTGCTTCAGTATGTTATCGCCAAGGTAGACGACAAATGGATCTCCTGCCATGAACTCTTCAGCGCACGCCACAGCGTGAGCGATTCCCAGTGGTTCACCTTGATCGATGTACGTAATAGTGATACCGAACTGAGAGCCATCGCCGAGCTTTTCCATGACCTGCTCTCTTCCGTTTAACCCCAATATGACTGCTATGTCGATAATGCCCGCTTCCCTGAGGTCTTCAAGGGCATAGAGAAGCACCGGCTTATTTGCTACAGGGATGAGCTGTTTTGGGCCGCTATGCGTTAACGGCCGCAGTCGCGTTCCACTTCCGCCAGAGAGCAGAAGCCCCTTCATTGCATTTCCTCCTTCATCTTTGTGAGCCCTTCCCGCACGTTTGCAAGGCGCATACCGAGAGCTTTTTCAGCTTTTTCGACGATGAGTGATGAATCCGTCGGCCGTTTGGCCCTCTGATGTAAAAGGTTGCTCGTCGAAGCCTTAATAAGGTTTTTATTTAATCCGAATACTTCTGCTATCGCGCGGGCAAACTCGTACCGATTCAACCTCTCCCGGCCAGAGACGTGGTATGTACCGTGGAGATCAAGTGTGCACATCGTTAAAAGTGCGTGCGCGCAGTTTCCGATGTATGTGGGGGTGTTGTATTGATCAGTGACTACGGTTATGGGTATGCTTTTCCTCAATGAGTCCATCACCCACGTGACAAAATTAGGTCTCCCAACGCCATAGAGGACACAGACCCGTGCCACGATGTTTCCTGGGTTTGCCATCGTGAATCTCTCACCGGCAAGCTTCGATTCACCATATACGTTTATCGGATGTGTAACGGCGTCTTCGGAGTACGGCCCACTTTGACCGTCAAAAACGTAATCTGTTGAGATGTAAATGAGCTTTGCCCCGGCATCGTTACATGCGTCCGCAACGTGTTTTGTAGCTTCAGCATTGACTGCCCAAGCGCGTGGTGGGTCATCCTCGCATAAATCCACATTAGTCATTGCGGCGGCGTGTATCACGCAGTCGGGTTCGGTCTCACGTAACACCCGTTTCACTTCTTCCACATCCTCTATGTCCATCTGTACGCTTCCACGACCTACGGGAGTGCTGTGATACGTTGGTATGCTGTCGATTCCCATGGTGATAGAGGCGTTAATTAATGCCCCTCCTAGTAAACCACTCCCCCCTGTGATCAAGATGCGCATAAACTAATCCTACCCCCTGGTGTACGTACGTTAATCTGTCGCCATCGCGTTCTCAGTTTCTTCTCTTCCTCAAAGCTGTCTTTTGAACTGACTTACTTAGCAGTGTTCATCAAATCAAATATGATATAGTTGGCACCTTCAACCACAGGAAATTTTCCTGACATATAATCGTAAAACTGTTTATTTTTTAAATCATTTTTTAAGTACACTACTCTACTTGTTACGAAGTAGTGGGCACCCTGTGCTTTTAGTGTTTCTATTTTGCTGGGCGTCCACTCCTCAGGCGCTATAAGCCATCCTTTTCGATTCGCATAGTATAATAAGGTCGGAGCGTACCCATCTCCAGCGATGATCAACGCATCTTTTGGCGTCAATTTATCGATCGCGGGTCCTGCTTCGTGCTGCGCATCATCGATTTTGTATAACGGCGGTAAGTAGATGCTGACAGACGCCAACAAGGCCACCGCGAGGAGCGCGAAAACCCCAATTTTCCTCTCTTGCGTGGTATTGAAAAGCATTGCTAACGCTTTTCCCGCAAAAATGGCCGCGACCGGAACCAACGGAAGTTGATAATAATCGTGTACCCAGTTGCCCCGTGCGAGCACAATGAAGTAAATAATTATGGCTAAAAGCCAAAAATGGAATAGATACTCTCTCTTCGATTGTACCTTCTGGAATACCCCAACAATAAACAGCGTTAAGCCAATGGGAGTGAGCACTATCCCGCTCAACCGCACCAAATAGTTGTTGTAGAAGCCCGTGCTTAGCCAAATTTGCAGATTTCCCCATTTAGTATTCCACCCTTGCGTATCAGTGAGCGTCCAAATGCCAAAGGTGTTACCATACTGCAAAAAAAGCAGGTGAGCATGATAATACCATAAAATCGGAGGAATTAGCGCTAAAGCAACAAACAAGTAGAGTTTCCACTCTTTAAACAAGTGCCATTTGTACTTTGAGTATGCTAGCCATAGCAGAGGCACGCCTAAAAGTACTGCAGGGATCTTTACTAAAAACGCAGCTGTCGTACAAAGAATTGCAAGTGCAAATGCCTCCCATCGCTCCTTGTCTATCCACGCATCAAAAAAATACAAAGAACCGAGAGAGAAAAAGATCATTGCAGATTCTGGCTGGAACGATCTGCTGGTGTATATGTTAAGAGGAGAGATGATAAAAAACAGCGCGCTAAATATCGCAACATTTCGGGTGAAATACTTGTGCGATAGTTTGTAGATCAAGTATACAGACAGCACGGAAAACGAGATCGCAACGAGCCGTCCAACATACTCATGCACTCCAAACAGTTGATACAACGCCGCCGCCAAAAAAGGTACCAACTGAAATTCCGTTTCAACGTATCCGGGTCCAGCTCCTCCCCAGTCAATCTGCGGATACAAAATGTTGAAACCGTTGTGATAAAAATTTCTGGCTATTGCTGCTGTATCTGCCTGTCTCCACGCGTGATAGTCAAGAAAAGGAGAGGTGACGTGATACATCGTCAGTACTAGTTGTAGCGCTATCAAACTAAGCAATATGGCCCGATCGTCTGATAAGAACGCCGTTACTTTCTCTCTGAGCATCACGCATCTCCAGATGGTATTGTAATTGCCCTAGCACATCTAAATAATTTTATGTCGTGTCTCTTTAGGTTCCCGAACTATGCTGTAACCGAGAAACTGTATCTAACTGCGAGCCCACCATCCACAACTCTCGTCTACCTATGGCCTATTAACATTCTAAAACAATAACAATTAAAACTTCGCATCCTTGATTCGACGCCAGTTTAGTAACTTTTTTTGCGTTTGCCGACATCCTCAATTTTTAATTCACTATTGTAATGACATACATAACAATCGCCAGAGTGAAAATATATCGGGGACGAGGACCCCGTTGAAGTAGTATGCCTCCCCGTACTTTTATCGTTCGTATTGCTCAGGCAGATAAGCTGCCGTTAGCGAAAAGACGCTATGAACTGCATTTTCCGAGCGATTGTTTTTATGGAAAAGACTTGTGTCGGAATGATGATGACCCGAAGAGATCATCTCTTTGGTTAAATGATGACGATATAAAAAAGCGCTCATGAAATGGTGCGTCGGGTTACAATATCATTTCTTAGACTCGAGCTTCGTTACAATTGATGATTTCCGTTTGCAAAATGAAACAGGATAAAAGAAAAGCCGCTTACCGTATACGTATCTCATGCAGTGTATACTCCAGTACAGCCCCCACGTATGCATTTTTTAAAATTTGTCAGCATAGTCCAGACCATAATGTTTTTTAAACAAAACGCACCATACACAGGTCTACCTGGCAAGATATGTTGTTTAGGGCATGTGCGTAGAACTCACTAGGTGCGCTGACAATAGATCACTATAAAAGTGGAACTTGCACAAAAGAGCGCTCATAGGTGTCGCAGGTGACAGGCATGGGTATCGATAGTGTGAACTGGAATAAACAGGTGCTCGCCGTGGTGGTGACAGCGGTCATGGTGGCAACGGTGTTCGGAGTGATGAGTTCAGCAGCGGCAACGCCGCACGACGTGACTACGGCAGAGTACGCAACGAGTGACGTACGGCCGAGTGCAGCAACGAGCAGCGGTTTTGCGCCTTCTCCTGTGACCGATGTGTTGGGCTGCCAGTCTATCTCCCTGAAGACGACGCTGCAGCTTGAGCAGGCTGCTATGGTCTCACCAAATGAGCTCGGCATTGGTGTAAGCGTCGCATATCCGATGAGTAATAGCGCTGATGTTCCGCGGTATGTCGCGTTTACCGCTGTGATAAACGGGAAGCCGGTAGCAAAGGCGTTTAACATTACGCAGTACACCGCCTCCGGCGTGCGATGGGGGAGGGCAGCTGGTGCAGATGCGGAGAACGAGATGTTCGACGCTAGAGGCACCCTGAAGCCGACGACTCCGTTGCGGATTAACCTGACGGCTGAGGGGGTGCCGCGCTTTACGGATAACGTAAACTTCACGCTGACCGCCAGGGCATTCGCTGGTGAGAGGCCGTGTTCGGACGTGAGCAGCATAGCGGTTACGATCCCGCTGCCGGTCGTAATTGTGGAGGGGTTGCCAAGTTCAATTAAAGGAACGGAGCCTACAGATACTCCCCTACTTTACTACAGTTTTTACAAAACTCTTACGGATTTTATCCTTAATGCTGGAAATGACACCGTTAAGTACAACAAAGAAACAGAATGGAATTCATATAAAACAGAGCTGCGAGCGCGTAGTTACAGCACTCAGCGGTACGTAACGCTCTGGGATACGTATGCACCATTCCGTAATCCTCAGCGTATTAGCTACACGACTCCGCTATATGCTACCCCCGACACTCTAAAAGCTGATATAGATACAATAGTGAAGGAGCACGTTTGGCCATACAGTCACGCAAGTAAGTGCAATCTCATAAGTTACAGTTTTGGAGGGTTAGTCGCTCGTTACTACGCTTCAGTTGCGCCCCAAAACGTAAACACCGTGATTGCTGTAGGTGCGCAGTTTGGAGGATGGACGCTCATGTATGAGGCGATTTTTAGCGGCGTACCACGGAGCAGAGAAGACGCAGAGCAATGGCTGTCAGTACCAAATACTAAGACACCGAGCGTTCTCTGGTGGGTTCTGCCAACATACGACTGCCTCATTACCCCAGACTATCTGCCTGTGAATCCCTACTTTAACAATACGTACAGTGCTCCACCTGCGAGCGGTGTCAAGTATTACAGTATTTATGTTGATGGCGAACAAGCGTTGCCAACAGATGATAAGGTGGCTATTACTTACGTGAAAGATCGCCATTGGTATAATATTACTGCTATTACGCAAGACAAGGGAGATGCCATGATCTTGGCCAAGAGTGCCGCAAGTTTTGGAAACCAATACCCCGCTCAAGTAACAAATCAGCCGGTATCAGTTCAATGTTCGCACTTTTTTTTGTTGCGTAATCCGGAGATCCAAGCCCTGATATATAGAGATTTGTGGGCGTCATAACCATCCACGCGAACGTCCTATATTTAGGAGAGCAGACCCAAACCAACGTGAGTTAGTGTCCGATTTCAATTGACGAACTCTTTTCAGGCGCTCACGGTTGCAACGCCCCGGACTACATCACCATGAGGGAGTTGTGGCGGGATAGGTGCCGAGTCTGTACACTCCTTAATACAAGACCCTCTAATGCCCTATTCGACGACCAGTTTGTTAACTCCTTCAAAGCTAAAACACTAAATATTTAATGTACTTGTTATCTCATTAGATGTCGCCAAGACAGTCCTCCTCAACTATTGACATTTGCTTAACTGAAGCGAACGAGCGTCATTACATGCATTTAACGGCTTGAACAGATGCTTATTTAGTTACATTTTGTAGATCTGACAACTAAGGTTAGTGAACGTTATAGCCGGCATAATAGAGAACACGGCGAGAACTACGTGCGCAACTCACGCGATATTGATGTTAACAAAAGACGCGAGCGGAGTGCAATCCTGCATCCCGATTCAAAGCTTATGTTTGAAGTATGATGTATATTTTCACGCCTTGCCGACTTCCAGTTCTTATTATTACTCACTTTTCCTACCAACAACTTTCAATGTAGTTTCGTGAAATACTGATTAGAAAAACCGAACGATGATCAAGGTATATTTAGCCGGAATAACCGAGCCGCCGATTGTGAGCGCACGTCCAGTTAAGGTAATACCTGATATTTCGATCGATGAGGTCACAGACTACGATGCGATAGTGCTTCCGGGAGGAAATCCTGGTTATGTAAACCTCGCAAGTGATGAGAGAGTACTGAAGCTCGTGCATCATTAACGGTACGTTCATCGACAGGCGAGTTTGTGGATAGGACAAGTATAAGTACGCATAATTAGTTACAACTTCTGCTGGAATGCATACCTTTACCTTTGCGCCGCACACTTCGCTACAGCTATAGAGGGTTTGATGGAAGGAGAACGACAAAAAAGTATCATCATTTACACTTTGCCGGTCTGTCCGAATTGCCACCTATTGCGGCAGTCTCTAAGCGAACATGACATTTCGTTTGATGAATGTGACTTAGACTCACCGAAGTCACGGACGGCCCTTTTGATGAACGGAGTCTTCACCACGACGGCGCCGGTGCTTCAAGTCAATAACAGATTCTTTACTTGTGACCAGCTTTTTGACGGTGAGAAAGTCAACATTGACCTCATCATGAGTCTTGTTAAAAATTAACTAACGGGGAGACACTAATGGTTAAAACACGTTGTGTGAACTGGAATAAACAGGTGCTCGCCGTGGTGGTGACAGCGGTCATGGTGGCAACGGTGTTCGGAGTGATGAGTTCAGCAGCGGCAACGCCGCACGACGTGACTACGGCAGAGTACGCAACGAGTGACGTACGGCCGAGTGCAGCAACGAGCAGCGGTTTTGCGCCTTCTCCTGTGACCGATGTGTTGGGCTGCCAGTCTATCTCCCTGAAGACGACGCTGCAGCTTGAGCAGGCTGCTATGGTCTCACCAAATGAGCTCGGCATTGGTGTAAGCGTCGCATATCCGATGAGTAATAGCGCTGATGTTCCGCGGTATGTCGCGTTTACCGCTGTGATAAACGGGAAGCCGGTAGCAAAGGCGTTTAACATTACGCAGTACACCGCCTCCGGCGTGCGATGGGGGAGGGCAGCTGGTGCAGATGCGGAGAACGAGATGTTCGACGCTAGAGGCACCCTGAAGCCGACGACTCCGTTGCGGATTAACCTGACGGCTGAGGGGGTGCCGCGCTTTACGGATAACGTAAACTTCACGCTGACCGCCAGGGCATTCGCTGGTGAGAGGCCGTGTTCGGACGTGAGCAGCATAGCGGTTACGATCCCGCTGCCGGTCGTAATTGTGGAGGGGTTGCCGTCTCCACTTCCAGAATTTACATACCTGTATTCCCTTGGCGGTTACTACCTTATTTACAAAACTCTTACGGATTTTATCCTTAATGCTGGAAATGACACCGTTAAGTACAACAAAGAAACAGAATGGGGACAGTACTCATCAGAGCTGCGAGCGCGTGGCTACAGCACTCAGCGGTACGTAACGCTCTGGGATACGTATGCACCATTCCGTAATCCTCCGCATATTGGCTACACGACTCCGCACTATGCCACCCCTGACACCGTAAAAGCTGAAATGGATACGATAGTGAAGGAGCAGGTTTGTCCATACAGCTATGCGAGCAAGTGCAATCTCGTGGGTTACAGTTTTGGAGGGTTAGTCGCTTGTTACTATGCCTCAGTAGCCCCCCAAAACGTGAACACGGTCATTACGATTGGTGCGCCTTACGGGGGAATCACGCACGTTTATGAATGGGTTTTCGGCGGAAAAATACGAAGCAGACTAGAAACCGAACGAATGATGGAAATTCCTGGTACTACAACGCCGAGCCTTCTCTGGTGGGTTCTGCCAACATACGACTGCCTCATTACCCCAGACTATCTGCCTGTGAATCCCTACTTTAACAACACGTACAGTGCTCCGCCCGCAAGCGGTGTCAAGTATTATAGTATTTATGTCGATGGTGAACAGGCGTTACCGACAGATGAGAAGGTGACTATTACTTATGTGGAAGATCGACAGTGGTACAGTGTTACTAATATCACGCAGGGGAGGGGAGATGTCTTGGTCTTGGCCAAGAGTGCCGCAAGTTTTGGAAACCAATACCCCGCTCAAGTAACAAATCAGCCGGTATCAGTTCGATGTTCGCACGGGTTTTTGTTGCTTAACCCGGAGATCCATGCCCTCCTATACAGAGATTTGTGGGCGTCATAACCATCTACGCGAACGTTCTATATCTGCGCATAGGGCTCAATCCAACCTCAATAAGTGCAAGAAGAACAGTTGACAGAACAGCGAGGGGAGATATACCGAGAAGATATACCGTTGCCCATTCAGGTTTATTCGCAATTCCCTGACGATGCACGGAATGTCTGACTACTCGTTTTTACTCTTCAATGAATCTTTCTGACAAAACAGCAACGATAAATCTTCGGGTTATACATCCTGCGTCACTAGTCGACCCCACCTTTTATAGCTTGACGTGGTCGTTCGACATCTTTGCTTTCCAGGCAAAAAAAGAAACTGCATAAGCTAGGGTAGTTTTATTACACATTACTTCTCCAGGCACTGGTAACTGTTTAAAAAATGATACTAAATACGGTGCTGTCCAACCCAAAAGGCGCACCGTCAATAGGAGAAGGAATTCTTATGAAAATACAGTACTTTCACTGGCGTTGATACTCCTTGTCCTTTTGTCGCTGTGTGCGGGTGTCAATGTTGCTGGCGCCCCTTCGCAGGCGCAGCCAGCGCGGCCGAATGAGGTGATTAACAGTAGCGCTACAAGAACGGGATCGATCCCGACCAAAATAGTAATAGTGTCACCTGGGACAGATATAACAGCGCACATAGGTCAACGGGTGACGATGCACTTAAAACTAATCCGATCAGATACTGGAGAGGGAATCCCTGATGCAGTGCTCGGTCTAGCGGGTCTCTCGATGGTAAGTCGTGATATTCTATCGGAGGACTGTTGGTAACAGGCAGTAACGGTGAAATTGGTCCGATAACGGTTATCACACCTGATCCGCGCCCAATCGTGAAAGCAATCCCAATCCCTGGCGTTGGTGATATTATTGCTGGGTTTATTAAATTGCCAATGACTGCGTATGTCAAACTCACCTTTGCCGGCGATAGCACGTACGCAGGCAATGAGACCACGATAAAGGCAACACTTGCAGAGTGACGGTGTACCACCGTCCATGCCAGCATCAAATCTACCACAGTCGCTCATCGACCATATTCAATATTACAAAATCCCTCTTCTTTGTCTTTTTTAGTCATTTTTGCACCCCCGTTTATAGCAATGGGAGGAGTATGTTATACAACGTGTTCAATAGGGCCCTTACGTTGGCGTAATCACCAAAAAGCGTCACTATTAGCGCTAGCCCCCCAAAAACTAACGTTACAGCCATTATGCTCATAATTAAGCTTATAACGTCGAATATGCTCATTTTATGTGCACCTCCTTCAATTGATATGGTTACTTTCCACGAAGTTGACAGACATCTACCCACGTGGTTAGAATGCTAATGCGAGCAATATGCCCCTAACAACTTGGAGCCCGGGAACATTAATATCGTCGTAGCTGGTGTTACATTCTGGAACATGCTGCTTAATAAGTTGAGAATTAGATCGAAGAACATGCTCTATCCACCTCCCGTTTATATTGATTTTGCCATTAGTTAATGCGTTATGCTTTCCATAAGTGTTGCGATCCTGTCGATAAGCAAGCGATAACCAATTTCTTCGTTATTTAGCTCCGATATCGCCCCCCGCTTCCCTATTTTCCCCTTAATGACATTATAATGATAAACTAATGAGAATCAGTTAAAATCATTTAAATACTGATCATCATTATTTCATCATTACTATGGTTAACCAGATATGCACTGTGCTTGATGAGAGTACTTATAATCATATTTTAAAAGAAGCGTCAAAGCGGAACGTATCCAAATCTAAGGCGCTTTCGCAAATCGTGACTGAATATTACACGTGTGATTAAAATATCACAGCGGAGAGATTTGGACCAAGATAAGAGCATGCTTTTTGCCCCGCCACTTCCCTTTTGGTTTACAGGCAAGCGCTTAAAGCCGCGCAATTTGTCGTAAGAGATGGCGATCATTGCTCTTGAAGAGTTGCAAATATTGATTTAGACTTCGAAATACTTTAATATAATAATATATGTGCAACGTTATGCGCATCAAAGAAGAAAGTTAATTCGACCACAGCGTGCTATAAGGTGATTTAGACGGTGAAGATAACATCGGCTGTAAATGCCCTCGTTTTGATAACCCTCACATTGTTGGCTCTCAGTGAAATTGCTGGAATTATACCTGCATATCTCCCCTATCAAATACCATTTGCCAGACAGTTTGGATATATCCTCGTCCTTTTTGTAGCATTTCACGCATTCAAAAATTTGAAGTTCAGGGCGCTCATTTTTCTTGGGATCGCATTGGCTGCCGGTACTCTTTCAGAGCTGCTCGGCACCACATACGGGTGGATATACGGTCAGCGATATTATTATACCGCTCCTGACAAAGTGTTTGGATTAGTCCCATTTACCGTGTTGATTACATGGGTGGCGGTAATTTATCTCGCTTACAGCATAACAAACATCATAGACCCAGCAAAGAATCATGTGACGTTAAAAAAAGCAGTCCATATTGGCTCTTTTATGTACATACTTCTTCTATCAGCGCTTGACGGCTTTTTGGCTATGAACCTAGATATGATACTCGACCCGGTATATGTGAGATCCGGGGGATGGGTTTGGCAAGATGGCGGCGCATATTTTGGGATACCTATATCCAATTTTATCGGTTGGTTTATTGTGGCATTCGCTTCTACGCTCATTTTTAGAACCTATTCTCTTCGCAAGCCAGTTGATATGGCTCAAAAGATAGATTTCATTTTCTTCACTCCTGTGATAGCGTACGTAATATTTGGAGTTGTCAAATACGGAATTCTATCCTACGTGATGGGGCACGTCGAGTACGCACTAATCGGAGTCTCCGTTATGTTCCCCTTTGTCGCTATTGCCACACTTTCATATCGATTAAAGAGATCTACCGTAGGGTCTGCAAACATTAGTGTTGATATTGCTACAAGCAATCGACCGTATGCAAAACAAGAGGGTAGTCAGTGAGAATAAATACCAAAAACGTTAGAGCTAAGATAATCAACACCCCTAAAGGCAGAAACATCGATTATCTAACAATTCTCATTATCGCATCATTCGTTCTTCTTCTATTAAGCCAGGCAGCTGTCATTTTAAGTGTGATAGTACCGTACCAGAAAGAGTTTGGCTACCTCTTTAAGTACTTCGTGTTTGCGTTTATTGTGTTCCACGCTATAAAGACAATCGGAGTAAAAAATGGACTTTTTTTTATTGGATTATGCGTAGTAGCAGCATTGATCGGAGAGTACGGTGCCACTTCACGAGGGTGGTTTTATGGCCACTACGTTTTTGCTAACGTCCCCTACACGGTGCTGGGGCTCCCCTCGTACAAGATAGTGGGCGTCCCACTCGAGGGGCTCTTCTCTTGGGCCATCTCCATATACTTAGCCTACTGCATCACTAACTTAATCTTCAGGGGGTACAAAAGTGACGTGCGTCGCACATTAACGTACAGCCTGATACCCTTACTCGCAGTTATAGATGGCATACTGGTGATGAACGTAAACATGTTGACAGATCCTATCGCCGTCCAAGCAAAGGCATTTTACTATGTCAATGGAGTCGTGGGCGAATATTTCGGCATCCCTGTTTTCACGTCTGTGAGTTGGTTCCTGACAATTTTTTTGATAATGGCTCTTTTCCGCTCGTATGAGTTCAGAGGGATCAAACGCAGGCAGTATGACCCTTCCTTCCCGTCGCAACTATTAAGGGGACGAACAGTAAACGTGGTGGACATAATGCCATTGTTCGTGTTCTTGGTTTGGGCGCTCATACGATACGGGGCGCTAGCACTTGTGTACAAACACGTTGAATTGGTGTTGATAGGAATTGCGGGAATGGTTCCATCTGCGATCATATTTCTTCTTGCATACTTTGTGTTGAAATACGAAAAGGCAACTGATAATGTTACTAACCGCTGAAACTGCTAATAAAGCGAGAGTCACCTCTATAAAAGCGTTCATCAGAGGCGTGCTTACGCTTATGCGGCACTTTCCCTACACTGAGCTTCTAGTGGTATTCTTTCCCTTTTACGCTTACTTGATCGCCCTCGGCTACGTCACCTCACCGTTCGCCCTGCTTCTCATGGTGCCATTTATCTTGACTAATGCCGTTGGGTTCATCTACAATAATATCACCGACGTAAATGACTCCTCGGCTAAAAATCCAATTGTGGCAGGGGATATCACGCTTCGCCAGGCACAGGCCGTGTTCATCGTGTTTTTTGCAGCTTCAATAGTCTCGTTTGTGCTCCAGTACACTTCATTGACTGCATGGATCATTTTTTTTGCGTACTATTTCTTTGGGCTTGCTTACAGCGGACTCGGTTTGCGATTTAAAGAGTCGCTAGTTGGCCCAATCGTAGCGTCGTTCATTATATGGGTTGGAGGGCCTCTGGTGCTGACAGCAGAATTCAACGTGTTTAACGCTGTTACGGTTGCGCTATTGGTAGGCACATTTTTTGTCTACATCGGACGCGAAACATACCACACGATAATAGACTACGATAACGACCTTAAGTCAAAAAATCAGACGCTTGCGGTGACGCTTGGGTTAAAAGGAGCGTATGCTGTTAAAGATATTACATTCTTGGTTGGTTCCACGCTCTTTTTGTTCAGCATCTACTCATATTTTCAGGGCTGGCCATTGGATTTCATATCCATTTTGCTGGTACTACTCGTCATAGTTTCAGTAGCCCTTGTGATCGCCTACGACCTTGGAGTTCGATTTTACGACCCACGGAATCCTTGGCTCCTCACTAAATTGTTCTACGTATGGTATGCGGCCGTCATACTGAAGCTTGATGCGTTAATTGCGCTGCTTTTTATATGGGTATTTCTCACGAGCAAGCGTAGTTAACCTTGGATCACTCGGCATTCTCTTTTACGCCCTCTTACTTTACTATTGTGTGAGACTTTTTTTACCTTAGACTGCATTTGCGTAACTGTTGAAGCCATGATCAGAGAGAGGGTGGACGACACATGCCTTAATGCCATTTAAGGTTGTTATTGTAAATTTTCACTCCTCCAAAGGACTAATCGTCGCGTTTCAATTGTAACATTGACAATTTAGCGCGCGACGTGAAGAACGGTGGTAATTAACAAAAAGAAACAAATTTTTGGGGAGATAACTTAAACTATTAGTAGTTACAACAGTTATGTCATCTTAGAAGTCTTGCTTTCGCTATTTAGGTGGTAAAAGTGAAGTTTAATATAGATATTGCGACATTGGTCGCGCAACTTGATGAGTTATCCACACTCGTCAAAGAGGTAGAATCTGCGCATCTTTCTAAAACGCTAAAAGGACAAAATCCTCTTACCGTCTTTGCACCGGACAATGAGGCGTTTAACAAGATCCCGACTGGCTTAGCAGACGACTTACGTAAAGACAAGGAGAAGTTGACCGCAATACTCACCTACCATGTGGTTAACGGCAAGTATATGGCAAGTGACTTGAAAGCAACCAAAAAGGTTAAAACTATTCAAGGCGGGATTCTCGAGATTCACGAGCAACGCTTGCTGCGACATGGAGTAAAAGTAAACGATGCAGAGATAATAGAGGCTAACCTCGAGTGTAATAATGGTGTGCTTCATATCATAGATTCCGTCTTACTGCCAAAGTAAGTAAGAGCGGTTCGAAATAGTAGGACACGTTTTGACACAATCAGGCTGTTTAGGCACATCATAATCAAGCGTTCCGCTAGATTATTCAGTCAACATTTTCGTAGATGAACAGGTCCGCTACTGCGCCCGTTCAAGTTCATAGCTGGCTATGAAGTCAAGTCACACTGCTTTTAAAATTAGCTTTGCTTCCTCTAGATCCTCTTTTGAGTTTACATTAGTATACGCGTCGCATAGGTGAAATACCTTTACTAGTTGTCCATCATCCACAGCACACTGAATCAAATCAGGAAGCTCTTTTTCACCCCTTTCTGGGTGGATTGGTGTCCTTTCTATATACCGAAGTATTTCGTTTTTAAAGATGCAATGCCCAGTTCCTTGCAAATCATTGAGGGGATTTTTTGGCTTCTCTATAAGTCTAAAAACTCTGTCCTCATCGTTTGTGAGCACAGCATATGTCCTGCCGATCTTACTTTTCTCTTTCTGAACGCATACGCCGCACACGGTGAAAAGTTCGTTATCAACAAACTCTCTCAACATCTCTTTATGTCTGCTGTTTATCAACACCTCATCTCCCAATAGCAGGAAAAAATCATCGTTCCCTATCGCATCTTTACTGCATTCGATGGCATGAACTAATCCTCTTTGTTCCCACTGAATCACATAGTGTATCTTTACGCCGTTTCGGCTCGTCCCGTATCTGTTAATTATGTCCTCTGCCCGGTACCCCACTACCATCACAATTTCGTCTACATCCATCTCCAGAGCCCGATCAAGGTTATATTCTAGGACTGGCTTAGAGTCGATCTCAAGCATACATTTGTTAGACGAATTCGTCGTCTCTTTGAGCCTTTTTCCCCTTCCACCAGCCAAGATCACTGCCTTCATCCATTTTTCCCTCTAAACAAATCAATGTTAACACGTACCCACTCTATCAGCATCTGTAGCCCCTCTTCGTTGGATACACGGGGCTCCCACTTCAAATTTTTTCTGGTTTTTGTTATGTCACTTACAAAGTACCACAAATCCCCGGGCCTTGCTTCCCCATAGCTAATCGCTTGTTCGATCCCGGTAATTTTCTGAATGAGCGCTAAGCACTCCGCTATGGATATTATATTTTGTAGCCCTCCACCGATATTGTAGATGCCGGGCACCGTCTGTTGGTGGAACGCCTCAAAGGCTGCAGCAGCATCTGACACGTATAAAATGTCCCGCACCTGCTTGTCGGTGCCAAAAACTTTCATGGGCAGCCCAAGAACTGTGCGTATCACAAAGTTGGCCACCCAGCCGTGATCCTCCCCCCCAAATTGCCGGGGGCCATACATCCCCGTTAGGCGAAAGGTAGCCGCGTCAAGACTGTAGGTGTCTACGTACGACTGCACATACAACTCCGCAGATCGCTTTGAAGCATGTAGCGGCGTAAGCTTGCCTTGCATTGTGGGGTACGTCTCATCAATAGTCGCGGGCTTCCGTGTGAACCTTCGTTCTCCCTCCGCTACTGTCTCGTTTATTTGGTTCCCATACACGTGAATCGTTGAACAATTAACGACGGGAACGTCATATCGTCTCGCAAACTCAAGTACGTTGAACGTTCCCACCACGTTAGAGGTAAGGTCAAGTTCGGGGCGTTCAATCGAGATCGTCATTGCAGGCTGCGCTGCTGTGTGAACGATGTAATCGCAGTCTTTAAGTGCCTCCTGTAACTGCGCCTTATCCCGTATGTCCCCACGTATGAGGGAGATGCCCATCTCTTTTAGCACGTTCCAATTGTGTAATCTCACACCTTCCACGTCGTACCCCGTGCGCAATAGCTCGTATTTAGTGAGGTTATCAAGCGATACCACCTCCTCACCCAGTTTTTTGAAGTGCTCACACACGTGCGAGCCTAAAAACCCACACCCACCGGTCACTCCGACCTTCACAGTCAGTACCCTCCTCTGATCTCCATCATATCGTCACTCACTTCGAGCTTTCAGTACTTCCCCAGAATGCTTTTCTAAATGCCTTACCGCCTCGCTACGAACACATGTCCCCATAGTTTGTCATACGTTAAATGAGGGTTTCAAATACTTTCATCAATTTAGTTATATTCTTCTCAATGTTGTAATCTCTCTCTATCTTTGCTCGAGCATTTACCCCTATGTCAGCAGCTTCCTGATTTTGAAGTATGAATTCCACTGATCTTTCAAGCTCGCAAATGTTTCTCTGCCCAACAAGTATACCCTCCTTTCCAGACTCAATGAGTTCGGGTATCCCAGATATGCGCGTCGATATGACAGGCACTTCGCACGCCATAGCTTCCATAAGCGCCACTGGGATCCCATCACGGTCCCCATCCCGAGCTATGATGCACGGGAGCACGAAGACGGTGCACTCGTGGAGCAGTTGGGCGACCTCATCGTTTGAGATTCCCTTTAAAAATTGAACATTCAGCCCCTGAGCGGCATCCTTCAGCATTCGTTCAAGGGGTCCTGACCCCACAATAGTATACGCAAGATTGGGGTATTTTTTTTGCAGGTTTTTCACCGCTTTTATCGAGAATATCAGCCCTTTCTTTTCAACCAATCTACTAATGCTTAGTAACAAGTGTTGTCTGACGGAATTGTTAGGCCGTGCGCTAAATTTTTTAAGATTAACTCCAGTCCGTATCACGTGAACTTTCTTAGGATTGACGCCGAGATCTCTGATATACTCTGCGTTGTAGTTGGAGATAGTTACTACAGCATCCGCTTTTAGCATCTGTCTTCTTGCTCTGTCTCTGTGCTTGACGCTGTACAAATCGCTGGCATGTGCCGTAATTGAATGAGGAAGTTTTAGAGCCATAGCCATTTGAGATGCTACATAAGCTTGATCTGCTGCAAACTGCGCGTGTATGAAGTCAAGCTGTAACCTCTTCCGTCTGATGAGATTTACGAAGTATTTGGCCCTGATGTGTGCATCAGAGCGTATCAATGATAATCTTAACCCCGCCATCATCAACGAACCTTTAAAAGTATGGACTCTGTCTTGAAATAGCTCGGAGTGTAAAACGTCGTCTGTTGCTTTGTTCGGTTCAGGTTCTGACAGCGAAAAAACGTGAACGTTGACTCCTCTTCTTACTAGCTCGGAGACCTCATTTAACACAAAGCTCTCAGAAAGCGTTGGAAATGAGGTTACGACGTAGCCTATATTCATCTCGTTGACAAGTTGCGGCGGAGCGTTAAAAATATTACGATTCCTTTGAAAGAGGGTAAATCTTTGCAGGATCTAGAGGAGAAGGCAAAAGATCAGTTAAAACCACCATCGGTAACCTGAAAATAACGGATTTAAGTCAAATAACGTACCAAACGGTCTTTTTTGAAGATTTTTCCATGCTCAGTGTTAGAGTAAAGAGCAACGGCGTAATTAAAGGGTAATACTTGTTTATTGTGCATATAAATGTTTATGTTAAAAAGTGCAATGTACACTTTTATTTTGGTATTAAAGAGTAAAGTGCGTATATAATCAAAAATAGATATGGGATGGAAACTAAAACAGGGATGTCCAACTCAACGCGGGTTGGTGTTAAGTACTTTTTCCCACCAGCATCTTGTTTCATAACTTCCCACTCTCGTTTATAACAAGCAAAGGGTAAACTTTGCTCCATCTCGTTTATAATTTGAAACTTTACTTTGTTAAGACGCCTATACGTATGGATATTTATGCGCCACATACCACACACTGCTAACCCCAAGATGCCTATTGATAATATAATAACAGCTGTGAAAATTTCGAAGCTCCCTCGTGAAAAAACGATTGAAAGTAGGGCAAGTACTCCTGTTAGCAAAGAAACGTAAAATTTGTTTGCCTCGTCTTTCCTACGGCTCAACTTGTCTGTCATCTTAACATATAATTTATATTGCTCCATTAACACGTCACACGTATCGGTTGTTAATTCATCGTTCATAATGACGATTCCTTTACTAGTTCCGTTACACATAAAAGGGTTCATCCGATATACAATATTTGTTCGAATTACTGCTAACTGCTGCTTGGACGCGAGCGTTATGCATCCTCTCAAGCCTTCAAGCCGTAACGACTGGTTCATTTCATTTACAATCTGTAAAACGATGCGCTGCTACCTATCACCTCCAAATGTAATACACATCGACGACGAGTTGGGTGATCATAAAGGTCATGACCAATACGAACGCACCCGCCGTGATCGAACGCAGAAGAAATAAAAAGGATGGAAAATTACTTATTTTACCTCTGCCATTTAATATAAAACTAAATCGATTTACAAAATAAAAATAGGTGGAGCATGTCTCACGATGTCTTCATCAGCTATTCTGCTGAAGATAAAACAATTGCCGACGCACTATGTGCTAAACTTGAAGAGAGCCGCATACGGTGCTGGATCGCTCCACGAAATATTTTACCCGGCGAGACGTATGCTGAGGCAATCATTGATGCCATCGATGCAAGTCGCATTATGGTTTTAGTGTTTTCTTCTCATGCAAACGCTTCAAAACACGTGATGCGAGAAGTGCAACGAGGTGTGCACAACGGAATACCTATTATTCCCTTCCGAATCGAAGAGGTACACCCCTCGAGCGCAATGGAGTACGACATTGGTCCGCAACACTGGCTGGATGCCATGACGCCGCCGCTTGAAAGTCACTTGCGTAAACTCGCTGACGTAGTAAATTTTCTGTTAAAGGAGCGAGCGGGTGAATCAGAGGGGGAGATCCCAGAAGTAAGCGCTCTCGGGGCTGACAACATTGAATTCATCGAGCGGCTTATCGGATTTGGCCTCAGCGAACAGGAGGCACGGCTCTACCTTCACCTCCTCAAGCACGGGTCAAAGGCCCTTTCCCAGCTTGAAAAATCGTTTAAGATGTACCGGGAAGACGTGCACCGCACGCTGACCGGTCTCATTGACAAGGGTATGGTGAACCCCTCACTCGAGGAGCCGACGGTCTATACGGCGGTGGAGCTTGACTTCGCTCTCGAGGGCGTACTTAAAAAACACGAGAGCGAGCTCCGTGAGATGGAGATGAGAAAGATAGAGTTGCAGGAGCTTGCACAACAACAGCGGTTTCGACCGTCTGACGAGGTTACCACGTTTAAGATTATCAAGAGCCTTAAGGAAATGGTTGGCCTCATGATACCTCTCTTTAACTCATTGGAGGAGGAATTTTTAGCGTGCATGACTCCTAACCCGGTAGTTTTTTGCAACTTATACGACATAGCGAAAGCAGGCAGAATGCTTATAGCCCGCGGCGGAAAGGTCAGGATTATATCTAATATCTCATACTTAATGATTGAACAGGTGCAACAGCAGTTGGACAATGGTGAAGATGTGCGTCACTACGATAAGTACAACGGGATAATGTTCTCAGTGTTTGACAGAAAGTGTAGTATAAGTCAAATTAATGCCGATAATGCCAAGCTCTTCTCGCTTGATGAACGCATTAGCGCGCTCTATACAGATGACCCGAGCTATGCTAAAAACCTTGTTTCTACCTTCGAGATTTTATGGGAACAAGCAGTCCCGGCAGCACAGCAGATAGAGGAGCTACTGAAAGAAGGACCTCTAAGTGTTTAAGGACGAGCCACAAGTATTACTGAACGAAGCGCACGTCTTTCCTACTTCAAATAGACGTTTAGACGTACCAAGATAATGGATGTCTATAATACATCCATTCCACCCCCTGATACTCCGTGGGCGAATGAGTGAGAATATAAGCTCAATTTGATTGCCCCACTGGATAACATCGCTGTGCTGTTCTCAAATTTCCGGAGGTCTCTCAAGACGAAGCGGAATTTTGATAGTGCCACAAGATATACCAGATTCCTTATCTTGGAATCGTGCTAATTATGTTGGTTTTTTTTCCGTATCACGCACCTCAATAGATCCACCGGCCAGCTGCAAGCCCTCGCAACTGTGGCAGCGACGCTTGTTCCGCAACGTTAAACACCAAAGCATGCATTATTTATCGAGTTTACCATAACGGCAAAGGAGGTGAAAGACATGGCGAAATTTTTGGGTTTGTGGTGCATCAACCCGATGGCGCCGTTGCCGACCGATCCGGTTTAAGCTGCAAAGTTTAATGAGATGATCTTCGCAGCGATGGACAACTTGATTAAGACAGGTGAAGTACAAGAGTTTGGCTTCTTCTTAGATGGAACATCAGGATATGTAATTGCTGGCGGAGAAGCCAAAGATGAGTTCAGGAGGTCTGTACTCATTCTATCCCTTCATTGAGAGTGAGGTGCACAAAATAGTGCCCTACGAAACAGGAAAGGAAGTCGCGAGGGAGATTTTGAAAGCCAAAGCAGAAGCAATGAAGCGGTAATTCTTTAGAATTGCTCATGGATTAATAACGTTTGACAATTAGCTTGCGGTTTTTGTTAATTCTTTATTTCAATAAATATCAGCACATAGTTAACCAAGCGTGGTAACTTTTCCTGTTGATACCACTTTCTCGCCGCTTGGTGGATATCACAACTCCATTTAGAATTGATACAATCTGGCGGTAGCGAAGTACATTTTAGATAGAACAGTCTCGATAATTGCCCCGTATTTAGGCTTACAAGGCTGCGGGTCTGGAATATCGTCAAGAAATATGGGAGTGTCATCGGCGTAAATATTCATCCACATACTTTACGTCATAGTTTTGCTCTTCACCTTGTCAGAGAAAGCGTGGATATCGGGAGGGTGCAGTTGCTGTTAGGCCGTGCCGAGATTCGGATGACAACCAGAAGTATCGGATACAGCATAGGCCTGGTCTTCTTATACTACTCTGCAGTTAACTCTTCATAAATTAGAGGTCAAAAGCTTGTGCTTATTGCTTTGAGTAAGATGATACTAAAACTGCTGCATCGTGCTCCTGCGTTCAAATTACGTTATCGCCTCTGGTACACGTTTTCAATCCTTTCCACAATTGAGTCGGCATTGTATTCCTTGAGCGCTTTATTCCGTGCTGTTATTCCTAACGTTTTCCGGAGCTCAACATCATCTTTTTGCTAATTACTTTTTGGAAAGCGGGCATTACCTATCCTCTCGAACTTTGAAGCCTTAACGACTATTTCATTTACAATCCACAAAATGGTACGATCACTATCAAATCGAGGCTTAATGCAAATCCTCTACCAGTTGTTAAGGTCATAAGCCTGTGACGAGTGAAATAGTTATGATTGAACGTAGCAGAAGTAAAAAAGACGAAAAATTACTTATTTTACCCCTGCTATTTAATATAAAAATAAATCGATTAAACAATGAAAAATTAGGTGGAGCATGCCTCACGACGTCTTCATCAGTTATGCAGCTGAAGATAAAGCAATTGCCGACGCAGTATGTGCCAAAATTGAAGAACGACGCATACGATGCTGGATCGCTCCACGAAATATTTTACCCGGCGAGACGTATGCTGAGGCAATCATTGATGCCATCGATGCAAGTCGCATTATGGTTTTAGTGTTTTCTTCTCATGCAAACGCTTCAAAACACGTGATGCGAGAAGTGCAACGAGGGGTGCACAACGGGATACCTATTATTCCTTTTCGAATCGAAGAGGTACAACCTTCGAGCGCAATGCAGTACCACATTGGTCCGCAACACTGGCTGGATGCCATGACGCCGCCGCTTGAAAGTCACTTGCTTAAACTTGCTGATGCAATAAATTTTCTTTTAAAGGGGAGAGAGGGTGAATCAGAAGGAGAAATTACCGATATACGTGCTGACAGCTCCCAAGCGAAAGAGCTAAAAGTTGAGGAGCATGTTAAACGAGGAGGGCGCCACCTTATCAAGAAACAACATGTTTTTGTACTAATAATAGTGGTAGCGATAATAGCAGCGGTCGGGGGCATTTTATTGGGTTTCAGCTCTTAATCAAAGTTCAAATCAGAACCAAAGTCCAACACCAACGCGCACGCCAGTACCGCCTCAATTTAAAGAACTACAGCTCACCATAACAAACGTCACAAATCCTTCGAAGACCGTGCCGAACAACTTCACCATTGGGAAGCAATATAGACTATCTTTCGATAACGGAACGAGATTTCGATTACAAACCGATACTAGAACCCTTTCTGGAGAATCCAGCATAGAAGATCAAACAATATTTTTACACCGCCAACCCGAGGGCAACTTTTGGTGGCTCACCTTGTATACTGACAAGAAGGAGTTTCTCCTTTGGTGGGGGTATACCGACTGGCCTGACTATCAACAATATGTTGGAACCTACAACTCATCGTAAGTTCGACGTGCTGTGTTGTGTGTGAAGGAGAACACAAGCAACGCTAATGGTCACAATAATCCGTTATTATGATAAAATCCCACGTATCTGTTTGCAGTATCTAATCTACAATGTTATGCAGACCGATGCGCATACTGAATGCGTCACAAACACCATGCTTCGACCAGCAAACACTGTACAGCGTGCCGAACTGTTGCTACATGTGTTAGAAAAAAAACAAATCTAGTTACTTTTATTATACATGTGCGCAATTGTACATGGTTTATTTATTGGAATGAATGGCGGCATGCGGCCTTTACTCACATTTACTCCAACACCATCAATAGGATAGTGAGACCCTATGGAGAGAAGAGTACCATCACTACTGTTGGCGCTTTCTCGTTCTTTTATCTCTCTATAGTGTTGTCTACGTTGCTGGCGCCGCTTGCAAGCGCCGCCGGCCCGCCTCAAAGCGACAATTCGTATCACTAAAGAAGTGTGATAGAAATGAATAAAACGCTTATCATTGTATGTATTGGCCTGTTACTGATCCCTACGATTTTTGTTTCTGGATACGCGTCCAATATCGTTACGAACTCACAGACGCCGACCAAAAATGCATCGCAGCAGCCCGCGAGCTCTGAACAGCCTGCGCTCTGTCCCAACCCCCCGACCCCCACGGTCACCGATAAGAATGTCCGCCAGACACCCTCCATGTCCGAACCCGCTCCCCGCACACCCTACACCGACCCGGTCTTTGGCACGTGCGTGGTGCGGGTGACCGACCGGACTCACGACATCGCGGCGGATGATAATTCAAAAGGGTTAAAGAACGAGTACTCGCAGGTGCAATCGTTCAACGCGGATGAGACTAAGTTGATTGCGATGGGCTTAAGCGCAACGTGGTACCTCTACGACGCGCATACGCTCCAGCCGCTCGGTCAACTGCCCCTCACAGGCTCAGCTGTGCGGTGGGATGCAACGGATCCCAACATTGTCTACTACTTTAATTGGGATGTCCGCTCTTTCTTTGGCTATAATATACAGACGAAAGAAGTGAAACTTGTGCATGACTTCACCCACGACGTGCCCAGCAACGCGGCCTACGTAATGCCACAAGACTACGGCAGTCCGACGAAGGATGGTCGCTATTGGGCGTTCATAGCTGAAGACCAGAACTGGATGCCTGTGGCCTTCATAGTCTACGACAAACAAACAGACAAAATCAGTGCCATGAGAGATGTGACAGGTCAGCCGAAAGTCAAGGGGATAAACATTAGCCCGCTAGGGAATTATTATCTCGCGACTTTCGCGTATGAGGCGTGCCCTTCCGGCGGCGGCGATGAATCGCATCCGTGCGGTTTAATGGTTTACGATAAAACCCTCACCCACGCAAAGAGCCTGAAAACCGCCAAAGGCTTATGTGTCGGGCACGGCGATTGCGCTCTCGACGCAAAAGGACGGGAAGTTTACGTCTTTCAGGATGCGTGTACCGATTACATCTCAATGGTCGATCTCGCGACAGGAAGATTGACGAACCTCATAGGTCCGATTGACTTCAGCTCGTCTACAGGGCAACCACATATGAGCATTCACATTTCCGGCAGAGCGCTCGACCGGCCGGGCTGGGTGCTTGTCTCGACAACTGATGACAGTACTAAGTCGAAAACGTGGATGGATGACCAGGTGTTTGCCGTAGAACTCATGCCCAATGGACGTATAGTGCGGTTAGCGCACGACTATACCATAGTGGATCCAGCGCAAGAGCACGACTATTGGGCAGAACCGCACGGAAGCGTCAATCGAGACTTTACACGGGTTCTGTTCACCTCAAATTGGGGACGTTCCGGAACGGAACAGGTAGAAATGTACATGGTCGTACTCCCTAAGGGGTGGATTTAGGTTCACACGCACCCGACCCTACATACCCACACCAACTTCAACCCCGAAACCGCCTAATCCTTGCGTACAACGCACTACTGTGCACCTCGTCCCCAACTACCTTAAGAGGTAGAAATATACATGATCGTGCTTCCCAAAGGATGGGGATGAAGCCCCATCCCAATCATTAGACCACTCGAATGGCATCCCCTACACGGCAGTTCATATTCAACGTATGAGTTCTGACGGGAAAACATAGAGCACCGTCTTTTCTGTCAGCACACTGTCACATCAAGAGACACGGGGGGAATTCGGACCGACGCTAAACTATGATAGTGCTGGCCACTATACGTGCCGGGTAACATACGATGGCGATAGTCAATATGCCCCTGCTGTTAGCAACGTGGTAATGTTAAGTGTAACTAACATCGAATTTTGATAACTTAACTAGCTCCCACAATCTGCTAGTTAAGTTCCTACTTACCCCGCAGTGAGAGGTACGAGAAAATTGCAACGGGAGTGGCTCGCGCTGAAGCAGCGTAATAGGAAAATTTAAGAAAGAATAATGGGGGGCGCGTGTCACGGCGTTGCCTCCCTGTTGTGTCATGTTTCAGCTTGCTATTTGCGTGCAGCGCTCCTCGTCACCTTAACCTACTACTACCACCTCCGCCGCCTGTACGCCCATAAAACGGCAAAGGCACCGACAGCGGCCAAACACACGAGCGGCGTGACTGGAATAATCAAATGTATTATCTTGTAACGCAAAAAAGATGTATACCTCACAGCTTAGTTAATTTATTGTCAGAGCCAGAGCATCAGACACAATATGGGCTTTATCTTCTTATGCTGCTCCGCAGTTTACCAACACAAATAAAGGGCAAAAGCTTGTGCGTACGACCTCTTTGGGTAAGGTGACACTAAAACTGCCAGCTTCGTGCTCCCGTGTTTAGATTACGCTTGCGCCTCTAAGTACACGTTTTCAATCCTCTCCACTATTGAGTCGACACTGTACTCCTTGAGCGCTTTATTCCGTGCTGTTATTCCTAATTTTTTCCGGAGCTCAACATCATCAAATATGATGCTTATCGCGTCGGCAAGTTCGTCTGCACGGCCTGCAGTGAAGGTAAGCCCGCAGCCATGTATTAACTCCGGAGGGGCTCCAACATCTGAGGTTATTACTGGCAACCCTGATGCCATAGCCTCGAGGATCGACCTTCCGAAGGGCTCTTCCCAGATTCCAGGATGCACAAACAGGTGCGCATTTCGATATATCTCAGGCAAATCTTCATTTTCAATTTTTCCCAGGAATTCGACTTTTTCGCTCACCCCGAGATTCCGCGCAAGCTCTTTTAGTTGATCCTCTTTGCGACCGTGGCCAACGATTTTTAGCTGCACGTCGCTATTACGTAAAAGGCGTACCGCATCTAACAGCACGTCAACGCCCTTTGCTTCGTAAAGTTGCCCAACATACAGTATCGTGAAAATTCCCTTAGGTTCCGTAGCACTTGACACAATAAAGCGGGGATCGACCATGTTGGGAATGACGACTATCTTGTCCTCAGCGATGCCTTTCTTGACAAACTTTTGCTTTGATACCTCTGAGAGGGCGATATACTTGTTAATACGCCCATTAACTTTTAATGAAAGATAGCTATAGAGGATATTCCTGAAGTAAAAAGAAGTCTTTAAGATGTTATCTAAACTTGAAAACCCATAGTTTGAGTAGATGCATCGCGCACACGTGTCGAACGAGAGGCCGTTGCACCTGCCAGAGGGGCTCAGCAGAGTATCAGTGGGACAAATTAATTGATAACTGTTAAGGGTGGCAACGGTCGGAATGCTAAGGGCAGCTCCTGCGAGGAGTTGCCATCCCCTGTAGACATGAATGACGTCATGGGATCTCGCCAAATCTCGTAAGTGCATGTAGGTGCTGGCATTTAATGACAAGAGGCGAGGGGCCCCTTCGCGTAACTTCTTGAAAGTCTTTATGCCAACCCCGTTAAGCCTCGTCTCTGAATAGGCATCCCCATCAAAGGCATAGACGGTGACGTTATGCCCCCTTCTAACAAGGCTCTCGGCGAGCAGTTTTTCACTGACCTCTGAACCACCGCAGGTACTTAAGTAGCTACTGGGAATGACGAGTCCGATATCCATTGGGTCACTCTAATTCGTTAACACGCTTCTACAAGTAATTAACGATACTTTTGTAATAAATATTTAATACTTTAGCATTTATGTTGTGTCGATGAGCACTCCCCTGGTGTCAGCAATCGTACTTAACTGGAATGGCAGAGATGACCTTATAGAGTGTTTAGAAAGTCTTACGAAGGTGAATTACCCGAATCTAGAGGTCATCGTAGTGGACAACGCCTCGACGGATGGCTCAGTTGATGCGACGAGGAGCAAGTTTGACGTAACAATCGTTGAAAACAAACAGAATTTAGGTTTTGGTGGAGGATGTAATTCGGGGCTTGCAATCGCGTCAGGCGAGTACTTCCTTTTTATGAACAACGATGTGATAGCTGACGAAGAGTTTTTAACCGAGCTCGTCAACATCGCTGAATCAAATCCGAAAATTGGCATTGCGGGGCCTAAGATCTATAACTATTACAGAAAAAATGAACTTAGTTCGACAGGCGGGGAGATCAGTCTAGCGAAAGGGATAATGAAGGAGTTCGGCGCTTTCGAAGAGGACAACGGACAGTACGACGACATACGCAATGTGGATTTCGTAACCGGCTGTGTTATGTTGGTGAGAAAATCTCTCATAGACGCCATCGGTACATTTGATCAACAGTACTTCATATATCTCGATGATGTAGACCTTTGTATTAGGGCATCAAGAGCGGGGTTTGTTACAGTGTACGTACCGAGTTCGAAGATCTGGCATAAGGTTTCAGCTACCTTTGGATACGTGAGCCCGTTGTCCTTTTATTATTCACTTCGAAATCGTATAATATTCGAGAAGAAATTTGCCTCAGACGCGCAGAAACTCATATTTGTCGTGTATTTCATGTACGAAAGCGCGCTGTTTTTCGGGTATTGCATTCTGCGAGGGAGAAAGGAGTTGATACGACCTTTCTTTAACGGATTATCTTGGCACTTAACGGGGAAAAACAAGGACTTATACCATAATTAATATAATGCGTTTAGATTGTAAAGGCTCATTCACTAAGGTATCACAGAGTGAACGCGTGTCATAAAACGCGGTGAGGGAACTCGTACACATTAAACGGACGCAGATCGGCATAAATTGATCAGCCAACTGTGAGTAGTTATTGCCATTGGTGGTTAGGATGAGATATGTGATTGTGACTCCTGTTCCCTTCGCATTAACGCCAGATCAATGCTATGCAGTTGATGAATTATGGGGCTGGTATTTGGCAGCAGAGCTTGCGACTGGTAACAATGTATGCGTTTTTGCTCCGTTGAGCGCAAAATTCGAACCAAGTGAATTTTCTTACATATTCCCGAAGGATTCACCCATCTCATTTTACCCTTTGCCACATTTTGTAAACCGATCGCAGTTTCTGATTAAGTTGCCTAAAATACTATATGCGCTCTCTAGGAATATTAGAGGGGATGATCTCGTGCATTCGGTGGGGGCAGTTCGTCTACCAGTGGGAATTACTGCGAACATTCTCCTCTTGCTACGAGGGCACAAAAAAAGGATTTTTGTGCTTGATGAGGATTATGTTACGAATATCGCCCTTACCATCCAATCGGAGAATGATGCGCTTAAAAAAGCAGCTTTTGTCGTGGTCCGGCCTCTGTATGAGTTCATCATTAAATTTTGCATAGCTACCGCTCCTTTGACGTTCGTAGTTGGTGCCGCTCTCTATAAGAGCTATGAAAAATATGGGAACGTTAGTAAGATTCACGCTTCATGGGTTAGAGAGAGAGACATAATTGTACCGATGCAAATCGAAGAAAAGTTAAAGAATGGTTTGAAGAGAGGGCGTTGTAAGATACTTTTTGCCGGGCGTCTCATTTACATAAAAGGGCCCCTCATCGCCGTTAAGGCAGTTAAAGTTTTAAAGGAGGGGGGCGTTCCCGTGGCACTCGATATATACGGACAAGGTGCCTTGCTGAGGGAGTTGGAAGATTTCGTGACGTTACATGATTTATCTGATGTTGTAACGTTTAAAGGTATGCTTCGCTATGCTTCCTTTTATCCTATTTTGAGGCAGTATGATGCTATTGTCGTTCCAAATATAAGCGGTGAGCAACCGAGAATCATCTTTGATGCAATGGCAAATGGAGTTGCTGTTATCGGCTCTGAAATAGACTCATTCACGGATATAATCTCAAATGGGGACAATGGATTGCTATGCACCGCAGGAGACCCTGAAAGCTTTGCCTTTGCGATAGAGAGCCTTTTCAAAAATAGGGAGTTATTAGCGAAACTACTCCATGGCGGCATTAAGACCGTTGGAGAGAACACGATAGAGTCGACGAGCGCAAAAAGAAAGCAAATAATTGAGAGCGTCTTTTATAACAGGTAACGCACGACGCCGGGAAAGGAGCTGTCGGAAAAACCTTTATTTTATTATAACGTGAAGAACGTGTAAGACATCAACGTAGTGTATTCACTCTGCAAATGACGTTCTCGTTACTGTTCCTCTGTGCTCGAAATGCTATGACTACTGTTTTATATTACGGCACATTAATTGTGAAATGGAATGCCCGCTAAAACTAATCGTCGCGCTGCGCTTAGACTCGCTGTTCTTTCGTTTGCGATACTTGCTTTAGTGCTGTACTCATATGCAGACAATCAACTCCACCACTATACGAGTGGCGTTTACACGTTTGGAGAGCAGCGTGATGATGGAAGTGCGAGGCAGCCTACAAAACTTCAAGACTTCGCGACCTATCTAACGATGGATGTAGGGCTATTCACGTTCAATAAGGTGCTGTTGACATTTCTGGGCGTCGACAATACGCAGGAGAACTTCACGAACTTTTTCCCCCTTCAGACCCTCCTCTTAATTCCGATTGTCCTCATCCTCTACTTTGCGGTGAGGAGAGTTAACGCTGTAAACCCTGAATACCTTGATGAAGTGCTCATTGTCATTTTTGCTGCCGTTTTTGCCCGTAGCATTCCAGTTTACTATCTTACACAGCGATTTACCGGAAACGCCTTCTTCGGATGGGCGCTCTGGGTATTGACACTAGCATTACTGGCTGACTATAGGAGAAAGATGCCATATGGATATAGAGTGGTTATGCTCGCAGGTATTGTGACTTTTATCACAATGTACCACACAGGCGTCCTAATGGAGATATTACTGCTCGCTAGTTATGTCTTTGTATCGTTCGCCTACAATGCATACGCGCATGTGACTGACAGACCTCGCCTGCCGGTATTGTACAAGGAAACAGCACTTATTATAGGCTGGGCGGTTACCTTTATGCTGTTTATAAATAATCAGCTTTATTTTCTCATACTTCTGTACTTTTCACCCATACTAAACGCATGGCTCCTCGTTACGTTTTTGACGGTTGCTGTTGTGTTGGGCTATCTGCTACTCAGAAGAAGCAAATTGAGAAGGTATGATGTGAACGTTCGAATTTTGGTTGTTGCTTTAACTATAATAATCGCGTCCGTTGTCGTTGCCTTGAATAAGAGAATTGTTGCAATAGCATCTTCAATAGTAGGACCGAGCAAAGCATCTATTTTCACCCCCTATTTGTACCAGACCGGTTTACTTGAAGACATAACCCGCCGGGCATCAATAATAGCACAGCTAGGACTAATAGTCCTCCTCCTCTACCTCGTATTGTCGTCAAAGCAGGTTCATGTGAGATACAAGCTTCTGTCGGTAACTCTCACATCGTCACTTATCTGTGGGACAGCAATTGTTTCGCTTACCTTAGGGACTACAATTGGAGTTAGCCGAGCCCTCGAATGGTCATTCATTTTATTGCTCTATTTGATAGTCATTACTGTCGCATTCGTCGCAAGTTGGAGACTCGAACGATTGATCAGCGTGAAATCAGCAGTTGCGCTCGGTGTCGTGATACTTTTCATAGCGACGTTCGCCAACGTTCAAGCCATGGCTGGCTATAATTCATATGCTATTGTCTATGACTCAAACACGAAATATGCCCTCGAGTTTGCGAATAAAGATCATCTGCAGCTCTTTGGAGACTTAAGAAGCGCAGGGCGTTACATGATGATGAGCGGTGAAAATATTGCATACGTCTTTTTAGAAGGGCAGAGAGATACAAAAGTCCTCAATGTGCTCTATTCAAATAACCCTGATGCAGCGACGCTATTAAATTATTGCAGCAACGTCGGTTATTTCAACGATACCTCCCCACTCGGTGTGATCGTATCAGATAATAATTACAGGGTTGGCTTTTACGGATTTGACAACCTCTACAAGCCACTAAAAGCTGACTTCTCCAAACAGGAGACGTTCGATAAGGTGTACGATAACAGCAAGAATTATCTTTACTTAACAAGCCAATCCCTAATCTCAGGCGTTTAGGCACCTCGCAAGCAGCTGGTCGAACCGCTTAAAGCGCTCTGCGTTAGAGAACATCCATGACCGTTTTTGCCCTTCTCTGCCCATTTTGACTGCCATAGTGCGATCATTTAGAAGCTCCGTCACGGCTGATGCAACTTGATTGGCGCTTCCATCCGTTAGTATGCCTGTTTTTCCGTGCACTATGGTCTCACCAACACCCCCCTCGTTTATACCTACGACTGGTTTTCCACATGCCATGGCTTCAACTGGCACATATCCGAATGGCTCCCGCCGTGGTACATACGCGACTGCGTAGCAACGTGCATAGAATTCTCTAAGGGTGGTATCATCGACCTTCTCAATAAATTCTACGTTGGCGCCAAGATCGTTTGACAGGCCAATAAGTTTCGACTTTTCTGGGCCGCTTCCAACCACTTTGAGCGAGACAGTTGGATATGCCACGTTAACGATTGACATCGCCTCAATTAGGACATCGATGCGCTTCTCTGGGATAAGCCTCGAAACGGTGAGGATTATATCGCCATCCGGGTCAGCGCAATGGTAACTCCCTATGTCGACACCGGGATATATCACGCTTGAAGGGAGCGTATAAACTTCCCTTACATAGTTAGATGTGTAATTGCTATTTGTGAAAATGTATTTACACCTTGCTACGCGCTCCTTGTCTATTTTTACCATAAAACTGCGCAAGTGGGGTATGAGGTGTTTCAGGATTGTATTCCTCATCGCGGGCGTTTCGTCGAAGGTATCGTACAAGCTTCTTATCGGCTCCTGACAGTACCAGAAATGTGCTATTTCATCCTTTTTTGCATAGTGCGAGGGCACGCTGTACGCCAGCGAGATATCATGTTCGCCTGCAATTAAATTTTTATTTGAACAATAAGCATAGTAAAAGAAATCAACGAAGAAGTTGAACTTAGTCTGACGCCCGAATTGGTGCGGGAGCCACTTGTCGACTATTGTAACGTCGTTTATTGGTATGTCAAGCAGTTTAGGTATCGACTCGTCATATGATGATGTGTACACTGTTACGCTGTTGTTCTCCGCAAAATGAGCTATGTCATTGAGAACAAGTTTTTCAGCCCCACTTATAATGTCGAGATGTGGATGAATTACGGCAATGTCTACACCTTTAAGCACTGTTATGCTCACCTTTGAACTTTCTACGAGACTTGAGCTCTTTTAGACTCTCCCTTATACCCAAGACGACGCCCTTTTTAAAGAGCTCTCGATCGCTTATCTCGCGAGCGTCCTGTATTGCTCTTCTCTTCTCTATGACTCGTCTCAAGTTGTTAATAAATGATAAACTACCGTGGATAATTGACAGTGCCATGGTGACGTTTCCATGTAGTAGAAACCTGGAAATTTTGTAAGCATCATAAGTTATGGACGTCAGTGTAGCTAGCACGAAATTTCTTAACTCGAAATTTTTTGCGATGTTATAGAGCCTGTTTCGCTGATATAAAAACATCTTAAATGGCGAACTATCTGTCCCAAAAGAGCCACCGAATTTATGATACACCACCGAAGTTGGCATATATTTTACCTTATACCCCGCAATCCACGCTCTCAAACAAAAGTCGACATCTTCAAAGTACGCAAAGTAGTCGGGGTCAAAACCACCGAGCTTGCAGAATACGTCTTTTCTGACGAGCATCGCTCCGCCGCTTGTACAACCAACAAACTTCGGTTTATTGTAATCCTTCTTATCTTCCATCATAAAACCGATGTCGTAGCCAGCGCCTGTTATCGTGACTGCGCCACCTGCGTGATTTACGTAATTCCTCCTCTCGTAAAAGAGCATTTTACTTCCGCAAGAGGCTATCTTTTCGTCCTCTTCAATACCTTCTACGAGTTCGGAAAGCCATGTAGGTTCCACTTCAATATCATTATTTAAAAATGCTACATATTTACCACAAGCGTGTTCGACGCCTACATCGTTACCTCTGGAGAACCCGCAGTTAGACGCAAGCCCTACGACCCTTACCCACGGGAAGCGCTCTCTTACATACCTAACGGATCCGTCTGTCGAGGCATTATCCACCATGATGACCTCATATGATAGGTAGTCAAGGTTGCTAAGAGATCTAAAGCAATCATCTAGAAACTCTCGTCCGTTGTAGTTCAAGACAATTACTGATACCGTTGGGAATTCAAGATTCATATAAATATGTCACTGCTAAGATGCATTAAATTCAGAAGACTTTATAGCTTACTGAAACGTCTTTTAAAAAAGATAAGAACGGTGTCGCAAGGAGAGGAAACCCTTGGGTTCACTTCATATAGATTGATTCGTTTGTGTCTTAGTATTTGGATAAACAAGCGGGCGATCCCATTTGACGCGCGGTGTGAAGCGTTTGCTATGTTAAACGACTGCCATGAATTGAGTCGATTCTGCGCGTTAACTGTGAATGTTTGTATGCCGGCGAAAAACCAGCGATCGTTCTGATGTAATCCTGCAGGTGTGCTTGCAAGTAAGCCTTGCAAATTTATCCTATAGATTCATAAATCCATGACTGCAAGCGCAAAATTGTTCTTCGGCGCATTCATCGTTGCATGTTCCTCGTTGATAATTAAAAAATGCTTAGTTTTTCAAGCCTTTTCTGCTCATTTATCATATCACGAAGAGAGGCAACTATGCCAAGCTGTTTGATTTGAGAGTCGGATAATATCCTGTTCTTTTGTATGTAAGATCTCTTTTTGATGCTTGCACTTAAATCCTTTAAGAAGGTCCCGCTTCCCCTAATGATTGCGTTAGCACTTTCATACTTCTTATGGCGGATGAAAAGTAGTATCCTGTACGTATCATAAGCAAAAGATATCGCTGTTGCCATTATGATAGTTTTTGCCTCGAAATGCTTAATTACATTTGCGAGCCGGTTCCTCTGACAGTAGTAAATCCGAGCGTTTGATGCCTTCTTTCCAAAAGAGCCACCGAATTTATGGTACGCTATGGATGACGGGACGTACATCATTTTATAACCAAACTCCCACGCTCTCAAACAAAAGTCGACATCTTCAAAGTACGCAAAGTAGTCGGGGTCAAAACCACCGAGCTTGCAGAATACGTCTTTTCTGACGAGCATCGCTCCGCCGCTTGTACAACCAGTAATGCCAATATTATTGAATTTTCCACTATCGAGTTCGCCAAACCCTCTATCATAACCACCTCCACTATAGTCAAGCATCGCGCCGGCATGATTTATCACGTCTCTCCGCTCATAAAAAAGCAGTTTGCTTCCACACGATGCTATCTTTTCGTCACTTAAAACCACCTTTACGAGCTCGAGGAGCCATCTACCATCCACTTCAACGTCATTATTTAAGAATGCGACAAGATCCCCCTTTGCGTGCGTCGCCCCAAAATTGCTGCCCTCTGCAAAGCCTTTATTTTCGTTAAGCCCTATGACCCTTACCCACGGAAACAGCTCTTTCACATATTCAACGGAGCCATCTGTTGAGGCATTATCAATCATGATGACCTCATATGATAGATAATCAAGGTTGCTAAGAGATCTGAAGCAGTCCTCTAGAAACTCCCGTCCGTTGTAGTTCACGACGATTACCGATACCATCGGGAAATCAAGATTCATATGAGCGTACGTATGTTGCCTTACAAGTGTTAATCTAAACAGTGAATCTAAACAGCGTTAAGTTATGATATATCTCTGCCCCGCCATATAGTCATACGAGTTGTCAGCTGAGAGGCGTATGTCATAGTCATTCATAATATGCACGGCTACTTGGTTGTAACCTACATCATTTGCTGTTGTGTGCCATACCCACGTGTTGTTTGTTGACCAATCCTGCATGATAGTAAAGGTGTAACCTGTCGAAGGACCGCTTAGGAAGAACTTGTACTTCAGCTGACCCCCATTTTGATCGTATGCGACAACAGTCCACGTTACGTTTGTTCCTGCCGGCTGAGGGGGTGCGACACTGCGGTACAACCCTAAGAATTTCGGAACGTGATCCTTCTCTACTTTGTAGTAGTGTGTAAAGCCATTCGTGTACACCTTATCTATTCGGTCAATGTTGTTGAGAGCTTCAATATCTCTGTCCCAACTGCCTTGAGCTACGTTGACCTTTCCGTCAAAGAACTTGTCTGGTGAGTTTGTGACAAATAGGTAGTCTATGCCCGTAGTGTTGTATCCTGCCCACGTCCTAAGCTTTTTGAAGTTTATGTCTTCAAGCATCGAACTATTCTTACCGCCCCAGTCACTTGCAACGAGCTCACCCGTGTAGTACCGGTAGAGCGGTGAGTTTTTGTTGTCTGTGAGAGTTATGGCGCCTGAATCCTTGCCAGCTGTCCACAACATACCCGCTTGTGCTCTGCTGTCCATGGGCCCGACTACGTTGAAGCTTCTGTCGAAGTTCAGTGCTAACACAGCAACGTTAATTAGACTTACAATGATCAAAATGGGAACGACTCCGCGAACAAACTTTAATAACTCGGTGTTATGTAGTTCCCGTACAGTTTGTATCAGTCCCATAGTCGCTATTGTCCCATAAACCACTGCAACCCAGTTCAGAAGACGCCCCCCTAGATCTATTCCACTGAGCAACTCAACCGACCTGTTACCACCTGCAGCCACCTCATTTGTAGAACCGACTTCAAACTGTATTATGAAGCCTATGGCCATGACGAGTGACAGAAAGATCAAAGTCGTGATCAGATATCTGTAAAAAGCTTTGTTGTAACCATCTCTATTGAAGTCATCGTGTTTCAAATTCCTCAGTGCCGCATATACCACAAGAGGAGCAATTGGCAGAAGATAAGGGATGTACCCCGATTGAAACCTCGTCAAAAATGAATACCCAATCACAAACAGCCCGAGCAAGAACGTTGATAACAGGACATAGCCAGCTCGCATGTGCCTTATTTGGGATTCCGGCAACTGCGACGGATTGCCGAATTTGTGATTACCCCTTACAAACGTCCGTATTCGCGTTATAATGGTTGAGATGTTGATTTGATCGATTAGCATGAAAGCAGCGTACAGTGCGACAAGGCCGATGATGGCAAATGGGTAAACGCTCGCAAATGCGCCCACATACCCGTTAACGACGCTGTAGAAGATGTACCACGGGAGAAAAACGAGAGGAATGTACGCAAGCGCAGCGAATTTGAGTTCCCTTACAACAAATGGCATGGCAACTATCGACATCGCTATAAAACTAAGCTGATGTGTGAACACGGTTGCCAGCATGAGCGCTGTCAACATCCAGAACGTGTATGCCTTCGATGCCCGTCCACTGTAGTATAAATAGAAGAGCAAAAGTGCTCCAAAGAATAATATATAACCAACACACTCTTCAATCATCCGAGACTGCTGATGTGTGAGGCCATTAAACGTTCCGATATAGAGGATCATTAGTGGAATACACCAGTGCTTATTCTCGCCCGAGTTGGAGGCTATAATATATATCGTCGCCGCCATCAAAACGGGAGTGATGATCTGCAGCGGATATTGAGCAAAGGCAAATAGATTGATTCCTGTAAATGTAGACAGTGTGGATACGAGGGTATGTATCCCGACCGAGTACATGCCATAGTATATGGATTGCGGGTACTGAGGGGTATAATGTCCAGAACTCAGGTATTGACTGCTGTCTGCAAGTAGCATCCACATGTCGGAGTCCGCGGTATACCTCCACAAAATGAGCGAGTATGTGACCCTTATTGCCGTTATTGCTATCGTTATCGCCGCGATCGTCGCAAAGTACCTTCTATTCAAAAATCGGACCTCTTACTCGTCAGACCCCTGATTTCCCTTCGTATTTTAAGGAGGGATTTAAACATATCTATCGAATCTCTCAAGGTATGTACCGTGCTGTTAGCCTTGTTGTTCCAAGTTATGGGCACCTCAGCTATTTTAAACCCCCTACTGTACGCCTTCGAGATTAACTCTGTATCAAACGCGAACCCGTCGCAACGTATGTCTAGATCCTCCCATAATTCGCGCCGAAATGCCTTACAGCCGCACTGAAAATCCGATACGTTGATTTTCAAGATGAACTTCGCAAGCGCAATGTAAGCAGTCCCGAATAATTCTCTCATGAACGGTTGTCTACCTGTAATGACCGAATTCGGCAGCCTTCTTGAGCCTATGGCAAGATCGGCTCCGCCATCGATAGCCGAAACTAGCATCATAAAATCTCGTGGATGAATCGACATGTCTGCATCGATAAATCCAAGAACCTCTCCGTCAGCCAGCTTCAACGCTCTTTTTATCGCAGCGCCCTTACCCCTCCGGATGTCGCTGCTCGTAAGCTTAACCATCTCATGCTCAGAGGAGAATTCCTGGGCTACCTCTCGTGTTCCATCAGTCGAGGCATCCTCTGCAATTACTATCTGAATGGCTTCAAACTTGCTTAGTTCTTCAAGCAGTTGGCCTATAGAGCCGCCTTCATTGTAGGCTGGCACCGCAACTGAGATCATCTCCTTCGAATAGAGTGCTTGCGTTGTGATAAAAGTTACCATGGGTGTAGGCGGTGCTGGCAGTTTTAAAAGTTTGAGGGGCGTTCAGGCTTTGTCAACGAGAAGCCGCTCGCTCGTGCAGTACACAGAGATGTTGACGACCTCACTTTGCGAGTTAAATTCATATATAAACCCTAATTCCCTGTCATAATAGGAAAGGTATTAGTAAGATTGAATTTCGTTATTAAACTACAATATTAGTTTATCTGTTGTACTACGATTGAAAAGTGATGCCATTGGACTCGGAAAACAACGCGGCAGTAGCAAAAAAGGTGAGCGTAATCATCCTAAACTACAATGGAGTAGAGCATATAGATGAGTGCCTCTCGACCGTTTTGAACCAGACGTATCCACACTATGACGTAATAATCGTGGATAGCGCTTCATCTGAATTTAGCGTGAATTACATACGAAGCAAGTACCCCACCATCACACTGCTTCCCTTTAAGGAGAACCTTGGCTACGCTCGTGGGAATAATATTGGGATAGAACACGCCGATAGCGATTACGTGGCTATTTTAAACAACGACACGATTGTTGACTCGGATTGGATTGAAGAACTTGTAAAAACGCTTCAGTCGCGCGATAACGTGTGTTTTGTGACATCAAAACTCAAGATATACAATGACCGCGATATTATAAACGCCCGAGGTATAGTCATACACTATACGGGCCCGTCGTTTAACAATGGGCTGTTCGAATGCGATGATGATAATGGCATCCTAATGTCAGTTCCGGGAATAAATGGCTGCGCCTTTGCTGCAAGGCGAGACGTCTTAAAGGAGATCGGTTTGTTCGATCCAGACTTCTTCATGCATATGGAGGATGCTGATATTTCTCTTAGGGCTCGACTTGCCGGCTACGACATCTTGTATGTACCGACATCGGTTGTCTACCATAAGTATAAGCTTAACATAGGAAGCAATGAAAAGTTTTACAGGCTCGAGCGCAATCGCTACCTTCTGCTTCTTAAAAACTATAGTACACGAACTATTATAGTTTTACTGCCTGCACTTCTCCTTACAGAGCTTATGATAATCGGCTATACCTTGATATGGGGTAGATCTTACATGTCTAGTAAACTCAAGGTTTTCAGGTGGTTGTACAAAAATAGGGAGCTGATAAGAGCTAAGAGATCTCAAGTTCAGAAGCTGCGGAGGGTCGATGATATAACGGTCTTAGCAGCTCTTGGCAAGACGATGCCGGCGAATCAGCTGAGTGCAAACGCTTACATCCAGAAGGGCGTTGAGATATTTAATTTCTTGTTTAAGGGGTCATACTCTCTTCTCAAGTTCCTTCTCTAATGTACGACGAACCCTTCAAATCACTAAAATAATTTGATTGCAACAATATTTATAATAGAGGGATTATTTTACTAATCATCTGTTACCTACCGTATTAAGCGCTATAACGAAGTTTAAGATTCCAGGGGACTTCAATTGGTGAAAACACTAAAAGAGATTAATGAGAAGATCGTTGACGGAAGCGTCCATGTTATCACCGCAGATGAGATGCCTCATGTCGTGGCCGAGCTCGGACCAGAAGCAGCGGCACAAGAGGTCGACGTGGTGACGACTGGAACCTTTGGGGCGATGTGCTCTTCCGGCGCCTGGATGAACTTCGGTCATTCCGATCCCCCGATAAAGATGAGTAAGGTCTGGCTCAACGATGTTGAGGCGTATGCTGGGGTTGCGGCAGTCGATGCGTACCTCGGCGCTACTCAGCTCTCAGAGACTAGAGGACTAGAGTACGGCGGAGCGCACGTTATAGAAGATCTTGTTGCTGGAAGGGAAGTCGAACTCAAAGCGATAGGTTTTGCCACTGACTGTTATCCGAGGAGGAGCATCGAGACATCACTTACCCTCAACGATCTCAATGAGGCCGTCATGCTCAATCCGCGTAACGCGTACCAAAAATACGCCACAGCGACAAACTCCTCTGATAGGGTGATGTACACCTATATGGGGACCCTACTCCCAAAGTTCGGAAACGCTACGTATTCAGCTTCGGGGACTCTTTCGCCGATTTACAACGATCCTGATTATGAGACAATTGGCTTGGGAACGAGGATATTTCTCTGCGGTGCTGACGGGTACATACTAGGCCAAGGCACGCAGCACGATCCGGTGAACAGCTCCGGGACGCTGATGGTGCGTGGAGATCTGAGGGCGATGAGCACTGAGTATCTCAGGGCTGCAACGTTCCACAAGTACGGGACATCGCTGTATGTGGGGATAGGAGTACCGATACCAATGCTAAATGAAGGGCTTGCGGAAAAGACTGCCATACGCGATGATGAGATAATGACGGACGTTCTTGATTATGGAGTTGCGCGGAGATCACGGCCCGTGATACGGAAAGTGTCATACGAAGAGCTGAAATCCGGGACGATTGAGATCAATGGCAAGGAAGTGAGGACATCATCTATGTCAAGCTACTTTAAGGCGAGAGAAATAGCCGATGAACTCGCATATAGGATTAAAAATGGCACGTTCCAGCTCACCGCTCCGGTGACGCGAATTCCTGTCAACGTAACGCCCAAGCCCATAAGGCAAATCGCTAAAGTCCCTCTCGCGCGGGATGTTATGACACCTGGAATAATCATAAGAGAGACTCTCAGCATTCAGCAAGCTGCAAAGATAATAGTTGAAAAACAGGTAAATCACTTGCCTGTTGTCTCAGCTGATGAGAGGCTCATAGGAATTGTCACGGCTTATGATATCTCTAAAGCAGTAGCGCGCAACAAAGGCGACGGGCTCAACGACATTATGACCAAACGGGTGATAACGGCGGCACCGGATGAGCCAATCGATTTGGCTGCGAGAAGACTCGAACGCCATAACATATCCGCACTGCCCGTAGTCGATAACGCAAACAAAGTGATAGGTATCATTACGAGTGAGGACTTAAGTAAGCTTCTAGCTTGCAGGTGAAGGTGGCGGCAGTGAAGATCATATTGAAGTTTCCACAAAAGATTATGGAGCATCCATTGCTGGCGGAGGTAGTGCTCGAAACCGGCGTGCTCATCAATATTGATAGGGCATTTGTGGACGCAGCGACTGCTGAAATTGTGATAGATGTTTCTGATGATGAGAAGGAAAGGGTCGTCGATGCGTTCAGGCGACGGAGTGTCGAGGTTCGCGAGTTGGATACTCCTTTGTTCTTTGACGAGGTAGAGTGTGTGCAATGCGGAGCGTGTGTTTCAGTATGCCCTGTGGAAGTTTTCAAGTACAACGATGACCGCACCATCTCAATCGACCTCAAGCGATGCATCCTGTGCCGCACCTGCCTTACAATGTGCCCGCAAGGAGCTCTGAAACTTGCAGATGTATGAAGGAGAAGTTCCAGTTAAAGCAGACAGTCGTCACGATTGCCGCCGATAGTCCCTCACACATAGCGGTGGCAAAAAACGCAATACAGTACCACAGGCGTAAACTTGAGCAATTCATACTGCTTAACCCGTTTTTTCGGTTTGCACTTGAACCGTTTGATGACTATGTAGGGAGCCCGCCGGACATCGTCCGGAGGATGATAGAGGCGTCAAATGCGGCCGGAGTCGGCCCTATGGCTGCAGTTGCCGGCGTGATCTCCGATCTTGCCGTTGAGGCAATGGTGGGCGCCGGCGCGCGCTATGCAATCGTTGATAATGGGGGCGACATTGCCCTATCGAGCGATAGGAATGTTACCGTAGGGATATATACGGGCAACCCTTTTTTTAAAGACATTGGGTTTTGTGTGGAACCAGTTGAGTTCATTGGCATATGCACATCATCGGCGACGATTGGCCCGTCTATAAGTTTTGGAAATGCAGATGCAGCGTGCGTTATAGCTGAAACTGCGTGCCTTGCAGATGCTGCTGCCTCAGCGTTGGGAAATGCTAGCTTTAACGCCTATGAGGGATTTAACGCGATTAAAAAGATTAAAGGCGTATACGGTGCACTTGTAATTAGTGGCGGAGCACTTGCTACGTGGGGGAAGCTCCCTAAAATAATACGCGCTTGTTATGAAATGGAGTGTATAACAAGACCATAGCTCGTGGGGGCGAAGCCTTAACGCATAACGATGACACCGACTAACAAACGAATGAACCTTTTCAATAACCATCCCAGATTACATATGTATTATCGACTAGCGAATCATCTCCATCGATGGCTTTTAGTTTAAATCTGAACGATAATACGCTCCTCGACGTAGGTCACGACGTCGCGGACGGGGCCCACAATTAGATATAATTGGTTGCGTCGCGCGGGAATTTCCCAGCATCAACGCATTCTGCCCTAGGTGATCACAAGCTCAGACAAGTGCAGTTACATTAGAAGAGACAACAAAAATGTAGGACGCGGCCCGACCAGTGTCAAGATTTAAATAAAATTACTCTAAAAAATGATTCAATGCGTGCAATTTCCGTAGTTGGCACGGGTTATGTAGGACTAAGCACAGCAGTTTGTTTCGCAGCCCGTGGTTACAATGTGATAGCGTCAACGTACGATGTTGATAAGATCCGTCTAATAAATGACAAGATTCCTCCATTTTATGAGCCCATGCTTACTGACCTGCTGACACGTGGTATTGAATCGGGAAATTTGAAAGCAATATACGGACGTGAAGAGGCGATTTTGAAAACTGATGTCACTTTTGTTACCGTGGGTACGCCAGAACTCGCTGATGGGAGCATAGATCTTACGTTCGTAAAGAAAGCGTGCGAAGAAATAGGACGTGCGCTTAGGAAAAAGGATGAGTACCATCTCGTAGCAATAAAGAGTACCGTAACCCCGGGTACAACCAACGGCGTAGTAAAACCGATGCTGGAAGCAGAATCGGGCAAATCGGCCGGACGAGATTTTGCCTTGTGTATGACTCCTGAATTTCTAAGGCAAGGCTCATCGATATATGATACGTTCAATCCCGATAGAGTTATCATCGGCGAACACGATGAGATTTCTGGAGACGTGCTGCACAGTCTTTTTAAAGAATTTTATCACAACAACGTTCCGATCGTGAGGATGAACCTCGCATCAGCAGAGATGGTTAAATATGCAAGCAACGCTTTTCTTGCAACGAAGATTTCGTTCGCAAATGAACTCGCCAACGTGTGCGAGAAACTAGATGACATTGACGTCAATCACGTGATGGCCGGTGTGGGACTTGACAATAGGATAAGTCCCAAATTCCTCAACGCTGGCGCAGGGTTTGGAGGATCGTGTCTTCCAAAGGATGTAAAAGCTTTAGTCAGCACGGCAAAAGCACTTGGCTATGAAGCGCCACTATTACGCACTGTGCTCGGTGTGAATGAGGCACAGGCACTGCACGTAGCTGATCTTGCTTTATCGATACTTGGCAGAGCCAAAGGAAAGAAAGTCGCTCTCCTCGGACTCTCGTTTAAACCTGATACCGATGATATCCGGGAGGCCCCCTCCCTAAAAATTGCTCGAAGGCTTATGGATAGCGGCGCGGTCGTGTGCGCATTTGATCCTGTTGTAACACGCATAAAGAGACCAAATTTTGAAGATTTAACATGTGCAAGTTCGGTTGAGGAGTGCTTGCGCGGGGCACACTGTTGCATACTCGTAACTGAATGGGAACAGTTCGTACACCTTGAACCAGAGGACTTCATCAAAAGTATGTCTGAGCCTGTAGTAATCGACGCTCGAAGGGTATATGACGCTGAGAAGTTTGTACATAAGCTGCACTTCTTTGGAGTGGGATTATCCCCTCGGTAGAGAGACAAAAGGTATCTTAAAAGATACACATACGTGAGAATAAGGAGAGGTTACTGTTGCTGACACGCCACTGATGTTTGCCACTTTTGTGCGCCCGCTTCAAAGTCTCCACTCGTGCGGTTGGCTGAACCAGCACGTAGATACTAAAGATTGTTTCTGTACCATTCCACCGTCTTTTTCAGCCCCTCCATAAGCTCAATTTCAGGCTGCCAGCCAAGAGATTTTAAGCGAGAGATATCCGCCCACATCCTCTCTATCTCGACGTCTTTAGAGCGCTTTCGCACGTCCTGCACGGTCACGCCGACGCTTTTGCCGAGGATTTCTGCTATCGACTCTACAAGAGATTCGATACTTACCTCACTGCCGGATCCCACGTTGTAGATCCCATCGCCTTGTTGTCCCATAAGAATCAAGCCATTGATGACATCATTCACATACGTAAAGTCACGGGTAGGTTTGAGGTTTCCGAGTGATATAACGTCCTTTTCAAGCATTTGCCCTATAATAACGGGTACAATAAAATCTTGAGCTTGTCGGGGGCCAAAAACGTTGAATAGCCTCGCAATACACATTGGTATGCCATAAGACTTGCCATACGCTAATGTGAACTCCTCAGCTGCGAGCTTGCTCGCCGAGTAAGGCTCCCTCGGATATGTCGGATGCCCCTCATCTATTGGCAGGTACTGTGGAATGCCGTAGACGTGGGCAGTACTAACAAAAACGAATTTTTCAACGGAATCAGATTTTCTGACGGATTCGAGCACATTGAATGTACCTATAGTATTTGTCTCAAAAGTACGTCTGGGATTTTCAATCGAACGCCCTACATGGGATATTGCGGCTAAGTGAAAAACAGTCGAGGCATCGCGAATAGGAATTGTGCCGCGAACGATGTCCCTTTTCACCACTTCAATTTGCCCTTTGAGACGCGAGATATGACTCGAATTATTATGCACCACCACTTTTACCTCTACTCCACTTCCGATGAGGTGTTCCGTCAGATGAGAACCAAGAAAGCCCGTTGCGCCAGTTATTACGACTCGTTCCATTATATCGTTACTAATCGTCCTACAACTTATATTCTTGTACCTTCGCTTATTTCCTCTCCCAAAAGATTAGTAATACGCGCGCTCGTGTGGAAAAACAGCGCACGACCAACAATTCCTGAGGCGTAGCAGTATGTAGCATCATCGGCAGCGCATTAATTGCTTAAATAGGGAGAGACGATTAAGACTCACAGGCTAACGCGTAAGCAGTGTTGTATATCCAAATTAGCGTATGCAAGAACTTTTCTGGTGCGGATAAAGGAGCTAAAATGGACACTGTAATGAAGAAATCGTCGTGCACGCAGGCAATAATGAAATGGTGGCAGTCATCACAAAAGTTGTGTGTAGTAAGTGATGTAATGTGGCTCTGACGCCGTTTTGTTATGCACAAAACGCGGAAGCACGCGGAGGCTTTGTTGAGATAGATGGCTCTCTCCACGTTGGGCGACTATCACAACGATAGAACAGAAGTAGTAGCGATAAAGTTATGAGAGAACCATTGAACGGCATCAGTTGTGTGTCGTCCACAATATGTTGATGAGATCGCTAAAATCCATGCACGTCTGCTGATCAACTGTCCAATGTCCAAGCACGACGCTAGTATCTAGAAGTCCAACTTGACGAGATGCCGTTCGGCAGGCAGAACAACCACTCTCTCCTATAATGAGAGCTCAATGCCATACGTTTGTAACATCAATCGACGAAGGCTCTGTGACAGAAGGTTATCACGACTTTAAACAGTCGTTTACTTAAGCACGTAAATGTCAAAATAAATAGCCCGGGCTTTAGTTGTACGCGTGGCATTCCCCTCATAGCAGCATAGGAGTCGGCGTATTTCGCACCCCATTCACCGCATTATACATCCTATACCCCGCAACAATGACTCTACACTACGTTGTAAGCTCATTGCGTCGCTGTCCGTAAAGGTGAAGATCCGAAAGGTGACGCTATGCAAGTCCTTATATACGTCGATTATTTTAGATCCGGTGACGTCTTGCACGTGCGTTATCACGTCTGCCACCGTGTTCGGATCAGCGCCTCGAGGAAGGATGACAGAAAAGTCTCGATAGACTTGACCGAGTGAGAGTCGATACGCTCGTAATTCCTCATCGGACATCAGTTGGATGTTTTCTGTCTTTAATACTACTTCCTGTCTCCCTTCCTGCACAACAACTTCTCGAGACGAGACGCGCTTTATGGTGCCCACGTGAACTGCCTCGGTGTAGACGTGTCGTACCCCTCGAATGCTGCCTATCGCTTCCTTAAGATCTTCAAGCTCTTTAATGCGACTCATTATGAGCTTGTCCGACCGCTTTAACGCTGGTTCAGCATCACCAAAGTGCCTAGCTGCGTGCTTCATTTTCACAATAAATGCTTCCATATCATTTTTCTTGATGATTTGAACGAGTTCGTGACACTGTTTAAGGAACTCGTCGTGCACCGACCGATCGGCGTTCATCTGTATTGAGGCGTAGAGTTTTGGGTTTTGGCCAAGTATCCGGCCTACAAAGTCGATTAAAATTTCGTAAATCGGGCTCATATATTTTCGAGAGTTCTTAATGTCAAAACGAAGGGACTCAAGCGTAACTCCCGTCGCAATGTATGCAAAGTGCGTGAGTCCTTGTATAATAGACATCACTTTGTCGTGCTCCTCTGGAGTCAATATCTCTACGTGCGCTCCTGCTTCTCTGAATAGTTCCATAAGAAAATCGAACCACTTTTGCCCCCTTATCGGCGTCATTATTATCGTTTGCCCCTCCATATTCGGCATGCTCGGTCCAAACAAGGGATGTACTCCAACAAGCTCGACGCCGTTAGGGGCAAATTTCCGCATCGCCTGTGCAGGTTTTGCTTTAATTGATGTTATATCAAAGAGTAAGGATCCAGGCCTGAGCTGCGGGGCAACGTCTGATATCACATCACACGTTACGTCTATGGGGACCGATATTATCACGATATCGTATTCAGAATAAGTCACAGGAGCAGAGCGCCCCGAGATGGTGACCGTAATCCCCCGCTCAGTGAGGAACTTGAAAAACCAGCTCCCCATTTCCCCGCTGCCGCCCACTATTACTGCCTTTAGATCCATTGTGAGCCTCAAATTCACCTATCACGTCATTATAACGTTAACAGTAAGATCGCCTTTATGGTTGACTGCGCAGAGCTGCCCTGACTGCTGATTCCATTAACACAATAGGCGCGTCAAACCCTGTCCATATCTTGAACGACTCAGCCCCTTGGTAGACGAGCATTTTGACGCCATCAATGGTCATACATCCCGCTTTATGGGCCTGCTTTAACAGCTGCGTTTCAAGGGGGTTGTACACTAAGTCAAAGACCACAAGCCCTTCGTGCATCTGTTCCACTCGTATGAGGGTCTGTCCCTCAGCGACACCGTGCATGCCGACGGACGTCGCATTTATAAGCACTTGTGCCTCACCTATGACGCTGTTAACCTCATCAAGGCTGAGAGCCTCTATGTCATCACAGCCGCAGCTGATATTCTCGGCCACCATTTTTTCGGCGAGGATTGCTGCACGGCTTTTCGTCCTGTTCGCGACGAGCACCCGTGCGCCCTCGGTTAACAGCTGTGCAGTTATTGACTTTGCAGCGCCTCCCGCGCCGAGCACAAGCACGCTCGAATCCTTGACCGTTACTCCTGCTTCTGCTAGCGCTCTCACAGCACCCTTCCCGTCTGTAGTGTAGCCATTTCCCTCGCTGTCTATGGTGTTGATCGCGCCTATACGTTTCGACATAGTATCAGGACTTACGTATTGGAAGGCTTGTTCCTTTAGCGGTATGGTTACGTTTAACCCACCAAATCCAAGCGCAAGCGCTCCTTTTATGGCTCTTTCTGCATTTTGTTTCCCAACATTGAAGGCGTGGTAGATGCAGTTAAGTCCAAGCTCTTTGAAGGCTATGTTATGCATAATGGGAGAGAGCGTGTGTTCTATGGGACTTCCTATAATTCCGTATACTTGGGTTAGCGCCATGTGCGGATCTCGTCCAATGCGTGCTTCATCCTTGCGACACTCAACATCCCGAGAGATATCGGCTTTCCAACATATCCATAGAGTAGGGAGGACCCATAGGTCCCCATGAGCGGCCTGAGGTGCGATCCGAGCTTGCCCATTGGCACTACACAAAACGTCATGCCTTCCTCGCGTGCCGCAAGGCTCACGGCCAAGACCCGTGGAACGTCCTGCAAGTGCTCTATCTTAACGGCGAGCTTTACCATATCCCCCGTTCTATTTGCCATCCTCATTCTCTCAAGCATCATCGTTTCGGGAGGAGTCCCATCGAGGTCGTGATAGGAAATGAGAGTCGGGAGACCTTTCGTCGAGACTTCCGCCATCAACACATCCCTATCGGGGGCCATAAGCTCAATATCTATTATCGCAGCATGCCGGTAAGAGCGGAACAAGGTGCTCTAAGCGGTTTATCGGCGCATTCCCCCCCTCCTCAACTCTCCTATCGGTTAAGATAGTCGGGATATCAACCTCGTCAATATCATCGAGCACGCCTTCGACATCACGGGTGAGGTCAACTCTGAACTCAAGGATGTCCGCCCCGTCGCTAATCGCCTGCTGGACGTGTCCTCGTTCGAATACGATTCCGACGATCTTAGGACCTTCTTCGTCACCAATGACCACATCGTCTAACTGGATCACGTAATCACCTCTCTATGAGCGTCTCCTCAACGTCTATCCCAAAGTGCCTTCCTCCCTCTTTATGATAGACTAACACTTTGTCCCCTGGTTTGAGCTTTGTGACAGGGAGCGTGGTCCCATCTTCGTTTATCAGCTTTATTGTCTCCGCATTCTGGAGCATGGTCTTTATTATCGAGCCATTGACCTCTGCCTCTACGAGCATCAACGGCCGACGTTCGATTTTCACGCGGCCTATGACGGCCTTTCGAACCTCCCCAGTGCTCTTTACGATCATCACATCATCCCCAGATGTCAGCTCGGAAAGGTAGCGGGTCTTGTCGTCAACCAGTATGTATTCATGTACAGGTCCTGCGTTGACTCTGAACGGTCGTGAGGCCACGTATGGACTCTCTTCTACCTCAGCGTGGACTAAGAACAGCCCGTTTGCCGCAGATCCAATAAGCATGCCCTCTCCAATGAACATAAGTGAGCACGTATCTATGCAAACCCTGTCGCCCATTCCGACCGGCTTCACCACTGTAACCTCAGCGGGGACGAGCTTCAGCGCTTGTTCGATCTTTCGCGTAAATTCAATAGTTTTTGAAATCTCTGAGAGGTCATCGGTATCTAACAGCACGCCGTCGGCTCCGTGCTCCAACGTTTCAAAGGCGGTCTTTGCTTCATCAAAGGTGGTGACGCCTGCAATGATGTCAACGCTCCCCGTAAGCTCTGCAATGAGGTTTTCAAGCGGAATAACCTTCCAGTCGGTTCCTATTACGATGAGGTGGTCACACGCGACCGCAATGTCCTTTGCAAACTGCTCGTGCTCTGGATCGAAAATTACGACGTACGTTGCGGTCTCTCCGTTAATTTTGAGCAACGTATTATAGTCTGTAGAACCGGTATATTTCTTCCGAAGCGGTTCTGTGCCATCTCCCACACCGCCCTTGCCAACCACGAGGATATCAGCGTCACTCGTGCCATCCGCGTAGAAAGCAGCGATCTTTAAGTTGCCAAGCTCTTTAACCCGCTCGACGTCCGACTCATTTACGAGAATATAATCGACACCTGATTCGAGCGCAAACGTAATCTTAACCTTTCTGTCTTCCCACGACCCTTCATCCGCTTTTACCCAGACACTTTTCATAACTCCTCCATAGCAGTCGGTTTGATATTCTGTAACGATGGTTTAACCTTTTAACTGTGTGAGTGCTTCGTTGACGTTGGCCTTTTCGTGAACGATCGACGCGATAGCGCGGACGATTTTCGTCGGGTTGTCGTGCTGGAAGACGTTTCGTCCTATTGCAACCCCCTTTCCTCCAACAGATATAGCGTCTGATACCATAGTCAGGAGCTCTTCATCGGTCTCCACCTTTGGACCGCCCGCTATGATCACGGGGATAGGACAGCCCTCCACGACTGTTTTGAAAGTATCCGGGCTGCCCGTGTAGTTTGTCTTTATCATGTCAGCGCCGAGCTCTGCTCCCACCCGCGCAGCATGTGCCACTACCTCAACGTCATATTGATCCTTCACCTTTGCGCCTCTTGGGTACATCATCGCAAGCAGTGGCATTCCCCAGTAGGTGCACCTCTCAGCGACATTGCCGAGCTTTTGAAGCTGGTTGGCTTCTGTATCAGACCCAACGTTTATATGCACACTGACAGAATCAGCTCCGACCTTCAGCGCCTCTTCAACAGAGCAGACGAGGACCTTATCATTGGGATCAGGGCCGAGCGATGTTGATGCGCTCATGTGGACAATCAACCCTATGTCCCTTCCGTATCCACGATGGCCGTGTGGGACCATTCCCTTTTGCATAAGAACGGCATTTGCACCACCAGCGGCGACCTTGTTAACCATATCAGCGAGGTTCACGAGCCCTTTCACCGGTCCTATTGATATTCCGTGATCCATGGGTATGATCACGATATTTCCACTGTCGCGGTTTGTTATTCTTTCAAGCCTTACCATTTTTCCAGTTTGCATTACGGTCACTCTCCGTTATGGACAATTTTGTATGTCACAGTGTTACAATGTAACACTATTCCTTATAAACTTTTTTACGTGACCACCGCGCGGGGACATCCATTGTTAAACATCCGTTACTAACGACGTTGCACGTTCGTTATAATATATGATCTGATGACTTCTTGACTCATCTCAGGTAACTCTTAATAGTTTGAATGATGGATTGCTTAAATGAAAAAAATGAAAATCGGCGTTCTAGGACCTGAAGGCACCAACACTGAAACGGCAGCACTGCGTCTCGGCTACACTGAAGATCAACTTCGTTATTACATCACTATCGAAGAGGAGGCCAACGATATAATCAACGGTACAATTGACTGTGGCGTCATACCGCTTGAAAACTCTATAGAGGGATCAGTCGGCGCAACGTTAGATTTACTTCTACACCTAAACGTTCAGATCGTAAAAGAGATCGTAATACCAATACATCACAGCTTAGCCGCTCTGCAGGGTGCAGATATCGAGGTTATTTACTCTCATTGGCAGGCAATTGCCCAGTGCAGCAAATTTTCGCGTACGTTTGGCAAAGAGGTGATAGCGGTCAGCAGCACGTCAAACGCAGCACGGATCGCGTCTCAGGACAGACGAGCGGCTGCTATAACGTCGTACAATGCTGCACACCGTTATGGGTTACAGGTCCTCAGAGAGGATATACAAGATTTTAAAGACAATTTCACGCGATTTATCGTAATCGCTCAAGAGGGTTCAATGAGGGACAAGACGCAGAAGTATAAAACATCGGTAGTAATAAAACTCACAAGCAATAAGCCTGGAGCGCTCTATGAAGCGCTCTATGGATTTGCGAGGCGACAAATAAACCTCACAAAAATTGAGTCTCGCCCCACCAAGAAAGCTCTCGGGGACTACCTCTTTTACATCGATATGGAGGGACACTTCCAGGATGAAACCATCAGAGAGACGTTAGATGAGCTACGGCCTCAAGTTCAGATGCTCAAAGTACTCGGATCTTATTCCTGCGAAACGCATTTGACATATTAGAAGTTACTTTAAGATGAAACGATGACATCTAGCAGAGCCCTTTTGCTCGGTGCGTTAATAGGATCGGTGGCAGTAACGCTCGTTGCAGTACTCGTGTTCAGAGTATATTTCTTGTTCCTGTTTCTCCCTATCCTTCCCTTCCTGTTCAGGAGCCGTAGCAGGGTGAGAGAGGTGAAACGCTGCACTTCGTGTAACTGGTACACTCATGATATGGACTACAATTTCTGCCCCTGCGATGGGACACCGCTTACGTACGAGCAACCGGTTAGTGAGGTACGGTAGAATGAAGCTCTTATCCACAGACGTAGATAACACGATCACTGGTGACCGAAATTCGTACAGACGGCTCGTTGACATTCTGCTGAAACACGAGCAGACCATACGACTCGCTTATGTCACCGGGCGCTGTAAAGTGCAGATGTTCGAAATAATGTACGATGAAAATCTGCTCGAGCCTGAATGCATGATATGCAACATTGGTACAGACATCTATACGAAACCTGACTATCGGCGGGATGACGCGTGGGCCGAGTACATAGACTACAACTGGGACAGACTTGATGTTGCGCGCGCGTTAACGTCAGTTCCCAACCTGTTTGAACAGTCACGGCAGTTTGAATTCAAGCAAAGCTACCATCTGTTTCACGGCGCTGAGACCATAATTCCGCAGATTCGTCAAACGCTCGATGAGATTGGGATTGCACACACTATCTGTTATTCGAGTGGGACGGATCTCGACATCATCCCCGCACGCGCAGGCAAGGGAAAGGCTGTAGATTATGTGAGAAAGAAGTTCGGGATCGATAAAAAGCGCGTCTTAGTCGCTGGTGATAGTGGGAACGATATGGAGATGCTGTCGATGGGATTCAAGAGTGTCGTCGTTGGAAACCACAAGTCAGAACTTAAAGTTGAGAAGCTTCCGGCGAACGTGTTCTGGGCAAAGCAGAATTACGCAGCTGGGGTCATTGAGGGAATGGTACATTACCATTTCGTTCATCGTGCTCGTGATTCTGGATACTGATACGACGTAAGCTGGGGAAAAATAATGAAAGAGGCATATTCCCCCGTATACGATCGGTCGAGATAGAGATAGACAGATCAATTGGTTTGTTATAGGAACAGTCGAACGATGACCTAACTCGAATGTTTCGAGTTCAAATTTACGTCTTTTTGATTATTGAAAGTCCGTCTATTCTTATTTGAGGATGTGCCTTATCTGTTCAACGAAGCAACGTTTACCATTAACATAAATCTTTGCAATGACGTGTAATTGATGGAAAAGAGATATGCGGAGAATCCTCAAAACGCCTTTTCCTTAACTTCTGCCCCTGCCCTTGCAGCAGCTCGTGCTATCAGTACCACCGCTATCACTGCTATAATTGTGACTACAATTGCATAAGTAAGCAAACCTGGGATACTATCTGCCGTGCCTAAAACGGACTTAAGGATTGCTTCTATTGTTGTATTCCACGCCAATGCCGCCACCAATCCGAACGCAACTGTAATTAGCGTTGCCAGTGCCGTATATAGCTCTTGTTTCAATGACATCAGTTCACCTCCTGCATAATAATCGATGTTATTGCTTATAGAATTTACGAAATGCGGGGGATCTTCATGCGTACATTTACAAAATGTGAGCTACGCGGCACTAGTTTTGTGTAACGTCTTTTTTCTGTTGTTGCAGGTTTTATAACAATAGATCATAAGTTACTCGTATACATAATTCTCATGGTATCAGATAATGCGTTGCGAATGAGGAGAGGCAATGGATATCACAGCACGAAATAGTGGGCAGATCGAAGTCCTCGTAATTGAAGATAACCCCGTTGACATCTATATGATAAAACAGGGGTTCACCGATGTGCCAATCGCCCATAACCTCAGCGTGATCAACGATGGAGAGAAAGCAATAGATTTCCTCTACCATAAGGACGGATGTGTTAATGCCCCGCGACCGAGCCTTATTCTCCTCGACTTGAATTTGCCGAAAAAGGATGGTCATGAAGTGCTTGCAGCAATAAAGTCAGACGATTCGCTGCGAAGCATCCCCGTCATCATCCTTACCACCTCTGATCTCGAGTCGAGCGTTGCCAATGCGTATTGCCACCGTGCAAACTGCTATTTAATAAAACCTATTGAATTTGATGAATTTGTCGAAATGGTAAGAGCAATCGGTACGTTCTGGTTAAGCGTTGTGACGCTGCCATCATAGTGATGAGGGGCCAGCATTTGTACCTGTACAACGCATAGAACAACACGAGACCCAACAGCACAACGAATAACGCAAGGCGTTCGAGGTGCTAACTTCGTCACAGAAGTAAATATTAGATCTTTGATTCTGCTGTTGCGATTGGAAAGGCAATGTAACGTAAAAACCACCCCCTTACAGCGCTACGTCACCAAATCTCCCCCGCCGCGCCGATCTATGTTCTTCTGGCGAATCGTAAGGCCGATCCAGCACCTGAGTGCTGTCATATCGTGCGCAGCCACCGGAAGTAAACTCAATGTTCATTGACATGTGAGGCTAAACAGCAGACAGAGGATGATGAAGAAACTGATTGGAGGTTGAAGTATGGTAGAAGGGGAGAGTTTTTAAAATAACTGCATCCACGTGAACAGGCGAAGATGTACTATGGGAAGTAAAGTTATGTTGTTACTTACCGTTGTTTGGATAACTTTCAAAATTTGACGGATGTAGTGACGCAATGTGATCACGAAACGATTAAAGTAATACTGATCAACATCCGACGATAATCTAGCAATTACGCTCATGTGCGTTGAGGTCCTCGTAGATGGCCGCAACCTAATCACTCATTATCCCTTCAGTTCGTCGTTAGTATAAATTGTTACCACGCGTGGTACCACGCGTCCGTTAGGTACATATAGTGGTGTACAATAATAACAGGAGGCTAGCTCACACACACCATCACATTCTATGGCAAGTATCACATGAAGAAGATCATCGCGCTTATAATAGCCCTAATCATTGTTGGCGCTGGTACTGCAGTGCTCGTTTTGAGTTTTCAGCGTCCGCAAATTGAAAAAGTAACAATCCAATCGATAGAGGACTTCACAAATTCTAGTTTCACACTTAAATATTCGGTAAGGGTGTACAATCCTAACATAATTGGGGCAAACATAACCAGTATACGATACAACCTACTGCTTAACGGGGAAAATTTAAGTAACGGCACTTCTACTGGGGCCTATGTGCCTCCACTAGGAAGCGCAGACTTCTCGTTCATTTCAAAGGTCCAATACAGGTCAGCGTTTGACATCCCACTTATGATATTATTCAAACAACAAGTACCTATGGAGGTCAACGGAGTCGCTACTACACATGGCCTCTTCATTTCAGGTGATGTACCGTTTAACTACTCGTTTGATGCCTATCCACTGCTTGTTAATGCATCATCGGGCAAGGTGTAATGCGTCGTTACTCTCTGTCCGCCACGGCGCCAACAACAGATCATAACCACGCACGTCAATTTTCTGCAGCTCCAAAGGGACAATAAACTTGCCGATCGCGACTTACGTAATGAGTAGCTGCCTTCATACCGTACTGTTAAACGCTAGAGAGGGGATATGACTATCAAATCATTGAAAGAATACGAGCAACTTAGTCCCTTCGAGGTTAAAAATAAACTCTTCGAACTTGCCAGAAAGCACGCCGCCGAAATGGTGTTAAATGCTGACCGCGGTAATCCAACTATTATGCGAGTATCTACATCCTGAACGTGACGCAGCGGCGTTACGGCAATGAGCTGTCAAACATCGCGAAGAACTCTACACCGCGCTTTCATTCGTCTTTGCGCCGGCGGAGCAAAGTCAGTCATTGTGTTGCCCGGCGATGGCTTCAACGCACCTCTCTGGTCAGTACGAGTTTCTCTGGCTAACCTAAAGGATAGCCACTACGTAGCATGGGAAAGCACACGCACGAACTACTTCCGGCCGCTAACGACAAATTTCGGGCCAATAGCGGCGACTAATACGCTGGCGCGCGGCCCCCAGCGCTGTATAGGCACAGGAATTTCGAGATAGCAGATGAAAATAGAAAAAGTTCAAGATCATGCTAAGACAGCTGTGTGCCGCCGTCTCAATTAACACAATAGGACCCCGCACGTAACATGGACACGACTTGTAATTGACCACTGGCATGCTACTGAAGCTTTGGCGCGGCGGTAGGCTCTACTGAAGAGCTCTTAGCGCGATATTAGTCGGACCGTTTATGACGATTGTTGAAATTTCACTACTAGTACCGCTCCCAATTTAGTTGCCATTTGCCCATCACGATGTCCACTGCGTGTTTATATCAGTTCATAGCAGGAAATAGCGCAACAAGAGTCTACGACATAAATACGAGGGTTATTTTTGAGACTACTTCATGGAATATCGCTGAGGCTCGATCGCAAAGCTCGTACGCCGCAGAGTGTCGCGTAATTAGAAGGCGATTCAAAGCACAGCTCTATGAGAATCTAAACTGTAAAGAAAGCCGTTGCTTTCAGCTTTTCACCGACCTCACCCATACATATATGTATCAAGAAATAGACTTTTACGTGTTAAATCTACTAATACAAAATAAAAGGAGGTGAACTGACTTGAGTGCAACTACAGGCGTAAAACAAGCGGCTTGGTTACGCATCCTTGAGATCATCTTGGGCATAATCGTCATTGTAATAGGAGGATATGTCATAGCATTCCCGGGCGTTGCAATTTTAACGCTCGTCTTCGTGCTTGGTATCGGACTCTTCGTGCTCGGAATTACCAGAATTTTCGGTGCTTTCGCATCTGGCGTTTCTGGAGGAATACGAGTCTTAAGCCTCATTATAGGAATTCTAGCAATCATACTAGGGATTTACGTAGTCGCCTACCCAGGCGTGGGTGCCGCGACACTTGCCTTCTTCTTGGGCTTTGGGTTGCTCCTTATTGGAATTGAATCCCTTGCAGTCGGAGGGACACAAGGTCAAGGTGCAGGTCAAGGAGCAAGCGTAGCACTTGGCGTGATCGCGATCATACTTGGGTTCGTCGTTCTGTTCTGGCCGGGACTCGCATTAGGAACGATCGCTCTTCTACTAGCTGTTGGCTTAATCATATTAGGTCTAGAGGCAATCGTATCAGGTATACTCGGACGATGGGTAGGAAAGTGATAACAGTAATTCAACAGATATCAAGTTCCGTCTTTAGAGTCATGAGTGATCGGATCGAACGACGGCTGACCCGCAGAGCACGAACACACTATGTCGAGAACAATAAACTGAGAGATTCAGGTTACATCACACGTTTGATTGTACATACGGTCTGTGCGTGTGAGTGACCACCTCTACTCTTTTTCGCCAAGATTCTGCTACAACAATCCGGCACACGAGAAGAATAACAGAGAGACTGTTTGTATGTTATGTAAGATTTAAATAGCATCTCTTCATCTTACTAAAAGTGGTTTTTAGATCGCTGTTTTACCATTATTAAGTCCACATGTCTTTCAGCCGACTTTTTAGCACTCTGTGCAAGGTCTCGGCGCCAATGATTTCTTCTTTCTCTAAATCCCATTCAGAGGGATATAGCACAAAAGGCTTGGACTGGCTACCACCTAATCCGCCGTGGCTGCCTATGAGCTCTTCAAAGGCAGCCACCTCGTCCCGTTCTGGATCATAGTAGCTGTTTACTAAAATATCAGGAACGTAGTTGAAGCCATCCGTTCGCTTGAGGTGAGCGGCAGCATGGGATCCGAAGGTGGCGAGTGGATTTTCTCCTTCAACCTGGTCATTTCTAAGATGGTATTTGCCGTGGGCACCGATAACTAATGGGCCGTGTGCTTCTGAGTTCACTAGAATAAAGCCTACCCACTCCTGGTTCACTAGCCCAGGAATTAAATGAGGGAATGCTCGGTTGAGCTGTTCATAACTCACGCGTTCCTTCCATTTCGTGAAGTATATCAAGCCCAAATTTCCCGATGCTAATACAATAATCTGCGCCTCTTTCGTAGAAGTTCTCTTACGTCGAGATTTAGGCACTGCTTTATCGACGACATACTGCGTTCGCCGCTGAATGGGGTCCGAAAAAGCTTGACCAAAGTGATCCTGGTTTGAATCAAGTTCACTTAACACGTCAACATCCTCACCGATTAGTGTGCGCACAAGGCTGTCCAGAGTAAATCCACACCGCTGTTTGAACGTAGCCCCGTTTGTCTGTCCATGATCAGACAGCACCACTAACCGGTACGGTCGGGAGGCATAGTTCTGGGCACCCTCAAGCCTGTGAAATTGCTTATCTAACATATTTAACGCATCGAATGCGGCGTCATCGGTAATCCCGTTGTGATGGGCTATCTCATCATACGCCACGTAGGTTGCGTACACGGCATCCACATGGCCCGTAATGAGATCACCGATGAGTGTGTCCGTGGTTATCTCACGCAAAAACACATTGGCGCCGGCACGCGTCAGAAAGTAGATGAACAGCCCTTTTCGCAAGCGCGGTCTGACATTTTTGACAAACTGTCGCACGCGGCCTAACAATTCCTCCACAATATCCAAAATAAATAACGCGATGACACGAGGGAAATTAGAAGGAGTCGAGTAAAAATAATGCCAAGACTTGGTGTAAAAGCGTTTAATATCTTTAAGCCGACTATACGTGAAAATGTTATCCTCTGCGTCCCCTGAAAAGAGATTCGAGCGGCGCGCGCCGTTGACGGCTAGCAAGCCCTTTCCATTAGAGATGCGTCCTTCGATCACAGGTGCATCAGACATGCCGGTAGACACCGTGATCTTGTTGCTCCGTTCTTTCTCCACCCATCGAAACGCGGGTAAGTCCTGATTGTTCCCGTGTAAGATGCCCGCCTGGCTCGCGCCCGTCTGGCTGGATAGATCGGTTTCCCATGACTTGATCGAATGACTGCCGCGCGCCAGCCAGCGTGCTAACGTGGGCATGCGCCCTTTTTTGATAGTCTCCCGCAACACAGACTCTGCCAGCCCATCAATTTCTAAAAATATCACTCCGGGTTTGTCATTTGGCACACCCGGTTTGATTTTTTTGGCGTTTTTCTGCAATCTCCGATAATACGAGGCGTCGTCGTCTAGCGTGAGTACGGCGGATAAAAACGTGCTGATCGCTGCTAGCCCAATCGGTGTTAATATCAGTGCCGCCCAGCCTTCTACGATAATCCCTTCCACGAATTGACTGGTTAACCAGATCAGCAGCCCATTTAATAGCAAGGCGCCGATGCCAATCGTATAGACGAGAAATGGAAATGTGAGTCGGGATAAAATTGGCCAAAAGATGGCATTAAGAAGCCCAAACACCACCACGGCGGCTAACGCAGTTTCAAAACTTTTAACGCCCAGCCCCGGGATGAAATCGACTAGAAGCATTAGGCCGAATGCCTCACCAACCCAAACAATCAACGTCCGAGAGAGGTAACGCCAATGCGGCCCTTTACGGTCTTTCATTATGGACTCACTTGGCTTTCAACGTAAAAATAGTAATCTCTGGAGGGCAATTAATCCGCACCCAGAACACATTCGTACCTAAGCCACGGCTCGTATAGTGCACCATGTCGCCGACTTGGTACTGGCCCAGCGGATACTTAATGCAATGAGACCCTCGGATAAGGGCGCCCACCCCGGGTATCACAAACTGTCCACCGTGCGAATGTCCGGATATTTGCAGGCTAAATCGTCCCGTAGTGGCGCTGATATCAGCGAAATCAGGCTCGTGAGCTAACAAGATAGCAGGTCCAGCAGGTGGCAGCTTCTCCAGCACGAGATCCAAGCGATGCTTCCCGAGCATGACGCTGTCAACGCCAGCAACGTGTAAGGTCGCCCCATTTTTAGTTATGGTGTGTACGTCGTTGCTCAGGTCAATGACGTTGCTTTTCCACAAGATGTTACGAACTTTTTCTGCTCCTACCAAGTGATCGTGATTGCCGAGTACCGCGACGCTCGCATCGCGAGGGTGTAATTTTTTCAATGACGCGATCATGTCTTCGGCAACGCGATCCACCTCATACGAGAAGAGGTCGCCCGTGATAGCAACGAGATCGGGGTGCTGTTGGTTAATCAGACCGATAACACCTCCTAAACGCTTCGCCGAAAGCCATTGGCCTAAGTGAAGGTCTGCAACACTTACAAGCCGGTACCCCTCAAACGCCGGATCGAGATTAGAAATCGTTACGCTTACTTCCTCAATCTCAAAAACGGCGGGTTCAAATCGATCGTTTCCGAGTGTTTCCGACAACTTAGTCATCGCTAACTGCATTCTTCTCCTGATAAGAGGGACTCTTAACTCACGCGATTTTTTCATCGACGTCCTCCTCTGGGTGAATATTGGAATGACGCAGCGATGAGATGCCATAACAACTCTCGTACCACTTCTCATAACAGCAGGTGAGGTTTCGGTCGAATTCTGTGCGCGATAGCGTGCGCGCAGTATTGTAGCAGGCATGTCCCGCTCTTCTTTTTGGCCTTGACATGACCTCTTTACCTCTCAGCCGTTATCTGTCTTACTTCGCTTCTCTTCAGTTCACGCTATCGCAACACGACGTATCTATCCCAGTCTGGATAGAGCCACCCGTGAGCGTTATAATACGACACATTGCTCGTATAATAAACGTACGAGTTGTACACCGCATACTTTGCATCCGACGGAACGACAGCAGCCGAAAAGACGAGGTACGTGTGCGGCGCTTCTACGTTGAACCACCCATAGCCAGCGGCCTGGGATACCGTCGCCCATGTCCCTGTCGTAAGGTCATAGGCGTATGCGGTCGTAACGGTCCCACACGGGCTGAGATCTGCCCGGTATAGACTCGCAACGGGAGCGTGGAAGCGATCGCGGAGGGGGAGGACAATGCTGTCTGTAAGTCTCATTGAAAGAAATCGGTAATTATCGGGCCATAATCGTACATCTGTGATGTTACGCGCGCCGCCGAGTGGGAGCAATGATGAGGCTGGGTATGAAGGAAAAACCGTGGATGTCGTTGTAGAGGCTATAGTTGGGGCCTGTGTCGGGGACATCGCTCGGTGACTTGCTGTCGCAGGAAGTGGCAGCGCTACAGTTGCACATAGCACGCCCACCAATGAGATGACGATGAGTTGCTGTTTCATGTGCATACGTAGTACCTCTCTAATAATCGTACATAAAATCTTTTGTCGGTGTTCAAAAACAATGGCGCTAATGCTGCTGGTGGCATCGCTCTTGGTTAACTTAACGAGGTGGTGTGTATGAGGACCGAGTTTTATCGTTCACGATCGTTTGGTGCTTGCGTGTACACTGAACTCACCGTAGCTGCCGCGAGGGGAGCTTTGGTACCGGAGCGCACACGCTCACACATTTCGCAGCAGTTCGCGTGGTCACGATAACGTCGTGACCTTAGTACCCGCAAAAGCTTAACGTGTCGTGTGATTTTCAAAGCAGATGTTACGTCGTCGTGCAAGCGAGCTCTTAGTCATGAGCCCACAACTAGACCGTTTTTTGTTTAATTCCTAATTTACCTGTAATGTTTTTAAATGGTTCAATAATAGCTGCCCCCACCAACAATCCGAGCGAGATCGCAACGAGCGTCATAATAACGAGTATCCCGTCAGTAACAGCCGTGAAATAGTTCTGACCCACTAACGTCGCCAAACTGATAAAAGCGAGAGATCCGGGAACGAGGATCCAGAATGCGGGTAAGATAGCGACAAACTCCGGCGTTCGGTGGCGTGATCGTCCAATAAGCGTGCCACTGACTGTCATGAGCAGTGAGCCTAAAAAGCCACCAAAGTAACCGCTGATCAAAACGCCGCCAACTTGCTGACCTATCAGAGCGATATAAAGCGTTACGAGGACCCACGGCATATCTTTTTCGCGTATTGAGAGGAACAGAAACAGACCGACTCCAAAGATGAGGATTCCAAGATACGGCGCCCACCATCCAAGCATGTTTAAGGGTTTGCTGACGAAGAGGGCTTGGGAAGGCAACCCCGTAAGTTGAATTCCTATCAAAACGCCAAAGAGCAGGAGAAACAGAACCGCCACGCCATAGATAGTTCGAGTTGCACCGGAAACTATACCACCAGAGGCGAGCTCAAACATCCCCGTTGTTAACGTTACGCCTGGCAAGAAATAGGCAAGTGCAGGAAGTATGAGAATGAGTGATCCCGTCATCAATCCTTGCTTAATCCCTAACGAGAATAACGCGGATACGAGGGCCGCAGCAACCACGGGCAGAATAAGTGAAAATTGAGGCCTATTTTGACTCAGAATAATCAAAGTTCCCACAATCGCGCCGAACACTCCGGAGACCACAAGTTCTTGGAGCGTCGGTTGCAGCAGCATGCCCAGACCGAGGGCAAATAAAATATAGCCCACAAATATCCCCGCGGGACCAAAACGAGGTTTTTGGGAAAAAATTTGCTTGAGGCGTTTTGTGCCCTCTGCAGGCGCTATCTCAGCGTTTTCAGCTTGATAAATCAGTTCATAAACTTCCGATACTTGATTCAATTGCAGTAGTGGGAGCTGTTGACTAACATTCGTTGCCGCTAGCGGCGCTGATTCTTCTGTGCCGAGCTTCACCATTATCATGGTGGGAAACGTAAATATCTCTGATGTGACCCCATACGCAGTCGCAATGCGTTCTAAAATTGAACCGACGGCTACTATTGAGACTCCCGAAGCAGTGAGAGCCTTTCCCAGTGCTATCAGAAATTCAAACATGCCGACGGGTACTGCACCGTTCGTTTCGCTCGCGGCATCGTCTTGAGTGTTTAAAAAAGAGGTATCGTTTTTTGACATTTAGAGGCTTTTAGTAATATCGATTGCATCCTTATCACTCTTTGGTAAAATGGGACTTGAGGTGTTGTAAGAGCAAAGAACGTGTCGCCGAAATGCACTGCGCATTCGGATGCAGCAAATAATAGCTCACAACCCTCATACACTAATCAGTAGGGGGATAAAGCCAGTTACACTCCTTTGCTGTGCTCGAATCGCCGCGCTAGATGTAGGAGTATCAATAATACCTACAATTCTTATATTATGTTGGGAACTGCGATCGTGTTATTCGTTGGTTTTAATGTTTGTGCAGATGGAAGTTCCTATATTTTGACCCTGGCTTCCCGGTAAACTCGTGTGGGAATCTCATCTCTCGCATTCCAGAACAATAGCTGGATTCAAGTCCTAGCTGGGCGTTCCGACTTTCGGTGCAGATTTCATTCCAAAACAAGTTTCTCTCATATCGAATTAATTTCTCGCTCTCCTCTCGTTACGCCAATTAATTCTATTAAGTGGCTGGTTAATAGTCTACATAAAATGTCCAATCGACACATTTTTTATGATGTACACGAAGAGATAGCCATTATCTAACGAGGGAGTTCTTCTTTGGATACGCGAGAGAGGAAGACATGACAATCACCGAACTTGTGTTGACCGCAATTCTGATTTCAAACCTTATTTTTGCCATTACGGTCGTTTTTTGGGGGAGAAAAAACCCCACAGCCATCGTAGCATGGCTGATGGTCCTCATTCTCCTACCGGAAATTGGCTTTATCCTGTACCTATTCCTTGGCCAGACTTATCGCAAAGACAAGATGTTTCAGCTCAAGAAGGAAGCTGACGAGATCTTAATCAACGTCGTGCAATCACAGAAAAGTGAGTTAAAAGCACGAGAAATTCCCGTTACCGATCGTCTTTCTTGTGTGTTCCGCCAGATGGTTCTGATGCTCCTTGAGAATAATAATGCATTCTTTACGACAGATAATAAGGTCAAGACATACACTGACGGGAAGGACAAATTTAATGACCTGATTTCGGCCATCAAAGGAGCGCATGACTTTATACATCTCGAATACTACATCTGGAGAAATGACGGGCTCAGCCATGAGATGCGTGAAGCACTCACCGAGCGTGCACGTGCGGGGGTAGAGGTCAGACTCCTCTGCGATGGACTTGGCTGCGCTCGTCTGCCCAGGAATTTTTTCGATGAACTCAAGAACTCCGGGGGGAAGGTTGCATTCTTTTTCCCTTCCCTCATACGTTTCTTGAACCTGCGGTCTAATTTCAGGAATCATAGGAAAATTGCAGTCATTGATGGAAAGATCGGCTTTGTCGGAGGATTCAACATCGGTGATGAGTACCTCGGGAAGGCCAAAAAATGGGGGTACTGGCGTGATGCTGCGGTGCGGATTGAGGGCACGGGAGTCCTGGCGTGCCAACTTCGCTTTTTCCTTGACTGGAATTATGCAGCAAAGAACCAGAGGATTGACTTCGAAGAGCGCTACTTCCCGTTTATCTCCATGCCTTCCGGAGTGCCAGTCCAGATCGTTTCAGGGGGGCCGGACACCTACTGGAACCCCGTAAAAGAGTCATACCTGAAGATGCTCATCGCCGCAGAAGAGACGATCTATCTCCAGACGCCGTATTTCATCCCTGATGAGAGTGTTCTCGATGCGCTCCGGATTGCGGCACTCTCTGGGATTGATGTCCGGATCATGTTTCCGAACAGACCGGATCATCCGTTTGTCTATTGGGCAACGTATTCCTATATCGGGCAGCTTCTCGACTCTGGCGTGAAGGCATACACCTACGATAACGGGTTCCTTCACGCAAAGACGATCGTGGTGGATGAGACCGCAGCATCGGTTGGGAGCGCAAACTGGGATGTACGGAGCTTCCGTCTCAACTTCGAAACGAACGCAATCATGTACGATGGCACCGTTGCACGATCGTTAAAAGATGCGTTTATCAAAGATCTCGAGGTGTGCAGTGAGGTTACTGCTGAACGTTACGCGAACCGTTCGACAACGATCAAAGTCAAAGAATCAATTTCACGCCTGTTCTCAGCTATGCTTTGAAGCACGCCGGTCTCGTTTTCTATCACCTTGTTTTCGCTGTCATCGCACACCTCTCTTACGTTGCCACCGTTGAACTGTGGCTAGGCGTGGCAGCGTCAAGGGTGGCATAGTCTAAGATTAGCCCCGCTAGATTGTACAACAGCGACAGTTTTTACCGCCTCCTTACCCCAATGCACCAGTGATAATGAGAGCAGTGATAACCACATCGCCGTGCACCCCCATTTATGGAGAGATGCGATAATACTCCACATATAATGAACTGTGAAGAAATGACTGTGTGCACGTGTCTTAATTCCCTGTCAACGACTTCTCGGGATGTTCTTTGTGTGCCTATCCTCGCTTAAATAATTATAAGGTCTTTAAATGAGGGTGAAGTCTGGTGTGCCGTGCTCTGAAACTCCGGTGCAATGATTTCACAAATTTTATCATATGTTACCATCATCTACGTACCAAGTCAAATTGCACACGATTTAGCCACGCTAACACATGAAACAAAGAAGATGGTCTCGATTTTTCAATAAACTGACAGCGAAAGGGCTACTTCCGTTTCACGAAATGGTGAAAGAAGCGCACGAATTTTTCCACACATTACATAACACATTACATCTTACACGCAGAATCAAAAACGGTTACGAAATTTTTTGCTACACATTAATACTTTTTGACCTTGTTTTCCTCTCTTTATCGCTTATTTTTGTGTATAAACCGTCCTCATCACAAATGCAAAATGCTGGTCTATTTGACTTGTTTGTGGTGTTGTTCCTCTTTGTAGAGTTTGTATTCAGATTGAAGGGTCAAGAAAATAAACGGCAGTATATAGAGAGGTATTGGACCGATATTATTGCCATAATCCCCCTGTACTTTATTGCGTTCAATTTATTCGGTGTAACCGGCACGCTTGAACTCGTGATCAGGGTCTTCACGTTTGTAAAAATTTTGTCGCTTGTTCGATATTTCGGAAAAATCCAAAAAGAAGTCTTAGCATTTTTTGAAAAAACGAGATTGATTTATGGTCTCGCAATTTTCCTCATTGTTCTCGCCACTGGTGCGTTCCTTCTCTTCCACGTCGAACACGGCGTAAACCCGGGTCTCAAGAGTACCGACGATGCCTTGTGGTATGAAATAGCGACAATCACCGGATTTGGGTATGGGGAGGTCGTTCCTATCACGGGAATTGGCAGGTTAGTCGGCCTTATGACTATGCTTACGGCTATCCTCTTCTCAAGTTTGGTGACTGCTACGGTCACATCGGCTCTTCTTGAAAAATTTAGAGAGGAGAGAGAGGATTCTTTGGCAAAAAGCAAAGAAACAGTCGGAGACGTTCTTACAAAATTAGACGAACTAGCCGAGCAGATCGACAAGTTAACATCCGGAATTGATGACATAAAAGACTTTAAAGCCGAGATACAACGTCTAAAAGAGCACATGGGTGAAGATAAGCGGTAAACGGCTTTACGAGTGCTTAGACATCGTTCAATCATATCCTTTAGGTTTATGCAAGAGCGCCGTAACTGCTCCAGCGCAAATTTGTTGAGTTGCAGTTGGGACACACACGCCACAGATCGGTACGATTCTCGTGGCGGGACCAGTCGATCGGACGATCCTACGCCCTCTTCAGTTATACAGAGCGCCACACGACTCAAAATGCCTTCAGTAGTGACGAGTCCGATACCATCAGCCCACAAGGACGTGGTTGGATGTTACGAAAGGGATAACAGGCCTGCAACGTGATGCCCTCAATGCCGCGATGACGTGAAGGATGCTATGCCGCCGCCACAGGCATCGTCTCTTTTTGCACATCCCGGTACGTTCTCCACAAAGCAAGGGCAAAGCCAATTATTGCAGGACCCAAAATAATGCCTGGTATTCCGAGCGCTGCTAAAGGAACGACGTACGCAATGAGGCCAAGTGGTTTGGGTATCTTCCCTTTCCGCTGCACCCACGTCGGCTGAACGAAAAAATTGATGAAGATTTGAAACACGATGATGCTGAAGATGAGAACGGCCAGCCCTCGCACGATATCTCCCTGGGCCAAAAACCAAATAGAGATGGGCACGTATATAAGCGCCCTTCCAATTATTGGAATGAGACCGATCATAACCATGAGGATAGCAAAGGTAACGACAAAGGGCACCCCGATGATGACGAAGGCAACTGCGGCGATGATGCCGCTCACGACCGCCAGCATGACGTAGATCACAAAGAACGTGTAGTAGATTGGCTCGAGGTGGTCTAAGAATCGATAGACAATAGGTTGGTATTTTAGTGGAACGGCAGCTTTGTAATCGCTTACCCATTCGTCACCTTTCACAAGCAATCCAAAAATAAGAATCACTGAAATGATGATATAAAGAATCAACGTCGGCAAGCTACGGATAATATCAGAAACCACTTGGAGCGCTATTCCGGCGAACTTCTGCACGATGATTCCTGTTCCAGTTCCCAAATTGCGTGCGAAGTCCGATATAAGCGGTGAATTTGCCAGTCCTACCACGGAAAACGTTTGAGTCGTCGCATTTGTGACTGTACTGTTACTGTTCGCTGACGATGCGTAGATCTCGGAGACTTGGGCAAAGACTATGAAGAGGATATTCAGCAAAGCGATAAGGGCTACAACAAAAATTCCGATGAGGATCAAAGCCGCTGCAAGCCCCCGTCGACGGACGTGCTTTTGAAGCCACCTCGTCGGGTAGTATAAGATGAATGCTCCCCACAAGGTGAGCACGAGGACATTGCGCCACGGCCATACAATGAAAAGGAGCAAGAAGATCACGACTGCTACTATCAAGATAACAACTGCGGCGTAACGACGATTTTCAAAAAAGGTTGGGGCCATTCCACCTCCACCGCGAGCTCCGCGCGTTGAACCGCGCTATCGCTTTCGCGCATGTTACGGTAACCTGATTATATATTTATTTTTCCTTATTTCGGGCTTTGTGGCAACAATCACCAAGTCAGCCTCCTTTTACAGCAGAGAGCACCTCACAGCAAAGCCTATCACTTGGTAAACGTCGTGGTTACTTCCATTTCGGGATCCAAGTAATTTCACAGAGCGTCTCTTTCGTGTGTTCCGGGTGTATGTGACCATATTCGAGCTCCTGTGCGTGACTGACAACCACCATTGCCCGAGACGGGTGATATCTTATGTGGCTATAAGCGATAGCGATACAACGACGCACGGTGCAAACAAAAATTTTGTTATAAATGATTAAATGTTCGTTGAGATATAGACAGAGATAAGTATAGTGTTACACAATGCTCGTGAGGCAACAGCGGCTGAACGTTTGCAAGAAGTAACTGTGCTTATACTCTGGAAGCAACTGTGTTTATACTATGCTATGAGGATAATAGCCTGAAAGGTGAGTGGCTACATGTCTAGCAAGGTGTTGATGACAGTGGGAGCGGCTAATTGTAGCTCTTGTGGAGCAATGATTGCGTGTGAAGAGTATATAACAAGAGACGGATTTGCCATCTGCGATAAATGTGCGGTGACACTTGGGTATATTGACGCGCTGACCGAAGAGACCATACTTTTGCAGAAGACAAGACGCACAGGATTTCGACGCGCCGCGAAAATCGGAGTTTTTCAAAGAGAGTGACTTCAGTCAGACTCACAAGCAGTGCTCGTATCCGTTTTTTTTTTTATGGGTGATTGGGACCTGCCTCTTATGAACTTTCTTATTAAGCAAAAAGTGATCCTCTGTGGTATGCCCTAACGATCTAGTTTTTTAAAATGTTGCATTACAGATCTCTGTCCACCTCTTTCTGATAAAGAACGGTCAACAAAGGCATTCACTACCTCAGCAGTCATGTAGCTCGGGAGGTTCTATCAGTAGTGGGCGCTGATTGAGCGGTACTAATTACGGCACCTTGAGGTGGGTTAATGCTCATTAGACGTACGGATGGCTTAAGTTGATGCCCCCCATACATGAAATTGATTGTACGGCAATAAGAGAAGTATCACTTGCTACAAGCACTGAGCAAGGCAGTGAGTACGAGAGATGAAACGCGCAGGCAAAGGTAACCAGCATTTACAGCTTTTTGGAGGATTAGGTTCTTGGACCATCGAAAAGCTCTATGATCCCGTGTCGGGAACGTACTTTGTTCCATGGTTGCCCGAACAGAAATACCCGAGCCAAGGCGCCGAATCAATGAAGCGAGCGTGGACATTGATGCGATCTCGTAAAAGAACGAATCCATCAGACCGCACGCGCCTCTACGCCATCATAGATACAGGTATTCTCACGCATCATCCCCTTTTCCAGTCGCGACTAGCAGATGCGCAAGACCTCACGGGTGAGGGACCTGACGACCACGACGGTCACGGGACGTTTGTGGCTGCGCTTGCCACCTTGAATGATTGCGGCGCACAGATCCTGAGCATCAAAGTAAAGGGCCGCCAGCCCGTTTCTGTGGCCGAGGCTGTTGAGCGGCTGTCTCACGCCATCAGGTACGCGGTGTATCGCGGAGCACGACTGATTAGCATAGCGGCAGGCTTTGCGACGCCAAGCACCGACATTCATAGGGATGTTTGTGCTACAGTTCAAGATGCTATCGCTCACGACGTGGTCGTGTCGGTCACTGCCAAATCGCAGTGTCCGGCAGACTGCGATCTCGACGTATGGGCTTACGGCCTTATTTCCAAAGACGTTGCTCTCTCCTACGCCGCGTCTCCTAATGCACAGCATAGTACATCGACATTTTCCATGATTCCGTATGACACGTGGAGGGAGTGGTTGCATATGCCACTGTCACGTAATGATGGTGCGACCCAACCACCTATGGCAGCAGTCAAGTGGTGTCGTCAGGGTGCTGCATTAGTGGATCACGGGAGATATCACTACGCCACCGTGTTTTTCGACGTTGCTTTAGAAATCGATCCGCTCTATGGAGAGGGATGGTTCCGCAAAGGGATGGCCTTAGCTGGGCTTGGCGAACACCAAGAAGCCATAGGCTGTTATGACACAGCGCTCGACATGGATCCGCGAAATGCGAGCGTGTGGAACAACAAGGGGGTCGCATTACGACGACTCGGCAGGTTTGAAGAAGCTGTTGCATGCTACGAAAAAGCATTAGAGATAGATCCAACACTTGTTGAGGCGTGGAATGGCAAAGGCGTTGCACTAGCGGTGCAGGGGAGGTACGAAGAGGCGCTTCCATATTATGATAGAGCACTAGAGCTTAACCCCGAGTTTGTAAAAGCGTGGAACAGCAAGGGTGCGGCACTGGAGGCAATCGGGAGGTATCAAGAGGCCTTTGCTGTGATTGACAAAGCGCTGCAACTCGATCCACAGCACGCAAATGCGTGGTACAACAAAGGGGTACATTTCGATCGGCTCGGCAAACATCAGGAAGCTATAGGCTGTTACGACCGGGTACTCGAACTCAACCCTCAGCATGCACACGCGTGGAACAACAAAGGAGTTGCTCTCGCGGCTCTTGAGCGGTACGACGAGGCGTTACCGTGTTACAGTACGGCCCTCGACATAGATCCTACATTAGGCAATGCGTGGAACAACAAAGGCGTAGCGTGTGCCGCGTTAGGAGAGTTTGAGGAGGCTATCAGGTGCTATGACAGAGCGCTCGCGCTCGATCCTGCGTTTCCTGAGGCGTGGTATGGGAAAGGAGTCGCGTTAGAAGGGCTCAGCATGCATAAAGAGGCTCTTACGTGCTATGATAAAGCACTAACACTTAACCCAAGCCTTGTTGTCGCGTGGCGACGAAGAGAGGAGACGGCCGCAAAACTGAAACATCGCGAGCAGGAGTCGTAGGAAAGCACGGTGTAGAGTTATAGACTAAAAAATCGTGCGTTGGGATGCCAAGCTGACTAACTAGTGGATGCAGCCTCTTTTCGATTATGTGTGCCAAGTTAATACGTGATAAACCCCCTTTCAAGGAGACTTTTGAAAGGTGCTGTGAGATATTCATCTCAATGACACAGGGCATTTTAGGCGTGCAAAAATAGCTACCAAGTCACTCGCAGTTAAAACGTTGAAGCTTAAAGTAGTGAAAATAAAATAAATTTAGAGAACTCCTCTTAGAGAACTCCTCTTATACATGTAAAAAAAGGGTAGCGCGACAGCACGTATCACACTGCCGCGAACATCCATAGCGGTATCGGCGCGAGCTACAATAGTCCAAAGATGCTAAGCCCTATATTCATTATCTGCATTGGTATGAAAAGCACTGCATCCAACATCATCGATGGTACCAACAATATCATTGCAAGCATCGATCCGATAAGATCCATTAATATTCACCTCCTTTTTAGTGCTATCATTCGTTGACAATATGTCGTCAAACGCTAGCGTAAAAGTAATTAATTAAATAACAACGCTTCTATATTAAATTTTTTAAATTTTCTTGCTACGGTGCACAATAAGTTAGCGGAGTATGCACGCTATGACATTTTCACTGTTTTTCTCATTTTTGAATTTTTGATTACACGGAAAAAAAACCACGTGTAGTAAATGGTCTTACTGCACATTGCATGAATTAAAAAATAGGCGGCATAGATGACAGAGTGTCGTTCAGGATAGATTCCACAAAAGGGCAACAATGTCATAAAAATAGAGAACAAAGGATTGAAACTGAAAGGTTTCGAGCTGTCTGCTGCAGAAGCCGTGTTCGCGTACCCCTTTGTTAAAAAACCACTACGGCGATACGTAAGTTGATGCCGCTATCATCTTTTTCTCTAGCTCGATAGTGCACGCTTTGTGCAGCCTGTTACGTCATAGGTAAACTGCTCATACCGAGCTAGCTGCTTACGAGAACCCAAATAGGCCTCTACGTGCCAACTCCTGTTGGTCCCCCTTTTATAGAACCGCGTTCTTTCGTCGTTTCGGATGCTTTCATGGGAGTGGACTGCTCCTTAGTTTCCTCTGCTTTGGTCTCCTCTGCTTTGGTCTCCTCTTCTTTAGTCTCCTCAACGTCCGTGATCTCTACTTTGACTGCCTCCTTTTTAGGCTTATGCATCTTCCGTGAGAAGTCCTGCCACATACACCCCATTCCTTTCATGTGGTGTTTATTGTGCTTGTAAAGTTTCATGAGCATTCGCACCGCTGATACCACAAATGAGACTATTAATACTATGGCAATCGGGATTACTATCAATCGCATAATTCCCGTTACGAGTTTCAACTTCAAACCTACCAGTAAGAATATCGGGGTAAATAGCAATCTGACGATCTTCACCATGACGTTAAACATCGCTATGGTTAACACAATCGGAGCAAATAGTAATTTAATTGGGGCTAACAGCAATTCAATGACCTCCTTATCAATTTCCACATAAATCGTACTTCTTATTTCCGGTGAGCTCTTATCACGAAGAGCTATTATTACATAGATTTTTCTATTAATAGTTTTTTGTGGACGCAACGCTGCTATAACGTTCAAAGCCGGAGGACTGACCCAGGTTCGACCGCGTTGCAGCAGGATAAACAACACCTGAAGAATGTACCGCTCGCATTCCCGTCCGTTGGTTGTTATTTTTCGGAGTTGCGCCCTTTATCGTAGCGGTTATTTGATCAAGTCAACGTAATACCGTCCTACAATCGATATTTTTTAGCAATCTCTATAGTTTTCGGCTTACTTGGTGGCTGGCATAACTGGTGACGAAGATTCAAGCGCTGACGTTTTTTGGTCCGCTTGTTTTTATATCCCGGTATGTTCTGTAGAGGGCAAGCGCAAAACCATAGACGGCAGGTCCAATGATGATGCCAAGAGGTCCAATTGCAAGGACGGGAGCGGTAAATGCAAGAAGTGTTATGATCTGCGGGACCTTGGCTCTGATGTATGATAATTGCGGAATAATGTACAGCCCGGTGAGCTGATCAAGAACAGCCCAGCTGAACACTAAAAGAAGTATCGCGCGTAGGGGCTCCCCGACGAGGAAGAAATACGCGGTGAGTGGAACATAGATGATTGCCCTCCCAATCACCGGAATGAGCCCAAAAATGCCAATAAGGATTCCAAACGTTACAAAGTAGGGAACCCCAAGCAGCCCGTATCCAATGATGGCCAGCAAGCCACTAAAGAGGCTCACTGATATTTGAATAATGTAGACCGTGTAGTAGATGCCCTTTATGTGATCCAAGAATACGTGCATAAGCTTCTCGTACCCTGCAGGAACAAGCGTCGTGAAGTCGGTGAAGGCTCTTTCCCCCGTGAGCAACAAAAAGTATGCAATGAGCGTGGTGATGATCAGTTCCACGACATAAGTTGGAATACTGGGGATGATCCTGCTGAGGGCATCGATCGCAATACGCACACTCCCCTGCAATAAAGAGGAGATGATGTCCGTCAGCCGATCCTGTAGGCTAGCGAGAGGGACTGACTGACTGATTCTGTGGCTGATACGGTTGACGACGCTGTTAAGGCCACCACTCAACAACATATCGATATTTTGTGACGCCGAGAGCTTAGTGAACTCGTTATAGACAATGAAAACCACAGAGAGGAGGACCGCCATAAGGCTTCCCCACATCGCCAGCAGAACGGCGAGTGCTGATAACTTCGGCTTACCCGTCCGACGTGCGAGCCACATCTGGGGATAGTGCAAGAGGTACGCCAAAAAGAAACTTATAACAATGACTTCCTTGAACGGCCACGTCAAGAAAATTATAAGGGATGCGGTGATGAATACGATGGTAAGCGCAATAAGTGCGTCGCGTTGTTTTGCGTCCATGCAGTTCTTCCGTTAAATGACCTTTTAGTGAAGGACTTGAGCAGTGCTCTAAGAACAAGAACTTAAAAGGTGTATATATATTCTTATGCGTTGAATCTCGGTCGCGCGAGGGCTCCAATGTCCTTTTTCTTGGGCAGCGTCTCGTGCGGAAAAGATACCGTTCAACTACCCCTTTTTTCTTCCGGCGCGGGCCCAAAATGACTGCTTGGGTGCGGGAAGCAGCAAGCGAAGTTGCGAGTACTCGTGCTGCATAAATCCAAGTTGATTGCGCAGATCCTCTAAGTTTGCTCGTAGGAGCGCAAGTTCCATATTGGTATCACTTTATAATTCTGAGATGCTTTGCTCTTTGAGCTCTGTCTCCCTCTTGACCAGTGCAATTTCCTGCTCACAGTGTTGTGTGAGGCTCCCCATTTGGGACTCATGATCTCGTTTTAACCGCTCAATTTCATTTGTGTGATCGCGTTTGATTTGTGCTACCCGAGTTTCGTGTTCTTTTTTCAGTTGTGCTATCTGCTGCTTATGTTTTTCTGTCTGCTCACCTGATTGTTGGGGGTTCAAAACCGATTCGATGGCCCTAATTACAAATCCCGCTCTCGACATGTCATACACCTTCTTTTCCTGTCCTGTTATTAATATACCTTTATGCGTGAAGTAGCGCTATTTCGTGGTATTTCACAACTTTAAAAAAACCCAGTATTTAACTTTATACTTTCTTGTGATTCGTTGTGACGGCCGTAAATACCTACTAGATCTTGCCATGAATGAGAAAGTACGGGTTAATCGATCGTGCGAAAGAGGAGAGCCAGTATAACATTGTGGAAGGCTGCAAGCCCCGTGCCTATAAACGTCCTTTAAATTCTTATCTCAAAACTGCGGAAGAGCTTTGTGGACGTCGCAAAGCGAATACTTACAGCGAATCCAAAGTTTCTGTTCATTATGCGCTCCTCGTTACTGTGAGCTATCGTTAGGGCGGGCGCTAGTATCAGTCTTGCCCCCAACAACCCTAGAGCATGGCTAGAGCAGCAGGTTATGGTTCTATTGTTCTGGCCCTACTTTGATGAGCCGGATGACATCCTTATTAATTACAGTACATACACATATATAGCCGCCATCACTGGTCTGGACGCCCTCTAGCGAGCGTGGAGACCCATACATGCAATTCCAAACCCCAGCCCTATCCATAAATCGGTGCCCACATAGTCGTGCCATTGCTCGTTTCCATCGGCATCGATCTTGAGAAGTTGAACTTCGGAATAGAGGTGGCGCTGCTCTAAAGGAAAAAGAACTCAAACTGTTCTCTAGTTACAAAAAAGCGTGAAGATGAGATTATTTATCGTTTTTCAAGACGTGAACATAATAACACGCGATTTGTCTTCTTATGCTTATTGGCGCAAGGTGTAATTCTATAAGAGTTTTTACAGCATCAAATGGTAAAAATTTATTGACAGCTCTTGCAAACATCGGATGAGCGAAATAATAACTGCCCTTACGTTCGTGGCTGATCGCAGTTGGAAGGATATGCTGCGTGAAATCATTTACTTCAACAATTGAATATTCCTCTCTCATGTAGCCCTCGACGTCTTTGATGCACTCGAATCTATCAACCGAAAAACCTTTTTCTACAAGCTTCTTCATAACCTTTTCAGACGGACTCAGCTGGGCAGCGCGATCTCGTTGATACCCATCTATGATGATAAAGATTCCCTCTCTCTTTAATTTCTTCTTTACTTCGCGAAGGACTTGTAGTTTATGAGTTGAGTAACACAGCGCCTCTATAACAAAGACGATGTCATATGCATTATCTTCAAGAGCGCTTAAATCGTGGTAGTCGCCGAGTTGAAAGTGTACATTCGGCATCTTTGTATAGCGTTTTAAAGGCTTGAGCGATAGATCAATTCCGTCAAACATAACGTGGGGATTCCTGCGCGCAAGAAATCCCATATTAGCACCCAGCCCATATGCAAGTTCCAGCACGTTTTCGGCGTCAATATCGTGGATATATCTCTCAACTATTCTTGCATGCTCTTTCAGATCTTCTTTTTTGTCTTTTCCATCGTAACTAATCCCGCAGTGCATAAATCCTTCCCAGCTATGAAGAAGCTGGTAAGTACGTTTGCTCCTCAGGTAGTAGTTAATGATTTGCGACTCCCTCTGTGGCTCATTAATTATGCGTGGTATATCAAATATCTTGCCAATCTGATTCAAGTATAGTTCAAGATTATCATTATATTCTGCACGCTGTTCAATTACTATGTTAGTTTGGTGGCTCGATGCCATTAGACAATGTTTACACTTTAGTTTCTTATAAACTTTGCCAGAATTTGCACGATCGAACTGCCTTTTAGAGTGCTTTTTTATCTGGATATCTTCTAGTCGTAAATTCACGCTTAACATGGAAAGAAAGCACCTGCTGCAATAAGAACCAAATTGCAGATCCAATAAGACAGATCCTGCTTTTTCGTTTTTTGAGCACCTGGATTCTGTTAATACGAACAATGCCAGTGAAAGATTATGCAACCCCAGATCGTGAATGTCACCTCGTTCTCCTTTTAGTGCTGTCGTAAGTGGGTGAATTTTATGTCCTACCAATACCTCATATGCACATCATACACATATTCAGGCAACGGATGCCGATAATGCACCCACTCAATCCCTGACACTCCGTAAGTGAGAATATATGCGCGATCAGTCATTTGTAACGGAGAAGTTATGATGGACTTACCGTCCCCCTTATAATATTCTCAATTTATCAAGGAGTGGCAACCTGAATAAACGCGCTCTTAATAGTGTTAAATTGGGTATAAGTATATACAGGTTAAAGAGCGTACAAATGCTGGAAAAAGAGAAGTATTTTCAAGAAATGGTCGCGCCACACCTCTCTAAGACACAGCAAGGATTAAAAAGCTGAAGACTTTCGTATGGCCATTCTTATCGCGCTTGTGCAATCCAGAGAAAGAGTACAATGCTTAGAAAATAAGTGGCGATATAAGTTACCATGATCAGAAATGCTTTTTTTAGATTCTCTAAAGACCGTTGTTCCCCTAAGTATTTAGCTGCAGTTAGCCCCCATCCAGTGATTACTGTCAGTGCCAGCAAATATGACCAAGGCAACTTTTCGTAAAAGAAAATCGCAGCACCTAAGAAGAACATGGCAATAATGAAGATGCTGTAGAGCATCATCTCAGTGAAGGGTTTGGGTCGGATGAAAAAGGTTTTGACTTCCGGGTCGAACGTTTCATTAACGATATTGATCACCGCCGATCCAATGGCGCCCAGAGTGATTGTGAGCCAGAATAATGGGGTGAAGATAGTTCCAGGAGAGATGGCAGTCCATACGGCCACAGGGACAAACACCGCGGGCAACATTATTGTAAGATGGCCAACTTCATCTCGAGTATAGCGTGAGTAGATGTATGATAATGCTACCACTATAAGTGCCATCGATGCGCTGAGCCAGTTGAAGATTAGACCTACCATCACGACCGCTATGCCTGCTAATACACTAGCATAAAGCGCTGCCGCGGATATCGGGATTAACCTATTCGGTAACGGTCGTAACGGCCACTTCCTCTTGTCCCTTTCTACATCTGTAACGTCGTTTATTATACTCCCAGTTGATGTGATGAGCCACGCCGCTATAAGCGCGAAGGGAAGTCGAGGGTCGTCAAATCGTCCACCCGCCAAAGCGAATGCACCAAGTATAACTGGTAAGAATGTTATGTTCACCGCTACGCGCTGGAGGGTTATGAACGCGATAATCTTATTTCGGAGTGAGGGTTCCGTGGGGGTGGCTTGACCAAATAATACATCGGCTACTGACACTCCGAAATCCTCCTAAGAGTCATATATTTTTCCCTCGTATAAACAATCACTACTGGCACTGTTATGAGTCATTATATAAAAAAGCTATACATAACTGGGCTCTGTGGATTACGTCCCAAAACCATCCGACGTTTTCCCTATAGACTTCAGACTTTTCTGCAAACTCGCCACTTTTTCCCACAGAGGACACTTGATCTATAAAGCCGCAGTAGAATGGTCTTAAATTAGGCCGAGAGACGCATTGCCGTAAGTGTCCATTCCATCATCTCAAGATGTTTTTTTTACGTGCCTCTTTGCCTCCAGTAACGGAGAATGATGATTATCGCTATGATGTGAGTCCCTGGTGCTAAAATGAACTTAGAGCGCAACCTCAATGTTTTAAGCCGCCTCTCACCTGCCACTGCGTGCCTCTCTTTGCTTTGCTATGTTCACGACTGTTTCTACGATTAGTATCAGTGGGTTTGATATTGATTAGGTCAGACACTCAGAGTCCTGTTCTCCATAACGTTGGACGGTGAGATAATCGCAAAAATTGGATACGCTGGCCACTGTCATATAAGAACATTATCCTCTTTTTCGATGCGGCCTGTAATATGTTAACACTTAAAAAAAATGTGCCTTTTACAAGGTAACAGGTCCCCAAGTAACCCAAACCACTTAGAGACTTCGTATGTCAAGCGACCTGATGGTACAGAGGGGTCAGCTTCAACAACATTTTTCACCTGTTCCCTATCCGGTAAATTATGGTTGCCATTCCTCTAATATCATAGTTTACTTAACACTGGCCCTTTCATTGCCCATTTCCGTTCTTTCAAAAGTGAGATAAATAACGAAAGGTGGGACGTGCGGTGGAATTTCTGACATTCAAAGAATCAACAATGTAGGCTGATCTTCTTCTAAAAAGCCGCTAAATAATATTTCTACCGTGAGAGGAATTTTCTGTAGTAAATCGTCTATGCATTCTGTTAGTTCTTGGTTCATTTCTCGTCTCTGATTCCACACTTAAAATCCGTTTGCGGTATCAGGTCCAGAAATGCCCCGATAGGCCTCGGTCAATTGAAAATAGCAGGATTTGCAGTGGAGAACTGGCTTTTTCTTGGACCATTACTCTCACCTTTTCACAACGGTCTCCTGACGGCTATACCGTGGCACAAGCGGTTATTTCGAAAACCTCGTTGCTCCTTGACTGCGTACCGATAGGACTTCTTTCGGGTTCTCCTACATATTAGCGAACGTCCTTCACGTAGCTTTCTCCTATCAAGATTACATCAGAATTGCGAAGAGAGTCCACCCCATCGGAGTGACATGTAGATTTCTCGCTTTTGACTCTGTTGTGAGAGAGAGGAGATCCATTACCTTGAAACAAGCATCGCATTAACGATTAACACTGCTCTGTTATGAGAATCGATTCCATTACAGCGAGGGATTATTATCCGTGAACTGCAAGTACGCCACGCTATATAGAGGCACTCATAAAAACGCTCTATTACTGATTTTTTCCGGGAATCCTAGGTACTCGAGTGCTCGGTTACGTACTTTTATTAGTGTCGCTGTGTGTAATGCCTCGTTCTCTGGCATATCTTCAAAATAATTTAACGTGAATGTCGTCGTGCCACTAACGCCGACGCCGCCCAACATCAAAGGGTTCGGCCCTGTTGATGGCGCGAAGAACATGCGTTCGAGCCTAAGGTTACCATATGTTTCAGGAAAATTCAATCTTCCAAGGTTCGTGTTGGCCGTTCCAGGATAGGCAGACATAAACCGTTTAGAGAATTTAAAGGCGATGTTGCTTTTATCCCGAACAAATGCAGACAGTGTACTGTAACGGCTGAACCCGTCAGGCACTTCTTTCGCGTGTAAGGCGAAGCTCAGGAGCACATCCATAAGCGTTGGGTCGAACCGCTCTATTTCCTGCGCAGGCCCGTATATGTCTCTTGCGTCTAGCTTTTTCCGCGCTTTCAGGTGGAGCGTTTGAGCGTTCTGCCAGAAGGACTTTTGAGGGGTGTAAGCGAACCTGATCTCAAAGGCTCCAGCAAAGATGCAAAATACGTCGCCAACGGGCTTATCCAGGCGCTTCCTGAGGTCATATGGTAAGTGAACGTTCTTTCGCCTTCCTTTGAATTTACCACAGACGTCATGATATGCCGCAATGAACGCGGTGGTCATCGCTGAGCCGACTGTTATTCCATGTTCCCGGCAATTTGCAGTAAGACGCTCTGTTTCGTCTTTTTCCAGTGTGAGCAACACGATCTTATAGGTATGTTTCTGCCAGAACGCTGCATGGATATTAAGGAAGTCTTCCTGGTCGAAAAACCAGCGCTTTTTGCTCCACTGTCTATTATATCGATTGATAAACAACCTTTCTATGAATTTTATAGCGACATTACCGGGTGCTTTTGATATATAATCGGCAAGAAGAGGGGGGAATAGCGTCTTCGCTTCCAGACGTGGAGACGCAACGTGCATGAGGATGTCGCGCATTAAAATGGCAAGCGCTGTACCGTCACAGATCGCGTGCTGGGCAAAGACGATACAATCAGACACCTGCGGCGAATAGACAAGCACGAAACGGATCAAAGGTCCAGTCGACGAGTCAAACGGGATGGACTGCTCACGTGCGATCTCATCCAACCACTGAGAATCCGACTGCCTTGGTACGATACGCAGCATAGGCCCCGGGACGTCGTTTGTCGAGAACCAAGCATTTCTCTCGCCGTCAAAGACTACCTTTGCTCCTACAAGGGGGTGTATGGTCCGAATCTTTTCAAGCGCTTTCCTCAGCTCATTTTCAGAGAGGTCCCCTATAATTCGTGCACACAACGAGATATTCGCGTAGGGAATTCGGAGGAAGAGCCTCTCAAGGTTCCAGAGCCTCCGCACAACGTTCAGATGAGAGCGTTTTAATAGACTTTCGGTCTGAGTCATTCAATCTTCTCCCGCTCATCCTCTAGAATGTAGAATATTGTTAAGATGAGTCCTTTTAAGCACATACATCAAAACACGCTGCCAATATATACGTTTTTTAACTCCACATCCTAGAACTGCGCCATCGTGTCTGCATCCCCATGCCTCAACGAGAGCTGCACCCGCCGAACGTCAACCCACTGCGAACGGTGTGTATGACAAAACTGTAACGTAACGTGTGCGGATTGAGTCAGCACTGAGAACCTTCTCATAACACCTTACTTAAACGAAGTGGCGTGATAGCGTCTGCATGCAAAGGAGGGATACGCAGTTGTTATAATTAAATTGGTATTCTCAAATTTTGTTAAAGAAAGCAAGTAATGTTGTGGAGACGTGGCGTTTGTAGTCCATTATGGATCACAATAGAAAAAACAGCCGCGAAGGAGAGAAAAAATGGGGATTACGAATAGCTTGCATTTGACTTATCACAATTTTATTTGCAGATTTGAAAAAGGAGTGCGTCGACAAAAAAACATTAAACCAGATGATCGTCGATCTCGTGGAGATGCTGTCAAGAATTGGCCAGAAGAGGCGCGTGAGAAGCTAAATTGTGTTGGGCATTAAAGATGGGTCGATCTTCGCGCACTGCCATCGCCTCAAGAGCTTTACTGGTGGATCTTCTTCAGGCGATTGGTGATGCGCTCTATGTCTACTTAAGGATACACGAGCGTTACTTTATTACCTAAAAAGATTTACAAGTAACAGCTTAAGCAACTATCGCTTAATACGGGGAGGAAAACGTGTGGCAAATGCTCAAGTGTCGGCAGCTGACGTGTTAATTTTAAGAACCGCGCCTACTGAGCGCTCATTGCGAAATAAAATTATCGGGATCATAGCGCTGCTGGAGATGATAATTGGCATCACGTATCTACCAGTTGCGCTAGGTATAGCGGCGCTAGCGGGTGCGAGATTTGATGACCTTCGGCTTCTACCCTTGCTTGTCGTCGTGTTTCTCGCTGGTGGAGCCACAAATATGACAAACGACATCATCGATACAGAGAGGGACAAAACGAAGTGACCATTGAAGCCGTTAGCGACTGGGCTGATCTCGAAATCTGAGGCTGTCATCTATGCTGCGATTTTGTCTGGAATATGGATTGTGATAGCAATAGTGGTCTTTAACTGGCTTTTCTTGGCACTGGGATTATTAGTGCTGGTGTTGAACTACGCGTACTCACGTTATACGCGCGACAACATCGGGTATCTTACAGTAATTTTGCCCGCGGCATTAGTTCCTGTGACAATATGGAGCGCTATCTCCCCCGAGACCGTCTTGACTCCGCTCCCGTCGTTTATAGTCATTTTTGTGGCAGCTGTTGCGACGGCGAACGCAATCACGCACGAAGGGCTTGACCCAACAATTCCCGCACTCTTTGTCCGGCCCCGCCCCACTACCGAGATGGCACTCTACGTCGATCGGTCATCGTCATGTTTCTCTTCGGCGTCGCGATCTACTTGTATGCACAGCTATCGTGGCTCTTCGTGGTGGCACTGGCCGTGCTTATGGCGTGGATTCTCACTCCCGCTAAAAAGGGACAATAGGTCTCGCGAAAAGCTGGAAGCCCGGTTTAAGATTTCAGAGGAACGAGCATTCTCATTTATTGGTTACTTGTAACAGTCTTTGTCTGGATCAAATAAGGACATCAGCGTTCAAATAACCCCCTCTTTCTGTTAATTGCGCGCATTCCGACTAAATCGGCCAGCGCGATGAGATTGCTCTTAGATTCACTTGTTTTCAATTCTTGGAGCCTTCGTCTTGCCTCGAGGAGGTATGATGTGGATAGCTCTTGAAGATATTTTTCTTTTTCTAAACGCGTATCTAAAAGACTCAGGACATTAATCGTCTTGTCCTCTCCCTGATCCATGAGATCATCCTGAATTTGATATGCTATACCCAATAGTCGGCCATAGTCCGACAACGCGTTGATTTCATCTTCATGAGCTCCAGCGATTATAGTCCCGATTGTTGCCGACGCTTGGAAAAGAGATGCAGTTTTCTTTGATATTATGTTGATGTACTCATCGGTACTTACCGGCTGTCCCCTTTTATAAATCTTAAGTTCCTCAAATTCTCCATTACTCATTCTGGATATCACCCGCGCGAGCGCTCGCGTAATTCGAGGATTTAAGTACCGCGCCGTTATATCAAGAATCATCGAGAGCATCTCAAACGTGCTCAACAGAGATATCTCAGGACCATATACGGAATGGAACGTCCCAGTTTCCCTCCTCACCAAATCTCTGTCGATAATGTCGTCTTCTATGAGAGACCCTGAGTGTATGAGCTCCACTGCAACCGCGGCTGGAAGCGGATCTTTTCCCAGTCCTCCTCCATCTACGCTTTCAAATGCGAGAAGGAGCAAAATTCGGCCTCAGGCGCTTTCCCCCCTTTAGTGCGTTCGAAAGAGGGGCGAAAAATGGGGAGTCCTTGCGCTGATGCAACTCCGACAAAATAGCGTTATCAACTGTAACGCGATACTTGTCTATTTCAGCCAAAAAAACATCTGAAGAGACATTTTCTACTCTTTCACCCATATTTGATCACCTTCAGCTACATGTCGCGTGCTGCTTCCGATGGTACCCGGTACAGCTCACGCGGCTGGTAAATAACCTCTTCTGCAGGATTCCACGTGTCCCGTGGCGGGAGGTACATGGCGAGCAATTCATTCAGCTGCGTTACGTATAATGTAATATCTTGCACTAAGGCCGTATAAACACCTGTAATTTATGCACCTGTAATTTATGTTATTGCTAATAATTTGTTTTATTCATTATTTAGTGTAGATGTTTGTAAATTTTGTGAATGTTTAAATCCATGCGCCGTATATCGCAGTTTACTAATTAACGATTTGCGTTATCATTAACGTTTAATACTTGTATACAAAGTTGCAGTTGTCTTGCTACGTAAACTGAGTTTTTTCCCTCTTCTACTAATTAAAACTGACGAAAGATTCACGGCAGGAAGCATCTCGGAACGTCGATACACCCGTCCGGCCAGCCTAGAAACTGCTGTGCCGTTATAGCGTATTCGTGCCGCGAAGTACTGATTAGCGGTCGTCTTAATGCTATATTACGTATTCAGTACAGCGACAAACCTTATCAATATGACTTAAATAGAACAGGCACCTGCGACTTCTTACGACAGTGTACCAACCCTCTCGCTCAGGTGAGCCGCAGATGAATATTAATCCTCCTCAAAGACGAGTGCCTCCTCGTGCTCGACTTCTATTACTGGTGAAGAGAGCTTCAACTTCTCCCGTACCTTCTGATCGTACGCCTCAATACCACCGGCCTCCTCGATGACCTGCCTCCCCCGCGGTAATCTCACTCGAGCGGTAAGGGTAGCCCGCTCCATCACCGCGGGAGCTAACCACATGCCAGCTTTCAGTGCGATCCCGAGCCTCAAGGAGAGAGACTCAAAGCGCTTTATCGTTCCCGGAATTAGTTTAAACGTCAAGCCTATCGAGTCCTCCCCTAGCTTCGTTATCGGGAGACCATAAACCGCCAAGAGCTCGGGCCTCATCGCTACGTGTGCAACTACCCATTCGCCGTCGATGTACGCCTCGCCTTCTCCCTCGGGTGTCCCCCTGTTGAACACTTCCCTCGTCATCGCTAGTTCCTCAGTCGTGTCACGGCTCATGATCTCATCGGGCAACTTCATCATAAACGTCTTATACCGGGCCTTTATCCCGGCAGCTCTGCAGAGAGCGATGAACACGGAGATTAAGTGGTAACACGTACCCGTGCCTCTCTTCAAGGTCGCGCTCACACTGTCGAGGGGGCGCATCTCGACTCCCATTTTGGTTTTGACAAACCAGTACGCCGCCTCAGCAAACTCGTAGTCGGACAGTTCAAAGGCACCTAGTTCGTTCGCCATCGCGACAACCTCGGGCTCGAGGGGGTTGCACCACCGCGTGGGCCTGAGGTACTTCTCGTTTGAGGTGCTGTACCGCATGTCCTCGTGAAACGGGGGGATCTGGTACTCCCTCGGCGGGCGAACATACCGCTCTTCATCGGGGCCCATCACCCTCAGCTTCCTGAAGGAAGCAGGGTTCTTGAGCATCATCTTGGCAAGCGATGCCGCTTCCGTTAACCTCGACTGCTTTGGCAGCTCCTGCGAGGTATACTCCTGCTCTGTTATTTCGCTAACTTGTGTCATTTGTGTCACCACGTTGCATCGTTTACATCATCTTGCAAGATCCTCAGCGAGAACTCTTCGTAACTCCTCGGCACAGCCGCGCACCTCCTCGCCACGTGCGCGCTCAATCTCTGGTTCGAGCACGGGGCCGGGCCGATCGCAGACGGGGCAGTGTTCGAGCAGCCGGACTCGGTCACCCGATATGATGAAACCGGGATAGCTCTGGGCGCTGGCGTCGAGGAAGGCGAAGCGCCCCCACTCGCCGTACCCTATTGGCGTCAGGTCATCGTCAAGGACGAGGGGCTTGTAATACGTATAGGGAGCATGGAGGTAGTGGCCTTCAGGGCACTGCATCATAAATCCATTGCCTTCAACCATGGCGTACACATCTAAGCAGCGCGTTTCAGGGATGCCCAGCACATCGTGCACCAGCTTTCTGAAGTCGGCGTGCGGGATGCGTTGATCTTCATTGATTTTCCAGCCGCCGCCGGTTCCAACCGCCCCTCTCTCGCCAAAGTCAAAGCGCTTTCCATCCTTCTGTAACTTACTCATGAGATAGTGGAGCAAGAAGGGTGGCCCGGTCAGTGCGACCGTGTCCTCTGTTTTTTCATAGCGCTCGAGCCACATTGTGATCTGGTCAACCATCTCGTGCAGCGCCTCGATTTGGACGTACGACGTCGCTTGTCCTTTCGTCTCCTGATTTTCGATCATCGCCCTGCGGAGCGACTCGGTGGAGATCTCATAGTCCACAGCATACTGCACATCCTTGAGAACGCTATCGGCAAGCATGCTCACCTTGCCAATAAACAGGTTTGTCTTCTTTGGGTTTGGGAACAACAAGTAGACGTGGTCAGGTATTTGCTGAGGGAGCATGCCGACTCTTGACATCACGCCCGCATACTGACCTGCCACAAACGTTTTCATATCCCTCGGGATGAACGTATGTCGCCCGCTCGTGCCGCTACTGTACGTAATGACCAAGCCCGCCGCATTGAAGGCGTTGATCACGTCGTCATACGTCGGATTAGAACCTTTTATGATGATTTTGGGCAGTGTGCCGGTAAAAATAGTTGCGAGCCAGTGCGCAAACTCCTTCCCCGACGGGTACTCTTTAAAGGTGGTGTCGGGGATGAGGGGGATTGTGTCGAGGTCGTCGACGGTCCTGATGTCGTCGGGGCGGACGTTTCTCGTCTCGCAGTACTTGCGGTAGAAGTTGTTGTGGTTGTAGTGGTGCGTGAACGTATACTTGATCGCCTTGAGCTGCATGCCTCGCGCTTCGTCCAGGGGCACACGGTACAGCTCGCGTGGTTGATAAATAACCTCATCTGCAAGATTCCACGCCTCCCGTGGTGGGATATACGGGGCGAGCAATTTATTTAGCTGTGTTAATGGTGATGTAACATCTTGCACTATGGCCATGTAAACACCTGTAATTTACGTTATTGTTAACAATTTGCTATATTTATTATTTAGATGTTTGTAAATTTTGTGAATGTTTAAATCCATGCGCTGTATATCGTTGTTTACTAATAAATGATTTGCGTTTATCATTATCGATTTATATATTTGTGTATAAAGTTACAGTGCTTTGCTATGTTAACTGAGTTTTTGTCGCTTCATGCTAGTAAAGTTTCATATGAACTGTCTAGGAAAGGAGACTAATAGTTTTCGCTTCGATGAAGATGCAGGTGTCGCTCCTGTCTAGAGCTTGACCTCATTATAGACCTCTGTACGCCATGATCGCTGACTTGGATGTACATTTGCGTAGCATTTCGGTGGAATAATCCTACGGCAATTGCACTTTCAAATGTCGATACGGGCGTCAGTGTTGCTTATCTGGGACTGCATTACATAGGGCTTGATGAGATTCATGAACTCATATTGGGCGACACATTGCCCCCGCTCCCCTTTTGCAGTGATCCTGAGCGGTGTACCGTCCCATTAGTGTAAACTCGGTAAGCAGAAGGCTATCCAGTACGTCACCATCATAAATGCCTTCAGAAATAAAACTGATGAAGGATTCACGGTAGGAAGCATCTCGGAACGGGCTACGCCGCGACCGGCCAGCCTAGACACTGCTATGCCGTTATAGTGTACTCTTGCACGATGTACAGACTAGCGGTTGCTTAATGCTACGTTTCGTATTCAGTTCAACGACAAACCTTATCAAAAGAACTTAAATAGAACGGGCACCTGCGACTTCTTGCCTCGTTGGTCCTGCCCTTTAATGCACGTGGACGTTAATCCTTCTCGAAGACTATTGCTTCATCGCGCTTCAACTTTGCTACACTGAGAAGTTCTTCCAGAGAGTAGAGCTCCCTTATTCTCCGCGCCTTCTGATCGTATGCCTCAATCCCACCTGCCTCCTCGATTATCAGCCTCCCCTGCTGAACTCTCTTCTGGATGCTGATGTTGGTTCGCTCCAGCGACGCGGGAGCTAACCACGTGCCAGCTTTCAGTGCGATCCCGAGCCGTAAGGGGAGGGACTCAAAGCGCTTTATCGTTCCCGGAATTAGTTCAAATGTCATGTCTATCGCGTCTTCCCCTAACTTCGTTATGGGGAGGCCGCCGTTAACCGCAAAGAGCTCGGGCCTCATCGCTACGTGTGCAACGACCCACGTGCCGTCGATGTACGCCTCGCCTTCTCCCTCGGGTGTCCCCATGTTGAACATGGGCGCCATCATCGCTTCATCCTCACTCATCTCAATGTTCATGAACTCTGCAGGCAATTTCATCCTAAACGTCTTATACCGCGCTTTAATCCCGGCAGCCCTGCAGAGAGCGATGAACACGGAGATCAGGTGGTAACACGTCCCCGTACCCCTCTTCAACGTCGCGCCCACACTGTCGAGGGGTAGCATCTCAGCTGCCATTTTGGTTTTGACAAACCAGTACGCCGCCTCAGCGAACTCGTAGTCGGACAGTTCAAAGGCGCCCAACTCGTTCGCCATCGCGATGACCGCGGGCTCGCGGGGGTTACACCACCGTGTTGGTCTGAGGTATGGTTCGTTTGAGGTGCTGTACCGCATGTCCTCGTGAAACGGGGGGATCTGGTACTCCCTCTGCGGGCGAACGTACCGCTCCTCGTCGGGGCCCATCACCCTGAACTTTCTGAAGGCGCCGCCGTTCTTGAACATCATCTTGGCAAGCGATGCCGCGTTCATTAGCCTCGACTGCTTTGGCAGCTCCTCAGGGGAAGACTCATGCCCTCCGATCCCTTCAACTTGTGTCATTTGTATCACCACGTTGTATCATTTACATCATCTTGCAAGGTCCTCAGCGAGGACTCTTCGTAACTCCTCGGCACACCCGCGGACTTCCTCACCTTTCGCGCGCTCAATCTCCGGCTCGAGCACGGGGCCGGGCCGATCGCAGACGGGGCAGCGCTCGAGTATCCGGACTCGGTCGCCCGATATGATGAAGCCGGGGTAGCTCTGCGCGCTGGCGTCGAGGAAGGCGAAGCGTCCCCACTCTCCGTATCCGGCAGGCAGCAAGTCGTTATCAAGGACAAGGGGCTTGTAAAATGTATACGGCACGTGGAGGTAGTGACCCTCGGGGCATTGCAGCATCATTGCGTTCCCCTCAACCATGGCGTACACATCTAAGCAGTACGTTTCTGGGATGCCCAGCACGTCCTGCACCTGCTTCCGGAAGTCGGCGTGTGGGATGCGTTGATTTTCATTGATTTTCCAACCGCCGCCCGTCATAACCCTTCCCCTCTCGCCAAAGTCAAAGCTCTTTCCATCCTTCTGTAACTTACTCATGAGATAGTGGAGCAAGAAGGGTGGCCCGGTCAGTGCGACTGTGTCCTCTGTTTTTTCATAGCGCTCGAGCCACATTGTGATCTGGTCAACCATCTCGTGCAGCGCCTCGCTTTGGACGTACGACGTCGCTTGTCCTTTCGTCTCCTGATTTTCGATCATCGCCCTGCGGAGCGACTCGGTGGAGATCTCATAGTCCACAGCATACTGCACGTCCTTGTAAACGCTATCGGCAAGCATGCTCACCTTGCCAATAAACAGGTTTGTCTTTGCTGGGTTTGGGAACAACAAGTAGACGTGGTCAGGTATTTGCGGAGGGAGCAAGCCGACTCTTGACATCACGCCCGCATACTGACCTGCCACAAACGTTTTCATATCCCTCGGGATGAACGTGTGCCTCCCGCTCGTGCCACTGCTGTACGTAACAACCATGCCCGCCGCATTGAAAGCGTTGATAACGTCGTCATACGTAGGATCGGAGCCTTTAATAACGATTTTAGGCAGTGTGCCGGTAAAAACAGTTGCGAGCCAGTGCGCAAAGTCCTTCCCCGACGGGTACTCTTTAAAGGTGGTGTCGGGTATGAGGGGGATTGTGTCGAGGTCGTCGAGGGTCTTGATGTCGTCGGGGTGGACGTTCCGTATCTCGCAGTACCTGTGATAGAAGTCGTTGTTGTTGTAGTGGTGCGTGAACGTAAACTTGATCGCCTTCAGTTGCATGTCGCGTGCTTCTTCCAACGGTACCCGGTACAGCTCGCGTGGTTGATAAATAACCTCATCTGCAGGATTCCACGTCTCCCGTGGTGGGATATACGGGGCGAGCAATTTATTCAGCTGTGTTGCGTATGATGCAACATCTTGTACTGTAACCATGTAACACCTATAATTTATGTTATTGCTAACAATTTATTTTATTTATTATTTAGATGTTTGTAAATTTTGTGAATGTTTAAATCCGTGCGCTGCATATCGCAGTTTACTAATAAATGATTTGCGTTAATCATCAACGGTTTATGTATTTGTATATAAAGTTACAGTGCTTTGCTATGTTAACTGAGTTTTTGTCGCTTCATGCTAGTGAAATTTCATATGAACTACCGAGGAAATGAGACTAATAGTTATCGCTTCGATGAAGATGCAGGTGTTGCTCCTGTCTAGAGCTTGAGGTGTTGCTCCTGTCTAGAGCTTGACCTCATTATAGATCTCCGTACGCCATGATCTCTAACTTGGAGGTGCATTCGCGTAGCATTTCGGTGGAATAATCATAATTTTATGATAATATGGCGCGTATAGTCCATTATTGGTCATGATAGAGAATACGGCCCCGAAGGGGCAGAAAACAAGGACTACGAATATCTTGCGTTTGAGCTACCGGAATTCTATTTGCGGAGTTTAAAAAAGAGTGCATTGAAAGGAACATCACCTGAAGCAGATGATCGCAGATCACATAGGAGATGCTGTCGAAAATTGGCCAGAAGAGGCGCGCGAAGATCAGTAAATCCCCTTTAAACGAGTGACAGTTAAAGTCCCAAAATGGATCTGCGACAGGCTCAACGCCGGAAAGAAGAGACCATTCTGAACGGAGTTTGATTATGTACGTGTTAACACTGCATTACTTAAGGCCCGAAACAGTGTATCAGACTGTATTTGGCGATGCTGCCACCTCCACCCCACGTACAAAGTGAAATGTTATAAACCGCAGCACTTAGCAAGCATATACCTTCTCATACCATCTAACAACTGCGCACGTGTCGACTTTGCAGAGCCGGTATTTTTTGCTACCCCTCACGGTACGGTTCCCGTACTGACAAAGAACATTTGGCGTATTCCGTGGTCAGATACGCTCTAAAGAACGCTACCTGTATTTCCGCCTTTTTTACTTAATATATCTACTCTTTTTACATAATTTAACAAAATTGGTAAAAAATAAGAAAAAAGTTTATTTACAATGTTAGCTTTTAGATACCAATGCAACTTAATACAGCATTAAGTGCTTTCGTGCGGCTCGTGCGGGTTAACTATTGGCTTTTGCTGGCAATTAGCGGCGTATTGCTGATGACGACATTCCAAAGGGGCTCGTATAACTTCGAACTAATGGGGTTAGGATTCATTACAATAGCTTTAGTAGCCTCTGGTGGATTTGCCATAAACGACTATTTTGATCACGAGTCAGATGCGATTGTAAAGCCCGACCGGCCCATTCCCTCAAAGCAAATCTCTCACAGACGTGCTGTGCAAGTTTCTGTGCTGTTACTCCTAGCCGGATTGGGAGTTGCCCGTGCGATAAACCTCCTCGTTCTCGGAATTGCTGCATTTACCACAGTTTTTTTAGTGCTGTACGCTGCATTCTTTAAACGGCTCTCAGGGTTCTTGAGCAACGTTATTATCGGGTTCTTAGCAGGAACGACAATTCCTATGTTTTGTGAAGCGACTGTGCTTCAAACAATTAGCATCCTTTCACTCTCGTTTATAGGAGTGTCCCTGTGGGGAATTGGTCGCAACGTGCTTAAGGACGTCGTAGGCATAGAGGGAGATGCGAAGGTAGGGTACCCCACTCTTGCTATAAAGCGGGGTCCACAGACGTCAGCAAAGGTTGGTGCCCTTTTATGCCTCTTTGCAGTTATATCATTGCCGTTCCCGTATGTTGTGGGGGTGGTGAGCGTTGCTTATCTCATTCCAATAGCCTTGTTGGGGGGCATAATAGCCTATCAGGCACTGTCCATTTTCAAGAAACCAGATGCTGAGACCGTGAAGAGGCTTTATAAAAAGATCAGTTTTTCCACCATCTTACTTCCTATAGCCTTAGTAGCAGGTACATTTTTGTTAGGTTGAGCGTACCAGTACAGGTTTAATCACGTAAGCGTGCATAAACGAGTGCTCGCAGTGTTTTCGGTAATGCATATACGCCCTGGCGTAGCTGTGTGCGCTCGAGACAAAAGAAGGCATCACTCCGAGTAGTTTTTTTTCCAAACACGAGAGGGTTTTCTTACCTTGGAGGAAGCACGACACGCCTCCTACGCGAGGGGATGATGAGTCTTCACGTCACCGGAGAACGCACCGCTTTTTTAATCAGCGCTTCTTTGATTTGGGCTGTGATCATAGCAACTAGTTCGAAAAAATAAAAAAATGGAGAGAGTGCTCCCTCCTCATGCCGATACCACGATTGTGCGTGCACCGCGATCACCAAGACGCTGCTTCTTGTCTGAGGTCCATATGAGAATCGCACCAAGCAAGAATAGGACTGGAATAAAATCTACGTACAGCAATAGAGTTCGCACGAAAGCATCTACGTAGCCAATCTTTGTGCCATCCTCTTTTAGCACTTTGATCTTTACCACCATTTTGCCAACGGTCTGACCATATGCGCCTTGAAGTAGCGTGAAGTAGAGAAATATGATGATGACAGATATTAGCCCTCCGGCTGGTGCAAGGATGCTTGGTGCTACTGACACATTTTGAAAGTTGCCGTTGGTAAAGTTCGAGAGAGTGACCATCGGTATATTAAGTGGTGCCGTTATTATGCCGGAAATAATAGCGATAATGATGCCATCAATGAGTATTGCGATAAATCGTATACCGACGCTTCGGTACTGCAATGCAGGAGCTTGCGGCGGTTGCGAGGGCATCGTAGCAACAGGTTGTTCATTCATGTTAGGTTTCACCTCCTTTAACAAATTATATGCCACGTGGGCAGTTAAGCATTTCTCTTTAGTCCTTCACTTAGAGGTTCAATCATCGAGCAAAGAGCGTTTTCTGGCTTAATCGTCGCGAAAACCGGAAAGCTCATCGAGCACTGCTGTAAGATCGGCACAGTACACGACGATGCTGCCAGCCATACGCCTTCCTGCATGCTTTGACTGTTAACCGGCTCATAGCTAATGTTGACATATTTTCTTTCATTATATTATATGGGGGGATCATGTAACCCTTACAGGATAAAATCGAGCGTTTACTCACACCAGCCTGACTAAGCGTATGGCAAACCAGTGTCGTAAGATGCGTTGATGGATATAACACTCATTTACCAATACATTGTTATTTTTTATTTTTTTGCTATTTAACGCCGGCAATTTGTATGATGGTGTGGCGCTTTTAGCCCACTATGGGTCACGATAAAGAAGACGGCCCCGAAGGAGCAAAAAGCAGGGACTACGAATATCTTGCGTTTGAGCTACCGGAATTCTATTTGCGGAGTTTAAAAAAGGAGTGCATTGATATGGACATCACGCTGAACCAAATGGTGGAGGATCTCGTGGGGAAGGCTGTCAAAAATCGGCCGGATAAACCCTGCGAGGAGTTGAAATTTCCATACAAACAAGTGACGGTTAAGATCTCGAAGTGGATTTATGACAAGCTCAATGTCCGGAAGGAGGAGATGACTATGCCGATACGATGACTAGTGATGCTCATCGTGGGATTACATTGCATAGGGCTTGACGTGATTCATGAGCTCATATTGGGCGATACACTACCCCTACTGCCACACATGCAGAGCTCCCAAATAACGCAACATTCCAATCAGCGTAAACTCGGTAAGGGGACAATCACGCACGGCGTTATTGGAAATAACTGTGTTGAGGGGTTCTTGCTAGGAGGAACCTCTGGATAGGTGCGCAGAATCCGGTAAAGAAACTGCAGTGCCGTTGCGATGCGTCCCTGCGTCACATGCTGGCTGGTGGTCGCCTAAATGCCGGACGTAACGGTACCCAGCATAGCGATCTGTCCACTAATGGGACAAAATAGAACGAGTGAGTTCCCTCCTGCGGTGGTGTGCGTAATGTTTCTAAAGTAACTGGAAAGCTCATTTCCTCTTAACAATTATTTTGTCGGAGTGCTTAAGCGCTTGTTGTTTGAGGATTTCGTCGGCTGAAAATAGCTCACGCTTCCTCCGCGCCTTCTGGTCGTATGCCTCAACACCACCAGCTTCCTCGATTTCCTGCCACCCTATCGCAAGTGCTTTGTGAACGCTGACGTTCATTCGCTCCATCGTTGCAGGCGTCATCCACTGCATGACTTTCAACCCCAATCCAAGCTGGAACGGGAGCGACTCGAAACGTTTTACGGTCCCTGGGAGTGCGTCAAAATACAAACCTATCGAGTCTTCCCCGAACTTCGTTATGGGCCAGCCAGCGGCAGCCGAAGCGGCGGCGTTTTGCGCGACATAAGCGACTGTCCATGTGTTGTCGATGCAGGCCTCACCCTCTCCCTCGGCGATGACGCCCCCCATCGCTTCGTACAACTCCGTCATCATTGGGTCAACATCGATAAAGACGTCCTGCTCTATCCCGCGAAAGCGCATCTTGTAGTTCTTGTACCGCGCTTTAATCCCGGCAGACCTGCAGAGGGCGATGAACACGTTGATCAAGTGATAGCACGACCCCGTACCCCTCTGTAGGGTCGCCCCCGCACTATCGAACGGGCAGATCTCAAATGCCATTTTGGTTTTAATAAACCAGTACACCGCCTCCGCAAACTCGTCGTCTGGTAGCTCATAGGCGCCCAGCTCGTTCGCCATCGCCACGACCGTGGGTTCACGTGGATTGCACCACCGCGTGGGCCTGAGATATGGTTCGTTTGAGGTGCAGTATCGCATGCTCTTGTGAAACGGGGGGATCTGGTACTGCCTCAACGGACGGACGTATCGCTCTTCATCAGGGCCCATAACCCTGAGCTTTCTGAACGCGGCAGGGTTCTTGAGCATTATCTTTGTAAGCGATACTAGCGTCTTAAGACCCGACTGCTCGGGCTCCTCTTGTGAGGGTATCTTCTGTGGGGCATACTCACGGTCTGTGACCTCTCTAACGTCGGTCATTTATTTCACCTTGCATTGATCACCTTCAGCTGCATGTCTCGCGCCTCTTCCACGGGCACTCGAAAGAGGTCAACTGGTTCGTATAAGGACTCGTCGGCGGGAGTCCACGTGTCTCGTGGGGGGTATAGGAGATTAGCAGTTCATCGAGTTTCATTACCGTTGATGTAACATCTTGAGTCAATGCCATTGAAACATCAATAAATGCAAACTACGCATGGGTTATTAACACTTTCGTCATTTATCACTTTTTATTTGTTAATTAACATTTAGAGTTATTCTTAACATTTTACTTTATTCAAGGCAATACGCGGAAGTACCCCTTCATTCCAATTGGGTATGTACCTGTTCGACTGTTCAGAAAAGGTAAAAAAAACGAGAGATTTTCGTATGATAAAGGGCACAGTTGTCCTTGCTGTCTCGAGCCCCACTTATTGTCGATCTTCATGCTCTCGATCCTTGAATTGGAAGAAGGTCCGTGGCATTCAGTTGGAGAGACTAACGGTAATTGTACCTTTCAAATGTAACCCCAGAACGAATCACACAGATGAAGCAGTCTGCTCAGCAATGTAAGTGGGAGGATTTTGACGAACGCGTGAGGCCTTAAGAGGCTCCGTAACTTCTTGCTCATGGGGGGGCTAAAAACTGGTCAACTATCCGGGACGTTTCTAATTATATATTGTCTCAGCCGTAGCCGCTTCTGACATCGTATCCGCACAAGTTTGCATTTTTATGTATTTATATGTAGCGAGAGGTCCCGATCATTGATTGCATGCACGAGTTTCGTGAACAGCACTACCCGCGCTCTTACGGTATATGAGCGAATAATCGACACGCAGCATCTTCACAGCGGACGAGAGACGCGGTGCGAGCGTTATAAATCCACATTCGTTGCGCGGACACTGCAGGACAGTCTTCATGTGACTACATCACCGACGCGGAACACGTGTGGTAAACAAGGTTGTGCAAACTCAAAACGCAAAAACCTTATTGATGTAAAAAAAACAATAGTGTGCTTTTCAGCAATACCAAGCAGGAGACTCTATGAACGAGCGGATAAAAAAGCGCGTTTATGAAATTTTGTGGAGGACACAACCGAGTAATAAAACAACCAAGATCATAAATTATTTTACTTTAGCATTAATAGTGAGTAATGTTGCTGCTTTTGTCATAGGTACCATCCCTGGTGTTTTCATAAGTCAGATCCTTTTTTTTGTGACATTAATCGAGTTTTCACTGGTCATATTCACGATTGAATTCATACTCCGCGTGTGGGCGTGCACGATAAATCCTAAGTTTCACGACCATATCAGAGGAAGAATACGATTTGTACTGACTCCCTGGCCAATTCTAACCCTGCTTGTAATAACTCCTCTGTGGATCGTCGTCATCACCGGAACGCAAGGCTACGCAGGCGCAATATTTTTACTGCTGCTACTGCGGCTGTTTCAAACGTCAGGATCGTTGAAGGTTCTGATCCAGATAGTCAGGGCGAGACGATCAGACTTAGCCCTGGCCCTGTTAATAGATCTCATTGTGTTGGTATTTGCCTCCACGTTGATGTGGTGGATTGAGTCTCCGGTGAATGCCAAAATGGCGAGCATTCCCGCAACGATGTGGTGGGGAACCGCCACGTTAACAACCGTCGGCTACGGCGACGTCGTGCCGATAACCCATCTCGGCAGGTTCTTAGGCATTATCGTTATGTTTGCCGGAATCGCCACGTTCGCGTTACCCATTTCTATCGTCGGTGCAGGGTTCCTTGAAGTGCGCGAGCAAAAACAAAAAACTGAGAACGCTACACAAAAAAGTGAGGACGCTGTTTTGGATCACATAGCGAAACTAGGTGAACTGAGAGATCGCGGCATCGTGACCGAGGAAGAATTTCAATCAAAGAAAAAGGAATTACTATCGAGGTTATAATACAAGCGGAAATGACTGTGGTGAAAGAGAACGTGCAGCGCGTTTTCGATGGCGTTCATCGAACATTTCGATAATAGTCACTGCTCAGGTGTGGTTCCTTTCCCTACCAAGAACACCATTTGTTTGTAACAGTGGTCATTTTTTTCCAGCTGTCATTTTTTGGCGAGGTGAAGAACACTCAACGAATGTGTGACCAGAAACCCCTATCACAACGTTGTAAGTGCAGGTTCGTACATACGATTATGTGATTGATTTCAGCTTTTCCGCATCGATTTTGTTAACTCATCGACGCCATCGTGTATCCACGCTAAGCCGTGGTGTAATGCATCATTTGATTCGTGTGTCGCGGGCGTTGCTTCAGGAGCGAGATTCTTCTTTTCCAACTTTTTATTGCATTTTTCCAGTTGCTTTAATATTGTGTCGTATCTTAGCCCCAACTTCCTGTTCTCAGACTGCAACTTGTCGTTCTCTTTTTTAAGGTGCTCGACTTCCGAGCGCAAGCGATCAAACTCTTGCGATCGCTTTAACTTGAGATCCTCGTTTTCTGATCGCAGGCGTTCCACTTCAAAGTGTAAGCTTAAAGATTCTCTAGACATCTGGCATACTCTATTCACATGCCCGTTATTAGTCCTTTTTGGTAGCATTTTGACGATAATGTGCGAAAATTCGCATGCGTCGCGCCATCGTTTGAGCATCCTTTTACAAGCAGCATTGAAACGTTGCTAGCACTAACTATAAAAAATTAGTTTGAATGTACTGCATTTCCCCAGTGGATGGGATAACGCTAATATATCTTTTCTCCAAAGGCGCGCAGCACCCCATGCAGTAATAGAGACGCGTGGTAAGATCTAATGCCGCTCCTCATTCAGTCCCCTCCCTTTCCCCCAGCATCCGGAGCATTTCGTTTATATCCGTTGTCGGGGTCTTACAACTGTGGTTTTGACAGACGTACGCAGTGGGTCTGCCGTCGATGCATGTCTGGTATGTCGTAAACGGAGCGATTGCAGTCATGTCGTGATTTTCTCGCTCGGCCGGGCGAAAGACGACGACGGTGTTCGGTAGGTATCTCGTGTTGAGCACTGCGATCATCTGCCTCGTCTCTCCCGCGCGCAAGTCACCACAAATCACAGTCTCGTAAGACGGGCCCAAGGCACGATCAACGGCGCTCAACAGATGCGTATGCGTGACAGGTGAGAGATCGACTGCTTTCGAGAACGCCCTTCCTATCCTCGATGCCTCATCGAGATAGTTAGGTCTGCCTGCAAGATGCCCCAGAAACACAAGGTTCATCATCATTACCGAGTTGCCCGAGGGCAGCGCACCATCGTAGCTCTCTTTCGCGCGCAAAATGAGCGACTCGGCATAGTCCGCAGTCGCGTAGAAACCGCCATTTTTAGCGTCCCAAAAATGCCTGAGCGAGTGCTCCAGAAAGTCAAGCGCCGACGTAAGGTAGCGAACCTCGAACGTCGTTTCATAGAGTTCTGAAAGGCCCCATATGAGGAGGGCATAATCGTCCAGAAACGCTGGCACTGCCGCCTCCTTCTCCCGATATCGGTGAAGGAGCGTCCCCTTGTCGTCTCGCATAGTTTCGAGTATGAAGTCGGCCGCACGACCTGCTGCTTCCGCGTACGCTTGCTTCTCGAGAACACGCGCACCTTTTGCCAGCGAAGCTATCATCAGTCCGTTCCAGTCAGCAAGAATCTTGTCGTCCCTGTGGGGGTGCACCCTCGTCTCTCTGCATTCGTACAGGTGCTGCCGTATTGATTCGATGCGATCCCTAAGGGTCTCTACAGGGATTCCGAGCTCCGACGCAATCTCGGAGACCGATCTCCCCATGTGAAGTATGTTCTTTCCGGTCCTCTTCCGTATCCGCTCGTCGGTGAAATTGCCCTCTGTCCGGATGTTGAACACCTTGGAGGCAAGCTCAGCTTCCTCCTCGGTAAGCGCGCTTTTAATCTCGTCCTTGCTCCACAGGTAAAACTTGCCTTCCTCCCCTTCGCTATCAGCATCAAGAGCGGTATAAAATCCGCCCTCGGGCGACGTCATCTCCCGCAATACAAAACTAAAAACTTCGTCAACGGTCTGTGAGTAGTCTGCGTTCCCTGTCACCTGATAGGTCTCGGTATACGCTAACGCCAGGAGCGCCTGGTCGTAGAGCATCTTTTCAAAGTGTGGGACAAGCCATTTATCGTCGGTCGAGTACCGATGGAACCCGAATCCCACGTGGTCGTAGATCCCACCAAGACGCATTGCCTGAAGTGTCCGTTCCACCATCTTAAGCGGCTTACCCGTGCCCGTTCGCTTCCAGTAGCGGAGGAGAAACAGAAGATTATGGGGGGCGGGGAACTTCGGAGCCGGCCCGAACCCCCCATGCATGTCGTCGAAAATGCCGACGAGATCCTCGTATGCGAACTGGATCGCAGACGCCGAAATATCCCCACTGGAAGGCCGGGGCGATGATTCACGTAGCGCTAACAGTAGGTCTTCCGCGTATGCGTCCACTTCGCCCTTCTTTGCCCTCCATAGTTCCTTTATCCGCGGTATGAGTTCCCGCATTCCCGTGAGCCCGAACCTTGTCTCCTTAGGGATGTAGGTAGCTGCGAAGAATGGTTTGCCCTCTGACGTCATGATGATGGTGAGTGGCCACCCTCCACTCCCCGTCATCGCCTGGCAGATTGACATGTAGACATTGTCGATATCCGGCCGTTCTTCACGGTCGACCTTGACGCTGATGAACGCATCGTTCATCATTGTGGCAATCTCCTGATCCTCGAAGGATTCGTGCGCCATCACGTGGCACCAGTGGCACGTCGAATACCCTATCGAGAGGAACACCGGTTTGTCCTCTGTCCTGGCCCTCTCGAATGCCTCTTGCCCCCAAGGGTACCAGTCAACAGGGTTCCTTGCGTGCTGGAGCAGGTAGGGGCTCTTCTCGTGAACCAACATGTTCTTATGTTTACCGTCATCCGTGCCTTTGTGATTCATAGATCCCTTCCGGTTTAGAGTGATTCCTGATGCAGATTTTTTACATAGGAGTTACCTCATCGGTTCTCGATTCAACATTATACGCTGCTGAGGGCCTCCCTTGCCTTAACTAGATAAATAAAGAAACGGTAAACCAATTTCAATCTTTTGCCAAGAGCCGTTCCTGAAGGTGTTCTCATTCGACAGCAACCCTCGCTGATCGTTACTTTGTTAACGGATCCTGTTACAAGTCTCTCAGCATCCACATAAAACTAGTGCATGGATAGGTCTCACTAAGCTTTCAGCAACGAGATAACTGAGTACATCAGGGCTTTTCACATCTTTAGGGCAGCACCTAAAATGGTTCAGAAAGCGACATGATGGCTGAAGTGCTAATTTCTCTTTTTACATTCCGAGAACTGTTCCACCATCGCGCCTTGGCCCTAATTACTGACAAAACCCGAGTAAAAATAATTGCGAATGAAGAGATTTTATATTGGCTAAAAAAAATTCAATAGTTATGGGAAAAACGCCAGCAGTTCTTGGAGGAAATCTCGCAGGAATAAACCAAAAAGAGGAGATTGATGAAAAATATTTGCCATAAAACCTGTGAGTCCGGAGATGTTTATTCCCGATCGCTTTGAGGAGAGCCCATCTCGTCACCGGCGCAGCGACGGTAATGGGTGCTATGACCTCCATTACCCACACACGTGTATGATGTGATTATGCAGTTGTGGAAGATTACGACACGTGCCCCTCGTGATCAGCTAAATCTTTACATGGGATAAACATTATAACAACGCTGGTTACAAACTTATCTTATATAACTTGTTGAGTACTGAGTTAATTGAGGGTCTTGAGTTCTATCTCATACAGGTACATGATAACGATACAACGGACGTCCCACAATGGCTTCGCAAAAACGCACTAACGATACGCTACAGGAATATGATGATGCCACCCAAGCGCTCTTGAACGCCTTCCCCGGTGGAGCAGTGCTCATCGACGTAGACGGCACCATTGTAACCGTCAACAATGCTGCTGTCCACCAAAGTGGAAAACGTATCGAAGAGCTCATCGGCGCCAAACTCTTCGATTTGTTTCCCTCTGACCTTGCCAAGGCACGCAAGGCGCATATTGATGAAGTTGTTCGATCGGGCAAGTCACTCCGCTTTCAGGATGTACGGGATGGTACCCGTTTTGATCACTCACTGTATCCCCTCTTCGATCAGCGACATCAGGTTCATCAGGTGGCCATCTTTTCACAGAATATCACCGAGATGTACCGAGTCCAAACCGAGCATACCCACCTAAAACGTCAGGTCGACCAACAAGCACGAACCCTCAGTGGCATCCTCTCGGCGTCAGCTGACCTCATCTACGTGTTCGACAAGGATATGCGATATAAGTACGTGAATCTGCCAGGGGCGCGGGCGCTCGGGATGTCCCCCCAAGACATCGTCGGGAAGACATGGAAGGAATTGGGGCTGCCCAGAAAATCCGTGCGGCACATGATAGCACTCGCCGACGTAGTATTTGCCACAGGACGCCCTCAAACAGAAGAACTACAGTGGGAGAATCCTGACGGTGCGACGCTGTATTACGAGTACATTCTCACGCCGATTTTCAACGCACGCGGTGAGGCGGAGTCGATTGTCTCGACATCCCGCGACATCACCGCGCGGAAGCGAGCGGAAGAAAATGCTGAATTCTTGGCGAAGTTCCCCGAAGAGAACCCTAACCCGGTGATGCGGCTCAATGCAAAAGGGGAGCTTCTCTACTCAAACAAGGCAGCACAGAAGTTGCTGGGTGACTGGGACGGTACAGCGGGGGGCACTGCCCCGCAACCCTTGTTTGACGTAACGATTGACGCACTGTCGAGCCAAGCAAACAAAACAATCGAGGTTGAGGTACGTTCATGTGTCTTCGAGTTTGTAATATCTGTCACGGATGCCGGGTATGCTAACGTGTATGGGCGAGATGTCACGGAACGGAAACGGGCAGAGGCAGCGCTCCAGCAAGCACACAATGAGCTCGAGCAGAAGGTAACAGAGCGGACTGAACAGCTGGCACAGGCTAACATGATCCTAAAACAGGAAATTGAGGAGCGCAAACAAGCAGAGGCAAAGGTTGCCCGTCTCAATCGACTTTACACTGTGTTGAGCAAGACCAATGAGGCTATGTGGCGCATACACGAACCAAAGAAACTGTATAACGAGATGTGTCGTATTGTTGTCGAGGATGGGCTGTTTCGGATGGCGTGGATTGGCAGGACCGAGCCTGATACCCATTTAGTAACGCCAGTTGCTTACTGCGGTGTTGAAGAGGGGTACCTGGATTCCATTACCATTTCTGCCGAAGACGTTCCAGAGGGCCGTGGCCCGACAGGAACTGCAATTCGTGAGGGGAGATATGACATTTGTAACGATTTTGAGCATGACTCACGGTTGCACATCTGGCGTGCTGAAGCTTTAAAGCGTGGCTACCGCTCTAGCGCTGCATTCCCGTTGAAGATAGGGATACGTGTTATAGGGGCCCTGACGCTCTACGCCAATGAGCCGCTGTTCTTCAACGATGAGGAAATTCAGTTGCTAGAACGTCTATCAGATGACATCGCCTTTGCGATAGAATTTATAGAACATAAGGAGGAGCTTATGCAACGTGGCGAGATGCTCGACCTCGCCACCGAAGTCATCATGATTGTCGACCTCGATGATACCATCACGTATTGGAACAAAGGTGCTGAGCGGCTCTACGGATGGACGAGAGGAGAAGCAATTGGGCAGAATGTGCACGAGCTCCTACAGACCGAATATCCCGAATCCTTAGATGATATGCTGAGTGCCCTCTACCGCGACGGAGCATGGGACGGGGAGCTCATTCATACGACGCGGGATAACACACGCCTCATCGTCGAGAGCCACTGGACGCTCTATCGCGATAGCGACGGGAAACCGTCGGCAATATTTGAGGTCAACAACGACGTCACCGAGCAGAAGCAGGCCGAGGAGAAGGTGCGTGCTGCCTCGTTATATTCGAGGAGTCTAATTGAGGTGAGTCTCGATCCCTTGGTTACCATCAGCGCTGAGGGTAAGATCACCGACGTTAATAAGGCAACCGAGGAGGTTACTGGCTTCTCGCGTGAAGACCTGATTGGCAGCGACTTTAGCAGCTACTTCACAGAGCCCGTAAAAGCAAAGGCAGGCTACAGGGAGGTCTTCTCCACGGGGTATGTGCGGGACTATCCTCTCGCCATTCGCCACAAATCTGGTAGAATCACCGACGTCCTCTACAACGCCACGGTGTACCGGAATGACGCTGGCGAGATCCAGGGCGTTTTTGCCGCTGCACGGGATATCACCGAGAGAAAGAAGAGTGAAGAGGCTCTCATTGCTGAGCGAGACACCCTGGAAACGGTGACGAAAAATGTCGCAGCAGGGCTTGCCATTATCTCACGAGATTATCGTACAGTCTGGGTAAATACGATTCTTAAGCAGGCGTACGGTGAGGTCGAGGGCAAACTCTGCTATGAGGTATATAATCAGCGAACCGAGGTCTGCCCAGGGTGTGGAGCCAAGCAGATTTTTGAGACCGGAATTGATAAGGCGGTGTACGAGCGGGAGAGTCGGGATGACCACGGCAACATAACGTGGTCTCAGATCATCGACACGGCGATGAAGGATAAAGAGGGGAACATCGTAGGAGTGCTTAAATTGACAATGCCCATCACCGAGCAGAAGCAGGCCGAGGAGAAGGTGCGTGCTGCCTCGTTATATTCAAGGAGTTTAATTGAGGCGAGTCTCGACCCACTGGTCACCATCAGTGCCGAGGGCACAATCACCGATGTCAACAAGGCTACCGAAGATGTGACTGGCTTCTCCCGTGAAGAACTGATTGGCAGCGACTTCAGCAGCTACTTTACAGAGCCCAAAAAAGCAAAGGCAGGCTACAGGAAAGTCTTCGCTGACGGCTTTGTCAGAGACTATTCGCTTGCCATTCGGCACAAATCAGGCAGAATTACAGATGTGTTGTACAATGCTACACTATATAAGAACGAAGCTGGCGAGATCCAGGGCGTTTTCGCCGCAGCGAGAGACGTTACTGAGCGGAAGCGGGCTGACGAGAAGGTGCGTGCTGCCTCTCTTTATGCGAGAAGCCTCATCGAAGCAAGTCTCGACCCATTGGTCACCATCAGTGCTGAGGGCACAATCACCGATGTCAACAAGGCTACCGAAGATGTGACTGGCTTCTCCCGTGAAGAACTGATTGGCAGCGACTTCAGCAACTATTTCACTGATCCGGCTGACGCAAAGGCAGGCTACAGGAAAGTCTTCGCTGACGGCTTTGTCAGAGACTATCCGCTTGCCATTCGGCACAAATCTGGTGGAGTAACCGATGTCTTGTACAACGCCACGCTTTACCGGAATGAAGCTGGCGAGATCCAGGGCGTTTTCGCCGCAGCGAGAGACGTTACTGAGCGGAAACAGGCGGAGGCAGAAATTGCCAGACGTGGCGAGATGCTCGACCTCGCCAACGATGCCATCACCATCCGCGATGTGAATGACTGCATCACCTACTGGAACCGAGGGGCGGAACACCTCTATGGATGGAAAGAGGAGGAGGTGCTCGGCATGGTTACACACGAGCTGTTTCAGACAGTGTTCCCTGAGTCACTTGACGTGACCAAGCAAGCATTATACCGCGACGGAGTGTGGAATGGGGAGCTCATTCATACGACGCGGGATAACGCGCGCATCATCGTCGAGAGCCATTGGACGCTCTACCACGAAAGAGACGGAAAACCGTCGGCGATATTTGAAGTCAATAACGATGTCACCGAGCGGAAGCAGGCGCAAGAAGCGCTCAAGCGAGCGCATGACGAACTCGAACAGATCGTGAAGGAGCGCACTCACGAGTTACAGGAGGAGATCGAGGAGCACAAGGTAACTGAGGGGGAGCTCCGGACAACTACTGAAGAGCTCCGAGAGCTCACCGAAGAACTAAGGGAAAAAGCTGAAGAGCTCACCCGCTCAAACCAGGAGCTCGAGCAATTCGCCTACATCGCCTCCCACGACCTGCAGGAGCCGCTCCGGACGGTGGCGAGTTCAATAGGACTCCTCGAGAACTGGTATGAGGGCAAGCTCGGTGCCGAAGCAGACACGTTCATCGGCTACGCCGTTGATGGGACAAAGCAGATGCAGCAGCTCATCAAGGACTTGCTCGCGTACTCCCGCGTCACAAGCCGGGGAGAGAGCTTCGTGCCATTGCACTTCGAGGACGTCGCCCAGCACGCCATCGACAACCTCAAGACCGCCATCGAGGAGAGCGGGGCGACGATTACATTGCCAAAACAGCCGCTGCCGATGATGATGGGTGATAAGACGCAGCTCGTCCAACTCTTCCAGAACCTCGTCGGCAACGCGATAAAGTTTCGAAGTGAGCGGCCGTCCGAGGTGCGGATCGGCGTGGAGCGCGCTGCGGGGCACAACGAGTGGCTCTTCTCCGTCAGAGATAACGGCATCGGCATGGACATGCAGTACGCCGATAAGATCTTCACGATCTTCCAGCGGTTGCATACGACTGAAGAGTATCCCGGCACTGGCGTGGGCTTAGCGCTCTGCAAGAAGATTGTGGAGCGGCACGGCGGGCAGATCTGGGTGGAGTCTGAACCGGGAAAGGGGTCGACGTTTTACTTCACATTACCGTCTCAATGAAAGCGCTTCATTAAATCGCTTTGTTAGACCACTACAAGCCTAATACCCCACTCAGCTCAGTTATAAAAGGATTAAAGGGCCTCTTTTTTGTGCTCATCAGGGATGCCAACGCTTTACGGGAGATATTATGTTTGCTCTTGAACTCATCGACAAGTGCTTGACTTTCAGAGGGAGATCTCCATTTTGCGCATCGATAGACAAGATATCAAGTACGCTACGGGCTTTTTTATCCGGAAACGATTTCATACTTTGAGCGTTTGTCTCTTCCGACTCACCGTATGTACAAAAGAAGATGATGCTTTCAAATTTGTCCTTATCGCGCACTAAGTGTGCTCTCACAGGATCCCCCACGTTACCGCACGCACAGGGGGCCGCTGATTGCCAAATTGCACGATGCTGGATTTTCGTAATTCTGTCGACCCATGCGTGAATTTTTAACACCAGTTCTATTGATGATCAAACTCTGCCTTCCGTCGTCTTGAAGGTGATCTCTTAAGTGTCAGGATTGAAACTAGCAGTTTGTGCTGCAGCGACCTTTTTCGCCGTTCCCATTTGTGAATGAGGGCTATGAGTGATGTCATCCTATCTACCCGTGTCTACTATTCCATAGCACGGCAGTCTCGTTACGTTGCGAGCAATTGAAACAGGGATAGCGACCTATTTGGTTCCTGGGATCTGAGGAGCTTGTACGCTCATGTACTTTTACTTATCATTCGGATAGAACCCATGGTGATGTGTTCACCCCAATGCACAGTTTTAGGTATCCTCTCAGCTAGTGCTCCGTAGGATATAGATCACTGGTGTAATTGAGGAGGGACGTCTAAATAGCCAGCTTACGCACGTAGTTGTGGCTTGATGTATGGAGGGCAGGTACGCGCTGTTCTTAAATCTTCAGAACGCTCAGTCAAATCTTTCAATGAGCGGCTTAATGAGTTCATCAACTATAGTATCCTTACCGGCACAGCAACAAGAAATAGTGGCCGCGGTAATTCTGACTCTCTTAGCAATTGTTGCCTAAAAAGTGTGAAAAAACCCTTCATTAACAAATTCATCTTTTGCAACCTAGAGGATAGTATGCCACATTGTTGCCTTCAACAGTTGTGCTATGTTCTGATCGCCTCCTCTAGATGGCGGATGGTCCCCTTTTTAAACATCTCAACGAATTGAATTGTATCCCTATGGCGTTACAATGTTGAACTTTTGATCAAAGGTATCGAACAGGCCAAAGAGTTCGAGTAGCTTGTCTTTGTTACCGTCGATCGTGATGGCGCCCGAAGCGAAGGCTTCTGCAAACGTTGTCTCCTGCAGGCTGATGGCATCCAATGCGGTGCGGGTGAGAGTAACGGTCACATCGGCGCTCGCTAGCTGCTTGTTTGACGTATAAATCAACACTGAATTTTCGAGTTCAACGGCGTACTGCTCCCCCACGTCGGTGAAATTCCAATTAAGGGTAATCGTCTTGCCGTCTGCCTTAGGACCGTTCAATCGTATTCCCATGAAGTCAAAGTACTGGTCTAACGTCAACGCTTTCAAAGCATCCGAGTTGGCTAACTGAGTTCCCGTAACAGTGGAAACGCCGTTTCGCAGCTCGTAGGCGCCCATGAGAAATTCGTTGCGCCACGTCGGGTTCTCTGTCTGATAACCAAGCTGTTCGAGCGCATCTGCCTCTAAGTTGCGTGCCTCGGCGTTGTCAGGGTAGGCGAACACGACGTGGTTCATCACCTGGGCAACCCATCGGTACTCCCCGTTCTCGAAGGATAGACGTGCCTTGGCGAGTGCCGCCTCTGGGCCGCCCATATATTCAACATACTTCTTGGAAGCTTCTACTGGTGGCAGAGGATACAGGTTCGCCGGGTTAGAATCATACCAGCCGAGATACCGCTGGTAGACGGCTTTAACATCGTGGTTCACTGAGCCATAGTAACCGCGATTGTACCACTCTTGTGCAATGCTCGCAGGGGGCGTGACCATCTCGCCGATTTCGAGCATCGTGTAACCTTGATTCGCCAAGCGCAGCGTCTGGTCGTGGATGTACTTGTACAAGTCACGTTGTTTTTTGAGAAACGTTACGACGTTCTGCTGACCCCACGTCGGCCAGTGGTGATGGGCAATCACGACGTCTGTCTTATCGCCCCACAGCTCGATCGCCTCGTTCAGGGCTTTCCACCACGCCTTCGCATCGCGCACCACAGCGCCGCGCAGCGTGTACAGGTTATGCAGCGTATGCGTGGCGTCCTCCGCTGCATCCAAGACCCTCAACTGCGGGAAATATATGAGCATCTCGGCCGGTGCCTCCGTGTTGGGCGCCATGAGAAACACCATGTCGATACCATCAATAACCCGTCTCTCCCCCGTCTTGGAGATGCTGTCAGTTGGTGCAATCAACGTGACGGTGCCGACCGAAGCAGTTTTACCCAAGCCTGCATCGAGCTGTCCCCGTTCACCTCGCGGCAGTAAAATGCCATACATGTACTCCGCCCGTCGACTCATGGCGGGTCCCGCATAGACGTTCTCGCTCACCGCGTGCTCAAGGAAGCCTTCAGGTGCGATAATCTGGGTCTTGCCCGCCTTCACGTCTGCATCGGACACGATTCCCTTCACGCCCCCGAAGTGATCGACGTGGCTGTGAGTGTAGATCACCGCGACGACTGCTTTCTTCGGGCGATGCTGGTAATAGAGCTCGAGCGCGGCGTGGGCACACTCTGCTGAAACAAGTGGGTCGATGATGATGAGGCCCGTGTCACCCTCTATGACATTCATGTTCGAGATATCGAAGCCGCGTATCTGATAGACGCGATCTGTCACCTTGAATAACCCGTGGTTCAGATTGAGCTGCGACTGGCGCCACAGGCTCGGGTTGGCTGTGTCAGGAACATTGTCCTGCGCCAAGACTTCGTAGCCCTTAACAGTCCATACCACTTGGCCATCAGCTGCACAGATGGTCGCATCAGGAATTGTCGCGATGAAGCCGCGCGTTACGGCAGTATAGTCCTCGCGATCGGAAAAGGGAAGCATCTGCGGTACCGACTCGTTTGCCTGCTTTGTTGTGGATGTTGCTTCCTTAGGAGGTATAATTGCTGTTGTCATATGTTCAAACACCTACCATAATGGAGAACTAGTATGGGATACTAGCTTCTAGATAGCAGATAGGTCCGAACGACAAACATTTAAACGTTGTCCGCAAAAAGTTGCGGTTTAGGTGGTGGGCGCCCAAGCTCTCATTCCTTGATTCGCGTTTTAGGGCGTTTCCCCTTTTACGTAAATTGCCTTTACACTAGGCATTGAGAGGATACGGCGTGTCATACGCCACAATCGCCACGCGGCTGATGCTTCGCGCGTTTTTACGAATGACAGGAAATGACGTTGAGGGGACAGGAAATGACGTCGCTGCACCAGTAAGTGGTGGCGTCGTGGCAGGTGTAAGCCAATTAGTCAATATACGGACATACTTACCATTCAAAGATGCGGGATCTGACTGCGAGACACATATGACACGTATACGAGAGCAGAGTGTGGTCACTCTGGTCAAAGGCTCAACAATACCTTTTCAATAAGACTGTATGGCAGATCCTCCTTACTGTGAAATGCATATAATACCATGTCCCGACATGCCAACAGTTTCTCAACATCATCTGCTGAAAGTATTACGTTCTCATTGTCTTGATTCAGCGCCACGATGTTTAACGGTTCGTACAAGTCAGTAACGTAAGACTCCTTTCTTTTGGTGTTACGGTCATCCATTTCTTTTTTCCTCTCCTGTTCCTATTGTTCTCTCTCATTGCCTGAGCTGATACCTCCGTCCGCATCTCGCGCGACATTGGGAATAATAATCGAACGATCCTTAACGCCCACTACGCAACGTGCAGCAGTTGTCGCAGGTATGAGACCGGCATACCCAGTTCAACGATGAAGGCACGAAGCGCACGCAGTAATTTACCCCATTCGCTCAACCAAGCCAACACCCACAGCCCGCCTCCTGATTTTCCATCACTGGCAACCCCATCTGTTGGGCGCGCTCAGTTATCTTGACGGTCCAGAGGCCAAACGACGGATCTAACTCAACATTATAGCCCTCTTCATAGCCGCGGAGTGATCCGTCCTCGTACCACGCGATATAGTCGAATGAATCCAGAACCGGTATCACGCGTTCGCGAACCCAGCTCTGATAGTCCTTACCTGTCTCGTCTGTCCATTCACTAAAAGTGACCCCATAGAGACTCCAGTGTGACACATCGGCATTCGTAAACGCCATAAACGCTTCTCCGCCTTTGATGCGTATGTACTTCATTTTGATTCTCCTCGGCTCAGGATCTCGATCGTTCCTTTTTGGTTCAGCCTCAACTTCTGCTGGGTTGAGCTCTCGAGTGATGGCTAAGCGCCCGATAAGAGTTGTTGTGAGGCGTTCCTCTTCTCTTAATCGTGCCTATGATCACAGCAATGGTACATTAAATCGTTTCATTGCCATTACGCTTCATAGATATCAGTTTCATCGGGTAAGCGCTTTTTGGCCTTTTCTCTTTCATCCCGTACCTTCTCTTTCCATTCCTCCGGAGTCAATGTCTCTTTCGGTAAGGGCTTTTCAAGCTTCTCACGTTTCTTCCTCATTTTCTCGTGCCACTCCTCCGGGGTTAGTGGCTCTCCTTCCCGCTTTTCACCCATAACTTACCATGTACTCCTTTCTCAACGCAGTCACCAAGCACATTCCGTTTAGCGATGCGCTTTGCTTTTTATTTGACCCTTGGTCAGGATCTTCCACTCACGCTGCTCATGAGTGATATCCATAAAAGGCGCCTTTACCTCCCTCGGCCAAAGAGCCTGGTGATACCCGCGCCCACACCACCGATACTGGTGTACACTGATAGATCTCTGCTGTTGTACTGCATCAACTTTCTGGATGCGCTTGCTGGGTTAACCAGCCGTCACGGTCAGAATTAGAATTAAAAGCCCGATCAGGTCGGCGACGATGATCATGGCCAGCACGTTGAGTCGTTGGGGAAGCAAATACGTACATGATCGCTTCCTTGGAGACGCTCAGAGTCCTCCAAGCGAAGCGGTCTCGCTTCGACCTTTTCTGACCTTCTCAGCATCGTACGAGTCGCACTTGATTATGGATACTTCATACGCCACGATGACCTTTCGCATGTTTATATCTCGGTAAGGACGCCCGCTTTCTTATACTTGTTTCATAAGGATATCTTCTGTCTTACGAATTGAGTACCCGCAGGAACGACCTTTCATCAATATATACAACACAGCATGCAAACGTCTCTTATTCTTCTGCACGATCTGAAGGACTGATGCGCGGATCTCGTTTAAATTCAACTCGTAAGGTGTGGGCAAATTTATCCTTCCATTTGCGCCAGCTCACGCCATAGTGCACGTGGCTGCCGTCGCAAAAAGGCTTGTTGGAAGACTCACCGCAATTGCAAAGAGCGATGCGATTGCGGGTTTCATAAACGGTACCATCGGCAGATTCGACTGGAATGCCGCCGCGCACCCAGATGGGGCCGCTCACACCTTTCTGGGGTTCTTCAACCAAAGCGATAGATCGTTCAAACTGAGGCTCGATTGCTTTACCGGTTTCCTTGTCCCAAACCACTAGGCGGCCAGCGGTGCAGTGTCCAGCCTCTTCGATGGCTATGTTCTTAGCCTCTAAATTGTCTGAGTGTATGATAAGGTTCCGAATGCCACCGGCCCTGCGGCAAAAACCGGCGCCAGAGCATAAAAGTCGTAAATCGGTGAGTTTGAGAACTGGACCATCGATCTCCTCCGCTTGGTCGAGATACGACTTCCGACTTGCCGTCTCGGTGCCTTTAAATTTGACTTTCGCGTGCGTTCCGTCGCAATACGGTTTGTTGTCAGACCGTCCACAGCGGCAAAGAGCGTAATTTTCCTGTAACGGGTAGGTATCGCCCGTGCGATATTCATAGGGATATCCTTCGGCATCATTGCTGATACTCAATGTCATCAGGGAAATTCCGCCAGAAACAAGATAGGGGCCATTTTTACTTATTTTGACCTTAGGTTGATCGCTTTGCGCGTCATTTTTGTTTGTGGTTTCTTTTTTGGTTGCCATAATCACCCGTGCTCCTTATTGATTCTACTGTGCTTCTTTTTCACGCATGCACTCTTTTTATTCTTCTGCGCGACGCGATGAGACGATGTAAGAGGCTTCAATCGAATTATGAACTCATAAATAATTATAAAGTGTGACTATTCTCACGTTTTTTCCTCAGTTTCTCTTGCCATTCCTCTGGAGTTAAAGGTTTTCCCTCTCGTTTTTCGCTCATAATTCACAATACTCTCCGTTTTCAGTGCGATCACTACGTATTCTCAGTTCAGTGATAAAATATACGTTAAGCACTAACTGAAGGGCGACTTTTCACTTTCCCACTGAGGTGTATCACTGGTAATGAACCATGTGCTTTCATTAACCAAAAAGCTCATTGCTGTACTTGTTCATCACGCGCCGTGCACAACACTAGGAACAAGATGAGTATCACAGTGGCGTTTTTCCGTGAGCCAGTCTTTCCAGCCGTTTGATTGACTTTATTGGGTATCAGAAGGATACAGAAATTGCCCTCGTGATGGGCTACATATTACTTTTACTGAGGCCAAAAGGTATAAACAAAGACAGTTTTTAATTTTTCATACACAGGTAATTGATCGCACCCCACCGATTAATGGGTCATCCCTACTCGTATACATGTAACGTAACGAAACGGACGGTTCAACAATGCCCCCACAGAAACGAACTGACACTGCACCACGTGAGTGCGATGATGCTGTCCAGGCGCTTTTGGATGCCTCCCCTGACGAGGCAGCACTCATCGACGCAGACGGCACCATCCTTGCCATCAACAATGCCGCTGCTCATAAGAATGCGAAACGTCCTGAAGAGGTGATCGGGCGCGCCCTCTTTGACGTGTACCCTCACGATCTTGCAAAGGAGAGGAAGGCGCGCATCGACGAAGTCATGCGTTCCGGCGAGCCCATTCGCTTCCAGGATGAGCGAGATGGAATTCGTACGGAGCATTCTTTGTACCCTGTGCGTGACAACAAGGGGCAGGTACACCAAGTCGCTGTCTTCTCATGTGACATCACTGCTGCCTACCGAACGCTAACCGATCGCGACCGACTTCAAAATCACGTAGATGCTCAGAAGAAGACGATGGACGCTCTCATTGCCGCGTTGCCTGATTACGTGTGGATCTACGATGAGAACATGCGGTTTATCTATGCGAGTCGGGCAGGAGCCAAGATGCTCGGGCTGACAGCGGGACGTATGGTTGAGAGGACGTGGCGCGAGCTGGGGCTGCCGAAGGACGTGATGGAGTCGTTCGAGGCGGACGTGCACTACGTCTTCGGCACCGGGCAGACCGTGAGGAGGGAGACGAGATTTCCGACCATCGAAGGGGAGCGCATGTACTAGGTACACGATCACCCCCATCTATGACCGGGCGGGTAAAGTAGAACAAGTACTCTCAGTCGCGCGTGATGTCACCGAGCGAAAGCGAGCGGAAGAGCGGGCTGAATTCTTGGCGAAATTCCCCGAAGAGAACCCCAACCCTGTAATGCGGCTGAATGCAGAGGGAACTATTCTCTACGCAAACAAGCCAGCACAGAAGTTGCTGGATGATTGGAACGGAGTTGCGGGGAGCACTGCACCGCATCCCTTGCGTGACGCAACGATTGAAGCATTGTCGAACCAGGTACATAAAACAATCGAGGTTGAGGTACGTTCATGTGTCTTCGAGTTTGTAATATCTGTCACCGATGCTGGGTATGCCAACGTGTATGGGCGAGATGTCACCGAGCGAAGGGAAGCGGAAGAAGCGCTCCAACGGGCGCACGACGAACTGGAACAAAAAGTGCAGGAGCGCACTCGCGAGCTCCAAGAGGAAATCGAGGAGCGGAAGGTTATTGAAGAGGAGTTACAGGCAACTACTGAGGAACTACTAGATAATGTCGAGGAGCTCAAACGCGCTGAGCAGTCCGTGCGGGAGCACGCCAGAAAGATGGAGATCCTCAACCAGATCATTCAGGCAAGCAACGAGGCTGCAGATATCCCCTTGCTCGCAACGTTACTCGTTGACCGTACTATCGACTTCTTGGACTTCGATGCAGGAGCGCTTTTCCTTTCCAACGAAGCAGAAAATGTCAGTGAATTACAGTATTCACGAGGATACTCTCCTAACTACTCTAAAGAGCGGGCGAGGATATCTATCGATGAACCCCAACTGACATTGTTGTATCGCGATCACCAGCCGCTCTGGTCCGAGCACATGGAAATTGTCTCTCCTGAAATCATTAAACGAGAGCACATCATGGCGATGGCAGCTGTCCCCCTCATTGCAGGAGGGCGCGTCATTGGGCACCTTGGCATCACAAGCAACCGCCGGTATCAGTTTACCGAGGTGGAAAAAGACCTCCTCTCGGCAATCGGACAAGAAGCAGGAACGGCGATTGCTAAGATGCAGACGGAGGAAACACTGCATGCAGCCTCATTATATTCGAGGAGGCTCATCGAAGCAAGTCTCGATCCGCTGGTCACCATCAGTGCCGAGGGCACAATCACCGACGTCAACAAGGCCACAGAGGAAGTCACTGGCTTCTCCCGTGAAGAACTGATTGGCAGCGACTTTAGCAACTACTTCACAGAGCCTGAAAAGGCGAGGAAGGGGTACCAGAAGGTGTTCACCAAAGGCTTCGTGAGAGACTATCCCCTGGCTATCAGTCATAAGTCAGGCAGAATCACCAATGTCCTCTACAACGCCACGGTGTACCAGAATGACGCTGGCGAGATTCAGGGTGTTTTCGCCGCTGCGAGAGACGTTACTGAGCGCAAAAGGGCTGAGGAAGCGCTCAAACGAGCACGTGACGAACTAGAACTGAAAGTGGAGGAGCGCACCCACGACTTACAAGAGGAGATCGAAGAGCGAGCGGTTACCGAAGAAGAGCTCAGGAGAACTGCTAATGAACTCATGGAAATTACTGAAGAACTTAAGCGCTCCAATAAGGAGCTCGAACAATTCGCCTACGTCGCCTCCCACGACTTGCAGGAGCCACTCCGGACGGTGACGAGTTCGATAGGACTTCTCGAGAGCTGGTATAAGGGCAAGCTCGGTGCCGAAGCAGACACGTTCATCGGCTACGCCGTCGATGGGACAAAGTACATGCAGCAGCTCATCAAGGACTTGCTCCTGTACTCCCGCGTCACGAGCCGCGGGCAGGTATTCAAACCGGTGCACTGTGAGGGCGTCGTTCAGCACGCCATCGACAACCTCAAGATCGCCATCGAGGAGAGCGAGGTGAAGATTAGGTTGCCTGAGACTATGCCGATGATAATGGGTGATAAGACACAGCTGGTCCAACTCTTCCAAAACCTTATTGGAAATGCGATAAAGTTTCGAAGTGAGCGACCACCCGAGGTGCGGTTTAGCGTGGAGCGCGCTGAGGGGCGCGACGAGTGGCTCTTCTCCGTCAGAGATAACGGCATCGGCATGGACATGCAGTACGCCGATAAGATCTTCACGATCTTCCAGCGGCTGCACACGACCGAACAATATCCCGGCACTGGCGTGGGCTTAGCGCTCTGCAAGAAGATTGTGGAACGGCACGGCGGGAGGATCTGGGTGGAGTCGGAGCTGGGGAAGGGGTCGACGTTTTACTTCACATTACCTATCTCACGTATGGCGGTAACGTAAGAGATCATATACGAAAAAAACATTTTCCCACGCATCAATAACACCGTGGCTTTCTGGGCGCTCAACGAGGGTATACTGCAAAAAGGAGATCCTAGAATCGAAGCACCATCATGTTCCCGATTGCCATTCTATTACAGTAACTGTCCGTAAAAAGTGAGCAATAAATCGTTTAGAGGCATCCAACTGTGAAGATCCGCAGTACATATGCATGATCCAACAGCACTACACAGCACAGCAGTCCCCGCTGCCACACCCGTTTGACTGAATGCTCGAAGTCATGGAAACAGCGAATTGGGCGCCCAGTAATTAAACTGAATAGCGTGACCTCCACAAGGACTTTTGACAATGTAAGTGTGGGTGTTACCTCGATCGTATGTTAGTAAAAAACGTAATGCTTCGGATGAGCGCACGCCAAAACGCTTATTGAAGTCAAATAAATGTTTCGCACTACAAAAGTTTTGTGCGGCAGCTTAATACGAGTGGACGCCACTTATCCAAATGCTGTTAGCCAGCTAAATTTAGAATATAGCGGAAGTCGATAAATGGGATTAGGTCCGATGGGGCGGGGTGGAGCGCGCCGGCGCACTCGTCGAGGATGGATGGTTATGGCTGCTGCTATGTTAAACAGACAACAAAGAGCTCAAATAGAGAAAGCTGCTGGCAAACCTGTCGATCAGACGTCGCAAGAGGAGCTTCAGGGTCACGTTGACGATCTTGGACTGGAGCTCAAAGGAGCGCCAGAATCGGCTCAAGGAGCGTCCGATTATACTGCAGAATTGAAAAAGCTTGCTGAACTTCACAGAAAAAGCATCATAGCGGAAGAAGAATTTCAAGCGAAAAGGAGACTATAGTAGGGTTATAGCATCACGTGCGCGTATGAGATAGTGGTAATAAGAGGGGTATGGGAGGTGAAAAAAATGAAAAGGCAAATTGTAATAGCACTAGCAATAGTGTTCATAATGTTATTCGTAGGAACAACTTTCGCTGAGGCGCGTGGAGGCATAGGTGGTCCTGCATCAGGCGTAGGCGTTCGTCCAGGCATAGGCGTTGGTAGCGTAGGCGTCCGTCCAGGCGTAGGCGCTGGCGGCGTTGTTGGTGGAGGCATAGGTGGTGCTGCGTCAGGCGTAGGCGTTCGTCCAGGCATAGGCGCTGGTGCTCCAGGCGCAGGCATGCATAGAGGCTTAGGATAGGAGTCGATGGCGTCGGTCTTCCAGGCGTAGAGGACATAGGCGTTGGTGCTCCAGTCGTAGTCGTTATTTACCGAGATAGTGATAACAATCAACATAAGAACGAGAGTAATGTTTATAAACATATATCACGTTTAAGATAAAGCTCCTAAGAAACTTATTACTCGTTTAAAGAGAAAGACCACGTAAAGAATTGAGATATTTTGTCTGACTCAAAACTTTTTCCACGCGCCGCGCCGGTGGAAGGCATGGCATAGGACTGTGAAAAAAGCTAAGTTCGAGGGGATAAGATGGGTAACACGCCGGACCACAGTTTTCTTGATGACCTAAAAGCCACTCACGATGAGAGTGGAATGCATATAAGTGATGTACTCGGGCAAGCAGGGCAACTCATTACGGTATCTGGACTTGCTTTCGGTTTCTTATTGTCCATAGCTGCAACACATGTGTTTGAAAAGCCCATCGGGGAGGTCCTTTGTGCTTTCGCACTTATGTGTACCGGTTCCGCGATTATTGTCTTACTCTTGCCCCTGCTATATATCCAGACACGCTTTCCTATAGATAAGAAGCAGATAATACATTTTTACGTGTGGAGCCACAGGTTTATATTATCCGGAATTGTGCTGCTCATCGCGGGCATATATAGCGCCATATTTTTTGCCTTGTACAGACTCATCGACTGGCCCGCTCCCATAGTCGCAGCAGGCATACTTATACTTCCATTTATTGTCTATAGACTGAGAGGAATCGGCCTTCCAATAGAACTTCCATAAAGAGATGGAACCGGGCAATAATGTGGTATACCTCTACTATGGTGCGTGCATTTTAGACACTCAACGCAGGGCCTTAACATTTTTATTCTAGTATTTTTACTCGTATTTACAATGTACTCCTCTTTCGGAGCAATGACTAAGCAAGTAAGTACGGTTCCGCGCTAGCACTCAACTTAGTGTTCTAGTCCTAGAAGGATCTTCCACTTCTTCTGCTCACGGTTGCTGCCCATAAGGACCGTTCTACCCCTACCATCAACCAAAGAGTCCGTTGAGGCCTTTGCCCAGAAGCATCGCTGCTAGTCCAATGACAATGACAAGCAACACTGCTGTATGATGTCAATCAACGTCGCTAGCTTTCGTCAAGACGTGCCATCTGTGAGTAATGAGGCAGCGATTACAGCGAGAGGGCACCAGACATTTCTTATGCGTTAAAAAGTCAACTATCGATGGGTGGTCTTTGCACGGCGCATTGGTAAAAAATCCGCCCATTTTTCCTTTTTTTCCAAAATACGCAAGTACATTACATTACATTACATAACAGTGCACAACCGCACAAAGATCTGCCCACCCATTCACGGGTGATGACGCGATGACAAATGATCGAACCGCTGCACCTCGACGATGCCCTCTCTAACGCCATCGATACCCTGAACGTCTCCATATCAATGAGGGTAGAGGTGCCCGAGCCCACCGTCGTGTGGTGTAGGCACCTAATGGCTCAATTGGAGCCACGCCCCTCGTGGCACAGAGCGTCTACGACAGCTGCCTCAACAGTTAACTCACTCACGACAGCCACTAGTCCCTCAAGAGCCACGCCGAGACTTCTTTCTCGTGGTCGATGTATGGTTCACCAGCGACGTCTATCGCCACCCCATCAATAGTGCCGCCCGTGAAAGTGAATGGCGACTTGTAGTCAGGCGAGACCGGAGACCCGGGGTCGCGGCCGACGCAGAGGCCCGCACCGGTACCGCTGAAGAATCCGGGCTGCGTCTTAATCTCGGCCTGTCCTACCTGCTCGGTATCAATATAGAGGGTGAGCATACCGAGGGCGCTCCTGGTCTGCTGGTCTTGGCCCGTCTTATTGAATTCGGCTGTGAAGAGGTGCCGACCTGTACGGATTTCGACGTTCGAGGCGACTTGTTGAACGTCTTCCCCGAGCCAGTTGTAGACGTATTGAAGCTTCTTATCTTTAATAAACAGACTGTGACCGCCCATAGCGTGGCCTTGAGCGAAGAGCACCCCTTCCGCGTCGATCGTGTCAACGATAACGCCCGCGGCGATGGTGTATGAACGCCCGCGGATATTGACTGAGACTGATTCGGGCACCTCAGCAGCATTCGGATAGTAGGTATAGCGATTTCGTGGCTTAGACAGCTGTGGACGCGCAGTCGACATAATTTCAAGTGCCGAGCGATCGTCGAGTGGGAGAGCCGTGTAGACGCCGGCGTAGAAGCCCCACGCCCCTTTGAGGAATTCCAATCTCTCGGGGTACTGGGTAGCGACGTTGTTCATTTGCGATCGGTCCTCCTTCAGGTTGTAGAGCTCCCATATGTCGTGCGCGAAGTTGCTCCACCCAGAGAGAGGAGCATGGAGCGTGTTTGCCAGCCAGCCCTGGTGGTAGATAGCGCGCTGGCCGAGCATCGAATAGAACTGAGTTTCCTTTTCCGGCGTGTCGGGATCGCCAATCGAGCGCTTGAAGCTCTCGCCCTCAATGGGGCTTTGCACATACCCTTTGAGTACTTCGGGAGGCTCAATATCGAGGAGGTCGTAGATGGTCGGCACGAGGTCGACGGCGTGAATGTACTGGTGTCGAACCTCGCCCTGTGCGGTAATTCCACGTGACCAGGAGATGAGGCACATGTCTGCGGTCCCACCTTCATAGCCGGCAAACCGCTTCCAGTACGGGAAGGGCGTATCAAAGGCCCACGCCCACCCCGTGCAGTAGTGGTTGTAGGTCTTCGTGCTGCCCAGCTCGTCGAGGTATTTTATGTTCTCTTCAATGGTATCGGGAATGTTGTTGAAAAACTTCATTTCGTTGACTGATCCGTTGGGACCACCCTCGCCGCTCGCCCCGTTGTCAGAGGCAACAATGATGATTGTGTTGTCGAGTTGGCCCGATTCTTCAAGGTAGTCAAGCAGGCGGCCGATCTCGTTGTCGGTGTATGACACGAACCCTGCATACACCTCGGCCATCCTTATGAAGAGCTTTTTCTCGTCATCGATGAGTGAGTCCCAAGGACGCACCCAGTCGAGCAGTGGCCACGGCTTACCATCTGGACTCGTGATTGCGGGCTCTCCGTGTGGGTTAATGGGAGAGAGCTTAGTATCCTTTGACAGCAAGCCCAGATTTTTCTCGTTCGCCAGGATTCCCTCCCGAATCGCTTCGTAGCCCATATCGAATTTTCCCTTGTACTTGTCAGCCCACTCCTTGAAGACGTGGTGCGGGGCGTGACCGGCGCCCGGGCAGAAGGTACATGAAGAACGGCTTTTCTGGTGCCACCACTTTGGCGTCCCGGATGAACTCGATGGCTTTGTCGACGAGATCCTTGGAGAGATGGTATCCCTCCTCCGGTGAGCAGGGTGGCTCGACGGGGTGATTATCGTAGATGAGGGTAGGATACCACTGGTTGGTCTCACCGCCCAAGAACCCATAAAAACGTTCAAATCCGCGTCCGAGCGGCCAGCGGTGTCTCCACGATGCTGCGGATTCCTCTTCTGCGGGGGTTAAATGCCATTTCCCCAGACAATAGGTATTCCAGCCATGCTCGTTTAACACTTCAGCGATGGTGCCGTTCTCAAAGGGTACGCGCCCGCTGCTCCCCGAAAATCCGCTTGCTGCTTCGGTGACACACGCCATGTTGTTGCTCGTCGCGTTCCGCCCGGTCATAATGCAGGAGCGGGTTGGCGAGCAGAGCGCAGTCGTGTGGAAGTTTGAATAACGCAGCCCCCTCTCGGCGATGCGGCGCATCGTGGGTGTCTCGATGGGTCCCGCGAAGACGTCCATCGCGCCATAGCCAACATCGTCCCAGAGGATGATGAGGACATTCGGTGCGCCCTCCGGCGCTGTGGGCTGCACGAACGGCGTCCAGTCCGGAGTCGCATCACGGATATCGGCGGCCAGCTTACCCTTCCATGGTTTAGGCATGGTGCACCACCTCGTGTGACAATGCGGCGCTGCATTGAGCAATAAGATCATATTCAGATACGTTTACTTTCATCTTCTACCTCCATTTTATAGCAAAGAGGGTGAATCTGCGTAGTTTCATTTCGTTTCCTCAGTGCCACTGATATTGTATAGTTTGTGTAAAAATACTTAAATGCTGCCCGCGGTTTCGTTACTTAGAGAATAACAAAGATGAATTATGAAATTTGTCCACTGGGACTGGGCGGTGCCCGCTGACGCACGCGCCGAAGATGGCGGCGCATGACCACCAGAACGCTAAACGCTATCGAACGGCTACCGGTACACAAAAGTGAACAATACTATAAGGTAAGTCACGTAGACCCCAAGCAAGAGAATCCCCGCTTTTCTTCTGAATTGCAGCGATTCCCCCTGCCTGCCGCGTGATCATCGTAAGGGCAAAAAATCGGCACAGGCATGTTGAAATCTAATGTCTGAGTGTCAACTGGTAGCGACCTGATCAAGGCTGCTATTCCTAACACCTCCAGTCAATTCAGGATATTTGCACCAATGATAGCGTCTAATACGATTTCGCCGTGCTGCTTTCGACTCGAACAACTGCAACAAAGAGATCCAGAAACGATGTGCCTACAGCGACGAGAGAGAGCCCGATAGGTAGGTCTGTATGAATCACGAGGATACGAGCACTGTCAACATCGCTACTGCGTCTTCTCTGCTGATCGCCCTGCTTGACATCCAGAGGTTCGCCACAGACAAGGCGACTGCCAAGACGATTCGGTACTTGAGATCGTCCTTCTTTACCGTAGTATCTCGAATCATGCATCCAACCGCGAGGATTACTCCGACATCGCGTATGCATGATTCCGCGATAGTCCCCACCCCCATACCTGTTTGACAAACATAACTCGAGGTCATGGAAACAGCAAATTCGGGCGTCGTGGTAATTAAACTGGCTAGCGTAGCTCCCTCAAGGACTTTTGATAATGCGAGTGCGGCTCGGCTGATGCCTCGCGGCGCCCTTCACTAACACATCCATTGACGTTAAAATAAGGAACCCTGTGCGAAAGAAGATGATGAAGTGCAGTATAACTGCAAAGGCGGCACTTATGTGCTCTACTATTTCACGTCCAATCTATGATGCTGTCTGTGTGTTCACCGACACGCTAACGGAAATGGCAGTGCCGGAAACCACTTGCTATCCGCGAGTCGAGCGCGGCGTTCCTCTTGCCTCGGTCATCTACCCTGCCCTACCTTCAGTCGATCACAACGTCCCCCGGCGCTTGCTTGGTTCACTGCCAGCTGCGGTTGTCGTGCGGGCGTATCCGCGGTTCGAAGAGCCAATAGCCTGGGGGCATCCGAAGCACTACTCAGACTGCCACGAAGAGTATGTGGTATACGATGACGATAATCAATTCGGTGACCAAAAATATAATTATTATTGGGAATACTGAATAACAATGATAATTGAACCTTATAGGAGCTTAATATGGTAAATCCAATCGGTGATATCCTGCCGCTAGCTATCGGCGTCATGATTAGCCCTTTATCCATCATCGCCGTTATTTCGATACTCTTATCCAAGCGAGCAAGGAGCAACAGTCTGACATTTCTCCTCGGCTGGATCCTGGGCCTGTTCATCATCGGCGGCGCCGTGCTCTTACTTGCCGGCACGCAAAATTTTTCGCCCGGCAGTGAACCGTCAATCGGCGTCTCGATAGTCAAACTGTTAGCCGGCGTGCTGCTTTTGTTCTTGGCTGTGAGGCAATGGAGAGCCAGCACTAGGGGCGAGCAGCCGAAAGTGCTCACGCGGATAAATGCAATCGATACGTTCACACCGGCCAAGGCGCTTAGACTAGGCTTGCTGCTCTCGGCCGCGTACCCGAAAAACCTCACACTCACCATACTAGCGGCCCTGACCATCGTTCAAGCGCAAGTAAGCGGTCTCCTAAATATCACAGTGATTGGCATCTCCATCATCTTCATCATCATCAGCAGCATCCTCGTCGTCATTCCTGTGCTAGCTTCTTTCGTCTTGGGCGATAAGGCGGCACAAACGCTGGACAGTTGGAAGGCTTGGCATATGGAACATTTCGACGCAGTGCTGGTCGTCACGTTTCTTGCACTAGCCGCGATGAATCTAGGCAAGGGCCTCAACGGACTCTTTGGTTGATGGTAGGGGTAGAACGGTCCTTACGGGTAGCAAGCGTACGCAGAGAAAGTGGAAGATCCTCCTAATACCAGAATACTATGTTGAGTACTAACGCGGAACTGTACGTGCTTAGTGATTGCGCTGAAAAAAGGAGTGCGTTGTAAATTACGAGTGAAAATATTAGAATAAAAACGCTTAGGACAGCGTCGAGGGTAAGTAAAATGAAGATACTATAATAGAGGCACACCGCGTTGTTGCCGTGTTCCGTCTCTTCATGTAAGTCCTGTTGGATCGCCGATTTTCCTCAGTCTGTATATAATGAGTGGGACTAAAAACATTCCTGTTGCGACTATGGGAGCAGGCCAGTCGAGTTGAAGATACAAAGCATACCACACGGCGGTATATATGCCCGCGAAGAGCAGCACAACTCCGCATAATATAAACTTGTGACTCCATACGTAGAACTTCAATATCTGCGTCCTACCCATGGGAAAGCGTAGCTGGGTGTATAGCAGGGGCAAAAGAAAGACAACAATTGCGGAAGCGGTACTCATAAGTGCGAAAGAAACAAGGACGCGCCCGATGATCCTTTCAAACGCGTGTGATGAAGCTATGGACAATAGGAAACCGAAGGCAAGTCCAGAAACTGTAGTGAGCTGCCGCGCTTGCGCGAGTACGTCACTTATTTGGAGGCCACGTGCATCAATACTGGATTGCAGGCCTTCAACAAAACTGTGTTCTGACGCGTTACCCATCTCATCCCCTCGAAACTAGCATTTTTTCCATAGTACTATGCCTAGCCTTCTACTGGCGCGTGGGAAAGGTTTTGAGTCAGACATGAAATCTCAATTTCTTACATCGTCTTTCTTTTTAAACGAGTGGCCACTGATCCTTAGGAGCTTTAGCGTAAATTGTGACGCACACTTATAAGCACTACCCACGATGTAATTACGCTTTAATAGGCACAGAATGGCAGCAAGGCATCAAACGACCTGACCTGCCACGACCACGTCTTGCTTTTGCTCTATATGCCACTAATGTAGCAAACTTTATTTTACAATATTTAAATGCTCGCATCGGCTGTCTGCCCTTGTTTGGGCGTTTTCCATGTGCGCTCGGCGGTACTAGTGCAGGACGTCGTCGAAGGGCAGTCATCTCTTGACGCTTGGGTAGCCAATCAGCTCTGGATTGACATCGTAGGTCCAGGGAGATCCGGAATTCTTCCAGCCGTTCTTCATCCGCTTCCCGTGGTTTACGCTTCCGGGGTCATCCACCTTGTCCCCTTCCATGCCATCGATGATGTTGTAGACGTTCACAAACCCGGCTTTGGCAAGCGCGTTGACCGCTCGGGCGCTACGGCCCCCAGACCGGCACATGACCAGGAGCGTGTCGGTGGGCGCGAACAGACCCTTCACGTGGGAGATGAAATCGGGATTGGGCTCCATAACGAACTCGTTGTTGTCAGCGTCCCACTGGTGTTTAACGAAGACGATGGGAATGTTCCTCGCCATTTCCGGATGGCCGACGAAAACGTACTCTTCAGGGGTGCGAACGTCGACGATGTTGACCCGCTCGGGCTCGGTCTTCCACATCTCGTAAGCCTCTTTAGCCGTCACATAAAGCCCCAAGCTTGTCTGCTTTCCTTCGGGCACTTGGTGGCTCGGTTGAGAGGTTAATCCTTCATGAGTCGTCATGATATTGTCTCCTTTAAATTTGTGCGGCGAGATGAACCACTGCTGCCGCTTTGTTGCACCGGTCAGCACGAGACACCCTGTCCTGCCCCACAGGCCCGATGTGGTGGCGGGGTCGGTTTGTCGACCCGGCTGCACCATCGGTCATGTGCAAAGTTGGCGTGGGGATCTCCGGTCATGACCCGCATCGGCCGGACTATCTGAGCGCCAAGGCCTCGTGATGAGGCGCCTTGAACAGCGCGGCAGCGACCGATGTTAGGCACACTGCTGCGCCGCATTCTGCTGAGCTTCCTCCCGACTACCCGAGCCGCCGCGTAGACGCCAGCAGCTCAGACGCCTCGGGAAGCTTCGCTGAGGTCACCTTTTGCCAGCGTTCTTCGAGCAGTTCTTTCGCTGCCTGTTCGAGGAACTCCGATGCAGCCCACTTATACACATCAAAGTCGTTCTTGATGTAGCCGTGGCTCAGCATGAAGTCCTTCCCGATCTCAATGGCGGCCAGGTTCTGAGGCGACAGGTTGGGCACGATGTCGATGTTCTTGATGTTCCTGTACGTGTCCTCGACGTCTAGGTAGAACGTCTGCTTGTCGAGGATCACCGCGGCGGCGTGCTTGTGCTCGTTAGCCCAGCGCCCGACCTTGATCATGCCTTTCATGAACGTGACGACGAGCTCGGGGTGCTGCTCGGCCATGACGTCCGTGCACGTGATGACGGCGGGGACGTTGCACACCTGCAGGGTCCAGTCCGGATACTTGGACAGATCCTCGATCGCCTTGAACTTGCCCGTTGCCTCCTGGAGATGCTGGAAGGGGCCGCTCTGGGTGTAGATCGCATCGACGACACCCTGCTCCAGCGCCGGCTCCAGCGGACGGAAGGCCAGGTCGTGCTTGTGGTCACGCTTGAGCCACAGTTCAGATGGGTTGTTCATGGGCTCGAGCATCTCGAGATCATCATACCAGTCATCCGGGTAGGGGAATTCCACGATCTCCACGTCGTCGCGGGTCATGTCGTTCAGCATGAGCATCAGCTCGATGCCCTGTTCCTCCTGGATCCGCCACCAGTCGTTCTTGATGGTGTTCAGGCTCTTCGTGAGGCCGATCTTCTTGCCCTTGAGGTCTTTCATCCGGTAGATGTTGTCCCTGGCGCGCACCAGCATGCAGCCGCCTTCGTATACCTGCGTCGCCCCAAGGAGCCTGGTCCTGCGGATGTCCGCGTGAACGTGGACGGGGGGGAATAGACCGCCGAAGCGGATGAGGTTGTCGAGGTTGTGGATGTAGTGCGGGTACCAGTCGTTCTCGCGGCGGGAGCGGAGAAAAGCGGACTGGACGCCGATCTTCTTGAACTCCTCTCTGGTCCAACCCAGTTCTTGGTCGACATTGCTGGCGGACACGAGGGGACAATTGGTGTAGTACACCTCTTTCCAATCCAGCGGCACCGTACTGAATTTCTTGTCTTCTTTAGACATGGTTAAGTCCCTCCTGTGAGGTCTCCGGGAAAGCAGGCGGTCTGTTCACCGCTGTCTCGGGAATCGAACACAGTCGCTCGTTTACTCACATTTCTTTTTGTCATATTACCTCTCCTTTTGTTGCGCATCACCAGACCGGCGGTAGGCCGCATTATGTACGGTCCCGGCCCGGTCGTTTGCTACACATATGATCATGTTTTTGATGACCCAGGAGCTTGGGTAATGATTTTTACTGCATCCACAATCTCTGGCAGCATCTCCGCGGGAAATCCCATTACCATCTCATCATCGGGAATCCCGGAAAACGTTCTTGAACCATCGCACCCGAGCGAAAAGTTCGGCTTTCCTGTGAGATAGGTCTGTGCGACTGCGTCCGAACAGACCGACTGGATACCAGAAAACTCGGCACGTGCTCTCCCCCCCAGCCGGAATAAAGACGATTGTGCAAGTTTCAGCATAGCCCACGGATTGGTGATAATAAGAATGACCTGCGGGGTGAATGGTGTCTTCTCCAGGGGAGCGTACATAGTTGCGTAAGTCTCTCCGATGGGAAGGTGTGGTATGCTGTCCATCGTCCGTTTACTGGAGGTAACACTCGCGAACTTCCCCAGTTTAAAGTAGAACTTGCCTGTCTTCAGGGCCGGTGTAAGATCCTTGAGGCCTAAAGCCCAGGCACCGCCATTACATTCGTGTTTATCTAAAGGGGAATAGAAGATCCTGCCCTCGTTCCTGGCAAGGTTTACCATCATGCAGTGCCTGATTTTTTTATCGATCTCAGGCATCCCGGGTGGAATGTCATCCTTCGTTGTCGCGAAGCCCAATGCAACGGGGTTTCCTTTCATCTTCAGGGCGGTCCTGACTATTTCAGATGACTCTGCGTAATCCATTTTGATTTTCAGTTGTTCCTCTACCATAGGTGCGTCTCCTGATGCTACACCTATACATATGATCTAATTATTTAAAGTGTTAGGCTGATTCTTGTGATTGGTTCCTCCATTATCGTGATGCTTCCCTTCCTTTAAAATTCAGTTTTGAAGGTGCAAGATTACTAACGACCTCAATGTGTATACAAATATTTACTAGTGAGGATCTGCTTTCCCTGTTAATTTTGTTCGATTTTGTGGGGAGTAGTCACCCGACGGCTCACCAAAATTCGGTCCATCTCTTGGCACGGAGTGTCGTCGCCTGCTGTCGTACACTGTCCAATGCGAAGACAGCAGCTAATACCTCATAATCCACCCCATAACTTCTTTCTCATAATCCAAGAACAGCTCTCCGGCAACGTCCACGACCACTCTGTCAATGGTGCCACCGGTGAACGAGAATGGTGGCGCGTAGTCAGGCGAGACCGGAGACGCACTGTTGCGACCGACGCAGAACCCTTCACCCACCAAGCTAAAGTAGCCGGGCTGCGTTTTAATCTCGGCCTGTCCCACCTGCTGGTATCAATATAGAGGGTAAGCATACCGAGGGCGCTCCTGGTCTGCGGGTCTTGGCCCGTCTTATTGAATTCGGCTGTGAAGAGGTGCCGACCTGTACGGATTTCGACGTACGATACGACTTGTTGAATGTCTTCCCCAAGCCAGTTGTAGACGTAGTGGAGGTTCTTATCTTAATAGATAGACTGTGACCGCCCATTGCGTGGCCTTGAGCGAAGAGAACCCAACAATAACCCATAAAAGTGCGCACTGTTATTCAACTGTCAGATTACATTGACGATCTTGTGCATCGCATTCCCAGATCTTGCGATGCTTGTTGGTGAGGTGTCGATTTCTTATTCGTCAATAAGTTTAGTTAGTTCTATGCGAGAATGTCGTTTTGTATACTTTATTCACATCAACATCACCCATGTGTCTTCAGTTATCCCAATTAGAAGTTGTTAGTAAAACGTAAGTCTTTCCAATACGCCACATAGATATCATTTACATATTCAGGCAATGGATGCTTGGCTTGAAAACTTGTCTGGTGAGCTGCGTGTTCGGCTTAATTCATTACACTAGATGTGACTACCAAGACGATCATGCCCATACATATATAATACCCATAAATACTGTGACGAAGAGCTCACCTTTCTTCTTGCTTAGTACCGTCTTAATCGTATGAAACAAGTCGTGATATCGACCCAATTTGAATACTTGAAATACTCGAAACAGACGAAACGCTTGCAAGAACAGCAAATTAAAGAACACAGCAGCTGCAAAGACAGCAGCAGATACAATAGATAGATACGTTGGTAAAACGGCAAGCAAGTCGACGACTATTTTGCATCCTTCTGATTGCTCCCTGTCGTCCCCTCATCGCTAGCGCTGATATGCACTGCCGATGGGTCTTCAGGCACCGCCTCGACGGTCAGCTCAGACATGTCGATTGCTTCATTCCATACCGTCTCAAAGACGGCCATGACATGCTCGGCATATTCCCGTTCGGTGATCCAAAACGCAGAGTCATCGGTATCCAACGAGAACATATCGTCACGAATCACTATCGGCGTGAGCGTTTCCTGCCGATCGGCGATGAGACAGCGCAGCCCATCATACGGGACGAGGTGGCGGATGCGTACTCCTCCTGCCTCTGCCCGCTCTGCGTCGTCGAGGGTCTTCACGTCAGTGGTAATGATGCCGCGCACATCAGTACCGTTCTTGGCGCGTTCAATGCAGTCATCGAGGAGGCCATAGTGAGCCCATTGGTAGAGTCCATTGGCGGTGATGACAAAGGCAACCTCACGCTGAGCGGACTGGATGGCTTGTCGCATCGCATTGTAGACCCCCCTTCTCCCCGTACCAGCTTGAATCGGCCCTCATGGGGAATGGGGTCCGCCTGTCGGCGGAGAAGTTGATTGACTTCTTCGACGATCGCGGGCAGAACTGCTTCCATCGATGCTCGCTCTGAGTTGTACTGCATGAGGGCAGCGTTGAGCGCCTGTTCAATCGGCACGGCAGCATAGATGACAGGCTTCGTTAACGATTCTTCGATCAATCCCAGCTTGGTCAGCTTTTCAAGGAGCCGATACACTTCGACGCGATAGGATCCCATGGATTCGGTCAGCTCTCCACGAGGTTTTGGGCCATACTTCAATAAAATGAGATACAGTTTTGCGCCCTTTTCTGACAGTCCAAACGTGATGAGCTTTTGTATGAGCTCAGTGTTCTGCTCCATGCTGATCTAATCTGCGTGTATTGACTTGAGTACACTAGTATGAAGCTACAGGTCATATAAAAGTGTACACTCACGGTGAATGTTTACGGTCGTAACGATCAGTGTGAGTGGGTAAGTGAGCGAGAGGTAGTGCGTAGTTCACGGCAAAGGGTAAAATACCTATCACGTACAAAGAAGAAACGGGTGTAAACATATGTCTACGTACATACTAGGTGGCACGGCGTTAGTACAACTCATTCGCGAGAGCCCAGGAGCGGGGGGATTACCATAGACAACAGCGAAACAGAGTTCATCAAACGGTTAATCGAGTTCGGGCTCGGCGAAAAAGAGGCACGGCTCTACGTTTATTTGCTGAAGTATGGTGAGAGCACCATTGCCGATCTTACGAAGCGGTTGGAAACGTATCGATCAAACGTGCGTCGGACGGTCAAATCGCTCGTCGAGAGGGGCATGGCTGAGGCGTTGTTGGAGACCCCGGCTGTTTATGTTGCTGTCCCGTTAGAAGACGCGCTTGATGCACTGACACAAAGACACACGATTGAGCGGCGGCGGATTGAAACGGCACGAAAGGAGTTAGTGGCGCTTGCAGGAAGCATTGTCGAGGTTGTCCACGAAGAAGGAGAGGTTGCCAAGTTCAAGATGGTGAAGAGCATCACTAAGGCAATAACAAAGACGTCACAGTTGTTACGCACGGCGAGGACCGACGTTGCATTTATCACTGCGCCCTATGAGATCAATGCGATCGTCGAATTTGGCGCGATAGATGAGTACGTTGCTGCGGCGCGGCGGGGAGTGCACGTGCGCTGCATCACTGACATATCGCACCTCAATCTTGACGCCGTGCGTGCAGTCATGAACGACATTGAGGTACGCCACAACGACGAGTACCAAGGGATACGGTTTCTCGTGGCAGACCAAACAGAGAACTTTACACTGGTAACGTTCGATCCCACGCGCCGCGTGACGGATCCGCTTAACGCGTGGTTCTGGACTAACAGCTCTGAATACGCCGACTATCTTAGAGACAACTTTGAGCTCGTGTGGGAGCAGTCAGTCGACGCGGCAGAGTGGATTGAAAAGATGTATGAATGAAGGGCTTCACACGCTGGATAGGCATAGCTTTGCCATCCATCTTATCAGATAGACGTTCCATGGACGTTGGACTTGTTGAAGAGATGTCATTATATAAGGGGAGGCTGGCCGTAAGCCAAGGGCCACCTGTGCTGAAGAGCCCATTGCTTCGCCGGGGGACGAGGTAGCGTTGCGGTCTTCGATCAGGTCACTGCTTACCCCTTACTGGTTCATCCCGTGGGCAACGTGCCCGTGGTGCGCCACCTCGTGCAACGCCTGCTCGTCCTCAGGGTCGGGATGCGGATTCACGTCGAAGACAACTTTTTTTATTGCGCCGGTGAACTTGAACGGTGACTTGTCAGCATAGCTCCGTGAAACGGGCAGACCGTTATCCCGGCCGATATCCATCCCAGCATAGCCGGAGAATCGGAACGGCACCGTGTGATCCATCCGCCCCCATGACGATGTTGAGCTCATCGCACGATTTGCCCTCAGCCTGTCTGCGCTTTCTCCAGCTCCATTTATGGGCCAAAAGTCCCAGCATAATGGCTTCTGATGATCTTATGGCGCTGGTTCCAATGGATTGACAGTCTTCTGGAGCGTGGAAGAGTCGGGCTAGCATATTAACGACTCGTTCCTCTATTTTGTGGTTTGAGGATATTCATCATTGTCAATGAAGTTTTTATTGATGTTTTCGGCGATTAGTTTATCAGCTTCTGGTTCCATCCAAGTGGTTACAAAGCTGGCCAGATTCAGAGCGGGATTGCCATCCAAATTCAGTTCATCGTGTATTACTCGGTATGCGGCTTCTGCTGGCAGCCCTCTTCAGGCATTACAAATTTAGGCATACTTTCATCAAAATACCTGAGCCCATATGTGGCGGTGTGCTCCTTTTCCGGTCCCACATCTCACTCAAATTTCTCTTTTTAGTCTTTTTAGATAACATCTCAAGGTTATCCTTTTGTTCAACATTCATCGTTTGAATGTTCAAGTATCGAATATCCGTTCATTTTTAGATTCCACGGTATGTCTGAGTGTACTGCAATTACACTTGTCCGTGGTTTCCAAACGGTATTAAAACTATTACGTGGTGAAAGTAACCGCAACTTCACTAAAAGTATCGAAAGACATTTGTGTTAATGATAATGATTGTGTTCCCCCCTCAAGCACAGTGTTAGTGACCCCTTTGGGGAATGCTGCTCACGTGAGGTGCGGGTGCTGTGCGTGCATAAAAAATCGAGATGTCATGTATGGTTCGATCGGCTCTCGGAGTTGCATTACAAAAAACGATGGAGGAGGTAAGAACGTCACAGCCGTGGGGAGCCTTGATACAAGAATCAACGGGTTACTACTTCATGTCATAATGCTCCAGGGTATCGACCAGCCATATAATTATATAACATTTTAAATAATTTTTTATGGATAAATATAACTGGTACACTTCGCACCCGTTTGCAGCAGAGAGAGTAGGCAGGGTTTGTGCGTTATCCCTTTTTTACCCTACTTTCACCCTACTTTTACCCTATTGCCACCGCTACCCTGCCCTCATGATCGACACGCGATGGATCACGCACGTCAATAGTAATCTCCGGCACGTGCCGGCGAACTTCGCACTGCACTACTTGTACAGTCCTCTATTGCCGGCATCGCCGTAGTGGCTCGATGAAGCTCAATACTGCACCATCGGCACGGTGGCGGATGCAGTTGCTTAAAAGAGATTCATTAGCTAGGGGCCCTATATGTATTAAACGGAGTAGTAGGTCAAAGGCGGCTCTCTTATTCCGGTGGCAACTGAAACGTCGAAGAGAAATGGTAACCCGTCACTTAAACATTAAGATAACCGTACCTAAACTTAACGTCAAAATTGCACTGGGAGGTAACAATTTCTTCAAAATGTGAGTAATCATTAGCTATTACACTGAATTGCAGGTTGTAATCATCATTGCTGCATTCGCAGTTAACGTAAGGTACGTTTCTATTCTTTCTTAATCTCGCTGCTACAGCGTTTAATTGTTCTACACCGACGTTTGCATACACAATGCCACAGCATTTTAACCCAAAATTGTTCTTTGAAACGTTATCTCTAAACATATAGAACTACTACTAAATCGCACATTGATCGAATAAATCTGTAGAACAAAATTTTTTTTGTGCAACAACGCGTTTGTGTAGCACATACGTGGCGTCCTGCGTACTGCGATTCGACGCTATTACAATCTCATGTTCCAGTTCCAAGGAAGGTGCACGTTTTTTTTAAATGTGCTGAGTGATCGGGGTGAGGCCATGACGGTCAACAACTGCCCGGCTATGTGCATGGTCGCTCTGTATCATTCTGAGAGCACGTACAGCGTTCTCCTCGCTGTTTGGTGGCAGCTAAAACAAACGTGCAATAGTATCACGCCAGACGCTGTGCGTCAGTGCCAGTGTGATCAAGCGGCACGGACACGTAACAGGTATCTATCTGAGGGTGACATTTTTCACGCTCGCACACAAGCGACATAGGTAACTATTTAGCCAAGAGTTGGCGGCGAGGTGGGTCCCTGTTCGTCCATAAAAAAATTTATATACATTTTTAGCAAGAATATATACTTCTGTGGAAATTAACTCTGAACTCGTCAAATCGCTGTCAGTATTTGGATTGTCCGATAAGTCAGCTAAGCTCTACCTTATTTTGCTGAAATATGGTCCAAAAACCCTTATTGAACTCATCAAATTGACGGATTCCTATCGACAAGACGTTCAACGAAGCATGGAGCAGCTCTCTCATAGTGGACTTATTGAGATCTCGCTAGCTAAACCGACCACGTATACCGCGGTTCCAATTAAAACCGCTCTCAATGCTGTTATACTAAGGCAACAAGCAGGCACACGAGCGAGGGAAGAGCTCATACCCAAACTCATTGATCAGATTCATGCGTTCATAGTTACGGAAAAGCCCATTCCTGACGATGTTTCTCGATTCAAGGTGATAAAACGCAGGCGAGAGATCTACAGCATAATGAGAGAGCTTATCCAGTCTGCGCAGCATGAAGTTGCCATTGTCAATACTGCCAATGGATTTTACCGCTTCTCACGATTTGAAATAATGGACGATGCGATTGCAATGGCCCAAAGGGGGGTTGAGGCGCGAGCAATCGTCACCACAGATACCCCGTATGTCGACGAGTTTCAACGCGCTGAAGCGGGAGGTGTGCAGATTCGTCAGTATAACAAGTATGTCGGGGTGAGATTCTTGGTAGTTGATAGGAGGCAGACGATTACTCCCATCTCCTCTCGTGATGAAGCGTTCGCCTTAGATGTTGATGACTCGGCGTTCTGGACCAATGAACGAGAGTATGCCGAGCAGCTAATGGCAACGTTCGAGATGTTATGGCCGGAAGCAACTGAGATATCCAAATCGCTTGTTGAAGTTATAACGGAGGAGGAGTTACCCGCATCGAGAAGGGCTGAAGAAGAATAGCGGGACGAAAACGTAGAATTGGTGATGCCGCTCCTCGCGCTTATTCAGAAGTTATAATTCACGTTCTTACCCTGCTTTAAAGGTCTTCCGGTTTCAAGCCCTGCTTTAATGCTATACCTACACCAATAATGCCTGGAACTACAGAAATCGCCGTGCCAGCAAGTCCTATGAGCGCAGATGCAACCATTGCACCGCCGATTATAAGCGCAGATGCAACCATTGCTAGTGAACGAAAGATCATCCGGTCACCTCCTGTATCAATACATTGTTTTGCTTATAATTTTAAAAACGCATAACTACTATGTGGTGTTTTTTTAAATGTTTCGGCCCTGCCGACTTTTCCTTCAGGTCAGAAAAGCCTCATAAAATTAACTCTTCTAGTTTTTCCAGTAACTATAGCGTTGTTGGAGTTTTACTATAAAGTGCAATCAAAACGTAGCACTATGCGCGCTCCTTACCATGTGCTGACACCCTGGGAATGCGTCACATCAAGCGTGTACCCTCTCATATGGGGCACTGGGCGGTGAATAGGAGCGCTATCACTATGCCTTCCGTTACCCGGGTCATGGGTATACGCACTATTGAGGGGGGGCCCAGTCCGACTTCGTTCAATTTTTAATGAGAAGACGCTCACATATCGCTAATGTAATAAACAAAGTTTATGGAGTGGGGCTTTATCCTGTAAACATTCTGCCGCGACGTTAACAAGTAACCGGCGTTTTGAATATCAGCTGGTTGGCGCTCGTCCCGTCCGATAGTCTCAGCTCATCGGCATTAACTGAATAGGTCGTTGAACCCTGAAGCAGTTTCAGATAGGTAGTCTCCTGTGCCATTACCCCTGCCGGCTCCGCACAGTACATGAGCGTTGAACCGGCGGATCCGATTGTGATTCCATTTCCGGACAGCTGATAGCTCGCGAAATAGCGGTTGCACCCGGCTGATCCGGTCAGCTTGCCGTCCGCACCGAATGCTGCGGTGATTTCTGTACCGGGGAGGACTGCTGCAGAACACCCTTCGCTGGTAAACGAGGTCAATCTCCACGTCGTTCCCTGTAATGAGGATGACAGAGAGGCTGTGGTGGGGAGCGCAATTGCTCCGTTCATCTTGTTGCCGTGAAGCGTCTCACTTTGGGCGTTCGTGTGCTGGTTCACGCCTGCGGCAACGAAAACCCCCATCACGATGAGGATGATACCGATCATCCAGTATGGTTTCATATACGTCAGTACATGTCGTATTATTTTATAATTTCTGTCAATTCTCGCCTTCAATGCGTAGCACTGTTCCGATTGCACGCGTGGGAGGGTAAAAACCTATTGGCTCCCCTAGATTTTCTGTATGGAACGTTCCCGTAAGCGTTATTTTGGGCTTTTGGACAAAAAAGGACGTAATACCTTAGACCTTTCAAATAACACAGAGGCGTTCAAGATGCCAGTGTCGTCGATTCTTGACGTGAAAAGACTCGCATACTGCAAACTGGTAGCTCTAAGCGCGATGTGGCGGCGAATACCTAGTAGCTGGAAGAAAGGAGTGGCTGGCCGAGAACAATGCCACGGTTATGTTCGGTTAGACGTCGTGTTCTCGACATAGCCTGCCAGGCAAACGCATCAATGAACTGCATAGCTGAAGGAGTAGCGATGCGGTCTTTGCAGACTAATCTAATGGTCCAGTAGCGCATTGACTATTTACCAGAACACGCCCTGATGGAGTCACGGACTGCACAATTTGGGTTTGGCTTACCCCACCTGTGGGACAGCCAGCGGCACCCATGAGCCGTTAAGTATGGACTTTTGTGGCCAGTAAACGCGCAGCACTAAGTTGAACCCACCCAACGGAGCAGGCAGCCAGTTAGACTCCTTGCTTGAACCAGGCGATACATTTTGTATATAGATATCGAGCGATCCGTCCGTGTTATACTTCAAAGAACCGAGGTGGGGCGAGATCGCATAGCGATTAAGCGGATTTGCCACAAAGAACTGCTGGTTGTTGTACATCGTGAGCGACCAGAACGCGTTGGTTGGCGGCGTGCTATTCTTCTGGAAGTGCATGACGTAGTTACGCGCACCAGTGTACGGCTCACCATTGACATCAAGGCGTGAGAGCGGGTACCACGCGTCCTCTGGGAGATTCGCTCCGAGTCCTACATTTGAAACACCAGCGCGGAGCGTGTAGTTCGTCCCATAGTTACCGAGGTTATAGAGACAGCTCCAGTTATGTACGACGACGGCGCCCGGAGGGTCCTGACCTGCGGCGTTAACTTGGGCGAGTCCGTCTTGAGCACCCTGCGCGACCGCGTTCTGCATCGTGGTGTTTAAGCCGTTCCAGTCAAACGGTGTGCCGGCCGTAAGGCCGATCCGGGCCATCTGATCAACGACCGGCGTGTCCAGAGTGCTCGGAGGGTTGGGCACCATGAGCGTTGCCATCTTGCTGTAGAACGTGGCGGGGGTCATGTACGCTACCTGGACAACGGGAGGTGTCTTTGTATCCACGTTGCGGTTAACCGGCACGTTGGTCGGCGGCGTGTAGCTCGTGCCCCAGGCGCTCAGTGGCGTTAATTTGTACTGCGCCTGGAGGGCATTTACCGCAGGGATATCAGCAGGGCCGTTCTGCTGGGTGCGCCCGACAATCCAGACCGTTTCGGTCGGCGCTTTGATCTTCGTCAGTCCAGTAGGGAGGGTGCCATTCCACCCCGGACCGACGATGGCGAAGTTCCCCGCATCGGTTCGGGTGGTGCGCTTCCCTGGCGACGCAAAGACGTCCGTCCAGGCAGAGAGCATTGGCATCAGGTAGTACCGCCCGTTCGTGGTGGGCACGCTCAGCACCATCGGCTCTTTCGATAAGTTGAGCCAAGCTGTTGAGTAAAGTGTGTCGACGTTCGGGCTCACCACGTTTGTAAACGATGCGTTTAGGGGAGCGGACTGGGTGGCGAACTGGTTGATGGGTGCCGCTTGCCCGCCAGGAGCCGGAGCCGGCACCGCGGTCGCCTGGTCCTTTGTGACATCCATAATGACGAGGGGATAGCCGAAGACGTACGCCGCTGCTGCAATCTGTTGTGCCTCCGCCGGTGTCGCGGGCCCCGTGGAGGTGGGGAGCGTGATCCCGCCGATCGTCTGGTTGGCAGAAATTGTCGTATTATGAGGGGTCTGGGCCGTGCATTCAGAGCTGGAAATCACTAAGATTGCGATAGCAATGATGCAAAGCATCCAGTGTGGTTTCATGGGTGTTAGAGCTCAATGTTCATTAAAAAAGCTTTCCATTAAAATTGCAAAATTACCTCAAAATTCAAAAATATTCTAAATTTTGCATTATTTTCACTGAGACTAGGTAATTCCTACGTGACGAGAGACTAAAAGCGAGGACTTCAAATCAAGTGTCACAAGATAACATCAAAATGCTGTACTACCCGCTGTCAAATCTTCAGCGTGAGGCCATGAGAACGGATGAGGGATGTAATGACCCACGACAGTCACAACACGGCACGTGTGGCATATGGGCAAGAAGTATGGTCGAGTGGTCGATCTTGGTGAGAGACCTCATACACTGCAGCATAGTTACGTTAGCTACGTGGTCCTGCCTGGAGGGGTAGATCTGCAGTGCGTGCAGCTGCGGTTGGGACACTCGAACTTTAATACCACTTAGTGCACTTACAATTTAAAGACGAAGATCTGTGAAACATGTGGGATATTGGATTTAAAATAACAAGTAAAAAAGAGTGGCGAATAGGGTGTATATTGTTTACTTTGATGGGCTATGCGAGCCGTGCAATCCTGGCGGGGTTGCCACATCTGGGTACGTCATTTACCATGACGGGCTCCGCGTAAAATGTGATGCTCAAATCATCGGCGAGGGTGAGGGGATGACAAACAACGTAGCTGAATACTTTGGGCTTATGCATGCGGCACGCTTCGTTAGTGAGCATGTACCTACAGACGCGGAAGCAACCGAAATTGGAACTAAGACTACCCATAAGCGCGAGAAAATCGTTATTAGAGGGGATTCACAGCTCGTAATCAATAAGATGAGTGGGACATGGAAGGTCAAGTCCATGACCTCGCAGCGATTTGTTCCACTAATCTGGGAGTTATTAGACGGATACGACGTGACGTTTGAATGGATTCCGCGCGATGAGAATGCGGAAGCAGACTTACAATCGGCGGAAGCATACAAACAGTACCTGTGTAGAACACGGTTACGACGTCGTTTTTATGAAGCGGGATTGAATCGGGACTGCCGTAAAATCTAACAAGGTGGGCTGAGCTACCACTCCGAGCCCACAAATGTCCACATAATACAATATTAATTCGAATCTGATTGACAGCAAATGACCTTTTATGATCAAGCTTAGACAATCTGCGAGTGGTAAAAAAGGACAAAATGAAGCGTGACTTAAACAACGTTGAGGAGACGCTACTAATCCCTTTATGCGGTCTGCACAAGTAAGCACAGAGTATAATTCATTGCTAAACGACGCCAACGCTCTTAAAATCATTGGTGAAATTGACTATAAGTTCTCAAACTCGACAAGTGTTCTTTTTTAGATAAGACTTATGGTTTGCAGTAGTGGCAAAACAGTTCGACGAAAAGGTAAAAGCGTACATTGCGGAACGCCCTCAGCATCTGCCGATTCGTAAAAAAATGAATAACGCGGCAGCGCTGTTAGGCAATAACAACGGCAGTAAAAATTACCGACTAGAGTGGGTAGCTTTTCGTCTTAGAACCTTCGCCGCAGCTGATGACGTGGTGCGCGTTGTCGCGTCGTGAGGCGGAAAAGAACGATGAAGGGGCACAAATTATAGGGGAGATTACGTGAGGAGAGCATCAAACTTTTGACCCTCACATAATCGAGACTAATAGAAGGGGGCATATTCCTAACTGGGATATGATAGAGGGACGAGGGTACTTATACTTGCGAATCCATTTGCGAAACATATACGCTCTATCTGACCGAGAGCGAGGGATTAAAGATGGATACGACGTTACTGTATGTAGTCATAGGAGTAGTTGCGGGCATCTTAAGCGGGCTGTTGGGAATTGGCGGTGCGACAATCATTATCCCTATATTGGTGTTCATATATGGGTTCTCTCAACAGCAAGCCCAAGGTACGACGCTGGCACTACTGCTGTTACCTCTAGGTATCCTTGCCATAGTGCCGTACTACCAACAGGGATACATAGACGTAAAAGTAGCTGCCCTTCTCGCTATAGGATTTGTCTTTGGCGGGTATGTTGGCGCGAGGGTGGCGACGAGTCTGCCAAGTGCCACGTTGGGAAAGATTTTTGGCGTGGTGCTAGTACTTCTTGGATTGCGATTCCTTCTTAGGTAAATGACGGCACTCAATTTGATAATCCTACTCTAATGAATCGCGTTTTTTACGTCCAATGAAATCGTGACCTGCTCCACTGGAGCTATTGGCATAAATATGAAGGTCGCACGTTGCGGCTGCAGTGTGTAAAAAATTAGCGGCTGAGAGAGGGCACGGCAGTAACGAGCTGTTATGTCTGGACGCTTGGTGTCAAGGGATAGAGTAGTAATGAAATGACCTCTCCATTATAACAGAGTATCCCCTACGTTGTTCACATCTTCTGCGGAGGGTTTATGGGAACAATCGTCGTGGTTTGCTGCTTCAATTGCTTCTTATTCATCATTCACGCAATCTTATCATCTTTCCACCGTTCGGGAACTCACCCGAACATTTACAGCAGAAATACCCCTCTTCAATGTACGGTCCCTTTTCATCTTTTCTGTAGAACATTACATTGGCAAGCTCATGATCGCAATTGGCCTCATTCATAAAGGCCTAACTGCACATATTTATATAAAAACTTTTCGGTAATTGTTCTTTTGTTCGAGCGGTGAATTGTGCTCTGCATTTGCAAAATTGGCCCATATCAAAATTTTTGACCTGCGCTCTTCCTAGCGACGTGACGTGTGTGGGTGAGAGATTTCAGCCGTTTAAGTAATTGTAAATGTTAAGTGCGATTTTTTTATCTATCATGGGGACTGACTGAATTTCTTCAACGGTCGCCGTCTTAATCTTTTCAAGCGAACCGAATCGCTTTAAAAGTTCCACCTTCCGCTTCTTACCGACGCCAGGGATTTTATCCAAATCGCTTTCGAGCAACTTGGTCGATCGAAGCATCCTGTGTCGTTTTAGCGCTGCATTGTGGGCTTCATCTCGAATGTGCATCAGCAAGTTCAACCCCGTTTGCGGAATGTCCACTGGTTCGGACTTGCCGGGTATGTACACTAGTTCGTCGCGCTTTGCAAGGCCGATTATCGGGATGTCAATTCCCACGCTATTCAAGACTGTGCGCACCGCGCTAATATGCCCCTTCCCCCCGTCAATGAGCACGAGATCCGGGAGGGATTCGCTCTTCAGATAACGCCGTCCCACAACCTCGCTCAGCATTGCATAATCATCGATGGCATTCACCGTTTTGATGGTATAGCGTCGATACTCGCTCGGCTTAGGGATGCCGTCGACGAATACCGCCATAGCACCCATCGCGTTAGCACCACCGAGATTTGAGACGTCAAACGCCTCGATCCGAGAGGGCAATTCAGAAAGTCTAAGAGCTTCCTGAAGGACGTACAGTGCATCAATGGCCAGTGGCGTTGTGAGCGCCGCTTCGGCGTTCCTGTGCGCCAGTTTAACAAGCCGCAATTTTGTCCCCCTCCTCGGGACGTGTACTTTTACTGAACTGCCCTTCAATTCGGTAAGCAGCGCTTCGATGCCTGCGGCCTCATCAATATCGCGTGGCAAAATAATTTCAGATGGTATGAATGCCCGCTCCATGTGGAAGTAGTGTTGCTTAACAAACGCCGTCAGCACCTCAGCCACATCGGCATCTCTCGCCCCGCGTATGGGGAAGGTGCGCTGCCCCGTGATCTTGCCATCCCGAACCATCAGCGTGAGCACGCATGCCGTAAAGTCTTCAATTGCGACGGCAATTATATCTTCGTCCCCGGTACGCGGCTCCACGTACTGCTGTTCTGCGATGCGCTGTAACGCCGATATCTTATCTCGTATCTTTGCCGCAACTTCGAACTCCATTCGAGATGCTGCTGCATTCATCTGCTCCGCGAGCTCTTTAATGAGATCGTCTTGCCGTCCTTCGAGAAACTGAGTGACCCCTGTTACGAGCCCCGCGTATGTGGTAGGATCGATTCGTCCTGAACACGGGCCTGAGCACAGCTTAAGCTGATAGTTGAGACACGGCCTCATGAGCTTTGGCATCTTCTTCCCGCAGCTTCGCAGTGGAAATATTCTTCTCAGCGCCTTGACGCTCTTCCGCGCAGCGTGTGCGTCTGTATACGGGCCAAAGTATTTTGCCCGATCTTTCCGTACAGCCCTCGTAACCAAAATGCTCGGGAACGTTTCACGCGTTATGCGGATGTACGGGTAGCTGCTATTGTCGGTGAACTTTACGTTGTACTTGGGGCTGTGAAGTTTAATTAAATTCGACTCAAGAATAAGCGCTTCCTTTTCGGTGTTCGTTATGATGAACTCGACATCAGCGACGTGCGAGACCATGGAAGTGGTCCTCGGAGCACGGTGCGCGTTAGTGAAATACGACCGCACCCGGTTCTTGATCGAGACCGCCTTGCCAATGTAGAGGATCTTCGATGACATGTCCCGCATGAGGTAGACGCCGGGACTGTCCGGCAAGTTCGCTAGCTTTTTTTTCAGCTCTGGCTGTGACATCCGTTTAACGCTCTTTGAAGGAATTCTCCAGTATACGTGCCTGATGCTGCCACTTGTTCTGGCGTGCCCTCCGCGACCACGTAGCCTCCCTCGTCGCCCCCTTCCGGGCCGAGGTCGATGATGTAGTCAGCGGTCTTTATGACATCAAGGTTGTGCTCAATAACGAGCACTGAGTTGCCCGCATCTGTGAGCCTGCCAAGCACTGCGAGCAGCTTCTTTATATCATCAAAATGTAATCCTGTCGTGGGCTCGTCGAGAATGTAAAAGGTCCTTCCCGTGCTCCGCCTGCTCAGCTCGGTCGACAGCTTCACACGCTGCGCCTCTCCCCCCGAGAGCGTAGTTGCGGGCTGCCCGAGCTTTATGTAGCCCAGCCCGACGTCATACAGCGTTTGCAGTTTGTTTTTAATGGCAGGAATGTTCTCAAAAAAGCCTAGCGCCTCCTCAACGGTCGTGTTGAGGACATCAGCGATGTTCTTGCCTTTGTATCTGATCTCAAGCGTCTCCCGGTTATACCGTCGCCCCTCACACACCTCACAGGGAACGTACACGTCGGGGAGGAAGTGCATCTCGATCTTTATGATTCCATCGCCCCTGCACGCCTCACACCTGCCGCCCTTTACGTTGAAGCTGAACCGTCCAGGCATATACCCTCGCACCTTTGCTTCGGGAACCTGCGAGAACAGCGCTCGTATGTGATCAAATACCCCTGTGTATGTTGCGGCGTTGGACCGCGGCGTCCTTCCAATCGGCGATTGGTCTATCGTAATCACCTTGTCGATGTGTTCGATTCCAAGCACGTCGTCGTGATCTCCCGGCTTCGCGTATGCCCTGTGCAGTCTTTGAGAGAGCTTCCTGTGCAGAATGTCGTTGATAAGGGTCGACTTACCTGAGCCTGAGACGCCAGTTACGCACGTAAAGATGCCAAGCGGTATTTCCACGTCGATGTTTTTAAGGTTGTTGTGCCGAGCCCCCACAATTTTTAGCGTGCTCCCATTTGAAGTCCTTCTCTCTTCGGGGACCTCAATCCTCTTTATGCGGCTGAGGTATTGCCCTGTCATAGAGTCAGACTCAGAGATAATCTCGTCGGGCGTGCCCGTCGCCACTATATGCCCGCCGTGTTCTCCCGCTCCGGGCCCCATGTCGATGACATAGTCCGCCGTTCGTATCATCTGTTCATCGTGTTCGACGACGATGAGGGTGTTTCCGAGTTCCTTCAAGCTCCTGAGAGTAGAGATGAGGCGCAAGTTGTCCCGCTGGTGAAGCCCGATGCTTGGTTCATCCAGTATATAGAGCACGCCCACGAGCCCTGAACCAATCTGAGTGGCAAGCCGGATCCGCTGCGCTTCACCCCCTGAGAGGGTCTCGCTCGCTCTGTCGAGCGTGAGGTAATTAAGTCCGACGTTTTTCATGAAGTTGAGCCGCTCTTTTATCTCCTTGATAACCTCACCGACAATCGCCATTTTACCGTTTGGAAGGGCTAATTCGTCGAAGAGCGTATACGCCGCATCGACGGACAGCGCCGCAACATCGGCTATTGAAAGCCCGTGTACCGTGACCGCGAGTGCCTTAGGTTGTAGCCGCTTGCCATGACAGGCGTCACACGCCTTTAACCGCATGTATTTCTCGATCTCTTCCCTGATGTACTCCGAGTCAGTCTCGCGATAGCGCCGCGCGAGGTTACCGATGATGCCCTCAAAGGGCCGTGAAAAACTAATGTACCCTCGTCTTCCAAAGTACTCAACGGGCATCCGCTGTCGTCCCGAGCCGAACAGCAAGAGCTGTCGATGCTCCTCGCTGAGCTCTTCATAGGGGGTGGTGAGCTCAAAGCCGAACTGCACAGCGGCAGTGCGCAGCAGGTGCGGATAATAGTCGCTCGTCGACTTGCGCCAGGGAGCAAAGGCATCGCTCACGGGAAGAGACTTATCCGGGACGATGAGGTCCTCATCGAGCGTTTTTTCAAAGCCGAGCCCATGACACGCCGGACACGCCCCGTGCGGGCTATTGAATGAGAACACCCGCGGCTCTATCTCACCCATGCTGATTCCGCAGTCGGGACACGCGAAGTGCTCGCTGAACAGCATCTCTTCTCCCTCTACGACCGCAACGATCACGATGCCGTTTCCAAGCGTCAACGCTGTTTCGAGTGAGTCTGCAAGCCGTTGCTTCTCATCGGTATCGATGGCGACTCGATCGACGATGACCTCAACGGTGTGCTTCTTGTTCTTGTCGAGCTCTATCAGTTCCTCGAGATCTCGCACCTCGCCATCGATCCTCGCCCTCACGAAGCCATCCTTGAGCAGGAACTCAAGTATCTTCTTGTGTTCTCCTTTTTTATCTTTGACCACGGGGCCTAATATCGCAATTTTCGTCCCCTCAGGTAGCTTGAACACTTGGTCTATTATTTCCTGCACCGTCTGCTGGGCTATTTCCTTTCCGCATTCGGGACAGTGGGGAGTTCCGGCCCGCGCGAACATCAGTCTGAGATAATCGTAAATCTCAGTGACGGTTCCCACGGTCGACCGAGGGTTTTTACTCGTAGTTCTCTGATCGATCGAGATAGCAGGTGAGAGGCCCTCTATGTGTTCTACCTCGGGCTTTTTCATCTGTCCGAGAAACTGCCGAGCGTACGCGGAGAGGGACTCCACGTACTTTCGCTGCCCCTCAGCGTAAATCGTATCAAACGCGAGGGACGACTTGCCAGAACCGCTTATTCCCGTGATCACGACGAGCTTGTTTCGTGGAATCTCCACGTCAATGCCCTTTAAATTGTGTTCCCTCGCCCCTTTTACGATGATGTTCTCAGCCATCGCTTACCCCCCACTTTCCAAAGACTCAATCATATCGCGTATCATCGCTGCCCGCTCGAATTCCAGGCCTCGTGCGGCCCGCCTCATTTCTTCTCGTAATCCCTCAATCGTCTCTTCAAGTCCTCGTGGGCTGACATATGGAAGTCGCGCCTCCTCTTCTGCGAGGGTGCGCCTCCTGACCATCTCCTCAATCGGCTTTATGATCGTTTGTGGCGTTATGTTGTGTGCCTCGTTATAGGCAATCTGCTTTACCCTCCGTCGGTTGTTTTCTTGTATTGCGCGCGACATCGAGTTAGTGAGCGTGTCAGCGTACATGATGACGCGTCCTTCGACATTTCGCGCCACCCGTCCCACCGTCTGGATAAGTGATCGTTCCGACCGGAGGAATCCCTCCTTATCGGCATCTAGTATCGCGACGAGCGTGACCTCTGGGAGGTCAATGCCCTCTCGCAACAGGTTTATGCCGACGAGAACGTTAAATACTCCTCGTCTAAGATCGTACAGAATGTCAGTCCTATCGAGTGTGCTTATGTCGGAGTGAAGGTACTGCACCTTTATCCCTATCTCGTGTAAGTGCTCTGATAAGTCCTCAGCCATCCGCTTCGTAAGTGTGGTGACCGGTCCTCGTTCATCATGTCGCTTTCTGATCTCTGAGATGAGATCGTCAACCTGATTCTCCGCCGGCCGTACTTCTATTTCAGGGTCTATGAGGCCAGTGGGTCGTATGATCTGTTCCACGGGCTGCTCGCACTTGCTGAGCTCGTAGGGTCCTGGTGTCGCCGATACGTATATCACCTGCGTGATCTTCTCCTCGAATTCGTTGAATTTCAGCGGTCTGTTGTCATACGCTGAGGGGAGCCTAAAGCCGTACTCCACAAGGTTGTCCTTTCGTGATCGGTCTCCTGAGTACATGCCTATGAGTTGTGGTATCGTCACGTGCGATTCATCGATGACGAGGAGGTAATCATCGGGGAAGTAATCGATGAGGGTCGTGGGTGGCTCTCCCGCACCACGTCCGCTTAAATGCCTGCTGTAGTTCTCAATGCCACTGCAAAAGCCGACCTCGCGTAGCATCTCCAAGTCGTATTTCGTTCTCTGCTCTAACCGCTGTGCTTCGAGGAGTTTTCCCTGACCGCGGAGGTATTCAAGCCTTTCCGCGAGCTCCAGCGTAATAGACGAGAGCGCTTGCTCGTGTCTCGCCCGGTTCGTAACGAAATGGGTTGCGGGGTAGATACTGATGAAGTCGTGCGCTTGTATCTTTCGCCCGCTTACGGGGTCCAACTCAAAAAGCCCCTCGATTTCATCCCCCCACAGCGCAATTCGATAGGCAGTGTTGCCATAGGAGGGGAAGACTTCAATGTTATCCCCACGCACCCTGAACTTTCCGCGGAAAAAGTCAACGTCATTTCTCGCGTATTGCATTCGTGTGAGCTTTCCCAAGATCTCTCTCCGCTTTACCCGTTCATGGACTTTGAGGGATAACATCGAGTCAAGATAGTCCTCAGGCGAGCCTATGCCGTAAATGCACGAGACGCTGGCCACCACGATCGTGTCGCGCCTCGACAGCAACGATTTAGTGGCTGAGTGTCTGAGCCTGTCTATTTCATCGTTGATTGACGATTCTTTCTCTACATAAATATCGGTATGCGGAATGTATGCCTCTGGCCGGTAGTAATCGTAGTAGCTTACAAAGTACTCTACTGCGTTGTGCGGGAAGAACTCCGTGAACTCCTTGTAGAGCTGCGCGGCGAGCGTCTTATTGTGTGCTATCACGAGCGTGGGCTTTTGCACGTCCTCTATGACGTTCGCTATGGTGAACGTCTTGCCCGAGCCCGTTACTCCCAATAGCGTCTGGTGTTTGACTCCCTTGCGAAGCCCTTCTACGAGCCGAGCAATCGCTGTGGGTTGATCGCCTCGAGGTTCGAAGTGTGACTGGAGAACAAACGTTGATTGAGACATCTATTATTATAGATATTAAATTATTTTTTAATATTAATGTAATCGTGCGGGCGTCGGCGAATAAGTAATATATACTATTCTCTCCCCCGTGACTAATATAGTTTTATCCCATCCACGATGAAATTAATAGCGGATAGGCGATGGAAATACTTATGGGCATGGACATCAATAGATGCTTAGGGATATAGAGATATGTGTACAGTCGGTGGCCCATTTGGCAACGAGGACATTAAGCGCTTGGAACCTAAGAACTTTCGCTGCAACGAGTGCGGCTCGAAGTTCAAGGGGATAGGTAAGAGCCCCATGTGCCCATCCTGTCAGTCCGAAGAGATTGAAGAGCTCATGGATTAAGTTCATATCACCAAGTGATAATCCACTTTCGATGGAACAGCGGTTTAGACTTGAATTAGATGAAATTTTGTTTTTGCGAGGTGTTCAGGGTACCGTAGGAATTGTTAAGTCAGGCAGTAAACGGCAGATATTTGTAGAAACCGCCACTGAGGAGATGGTCATGACGCTTAACCCTGATGATCTTCTCGTCGCATCGGGATTCGGCCCAGATGCGGCGATTGCACGGGCGGTAAGATGTACACTCTACTTAATACGTGAGGCTTCTTCGCCACTAATCGTGCTTTCACGCGAGCACCCCGCCTCGTCACGACTTAACGTGGTGGTCTCCGTTGGGCTACGCACCGTCGTACGGTGTGATATTCAGAAGGGAACGCATCCTGAGCAAGATGTGCTTTGTGGGCCTGTTGAGTTCCATGGACTTGAGATTATCTCGACGGCGGGTGAGGTGTTACTACGGGGTGAACACCCTTTTGTAGTTGAGAGACAGAAATTTTAAGTAGATTTCTGGTGGTGTCGCGTTTACAATTCCCGTAGAGCAGCTTGGACTTATACTCGCTATTGTGTACGCCGCCGCAATCGCGTGTTAATTATGCCAGCGCGTGGTGCGTCGAAGATATCACCTGCGGAGATAGTGCGGTATATTGAGTAACGTGCCATTGCCCTTTTATGCGACGGATTAAACAAAAACTTATGTTTAAACAAAAACTTATATTCATTGAGAAACTTGTAACATACGACGACAATGACATATGAAGTATCAATTACAAAGTGCGACTCCTACGAGCTTGAGAAGGTTAGAACAAGCGTAACTTCGAGTCTTGCACCAATTGGAGGACTTAAGAGCGTTGTAAAGGCAGGCGATCGCGTTCTCGTTAAGTTGAATTTGTTGGGTGCGAAGCCCCCCGAAGTCGCCGTTACGACGCACCCTGCAGTCGCGCAAGCGGTCATTGAAGTAATACAAGAACACGGTGCAACACCTATGGTCGGAGACGCACCAGGCGGTGGCTGCAGCGCAGCGACATATAAAGCACTCCTCAAAACGACCGGCATCCAACGGGTGATAGATGAGACTGGTTGTGAGTCCGTGCGTTTCGACGACGATAAAACAGAGGTAGTCTCTGAAAGGGCGCGAACGTTCAAGAAGTTGTGGGTCGCCAAGGCGGTGACAGAGGCAGACGTTATCATCGGAATTCCAAAACTGAAAACGCACATGCTGACATACTACACAGGGGCTATCAAGCTTCTGTACGGGTACGTGCCCGGGCTGACCAAAGCCGAATACCACCTTCATACAGCTCGGGATAAAGCACTGTTCGCTGAACTGCTGCTTGATCTCCACGAAACGTACCCCCCCAATCTCACTGTCATGGATGCGATCGTCGGTATGGAGGGCGAAGGGCCAACCAACGGCATCCCGCGCCAGATAGGGCTTATTATGGCGAGTACCAGCTGCACGGCGCTCGACTATGTGGCCACTACCCTCGCCAACTTTCACCCTCTTAATGTGCCGACGGTTAAGGTGGCCCACGAGCGAGGCATCGGGCCAAGCGCCTTACAAGATATTACCATATTCGGCGAAGACGTCGAACAGCTCATTATGGAGGATTTTAAAAAGACGACAACGAGCGCGTGGTGGCTGGAAGAGGGGTCCTTCAATACTAAGTTCGCAAGACTCTGGATGGCCGCAAAACCTCGTGTTGACGCTTCCCTTTGCAAGAAATGCGGCGAGTGCGCCAAGGATTGCCCGCCAAAAGCTATGCAATTCACCAAAGGTTCCGTACCGCACGTTGATTATCACACATGCATACGATGTTATTGTTGTCAAGAATTGTGCCCGCACGGGGCCATCAGCGTATCAACTCCCTTTATTAGAAAGATCATAAAAGACAAGGTGGGCTTAGCCCGTCTTGAAGCATTTGCTACAAAAAGGATGCAAAAGAAATGAACTAACCGGTAACGCAAAAAACGGAGTGTGCCTAGAAGGGACAGAACCTCTAAGTTTATTTCTAGAAGTCAAACGTCTCAGATCAGAAGACGAAGATCTAAAACGAAAGTGATCACAAGAGTTAAACCCGTTGCGCCAAAGTTGAGCGCCTTAAAAAAAAGAACGATGAGATACAGACCGAGAATAAACAATTGGATCATCGTAACGGTGAAGTAAATCACTGGGAAAAATATAATAAGAAATTGCAAAGACACTAACGATACTCAAGCGATGCCACTCGACTCGAGGCTGGTGCTATGCTGCCTACGTACACGATTTCAGTTATGTTTTAATCTAAAATTGATGCTTCACTTTCAATGGAACAGCGGTTTAGACTTGAATTAGATGAGATTTTGTTTTTGCGGGCCTGTTGAGTTCCATGGACTTGACATTATTTCGACAGAGGGAGAGGTGTTACTACGGGGTGAACGCCCTTTTATAGTTGAGAGATAATAGTTGTAAGTAGATTTCTGGTGGTTCATCTCGAGTGTAATTCTAATGCAGATTGAGTTTGACGCGCCAATTGACTGCGTAGCGGATTTTACGTACAACTTTTACTGGCAGCATAAAGGTGCAAAGTTAAATCCTGATGAGGCGATGCCGTCGCAAGTAGACAGCGACTACACGTTTAGAGATGTCGTTGAGACGCTCAAGCGCGGTGAGGACGTTCACATTCGTGGTGATGTCGGGCACCGGCTGTGCTCGAGTATGGGAGTTGACTTGAAGTTCTTTTCAGGTACGGGAAGGAGTATCACCGTGGGGACCGTTACCGTTGACGGAAATGTCGACACGCGCCTCGGCATAAGCATGGTAGCAGGTGTGATCTACGTAAGTGGAGCGGTTAAGGCACCCGTTGGAAACGTAATTGAGGTTGACAGTGATCGAGAGGGGTATAACAAGTTCAGATCGATAACGGATGTTGTGTGTGATGGTCTGAAAAATGATTCGCTTACCCCTCCGAACACCATAAGCGAGGAGGAGCTCCACCTCTGTGATGGAATCGTCAGAGACACAGTAGGGGCGCGATGCGACTGCACCACGAGGATTTACGTCGATGGTGATGTTGCTCTAAGCACTGGTATTTTGATGCAGGCCGGAGAAGTTGTAGTTGCCGGCAATGCTGGCATGAACTCCGGAGCACTTTTAAACGGTGGCACAGTAGTGATAAAGGGGGATGCGGGGGAGTTTGCGGGAATTGATATGAAGTCTGGTGTGCTGATAGTGGGAGGCAGATCCAGCGGCTATCTCGGTGCTAACAAGCGCGGTGGAGTGATCTATGCACGAGGAGCTAGTGCGCTGCCGCCATCAAAAGAGGTACCTGTCGTGGGTGAAGACATCGCCCTTTTGATCAGGAGTCTCAGCATTAGCCAAATACATGCTATGATGTTTAAAAAGTACATGTAGTGCAACTATAATGAAACGTATTTTTTGAATCAGTGATGCACCCCTTTAGAACTACAAAAATAGCACTTTAATGCAGTCGTTTGTTGTGACAAACGCTTCGTAACCTGTTTTATTGTTCCCAGACTGTTGTTAGGGCAATTCGATTTATATAGAGGCTCATGTGTTACGAAGACTGTTAGAGAGCATTGCACTCGTAGAGAGACCATGCAGAAATGGTTTGAAGAGCAAGAGAGCATATTGCTTAACAATCTTGAGAGAGAGTGAATGTGTAAGTTCCGACCGATTAAAAGAGTATATTGAAACAACATTATTCAATAACGAACTCCCGGGTGATATTTAATAGATGAGTTTCGATATAGCGCATTTTTCTGTGTTTCTTCATGTATATTTCACCGGTCATATTGTGTCAACATTCTATCTAATCCATAAATTCCCATCTGTAACATGCGGTCGATGAGATCGAGGTACTGTTTTTGTAGCTCCTGATTACTCTCGCTTTGGGTATACCCTCGTATAACAAGCTGAACAATTGTATCCGCGTCAGCGAACGAACGTGTGCGAAAATCGGTAGCGTCAGAACCAACTGTATCAAGAAAAGCTTTGCACACCTTATATGTTGTCTCGGGAAGCTTAATTGCCGCTCTTTTTAACGCGCTGATTACGGTTTGGTGTTCGGTAATGAAGGCAGGACTCTGAACAAAAGCGTCAATCAGCCTCTCATAACTACCCAACTCATCGCCCTCAAAGTCACTAAAGCACAAAGAAGCCTTAGAACGAACTTGTTCATCAGAATCATTGAAAAGTCGGATTAACGCGTCCTCGCAAAATGTGCTGCAACGCGCTGCTCGCAGTCTTGCAGCAAATTGCTTCAGCAGCCCCGAGCCGCTGGGCCGCTGTGCCTGATAGGCAACGGCAGACGAGTGGGTGCCCTTTCCAAGAAGAGATCCATACCAAGCATGTTAGCTGAGCACCAACCGTTGCCACCTCTGGCAGCTTTGACCCAATCATCCGTCGTAAAACACGACTTAGTTCGTTAAAATGTTCTGGTAATGAATATCCCAAGAACCTTTTTACAAAGTGGGTGTTCAATAGAACATCTTCAGCATTAATGAGCTGGATAAAAAGATCGATAGCTAGATCGGGATCGTGCGTTAACATAGCCCCCAGCGCTTCAGCAGCACATGATCTCACGGCAGTAGATGGATCGTGAACCAAATGTTCCAAAACTGGTCTGAAATAGGAGATGCGGCTGCCATTGTAAAAAATGAGCTTCGCCACTGCGAGCGCTGCACTCCCCCGCACCGAGTTCATTCCTGCAGCCGATGCATCGCCGCCATAGTAGACCCCTTCTCCAGGAGCTTCAGTACGCCACTCTTCTCGTATCGGGTCTGAAGATTGAGTTGCATACCACTCCACAATATCCAAGGCCTCATTAGGTAAATGAAATTCTGCTAAACTAGCAATTGCATTGGGTATCCAGCGACCAAATGGTCTGTCTGGAAGCTGATGGCAAAACTGGCACACGTTGAGTACCGTGCGCACGTCCAAGCCAGCATCGGTAATGCCCCTTAGAACCGCTTCAAAATAGTAGTGGTGTGTATCCTCTGGAAACTGGAATATCAATTCCGCAAAGCGCGATGGTTCGCTCTTGACCTGGCGTTCCAGAACCCTCGACAATTCGAGGGCTCCGCCGACCAAAAGCTCGCGACGTTCGGCTGACATACCATCGCGACTATTTTTTTTAATCGCTTTAAGCCATTCGTCATCTGTCATTTTACCTGCTTCATCTTCAGGTATGGGTGACTTGACGTAATCCACTTTTGGCCGTTCCGGCGCTGGCGTCGACTGCATACCAAACTTTCGTTTCCACCGTTCTAATCTACTGGTGACAGCCCTTGTGGGGCGTGGGGGGATAATACCTCCAAGTAAGACAAACTGCGCATAACCGCGTGAGTTACGGCCTTTAGCAGACTTTTCCCACTCTGGATAGTAATCAAGTATCACTCGCTCCAGCCGTGCTAGTTTGTCGTCAGAGCAGTATGGGGTAATAGCTTCTAATAGCTGTCTCGTTGCCCAATAGCTGTTATTCACATACCCCGTTTTCAAGCGCGCAGAACGATCACAAAGATAGTCGGCAGCGTCATCGGCAAACCTTTCTCCGTTTGCACTATAGGCTCGAATGAGCAGATACTGAACAGTTTCAAAATTCACACTACAGAGAGACTCCACAATCTTTTCAAACTCTTTTGGTTCGTTTCGAGCCAAGGCGCTCATAGCCGATTCCATCGCTGTAAGCAATGTGTGTTTAATGGTATTGCCCCAACCATAATATCGATAGCTCCAGATTGGGTCTAGATATGGGGGGTCCCCTTCTTGTTTTGCGTTCAGGCCCATTAAACACAACATAAAGGGGAGTAAGTGAATGACGAACATGCTAGGCGATCCAATAGCGCTATCCATAAAAATCCTGTCATCGCGATAGCTTCGAGAATTTGCGCCGGAGTCATTGTCAAATGGATTAGGCTGTCCGGCGGTGAGGCTTACTGCTAGAAGCCGGTTTAAATAGTGACCAATAGACTCGCAAGCCCATTCAGGATTTTTTTCTGGTAGATGATAAATAAGATCAAAAAAAATGCTGTTAACAACAAGTTCCTTCGCTTCATCGAGAGCCCCTTCATCAATTAACTTCAAGAAGAGGTCAAAGAAGCGGCGACCGGCGCTGAGGTCAGCAAACCGCATTAAATACACAAATCGATTGCACCATGCCCCAGATGTCGTGAAATAGGGTTCCACCAACTCAGCCACACGATTTGGCAGTTTATTTTGTATATCACGTAACAGCACTATCACCTGACCGACCCACTCTTCATCCTTCGTGGCCAGCCACTCCTCTATCAACCCGAGAGAATCAAGTAACTGGAACCATGGTACTGAACCCCGCAACGCGCGCCAAGCACTCCAAGCGTGCAAGCTAGTGGTATCATCTAGCAGAGGATGGATGATGCTCCACTCTTCATCCTTCGGATTTTGGAGTTCTGCGAGTAGGGCAAACACTACCTGTTTAAGGTGGAAGCGAATATCTGGGCTTATAAGCAGTGCGTTAAGGTCATTAAGGTAACGGGTGGAGTAATCATCACGCTCATAGTACAAGAGTTGTCGAACCTGATCACGTCGAAACAGGTGCTGCTCACCGCTCAGCAAAGTCTGTAGCAGGTCACCGTCGCGATCGATGAAGCTACGTGCAAAAACGTAGTCGAAAAAACTTTGGTGGAAAAATGCGTACCGCTTGTCTTCAAAAGACAAGACGTGTTCAGATACCATTACATCCACATAAGGTTTGTAGCGGTCTAACTTCTCTCTTGGTGCGGACAAAGTCTGGTGTTTATTCATATATTCGCAAAGGATATCCATAACACCAGTCCACCCCATAGGACCGCTAAAATCACGAGTGAACCTCGCATTGACAACCATTTGCTTGTAATCCCAAAACTTATCGTATAGGCCTTTGCGGTTTCTAAAATCAATGACTTTAAAATCAGGTGCTGAAGCACGTCCTCGTACAATCTCCTCCAACAGACGCAGATGCAAGGGGAGCGACAACAAATTTAACTGGTTACTATCTAGTAGATCTGGATCTAATCCTAACTCGGCCACAATATTTTTAACAGTCTCTTCTTCAAGACGACTAACCGGAAATTCGACGGCAACTCTTTGTCGGGTTAATAAGCGTTGCAGTCGACTGTCATTGTCGAGGTCGAACTTTCTACATCCTAGCAATATGCGCATATTGGGATGTGCACGGGCTTGATCAAGAATGTCATTAATACAGTCAAAGAACTGGGAGCGGCGGCCTGAAGCCATGCTCACCGCATCGAGCTGATCAATGACTAACAAACAGTTTTTCTTCTGTGCAATATTTGCCAGAACGATTACAGGGGATTCAGGCAGCTCTAACTTTTTGCCGACTTCTTTGGGTGATAGTACTGGTTCGAATATATCGACTCCAAATGCTAAAACTGGCCACACTCCACGAAGTATCTCTACAATTTGAAGTATAATGATGCTTTTCCCTACTCCCGCCTCACCGGTAATTAACACGCCGCGCGTACCGCCTGGGTCAGTAAGCAAGTCTTGAACTTTTCTCACCTCATCTCGAGAAATCAACTTATCAAGAACAACATGTCGACGAAGCGAAGAGAGGTACTTTTCGTTAGCCTTTTCGACGTGAGTCAAAACTTTAGGGTCACGACTTAATTGTAATCGGTTGAAACCTCGGCCTTCTAAATGACGCCAGATGTCGTGCGTCCTCAACTTTTTATGGATACAATCTTGTGCAAGCCCTCGCAGTACATCACTGACTACTTCTGCATCACCGCTAACTAAGTAGCGTAAACGGGATGCAATGTGAGAGCGGAGGAAATCTTCATCTACTTTGCTTACCCAAATACGCTTGAGTTTTTCATATGCATCTTCTTGAGAGCAGTTCCCCCAATATCCACGAAGTTTGTTGAAGTTTTTACGTTGTTCATCCGTCAAGAACACTTCTCTAAATTCTTCGAATGTCGAAGCGTCTCTTGCACTTTTCGAGAGGTCACGTAGGTCTGTATCAGTACCAGAAACGAAGATGCACCTTGTCTTAGGTTGTTCAAGTCTCTCCCAGAAGGCGGTCAAGACACCCTCACGATTCAAATCAGTTATCGTCCAGCTGCTTCTGCCAGTACGTTCTTTTTTGACTTGGTAAAATTCAATTACGTCTCCTTTAAAGACTGAGAAGTCTATTCCTTTATTGTAGGGCGGCTCTGAACGTATGCAGTCAGCGAGCTCGTCCAAGACTTCAATCATTTGAGATATAAGCCACCGGTATTCGTATCGGAGGCCCTCTTTGTCACTTGCTCCACCGCGCAAAGTCATGCATATCTTACCATTTATTGCTACTACTGTGGATTTGGTAAGTAAGAATTGTTGGCATTGCTTGCTGAACTTAATTTTATGTTTAACACACTATAAGTTTGTTTATTACTCGAAACAATTGTACACTTACAGCCCCTCTACAAGGTAGACCTTTTAAAAGTATTTGAAGAGAGATGCTGAAGAATCGCGCTAAGTGGACACAAGTGATTAACAACTTGTAATGCCGATGTATTACGTAATACCGACGTATCGATTTTCTTTTGTCTTAATACGTAAATTTCTATGATGAAAAAAGATGGAAAAGAACAATTACAGGTCAGATGATACCTCTAATTCGCCCCCGAAAATAGGTAATTATCATTCACGTGTAGCGTGCATTTGCCTATCTTCCGGATTGAAATATTTCAGTGACAGTTAAATCAGTTTTAAAATGCCGATCTTAGGCTCATAACACTTGCCATCATCCATCAGTTCCCGTGCACCCTCTTCAACTTCATCTTCTGACAGACCTTTTGCGCGCATGTAGTCGATCAGCTCGTCGTAGGGAACTCCCGAGCCGTTGTCGAGAACGTTAAGCGCATCCATGACAAGTTCCTTATTCACCTTCAGTCCTTCAGTCTGGATCTGGGCGTTGATAGTTTCTGATTTGACATCTTCGCTTTGTTCCCCCGATAGCTCAGCCTCCCCGTCATCAAAAATCTTAGTTCTGTCTGTTTCGGCGTCAAACTCCCGTTTTTTCGGCATACGTGCGGGCTTGAATTCTGACGCCGGGACCACGGTGTTTATGGCACTCTCTACAGCTTTTGAAATATCCTTTAGTATATCGGGCACATCATAGTGCTCAACGGCCATAACCACACCCTCAGCAAGAGCGATAGGAGTGCCGTTCCCTAGGAGCGTTTCACGCAGTTCATCCCCATGAAGTCCCGAGCGCTGGGCGACTTTCAACGCCTCAAGCCTATCAAGCGTCCTCTCGGCCGTCGTGATGATCCAGTTGTTGCGGACGTCTTCAGTCGTGGTGGTTATCTCTTTGGGCCGTACTGAAGCATACGATGACGTTTCGTTAGGCTTGAAGAGTCGTGCTTTTCCAACGACAGCGATAAACTGCGGCACCTCAAGCTCAGCAAGAAAGGCCGCAACATCGGGCTGATACTGGCCTGCATAGACGTTGAAAACGCCAGTGGGGTCGGCTATTCTGACCCTCCATAACCCCTCGCCCTTCCCGATATTTTCGACTTCTGTAGCGACTCCAACGACAAAGAGGCGGTTTATCTTGGCGCCCGTTGGCGATATGATATAGATAGAGGCAGAACTTCTATCAGCATCTTCACCGTACTGTAGGTCAGACATGTTAAATTCGTGGGCAAATATCCTCCACGCTGGCTCCCGCATCATTATGTCAATAACTCCTCCAGTCTATCTTTAATTTTTTGAGCACGGCCAGTGACGCCTCCTAACTCCATCTCGGCATCTCGAGCGGCGAAGACGACGTCGTAGTCTCCTTTTGTGGCGTTACCCCGGAGTGTGAGAGTGCGGCCGGTAAGGACCTGCCTAATGTCCCGTTCCACAACGTCCAACGACACCCCTTCCCATAGAGCGTCAATAACAGTGTCCATCGTCTTTCCATAAATCCTCTCCGTGAGTGCCGTCCCTAAAACGGCCATAGTAGCCCCCGTGCCATCGTCGACAACCGCTTTAATACAGAGGTCATATCGCGATCCAACCTTATTGTGAACGCGGCAGACGCCTTTTTGGACCACTCTTTCGCACTCAGGACATCTGTGGATGAGTCCTGAGCCGGGTCTCACGGATACGACGTCTCCCATTACAATGACGTCGTATGTACCCTCTCGCATCTTAAGCTCTTCTATCTTAACCCTTTTTGGCGTATCCAAACAAGGTTGCGCCTCCACATCAAGTTCGAACACGCAGCTCGTATCGCCAATATTAACCGTCGGGATTCCACGCCAACTTTTGACATAGGCGCCGTCAATCCTTACCACCGTGCCCGCATCGAGGTGTGGCCCCCACGATGTGAAGGGGAGTCTTCCACTTTCATCTGCGAGCGCGCCTGCTGTAATGTATCGTGATCCAACTTTTTTTAGCTCCGAAGAAAGGATCTGCACGAGCAAGTTGATGTTTCTATCACCATTTCTGAGTTCTGTCAGTTTTTTAATCGGGAGGGGCTCATCGTGACCTACCCGCACAATGGTTGATGGCTCCATCATGTCAAACGTGAGCTTCCCCGCCAACTCTGTGATGCATCCGTGAGATATAGCGACGACGTCTCCAACGTTCAGCTCGCGTTCGACGTTCGCAATGAACGGCATCTTGCCTGACCCGTCAGCTAATATTCCATACGATACGGTGGTCTGTCTGCCGTCAATAGGAACTTCCCGCGTTTTTACACTTGAAACGTGGACGATAACGCTTACCTCTCGCTCTCCAGCACGGAGCTCTGCGAGTTGTCGAACTCCGTACTTTTTTATGATGCTACGTTTTGCCTCCTCAACAGGAACGTGGAATGTATTTACGAGTGTAGTGAGATCTTCACGTAACACCTCTTCATCTATGTCACTTGCCAGTGCCCGCTTGATGTCCGTGATGTAAGGAGTAAGGTTATTGTACGACGCCATTTTTCACCTTTTTAAGACCCTATGAATAGTCTTATACTTCATATAAACGTAGGATGAAAGAAAGTATATAATCATCTGTAATAGACCGTGCTGAATGACCCAGTAATTTGGATCGACACTTTGTTATTGTAGTACTGGCACTGACGGACTACTTTTCTGCCGTTCATAACTGTATTTCGCTCGTGTTCGCCCACTAATCTAACGGCCTCCTTTTAGTTTCTACAGCTTTTAAAACCCATAGAGTAATGATGCGCCAAACTATTGCCTATCACAAGCATCTTATGCGAGGTCTATAGGCTCCATATATGAAGAGGAACATCACTACATGCTGCACGATGTTGCTCATCTGCTGCAGCATAAGTGGTATGCCCGTGTAGGGTGGTGAACACACGCACTAACGTACGGTGCACTACAGTTATACCGACCGAGTTAACTGCTGCATTTCTGATCGTTTCTCTTTGAAAAATAGTGCTTTGGACAGGTCAGCCGAGCAGAAAGCGTTACGCAGTATTCTGAAAGATCCACAAGTGAATACATTAACAAGTACAATCATAGATAGCTAGTGTCAGACGATGATGAGCGCGGAGTGCTCATATAAACAGTTCGATTCAACTTTCTACTTCTTAAAGTGGCACATTATGAAGATCAAGATGAACCCCCCCATTGACATTGAAAGGACTATGAATATACAGATTCCAGCTCTGGAATGGGTTACAACTGAGGGCAGATACTGCAGAAACGTTCGCGGCATACACCAGTACATCCGTGCTGTAGAAGCACCAGCAGAGGCCTTAATAGGCGAACTGGAGATGGAAAACGTGAGCGGTGAGGAAATGCGTTGGACTCCTCTGTTACGGCTTACTGTCGAAGATCTAAGAATAAGGAAGCTTAGAGACTTTTTCAAGGGCATTTATTTTATGAACGGTCAAGACCCATACAGATGTTTAATCCTCACATTGTTATCGCAAAATAAGACCGCCGAAAGGGCACGGTGGACCTTTAACGCGTTGGTGGAGAATTTCGTTGACATCACGCCGCACGTTGTGAGCACAGCAGACGTGCACAAACTTGCGCGTCTGCTTTATAGATGCGGCCCCCACAAAAAAGCGAACTACATCATAGATGCCTCACAGGAACTTCTGAAAAGGTGGGATGGCGATATGTCTTGGATTTATGATGACAGGGATACTGCACGCACAGAGTTATTATCACTCCCCGGCGTCGGACCAAAAACAGCTGATTGCATCCTCCTCTTTGCTGCAGGCCACGACGTCGTTCCCATCGATACTCACGTTGAACGGGTAGCGCGACGGCTCGGCTTCATAGAAGAGCACGCGGCGAGGATTGGAATTAATGATCGCTCTGAGAGAACGAGTGGAACTGATAGAGCCAATCTGCTTGCCAAAGAGGCGCTTGAATCCGCCCTTAAAAGTCCCGGAAAAAGCCACCTGTTACTAATTCAACACGGCTTTGAATTTTGCCACGCGAAGCGCCCAGAGTGCTTTGCCTGCCCGGTTCGTGAAGAGTGTAATTCGATCGACAATCGCTATAAGGTAGGGTGACAACAAGAATGAGCTCATAGACCTGAGATAGAAATAGAGTCCCCCGGTTGTACTCCGTGCCGTTCGCAAAATCCAGCGCTCACTTCAAGCGCGTACTTTGCTGGTTTACGCGAAGTGTACAACTTACAAGGATCATCTAGGCATGGGGGCACTGACTTGTGAACAGTGATGATCTTCAAGTCGGATGTTATGAACACGACGTCGATGGGTATGAGCATGTTCTTCATCCAAACGCTCACATTTCCTTCACCACCAAAGACGAAGAGCATTCCCTCGCTCTCATTCAATTGGGGCCTCCACATGAGGCCATCAGCCTGTTTCCTCGGGGTGTCAGCGAGGTCAGCGTATATTCTGACCCCTCCTATGAAAACCTCGGATCTGTTGTGCTGTTGTGGTGTCGCGGAGATGGTCGACCGTATAGAGGCATCTGTTGGAGCGATTGGGCCTGAATTTGAAGGCGTCGGATGTATACCGTTGAGCACTGTGTTTGTATACGCGCATCCCGAAAGTGCTACAAGGGCAAGTAAAAGCAGCGTAGCGCCCAACGCCTTAGATTTTGGCACCATTTAACCGAGCCTCATCTTCATTATTTCGCGGAGAACAGACGTAGCATAGCCGCCTTTTTCAAGGTAGAATCGTAACTCAACTTTCGAAAAGCCCTTGTTTATCTCGTCATTTGAAATGTTGAATGCCATGTTGGTCGGAAGAATCACGTTTCTCATCACTCCCTTTGAACGTAGCCTCGTGCAGCGTTCAAGTTCGAAGCGGCTTAGGGCTACTCCCTCTGATTCGAGAACCTCGCGTTCTATTTCGCCTATTATACCGTCCGACAGCTGTGTATCACAGCCCGGCACGGGCATTTGAATGAATGCGCTACCCTCTAAAATCTTCTCATTAATGCGTTCGACGTTTTTCGGGACAACGGTTCTTACCTTCCGCTCCTCCTTAAGAAAGACAAAGTCACCATCAACCCCTTGAGAGAGCGGGAGTCTCCTTTTGATCCTTAGACTTAACATTTTGTTGAAGAGATACGATTGATATGCGTGTACAAATAGCCGCTGTAAGTTTATGGAGAGCACGTTTAGAGCTCCGTCATAGTCGTCGGGGCACGCTATAAGGTGACTCATCATGGCGCGCTCATATCTAAGTCTCAACGGCAGTAACTTCAATCCTTCCTTGAAATCGTGGGTGTCCCACACGAACTTTCTTGCCTCTTGAACGGCTTCCGGCTCGTCAGGGAAGGGCATAGCCATATAGATCATCACAGCGGTCTTCACGTCGCCGTCAAGAAGGGTTTTTCCCACAAGTTGATTCACGGGCCGGATGGAGCCAAACCGCTGAATTCCGAAGAAATTTGGAACTCCTCCCTCACTATTGATCTCTTCAGCGGCAGCCAACATTCCGACGTTGACCTCCTCGATTGGATCCTTAATGCACCTAATTGTTATTGAAAAATCGTTGCCCCTCAAATCGCCAAGAACCACTGGTTTATCAGCCCTTCCGATGGGTTCGACGGTGATGGTGTGCATTATTAACGGTTTTTTGACGTCAACATCGTAGATGCTCATCCTTTGCGTCGTAACAGCCCTTTTATCCTTCGTTCCCGCCCAGCTTATCCTCTTCTGGCTGATGCCTAAACGCCGCGAGAGGTCACGAACGACGTGATGCGTCTCCGCATTCACCTTTGTTACTTTAACAATGGCATACTTTCCAGTTACGGAAAATACATTATCATAGACTTCGTCCACTTTGAAGTCTTCGACATTCTGCCGTATCTTCCCGCTCAAGCCCGGTGAGTCCGTCAGGTATACGTCCATACCAGCTTTGACATCAACATCAGGGACGGTTACTGGAGCTGCTTTCACTCGCTCACTGCCTCCTTATAACAGCTTTAAATCGCTCGTAATTCTGTCTAATTCAGGTTCTTTAGCAGGTCCTATGCCGAGGGCCGTGACCGTTCCTGGGGGGATCTCAGTCAGCCCTGCATCCACGACAAGGGCGGTGACAAAGCCCTGCGCCTCAGCGATGGATTTGAGTTCATAGAGATCTTGCAGAGTGTTCACTCGAAGAGCGACCTTTTTCTGCCCTTCGTTAAACCACCGCTTTCTTGTAACAAGGCCAGAACGCTCATAGGCCATAACCGCTGCGTGAGCAAGTTGGACCGCTTTTTTCCCGGTAGAGAGTTTGAGATCAGCACGAATTATCAGGCACTGTTTGTACTCCATAGTTACCATTGTCATGTGTTCTGTGCACTATTATATTAGTCACTGGCTCATTAATGTGGTCTCAGATTGATTAATATATCCTTACATCAATAACTGCTTGAGTTCATGATGGACTACGATGTTGTCGTTGTAGGGGCGGGCCCTGCCGGTTCAATGGCTGCAAAATATGCTCAAGCGAACGGTGCGCGAGTGCTGATGATCGAAGAGCACTCTTCAATAGGTGAACCTGTTCAGTGTTCAGGAATAATAAGCGTGCGGGCTTATAAGGAGTGTGAGGTACCCGATAGCTTGAATAAACGAGCAGTACGGGGGGCTAATGTTCACGCACCTAACGGTCGCACGATCACCATAGATGGCAAAACGACAATGGCGTACGTCATCGATCGGAGAGAACTTGACCGGGCTATGGCTTTGGAAGCAATGAGAACTGGCGTGGAATCACTTGTGAAGACGAGATTCACCAATTTCGAGCGAGAAGGTACGCACATAGTAGTAAAGGCGATAAGCCACGGTGAGCCGATTGAGATTAGGACAAGTGTACTGGTAGGGGCTGACGGCGTACAAAGTTCAGTAGGACGGGCTGCAGGCATTGGAAGGGTGAAGAGAGTCATAACCTGCGTCCAGTCGGAGGTGTACGTAGAGCTGGATGGTGGTGACTTCGTAGATGTGTTCGTCGGGAGGGAAATCGCCCCAGGATTTTTTGCGTGGATCATACCGACAAAGGAAAACACTGTGAGGGTTGGACTGTGTTCAAATGAGAGGTCTATTGACCGCTTGAGCCTCCTTATGAAGAAGATCGCTCCAAACTATCGGGCCTCTTTGATGAACTTTTTTACGGGAAGCATCCCACTGGGCCCTCCTGAATCAACGGTTACAGATGGCGTCATGATAGTCGGGGATGCAGCTGGACAGGTAAAGCCGACAAGTGGCGGTGGGGTCTATACAAGTGCCGTATGCGCTAAGATCGGGGGGGAGGTTGCAGCTGACGCGGCACATCGTCGTGACACATCCAAAAAGGTGCTAGCAGAGTACGACAGGAGGTGGCGCTCCAAAATAGGTAGGGAACTTTCAATAGGCTTAAGAGTGCATGAGGCATGGAACAAGCTGAGCGACGAGGACTTCAACGACGTCGTCGCTGCGCTCGACGACGAGAAGGTCCTTGACATAATAACGCGCTATGGAGATATGGATCGCCCGTCGATTGTGCTGAGAAGATTATTGCTGAGCACGAAAGCGCCGCGGTTATTAACGTTACTAAAGCCGCTTATGAGAGTTGGATTTAAAGGCGAGTAGTATAATGGATGGCACCTACCGCGTTCAAGAGGTGAATGAACTGAGCGCAGTGTAAAAAACTGGCACGGTGGTATTTGTGTGAGATTCTCCCCATCGTATGCTATATTTAAAGTTAATTCACAACCGTTATTTTATTATAAGGTGTAATTTATAATGATGGACTTACCAATTGACGTACAAGCTGATCGACCTGAATTTTTAATAAATCTGACACGGGTTGGGGTTACAAATGTTAAAAAACTCGTTAAGGTTACACGACGCGATAAAAGGCCCATAATCTTGGTTTCTGAATTTGATATATTTGTCGACTTACCTTCAGACAGAAAGGGCGCAAACCTAAGCAGGAACTTCGAGGTTATGGATCAAGTCTTAGAAGATGCCTTACGCGCACCCGTGTACGATGTAGAGCAACTCTGCGGTCATGTAGCGAATAAGCTCTTAGAAAAACACGAATATGCATCTCGAGCTGAAGTCAGGATGCAGAGTGAGTACATGGTAAAGAGACAAACTCCTAGCTCCGGCATAAACACTCAGGAGATTGCCAACATCTTCGCCGAGACCACCACCTATCGCACAAAGAGTGAGCAAGGCAAAACGACGCGCAGGATGATCGGTGCGGAGGTCGTGGGTATGACAGCGTGTCCATGCGCGCAAGAGCACGTACGGGAGCTTGTGGAGATGCGCTTGGGAGAGCTTAACGTACCGCAGCATGATATTGACGCATTCTTGAAGGATGTCCCGCTCGCGACTCACAATCAGAGAGGACGTGGAGTGCTCTCGATAGAAGTTGGCGATGGCTATGAAGTACCACTCGATACTATAATTGAAATCATAGAGGAGTCTATGAGCTCCAAAATCTATGAACTTTTGAAGCGAACCGATGAAGCGATCGTGGTCGAGACCGCTCACAAGAACCCAAAGTTCGTTGAGGACTGCGTGAGGACTATGGCGCATAAAGTTGTTGAGGCCTTCCCGTACCTACCAGATGATTCGATCGTTACGATAAAGCAGATAAACGAAGAGAGCATCCATCGCCACAACGCCTTTGCGGAAAGAGTAGCCACTCTAGGAGAGCTTCGCGCAGAGCTTACGACGGAGCATGCGGTGGAGCTTAAGACCTGCTCCCCAGTATAAGGCTTTTGAAAGAGGCACTGTTATTGGAACCCCTTAAGCTACTAGAAGAAATAGAAAAAACGAATGAACAGATACGTGAAGCTCAGCGTTCTCGCCTCGAGCTAGTGGAGCAGTTTAACGGTGAAATAAGATCTCTCATAGCGGATTTTGAGGATACTCCTGATAAATTTCGAGTCTTCGTAGATTTAGTGAAGCGCCTCAACAGGATAGCCCAAAGAATTGAACGGGCGCGCCAGAATGAGACTCTCGATTACAGTGAGCGCTTCGACAAGGCGCTCACCATTTTAAAGAAACGAAAGTTTGAGACCGCAAAAAAAGAGTTAGACAGAATTCCACCATTGGGTATGTTGGCAAAACAGCGTTCATTGTTTGAAGAGTACAAAAAGGCTTATGGTTCGTTACGCGCGGGATGCGATGAACTAAAAGAGAAGATCTCTTCCATAGAATCGAGTTCGGAGTTAATAAATAAAGTTGATCTGTCTCGTGTGGATGAATTGGCTGAGCTGAAGAGCAAATTTAAATCATACAATATGAAAGTGGGGGACGTACTTGATGGTTATTTCAAGGTAAATCCGTCTCGAGATTCGCTAAAAGTGGGCCTTAATGCAGGCTACATTCCAGAACTAAACTTTCCAAAGCCTTTCAGCCGTGCGAGTGCCGTCAAACTCTATGAATTTCTGATAAATGAAAATCTGTCCTTTGAACCGATCTCCACATTGCTTAAGTATGCGAAGTACTCAGAGAACAAACTCTCTCATTATGTCTCAGACACAACGACCTTCAGACAGGTCATGGAATCGAACATCGTATGGCTTGAGTCACTTGACGATCTCAGAAATCGGGCTGCGCTCAAACTCTCACTTGAGGAGTCAAGTGACTCGTTGCTCGTGAGGATTCCACAGATTATATCTTTTTTGCCAAAAATAAGCAGTTCAAACGATGATGTCGTAACTTTCTTAAGAACGCTAAGAAAATTAATAATTTCAGGGCACTATGAACGGATAAAATCGTTGTACGAGCTCGATGCAGAGCAAATAGAGAAGCTTCAGTCGGGGAAATATCTCGAGGATTTAAAGAGGCTACAGGACAAATACTACGACATACGTAAGAGGCTCGAAACGTTGCCTGATCCTAGAACAGTCGAATCGCAACTTGCCTAACTTTCGGACTCACTGGCGTAATGATTGGGCACATAAAAGAGTTTACTTTAATGTTCATTTGGAAGCGATTCGATTTCATGGGGGCAATATTCAAATAATTTCTCGATACATCACAATATAAGGGAGAAGATGGGCAAGGCCTACAGCGGTAATAGTGTGGTAACGTTGAGCGAACTTTGCAACACTGCAACAGAACTCGGAGCTACATCTTGTAGCATCGTGGATGGTGATGCGATAGTAGTAGATGAACGAGTCAGGCTGAAATGCATGGTGCCTATCTGTAAGAACTATGATTTTTGTGTGGTGTGTCCCCCCAACGTAATGTCCATTAACGAATTCAGGACCGTACTATCAAAGTTCAGTAAGGCGTTACTCGTTCAGATTTCCTATGATGTACCACCGTGGATGCTCGAGAGAATACACGCAGCTGACGATCTTGTTAACCTTTTTAAAGACGTGGAATACGTAAAGGGCTACGAACAGACTTATAAGATCGCGAAGAGCAATTTGGATAAAATCATCGATCGTTTAGAGGCTGCTGCGTTTAAAAGGGGTTTGACGTACGCTTCGGGCTTTACTGCCGGCAAATGCACCTTATGTGATGAGTGTGTAGGAGCTGGGAATAGGTGCAGAAACCCCTATAAGGCGAGACCCTCGATGGAAGCGATGGGAATTGATGTATCAAGAACCGCCCAAAATGCAGGACTTCCGTTTGAAGAACCGGCATATGATAAGATCGTACTGAATGGTCTGGTCTTGCTTTGTTGAAGCTGCTCCGGAGAAATCGCATAGATGATAGTTTACAGGTTGCGAGAACATGATTGAGCCAGGGGAAATAGTAGTAGTTCAGGAGGCTGAGTGGCGCAACTTCAACGGAATACTCGAGATACTCAGACAAGTCGACGGCGAGTTTATCCCGACGCTTACGGAAACTGAAAACCTTTACGTGAAAGTATCGCGAATATTCAACGATAAAAAACGGGGCTGGATCAAAGCGGTCGTACACGGCAAGGTGGTAGGAGTCGTAGCTGTTATCTATGACTACACAAGACCAAAGTTGGGTTTGATAGAGACCCTCGCAGTAGCACCCGAATATAGGAAATGTGGGATAGGTAGGAGGCTTGTGCAGTTTGCGATGTTGAAGTTGTTTCAAAGCGGCATGGAATCGTCCCTCATTACGACCTGGGAAACGAATACAGCTGCAATACACCTTTATACGAACCTTGGGTTTACATTGATAATGGAGCGACGTGAACAATCACACCTAAAGCTGTTCTATAAGTATGATTTTAAGAATTCTTCACTCTTCATTTAATTCAAGAGGGCGCTGTAGTCCTGAGCTTTAGATGCCCTTACTTCCACACTCATCTGCGTTAAAAGCGCAAATGTTTAAATGCTGAAGATTCTATTAGAAAGGATACCAAATGACGCACTACGTCGAAGCAACCTCTTTAACCAAGAAGTTCGGAGATTTAACTGCAGTTGATAAGTTAGACTTAACAATCGGTGCGGGCGAAATTTATGGATTGCTAGGCCCCAATGGCGCAGGTAAAACAACAGTCGTCAAGATACTCTGCGGACTTATGACGGCGACTTCTGGCGAGGCAAGAGTTCTCGGACATAAGATCGATAAATCAATAACCCCCCTCATCGGCTACATGCCGCAAGAGACCGCGCTTTATCTTGACTTGACTATTCGAGAGAATTTAGCATTCTTTGGCAAGATCTTCGGTTTAAGTAAAGACAAGATCGAGGAGCGGGAAAAAGCACTACTTAAATTTATACACATGGAAAAATTTGCAGATACGCTTGTCGATCACCTAAGTGGTGGAATGAAACATCGAGTTTCGTTGGCATGCGCGTTACTCCACGAGCCAAAACTTCTCTTTCTCGATGAGCCCACGGTTGGGATTGATCCAGAGCTGCGGGTGTCTTTTTGGGATTCTTTTAGTGAGCTCAAAGAAAGCAGCATATCGATGCTAATTACGACACACTATATGGATGAAGCAGGGCGCTGTGATAGAATTGGTTTCATGAGAGAGGGGCATCTGATGGCAGAAGGCAAGCCAAGCGAACTCCTCGAACTCACCAACACCAAGTCTCTTGAAGATGCATTTCTTGAGTTTGCAAGAAGGAGCAACGCCACATGAAGCTGTATCGACTATTCGCCGTGGTGGAACGGATATTCAGGTTCATGAAAAACGACAAGCGTACGCTCGTTGAAATTTTTGTCGCCCCCATTGTTATTATGCTTGTATTTGGCACGGCATTCAGTAGCGAAGTGAGGGACGTTTCAGTAGTGATTGTTAACAACGATCATGGATTGAGTGTACCTCTTGGGAATATGCCCAGTAAATTGTCCGATAACATCATATCAAATCTCAATACGAGCGTAACGCGGGTAGAGTATGCCAATGATGTGAGTCAGGCAGTCAACATGGTGGAAGATGGCAAGGCATATGGTGTCATCATTTTTCCAAATAATTTTACGAGCGATTTTTACTCAAAGGTAAAAAACCGCTCAAATTCTGGCAATGCTACCGTCGAGTTGCGGCTAGATAAAAGTAATGCAAACGTAGCAGAGGCGATATCAAAAACGGTGACTGCTGCGGTTTTTAAAACAATGACGGATATTGGAAGTGAGGCGCCCATAAGTGTTGACGCTGGAAATGCGATATACGCGCAAAATGCCAGATATATCGACTTTTTTGTGCCGGGAGTTATGGCTTTTACCGTCTACCAACTCACTACTTTGCTCACGCTTATTGCTTTTGTGGGCGAGCGGACATCAGGTACGCTATATCGACTGATGGCATCGCCGTTAAAGGAAACTGAGATAGTGACAGGATACGCACTAGCTTTCAGCATATTAGGTATGGGGCAGGCCGCACTCCTCTTAATCGTGGGCATTACCGTGTTTAACATCACAGTTGTTGGAAGCATTTTATTGGCTTTTGCGGTAACTGTGCTCTTAGCCATCGTTTCCGTATCATTGGGGGTACTGCTTTCAAGTGTCGCACAGAAAGAAGTACAGGCAATCCAATTGCTCCCTTTCATAGTGCTACCAGCACTCTTGCTCTCAGGCGTTTTCTTGCCGGTCGAGGCAATTCCCTCGTGGTTGAAACCCGCAGCATACATATTCCCCACAACATACGCAACAGAGTCCATCCGCTCAGTTCTTCTCAGGGGTTGGGGATTGGATAAGATATTGATAGATGTTATTGTACTGTTTGGTTTTATAGCGGCTTTTTTAACGCTGGCAATGCTAACATTAAAACGCAGAGAATAGAGGTATATAAACCGTTTGTCGACTAGATAGAAATAATTGCCTGTAACATCTGTCGTCTAGCAGTGGAGTCAATGAACGATGAGGACATTGAACGATGAAGACCCGATATATGACAACCCATGTATCCTCCTATTAGTATGTTCTCAAAACTCCACATGCAGGCCGTTGAAAGAGTCTGAAGTTCATCAATATCGCGTGCTGCGTTAGTAAGAATTCTTTCCCATACTTAGTTAGTATTGGCGTTATGCGTCCCTTTTTTGTATGCCATAGGATCGCTTGATACCGACAAGTAAAATTACCAACTCTCCAAAATCAACGTTTAAGAGTAGAAAGAGTGGAAAAATGAGCTCTATATCAATGACCGGTTAGCAAAATCTTTTGGAAGCAACATTTTAAGTTAGTCACGAGGTGAGATTATTAATACCATCGCTTGGTTACTCGTCGATAATAAACCTTATGATGACATTTTTACCGACTTTTAAAACTTGGACAATTTTTCATGAATCATAACTCAACAAGTCAAAGAAGTTAATTTAGAATTAAAACTAAAATAATGAAAATGAGATTTAACCAGAGAGCTTTTAGTTATGCGCCTTTGCCGTCATCTTCCTAGCATTGGCAACGTGGTCACTAAAAGTAAGAAAAGGCAGATAAATACAACTATCACTCTAAATTGCCGGAACGTCATCTTAGTCGCACTAGGGGTAGATAAAGCGGCTCTCCTACCTTCTGCGTTGTGAACATTTTATTATGGATAAAAGTTGTTATTGCAAAAAACGCGCAAGCACTTCTAGTCTTACGAATTCCAGTAATATGCTGTTCTCAGATTTTTAATGCGTTCAGTAACGGCATCTAACGCTGCTTGCTATCTACTATAAGAACGCTGAGACGCCTAATCCGCGGCGTATGTTCTTAAAACTAGCGTCCTAGCTTTTTCCTAAATATCAAAATGACCACCAATGTTAACGCAGTAAATCCATACACTACTCCAAAGCCCGGACTACTTCCAGACAAAGTTGGCTTGACTGAGGAGGTGGTATTAGTTGATGCGTTTGCTGTTACAGTTGAGGTGGAAATAGGTGAAGATCCTGATGCAGTTGATGCGGGACTAGGGACAGGGCTTGATGCAGTCGATGTAGGATTAGGAGTTGGCGTTGATAAAGGGGTTGGTATAGAAGTCGGTTGTGGTAAGACTGTTACCGTATAGTGCGAACCTTCACATCCTTGATAAGTATCACTTCCATCATATGAAACATAACCATAATAAGTCGCGGGATAATCGGGCACGGTGCCCGTATAACTGTATTCACCCCTATTATTAGTTGTTAAAGTACCCGGTTCGAACCAATTGATTCCATCTTGTGAAAAGTAGCCTCGGACAATTGCCCCAGGGATTCCATACCCATTATTAACATTAATCAGTTTCGCATTTACCGTTAACGTCTCTCCGACATGTACCATCGTCTTTGGCACATTGACAATTAGAGCGGTTGGTATTTTTTCCGCTTGATAGACATAACCGTTTCCGTGACTATCATATCCCATGGAAGCAGCTATAGGAGAGGAGGGCATGCTACTTCCATTAGACCCGGTCCTGAAATTCGCTGCGGCTTCTGTAACTCCAAACACAGAAAGTAGCAATGCTATTACAAGAAAAACTGAGAGTGCTGCCTTATTCATTTGTTACCTACTGTTGATGATCGCTCTATGCGGCGCACATTGACTGTTTCAGCTCTTATTCTTTTTTTACGTGCAGCCATCAAACTAGTAAACGCGTAATGATTCCTCTGTTGGAGCATTTCAGCTACGATTCTGTACTCTTCAGTCTGACATTTTAGCACAGGCAAACCAAAATTGTCTCCATAATATAAACGTTTTTGTTCTTGCTTAGTCATTGGGACATTGAGGTAAGTGCCGCGCAAGGCATGAATGACTTTTCCATTTTTTAATTTGTTATCATAGATAGCTAAACAAAGAGTGTTCTAGAGCAAATATTTTAGGAGTTCCGACGTACTAAAGCCACTTTTTGCGTCGCTCAGGCTTTTCAGGGGGTATTTTTTTTTAACCCGATAATTTTTAGCAGAATAAAGATCTTAGCTGCTTTTAGTCCCCATGTAGCCTAAATTTATGATTTTTGGTCAAAAATAACGTTCATCTGGGCAAATAATTTAAATAAGTTCGTGGAGAAATCATTGGAGATGCAAATTTGTGATGCAAGAATTGAGTGATAAAAAGGATGTTATCAATGAAGTTTTAAGCACTGCAAAGGAACTCGGCGCCCAGTTTGCCGATATTCGACTCGAAACTTCAGAAGGCACGTTAATCTCCGTTAAGGATGGGAAAACTAAAATAAGTAGCTCAACTGAACTCGGCGCAGGAATAAGGGCTTTTTTAGAGGGTGCGTGGGGCTTTGCCTACACTACGCAAGTTGATGTAAATGGGCTGATGAGATGCGCCGAAAGCGCCGTAAAGCTCGCAAAAGCGCTCTATAAAAGAGCTGAAAAGTTCTCGATGGACATTCCGGTATTTGATGATAAGGTTAAAGCTGATGTTAAATTGGATCCAAGAGCTATACCCATTAGCGACAAGCTAGCGTACGTCTTAAGGCAGGATATGGAGGCAAAGGAGTTAGATGAACGCATAAGCAGTAGTGAAATTGGATATACTGATATCGTAGGTCAGAAGATCATAGCCAATTCTGAGGGGACGTTTGTAGATGAGACCACAGTAAGGTCAATAGCGCGCGCTATGATCTTTGCAAAGGAGGGTTCAATACGGCAGTCCGGGTACAAGGCAAAGGGGGGCTCGAGTGGATTTGAGCTGTTTTTACGTGATGCTGATATCGGGAAGAGAGCTGCAAATCAGGCCGTTTCACTGCTCGATGCGGTTCCGGCACCGCCGGGAAAGTTTGATGCGATTTTTGATCCATCATTATCAGGTGTATTTGCGCACGAAGCGTTCGGCCACGCGTCAGAAGCCGATGCCGTGATAACGGGGACCTCAGTTTTAGGTGGAAAACTCAGTGAGAAGCTTGGGTCCGATTTAGTGACTATCGTGGATGACCCCACGCTCGATAGCTACGGGTTTATGGCGTATGACGACGAGGGCGTTCAAACTAAGAGAAAGGTGCTTATGGAGAAAGGGGTTATGAAAAGTTACCTTACGGACATCGAGACGGGTTCGAGACTTGGGCATGGATCTAATGGCAGTGCCCGGTCGCAGCGATACGATTCGCCACCAATCGTGAGGATGAGCAACACTTTTTTTGAGCCTGGCGATCGGAACTTTGATGAGTTGCTCGAGGGCTTCGATGGTCTTTACTTCGTTGGCTGGCAGTACGGTTATACCACACCTTCAACTGGAATGCTCACTTTTAAGAGCAGGGAGGCATATCTCATCGAGAATGGGGAATTAAAAAGACACCTACGGGACGCAGCGTTGAGCGGTATGACGCTCGAGATGCTCTACAACATAGATGCGATGGGGACAAATCTGGAATTTGATCCTGGCACGTGCGGCAAAAACGGACAGATGACACCCAATACTACTGGAGGGCCTCATATGCGTGTGCGCGATGTGGTGGTCGGAGGGATGTAACTGACGATGAAGATGGATGTAAGGGATGACATTGTAGATGCCTGTGTTCAGGCAATAAGATTAATTGATGCATCATTGTATCAGGGGGAAGCATTTGCACTGTATTCATGCTCCACTAATGTAGAGCTCGAAAATGGCAAACTGAAGTTAAGCGAGAGCGGTACCGAGAGCGGGATTGGGGTCAGGATTTTTAAGGATGGCAGTACGGGGTATGCTCACTCATCTTTAAGCGAGGTTGAGTCTGCCGTCGATAGAGCAATTTCTGCAGCTCGGGCCGGCGCGCCAGATCCGGACTTTAAATCGCTTCCCCTGCCAGAAAATTACCCCGACGTTAAGGATACGTATGACAGAGCGATAGCATCGCTTGACGTTTCAAGCGTCGCAGAACTCGCCATAGGTGGTGCCGAGGCAGCATGCATAGACAAACGCATAGATACCGTAAATTCGGGATCGTCAATAATCGTATGGGAGGCAGCAATAATGAACACGCTTGGCGTCTCAGGAACAGATGTTGGTACGAGTGCTGTCCTGAACGTGGATATAATTGCTCGCGACGGCGAAGAGCCCGGAAATGGTTTTGAATATGCTACATCCAGACGCCTTGATATTGATCCGTATAAAGTGGGGGCTGCTGCCGGAGAAATGGCAATAAAAAATTTAAAGCCGCTGTCAATTGAATCGGGGAAGATGTACGTGGTGCTTGACCCACTTGCGGTAGGGCCGATTATAGCGTCCTCCGTAAGTGTAAGCGCCGATGACGCACAGAAGGATAGGTCTTTTCTAACGGGAAAAATCGAGGAGAAATTAGCCATCGACGCTTTAAACGTCGTCGATGATGGGACACTTCAAGGAGGGCTCTCTACTGCGCGCTTTGATGGAGAGGGAACGCCGTCGCAAAAGACTGTGTTGATGGAAAACGGAGTCTTTAAGTCATACCTATATGATAGCTACACAGCGAATAAAGAGGGAGTGAGCAGCACAGGCAATGCAGAACGGAGCGACTTTAGGTATCCGCCTTCAATCTCCACGACTAACATCCTTGTATCGCCTGGAAGCGAATCTGACGTCGTGGAGGATATAAAGAAAGGAGTATACGTGAGAGCTACAGGTGATAGACCTAACATGAGCACAGGCGACTTCTCGGGGATGGTGTATGCCGGGTATTACATTGAGGATGGAGAGCTAAAACACGCGCTCAAGCAGACGAATATAGGGATCAACGTGCTTGATCTTCTAAAGCAGATTGATGGCATGAGCAAAGATGTAAAGACGTACTTTAGTGTAACGACTCCAACCATACGGGTGAGAGATGTAAGCGTGGCAGGCGGTGGATGAAGGATGGGTCGCAAATCCCGCACAAACCAGTAGGCTTTCGAAGAGGCACAGAAAATGGCGAACTTCATGGATGAGCTGGAAAAGGTTGCTAGGCACAACAAGAGCTGGTTGTGTGTGGGTTTGGATCCAAGTAGTTCGGTTTCTGACATTTTTGAGTTCAATCAGAACGTCATAAGCTCTACGGTCGATCTTGTATGCTGTTATAAGATGAACACTGCTTTCTACGAGTCGCGTGGCGCTGACGGTCTACATGCAATGAAAAAGACCGTTGACTACATAAAAGAGTATGTGAGAGTGCCAGTTATAGTGGACGCTAAGAGGGCCGACATAGCGAATACCTCAAAAGCTCTCGCAAAATATGTTTTTGAGGTGTTGGGAGGTGATGCCATAACGGTGAGCCCTTACATGGGCTACGACGCAATTGAGCCATTCCTTGAACGGCGTAATAAGGGCGTTTTTATACTCTGCAGGACGACTAACCCTGGTGCATCAGACATACAGAGCCTAAATTGTCCAGAGCCTCTCTATCAGGTAGTGGCTAAAAAGGCTATGGAGCATAACACCAATAAAAATATCGGCTTTGTTGTGGGGGCGACTCAGGGGAGCGATTTGAAAGCCGTGCGAGCAATAGCCGGAGAGCATATCCCAATTCTCATACCAGGGATAGGCCCTCAAGGTGGCGACCTCAAGACCGCCGTTATATACGGTATGAACTCAAGTGGAGAGATGGGCATAATCACCTCCTCTCGGCAGGTGCTATCCGCATCGTCTATGAGGAAGGCTGCGTCTATATTACGGGATGAGATAAACGAGTACATAAATGAGTACAGACGATGAGCGGGCTTATTTCGTCTTAAAGTTTGTTCACTTTTGTTTGTACTAATAGTTTGTTGATGTACTCATCCGTTATAGATGCATCTCGTATAAGTGTAGCCGCAGTTCCGGTTGCCACGGCACGCATCAGAGCATCTTTTTTGCTCTCTCCCAACATTAAACCGTGTATGAATCCAGCAACCGCAGAATCCCCTGCGCCAATGGTGTTTTCAACCTTCACTTTTGGAGGACATGCCCACCACCGTTCATCTTTTGCCACCAAGATCATACCTTTTGCCCCCATCGACACGAGCGCAATTGCGATTCCACCTTTCTGCACATGAATTGCCGCTTCGGTGATCGATTCTAAATCCGTGAGCTCTCTTCCGACTAATCGCTCAAGTTCATGGACGTTTGGCTTTATGATATGAGGTTTACCCATAATGCCGGCTTTAAGTGGCTCATCATCGGCATCAAGAAGGACAGTAGCACCCTTATCCTTTGCAATTTCAACGATTTTCCGATAAATGATTGGGCTGACCCCCAGCGGGACGCTTCCGCTAATAGTTACGTAGCTTACATCCTTTAGCCCCTTTATCGCATTGATCATCTCCATAAGCTCAAAGGACTTAATCATGGGGCCCTGGCTGTTGAATGAGATTTGTTTTTTTTCGCCTAAATCATTGATAATTATGTTGGTACGAGTTTCGCCCGAAATCCTTATGAATTCACAGTTAACCCCTAAGTTTAAAAGACACCCCTCAAGCTCTAAACCGATGAACCCTCCAGCAAATCCTAGCGCTTTGTTTTCTACATTTAGCTTCGTGAGGATCTTAGAGACATCGATTCCTTTTCCCCCTGCATAGGTTTCCTCCTTCATGACCCTGTTCGGGTTATCATACAGGATTGTTTCAACTGTCAGAATTCTATCCAGAGCCGGATTCAAGGTGATTGTATAAATCACATTTGACCTCTCCTTAGCGCATAGGTCGGGAGGATTGATTGCACGCTTTTTCTTACATCCTTTGAATTTGTTGCGTATCTTTCCGTATCATAGGGCCATAAAGTTTCAGAGCTTAAAGTCTTTCGTGCCCTCATAGATTGCCATAGCTTCTGTAACGCTTAACCCCTTAATGGTAATTGCTGAGATTGCGTTGCACATCCTGATAGCATCATGAAGCGGTTTTTGATGAATATTGCGACCAGTTGCATTGCCGCTTGCTCCGCTTACAAAGATTTGGTCGTGGAGGCGCTCGAGAAATGCTCTTACGTCCATGCTTGAACCTCCCGCGCAAATAACTTTGCATCGTCCTGCGGCATTTATCGCTTCTTTAAAAGCCTCCTTTGCGTCAAGTCCCGGTTTTTTTGGATAATTAACCTTCGCAAAGTCAGCTCCCAAACAACTTGCGAGCCCCGCAGCCCCAGCAATAAGGTGCGGGTCTCGCTCATCTTTTACCGCTTTGCCTCGAGGATACATCCAGATCACCGTGACCATGCCATGCTGATGTCCAGCAAGTATCATTTGAGCAGCTTCATACAGCATTTCGGCTTCGTGTTCACTGCCCATGTAAATAGTATAGCCTACAGCCGGGATGTTCAACCCGGTGTTATCCTTGAACTCGACGACTTGATCGACAGAGTAAAGCATTCCGCTATAAGGCTCTGCTTGCTCGGTCTTGACGAGGTTTGTTTTAGAATTAAGTTTAATGAGGTAGTTAATATTTGGATGATCTTCGCCATATAGAGCTATGAGGCCCATCTGAGTCGCAAAAGCTCCTATTTCTGCACGTGAGGCGATCCTAAAGAGGTGCTCGGGATTGCTGTCATCTTCACTTATTCCTGGCCCATAAAAATCATCGTTTAAGTGTTCTATCTTTTGATCACCAGCAAAGAGCATCAAACGACCGCTTTTCCGGGTGATAGCGCTGTAGTTTCTTACGTACTCAGCTCGCATTTCTCGCGGCACATCTGCCGGAACATTAACGTTTGTTGAAGAAGACGCCATCTTAATCCTCCAGTTTAGGTTTACATCGTTAATCTCATAACTTGTCCATTATTTAATTCTATGTCCAGTATTGCGCGAACATGCGATCTTTGTGAGGGCTAACGCAGGAGCGCTTTTTGTATGTTTAAACCACGTCGATGACGTGTGCCCGACTTATTACCCGCGACATATGACAACGATGGTCAAGGCTATCACTCTACCTGTTCGATGGCCTCATTCTATCCGTAATTGTACGCGTGATTAAGGGCGCTTCCCTAGGTGCAGTGTGCTATATACTCTCAATATTTCTGTGTATTCTATATGCCAAAATATCAAGTGTCTATGCATTGCAAGGTATGTATAGAGGTGCTGTAGTAATCGAAACGTAATTTCTTTAATCAGCACATTCGTGCGTTCTACAGGTAGTCGATATGAAGAATCACGAAATGAAAAAAGATCAAAATCGTTTCGTCTACGCTAAGTTAGACGATTTCTCGGATGAAAAAGACCGCATGGACAAAGATGCCATTACGCTTCACAGAAAACGGAACAATCGCAATAAGTATCTGTATTGGTGATTAATAGAAATGCAATTTCGATGCCCTGCTTGATCACGCGTGATTAAGACGCAAACAACGCTTAAACTGGATCTTGCTTGGTATCACACTTGATATCACATTCACGCCTTTATAACAGGGGATTACGTAAGAGCGCTATTGACTCTGCTTGAAAACACTCGAGCAAATTATGACGAGTAAATGCCTCGAAAATTAATTTTATGTTGTGCTCCTTTCGAATCGTCATAAGGGTTTTTTGAATCCTCCTCATACAGGAAATTAGAAGAGCAACGCGAGTAAGGTATAAAGGAAACTAATGACGTTTAAGCTCTTAAGCGATTGGGACAAAGAAGGAATTAAAAATGTCCTGAATGAGTTTGTATCAGCCGAGAGTCTTGATGACTGCAATGAAGAGATAATAGGCTATATCTCGGAGATTAAACGCCCTCATAATCTAATATATACAATGCTCTGCTATAGGTACGACGTAGAACCGTCGAGGGCATCGGAAGCAGTAGAGCGCCTGTACAAGCTCGTTTCGTTTAATAAATAATCGTAACTCTGAATTTCGCAGTTGAGCAGGGCGGCTATGACTTATCCTATCCTTTTAATCATTCCTATTCTCGAATAAAACGCCAATAACGGCTTCATTGTTCTATTGCTCCTGTCTCGAGAGCCCAGGTACTAGTCGAGATGCCTTTTTACGAAGATCAAATTGGTTGGCAGCACACTGATGTGGGATAAGTAGATCTTCACTACAGCCCATAGCCCCAGAGAGACACAAAGTGTCCGGCATGGATGCTAAAACCCCTTATGTAGAGAGCACCGGTAGAGTGTTCATATACACTTGTGCAGCGAGAGAAGGGGACTTCCACATGCTGAGGATGAGCTTTGGCATATCGGTGTTGTCAATATAGCGTCCGTGGATACTATCACAGTGCCTGGCGCAGAGAACATAAAGTTGCGCCCATGCGCCTTGTGCGTAGAAGGGAATGATACTATTTGTGTGCTCATAACTGTGCCACTCCATTCCAGGAACATTTCCGGCTCCGTCATTGACCAGAGGTTTCCAAGTTGGGTCAGAGCCGGGGCCAGTGATGTACCCTGTCTCATGGTCTCCGGTCACTATTAACAGAGTCTCGCCCCAGTTGCTGTTCTTCTCTACCCACGTATTTACAGCTTCCACAGCTTGGTTGAAGTCAATTTCTTCTTCGATTATCCTGCCCTTCTGGTTGGCGTGGGCGGCCCAATCTACCGCGCCCCCTTCGATCATAAGGAATAGCCCGTTAGAATTGCTATCAAGCACGTTCAAAGCTCCCAATGACATCTCACTTAACGTTGGCACGTTCTTGTTGAGGGCAGATTTATACGGGGCAGCACTTGTATTTCCGCCACGGACCTGCTGTGTAGTTTCAAATGCTTGGACGGTTCCAACCACACGCTTAGGCGTTGAACCGTGCATCAACTTCTGGAAGTCAGAGCGATCCTGAATGAGGGTCCAGTGACCGGCCGCTCCACCTGCGGTACCCTGAACAAGGGAATCCCACGTCGACTGACCGCCAACATACTTGAACGTATTAGGCGTTTCTATCGCTGTCCCATTGTTGTCGAACCAAGGATTCCCAGCTCCCATGATGATATCAACACTGCTGTTAAAGATCATTTCCTTTGCGATTCCCTCGTAGTTGTTCCTCGATACGTTATGAGCAACAAACCCAGCAGGAGTTGCGTGACTCCACTCTACCGTGGTTACGACACCAGTGGATTTGCCCAACTCTTCAGCGTTTTCAAGTAAATGCTTTGCCGGTTTTTCATTAGCATCAACACCGATTGCGCCATTATAGGTCTTTACTCCTGTAGACATTGCGGTTGCTGCAGCTCCTGAGTCAGTGAAATTACTCATCACATAGTTAAAATTAGCCCAAGCTAACTTAGTATTGTACCCGTGTCCATCAGGCGGCGCTGGGTATGTGCTCATACCAACGTCAACCGGGAAATGCTCATAGACTTGTTTTCCCATTTTACCGTATTGGTAATAATCGGTTGCCGCAATTGTGTTATACCCGCACCCATCGCTAATCATGATGATGACGTTTTTAAGTTTAGATGAATTTTTAGCATTTATTTCAGTGGGCTCTGCAGCGAATACTGTAGCGCCTGCTACCGAAACCGCAAAGAGGGACGTGATGAGTAAAATTACTATACTCGCTGTAACATGTCGCGTTTTCACATTGGTTACCTTAGTTATGATTAATTATAATTGAGCGTGTATTTATCTACTAATCAAATAGTTATTATCTATAATTTATATGTAATTTATTAATATCTATATAGAATAGCGAGCGATTCATTGTGTAGATCACTAAGCAATCACTAAGCAATAACACCTCAGAGTTAACTTTGTTGAAGGAGCAAAAGCCACTGTTGTTAGTATTGTCGAGGACAAATAGTCGCGGTAATAGCACACACTCTCATACACCAGAGCACTCGAATATCTGCTATGGTTATGCTTAACGCGATCTCGAAGGAGTGATCTAAATCAATGAATGCCAACGCCGAGAGCCGGGTGAGGTAGCAATCTCGCACGGATTCGATTCTATATACTTTACTTATCTCTGTTTATTTTACGTGCTAAAAGGTAAAATATTCTGACCTTCCTTCGGATGTATAGAGGTGAGAACAAAGGATGGAGAGAATTGAGACAGCGCGTTTCAAAGTCCACTGTAAAAAAAGTAAGGACGATCGAGATAAGGATTATGAAACGAACTATTCCAAATGGATAGTACTCCCAAACGAGTCGTATAAATGGGATTTTATTCTCTAAGCCAATTTTGGCCAAGTGCGGTGATAGAAACGATGGTCAACGAACATAGGCAAAATAAAGAGCGCTATCGTGAAGAGTGTTACGCTGGCATAGACGTGAATGCAGAAGAAGATGGTAGTAGAATGGACTATCTCTGCATCCACAGATCGAAACGGTGCCAATTCAATTAGCTTAAAAAAACGCCTTTAATATGTGGAGTTAAAGTGAGTCAACCTAAAATGAAAAAGAACAGAGATCGCTTCTTTTACTTAAGTGAAGATGACTTCCCGGACTTCCCGGATGACGATGACGGGATAGATGATGACTGGATGGATCATGACGCCGCTCCGATTCACAAGAAACGAAACAAGTGCGACAACTTCATCAGTTAAGTGAAAAACGTGCCTCGTAAACTGATTATCTTATGCAGTTGTGGTTCTGTATGGATTGCAATTGAGTAACGACACCCAATCTAGGGCTAAAATGCTGTGGCATTGTTTATGCGAATGTAATGGTAGAAGAGTTAGAAGCTATCGCAAATAAATTGCGACGGAATAGAAATGTGCATCATATCAACTACGATTGCGCAGCTGAAGACTATAACCTACAATTTACGGTCATCGCTGATGATTATTTACAATTACAGGAAATTATTAAGTCGCAGTGCACCTTTGACATAAAATTTCGGTATGGTTATTTTAGTATTTCGAGCACATGAATTGGGATAACTTCACAAATAAAGTTGCGAAAGAGGGTCACCATAAGTTCTTTAACACTAATTTTTAACATAGTACCTAGTGCTCCTTCAATACTTATCTTGAAGGCTATGACTCGGAATCTAAATATCCCCAATATTGCATTTACAAACAATGACACAAATAAGACCGATAGAAGTCTACCCAGAGGTATTCCAAATTCCTGCCAAAAACCCTCGTGTCACGTTTATCTTATATTAGGTAAGAATAAGAACGTATTGATCGACTCTGGAATTGACATAAACTTTCCAAATTTAGAAAGTGCTCTACATAGTGTCGGAATTGGTTGTAATGACATTGACATTGTTATAAATACTCACGAACATTTTGATCATATTGGATGTAACAAGTATTTTTATGATGTCGCAATAATCTTTGCAGGAAAACTTGCGGCCGCAAAGATTACAGAGAAAGATGAATATGTCACTATGTATTGTTCTTATTCTGCCGACTACAAATTGACCAAGCCGCATATTTGGCTCGAAGATGGCGTAATAATTGATCTCGAGAACTTTAAGCTTGAGATATTGAATACACCAGGGCATACCTCAGGATGTATATGCATATATGATATCTACAACAAACTGCTTTTTTCCGGTGATACTGTCTTTGCACGAGGTACACTTTCCGCTATAACACCATCGGGAAGTGCTGGCGATTATGTGAACTCAATGGAAATGCTCGATACGAAGAGAATTGAACGTATCTTTCCAGGGCACGGATCAATCTCGAGGACACCATCGAAAGACCTCAGACAGGCGTTGGAGAACGCAAAAGTAAAATTAAAAGAGGTAAAACTGGGTGATACCTGGTCTGAGTCAACGCCACTAGACAAGCCCTTGCTGTAGGTTTGAAATCTGGTTAGCTATTTTAAATAGAGGCGTTCACCCTCTACCATGTAGAGTATTCGACATCCAATATTTACTGCGTGATCGGCTATCCTTTCAAAATACCGTATGATGTAAAAAATACTCGCAATATTATATACGCCCTCAGGCGGGCAAGACCCCTCTGCAACGGTTTTCAGGAAGTCATTAACTATTTGTCTGTACAAGCTATCAATCTCATCATCTCGGGATTCGAAAGTCCTCGCTTTCTTGACATCACCCTTAGCATAGGTTTCGATACTGTCTGCAACCATGCTTCTCACTTTTTGGATCATCTCATCAAACTTCGCTGCAGATATTGCAACACGTATTGGCTTATCCATTGCTATCAGCTCCTCGGCGATATCCACAACAAAATCACCGATCCTTTCAAGGTCAGTTATCATCTTTAGTGACGTTGCTATTACTCTAAGATCTCCCGCCATCGGCTGTTCTAGCGCCAATAGCGACATACACTGCGATTCGATCATTATGTCAAGCTTGTCAATCTCATCATCGTTTGTTATTACGTTCTTTGCAAGGTTTACGTTGTTGGTTTTAATGGCTGTAATGATATCATCGACGGACTTCATAGCTGTGTCGCCCATTTTAATTACATTATCTTGTAAATCTTCAAGCTTTTTTACGTATCTAATCCTGACCATTTTTTGCCCTATTAAATTCGTTTAAATAATTCATCCAAATTTCCCGGTGATGTAAGCTTCAGTCCTTGCATCTGCCGGGCGCTCAAATAAATCTGCAGTGGGACCATATTCGATCATCTCTCCTAAAAGGAAAAATGCGGTGTTTTGCGACACTCGCGCAGCCTGCTGCATATTGTGAGTGACGATTATTATAGTGTATCTTTTTCTTAATTCCCAGATGAGATCCTCGATCTTTGAAGTCGCTATGGGATCTAAAGCCGAACACGGTTCGTCCATAAGAAGGACATCCGGTTCTACCGCCAGCAGCCTTGCTATACAGAGTCGTTGCTGTTGACCGCCCGAAAGTCTGAGCGCCGACTCATTTAATCTATTACTAACTTCGTCCCAGAGTGCTGCCTCCTTCAGGCTTCTTTCAACGACTTCATCAAGCGCCTCTTTTTTGCGAATACCATGGACTCGTGGTCCGTATGCTACATTGTCATATATGGATTTTGGAAATGGATTCGGCTTTTGGAAGACCATTCCTATAGCTTTGCGGAGCTCAACAACATCAGTATTTTTATCAAGTATATCCCCACCATTGTAGTGTATCTTTCCAGTTATTTTGACGCCATCAACTAGATCATTCATCCTATTGAGCGTTTTGATAAATGTGGACTTCCCGCATCCCGATGGGCCTATTATAGCAGTTACCTTATGTTCAGGTATGCTCATAGTGATGTGTTTCAGAGCTTGAAATGTTCCGAAGCAGAGGTTGAGGTCCTCCACGCTGATCTTAACCTTTTCGTCCATATTGCATTCCTACAGTCCCCTCAGCTTTCGTATATACCTATTCATCAATACATCAGTAACAAAAGTAATCACCAAAATACAGATGACAAGAACTGCGGCAGTTCCGTACGCTGTGCTAGTATCACGATATTCCATGAGCACGTTATAGAGATGTAACGTCATCGGTCTCGCAGGGTCAGATAGGCTAAGAGGTATGTTTATGGCTCCCCCCGCAGTGAGCATAACTGCAGCGGTCTCCCCTATCGCACGCCCCATTCCAAGGATTATCCCTGTAATAATACCCGGCAGTGCAGTAGGAAGTGCGATTGTCCGAATCATTTGCCATCTGGTCGCGCCGAGCCCAAGCCCCCCCTCTCGAAGCTCTTGTGGAACTGTTTTTAGTGCTTCTTCAGACGTTCGCAGTGAGATGGGTAATATCATAAATGCTAGTGTCAATCCTCCCGATAACACTGACCAGCCCCCTGTGTAATCCTTTAACGCGATAACGAAGAAGAGAAACCCGAAAAGTCCGAGTATAATTGACGGAACCCCAGCTAACACTTCTGCTCCTTGCCGTATGATCTTCCTCAAGTAATTTTCCTTTGTGTATTCAGTCAGGTAAATCGCTCCTCCAACGCTCAGGGGGGTGGCGACCAGCAAGGCGACTCCGGTTATATATACGGTGCCTACAATGGTTGGATAGATTCCGCCACCTGTATGTCCCCATTCTGCAGGCCAGCCAGTCAGGAATTGCCAGCTAATGAGAGGGAGGCCACCTGCGAAAATATAAGCTAAGACTACAATAAGGATTGCAAGCGTTAAGAAAGCCGATGCCCAGAGTAGCCCCTTTGCCAATATCTCGCTGCGTCTTCGCCTATCCATTTAAATCCGCCTCCGAAGCGATAAGTTTGCAACCCCTGTGAGAATTATTATTACAATAAAGAGGATTATCCCCATGGCAAACAATGCTTCTCTGTGTGCGCCCGACGCATAGCTCATCTCGAGGGCAATTTGAGCAGTCAGCGTGCTGACGGGGCTTGCGACAGACTCCGGGATCCTGTACGGCATTTCCAGCAATCATTAAAACAGCCATAGTTTCTCCGATTGCCCGTCCCATGCCTAGGATAACACTTGCCGCTATCCCTGAACTTGCTGCTGGCACAATTACATTTCTTATTGTTTGCCAGTGAGTCGCGCCAAGAGCAAGGCTCCCTTCTTTGTATTCTCGTGGCACAGCCCTGATAGAATCATGGGATACGCTAATTATAGTAGGCAATATCATAATTGCCAATATTATCCAGCAGGCAAGAACACTTGTTCCAAAACCTCCAAATTGATCCCTGATCAATGGCACGATGACTACAAGGCCGAAAAATCCATAAACCACGGATGGCACCCCGGCAAGTGCATTTATCGATGGTATAAGGACCCTCCTCATGTAAGGTGGTGAGAGCTCCGCCAGAAATACCGCACATGCTACCCCAAGCGGCATTCCGATCCCAATTGCTCCCAGGGTTACTATCAGCGATCCGATAATTATAGGAAATGCCCCCCATTGCCCATCAGCGAAATTATCCGTCGGTCGCCAAATGTTGTTAGTTAAAAAACTAGGGCCCGCCTTGACCAAGAACGGCAAACCCTCGCTGAAGATGAACAAAATAATCAAAAAGATAACGAGAACTGAAGAAATCGCACATATTAACAAAAATAGCTCAATAAGACGCTCCTTTACATCTCTGAATTTTTTCAATCGTAAGACATTAAAATGAGACCCAAACGTCTTCGATTCTTCCGTCATAACTGTTAAACAAAGGGGAAAGAGGTGATTAATTTTTCGAATTGTATTATTTCGCCTGTGTAATGGGCACGAGGCCATTCGCCTTTAACAATGCTTGACCGCCGCTGCCGAGCGTATAATCCAGGAAGGATTTTTCGAGACCAGTTGGACTACCTTTCGTGATGAAATAGAGGTCTCGCTGAATCTTGTAGGTTCTATTTGCTATGTTGTCAAACGTCGGTGCCACCCCATCAATGCTCACGGCTTTAACGTCGCTCGTTAGCTCTGCCACTGAGATATACCCGATCGAATTGGGGTCACCTGCGACAAACGATCTGACAGCACCATTTGATGATTGCGTCACCCCTGCTGATGTGGTATCTCCTCCGTTTAGCACTATACTCACGATCCCATCACGGGTGCCTGAACCTTCTTCACGGTTTACAACATCGATCGGGACATTCTTTCCACCCACTTGTACCCAGTTCGTAATATTGCCGGTTAAAATATCTCGTGTTTGATTCATTGTAAGGTTTGTTACGGGATTTGATGGATGTACGATGATCGCGATACCGTCAACAGCTATCGCCACTGGTTGTAAGACGGGATATTTCGCCTTTTCGCTATCCTTTATCGCCCTCGATGACATTCCGATATCGGCAGTACCTTGGTCAACAGCGGTGATACCAGCGCTCGAACCTCCACCTTGAACGAGGATTTGCACGCCAGTATTATTAGCCATAAATGCCTTCGCGAGTGCCTCCGCGTGAGGCTGTACTGACGTAGAACCTGCCAGCTGCAATTTCCCGCCCGCACCTGTTTGGTTAGTGCTAGTCATCAGCCTGCGCTCATTACTGCTATTGCACTGATTAATGATATCAAAGCTACGGGCGTACACTTTTTCATTAATTCCCCATATCTCAAACCTTAAGTATATTCCATATCGTTATCCTATATAGAATATATAAATGAAAATAGATTATATGTTTTAAGCTTAAGATTGCAGGGATACTGCTAGAGCTCACGGAGACTTGGTGATCGCTAAATCCAGCGCAACTTCAGCAATGTTAACGCCATAATCTCCAACTCGATCCATGCTATCAACCACCGTCCCTAGCGGCACAGCGAGCTGGGCTTCAAGGTGGAATATTGCTTTATCGAGTCTATCTAAAATTTCTGTTTGTTTGGATTTCAGTTGTATCGACTCTTCCGCGAGAGCAATATCAAGTTTAAAAAACGCATCGACTGCCAGTCCAACGATCTTATTTGACAAGTCATTTGCGACTTTTATGTCCTCAAGTAGCTCGTCTTGAATTGTGTTTCCGCTGAGCATCAACACGGACTTAGCGATCTTATGGGCATGGTCTGCAATCCGCTCCAGCGATGAAGCCGCAAGGTAAAACTCAAGCCCTTCCTCTGCCGAAATGTCAGAGTCCTCGATGTATGGGCTCTCAGTCATCTTTTTAAGGCGCTTTATGATAAGGAGATAGAGCCTATCAACATCTCCGTCTCTCTGTATCACGTCATTCGCAAGATCTGCATCATCTTTAATGAGCGATTTTATAGCGTCCATATGCATCGATTCGACGATTAAATGTATCCTCCTTAAAGCCTTCTTCACGGGGAGCTCTGTGGGATTCAGAAGGTCTTGTATTACAACAGACTTTGCAGTCTCTTCCACTATCTCCGTGCCTATGAGTCGATACGTCATATCCCGTATTATCTTTCGCTGTTCGGAACTTATCCTCTCAGCTTTAAGTTCTATCATTTCATAACCAGCAATGTAAATTGCGATTATCTGCCTCGCAAGTGCATCTCCAAAAAACGAATCTATTTTATAGATTTTGCGTTTCTGCGCCTTTGCTTGTTCTGTAGGGATAACTCGCATCGACCCATCCGGAAGGGGTGATAATGTGACTTGTGCTCTTTCACGTAAGCCAACTTTATTGGCCCAAGTTTTTGGCAGCGAGACCGTATAGGTCGACTTGCCTGTGAGTTGAACTTTTCGGATCTCCATATACTCTCAGCATCTATATAGATGGTCTCATCAGATATATACTAAACGATAAAAATAAGATGCCGGGGGCGGGAATCGAACCCGCGCTCTTCAGATTTCCCAGGTGTCCTGTTCGATAAAATCCCTATGAGTCTGACACCTTAACCATCTAGACCGCAATCATGCAACTTCGTGCGATTTACTAGGCCACCCCGGCGCCAGTTGTAATCCCAAAAAGCCCTTTAACATCATAACGTTTTTGGTAATACTGTGTGTCAACGTGACAAATCACGGCATTAGACTAAAAAAATAAAAGGAACATATTTATATATAATATTTATATAAAAATCATTAATATTAAAAAATGTAACTATTTCCGTCAAATAATAACAAAATAGTTTCATAACATTTTTATAATGTAAATATAATTATTAAATTAAAAAAATACGGGGGTTATTATGAGGGACGAGGCTGTGCCGGTATTTGATAGAAATGAAGAGGTCATTACCAATCTTCTGGTTAATATCGGTCTTAAGCGAAACATGGCTAAAACGCTGGTATATCTTGCAAATGTCGACGAAGCGATATCCCGAAGAGTTGAGATGGGGGCTGGTCTAAGGCAGCCCGAAGTAAGCATTGCTATGCGCGAGCTCAGGGATAAAGGTTGGATTGACGAGTGGGAGAAGAAAAAGGAAGGAAAAGGACGACCACTTAAGTGTTACAAACTCGCCATTAAATTGAACGATATTATTGATTTTCTTGAAGAAGAAAAGCGGCGCGAAGCAAGACAGGACGAAGAGCGTATAGAACGGCTGCGATATCTCTCAACCGGAATAGAGAAATAACAGCAATATTTTAGTCGACGCTCTCAGCGCTTTAATACTTCGACTGTAGTCCCGACCTTATCAGCCTTTCCTACGTGCACCTCAGAGACGTTGATGAAGATCCCGTGCTCCACGACGCCGGTGATATGTGAAAGCTTTGTCTCTAGCTCATTTACCTCGTTTATAATTCCAAAGTCTGCGTCTATTATGAGGTTGCCGTTATCTGTTACAAATGGCCTGTAGAAATCGGACTGCCTGAGTTTCGGCGTCCCTCCGATCTTTCTAACTTCCATCAAAGTGAGTGCACAGCCGAAAGGAATAACTTCTAGAGGGACGGGCGAGTTGAACCTTTGAACGAGTTTTGAGCTGTCAACAGCTACGACAAATCGCCCTGAAGATAGCGCCACGATCTTTTCTCGGGTGTGTGCTCCCCCTCCACCCTTTATCAAATTGAGGTTTTTGTCAATTTGATCTGCACCGTCTATCGCGATGTCAACAATATTGTGCTCTAAAAGAGTCGTCGTGGGTATGCCGTTTTTGATGGCAAGCAGCATGGACTGGTGCGAAGTTGGGACGCCTAAAATCGATATCTCTTCATTTTTTATTCTTTCGCCGAGGTGATTTACAGCGTGAGCAATTGTTGTGCCAGTGCCCAATCCAACTACCATGCCGTCTTCAACGAGTCCCGCAACCGATTTTCCTGCCGCTTCTTTCTCTTGCCTTGAAAGGTCAACCATAGTTGTAAAGATCAACCTATATGGCTTAGCAATTTCGATTTTAACGTGAAGCTGTCTAAAGTCGTGCACAGATAAGAACTATATATCATCGAACACCCCTATTGACTAGAAGGGAGGTTACCTATGGGTTTATTGAATCGTCTTAGTACGATCATAAAGGCAAAGATCAGCAAGTTTATGGACCGACACGAGGATCCTCGTGAGACGCTTGACTACTCGTATCAAAAGCAGTTAGAACTCTTACAAAACGTAAAACGCGGTATCGCGGACGTGGTTACCGCTAAGAAGAGACTCGAGCTCCAAAAGGCCAAGCTTGAAGCCAACATAGAGGAGCTAAACACGCAGGCTCGTGATGCCGTCGCGGCAGGACGTGACGATCTTGCACGTATCGCGCTTGAACGGAAAAAAGATTCCATGGCTCAGATCGACTCGCTTGTGGCACAGAGCTCAGATCTCGAGAATGAGCAGGCGAAGTTGATAAATACTGAGAAGCGACTATCGGCCAAGATTGAGGCGTTCAGGACGAAAAAAGAGACAATAAAGGCCCAATACTCCGCGGCCGAAGCGCAAGTTAAGATAACTGAGGCAGTAACAGGCATATCGGAGGAGATGGCCGATGTGGGGCTCTCGGTTCAGCGCGCCGATGAAAAGACGGAAGAAATGAAAGCGAGAGCGCAGGCCCTTGATGAGTTAATAGAGGCAGGCACTCTGCAAGACGTCACGAGCGATGAAACTAAAGTAGAGGAGGAACTCCGGAAGATAAAGTCCAAAGATGAAGTTGAAAATGAACTTAAAATCCTGAAAGAGCAAGTTCCTACGAAGAAGAAGACAGTTGAAAAGGAGGAAACACCGGAGGCTCAGCAATGATTGTGCGGATACTTGGAGATAACCAGTATGAACTCGAGAGCAAGTATCTCGATGAACTAAACGAGCTTGACAACTGCATGGTCGATCACCTTAATGATGATAAGATCGACGAGTTCAAGAAGTGTCTGAGTGATATGATAAAGATAGTGAAGGACAAAGGTACCCCACTTGATCCAACTGAAATAGTGGCCTCCGACGTCATAATCCCTTCACCTGATATAACACCAAAAGAGGCAAAGAAGCTGTTCACTGGGGAGGGGCTAATCTCAGGATAGGACACTAAAAAGGCACGTCCCATATGGGATACCAGCGTTCGAGCTCCTGCTCAACGGGGAGCTCCTGCTGCATTATAGAACGCAGTCGGAACTCGTAGCTGTAATCTCGCAAGCGCTGTTTTATATCGACCGGCACAAATGGATAAAATTCTCCTTGCTTATAGTTGTAGATCCAAAAAACGATCATTTTGTTTTTGAACTTGAAGACAGCACAGAGTATTTGTTCGTCATATCCCGCATCAATAAGTGTCGAGCTCACCACGTGTATATCCGAAACGAGGTTTTCAAACTGCTCATCCAGCACTATGACCCACATATACCCGAACTCATCCTGCACAATCTCGAACCTCGTCCCGCTTATTTTAAGGAGCTCTTTAATATCATTTTCAACGTGTGTAAAATCTGCCGACTCTACAGGTTTAAAGCAGATTCCTGCCTTTCCGGTTGAACTGAGATCAAATTCCGCATTTAACGTCACATAGGCCGTTGACATTGAAAAAAGCTTATCGACTTTAGGCTTTATACCCTTGGTCCTTCCGAGTATCGTATCGAAGAATCCCATTAAGTGGTACTGTTATCCCAAGATATAGTATAACCTTTTCGTGCAAGCGCGACGCTCATCATTTAAGCTGTGGCAAAGCGGCTTAAGCTGTGGCACATAAGGCAAAAAGATGTTCATGGCATAAACGCCGAGTCGGAGTGGTTTTGTGTGCTCATCATTACGCTCTGTCAAGGACGAATAACCAAAATATAGATAAGTCCACGTTACCTGTTGTGTGGAATTCTGATGTAATAAGCGTGATCTAATACGAACCTCGATGATTGATGTCCGAACAAATGAGACGATAGTAAGTCAATTTGACGCGTGCACATCAGGCAATCAAGTTATGTTACCAAAAGTGATACGATTTGGGGCTTAAAAACAATTGGAGCACCCCAGATTAAACGTCGAGGCCATTTTTTTGCTTCCACATAATTTATTTAAATTTGCACATCGAAAGTAGTACGTGATGAGACAAAGAGCGGCTGTCCTCTTCGATGCGTACGGGACCGTAATCGACGTGGGTACATATCACAGAGACATAACAGAATACGTGCTTGGTGAATGTAACTCCCTATACGGCAGGAAAATAGATCCGGAGGAGTTTAACTGTTACTGGAATAAAGAGTTTGAGAGTGCCTTTAGTGATGTCAACGCGTATTGCGGTGAGTTCAGAAACGTGAGAGAACTCTACGGAATTAGCACGAAGAGAGTCCTTAGTGGATATGGAATAGCCTTGACTGATAATAGGGTAGAGGAATTAAATACTGTTTATAAGAAGATGTTAGATGAAGCTATTGCTGTGACTCCTCATGTCAAGAAGACTTTGAGCGTACTACATTCAGAGGGCTATGATATGGGGCTAGTCTCGAACGGAGATACGGAAGAGCTTCTTGAACACATGAATGGCGTAAAAGATTATTTTGACGTCATAGTTACGTCTGAAGATCTCAATGTCTACAAGCCTGATGCAAGAATTTTCGCAGAGGCCGTCCGGAGAGTTGGAGCCCATAAGGAGCAGACGGTCTTCATAGGTGATACGTTAACCTCAGATGTGCTCGGAGCAAAAAAAGCTGGCATAAAGTCCGTATGGTACAACAAGAGAGGGAGATTACCGAAATATGGGATAAAACCGGACTTCGAGATTCACGATATGAGCGAAGTCCTGCAACTCCTAAACTCGCAAATTTTCAACTATTAAGCTGTCTTTGTCGCAAAGTTCTTTACTTACATGAAGTCAGTAGCTTTGCTGACCGGATAACTGAGCCTCCATTTGTCTCAGCCTTTCAATCCTTTTTTCGATTGGCGGATGGGTTGAGATTATATTCATTATGGACCCTCTAGAGACTGCCGGTATGATGAAGAACTGACTTATCCCCTCCACCTTGCGAATATCCTCTGTTGGGATTCTCGCTATGTACCCGCTTATCTTAAGCAGCGCACTTGCGAGGTTCGCCGGATGAGCTGTAATTATTGCAGAGCCTCTGTCAGCTGCATATTCTCTGTATCGTGAAAGTGCCCTTATGAGGAGGAAACTTACGAACCATATTACTACTAGCGCAATCCAAGCGAGAAATGTGTTGTCTCTTCTATTGCCCCCGCCAGCTCCCATGAACCAGAACCAGCGCATGAAGAGCCCGGCGACGGTTGTCACGAAACTTGCGAGCGTCATAACTAGCATGTCCCTGTTTTTTACGTGGGATATTTCGTGGGCGAGAACTGCCTCCACCTCAGCCTGGTCTAGCTTCTGTAGAAGCGAACTAGTAACTGCTACCACCGCGTGCTTCTCGTTGCGGCCTGTTGCAAATGCGTTCGGAATCTGACTATTTACTACGGCAACTTTCGGCTTTGGCATATCTGCCATGGCGCTGAGGCGCTCTATCGTGCTATGAAGCTGTGGATATTCACTTTCACTGACCATATGCGCACCGCTTGCGGCAAGCACTATTTTGTCCGAAAAGTAGTACTGTGAGCCAAGTAGTAGCGCTGCGAAGAACAGCACAAAAACCAAGCTGTGGACGTAGAACAGTACGATGCCAAAGAACGCGACGTAAACCACCCCTAACAGCAGCATGGTCAGCGAGCATGCGGGCTGAAAGGCCAGCGTCGCGACCGTACAATTTTTTCATGTAATCATCACCTAATGTGTTCTGTGTTATGCCTCCAAGGATCAGATACACGTTCTGAGCTCTTAAATATACCGTCGAAAGCTTTAATATACTTTTTATAAATTTTATTTATAACTTTTTATAATAGCGTTACTGTTGCTGATGTTACTTTAATATGTTACTTTAATAAGGGATGAGTTCATAACTGCGAGTGACGTTTACAGTTAAAAAAAACTTGAATGCGTGCATGAATCGCAAAGAACAAGCTAATTATGACTCAATCGATTGGGATGAATTTCATCCGAAGAGCCCCTATGATGTCTATACCCCGAAGGTTAGTCGCCGGAAACAGTGGTCAATAATCCTTGGTATAATAGTGTTCTTAGGAGCGCAAGCGAGCACACCAATTTTCTTACGGTCATTTTTGACGTTTGTTGGGGTCACGATAAACGGCGTTAGCTCAGAAGCTTCTGGCATCCTCAGTCCGTTTGTACTCTGGTCGCTTATAATAGCAAATGTGATCGCAATCGTGCTCATATTGTTGGCTGTGAGAGTTTACTATAATGAACCGATAGCGCTCCTGGGCTTCACCACGAAAAATATTCCAAAGGCTGTGTTCTATGGCATTGCCGGGTACGCCATCACAATCTTAATTCTCACGAGCATCTCGTACCCCATAGAGCAGAGAGTTGGAATAGACCCGACGCAACAAGCACTAGCTGAAACGGCGATGGTACCAAGCTTGGCGCCGTTACTTCTCTTATCTGGCGCGATCGTAGCCCCTATCGCTGAGGAGGTCGTCTTTCGGGGGTACCTGTACAAAGCCTTCAGAGATCAGTTCAAACCGATCTACGCGGTAGGGTTAAACGCCGCTCTTTTCTCCTTACTTCACTTCGAGCTGCGGGCAGTGCTTTGGCTGTTCATACTTGGCGTTGCACTCGCCTACGTGTACGAAAAGACGGGCAATTTGGTGGCGCCGATAACGCTGCACATGCTAAACAACACAATCGCGTTTCTTTTCTCAACGTAATTGTATCCCACCTACGTTACCAGCTTGGCTATGACATCTCCCTTTCTCGCTCCCACAGCCTCCCCGACTGGGGCGCATTTCACCCTCATTAAATAGGCGATGGGTTTAAAATTGTATTCCGACAGCATCTCAAAATTTGCCATTCCCTTTGCTATAATAAGTGATGCCGTTGGGAGTGCCTCCCGGAGCTCCCTTGATGCCTCTTCCATATTCACACCAACTGCATTTGAGCCGGTAGTTATCACCTTGTCGGCAATTTTTTCAAGCCCGAACTCCCACACGTCTTCAATCGTCGCGTCGGTTAGGATGTAGCCCCCCCGCACAACGAGTGTCACATCGCCCCCTAGTCTTTTTATCTGTTCTATTAGCAGGCCGTCGTAGATAATCTCGCCCACGTTATCAGCGATATACACGACCTTATCAAGTAGCTTTCTCATCTCATCAGTATCGTCAATGTCTAGCCCGTGTTCGTACATCGCATCGACTTGCCGTTCGAAGTTCTCGGCATCGACCTCAAAGCCGAGAACTCCAAAATCAAACGTGTTTCCTATTATCGCGGCAATTACTGCTTTACGGAACTTATCTTCGCTACGTTCCACTATTTCTTTGACCTTGGGCAGAAGCTTGAAGGCCGTCTCATTGGCGAGTTTCTTCTCATCCCTGTACGGATCGTTGTCTCCGAGGACTCGATAGGCGGCACGATGCACCTGCGTTGAGAGAACAGAAATGGGCACGTCAAGCCCGATACGACATATTGCCCTTATCGCTGCATCTCAGTACCTTACGCTGCGTTTTGCTATCATCAGTCGAAAGTTGCGATTCGTAGAGAACCCGCGAGACCAGGCACGGAATACAGTTCGGCGCTATTTTCATGGAATCGACCTTATATCGCAGCAACCTTATAGGATACTAAAGACCGTTATTGGGTATAAAAAGCTACCTTGATGTGGTTAATTTGAAGGTTTACGAACTCGGAGAGAGAAAGCTTGTCAAGATGATAGCTGGGCTGATAGAGTGTGACGCTGCCATTTGTCCGGGGAGCGACGACTGCGCCGCAATTGAGTACGACAACCAATACGTCGTCGTAACAACCGATATGCTGCACCGAAAAGCACACTTTCCTCGCGAAATGACCGGGTATCAGATCGGTTGGATGGCAACTGCGGCAAGCCTTAGCGACATTGCCGCTATGGGGGCGGCTTCCATGGGCGTGACAATGGCGCTTGGCATTCCTAAAGACACTGACGTCGACTTTGTGCTCGATGTAGTGAAGGGGATAAACGGATGCTGCAGGAAGTTTGGCACATACCTGCTTGGTGGGGACACCGACGAGCACGACGAGATCACTCTCGTGGGAACCGCTCTCGGAACGGTGGATAAGGATAAAATATTGACGAGAAGCGGTGCTAACGTGGGTGATGCAGTGTGCGTAACAGGAGAGCTGGGAGTGGCCGCGGCGGGTGTACGGATCTTACTCCAAGAGCTAACGGTGGCTGACGCCGTAAAAAATAACGCAATGAAGAGACTTTTTGAGCCGGAGCCGAGGATCAGAGAGGGCATACAATTAGCGGAATCAAGCGTAGTGACATCCCTCATAGATACGAGCGATGGCCTTGCGCTATCTCTATATGAGCTTGCAAAGGCAAGTGCGGTGGGGTTTCACATAGTTTCGGATACACTTCCGATTAGTGAGGAGGTCAAGTCCGTAGCTACAGATAGGTGGGACGTGCTCACGTTGTCGATCTATAGAGGAGGTGATTACGAGCTCCTCTTCACCGTTCCGCAGACATCACTCGAGAGAGTGCCCATTCCATTTACGGTAATCGGCAGGGTGCTACAAGAGGGGATGAAGCTCGAAGTTGACGGCGTCGTTTACGATCTGAAAGAGGAGGGGTACGAGCACCTTTCAATTACCTCGCCTAAACTGTAAAACTACGTAGAGTTACTTCAATCGTGAAGGAGTACCAAACACCTGAGAGGATATCCCAAGACCGGTGCAGTTGTTGTAGAGAATTGATGAGAGGATTGCCACAACTTTTTCATCTTGTAACACTGGAGAACCGCTGTCGCCAGGGGAGGGCATGTTGCCGCACGGGAATGCGAATCGGTTCAAGTTCCTACCCGTGTCTATGACCCGACAGTCTATCTCCCGCTCGTTTGTCACGAGTTTTGCAGGACCAAAATAGGCGTCACCAATCTCAGAAGTCCTTGCGTAGTCGCGTGGGACCTCAATAATGGCGAGATCGTAGTCGTTTATTAGCTTTATGACCCGGCTTTCATGGCCGTCGACTTTAACTTTTGTCCCTATCCTGCCGTTACCATACCGTATGACGTGCCCCGCTGTGATTGCACAGACTTTGCCACTGTAGTGTATCACTGCCCCTATGGTACCTCTAATGCCCTCACTCTTTACGAGGCAGCCCTCGGTGATCATCGTGTACCCTTTTGTCTGAGCATCGTAATGAGGTTATCTGCGCCTTCAAACCCTAACGTTTTTTGACTCCCGTGCATCATGTCGATATGGTCAACCCCGAGACTTAGTGCCATCGGATTTTCGAGCATGCCGCCTATTATAAGGTCTATTCGCATCTCATCGAGTTTTTCGAGGATCTTCTCTTGCTCAGGCTCTATCAATACCTCGCATCCCTCGCCCAACAGACCGTCGAGCTTTTCCTTGGTATCTGAATCGAAGTCCACGACGACTAGTTTCGGCGCTATCCCTATTTCGCCTAGAAAGCGTGTCATTGAGACGGCGCGGGTAGGCCCCCCTATCACGGCCACCCTCCTGTCGGCGAGAGGTAGTTCTTCGTACCGCTTCGGCACGAGGTGATCGAGGGTGACGCATATCCCGAGAGCGTCACCCACGCGTGCGAGAAAGCGCTTTGTTGCTTCGTACCCTATCGGTATCTCTTCAACGATGTAGGACATCCCGAACTTCTGCTCAAGGAGTTCTGCGGCCTCCCTTCCCGTGGCCTCACACACGACGATGTTCAACGCGGCGGACCCTAAGTCTCTAATCTGTTGTAAGGTCGCATCCGCTGTCAGAACGGCGTTTACTCTAAGACCTGCGAGGGCAAGCACTCTTTTAAGCTCCTTAAGGTCAGGGCCGCCTCTGAGCATCCCTACTAGATTTACTGCAGCGCGATCGATGTTATCAGGATCCTGTACGAGCACATCGACAAGCCGTTTGAGCGTCTCACTGTAGCCGATCCTGTAGTCACCCTCAAAGCCCCCGGATTCGATCCCTATCACCGTTGCGCGAGTAGCAACGTCTTGAACGGCTCTTTCTACGTCTTCCCCGATGATGCTCGAGGCGCAGCACGATAACACTGCAAGGAGTTCCGGGTTGAGCTCAGCGTCGAGTTCCTCTATAGCGTCTTTAAGTTTTTCTTCGGCTCCGAAGATGACATCGTTTTCATCCATGCAGGTCGAGTACACATTTGACGGTTTGTCCCCTCGCATTCCCATTATGTAATTGATGTGGTAGACGCACCCCTTCGGTCCGTGGACGACGATTGCACTGTTTTTTATGTTGCTAATCGCCTTAATCGTCCCAAACAGCCGACACGTGCCGCGGGGGATCTTAACCGCTGTTTTTGTCAATGTCTGCGCTCCTCGATTTTTTATTCACTGCTGGTGATAATATTTGTACGTGTTACTTATAAGGTCATCGCCCGAAATTGTAGCGTAACAGCAGCTCTGGCACGTCACGTTTTGCCTCACGGTTTGCCAATGGCTGCATTGTACGAACCAATACAACGGGGAACAGTGTCGTCGTGAAAAGGTGGTAGGGATTCGAACGAGTCCTGATTCCACTGGATGTTCTCCTGCAAAACAGGAGATCTGCGACGTTGAAGAGCGCGAGAGAGCAATAAGATTAAGTATAGTAAACAAAAAGAAAATTAGAATCACAAATAAAACAACGAAGTCGCCACCCTCCAATGCGTCCGCTTGAGGCGATTGCGAGTAGTCAAAAATTAAGAGATAACAACTTTATGGCACAGAGAGCCTGGGAATAACCACGTGGATTGCGCCACCATTTTAATAGATGTTTCACACCTTTAATGAGCACAAGTTGATTATGCCAAACATACTAAACATACTAATTTGAAGGGCGCCCGCTGAGTGGTGTGAGCAGCTTACGTTAGACCTTGAGGAGATGGGCAAAATGTCGGCACAACACGCCAACTCCGGATACGACTATCTGACACTACGTCTTTCTTTCACATCATCCGGCATCCCAGAAAGGGGGTTCCCATGAGCACCTCACCTCGCTGCATCCCGATCACTGCCGCGCGCGGCAACGGCGCGGGAGGCAAGGCCGAAAGCCTCGCACGTCTCTTGGCGCTCGGGCTTCCCGTACCGGATGCTTTTGTGATCGTCCACGCCACGCCTGAGGCGCTGCCTGACGATCTCGAGATCGCCTACGAACGCATCGGACGTGGACGTGTCGCGGTGCGCTCGTCCGCCTCGGATGAGGACGGCGAGACCGTGTCCTTCGCGGGTCAGCACGTGACGGTGCTCAACGTCGAGGGCATGCCCGCGCTGCGCGACGCGGTCGTGCACTGCCTTCACTCGCTCGTCTCGGAGCGCGCACGGTCCTATCGGATGAAGCGCGCCGGGGACGTCAACGGAACGATGAACGTGATCGTGCAACGCATGGTCGACGCCCGCTGCGCCGGCGTGGTCTTCACCGCTGATCCGATGACGGCGCGGCGCGACCGCATGATCATAGAAGCCGTCTCGGGACTCGGCGGCGCGCTCGTGGGCGGAAAGGTGACGGCCGATCACTTCACGCTGGCCCGCGACGGATCGATCGTGAAGAGCGAGTCGCCGGGCCCTGACCCCTGCCTGCGGCACGAGGACCTGACCGCTCTCGCATCGGACGCGCTGCGCATCGAACGGCACTTCGCGCGGCCGGTTGAGTGCGAGTGGGCGATCGATCGCAGGGGCCACGTCGCCTGGCTACAGGTGCGGCCGATCACCACACTTCCAGCAGACCCACGCGAGCTCGACACCGAGCCGAATCCAGCCGACGTCTACACCAGCTACAACATCGGCGAGATGATGCCAGGCGTTGCGACGCCGCTCACGTGGTCGACTACGGCGCACGCCTTAGATCAAGGCATGCAGCGCATGTGGAAGAGTGTCTCGTCCCTAGAGAAGCTCACAGAGGAGCCGTTAATGCTCGGCCAGTGGTTCGGACATTTATTCTTTAACCTGAGCCGGTTCGTGGACTTCGTGGGCTCGATGGGGGACCCGGACTCGCGTATACGGTCGAGGCCATCTGCGGGCGGCCAGTGCCCGAGATCGTGCCCGGTCCACGCGCCCCGCTCTTAGTGCGCCTGCTTAACGATTTCCGTTTTGTACGCTTCGCGCTCTTCTCTGGCCATCACGTCGCCGCGCTCAAGCGACTCATCGCCTCGATCGACCTCGCGCCCGGTGTAGACGCGCGCGCGACCTACGCGATCATCGATCGCGAGCTGTCGAAGCTAAACGAAGCTTGGTATCGGCATATGGGCGCCCTAATGGTAGGCGCGGTGGTCGAGGCCGGATTGCCCGAGATCCTCGAGAAGTTTGGGCAAGCGACTGAACAGCTCAATGCCGCGGTCGCAAGGCTACTCACGGGCGCTGGGGGCGTTGAGAGCTACGACCTTGCCGCCGGCGTCTTTAGCATCGTCTCCGCGCTCGTCACGCACAACGAACCGCAGCTCGATCGGTTGCTTGCGCTCGACGCGCACGAAGCGGACCACTTTCTCCGGCAGGAGGCGAGCTCTCCTACGCGTCGTGTGTACAGCGCGTACCTCGAACGCCACGGCCATCGCTGCATGCGTGAGATAGAGATGCGTGAGAAGGAATGGGCCGAGGATCCGACGCCGATCGTTGAGGCGGTGTTCTCTGGCATCCGCGCCACGCGCGCGGGACACGTGACGCCGCCCAAGGGGCAGCCCAAGGGCAAGCAAGGCTCAGTGCCGCTCATGCTCGCGCCGCTGATCAAGTTCGCTAACCGCAGTGTCCGTAACCGTGAGATATCCAAATCGCAGGTCGTCCTGGTCATCACACTCTTCAGGCGCGCTTATCGCGCGCTCGCGCGCCAGATGGTCGACGAGGGCCTCCTGCCCGACGATGATGTCGTGTTCTTCTTGCAACACGCCGAGCTCGGCAAGCTCCTGCGCGACCGTGATCCTGAGCTCGTTAAGAGAGCGCTCGCGCGGCGCGAGGTGCTGCCGTTCCAGATGAAGCTGAGCTTCCCCACGATCTTCCGCGGCAAGGCCGAGCCGGTCGACCAGACGGTTCCGGACGGCGACGGCATCCTCCATGGCAAGACTGTGAGCCTCGGCGTCGTCCAAGGGCGGGCGCGCGTCGCGCGGACACTCGCCGAAGCGGGCGAGGTTCAGCCGGGTGAAATCCTGATCGCGCCAACCATCGATGTCGGCTGGACGCCTAGTTTCGCGACAATCGCCGGGTTCGCGAGCGATATCGGCTCTACCATCTCCCACGGCGCGGTCGTGGCCCGCGAGTACGGCCTTCCCGCGGTGGTCAATTTAGGCAACGCTACCACAACGTTCCGCACAGGCAACCTGATCGAGTTAGACGCGGACCACGGCGTGCTGCGGCGCATTCTGGAGGACTAAGCGTCGGCGCTCAGCAGCGGCTTCCGCGAGCGCGACCGAGGGCACCCCGCGCACGAGCGAGAGACTCACCTCGATGTTCCTGCTATTTTTGAACGCAGTGAACGGAACGCGGTCGTAATCGTCGATGAGATCCGCGCTTACGATGCGTCGATGTTGGGGCTGCTTATTTCAGCAATCCGGCATTTCTCACGCGGAGAGTTAATGCCTGAACTGCCTTTTTACCCCAAAGCAGACGAGATCGCCTGACCTTTCATCACGGCAGAAACGCGCCTACCAGCAAGGAGATGGGCAAAAAGACCCATACCGCCCTCCTCATTAGCTTCTCCGTTTTGCTCACATTGGCAAGGCCCGGCCGCGAGAGGAGGGACTGAATTATGATGAGCATCGGGACAAATGTGATAGTTACGACGATCGCATAGGCGATGCCGACGACCCCGAGGATAAATGGGATGTACGCGAAAATGAGTGGCAAGATGAGGATGAGAGCGCCAGCTGCTTTCGCAGCGTGCGTGCCCCGCGTGGCGGCGAGCGTTGTATATCCGGCCTTGATGTCCCCTTTAATGGTTGTTATGTCAAGGAGTACGTTATAGCCCACGCTACCCGCCAAGAGCTCGGGAACGAATGAGAGCGAGAGGTAACTGATGTGTCCGAGGAGGAGGGCTTCGCCGAAGACGGCGATGAGGGACTCAGTGAATGCTATAACAACATTGCTCAAAAACCCTGCAGCTCGTTTAAAGACGGGAACATATAGTATTAACAAGATGACCCAGAATACGAAAATGGCAAACGCGAGGAGGTTTAGATAGAGGGCGAGGGCGGCCCCGATGACGAACGTCACCGCCGTGTACTGTAGGGCACCCCTCGGGGAGATGTTGCCCGCGGGAATGGGCCTGTTCGGTTTATTTATCGCGTCAGCCTCACGGTCGAAGTAATCGTTTATGGCGCAGCCACCTGCGTTTAAGAGAGAAATGATGACAAACGCTGCGATGAGTACGGGTATGTTGTATAAGGGTGCGTTATAGGCGGCCCGTCCGAACACCATCATGTAGGAGACCACAAAGAAAGCAAAAATAAATCGCTCCGGGTATCTCGCGAGAACCCAGTAAGTGATGAGCTTCTGTCGTATTACTGAGAAGGGGCTCGGTTCTCTTCGTCGTCTTAACGCGTCATCTTCGTCTGTGGGAGCTCGAATATCCTCCATGGAAAGCCTCGTTACAACCGTCTCACTTATCCTGGTAACCGATATTTTAAAAAGATAGTGGTGTAGTCCGCTTCGCGGATCTCGTCAGGGGCGGATGCGTCAACAATTTTATTTCGAAATGAGCGCTCAGTAGGTGCGGTTCTTAAAATTAACACATCCGTAGACGACACTTGTGCATTTGCCATGCGTTTTTGTTCCCCCGTTAAGCGTTATCTGCTTACGTAAATTGTTAATCATAACTTTTTGGTTAATAACGTAACGTCTTGTATCCTTAAGCTAATATAACGTACGTCACTAATCGCCTACAGAAGGTGCGTCAATAAGGTTGTTGAGGCGACGAAGATGACATCGTTTTCATCCATGCAGGTCGAGTACACATTTGACGGTTTGTCCCCTCGCATTCCCATTATGTAATTGATGTGGTAGACGCACCCCTTCGGTCCGTGGACGACGATTGCACTGTTTTTTATGTTGCTAATCGCCTTAATCGTCCCAAACAGCCGACACGTGCCGCGGGGGATCTTAACCGCTGTTTTTGTCAATGTCTGCGCTCCTCGATTTTTTATTCACTGCTGGTGATAATATTTGTACGTGTTACTTATAAGGTCATCGCCCGAAATTGTAGCGTAACAGCAGCTCTGGCACGTCACGTTTTGCCTCACGGTTTGCCAATGGCTGCATTGTACGAACCAATACAACGGGGAACAGTGTCGTCGTGAAAAGGTGGTAGGGATTCGAACGAGTCCTGATTCCACTGGATGTTCTCCTGCAAAACAGGAGATCTGCGACGTTGAAGAGCGCGAGAGAGCAATAAGATTAAGTACAGTAAACAAAAAAAAAATTAGATAACAAATAAAACAACAAAGTCGCGCACACTCCAATGCGTTCGCTTGAGGTGATTGCGAATGGTCAAAGTAAAGATAGAGAAATGCGGGCACTCCCCTCCGCATTATGGAGCAAGCGGTTAAACAATAGGAGGAGATATGACTATGGATAAAGTAAAGGTTGAGTTAAGCGACATAACGGCGTCGATGCTGGGGTGCTTATGGGGCCGAGCACAGTTGAGCAAGGAGTACAGCTCACTCTTTTACGACGAGAAAGCCATCGAACTTGTCGAACGTATTGACTTTGATTTCTCAGCAAGTGATGTGCCGTTCGTAGGTATACGCTTAATATCATTCGTAAAGGCAATCTGCTGCCATTGCTCATTCGAGTTGCACTAATTGCAAAGCAATTCGACGACAAGATAAAAATGTATATCACCGAGCACCCTCATGCCTCAGTGGTGAATCTCGGCGCAGGGCTCGACGCGACGTTCTATCGCGTTGATAACGGGCTGATCCACTGGTACGACCTCGACCTCCCCGCCGCAATCGACTTCAGAAGGCAGTTACTCCCAGAACCAGAAAGAGTAACAAGCATCGCAAAATCTCTCCTCGATCCGAGCTGGTGCAAGGACATCAACACCGAAGACGGAGTATTCATGATTGCTGAGGCGGTATTCCAGTTCTTCGAGGAATTGGAGATGAAGCAGTTCTTCTCGATGCTCGCAGACAACTTCCCTGGGTGAAATTGTATTTACTACCATGCCACAATCAGATGAGGGATTTAGAGAATTGATGGACATGTTTCCACCAGAGCAGCGGGACGCGATGAGAGCAGCGTGGATGGAGGGGATGAAGGAGTGGTGGGAGAAGGCGCCGCAGGACGAGAAAGAAAAGGCGATAACCGCTCTCAAAACCCCAACAAATCCGAAAGGTACGGAATGGTCCGATCTCGAAGCGTGGTGGAACCAGCTTAGCGCTAAGGAAAATGCAGAGGCATTGCGTGACCTTATGACAGCTCTCTCCCACATGACAAGTGGGAGAGGTGATGTGTGGGCGCCAAAAGATGCGAACGAAATCACAAAGTGGGATAGCCGCATCACCGTGGTGGACCAGCTTTCGTGGTCCAAAAATATTCCACGAGACTCATTAAGCGCAGAGATCCGAAGAATAATGGAGTACCATGACGAGAGAGGAAAGTCGAGCATTATCCACTTGCGAGTGTGATGCCATGCCACGAGACGTGTGATGTCTAACGGATGTAGAGCAAGTGGCACGCGTCTCTCCTCCGCATTATGGAGCAAGCGGTTAAACAATAGGAGGAGATATGACTCGTGATAAAGTAAAAGTAAAGGTTACGTTAAGCGGCATATCGGCGTCGATGCTGGGGTGTGTATGGGGCCGGGCACAGGTGAGCAGGAAATATGGTTCACTATTTTATAAGGAAAAAGCTTTTGAACTCGTCAAACAAATTGATTTTGCAGCGGGCGAATCTGCTCGCAAAGCCGTGCGCCAGAAAGATGCGTCGGCGAAAATGCTTCACGAGTACGAGACCGCGAGTATGAGACCAAGTGGAATAAAGACGTACGGAAAACAACGGAAGCGATTGTACAAATCCAAAGAGTTCGTGGTCGAGCGATCCGATGAGGGGCTCAATGGGATCGTGCGAGCAGCTTACATTATACACCCTGAAAAGATGAGCGAAATGTCGGCACAACACGCCAACTCTTGGTATGACGATCCCACAACACATCTTCTTTTCACGTCATCTGGCATCTCGGAAAGGGGGTTCCCGTGAGCACCACACCTCGCTGCATCCCGATCGCAGCAGCGCGCGGCGTCGGCGCGGGAGGCAAGGCCGAAAGCCTCGCACATCTCTCGGCGCTCGGGCTTCCCGTACCGGATGCGTTTGTGATCGTCGACGCCACGCCTGAGGCGCTGCCCGACGATCTCGAACTTGCCTACGAAAACATCGGGCGTGGACGTGTCGCGGTGCGCTCGTCTGCCTCGGATGAGGACGGCGAAACCGTGTCCTTCGCGGGTCAGCATGCGACGGTGCTCAACGTCGAGGGCATGCCCGCGCTGCGCGATGCGGTCATTCGCTGCCTTCACTCGCTTGCCTCGGAGCGCGCGAGGTCCTATCGGGCGATGCGCGCCGGAGACGTCGACGGAACTGGAACGATGAGCGTGGTCGTGCAACGCATGGTCGACGCCCGCTGCGCCGGCGTGATCTTCACCGCCGACCCGATGACGGCGCGGCGCGACCTCGTGATCATAGAGGCCGTCGCGGGACTCGGCGGCGCGCTCGTGGGCGGAAGGGTGACGCCCGATCATTTCACGCTGGCCCGCGACGGATCGATCGTGAAGAGCGAGTCGCCGGGCCCTGACCCCTGCCTGCGGCACGACGACCTGTTTGCTCTCGCATCGGACGCGCTGCGTATCGAACAGCACTTCGAGCGGCCGGTCGATTGCGAGTGGGCGATCGATCGCAGCGGTCACGTCGCCTGGCTACAGGCGCGCCCGATCACCACGCTCCCGGCAGACCCACGCGAGCTCGACACCGAGCCGAATCCGGCCGACGTCTACACCACCTACAACATCGGCGAGATGATGCCGGGCGTCGCGACGCCGCTCACGTGGTCGACCGCGGCGCACGCCTTAGACCAAGGCATGCAGCGCACGTTTATGCAGATCACCTCCCTAGAGAAGCTCACAGAGGAACCGTTCTTGCTCGGCCAGTGGTTCGGACATTTATTCTTTAACCTGAGCATTATCGCGGACATCGCGCGCACGATAGCAGGACGCGCACCTATGTATCTGTCCCAGGCCGTCTGCGGGCGACCGGTACCCGAGATTGTGCGCGGTCCGCCCGCCCGCTCTCGGAGCGCCTGTCTAACATTCTTCGTGCAATACCCTTCGCGCTCTTCTCTGGCCGACACGTCACCGCGCTCAAGCGACTCATCACCTCGATCGACCTCGCACCCGGCTTAGGCGCGCGCGCGACCTACGCGATCATCGATCGCGAGCTGCCGAAGCTGAGCGAAGCCTTTTATCGGCACGTCGGGGCCCTAATGGGAGGCATCGTGGTCGAGGAGGTGTTGCCCGAGATCCTCACGAAGTTAGGGCAACCGACTGAACAGCTCAATGCCGAGGTCATAAGGCTAATCACTGGCGCTGGGGGCGTTGAGAGCTACGACCTTGCCGCTGGAATCTTTGGCATCGTCTCCGCGCTCGTCATGCACGACGAACCGCAGCTCGATCACTTGCTTGCGCTCGACGCGCACGCTGCGCACCGCTTTCTCCGGCACGAGGCGAGTTCTGATGTGCGTCGTATGTACAGGGTGTACCTCAAACGCCAAGGCCATCGCTGCATGCGCGAGCTAGAGATGCGTGAAAAGGAGTGGGCCGAGGATCCAACGCCGGTCGTTGAGGCGGTGTTCTCTGGCATCCGCGCCGCGCGCGCGGGACACGTGACGCCACCTAGGAGTAGGCAAGGCTCAGTGTCGCTCATTCTCGCGCCGCTGATCAAGTTCGGCAACCGCAGTGTCCGTAACCGTGAGATATCCAAATCGCAGGTCGTCCTGGGCATCACACTCTTCAGGCGTGCCTATCGCACGCTCGCGCGCCAGATGGTCGACGAGGGCTTGCTGCCCGACGACGATGCTGTGTTCTTCTTGCAACACGCCGAGATAGGCACGCTCCTGCGCGACCGCGATCCTGAGCTCGCAGAGAGAGCGCTCGCACGGCGCGAGGTATTGCCGTTCCAGATGAAGCTGAACTTCCCCCCGATCTTCCGCAGCAAGGCCGAGCCGATCGACCCGCCGGTTCCGGACGGCGACGGCATCCTCTGTGGCAAGACGGTGAGCCTCGGCGTCGTCCAAGGGCGGGCGCGCGTCGCGCGGACACTCGCCGAAGCGGGCGAGGTTCAGCCGGGTGAGATCCTGATCGCGCCGACCATCGACGTTGGCTGGACGCCTAGTTTCACGACAATCGTCGGGGTCGCGAGCGATATCGGCTCTACCATCTCCCACGGCGCGGTCGTGGCCCGCGAGTACGGCCTTCCCGCGGTGACCAATTTAGACATAGCTACCACAACGTTCCGCACAGGCGACCTGGTCGAGCTCGACGCGAATCACGGCGTGCTGCGGCGCATTCCAGAGGGCTGAGCGTCGGCGCTCAGCAGCGGCTTACGCCAGCGGAGAGTTAAAGCCTGCATTGCCTTTTTGCCCCAAAGCAGACGAGATGCTGGCCTTTCATCACGGCAGAAATGCGCCTACCAGCAAGGAGATGGGCAAAAAGACCCATACCACCCTCCTCAATAGCTTCTCCGTTTTGCTCGCAATGGCAGGGTCTGGCCTCGAGAACAGGGGCTGAATTGTGATGACTGCCAAGGCAAAATAAAAAGTTGTGACGATCGCATAGGCGATGCCGACAATCCCGAGGATAAATGGGATGTACGCGAAAAGGGCTGGCGAGACGAGCATGATAAGAGCGCCAGTTGATATCGCGGCGTGCGTGCCCCGTGTGGCAGCGAGCGTCGTGTATCCGGCCTTGATATCCCCTTTAACAGTTGTTGCGTCAAGGAGTGCGTTATAGCCCACGCTACCCGCTAAGAGCGTGGGAGCAAATGAGAGCGAGAGGTAGCTGATGTGTCCGAGGAGGAGGGCTTCACCGAAGATGGGGATGAGGGATGCAGTGAATGCTATAACGACGTTGCTCAAAAACCCTGCAGCTCGTTTAAAGACGGGAACATATAGTATTAACAAGATGACCCAGAATACGAAAATGGCAAACGCGAGGAGGTTTAGATAGAGGGCGAGGGCGGCCCCGATGACGAACGTCACCGCCGTGTACTGTAGGGCACCCCTCGGGGAGATGTTGCCCGCGGGAATGGGCCTGTTCGGCTTATTTATCGCGTCGGCCTCATGGTCGAAGTAGTCGTTTATGGCGCAGCCACCTGCGCTTACGAGAGAGATGATGACAAACGCTGCGATGAGTAGAGGTATGTCGTATAAGGGTGCGTTATAGGCGGCCCGTCCGAACACCATCATGTAGGAGACCGCAAAGAAAGGCAAGCATAAGTCGCTCCGGGAATCTCGCGAGAACCCAGTAAGTGATGAGCTTCTGTCGTATTACTGCGAAGGGGCTCGGTGCTCTTCGTCGTCTTAACGCGTCATCTTCGTCTATGGGAGCTCGAATATCCTCCATGGAAAGCCTCGTTACAACCGTCTCACTTATCTCCTATTTAATATTTTAAAAAGGTATTGGTTAAGTCCGCTTCGCGGATCTCGTCAGGGGCGGATGCGTCAACCCCGTTGATTACGCGCTTGAGCACCCGCTTCGCCGCATCTCAAACGACGCACAGGAAGATGAATGTACGCAGGATACCGATGACGGGTCAGCGAGGGGATATCCGGCGCAACGGCGTATATAGAGAAGAGTGGCGCTCTCTGTAACGCACGTTTTTTATCCAATTAAAAGCCGTGGCAGCGTCATGCAAGCTTACATTGTCATTGAATCAATCAAGAATGTCGCTGAGGTATTCCCATTCCCGCATCGCGTCTCTTATAGCTGCTAGATGGCGCATTAGGAACAGAATCTTCGGATTTGCTGCAAGTAAACGCCTTCCAATCTCTATAACGCTCGTCGTCTGGGGGTTGATGCCTTTCATTGCCCTTATAAGCTTACTAAACTCGTCGTCGGATAGATCTCCAATAAACTCCTTGAATTTTTTGAAATGCTTTGCGGTTTTGCCATAAACTGAGTTATGCCACCTTGTTTCATATTCCTTGAGCACGTTAAGAGAAGAATCATCTTGTCGCACGGCTTTACGAGCAACATCACCCGCTATCTTTCCTGCTTCTAACGCAGCCAGCATCCCGCCACCTAACCGCGCATGGTGTGCCGCATCACCTACCAGCATGAGCCCATTTCGTGTAGGAGCTTTGCCCTCTTCGCTTGTTGGGACTGCTCCCATCACCAGTTCAAGTGGTTGCCCCTCAGGAAAGTTCTTTGACACAAACTCGTTGAGATAGTCAATGGGCCTTTTTCCACCTAATTTGCTCGCGGCTATACCAAGCCCGATATTTGCGTTCTTGTCGCCTTTCGGAAACGCCCACGCATAGCCACCAGGAGCGCAGGATCCTGGATAAACATCAACGAAATCTTCTGTCACATCAACGTCGGTCATAAGGTACTGGACGCAGGTCCCGATGTCCTCAAGCTTGAGGGTGGTGTTTATGCCGCCCCACCGTCCGACCTGTGACTCGACGCCGTCTGCACCGATAACCACCTTTGAGCGGATCTCAAAGTCCTCGCCGAGCCGGTTGAGCTTAACGCCCGTTACTGTGCCATTTTCAACGATGAGCCCCGTTGCACGGGTGCGCACCATGACGTGCGCTCCTGCCCGCGCCGCATCTTTCGCCAGCTCCCTATCGAAGATTTTGCGCTCTAATACATATCCGAGCCCCCCCTCAATTCCCAGCGCCTCTGCTGATGCAGTGAGCACCGTGCCATCAGGTGCGAAGACTCTGGCTCCATTTATTGTGCTCGCAATCCACTTCTTGTTCGGTTGTATATATGTTGATAGACCTCGTTTCTCTAAGAACTCTGCACAGCGCACGGGTGAACCGATCTCCTGCCTCTTCTCTACTAATAATACATCGCACTCTTCAGCAGCAGTTCGTGCCGCGATAGACCCTCCGGGCCCTGCCCCTACCACGATGACATCGTACTCGTCCCTCATGCTCCTTCCTCTGCCGTTAGGGCTCCGACTGGACAGACTGTTACACACGTCGCACACGTCGTGCACGTGTCGCCTATTTTGAGACAGGATTCGATGAGCTCGATCGAATTGGTCGGACAGACCGCGACACATGCACCACAGTGCCCACATTTTTCAATATTTACACCGATCATCTTACGTCACCTTGCGGGAAACGTTGGTAGGTTATACTTGCAAGTATAAAAACGTGACAAATCATGTGGTAAAACCGCCAATGAATTTACGGTGATTTCATGATCTAGCATAGTTACATCATCCACTATATGGGCTGCAAGAGGGGGGAGTTCATGTTATCAACTTTGAGAATCGCCGCTAGTAAGCCGCGAATTCTTTTTTACGCCCTTCATGATGGCGTCCTCTTTATAATTAGGCAAGGCGGACTTTGCGACGTGACGTGATGTGTGAAGCGTTGACACTTTCACTAAAAACACACAACGATACTGAGGTCATACGGAAACTATCTTGACACAAACGGATGATGATGAGGGACATACATTACACACAACTGATTTATGACGAGACAAACAAATGAATACCACACCGTGAGTAGAGGGTCATACCGTGACGACCATCATCGCACACAAAAACACCGACGAACCGACGAGCGAACCATACGGGTTTCACGTCCTTGCCAAGCCCACCGGTGCTGCCTGCAACCTTAATTGTGCGTACTGCTTCTTCCTATCAAAGGAGCACCTCTATCCGAAAAGCCGCTTTCGCATGTCTGACGACGTGTTAGAGGCCTATCTCCGTCAGTACCTCACGGCACAGCATGGAGCCGCAACGATTGCGTGGCAGGGCGGTGAGCCGACCCTCATGGGGTTGGACTTCTTTCGCCGTTCGATAGCGCTCGAGCAACAGATCGCACCTCCCGACCTCATCATCGAGCACACCTTGCAGACGAACGGGACACTGATCGACGAGGCGTGGTGTGAATTCTTCCGCGAGAACCGTTTCCTCGTCGGCCTCAGCCTCGACGGCCCACGGGAGTTCCACGACGTGTACCGGCGGAACAAGAAGGGGGGACCCACCTTCGATACCGTCATGAGGGCGGCAAAGCTGATGCGGGAGCACGGCGTCGACTTTAATATCCTTGCCGCGGTCCACGCGGCGAACGCTGATCACCCTCTGGACGTGTACCGCTTTTTCCGCGATGAGGTCGGCGCGGAGTTCATCCAATTCATCCCGATCGTGGAGCGCGACAATGCGACCGGGTTTCAGGAGGGCGATGCCGTCACGGAGCGCTCCGTGACCGCAGACCAGTGGGGGCGCTTTCTGACCACTGTTTTTGACGAGTGGGTGCGCCGTGACGTCGGCCGCGTGTATGTGCAGTTCTTCGATGCCGCGTTAGCCGCGTGGGCGGGAGAACCGCCCGCGCTGTGCATCTTCGCTCCGACGTGCGGAGCCGCCCTTGCGCTCGAGCACACTGGCGATCTCTACTCGTGTGACCACTTTGTTGAGCCGCGCTACCTGCTCGGAAACATCCTCGATACCCCGATGCGCGAACTGCTGACGTCCGACAAGCAGCGGCAATTCGGTCTGGCAAAGCTCGAGACGCTCCCGCACTATTGCCTCGAGTGTTCGGTGCGCTTTGCGTGTCACGGAGAGTGCCCAAAAAACCGCTTTATGACTACCCCAGACGGCGATCCGGGGTTGAACTACCTCTGCGCAGGATATAAGGAATTTTTCACCCACGTTGCCCAGCCCATGCGGATCATGACCGATCTCCTGCAGAGAGACTCGGCACCCGCCGAGATCATGCGCATTTACGCCGCCGAAGATGGGCAAAGGCTCAGGCGGGCATTCGCTACAGCCAGGCGCAATGATCCGTGCCCGTGCGGCAGCGGCCGGAAGTATAAGCGCTGCCACGGCGCACCGCGATCCCTGCAATAGTCGTGATCGATCCCACAGCTGGGGCTGATGATGACACAGGGAGTATTTTGAGGTTTGCTAAGCCGTTATAATACGACTGAGTCGATGCGCCGCAGCCGACAGCATCAGCTGATATGGCACGATTGCCTTCAAACGAACAGACAGACCTCGGCGAGACGTACGCCTCCAGGCCTTGTCGGATTCTTGTGGCAATCGCTTGATGTAATCTCCGCTCATTCCTGGACGTTAGAGTACACTGTACAAAAAAATTGTCACTCGAACGTCAGCTGCGACACTCGAAAACGACAGCTAATCCTTCAGGATCCACCTCATGACTTCTTTCTCGTGGTCGATGAAAGGTTCACCGGTGACGTCCACCACGACTCCCTCGATCGTTCCACCCGTAAAGGTGAACGGTGGCTTGTAGTCCGGCGAGACCGGGGACCCGCTATCGCGGCCTACACAAAGCCCCTCGCCCGCAATGCTGAAGTTACCTGGCTGCGTCTTGATCTCCCTCTGTCCTACCTGCTCGGTATCGATATAGAGGGTGAGCGTGCCGAGAGCGCTCTTGGTCTTCGGGTCTTGGCCGGTTTTGCGGAATCCGGCGGTGAAGACGTGCCGGCCGGTGCTGATCTCAACATTTGAGCTGACTTTTTGAACATCCCCAAGCCAGTTGTAGACATAGTGGAGCCTCTTGCCTTGTATGTACAGGCTGTGCCCGCCCATGAGATGACCTTGAGCTAACAGCACGCCCTCCGCCTCGGTGGTGTCAACGACGACGCCGGCGGCTATGCCATATGAACGTCCGCGTATGTCAGCTGCGATTCCTTCGAGCACCTCCGCGCAGTGCGGATAATAGACATAGCGGTTTCGCGGTTTAGACGGCTGCGGTCGCGGCACGAAAGCTAATTCCAGCGGTGTACGATCGTCCAGTGGCAGCCCTTGGTAAACGCCGGCATAGTAGTACCAGAGTCCCTTGAGGAGTTCCAGTTTATCAGGATGCTGATCAGCGATGTTCTTCACTTGCGACCGGTCCTCCCTGAGGTTGTAGAGCTCCCAGACGTCGCTGGCAAAGTTACCCCAACCTGACAATGGCGGGTGCAGCGTGTTCGCCAGCCACCCTTCATGGTAAATGGCGCGCTGACCGAGCATAGAATAGAACTGAGCCTCCCTTTCGGGCGCGCTCGGGTCGTCAATGGTGCGTCTAAAGCTCTCGCCCTCGATGGGGTTCTGTGTGTATCCTTTAATCGCCTCTGGGGGGTCAATGCCGAGTACGTCGTAGATGGTCGGTAAGATATCCACGGCGTGTATGTACTGGTGTCGCACCGCACCCCGTGCGGTAATGCCCTGCGGCCACGCGACGAGGCACATATCTGCGATCCCTCCCTCATAGCCGGCAAATCGCTTCCAGTACCGGGAAGGGCGTATCGAAGGCCCACGCCCAACCGGCGCAATAGTGGTTGTAGGTCGCCGGGCTGCCCAGATCCTCGAGGTACTTTATATTCTCTTCAATGGTATCAGGAATACCATTAAAGAATTTAGCTTCATTAACGGAACCGTTCGGACCGCCCTCAGCGCTCGCACCGTTGTCAGAAATGGCGACGATGATCGTGTTGTCAAGCTGGCCAGACTCCTCGAGGTACTCGAGCAGGCGGCCGATGTGGTAATCGGTATACGATACGTATCCCGCATACACTTCAGCCATGCGAATGAACAGCTTCTTCTCGTCATCGGTGAGCGAATCCCACGGGCGAACCCAGTCGAGCTGTGGCCACGACTTGCCTTCTGGACTAGAGATCTGAGGTTCCCCGTGCGGGTTGATCGGCGACAGCACGGTGTTCTCCATCAATATGCCAAGCGTCTTCTGGTTCGCCAGGATACTTTCCCGGATCACTTCATAGCCCATATCGAACTTGCCTTTGTACTTGTCAGCCCACTCCTTGAAGACGTGGTGTGGGGCGTGACCGCAGCCAGGGCAGAAGTACATAAACCACGGCTTATCCGGTGCGACGATCTTGGCATCTCTGATGAACTCGATCGCCTTGTCAGCCAAGTCCTTGGAGAGGTGATAGCCCTCTTCGGGCTGGTATGGCTGATCGACGAAATGGTTATCGTAGGTTAGGGCGGGGTACCACTGATTCGTCTCGGCGCCTAAATAGCCATAAAAACGTTCAAAACCGCGTCCGAGCGGCCAGCGGTGCTTCCACGCTGACATATTTTCCTCCTCTCCGGGGGTTAAATGCCACTTCCCCAGGGCGTAGGTGTTCCACCCTCGCTCATTTAACACTTCTGCGATGGTGCCATTCTCAAAGGGCATGCGCCCACTATAGCCCGGAAATCCATCTATCACTTCAGCTATACACGCCATATTGTTGCTCGTGGCGTTGCGCCCCGTCAGCACGCAGGCGCGCGTCGGCGAGCAGAGCGCTGTCGTGTGGAAATTGCTGTAACGGATGCCCATCTCGGCGATACCGCGCATCGTGGGCGTCTCGATGGGGCCACCGAAGACATCCATCGCCCCGTACCCGACATCATCCCAGACGATGAAGAGGACATTCGGAGCGTTCTCAGGAGCAGTGGGTTGCACGAACGGCGCCCAGTCAGGCGTCGCATCGCGAATATCCACGGCAAGTTTTCCCTTCCACCGTTCAGGCATTGCGCGCCACCTCCGGTGAAAAGGCGACTCTGCACGGAGTAGTTCCGTTAGATTGAGGAACGTTTGCTTTCATTATCTATGCCTCACACTCAAAATAGCGTATACCTTAGTGCAACGGAGCTAAAATAGCTTTGCCTGTTAAAGGTTTGGGTTGTCTCTCGGCTTCCGATTGTTCAAGGCTGTCGCACGCGTTCATACGTGATGTGGTAATCATGTTCAGGTTCGAAAATAATAAAACCTATAGAATGCCGGCTCACTTCGGTGGTACTGATTTCCCCGGTCCCGATTTTGCAGTTTATAATCGTGACGTAGTTTCGTTATCCTACACGTATACCACGAACGGAGATCAGCTCGCCAACTATGTTCCTGAAGGCTGTGAGCTCATAAGGCCAGAAGTAAATATCGGCTTCAGTCAGTTTAAGGCGATTGACCGGATGGCAGGAGGATACTATAATCTCATCTCAGATTAGTCCTTTATGCAATCGTATCGAGTGAGAAGAAGGAGATCGACACCAACGAAGTGTACGTCAATTACAGAAGGCTTTGTGAGGGTATGGAGGATAAGCCTTTGACGAAGGTTCGTATACCAAATTTCATTTCCGAACTGGATATGCTCGGGCTCATATTTGCGCGTGAGGTATATAGAGGACGTTACGGGCATACTCGGATAATCACCCCAACTCTCAGCGAGGAAAAGATGCGGAATATTATGGCCGAGGATTACCGGTGGGGCCAGTCATTGTAGTATATATTGATTTACTGAATAACGTTTTTTTTTACAAGAAGAGGTTGTGGCCCCCTCACAAGACTGCTAACAGCAGCGACTGAGGAGAATACGGTAAAGAAGTGGTGGGAGTTTGGAACGGCAAGCAACTTCTTAAAAGTAATCATGTTTTGTGGTGTTGAAAAATGTGGCTGCTTTCAACTTATACTATTATTTGGTCAGACCATCAAAGAGAGACTTGAGGAAAGTTGTTAATAGCGGGGTTACAGAATCAATCGCTACCCGTATGCCATTCCCGGGATTAAATATAGGATCTACTATAAAGTTTATACCTATAGGCATAGTGGTGCTCACCTCTTTTTATTGATTTATCACCTTCGTTGAGGATTTTTGTAAACAAGTTGTTATGTGCGTTCTTTTCTTAAATATTGTGATCGCGTACACAAGCTTTCTGGTTTAATGGCAGCGGTAGGAAAAAGGGAGCGGAGTGGAGTGGAATAACAAAGAAAAAGAAAAGGAAGGAGTCATAGGAATAGTTGCAAAACCTACGACTCTCTAGTTGTGGAGTTTGAACTCAGCACACGTTAATGCAGAAACAGCGACGACACATAGAACATAACAAAGCGAATCATTCCCGGGATGCCCACATTTGGGTCCATAATGAAATTAATATTTATAGGCATAGTGTTCACCTCTTTCACATCATCAACATGAATGACAAGTATCGACTATAATACTTAACGTTGGCGAATTGGTGGTTGTATTGCTAGTCGACATAGAAGATGCAAAGTTATCAGTAAGAGGGATGAGACAAATGAGGTTAGGAGGCGAAAAGAACGAATGACAGACCAACAAGATGACGATACATACATTGGACGTCTATTCAAAGAACTTGGGAAAATAAAGGATACCAAACAATACGGACAACTGGTAAAAGAAGTTGAAAGATTTAAAAATAGCGAAGAATACGCACAGATTGGGAAAAGACTTGATAAAATCGAAGATAGTAAACACGCAAAACGACTTTCAAAGGAACTCGATAGATTAATTAAGGAAGGATTGGTCCAAGGCGAGAAGCTACACAAACGAGTGGAGCAGATTAGGAAAGAGAAGTGAGAAAAACCGATAATAAAAAAGAATATAGAAATGGACGCGAAAACACAAGAAACAGCAAGCAAAAGAGGGCGGCAAATGACAGACACCACTAATCTATCCCGGCTCTATAACGCCGCACTAGAGACAAACGAGGCCATCGTAAACACAGCACCGACGCGCATAAAACGGCTCCAGCTAAGATTTTTGGATATTTTATGTATGTTGATCGTTAGTGAGCGCCGGTTATCTAAAAAATGTTTGCAAGAACTTAACGCTTTATCGCGAGATCTGCATCTATATGGTTGTTCGGCACTTTAAAAGATACAGAAAAACCCGATATGGCTATAAGAAATTCAACAGTAAAAACGCAAATATCTAATTTAAACGGCAAAGCGGCAATTCTAATGCTTTTTATGTTTTCATTTTTTTAATTTCATACGTTTTATTCGCGAGGGTATACGCGAGGTGCAGTTGTGGTCATATTGTACTGCTTCAACGCCTGATTTGTTGTCTTTAGTACAGTCTGCCTAAAATCGATTTGGTTATATACCTCTCGTAGATCCTGATCCTTAAACTGCAGGTATACTTGGGTGATGTTGAGACTTGAATGCCCCAACAACAGCTGCACCCTCCGGAGATCCATGCCATTCCGGACCAAATGAATCGGAAGCTATGCCGAAACGTGTGCGGGTGTATGTCAACTTCGACCATTCGACCGTACTTCTTGACGAGGGTATCGTAGAGTGCACGGGCATTATCATATAGAAAAGGGAAGGAGCTCAAGGAGAAAAACACTACAAATGGAGATCAGAGAACTAGGGTTTTAGAACGGTTTCAAGGTCTTATTTTTACGTAGCTCTTTTTTAACGGGCGTCACGGTGAGCGACAGTAATTAATACGCGAAAAAAGAATCAGATTTCCGCGTTTGAAGATCCCAATCGATTTATAGTTTTTAGTCAATGTTAAGACGGAGGTATATAAATGGCACTATTCCGTAGACGTTGGTTCGGTAGAGGACGATATGGAGAACTTGTACCACTTTCGATTGTCTTTTTAGTAATTGCAATAATCCTATGGTTACTAGGGTTAGGAGGAATCCTTGTATCACTCTTCCTGATACTCTTTGTGATATGCCTTATCGCCGGGCTTCTCCTCTGACACGACACGTGTGGTAGGTCATAGAGAGCGGTAACCACCCCCGGCATATTTATTTTCTCTCTTATAGGGGATGACCATTAGGTGTATCCGGTAATGATGCGCACTGCCCCACCTCTCCCGCGTTATAGGCTGATACCAAGCAGGGACAAGAGAATCAGTAATATAGCACCCGGTATTCCAGCTATTGCACTTATGAGCACGGCAATCAGGTCTATTGGTACGTTAATACCAATAAAATGAGCAAGGAAGAGAATTATGATTCCCAGTATAGCATTTACTACCAAATGTATTGGATTTCTTAATAATATGTATAACGCGACCAAAATGAGGATAGCGATAATCAGCAGCACTAGCGAACTTGTAGCCATAGACAACACGTGCTTCTTTATGTTGAAATATTTTGCTCTTGTTAAATAGTTACTTCTGACTTCTTTATTCAGAATTACGCTTTCGCAGCTTCTAAAGCAATCTGTGACGAAAGGTATGGGGGTAGATATACTCGCCGATCATTTGCCCGTACTTCTAGACGAGGGTACTCACTTGGCAGCGTGTGATACTAAAAATAGGTTGGCGTAACGCATGGGGATGAATTTTCTTACCGATCGTCCGGCCATACCGATGAATCCTGACGAACACGGTCAGCGCATTAGGAGGGGCCCTAATTTCACTTGCTTTGCACTGTTGGAAATCTCCGAAAATGTGCAAAATATGGCGACATAAGTGCATGGGAGCAATCAGGCCGGACTTCCATACTTGATCACGGAGCATCAGGAATAGAATGGGCGCATGCGGGCATCCACTTCCTTAATAATTACCGCTAGTATCTAAGGAGTTTACTTTGAGAAATATTGCAACACAAGTTAAGATGATGAAATAAAGTCTTTTGAGGGCGAACTTGGATACCAAGGGCGTTGCTACTGGGCTTCGGATTCTATTTTTAACCCATATCTTATTTGTTATTTCAACGCCAAAACATTAAATACATGGAATTTAAGCAATAATTGCTTATTTAAATCCTAATAAGCGATAACAACAGCGATACTTAAAAAAAGAGGATGATTTGACGGATGAAAAATATCGTAGAAACTGCAATCGACGCCGAGAACTTTACAACACTGGTTAAAGCGGTGCAAACTGTAGATCTTGTAGCAGGTACGTTGAGTGGGACGGGCCCTTTCACGGTCTTTGCGCCAACTGACGCTGCGTTTGCAACGCTGCCTGCAGGAACGTTAGATAGCGCATTACAAAACAAAGAACAACTCACTTCCATATTGACCTACCATGTGGTATTAGGAAAATATATGGCAAGTGATATAAAAAAGCTCAAATCACTGAAGACAGTCCAAGGAGGACTGCTTACCATAGAAGTTCATCGTCTGTTTCACAGAGGCGTTAAGGTAAATGACGCGCAAGTGATTCATCCGGACATCGAGTGTAGTAATGGTGTGATTCATGTTATCGATTCAGTGTTGATGCCAAAGTGACTTGTTTGTGTCCAGGGGGTTTCCCCTGCTTTTTTCTCCTACGTTGAAATACGTACACTCTGTGAATTCGTTGAGCGCCGCTCCTCTCAGCGGCATAAAAGGATAAAAGAGTGGGCGATGTAATTGCTGAGTGATCACATCGTCCGTAACATCCCAGCAAATACTTGCCACGCGAGCGCTGTTTTTGCCACGAGACTGAGTATAACATAACCCCGCTCTCCATACGGGTAATCTTTCCACTTTCTGATCTTCTTGTACTGCAAGACCATATCACACAGATCAACCAGTTCCACGCACTCTGTCAATGAGGAGCGTTTGAAAACCGGTTTGCGCGTGGTGATGATCCGGGCGTTTGTACTGCTACAAAAGAGGACGTGCTGCAAGCGTGGTACTTATTCAACTCATTTAGAGAGAGCATTACTTCAAAAATGGAATTGGTTCGCAGCGATTTACATGAAGACTTTGGCCGCAGAAAAGGTGGAAACAGGTGTTGTTTGTCTTCTTTATCTTCTTTCTTACAGTCGTCGTGGTTTTAGCGATTGTGGGCACGTACGTCAGTTCGGCGGTGAACAAGGGACTATACAACTCTGATGCGATAGTTGTCTTGGGGGGGACGGAATTATGTGGACATTGTTAAAACAGTATTTACAATGAATACCCTGTGCTGCTTCCCACCCTTCGTCTTGGTGATATTCACTAATTCATTGCTACGGTTCTCAGCTAGAGTCGAGAGCTCGAAGCCCTAACAATGCCGCACGTCCAGCTTGTCAAACATGCTGAGCTCCTTGCTGCTCCCGTTTGGGTTCAGGCACGGTTCGAAGAGCTTCGTGCACACTTGAAGATGGCTTTCTGATGGCATCGCCGTTGGTGGTTCACGCAACACCCCCTCGCCCTGTGGTACCCCTGACGTACCGCTTCCGCCTGTCGACACGATAACCAAAAGTATATCAATAGAACTCCCAATGATTTCAGCAGATTTGCTTTCATTTCCGAATAAAAAGTCTCTCAATCTCTTAAAGGAGTTGAAAATAAGTTGTCCGAAGATGAATTAAGAAAGAAGATAGAAGACATAAAGAGGGGAAAAGAGGAACGAGTGAAAGAAGTAGAAAGAAAAGCTGATGAATTTCTTAAACGTTCTTACATCGCGGCGGATGGGGAACTAGGTGAACACATTAATAAAAACAAGATAGCTCAAGAGCTTGGCTATGATCATCACACGCTCAACGACGTACTGGACTATCTCGAAAGTAAAGGATTTATTGAAAACGTTGCATTTAGCTCAATCGCTCTTACGGACGACGCTGTGAGATATGTTGAGAAAGAATTATATACTGACAGTTGAAGAGGCCAAAAATAGAGCATGGGGGTTCTCGGATGGAATTGTGAGGTTAACGTGGGCACATACGAGACGAAATTGCTTCTCGAAAATGCATTGCAGCTCCGGGCAGCCCGTCCAAAATAGACCGGTTCAAATTCAGAATCAAATACTGAGATCATGAATGGTTTATTCTGGATAGCATGTGCTATATTCCCGCCTCTAGCCTTTGTAGGGTTTGCAATTACTGGGGTAGTTTCGATATTGAACGGGCTAGCTTTAATTAGTTTTCATTAAATAACGCGGATACAACTACATATCGAATAAGTTGTGATCGTTGACGGGCAAACGTAGCATGTTACCACCTGAGTTATGGCATGAAAATACGGTTTGAGAGGCATGCAAAACTACCACCACAACTAATTAAAACTCTATTTTGTTATACCCCTCTCGCAAATCTTGATCATTGAGTTGTTGCCGCCTTCGAAGATCTACGCCATTTCGTATTAAGTGGATCGCGTAACTGTGCCGCAGCATATGGGGATGCACATCAACGCCTATCATCTTACCGTATTTTTGACACAGCCTCCAGATATGCACGCTTGAAAGGCCAAAGATGGGCTGTTCCTCGAGGGTGTTCGTCTCTGAAATATATGTGGAGAGCATAGCAAACACGGGTGGATCAACGACGACGCATCGTTGCTTCTTGCCCTTGGCCTTTGTGATATTCAATACCTGATTGTAAGGCTCAAGATCGGACGGTGTCAGGGCTAAGAGCTCAGACACGCGCTTGCCACTTCGTCATAGTAACCGTGAGATAATGTAATCCCGGGCGCTAAACGTTTTTGCGTGCTCTTAAATCGCTCCATTGAATACAACAGCACTCTTACTACTCTCGTATGAATGTGGGGGGCTCATTGAGCTACTGATTGCGACAGGCGAGTTCTAACGACGCTTTTTCAACGCGTCGCGTAGCATCTCTTTTGGCGGGGACCCAAATAACTGTTCGTGGTACAGGTACATTCTGCAGTGCCCGTGATACTCTGTGCGTTGTTCGATCTCAGGTTCTACGTCCTCTCCATCAATTTTGATCGTGGGTGATCCGAGGAATTTTAATTGTTCCGCTTCATCCACATTAGCAACCGGGATCATAGTGATATCTGCCTCAATATGCTCCTCTGAGAGCACCTCTTTCAGAATGTCCAATGCCTCAGGATAGTGGGGGCAATCGTCATAGTACAAGAAGTCGATAGTCAACATAGTACATAACCATTCAAAACCACACGTGGATAAAACTTTCTGACTGTTTCCGTCGACAGCGTGTGATTGCGGTGGAAACTTGCCCGGGAATGTGGTACGTGCCCTGTGCGCCTCTGAGCGCTTAAGAGGGCTCTAGTCCTGCGCGAGATTATAACGCTAACCCCATTTAGCGTCAACTAACACATAAACGCGATACTGCCACGATACGGCCAAATTGTCTTTAAAAATAAAAAATATTCGCTAACTGGTGTCATCAGGAGACCCCATCAGATTTGAATTTAGTGACCGTGTGGGGTTCCTTTCTCAAACCATAACGGCCACCCATTAATTTACATGCTTTTCTGGAGCGCGGCGGTACTGATGAAATCGAAATTACCAAAGATGAACCTATTGTTTATAAAGATCTCTTGTATTGGTCCACAAAGTTTTGCAAGATCTCTTCCTTTGTAAGATTAGATACATCCGGACCACTAAACTGATGGGGGGCTCTATATAGTCGACTTGGATCTTTCTCCTGACTAAAGGGGGGTTGACTAGTAGATCGTTTGCCAGTTCTTTTGTCAATCATGTCTATTTCTTGATAGACACACGCTCCTTTAAATACTATCTCCGCGCGAATTGAATACCCAAATTCAAAATGAGTTTCTGCGGGGTCTGAATACACATTAATGGTTTGTGTCACTGTGTCTCCTGCCAAGTGTTTTTCTAGCGTCGTTGGATCTATTTCCCATTGTGGCATCTCCCACAACTGAACCCCTTTACCGTGCTTTTCCAGCTCGGTTTTTAATTCTTCAAATGCGGGGGCAACTTTTGATGAGTAAAATTCTGCGATTATCGGCTCCATTTGAGCGCGGTTTTGCACAACATTTTCTTCATTACGTTGTTTTTTTTCCGCCTTGCCGTTTAAAAAAGTGATTAAATCATCTTTCCAATTTTCCATATCGCTCCACCTTGATTTTTATTTTTATGAAATATACAACGCAAGTACATTATAAAATCGGAGTGCTCCGTTTACCTATGAGTTTGTGATGTTGTTAATGATGTTGTTAATATTGTGCGAGTGCGGAAGCGATAACCACAAAGATCACTTTATTTTTAAATAAAAGCGCTATATGAATTTATCCGCTACGCGTTAGATTAGCATTTGAACGTTTTCTAGGACTTCTTTCTCAAACTGTAGCAAATCATCATGGAGTTTATCTTTTTTCAGAGCACAGACACGGGTTGTGTTTTCATCAATCCCGGCAACGAAGGGGTAAAGCACCTCATTGAGATGTACTGCAAATTGTGAGATTTTTTTATCAGTAAGTAGGACGTTCCGCACCCATAAAATGAAGAGAACCATATCATAAAAAGCGATGAATTGCCATTCTTTCTGTGCTTTGCTGCTTAGATAGTTCTCTGTCATTGTATCGAATGAGGCAGCAAAAGACGCTACATACGGCCAAAATCAACGTTGTTATACGCGTCCATAATATCAGCATCCCTAAACAGGGAGGTATTGTTGTGTAACTGCCAAACTGCTGTGTCCTAGTAATAACTGCAGTCTCCTGAGATCCTGATTCTGTTGCACCCAGTTTACTGCGAAACTATGGCGTAACGTATGGGGGTGTATTTAGCGAACCAACGTATTGGCGTGAACACGCACGTGTAAGGAAGGGGGGGATGGCTTTCCCATACGTGATAACGGCCTCGCCACATCGCCGTCTATGGTGCATTCTGATACCACAGTTCCCACCTACTGTATGGAACCGCATACGGAGCAGTCTGCGTATCGGCAGTACTAGTGTTAGCGATATGCCGTTCGAAATGTTGGGAGGCATTGTGCACCAATCGAGGGGTGGTTATCAAGAGGGGTTGCGTAGTGGTTGACCCTGCGGATATCGCTTTATCGGCGTTAACCCTACCTCCTGTCGAAATCTTCCTATATAATGAGCTCTCGACATCAACGCTTTTCAAAATAGCATCTTTTGTCTGGAGGTTCGTATAGTCGGGGTGCATCGACTTGACCAGCCCGGCAATCCCTGAGACGAAGGGGGTGGCCATGGAGGTCCCATCATCAAAAACGTAATTCTGTTGCGCGCTCCTTGGGTTGAATGCCGTGAGTTTTACTTCGTCGATGTAGACACTGCTACTTGAAGATCTGTTACCGTCAGTTATCAATCCTAATCGGATTTTAAGGTGTGGTAAGGTATCGTAATTTGTAAGGTTATAACTCTCATACTGCCACTTGTTTGTGGTTCCTGTCCAACCGTCAATAAATTCCCAGTTTATACCGTCTCTTGATGCCTCGATATAAAACAAAGCATGGTTTTTGACGACGTTGTTCAGCCCCATGAAGAAACTTAGCTTGGTTCCGCATTTACTTGTCAGGTCAACGGGACTGTTGAGCGTGATTGAATTGTCAACGGCGCTGTCGCCGGGACTACTGGTCGTTGCGATGGGAGAAACACCGTAATATCCAGTGTTCGTAATGCTCCATCCGTGGGAGTTCCACGCATTTAAGTGGTTGAACCAGTCGGAGAACAAGTCGGTCCACGGCGGAAAAGTGCTTAAGATGTTTGTGCCGGGAGCAGCAACGTCCACTGTTGTCGGACCGTAGTTCGAAAATGACGCGAGTGCGTCACTCTGGTCAGTTGCTGCCACAGAAATGATGTTGCTGCTCGGATAAGATGATGGATAGTTGGGTTTCTGATCATTGTTATAACCATTATTCCCAGCTGAGCAGATGAAGAGGGCAGGAGAAGGCATCTATGGCGTCTTTTTCTGTTTGAGAGTAATCATAATTACCAAAAGACAGGTTTATGATACTAGCGCCGTGTGAAGTTGCATAGTAAATAGCTGAAATTTCAGCATCAATATCGCCGTTACCATCTGCATCCAAAATCCGCAACGGCATAATCTTCGCCCCCCACATGACTCCAGTCACCCCGATGCCATTATTACCAGCCGCCGCGATGATCCCCGCTACGTGGGTGCCGTGGTGAAAGCGATCCATGGGGTCGTTGCTATGCGTAATAAAGTCCCATCCGTTTACGATGTTGGGGGCAAGATCCGGCTCGCTGTAGTCGACACCACTGTCGATGACAGCGACGATGACGTCACGTGACCCTGTAGTTTTGTCCCACGCTTCGGGCGCTTTGATGTCAACTCCCGGCGTGCCCGTTACTTTGTTCACTGTCTGGCCCGTGTTATGAAGCCCCCATTGGTACTTAAAATAGGGGTCATTGGGAATTGCGGCTGCGTGCTGTACATAGTCCGGCTCAGCATAAAGGACGTTCGGGGCCTGTCTATATGTCGCAACAGCATCGGGTACCGTGACTCCGCCGGGAAGTCTCACCAGTTGGAGACCGGGCAACCAATTGAACTCTTCTTCTACAGTAGCACCTACTTTAGAGTGGATAGCTGCGGCAATGTTGGGTACTACCATACCATCTTTAACCGCTTCAGACTTGAACCGAACAAAGATCTTATCCTTTGCATATTCGGTAGTGGAATGGTGTACGTGTTCAACTGAGTTGGATTCCGGTGGCGGTCCTGCGGTCGTCGTTATCGTAACAAAAAATAGTGACAGGTCCTGTCATTGCTATAATGCACAGCGGCATAATGGCCTTTTTCATAGTCATATCCTTTTTCATAGTCATATAGATCACCTTTCGCCTTACTTTTTTAATACCACATCAATCGTCTCGTGACTAGTCAACAGCGTGGGGGGTTACAGACCGAACATGGTTTAGTATGCCTGTTAGCATTTGCATCACAAGGTGAGCTAAAACATATCAAGTTTTCAGGTTTTATTTTCTTTGCTTCCGGACATTCTGGGTAATGGTAAACTTTTGAATTGATACTCCCAACATAATTACAGGTAGCCGGTAACAGTTATTTTTGATGCCTGCTCGGGAGTCACGTGCGACGCTGCACCGACACTACTGACAGCCCCTCCTATCGACATAAGAATGAGGAACGTCAAAAATGGTGTTAGGATTTGTCTCTTCACGGAAATTCACCCTCCTGTTGATGCCCTTCGTTGTATTGAAGCCCACCAGATGTCAGTTTTTAACCACGTAACAATGCGTGCAGCGATATTAAAACTAACCCGTTTGTTAGCGTCTAACGTGCAGTTTGGAATCATGTGTCAAAGATGATATGCAGCACTCTCACGTTAAGACGAATTAAAAAACCGTTTTGTTTCATGAATATTGCTATTTTAACATTCTTTCCGTTTGTTGCACATTTCGACTGATAGACGTGCCGCTGGCCAGCGGATCCGCTCTGATATCGCGAGGTAAGGAAAAGAGCTATATACAACGTAATTGTTGAAATGATTGCCTTATAAGTCGTTTATTGTTTTGTGGTAATTTGCTTTCGTCTGAACAATTTATCTAAAAAGGTGCGCTGTTGTGCTTCGCCTTCTTAGGCTGCCAGAGTCATAGCGGCCGTAAGCAGTGGTTGACCCACAAAGGGCATCCAACTGACCATTACCCCTAATCCTAGTACGAAAGTGCTTAATATGGGACCTACAAACGGAATTCCTGCTAAGCTGAGATAAAACACCATGTTGTCTCACCTCCTTCACATCATCAACATGAATGATAAGTATCGACTGTAATACTTAATATTGGCGAATTGGGGTTTTTATTGCCAGTGGACGCTGTATTGCCAGTCGACGTTTGATTGTATCCGTTCTTGTATGGTTGTATCCGGTGTTATCTGTTACATAAATTCAAAATAATACAATCCGCCTACTTTTAATTAAAAAGAAAGAGAGCACAGCGCAACTGGCGGCGAAAAAAGGTGTATTAATACCACGTTTCTAACTTAACAAAAGGCCAATTTTATTAATTAACGCTTTCCATTTTAACGCCGTTTTTCGTTTACCACAATTAGGCAATTATAGTTACAGTTGGCCTGTAGAACCTTAACTATATCGCAAGGTGATATAAAGACAGTATGAGCAGCAATTTGAGATATAAAGGGTTTAAGTGTTGATTATCCTTTTGTGCTAATTTTTTTGTGTCTAAGCAATTTGTCTACAATGCTGCCCTAATTTGACAATTATTGAAGATGGTTGAAAAACCGCCTTCAGTCCCATGGTATGGAGACGTTCAGTCCGGGAGGGATCTCAGGCTTGTAGGATTCCCGGATGAAGATGCTATACGGGTCAACGGTCCTGGGAGGAGAGAGAGTGTCTGTATCAGGATGGTAGGTAATCGTATTTTTGTACTCTACGGTCGTATGGTTATCGGTAATAAAATCGTGGCGGATACTCTGCCCAGTAAGAGTATACAGGTATAATCCAACCTTCTCCCAGGATCCGGTAATCCAGATCTCGTAGGTGAGGGGTTTTGTCTGGTCGCGGGGAATTGCCGCAGCATCAAAACGTCCATCCTCTTTTACTATAAACAAGGTTAACTCATCAGTCGAGGCACCAGTCGATCCCGCCGGGTCATAGAACCATGTACCGACTATCGGTTCCTGACCAAGGCAGGCGTTCAGCCGGGTTGCTGTACAGCCCGATAATAGTACCGCAATTACAATTCCTATAACGAGCCATGTTATCCAGGAACCACTTTCACCCTGCATGATACCTGAGCTCATATCGGTTCCCGGGTTATTTAATCCTGTCCCCGATCAGTACAAACATCGGGTGATAACCAGGGATCCTATCTACGATGAAGGCCAGCACTATCCAATTATGGGTGAGGGAGGGGGACCTAAGAATGATGTGATCCGCAATCGAGCAAATAACGGTATTATTAGCCCTTTCTCGTTTTGTGGTAGTGTATACTATGTAACCGTATATCGATCTCTACTGTAGCATCGTAGCTGGCATCGGAAGCTATGTCATGAGCTCTGACCCCCGTAACGTACGTACACTCAAGAACGGCTACTTCTTCATCGCTTCCGCCTGAGCTTTCATAACCTCCCTGAAGACTTCCTTTTCTGTCTCATAGGGCACTATCTCATGCACTGCACTATCAACGAAGGGGCGGAACGACGCTGAGACTTTTAAGACATCTGCAGGTTCTCCTTCAACTAGTGTATATCCTGATGTTCCATCTAGGAAGAAGCCGAACTCCGTTATTTCACCTGTCTTTAACATGTCGTCTATCGTTGCCCACATCATTTCATTTAACTTAGCACGTTCAACTGGATCATGAGGTATCGTCACGGGGTTCACATGCCACAAGATCAGAAATTTCGCCATGTCTTTCACCTCCTTTTTTCTTTGTTTCTAATTTCTATTTATGGTAAGGTTTTATTTCGTCCTAAAATCCGAAAGCACTAATAATTTCTGCCAGATTCTGTGGCCCCTGTATCAAGAGGGCCAAGAAAAATGCGGGCGGAAATAAAGTAGTTAATATCATCCACGGAAGATTTTTTACAACCCGAACCCTATACAGCAAACACAACACTTATGAGAAGCATATCACATTAAATAACGGCGAAATCAATATAAACGAGAGGTGAAAACGCATGTTCTTCGACCTTCTTTTCATGTTATTAAGCGGCATCGTCCAGAACGTAACACCGGGGATGTTCCTATTACTGCAGCAGATGCTGGCGCCATAAAAAGCTAGTGAAATTATAAACAGCGAAAGGGAATCATAGGCTGTCTGCAAAAACCTACGACTCCGCGCGGTAGGATCTCAGCACACTAAGTTAATGTAAGGTGAAATGATAAAACGCCGGCACGCACAACATAATAAACCGTATGATGTCGCCCGGATTGAATATAGAGGAGATCTCAATCATTAATTTGCTCACCTCTTTCTGAATGATAAGTATCGACCATGATACTTAACGTTGGCGAATTGGTTGTTGTATTGCTAGTCGACGTAGAAGATGCCAAATTATCAGTAAGAGGGATGAGACAAATGAGGTTAAGAGGTGAAAAGAACGAATGACAGACCAACAAGATGACGATACATATATTGGGCGTCTATTCAAAGAACTTGGGAAAATAAAGGGTACCAAACAATACGGACAACTGGTAAAAGAAGTTGAGAGATTCAGAGATAGTAAACAAGGAGAGCAACTTTCAAAGGAACTCGATAGATTAGTTAAGGAAGGATTGATACAAGGTGAGAAGTTGCAAAAATGGCTGGAGCAGATTAGGAAAGCGAAGTGAATAAATGAGCAGGCGACGTGGTTTATTAAAAATTATTGCAATTTACTGTAACCATTAATCTGTGAAGGAAGCGAGAGGGTTCGAATCCGTGAGGATAGTAAAAAACTTATGCTGCAAGAATGCGCATAATTCAGCAGTTTAGCCCCCTGCTCTCGCACAAATCTGCTTCAAAATCACACAAGGTTTTATCTTTAAGATGGACCTCTCATTACGGGAAAAATCCTAAAAAAGAATTAGGTGACTATAATATGAATATGAAAACAAGAATGATGAGTTTATCGATCTGCGTAACTCGGAGAGATGAGGCATGAAAACACGCTCGAACACATAGACTCTACTGAGCTACCCTAAACTTTCAATTCTCTTTTTCCGCTCTTCGTGCCCTTCGCCGCAAGCAGTGTGTTGTAGGGAATGTCCATCACCCTCGAAACGGCCAACCACGATGCCCCCTTTGCTCGATACTTATCAACCTTTCGCCAGTTGATCTTGCGGTATGGTCGGCCGATCCGATAAACGAGTGTTGAGAACGAGTGCGTGACGTAGTTTGTCAATTAGAGAATGATTTTCAACAAAACTTGTACCACGGCTATCAGAAGCGGGGTGATAATTGAAAGTGCCGCCACCCATGATGTGCTCATAAAGCTGTCAACCTTAACATTTTCTCTTTGTGTAAAAATGACATGTTTCGAGTTATCTGGCTTTATTACACGTAGCACGAGGTTGATTGTCTGAATACCAGAGGTGGGGAAATGGCAGACCCACGTGATTACGGATAGCGGTGAGGTTTCATGAACCCTCGATCGCTTCTCACCGTCGACCGTAAGCCCAGCAGATTGAAGTTCTGCTTCAAGGTAGTCACTGGATGCATAGTGATCCTCCACATGAAAAGTTCGCTTCACGAAATCCTTTGAAAGCGTCAAATCAAGGGATATGCTGTGTGATTCACCCTCGCGGACTTTCTTCGGTAGAACCCACACCCCCTCTTTAATTAAACCTCGCAAGTGTTTCCCCTCTACGAGTGTGTAAGACTTTCTATGTTCAGCGTTGACATGATATGTGAGCTTGAAAAGTACAATGAAAGATGCCAAAAAGAGCGTAAGGTAGCTAAAGAGCGCGACATTCGACGTGAAATCAATGATCCTAAGAGGGGGTGCGGCGACATCCGAGATGGATACATACCAGTCGAGACAGTTGTAACACATCTCAAACAGCGCTGTAACGCTTGATAAGAGTATAGGAATAAAAAATAGCCGTGGGAGAGTTCTTTGCACGCGTTCAGGCTTGATGCGATATACAAAATAGAAAAGCACGCTTGTACACAGCGCAACTATCAGTGGATAAAACAGGAGGAACTTATCATTGTTTTGAGGCGACCACCAAAAATCTGGACCTAGCTTTGAAATCGCCACGAAACCAGTTGCTGGATATAACGCCGGTGGCCCCGACAACCCGAAACCATAGTATAGCGGAGATAATGACAAACCCACTGATATAGCAACTGGAAGTAAAAGTAACGTAAGAAAGCGCTTTGTATCGATTTGTCGTTGCTCTTCTTCTTTACGTCCTATGAAGAGTATGTGGAATTTCGGTTTGTTTTGGAACCGCCAAAAGTAAAACACGACGCCTATTAAAAAAATGAAGCTGATTATTAACATAGTGATGCTATAATTCAGATATGTCCAGTCAGCTTTCGGCAAGTTTAACAAAAAAGGTCGTTTTGTCCACCAATCGCTAAACCAATAATCGATAAAAAAAATAACCTGAAGTGAGAGAACGAGAATTGAAAGCTCGT